>CAJXMJ010000001.1 GCA_913056455.1 uncultured Fodinibius sp.
GCGATGGAAGAAGGCCTGCGATTTGCGATCCGCGAGGGCGGCCGCACGGTAGGCGCCGGTGTTGTAACTGAAATTATTGAGTAATAAGTCACGTTTCTGCACATAAAATTGCACGAAAGAATAGGCTTCTAAGAGGTCTGTTCTTTCGGCATATACGGGTGTAGCTCAATTGGCAGAGCAGCGGTCTCCAAAACCGAAGGTTGTGGGTTCAAGTCCTTCCACCCGTGCAAGTTTAGAATTGGATAAAAATTCATGGATAGCATAAAAGAGTATTTAAAAGATGTGCGCAAGGAGATGAAGAAAGTCTCCTGGCCGGATCAGGACGAGTTGGTTGACTATACTATTGTAGTAGTAGTATTTACGATACTCTTGTCTGCATTTATTTTTGCGGTAGATCAAGTTTATAGCACGATATTAGAAGCCATTTATCAATGACACAAGAAGATCAGCATCAGTGGTATATAGTCCGTGTATTTTCAAATCACGAGAAAAAAGTGAAGCGTTACTTGGATCGTGAGATTGAGATGCAGGGATTGGAAGACAAAATCAGTGAGGTGTTGATTCCTACTGAAACAGTCATTGAGATACGGTCAGGGAAGAAGAAGACGCGCGAAAAGAATTTTCTTCCAGGTTATATTATGTTGAAGACAATTTATGATGAAGAGGTGAATAACCTTATTCAGGGTGCTCCTTCAACGATAGGATTTTTAAAGAGTAAAAATGAACATAAGCCCAAGCCGCTCCGTAAGTCTGAGGTGAATAGAATTCTTGGACAGGTTCAGGATAATGAAGATGCAATGGAGCAGGGGGGCAAGATTGAAATTCCCTATGATGAAGGGGATATTGTTAAAGTTATTGATGGACCATTTAAAGATTTTGATGGAACCGTACAAGAGGTTAATACTGATAAACTCAAACTACGTGTTCTTGTAAGTATTTTCGGTCGAAAGACCCCGGTTGAAGTTGGTGTGAACCAGGTAGAACCTGCAACTTGACCACATATTAATCACTTGATGCAAAGTGAGCTATTACGCGGCAAATAAAAATTAGTACAAGCAGTAAATTAAAATGGCAAAAAAAGTAGATCAAGTACTTAAGCTCCAGATTCGTGGCGGGCAGGCAAACCCTGCACCCCCTGTTGGACCTGCGTTAGGTCAGGCTGGAATCAATATTATGGAGTTTTGTAAGGCATTTAATGCTGCTACACAGGAAGACGCCGGCACGATTATTCCGGTTGAAATTACTGTGTATCAGGATAAATCCTTCACTTTCATAACGAAGACTCCACCTGCTGCAGTACTGCTAAAACAAGCTGCTGGGATTAAATCCGGTTCCGGAGAGCCAAACAGAACGAAAGTTGGCCAGGTAACTTGGACCCAGTGCAAAGAGATAGCAGAGCAGAAGATGCAGGATCTCAATGCTTTTGAGATTGAGAATGCTGCAGAAATGATTGCAGGAACTGCCAGAAGTATGGGGCTGCGAGTACAAAGAGATAAATAGAAGGTAAAATTAATTTATGTCAACTAAACGAGGAAAGAAATACCAAGAGGCCGCAGAGCTCATTGATTCCGAGTTGGAATATACTCTGGAGGAAGCTTGTGATCTTGTGAAGAAAACCTCTACGGTTAACTTCGATGCATCCGTCGATCTGGATTTACGTCTGGGAGTCGATCCCCGGCATGCCGATCAGATGGTGCGCGGTTCTGTTACCTTGCCACACGGCACTGGTAAAGAAATAAGCGTATTAGCTTTAGTTAATGAAGCTAAGCAAGAAGAAGCCGAAGAGGCCGGAGCAGATCATGTAGGTCTTGAAGAGTATATCGAAAAAATTGAAGAAGGATGGACAGTCGTTGATGTAATTATTGCCACTCCGGATGTTATGGGGCAGATAGGTAAGCTTGGACGCATTTTGGGTCCTCGCGGACTTATGCCGAATCCCAAGAGTGGTACTGTTACAAACGATGTAGCCGAGGCAGTTGAAGAAGCTAAATCCGGTAAGATTGATTTCCGTGTAGACAAGTATGGTATTTTACACGCTTCAATCGGACGAGTAAGCTTTGATGCCCGCGAAATCCGTGAAAACGCTCTGGAATTTTTGCGAACGGTCATGAGACTCAGACCCGCTTCTGCTAAAGGATTATATATCCGAAGCGCGTTTATGAGTTCAACAATGGGCCCAAGCATTCCACTGAGTCGTTCATCCGTAATTTCTGCATAAAGACAAAATAGGAACTGAATAATGCCAACATTAGCAGAAAAGAAACAAACTGTTGAAGCAATTACCGAAGATCTGAAAAGTTCAGGTGCTGTATATATCACCAACTACTCAGGTATGTCGGTAAAAGAAATCAACAACATGCGTGGCGAATTCTTTGAAGGTGATATCAAGTATAAAGTATATAAGAATACCTTGGTAAAACGAGCCATGGACGAAGTTGGCGGATATGAAGATTTGTATCCCCACTTGGTTGAGCAAAATGGCTTTGCCTTTGTAGAAGAAGAGCTTGCCGCACCCGCAAAAGTGATTAAGAATCTATTTGACGAAACAGAAAAGCCAAAATTTAAAGCTGCAATCATCGACGGAGATTATTACGGTGAGGATGAGCTTGAAACCTTGGCTGCTATGAAGTCTAAGAGCGAAGTTATCGGAGACATTGTTGGTCTCTTGCTTGCTCCTGTTTCCAATGTTGTAGGTGCCTTACAAGCTCCCGGTCGAAATATTGCCGGAGCCCTTGAAACAATCGCCGAAGAAGGCGACGAATAACAAATACGAACACTACGAATTTTCAATTCACAAAGACCAATCGGAGAAATAAACAATGGCTGACGTTAAAGATTTAGCTGAACAATTAGTCAACTTAACTGTAAAAGAAGCAAACGAACTCGCAAACTTTCTTGAAGAAGAATACGACATTAAGCCTGCAGCTGCTGGTGTAGCTGTTGCTGCTGGTGGCGGAGAAGGTGACGGCGAAGAAGAACAAACTGAATTTGATGTTGTTCTTACCGGAGCCGGAGACAAGAAGATTGCTGTTATTAAAGAAGTGCGCAGCATCACGGGTCTCGGTCTAAAAGAAGCCAAGGAATTGGTTGACAATGCACCGAACCCCGTTAAAGAAGCTGTCTCTAAAGAAGAAGCTGAAGACCTTAAGTCTAAGCTTGAAGAAGCAGGCGCTGAAGTTGAGCTTAAGTAATTAGGGCTCAATAAAATACTTATTTGTCATTAGCCAATATCGTTTTACGGTATTGGCTATTGGCGTCTATTTGCATGCTATCCATTCACTTTGTATAAAGTGCTTAGAAGCGGCAAATTCAGCTCATCACCATCTAATTAATTTTAAAGGAGAGGTTCCTTTTGAATAAACAAAGTAAAATGGAGAAAATACCTTTCACCGACCGCTTATCATTTGGCAGTACCGAACATGTGCTCGACTATCCGGATTTCCTGGATATTCAACTCGAATCATTTTCGGACTTTACTCAATTAGATATTGCACCGGAAGATCGTAAAAATCAAGGTCTTCAAAAGATATTTAATAACAACTTCCCAATTCAGGATTCTCGTGAGACGCATATTTTGGAATTCATGCATTACAGCGTGGATACCCCAAAATACAGCATCAAAGAATGCCAGGAGCGTGGTCTTTCATATGCCGTGCCTCTGAAGGCAAAGCTGCGTCTTTCTGCTGTTGATGATGATGACGAGACTACTGAAACGATTGAGCAGGAAGTATTCTTGGGTGATTTGCCCTGGATGACGGAAAAAGGCAGTTTTATTGTCAACGGATCTGAACGAGTGATTGTAAGTCAACTTCACCGCTCACCAGGTGCTTTTTTCGGTCAAAATGTCCATCCCAACGGTACACAGCTGTATAATGCCAAGGTGATTCCTTTTAAAGGATCTTGGATTGAGTTCTCAACAGACATCCGAGATGTGCTTTGGGCCTATATTGATCGTAAGAAAAAGGTTCCATTTACAACCTTGCTTCGAGCGTTGGGGTACTCCAGTGATGAGGAACTGTTTAACCTTTTTGGCGGAACTGAGCTCGTTGAAATTGAATCAAAGAAGCAATATAAAAAGGAGCTTGTCGGTCGACGCCTTGCTACGGATATTGTAGAAGAAAAAATTGAAGAAGTTATTGATGATGAGACGGGAGAAGTTACTGAGGCAGAAAGTCGTGAAGTACTTCTTGAAGTTGATCATGAATTAACAGAAGATGATTATGGGCTGTTAAAAGAAGCTGATTTAGATAAGGTTCGAGTACAAACACTTGAACCTGAAGAGTCTGAGCGAGACGTATTTATGAATACGATGCGCAAAGATCCTTCTCACGATGAAGAATCTGCACTTGCAGAAATTTATCGCCAGATTAGAACCGGTGAAATGCCGGATGCTGAGACGGCTCGACAGGTGCTTGAACGTCTGTTCTTTAGTGATAAAAAGTATGATCTCGGGGAAGTAGGCCGGTATCGGTTGAACAAACGTCTGAAAATAGATGTGGATATGGATATTCGTTATCTGACGAAGGATGATATCCTTGCCATCATTAAAGAGATTATCCGACTGAAGAACATGAAAGCTCAGGTTGATGATATTGATCACTTGAGCAATCGTCGTGTCCGTACAATCGGTGAGCAGATTTCGCAGCAGTTTTCTATCGGTCTTGCTCGAATGTCGCGGACGATTAAAGAACGTATGAATTCCCGTGATGCTGAGCAGTTGACACCACAAGATTTGGTTAATGCACGGACGATCTCGTCTGTTATTAACACGTTCTTTGGTACGAACCAGTTGTCACAGTTTATGGACCAAACGAACCCGATGGCGACACTGACGCACAAACGTCGTATGTCGGCACTTGGGCCTGGCGGTTTGACGCGTGAACGAGCTGGATTTGAGGTTCGTGACGTTCACTACACGCACTATGGACGTCTGTGTCCTATTGAAACTCCAGAGGGACCTAATATTGGTCTTATTACTTCTCTGTGCGTCCATTCTAAAGTAAATGACTTTGGCTTCCTGGAAACTCCTTATCGTAAGATTGAGGATGGAAGAGCAACGAAAGACATTGAGTATCTGTCTGCAGAGCAGGAAGATGAAACTATTATTGCTCAGGCGAATGCTCCTATTGATGAAAAGGGAGTCTTTAAGAATGATAATATCTTCTCTCGTTTCCGTGATGGTGAGGTTGGTTTGGCCGATCCGGAGGAAATTGAGTTCATGGACGTTTCTACAAACCAAATTGCATCGGTTGCAGCATCACTAATTCCTTTTGTTGAACATAATGATGCGAACCGTGCTCTTATGGGAGCTAACATGCAGCGACAGGCTGTACCGTTATTGCGTCCCGAATCGCCGGTTGTTGGTACCGGGTTGGAGCATCGTGCTGCAAAAGATTCGCGAGCTATCATTACTGCTGACGAAGACGGAGAGGTGGTATATGTTAGTGCTAAAGAGATCCATGTTAAGTACGATCGTAGTGATATGGAGCAGCAATGTTACTTTGATGAGGGTATTAAAAAATATGGACTCTCAAAATTTGAGCGTACCAATCAGGATACAACTATTAACCAGACACCGATTGTAGAAGTTGGGGATAAGGTTAAGAAAGGTGAAACCTTGGCCGATGGTTGTGCTACTGACCAAGGCGAACTTGCTCTGGGACGAAATGTCCTTATCGGATTTGTACCGTGGAGAGGATATAACTTTGAGGATGCGATTGTAGTAAGTGAGCGCGTTGTCCAAGAAGACATGTATACATCCATTCATATTGAGGAGTTTGAGCAAGAAGTTCGTGATACCAAGCGTGGTGAAGAAGAATTAACGCGTGAGATTCCGAATGTGAGTGAAGATGCTACTAAAGATCTTGATGAGCAGGGAATCGTCCGAACCGGTGCGAAGATCAGCCACGGGGATATTCTTGTAGGAAAAATTACGCCAAAAGGTGAAACTGATCCTACACCGGAAGAAAAACTTCTGCGTGCAATCTTTGGTGATAAAGCGGGTGATGTTAAAGACGCATCGCTGAAGGTACCACCCGGAGTATCAGGAACAGTTATTGATACAAAACTCTTTAGCCGTAAACGTGATGAGCAGATTTCACGTAAAGAGGAGAAAAAGCAGGTTGAGCTTGAAAATGAACGCCACCAGGAAAAGGTTGATGAGCTGAACAGTAAAATGGTGGACAAGCTTTATACCCTGCTCAGAGATAAAACGTCTCCCGGAGTCTATGACTTCAATGGTGTAGAGCTTATTCCTAAAGGTGAGAAGTATCGAAAATCAGATTTCGAAGAGCTTGATCCCGTTAACATTAATGAAAATATACAATGGGCTACTGATGATGAATTGGTAGAACATGTACGATTGCTCTTTAAGAACTATCGTTCGCTTCGAAGAGAAATTGATACAGAAGCCAAACGAAGAAAATATCAGATTCAGGTTGGAGATGATCTCCCGCCCGGAATCATCCAGAAAGCGAAAGTCTATGTTGCCAAAAAGCGTAAGCTGCAAGTAGGTGATAAGCTTTCCGGTCGCCACGGTAACAAGGGTGTGATCGCTAAGATCGTACCGGAAGAAGATATGCCGTATATGGCAGACGGAACGCCTGTTGATATTTGTCTTAATCCGCTGGGTGTACCTTCGCGTATGAACCTCGGACAGATTTACGAAACCATTCTTGGATGGGCCGGTAAGAAATTGGGTGTTAAATTTGCATCGCCCATTTTTGACGGTGCCAGCGAAGAGCAGGTGAAAGAGAAAATGCGTGAAGCGGGCTTGCCCGAAGATGGCCGCGTTACATTGTATGACGGCCGAACCGGTGAACCGATGGATCAGAAATCAACCGTTGGATATATGTATATCCTCAAGTTGAATCACCTGATTCAAGATAAGATGCATGCCCGTTCCATTGGACCGTATTCTCTTATTACGCAACAGCCACTGGGTGGTAAAGCACAGTTTGGTGGTCAGCGTCTTGGTGAGATGGAGGTGTGGGCACTGTATGCCTATGGCGCTTCCAGTATCCTCAAAGAGATGCTTACTGTAAAAAGTGATGATGTGAAAGGTCGTTCTCGTGTTTACGAAGCTATTGTAAAAGGCGAAAACTTACCCGAAGGTGACGTACCAGAATCATTTAAGGTACTGCTACGCGAAATGATGGGTCTTGGCCTTGATATTCACATCGACTAATTAGAACAACAGAATTTATACTGTTAAATAAAGTCAATCCGGAGGTACTTCCTTGCCGACTACTAACACATTAACAGTTTCGAAAGACTTCGATAAAATTGGTATTTCACTTGCGTCACCTGAGACTATTTTGTCTCGGTCGCATGGCGAAGTCTTAACTCCCGAAACAATCAACTATCGTACATTTAAACCGGAAATGGATGGTCTTTTCTGTGAAAAGATCTTTGGTCCGGTCAAAGACTATGAATGCCATTGTGGCAAATACAAACGTATCCGTTACAAAGGGATTATTTGTGACCGCTGTGGTGTAGAGGTTACCAGAAAAGCCGTTCGGCGTGAACGTATGGGACACATTTCCCTTACCGTGCCCGTCGTGCATATCTGGTACTTCAAGTCACTGCCTAACAAACTTGCATATCTGCTCGGTTATTCTTCCAAAAATCTTGAGAAGATTGTTTACTACGAGACCTATGTGATCATGAATCCCGGCGTTGCCCGTGATCTTGGTTACAAGAAGGGAGACCTGATTTCTGAAGAGGAGTATTACGATATTCAGGAGCAGCTCCCCGAAGATCAGTGGGAGATGGATGACGATAACGAAGAGAAGTTTCGAGCGAAAGAAGGTGCCGAAGCTATTGAAGAGCTATTGGCAACCCAGGATCTGGATGAACTTGCCTATCGTCTGCGTTACGAAGCTCGTAACGAGACATCGCAGATGCGTAAGAAGAAGAAATTGAAGCGTCTGCAGGTTATTGAATCGTTCCGTGCAGCAAATCAGCATACCGAAAACCGTCCCGAGTGGATGGTTCAAAGTGTGATTCCGGTTATTCCACCTGAATTGCGACCTCTTGTACCTCTGGAGGGTGGACGATTTGCTACTTCCGATCTTAACGATCTTTATCGTCGGGTAATCATCCGAAATAATCGACTCAAGCGTCTGATTGATATTAAGGCGCCTGATGTTATCCTGCGAAATGAGAAGCGTATGCTGCAGGAGGCGGTTGATTCGCTTTATGATAATTCCCGAAAATCCAATGCGGTACGTAATAATAATCGTCCCCTGAAATCTCTCAGTGATATGCTGAAAGGGAAGAGCGGACGATTCCGTCAGAACTTGCTCGGAAAGCGTGTTGATTATTCCGGCCGTTCTGTAATTGTTGTTGGCCCTGAGCTTAAGATGCATCAGTGTGGTCTTCCAAAAGAGATGGCGGTTGAACTCTACAAGCCATTTATAATCCGTCGCTTGATCGAGCGTGGATATGTCAAAACAGTCAAGTCAGCGAAGAAAGTTGTTGATCGCCGTGACTCGGTTGTTTGGGAAGTCCTCGAAAATGTTATTGACGGCCATCCTGTACTCCTTAACCGTGCACCGACATTGCACAGGCTGGGTATACAGGCGTTTCAGCCGGTACTGATTGAGGAGAAAGCAATTCGATTGCATCCCCTCGCATGTACGGCCTATAATGCTGACTTCGACGGTGACCAGATGGCTGTTCACTTGCCGCTGAGTCATGATGCGATTTTAGAGGCATCGGTACTTATGCTTGGCTCTCACAACTTGTTGAGTCCTGCTAACGGTGGACCTATTGCGGTACCATCGCAGGATATGGTTCTTGGTATTTATTACATGACCAAGATGGCCAGTGACAAGAGAGGGGAAGGGAAAACCTTTGCCAACCTCGACGAGGTGTTGATTGCGTATGATCGTGATCGGATTGATATGCACGCTAAGATTAACCTCCGGATCACCAAGGAAAACGAAGATGGTGAAGAGGTTCAGGAGATTATTAAGACAACAACAGGACGAGTGTTGTTCAATAAGATATTGCCTGAACCGATGGAATTTGTCAATAAGACGCTCGGCAAGAAAGAGCTGCGTGTACTGATTGGCGATATTCACTATGAGGTTGGTACAGCACGTACTGCCGAATTCCTCGACGATATGAAACGTCTTGGTTTTGAAGAGGCTACAACGGGAGGAATTTCCTTTAGTCTCGAAGATATTGTAACACCTGACGAAAAAGATGAACTGCTTCAGAAAGCTAAAAATGAAGTAGCTGAAATCGATGAACGTTACGAGATGGGTTTCATTACCGATAACGAACGTTACAATCAGGTTATTGACAAGTGGACAAGTACCACAAACCGTGTTTCTGAGTCACTGTTCAATGCGTTGACAGAAGACAAAGATGGATTTAACCCGGTATTTATGATGGCTGATTCCGGTGCTCGAGGTTCTAAGGAGCAGATCCGTCAGCTTGGTGGTATGCGTGGACTGATGGCGAAGCCGCAGAAGAGTTCCCAACAGGAAGGAAACGAGGTAATTGAGAATCCTATTCTCTCATCCTTTAAAGAGGGACTTACCGTTCTGGAATACTTTATTTCTACGCACGGTGCCCGTAAGGGTCTTGCCGATACGGCTCTTAAAACTGCCGATGCGGGCTATCTGACACGCCGTCTTGTTGATGTTTCTCAGGATATCATTATCAACGAGAAAGACTGTGGAACACTGCGTGGTATTAAGATGAAGGCTCTGAAAGATAACGAGGATGTTATCGAGAGCTTGGAAGATCGTATTCTCGGTCGTGTTTCACTGCACGATATTTATGATCCTATTACTGATGAGCTTCTGTGCGAAGCTAATCAGATGATTGACGAAGGTGTGGCTCAAAGCATTGCCGAAACTTCAATTGAAGAAGTTGAAATTCGATCCGTACTCACTTGTGAAACAGAGCGCGGAGTGTGCTCTATGTGCTATGGTCGAGACTTGTCTCGAGGTACAATGGTTCAGGTTGGTGAGGCTGTAGGAGTTATTGCAGCGCAATCAATTGGTGAGCCCGGTACTCAGCTGACACTGCGTACATTCCACGTTGGTGGTACTGCTTCTCGCGTTGAGTCAGAATCAATGCACAAGGCTAAGTTTGAAGGTGAGGTTGAGTTCGAAAATATCCGCGTTGTTGAATACGATGACGGAGAAGAGATTCATGATGTCGTACTCAGTCGTGCCGGAGAAATAAAGATTAAGGATGAAGAAGGAAAAGAACTTATTTCCTATAACATTCCTTATGGTTCTGAGCTGTTGGTCGAAGAAGGCGATGAGGTTCCCAAAGGAGTACCCCTCTGTACCTGGGATCCGTACAACGCTAACATCTATGCTGAGATCGACGGTACTGTTGAGTATAAAGATATTCTCGAAGATATTACGTTTTCTGAAGAGACAGATGCTCAAACAGGTCACCGCGAAAAGGTTGTTATCGATTCCAAAGATCGTTCGCTAATCCCAACATTATTGGTGAAAGGTGATGACGATCGAGTGCGGGAGAAAACGCTGCCCGTTGATACACACATTGTTGTTGAAGACGGAGAGGAAGTTGCTGCCGGACAGGTACTCGCTAAGATTCCACGATCTACTGGTCAATCCAAGGATATTACAGCGGGTCTGCCGCGTGTAACGGAGCTCTTTGAAGCACGTTCGCCAAGTGATCCGGCTGCTGTATCAGAAATTGACGGTATTGTTAAGATGGGTGGCCGTAAGCGTGGTAAGCAGGAAGTTATCGTAGAAAGTAAAGACGGCAAGACCGAAAAAACATATCTCATTTCTCTATCCAAGCACATTCTTGTGCAGGAGAATGACTATGTTGAAGCTGGTCAGCAACTGTCTGACGGTACCATTCCGGCCGAAGAAATTCTGAATATTCTCGGACCTTATGCAGTACAGTCGTACCTCGTAAACGAAATTCAGGAGGTTTACAGACTGCAGGGTGTGAAAATCAATGACAAACACATTGAGACCATTGTTCGCACCATGATGCAAAAGGTTGAGGTAACAGATCCCGGAGATACCATGTATCTTGAAGGAGATAAAGTTGACCGATTTGAGCTTAACAACAAGAACGATGAGCTTATCGGAAAATACGTTGTTACCAATCCGGGAGGAAGTGATCTTAAGCAGGGAACACTGCTTACACGTCGCGAAGTTCGAGAAACAAATAACGAGCTGATTAAAGAAGGCGTGGATGAGATCGAGACACGTGAAGCCGAACCGGCTATTTCCAAGCCGATACTGCTTGGCATTACACGTGCTGCACTCTCTACAGAAAGCTGGTTGTCTGCTGCTTCATTCCAAGAGACTACAAAAGTACTCACTCAAGCATCCATTGAGGCCAAGAAGGATACCCTTCAGGGACTCAAGGAGAATGTGATTGTTGGACACAAAGTACCTGCCGGTACAGGTCTCCGTAAGTACGATGATCTGATTGTTGGTAAGAAAGAAGAGCTTGACGAAGAAGAGCAAGAAGTTGCAAAAGTATTCGATGAGCTTGCCGGATCAGAAGGCAATGGAGAGGAAGCAAAACCAACGGCAGAAGCTGATGTAGAGGATGATGAATCCTAATCACTTCATGCAAATAATTGAATAAAAAAAGTGCCCGTCAGAGATGACGGGCACTTTTTTATTTGAAGAAACTTTAAAAGTTACGGCTTTCTAAAAGCTGACTTCTTTTCAAGAAAATGTATTTCTCTACTTACGAAGATTTATCAGCTCTTTGTTGTGTAGAATTATTTTCTTTACCACTATCTGAATCTTCAATGGTATCTAACAGATCTTCCGCTTCGCGGATTAGATCTTCTGCACGATGACGGGCATCTTCAACGACCTGATCACCTTGGCGCTTAGCTTCTGAAATAGCTTCCTTTTCTTCCGAAAGACGATCAATAAGATGGGTAAGTTCATCCAGATAAGAACTCAATCGATACGATATTACATCACGGGTATTGCTTCCCTTGTCGGGGGCGTAAAGTAAAGCTACTACCGAACCCACTAAAGCTCCTGATATTAAACCAAGTGTAAAGTCTTTTGATTTGCTCATAATAAACTCCTGCCTCCTGTAGCCTGTTTTTTCAAATAAATGTGAGATTAATTAGGTACTCTATTTTGTTAACGAGAATTTCGTGACTTTAATATGCAATATCCTACAGATTTTTAAAAATGATAATGATTTTAAATTGAAAACTTGAATAAGCTAATCGGTAATGAAATAGATGGTATGGCTGCGAAGGACTCCTGTTTAACAATTAGATATTAGAGAGCATCAAGATTAAGAAAGAGAACCAATTTTTTTTATCTTAAACCCAGCAAAAACAACCAACAAAGGACAGATTTTCTTATGAAGTTTTTTATAGATACTGCTGATCTTGATGAAATCAAGGAGGCGAATGATTTAGGGGTATTGGACGGTGTAACAACAAATCCGAGCTTATGTGCTAAAATTGGAGTTGCAGATTTTGAAGGCCATATAGCTAAAATTTGTGATCTTGTAGACGGTGATGTCTCAGCGGAGGTCGTTTCTACTGAATATGATGAAATTGTTTCTGAGGCCCGACACCTGGCAGAGATTGCTGATAATGTTGTAGTAAAAGTGCCACTCATTAAAGAAGGTATCAAGGCAATTAAAACGTTGTCTGATGAAGGCATTCGAACCAACTGCACCCTCTGTTTTTCAGCTACGCAGGCGCTGTTGGCAGCAAAAGCCGGTGCTACCTATATTTCTCCATTCATCGGACGATTGGATGATATCTCGGACGACGGGATGCAACTGATCGAAGATGTGGTGACAGTATATGATAATTATGGTTTTGAGACAGAAGTTCTTGCAGCCAGCATCCGCCACCCAATGCATGTTCTTGAGTCCGCCCGACTGGGAGCTGATGTTGCTACCATGCCTCTCAATGTGATTGATCAGCTTTTACACCATCCATTGACTGATCGTGGTCTCGAGCGTTTTCTTGATGACTGGAATGCTTTGCAGGAAGAACTGCAAAGTAAGTAAGCAGTTCATTAGTTAGAGGAATTAATGCTCGGTATATATCATGCCGGGCATTTTTTATTCTTTGTGAGAAATTAAAGAAGATTTAAAGCGTTGTTAAATATTGGAAAATTAGTGAGCAACTATAATGGATCTGTTCAACGAAGAATCTGATTCGGGAAGTGAGGAGGGGAAGACGAACTTTGTGAATCCCCATGAACCGCTTGCCACACGTATGCGTCCCCGCTCGCTCGACGAATTTGTGGGACAAAATCATATCGTTGGCGAAGGGAAAATGCTGCGACGTATGATTGAATCGGGAGTTATTGGTTCGCTTATTTTTTATGGACCGCCCAGTTCCGGAAAAACTACTTTGGCCCATGTGATTTCACGCGAGATTAATGCCCAATATGTAGAGCTTAACGCAGTACTTGATGGTATTAAGGATCTTAGAAAAGTAGTTGCCAAGGCTGAAAAAGTACAGCAGATGAATAGTCGTAAAACGATCCTTTTCGTGGATGAAATTCATCGGTGGAACAAGGCTCAGCAAGATGCACTGCTTCCTCATCTGGAGTCAGGGGTGATAACTCTCATAGGGGCAACAACCGAAAATCCATTTTACTCTTTGGTAAGTCCGCTGTTATCACGTTGCCAACTTTTTGAATTACATGACTTGACCACCGATCATGTATTAACGATGATTGATAGATCCTTAAAGGATGAAGAGCGTGGGTTGGGTGAGAAAAAGGTTCAAGTAACAGATGAGGCGAAACAACATCTTGCGGAATTTGCCGGAGGTGATATACGAAATGCTATTAATGCCCTTGAAGTAGCGGTGCTTTCCAGCGATCCCGATGATGAGGGCGTAATCCATATCGATCTGGAGATAGCCAAGGAATGTATTCAACGAAGGGGAGTTCGCTACGATGGAGGCGGTGATGAGCATTATCACTATGCCTCTGCCTTTATAAAATCACTTCGTGGCTCGGATGTAGATGCTGCACTGTATTGGATGGTAGCGATGTTGGAAGGGGGCGAGGATCCCAACTTTATATTTCGGCGTATGCTTATCCAGGCTTCGGAGGATGTGGGAATGGCTGATCCGCATGCCCTATCGCTGGTTAATGCTGCCCATGAGGCATTTACAAAATGCGGGATGCCGGAGGGCCTTTATTTTTTAGCTCACGCTTGCATTTATGTTGCCCTTGCGCCTAAAAGTAACAGTGCGGGTGCAGTTTTTTCAGTCCGCAGGGAAATTCAAAATAGCGGTATTGGAGAAGTACCTCCTCATCTACGCGATAAAACAGCTAATTCTAAACAATCGCGATACCTGGGTATTGAGAATGCCTCTGATGACTATCATTATCCGCATTCCTATGATCATCATTGGATTCCACAAGACTATCTGCCGGATGAGATAAAGAATGAGAAGTGGTATGAACCCGGAAATATTGGTCGTGAGGGCAAGCTATGGGATCGACTTGAGAAAATTAAAGAAGCTTATGAAAAAGCATCCCAAAAGAAACGATAGCATATATTATTAAGTTGAATAAGCTTGAACAGTTATGGTGTGATCACATACAGCTGTTTTATCTGGAAGAAATGATATCTTTTGAGATTATTTGTAGTTAATAAAATATTATGATTAACCTTAAAATTATTAGCGGAACCGACCGTCCCAACTCAAATTCCCTTCGCGTATCAGAGTATGTGCAAGAAAAATACAGGCAAGAAGGGGTTGCAACCGACATCATCGATTTACAGGATTTCCCAATTGAGCAAGTAGCGGGAGGTAAATATGGAGAAGAACTGCCTGAAATTGACGATTTTGTTGAGCAAGCGGTTGTCGCGGATGGGTTAGTAGTCGTTTGTCCCGAATATAACGGGGGATACCCGGGTATTTTAAAACTCTTTATTGATTATCTTCCCTTTCCGAATAGTTTGGATAAAAAACCAATTGCATTGATAGGAGAAGCCAATGGTGCTTTTGGGGCAATGCGGGCTGTAGAGCAGCTGCAGCAGGTGTTCGGATATCGGAATGCTCATATCTTTCCTGAACGCGTTTTTATATCCCGTGTTAACGAGAATTTTGATGACGAGGAAGGTATTAGGGATGAATTTCAACAGCAATTACTTGAAGCCCAAATAAATGGTTTCCCGGGCTTTGTCAGGAGTCTGCAGGAGGATAAGTCCCTGGTATCTGACGGATAACGTTTTGTTTTTGCAGCCAGCAGTGCAAAAGAAGATGAAGAACGATCAGTTCATCTTGAGCATATAGCCGACGCCGTGCAGAGTAACCAGGTATTTAGGATCGTCCGGGTGTTCTTCAATTTTTGATCTCAGTTTTGAAATATGAACATCAACAGTACGTGTATTTGTACTGAATTCATAGCGCCAAACATTTTCGAGCAGATCATCACGCGAAACCGGTTCATTAGCATGAGTTACGAGATAGCGTATAAGCTCCACCTCTCGGGTAGTGAGTTCAAGCTCTCCTTTTTCAGGATGTTCGGCAATCGCATTTGATAAGTCTACGTGTATGGGATCGAGATCAACTTCTTTGATGGGTTTCATTTGAGAATAGGTCTCTGATCGACGCAAGCGTGCTTTTATACGTGCAAGAAGCTCTTTAACGCCGAAGGGTTTCGTGATATAATCATCTGCGCCAATATTAAGACCGGTTACCTTATCAATTTCCTGATCTCTTGCTGTAAGGATAATAATGGGGAAGGTGTAATTTTGATCTCGCACCGTGCGACACACATCAAAACCGCTCATCCCCGGCAGCATTAAATCCAAAATCATTAAATCAGGCTGCTCTTTTTTTACAGTTTCAACAGCTTCGTCACCGTTTTCAGCAATGTAGACGTCATATCCTTCACTCTCCAAGGTATCCTGCAGCGTAAATACCAGGCTGGGTTCATCTTCAACAATAACAATTTTTTTGGGATCAGCTGACATGTTCTTCAAGCTCTTTATTTCTTGACTCCGATTCAGGTTGTGTTGATAAGGAATTCAGCGAAGCTTTTGGAGCTGAATCGCTTAAGATAGGAAATGTTATGATAAAAGTAGATCCGTCGTTCGGGTTACTTTCAACCTCAATAGAACCCGAATTTAGTTCAACTAAATTCTTAACAATAGATAACCCCAATCCATGTCCCTTAGTTTTGGCCGTCAATGAATCTTCAACTCTAAAAAATTTGGTGAAGATATTTGATAGGTTTTTCTTGGCAATGCCTACGCCGTGATCTTCAATGCAGAGTTTTACATGGTCGTTTTGGGTCAACACACGGATGCCAAGATATTTTTCATTGGTGCTGTATTTGATAGCATTGTCGACTAAATTACTGATGATTGTTTCCAGGCTGTTTCGATCAATATTTACGGCAGGAAGATTTTTGTCAATACTGATATCAAGGATTACATCTTTCTCCTGGAAAAACTTCTGATGTTTATCGAGATATGATTTTACGACTTCTCCAATATCGGTAGGTTGGGGATTCACCAGCGATTCTCCCGCATCAGCTTTGGCTACGTCAAGGAGTTTGTCTATCATATTTCTGAGCCTAACGGCTTCGCTGAAAATATGGCTCCCATAATTCTTAAGTCGCTGCTGATCTTGAACACGTCCGTCAGCAAGGTTTTCTCCCGCTGCTTGCATCACTGATAGCGGTGTTTTGAGTTCGTGGGTGACATTGGCCAGGAAGTTCGCCTGTCGTTCAGCCAGTGCTCGTTCTTTACGGGCAGACCGGAACATGAAAACAAGAGCCCCGAGCAGCAGCAACATTGCCGCTCCCATTACGACAAGATTTTTAATGAGCGAGGCATTACTGGCCGCTATTGTAGATTCATCCGTAAATGCCACTTCGACCTTCCAGTAATCAAAGAAATCAGGAAAGTTCTGCACAAATTGTATTTGTTTCCGATCATAGGTTGCATTAGGATTGCTGCTGGCTATAATTTCATTATTTGTCCAGTCTCGCAGCCAAACATTCATGCCGGGATACTCTTCAGCCCCAAATCTCTGAGTCAGGACCTTCGGAAGGTAGGAATTTCGCAAAAAATCCTGGTTAAATGGCATCGTAAGATAGCCGAACACTTCGTGTTGAGACGGATCGATGAGTACAATGGTGATACTGCGATGCGAGTCAAAAAGCACCTTGTTGTTATATTGGTAATCAGCAAGAAGGCTCTTTATTTGAGTTCGTGCAATCCCCATCCCGTCACAGACCACAGCCGGATAATCAGAGGTCTCTTCAAATATATTCTCTGTACTATATTGCAGAATGGGGCTTTGCGTTTGGCAGGCATCAGAGCCGGAGGGAATAAAATAGATATTATCGTAAATGGAATCGCCGGCTGCCTTATTTAATAATTTGGTCACTTTAGGAGTAAACGCTCCCGTGTTTTCAAACTGTTCTTGCAGTCTATTGATGTCGGCAGAACCGAGCCCAATAAATTTTTTAAAGAAGCGGTATCGAATTTTATCGGTGAATTCTGCGATCTGCAGCTTCTTGTTTTCTCTTGATGATTCCAGCGTATTTTCATGAAGGGCATACAAGGAATACACATTCATCCCGGTAAGGCCTAAAATGGCAATAATACCGGCAGCAAGTAATATCCACTGTAGTGATCCAAATCGCTTCATACTCATAATTATGATAAAAAATTCATTATATAAGGTAAGAAATTTATCAGGTGATCAAATTCTAAGGGAGTATCTTTTTACGTCATTTAATACAAGAAGCCTTTGCCAAGCCGACACATCAAACCCAATTTAGTTTAGGGTGATATAGTTGAGATGATTTTACAAAGCTATCTGAAAATAAGTCTAAAATTCATGAAATAACAAAAGGGCGCTTTATAGCGCCCTTTGTCAAGAAAATAATACTGAGAATTAAACTACTTTTGCCAGCGGTTGTTTTGTCGGTTAGTGTCAGGATATTTCTTGTTGGGATCGATAACGACATTCGTAACTTCACCCTTCACCGTAATTACTGCTTGTGTGGCCCCTTCTAACCATGTGTCAACGGGGATAGTGCGGGTCAGGGTAGAGCCGTCACTTTTGGTAATTTTAACGTTGGCCGGCATTGGCGCCTGCCCGTGATCTTCAATCACGATGCGAGTGGTGCCGTCTTGGAATGAAATATTGCCAACAGCTTGGTCAAGGGTCCAGGTTTCGTAGTACCATGCTCTCCAAAACCAGTCCAGATCCCGGCCTGCAACATCTTCAAACGTGTTAAACATATCCCAGGGATAAGGGTGCTTGTACTTCCATCGATCAATAAATTCGTGCAGGGCTTTGTTGAATGTCTCTTTACCCAAAAGGCTGCGCAGGCTCACAAGCATTGTTGCCGGTTTGGGATATGATGCAATCCCGTAAGCAAAACCATTATAGTGATGGTTAGACCATCGCATAATAGGTCCTTCGGCATCGTTGCCGGCAATTTGCAAGTAACTTTTCATGTCGTTGAGATCAAAGTCAGGCCCTTTGGGATAGTATGCTTTTTTTGCCTGATTTTCGTTAAAGGTAGTAGTACCCTCATCCATCCATGCATAGTGACGCTCATTGGTGCTCACGATCATCGGTACCCACATATGCGCAAGTTCATGGGCTATAACCGCATATAATGCCTGCGATGATTGATTGTTATAATCCCCGATGATGGTGATCATAGGAAATTCCATACCGCCGCCGATGATGCCGCCTCCTTCGACAGAGGTCATATGAGGCCAGGGGTACTCGAGATCTGTCTGTTCTGATAAGAAGGTAATAGCGTGCTGTGTAAACTTGGCGCCATCGGTCCATTTTGGCGCTGAACTCCGATAGATGGCATTTATATGTGTATACTCTTCTTCACCGTCGCCATCGAGATCGCCCACACTTGCTCGCGTAGCATCCCATTTGGATTCTTTGGTTACACTAAACGCAAAGTCACGTACTTTTTCGGCTTTAAAATTCCAGGTTAGTGTACCATTCTCAGGTGATTTTGTTACTGACCCAAAATCTTTTTCAGCAACAACAGACATTACTGTATCGCTATTATGGGCTTTTTCAAGACGCTGATAAATATCTTCGACAAGGACGTCTTTCCCGTTTGTAAGCTGGCCTGTGGAACCAACCATCCACTGATCGGGGACCGTAATATCGACGTTATAGTCGGCAAAATCGTGATAGAATTCAGACGTGCCGGTAAACTGATCGGTCATCCATCCAACGACATCATCGTATACACTCATCTTCGGATACCAGTATGCGATGTAGAAAAGATTATCTTTGCTATAGCCCATGCGTCCGCTGGCACCACGTTGAGGGATCTTAAAATCCCAGTCGATCTGTATCTTAGCAGAATCGCCGGGGGCTATCGTATTGTTGGGGCGAATAAAAAGGTGAGTTCCATTCACGCCGTAGCCTGTCGGATCTCTGTACGATTGCAGTTGGCTTAGTTCATTGCCATTAAGACCGACATTATGCAGATTTATGCCGCCGGTTACTTCCTGTGGGCTGCTTCGCTGAGCACCCTTGGCATGCAGGTTTTGAGCCAGCTCCATATGTAGGGCATCTAAGGTATCGGGAGAATTATTATAATAAGTGATGGTTGCACTTCCCTTTACGAGCGTATCGGCAGGGAGCAGCTCAACATCCATATCATAATTGGCCCACTGCGTCCAGTATTTATTACCCGGTTCGCCGGACATCGTACGGGTGCCGTTATCAACGGCCTCAAAAAAGGCATTGGGTATTTCTTCTGTGATTGGGTTGGGAACCATGCGATCCAGTTCCGAAGGGCCGGGAACAGCTTTTTCTTCGGTTGTTGATTGAGGATCTTCAGTGGTTTGTTGCGGTCCGGTGCATCCGATAAATAGAAATGCAGCAAAGACCACAGGTAATACCACATTTCTTAGTGATAGAAATGGTTTAAACATAACTTTGGGTAATTTGAAAAATTGTAATTTCGGATATCAGGATTCGAAAGAAAAGTATTTGTCAATAGACTTTTTTAAATCTTCGAACTCAATGGGTTTGGTAAGGTAATCCAAAGGATCGGTATCTTTGGCCCGTTCAACATGATAGGGATCTGAATTTCCGGTAATATAAATGACGGGAACATCAGAAAACTTACGAATTTCCAGCATGGCATCAATGCCGTCAATATCTCCCTCAAGGGAAATATCCATGACCACCAAATCCGGATCAATCTTTTTGGCCGTTTCGATAGCCGTTTTACCGTAAACAAGCTCGCCTTCCGTTTCAAAACCGAGCCTCTCTAAATAACTCTCGTACAGTAAATTGAGAATGAGATCGTCTTCTACAATGATGACCTTCTTCTTTTCTTTACTCATATAATAATATAGTGATCATTTTTTGATAACGTGTTTAAAATAGCAAAATCGTTGTATAAGACAATCTACTAATTTAGTAAGGATTTTCTCATAAAAGGTTTTTACATGAAGAATCAGAAATAAATATCATTATACATACCCTTTGAGATTCTAAACATGCAGATCAATATAGTCATATTCAAGGAGTAAAATAGAAGCATTTTGAAATGGTTGCTCATTACCTATATCGCTGAAATACCCCGGGTGCAGTTGCCGAAAAATATTTGTTTAAACGTTTTGGGTAGCAGTATTGTTTAAAGATCAGTTTCCGGAAATATTTGAGTTGAAACACTTCAAACTTCCTATAGATTTGGATGTTATAATGGATAATCGACAAAGCTCTTTTTATAAAGGAGTAGTAAAAAATTCAGGATGATCAGAGATCTTCTTATGAACGGCAACTATTTGTTATGGGGGTGTCTTATTTCGTTGTTACTGGGGTGTACCCCTCACAAAGAAACTGTTGATTCCCCCGTACAGGAATCTCCTCCCTTTTCACGAAGCGGAGCAGTGGAGATGCCTTCCCAATGGTGGACTTCCTTTGAAAATAAACAGCTAAATGCCCTTGTTGATACGGCATTAAGCTCCAACTTTGATATTCAAACGGCATGGCAGCGATTGCAGGCGTCAGAAGCAGTGGTCGATCGCGAAACGGGCGGCCTTTTTCCCACCCTTGATGCCATTGCCGAAGCACAGACGACACGCAACCAGCAAACATCCTTTGACAGCTCCGATGATTTTAGCGCGGGATTGAGTTCTTCGTATGAGATCGATTTATGGGGACGGATTGGTTCACAGGTAGATGCGGCAGAGTATCGTGCCCAGGTCACCTTGGCCGACTATCAGACCGCTGCACTTACGGTATCTGCCGAAGTGGTACGAACCTGGGCGCGTCTGGCTGAAGCACAAAAGCAGCTGTCCCTTGTTGAAAGTCAGATCGAGACGAATCAAAAAGTATTGGATCTGCTGAAAAACAGGTTTGGAACCGGACAGATCAGAGGGGTGGATATTCTACGGCAACGGCAGTTGTTGGAATCGACGCGCGAACAGAAATCCAACGCCGAAGCAAATCTGAACGTCTTACAGCATGAACTGTCAGTATTGCTTGGGCAATCGCCCCAGGATACGCTTCAAATAACACCGGAGCAGATGCCGGAACTACCGCCATTACCTGAGACGGGCGTTCCGATTGATCTCATTCAGCGACGTCCCGATGTAAAGAGTGCTTTTAACCTGGTTAAGGCTGCCGACCGTGACCTGGCTTCTGCCATCAGTAATCAGTATCCACGGCTGACGTTATCGGCGTCACTAACCTCCTCAAGCAACACGGCGGGGAATCTCTTTGAGGAATGGGCCACTTCCTTTGCCGGAAATCTGTTGGCACCTATTTTTCGGGGCGGTGAACTAAGCGCCGAAGTTGATCGGCTGGAAGCCGTGAAGAAGCAGCGACTTTACGAATATGGACAAACCATACTTACGGCTTTTCAAGAAGTGGAAGATGCGTTGATCCGTGAGCAGAAACAGCGCGAAAGCATTGATCGACTGGAAGAGCAGGTTACATTGGCTGAACAGGCCTACAATCAGCTGCGCCTGGAATATCTCAATGGAACGTCGAATTACCTGGACGTCCTTACAGCCCTTGATGAGGTTCAGCAATTGCGAAGGGATTTATTAACAGCAGAGCTGACCCTCATTGAATATCGTATTGGATTATACCGGGCGCTGGCCGGTTCATTTGAAACTGAACGGGAAAACGAGGATTGACGCTTTTATTTAAATAGTTTTCGTAATCATCTAAAGGGGATTAGACACTAAACCATTTTAACAATGAGTTGGAAACAGACACTTTTTATCAGTATCGGTATTTTAGCAATAGCTGTTGGAGTGACAGCACTTATCTTTTCTACTGAACCTACGGCACAGCGGGCCGGAGCCACCCGTGCCACACCTATGCTCGTAGATGTGATAGATGTGGAAAGAGATGACTACCGCCCGACGATACAGGCGATGGGAACCGTCCGTCCTTCACAGGAGGTGAACCTAAGCCCGAGGGTGGGTGGGGAAGTGGAAGCACTGTCGGAATCATTTGTCCCCGGTGGGTATATAGAGAAGGGAGAGCAGCTGTTGCAAATAGATTCATCCGACTATAGAAATACCTTGGAGCAGCGAAAGAGTGAGTTACGCCAGGCGGGGGCTGACCTCGATATTGAAATGGGCCGGCAGGATGTGGCCCGACAGGATTACCAGTTGTTTGCTGATACCTTATCAGAAGAAAATAAATCGTTGGTTCTGCGCGAGCCGCAGCTGGAATCTGCCCGGTCGAGCGTAGAGTCTGCCCAGGCCGCCGTTGATCAGGCCCAGTTGAATCTTGACCGAACGACGATTGAAGCTCCGTTTAATGCCCACATTTTAACTCGTAACGTTAATGTGGGATCTCAGGTATCCGCAGGCGAAAATTTGGCTCGTTTGGTGGGGTTCGATACCTATTGGATTGAAGCAACAGTGCCGGTTTCCAAGCTCCGTTGGATTACTATTCCCGAAGGAAACGATCAGCGGGGTTCAGAAGTAAGAGTGAGAAATAGAACCGCATGGCCCCCTGATACCTATCGGCAGGGATATTTATTTCGGCTGGTTGGTACGCTCGAAGATCAGACGCGGATGGCACGGGTGTTAGTCTCGGTCCCTGATCCGCAGGCTTATAAAACAGACGATCCCAATGTACCCCGATTAATGCTGGGATCATTTGTTGAGGTACATATTAAGGCAGATGCGCTTGAGAATGTCATACGGTTGAATCGCGATTATGTGAGAGATGATGACACCGTTTGGGTTATGAATGAGGACGAATTGGATATTAAAGATGTAGAGATTGTTTTTCGAGATGCACAGTATGCATATATCAAAAGTGGCTTGTCGGAGGGGGATCAGGTGGTTACCACCAATCTGTCTACCGTAAGTGACGGTGCCCCACTCCGGCTTGAAGGCACAAACACTGCTGAGTCCGATACATCCGAGGCATCTCAATAACAAATTTGACCTCCTAACTTCAGGAATAAATGAGCAACTCAGGACCAAATACAAACGAATCCAATAACAACACCGGTGGCGGATTCATATCCTATATGGCGAAAAATCCCATTGCTGCCAATTTGTTAATGATTATTCTGATTGCCGGCGGGATATGGACAGGGTATAATATCCAGAAGGAGGTATTTCCCGAGTACCAGCTCGATATTGTAGAAGTAAGCGTGGTTTACCCGGGCGCCTCACCGGCTGAGGTAGAGCAGGGGATACTGCGTCCCGTGGAAGAAGCTATTCGAGGGGTTCAGGGTATCAAAGAAGTGACCTCCACGGCGTACGAGGGATCGGGCAGCGTATCCATTGAGTTGGTGACGGGAGCTGAACGGATGAAAACCTTTCAGGATATTGATCAGGCCGTGAATCGCATCCGTACATTTCCGGATGATATTGAGGAGCCGGAAGTACAGCTGCAGTCCAATCAGCGCGAGGTAATGACTATCGGATTGTATGGAGATTCCGATATATGGACGCTGCGCAAGCTGGCCGAAAATATGCGCGATCGCCTGCTGAGTAAAGAAAGCATTACCCAGGTCGAAATTGGCAATGTGCCCGACTATATAACGCATGTGGAGATACCGCGGAATACCCTCCGCGAGTACAATATAACGCTGGGCGAAGTAGCGAATATTATCCGCCAATCCAGTGAAGATATTCCCGCAGGTGCTATCGAGACCAATGCCGGTGAAATACTATTGCGGATGCAGGAGCGCAAACAGTGGGCCGATGAATACGGCAATATTGAGATCATCACCTCGGATGTGGGAGGGAATGTCAGGCTGGCGGATATCGCAGAAATTACCGACGGCTTTGAAGAGACCGGCTTCCATGGACAGTTTAATCAACAGCCTACGGTAGACCTGCAGATCTATCGCATTGGAAATCAATCCCCGCTCGAAATTGCCGAGACGGTTAAAAATGAACTGGAGATTGCGGAGTCCGGATTTCCTCCCGGCGTAAAATATCGTATCGACAGTAACAGTGCCGATGATTTCAGTGAGCGGCTTTCGCTGCTGGTCGAAAATGGAGCCCTGGCCATTCTTATAGTGCTGGTCATCTTGGCCCTGTTCCTGGAGTATCGGCTTGCTTTCTGGGTGATGATGGGAATGACGATCTCCTTTGTGGGTGGTCTGCTGTTTTTACCACTCTTGGGATTAAGTATCAACATGATTTCAATGTTCGGCTTCCTGGTAGTGCTCGGTATCGTCGTTGACGATGCCATTGTGGTGGGAGAGAATATCTATGAATATCGTCAGCAGGGTATGAACTTTCTGGAGGCGGCCATCAAAGGGGCTAAAGAGATGAGTAAGCCGGTGACCTTTGCCATTTTGACGAATGTGATTGCTTTTTTTCCCCTGCTATTTATTCCCGGCACCACCGGAAAATATTGGTGGCCGCTGCCCGCAGTGGTTATTGTCGTATTATTAGTATCTCTACTTGAAGCCCTGTTTATATTGCCGGCTCACCTTGCTCACAGTTCCAAAGAGGAAAGTCGGTTTAAAATTGGGCGGCGCCTGCATCGGTTTCAGCAGAAGTTTGCCAGGCGATTTAACCACTTTATTGAGACCTATTATCGTGCCTTTTTAGACTACTGTCTTCGTTACCGGTATATCACCCTGAGTGCGGCTATAGCACTACTGATTGTGGTGGGTGGTTACGGGTACAGCGATCATATGGGGATGGTTATGATGCCCGAGGTTGCGGCTGACGAAATTGAATCCGGAGTATCGCTGCCGGTAGGGACCACAGCAATACAGGCGGGCAAGGTTGCCGAAGAAATTACGAAGTCTACGCGACGCATGTTTGATGAGCATAATCTGGATCGTGTTGCAGAGGGCATCAAAACAAACGTGCGCGGACAAAGTTTTATTGATGTCGAGATTGTAATGAAGCCGCCCAACGAGCGCGATATGTCGGCCCAGGAAGTTATCGAGCTTTGGCGCGACAGTATCGGTGATATTGAGGGTGTGGATCAGATTACTTTTGAAGCAGAACGAGGTCCGGCCGGGTACCTTCCTGATATCAGCGTGGACTTGAGCCATTCCGACATCGACGTTCTTGAAGAAGCCAGCCAGGCATTCCTGGAGCGGGTGGAACGGTTTGAGGCCACGCGGGATGTCAGCGATAATTACAACAGGGGCAAGGCACAGTTAGATTTTAAACTACTGCCCGAAGGACGACGACTTGGATTAACTTCAGAAGATGTGGGACAACAGCTGCGAAATGCTTTTTACGGATCGCTGGCCATGCGTCAGCTTAGAGGGGTAAATGAGATTGAAATCCGCGTAAAACTGCCCCGGGAACAGCGGCAGGATGTATACAATCTGGAAGACTTTGTGGTGCAGACCCCCGCAGGCATTGAGGTCCCACTTATGGATGTGGCAGAATTCGAAAAGGGAGAGGCATTTACCAGCATCAACCGTCGCAACGGCCGGCGCGTGGTAACAGTAAGTATGGACGCTGAACCGGCGAATGCCGTCTCGCGGGTACTGGAGTCGATACAAACCGAAACGTTGCCCCAGCTCAGGGAAGATTTCCCCGGCATTACATGGACCTTTGAGGGAAGTCAGGCCGAAATGCGGGAGTCAACGCAAGCCCTGTGGGGCACTTTCGGGCTGGCAATGATCGTCATTTATGCTCTGTTGGCCGTGGCATTCCGAAGTTATCTGCAGCCGCTCATTGTGATGGGCGCTATACCCTTTGGTATTGTAGGAGCAGTGCTCGGACATATTCTACTGGGTTACGACTTGTCGCTGGTCAGTATGATGGGGGTTATTGCATTATCGGGCGTGGTACTTAATGATTCTCTTATTATGATTGATCTGGCGAATAGGAAACGCAAAGATCCCGATATATCGATTTATGATGCCATACATGAGGCGGGGCTTCGACGTTTTCGTCCCATCATCTTGACGACCTTAACCACATTTGGCGGATTAACACCAATTATATTAGAGACTTCTCGTCAGGCAGCACATCTGGTTCCCATGGCCATATCCCTTGGGTTCGGGATTATATTTGCGACATCTATTATCCTAGTGATTGTTCCCTGTCTGTATCTTATCCTCGAGGATGTGATTGCCAGACTTAATTTATCTGCCCAGAAAGAAATTACAGGGTAGATTCAGGGGTACTGCAGTATGAGTGTTGAAGTGTATTCCATTGTTAGATGAAAAACTATTCTGTACTATTTCTTGAATGGAATATATAGATGATTCGCAATGTTGAGTTTCGTAATTACAAAAAACTTGAAAAACCATTGTAGAAGTAATACTGAATCCCTTATATTTGGTTTCTCGAAAAATTGGTTATCCTTTATAAGGAATTAATCAGTTTATATGTTTGCCCGAGTGGCGGAATTGGTAGACGCGTCGGACTTAAAATCAATTCGATTCCCCTCTAACGACGTCTGAAGGTCGATTTTTCTCCTTTCTGTTACCTGTTTGTTACCAACAATTGGTACTCATATCGTACTTCTCTTTCAATTTGGGTCAACAAATTGTTGGTCTACCCAAACAAAACCAATCCATAAATAGGTACTTATTCCTTCAACGTTTAATTACAACTAAACAGAAGGTAAAATTATGGATTACGCAGTTTATCCTTTCAAACGAAAAAATAAGTATCGTCTCTACGTTCGGTTCGAAGATGAAAACGGAGAGCGCAAACATCTATCCACCGGAATAACCTATCCGTTGAAGGCCTCAAAGAAAAAACGCAAGAAGGCTCAACAAGAGGCCAAGCAGAAAGCAGCTGATCTGTTGGTCGACTATTTTAAGGAGCAACGTATTTTGGAAGAGGAGGAAAGCAAAGCGATGGAGCTTTCCGATTATTTGGAAGAGTACTACTGGCCACATGTTGGGGCCACCTGTGCTGACTCCACCTTGGTTAGCTACCAGGGGGCGTTGGATCATTTCATTCGGACCATCGGAGATAAACCGATCGATGAGTACGAACGAAAAATGATCAGTAAATATAAGATTCACCGCCTGGATAAAGAGGACATCGCTAAGACGACCATCAACATTGAAATACGCTCTATCAAAGCGGCCTTTTCTTGGGCTTACAAGAATGACTTTATCCAGAATCATCCGTACAAAGGGCAAGACTTCATGTTTAAGACGAAAAGCAAGAAGCGGGAGTTCAAGCGATATGAAATAGAAAAACTCATTGAACATACCGAGGGCAAACATATAGGTCTTGTAATTAAGCTTGCTTACTTCACGGGTATGCGTATAGGGGAGATGACCCAAATAACCTGGGACATGGTCAGTCTCAAAGAGCGGTACATTCATATCCCGGAAGAGATTACGAAAACAAATGAACGCATGATTCCCTTAGGACAAAAGGCTTACTACATTGTAAAAATGTTGGGAAATATACTGGATCGAAAAATGGAACAGGCTCCCAAAAAGTATAAAAACGTGACTCGTGAGGAATGTTATTTACTTCAAAAGAAACGAGGGCATGGGCAGTATGCAAAGAGAAGTATCCAAGACTTATTCCGAAAAGAAATGAATGATGCCGGACTACCTAAAGAGCTTACTTTTCATTGCCTCAGACACTCGTTTGCTACGCATGTTCTTGAAAATCCGGATGCCAATTTGTTTGGTGTTAGTAAATTGTTGGGACATACCACTCCAAATGTTACTTCCAATTTCTATGTCCACACAGATGCCCTAAACTATCGGCAGATAGCGGATATGATTTAGAGAAACTTAAACAAAAATAGTCCCTGTGAGATCATCTTTCAGGGGCTTTTTTTATGAATAAGATCCTTTAACAATGAAGAAGCTAATATTTCACAGAGAAAAATTGTACGAGGAGGCTTGGTAGGAACCCAAGAAAAAACTTATTGAACAATATGCAACTACCTAGCATAGGTTTATGAAAGTTTTAATGAGGTACAAACATAAAAAGTAAAATATGTAATAATTGCTATTTCCCTTAAAATATGTGAGTATGACAGGCAAAACTATAATTGAATATTATTTAAATGAACAAGCTCTGTAAAAATCAGCATAAACTTATAGTCTCTTCAATTATTTTGTTGCTGTTGTTATGTTGTGCTGAGATTGTAAACGCACAAAAGCATTTAGATTTATTGATTAATGATGGGAAAATACTAGATGGCACAGGTAACCCATGGTACTATGCAGATGTTGGTGTTAAGGGGGATCGGATTGTAGTAGTTGGAGACCTAACTGAGGTCTCTGCAAAGGATACTATTGATGCAAAAGGTTTGTATGTAAGTCCTGGCTTTATTGATGTTCATTCACATTCGGGACCGGGTCTGGAAGATCCGAAACTTAGCGGTGCAGAGCCACTGCTAAGGCAAGGTGTTACCTCAGTAGTCATAAATCCTGATGGAGGAGGGGACATAGACCTTGAGAAACAAAAAAGAAAATTGTTAAAACATGGACTTGGGGTTAATGTGGCCCAGCTGGTACCTCATGGTTCAATTAGAGAAGAGGTGATAGGTATGGCTGATCGTGCTCCAAACCCTGCTGAGATGGAGCAGATGAAGCAGTTAGTGAATAAAGGAATGCAAAACGGTGCATTTGGATTATCAAGCGGCCCCTTTTACAGTCCGGGAAGTTTCGCTTCAACCCAGGAACTGATAGAGCTGGCAGATGTTGCAGCAAAATATGGGGGGATTTACACGAGTCATATTCGTGATGAGTCAAATTATACTATTGGTCTTGGAGCAGCGGTTGATGAGGTGATTGAGATTGCTAGAAAAGCAGAATTACCGGGTATAATAACGCACATAAAAGCGCTCGGTCCCCCTGTTTGGGATTTATCCTCTACGATTGTGGAGAATATCGAAAATGCTCGCGAAGAGGGAGTTGAAGTATTTGCCGATCAATATCCCTACGAAGCATCAGCAACAGGTCTTATATCTGCTTTAGTGCCCCGTTGGGCTGAGGAGGGAGGACACGATGCCTTGGTAAAAAGATTGGAAGACCCTGAGACGCGGTCTAAAATAAAAACTGCGATGAACCAGAATCTCAAACGCAGAGGTGGGGCGGATAGAATTCAATTTCGTTACTATGATCCGGATTCAACCATAGAAGGGAAGACATTAAAGGATTTGTCGGAGGAAAGGGATAAAGCTTCTTTAGAGGTAGCGATAGCGTTGATAAGCAAGGGTGAGCCCGGAATTGTTTCTTTCAATATGAAAGAAGAGGACGTTCATCGATTTATGCAGCAATCGTGGACAATGACTTGTTCGGATGGGGGATTGGTACCCATGGGGCAGGGAGTGCCACATCCGAGAAATTATGGTGCTTTTCCACGAAAAATTAGAAAATATGTGGTAGAACAAAACGCCATTAGCCTGTCTCAGGCAATACGCAGTATGACAAATTTGCCTGCAGCTGTTTTTAACTTTGAAAACAGAGGGCTTATTCGAGAAGGCATGACCGCAGATATAGCAATATTTGATTTAGATGCCGTCAAGGACAATGCTGGATTTCAAGCTCCGCATCAACTGTCCGAAGGTATGATACATGTATTGGTGAATGGAAGCTTTGCCATTAAAGACGAAAGTTTTATAGATACCCGGACAGGCCAAGTTTTGAAGCACTAAGACTTTACAAGGTTGAGCTCGTGTTTTAGCTGTGCTCTTTTTGGATGTCTAATTGATCAATTTTAGAATAAAGTAGCCTTCTATTAATACCAAGAAGTTTAGCCGCTTTGGTTTTGTTCCAATTGGTTCTATGCAGACCTTTTAAAATCAAATCCTTTTCTACAGATTTTAAAATTTGTTGCATCGGGATGTTGCCCTCTTGCTCATGGTATTCATAAACATTTGAAAAGTCTGATTTTAAAGAGATGGATAAATCTTTTTTTTCCAGCAGGTCTCCCTTCATAAGTACAGTAGCTCGCTCAATAATATTTTCAAGTTCACGAACATTTCCAGGCCAGTGGTAGGATTTTAAATATCTTATGGCTTCTTCAGAAATGACGATCTTCTTATTGGGAGAATATTTTTTCAGAAAGAATTTAACCAATGGTTCAACATCGTCTAGCCGTTCACGTAAAGGGGGGATGGCTAAATTTAAAACATTTAATCGATAATAAAGGTCTTCACGAAAATTCCCACTCTTTACTTCCTGCTTTAGATTTTTGTTGGTAGCTGCAATTACGCGAGCATTTGTTTTAATTGTTTCTTCTCCACCAACGCGTTCAAAAGTAAAATTCTGCAGAACTCTGAGTAATTTTATCTGAGTGGCAGGAGAAAGGGCATTCACCTCATCTAAAAAGATAGTACCGCCATCTGCTAATTCAAATCTTCCCAAGCGTTTTTTTGAAGCGCCCGTAAAAGCTCCGGCCTCGTGGCCGAAAAGTTCACTTTCCAGAAGATCTCTTGGTAAGGCACCGCAGTTTACCTTTATAAAAGGGCCATTTGATCTATTAGAATGACGATAAATAGCATCTGCGATGACTTCTTTACCCGTACCACTTTCCCCTTCTATTAAAACTGTGGTGTCTTTTGGGGCAATTTTGCCAATCATCTTCAGGATTTCTCGCATTTGTTTACTTGAACCAACAATTTGTTGTTTAATGCTAGGCCAACCAGAGTCATCTTGGTCGCCATTGAATTCCTCGACGTTATGCAATTTTCTGTGTTGGTCAACAGCTGCATTGACTACGGAGAGGAACTCATTAATTTCAAATGGTTTCTCAAGGTAATCGAAGGCCCCTGCTTTCATTGCTTTAATGGGCTTGTCGCTGGATCCATAGGCGGTAAAAATTATTACTGGAATCTGATCAGTTTTCTTTTTGATGGTTTTTAGCGCTTGTATACCGGAAAGGCCCGGCATTTTTATATCCATCAGTATGGCTATTGGTTGGTATTCAACAGCAAGCCGAATGGCTTCCTCTCCATTTGAGGCTTGTAAAAGAGAATAGCCCTCTTCTTCCAGCAATTCGATGATATTTAGGCGCATTGAAGGCTCATCATCGGCAATTAAAATATAATTTGAATCCATAAGTTAGTTCAGATCCTGTTTTTCAACAGGGAGTTTAATGATACATACAGTTCCAACTGATGGCTCAATAGTATCAATAATAGTGGACTGATCCCAAGTTTCTATCAAAGATTCTTTTTCGAGTGGTTTTTCGAAATGAATGGTACCATGGTGGGATTTAATTATTTCATTGCAAATTGAGAGGCCCAGTCCTGTACCGCTATTCTTAGTGGTGAAAAAAGGTTCAAATATGCGGGGCTTAATTTCTTCCGGCATTCCGGTGCCAAAATCCCTAATATAGATTTTGGTCATTCCATCCTCTTTTAGAAGCTCAGTCTTAATTGCAATCTGACAATTTTCGGGCGAGGCCTCTATTGAATTTTTGAGTATATTTCGGATAACCTGTTCGATAGAGTCCTTGTCGGCATGAACCGGTAGTAGTTCAGAATCAAAATTGGTTTCATAAGAGATGATATGGCTTGGGAAAGCCTCCTTAAGCAAACTCATCTGTTCGGTTAATATCTCATGGATATCAATAGGTTGTTTTTCTTTGCCAATGGGTTTAGAGAATACCAGAAGCCTTTTGATCAGTTTTGATACACGGTCTATTTCATTGTGAATAATGTTCAGCGACTTGTTAGATATAGGAGAATTATTGTCTAGGTTAGCTTTCTTTATTTTCCTTTCGCAGATTTGAATCCGTGTTTTAATAATTGAAATTGGAGTATTAATCTCATGCGCCGTACCTGCAATCAGGTTGCCAAGTGTTGCCATCTTTTCTTTTTGAAATAATTCTTTTTCCAATTTTTTTCTTTCAGCTTGCTCCTTTTGCCAAGAATCTGCCATATTATTTATGGCCTTGCTAATTATTCCAAGTACTCCACGGTATTCTTTTAAACGGTAGGATGAATTGTATTTCATCTTTTGTAGCCCTTCTCTCATTTCGCCCATATGTTTTTTAAGGGTCCATACGAATGCTATGGTAACGAATAACCCAAGCAGGATTCCCCCAATTGTCAGAAAGAAAGTTCCACCCTGAATATTTTGTGAAGCTGATAGTTTTCTTTCAATATGTATGCGAGCCCATGCAGCCCCTATAAGTTTGCCATTGGCATATATTGGCTTTGTGGATAAGGGAAATATCGCTGGATCAAACTTGTGAAGCTTAGTTAGCAGAGTATCTTCCTCGATTGTTGATCGTGCCTGTCTTCTAATAATGTTATAAGATCGTGGTGGTGGCCCAAAAGCTGGCTTGGGAGGTTCAATTGTTGGAAAACTGTATCCAATAAATTCATCGAGTTCATAAAAATAAAACCCCCCTTCAAACCGGTGGAAATTACCTAAAATATTCTTTACATCAATTGAAAGTAATGAATCTGCTAATCTCTCATCATGTTTGGTAATTTTGTTTTTCCCTTCTAAATATTTTTCCCAAACCGGACCAATATGTTCATTACTAATGCTTACCAGCTTCATGACGGCAGTCTGGGTAATATTTTTATTATCCTCAATAATTTCTTTTTCAGATTTGAGTACTACCCGGTAAAGATAAAATGAGATGATTGTGACAAATAAGACAGAAAAGGCAGCAATTATGAGGAGTTTTTGTTTGGTAAAGAATGTCATACAGTTGGCCTAAGTCTCAATTAATACTATATATAACCTGTATGCAGAAATAATGCCACTTGTAGAAGATTCGATCCTGACTCTGGTTAACGTATTTTTACAATTATCGCTGTGATGCTTCCGCACACTCCTGTGCGATAATCGCACAGATTATTTATCAGATATGCTTAAATGTAAGTAGGAGCGTGCTTTAGGTCTATGGCATAGTTGTTGCAAATTTATTAGCAAATGTTAGTTGAAGCTTGGCAAGGTCATTAGCTGGCATTGCTTAAAATGCAACTAGCCCAATATATCTTCATTAGATATCGTCTAGGGCTTTTGGTCGCTAGCAAGAATTGAAGTTTTTACGTAATTCTTCACAACTACATGAATTCAATTATTAATAAGGGAAAGGTGATGGTTATGAAAAGAATGGGACAAATGATAATTCTTGGATTAGGTGTGGTACTCTTTATGGTCGCCACCGCGCTGGGACAGGGAACTGTAAAGGGTACTGTTTCAGCAAGCGGAACAGGCGATCCAATTCCAGGAGCGAATCTACTTGTTAAAAATACCAGTATCGGTGCTTCAACAAACGCTGATGGTGAGTTTATTATTCGCGATGTTCCTCCCGGAGAACAAGTTATTGAGGCTCGTTTTATAGGTTACAAAACGGTCCGTAAAACTGTAACAATAGTTTCCGGTGAAACAAAAAGCCTCAATTTTCAACTTTCAGAAACAGCTTTGGAGATGGATGAGGTGGTTGTGACAGGTACCGGTGGTCAGGCTCGCCGAAAGGAGATCGGGAATAGTATTGAGCAAGTAGGTTCAGAAGAAATTGAGGCTGCATCAATATCTGATTTTGGAGATGTAATTCAGGGACGAACTGCAGGAGCTACAATTATGGATAATTCTGGGCAGGTTGGCTCGGCAAGTACTATAAGACTTCGTGGTGGTAATTCTTTTTCTCAAGGTAACCAACCCCTCATTTATATAGATGGCGTTCGGGTCTCTAGTGGTGCTTTCCGTAGTGATCCGGAAGTAAATCAAGCTGCAGCTCCATTTGATGATCTGAATCCTGGAGACATTGCACGGGTAGAAGTAATTAAAGGTGCTGCTGCAACGACAGTATATGGAACTGAGGCCTCTGGAGGAGTCATTCAGATTTTTACCAAACAGGGTTCTGAAGGTGAAGCTAGGTGGAACTTATCAGTTGGTCAAGGTTTTAATAATATGCCAAAACTGGGTCCCGAAAGTGATCCAACCGGTTTGGGCCTATGGGATTGTGAAGGTATTGATCCCGGGTGCCCGGATAGTGGTACATATCATAAGAATGGCCATATTCAGCGTTACAATCTATCTGTTCGTGGTGGAGGACAGGAGTTGAGCTATTTCATTTCTAGTAATATTAGTAGTGAAGACGGTGTTTTCGGACCACAAGGAAGTGATAGCTATGGTATGAGAGGAAACTTTGGTTTCCGACCCAATAATCAACTGAATTTTAAATTCAATACTTCTTATAACTACTCTAAAACACGGTGGATTCCAGATGGAAATAATGCAGAGGGTTTTCTGCTAAATACACTTAGAGGGGATGCCGGTTACACGCCGAATAATAATAATGCCCGAACGTTTAATATGGAGTTATTCACCCGGTCTAATCACTTTACCTCTGGTTTGACTGCCAATTGGACCCCCATGGAAAATATGTTACATAAGGTTACAATTGGAATTGATTACAGTGAACAGGATTATACAGAAGAACGACCTTTTGGCTTTTTCTTTGAGGAAAAAGGGGATCGTGAGGCTGACTATTATAAAATGGTCAACCGTACGATAGATTATACGGGGTCTTACGATTTTGATATAAGTGAAAAAATATCTTCAAGTAGTTCCTGGGGTGCTCAATTTTATGATGAAACAGTAATTGGATTGAATGGTTTTGGTGAAGAATTTGGAGGTCCTGGGGATAAATTAGTTGACTCAGGAGCCAGAACCGAAGCATTTGAAGATCGCCTTAGTACCGTTAGTGGTGGGTTTTTTGCCCAAGAGCGTATAGGCTATAACGATCGCCTGTTCATTACAGGGGGATTAAGGGTGGATGGCCACAGTACTTTTGGAGATGATTTTGGTCTCGCGTTGTATCCAAAGATTTCAGGTTCCTTTGTCCCTTCAGACTATGATTTCTGGCCTGAGTTCTGGAATACTATGAAATTGCGGGCAGCCTATGGTGAGTCAGGTAGAGCACCAGATGCTTTTGCCGCAATCCGTACTTGGAGTTCTGTTTCTGGGGATGAAGGACAGCCAGCTGTTACCCCTCAGAATTTAGGTAATCCTGATTTGGGCCCCGAGCGAACAGGAGAATTTGAGGCTGGTTTTGAGAGCTCATTCATGGAAGATCGAATCTTTGCTGAATTTACCTATTATCGTCAGTTGACAAAAGATGCCCTTGTCCCTGTTCAGCCAGCCCCATCAACAGGCTTTGTCAACTCACAACTTGAAAATGTTGGAAAACTAGAAAATAAAGGTATCGAGGCTAAAGTGGACATTAATGTAATCCAAGATGGTCCCGTTCAATGGTCAGTAGGTGGTCAGTATTCCACAAATAAAAGTGAAGCTTTAGATTTAGGGGATGTAGATCGCATCTACGTAAGCTGGCGACAAGAGTTGCGCACCGGTTATTCAGTGCCAAGCTATTTTCACGAGCGCGTTACCAATCCAAATGCTGTTGGAGAAGAACCGGAGTTTGAAGATCAATATATTGGCCCCTCTTATCCGACTCACACCTATGGCATTAATACAACTATTTCTATTAAGGATCGTCTAAAAATTGATGTCTTGGGAGAAGGTCAAGGAGGTCATGTGTTATCGTCAGGGACGGCCTACCAAAATGTTCGTAGGGGGGCTTGGCCAACGTGTACTGATATTCAATCACAAATTGACCAAGGGAACACATCTGGCCTGACAGCATATGATCTGGCACTTTGCGATCCCAATGAAACTACTTATGGAATGTGGACTCGAGCGGCGGACTTCTTTAAGATTAGATCACTTTCAGTGGCTTATAATTTGCCTGAAAGCTGGTTGCCTGGAAATATTAGAAATGCTTCTCTCAAAGTTCAAGGAAAGAATTTGTGGACTTTTACGGATTATCCTGGTCTGGATCCCGAAGCCTTTGAGGACGGTGCTCGCGATTTCGTGGACTATCGACAGGAGTATTACAATATTCCCCCACTGAGAACCTTCATAATGAAACTTAATGTGGGATTTTAAAAAGCAATTGGTTTTCAGTTTTAAAAAAATTCAAATACAAGATTTCACTGCTATGAAAACATTGATCAATTTTAAAGAAACATCATACTTGAAAACGATACTGGTCCTTTTTGTTCTGGCTGGCTTGGTATCAAGTTGTGATTTTGGGGTTACCAATCCCGGTCGCATACAGGAAGAAGATTTGAATACGGTACAGGGCATGAATGCTCTAGTAACCGGAATGTCTGCTGACTTCTCTTATGTATATGACGATCTAAGTCTCAGAGGAGCTATGTTATCAGATGAGTTGGCTGGAAGTGGAAGTTACTATTTAACTTCCACTTTGCGGCATGGAAGAGTTGATCCTGAAGATGTTGGTTTTTACTGGGAAGGAGTGCAACAAGCTCGCTTTGTTGCAGAGAATGGAATCGAGCGCATGAAAGAGGTACTCGGAGACGATTTCCAAGGGAATCCACTGACTGTTAGGGCATATCTGTTTGCAGGTTTCTCAAACAGAATTATCGCTGAAAATTATAACCGTGATGTAATAGACAAGGGATCAGCTCAGCCGGCAAGTGAAACTTTTCAGCGTGCTGTAGGTTACTTTGAAGAAGCAGTGCAACAAGCGCAAGCTGCAAATGAAAGTGATTACTTGACAGCTGCCCATGGTGGTCTTGCACAGGTTTACGTTGGCCTAGGAAACTGGTCAATGGCTCTTCAACATGCTAGCCAGGTTCCTACAGACTTTGTGCATTCAGCTGCATACTCAAACAATTCGGGTAGAGAGTCAAACGAATATAGACTTGAAACCCATGACCGCTATGAGGCTTCTGCATTAAATACTTTGGCCGCCTCTCGAAGTCCGCAGGATCCCCGAGTACCAATTACAGACTGCTCTGCGACTCCCGAAGCTTGTAGTGATGAACTGGCAGCTGACGGTCAAACTATAATGCTTCGCCAAGAAAAGTTTCCTGAGCTTGGTTCTGATATACCAATTGTCAAGGGAACTGAGATGAGATTAATTGAGGCTGAAGCTGCACTTTTGGATGATGACTTGCAGACGGCAATGAATAAAATTAATGAAGTACGTAACCATCATGGCCTGCAAGATACTAGTGCATCTGAGATAGGAGAGCTTGGAGGTAGTGACCGTAGCGATGCTTGGGATATACTTGATCAAGAACGTTTCCTTACACTATGGCTAGAAGGGCGTCGCTTACACGATCTGCGTCGCTGGGATCATTATTTCCTGGATGGGGGTACCATTGTATACGAGGGAGTTACAAGGCGAGCTTCGTACTTCCCTATCGCTGAGAGCGAGTGTGCCGCCAATGAAAATGTAGAATGTGAAAAGCCCTACACCGATTAATTTCTAAGCAATATACAATACATGCAGCTGCGTCTGAGAAAGGCGCAGCTGCATTATAATATTTAACACATGTGTTTACGGGTCTGTAAAATTTATAGATCTCTCAGTCACTATACCCAAATAATATGATACGAGACTATAGAATTCCCTCTCCGGTAGTGCTTGTTTATAGTTGTGTAGTCACTTTCTTATTAGCACTGTTAGGAAACGCTCAAGTAGTTTTGGGCCAACAGGATAGTGCGGTCCCTGAGTTTTATCAAAACCTTGAGTTTCGGAGCATTGGTCCAGCCGTTACAGGAGGTCGAATTCATGACGTTGAAGCTTTGGATGATGATCCTTCTACTGTTTATGTAGCCACAGCATCAGGCGGTTTGTGGAAAACAGTTAATAGTGGGACTACCTGGGAGCCTATTTTTAATGATAAACCAGTCAGTACTTTTGGAGATCTGGCTATTGCTCCATCTAATACTGATATCATTTGGGCAGGGACGGGAGAACAGAATAATCGGCAAAGTACTTCCTGGGGAAATGGTATATATAGGTCTAAAGATGCGGGAAAATCCTGGACTCATCTGGGATTGGAGAAGACAAGACATATTGGAAGAGTTCAAGTACATCCAGAAGATCCTGATGTAGCATATGTGGCGGCTCTTGGTAATTTGTGGAAAGCAAGTAAAGAAAGAGGTGTTTATAAAACGGTTGATGGTGGTCAAAGCTGGGAAAAGGTCCTTTACATAGACCGTAATACGGGTAGCGTTGATTTGGTTATGGACCCTGAAGATCCCAACACACTGTACGCCGCGACTTATCAACGAAGGCGACGTTCATGGGGTTTTAACGGAGGTGGTCCCGGAAGCGGAATATTTAAATCGACTAACGGGGGGCAGGAATGGAAAGAGCTAATGAAGGGCATTCCGACTGGAGATAAAGGCCGTATAGGCCTTTCTATTGCTGAAACCAATTCTAATACCTTATACGCGACTATAGAGCATGCAGATTCCTCGGGGACTTATAGGACAGATAATGCCGGAAAGAGCTGGGAGCGGGTCAATAAATTAAATCCGCGCCCGATGTATTACAGTCATATTTTTGTAGATCCAACGGATCAACAAAGAGTTTATGTATTGGGAACTGAATTTTATATGAGTGAAGATGGCGGCAAGACATTCCGCCAGATGCCCACTCGTCCTACCTATGATGTCGGGGTGCATAGTGATCATCATACCCTTTGGATTAATCCGTCTAACCCGAGTCATTTTTATTTGGCAGGCGATGCCGGCTTGCACGTAAGTAAGGATAGAGGCGAAACCTATAGGCGTATTAACAATATACCCATCGGACAGTTTTATGCTATAGGATTGGATATGCGAGATCCCTACTACATATATGGAGGAATGCAAGATAATCATTCGTGGATGGGCCCCAATGCAAATCGACGGTGGATAGGTATTATTAATGATGATTGGTCACAGATTGGTTTTGGCGATGGTATGTATCACCGTCCTGATCCCACGAACTATCGAATTGTGTATAGTAACGAGCAGAATGGGGGAATTACCCGTCTTGATCCCAAAACAGGTGATTTGCGAAATATACGTCCTTACCCAAAGGATGACGAAGAAGAATACCGTTTTGATTGGGTAACACCTATTGAGCTTTCCAATCATGATCCTACTACAGTTTATTTTGGTGGGAATCATTTGTTTATCTCTCATGATCAAGGAAATTCCTGGCAGCGTACTGAAGATTTGACTAGAGGTATCCATCGTGATTCATTGTCTTTGATGGATGTGGAGGGGACTAAAGATATGTTGTCAAAGCACGATGGAACTTCTTCATATGCTGAAATAACAACTATTTCAGAATCACCTATAACTTCTGCAATTATTTGGATAGGGACTGACGACGGTAATATTCAAGTTTCCAGAGATGGGGGGAAGAGCTGGTCAGAAGTAGCAAAAAATATTGGAGGAGTCCGATATGGGACATATGTGAGTAGAGTTGAAGCATCTTCAAGTGATAAAGGCACAGCCTATGCCACTCTTGATGCCCACCGTGATGGAGATTTTGCTCCTTATGTTTTTAAGACTACAAATTTTGGGAGAACCTGGAAAAAAATAACAACTGGTTTGCCTGGCGAGGGTTCTGTTAATGTAATTCGAGAGCATCCCAAAAATCCCAATTTACTCTTCCTTGGTACTGAGCATAATCTCTATGTATCTCAAAATGCAGGCAAAAAATGGAACCGGTTGGGTTCTAATTTACCCACCACGCTCTATGATGATTTGAGAATTCATCCCAGAGAAGATGATCTAGTTGTTGGGACGCATGGAAGAAGTATTTGGATATTAGATGATCTTACTCCGTTGATTAACTGGGAAAAACAGACTGAAAAAAAAGAGGCAAAGTTATTCCCGATAAAATCTGCCCAACTTTTACAGTACTGGAAGTCAACATCCTATCGTGGACAGGCTTCTTATTCAGGAAAAAATCCGCCCCAGGGAACTATTTTGAATTACTACTTAGGTGAAGCTACGGATTCAGTAGATATCGAAATAAGAAACAGTTCCGGAATGTTGGTCCGTACTTTAAAGGGAGCAGGTGATGGAGGTGAGATTCACAGACTTAACTGGGATTTGCGCCACGAACCGCCTCCTTCAAGGGAGGAGGACGAAAAGGAGGAAGGTTTGGTCAAATCCGAAATTATTTTACCTGAATTGCCGCACGAAACTAAACCAAAGGGTCCTTTTGTAGCTCCCGGTGTGTATGAGGTGAAATTACTTACAGGGGATAACGTCTCGGTGCAAACTGTTACAGTAGAAAAAGACCCCGAGCTCCCTCTTAGTGATCAGGATTGGCACGAAAGGGAAGAATTTCTCCTGGACGTAGCCGATATGCAGGAAGAAGCTTGGCAGGCTGCCGAAAAAATTGCGGAGCTGCAACAAAGAATGCATGCTTTGCGTGATACCCTGAAAAGTCTGGATAGACTATCCAGTGAGGTATCTGAAAGAGTGGGTATCGTGGATTCCCTTGCCAATGAAATTGGCGCAGAATCACCCAATGATGGGTTAAGGGACGATCTGTATGACTTTGCCAGTGAATTTATCCGTGACGGTTCAGATCAGAGCTCCTTATATCCGCCCACTCAAACCCAGTGGATGAGGAAAAAAGATTTAGATCGAAGGTTAAATCAAACTCTCAGGGAAATCAAAAACGAAGTGGCCTTGGCTGAAAAAATCATAACTCAATACAAGGAATTCTTGCCAGATGGTGAATAATATATTATTCAACAAAAATAATACGGTGGTAAAGGGGCTGTTGATCCTGTTTTTAATTGTTGGGCTTTGTGGTTGTGGTCCTACTACCTCAACGGTGAAAAAGGCTCCCTCAAGCATAGTTAAAGTTCGGGGACAGCACCAAGTGGCTCCAGAGGTAATGGTGGCTACCTCACATCAGTTGGCGACGGATGCCGGCATTAAAATGCTTGAAAATGGCGGAAATGCAGTAGATGCCACCGTGGCTTCGGCATTTGTTCTTGGAGTGGTAGAGCCAATGATGGCGGGTATAGGTGGTGGCGGATCCATGACCGTATGGGAAAAAGCTACAGAAGAAGCAAAGCATTTTGAATTTTATGCAAGCGCAGGAGCTGATTCTGGGAAAGCCGGACCGGCAACGCCTGATTCTCTATTGACACCCGAACAAGAAGTAGCAGTGCCCGGTACGGTTGCTGGGCTTCTGACTGCACATAAGCAATACGGTGAATTGCCACGATCCGAGGTTTTAAAACCTGCCATAGAAACTGCTAAAAATGGTTTTATTGTCCATCCACTGTTGGCTAGAACTATTTTGGAAGAAAAAGATAAGTTACATATTGATTCAGCTGCTGCTAATCTATTTTATCCGGGAGGTGAACCCCTTAGGGCCGGCGAAAAGTTAGTACAACCGGAATTAGCATCTACGTTGGAAAAGATTGCGAATAAAGGACAAGAGGGGTTTTATCAAGGTATCATAGCGGAGCGTCTAGTTGATAGACTTGAAAAAGGAGATAGTCCTATGACCTTGAATGATTTAAAAAGTTATAAACCCCGTACAAGAAGTCCTTTGCTGGGTGATTTTAAAGGATATACCATATTAGCGCCCCCTCCACCCATGGCGGGAATGGAAGTGATTGAAACATTAAATTTACTGGAAAAATACGATTTGTCTTCCATGGGGCTTCCTGCAGAAAACCCTCGCGCGTTGAGTTTACTGACTGATGCCATTCGGACTTCCCGAGCTGATCGATATAAATGGAACGGGGATCCCCGGGGTGTGGGAGTACCTGCTGCGGCTATTGCCAGTGATGACTACGCAGAAGAAAGGCGTCGTTGGGTTGGGGGGGCAGTACCTGATTCATTACCAGCTGGTAACCCCTGGCAGATGGTTAGCTCGGGAAAACAGGTTACTATCAATAATATTACGGGCTATCCCTTTACGTCATTCGAAGCGCCTGAAACAAATTCTGAGCAAATGGACACCAGCAGGGATGAATCATTAGATAACCAGACCACCCATTTATCTATTGTTGATGGGGAAGGTAATGCCGTAACATTAACATTTACCATGGGCCAATATTTTGGTTCGGGAGTGTTTAGTAAAGGGACTTTTTACAATACCGCAGCCAGAAATTTTGATGATTCACCAGCAAATAAATGGGGCCCTTATCGGACACCTCGTTCTTCAACAGCGCCCACCATGGTGCTAGAAGATTCAAGGGTTCGGCTGGTAGTCGGATCGCCGGGTTCGGGCCGAATTCCCCCAGCTATTGACCAGATGATCTTGTATACCTTGGAGTATGGCATTGATCCTCTGGAAGCTATTTACATGCCACGTATTTATCCTTTTACAAATTCCAATACGGTCAGGGTCGAAGATGGGTTTCCCACAGCTCCTTTAAAACGGTTGTCAGACAGAGGATATGAATTAGAGGTTCTAGCTCCTTATGATCTCTATTTTGGGGGAGTGCATATGGTCTATGTTACTGAAGATGGGCAGTTAATCGGGGTAGCCGATCCGCGTCGAAATGGTACTGTATCAGGATATTAGAAAGAATTATAACAGGAGAACTTATAAGGGTATTCCCTTCAAAGAACATTAAATTATTTTCAATAAGATTAAACAACAGTTATACAAATGATTAGAATAGTTCAATTAGGTTTAGGTCCATTGGGACAAAAAGTGGCAAGTTATGCCCTTCAAAGAGAAGGAGTAAAGATTGTTGGTGCCGTTGATCTTGATACGGAAAAAATTGGAAGGGATGTAGGAGAACTTTGTAGCGGGAAGCCTAACGGAATTAAAATAAGTAAAACTCTTACCGAAGCCTTGGAAGACGAAAAGGCTGATGTAGCTGTGGTAACAACCGTATCATCTCTAGAAAAGGTTGAACCACAGGTCAAAGAACTTGTGGAAGCACACCTACCCATAGTTTCTACTTGCGAAGAGCTTTCTTTCCCGTGGAAAACCCAGCCAAAAATTGCGAAAAGAATTGACGAAGTTTGTAAAAGTAACGGGGTGGCCTGCGTTGGAACAGGAGTAAATCCGGGTTTCTTGATGGATTACCTGCCCTCTGTACTGAGTTCTGTTTGCCAAGATGTACAAACAGTGCATGTTTCACGCGTACAGGATGCATCGGTAAGGCGCATTCCTTTTCAGCAGAAAATTGGGGCCGGTCTTACTGAAGAAGGCTTTAAAGAAAAGGCGAATAATGGAACATTGCGCCATGTAGGGTTAACCGAATCAATACACCTCATAGCACATGCCCTGAACTGGGAGTTGGATCAGGTGGAAGAGACCTTAGAACCCGTGAGGGCTTCAAAAAAGATCACTTCTGGATATACTGATATTGACAAAGAGAACCCTCGGGGTGTTGAGCAGATTGGAAAAGGATTTATTGACGGTGATGAAAAGATAACCCTGCACTTCAGAGCTGCAGTAGGGGAGGAAGAATCCTACGATGAAATTGAAATTGAGGGTACTCCTTCCTTTTCCTCTAGAATTTCCGGTGGTATTAATGGAGATATTGCTACTAGTGCCATCACAGTAAATACGGTGGCTGCAATTTTAAAGGCAGAACCGGGCCTCAGGACAATGTTGGATATACCAGTACCAGCCTGTTTTTCAACTGCATAGGTTAGTTTTCTTTTGAGTGGCTAAAATTTGAAATGAACTATGCGGACGTTCTACACTTGGCAGGATGATCATTAGAGTATCAAATAGATTAGAATACAATGCGATATAAAAGTCATAAGGGATTTCATCGAAAAGCAGTTGGAAGCTTTATTTTAATGCTCATCATTTTATTTGTTGGATGTACCCAGCAAGATGGTGCCAAAGTAGCTGACAATGCGTCGGATAGAGGCAAGCGACTTGTCGGTAAAGAGGCTATGGTAAGTTCTGCTCATCCCTTAGCCAGCGAAGCCGGATTAAGAATGTTAGAGCAGGGAGGAAATGCAGTAGATGCTGCAGTTGCAACTGCTTTTGCCCTAAACGTAGTTGAGCCCAATATGTCAGGTATTGGCGGTGGTGGCAGTATGTTGGTATGGAATCAAAAAAACAAAGAAGCAGACTATGTAGATTTTTATACCGCTAAAAGAGCCGAATCTTATAAGGACGTAAACTATGAACAGTATGAGGAAGATGATTTTAACTTGTTATCAACTGGTATTCCAGGAACGGTAGATGGATTGCTCCAGGCATTAGAGCGGCATGGTACCATGAGTCGTGAACAGGTTATGCAACCCGCCATTCAATATGCCACCGAGGGGTTTCCTGTTTATATGACACTGGCACAGTTTATAAGGGATGAAGAAGAAAAATTAACTCGCTATGAAGGAGCCAAGAAGACCTTCTATCCGGATGGAGAGCCACTGGATGTTGGCGAAATTCTTAAACAACCAGAATTGGCTAGTACATTACAAGTCATTTCAGAAAATGGAGCCTCTGCTTTTTATGAAGGTGAAAATGCTCAGGATATTATTAAGGTACTTAATGAAGCAGGAAATCCCGCTACAGTAGAAGATCTTGCTAGTTATGAACCGCAATGGGATAAAGCACCTCTTGATGGTGATTATAAAGGCAATCAAATAATTTCCGCTCCTCTTCCACAGACCGGAATGTATATCATTCAAGCACTGAGCTTACTGGAGCCTTTTAACTTGAGAGATATTGGATTGCCTACTGAGTCTGCCGAGGCATTTGATGTTGTAACTTCTACAATGCGATTAAGCAATGCTGACAGAAGAGAATATGTTTCAGATCCCAATTGGGAAGACATTCCTGTTGAGGCATTAATCTCCGATGCTTATATCTCCGCCCGGCGCGATTCGTTAGGAATAGGAGCTGCGGCAGAAAAAGTTAGTTTTGGAAAACCGTCTCAAAGTGTTTCGCATAACAGTATTGGTTCTATTACAGGTGAAATGGCATTGGCATCTGTAACTGATGGAAATAAACTATCTTCATCAGAAAAAGCGGGAGGAGAGACGACGCATATCTCTGTTATAGATCCTGAAGGGAATGCTGTTTCATTATCGACGACGCTGAGTCATGTATTTGGTTCCGGAGCCTGGGTAAATGGCTTTATTTTGAATAATTCCGGATTTGACTTTTCGTATTTGGAAGATGAGGAGGACTGGGAGTCAAGCCATCCTTACAGAATTCGAGCCTCTACTATTTCTCCAACCATTATTCTAGATGAGAATAACGAAGTTCGTTTAGTCATAGGTGCGCCGGGCGGCGGACGTATACCAACCGCTATTTTGCAAAATACGTTGTATATCCTTGAATATGGCTTAGACCCTTATGATGCTGTATTAATGCCCAGGATATTTCCTGATTATGATGGGCCTGAAGTAGAAATAGAAAAAGGATTTGAACCAAGTGTACTTGAAGAGGCTCACAATATGGGATATGATGTTCAGGCTCTTTCCAAAGGATATGCCCGCATGTATTTAGTAATGCAGAAAGATGGTAAAATTATTGGGGTTGCCGATCCCAGACATGACGGTGAAGTGCGCGGATACTAATTATTAAGAATCTATTTACAGTTAACTATTTAACAAAATTGCTATGTCAAACAGTTTGAAAAAGAAAGGCTTGAGATGGATGTTGGCCTTGGTACTTTTTGGATTTTTATCTGCCAGTCTCAAGGCGCAGGAAGTCCCCAAGCCCGCGGATGTTTTTGGTTTTGAACCGGGAGCTAACTATGAGCTCATAGATAACAATCAGCTGGAGGAATACTACCGCCTTCTTGCCGATGCCAGTGATCGGGTTATACTAAAAGAAATTGGTGAGACCTATCGCGGTAATGATTTATTACTCCTCATTATTTCAAGTAAAGAGAATCTGAATAACCTGGATAAGTATAAAGATATCAGTAAGAAACTGGCTAAGGCTAAGGATGTTTCAGATAAGGAAGCGAAACAACTTTCCCGAGAAGGAAAAGCTATGGTCTGGATCGACAGTGGACTGCACTCGACTGAATTAGCACACAGTCAGCATAATCCGGTCTTTGTGTATAAGATGGCAACTGGAAAATCCCCTGAGATACAGAAAATGCGGGATGAGGTTATTCTCCTGAATATGCCCATGATGAATCCGGATGGCCATGAAATTGTGGTAGATTGGTATCGCCAGCAAAAAGACACCGAGTTCGCCCTGACAAATCCACCGGAGGTATATCATGAATATGTGGGTCATGATAATAACCGTGATTGGTATATGATGTTGCAGAAAGAGAGTCAGGCTGTGTCCAAAATGCTTTATGAAGAATGGTTCCCACAAATTGTTGTGAATCACCACCAGATGGGAGAAATGCCTCCTCGAATGTTTATCCCTCCTTTTGCCAATCCCATAAATCCTAATATTCCGGCCATGGCGGTTCGTGGCACGAACCTCGTGGGTGAGCACATGGCGAATCGTTTTGCAGGGGAAGGAAAATCAGGCGTAATACAGGGAATCACCTTTAATATGTGGTGGAACGGGGGAATGAGAACTGTTCCCTACTTTCACAACATGGTTGGTATTCTTACAGAATCAACGCATCGGTCACCGGTACCTCAAGAATGGACGGAGGACGATATCCCTGAAAAGCTGGTGCGCGGGGGGGATGAGATACCAATGGATGAGTCCAGTATTTTCTATCCCGATCCATGGGAAGGGGGGACTGCTACTATGAAGCAGATGGTGGACTATCATCTTACCGCATCGATGGGGGTAATGGATATTGCTGTTAAGCGAAAACAGGAATGGTTGTATAATATGTATCAAATGGGTCGTGATGCCATTGAGAAAGGGAATGAGAGTGATCCCTTCGCCTATTTAATTTCTCCGGATCAATGGGACCCGGCTGAGTCTGTAAACCTATTAAAAGCCCTGAAAAAAGGGGGGATCGAAATCCATCGGGCAACCAGTGATTTTGAGTATAACGGGGAAAACTATCCTAAAAATAGCTATGTAGTGTATAGCTCCCAGGCTTTTCGACCGTATTTAAAGGATCTTATGGAGCCCCAGTTTTATCCTGATCGAAGATTATATCCTGATGGACCTCCCGAGCCACCCTACGATATGGCCGGTTGGACGCTGCCTATCCAAATGGGAGTAAATGTCGCAAAAATTGAAGATCATGTTGACATAGATACAAAAGCAGTAGAGAAGCTTACTCCTTTCAAGGGAAATGTGTATAATAGAAATAGTGCAGGTTATCTTATTCCCGCCAATTCAAACATGGGTATGGTAGCGGTCAATAATCTGTTGAAAGAAGGACATCAGATAGATCGGTTAACGGAAGATGTTTCTCTTGATGGCCGCATCTTTGAGCCCGGAGCTTTTTATGTGGGAAACAGTAATTATGTGCAAGAGTTACTGGGTGATGCATCCCGTAAATATGGCATTGATATCTTTGGGGTGGATGGTAAGCCTGATGTCCAAAGTATGAAGATCAAGCAGCCGAAAATCGGAATTTATCAATCCTGGACCGGTTCGATTGATGAGGGATGGACCCGATGGATCTTTGATAATTACGGATTTGAATATGATCGGTTGAAAGACAATGAAGTACGGACAGGAGAATTAGAGACTTATGACGTAATAATTCTTCCTTCCATGTCAGCTTCTCGATTGCTAAACGGACATGAACAGGGTACGATGCCCGAGCAATATGTGGGTGGCCTTGGCGTAGAGGGTGCTTATCATCTTAAGAAATTTGTAGAATCTGGCGGTACTATCATTGGATGGGAAGGAGCCACGGATTTCTTGATGAACCAATTTGGTTTACCGGTGGAGGATGCCCTTGAAGGCATAAGTGAGGAAGATTTCTTTATTCCAGGCTCACTGGTAAAGTTAAGAACGGATAACAGCAACCCTCAGGCATTGGGAATCGAAGAAGATCATGCCGGGTTTTTCTTGCGCCAAAGTAAAGCGTTTTCGGTCGTAGAGCCGGCAGAGGTTGAAGATAAAAAAGCCGAAGGTCCGCCGGTTGAAGTTTTTTCATGGTATGGTGATGAAGATATTCTGTTAAGCGGTTGGGCGCTGGGGGAAGAAGAGCACCTTGCCGGCAAGCCAGCTGCGGTACGTATTGCCCTTGGTGAGGGGGAAGTTGTGCTGGTTGGTTTTCGTCCACAGTTGCGTGCCCAGCCACGAGCAACCTTTAAGTTTCTGTTTAACCCCATACTAAATTCAGCATCCGAAGATCTTTCCGGAGTGTCCGAATGGACAAAAGAAGGCCAATAGCCTTGATTGGTATATACTTGGAGGGGCCGGGCATTTTGTCTGGTCCCTTTTTTATTTGAAATTATGTTTGTTCACCAATACAGAAAGCACCTCATCCCGTTTGCTTTATCGTCTCTCTTTTTCGTATATAACAATTCTTTAATTATCCATTCAGAATTAACCAAGAGACGAACACATACCTCATGTCTGACAGCCTCAAAAAAATGGAAAAACGGCTTTGGCAAGCAGCCGATAACCTGCGTGCCAACTCTACGCTCAGCTCATTTGAATACTCCACGCCCGTGCTGGGACTCATCTTTCTGCGCTACGCCTGGCATCGCTTTAAGCCGCTGCACGAAAAGATGGAAAAAGAGACCAGCAGCCGAGTGACCTTCGGCCCCGAGCACTACAAGGCCGAAGGGGTGCTCTACCTGCCCGAAGAGTCGCGCTACGATTACTTGCTTACGTTGCCCGAAAGCGAAGATATCGGACAGAAAGTAAACGAGGCGATGGAAGCCATCGAACGGGAAAATCCCGAGCTGGCCGACGTGCTGCCCAAGGAGTACAAGCGATTTGACGATCCCGTGCTGAAAGACCTGCTTAAGAATTTCTCCAATGTGGGCACCGATGTGGAAGGCGACGTATTTGGACAGATTTATGAGTACTTCCTCGGGCAGTTTGCCATGAACGAGGGACAGAAGGGCGGCGAATTCTTTACACCTACCTCCATTGTAAAACTGATTGTGGAAGTATTAGAGCCCTATGGAGGCAAAATCTTAGATCCAGCCTGTGGATCAGGCGGTATGTTTGTACAGTCAGAGAAATTTCGCCAGCGTCACCGCGATCAAGCCCAGCAGAACCTCTCCATCTACGGACAGGAGAACAAGGAAAATACTGTCCGCCTGTGTAAGATGAACTTGGCGGTACACGGACTGGAAGGCGATATTAAAGCCGGTAATACCTATTACGAGAATCTGCACGACTGCGTGGGACGCTTTGACTACGTGATGGCCAATCCGCCCTTTAACGTGAGCGGGGTGGATAAGGATACGATCGAGGGTGACCCGCGCTACCCATTTGGCATCCCCAGCACTGATAATGCTAACTACCTGTGGATGCAGGAATTTTACAGCGCCCTGAATGACCGTGGACGTGCCGGTTTTGTGATGGCCAACTCCGCCGCCGATGCTCGCCATAGCGAGCAGGAGGTCCGCAAGCAGATGATTGAGGAGGGCGTGGTGGATGTGATTATCTCCATCGGCTCTAACTTCTTTTATACGGTGAGCCTGCCCTGCACGCTCTGGTTCTTTGACAAGGGCAAGCAAGGCACCGACCGCGAAAACAAAGTGCTGTTTATTGACGCCCGCAACATCTACCGGCAGATCGACCGAGCCCAGCGTGACTTTACGCCTGACCAGATTGAATTTATTTCCAGTATCGTCCGCCGGTACCGCCAGGAAGAGAAAGTGCTTTTTGAGGTAGCCGCCGAGCCGGATGTGGAATATGAGACCAACGGAAGCAGTGTGACCCAGCCGGATAATATGGATGAGCTATTCCCCAATGGAGAATACAAGGACATTCCTGGCCTTTGCAAAGTGGCTACAGTTGAAGAGATTGAAGAGCAGGGCTGGAGCCTGAATCCGGGCCGGTACGTAGGGGTGGCCGAGCGGGAAGAGGATGATGTAGATTTCCAAGTTCGACTAAATCAATTATACGAAGAGTTGGAAATGTTGAATGCTGAGGCTTCAGATCTTGAGAATGAAATAAATAAAAATATTCAATCTATTCTTGATTAGATGTCTGATAAAGTACTACTACAAGATATTTTGGAATTTACACGTGATGGGGAATGGGGAAAAGAAGATCCATTTGAAAATTCAAGACATACAAGAGTTATAAGGGGTACTGATTTTGAAGATATTAGAATAGGTAAAGTAAATGAATTACCTCATAGACATGTCGCAGAACGTTTTGTTGAATACAAGGAATTAAAGCCATTTGATGTTCTCTTAGAAACTGCTGGAGGTTCAAAAAATACACCGACTGGAAGGACTCTTTTATTAAAGCCTTCCTTGTTTGAGAAAGTAGATGTTCCTATAGTCTGTGCGAGTTTTGCTCGGTTTTTAAGATTTGATGACTCCAAGGTTGAGCCAGAGTATTTATTCTGGCATTTACAGTATTTATATAGAAATGGTGTTTTAAAGCAATATCATGTCCAACATACTGGAGTTGCACGTTTTCAGTTTACTACCTTTAAAGAGAATGAATATTTAGAACTTCCAGACCGTGAAACCCAGCGGAATATAGCTTCCACTCTCTCCTCCTTTGACGACTTGATCGAAAACAACACCCGCCGCATCGAGATCTTGGAAGAGATGGCACGGCGGATCTACCGCGAGTGGTTTGTGCACTTCCGCTATCCCGGTCACGAGGATGATGAATTGGTGGATTCGGGTACGGAGTTAGGTGAGATTCCCGAGGGGTGGGAAGTCAAGAAGTTGAAGAATTTTCTAAAGTTTAAAAATGGTAAGTCTCCAGAAACCAAAGAAGGTGTAGAGTATCCTGTTTATGGTTCCAATGGTATTATTGGAAAATGCAATGAGCCAGGTTGGGAGGATGGTATCATTATAGGTAGAGTTGGTGCTTATTGTGGTTCGGTTGAATATTGTGAAGGTAAATTCTGGGGTTCTGATAATACTATAGTAGCTACAACAAGAGAAGAGTATGATTTTTCTCTTTTTGCCTACTATAAACTTGAAGATTTGAATTTAAGAAGATATGCAGGTGGCTCAGCTCAACCGTTGATGACCCAAACAGTTATAAAAGATATTAAAATAGCTATTCCCCATAGTGATTTACTTGAGCAATTTAGTGAACAGGCTCGGGAGCTATGGAAGTTTAAGCGGAATCTTGAAAAGAAGAATAAGAAATTAAAAGGAACAAGAGATTTACTATTGCCGAAGCTTATTTCGGGGAAGATTGATGTGGAAGAATTAAATATAAATTAAAGGAAAATTCCTGAATTCTTTTAATAAATATATTATTGGTTCAAACAGAATCACAATTAACGTGACCTCACTAAAAAACAAATAAATAACACATAACTATGGATGAAAGCACAGTTAGTCTCTTTAATCAAATGAAAGAAGAGTGGGAAAAGTTAGAAGAAAATCACGCAGACTTCGATCAAAAGGATAATAAAGCGGCCGGTCGCCGAGCCAGGAAAGCTGCAAATAACTTGAAAAAGTTGTTGACGCCCTACAAGAAAGCTTCTGTAGACGAAGCCAAAGAAATGTAGGGATAAGATCGACAAAGAGTTTGAAAAGGGATGCGGATTAATCCGTATCCCCTTTCTCGTTACTTTTAAAAGTATGGTTGGAGCTTCGGGAAGACGATAGGTACGGCGAAGAATTTGCTCCAGTAAGCCAGCAAAATAAGAAGTTGAAAGCGACAAGAGATTTGCTATTAGCGAAGTTTATTTCGGGAAAGATTGAAGTCAATCAATAATGGAGAGTTATTATGAGCACTGAAAATAAATATTATTTGGGATCTGAGTCATTCGCCTTAGATGAAGACAAAATTGAGAATCAAGAGAAGTTACACTCACGTCTGAGACAGTATTTAAATCTTCGTAATGTATCAGTATTAGTTGGAAATGGTGCTTCTATACCCAACGGATCTCCATCAATTGGGAGTTTGCGAGGAATTATTGATGATTTAGATCAAGAGAAGTATAAACTAAGTGATGAGGATAATCACAAAAATGCAAAAGATGTTCTAAATAATTTTCTAATAGATGATCATGATATTGGTATAGAGCCCCTTTTAGGCATGTTATCTCATTTAGAATATGATCAAGATTTACTACATACTGGTCATGAGATAAAATTAAATGATTTTGAGTTTACTGCCGATCATTTAGGGTTTGCTATTGAACTATTAAAAAAATGGTTATTCAAAAAATGCAAAGAAATAAATTCGGAGGAGGATTCTCTCACTGATCATAAAGAGCTGCTTAGACGCTTCCTTTTGCGTCCGACAAAATTACCGAGACTAAATGTTTTTACAACAAATTATGATCTACTGTTAGAAAGAGCATTGGACGATTTAGGGGTATTTTATTTTGACGGATTTGCAGGATCTGTAAAACGCACACTACGTACGGAAACCTACAACTATGATTTATATTTCCCGGGTCAAACGGCTCAAGGTAGAGTAGAACGAGTAGATAGGGTGCTCCAATTTTACAAGTTGCACGGATCAATTAATTGGCGAAAATATCAATCTGGGAACACATGGGATGTATTTATTGAACGGGAAGAGCCAAGCGAGGATGAGTATAAGAATGTAATGATTTATCCTTCTCCTTTAAAAATGAGTGAAATGCATGGATATCCTTATTCCGAAATGTTCAGAAATTTTGCTTCAAAGATTCGAAGACCTCAAAGTGTCCTTTTCACTGTAGGCTATTCTTTTTCGGATGAGCACATAAATCGAATTATCTATCAGGCTTTATCTATTCCATCTTTTATGTTGGTTATAATTTTACCTGAATTTAAAGAGCCAGAGGAAGAAGAGGAGCTAAAACCAGAACATGAAATATGGAGGTTAATTAATGAAGTTGACAGCAAGAGAATACTGGTAATAACTGGTGGTGAAAAAGATGGTGATGGAAATTTCAAAGGTGCTGGAACTTTGAAAGATTTTGCTAATAAGTGGTTACCAGATATTTCCGAACTAGACATTGAAGAACAAAGCAAAGAAGAGGCTTTATTAGCATTATCAAGAAGTGTGAACGACAGTAAATCCAATTCTGAGGAAGATAGTGGAGGAAATGATGCAGATAAACCGTTCTGATAGAGAGATTGGAAAAGTAACTAGGGTTAAGACGTATAATGCTCAAGTAGAGTTGAGTAAAGAAGCTCTAAGTTATACAAAGAGTAGTGATGGAGATTTGTATAAAATTGGTGTGATTAATTCTTATGTCATTTTACCTGTAGGTTCCGAAAGGGTTGTAGGTATTGTTACTTCTTTGGATATGTTGGAAGAGGCAGAATCTAGCTATGAAAAACTAAAGATGCTGATTCTACCTACCAGTCGTAGGACAATGTGGATTTCTATGATTGGTACAATAACCCAAAATCCTATAACCAAAAGCAAAAAATTCGAGTACGGAATAAGACAATATCCTGAGCTGAATAATCCAGTTTGGCACGCTACAAAAGATGATTTAGACATAATCTTTGAGAAAGAGGTTAAAGATGAAAATCGAAAAAATAAGTTGATTTCGATTGGTAAATCTCCACTATTCCCAGATTATAATGTAAAGTTAAACATGGATGAGTTTTTTGGAAAGCATGCTGCAATTTTAGGTAATACTGGTTCGGGAAAATCTTGTACGGTAACGGCAATAATTGATTCCGTTATGAATCATCCTAATGGGAATAATATGCCGAATGCTCATTTTATTATTTTTGATACTAATTCGGAGTATGAGAAGGCCTTTACAGAATATGATGAAAATGGACAAGTAGAAAAAAGAAGATATAATAGACTTGTAATATCAAATGAAGGAGACGAACCAACAGGTTTTTGGATGCCACATTGGTTTATGAATGGAAGAGATTATGAAGCCTTTTTTAGACCGGGTGAGGGAGCTCAAGGCCCAATTTTGCATAGAGCTATAGTTAATTCAAAACTACGTAGTAGCAACTTTAGTGAAAGAGTTCATTTCTTAGAGGTGCTCGAATCTTCAATCAATGGAATCCAGGGATTAGTTGAAGATCCACCGACAGGTAATCAAGCTAGTTTTGGTAGAAGTAATCTACGAGAACAAGTTGAAGATTTATTAGAAGTTATCGAAAGATATGAACAGTCGAGTGAAGATTTGGGCTTACAAGGTAGTATGGATTTCTATCGAGAAGTCATAGAAGAAATGTACGAAGCAAGTCAAGGGGGACAGTATGCACAAATTACTCCAAATGTGAGGGATAGAGTCTTAAGTAAAGTTGATTCTATACGAAGACAGATAACAAATGATAGAAATGAAGAAGTAGAAACTGGAAATGGTCTAATTGGTATAGATACACCTACTTATTATGATTTTGATGAACTAATTGACACTTTTTTTCCTCAAGAAGTAGCTCGGGAGGCTAGGACAAATCCTACAGTAAGAAATTGGGTTAGCTCATTAGTTATGAGACTGAATAGATTTCGAAATGATCCTAGATATAAATTCTTATTTCAGGCCGAGCCAATAGAGAAATCACTCGAAACATTCCTTAGCTACATTCTTGGTATTTCTCCGAATGAATATCAAGAGGGTAAAGATGCACCTTGGGATAATCACTATGAAAATCAATATTCTGAATATCCTGAACAACATAATGTGACAATTCTAGATTTTAGTGAGCTGTCATCTGATGTTTTAGAGAATATCACGGCATTGATTGCTAGATTGATTCTAGAGTTTGTTCAGAAGATTAAACCAAGAGGTAGTTATCCAATAGTGTTGGTTCTTGAAGAGGCTCACCATTATATACCAGCCCATGCAAATCTTGAAAGGCAAGTACGAGCGAGAGAAGTGTTTGAGAGAATTGCTAAAGAGGGAAGAAAGTATGGTTTAAGTTTGGTAGTAGCATCACAACGACCAAGTGAACTATCGCGGACAGTGCTTGCCCAATGTAATTCATTTGTTGTTCATAGAATTCAGAATCCTGATGATAAGGAATACTTTAAATCTGTTATATCAAGCATTGATAGAGATCTATTAGACCAACTACCAATTCTTCCCCAGCAACAGGCGCTTGTTCTTGGTGATTGTGTGACTGTACCTCTTCAAGTAAAAATTAATGATGTTGATCCAAAACCAGACAGTGATGACCCAGAATTTTTCAAGGTCTGGTCAGATCCCGATGCGAATATTCCAAATTTAAGGGAGATTTGTTCAAGTTGGGAAATGTCTGATGACTATGATACTGATGAAGGTGGCAACTGATAATTGAATCATTGATACATGAGTAAATACTCAGAAGACAAAGCAGTAGAAAAACCGGCGATTGATCTCTTTGATCAATTGGGATGGGAAACGATCAATGCCTATGAAGAAGTACTGGCGACCAACGGGGACAAAGGCACACTGGGCCGGAAAACTCGGGATGAAGTGGTGCTACGACCACGGCTTCGGAGTAAGCTAAAAGAATTCAATCCCGATGTGCCGGATGAGCAGATCGATGAGGCTATTCGGCAGTTATCCCGCGACCGCTCCTCCACTCATTGGGTCCGGGCCAACAAACAGATCTACGAGCTGATGCGCGACGGCGTGGACGTGGAGTACCGCGATGAGGACGGCTCGATGATCCGCAAAACCCTGAAGGTGATAGACTGGCAGCAACCCGAAAATAACGATCACCTGTTGGTCTCCCAGCTCTGGGTGCACGGCGATTATGGCAACAAGCGTCCCGACCTGGTCGCTTTCGTAAACGGGCTGCCGGTAATCCTGTTTGAGCTCAAGAAAACAGGCCGGAGCGTCAAGGACGCCTACCAGTACAATCTCAGTGATTACAAAGATACTATACCCCAGCTGTTCTGGTACAACCAGGTGATTATTCTCTCCAACGGCGCAGACACCAAGGTGGGCACCATTACGTCACCCTGGGAGATGTACGGGGAGTGGAAGAAAATCAGCGATGAAGACGAGCCCGGGATGGTAACGCTGGAGACGGCCATTCGGGGCATCTGTGAGAAACAGCGGCTCTCGGACCTGATGGAGCATTTTATTCTGTTTGATGATGTCAAAGCCAATCCCAAGAAACTGCTGGCTCGCAACCACCAATATCTTGGAGTCAACAATGCTATAGAAGCAGTAAAATCTATTGAAGAAAACAAAGGAAAACTGGGGGTCTTCTGGCATACCCAGGGCAGCGGCAAAAGCTATTCGATGGTCTTTCTGACCCGGAAAGTCATGCGCGAGCTGGCCGGGGACTGGAAGTTCGTGATCGTTACCGACCGACTGGACCTCGACGACCAGATTTACAAGAACTTTGCTTCTGTTGGGGCCGTAACCGAGCCCGAAGATGAAATCCGGGCCGACAGCAAGGAGCAGCTCCAGCAGTTGATTCAAGAGAACCACCGCTACGTCTTTACCCTTATCCACAAATTCCACAGCCGAGATAATGAAGAATTTCCGGTCCTCAGCACCGACGATGACATTATCGTCATCACTGACGAGGCCCACCGTACCCAGTACGACAAGCTGGCCATGAACATGCGCAAGGCCCTGCCCAATGCGGCTTTCTTGGGCTTTACCGGAACGCCGCTCATCAAAGGTCAGGATGAGAAAACCCGCGAAGTGTTCGGCGACTACGTGAGCGTCTATGACTTTAAGCAGTCCATCGAAGACGGGGCCACGGTGCCGCTCTATTATGAGAACCGGATCCCAGAACTGCAGCTCACCAACGAGCACCTAAATGAGGAGCTCGAAGAGCTGCTCGACGAAGCCATGCTCAACGAGCAGCAGGAGGAGAAACTAGAGCGGGAATTTCGACAGGAGTACCACCTGATTACCCGGCAGGACCGCCTCGAAGCCATTGCTGAAGACTTGGTTCAGCACTTCCTGGATCGCGGCTACATGGGCAAAGGGATGATGATTTGCATCGACCGCTTTACTACGGTGCGGATGTACGATCTGGTGCAGGAGGAGTGGGAAAAAGAGAAGCGGCGCGTGAAGAAGGAGCTGGAGTCTGTTGACACAGAGATGGAGCGAGATCGCCTGTTGGAACGGTTAAACTATATGCGCGAAACCGATATGGCCGTTGTGATCTCCAAGTCCCAAAATGAGATCAAAGAATTTGAAGAAGAGGGTTTGGATATTCGTCCCCACCGCAAGCGACTCGAAAAAGGTGGGCTGGACGAGAAGTTCAAAGATCCCGATGATGAGCTGCGGCTGGTCTTCGTCTGTGCTATGTGGATTACCGGCTTTGATGCCCCGAGTTTGTCCACGCTCTATCTCGACAAGCCGATGAAGAACCATACGCTTATGCAGACCATCGCACGAGCCAACCGTGTGCACGGCGATAAAAACAATGGTCTGATTGTCGACTACGTAGGGGTATTTCGTAATTTGCAAAAAGCTCTGGCTACCTACGCCACCGGACACGAGCCCGACGATCCCGAAGCCACCAATCCCGTTAAAGATAAGTCCGAGCTGGTCAATCAGCTCCGCGAGGCCGTAGCCGAAGCCAAAGAGTTCTGCGAGCAGCAGGATGTGGATCTCGATAAGATTATTCAGGCCGAAGGCTTTGAAGCCTCTAAATATCAGAAAGAGTTTGCCCGAGCTATTGTAGAGTACGAAGAGCTCGGCGATTCCGTCGATGATGCCGTGGAAGAAGTGATCATTAACGATGAGAAGAAGAAAGAGTTTATGAAGAAGGCCAACGTGGTGGACCGTCTCTATAAAGCCATCCTGCCCGATCCGGATGCCGAAGAGTTCCTGCCGGTGCGCTCGGCCCTGAAAGCCATCAAGGATCGCATCAAGATCATCGGTCCCGAGAAAAACGATGATATATCAGAGGTCAAGCAGGAAATTGAGAAGAAGTTGGATAAGTCTATCGTTAGCAAATCCTATCAAATTGATGGGGACAATGAGCTCATCGACATAGGGCAAGTTGATTTTGAGAAGCTGAAGAAACGCTTTGCAAAGAAGAAGCATAAGCGAGTGGCCCTGGCGAAGATGAAAACCAAGATCGAGCAGCAAGTCCAGGAGATGGTCGAGCAGAACCGAACCCGCATGGATTTCAAGGAGCGCTACGAGGAGATGATCGAGAAGTACAACAATTACAGCGTATCGGTAGAGATGCAGCTGGAAGAGTTGTTTAATTTTGTCCAGGATTTAAATGAGGAGCAGGAACGCCATGTCCGCGAGAACCTGTCCGAAGAGCAACTGGCGGTATTCGATATAGTTACCCAGCACGAGAAAATCGAGCTGACAAAGAAAGAACGCGACCAGATCAAGGAGGGCATTAACGAGCTGATCGAAAAGCTCAAGCAGGAGAAGCTGGTGATGGACTGGACCAAACAGCAGCAGCGCATCGCCGATGTGAAAGTCACCATCGAAAAAGAGCTGGATGACATACTACCTGACAAATACGACCGCCAGCTATTTGCCCAGACCTGTAATGAGGTCTTTGATCATGTATATCAATCGTATTGAGAAATATTCAGTTAAACTACATCTCTAGCCTGGAACAATTATCCCAATCCTTTTGGTCAGTGCCAGGTGAAGTTTTCATCTAACATGTCATAAACATTTTAACGTCAAAACGTCAAACCATCAAAACATCAAAGAGATTGGAGCAAATGTTTAACATTTAAGGGCAGAATTTCGTTATACGTTTTGAATAGAATGGGCCCATTCATACGATTTTGTATAACAAAAACGTATAACATTTCGAATATAATGCCTTTTAGAAGCTATATAGGGCGTTATACGTTTAGAGTTGTCAGTTTAAAGTAAACGTTTAACATTGTTATACGATTGGTTCCTGTTTTTATTAAATGACTGTTTAGATAACTCTTCCAGTAGTCTGATAAGTCACTTCTTCTATCATTTTTTGCTTCCTAATCTTTTTTAAACGCTTTTGAGAGAAGGTCGCCAGCTCATTTACGGTAAAATAGTTAACATTTCCTGTTTTATAGTCCTTAACTCTTAGTTTTGTCATACCTTTTGGAGTTTGTTCGGTATTGTGCGGGATACGAGTGCATATGTCGATGATATCTTGTATAACATTTCTTTTTTCTTTGTATCTGTTATACCTCATCCGGCATCGATTGTCACAATATTTGGCATCAATACGTTTGTGTGAGATATCTTTGCCACACATCTGGCACTTTTGTTCGGGGTAGTTAAGCATAGGAATAGGATTTTATTATACATTTTGATTTATAGAATGTTTGGCAATGAGTTCACGTTTGGGATTTCCCTCTTTATCGAATAGATCCCACCGGATATTAAAATCGTTTTCTTCATATCCTTCTTCTGTAATTAGTTTAACCATCTCTCCATGGGTCACAATTTTTGAAGGGGATCTATAAAGGAGATCATTTTCAATAGTTTCTAACCATCCGAAGAAAGATTGAGGATTGTGAAGAAGGGGGTAGTATTTTTCTTGGTAGAAGTCTGAGTTTATCCGATTAACCATTGCTTCAAATAATTCATCAGTTGTAAAGTAGCACAACACTTGTTTGATCAAACTTTTAAGCTCTTGATCATTATCAGTTATTGTTTTGTTAAACGTTTTATTCCAATTTTTGATAGTTGCAGTTACTTCTTCATCGGGTACTTTTGATCGAAATTTTGGTCTATACACGTTAGTAGTATTTAATTTTTTCTTTTGTTCTTTCTTTTGTGTTGAAAGATTCTTGCAAGGTTCGTTGAAAGATTCTTTCCCCTTATCCTGTAAGTTTCTTTCACTGTTACTAAAATTGGGCTTTTCATTTGTATAATTTATTGATGGTTTGATAATGCTATATTGATAGCTTTTACCTGCTGGAATTCGTTTAACAAATTCCTTTTCTAACAGTCCTTTTATAGCCTCTCGAATAGTTGGAGTAGTACTTCCGACAAATTTTTCGAATTGACTCAGCGATATGATGTCAGATCTTTTATGAAATCCAACCGTCTTTCGTATGATAAACAGATAGACTTGAAGCTCATTTGGAGCCAGTTTTTTCATATATTTATCAAAACAGACATTCGGTACCCTGGTAAATGGATGGTCAAGATACTTTTTTACCATAATTAAGTATCTATTAATGAGGTTTGTATGACATTATTGGAGCGATTAATCCTGGTTTGTTTAACAAATAGTTTTCCACTTGTTATTACCCGTACTCTACCTGATATCGGATTAACCCAGTACACATCATGTGTACTGTGATTCCGTTTGTCTAACACTTTGACTACCTCTTTTCGACAATCTGATTTGTAAATCAAATCCCCTGAAAAGACCGACCGTATTTGATATTCGATATCCATAGCTCACCTATTAAATGTTTCTGGCTTAGATTAGGCTGACCTTTACAGGTCAGCCTGTGATTAGTTGTTTGGATAATCCAACCGGTTAGAGGTGCTCTATTCCCGGCTTATCCCCAAGGTGATCAATGAGTCCCTCCCATAAAAAGGCTTGTTCTCCACCTATCTCTTCCGTAGGTACTGTCTCACCAATGGAAAGGTTTAGTACAGAGGCTATCGGAAGGTCCCAGATCCTAATAATGTCATACTTACTTACGTAAGCCTTGAGATCATTATTAGTACTCTGTCTGACAAAATGGATTAATCTGGATGGAGGCTCCTCACCCATAAAATGGGTTAGGATCTCCTCAAAAACCTTGGCTACTACTTCAACAGATTCCCTGCAGGTAAGTAGTTTTTGGGGATTGGAAAATAAGACCGTATTTATTTTAACGACCTCCGACTGACTATTTAGATGATCCATCATGAACATGGTTGTATCGAATAGAAAGTCAGCGTTTTCGTCCCAGTTTATTGCATTACTCATTGGTATTTTCCTCTTTATTTAAAAGTGAACGTTCGTTGGTTAGATTAGGTCGTTTGGCTCTACGGATTCTTAAAGCCCTTGCAGTTGCTCGCAGTGTCTCCGGAGACCACATTCTGCGACCTCCGATCATATCTGGAGGGGGTTGAACTGCATCAGCGCGTACTAAATTATCGAGATCGTAGTAATGAACCTCTTGCTCGATTTGCTGCTGTAGATAATCCACAGCTTCGCCAGAGGTCAAGTAATGTTTGATTTCTAACTTTGACATGATTGTGATTTTTCTAGTTGTGATTAATGCCGAGGGCTTTCCTCAACAGTGCAATAGAAAAATCACATAAAGAGAAGGGAGAACTTTGGGCAGACGAGATGTTTGTCTGCCCAAAGTAATTGTTAGTTAATTAGGACGATAGAGAGGGGTATAGAATTCAGCCACATGGTCTCTGTTGATCTGACAACTGTCACACATTCTATAAAGAAGGTATTCCCAAATGAGTTTCTGTATTCGGGAATAAAACAGATTATCCGGAGAGGTTAGCTTATCAAAATGTTCAAGTCTTTTCGGTAGCCTTTGCAACGGCTTCTGTAAGAGATTACCATCCGACCGAAGGGCATCGACAAAAGAATTGGACTGGTATTCATATTGTGATAATACTGTAGATAATTGCTGAGGTGAGAGGACTTCTTCAATAGTGAAGAGCTCTTGGCCATCTTTTGAATAAGTAATATAAAAGCCCACCTCGTCAAATAGTTGATCCCGAAGCATTACAATTTGCGAGCAAACAGTATTCAGTTCGAAATAAGCCAACAGAATGTGTTCGAGGTAGAAAGGAGGCCAATCGGAAATGGAAAGATCACTTAACTCATTTTTCCAATGCATAATTTTCTTAAAGCGTAAATCATCAAACCATTCTGACTTCTTACTAAACGCATTTTCAAAGCCAATTTCCTCGATACGTTGCAATTCTTCGGGTTTTATTTCAATACTCTTGGGATTGGATAACTCTTTAAACCGAAGTCGATTTTCTACAACGCCAATTCCATCAGGTTGTTCATGGCCTACCCCTTGATTTTCAAGTAGCTCCAAATGTTGAGTGAATGAATGCATGACCTCGGAGAAGTTACCTCGGACCTCCTGGAGAGTTGAAGAGTTTGTGTCCTTGAAGTACTGGAATATATCCTTTTCCAGTTGCTTATATCGATGGCAGCGATGTGAGGTATGGTTTCTAAGACGTTGGTAAGGGAAACCGGCATTCTCGCTATTAAGTAAACTTATAAACTGTTTAACCTCCGTGATTATATTCTGCCGGAAACTGGGAAAAGCGGCCAGCAGATTTGTTTGTTGCGGGCGGGCCCCAGAAAAGAACAAGTTCTCTTTGTATTGCTGCTGATCTATGTGGGCATTCTCTTTGAAGGTACATTGAATATCTTTGATAAATCGTTCATAGGAAGGATGATGTTTAGCCTTGACGGTCGTTTTCCGATGGACTTCGAAATCTGTTTTCAGGTATTCATAATAGGCACTGTCGGTTGCTTCCGGCCAGATATTGAGAATAAGTTCTTTTAGTGAGTTATCAGTCTCTTTACTGGAGCTATATTTTGTGGTTTTAGGGTCACCATAAGGGTCGTAGTCGATGGTAACGAGCGCTTCCTTTTCTTTTAGAAATTGGATTAGTTTTCGAAGTCTTCCTTCGTGAATACTTATTGATTTGGGTCTATTGTTTTTGGGTGACATGGGGTAAAAAATTGAGGTAATTAACTTAGAATTTCAGTTGCCTTGCTAATAATATTCAGGTAAGCATCTGCTTTAATTGGGAGATTTTGCTCGCTAACAGCAGTACTTGTTCTTTGACGCCAGTATATTTTAATGTCATTGCTGTTAACATAAATTTTTGCTTCTTGAATGTGTTCGGATAACAGAGGTTTCTTTTTATACCAAATTGTTTCTTGATGTTGATCATCAAAATGGAAAAAGATTCTATCCTCAACTTCCATATCGATTCCTTGTAAAGGAAAGTTTTTCGCTGCAATTAAATCTGTATCAGCAGCATTTTCTTTCATCTCAAACTCAGTATTTGTGTATTTCTTTTTAAGTAACTCAAAAAGAAGGGGGAGATGAAAGTTATCAGTATCGTTAAATTTTGGATCCACTTGGACTTGAGCATTTGACCCATTACCTGCTGCATGATTTGGGATTTCGCTCATTTTCCCCGAAGATTTATCAAGTATTGAAGAATTGATGATGGACTGAATTTCCTCACTTGCGTCTTCATATACTTCATTATCGTTTTCCTTATCGATAAGAATGCTCATCTCACGATTGTTCTGCTGGGAGAACTGATATAGATTCATTGAGGAAATGATAAGCGAATCATCATTCTGGTAGCACTTAGCGTGAAGATTTTCACAAAAGAATATGTCAATATTCCGCAACTCATTAAGTATACGCCACTCTTTTTGATTTAGGCGGTCCTTCCCATAAATAAGTATGATGTGAATACCTTTGTCGTCGGCATCTCTAAGTCGTTCAATAAAGTTTTGACTTAGTTGTAGAAAGGGCGTCACTAAAACTAATTGACTGGTGGCATTTAGGATTAGCTTTTCTAGGTAATGGGAGGTCCCTGAGGTAGTAAGAAATTGGGCCATTGATGGAAGGGGGTCTATGATGATTTTAAAATTTGTGGGAAGGTAAGAATTGACCTAATTCATAGAAAGTAAAAGTTGAAATTTTCACAATCACAATATAGATCTCCATCAAAAGTAACAGGAATAAGATGTTGGCATTATTCCTAAAAATACTTTGTAGAAGTAATTTGTAATCCCTTATATTTGGGGTCTCACAAAAGTGAGTGTTCATTTAAATATTGTTGACAGGACTTTGTTACCTATTTGTTACCTGATTGGCGCTATTTTGGGGTCATTTTGGCCCTAAGAAGTACGATATGTCAGGAAATAGGAAGGCGGCTAAAATCGCCCTAAGTTGTTGTCAGGCAATCATTTAATATGTTTGCCCGAGTGGCGGAATTGGTAGACGCGTCGGACTTAAAATCCGATTGGCATCCAAATGCCAGTGCCGGTTCGAGTCCGGCCTCGGGTACACATTAGGGCCCGTAGCTCAGTTGGTCAGAGCAGTCGACTCATAATCGATTGGTCGCAAGTTCAAGTCTTGCCGGGCCCACTATTTTATTCCCTATCTTTCGGCAGTTCATTGGGATTATGTTAGTAATATGCAGCTAACCCCCGAATGACGCTCATAGTCAATCAGGGTTCCCGACTTTTTTCGGGATCAGGTCCACTTACCTTTTCTTTTTTTGTAAAGAACCTGGCAATGGAACTTCTCGGTGTTATTAGCATTCATCAACATGAATGGAAAGATTTGGCAGTATCTCCTCAAACAGAAATGTATAGGATTGGGCTTGTTGCATCCAAGAGAGTGGAAAAAGAAACTCACCCCCAATTAATATATGGGTTCCCGTTTATATGTTATTTGCCCATAACAAGTTGCGGATTAGTAAAATGTTTTGAAATTTAGGTATTCAATACCATCATTAGCCAGACGTGAAATTCTTACCTATAAGCGGTTATCATACCTTGGAACGCCTGAATTGGGCCAGACCTGTATGACTCATTTCTACGCCCGGATTAATGAAACTACTGCTCACGGCAGGCATCCTGTGTCTGCCATTCGGTCAACTTTAAATTATAAACGCAATATGGAACACATAGACAAGACGGCATTAAATGAACTCATACAGTATGAGCGTGAGTCGGAGGATAATTATAAGTTTACTGGGGGATCCTTTGGAAATAGCCTCATTAGCCTACTGGGATTACCCTCCGGGACCTCCGAAAAGGTCGTAAAACGGTTTATCGCCTCGCATATCGAACCCCTTCTTGATATCACCATTCAGGAGGCGATAGATCGTGATGACGAGGAGGCCTTGGATGAAGCAATTAGTGAGCTTAATCTGGTCCTCGTTCAGCTCCAGCAATTACAACCCAGAGACCAGATTGAAATGATGCTCACACTGCAAGTGGTCGCATTAAATAAAGCCCTTATGAAAACCATTGGGCTGATATCATCGGGAAGTCCCGAGGCAAAAAGCTTTGGACGAGATATTAATCTTGCAAAAAAGCTTGGCACCACGATTAATGATACGATCCAGGTGTTCAACAAGCAGAGAAGTCAGCCTCCGCAGGGAATGGAAGTCAAGAACTCGCTTGAAAACAAGTTTTTAATGATGTTAGAGGAAGGTGATCAGATGGAGGACTCCCAAAAATGAAAAAACAACCCCATGAACCGAGCCAAAATCCATTTGAAGGCATGAAAAAGTGCGGGGCGAAGACCCGAAAGGGCACGCCCTGCCAACGCATTGGCACCAAACGCAATGGGCGGTGCCGTCTCCATGGCGGGGCCAAAGGCGTAGGCGCGCCCAAGGGGAATACCAATGCCCTAAAACATGGCCAATATACCAAGGAAGCCATTCAGGAAAGAAAGCAGCTCAGAGCCGTCCTATTGGATGCTCGCAAACGGTTAGACGATCTTTGAAATGGTAAGAGCGGGTGGCCGATTTCGGCTTTAGGGTGGCCTCCATTGACTTGCGGTGATAGGATATGTTCGTGGGCCACGGTCATCAGTCGTAGCCGGCGGCGCCTCCATAGGCCCCGCCGGTGTTTTTATTCCCATCTTAGGTGGGGCTTGCCCGCCTTTAACGAGCTAATATCTGGGCCTGCCTCCCGCGCAGTCGGCACCGACTCCCGCATGGGCAAGCGCTTCCTGTTTGGAGGCATCGGCTACGTGGAGGTAACTAGGACATGCAGGCCACCCACCATACGGCTGAGCCCAGCAAGCCGGGATCACGTATGTCTGTGTGGGGAGGCCAACGATTAATAAATCAGAATTATGGTTTACTAATTAACTTTTTTTACTCTTAATTCCGGAAAGAAAAACAGGGTATTTTTTAGATGCTTTTCATGGCATTAGTAACTCTTTCCCTATCGGATGATCATTCGTATCCGGATTACTGGTAATAATAAATATATTACCATTGTGAGGCCTTGCCCTACAAAACGTAAGTGCAAAAAAATCACCCTTTTAAAGCCTGTCTAACTCTTTGATTTTATTCTTTTTATGAGGGATGAGTTGCCAAAAAATTTGATTGCGAGACCCACAAAAAGAAACATCCCTTTCTAGGGATCACTATTGACAACTGTTGCACCCGAGGGCACAGGGGCATTCTTCTATGGGTTCGCCATAACCATCTTTTTTAGAATAGATAAGGTGCAAAATTAACCTTTCTACGAATTGAAATAATCGTTATCATTAGCGCTCCAATAAGAGAACTTCAAATAAATAGAGAATTTCACGGAGCGAAGAAAGGCCATATAACGACGGTTGAGTGTTAAGGCTAAGAACTGAGGTTGAGAGGAGGCGCAATGGTCAAAAGTTTTCGCGATATGGACGTTTGGCGTAAAGCCAATGAGTTGTCTTTCAGGTATTTGCATTGACCAAGTCGCTCCCTCGATCTGAAGACTATTGATTGACTTCGCAAATAAGACGGCCAACAAATAGTATATCCTCTAATATTGCAGAAGCTTTTGGAAGAAAGACCAAAAAGGACCAAAGAAATTTTTATATTGTCGTTCGCGGTTCGGCCTTTGAAACACAAAGTCATCTGCTGTATGGCGAGAAAGTAAAATATTTTGATGAACAACCGGTTGATAAGCTGAATGAAGAGTACGACCATTTAATCTATCAGTTGAACAAAATCATGAAGCCATTAGGTTGAGGGCTAAGGTTTAGGTTAAGACAACCTCTCAACCTCAGCCTTAACCTTAGATGTGAACACAACTAAATCGCGTTTTACTTATCAGAAATTAGAATGCAAATTACTAATAAAGAACAAAGCTGAGTACAGGAAAGCCACATAACGATCATCACGATCCCAAACCCCAAAAAGGGCAACAGCCACACATCCCACCGCCCCAAGGTTATTACGGCGCTCCCCCCGAATACGGTTACCGCCCCATCGAAGAAGACGAAATCGACCTTATAGAATTGGCACAGACCTTCTGGGACGCCCGAGAAAAGATTATGAAAATTACCGGGGCTTTTTTAGTACTGGGTCTACTCATCGCTCTTTTAGCTCCCAAAGAGTACTCCACCAGTGCCACCTTGATGCCCGAATCGCAATCGGCCCAAAGTGGGGCAAGCGGGTTGCTACAGCAATATGGGGGCATGTTGGGCATCAGCGGGGCCAGTTTAAGCGGCGGACAGGAAGGTTCAATCCCCCCGCAGCTGTACCCCAATATCGTGCAGAGCCTGCCGTACCAAGTGGAGCTGATGAATACTGAAGTCTACTTCGCTGAATACGATACCACCGTTACGGTGCACGATTTTTTTAGTGAGATTTATTCTCCCTCGATTTTAGGGTATGCCAGGCAATTTACCATTGGCTTGCCCGGACAGATTAGCGAGGTTTTTAAATCGGAAGAAGATGTAAACCCGTTACCCAAAAAAGTAGATCGAGATTCCGTATTGAAACTGAGCAAAGAGCAGATGGAAACAGTAAAAATACTACGGGAACGATTGTCCATATCGGTGGACCAGGAAACCGGTATTTTAACACTTACCTCGGAATTTCCCGACCCTCGGGCGGCAGCGGAAATTGGACGATTTGGGATTAACCTCCTTAAAGAGAATGTAAAAGAATACCGAACCCAAAAGGCGCGGCAGAACCTGGAGTTTGTGGAGGAGCAGGTAGAGGAAGCTCGCAAGCGTTTTGAGGAAGCCCAGCAGCGTTTGGCAGAATTTCGTGACAGCAATCTGAACCTGGCGACGGCCAAGGCGCAAAGCCGCGAGCAGGAGCTGCAGTCGCGCTACGACCTGACGTTTAATCTCTATAACTCCCTTTCACAACGTGAGGAACAGGCGAAATTGGATCTGCAGGAGGAAACGCCGGTGCTTTCGGTGTTGCAGCCGGTGAGTGTGCCGCTAGAGGATAATACGTCTGGATTATTAATTTTGATTGTCTTCGGAATGCTGGGGGGGGGTATTAGTTTGGGATGGGTTTTCATTGATAGTTGGTGGAATAGTCTGCAAATTCAATTTAAGTAAAATAATTAATTGAAAAGTTATAGATAAGATTTTAGGGAGTAATTATGTGTAAAACAATGTTAGTAACAGGTGGTGCTGGATTTATTGGTTCTGCTTTGATTCGATATTTGATTAAAGAAACTAATAACACTGTTATCAATGTAGATAAGTTGACTTATGCCGGACATCTGGAGAACCTGGAGCCGATAGAAAATTCAGATCATTATCATTTTGAACAGGTAGATATCTGTGAATATGAAGCAATGAAGGAGATTTTCCGGAGTTATAAGCCTGATGCGATTATGCATTTAGCAGCAGAATCACATGTGGATCGTTCTATTGATGGTTCGGTTGAATTCATACGTACAAATATTGTTGGTACTCACAATCTACTCGAAGTTGCTAAAGAGTATTATTTAGGATTAGCTGATCAGAAAAAGAAACAATTTCGATTTCTTCATGTTTCTACCGATGAAGTATATGGAGAATTGGGCGAAGTAGGATTCTTTAAAGAAACAACTCCTTATGACCCAAGGTCTCCTTATTCGGCCAGTAAGGCATCTTCGGATCACTTAGTCCGCGCCTGGTATCATACCTATGACCTTCCGGTATTAATAACGAATTGCTCTAATAATTACGGTCCTTATCAGTTCCCTGAAAAGCTGATTCCAGTAGTTATTTTAAAGGCATTGCAGGGTAAAGATATCCCGGTGTACGGATCTGGAGAAAATGTTCGGGACTGGTTGTATGTGGATGATCATGCGCGGGCATTATATAAGGTTTTAGAAGAAGGGGCAGTCGGAGAAACCTATAATATCGGTGGACATAATGAAAAACAGAATATAGAAGTGGTAGAAACCATATGCTCAATATTAGATAACGTTCAGCCCCAAGATGATGATAAGTTGTACAAGGAACAGATTACTTTTGTAACTGACCGCCCTGGCCACGATTGGCGGTATGCTATTGATGCCTCGAAAATCGAAGAAAAGCTCGGATGGAAACCTGAAGAAACCTTTGATTCTGGTATTAAAAAAACAGTGCAGTGGTATTTGAGCAATATTGACTGGTGCCAAGCAGTGACTGAAAATAATTATGGTCTTGAACGGCTCGGGGCTGGTGGATAGGTAAGGGATGTGCTAATTATTAACTGTCAAAAATTAACAAGTAAAATGAAAGGAATTATTTTAGCAGGCGGTTCGGGAACCAGGCTACATCCCAATACCCATGTAGTCAGTAAGCAACTACTCCCCGTATATGATAAGCCCATGATCTACTATCCTTTATCAACTCTAATGTTATCAGGGATAAAAGATATTCTAGTAATTTCTACTCCTAAGGATTTACCCCGGTTTGAAGAATTGCTGGGTGACGGTTCGCAATGGGGCATTTCGTTAAGTTACGAAGTACAGCCCAAACCTGAAGGGTTAGCCCAAGCTTTTATTATCGGGGAAGAGTTTATAGGAAACGATAATGTAGCTTTGATTCTTGGAGATAATATTTTTTATGGACAAGGACTCTCTGAAAAACTACAAAATGCCGCGGGTTTGAAAAGTGGAGCTACTGTGTTTGGTTATTATGTACAAGACCCAGAACGCTATGGAGTAGTTGATTTTGATGAAGAAGGAAATGTGCTCAGCTTAGAGGAAAAGCCCGATAATCCTAAATCCAACTATGCGGTTGTTGGTCTGTATTATTACGATAACAAAGTGGTGCAACGGGCAAAAACGTTGGAACCCTCTGAGCGCGGTGAGTTGGAAATTACAGATCTGAATAAAGTATATTTGGAGAATGAGGAGCTTTCAGTAGAACTCATGGGACGTGGTACGGCTTGGCTTGATACCGGTACACATGATTCGATGTTACAGGCTGCTAATTTTGTGCAAACTATCGAAGAGCGGCAGGGACTGAAAGTTGCTAGTCCTGAAGAGGTGGCTTGGCGTATGAATTATATCAATTCGGATGACTTGAAAAAATTAGCAGAACCGCTACAAAAAAGTGGCTATGGAGATTATTTACTCAATCTTTTAAAACAACAAAAGGTTACTGCATAAATGGAAGTTATTGAAGAACCGCTTCCCGGATTACTGGTTATTAAGCCAGATGTCTATGAAGATGAACGAGGCTTTTTTCTGGAAACCTGGCAAAGTGAACGCTATAAAGAGGTTGGGATAGAAGAAGATTTCGTTCAAGACAACTGGTCGCGTTCAACAGAAAGTGTTTTGCGAGGTCTTCATTTTCAGAATGAACACCCACAGGGGAAATTAGTAAGTGTTCGAGGGGGCCGGGTCTTTGATGTAGCGGTTGATATCCGTCCTGAATCTGAGACTTTTGGAGAATGGTATGGTAATGAGTTGAGTGTGCAAAACCATTTGCAAATGTATATTCCACCGGGGTTTGCTCATGGATTTTGTGTATTGTCCGAAATAGCGGATTTTAATTATAAATGCACTAATTATTATTATCCAAAAGATGAGGGTGGGATTGTATGGAATGATCCTTCTTTAGAAATAGATTGGCCCTTGAAAAATCCTATAATTTCTAGAAAAGATAAAAAGCTCTCATCCTTTGAAAATTTTAAAAAGATAATAGCGGAAGCCGAATAACATAAATAAAATAAACTTTTTGAATATTAAAGAACTATATAATCGGTACCAGCAGACCCAAAACAATCCCCTCAAGGCTATTACAGTAACGACCGGTATGAAGAAGTTCAGAGCAGATCGGCAGAGTTTAGAGATATTAATAGAAATCTTATAACAGCTAAAGTGCAGATGCGAGAACAAGAATTGAAATCACAGTATAATCTAGCATTTAATCTCTATAATTCCCTTTCCCAGCGATTGGACCAGGCTAAATTAGACTTACAAGAGAAAGCTCTGGTACTGTCAGTACTGCAACCAGGGAGTGTGCCTTTAAAGAAGAGTTTATCAGATGTTGGATTTGTATCAGTTCTTTATTATAGACTTGGGTTTATTAGTTCATCGGGATTCATTTTTCTTAAAAATATTTATTACCAAGTTAATAAGTAATAATGAATTATGGAAAAGCTTAAGGTATGTTTAATCCTAGATAGTAGAATGAGACGGTTCCAGTCAAAGGATGAAATAAAAAATATTTTGACTAATTTTGATGTTACTCTTGTTTTAATAGATAAAAGTTCTACCAATAAAGAAAAGATAAAACACTCACTTCTGGAAAAGGTTTTACTTTTTATGGAAAGAATTTTCTCAGGGAAGTGGACTGCTCTGATATCTTTTGGGGATTATTTAGCATCTAAACTAAAGGAAGAAGATGCTCGAATTTTATCTAAAGTAAAATATTATGCCAAAAGAGTTGATATTTTTAAAGAAATATCTCTTTTGAGAAAAGCTAAGAAGGTTTATTTCGAACCCAAAAAGGTTGATAAATTTAGGTATGACTTTGAAGAAAAAACAATTGACTTGATTAATGAAAAATGTAATGTAGTTGTACTTGAAGGGTTTACAAAAATATTAACTGGCAAAATATTAAAGGCTCCCAAGTATGGTGTGATAAGTGGACATGGGGCTGATATAAGAAGATATAGAGGAAGACCACATGGTTTTTTTCAATGGATTAATAATGAACATTATGTTGGTGCTTCGGTGCAAAGACTAACTGAAGATCTTGATGGTGGATATTTATTGATTTGTGACCATACCAAAATAACTGACGCTAAATCATGGTTAGAGGTTAAGCTAAAATTATTGGAGTTAAGAGGTGATTTGTTAGCTCGGGCTTTAAAAAAGATAGAAAATGGGGAAGATTCTAGTGATATATTAGGAAAAGGAAAATTGACACGTACGAAGGATGCCGATCGTTTTATGAATACTATTAGATGTTTGAAGAAAGACATTATTAAAAGGTATTTTGCTTAATAAATTATGAAAAATGAAAAATTTTAGTTAAATGCAGGTCTTTGTCTTTGGTGCAGCAAGAACTAAAAGCACCCTATCATCAGATGATGCTCAATTAGTGTTAGAAAAACTTATTAAGGGACAGCGCGTTCTTGATTGGACTCTTCACGGCCTTCATAAATCGGGTATTTCAGATAATCAAATCCATTTTGTTGGTGGATACCAAGTTGAAAGAATTATCAACCAGTACCCGGAACTGCATTACACCATTAATCCCAAGTGGCAGGAGACCCATGTTATTGGATCCCTCCGATATGCCATGGAGTCATGGAAGGGAGGAGATATCTTATTGACCTATGCTGATACGATCTTTAGACCAGTTGTGTTTAAGGAACTTTTGGAGCAAACAGCACAGGTTACCATTGGATTGGACAGGCACTGGAAAGATCGAATTAAAAATAATCAATTACTTAATCAGGCTGAGAAAGTAATTACAGACAATGGACTGGTAAAACAGATAGGACGGGAATCTATTTCACCGGAGCAGGCTGATGGACAGTTTTCTGGCCTTACTCTTATAAAAAAAGAGGTGGCAAAAAAAATTAATAACTTCTTTTTTAAAGAAGATAGCGATAAAAACCAACTATCGGACCAAGATAGTTTAACTCATCTTTTACGTCATATTCAAATCCAATGGAATATTCCTATTGGGATACATGATCATAGTGGATTGTGGGCTGAGCTAGACACCCGAGCTGATCTTGCCAAATTTGTGTTTGGCACCAAGGCAGAGACCCTGAGTCGTATCAAGCCTTTTGTACAAAAAGCAAAGATATGTGATCAAATTCATTTCACAATAAATGAATGGGAAAATAGCTCCTCTCAGATTTTACAGAATATCCAAAGTAAATTTTCTGAACAGAGTCTGATTGTGCGAAGCAGCTCATTGGAAGAGGATTCTTGGGACACCTCACAGGCAGGGGCATTCTTGAGTGTGGCCAATATAGATGCCAGTAATAAAAATGAATTACAAGATGCGATTGAAGAGGTCATAGCCGGTTTTCGACAAAACGGAAGCGGGCAATACAATGAAAATAACCAAGTATTAGTACAGCCCTTTATTGACAATGTAGCTATGAGTGGAGTGGCTTTTTCGAAGCACTTGGAAAAAGGGACCCCTTATTATCTTGTTAATTACGATGATGTATCCAAAAGAACTGATACCATTACGTCGGGAAGTTCGTCAGAGTCTAAATCTATTACGGTATATAAAAAGGGAAAAACCTTACCTGAAGACGACCGGGTTACAAAAGTTATTGAAGCTATTGACGAGCTGGAAACAATTACCGGCTACTCTTCTTTGGATATTGAATTTGTACTGACCGAAGATAATAAACTGTATGTAGTACAGGTTCGTCCTATAACTACCCATACGGGAATGTCAGATATAAATGACTTCCATCGGCGAATTGATGAGGCCAAAGATAAGATTACGTCGAGGTTGAAACCGTATGCTCACCTGTATGGGGAGACAACGGTATTGGCTGATATGCCCGATTGGAATCCAGCTGAGATGATTGGAGTTCGTCCCAATCCACTGGCCGTTTCGTTGTACCAATATTTGATTACTGATTCAGCATGGCGGGAGGCAAGGGGAGCAATGGGATATCATAACCCATCACCGGAAAAACTGCTGTACTGCATCGGCGGACATCCGTATATTGATGTTCGGAATAGTTTTAACAATCTGATTCCCAAAGGCCTGTCGTCTGAACTGGCTGATAAACTGGTAAATCATTATATAAGCCGGTTACAGGAAAACCCTCACCTGCATGACAAAATAGAGTTTCAAATAGCTGTTACCTGTTATACACCGGATATTCATGATCACTGCAACCGACTCAGGGATAATGGCTTTTCGGAAGATGAAATTAATGAGCTGAAAGAGAAGCTCAGAATACTTACCGAAGATGCTATTACGGGTAAACATCTGCCCATCGAGCAGTTAATCTCGAAAACTGAATCGCTTAATCCCCGTCGTGAAAAATTGTTAGACACGGATTTCAACAAACAGGAAATTCCTTCTGTGATTAGCCTATTGCTGGGTGATTGTATCGAGAAAGGAACCGAGCCGTTTTCAATACTAGCAAGGTATGGGTTTATTGCTTCATCGATGCTTCGCGGCTTTGTTAGTAAGGGTATTATTTCTGAAGACCAAAAGGAAAAATTCTTGAATTCTATCGAAACTGTAGCTGGAAAACTGGTTGAAGATATGAATGGTGTCCTTTCGGGCAGCTACAATAAAGAGGATTTCTTGGATAAATATGGACATCTTCGACCCGGAAGTTACGATATAACATCATATAGTTATGGAGAAAAGCCTGAACATTACTTCCCATCAGAAACCGTTAAAAAGGGAAAAACTGTAAATGATAAGACTTCTCCTACTGATAGCTTTTTTTTTGATGAAAACACGGTGCAGGCTATTGAGAAAGAAATAGAAGCCATGGGCATGAGCTTTACGGCTGACCAGCTGTTCTGCTTTATAAGAGAAGCTACGGCCGGCCGTGAATATGCCAAGTTTCAGTTTACCAAGAATCTTAGCGCCGTGCTTAAATTAATTACTCAGTGGGGTAACAGTTATGGGTTTTTGAGAGAAGATCTTTCGCACCTTTTTATTGAAGATATTTTGATGCTGAATAAATTTACCATAGCGCAGGAGCCCATTCTTTATATCAAACAAAAGATACAAGAGGGCAAACGCTGGCATGAAGAGTCGAACAAAATAGAAACACCACAGCTTATAACTTCGACCGCAGATATAGATGTCATTGAACATAATAAGGCAGAGCCCAATTATGTGACTTCGGAATTAATTACTGCACCTATTTGCAATCTTCACGAGATAACTGATAAAAGTGAACTTGAAGGTAAGATTGTACTTACCGAAGGAGCTGATCCCGGTTATGACTGGATTTTTCTCCATCCGATTAAAGGACTTATTACTAAATATGGGGGAGCGGCCTCTCATATGACGATTCGATGTGCTGAATTTGGCTTACCGGCTGCTATCGGCTGCGGAGAAGAGTGGTACAGCCGCCTGAAAAATGCTCATAAAGTAGAGTTGAATTGCAATAACAAACAACTTAGGGTGCTTGGCTGATGAAGCGAATTGGGATAACACAGCGGGTTGTTTACCTTGAAGATATTGACGAGCGCAGGGATATGCTCGACCAGCGCTGGTATGATTTTGCCGAAGAAATTGGAGTTCGTCTAATTCCTATACCAAATAATTTGGAAAATGTTGTCAGCTATATAGACGAGCTAAAATTGGATGGTTTTATTTTTTCAGGGGGTAATAACGTAGGTATTTTTGGAGATTCGTTGATTGAAGGAAAAACGATTGAAGATGATGATGTGGCCTATGAACGTGATAAGACAGAGAAAACAATCATAGAGTGGAGTGTTAAGAAGGCGAAGCCTATTATTGGGGTTTGCCGAGGGTTACAATTTATAAACGCTTATTTTAGCGGTGTCCAAGATTCCGTAAATCCGGATATTCACGTAGCAAAAGATCATGAAATTTTGTTTAGAGACGAGGACTGGGAAAAAATATATAACCAGGTATCAACAGTAAATTCTTATCACCGCTACGGTATAAATGAAGATAAATTAGCTGATGAATTAATTACTACAGCAATATATAATGACCGACAGATCGAAGCTTTTAAGCATTATAAGTTTCCTTTGTATGGAATTATGTGGCATCCCGAGCGATACGATATTTTTCAAAAGTCAGATATTGAATTTTTTCAACAGAAATTAAACCTATTATGAGTGATAATACTGCTATTATTTTAGCTGCCGGTCAAGGTACCCGGCTTCGACCGATTACCAATAATATTCCCAAATGTATGGTCGAAATAGCCAGCAAGCCGATGCTGGACTGGCAACTGGACGTATTGACCGAAGCAGGTATTGAGAATATTGTTGTCGTTACTGGTTATCTTGATGGAAAAATTGATGATCCGAGAATTGAAAAAGTTCATAATGAGGAGTATAACTCTACGAATATGATCTACAGTCTGTTTTGTGCCGAAAAATACCTGCAGGGCGATGTCATAATCTCCTATGGTGATATTATTTATTCCGAAGAAGTATTGTCCAAAGTCATGAATAGCGAAGAGGATATTGTTGTTGCTTCGGATGAAGAGTGGTTGCCATACTGGCAGCAGCGATGTGATGATCCGCTTTCTGATGCGGAGACCTTCCGAAAAGGAGCAAACAATAGGGTACTAACATTAGGCCAGAAAGCGAAATCAATAGATGAAATAGAAGGGCAGTTCACCGGTCTTATTAAATTATCTGGAGAAGGATGTTTGGATTATAAGGCGACTTATCATACCTGCAAAGAGGATTTAGAATGTTTAGAAAATGCTTGGGAAAGTGGAAGATCATTGCGTAATGCTTATATGACAGATATTTTAAATCACTTGGCAGGTGAAGGAAAAGTCCATTATACCCCCATCCAGAGAGGGTGGTTTGAAGTGGATAATCAACGGGATTTACAAATTGCAAATAGAGAAATTAATTGATTATAATTTTGACAGTTTAATATATAGGGCTACATATGAAGAAAATTAAATTTGGTATAGTAGGATGCGGACGAATTGGACATAGACATGCAAAGCACATCTTAAATGTAGGAAAGTTACAGGCTGTTTGTGATGTGAAGGAAAATAAAGCTAATGAATTGGCAGATAGTAACAATGCTACAGCATATTATACTCTAAATGAAATGCTTGAAAATGAGAAAGATGTTGATATAATAGCTATTTGTACCCCAAACGGGCTACATGCTAAACATTCAATTCAAGCATTACAAGCCGGGTATCATGTTCTCTGTGAAAAACCCATGGCATTATCAGTAGCTGATTGTGGTAGAATGTTGACGGAGGCAGAAAAGGCAAATAAGCGATTGTTTGTGGTTAAACAAAATCGATTTAATCCTCCTATAGATGCAGTAAAGAGGATTATTGCTGAAGGTCGTTTGGGAAAATTATTAAGCGTACAGGTTAACTGTTTTTGGAATCGACATGAAGAATACTATAACTCTTCAGATTGGAAAGGGTCTTTAGAGTTAGACGGGGGTACGCTTTTTACCCAGTTTAGTCATTTCATAGATATTATGTTTTGGTTGGCAGGAGACATTGATAACGTCTGGGCGGTTACGAAGAATCAAAATCATCATGATACTATTGAATTTGAAGATACCGGAGTCGTAGGGTTTGAATTTGCCAATGGAGCAATTGGAGGATTGAGTTATACTACCAATGCTTATGGCGGTAATATGGAGGGATCAATTACACTATTTGGTACCAAAGGAACCGTTAAAATTGGAGGTGAATATCTGAATGAGCTGGAGTATCAGAACATTGAAGATTTTAAGATTAAAGACCTGAAGGTATCTGCTGGTGCAAATGATTATGGTACCTATAAGGGCTCGATGTCTAATCATGATAAGGTTTATGATAATATTGTGGAAGTTTTTAAAAACGATGGAGTAGCAACAACGGTAGGGTATGAAGGATTAAAAACCGTTGAAATTATTGAAAATATTTATAAGGTGGCAGATAGAACTGTGAAAAAATCTACAAAAGAGATTGCCAGATGAATAAGCCCGAATTTTCAGAAATTGGCATCAGGGATGTTTCTTTTGGAAGGGGGGTTAAGGTAATAAAACCAGCTAATCTGTATGATTGCCAGATTGGAGATAATAGTTTTATTGGACCATTTGTTGAGATACAGGCAAATGTTACAATTGGGAAAAGATGTAAAATCCAATCACATGCATTCGTCTGCGAAATGGTTACAATCGGAGATAATTGCTTTATATCCCACGGAGCTATGTTTATTAACGATACGTTTGAAGACGGTGAGCCAGCAGGAGGAGATCAATCAAAATGGGAAACAACTACTATTGAGGATAATGTTTCTATAGGGACAAATGCTACTATTTTGCCCGTCCGTATTTGTAGTAACACAGTTATTGGAGCTGGATCAGTAGTTACCAAAGATATTAATGAGCCAGGAATTTATGCTGGGAATCCAGCAAAATTAATTAGAAAGATAAAGAATTAAGTTTTGATGAATATTCCTTTTGTAGATCTTGAAGCACAGTATAAAAATCATAAAGAAGAAATTGATGAAGCTATTCAAAATGTCATTAATGATACGGCATTTATTCGGGGAAATTACGTTGATCGTTTTGAACGGCAATATGCCAAAAAGTATGGAATAAAACATTGTATAGGAGTGGCCAATGGGACTGATGCGATATATATAGTCCTTAAGATGCTGGGAATAGGACCCGGTGATGAAGTCATTACAGTAGCAAATAGTTGGATATCAACTTCAGAAACTATTAGTCAGACTGGGGCAACCCCTGTGTTTGTTGATATAGAACCTGGATATTTCACAATAGATCCTGCTAAGATTTCAGAAAAAGTAACTCCCAGTACGAAAGCTATAATTCCTGTACATTTATATGGGCAACCTGCAGATATGGCTCCTATCATGGAAATAGCTGAACAAAATGATTTATATGTAATTGAAGATACAGCACAAGCTCATTTTGCAGAATATAACGAGCAAAAGGTGGGAACTTTTGGTGACGCTGCTACTTTTAGCTTCTATCCAGGCAAAAATTTAGGAGCCTATGGAGATGCTGGTGCTATTATAACAAATAACGATGAATTGGCTCGCAAGTGTAGAATGTTTGCCAATCATGGTCAAATGCAAAAACATAATCATAAAATAGAAGGTGTTAACAGTAGACTTGATGGTATTCAGGCAGCCATTTTAAATGTAAAGTTAAACTATATACAAAATTGGAATAATAAACGTTTGGCTAATGCATTGTACTATAATGAGTTACTAGAAGATATCGATGAAGTAAACACTCCTGCAATTAGAAAGAATGATAAGCATGTATTCCATTTATATGTAATTCAAGCAACAAATAGAGATGGGTTATCTAAATATTTAGAGAAAAAAAAGATTTCCACTTCCATCCACTATCCAACTATTTTGCCACTTTTATCTGCATACGATTACTTAAACTACAAAAAAGAAGAATTTCCTGAAGCATATAAAGCACAAAAAGAGATACTGTCATTACCAATGTATCCTGAATTGAATAAAAAAGAAATTAATTACATTTGTGAGCAAATTTTTAAGTTCTATAGAGGATCATAATACATGAGTAAGATTTATTTACTATCGATTAATGAGGACCTTGATTCAGGATTATTACAGGATCAATTTGTTAATCCTTTTAAAAGTTTAACTGAGAGTAGCTATGAGATTACTATCATAAATATACATCGGTTTGATAAAAGCGGATATCGTGATAAAACTTTTAATGTAATAAATTTACCAATTCTGATACCATATCGATTATTTATTTTTAATCGGTTGTTTTTTTTAACTCCGATAATAGCCTTTCTTTATTCTGTATGTTTAAGCTTAATAGTTGAAAAGGATTCAAGAGTGATTTCACGAAGCTATTTCCCGAGTTTTGTAGCTCTGATACTAAATCAGTTAAAAGGTTCGTCTTATGTTTTCGATGCAAGGAGCTTATTTATTCATGAACATGATAAGCGCTTATCTGGTATAAATAAAAAAATGTGGAAAAAGATTGAAAGGGGTATTTTAAAAAATTCTTTGAAGAATGTTTCTGTATCGAAATTTCAGAAAGTATACTATGATAATATTATTGAAAGGAATAAGGAAAAGAACATTATAGTGCACTGTTTTTATAATCTTGATAAGAATTTAACTGAATCAGAAAAAAAGAGGATAAGAAATAGTTTAAGTTTGAGTATAGAAGATGAGGTTATTTGTTACTATGGCTCATTAAACTCATGGTGGAATAATATTGATATGTACAAAAAAATATTTTCTAGCTTTATTGAACAGAATATTTATGTACTTATAATAAGTCAGGATTATGATAACCTAAAAAAAGATAACTTTTTTAACCAAAGTAAGATTATACTTTTAAATACAAATAAATACCAAAACCATGATAAATATATACAGATTTCAGATTATGGTATTGTAACCTTACAAAAAAACAAAGACTGGAAAACAAGACTTTCAGTTAAGTTTGCGGCTTATATGTGTAATGGAATACCGGTAATAGTGGGGAGGTATGTGGGGGAAGCAGTACGGTTATCAAAAAAGTATTTTCATAATATTAATATAGTAGCAGCTAATGAAAAGATAGTCGAAAAATATAATTTAGAAAAAAATAGCTCTGAGATTAACATTCAATATTTAAAATCAAAGGGTGAGGATTTATTTGGTCATCAAAACGTAAGGGAATATTTATCGTAAATGTGGATTAAGATGGTAGTAATCGTATGAGATCTGAAGTGGATATTTTACTTTCAACTTATAATGGGGAGAAATATCTCGATGAACTATTTGAATCAATTATAAAGCAAACTTATAAATATTGGAATTTGATTATTAGAGATGATGGATCATCAGATTCTACGTTAGAGATTTTAAAAAAATATGAAAATAAATATCCTGACCGAATCAGAATTATTGAAGATAATAAAGGTAATTTGGGTTCCTCGAAGAGTTTTTTGGAACTTATCCGATATTCACATTCTAAATATATAATGTTTTGTGACCAAGATGATATATGGTCAAACAAAAAGATAGAGGTTTCAATTAATGAAATTAAAAGATTAGAAGATATTCATAATACAAAAATACCTTTATTGATTGCTACTGATCTCCAGATAGTAGATGAGGATGGATATAAAGTACTTGAAGAATCTTTTTGGGAGTCTCGTAAAGACGGAGAGATAGTCTTTACGGATTATCATTATTTTATTGCTCAGAGTGTTTTAACTGGTTGTACTATGATGATGAATAAAGCTAGTGTCAATTTAATACTGTCTGTAAATAGTTATATAGATTATTTCCAGCATGACCAATGGATAAGTATTTTTATATCTTATTATGGTGAGGTTAGTTTCATTAACAAACAGTTAGTTAACTATCGCCAGCATAGAAATAATGTAATAGGTTCATATAGATTTAATAAATCTTATTTATTCAGAAGAGTTAAACATATTTCTAATTTATTTAGTGCATTAATTAAGTTTAAAAAAAGGGATTTAATTGAGTTTAGCATTTTAAAAGTTTTATTTTATAAATTTTCATATAATATGAAAAAACTTATAAAATAGTTAATGAGTTTTAGAATTAGATTAGCACTTCTTGCCTTCCTATTACAACTTCCAATTGAGTTTTTATATAGTATATCACTTTCATTCTATTTAGGAAATGCGTATGAAGTAAACTTAGTTATACCTAAAATAGCATTTTTTTTAGTTTTGCTATTCGCGACTCTTCGCAAGCAATTTAAAGGATATAAAATAGGTAAAAATCATTTATATCTTTACTTATTTTTGTTGTCAATAATTATAGTGAGCGTGTATAATCTGAGTACATTCCCTATCGCTTTTGATGAGTCAGGTTATAATATAAAATCATATTATTTGAGTATTATATTTTTTTACTGCTATTACTTTTTTATTGGATATAATATGAATTTATATAGATTCGCGGATCACTATAAACCTTTTTTTGTTGTAATTTTATTATTGATGAGTACTTTTGTCTTAGCAAATCTAGATTATAACACTTTTCTTTTAGATTTGGATAAAATTGTTTATGAAACGAATAAAGGTTATCAATTTTGGGCTGACTCTTATGCCTTGACAAGTATATTTACAATATCCTTAATTCATGGTTGGGGTAAAAAAAGAGATATAAAAATCTATTTAATATTTTTTATCTCAATTATTGTTTTATATGCATTACATTCGAGGACAACTTTTTATGCTTATGCCATAGTCATTATGGCATATATCTATCTTACCCAAAATAGAAAAGTATTTTATAGTACAACGGTATTTTTATTAAGCGTAGCGACTCTACTTTTTATTCTTAATCCTGAAATATTTCAAAATAGAATGTTAGGGATAGTTTTTGGGGAAAATGACTCAAGCTTAGATAGTAGATTATTTATGTTTTTAAGTGGTGGGAAAGATATATTGGAACATCCAATCAGCGGAAATTTTGGAGGACAAGTTTATGAATTTGGATATGTCGGTTATTATATTCACAATCTTCTTTCTTATTGGCGACAATTTGGAATAATAAGTTTTCTAATATTATTAATATTACTTTCAAAAGTTTCAAAATTTAATTTGAAAACCTTGAAGTTTGAAAAAAGTTTAGATAATAATGAGCTATTTATTTATCTAATGTTTATTCAAGTCATTGTATCAATGATTTTTGCGCGATCAATAACATATCCTTTTTCTTTTATGCTATTTGGTTGTTATCTGAGTTATATTAATGAGATTCGGATTAATTATTCAAATATTTATTTATGGGAAAAATAATTATTGCAGGCTATGGAGGGAGTGGTTCAAGTGCAGTTTTTGATTTGCTTAAAGAAGTTGATAGTACCTTATGTATAGAAGCTGAGCTCAGGTTTATTACTGATCCTGATGGGATTTTAAGCTTATTTAGAGCTTTTGATAGAGATTGGAGCCCATATAATTTTGATTTAGCAATTAGAAGATATTTACAACTTGTCGATTCATTGAGTAAAAAGTATTCTCAACGATATTCAGGTTTGGATTTAACAGAGTTCTTTGGAGAAGAGTTTAAAAAGTTCTCAAATGAGTATATATCGAATTTGACTGATAAAAAGTTTAAGGGAATTTGGTATGGAATATGTGATAGTAAATTAAGATTATTACACAAACTTCATCATAAATATAATTTGCCAACAAGATCTTTATTTGAAGAATTATATATTAAATCAAATAAAGATTTTAAGAGAGAAACAAATGTCTATATAAATAAGTTACTTGACATAACAAATCGGTTTCAAAATGATATTGAACATTTTGTGATTGATGAACCTTATGTTTCTCTATATTTGGAAGAAATGAATTTATTGTTCGATGATTTAAAAATCATTTCAGTTCAGAGAGATCCAAGAGATATATATGTCAATGCCTTAAAATATGGTTTTGCGTTTATCCCTTCTAATGTAGAGGCTTTTACTCATTGGTATAATAACTTGATGAATAATGCAAGTTTTGGAAATTCTAATTTTAAAAATGTATTAAAGATACAGTTTGAGGATTTGGTCTATAAATATCAGCCTACTAAGGCAAATATTTTTAATTTTTTGAACATAGATAAGAACTCTCATTCCAATCCATTAAGTCATTTTAATCCTAATAAGTCAAAGAAAAATATAGAATTGTGGCGTGATTATGGAAATCCCAAAGAAATTGACTTTATAACAACTAACGTTAAAGATTCAAATACTTTTTATAAAAAATAAGTTTATTGAAGCTCTTAGATTATTTTAAAGAAGATAAAAGTTTAAATTCTTTAATAAGTACATTAAAACAAAATAAACATATAGTTAATTTATTTGTAGCTAATGTATTAAGTCAAGCAATCCCAGTTCTTATCTCTCCTCTACTAACTAGAATATATTCGCCCAAGGAATTTGGAGTATATGCACTATTTTCTTCTTTGATAAATATATTTACTGTTATCCTTACTATGAGATTTGAAAATGTTTTCTTTATAAAGAAAACATTTTCAAAAGCAAAAAAGAGTTTAGTCTTATTTACGGGCCTTTCTACAACTATTTTTACTGGTATTATTTTATTTGTAGCAACAATTTCTTTCATTTTCAATTTTGAAAATGAAATAGTAATTGTTTTAGCTATAATTGCATCCTTACTAAAAGCATTTAGTACTTACTTATTAACTTATATGAATAGGTTAGGACTATATAAGTTAATGAGTTATTATAAGGTGTCAAAGGTGATAGTATTAGTTATTTCACAAGTTTTCTTAGGATACATCGTTTTCAAATACAATGGTTTGGTTGTAAGTTGGATAATTTCATTTTTTGCAGTATTAGTATATTATTTTTTCAAACTTAAAATTTCATTAAAATCTGTTATATCAGGTATAAACTGCAGCAAGTTTAAGAGTTTATTTTCGAGGTTTAAGCATTTTCCTTTGTATTCTACACCAACCTCACTAGTTGATCATTTGAATGCAGCATTGCCAATATTTTTATTAGGTTATTTCTATTCTGATGATGTTGTCGGACAATATTCTTTATCTTTTAAAGTTTCTTATGTTCCTGTCATATTTATATCTATTTCATTAGCGGAATCAATCAAGAAGAAAATATCTGTTTTTATAAGAGAAAATCGCTCTTATAAAAAAATAGTTATTAAATGGTTGAAAATTCTGTTTCCAATATCAGGTGTTATTTTTCTGCTCTTTTATACTTTATCTGAAATAGGTTTTCCAATAATATTTGGTGAAAAGTGGGCATATGCGGGAACACTTACCAAAATGTTGGCTATAATGTTTTTCTTTAGGATACTAGTAAATCCATTTGGATTTATTTACTTAGTTTCAGAAAACCAAAAAATCTTATTTCTTATTCAATTATCAACTCTTATAATATCTGCTTTAGCATTATATTTGGGTTATTATTTACATGATGATCCTACTTCATCAATATTATTTTATTCAGTTGCATACTCAATGAAATATATAGTGGAGGCAATTGGGATATTTAAAATTTCACCTTGATATATAATTCATGAAAATAGCTTTTATTGGGTCAAGAGGTATACCAGCAGAATATGGAGGGTTTGAAACTTTCGTGGAAGAGGTAGGTGTAGGTTTAACTGAGTATGATGGCGTAAATGTTATAGTGGTTTGTGATAAATATCAAAGAGATCTATACTCTGGAAAAGAGTATAAGGGAATAGAACTTATCTATTCAAAATATTCAAAAGCTGAAAATCCTAATTTGTACTATTGGGATTCAATAAAAAAAGTGATAAATGTAGTTGATATAATATATTCTTGCGGTGTAGGAGCGGCTTTTACTAGTTGGATTCCGTGGTTAAAAGGAATCAAATTTGTTACCAACCCGGATGGCATGGGGTGGTGGCGAAGTAAGTGGTCTTATTCTACTAAGATAGCTTTATATTTTATGTTTTGGTTGTCAACTAAAACGAGTGAATATTATTTGTCTGATTCTAAGGCTATTGCCGAAAAGATGGAAAAGGAGTTTAATAGAAGAAAGAAAAGTGATTTTATAGAATATGGGGCTCATAAAAATATTTTTATAAACAATGCAGATGATATTGGTAGTATTTTAAATTCATATGGACTTGCAGCTAATAAATATCATTTGATAGTCAGTAGGCTTGAACCTGAAAATAACGTGCACCATATTATAGAAGGATACTGCAATACAGAGCGTACATTTCCCTTAGCAATAGTGGGTAATTTACAAGATACTGCTTATGTTAGGAGATTGGAAAAACTAGGAAATGGACAAGTTAAGTTTTTAGGTGGTATTTATAATAATAAAAAACTTCAAGCCGTTCGCTATGGTGCTTTAACATACTTACATGGTCATTCGGTTGGTGGGACTAATCCCTCCCTTTTAGAAGCAATGGCTTCAAAAAATTTATGTATTTGTCATGATAATTCATTTACCCGTGAAGTGACTAATAATAAAGCTCTTTATTTTTCTAATGCTCAGGATGTTTCAAAACACTTAGAAGCGATAGAGAATAGCCCAACAGCCAAAGAGTGGGATGAAATACGAGAGGCTGGTTTTAGGCGAATAAATGAATACTACAACTGGCCATCTATTATTAGTAGATATTACAAATATTTTAATACGATTTTAGATAGCTGATATTCATGTTACCTAATTTTTTAATTGCAGGTGCCTCAAAATGTGGCACGACAGCTTTATACTATTATTTAAAACAACATCCGGGTATTGGCTTTCCTGATTTAAAAGAGCCAAAATATTTTAGTTCTAAGCATCTGAATTTTCCTCATCAGGGCCCCGGTGACAAAACGGTAGATAAATACGCAGTAAGGAATTTTGATAAATATAAATTGCTTTTTGAGGAGTTGGAGTCTTACAAATTAATAGGAGAAGCAAGTCCCGACTATATTTACTACCACCAATTTACGGCAGACGAGATAAAAGAAACATTGGGAGACATCCCCATAATTCTAATTTTACGTAATCCCGTGGAACGGGCTTTTTCAGCTTATAAATACTTGGTTCGTGATAGTAGAGAAAAACTTTCTTTCAGAGAAGGTTTGGATGCAGAAGAAGAACGTCTGCAAAATAATTGGGATTTTATCTGGGCATATAAAGGAGGGGGTGAATATTACCAGCAGGTCAAAAGTTTTTTGGAGGGTTTTTCAAACGTAAAGATTGTTATTCAGGAACGATTCAGGAAAGAAACGGATGCAACTGTTTCAGATATTTTTGAATTTCTGGAGGTTGATCCGAATGTAGAAATTGATACAGATATTCAGCACAATAAGTCTGGTAAACCTACAAACCCAATAGCAAAGTTTTTACTTAGCCGCGATAATAAAGTTTCCGCCGGGATACGTGAAATAATGAAAAAAACAATTCCAAGACCGATATTGGAAAAAGTTGCCAGCAGAAGTGTAAAGAAAATGGAAATGAAAGATAATGATAGGCAATATTTAAGGGATTATTTTTCAGATAGGAATAAGAAGTTATTTGATTATTTAGGTTACAAAATTGAAGAATGGAATTAATAAAATATTTATAGGATGGAATTGACAGTTGTAAAAGAAAATCAATTTGATGATTGGAATAACTTTATTAAAAGTAATGCTGATTTTCCGACCATTGCCCATAATCCAATATTAGTTAAGATAATTCAGAAATCATTCAACTGGGAAGGTTGGAATTATTTTTTAGAAGATAACGGAAATAGAATTGGTGCAGTAAATCTTATCGACGCTCCCGGTGGCCTCACTTCAATGCCGCACTTTTCGTACAGTGGCTTAACTGCGAATAAGGGAATAAATAAAAAGGGACTATATGAGAACTTGGAAAAGTCTCTTGATGCAAAACTTGAGATAAGAGATACAGAACCTTTATCAAGTAATTATAATGACAATAAGGTAACCTCATACAAGGAGCTGATTCCAGATGTAGATGATCAATTAATGGAGTTAAGTTCTAACCAAAGGAGGAAGGTCCGGAAAAGTTATAAGAATGGTATTGAATTAAGAAAAGGTGACGAGTATTTAGATAAATTTTATGAAATATATACACTTAACATGCATGGATTGGGATCTCCACCATTACCCAAATATTTTTTTGAGACTATCTTAGATAATTATGAATATGGTCCGGCTGAAATTTTTTGCGCAGAATATGATGGTGAAATAATTGGTGGAGGATTCCTTTTAGGATATCAGAATTTTTATGAAAATTGCTGGTTCTCTACTCTCAGAGAATATAACAGCCTATATTCGAGTTTATTTCTGTACTGGGAAATGATAAAGTTCTCTATTGAAGATGGAGCAACTATATTTTCTCTCGGCAGAAGTACAAAAGATAGTTCATTGCACAGATTTAAAAGTCATTGGGGTACTAAGGATAAGCAACTTTATTTTAATTATAACTTTGAGAAAGGTTTCAATATTAAGAATTTTGACATTTTGAGTTCTATTTGGTCTAAGATTCCTAAAAAAGTGGCAGATCGAGTAGGACCTTATTTCGCGAAGAAGATATATTGAAATAGGAGGGAATTGAGCGGGGGGCAGGAGTTGAACCTGCGGCCTTCAATCTGGAAGATTGATGCTCTTCACTGAGCTACCCCCGCTTAGAATAATGCTAATAAAAAGATAAAATCAGGCAATATCAAACCATATTTTTTAAAATAGCTTATTGTATAATTTGATTCATGCACTTTCATTTGATATCGAGGATTGGTTTCATATAGCTGGTATACCAGAAGTAGAGAGGCGTGGAAATTGGCATGAGTATCCCACTATTGTTGAAGATAAAACCGACCTCATTTTAGACATTTTAGATGAGTATGATGTGAAGGCTACCTTCTTTGTTTTAGGCTGGATAGCAGAAAAATATCCTGATTTGATAAAAAAAATAGTAGATCGGGGACATGAAATCGGGTCCCACGGTTATTGGCATTACCGTGTAAATACGATTTCAAGGCAGATGTTTAAAACATACCTCGAACGTTCCATCACAGTATTGGAGGAGTTGTCTGGGCAAAAAGTTAAAGGATATCGGGCGCCATCCTTTTCAATTATGCCGGGATATGAATGGGCTTTTGAAGTTATGAAGGAGGTAGGACTTCGGTATGATGCCAGTTTATTTCCTACCCAGCGTGGCCATGGAGGATATGCAATTGATCAACGTCCTCAATTGTTGCCTTCTTCTATATCAAAAACAAATTTTATTGAGTTGCCCATGAGTGTAATGAATTTTGGTAAAATAAAAATACCCTTTAGTGGTGGAGGTTATTTGCGTTTTTGGCATGAAAAAGTTTTGCAGCATGGTTTTAATAAGTTAGAAAAAGAAGGAATGCCGGGTGTTGTTTATCTACACCCCAGAGATTTTGCTCCAGATTGTCCACGTGTTAAGATGTCACAGTTTAGAAGATTTAAGTGTTATTTTAACCTTCACACTACTCACCGTAAATTAGAGATGCTACTTGAAAATTATAAATTTGGAACCTGTGAAGAAGTATTGAAACAATGGTTTGAAGTAGTAGATCTTGAAGAGTTAATAAAGAATAAAGAAAAATATTTGGAAGGCGTAGTTTGATGGCACTGAGTTGCCGACAGATGGCTCATGTCCGGTGGCAGGGCAAGGGGTGATTAGGTTGAATTGCGTTATTGGGTTACAGAGTTTAAAAATAGCAAAGCGACTCAGTGCATTTTGTACCGGTGACAACCTCATTAACTGGCTTAGTATTTGGAAGGGCCATCAAAATACACGCATCCTGAAGTTCGAACTGAATCCCAATTAACAGACGTGATCTTTTTGGTTCCAGTAGTTTTGCTTGTTCCGAAAGTTCGGGATTTCTTGATTGAAAAAATAAACAATAACAGATCGCTTCACGATTTTTAAAGTAAGGAATATGGGATAAATGGAAGTTTACACGACGATATGATCTTGGATTATAATATAGCGGATATGAAAATTATTATTGATCTTTAATATACATTCTCTCTAAACATGCCTATCTTGAGCCTCAAATTTGATAATGGATCTACTGGAGGAGTACCAGCCAATGTATCTTATTACAATCCCAATATTCCATATTTCGGAAATAAAACCAACCAGAGAACATGCGGAATGGACAGGGACTAAAGTATATCTTGGAATGAAGAGGTAGTATCAGATTATGATGCGGTAGTCATTTCCACCGATCACTTAGCTATTGATTATGAGGAGATTGCTGAATGGTCGGATTGTATTATTGACAGCAGGAATGCGTTGAAAAGTGTGGATCCTGAAACAGACATCCACATTTGAAAAGCGTAAGCAGTCATTTTTACGTAATATTAGAGAATTTTAATATGGGATTGTATTAGAGAGTCTAAACTGTTATTTTTAAAAATCGATAAACAAGTAGAGGCGTTTTTTTATTTAAATAAATAGTGTATGGAACAAACGTTACTGCCAGATGGCGGGATGACATTAGGCGTGATCTTTATTCTTTCCTGTGTGATCTCCTATTTTGCTATACCCATAATTAAGAGGGTGGCCGAAAAGCAGCATTTGTTCGACCATCCGGATGATCATCGCAAACTGCATTCCGAGGCCATACCGACCCTCGGTGGGATTGCTATATTTGCGGCTTTTCTAGTTAGTTTTTCAATAAGCCCTTGGGCTGACAGCCTGGGAGGCTATTCCTATTTGGCTGCTGCAGTCCTCATCTTATTTTTTGTAGGTTTGAAAGATGATTTGGTGGTGTTATCTGCTTCCAAAAAGCTTGTAGCCCAATTGACAGCTGCCGGTTTAATTATCTTTGGAAGTGACATGATGATTGACAACTTTCACGGCGTCTTTGGGATGGCCGATATTCCCTATTGGGCTGCGGTGCCGATCACCTTTTTTACAGTCATCGTTCTCATCAATGCGATTAACCTCATTGACGGTATCGATGGATTGGCAGGAGGGATTGGCGTGATTGCTTCTGCAATATTTGGAGCCGGCTTTTTGTATGTGGGAGCATTGCCCATGGCGATGTTTTCATTTTGTCTGGTAGGCGCACTGTTGGGATTTCTCTATTATAACTTTAGTCCCGCCTCTATATTTATGGGGGATACGGGTTCCATGTTGTTGGGATTTCTTCTTGCGGTACAGACCATTGAGTTTATTGCGCTGAGCGGGGATCCTGTATTTGCCACTGTTTTTGGAAGTGCTTCAAGCATTCTTCCGGTCGCTATTTTAGGGTTCCCACTATTTGATACACTGCGTGTTGTTATTAAAAGAATGCGACGCAGCAACTCCATATTTGAGCCGGGGCAGGATCATGTGCACCACGAGCTGCTGCGCATGGGGCTCTCGCACAGGCATGCGTCCTTGCTACTGTATGGTCAAAGCCTGTTGTTGGTATCAATTATTGGAACGTTGGCGTTGCTTAACATCAATGTGAATATATTATTAGGTACCGTAATATTGACAAGTCTGGTAGTGTTCCCCACTAACGGATTTAAAAGAAAAGTGACGTCTTGGTTGTTTGGTTATGACTGGCAGGCTTATCAAAAGAGGAAGTGGGGTATCGAATTTAATCCCGAAAATCTGGAGTCGTTGAATGGAAATAGCAGCGATGATTCCTTAGAGCTTATTACGAATGAGGAAAAAGAGTATGAAAAAGAATCTGATAGTGTAGCGGTTTAGATAGAGGTGGAGGATTTAGGTTAAGTTTCATTTGAGAGGCATATCCGTTAGGATGTGCCTCATTAGTTTTTAGGTTACCTCTTTTTAGTAAAAGGCTTTAGGATGCAGGGTGAGGATTACAGTTTGTAGGGCTCAGAGTAGAGGTTAAATACTTGAGGCATTGAGTTGTACTTAATGGTGAAGGAATACAATTTGCTTTCCTTTTAATTCTGAAAATGCGATACAATTCTTATTTCCACTCGAAGTTGCCTTTTGATATATCTATATTCTTTCTAAAAGAATTATCAGAAAATCGATTATTGTCAGTGAGGTCATTTCGAAATACAGGTATTGGTATATTCTTCAGCTGTTTAATATTAACAGGCTTGCAGTATGTCGCATCCGCTCAAACAACATTCCCTGAAAAAGGTGTGGCGTTTGATATTAAATTTGCTACGGCTATCAGTGAAGAAGGGAAGCTCCCCTTTTGGCTTCACAGTAATCGTTGGGGCACCATAGACCGCAATCAGACCAACGGTTATGTGGGCGTTACCCCGAGATGGAATATGGGGAGTATGGGTAATATTGATATGAAGGCGGGTGCTGAGCTGGTAAGTCGGGTAGCCAGTGAAAATGCCCTCTTTTTTAGCGAAGTCTACCTGCAGGCCGACTGGCAGATCTTTCGGTTTGTCGGAGGACGTAAGAAGGAGCGGATCGGTATCACCGATAGCACCCTCACTTCTGGATCAATGATACAGAGTGGCAATGCCTCACCTATTCCTAAGATCCGCATTTATACGCCCGACTTTGTAGATATCCCTGGCATGGATGAATGGCTCAGTTTTAAGGGCTACTTTGCTCATGGATGGATGGAAAATGGGAGATATATTGAAGATCCATGGTTGCATCAGAAATATTTTTATTTAAAAGTTCTACCTGAACGATATCCATTACAGTTGTTTGGGGGACTGGTACAGAGCACCCTCTGGGCGGGTACTCATCCAGAATACGGGGATTTACCTGACAGTTTTCCAAAAGATTTTTGGAATATCTTTACTGCTCAAGAAAGCGAGTCGGAAAATGCGGAGCCTTCTGCAACCGGAGAAGCAGTAGGAAGTTCAATTGGCATTTATGATTTTGGTATCAGTTATGATTACCACGGATATAGTGGCATAATACATCGACAGTTTTACCTCGAAACTGGAGCCGGGGCAAAATTTCGAAATGTTTGGGATGGTCTTTGGGGGGTATCAATTTCATGGGATAAAGAATTCCAATATGTGAATAAGTTATCCTGGAGTCATCTCTATACGAAGCGACAGAGTTCTCAGGAACATAGAGGTGACCCACCTTATGGGGCAGACAGTTATTATAGTAATAGTGTATATTGGAGTGGATGGACTTACCACGGTCGTACCATTGGCAATCCTTTAATGTTTTCTGATGGAATTAATCCCGGTGTTGATAATAGTATTGTTATTAGTCATCAGCTTAGTTTTGAAGGAGAGATAGGATTGTTAAATTATATTTTGTCATCAACATACAGTAGAAATTATGGAATAAATAATTATTGTGCTACTGAAAGCTGCATTAATAGAAGTAAGGGTTTTACCGATCGCCAAGACCAATATTCGTTTCTGTTACAAACGTCAATGGATATCAAAGAGGAGTTGTCATTGAACGTTGACTTGGCCTATGACACCGGTGATTTATACCCTGATCAGATGGGGGCTATGATTGGACTGATGTATCGGATTCGGTAGGTCTTTTTTGAGTTTCGGCTGAGGGATAGGAGACGACTTATGTCTGTTTTGCAATATTGAGGATTTGTGTATGGCAATGCCACCAGAGGTTGAGGGCTTCTGTTTATAGGGTTTTGTAATATTTAATCCGGTAATTTATTGCCGGACTTCTGGCGTAGTAATGATTTTCGAAGTATAATACCTTGGTTATCACTCCCCTTCATACGGGGATCGCAACGAAGTGAAGTCGAGGAATCTATCATGGCAAGCAATGAAATAAAGTGCTTCTACAGATCTCTACGTTCCGCCCCGAAGTCTGGGGCTCCAGTCGAGATGACGCCCTATATTATAAGGTTCCCTCGATGTCATTTCGAACGAAGTAAGAAATCTATCTCTGTGGTGATGTTGGGCACCAATATGAGAACTACCTACGGCAGTGCGAGAATATTAATTTCAGCCTCATAATAAAGTTGGCCATTTTCGAAATGGATATCACCGCCTGTGACTTCAAATATTTCTCCCTTTCTTAGAGGACTTAAAGATGTTAAGAACGCAACTTGGGAGTTCGTCATCCCACCCTCATTTTCCCACTGTTCCAAGCTATTAATATCAGCAGGGGAAAGAGATCTTGAATTGATCTTTATTTTTAGGTTCCGCGTTAGTGCACGTTTCATAATCAGCAAAAAGTAGGTTTATATAAGTTACTTGACTTTGGTCGGGCCCGGAATACGTACTTTATTCACAATAGCTGACCATTTGGCATCAGGATTAATTTGATTGTTTGCCAGATCACTTAGCCCCATATCAGCGCGTTTTTCCTCACGTAAGGTATCCAGGAGTAGTTCAGCAATCTCATGCCGTTCGAGAGTTTTAGCATAGGCAATAGAAGTTCCATAGCCTGCCATCTCATAATGATTGATGTGTTGAATCGCCGTTATAAGAGCAGCATCCCGTACTTCCTCATTCACACATCGCGTTACCAATTTTTGTGATTCTTTGATGAGTCCTTTAATACCGTCGCAGTTTTCACCTTTGGGATCTTCATTGAGTATTTCAAAGACTTCCTTAATACGTTGAGCGTGGTGCTTTGTTTCCCTGAGATGAAACGTCAGGAGTTCATTGAGCTCAAAAGATTCTGCTATTTCTGACTGTCTTTCCAGAAAAGTTATCTGCTGTAATTCACCGTCATAGAGATCACGCAGTTGTTCGAGCATCAAATCGTAGAGGTCAAAAATATCCTGGTTATTTTGCGTTGTCATGATGTATTTGAGATTTAATTGTGAAAAAGAAATTAAAATTTCGGTTAAAGATCTTTTTTAGGGTATCTGTTTGATACGATAGGGATTCTTTAATCACAGAACACAGAGTGAGTAGGGTGGATATTTTGTAGGGGAACCTTGATTGATGCTGTAGGGGATATTATGGACAGATAATCCATGAAAGGTGGTGTGAGCTGTTCTCGAAGGTACAAGCGAAATAGGGATTGTACTACAGCAGGAGAGTGATAGGGTTGATAACTTTGCTGTATACAGAAACAAACTATGATCAATATGGAAACATTAACGGCAACGACGATATTTTGGCTTTTGGTGCTGGGGGCAACAGAAGGATGGATCATTGGATATATTGTTGGAGATGAAGGCATAACATTGAAGAGCAATGTGGTCTGGGGCACGATCGGAGCACCGGTAGTTGGCATCTGTGGATTATATGTCCAAGTTAGTGGTATTTTGTTATTCGCCTTTATGGGTACGCTGGCTATACTGTTTTTGGCTAATGTATTTCATCTTCATCATGTTGAGGATATAAAGGGAGATATTGATCGGGGAATGCGGATTATTCGTAAAAAGTGAGGGGGATTCCTCTTTAAACTTGCTGCAAAAGAAACCAACGATGTCACTCCGCACCCCAAATGCGGAGTCTCGTGCGGCAGGGAGTGTCATGACAACTCTGAAACCCAATCAGCGACAAGGTATTCATAACCGCTGTTCCAATTAGGTGGCGGTACTGGATTCCTTGCTATGCGAGATTGCGGATCAAGTCCGCAATGACGCCTGGAAAAGAATAAGCTCAATAACAGAATACTGATGTCATTTCGCCGTGCCCCGTCATACGGGTAGCACAACGAAGTGAAGTCGAGGAATCTATTATGGCAAGCAATGAAATAAAGTGCTTCTACAGATCTCTCCGTTCCGCCCCGAAGTCTGGGGCTCCAGTCGAGATGACGCCTGGAAAAGAATAAGCTAATATTAAAAACAACGACGTCATTTCGACTAAGTCCCGAATGGGACGCATGGAGAAATCTATCAGGTCTTTTAATTTTGGAAAAGCTTCTGCAGACCTCTACGCTCCATCCCAATAACCTCGGGATCCCGGTCTCAACTACACCAAGGTTTCGTTGGACAAGCGAGATGACAGTAGAGGTATACATACAGCACAAAATTGCCATTATTTTTTGCCTGTACTTATTAGTATCATAAAGAAAATGAGGAGTAGTTGAACTTTCGTCATTCGTTTGATCAAAATTGATACTGATACTGCATGATTACTATTCGTGAATTGAGCTCCCATGATGAGCTTTATGATTTTGTTCATTTCCCCTTTTTGCTGTTTGGTGATGATCATCCATACTGGGCGCCGCCGATCATAAGTGATGAGCTGGATAACCTGGATCCCCGGAAAAATCCGGTCTTTAATCATGTTGAAGTTAAATACTTTATGGCCTATCGGGATGATCAGCCGGTGGGGCGGATTGCTGGCATTATAAATTGGCTCGAAGTACACGAGCTGGATATCCCCAAAATACGGTTCGGTTATTTTGATTGTATCGATGATCCGGAGGTTTCCGAAGCGCTGCTGAATCAGGTACGCCAGATGGGCAACGAGAACGGATTGGAATTTATCGAAGGCCCGCTGGGTCTTTCCAATATGGATAAGGCAGGGATGCTTGTAGAGGGATTTGAGGAACCCAATACAATGATTACATGGTATGGCTTGCCTCACTACTCTTCGCATCTCGAGCAACTTGGATATGAAAAAGAAAAGGAGTGGGTAGAGTATGAGATCCAGATTCCTGACAGCTCCCCGCCCAAAGTGGAGCGGTTTTCAAAGTTGATTAAGGATCGGTATAACCTTCATATGATTCGCTTTTCAAATACAAGGGAGATCCTTGAATATGCCGACGAGATGTTTGATCTCATCAATAAGACCTACAGTAATTTAAGCACTTATATCCCAATTAAGTCCGACCAGATTGCTTATTACAAGGATCAATATCTTAGATTTCTTCACCCGGATTTTATTAATTGTGTGGCAGATGAGGACGGTAACCTGATTGCCTTTGCGATTACGATGCCCTCATTTTCCAGAGCGCTGCGGAAAGCGGGGGGTAAGCTATTGCCTTTTGGATGGTATCACCTAGTAAAGGCGCGGTACTTTCCCCACAAGGCAGCGTTCTATCTGATTGGGATCAAGCCGGAATACCAGAACAAAGGGGTAACGTCGATTATTTTTAAGGAGATGAACGAGGTATTCAATCAGCACGGGATTACTACCGTTGAAAGCAATCCCGAGCTCGCGGATAATGAAGCCATACGATCGCTTTGGAAAAACTATGAGAACAGGCTTCATAAAAGACGACGAACCTACCGGGATAGTTTGTAAGTAAAAGATGTAATGAAGGGGTCATTTCGAGTGGAGCGTAGCGGAATCGAGAAATCTGTGTTTTATATTGCCTTATTCATAGTAAAAACATTCTCTGTAGCTAGATGACTATACACAGTAATCATTCAGTCACATCCAAGCAGGGACGGTTGTTTTGGTCTTCGATTTTTCTGGCTGCGATCTCCCTTTAACCACATTTCTACCTCGGTGTTTAGGGCAATGGCTAAATGATGAGCCCGAAGGCTGGTAATGGGAAGTTCCCCCTCTATAATGCCCTGTACCTCCGTTTCAGGCATACCCGACAGTTGGGAAAATTCGCGGGGGCTAATATCCTTCTCGTTAAGGTATTTTTTTAACAGTTGAGCAGGTGATTGATGCATAGTTCTTTTGATAATAGGATTTAAATTACACAGGTATTCTAACAATTGCTGGATCCCTGAATATGGGATCTCAATAAATATTGTCTTGCTTTGTTTAACTCCAAAAACGTCGCTATTGTTTCCGGTTATCATCTCTTAATGAGCAAGGAAAAGAAAGGTATTTCCAGACATATTCTTTGGAGCAATAAAAAAGCCCGCTTAAAAAAGCGGGCTTTAATATACCAAAAAATCTTGGCTAAAACTTACTTATAATCAAGGCTGCGTACATCAACTGCACTCAAGCCTTTGTCGGTTTCTTCAACGTCGAATTCTACATTCTCTCCGTCTTCAAGACCTTGATTATAGTCCAAATTTTCTACGTTATTGCGGTGGACGAAAACATCTTTACTTCCGTCCTCAGGCTCGATAAATCCATATCCTTTCTCAACATCGAACCATTTAACTTTACCTTGTTGTGTCATGTATACTAAGTATTGTGTTTATACACCTTAGGATAAGATCGTCAAAGAAATGTATCGTGAGATAGTTCTATTCTGGATCTCAATTCTAAGGTGGGAATTAAAATTATGCTTAAAGATACAATTCTGTTTTTGGAATGTCCATACCCGGCGGACATTTTCAGATATTCTGATTTCAGTATTTCTAAATTATTTGTTTATTGATTTCATTAGAATCATGATCATTTAGTTGATCTAATCAAAAGTAATCAAAGGGATTTTGAACTATACTAAAATAATAATCATCGCTGTTGCTTTTTTCCTGCTGGGGGTGGGATGGCACCTGTTATCGGATAATTCGGAACAGACGGAGCCACAGTCTACCTCTGCATCTGTATACAGTGATAGCTTGCCTGATCCTGAAAGACCGACTATTACAGCTCAAAAAGATACCGTGGATGAGGATTCAGTAAAAGAAAAAGATCCTGCCTTTCCCGTTGGTGAAGAGCTCGCCCCCGGTACGGCATTGGTAAAAGCGGTGGTTATATCCGCTGATTTTGACAGCGGTACAAATAGTATTGTCGTTCAAACAGAAGAAGTGTTGGGATATGGATCTGCAACATCGCCCATTGCGGTACAACAAGAATTAACGGTTAGCGCTGATCGGTTTTTGAAAAATTATCCGGACCGCAAAAAGTCACTGCAAGAGGGGAATTCTATTCACATCGTGATATCCTCCCAGAAAGGGTTAAGTGTTGGCGAATCCCAGGACACACAGAAATGGTCACTGGTTGACTTAAAACCAAATAAGTAATTGAGTATGGTAGGTAGAGAGAGGAATATGTATCGTGTCCTTGCCGGACTGGTAATGTTAGTGCTGTTAGGATTAGGGGTTTGGTACGTTGGATGGACGGAACAGGAAACAACGAAAGTGGCCACAGAAAATACAACGCTTGATCCCGTTGAAAAGAAGAGGGCACGGACGGATTATTTCTTCAACTTACTTCGTGATCCCGCGACAAACAGTATTCCCCCGGATATTCGTGCCCGGGAGCTCAATCATGCCAAACAACTGCCCAGCAGGAATGGCAGAACGTTGCGAAAATCGGGTCCTCAAACGATGCAGGCGATAGGGGATATCACATGGCACACGGCCGGGCCGGAAGACCTGGGCGGACGAACGCGGGCGCTGGCCTTTGACCAGAGAAATCCCAATATCATTTTGGCCGGTGGTGTTTCGGGCGGTATGTGGAAAAGCACTGATGGAGGTACTACCTGGCAAATGAAGACCGATCCCAATCAAAATATGAGTGTCACCAGTGTAGCGCAGGATCCCACCAGTCCTGATACGTGGTATTATGCAACGGGAGAATTAAGAGGTAACACAGCATCAGACCGCGGGTATAGAGCCTCATATTATGGGACGGGTATTTATAAGTCGACCGACAATGGAGAAACGTGGACGCGGTTGTCTTCTACTGAAGATACCGATACCAATTGGAACAGCCAGTTCGATTATATTTCTCGAATCGTAGTAAATCCTACGAATGGAGATATCTATTTTGCAGCAAATGGCTTTGGGGTGTATAAGTCATCAGATAGCGGGAGTTCATTTTCACAGGTATTGGGATCTTCATGGGGCTATGCCTATGTGGATATCATTGTAAATAAAAATGGAGAACTTCTGGCAGCGTTATCGGAAAATAGTGTCGGTGGAAGTCAGCCAGATAGCCCTGGAATTCATCGCTCAACCGATGATGGGAATACCTGGACTGATGTTACTCCTGCTGATTTTCCTGCTACACACGATCGTACCTATTTGGCTTTTGCACCTTCCGCTCCCGACACGGCTTACAGTTATACCTATGAGGGAACAGGCTCTGGATCGGATGAAGATATCAGCTTTTTTATGCTCGATTTTGCCAATGACAACAGCGAGGATCGGTCGGTTAATCTTCCTGACTTTGGGGATCCGGTAGGGTTTGTGAATACCCAGTCCAATTACAATATGGTATTGAGTGTGAAACCGGATGACCCTGACTTTGTATTGCTTGGAGCCACTAATTTATTTCGATCCCGGGATGGTTTTGCAACGACTCCAACAGGAGGTTATAATAATTCCGATTTTAATCAAAAACAGGAGTTTTGGATTGGCGGTTATGATCCTGCCAATAATGTAAGCCAGTATCCAAGCCAACATCCCGATCAGCATGTTTTGGCTTTTCACCCGAACAATCCTAATACCCTGTGGGCCGGCCATGATGGCGGATTAAGTAGCACCACCGATATAACAACTGCCCCGGTAAGCTGGGAAGATAAGGATGAGGGCTATGTTACGGGACAGTTTTATACGGTGGCTATCCCATCGACGGAAGGAAATAACCGGATATTGGGAGGTACCCAGGATAACGGAACAGCGTTCTTTCGGGTCGATGCGCAAGGGAATCAACAACAAGAATTGGCTGATATTTCTTCAGGTGACGGCAGCTACGGTTTTTTTACGGAAAATTATATTTTTGCTTCATCGCAGTTGGGAAGAGTTCTTCGCCATACCACAAACAGTAGTGGTGAAATTATAGGTACAAGCTATAACTTAGAGCCTTCAGGTGCCTCGAACCAACTTTTTGTACACCCATATGTGGTAGATCCAACTGATGAGAGTATTATGTTTTATCCTGATGGATCTACGTTGTATAGGAATACAGCAATGGACCAGTCTAGCCCCGGTGCAAGCTGGTCTAGCTTTTCCGGTGTTTCTGGAAGTAATGGATATCAAATCACTGCTTTAGAAATGAGTACGAATCCGTCCGGTATTCTTTATTATGGGGCCTCATCTGGCAGCACTGCTCCCAAAATTTATCGTCTTGACAACGCTTCAAGTTCTACTTCCCCTGAAGAACTGACTTCAATAAGTGCTTCGGGTGGCGCTTATATCCATGATATCGCCGTAAATCCCTATAACGGTAATGAGCTTATAGCAGTAATGTCGAACTATGGTATTGTGGGATTATATCATTCGAATGATGGGGGAGAGAACTGGACGGCGATTGAAGGAGACTTGACGGGAGATGCGCAGAATCCGGGTCCGTCACTGCGGAATGCTGAAATTTTGCCTACCGAAGAAGGAAGTTTGTACTTGGTAGGAACCAGTACGGGGATCTATTCTACGATGTCGCTCCAAGGTGAAAGTACCAGTTGGGTACGGGAGTCGGATGATGGGTCGGCCGAGAGTATCGGCTACTCGGTAGTTGAATATATTACATCGCGGTCAACGGATGGAACCATTGCGGTGGGAACCCACGGTCGCGGTATTTTTGTGGGTAGAACGGATGTGGGGAATGTAGCTCCTGATGTATTGCCTATGATTGCAGAAACACTTAAAGTAGCCAATAATTGGCAGCTTATAGGTTCACCAATGGCTTCTGATTCAGACATTGAGCTTGGATATAATTTGCAGCTTTACGAGTTCTCAGGGACCTATGAGCCGGTTGCAAAGTTAACATCACATACCGGTTATTGGGTTAAGAGTCGTTCAGGATCAGAAATTATTTATAATGGTCGAGCTGATACTACAGCCGTAATAGGGCTCCGGGAAGGTTGGAATATTATCGGTGGTGTTGGTGATACAGTAGGAGTTTCGGCTATTAATGATCCGGACGGCATATTAAGTTCGTCTGATGTGTATGAGTTTACGAATGGGAGTTATCAGGCAGCCTCCGATATTAAATCATTGCAGGGCTATTGGATTCAGGCAAACCAAGCAGGGGAGATAGAACTTACGTCCGGGAGTTCCTCCTCAAAAAGTAAACCCGCAATAGCAGCAGGAGAGCTGGGTATCATAACGTTTAGCATTGGCAATACGAAACAGCAGTTGTATGTTTCTGACAAGTCGCTAAAAAGGGAAGAGCAGGAACAGTTTATGGTGCCACCGATGGCTCCCGAGGCGGTTCTTGATGTTAGAAGTGTAGATGGATTACGTCTTGCTGAGGGCAATGAAACAGAACTACAGTTTACGGCCAGCAGCTATCCCGTCACCGTTACTGGTAATTTATCGAATATGAGTGATTATATTCTGAAAGGGGTTACCGGTCAGGATACGGTGTATTATGACATTAAGAATAATACCCAAACCCAGATCCAAAGGCCTCATGAAAAGATGATTCTGGCAGAAGCATCCGGCAGTACACAGATAACAGAGCACGATCTGTTGCCGAACTATCCCAATCCATTTTATCCCGAAACACAAATCCGTTATGAGGTGGCTTCGCAGGTGCAGGTAAGGCTCGAGGTTTATGATGTGCTGGGCAGAAGGGTGCAAACACTGGTTGATGAGCCAAAGTCGATGGGCTCATATACGGTTCGTTTTGATGGCAGCAGCCTCTCCAGCGGTATGTACTTTATCCATATGAAAGCCGGTGAAACCGATAAAGTGCAGAAAATGACCCTTATAAAATAGATTTTGCTAAAGGAGAGGCTTGCTCCGGATCGTTTTATTCGTGTGTATCGGCCACATTGTCTGATAACACTGAGCTTAAAGTAAGTCGGCACTATGCCAAGCATATCAAGGATTTTATTATTTAATAGAAAGGGGTTATTCGGTTAGGCAGTACTCTTTTTTAACGATGTTGTAGGGATAAAGGGTTTATATGTGCATCTTTTAAAAATATGCCGAAACTCTCATTTGCATAAAGTTTTTTACTATCTTACCCTAAGCGTAAGCAAGAAAATCAGAAACACTAATAATTAAGGGGAAAAATCATTATGAAAGTAAAAAAGATTTTAGTTGCAGTTGCTACTTTTGCATTGACGTTTAGCATGATGCCCGAAAAGGCATCAGCCCAGTGGAGTTTGGGAGCTTCCTATGAAATACGAGATGAGGAGCCGCAAAATGGTTTTGGCGTTCGTCTTGAACGCGACATCCTGAATAAAATCCCGGTAGTAAACCTTAAGCTGAGGGGCCATTTTAGCTATTTTAGCGAAGATAACTATGTGGGAGAAAACCAGGCATCGTATGGGAAAATTGAAAATTATGACTATGGACTGGCTGCTGTAGGTGGCATCTCGTTAGGATTGTTGTCGCCATATGTAGGAACAGGACTCGGATCAACAACAACGGAGTTACAAAATCCGGAAGGTGCTTTTCAGGAAGGATCCGAGAGTAACATTTTCTGGAATGGATTTGTCGGAGCAGAGGTGAGTCCCATTCCAACATTGAAACCATTTGTAGAGTATCGCTTCCAATCTGCGGAAAGTTTTGATGAGTTGCAGAACTCAGTAAGTACCAGTAACGGGAGATTGATATTTGGAATTTCTTTGTCATTCTAAAACGCATACATTAGTTCTAAAAGCGGACGTTATTATATCGTCCGCTTTTTTATTTTAAATGATTTTAGTGATTGCTAAATAAGCATACAGTTCCTTTTTTGAATGTAAAGCGTACAGGTATTGTTTTAATATAAATGAAAGCGCTTTACTGTTACTACAGCTGATTTATGGCAGATACAAAAACGACATATAATATTGATCTGAACAGCTATGTTCTGGATCCGCCTCAGCAAGATGATCTTGATGAGCTGTTAAAGGTATGTCGTGAAAATCTTGACGAGGTCGATGAGAACCTTGTTTCTCGTGCCTTTAAGCTCTGTTATGTGTCGCATGAGGGTATTGAGCGCGCCTCCGGTGAGCCTTACTACTATCATCCGGTGGCAGTGGCCAAAATTGTGGCGTCAGAAATTAATATTGATGATGTTTCGGTTGTAGCTGCGCTGTTGCATGACACGGTCGAGGATACTGAGGTCACGCTCGATGATATCAAAGAAAAGTTTGGCGATACGGTTTCGCACCTTATCGACGGGGTGACCAAAATTTCGGGTGTATTTAAAAGCCGCAACACCAAGCAGGCAGAAACTTTTATGAAAATGCTTCTGTCGATGGCAGAAGATATACGAGTAGTGTTGATTAAGTTTGCTGATCGCCTGCATAATATGCGTACCATTCAGCATCTGCCGCGTGAAAAACAGATGCAAAAGGCAACCGAAACGATGGAGCTGTATGCTCCGCTGGCGCATCGGTTTGGACTTTTTAATATAAAAAGTGAGCTCGAAGACCTCTGTTTTAAAGTTATTGATCCCAACTCGTATAAGTTTATCGCTCGAAAGCTCCGGGAAAAGAAAGAGGCTCGTGAGGCTTTTATTGAAGAGTTTATGGATCCTATAGAGGAGGAATTGGATGATCAGGGCTTTACCTTCGAGATGAAAGGTCGTCCCAAGCATATCTATTCGATCTTTCGGAAGATGCAGCGCCAGCAAAAACCATTCGAGGAGATCTACGACCTTTTTGCTATTCGTATTATCCTTGAGGAACCGCATACCAAGGAGGACTGCTGGCGGGTATATTCGATTATAACTGATTGGTATACCCCTATTCCCAAGCGTTTTCGCGACTTTATATCGGTACCTAAAGCTAATGGGTACCAGTCGCTGCATACGACGGTAATTACCAAAAAAGGGCGCAAAGTTGAGGTGCAGATTCGTACGCGCCATATGGATGATATTGCCGAAAAGGGCGTTGCGGCCCACTGGAAGTATAAGGAGGGTAAAGAGGGCGGCTCCGAAACCCTTGAGAAATTTGTCCACTGGGTGCGCGATGTGTTGGATAATCCTCGACCTGATGCGGCAACCGAATTTGTTAAGGATTTTCAACTGAACTTATATCAGGATGAAATTTACGTATTTACCCCCGACGGAGAGCTGAGAACACTGCCGCAGGGGGCAACGCCTATCGACTTTGCTTTTGATATCCACAGCGAGATTGGAGAACGGGCTATTGCTGCGAAGATAAATGGTAAAATGGCACCGCTTCGACAGCAACTGGATATTGGTGACCAGGTAGAGATTATTACCGGAAATAAAATTAATCTCAATCCCGACTGGATTAATGATGTTGTTACCCATAAGGCAAAATCTCGTATTCGACAATATATTAAGCAGAAAGAACGCCAGACGGCCGACGAGGGACGAGAGATCTGGGAGAAAAGAGCCAAGCGAGGAAATATTGAAATTTCGGAGCAGGATCTGACCCGCATAGCTCAAAAGCTAAAATTCGATTCTACCCAGGATCTGTTCTATGATATTGGAAAGGGTAGCTTTGACGTTAATGAGCTTTATAATGCGGTAAAACAGTTTACCAGCAAGGGACGCATTGATGAGAAGGAGGATGAGAATAAGCCGGCCCCGGTAACGGAAGAGGAGATTCAGGAGACCTATATCAATGCGGCGCGTTCGGTAAGTGATGAAAAGGCACTGGTTATCAATGGAGAAGTAACGAATGTTAAATATAGCTATGCCAATTGCTGTAATCCTATTCCCGGTGATGATGTCATGGGGTTCATTAGCCGAACTGGCGATGTGAAGGTACATCGTTCAAACTGCAAGAATATCCATCACCTGATACAAACGGACGGCGAACGTATTGTGGATGTTTCCTGGGCGAAAAATATTGACTCTAAATTCCTCGGCGCTGTTAAGGTTATTGGTGAAGATCGCGTGGGGATGATTAACGATATTACCGATGTACTTTCGAAGTCACTTGAGACCAATATGAAAAGTATCAACGTAAATAGTGACAGTGGAATGTTTGAAGGAATTCTTACCGTCTATGTTGATGACATTGACCACCTCGGGCGTATCGTCAATAAATTGCAGAAAGTGGGAGGCGTTAAAAGCGTTTTCAGGTACGAATAAGTCATTGTTTTCGTTACTACTTATCGAGCAAGATCATTTTTATCTCTGAGATAAAAGTAATATCATCAAGCAGGTAAAAAATTAGTGCTTTTCCACTATTTGGAGACTATAATATTACCCCAATATAGTATTGAATTACAGAGTTAAAAGATCATCTTCAATTTATGATAACCTATACAAAAAGAGATATTGTTAGACGCGTTGCAGAGGAGATGGATGAACCAATGGTTCAGTCTGATCCGTGGGTAAATGCCGTATTAGATGCATTGCGCGAGACGATGATGGATGCAGACCCCACCTGTCGGATTGAATTACGTGATTTTGGTGTTTTTGAAGTGAAAAAGACCAAGGCAAAGCCGAAAGCGCGAAATCCGCGCACAAATGAAGAGATTTATGTGCCGGCTCATCGCAAAACTCATTTTAAACCCAGTAAATTATTAAAAGAATTTTTAAAGCAACCTCTTGATGAAGAGGAAGTAGAAGAAATGGAAGATTAGTCGTGGCAGAATATGGCAGAATAATCGGTATAGATGTAGGAACAAAATGGATTGGCTTAGCCCGTACCGACTTATTAAAAACCGTAGCCAATCCTATTGGAACTTACTACGTTGATGACGTTTTTGAAGCCCTTGAAGAACAGCTCAAAAATGAAAACGTTGAGAAAATCGTAGTAGGTTGGCCGCTCACTCCCGAAGGCGAAGAGGGGAGAGCCATCAAGATGGTTGAGGAATTTTTGACGAAACTTGAGGCACGTTTCCCCGATATAGAAATAGCTAAAATTGATGAGCGTTATACTACGAAAGAGGCTGTTCGAGCAATGGTTGAAGCGGGAGTTCCCAAAATGAAACGTCGAGAATCTGATCGCATAAACCAAGCCGCTGCCGCTATTATCCTTCAGAAATATATTGAACTTGTAAAAGCAGATAATGTCCGTATTACCGATCGTTACATATGATGATGAGGTGCTTCGCAAAGAAGCAGAACCCGTCAAGGAAAACACTCCCGAAATTCAGCAGCTTATCGACAATATGTTCGACACCATGTATAATTCTGATGGGGTTGGTCTCGCTGCCCCGCAAATAGGAGAGCTGTTGCGGATTTTTGTAGCTGATGCCGGTCCACTTACAGAAGAAGAGGGAGGGAGTAAGTATGGTCCTTTAGCACTTATCAATCCTGAGATTACCTTTGAAAGTGAGGAGGAAATTGATATGGAGGAAGGATGCCTGAGTATACCGGGCGTCAATGCATCGGTAAGTCGTCCCGAAAGAATTGTAGTCAATTACATGGATCGCGATTTTAATGAACAGGAGCTTGAAGTAGGCGGCTGGCTGTCAAGAGTGATACAGCACGAAACCGATCACCTTGACGGGGTCTTGTTTTTGGATCACCTTTCCATGTTCAAGCGAAAGCTTTTGAGTTCCAAGCTCAAAGAAATTGACAAAGGACGTACGGAAATAGATTATCCCACCGTTCCCAAAAAGCAAGAGACCAAGTAGAGGTTTTTATGCGTATTGTATTCATGGGATCTCCGGATTTTACCATTCCCAGCCTGGAGAAACTGCACCAGTCAGATCACGAAATTGTATCCGTTGTAAGTAATATTGATAAGCGGCGCGGACGCCGGGCAAAACCATCTCCAACGGCTGTAAAAAAGAAAGCGCTCGAATTGGACTTACCGGTCATTGAGGTTGAAGAACTTAATGATCCCGGCTTCTATGATGAGCTTAAGGCATTAAATGCGGATCTATTCGTTGTTGTCGCCTTTCGAATCTTGCCGCCGGAGATTTTGGATCTGCCCGAGAAAGGATCTATCAATCTTCATGCTTCCCTACTTCCCAAGTATCGGGGAGCTGCTCCTATTCATTGGGCTATTATGAATGGAGAAGATAAGACCGGCTGTACGGTTTTCTTTTTGGATGAGCAAGTTGACACCGGGAATATTATTGAACAGCGCGAGACAGATATTGGACCCAATGAAACGACGGGGGATGTGTATAAACGCCTCAAAAAGATGGGCAGCGATTTGTTAATGGATGCCGTTGATCAAATAGAACGCCAGTCGTATGAACTGCAGGAACAAGATCATGATAAGGCGACGCCGGCACCGAAATTATATACTGAGGATTGTAAGGTTGATTTTGACAAGACGGCTGGGGAGGTTCACAATAAAATTCGTGGACTTAGCCCATTTCCCACGGCCTGGGCTATGCTTGATGACTTGAAATTTAATATGTACCGATCGGAAATTGGGCCTTCCAAAGATTTAGCTCCGGGGCGTTTGCAGATGTATGATGATGAGCTGATTGCAGGATGCAGGGACGGAAGCGTAGTATTGAAAAAGGTGCAACTGGAAGGAAAAAAACGAATGAGTGGGAAGGATTTTATGAATGGCTATAATGGTCATGGAATGCTTCATTAACATATTCCAAAAAAAATTTGTATTGACAAATATTTAGATAATCGTCATATAATCACTTTCACTTTTATCCTACAATAAATAACCATTGATATGGAGTTATCACCACTGCTGGATGCCGCTAAAAAAGGAGATTTGTCTCAATTGAAGAAACTTAGTGAGGATGATTATGATGTTAATAAGACCGCAAAAAACGGGGTTACCGCTCTTATTTTAGCAGCTGAAAATAATCAGTCAGAAGCGGTTGATTTTTTGTTGGATGAGGGGGCTGATGCCAATGCTGCAACAGCTATGGGAGGCACCGCTATCAGCCGGGCGGCCGAGAAGGGACATGTCGATATTATTCAGAAACTGCTTGACCACGGTGCCAGGGCCAACGATTTAGCTCTTATTGCTGCTGCTCGTGAAGGTAACTTGGAAGCGCTTAAACTATTGGTCGAAAATGGTGCCAACGTCAATGCGAAGCAGCGGTGGGGGCAGACTCCATTGATGCTTGCCGCCAGAGAAGGTCATTCCGATATTATTAGCTATTTGCTGGCAAATAAAGCAAAGATAAAGGTGAAGGATAAAGATGGTCATTCCGCCTTGTCGCTGGCTCTGGATAATGATAACGCTGAAATTGCGGGCCAGTTACGACGGGCCGGAGCAAAGGCTGATGCCGCCCGTGAAAATACATCTGATCTGGATGACGAAGGGGACGATGATGTTCTTGATACGGATGATTTCGATGATCTCATCGATGAAGAGGAATTCCCTGAAGATATCGATATGGACGAAGATTAGCGGTAAATTAATTTAGGAATTGTTTACAAAAGATCGTTTGAACTCTTATTTTTAGTTGAAAATAAATAACGCGCGATTTCATATCGTGAGAACTTTAACGAAGTAACTAAAAAGGTTACAACTTATGAGTAAAATTAATATTGGAATTAATGGTTTCGGGCGCATTGGAAGATTGGTAACCCGGTCTGTTATGGCGTACCATAAAGACGAAATTAATATTGTTGGCATAAATGATTTGATGGATGCTGAGACGCTTGCCTATCTCTTTAAACGTGATTCGGTACACGGCACATATCAGGGAGAGGTAAACCATACTGATAACAGTATTACGATTGATGGCATGGAGATTGGTATCTCATCCGAGAAAGATCCTTCGAACCTGAAATGGGGTGAGCGTGGTGCTGATATCATTGTTGAATCAACCGGATTATTCCGAACAAAAGAAGCGGCTTCCAAACACCTCGAAGCCGGTGCTGAAAAGGTAATTATTTCTGCCCCTGCTAAAGGAGATGGCGATGTAAAAACCGTTGTACTTGGGGTCAATGAAGAAATAATTGATGACAGTGCCCAAATTTATTCCAACGCAAGTTGTACGACCAACTGCCTGGCACCGATGGTTAAAGTATTGAATGATGCTTTCGGACTTGAAAAAGGATTCATGACGACTACACATGCCTATACAGGCAGTCAAAATATATTGGACGGTCCTCATAAGGATCCACGCCGTGGACGTACTGCAGCACAAAATCTCGTTCCCACGACTACGGGAGCAGCACAAGCAGTTGAGCTTGTATTGCCGGAGCTGGAAGGAAAGCTGGACGGCAGTGCTATTCGCGTTCCGGTACCTGATGGATCACTGACTGACCTGACTGCTACGCTTAGTAGAGATGTAACGGTTGAAGAGGTTGATCAAGCGTTTAAGGATGCTGCCAATGGGGCCATGAAAGGAGTATTGGGTTACTCTGAAGAAGAGCTGGTTTCAACAGATATCTTAGGCGATCCGCACTCTTGTATTTATGACAGTGGCTTTACCAAGGCAAATGGCAATCTTGTGAAGATTCTTGCTTGGTACGATAACGAAGCAGGATACTCTGCTCGTACCGCTGATCTTATCAAGAAGATCGCATAACGTAACTTTTGCTGATGGAATCATTTTTGATGATTCCATCAGTATTTTTTCAATATTGTGAAGAGGATGTACCCGTATATACCGGGATTGTCCTGATAATAAAGGTCAGATTATATTCTGGCCTTTTTCTTTTTAATGTAGAATAAAATGAGCTCATGATTGATTGGAAACAGGTAAATGAATATGCAGGGAAAGGTAATCCTGAACCACCCAGAAGAATTGAAAAATCTGATGAAGAGTGGAAAAAAGAGCTGACCGATGAACAGTTTTATGTGACCCGTAAACATGGGACGGAGCGTCCGGGAACGGGTGAATATTGTGAAAGTCACCAGCCCGGGTTATATGCTTGTGCTTGTTGTGGGACGGAACTATTTGATTCTACCCAGAAATTTGAATCTGGATCAGGATGGCCCAGTTTTGGGGAGCCGGTAAAAAATAATGTAGTCAAATATAAAGAGGATTATAGCCACGGCATGCAGCGTATTGAGGTGTTATGTAATGTCTGTGATGCCCATTTAGGACATGTTTTTCCAGATGGTCCCAAACCCACAGGTCTGCGATACTGCATAAATTCGGCCTCCCTGGATCTTGTAGAAAACGCGGACTAAGACTTTATTTCAAAGCTGTAAGAAATATCAGATCCTTTTTCCAAAGCTTTGGAAACCGAACAATATTTTTCAAGTGATAGCTCAATAGCGTGTTTTACTTTCTTCTCTTCGAGATCGCCGGTGAAAATAAAATTCAGTTGAATCGTCTTGAATTCTGAAAAAGTTCCGGTGGATTGTTTGTCGCCGTCTACCACCACTTGTAAATCTTCGAGCGGCTGTTTTTGCTTTTTCAGAATTCCGATAATATCAATAGCGCTGCATCCGCCAATACCGGCAAGTAATAATTGCATGGGGCTGAATCCTCCTTCGAGTCCTCCTATTTCAGTGTTGCCGTCCATGCGGATTTTTCCACCCTCCTCATTTTGGGCTTCCATGTGCAGGTCATCAAGATGATCGATCGTAATTTTCATAAGAAATTTCTTTTACCTAAAATTTGGTGCGCAAAGTACAAAAACACCGTTAGTTAGCAAAGTATGGATATAATGTGAAGCAGATGATTTGCCGCTTGCTTTCTTGTGTAGTTCTTTTAATTTGAAACGAATCAATCTAACGAAACGGGGTAATATTTTGAGTGACGATACTAAGCAGTTTGTACCGTATGTTCGAGCGGAGGACGATTATCCGCAGATAACATTTAAGGCTGTAGTTCTGGGAATTTTACTCTCAGCTATTTTAGCTGGAGCCAACGCTTATCTGGGATTAAAAGTAGGGATGACGGTCTCGGCCTCTATTCCGGCAGCCGTAATTTCCATGGCAGTGTTACGACTATTTAAAGAGTCAAATATCCTGGAAAACAATATTGTGCAGACGGCGGCGTCGGCCGGTGAGTCGTTGGCCGCGGGAGTTATTTTTACACTGCCTGCCCTTATTTTGCTCCGCTATTGGTCAGACTTTCCTTTCCTCGATACGATGGCCATTGCCATGTGTGGTGGTGTATTAGGAGTGCTTTTTACTATTCCCTTGCGAAGAGCTCTTATTATAGAAAAGAAACTTAAGTTTCCGGAAGGAGTAGCTACCGGTGAGGTATTGAAAGCGGGTACCGAAGGTGGGAAAGGCATCATACAGATTGCCTGGGCCGGACTTGCCGCTGCGCTGTACAAATTGGGTCAGACAGGATTTAAGCTGTTCTCGGGATCAGTAAGCGGATCAGCAACAGCCGGGAAATCAATCTTTGGCATGGGAACAGAACTGTCGGTGGCGCTTTTGGGAGTGGGATATATTGTAGGACTAAATATAGCGGTACTCGTATTTGCCGGGGGCTTAATTTCATGGCTGTTTGGCATTCCTCTATATATGGCATTTGCGAACCCTGCAGAGGTCGCCGAAGTCGTAGGAAATATGAGCGGCTATGATGCAGCGCTTGAAATATGGAGTCAAAAGATTCGCTATATGGGCGTCGGGGCCATGGTTGTAGGAGGCATATGGGCGTTGATTTCACTTGCCAAACCCCTGAAGGATGGAATCGCGTCATCATGGGAAGCCGTTAAAAAGGCGCGTGCCGGGAAAAGTGCTGATATTCCACGCACCGAGCGTGACATGCCGATCAATTATGTGTTGTGGGGTATTATTGGGCTGGCTGTTCCGATTTTTATCATATTTACCCAGGTTATTGATACTACTCATCTTCCCGTTAGCAGCGGATTATACTGGACAACCATGACAATAGGCGCTGTATTTTCATTGGTTGCGGGCTTTCTGTTCGCCTCTGTCGCCGGCTATATGGCCGGTCTTGTAGGATCATCGAATAATCCTATTTCCGGTGTAACGATTGCTACCATTTTGGCTACCTCTCTGATATTATTGGCCCTATTAGGTACACAGTTAGATTTTGCTGTTGATACGGGGAGAGCCCAGGCTGCAGCAGCTGCGGCAATACTGGTTGGAGCGATGGTGGCTTGTGCTGCGGCTATTGCGGGCGATAATATGCAGGATTTAAAAGCAGGTCAGCTGGTAGGTGCCACGCCATATAAACAGCAGATTATGCAGATTGTGGGGGTTGTTTCGGCAGCACTGGTAATTGCCCCAATACTGAGCTTGCTGTTTAATGCCTATGGATTGGGCGGCGTTCTTCCCCGTGAGGGAATGAGCTCCGCTGAAATGTTGAGCGCCCCTCAGGCTACACTCATGCAGTCAGTGGCCGAGGGAGTGTTTGCCCGAAACCTGGAATGGAATATGATATGGATTGGATGTGTAATTGCGGTAGCCATTATCATTTTGGATAAGATCCTCGAAGCCAAAGAATTTGAGTTTCGCACGCCCGTACTTGCAGTCGCCGTTGGTATTTACCTACCGCTTGAGCTTACGGTACCTATTTTTGTCGGGGGAATGATTGCCTGGTGGGCCGGACGAATGGTGGCTAACCGTGCAAGACGAGAGGGAACGGATGTGGAAGAAGCGAAAACCAAAGCCGAACGTAGGGGATTATTATTTTCATCAGGACTGATTACCGGGGAAGCGCTGATTGGTATTGTCTTGGCAATCCCATTTGCCATCCAAGAGAGTACTGACGCGCTTAGATTGGTCCCGGAGTCGTTTGCACCGGTTGCTGATTGGTTAGGGGCATTGGCAGCAGTATTTTTCATAATTTGGCTCTATAAGGTTGCCGTCAAAAAATAATCAAATGTTAACAGAAACAGGGGATAGGATGAAACAGTACGTTATAATATTCGGATTGATAATACTATTGGGAATTGGGTGTGAGAAAAAGAGTTCGGATACCGGTAATTCTGAAGTCGTTCCGGAGCCGCAGTACACGCTCTCAGCCGATCAAACACATAGTAGTTGGAGCAGTGCCATAGAACCATTAATAGAGGTGGAATCGGGAGCTGTAATTGAGGTGAATACAGAAGAGGCGTCAGATCAACAGCTCTCTCCCAAATCAACGGTGGAGGATATTAAAAACTTAAGCTTTGATCCCATCCATCCGTTAACGGGACCTGTGTACGTAGAGGGCGCAGAGCCTGGGGACATCCTGAAAGTGAAGCTACACAAAATAGAATTGGGCAGTTGGGGATGGACCGGCATTATTCCGGGCTTTGGATTTTTGGCAGATGAATTTGATGAGCCCTGGATTAAGACGTTTGAGTTCGATGAACATTCTAACATGGCTGCGTTCTCTGATGAGATAAATATTCCTTTGGAGCCTTTTCCCGGGGTGATGGGCGTAGCTCCGGCAACTGACTCTATGCTTTCGACGGTACCGCCGCGTGCTAATGGAGGGAATATGGATGATCCTCATATGACAGAAGGTACAACGGTATACTTTCCTGTACAGGTAGAAGGGGCCTTATTTTCTATTGGGGATGCTCATGCTGCTCAGGGTCTTGGAGAGGTTTGTGGTACGGCAATTGAAGCACCTACGCGCATTGTTTATGAGGTCGAAGTGATCAAGGATGGCCGTAATATCCAAGAGCCGCAATACGAGACGGATGACTATTATGCGGTAACCGGTTTTGGAAAAACTATTGACGAGGCGGCGAAGAAAGCAACACGTTATATGATCGATTACCTGGAAGAAGAACACGGCATGGATCGTAACGATGCCTATGCGCTATGCTCGTTGGCAGGAGACCTTAAAATTGCCGAAGTCGTTGACGTGCCGCATATGCTGGTAACAATGCACATGTCGAAAGAAGTTTTGGGGATGAAGTAATTTTAACCTTTTCATCGGATGGCTGACAGAGCCATCCGGTGATCAGTATATTTATTTGCCGTGGCGCTTTTCAAGGTTTTGGACAATTTTTTGCAACGGTACCCCTTTCTCCACCAATAAAACCAACAGGTGATAGATTAAATCAGACACCTCATCAACTAAGCTATGATTCTCGTTTTTGGCCTCAATGACTGTTTCTACCGCTTCTTCCCCAACCTTCTGAGCAATTTTATCAATGCCATCGTTAAAAAGGGAGGTGGTGTATGAGCCTTCGGGCATTTCTTTTTTACGGCTGATGATCAACTCTTCCAGATCATTGAGAAAGTGTAAATCCTTTTTAGGTTTAAAATCTTTCTGATGAAAACAGGATTGCTCACCGGTGTGGCAAGTGGGACCCTGAGGTTTGGCTAAAATGAGTAAGGTATCATCATCACAATCCTGCTGTATATTAACTACATCAAGATAGTTGCCCGAAGATTCCCCTTTCGTCCAAAGGCGTTGTTTGGTACGACTGTAAAATGTTACGCGCTCTTCTTCAAGTGTTTTTTCAAGGGCTTTTTTGTTCATGTATCCAAGCATTAGTACTTGGAAATTATTGGCATCCTGGATGATGGCGGGAATAAGTCCATCCCCTTTTTCAAAGTTTAAGGAATTGGTATCAATCATAAATACAGCTAATTAAATCGTATTACGAACAGAAATGTTTGCTTGGTGAAGTTCTTCTTTTAGGTTGCTAATTTCAATTTCCTGAAAGTGAAAAATGCTGGCGGCCAGCACTGCATCGGCATGTCCCTTTTTTATGGCATCGATACAGTGTTGTTTGGTGCCTGCTCCACCGCTGGCAATAACGGGAATGGTGGTGAATTGGTTGACTCGTTGTAGCAGTTCGATATCAAAACCCTCCTTGGTACCGTCCTGATCCATGCTCGTAAGCAGAACTTCGCCCGCCCCGCGCTTCTCTACTTCTTTAATCCATTCCAAGGCATTCTTCCCGGTATTTTTGGAGCCCCCCGAAATAAAAACAATCCATTCATCACCGATACGTTTAGCATCAACAGCCGCTACAATACATTGGGAGCCGAACTGTTTGGAGGCCTCGTTAATTAACTCGGGATTGCGAACGATAGCACTGTTTAGCGATACTTTGTCGGCCCCCGCATGTAATAACTCCGAGATCTGTTCTGTGCTGCTGATACCACCACCTACGGTAAAGGGGATATCGATTTCGAGTGCTATTTTTTTTACGAGATCAACCAGCGTTTTACGTTTCTCTTTGGTAGCGGTGATGTCTAAAAAAACGAGTTCGTCGGCGCCTTCATCAGAATAGCGCTTAGCTAACTCTACAGGATCGCCGGCATCGCGCAATCCCTCAAAATTAATGCCCTTGACCGTTCTTCCGTCTTTAATGTCTAAACAAGGTATGATACGTTTTGCGAGCATTGAGATAAATCTTTAAACTGTTGCTTTTATTTAACTTAGATTGAATTTAAATTTATGAGAGAGGGAATTATATTACTAAAATAATTTGTACAATTGAAGTGAAGGTTAATTCCAAACCCAGATTCGTTATGGCACAACCGGAAGAATGTCCCAAGTGTGGAGCTACCGCAGTCGATCCCTGCCAAAAAGAGGTGAAGATCGATTGCGTTCGAGAAGATTAACCATTCACTTTAAAAAATAATTAAAAGGCTGCGGTTTATCCGTGGCCTTTTTTATTTTAGGGTCAAATAAATTTTATGAGTTATAACGGATAACAAAGTAATAGCTTTAATGAGTGCCAAGCAGTCGGAGAAACAGTTTTTTGCTCAAATAGAAAATAAAATCGATGAACGGGGATTTACAATTGTTGATAAAGATTGGAATCGTCCCTGGGGTGGTTTTTTTGTGATAGATGAAGAACAAGCTCCAGAATTTGTTCAAACATATTTCGGAGATAAAGATATTGATGATCTTAAAATTTCGGGAAAGTTGAGCCCAAAGATTTTGGTTGTGCAGCCCGAAAAGCGATTGTCCTGGCAGTATCATCATCGGCGGGCTGAAATATGGCGGGTGCTTGAAGGACCGGTGGGTGTTATGACCAGTGATACTGATGAACAGCAACCTGTTGAGACCTTGGAATCGGGGGAATATGTGAGGTTAAAAAAGGGTGAACGTCATCGGTTGGTTGGTCTCGATGACTGGGGAATATTAGCTGAAATATGGCAGCATACTGATCCGGATAATCCCTCCGATGAGGATGATATTGTGCGTGTACAAGATGACTTTGGGCGATAACAGTTGTCATCCGGAGGAATGGTACTTTTGCATTTCTTCAAGGGATAAATTGCCTTCGTAGTAAGCGCGGCCAACAACAACGCCATATTGTTGCTGGTCTTTTAGCGCTTGCAGATCTCCTGCATCCGAAACCCCGCCCGAAGCGATGAAGTTTAGGCTGGGAAATTGCTTTGATAGCTGTCGGTATAACTCCAGGTTTGGTCCTTCAAGCGTACCGTCTTTAGAAATGTCGGTACATAAAACAGTGGAAAGACCACGATCTATCATTGGCTGTATAAAATCATCCATCGATTCGTCGATTGTTTCCAGCCATCCTCCATAAGCGACCTTGCCGTCTTTCAGATCCATCCCTAAAATGGCTCTATTGCCGTAATCATCAAGCACTTTGCGCCACTCCCGAGGATTTTTAACAGCCATTGAACTGCAGATAATATTTGATACCTGCTGTTCCAATAGCATTGTAGCATCCCCGTAACTACGAATACCACCTCCCGTCTGTACAGAGAGGTTAAGGTCATTAATGATTTCTTTAATATGCTTGATGTTAACAAATTTCCCTTCTTTTGCGCCATTGAGATCTACGATGTGAATATGAGTAAAACCGGCTTCTTTAAATTTCTTTGCCTCGGCAAGGGGATCATCATTATATATTGTAGCTTCGTCATAATCGCCTTTATGCAGGCGAACGACCTTTCCATCAAGTAAATCAATAGCCGGAATAACTTTCATCGGGAAATATTTATTGGAATTTGGATGGGAAAGTAAAGAAACAAGGAGAGAGTTAACAGCAGATATTTTTCCGGAAAGCAGGCAGATTAAATTAATTTTGTTATAACAGGGAGATTAGGATCAGTACGACCACTTGAGTCTAAAGAAAAATAGGTTTGGTGTTTCAACTGCTTGCCTAAAAACCGCTCCTTTTAATAGCTGAGAAAGCAATAGGAGATCTACATTTTCAGTTACCGAAAAGGTGATTTGTGGAATTGCTATAAATATTGAACGGTCAAAACTACTCATAAAGCTGATATTTCCATTAACAAGAGGATGAATCTGGTAAGATCCATTGATTAGGAATCCGGATTTGGCAATAAAAAGATTGTCAGCACTCGGTGGTTGTACAAGAGTATTAAGAGGATTCCCTTGTTGGTTATATCCTCCGTTGTAAAGCAGTTCACCCTGGAGATACCAACCGCTCGACAGCATATAGTCTAATCCGGTAGTGGCAGTAATGTGTCCTGTTTTTTCAAAAAAATCATTTTCAGGATGGAAATAAGAAATCTCTCCTTTAAATCCGGCATCTCCCAGATAGCCTGCCCAGCCGGTACCAACGGTTAAATTGTTGAGGTAATGTCCTCCGATAAATTGGATGTCGTAACTTTTCCAGCTAAGTCGAACCATCCCGGCTACGACTGATTCCTGCCAGCTACCTCCCAGTCGAATACCGGCTTCAGCGCTGGAAGCATAACTCCAGCTATATTGAGCGGTTAGTGCATCTACGCCGGGGCGTTCTTCATAGTCAAAGTCCAGAAAAGCATAGTTGTTAAATAGATCATTGGGACTCCAAGCCATTGTACGACTCCAGTTAACGCGCTGTCGTCCTGCCTGTATTGACCAAGGCCCGTTGATATAACTGGCGTGTATTCGGTCGATGGTAGAATGCATCAAGGAGTGATCGGTATGAAACCAGACCCAAGAGAGGTCGAAGTAGTTGGGATCCTGCTCATAAAATTGATCCAATCCGGGTGTATTATTGACCGTATAGCCATTGAGGAGTCGCGTACGAAGATCGGCACGAAATTCGAAATGTTCGGATAGTGTCCAGTCACTTTCGATGCGATGGTGGAGGATATTGTCGTAACGTACCGTACTGAAATTATTGTCTGTGCTGATTTGACCGAGCTCTTTTACATAGCCGCCTATGTCTACCTCAAGCGGTTTATCCTGAGCATATAAAGAATCAATTCCTAAAACCACTAATAGGACCGAAAAAAGAAAACATGAAAATAAGTTTAAGCTCCTCTTTAAAAGACCATTTAGGGACATGACAATCCTTAACATTCGGAAAATTTTCATACTGTTTGTGCTCTCACTTCATCGTTGTCAATTTTTCCATCGACAAGGGTAACGACTCGGTGGGCCCGGTCTATCACCCGCTGGTCATGTGTAGAGAAGATGAAAGTCATCTCTTCCTTTTGGTTGAGTTCAGCCATCATATCAAGCAGTTCCCCGGAAGATACAGAATCAAGGTTGGCTGTAGGTTCATCGGCAAGCACGAAATCTGGTTTGGAAGCAAGTGCTCGTGCCACGGCTACGCGCTGCTGCTGTCCACCAGATAGTTCGGAAGGGCGCTTATTAATTTTATCTTCCAACCCTACTTCTTTGAGCAGGGAGATGCTTTTATTGTGACATTCTTTATTGGGGCGTCCCTGCATTTGCATCACAAAAGAAACGTTTTCTACGGCGGTAAGTACGGGAATTAAGTTATAGGCCTGAAATACAAAACCAATATGATGTAGTCGAAAATTGATGAGTTCGCTGTCGGAGAGTGTGCTGAGATCGGTCCCCTGCACAATCGTTTTACCTTCGGTAGGGGTATCGAGTCCACCTATAATATTGAGAAGGGTCGTTTTTCCTGAGCCGGAGGGACCCACAATAGCCGTAAATTCTCCCTTTTCGATATTCAGATCTACTCCTCGCAGAGCGTGAACGGGTACTTTGTCGGAGTTATAAACTTTTGTTACGCTTTTTGTTGTTATAACAGCCATGGTGATTAATTGAACTTTCGAATTGCTTCAACCGGGTTAAGGGATAAGGTTTTCCATGCGGGATAGAGTGCTGAAATAAAGGCAGCTCCCGCAATCATCAGCATTATATTCAGATAATACTGCCAAGTGAGTTCAGGATAAATAATAGTGCTTATTCCATATGCTCCGAACCCCTCGGCAAAAGCACTCAGGTTGATGCCGGTATTACCAAAGTAGCTAATGCTCAGCCAGGCCAGCAGTAATCCGACGGGGGCACCTACAAGGGTAAGGAAACCGGTCTCCCACATCACCATACTGAAAGTACGTGCTTTATTCATGCCAATGGCCCGCAGCATACCGAGTTCACGGGTTCGCTCAAGTACAGCCATCAGCATCGTGTTTATGATACTGAACACCAATCCAATAATAATGATAATCATTACGATATAGAGCATAAGGTCCATCATATCGAACATATAACGAAGATCGGGAGCAATCTCTCTCCAAGTTTTTATCTTGAGATTCGGGTATTCAGCGCGCAGATTCTCGGCATAGTTTTCGGCCATTGCCAATTCATCAGTATCGATCCTTATGTTGTGAATGAGATCAGAGTTGCCGAGCAGGCGGTTTAAATCATCTTGGAGCACAAAAACCGTATTTTCGTTATAGGTGTCGCTGAACGTATTAAAGATTCCGGCTACCTTGAAGGCTGCTCCGGTGATTTCTCCATCGATATCCTGGAAACTCAGAACCATTCTGGATGTCAGGTCTAGGTCGAGTCGTTCGGCCAGCTTGTTGCCAATAAGAATAGCATTGCGCGATGATCTATCCGGTAGGTTTCCCTCTTTGATATACTGGGTGACGGCAAGAGAAGAATCAGCTTGAGGATTAATGCCGTTGATGGTAACGCCAAAACTGTTTTTGGGACTTTGTGCTAATCCCGTTGCTACACTTTTTGCAAGTATATTCTCGATATATGGTTTGTTTCCAAGGGATTGAATGAGTTTGTCAGAATTACTAATAGCGTATTTAGGATTGTATAAATCCTGGAATTTGGGATGTTCTATTTGGATATGGCCTACTGAGAGTTCAATTTGATTATCCAGCGAATCTTGTACCATTCCGTTAAAAAAGCCCGCGGTAAAAATGCCTGCCCAGGTGCCCAGAAGTACGGCGATGATGACTACACCGCTCCGGGTGGGGTTGCGCCATACGTTTTTCCATCCAAGGGAAATAATTTTGCTGATCATATTAAGCTCTCATTGCATTAACGGGATTGAGCTTGCTGGCTTTGACAATAGGAATGATGCTAAATACAAGCGTGATGATAAATATGATAATTGCCTGTCCATAAAATACTTCTGGTGATAGTGAAAAGGGGAGGAAGGGTTCAAGTCCGTATGACTCCATCACTTCGGCCATGTTCCCGGAAAATTCTATGGGATTAATATTAAAATACCAGGCTACCGGAATAGAAAGCAGCAGGCCTATACCTGATCCCATAAAAGCTATAAGCAGTATTTCCATAGCCAGCATGGCGGCAATTGTAAGGCGTGGCGTCCCCACTGAAATCATTACTCCAAATTCGTAGGACCGTTCAGTAATCATCATCAGCACGGTGCCGAGTATGCCAAAGCCTACGATAATGTATAAGATCATAATGATTATGATTCCGCTGCCGCGATCGGCTTGAATAGATTGTACCAGCTCGGGGGCCAATTCCTGCCAGGTCATCACCTCGTACCTATCCGGGGAAAGAGAATTGCGAAGATCTTTAGCTGTTTTGTTTACGTTGTCGGGGTTATTGAGAATGAGCGATATGGAGGTTAGTCTATTGGGGGCAGCCAGAAATTCCTGGGCCGTTTGGATGGGCATCATTACGATGCTTCTGTTTAGTTCAGGATTTGGGAAAGAAACAGTGCCTTTGATTTCATAGAGACCGGTAGCACGTTGACCCCGAAATCCTTGCCCGATGAGAACTAAACTGTCACCCACTTGTACATTCAGCCGTTGAATCATCTCTCGGCCAATCAAAACTGAATGTTCGTCACTCGTATCTAAATAAGAGCCGCTTTGTAGCCGATTTTTAGGATCGCTCAGTGCCTGTTCAGCTTGAGGATGAATGCCCATCACCATAGCAGGACGACTTAGATTTTTTCCCGCAGCTAAGGCAAAGGATTCGAGGCGGGGTACGGCTTCTTCAACTGATGACTGTTGCTGTATCTTGGCATATAGAGAGTCAGATTCCACGAGTGTATTATCCAGCGTCTTATCTTCCCAGTATCCTTGTTGATGTATCTGGATGTAGCCCGTAAAGCTGCCAACAGTCGTATCGATCATTACCTCATATTGCCCCTCCTGCATAGAGCGCATGACGGCTGCCAGTAATACCGCGACAACAATAGATACCATGGTGATAAGCGTGCGGCGTCGATTGCGCCATAAATTTCGCCATGCTAATTTTATGTATAACATCCGGTATATTTTTGCAATACTGATGAAACAGCTTTCACCGTTTTTCCTGTCTATGCAGTGGGAACTGTTTGATTCCTGGCCATCAGCATTTATTTAATCTATTCGCTTCATGTTTTGAATACTAAAGAAACTTTCTGATACATCAATGTCGAATGCAATATCCTGATACGTAACTACGGTTTTTTGTCCCTGTTCTTTCATGGGATTCATTTCCATTCTTGTTGGTAATAATCGCCCGTCGAGTTCAGCAATCTCTGACCCGGTCATCACTCGAACCAAGTCGCTGTTTTCATCATAATATTCTGCCCGTAACTGAAGGTAATCATCCTTGGAAATAAAGGAGATAACCTTGCTCCAAACGATCGGTGCCTCGGGTTTGGGGGTCATTTCTATGCGGTAGCATTCGTAACCGTTTATTGTACTATCCGATAAAAGTTTATATGTATAGTCGGTTACGATTGAAGATTCACGAACAAGATCATTGTTTGAAAAGTCGGAGCCCATCCAGGACTGACTCATCATCGAAGGGGGCATTTTAATTGTGCGATTAACATTGGGCAACCAGTTCCAGATCTCGTTTTCACGCATAAGAAAAGCTGTTCCCTCATCGCGGGCGGGGGCAGTAATAAGTATTAGACTGTAATCTTCGCCCATGCTCCAGCTCTTCATTGAAATGCTGCGCTGCCAATTTGGACGAACGATCTGCATTGTGATTTCTGCCCGTGAACTTTTGCCCTGCATTTTTTCATGTGCCTTTTGGACAATTTCGGAAGCCTGCTGTGCATTTGCCCCAGAATAAAAAATCAATAGAATTAAAAGGGCAGCTAAAGATGTGTAATAGAGAAGATAACCTTGGATAGTGTTATTCTCAGAAACGGAATCAGTGATCGATGAGATCATTTACATTTATTGAGTGAATATTCAATAAAAATGTAAATGCTAATTGGTCTTTTTGCAATAAAAAACTGCTTGTCTTGGAATTACTAATAAAGAAGCGGATATAGGCTCAGTTTGAGCTGTGGTAATTACCATGCACATGGTGAAGAAAATTTTGTAACAGCAGAGATCCCACTTTGCCCGATTTTTCAGGGTGGAACTGTACCCCCCAATAATTATCCTTACATACTACTGATGTGAAGTCTTGAATATAATTACAGGTTGCCACTGTATATTCATTTAGAGGAGCATAAAAACTGTGCACATAGTAGAAGTAGTATTCTGTGGTAAGGGAATCAACCAGGGAATGATTTTGAATGTTTGAAAAGGTATTCCATCCCATATGAGGAACTTTAGCCTGAGAGGCATCGAATTTTTTTAGGTCGCCGGGAATAATGCCCAACCCCTCAGATCCACCTTCTTCAGAGGAATCATAAAATAGTTGCATTCCCAGACAGATGCCCAGAACTGGTTTTTGGGTATTTTTAAGCCATTTGTCCAGTCCATTTTTCTGGAGAGATTTCATCGCTGGTTGAGCGTGTCCAACACCCGGAAAAATGATACCGTCAGCCTCATCAAGTTCTTTCTTTTTGTCTGTTATGATGTGTGGCTCATCAAGTCTTTTAAAGGCATTTGATACAGAAGCAAGATTACCGGCCTCGTAGTTAATAATTGCGATCATTTTATAACAAGTTCTTTGTACTGGGTAATACGTTTAAGTTTCGTTCATTTCGGCTGACAGCAGCACGTAGACACCGTGCAAATCCTTTAAAGCATCCTTCAGTTTTATGGTGATCATTCTTGCCTTCAATAGAAATATGCAGCGTCGCCTGAAGGTTAATAGCCAGCGAATAAAAGAAATGCTCGGTCATTTCTGTCGGAAAATCACCCACCATTTCTCTTTTGAAGGACCCATCGAATTTTAAATAGGGTCGACCCGAGAAATCCAGTGCTACGGTCGCCAGGGTTTCGTCCATAGGCAACGCAAATCCGTATCGCTGAATTCCAATTTTATTACCAAGTGCATCATTAATTGTTTTTCCCAAGGTGATGGCTACATCTTCGATAGTGTGATGTTCATCTACTTCCAGGTCACCATCGCAGGAAATATTGAGATCTATCAATCCGTGCTTGGCAATCTGTTCCAGCATGTGATCAAAGAAATCAAGTCCCGTAGAAATGTCGCTTTGGCCGGTACCGTCCAGATTAACGGTAATACTGATATCGGTTTCTGCTGTTGTACGTTCTTGAGAAGCTTTGCGTGTGGGAAAGCAGATTTTATTGCTAAGCGCGATCCAGTTCGGTGCTGTTTCAATTTCTGCCCCATCATTATCAAGTGCTTTGAGATTATGGTCTTCGGCAATAATTTGTAGATCAACAGTATCCGGTGATGTTTTTATGGATGCTATTTTCTCATTTTCCAGAAGTTGCTGCTGCTGGTTCGTTAAATCTTCAACAAGAAAATAGAGTTGATAGTCAAATTCTTGTAATCGTTTCAGCCCATATAAAGCGCCGCTCCAGAGAAGATTGCTAGCGGAACCAGATAATGCTTCGTTAGAAATTCTGATGTTCATTATCCTAAATTCTTTAAAGCTGAAATTAATTGTTCATTTTCATCGGGAGTGCCCACCGTAATTCGCAAACAGTTATTGCAGAGGGGTTGATCGCCACGATATCTGATGATGATATTCTGTTTAGTAAGTTGTTCATAGATATCCTTGGCATCAGTAAACTTTGTCAGTAAAAAGTTCGCTTCACTTTTATAAACCTTCTGCACTATTTTCAGTTGTTCCAACTCCTCTTTAAGCTGTTTTCGTTCCTTTTTTATGGCATCAGTTCGAAATTGGACCGTCTCCCAGTTTTGTAATCCCTCGACAGCCTTTTTTGAAGTCAATTTATTGATGTTGTACGGAGCCTTCACCTTCATCATATAATCAATAATCTCTTCTTGGGCATAAGAGATACCAAGTCGGATACCGGCCAATCCAAAAGACTTCGAAAGGGTTTGAAGCACAACAAGGTTGGGATATTTAACAACCTTGTCGGCCCAGCTTTCTTGATTGCTGAAGTCGATATAGGCTTCGTCGAGGATAACAATACCCTGAAACTCTTCAATTAGAGTGCGAATATTTTCTGTTGCATAAGTGTTCCCGGTGGGATTATTGGGAGAGCAAAGGAAAAGCATTTTCGTATTTGGTTCCACGGCATCCAGAATCTTGTCCACCCGTAGTTGAAATCCTTCCTCATCTAATGTCACCTTATCAACTGTAATATTGTGAATGTTAGCGGAGACATTATACATTCCATAGGTTGGGGGAGTTGTTAGTACTCGATCTTTTTCCGGTTGGCAGAAGATCCGATAGAGCAGGTCTATTCCTTCATCACTGCCGACACCGGTAAACACATTTTGAGGCCGAAGCCCTCGCCATTCGGCAATAAGTTCTTTCAGTTTTTGTTGTTTGGGATCGGGATAACGATGCAGCTGTTCATTATCGGGGAACGGAGCTCCGAGGCTATTTTCGTTGGCATCAAGCAGTAACCCCTCGCCAAAATCATCCCGAGCACTATGATATGGCACCAGCTTTTTAATATTAGGACGAACGAGCTTTTCAAGGTCAAAAGAACGGTTCATAGTCTTATTAAAAAATGTTAGGTGTTTTGATTAATGTCTCTCAAACGTATAGTAACGGCATTTTTATGGGCTTCCAGTTTCTCCAATCCCGCAAGCTTTTCAATAGTAGGTCCCACATTTTGCAAACCATCCGATGAAATTTGCTGCATAGTAATTTGTTTTAAAAAAGAATCAACAGAAACCCCGCTGAACATTCGTGCATAACCGTAAGTGGGGAGCGTGTGGTTTGTTCCCGACGCGTAATCCCCGGCACTTTCGGGTGTCCATTTCCCCAGAAATACTGAGCCCGCATTTATGATTTGATCTTCATACTGTTCGGGGTTTTTACACTGTACTATAAGGTGTTCAGGGGCATACTGATTTGAAAATGCAAGTCCTTCCTCCAAGGTATCGACTGTGAGAATAAAACTTTTGTCTATAGCTTTTTGGGCAACTTGTTGACGCGGGAGCTCTCCAAGCTGTTTATTAATTTCGTTTTGGCACCTACTCAAATCAAAGCCCGGAGTAGCGACTAACACCACCTGGCTATCTTCTCCGTGCTCAGCCTGTGACAATAGATCGGCTGCAACATAAGCAGGGTTGGCAGTCTCGTCAGCAATGACGAGCACTTCTGATGGTCCCGCCGGCATATCAATAGCAATTTGGGCCTCACTATTTTGCAGCATCATTTTGGCCGCCGTTACATATTGGTTTCCGGGTCCCAGAATTTTATCCACTTTTGGGACTGTTTTTGTCCCCAACGCCATACCGGCTATCGCTTGTGCGCCGCCTGCTTTCAACAGATGTGTTGCACTAATTTTTTTTGCGATATACAGAATCTCATCGGCAACAGAACCCTCACTGTCTGGAGGCGTTGCCACCACTATTGTTGAGCATCCGGCCAGCATAGCGGGGATACCAAGCATCATGAGAGTAGAGGGGAGAATGGCGGTGCCGCCGGGTACATATAATCCCACTCGTTCAATGGGACGTGTTACGCGTTTGCACTGCACGCCCGGCATTGTTTCCACTTTGAGTGGTTGTGGAAGTTGGGCTTTGTGAAACTGGTAAATATTATCAAAAGCTGTATCAATCGCTTCTTTGATATCCTCATCAACAGTGACCTCTGTATCCGCGGGATTCATTACGAGCGGATCTGGGGTGACCCCATCGAACTGCTTCGTAAAGTGATTGATGCCAGCATTGCCTTCCTCTTTCACTTTTTTGATAATCGGTTCAACCTGACCGAAGATAGAGCGGAAGTCCATCTTCGGTCGTTGGACAAGCTCTTTGAGCTGACTATCTGATAGGTTTTTAAAGCTGTAGGTTTTCATATCTATAATATCATACTTTCTATGGGAAGTATTACAATTCCGCTGGCACCTTCGGCTTTTAATTTCTCCATTACAACCCAGAATTCATCAATGGGAATGACCGTATGAACAGCAACCATGCCGTTATCAGCAAGGGGCATCACGGTGGGACTTTTGAGCGATGGAATGATTTCCTTGATTTTGGGAACAGCTTCTTCCGGAGCATTCATCATAATATATCGACTGCGTTCGGCCTGCTGGTGACCATCCATTCGCTGCAGGAATTTTTCGATGAGCTGCTGTTTCCCGGGCGATAGCTCTTTATTGGTGCGGATCAGTTGGGTTTCGGATTCTAATATCGTCTCCAGTTCCTCAAGTCCATTGGCTTTGAGCGTATTTCCGGTTGAAACCAAGTCGCAAATGGCATCGGCTACTTCAAGACGGGGAGCAATTTCTACGGCCCCAGAGATAGTTACAATTTCGGCATTGATATCACGCTCTTCGAAAAAATTCTTTGTCAAATTCGGGTAGCTTGTTGCTATCGACTTGCCCTCAAAGTCCGCAATAGATTGTATATCACCATCTTTTCGAGCAGCTAGTGAAAGGCGACATATTCCATAATCAAGTCCGCGAAGAACGGTGACGTCGGCTCCTTTTTCCTGCGTCTCATTTGCGCCAACGAATCCGAGGTCACAGACGCCATCCTGTACATATTCGGGGATATCGTCATCGCGTATTAAAAGAAGTTCAACGTCGAAATTACGACACTTGACGAGAAGGTTTCGTTTATAATCATCAAATCGGAGGCCGATGCCTTTAAGCAGATCAATGGTTTTGTCGGTCAATCGACCTGATTTCTGAATGGCAATACGTAGAGAAGTTGTAGAGTCAGCAGTGCGTTGCATAACAATTGGTTCTTGAATTTTTTTGGGAAACTGTTTAAAAAAAGTGGGAAAGACGATGTAGCTTCAGCTACACAAAGTGATGCTATAGACGGTGCTAACCGCCGTGATGGAGGTGAGAATGGAAAGAGTTATATAGGCTTTGTTTTTGCATCAGGCCAAAGATAAGATTTTTACGGAATTCTTCCACAATCATTTTTTAAATTTTAGTAAAAAGTTCGCTTTTCGACATCGAATGTGGGTAACTGGATAAGTGAGAAAAACATTCCGAAAGAAAAAAGGCCCTTGCCGGCGGGCAAGAGCCTTTGACTGTCCGTTTTACCTTGAGGGGTAAAGAAATAGTATTCGCCTGACATTTTCGGCCGGCTGAATATTCTTTAATATTATGTTACCGGTTTTGTTGAACGCTTATTGATAGGTATAAATTTATAAAGTCCAATTGCTAATGACCTGCGGGAAAAGTTATGCTGAGATGGCAACAACGAATACAATGAGCATTAACGTAAACAGTGTAAGCTGAATGACGGGGTTGTGAACAATTCGTTTATGCATTGGGATTCTTTTTGTGATATCTGATTAGCCCCATTTAAATGTGAATGCGGACCTGTTGTTCCGGGATTTCTGAAATTATTTTGAGGTACTTTAAAAAACAGGATTAAATTTTATCACGAATCGATTGAAGTATTATTACTAAAAGGGTATTCTTACATCCCCATTAATTAAAACAGATAACAGACATTACATTATGATTACAACTGCCCAGTTTACCTATATTCCACTCAAAGCTTCTGATCCGCGAGAAAGTATTGATTATTTGCTTGAGCTGGTAGCCCAGCATGATGTAGAGGTAGATGTAAATTATATGTCAACAAGTGTGCGCGGAGAAACGGAGGTTGTTTTTGAACTTATTCGGGAAATGTACGATACAATGACGATAGAAAAAGAGGAGTTTCGATTTCATGTTGAACTGCTGAGCCCTGAGTCGGAAGAAGAGGATCCGCTCGATATCCCGAAGGCGTAACTCTTAGCTTTATTTAAAATTTATCCTCCCAATGCCTGACGGGTATTGGGTTTTTTTATGAATTCTTTTACAACCCTTAGATGAATATTTTCTGCAATCCCATCGTCATTTTTGTATCTTTAGCGTTCTTTTGAGCAAGCAAAATAGTGCTGTAAGCACATCTATATGACCCAGATTCGCAACTTTAGTATTATTGCCCATATTGATCATGGCAAATCCACGCTCGCAGATCGGCTCTTGGAGCGTACCGGTGCTATCACCGAGCGCGAGATGCAGGAGCAAATTCTTGACGACATGGATTTGGAACGTGAGCGTGGTATTACGATTAAAAGTCACGCCATAAGAATGGACTATGAACGTCCAACTGGCGAAAATGTGATTTTTAATCTGATTGATACACCGGGTCACGTTGACTTTTCTTATGAGGTATCGCGTGCGCTCAAAGCCTGTGAAGGTGTACTTTTAGTAGTGGATGCAGCTCAGGGTATAGAGGCGCAAACCATTTCCACCTTATATCAAGCCATCGATCAGGATCTGGAAATTATACCGGTGCTCAATAAGATTGATTTGCCGAGTGCTGATGTTGAAGGAGTAGGACAACAGATTGTCGATCTTATTGGTTGTACGCATGATGAGATTTTGAAAGTCTCGGCTAAAACCGGAGAGGGTGTTGACGAACTTCTTGAGGCTATTGTAGAACGAATTCCCGCTCCGGAGCAAGAAACCGAGAAGCCATTAAAAGCTCTTATTTTTGATTCTGTGTTCAATAGCTATCGTGGATCTATTGTATATGTGCGCGTGATGCAGGGAACGCTTAATAAAGGCGACGGCATCCGTTTTATAGCAACGGATAAAGAATACGAAGCTGAGGAGATTGGATTCTTAAAGCTGGAAAAGGAAAAGACTGATAAGCTCGAAGCCGGCGATGTGGGATATATTGTCGGAAGCGTAAAATCGTTGCAGGATGCTCGAGTGGGGGATACGGTAACACGAACAGATAATCCTGCAGATAAAGCGATTCCCGGATATCAGGAACCGAAGCCGATGGTATTTAGTGGTTTGTTTCCTACGCAATCGGATGATTTTGAGGATCTGCGCTCGGCACTGGAAAAGCTGCAGCTTAATGATGCCTCCTTAACCTATCAGCCTGAAACATCGGAAGCATTGGGCTTTGGATTTCGAGCCGGATTTTTGGGAATGCTTCATATGGAGATCGTGCAGGAGCGTCTGGATCGCGAGTTTGATATTGATATTATCACCACGGTTCCCAATGTGGAATATGAGGTGCATATCACGGAACGAGGAGAGCACAAGAAGGTCATAGTTGATAATCCGAGCGACATGCCCGATCCGGCCAAGGTGGAGGCGGTTTATGAACCCTATATCAAAGCCAGTATTTTAACGCCTTCCGATTATATCGGTCCGGTGATGACCCTGTGTCAGGAAAAACGCGGAAAATATGTGAATCAGCTCCATATGCAGAGTCAGCGGGTAGAAATTAAATACGAGCTGCCCATGGCTGAAGTGGTCTTCGATTTTTATGATCGTTTGAAAAGCGGAACCCGCGGTTATGCATCCCTTGATTATGAATTTCTTGAATACCGAGAGGGAGATCTTGTCCGGTTAGATATTTTACTAAATAAAGAGCCGGTTGATGCGTTATCAAGTATTGTGCATAGGGATAAAGCATACGACCTGGGACGTAAGTTGTGCAAAAAGCTTAAAGAGCTGATCGACCGTCACCAGTTTGAGGTGCCCATACAGGCGGCTATTGGTAATAATGTGATTGCCCGTGAGACCATTCCTGCCATCCGTAAAGATGTGACGGCTAAATGCTATGGGGGCGATGTTTCGCGAAAACGTAAGCTTCTTGAGAAACAGAAAGAAGGTAAAAAGCGTATGAAGCAGGTAGGAACTGTTGAAATACCCCAGGAAGCATTTTTGGCGGTTCTCTCTATGGACGATGACAATAATAATTAATGCAATATTATACAATGGACAGGACATTTTTTGATTCAGTTAAATACACTTCAAGCTTTCCCTTTTCGAAAATAGTGATTACCGGAATTGTAATCCTTTTATTAGGACTGTCATCACTACCGGCGTATGCCCAGTTTGAGGCGGCAGAATTTGAAAAGATAACCAGAGAAAATCGCGCACAGTTTGAGCGTCAGACTCAAGATATTAGCCTGACCGGCCAAGGGTTATATGAAGATACCAAGCTTGATGACCGGCAGACCAACGAAATAAGAGCTCGGTTACAGGCACAGTTCGGAGATCCTACACAAACGCTTGAGGATCTAATTAATAAAGACAATTTCAGACCTGGGAAGGCTATACAATTTGAGTATTGGTTTATGGTTAATGACAGCATCCCCTTAATGGTCTTAGACTGGAACGGGCCGTTTGGAAGTGGCCTGACGTACGGTGGGGCAAGCAAATACGTAGACTTAATGCCTCAAATTAAAAGAGAATTTGTGCAAAAGTTGATGTCGGTTGAGGAGCTCGGTGAGTACGAGGATTATTTTTATTCCCCGGAAAAAGAACAGTGGTATATTGTCAAATATGAAGATGGGAAGTTCAGGAACGAAGAAATTGACTCACCTGAGGGAATGAGTATAGATTAATTTATTAATAATTAGGAGTAACATTGGCAGATCAATTATCAAAAGAAGAACGCCAGGAACGGCGATCTAAAAGGAAGCGACGAAGAGGAGAAGAGAACGAAAAGGCAAAAAGTTGGCTTCGGGAATGGATGGATGCGCTGCTGTTTGCAGCAGTGGCGGCGATAATAATTCGTGCACTATTATTTGAGGCCTATCGCATTCCCACGCCTTCGATGGAGAAAACCCTGATGACGGGAGATTTTCTGATTGTTTCGAAAATCAGTTATGGGCCTCGTACCCCGATGGTATTGGGCGTACCCTTTACGAATATTTATATGCCCGGTGCGGTACTTCCGTGGACGCGTTTGCCCGGCTTCAATGAAGTGGAACGTAATGATATTGTTGTCTTTAATTATCCTATTGATTTAGATCCTATTGCGGCCAAAACAAGCTATATTAAACGGGCCGTTGGTGTACCCGGAGATACGGTCACTGTTGATGATGCTGAGCTTTTTATAAACGGCGATGATGCAAAGTCGTTTGAAGGTATTCAGCGAACATATGTTGTTTCTGTTCGGGATCGCGTGCGACTGAGTCCGGCCAAGGTTGAGGCAGCCGGAGGAAGACTTATCGGATCACAGAATCAGGGAAGATATAGAGTGACGATGACGCAGGATGTAGCCGAAAAAATTAGTGACTGGCCTGAAGTCAATAATGTTGAATTATTCGTTTTACCAGAGGATTTTAACGAGTTTAATAGACGTGATTTCAGTTTTTCATCCGGATTTAACAACCATCACCATATTCCGCCGGTTGTTGTTCCTTTTGAAGGACAGACGGTTACACTAACAGCTGATAACTATCATATCTACGAAAATATTATCACTCGATACGAGGGGAATAATGTAGAACGAAATGGTAGTCAGTTTGTAATCGATGGGGATACTACAAATGAATATACCATCAAGCAGGATTACTATTTTGTGATGGGAGATAATCGTGACGACAGTGAGGACAGCCGTTTTTGGGGATTTGTCCCTCAAACACATATCGTTGGGAAAGCGGGTCTTATTTACTTTTCATGGGATAGCGAACGTATGTTACCCCGCTTTGGTCGAATCTTAAATTTTATCCACGATTAATTTTTGCGGATGGTTTTGCCCATCGGTTGACCTTCTTTGATGGCGAGCTGTCCGCATCCGGCATCAATATCATCACCGCGACTTCTACGAACGGTAGCTGTTACATCACGCGAAACGAGTTCTTGCATAAAAGCATCCAGACGTTGTTCACGAGCTCGCTTTAACGCAACCCCGGCCACATCGTTATACATGATGATATTTACCTTGCTTGGTGCCCATTGTACTATATCAGCGAGCTGCTGCGCATCTTCGGGGCTGTCATTGAATTCATCAAAAAGTAGGTATTCGTAAGTTATAGGCCGGTGAAGCTTGTCGTAATAATACTGGACTGCTTCTTTCAATTTATCGAGTCCCATCGAGTTATTAATGGGCATAATTTCGTCCCGCTTTTCATCATTGGCCGCATGCAATGATATTGCCAGGTTGAACGGTTGGCGTTCATCGGCCAGTTTCTTTATCTGCTTTGTAAGCCCGACTGTGGAAACCGTAATCCGTTTAGGCGAAAGACCGATACTGAGTTCATCTGTTATGATATTTGCCGAATTGACGACTGCTTCATAGTTGTGGAGGGGTTCGCCCATCCCCATATATACAATATTGGTGATGCCTTTTCCGAATCGTTCTTCACAGAGCTCGTTGATGTACTGTACCTGATCGACGATTTCGCCGTGCGTTAGGCTGCGAAAAAATCCCATCTTGCCTGTTGCGCAAAATGAACAGCCGAATACGCAGCCCACCTGTGATGAGACACAAACCGTGAGCCTGTTGGCAGCCCCATCCTCATAAAAGTCGGGAATAAGAACAGCCTCAACTTTATGATCTTCTTCGCTCTGCAGTTTAAAGAGGAACTTCATAGTTCCATCTTCAGATTCCTGATGAGTGACGTATTCGATAGTAGGGACCTTCGCTATTTCTTTAAGACGTGAACGCAGGTCTTTGGAGAGATTGGTCATCTCATCAAAACTGTGCACGCCTTTTTGATACAGCCATTGGAATAGCTGGTCACTTCGAAAGGATTGAAGTCCGAGTTCTTCGGTAAAATCCTGCAGTTCTTCTTTGGTTAACTTCTTTAAGTTAGTTTTTTCGTCGATATCGGTTTGTGTAGTCATAACTTCAAAGATACAAATCCTACGGCACGTTTGTTAAACAAAGGGCAATGATTTTTTGAGATGTTATTAAATTAAAAAGGGGATGTCTCAAAAGACATCCCCGGGGATTGTAATTTTCAGAAAAGTATTAACTGTCGAGTGTTGCATTGAGCTCAATATTGACTCCGGCTAATGCTTTTGAAACCGGGCAGTTTTTCTTGGCTCCTTCGGCAAATTCGAGGAAGTCCTCTTCATTAATATCAGGAATATTAGCTGTTACATTTAAGGTGATAGTCGTTATCGCAGGATCGCCATCGACCATTTCGAGAGCAACATCAGCGTTGGTGGTGACGGCTTCTGGTGCATATCCGGCTTCGGCTAAATCAGCAGAGAGAGCCATAGAGTAACAACCGGCATGGGCGGCTCCAATCAATTCTTCAGGATTGGTTCCGGTGCCATCTTCAAAACGGGATTTGAATGAGTAGGAACCTTTATAAGCTCCACTTCCAAATGACATACTTCCATTCCCATTTTTGAGATCCCCATTCCAGCTTGCTTTTGCTTTACGTGTAGGCATAGATAAATAATGTTTAGTTAAACTTTGAATGTGAGATATAAAAACAGCTTATTCTCTCTTGGCATTCCTGTAAGATATGATCATTTATTTTGCATGAATCGAAAGCATGAATAATTCTCAAAAAAGCGGGAATGAGATTGTTATAATGAAAATCGCTATTTAAATGAACGATCTTTTTTTGTATTTAATTTTAGGCATTTAATTCGAAGTGTATACAGATAAATTGCAATAAAAAAATTATTACGGATGAATCAAGAAATGGAAGCAGAATTTGTGGATGTGTACAGCACACTCACAGAAAAATTGTTGAATTGGCTGGAGACGACTATTGCGATGCTGCCAAACCTTGTGGTAGCACTGCTTGTTTTAATTGTTTTCATGGTATTGGGTCGCCTTGTTCGTAGTGGTGTAAAACACATGCTTGAAAGGACGACCCGCAACAAAACAATTATTAATTTGCTGGAAACGATTGTCGGGGTTTTGATTGTTGGTATTGGAGTTTTTATTGCTTTAAGTGTTCTCAAACTTGACGGGGCGGTAACCTCACTCCTTGCCGGTGCCGGTATTATTGGTTTGGCCTTAGGTTTTGCATTTCAGGATATTGCCTCAAATTTTATCTCGGGTATTATTTTATCTATCCGCCATCCATTTGGTATTGGTGATATTATAGAAACCAATGGTTTTTATGGTGAGGTAGAGAAAATGAATCTCAGAAATACCATCATCCGAACGCCGGAGGGACAAATTGTATATATACCCAATAAAAGCGTGTTTGAAAATCCCCTGGAAAATTTCACCAGCAGTGGGGTGCGACGCGTTGATCTGTCTTGTGGTGTTTCCTATGGTGATGATCTGGAAAAGGCCAGGGAAGTAGCTATTGAAGCCGTTAAAGGACTGGAAAACTATAACGACGATAAGGGAATTGATTTTTATTATGAGGAGTTTGGCGGTAGCTCAATCAATTTTAATATTCACTTTTGGGTAAACTTCCGTAGAAATCCTGATTACTTGTCGGCGCGTAGTGAAGCCATTATTGCTATTACTAAAGCGTTTGATGAGAACGATATTATGATACCATTCCCCATTCGCACACTCGATTTTGGTATTCGCGGGGGCGAAAAGCTGAATACCATGTTGCACGACGGTAAGGAATCATAAGAAGTAAGAAAAGAATACATTCAATTAAAAAAAGGCCGAGTGCTAAGCTCGGCCTTTTTCTTTTATAAGAAATTGTTGATTGCTATTTGAGGTGGCGGTTTAGGTATTCTACATACGAAGTATAGAGCAGATAATAGCTTGCGGTATTAAAGGCAACTCCGTGAGCACCGGGAGGAAAAATCTGTAAATCTACTTCTTGTCCATTTCCAGTGAGCTCAGTTAAAAGCTGCATGGTGTTTTGAACGTGCACATTTTCATCCATCGTGGAGTGTGAGAGTAAAAGATTGCCTTTTAAGTTTTGAGCGTGTGTGATAGATGAACTTTGGTCATAGCCATCTTTATTATTTTCGAGCAGTCCCATATAACGCTCAGTATAGATACTGTCATAAAATCGCCAGTCCGTAACGGGTGCTGTTGAAATGCCAACCTCAAAAACATCGGGATAATTAAACATCGTATAGGTTGTCATGTATCCGCCATAGCTGTGTCCCCGTATGGCCATTCTGCTGCTGTCAACCCAGCTTTTATCACCCATGTATCGTGCTGTTTCTACAAAATCTTTGGCTTCCCATTTCCCGAGCTGCTTGTAAACAATTTTTTCAAATTCAGATCCGTATCCGCCGCTGCCTCGATTATTTACATTTACAACAACGTAGCCTTCCTGTGCCAGGTATTGGTTCCATCCCCCGGATTCCCAGCTGTTATATACACCCTGTGCACTGGGACCTCCATAAATATTAAGCACCAGTGGATATTCTTTATCGGGATCAAAATCAACGGGCTTAATCATGTAGCCGTCCAATTTCTGGCCGTCGGAAGTCGTAAAGGAAAATAGTTCACGCGGGGCATAAACATGTTTTTCTGTAAATTTATCTACCGATGCATTATCCTCGAGTACTTCCAGCTTACCGTTCATCGTACTCCAGAGCTCAACTTGTGCGGGGGTTGAAGTGTTTGAATAACGATCAATATAATACTTGCTGTTCGAGCCCATGCTGATATCATGCGTACCTTCTACCTGGGTGTGCTTGGTTTTATTTCGACCGCTAAAGTTGACAGAATACAAGTGCCGCTGTAGTGGTGATTCCTCGGTAGAGGTAAAGTAGATTCTGTTATTTCGATAATCCACTGTGTGGACATACGTCACCTCCCACTTGCCACTGGTAACTTGATTTTTGACAGTGCCGTCATAACCATAGCGATAAATATGGCTCCAGCCATTGCGATCAGAAATCCAGAAAAATTCTTCGCTGTCCTTGGGAAAGAAAAACAGGTGATCAATGCCGGCAAAAAAGTCAAAAACGTCAATCCAGGCATCAGACTGCTCTTGCATGACCAGCCGTCGATCACCATTATTAATATCATTAAAGAACAGTTTTAGATGGTTTTGAGCTCTATTCAGATGTACGGTTGCCAGTTTGTTTTCATCGGCTGTCCAATAAATTCTGGGGATGTATCCGTCGCTCGGTGTATCCATCCACTGTTGCTTGCCGGACTCTACATTTATAACGCCAATTTTCACCTTGGGATTTTTATCACCTACTTTGGGATAAGGTATCTTTTCGTATTCAGGATGTTGTCCGGAATAATCGGTCATTTGAAAAATGTTGACATGGCGCTCATCCGTTTGCCAGTAGGCAATTTTTTTGCTGTCGGGCGACCATACCCATGCTTGGGCCAGACCAAATTCCTCTTCATACACCCAGCCAAAGCGTCCGTTATAAAAATATTTTTTAGCACTATTAGTGAGCTGTGTTTCTTTCTGTGCCTCCAGATCATAAACAAAGAGATCTCCATCACGTTCATAGCCGATTTTACTACCATCGGGTGAAAGTTCAGCAGTACGTGCATCTTCCACGAGCAGACTCAGCGATCCATCTTCGACAGAATATAGGTAGTAGTCAGAAATGCCAGACCGCCGATATACAGGACGGAAATTCGATTGAAATACCAAGTACTTTGAATCATCAGACCATTGAAACGAAGAATATTCAAAGGTGGAATCTGATTCTGGAAAGGTGTGATTGGCACTATTGAATATTAGCTCATCTTCTTCGGATGCAGGATCGTACGCCCGGATTTCCATATTTTCCGTTTCCTCGTTGTATTTCATGTACGAGTATCGGTTACCGTCGTCAATCCAGTTGACATTTCTGGGCCCGTTAGACCCACTAAGTTGACTGCTTTTAGAAAGGGCTTCTTTAACGCTGGAATAGCGCTGTTTTTCCTGCGCTAAAGTTGGTTGTTGAAATATAAAGGCTCCCACTAACACACCGAGAGCCAATGCTTTAAAAAATAAAGAGAATGAGTATTTCATTTTATCGGATATCTATTTAGAGAAAAGGTCTTTTATGATAATTGAAGAAATCAATTATTAAAAGCCGGTACATATTAAAATTTCTAATTGGTTATTCTATCAGAACCTGGAATATAATCATGAGGGCAATAGATATAGTAATTGTTGTGGCAACAGTGGAAGTATTACTTTCTTCCATGGCGTCGGGGATGAGCTCTGCAAAGACCATCCATATCATGGCTCCGGCCGCAAAACCAAGTCCCATGGGCAGATAAGTGCGAAATATTTCAACAAATAAGAAAGCGGGCACGGCCATCAACGGCTGAGGTAAACTCGAAAAAATACTCCACCATGCTGCTTTTATAGGAGAGGTGCCTCGTGGAATCAGTACAAGACTGATGGCGAGTCCCTCGGGAATATTGTGCACGGCAATAGCAGTGGTTATAAATAATCCCAGATCCATTCCACCACTAAAAGAAACGCCAACACTTACCCCCTCGGTAAATGAGTGAACCGTCATAATGCCGACGATCAGAAGCATCTTGGTGGCATCGGCTTGATTAATGTGCTTAATAGAGAATTTGTCATCATATCTATTGAGCATTTTTTCACTGCCGATGATAAAAATAAGTCCGATGATAATGCCCCAAAATGTTAGCCAAATATCGTGGTTAATACCTTCATAGATGAGGCCAAAGCTTGCTGCAATCATCAGCCCGGAGGCAATGGCATTGGAGATACCAAGCCAGTTTCGAGTTAAGTTTTTAAAGAAGAAAAAGGGAAGGGCACCAAAACCCGTAGCAACGGCAGTGATCAGGGCATAAATAAAAACATCAAATGCGGGTTGTTGTAGTAAATCACTCATAGTCTTATATGATTAGTGCCCAAGAATATACAGAGTGATTCTCGTTAATCCACTGATTTTAAAAATTTAGAATTGAATTAAATAGGGTAAGAGAGGGATAGTAAGTGATGAGTAATACAGACGAATTGCTCATCACTCTAACTGTTGGAAAGATGTTAGGGGCTTTCTGTCAGTTCTTGAATAATAGTATCCATTTTATCTTCAAGATTGCCGGTCGTCTCATCAAAAGTGGTGCGGTTAGCCAACTCGGTATTAACGCTGCAGTAGAACTTAATCTTGGGTTCTGTACCGGATGGGCGCACGGTTACCATTGTTTTATCTTCGGTAACAAACTGGAGCACATTTGATACGGGCAGATCGATATCCTTAGCTTCACCTGTTTTAACATTTCGTGATACTTGGGTTTTATAATCTTTGATGAGAACCACATCAGATCCTGCAAGCTTCTTGGGAGGATCTTCTCGATAGTTTTTCAGCATTTTTTGAATTTCCTCAGCACCTTCGCGGCCGCGTTTATAAACTGAAACCAGTTTTTCACGATAATAGCCGTGCTGTAGGTAGATATCTAACAGGGCCTCAAACAGACTGGTGCCTTGGTCTTTGTAGTAGGCCGCCATTTCGGCAATAATAACCGAAGAAACAATAGCATCTTTATCCCGCACATGATCACCAATGAGATACCCGTAACTTTCCTCCCCGCCGGCAATAAACTGTTTTTCGTCTTCCAGCTTAGTCATCAGTTCACCGATGTATTTAAATCCGGTAAGTGTATTATAGCATTCCACGCCATAATGTTCGGCAATGGCATCAATCAGGTATGAGGTGACAATGGTTTTGACGATATATTCATCGCCGTCCAGCTTATCGGCTTCATCCCATACATTGAGAACGTAGTTGATAATCAGTGCCCCGGTTTGATTTCCGTTAAGCAGAACCCATTCATTATGGTGATCCTTAATGGCAATACCAACACGGTCGGCATCGGGGTCGGTAGCCATCACCAGCTCGGCGTCGATTTCTTTGGCTTTATTTAAGGCCATGGTGAGTGCCTCTTTTTCCTCTGGATTGGGGTATTCAACCGTGGGAAAATCACCGTCATAGGTCATCTGCTCTTCGACGAGCGTAACGTTTTTGAAGCCATATCTTTTTAGAGCTGGTGGAACCATGACGCCTGATGTCCCGTGAATAGGGGAGAAGACAATACTCAGGTCGTTTTGACGGCTGACGGCATCACGAGATAATGATACGTCCATCAGAGCATCCAGGTACTTCTCATCAATTTCTTTGCCAATAGTTTCAATATTTTTTGATACCCCCTCAAATGTAACATCATCAATGTCCTCGATCTGTTGCACTTCTCCCATTACTGCTTTGTCCTGCGGTGCAACTAACTGACAGCCATGTTCGTCATAAGCTTTGTAGCCGTTGTATTCTTTGGGATTATGTGAGGCTGTCAGCATTACTCCGCCATGGCAGTCCAGTTCGCGGATTGCAAATGATAACTCAGGCGTGGGACGTAGTCCTTCAAAAAGGTACACGTAGATACCATTGGCAGAAAATACATCAGCCACTACTTGAGCAAGTTCGGAAGAATTATTTCTGCAGTCGTGTGCAATTACAACTTTAATCTGTTCATCGGGATAATTCTTCTTCAAAAAGTTGCTAAATCCCTGGGTGGCCATTCCGAAGGTATATTTGTTAACCCGATTGGACCCAACGCCCATAATGCCGCGTAACCCGCCGGTGCCAAATTCCAATTCCTTATAAAATGCATCTGTCAGCTCTTGATATTCGTTATTGTCGAGCTTCTTGCGAATGACAGCTTTGGTTTCCTCATCATAATTGCCATTCAACCAGCTGTCAATATTCTGCTTTATTTGTGGATCTAATGATTCCATAGTAAGTAAAAGTTGATGAATTAATTGTTTTGTGACTCAACGGCCGGAGATTGACTCCAGTTTACTTTTTTGATCATTAGCCAAAGGCCGATAGCAATAAGTGGGACACTGAGCCATTGTCCCATATTAAATACCCAGTCAGCGGCAAAAGCGGCCTGTTCCATCTTGGTGAACTCAAGGAGAAAACGTCCGGAAAATAGGGTAGTTAAAAATAGGGCAAATAGGGATCCCTCAGGCGGATTCTTTTTATAAGCGTGATACACTTTCCATAAAATGCCGAATACCAAAATACAAAGCAGCGCTTCATAAAGCTGTGTTGGATGGCGAGGAATCATGTCGACTCTGGTGAAAATGACCCCCCAGGCCAGTTCGGTCGGCTGACCGACAATCTCGGAATTCATGAAATTCCCTGTTCGAATAAAAGCTCCCGCAATGGCAACGACGACAACCACACGATCGGCCAGCCAGAGAAAACTCATATCCCTGAATTTTTTGGTAAACAGATACATGGCAATAATAATACCGATAGCCGCACCGTGACTGGCCAAGCCCCCATGCCAAATTTTTAAAATCTCGGCTGGATATCGTAAGTAAAAGCCGGGGTCATAGAACAGTACATGTCCCAGACGAGCACCGACAACCGTAGCAATTAAAACATAGGTTAACAGCTGGTCTACTTCTTCAGGATCACGGTCTGCATGTAGGAACATTTTGCGTGTCAGCCAAAAACCAACAAGAAATGAGCAGGCAAAAAGAATCCCATACCAGCGTGGTTCAAGTGGTCCGAGACTAAAGGCTACAGGATCGGCTGACCACGTAAAATAATCGTTAGCTAAAAGTAATAAGTTCATGCAATAATTTATCTATTCGGATGGTTTTGCTATAAGAATTTGTCACGTTTCCTGTGATAGCGAGAACTATATAATGCCTATGTTCAAAAACCTTAAATAATTCTATTAGCTGTTATTTCACAATTTTATAATCTGTTCCTTCAGGGCTGTCCATCAGCTTGATATTCAGTTCTTCGAGGCGGTCACGAATAGTGTCAGAAAGCTCAAAATTCTTTTCGTGACGCGCATTATTTCGGATATCAATAAGCAGTTCAATAAGATCATGTGTCTTATCATCGCCAGTAGATGATTGATCTTCTTGTGGCCAGAGTCGAAGTACATCGTCAACGAAACTCCGCAGAAATTCTTTAACATCGGCAATATTTTCAGGAATATCTCCGCTGTTAATTTGTTTGCGGATGGTTTTTAACTCTTCAAACAGAACGGCAATAGCCTGAGCTGTATTAAAGTCGTCATTGAGTTTACTTTCGAGTGAGGTTCTCAGTGATTTCAGATCGTAAGCATTGGCAGAACCATTCTCTGCACTGTTAATGGTGTTAATCATTTCTTGTAGGCTTCGAAGTCCGTTTTCGGCACCGGCAAGGGCCTCTTCAGAAAAGTCAGTGGTACTGCGATAGTGACTCTGAAGTAAAAAGAATCGTATAATCTGCGGATCCCAGGCGCGATTCAGCAGCTCGTGATCACCGGAGAAAAATTCGTGCAGCGAGATCGCATTGCCCAGCGACTTACCCATCTTTTGTCCCTCGAGGGTTACCATATTGTTGTGCATCCAGTAGTTGGCAAAAGGTTTGTTGAAAGCACCCTCGCTCTGTGCAATCTCGCATTCATGATGTGGAAATTGGTTGTCCATGCCACCGCCGTGAATATCGAAATGTTCACCAAGGTACTTTGTTGACATGGCCGAGCACTCTACGTGCCAGCCGGGATATCCCTTTCCCCAGGGCGACGGCCACTTCATGATATGTCCGTCGTCAGCTTTTTTCCAGAGGGCAAAATCCTCGGGGGAACGCTTGTCGCTTGCCGTTTCGATACGGGCACCGCTTTCTTGGTCTTCAACATCCCGGCCGCTGAGCTTGCCGTAATCTTCATCGGAGGAAACATCAAAATAGACATTGCCGTCGGTTTCGTAGGCATGCCCATTTTCGAGTAGTTTTTTAACCATCTCAATCTGCTCGATAATGTGTCCTGTTGCACGGGGTGAAATATCGGGACGCTGTACCCCCAGCGCATCCATGTCACGGAAATAGTTATAGGTATACTTTTCGGCAATTTCCATGGGCTCCAGCTTTTCAATGGCAGCCTGTTTCTCCAGCTTATCCTCACCCTGATCGGCATCGTCGGTTAAGTGTCCCACATCCGTGATATTCTGGACGTAACGAACCTTGTATCCCAAATAGCGGAGGTATCGTATAACCACATCAAATGAGACATAACTTTTGGCATGTCCCAGGTGGGGATCACCATATACCGTAGGTCCACAAACGTAGATGCCTACAAACCCCTCCTTGATGGGCTCAAATTCTTCTTTTTGGCGGGATAGCGTATTGTAAATATGTAATTTATCCATGAATCAGGATGCTTCCTTATTTATCGTACAATTGCATTTACAGTTCGCAAAGATAACGTTTCATTGCAACAGTTGACAACGTGTATTGCTGTAAAATCGTTGTCGATATTAGTTGTCAAATAATCCCTTAAGAAGATTTTTGCCCTTATCTTTCAGATATTGTTTCACAATGGGAGCAATGGCTTCTTTGTCAGGGCGGATGTTTGGACTTTCCTGGGTTCCTGTCATTCGAAGAGGAACCATAATGGTCCCGTTATCTTGTGTTAAGGCTTCGGTGGCTTGGGAGCTTATGACTGATGCAATCCCTTTTTTGAAACGGCCCGGCAAGAATAGTTTGGTTTGATAGTCAATCTTTCCGGATGTCATATGCTGAGTACCATTGAGCTCCATCCCGATATCGTCGCTGGTCATACGCAAGTCATTAATAGTAAAGACGCTATTTTTCAGGGAGTAAGTGCTGTTAAATTTATCAAGGCCTATATTGTTAAACTCTTTTGCATTCAGCATTGTGGCCAGCTTTATTTGGATGGGATGTCCCTGAATTCGGGAGTTGGTCATTCCAAAATTTCCGTCCATTGTTGAGGTTTCAATAACCGGTTCCAAAAACTTGTTGAGCTCGGTAAAGTATTTGACGTCAGCACTGAATGCTCCGGATACATACTCATGAAAATTACTATCTTCGCCAAGTACTTGGAATTCATCGAAGAAGGCTGAGGCTTGCAAGCCATTTAAGTTGCCATTAAAAGAAATATTGGTGCGCTCAGGTTGGGGAACATCCCAGGTAAAAGAGCCCGTTGCTTTCCCGTCAAAAAGATTGATGGAAGCTTGATTCATTGTAATCTTCGTTGGCGTTGTGGAAGCCTTGGCCGTTAAGTTTGTCATTGTTACGCCGGTGACAATCATCTTACCAATTTTGGCACTTACCGAGCTTGTTAGATCCGGCAGATGGATGGGGATTGGTTCCGTAGTTGATGTTGTGTCACTCCAGTCGATCAGTTCATCTAAATCAAGAAGGTCACTTTTATAGGAACCCTTCAGATGTGGGGTTGTTGTTCTGTTTTTTTCAGCTTTGAGATACTCCATATAATCGCGAAGTGATCCTGACAGTGCAATATCAGAAGAGCCGATATTAAAGGTCAACTGATCTAAATCTACTGAACCGGGAGAGAGGTTAAGTTTCCCATTGAGATCGGTCACCGGCTGAATCATGGCATCTCCATCCATATTAATGTCTTGTGCCGTTAACTGTCCGCTAAACTGCATATTTGCAGGGTTGTTAGGGGCGCCCTGTACACGCAGATTGAGATCGGCCAAGCCGGTAAGTTCTGTGATGGTAGGTTGCAGCTCGTAATAATCCTTAATCTGATTAAGCGCTGCTTTGCCGGTTAATTGTATATCAACTGTTCTATCATCGCTTAGGTAATTTCGTACATTTCCTGAAACGCCCAGATTGTTATTGCCTGTGGTAAAGCTGGCTTTTGATATAGTGAGATTTGGGCCATCTAATGAAGAGTTTAAGGTGATGTTTTCAATTGGTTTCCCTAATGATTTATGGCTGATAAATCCATTGGAAATCGATATGCTACCCGACTGTACAGCATTTTCAATTTGATCAGCTTTGCCTTTTAACGTGGCATTAGCCTTGAATTGTCCGCGCAGGGCCAGCGTATCTTCGTCGATGGGATAAAAATTCTTAATCGTAGCTAAGTCGAAATCGAGGTCAGTTGTCAAATTAACACTTCGCTGTGTTTCATCCATCGGATTGTTGATAGAGCCGTTCATTGAGAAAGTATTGGCCGCGGCTTGAAGTTCCATATTATTTATCGTGATGACCGATTGGTTTGCCTGGGCATCGATGGAGATATTTTCAATCGGCTCAGCTACTTCAGCATATTTAAGTAAGCCATTACTGAGCGAAATAGTAGCATCGAAAGTGGCTTCTTCGGGAGTGGCCATATTTCCGGAAGCCTGCCCGTTGGCTGTGAGCTCTCCACCCAGATTTTCGACATCGAATTGACTGATATCATAGAATTTACTGACGGTAGCCAGGTTTACATCCGAGTCAAAATCAATAGAAAATAAGCCGTTGTCTTCCAATGGTTTTTCGAGCTGTCCGCTTGCGGATAGATTATTTTCTCCGGCCTGGGCGGTTAGATTTTTAACCGCTATTAATTCATTGGATGCATTAACGGTCAGCTGAATGTCTTCAATGGCTTGAGGGAGGTCCGGGTTTTTAACGTAGCCGTCACTGACGGTAACTCCTATATCAAAGTTAGGCAGTTGGTCACCTAATAGCGCTCCCTGTACAGTTCCGTCAATGGACAATGCTCCTCGGCTTTCGAGTCCTTCAGTATATTCTTCATATTCAGCGGGAACCAGTCGAAGAAGTTCGCCAAAATTATCTGAAGAAGAGGTAAAGGTGAAATTACCGTTCAGGTTATTGCTCCATTCAGACAGTGAACCGGTTAGATTAAGCGCCAATCCGCGAATGGAGAAGGTGCCTTCATCGAGTGTCACTGTTTCGTTTTCCAGGTTAATAGTGGACTGCTGACTGATACTCAATGGCAGATTGTTTAGATAAGTACTTTTACCCACTGAAGCTGAAAGACCGCCCAATTGCAGGTCGATCGTACTTTTAATTAGGTCGGCATAGGTGAGAGAAATATCAGCATTAAGATCATCCAGTTGAACGTTAGTTTCGGTTGTTGCATCTCGATAGCCAAATTCTCCTCCGCTGATATTAAAATAGGGAATATTAATTCCCATGCTTTCGGCCGTGGTATCGGCTTCCGTTTCTCCGGCCATCAAAAAATCAATATTTGTTGTACTGTCGGCATTAACTACATAGGTAAACTTTGGATTTTGAAGGCTTATTTCTGAAATATTGATCTGGTCGCCCAATAGGGAAAAAAGCTCTACGGAAACCACCATTTCATCCAGTGAGAGCAACGTGTCTTCTTCTACTTCACCGGGGATACTCATATTCTGTATACTAATACCTGGTTGTGGAAACGTACTGAATAGGGTTAACGACATTTGTTCAACGTTGACGGTCCGTCCCACTGCATCATCTACATAGGGCATGACGGTGCTTTTGAGGCGCTCGTCAGTAAAGTAAATATTCAGGCCAATTATAATGACGATGAGTACTCCGAAAATAGCACCGGCTATCTTTAGAAAAGTTTTCATAATTTCAAGATGTTGGTCTCAATTGAATTTTTATCCCACAATTTTGATAGTAAAAAAGATTCTACTGATTAAAAATCGAATAAATTGCCACAAGTTCCTTATGTTATATTTAATTCATAATCGGTTGGTAAAATACAAAAGTTTATCATGTTAAATTGGGGTTCAGGAGCAGATAATCCAAAGTTTAAACAACGGCGCCGTAGATTAGTGCAAGGGCTGGCTGATAAAGGAATTGAAAATCAGCGTGTGTTGGAGGCCTTTAATGTCGTTCCGAGACATGTTTTTGTGGATACGGCGTTGCAGGATCGCGCCTACAAAGATACTGCATTGCCCATCGGAAAAGATCAAACAATATCCCAGCCTTACACAGTAGCTCGGCAGACGGAATTGCTTGAAGTACAGCCAGGTGAAAAAGTGCTTGAGATTGGTACGGGGTCAGGATATCAGGCGGCAATTTTGTGTGAATTAGGGGCTAATGTATATACGGTCGAGCGTCATGACAAGCTGTATAAAAAGGCAAAGTCCACGTTGAAAGAGCTTGGCTATTCCATTCGTGCCAAGCTGGGTGATGGGACGCTGGGGTGGTCGGCCTATGCCCCTTATGACGCCATTGTAGTTACGGCAGGTGCTCCGGTTGTTCCAGAGGATTTAGTTGAACAACTTAATATAAATGGCCGTCTGGTAGTTCCCGTGGGAGACGACAAGAGACAGGAGATGGTCCGAATTATTAAAATTCGCGAGGATGAGTTTGAAGAGGAGCATTTCAGTGATTTTAAATTCGTACCACTTATCGGAGAGAAAGGCTGGAAGAAGTAATTGGGAATTAAAAATTATGCAATGAAAAATTGTGATCCTTGGCCTATCTTCAATTCTTCACTATTTCCTCATTTTTAACTTCTAATTCCTAACTCTTTTGTCAAAAACTGATCAGCCTGAAACCGAACCCAATAAAGATTCAACATCGTGGAGCGAATCTCCCTATCTGTTAATCAAAGGATTTTTAATGGGATCTGCGGATATTGTACCGGGAGTGAGTGGAGGAACACTTGCGCTAATTGTGGGGATTTACACTCGGCTTATCAATGCGATTAAGAGTTTTGATACCCGCTTTTTTAAGCAGTTTATTACTTTGAAATTTCGGGATGCTCTTCGAGAGGTTCATTGGAGATTCATGGTAGTACTGCTCTCGGGTATGTTCTGTGCAATCCTGTTTTTTACGAAAGTCGTGCCTCTCCAGGTATATATGTTTACGAATCCCGAGTTGATTTATGGTCTCTTTTTTGGATTAATAGTGGGATCTATTGTGGTTCTCATCAAAGCGATTGACGGCTTTGGCTGGATGCATGGTCTGATGGTTTTAATTGGAGCAGGTGTTGGTTTTTGGGTTGTTACCTTAGTCCCGACTGATACCCCCGAGGCACCGTGGTTCGTTTTTTTAAGCGGATCGATTGCTATTTGTGCGATGATTTTGCCGGGAATATCCGGATCATATTTTCTGCTGATCTTGCGAAAATATGACTATATATTAGCCCAATTTGGCAAGCTGGGCACCACGGAGACAACCGCCGGAATAGTATCATTATTGCCGTTTGTTGCAGGAGCCATAGTTGGGTTGGTACTTTTTTCAAGAGTATTGTCATGGTTATTACGTCGATATGAGGCAAAAACGTTAGCTGTGCTTATTGGGTTCTTGATTGGATCGCTATATGTTATTTGGCCTTATCAAGACCGAACGTATGAACAGTTTGTTAGTAAGACAGAAATAGTAGCTTTTGATAGTTCGGTTGCCCAAGAGTTGCGAAATGATCCGCCGGATGAAAATCGTCCCGAATTTAAGCGGCTGGGGGAAACAGTAAATTCCGATGGCGCACAAAAAGAAATAGAGATTTTGACCATCAAAAATAAACTCATCAAGAGCGATCCATTCATCCCTTATTTAACCGTTCAGAAGGCCGGAACAGACCATTTTTGGAGTGGCATTTGGGGAATGCTTATCGGATTAATAATGGTGATGGGACTTGACTATTTACGGACGGAAACCTAACGTTAAATAAACAGTTGAATCTACATATTAAGGACTATTATCATGCAAGAAATCAGAAAAATATTAGTACCTACAGACTTTTCGGAAAATGCACAGTTGGCATATCGTCACGCCCAGGAAATTGCTCATCGCGTTGGAGCCACGGTGGATTTTATTCACATCATTCCTACTCTAACATATTTCCATAAAAGCTTGTCGAATATGCAGGCGCCCTTAAATTTGGATGATGAAATTTATCCCATGGCACAAAAAGAGGCGGTCCACCAGATGCAGACAGCAATGGATGATTATATTGCTGATGAAACCAAAGGAGAAGCAGTTTGCAAGATTGATCGAAAGTCTTCGACAGCTATTGCCAAGCATGCCAAAGAAAACAATCACGACCTTATTGTAATGGCATCGAAAGGCCATCATAAATCAGCATTGCTGCGTGGTTCTACGACCAACAAAGTTGTGCGACAATCTGAGGTTCCGGTGTTTACGGTGGATGAAGGACTCAATGCCGAGGGGCTCAAAGATATCATGATTCCAACGGATGGATCTCCGTTGTCTTTTACGGCGCTTCCCATGGCACTGACACTGGCAACGATCTATGATGCAGACATTACTTTTTACCACGTGCAAGAACTTTATGGCAGTCCGCTGGAAACTAAAGGTCGGGATCCCAAAAAGTCTGATGAACAAAATATCTATGAGGCTCTCATAGGTCGCTTGGATGATTATTTAGCTGCTGAAGGTATCGATAATGTGAAGATAGCTCGCGGTGATGAAAAGTTCAGAGATCAGTTTGTGATATCAGATAATGCCTCAAGTAGGCGTGTTAATACTTATACCGCAATTGAACGAGGCGTTTCGGCCCACCTTGGAATCGAAGATTATGCAGCAGATCATGCAGATGTGGTAGTGATGGCAACACATGGACACAGTGGCTTTGCACATCTTCTCCTGGGTTCTACGACAGAGAAGGTAGCACAGTCATTGAGTACACCGGTAGTTACCGTTAAGCCGGATGAAAAGAAGTTGTCGAAAAAGTAGCGGTTTTGTGTAAGGCCTATAAATAAGAAAAAGGCGCAAAAAAATTTGCGCCTTTTCTATTGAAATGAATCTATGTCTTACGCTAAGAATTGCTCTCCTGCTTCGGGAATCCAGACTTCGGTATCGGTTGATTTCTCGGCGTATTTCTTGAAGTCTTCGGGGTCTCCTGTTAACGGTGGAAACGTGCCATAGTGAATGGGGACGGCATAATCGGCTTGAAGCAGATCGCAGGCCATAGCAGCTTCGCCAGGCCCCATAGTATAATGGTCGCCCATCGGTACGGCAACGATATCGGGTTCATAGAGTTCACCATACAATTCAAGTTCATAAAAGATGTTGGTATCTCCAAGGTGATAAAAGGTAATATCATCATAGAAGGAGATCACGAGTCCGGCCGGTTCGCCTGCGTAATCGCCCTGGAAAGATGAACTGTGATTCGCTGATACCATAGTGACGGAAAAATCATCAAAAGCAACCGTACCGCCTTTATTGAATTCGACTGCTTGTTCTTCGTCGAGACCGTGCTTGCTAACAAGCAGACGAGAAAGTTCAACCATCGTAACTACTTTACATCCCGTTTCTTTGGCAATGTCGAGAGTATCACCCACATGATCTTCGTGGCCGTGAGTTAGCAGAATATAATCGATATCATTCTGTTGTTTATACTCGTCCGGGGTGGTAGGATTTCCTGACAAAAAGGGATCAACTAAAATATTGGTATTCTGTGGACTTACGAGTTTAAAGGCAGAATGGCCTAACCATTGTGCTTGCACTGATGTATCCATAACTGTAATAGTTTATTTAATGATTTATTAGAAATACTATTGATTATCCGAGATCAATGTGTTATTAATGAAGTTCAAAAGCGCATAAAATATTGATGCATTATGAGGTTGAATGTTATTCCATTTGGTTTACTATCACAACATTTTATAGCGAATCATTCCGTGTGCTTTTTTGAGCTTATCTAATACCGTATAACTCCAAAAATATTTGAGGTTTATTCATGGCAGAACGAATCAAACTGCATCCCGAAACCCCCCATGTGAAACGATTATTCGAAATTGCTGACAAGGTGAAAGACGGCGCTGTGGTACTTTTTCCGACTGATAGTCAATATGCCCTTGGATGTGATTACAAAAATAAAAAAGGGATAGAACGGATTCGTGAGATTCGACAGCTTGGAAAGGGCGACCATTTAACTATCTTATGCGATTCTTTATCGGGCATAGCAAAGTTTGCTCATATTTCTGATTATAATTTTAAGCTTATTAAGCGTCTGATTCCCGGTCCCTACACTTTTATTTTGCCGGCAACCAAAGAGGTGCCTAAGCTGCTCGTTCATCCCAAGAAAAAGACGGTAGGTATTCGCGTGCCGGATTATCCTATTTGTGAGGGCTTGGTCCGCGAGGTGGGCAATCCCATGCTGGCCATAACGGCTAAAAAACCCGAAATGGCTGAAAATGCTCTCGAAAAATTCGACAGAGAACCATTTTTACGACAATTTGAGAAACAGGTTGATGTGACCATTGATAATCAGCAGGATCTGCCTTCCCAGGAAACTACAATCCTGGATATGACCGATGATAATACTAAGATTATTCGTCGTGGTCTTGGAATTGAACGAGTAGAAGAAGTGTTTGACAGGGAACGTGAACCATTAGAAAAATAAACATAGTTTTATGAAAATTGCTATCAATACAGGAGGGGGTGATGCTCCCGGTCTTAATGCTGCTATAAGAGCGGCAACATTGGCTGCGCTGAAAAGAGGTTGGGAAGTGTATGGCATTAAGAATGGATATGGATCGATATTTACGGATGAACCTTTCGTAAAGCTTGATGCCAAAGCCGTTGAGGGAATAACGCTGCAGGGCGGTACTATTTTAGGAACTGCTAATAGGGGTAATCCTTTTGAGATGCCGTATAAAAAAGATGATGGCAGCTGGGATACCAAAGATGTTTCTGACCAGCTTGTTCAGACCTTTGAGGATTACGGTATTGATGCGCTTGTGGCCATCGGCGGCGACGGTTCGATGAATATTGCCAGCAAGCTTATCCAGAAGGGGCTTGATATTGTAGGTGTTCCCAAAACTATTGACAACGATATCTACGGCTGCGATGTGACCCTTGGTTTTGATACTGCTATTGATATTGCAACGGAGGCCATCGACCGAATTACGACTACGGCTGAATCGCATCATCGACTGATGGTAGTGGAAGTGATGGGACGTTATGCCGGATGGATTGCTCTTTACTCAGGTATTGCAGCGTCGGCTGATGTAGTATTGATTCCGGAAATACCTTTTAGTTATGATTCTATCGTTGAAAAAATAAAAGAGCGTGAGTCGAAAGGCTTGCACTATACCATGATTGTGGTAGCCGAGGGAGCAAAAAGAAAAGACGGTGAAATTGTGACGAAGGGCAAAACCCCGGGCCAAGAGGTACAGCTGGGAGGGATTGCCGATCAGGTTGCCGATGAACTTTCTGAGCGAACAGGTAAGGAATCCAGATCTGTAGTGCTGGGACATCTCCAGCGGGGCGGGTCACCCTCTACTTATGACCGGTTAATTTCACTGCGTTTCGGCGCGGCTGCCATTCGGTGTGTGGAGGAACACGACTACAATAAACTGGTTGTGCTACAGGATAATAAGCTGACACGAATCCCGATTACCAGTATCGAAGGGAAGATGAAGTCGGTTTCTCTTGAAAGCGACACGGTGCAGACGGCCCGTGATATTGGTATTTGTTTAGGTGATTAATGCTAAGAAATGAATGGGTCATGTTGTCCCAAAACCTTTCGCGATCAGCATCTAAAAGATAAATATATGGGATTGTTTAATTCAGTAAAAAATATGTTTTCAGGGTCTGATACGAGCGAGATCTGGGAGATGATTTCTGATTCTTCTCAGGTAGAACCTATTATTGAAGCCTCAAAGGAAAAGCCGCAGCTGATCTATAAACACAGCCATCGCTGCAGCGTTTGTTTTGTTGCAAGAGGAGAGTTAGAACAGTCGGCAGAAGACATTAAAGAACATGCCGATATGTATTTTGTGAATGTGGTTCGTAACCGGGATGCCTCTAACAAAATAGCATCAGAGTTGGATGTCCGACATGAATCACCGCAGGCTATTTTGATCAACAAAGGGGAGGTGGTCTGGCACGGCTCGCACGGCAGTATCAATGCTGGTGCTATGTTGGAATATTTTTGAATGAAGATTATTAAGTAGAGCTCTTTAATCTTCAAACATATTCTTGAAGTTTTTTTCAAAAGACGGTTCAATAATACCTTCTTCTGTTATGATGCCATCAATATAGGTATGTGGAGTAACATCAAATGCAGGATTGTAAGCCTCTGCTTTTTTAGGAGCTATTTGTGCATCACTATAATTAAGTATTTCTTCTTGCTCGCGCTCCTCCAAAGGGATCTCATCTCCGGTTTCCATTTCCATATCGATAGTTGAAAGTGGTGCTGCTACATAAAATGGGATCTCATTTTCACGGGCTAACACTGCAAGGGGATAGGTGCCAATTTTATTAGCCACATCTCCATTACCCGCAATGCGATCGGCACCTACCATGATAAGATCAACTTCTCCGCGACGCATAAGTAGACCTGCACTGGAATCAGTTATTATTTTCATAGGGATCTCAGCATTCATCAGTTCCCAGGCAGTAAGACGTGATCCCTGCAGAAGTGGACGCGTTTCATCTACCCAGACAAATGGCTTTTTGCCTTGCTCGTGTGCGTGGAATATTACTGACAGGGCCGTACCGTATTGTCCCGTGGCAAGACTGCCGGTATTGCAATGGGTTAGTAGTTGTGCTTCTTTGGGGATAAGCTCAACACCGTTTTCTCCTATCTTTTTGCAGATGCGCTTATCCTCATCATGGATGGTTTTAGCCGTTTGCAGAACGATCTCTTTAATCTTACTGATATCTTTATCTTTATGCGCCCGAATGGTTGATTTAATTCGATTAGTTGCCCAGCTGAGGTTTACTGCCGTGGGGCGGGCCCCTTCCAGGTATTCAGCGACCCGGTTTACTTCTACGATAAAACTTTCAAATGAGTTTTCGGGCAGATCTTTAATGCCCAGATACAAACCGTATGCTGCTGCAATACCTATGGCGGGTGCTCCGCGAATACGAAGCTTTTTAATAGCTTCCCAGATACGTCCCACATCTCGGATATCGCTATAGACTTCGCGTCCGGGCAGATATGTTTGATCTAAAATCCGAACATGATCTTCTCGCCATTCAATAGACTGTACTGCAGTATCAATGTTATTGCTCATAATAGAGTTGCTTCCTCTTAAATTATACGATACTGATTATGGCAAAAGAAGCCGGATTTTACAACCTTAATTAAATAGTGCCTTTTTATGCTATCTGATAATCATGCTGATATGAGATTTGTAGGATATTAAATAACTGGTCAGTAATTAATATCCTTCGGCGGTACCGTCACCCCGCGGATCAGGTGATCCATATTTCAGGCCATTATCATCAATATAAATAGTATGTGCTCGGCCAACCCCACCTGTTGCACTTAGCGTGTGGCCCCATTCTTTGAGTTTTTCTCTTGTATCGGGACTCAGACCGAACTCTTCGTAATACAGTTTGTCAGGCATCCATTGATGGTGGAAGCGTGGAGCAGAGTTGGCTGCTTGGGGCTCCATGCCAAAGACTGTCATATTCAGAAAGTTGTGAAACGTGGCAGTAATGATACGGGGTCCGCCTGCAGCGCCCAGTACCATTCGTGTAGTATCATTTTTCGTTACAATGGTAGGAGACATGCTGCTAAGCATCCTTTTTTTCGGTGCCACAGCATTGGCTTTCCCCTGTATTAAGCCAAACATGTTGGGTTCGCCCGGCTGAGCGGTAAAATCATCCATCTCGTTGTTGAGCAAAAATCCGGCGCCATCAACAGCAATTTTATTCCCGAAAGATCCGTTGAGCGTCGTAGTAACTCCAACAGCGTTTCCATTTTTATCAACGATGGAAAAATGGGTGGTTTCTTTGGATTCCTGGTATTGTAATGGGTCACCGTGCGAAATACTGTCACTGGAAGAAGCCTTATTCCAGTTAAAGCTCTCCATACGTTGTTGATTATATTTCTCGGTTAATAATTCTAATTGAGGAATGTTGACAAAATCAGGATCACCGAGAAAGTGTGCTCGATCGGCAAAAGCCCTACGCATGACTTCTGTAACAAGATGAACATATTCGGCAGAGTTATACCCAAGCTCTTTTAAATTATAATCCTCAAGCATAGTTAACATTTGTGCAATGGCAATGCTTCCGCTGCTGGGGGGCGGCATGATATGCAGGTTAAATCCCTTAATGGTAGTTGTAACGGGATCACGCCATTTACTTTCATAATTTTTGAGATCGCTGTAACTGATAATCCCCCCAAGTTCATCCATGGTATTGATAATACGATCAGCGGTAACGCCCGAATAAAATCCGTCTCTCCCCATTCGGGAAATACGGTCAAGGGTATTGGCTAAATCCTTTTGTACAAAAAGGTCTCCCTCTTGATACGGGGATCCGTCTTTCTTTGTAAAGTATTTTTTGGAGGAGTGGTACTTTTCAAACTGTTCTGCTTTATCGTTAAGATCTTGGGCTTGCAGCCATGTGAGTGGATATCCTTCTCGGGCCAGTTTTATTGCTGGAGCCATAACCGTTTCCAGCGGAAGGTTACCGTACCGCTCAAGCGCTTTAATCATACCGTCAACCACTCCGGGAACACCGGATGCCAGGGCCGATCTTCTGCTGAGATCCGGTTGGTATTCCCCATCCTTAATGAACATATCTTTTGTGGCTTTTTGCGGAGCTCTTTCACGAAAGTCCAGAGAAGTAGTACCCCCATCGGCCATATGTAATACCATGAATCCTCCGCCACCAATATTGCCGGCGCGTGGTTCGGTAACGGCCAATGCAAATTGTACGGCAACAGCAGCATCAACGGCATTACCGCCTTGCTGAAGTATCTTTTTGCCTACTTTTGAGGCATGTTTCTCGGCAGTTACTACAACCGCGTTTTGATAGGACTTTGCCCACCCGATCTGGGCAAAGAGAGCTTCGGATTGAGCCGTAAGAACAAAAACAAAAGTGAGGAGTATTCGTAGGACGGTTCTCATTTCAGGAAACTTAAAATTGGAATTGAAACTTGCTCTCAAATATAGAAAAATATTACAAGGTCTCTATTTTGATGGGAACCTTGTTGATATTATTGGTCTTCCATGAAGTTTGACTCCTCAGCTTTTTGGATAGCTGCCAGCAAAGAAGAGACTTCTTGAAAAAGTACATCATTATTTTTGCAAGCTTTTTTGATGTATAGTTTTCTGCTTTCTGAATGATCTATTCGCATGGCTGTATCGATGATATCTTCAATTTTATTCCACCGTTGCTGATTCATAAAGCAAAAACTATCCTTTCTCTTTTATTAGTATATGCGAGAAAAAAGGTGGAAATGGGCCAAAAAGGTAGGGTTCCTTTTTATTTGAATGGGTTTGATCTTTTTTCGCCTGCCCCTACGTATTTCATTATGTAGGGATTATTAATTCTAAAAAAAGTGAAGCTATGCATCGATTAACACGAATTGTGACGTTACTTATAGTTTGTTCAATATCCATTTTTATGGCCTGCGAAGGTCCATCTGGCACCGAAGGGCCTCAGGGTCCTGAAGGACCAGAAGGGCCCGTGGGACCGGCAGGTGATGATGGAAGCATGATGTACTCCGGACAAGGTGCCCCGGATGCTGATATTGGTAAAACCGGTGATTACTACCTTAATACTGGTACCGGTGAAATGTATGGTCCGAAAGATGAGTATGGGTGGGGAAATCCCATTATTGTATTGATGGGGGAAGATGGCACTAACGGACAGGATGGCGCGGATGGTGAAGACGGTAGTCAGATTTATTCGGGCAGTGGTGCTCCTGATGCCTCGTTGGGTGTTGAGGGTGATTATTATCTTGATAAATTCTCTTACCACTTGTATGGACCGAAAACAGGAAGCGGATGGGGCACCCCATTGAATTTAAAAGGAGCTGATGGCAATGCTAATGTGACTCGATATATATTTCCTGGATTTGATTTTAGTTCAAATTCACAATTTGTAGCTATATTCAGTGATTTGACAGAAATGGAGATGAAGCAGAGTTCTTGGTCAGTATATCTAATGTATGATACAGGAAGTAATCAGATCTATTACTCCGTGCCGGGACGTGCTCGAAATATTCTATACTCTGTTGAGCATAATTTCGTGAACGGGTCAATGTATTTACGAATAAAAACTGAGCCTAATACAACAGGAATACCCTATGATCAAATTGAAATAATTCGTACAGAGGCAAATAGTACTCAAGATAATACAGGCATTGCAGACACTGGTATTTTAGCTCCTGGTGGGTTGGATTTTTCGGATTATGAAGCCGTAGCTGAATATTATGGGTTTAAATGAAAGGTAAGGATAGATGGGAAGTTTGACTTTAGAAAAAAAAGGGAAGTATAACCCCAAGATGTTGCAAAACCTATTTTGATGAGGCCGCCGCCAGTGTTACCCAGGAAATCATAGACCAAGGTACCGTATTGGCCTATACTAAGTTAGCTGGGGATGGAGGTAATATACGACCCCTTCCTGCGACCACTATCCACTCAAACAAGATACTTTGGGGATATCACATCACGGGAGTAGGAAATATTCGTTTTACGGCCACAAGTGTAGACGCATCTAACATAAGTCCTGCTTCAACCAATGAGTATAGGTATGTCATTATTCCCGGCGGTACTTCAATCAGTAGTAAAGCCAAGAAAGAAAAATTAAAAGATATGTCATACGAAGAGGTTAAAAAGCGTTTTGGCATTAAAGATTAGAAGATAGCATAACATGCTAACAAAGAGGCCCTGTCGTTTTCGGCAGGGCCTTTTTTTTATGGGCATAAGATTAGCTGTTATAAAAAATGTCCCCCTTTCGTCTGACAATACGCATGTTGCTATGTAGCATGTCAAAGGAGTTGTTAATTATCATATTAAATAGACTATCATTATGAGAAAATTCCTACGAACTTTTTTACCTCTTTTGTTAATAGGATTGGTTATTTCCTGCGGAGATAACAGCACAGGCACCGATCCAGAACCTGAGCCGGACCCCGAACCCGAAGAGCCCACGACGGGGACGCTGGAAGTGACGACCAGTACCGGTGGCTCTGATATGGATTCCGACGGATATACCTTAACCGTAGACGGATCTGATCATTCCATTGGTACGGACGAGACTGTAACCGTCGAAGACTTGGAAGAAGGTAGTTACGATGCCGAACTCTCTGGACTTGCCGAGAACTGCTCGGTGGACGGGGACAACCCCCAACAAGTGGATATTACCGCGGAAAATACGACCACAGCCAGTTTTGATATTGCCTGCGAGGCGATGTTGAAAAATCAGATTGTGTTTGTTAGTGATCGTAATACCAACATTAATTTGTATGTAACGAATCCGGATGGTACTGGACAGGAGCAGATAACCAATAGTTCGAGAAAAGAATATTATCCTTCGGTATCGCCCGATGGCACCAAGATTGCATACACCAATATGTCAGACGGTAATATATATGTGATTAACGCAGACGGTACTAATCGCACCCAGCTCACCAGTTCTTCAGGTAACGATCTGCTTCCCCGCTGGTCTCCCGATGGCAGTCAAATTTTATTTACCAGCAATCGTGATGGTGATGATGAAGTCTATATCATGAAAGCCGATGGCAGTGATCAAACAAACGTGACGAATAATCCTAATGCCGATGATATTGCCGGAGCATGGTCTCCCGATGGTGATCGCCTTGCAATTTATAGTAACAGGGGTACAGATGGTGATCAAGAGATCTATACGGTGAATGCCGAAGGGACAGCTCTGCAAAAGTTAACTGACAACACTCATTGGGATGGGGTACCCATCTACAGCCCGGATGGCTCGCAGATTGCCTTTATAAGCGACCGGGATGGAAATAACGAAATATATGTAATGAATACTGATGGAAGCAGTCACCAGCGAGTAACAAATAATTCTGGGAGCGATCTTTTCCCCTCATGGTCGCCTGATGGAAGCAAGCTCTTGTTCCAAAGCGATCGGGACGGGAATGATGAAGTGTATACCATCAATAGCGATGGGACAGGTGCGACTAACCTAACGGTAAATACTGCTGAAGACGGCATCCCCTTTTGGAGCCCGGTCAAATAGAAGTTTACTACTAATATTTCTAAACCCACAGTGGTGATAATGCCGCTGTGGGTTATTGTTTTGGAAATTAATTTGTCCTCCTCCTGCTATTTGATACGCATGTTACTGTGTTAATGTATTGAATGTAAATCAAACTGAGAATATATGCAGCAATTAACAAAAATAGCGTCATTTGTATTAATATTATTAGTATTTGGATTGGCTGGATGTGAAGGTCCAGCTGGTGAACAAGGCCCTCAGGGTCCAGAAGGTCCGGAAGGTCCTGTTGGTCCAGCTGGGGAAGACGGGAGCATGATGTATTCAGGGAGTGGAGCCCCCGATGCCAATACTGGCGAAAATGGGGATTATTATTTGGATGAAACGACAGGAGATCTGTATGGCCCGAAGAATGACCAAGGTTGGGGAACACCCATAAGTCTGCAAGGCCCTCCCGGTCAAGATGGACAGGATGGTGAGGATGGCAGTCAGATTTACTCTGGTACCAGTGCACCTCAGTCTTCTCTGGGAAAAGAGGGAGATTATTACCTAAACACTAGTACATTTGATCTTTACGGACCCAAAACGAACAGTGGATGGGGCACGCCTATCAACTTAAAGGGAACAGCCAATGTGATGTATTCGAGCTGGGTAAATCCCCCACAATGGAATGGGAGTACGCAAACCACGACTAAATATCGCTACTTTGATATTTCAGCAAATGCAATGACACAGGATATTATTGATAAGGGAATCGTAAAAGTATATACCGATTTCAATACTCAATCTGTTTATTCATTACCTGTAGGTAAAGCAGATACTCCGGGTAACCCCAATTATAGTTATTTTTTCCAGCTAAAACCTCAGCAATTGCGGATTGGTTATATGAATCCTGATGCCACCGGGACTCTTCCCATGGCTATCGGAACAAGTAGTAGTTTTCGTTACGTACTTATTCCAGGTGGTAAAAGTTTAAAAGCAAAAGCTAAAAACGGCAAACTACCGATAGATTTGAATAATTATCAAGAGGTCAAAAAGTACTTTGGACTCCCAAAGTAACTCCATAGAACAAGTAAGTAGGGGCACTGATATAGTGCCCCTTTTTAATGGGATTTCAAGTTTACCCCTATCTACCTATCAGCATATAATAAACTTTAGAATGAGAATTGTATTAAGATAGTCTATTGATTATGAAAAAATTGCTACAACTTACGACACTATTCATCACAATGCTATTTATGATTTCCTGTGGATCGGATTCTGGAGGCCCAAACCCTGAAGTTACCAGTATCCAACCCGAAAACGGCCCATCAGGTACCTCTGTGACAATTGTCGGCAAAGGGTTTCGTCCCAAAGGAGATATGAGCGTGACCTTTGGCAGTAGCGCTGCTTCGCTTATTAGCGTTACCGAAGATCAAATACAGACGGAAGTGCCAGAAGGTCTGTCCGAAGGGTCAGCTTCTGTGGAGGTAAGCGTTGAAGGAGTAAGCGTTTCGGGTCCCAGCTTTATGGTAGAAGCGAAGGCCCCGGGCATCAGCGCCGTGGAGCCCGACAGCGGTACGGTAGGAACGGAAGTGACGATTAACGGCATGAATTTTAGTGGTAGTGCTTCAGATATTGCCATTGTTTTTAATGGTACTGATGCCCCGGTACATAGTGCCTCGGGGGATCAGTTAGTTACCGAAGTACCACAAGGTGCAACGGATGGTCCAATCAAGGTTACTGTCAAAGAAAAGTTCACAACCGGTCCCGATTTTGATGTGATTACTGACGGTGTACTTGAAGTGATTACACAGTCCAGCGGAGACGATCAAGACCCTGATGGTTATTCGGTGGCCGTGGATGGTTCATCAGGCAAATCTATAGATATCAATGATAAGATATATTACAAAGATCTGCAGAAAGGAAGCTATAACTTAGCACTTAGTGGTATTGCACAGAATTGTAGTGTCTCGGATAAAAACCCACGCAGTATAAGTATTAGTGCTGGAGATACCACATCTACCTCTTTTGATATTGAATGCCAAACCGTTATAAATGATCGAATTGCTTTTCAATCAAATAGAGGTTCTGTTGCTGATATTTATTTGATGGACCCAGATGGGGCAGATCAACAAGCATTGACCAATGATCCGGCAACGGATTATTTGCCACAGATTTCTTATTCAGGAATGCGTGTGCTCTTTTCCAGCTACCGCAATGGAAACTTTAATTTGTTTGTCGTTAATGCTGACGGTTCAAATATTCGACAGGTTACAAGTTCTTCCGGGGAAACATTTAACGGTAGTTGGGCACCTGATGATTCTAAGATTGTGTTTGCGGATGACCGCAGTGGCAATGGTGAAATATATACCATCGCATCCGACGGCAGTAATGAACAGCGGCTTACCAACAACAGTGTCAATGAGCAAGATCCCAGTTGGTCGCCTGATGGTAGTAAAATTGTATTTGTTAGGAAGAGGAAAAATGCAGGTTTTGATATTTATACGATGAATCCCGATGGCAGTAATGTAAATCAGTTGACAAGCACTAATTCTAGTGATGAAGATCCTGTATGGTCTGCAGACGGCAGCAAGATAGCTTTTGTTAGCAGAAGGGATGGAAATGATGAAATATATGTAATGAATGCGGACGGCAGTAATACCCAGCGTATTACAAACAATTCGGCAAGTGATGAATATCCCAGCTGGTCACGAGATGGGACAGAAATCATATTTGATTCCGATCGTGACGGGAATGATGAAATTTATAAAATAAATGCTGACGGTACTGGAAGTCCTGTTAACCTTTCAAATAATAGTGCAAATGACCGATTTCCGGATTGGAGTCCGGTAGAGTAAGTCAATAGAGTCAATTATATAGAGGTTAAGAATAACAAGGGTTAAATAGAAACTGTAACTGATTGCTACAAGTCTTATTGATAACCAAAATAAAAAGTAAAGGACGATTCAAGATAGTCTCTTTAATAGGGTTTTGCTGAGAGATAGAACCTGTTAGATTTTACCTCAATTTTAAAGAGGTTTGAGGTAGTATTTGAAATTGATTTGACCTCTTTTTCTCTGTTGTAGCGCATATTACTATGTAAACTTTCTACAGTTGAGAGGGATAAATTGTACAATAATCAATTACCCAAGGCAGTATGAAAGCTGTTTCGGGGTTTTATCTGGCTGACACCTTGTTAAACTGCCTGCTATATTTGCGGCGTAATATGATTATATTTCGGATTTGTATTTATTTGCCATTGCTGGCTTTTCCCAGGTTTCGTAGAGTTTTATAATATTATTCTTGGCTTTTTGGGTAAAATTATCTGAAGCGCCTCGTTCTTCTGTTAGTGTTTCGTATGCTTGTAACAAATAGGATTCAGCTTTTTGGTACTCGGTGCTTTTTATAAGGGCTTTTCCTAAGATTGATTTGCTATGGGCAATTTGCCAGCTCCCTCTATCATAAGATTTGTTTTTAATTGTTAAGGCCTCTTGCAATAAAGAAATGGCTTCTGTCAAGTTATTCTGAAGAACAAGCAGGTCCCCTAGTTCTGTAAGGATATCGGCTATTTTCCTATGATCCGAAGGTAATGTTGCCCTAAAAATCGACAGGGATTTCCGTAAATGGTTTTCAGCCATATTTAATGACCCATTTTCTTTTTCAATACGTGCCAAGTTTGCGAGGTCACCTGCCACATATGGATGCTTCTCACCAAAATTTTCTCGATCAATTTCAAGTGCTTCCTCCAGGTACGGATGTGCTTTTTCGTAATTTTCCAGTTCTATATAAAGTCGCCCCAGGTTGTTTAAGCTTTCTGCAAGTTTTGGATGGAATTCTGAAAACAGTTTACGGCGCATAGCTACTGCTTTGGTCAAATAAGGTTTGGAATCTTGGTAACGGCCTTGTTGCCCATAAAAGATCCCAATATTATTATATGATTGGGCAATCTGTCTGTTAGGGGGTTTATAAAGTTGTTTATCAATCTCCAACCCTTTATGGTACAGAGAATCTGCCTTTTCAAGTTGCCCTTGCTGATTTAGTACTAAGGCAAGATCGTGATAACCCATTGCTGTACTTGGGTGGATGTCTCCTTTTTTCTTCTTCCAAATAGTCAATGCTTTTCTATAAAGCCCTTCTGCTTTTTCGTATTGTCCTTGTTTACGCAGAACTCCCGCTCTGTTATTGTACGTATGGGCAAGTTTGGGATGGCTGGGTTCGTAAAGCCGTTGTTGTATCTGGAGAACAGCCTTATAAACTGAATCGGCCTCCTGATATTTACCCCGCTGGTCAAGTATTAAGCCAAGCTCATTTAATCCATTTGAAAGTAGCGTTTCATTTTTAGGAGGATTGTTTCTAATTATAGAAATGGATTCGCGGGTCAGCGATTCTGCTTCTGCAAAATTTCCTCTTAGTCGTTGAAAAACGACTAATGCATCAAGGCTCTGTGAGTACGCGATACTGGTAGTTCCTTGATATGTTTTTCTAAGCCGGAGACTTTTTTGTAGCAGGGGGCTTGCCTTCTCAAATCGTCCAATCTCGGTATAGGCTCTTCCCATTACTTCAAGCAGCTGAGCCTGGACTTCCGGCTGATTTTCGAGCTGATCAATACGTTCTTCTCCTCGCTTTAAAAAAGTGGCAGCGGTAACAGTATCTTGGGGATTGTAATAGGGATTACTGGCCCGGAACATATCCGTAAGAAATTTACTCACTTCTTGGGCTTTTTGAGCTTCCAATTGTGCCTTATTACGTTCCTGTGTAATTTGCAAGGTATAAAAAGCAGTAAAGCCAATTATAAATAGCAAGAAACCAGCTGCTGCTGACAACCTGGTTTTGTGACGCTTTATAAATTTGGATGCATTGTAACGGAAAGTATCTTCACGGGCGATAATAGGCAGATCGGTTTTACGCCTGTTAATGTCTTCCAGCAGCTGCTCGGCCGAACTATACCTGTGATCCGGTTCTTTACGCAAAGCCTTTAACACAATAGCATCGAGATCACCTTTGATGGTACTGATCAAGGCATTGGGGGAGATATTCCTCGTTTCTCCAATTTGTTGCTGTTTCTGAGAGGATAACTCGCTAAATGTTTCTGAAGGGGCTTTGGGTTGTTCTTCTCGGATTTGCTCTTCAATTTCCACAAGCTTTTTATCATCCATATCAAATGGATGAACACCGGCCAAAAGTTCAAATAAAAGGATGCCGAGCACATACGAATCAGTAGCTGTTGTTATAGGCTGGCTTTCTAATTGCTCGGGCGCTGCATAGCCCAATGTAAGCATGCGAGCCCCGGTACGTGTCTGAAAAGTGGCTCCGTCCTCATCGGGGTCCATAAGTTTAGCAATACCGAAATCCAGCACTTTTACTTCGCCCTTGGTATCTACCAAAATATTAGAGGGCTTTAAATCACGATGGATGATTGTATTTTGATGGGCATGCTGAACGGCTGAGCAGACTTGTTCAAATAACGCCAAGCGTTTTTCAATTGACAGCTTATTTTTATCACAGTACTGCAGTAAAGGGGTGCCATTTACATATTCCATGACCAGGTATGGCATTCCTTCTTCAGTAAGTCCCCCATCAAGCAAACGAGCAATATTGGGATGTTCTAAATTCGCTAAAATATTACGCTCGCGTTTAAAACGGGCAATATTTGAGGGGGTATCCATCCCTCGCCGTAATATTTTAACAGCTACTTTTTTTTCGTATGCTTCATCTGATCGTTCAGCCAGAAATACCGATCCCATCCCGCCATGTCCGATAAGATCAATAAGTTTGTACTTGCCTATGGTAGTGCCCAGGAGGGAGGAAGTGTGTTTTTCGGTTTCCTGTTCCGAGATTTCGCGGGCAAGGTGCAGGGGATAATCATCGGTATCTCCCAAAAAGTTTTCCGTATCGGATTGCTCAATCGAAGCAATAAGTTCGGTTACCTGTCGCTTGAGTTGTTTATTGCCCTTACACTCTTCTTGGATATATATCGATTGTTCCTTTTTACTTAGATCAAGAGCGGTATCTACAATACGATTAATTTTCTTCCATTGCTGCTGATCCATATAAAAACACTCTCGAATTATTCTTTTTTCAATTCTTTATAAAGCCATCCCCGTGCCTTGGCCCAGTCGCGTTTGACAGTACGTTCGGAAATTCCCAGTGCGTTGGCCGTTTGATGAACCGTCATTTGGCCGAAGTAACGAAGTGTTACTACATCAGCCATTCGTTCATCCAGTTGAGCAAGCTCATCTAATTTCTCATCGATATTGATGATTTTTTCAGACTCTTGACGGGCTTTTAATAACTCATCGATATAGGTAATATCTTTTTGTTTACCGCCGCGTTTCTCTGCTTTCTTTTTTCGTGCGTGATCCACCAGGATTTGACGCATACAACGAGCTGAAATAGCCAGAAAGTGATTCTTGTCATTGGCTTCAATGCTGGTTTGGTTTATCATTTTCAGGTAAACCTCGTGTACAAGTTCGGTCCCCGAAACAGTAATATCATCGTGTTCAGCCTGCAGCTTTGAATAAGCCAACCGCTTAAGTTCGCTGTAAATAAGAGGAAATAGCTCGTCGTAGGCCTCTCCGTCACCTTCCTGAACTCTAATTAGCAGCTTGGTGACCTTAGATTTTTCCTTCATGATCCCTAAAATTCATCAATTGTTCTCCTATAAATACAAAGGCTCATCTTTATGATCAAAATATGGAACAAGTTATTTGGCACTTCGAATATTCTAACCAGAGAGTGCAAGAAACCTTAAATAAAGATGAACCAGTTCTGGTTAGTGTATCGCAGCCTGTTTCACCAGTAGTACTGGAAGTATTACTACGATGAATAGCCATTGATTGTGTAAGCAGGCTATCTGCTTTACCCAATTAGCCTAATTCGAAGTATACTTGTCCCATCACCGTTTTTAATTCTGCTTCATCCGAGCCCTTTTTAACCTGAAGTAATAACTGGGTAATTTCTGATTTGGTCTTTGACACTGAGCAAATAGGATACTTTGCAGTTTATGGTTCAAGGTATATAAGTAAACTTTGCTATATCAAATGAAATCCAAACAAGTGAATTTACTTCAAAGAAATCCTTTAGTTTATGCTCTTGGGTGAAACTCTTTATGTACCTGGTGAAGCAGGCTGCGATCCACGTGTGTATAAATTTCAGTAGTGTTGATGGACGCATGTCCCAGCATTTCCTGTACGGCGCGGAGATCGGCTCCGCCTTCTAACAGATGAGTGGCAAAAGAGTGGCGAAAAATATGGGGATACACATTCTTTTCGATTCCGGCACGTTCGGCGGCATCATTTACGATATTCCATATACTCATGCGTGAAAGTGGGTTGCCACGCTGACTCAGAAAAACTTTGTTTTCGGCTTTATGTGGATTTTTATCACTCTGAAATCTTGGCCGAACAACCTCAATATAGTGTTCCAATGCCGATTGGGCCATTTCTCCGACGGGGACCAGGCGTTCCTTATTACCCTTGCCAACCACGCGGATGAATCCGATTTCAAAGATTAGATTATCAAGTTCCAAACTGGTGAGTTCGCTGACACGCATACCGGTGGCATAGAGTGTTTCCAGAATAGCGGCATTGCGTATGCCGGCATCGGTTTCACGATTTGGGATATCAATGATAGCAGAAACTTCATCCGGATTTAATACATCCGGCAAATTTTTTGCTTTCTTAGGCAAATCAACCAATTCGGCGGGATTTGCTTCTGCCATTCCTTCAACAACGGCAAACTCGTGGAAGCCACGGATGCTGGATATGTTTCTTGCAATAGAGCTTACCGATAAGTCCATAGCTGTAAGCTCCTCAAGGTAGTTTTCGATATGACGAAGTTCTACGCCTCCCAAGTCAGAAATTTGCAAGTCATTAGCTACGAATTTTAAATATCGCTCCAGATCATTTTTATAAGATACAACGGAGTTCTCTGACAAACTTTTTTCCAATTTAACAAACTGGATATACCGCTGTAACTCTTTTTTAAAATGCATCTTGATTACGAATTGTAATATTCGTCTACTCGGGGCGGTTTTTTAGGAGATTCAGGATGATCGGGCATTTCATCTGTAGCCGGTTTTTCCTCAAGATCAATATCATCTGTTTTTTCTTGTGTTTCCTGCTCTTCTTGCTCATCATCAGGGTACTCAACACGGCTGTGGTATATACCCACTAAAATATTTAGAAATGTCTCTTTAATCGTCCGGATATCCTGGAAGGTGAGGGGGGTTTTACTGAGTTGCCCTTCATTGACGCGCTCATCAATCATCTTATCGATGAGATTTTCCAGTTTTTGATAGTTGGGATCTTTCATTGCCCGTGAGGAAGCCTCAATGCAATCGGCCAACAGCAAAATACCTGTTTCTTTAGTTTGAGGAAGAGGCCCATCGTATCTGAAATCTTCTTCACGGATTTCTTTTTTACTGGAATCAGCCTGTTCTTTGGCTTTTTCCCAGAAAAACTTAATAAGTGAGTCCCCATGGTGTGTTTTGATAAAGTCTATGATAACTTCGGGGAGTCCATGCTCTTCAGCTATCTTGACACCATTAGAAACGTGTGCTTTAATGACGAGAGCACTCATACGTGGTTTTAGCTTGTCATGTTCATTGCTCTCAGTCTGGTTTTCGGTAAAGTAGCCCGGATTTTCCATTTTGCCTATATCGTGATACAGGCCTCCGACGCGGCAAAGCAATCCGTTTGCCTGGATAGCCCCCGCAGCAGCTTCGGCAAGATTTGATACTTGCAAACTGTGATGGAAAGTACCCGGAGCCTTTGTCATTAATGTTTTGAGCAATGGTAGGTTTGTGTCGCTTAGTTCTAACAGAGAAAAATCGGTAGTTACGTTGAATGACTTTTCAAAGAGCAAAATTAACGGATAGGTGAAAAGAATGAATATCGCGTTAATCCCAATAAATAAGAGTTCGCTACCGAGGACGCTCCAGCTGTCGAAAGTGGTCATGCTAAATCCCAGTACTACCAGAAGGTAGGAGCCAAAGACAATGCCGGGGGTGGTAAAGAAAAACTGTGAACGCTTTTTAATATCACGTACCGAGAATAATCCAAGACTACAGGCAACGGTGGTAGCGGTGACGAATTCAAAATTATTACCATTAATAAGTCCGGTTAGGAGGGCCAGTGTAATTGTCGACAATAGGCCTACCCGGGAATCAAAAATAATAGTCAGAATAATAGGGGCGATAGCAACCGGTACAATGAATGGAGAGATATCATCAAGGTGAAAGACAATAGAGCTGCCGACAATTACAAGCGACAGTGCAATAAGTACGAGGCTTAACATTGAGTTGTTGACAAAGATATACCTCCGGTACAGATAGAGGTAGAAGAAGAAAATGGTTAAGATAGCAATAACCACTATTATATCTCCACCGTAGCGGAGCCACCGTTCGAGGGTACTTGCATTTTGAGCTCGAGCATCGGCTAAGCTTTGTAGCATGTTGTACTTCTCGGGTGTGACAATATCACCCCGCCGAATGATGACTTGTCCTTGGGCTACAGCTCCTTTTGAAGTGGAAATTTCATCGAGAGCATCCTGGATACGTGCCTGTGTTTCTTCTTTGTTAAAGATGTAATTTGGTTGGATTATCTGGGCGAAAACTTCACTTCCCGCCTTTGCTAACGCATCATAAAAATTACGGGAAAGGCGATATTGTGCATATTCTTTTGCTTCTGGCAAATCACGGACATTTGCTAAGTTGAGTGTTTGTTCAGTGCGCTCTTGCAAATCGCGTATGGTAATTTCATCGTTGGATAGTTCTGATTTGGAAATGTCTAAAACTCCATCATCCAGAACGTCGGCAGTAAGGGTTTCCAGCTGATCTTCAAGATTAACATCGGAAAACTCGCCGTCTGTACTGTTGTTTCGTGTAGAAACAGACTCATAATTTTCCAAAAGTGCTTTCCAGGCGGAATCAGATAGATTAATGGGGGATCTGTCTTTTAACTCTTCGAATCGTAAGCTGTCTCGTTGGGCATCTGACTCTGTATCTTGTTTTGCTTGCTGCCAAGCATCGTATCCCTTTTTTATTGTTCCTAAATTTTGAAAGAGGGAATCTAATTTGCTTTGTACAGCAATTTGAACATCCGGCTCCTTATGAAAAATAGGCGGGGTTGTCTCTCGTATTGTTTGTCGTTCTTTTTCGAGCTCCTGGTCACTTTTTTGGATAGCAAAAGTGAAAGGTGCTGTTAAATCATCAGCCCGCCATGGTTCGCCAACATTGTAGTTAATTGGCTCTTTATAGGAGCTTTCGGGTATTGCAAGAACAATAACTCCCAAAAATAGAACAAGAATAAATGCTCTGAGATAGGGGTTGTACTTAAATGAAGATGCTTCTTCCTGCTTTTTCTTTTTTTCCCCGAGTACAGGCGCGTCCGGCCTTTTTTTGGGTGCCAATCCTAATTTTTCAAGAATACCCATAAAAATTTATTCAGTCGGTCTCTGTGATACCTAAGCTAACAGAAACATTACATTGTTTGGATAAGATACGTTGATTACAAAATTATACCAACCCATAACCATATTACCAAACCAGTAATAGGTTACAGTTTTTCATCAATAAGATCCAGAAATGTGTTTTGGTCGAGTATAGGGATGTCCAACTCTTTTGCTTTATCGTATTTACTGCCCGGAGAATCTCCTGCGAGCAGATAGTCGGTGTTACCGCTTACGGAAGAGGTCGTCTTACCACCGTGTTTTTCTATTAGTTGTGTTGCCTCTTTTCTGGTCAACGAGGGCAGGCTTCCTGTCAATACAAATGTTTTCCCATCCAGTTTTTGAGAGGCCTGTTGCTTCTGTTCCATCACCAAGTTTAGGCCATTATTTCTTAGCTTTGCTACAATTTCCCGGTTGTGATCTTGGTTAAAAAACTCTACAACCGATTGGGCAATTTTAGGCCCTATTGAATCAATTTCTTCGATGCTTTCTTTACTTGCATTCATAAGGGCGTCCATCGTTTGGAACCCCTCAGCCAAGTCGCGTGCTACGGTTTTCCCCACAAAGCGAATTCCTATGGCGTAAATTACCCGATCCAGGGGTTGAGACTTACTTTCTTTAATAGCATTGATCAAGTTTTGGGCACTTTTCTCAGCCATGCGTTCTAACGGCAAAAGCTGTTCTTTGGTGAGATCATAAAGATCCGCGTAATTGCGGATCAGTTGCTCTGAAACCAATTGATCCACGACTGCCTCACCCAAACCGTCAATATCCATTGCATCGCGCGAAGCAAAGTGTTCAATACGTTGCCGTACCTGGGGAGGACACTCAGGATTGATACATCGCCAGTCAACGTCATCCCCAAGTTTGATAAGTTTTTCATTGCAGGCGGGACAGTCTTGTGGCATCTCAAAACGAGGGCCGCGATCTTCACGATTCGGATTAACCACGCTGATTACTTGAGGAATAATTTCACCGGCTTTTTCTACGACTACGCGGTCACCAATTCGAATATCTTTTCGGTGTATTTCATCTTCATTATGCAGAGAAGCCCGTTTTACCGTTGTGCCTGCTAATTCCACTGCTTTAAGTTCGGCGACAGGCGTAATTTTTCCGAGTCGTCCCACTTGCAGGGTAATATCCTGAAGGGTAGTTGTGGCCTGTTGTGCCTCAAATTTGTAAGCAATAGCCCAGCGTGGGGCCTTAGAAGTTGTTCCAAGTGTATTTCGGTATTTCTCCTCGTTGACCTTAACCACTACCCCATCTGTTTCAAAGGGTAGATCATGGCGCAGACTTTCCCACTCATCAATTTGGGTATGTACGTCATCAATATTGGCACATTGTTTATAGTGTTCACATACCGGTAGTCCGAATTTATCCAACAGCTTCATCTTTTGATGTTGTGTTATTTCTTTATCAGTTTCATCAGTTAATAAATCGAAGCTGAAGAAACGAATAGGGCGACGAGCGACTTCTCGGGGATCCTGCATTTTCAATGATCCGGCTGTAGAATTACGCGGGTTGGCAAAGGAGTTAAGTCCCTGTTCTTCGCGGTGTTCATTCAGTCGTACAAAAGCTTCGCGTTCAATATAGGCTTCACCGCGTACTTCCACTACTTCCGGGAAGTCATCATCGAGATGAAGGGGGATATCTTTAATGGTCTTGATATTTCGGGTAATATCATCGCCACTTTCTCCGTCCCCGCGTGTGGCCCCCAGCACCAGGTCACCCTTTTCGTAGCGGAGTCGAATGGCAGCCCCATCAAACTTTAGTTCAACTAAGTAGCTAAAATTCTCATGCTCCAGGATGTCACGAACACGACGATCAAAATCGTTGAGCTCATCTTCGTTATAGGTGTTGTCGAGGCTTAGCAGCGGTATGGGGTGTTGAACCGTTTCAAAATCGCTGCTGGGTTCACCACCTACGCGTTGGGTGGGTGACTGGGGATCAACAAGGTTGTACTTATCTTCAAGTTTTTCGAGTTCCGCTAGATAATCATCAAATTCCTTGTCCGAAATAAAGGGTTGTGCATCTTGATAGTAGGCTTTGTTGGCTTTATCCAGCAATTCGCGCAGTTCTTCAACGCGTTTTTTTGCCTCTTGTCTGTTCATTGTAAGAGAAAGCTTGTATCTGTTTAATTAAAAGTTGGACGGTCTTTGATAGTGGTGGGCGGTGGGGCATCAATTTCCAGTGAATCGGGAGCAGGCTGCAACCATTGGGGATCCCCTTCAAAATAATTGCGGCTGATTTCCAACAGGCGTGTATCAGGGTTATAAAATTCTTCCCTTAGATTTTGGACAGGATGACCATTAAGTAATAATACCATGCGGCTAAATTGCCCACGGATGTTGAGTTCATTTACAAAGTTAAATCGGATTGCTTCACCTTGTTCAATCCAGTAAGGATTAATGTCATCCATGATGTCGGTATACACCCGTACGGGCTCTAACCGTCCATAAGCAGCATAGAGTACGACACTCAGGGTATCCGGCAGAGTGGTCATCGTTTCGTTAGGAATATCCTCTGTTGTACTGGCCGGCTGCGGTTCAGTAGTATCATCCGTTTCTGATGATGGAACAATATCCAGTTCAAGGGAATCAGTACTAACCTTTTCTTCAGAAGGCTCATTCTGCTGTGTTGCTGTTGTAGAACTTTCGGTTACTTCACTGGAAGCTTGCTCGGATTCATAAAAGTAGAAAAAGGATCCAACGATAATAATTATCAATAGGAATATTAAAATTCCAGCCCATGTTCTTGATCGTACAGATTTAAGGGGTTGAAATTTTCGCCCCATGTCAGCCCAATCTACCGATTTTACATCGGGATGGTCGGCTTTGGGCAATGGTGAAGATTCTGATGGTTCAGGAGAGTCTTCAGATGAGGCGGTTTGGTCAGACTGAAACTCAGGTGAATGGTCATGGACCATATCCTCTTCTTGCTCCTGGTCCAAACTTTCCGGCTCTTTCTCTGTGCCATTTTCCTCTTCATCGTATTCAAAAGAGCGTTTAGGCGGTTCTTCAAAGAGCTTTTGCAGCGACCCGGAGTAGTCGTTTTTTTCAACTTTATTTAGGGCGTAGACAATCTGTTTCTCATCTATTGATAATGCCTTTGCGTAGCTACGCACATAGCTGCGAATGTAGGTTGCATTTTCCTCAAAGTCGGTAAAAATGGAGTTGTCTTCAATAGATTTGAGAATCCTGATGGGGATCTTGGTGGATTCATAAATATCCTCAAGGCTTAATTCTTGCTCTTTGCGAATGTGGGCAAGATCGTTTCCGAGTGATGCCATAAATAATATCCTGAATTAGTAGTGGCAAACCGTTTATTTGGCGTATAATCTAAACAAATATAGTGGTTGCCAAAAATTTTTTGCCGAAAAGAAGATTCTCTGTAAGGATTTGTGCCAACAACAGATCTTACCTATAAAAGTGGACGACTATGAGTAAACTCTTAAATTTTGCAAACGGTTTTAAAAGGGTAGTATTCCCCAATGTTTGCGTGTGCTGTGGTCGTGAACATACAGAGCAGCAACGGCAAATTTGTTCATTCTGTTTAAGCGATCGTTTTGAGGATGGGAATCTCCAAAATGAAAGGGTTTCTTCTGACTCTCTGCTACCAGACGGAATTGTGGTTCAGCATGCACTATGGGAATTCGATAAGGGCGGTGACCTGCAGAATTTATTGCATCAGCTCAAGTACGAGCGGCTTACAACAGTGGGTCGTGATTTGGGCAGGGCGTTGGGGCGACGTGTGCAAGAGCACCCTGTCATTGTAGATATGTTGGATGAGCACCAATCAGTGATTGTGCCCGTACCATTACACTATTTGAAATTCCGCTACCGTGGATTCAATCAAGCTTTTGAATTAGCACAGGGATTTCAAGAGATCTGGGAAGATGTTCCTATTTGTGATATTGATGATATCATTCGAAGAAAGAACACCCGTACCCAAACAGGTTTTAGCCTGGAAAAACGTCTTAAAAACATGCAAAAAGCGTTCAGTGTCAAAAATAAAACATTGATAAAAAATCGATTGTGTGTAATTATTGATGACGTATTTACAACCGGTGCTACTACTTTTGAGTTAGCAGATACCTTAAAGAAGGGAGGGGCAGGACCTGCTATTATTTTAACAGTGGCGCAGGCATAATTAATCGCATTGAAAATTCGTTTTTTGCAAAAAGAAGGATATTTTTCGGTTTATGAAAAAGCAAAACCCTGGCACGCAAAATTTATTTCTGGAAACGCAACTTGGAATCGTTACCCGAACCGGTGACTGGTTTCATATTACTACCGAACAGATTAAGGAGTTTGCGCCTGGACTGTTGGAAAAACGTCCCTTGGATAAGTTGGTTGAAGAAGCTGTTGCCTGGGTGCGCAGTGCCGATAGTCTCTCACTTACCCTTTTGCTAATATTGTTGCTGTTAGTTCATCCTATATTTGCAGTGACGATCGCCATTGCTTTTCATTTTTTATGGTATCGGTCTAAAAGTGCATTTGTGACGGTTTATCTCGGCAAAATACTGAGATTATTGAATACCGATGGGTACTTGTTGATAACATCATTGGTTATAATCAGTGCATTAGGTATGACCGGCCAGTATTTGGCCGCCGGAATTGGACTCGTATTTTTCTTTTTGATGAAGCTCGGCCTTTTAAAACGCTTATGGGATAAGATTGACCAAGGCGTTGATAAGAAACTGACGCTCAATGATCGTGTTTTTAAAATGATATTGGTTAAATACGGTATGCATTACAACTTGGAACCATCAGAAGTAAAACAGATGGAAGATAAGTTTGTAGAGTTGGCAACAAGTCGAAAAGAGGGGAAGAGTTGATATGCGAGTAACGAATATCTATTTGGCACGTCACGGGGAAACAGAGTACAATCGTTGTGATCAAATACAGGGGCGCGGTATCGATGCCTCATTGAATGATACCGGCATTCGACAAGCGCGTGCTATAGCTCATCATTTGCAAGATGCTTCAATCCAACACATTGTTAGCAGTAGTTTAAAGCGATCTCGACAGACGGCGGAAATGGTGGCAAAAAACCATCGTTTAAATGCTTTGTCGTACCGTGATTTGGATGAGATGGATTTTGGTATCTTGGAAGGAAAGCCTATCTCAGAGATTGAGTCTGAATTAAAAAATTTGCATGAGCGATGGAAGTCTGGAAATGTGGATTATGCATCGGAGCAAGGTGAAAGCCCCAATGCTGTTTTTAAAAGAGCTAATAGCAGGGCAAGAATGATAGTGGATGAACATCAGCATAAGAATTTGCTATTTATCTTGCACGGTCGCCTGTTGCGCATCCTATTATCAGAATGGCTTGGCTATGGACTTCAGAATATGCACAAAATACCCCATAGCAACGGGGCTTTATACCATTTGAAGTGGAACGGTTCTGGGTTTAAATCATTATATATTAATAAGACTGACCATTTGACTGAAATACCTTCTGAGGAAGAAATTGCATCCTAACTACAGGTTGAAATTGATTAATTTGTACAAAGTTCTATGAGTGAAAAAGTTCGAAAAATGTTTGCGGATATCGCCGATGATTATGATCGGGTGAATACTATCTTGTCATTTGGTATCCACCATATATGGCGAGATCGTACGGTAGCGTTAAGTGGGGCTAAGACTGGTGATCGTGTGCTGGATTGTGCTACTGGAACGGGGGATTTGGCACTGGAGTTCAAAGAGGAAGTCGGTGATGAGGGGTATGTGCTGGGAACCGATTTTTGTGCCGAGATGATAGAACACGCCCCCGCTAAGGCAGAAGACAATAACTTGGTTGTCGATTTTGAAGTTGCCGATGCGATGGATTTGCCATATGAGGATAATATTTTTGATATTTCGAGCATTGCTTTTGGAATCCGTAATGTTGATGATCCTGTACAAGCGCTTAAAGAGATGGCTCGTGTTGTAGTTCCGGGGGGGAAAGTTGTAGTTTTAGAATTTGGACAACCCAAGGGATTATTGAAATATCCCTATGAGTTATATAGCCAATATATTATGCCTACATTGGGAGGGTGGATAAGTGGTAATCGAGAGGCCTATACGTATCTGCCACGAACAAGTGCAGAATTTCCCGCCGGGAATGACTTTATAGCACTTATGGAAAAAGCAGGATCGTTTTCATCACAGTTTTTTGAAAAATTAACTGGCGGTATCGCCTACATTTATGTAGGTACCGTAGAATAAAAAACTAATACTATTATACATCTAAAAATATTACGTAATCATGGACCAGCTAACAATTGATGAAATAAAAAAACTAATTCCACATCGGTATCCGTTTTTACTGGTTGACCGTGTGTTAGAAGTCGAAGAGGGACGCATTCTATCATTAAAAAATGTTACAGCTAATGAGGATTTTTTTAACGGCCATTTTCCGAATCGGCCCATCATGCCTGGTGTACTTCAGGTTGAGGCGATTGCTCAAAGTGGCTGTTTGATGTTGATGCATTCCCATATCGACAATCCGGAAGATTATATTCCGGTATTTACGGGAATCAATAGAGCGAAATTTCGCAAATCAGTAGTACCCGGTGACCAGCTTAAGATGGAAGTAAAGCTGGTTCAGGAAAAAAGAAATTTTTACAATATGACAGCGGAAGCACGAGTTGATGGTAATGTTGTATGTGAATTGGATGCCACTGCGGCTATAGTTCCAAGTGAGGAATAGATGAGTACCCAACAATCTTCAGACCGTCCCAAAAAAGTTACTACTCAGACTGTTGTTGAAATGAAGCAGCAGTCTGAGAAGATTAGCATGCTTACTGCCTACGATTATACGATGGCCCGCATTGTTGATCAGGCAGGTATTGACATAATACTGGTAGGTGATTCGGCCAGTAATGTAATGGCCGGTTATGATACCACTGTACCTATGACTATGGAGCATATGATTTATCATGCTTCATGTGTAACTCGGGGAGTGGAAACGGCACTGGTTATTGCAGATTTGCCGTTTATGAGTTATCAGGTGACAGCTGAAGAGGCCCTTGAAAATGCCGGACGCATGATGAAAGAGGCAGGCGTGCATGGGGTTAAATTGGAAGGCGGGAAGCCTGTGGTGCAAACCATTGCCAAGATTGTAGAAGCAGGTATTCCTGTTATGGGGCATCTGGGACTTACTCCACAGAGTATTTATAAATTTGGGACATACAAGGTGAGAGCCACCGAACAGACGGAAGCTGAACAACTGGTTGAAGATGCCAAAAAATTGGAGGAAGCAGGATGTTTCTCCATCGTGCTGGAAAAAATTCCGGCCGAATTAGCAAAAAAGGTGACAGAAGCAATCTCAATTCCGACTATCGGTATTGGGGCCGGGCCCAAGTGTGACGGGCAGGTACTGGTTACTCACGATATGCTTGGGCTTAACAAAGAGTTTAAACCGCGTTTCCTCCGCCGGTATGATGATATGCATTCTTCGATGACGAATGCGGTACAACAATATATTACGGATATCAAATCCGGAGATTTTCCCAATGAAAATGAGCAATACGACTAATTGACTATATTTGTATATGAGTAAATCTGATAACAATCCGGTAATTTTAGTTTGTAATGATGACGGTATCTTTTCCCCGGGGATACGAGCGCTTGCCCAAGTTGCTGATGAGTTCGGGGATGTGGAAATCATTGCCCCCGACCGACAGCAAAGTGCGGTAGGGCATGCTGTTACGGTAAATACGCCGCTTCGGTCGCGATCATTTCAAATTGATGGTCGCTTTAATGGACAAGCGGTGACAGGGACTCCCGCTGACTCTGTAAAATTAGCACATGACCAACTGATGCAACGGAAGCCAGACTTGGTTGTCAGTGGGATTAATCACGGGAGTAATGCAGGTATTAATATTTTGTATTCAGGTACGGTAAGTGCCGCCACAGAGGGTACGATACTGGGATATCCATCTATAGCGGTAAGCTGTACCGACTACGATGAAGATGCAGATCTGTCGGGAGCTAAAGATGCAGCACGTAAAGTTATCGGTTATGTATTAAGTGAAGGACTTCCGAAAGGGGTTACCATGAACTTGAATGTTCCGGCCGGGCCGCTCAAAGGTATTAAATGGGCACGTCAGGCCAACAGTCGCTATGTGGAGGAGTTTGAAGGCCGCGTAGATCCCAATAACAGGTCGTATTATTGGATGACAGGTAAACTTGAGCTATTAGATGAAGGTGATGACTTGGATGTTAATGTTTTGGAAAAAGGATATGCATCGCTGACCCCGATACAGTATGATATGACAGCCTATACGTTGCTTAAGAAAAAGGAAGATATTGAGCTGTAAGGCTTAATGACCTTTGGCTTCCAGCATTTTTACGACATCGAGCCAAAAGGAGTTAAACAGTACCTCTCGGTCATCCTTAATACGCAAGTTCATTTGTTCGAGGTGAGAAAGGTTGGAAGTCTTAATATGTTCGCCCCATTTGGCGCTTTCTACCGATACCATCCCGTCATTAGGCCCCTCCTCTTTAAAAATGTGGTTGTTTTGATATCTCGCGATAACGCGGATTGGTTCGCTGGTCCCTTTGCCTACGGCTGATGTATAGGAGTAATATGGGATGCCATCAACGTTTGGCGTTGCGGGATTGAAGACCTCCGTAACATATTGTCGGGTTAATTGTGCTGCCGATGCCACGGAATCACTTTTTGTATGCGGGTATATTCGGTCGCCCATCCAGTCGAGGAAATCAGCCAGTTTATCACGAATAGCATCCGGCGTTTTTAGAGTAAGTTCGGCCAGACTTGTTCCACGATGAGGGGTGCTTACCGTAGTAAAGGAAGCTACATGTCGAGCTACATCGGTGTTGGAAAGAGCGTAGCGCATATCAAGTCCACCCATGCTGTGAGCTACAATATTTATTTTATCACTTTTCGTGTTTTCCGTGAGTTCTTTAATGAGCTTTACCCAGCCCCTAGCGCGGGTTTCAATTTTGGCATATGGAACGATGTTGGGGGCAAAAGCCAGCACGTTGTGAGTGCGAAGCATTAGGGCTATATCATATAAGGGGGAAGGCTTAACAAGGGATGCTATGGCCCCGTACCCGTGGCAAAGTAGAACCGGGTGTTTGAGCTGTACGAATTCCGGTTCGGGAAATTCGTTGAGCTCAAAACGTTTGAGCCATTTGTCGGTATCAAGACGATCAATCATGTTACAAATTCATTTTTGGCGGAGGTATAATTCGGGCCCCCGTTTTTTTAAGATCAGGCAATTCTTCTATTAGCCATTCAACAGTTGTTTCCGTGCCAGTAATTAGCGCTAAATAAGACCGCGTGTTGGATTGTAATAATGTAAGCTTTTCAAGAAAAACTTTTTTTCCTAACTGTTCGTGAAGTAGTTGAGCCTTAGATGCATCCACAAAGGTAAGTGTATTGAATTTACTGACCAGCGGTTTTGCGTTACTTCCTGTGATTAAAACGTGAGAGTTGGGAGAAATATCCTGTAGGCGATCTAGTCGGGCACGTGCCGCTTCCGGATTTGTTTTAATCAGATCATCCCCATTTTTATTCTGAAACCAAAATATGACAGAGGAATATCGACCATTGAGTTCTTCTTTAAGTGATTGTACCTGCATAGGTTGCTCAATTTTTAGAACGATGGGAATAGGTTCGGCAAGGGCGTTTAGTTGTGATATGATTTCAGGCTGAGGGATGTTTTCAAAACTTAACAAAAGACTGATATCATTTTGTTGTAGGGAGAGCTCTGGATCGGTTTGTAGTGAAATCGTCCGAATTACCGTCTCTCGATATGATAGTTGAATATCTATATCCTTTTGGGGAAAGGTGACTCGAGCCGGGGTTCGTACCCCAAATGGATGAAGGAACTCATTGAGCTCTGCGTGGAACTGAGTCTTTGAGAAACGATAGGGAAGTCCCACGTAATACGTTTTTCGTGCAAAGCTTGAATCGACTCGGGTTATAGCAACAGAGATCTGATCCTCAGAGATATTGAAACTCGAAAATTGTTGCTGAATGAGCGAGTCAGCCTGTGCTAGAGATTTGAGTCGTTTTGTATTTTGATCAGAGGTAGAAAAGAGGATGAATCCGCTTACAAAACATGACACTAACAACAGAATTGCTATTAGCTGTTTTTTCTTTTGTTCCTTCAAGCCAGTTGTCGATATTAAGTTGGCATTTTGCCGTCTAATAATAGGTGTTATTCTGTTGTAAATCTATGAATAATTTCCTGAATTAGACGAATAGAAAGATTAGTGTTTAAACGAAGTGACCTTTCTGTCAAATGGCTTATAGCTTTGAATCGGTAAGTACAGCACAACAAATTGATGCATTCCATCAATTGCCATTTCGAATTTATGAGAATTATCCCAATTGGGCACCTCCCTTTCGTTCTGAAATAGAAAGTATTTTTGATCCCGATGAAAATGTTTTTTTTGAAAAGGGAGAGTGCGAGCGATTCCTTGTAAAGGAGGGTAGGGAAGTTGTGGGGCGTTTCGCGGTGATGAATACTCCGGAGCGTGATAAAGTGCTTGACCCTATAATGGGAGGAATGGGATTTATAGAAATGCAGGATGATCCGGACATTGCAGAAGCAATAGTAAACTTTGCTGCCGACTGGCATCAAGAGCGGGGCTATCATGCAATGCGCGGACCCATTAATTTTGGAGAAAATGATATTTATTGGGGATTACTTGTAGAAAACTATGACGCTCCTCCTATCTATGGTATGTTTTATCACCCTCCGTACTACAAAGAATTTCTGGAGCTGACCGGCGCGGAAAAACTTGATGACCATTGGAGTTATAAGCGCAATTTTGATCAGCCTATTCCGGATCGCATGAAACGAATTACAAACCGTATTGAATCCCGATCTGATGTAACCTTGCGGTCATTAGATAAGAAAAATATCCATCGAGATGCAGAATATATTCGTCAAATATATAACGAAGCCTGGAGTCAGCAGGATATCAGGGAGCGAGAAATGGAGTTTACAGAGCTCACCCAGGATACTGTTGAGGCCATGATAAAGAAACTTAAGCCGGTATTAATACCTGAGAGCGTGCTTATTGCTTTTGTGGATGGTGAGCCGGCCTCGTTTGTCGTTTGTGTGCCGGATCTTAATGAATTGTCAAGAGAGACAGGAGGCGAATTACGCTGGTGGCACTATCCCAAACTGTTATGGTTTAAACGACGAGCACGACATTTAAGAACTCTTGTGTACGGCACGCGCCCACAATATCGCAAAATGGGATTGGAAGCGCTCACATTTACCCGGGGTATTCAGTTCACTAAAGAGGCTGCCCCCTCATTACAATATCTGGAAGGAGCCTGGGTGAGTGAGAGCAACTGGTTGATGCAGCGTAGCTTAGAAGCCTTGGGATGTTACCATCATAAAACTCATCGGACGTATAAATGGGAGTTTTAATTTTAATTCACAAAACTTGAATTAGATAGTTTGTTCAGTTACCCTTAGGGGTAAATAAAAGGACAAGCAAAAATCATCTATGGATCGGTCGCTTTTTGATCTAAACCCCAACCCCGTCCTTATCTATGATAAGGATTCATTAAAAATACTGGAAGCCAACGGAGCATTTTGGGAGAGGTATGGATTTCCAAAAGATGAACTCAATTCTTTAACCCTTTATGACTTGCGTCCGAAGGATGTATACGGAGAACTGGATACAGCAATAGAGAGTCGTAAAGATAACGAATCCAATCACACCCAGGTTGCCCGCCATCATACAAGAGACGGAGATTTGATGCATGTAATGGTTTCATCTCATCCCTATAAAAATGGATACAAAAATGCTCGTATGGCATTTATACATGACGTGACAGAACGCGTTGAGGCTGAAGAGAAAGCAACGCAAGCATTTGATGAGTTAAATCATCACGTAAATCACAGTCCGCTGGCCATGATAAAATGGGATGCGGACTTTAGAATTATTGAATGGTCTGAAAGGGCAAAAGAGATTACCGGTTATCCCAGAAGCTTGGTGCTGGGTCATTCTCCCGAGGTGTTTGATTTTTATGAGGATGATATGGAGGTGGTCGAAAGGAATATGGACTACCTTATGAGTGGAAAGGGGGATAAAACTCACTTTGAGGTTAAGATGTACCATCATGATGGTCATTTGGTTGACCTCAGTATTCATACTTCAGTAATGCGGAATGAGAGCGGTGATCTAATTTCTGTTCTTACTTTTATTGAGGATGTGACAAATGAAAAGCAGGCGGAGATTCGGTATCAACGATTGTTTGAGAATGCCAACGATGGCATTTTTATTATGGATGGGGACGAATTTATTGAGTGCAATAGTCAGGTAGTCAATATTTTTGGATTGGATACCAAAGAGCAGATTTTAGGCAAATCACCTGTTGATTTTTCGCCTGAATTACAGCCTGATGGACAAAAATCAGTTACAAAAGCCCGCAGAAAAATTAAGAAAGCTCTTGAGGGAACGCCTCAAGTTTTTGAATGGCAGCATCAGACACTGGATGGTAAGCCGGTAGATGTAGAGGTGAGTTTAAATCGTTTACAATTAGTAGAAGATGTGTGTGTGCAAGCCATAGTACGAGATTTGACGGAACAGAAAAAGGCACAGGAAAAACTGAGAAAAAGTGAGGAATTGTTTAGAAAGTTATTTCTGAAAGCCCCTGGAGCCATGGTAATGATTGATACCAAGAATAGGGTGCAGAAAGTAAATAAAAGCTTTGAAGAACTTTTTGGGTACACCGAACAAGAGTTGCTAAATAAGGATATTGATGAAATTATTGTTGGCAAAGAGGATGATCAAATTGTGCCTCGTATGCCTGACAAGGGGTTTGAAAAGGATAAATTTTATACCGATATCATTAGATATTCAAAACAGGGTGAAAAACTAAATCTTTTGTTAGGAGCTATACCTGTTTATTTGGATGATAATCCCATTGCTGGTTTTGGTATTTATGTAGATATAACTGAACAGAAAAAATACCAAGAGCAACTGCAGCAGTCGGTGAAAGAAAAGCAGGTGCTGTTGGAAGAGATACATCATCGCGTAAAAAACAACCTGGCGATTATTTCCGGGATGTTGCAATTACAGTCATTTGAGGCGGAAAACGAAGAAATTCGTAATGCTTTGAATGATGGTCAGTTGCGGATACAGTCAATTGGTATTGTGCACGAGCTGTTATATCAATCGGAGAATTTCATTGATATTTCATTTGAAGAATATATCTCTAAATTGATTGATACGATTAAAAATACCCTGCCATTTAATCATCAGCATATCGATGTAGAAGTCGATACCGGGGATGTTTTGTTGGATATCAATCAAGCAATACCAAGCGCAATTCTTATAAATGAACTGGTGACAAATGCCTATAAACATGCATTTGATGATAATCAGCCGGGGACAATTGAGATTCTGCTTGCCAAATCAGATAAGGAGATTTCTATTATCGTGCGTGATAATGGCAAAGGATTGCCGGATGGCTTTACGGTAGCGGATCATGCTTCAATTGGCATGAACTTGATAGAAACCTTAACCAACCAACTTGAAGGAGAACTGTATTATACTTCTGATGGCGGAACGGAGTTTAAGGTTGTATTTGAAAATAAAAAGCAAACCGGCAGTGGCAGTTTACTGCTTGCAGAGAAAAACAAGAAAAGTTAATTGTTCCTAAAGATGTGCGAAAGTACTTTTCGTGCAACGTCAGACTTTAGCCCTTCTATCTGTATTGTCTCTTTTGCTCCAAGGAGGTGCACTTTGTTTTTGTCGGATGCAAACCCAGAGTCTTCTTTATTGAGAGCGTTAGCTACAATCCAGTCGGCACTTTTCTTTTTTAATTTCACCTGAGCATTCTCAAGTAGATTTTCTGTCTCCATTGCAAAGCCGATGAGTACCTGTCCATCTTTCTTTTGATCACCGAGCCATGCAAGAATATCTGGGGTTTGCTTGAGCTGAATGGTTGAGTCAGCCGTGTCTTTTTTTACTTTTTGAGAATGAACTTCTTTGGGAGAAAAGTCTGAAACAGCAGCAGTCATAATAATTACATCGGCATTAGCATGTTCTTTGACCTTCTCAAAAAGCTCATTGGCCGATTTAATTTCAATGGATGTAATGCCTGCTGGCTTCGAGATGTTGACCGGTCCGTGAATTAAGGTAACATCAGCACCTAACCGTTCAGCAGCTTCGGCCATGGCAAAGCCCATCTTTCCGGAGCTCGGGTTCGAAATAAAACGAACAGGATCGATATGTTCCCGGGTTGGTCCTGCGGTAACCACCACTTTTTGACCGGATAAGGGACCTTCTGATTTATTTTTTTTTAGAATAGCATTGCATTCTTCGAGAATAAGATCTGTGTCGGGCAGTCGTCCTTTACCTTCCAATCCACTGGCTAAATAACCTTCTGCGGGTTCCAGAAGATTGTAGCCAAATTCCTGAACGGTGTCCAGGTTCTTTTGGACTGCCGGAGACTCATACATTTCTCCATCCATAGTAGGACAGATAAGCAATGGGCAACGAGCCGCTAATACTGTTGATGTAAGCATGTTATCTGCGGCCCCGGCAGCAATCTTGGAAAGAGTATTGGCCGTACAGGGAGCAATTACAAAGAGATCAGCCCATTCTCCCCAAGAGATATGCTGTGTCCACGATTGCGTTGCCGAACTATTTTCGGGAAAAACATCTACAGCAACTTCATGTTTGGAAAGGGAGGAGAAGGTTTCAGCGCCTACAAATCGGGTAGCAGAAGGTGTCATGGTAACGCGTACTTCTGCACCGGCTTTTTGTAAGGCACGTAAAAGAAAAGCAGCCTTGTAGGCTGCAATTCCCCCGGTAACACCAAGTATTATCCGTTTTCCGGATAACATATATTAATCTTCTTCTTGTGGATAACGGAAATAAATTTCCCCATTGCGCATTTCTTCAATAGCGCGTTGTGTAGAATGGTTCCGCTTTTCAAACTCTTTTGAGATGTTTTCCTGTTCCTCGTTAAAGGTGAACTCGTCGTCATCCTCAAAGCCTTCGAAGTACTTCAGTTTTTCATCAAGCTCAAGCTTTTCTTGGGCTGCAATTTGACGTGCCCGTTTAGACATGATCGTAATCAGCTCGTACTGATTACCAGTGTCCTTATTCAGCTTTTCGATATCTAATGTTTTAATACCCATGTTGTAATCCAGCTTTTAATCAGTGATAAAGGGTTCTATAATATTCTTGACTTCTGTGTATGCTTCTTCAAGATCGTCATTAACGACAGAATAATCGAAGCGATCGGCATATTTTATTTCCATTTCTGCCCGTTTCAGACGTTGCTGCAGTGAACTTTCTGTTTCACTGCCTCGTTTTGAAAGCCTGTTTTTAAGTTCTTCAAGCGAGGGCGGTTCAATAAAAATGGAAATGGCGCCTGAGTTGTAGAGCCTCTGTACATTAAGGGCTCCCTTCACTTCGATATCAAGCAAGGGAAAATACCCAGATTCAACCAGTTTATCAACTTCAGATCGCAGAGTGCCGTAGCGATTTCCGCTGTAGTGCTCCCATTCGAGAAACTCCTCATCTTTTATTTTTTGATCAAACTCTTCCTCGCTTAAAAAATAGTAGTCCTCACCATCTTGTTCGCCTTTACGAGGCTTTCGTGTAGTGGCTGAAACCGAAAATTGTATTTTCGGATATTCCTTTAGCAAGCGCTGAGCAATGGTTGTTTTGCCGGCGCCGCTGGGTGCTACTATTACGATAACTTTGCCGGGAGTTGTGTTTTTATTCAACGTTCTGTACCTGTTCTCGAATTTGTTCTAAGCTTTCTTTCGCTTTAACGATATATTGCGATATTTCTGAGTCGTTTGCTTTGGAGCCAATCGTATTGATTTCCCGATTAATTTCCTGACTCAGAAAATTGAGTCGCCTTCCTACAGAGTTGTCGTTATTAACGGCCTCACGGAAGAATTTAATGTGTGATTGGGTCCGCACAATTTCCTCTGTGATATCCATTTTATCAACCAGCACAGCTACTTCCATTTCGAGGCGATCGGGATCAATTTTATCACTGTCGATCAGTTCATTGATTCGTTCTATAAGATCTTCCTTAATTTCCTTAGAACGGCCGTCTACCTTATCCATCACGATGTTTAACATTTTCTCGATGTGGTCGATCCGCTGGTTTAGGTCGTTTTCGAGTTGACTGCCTTCCTGCAAGCGCATGTTCTTTAACTCATTGGCAGCATCTTTAACGGCTTGTTGCGTAAGATTCCAAATCTGTTCTTTGGTTTCTTCATCATCTTCACGGGATTCAAAGATATCGTTAAATTCCAGAAAGGTTTGCAGCGTAATAGGTTCTTCTATGCCTGCTGCCTTTCGTAAATTATTCAGCATCTCTTTATAACCTTGAACCAGGTTTTCGTTGAAGGTTATCTCTGGTTCACCGGTATCCGATTTATCCACTCGAATTGAAACATTCACTTTTCCACGTTCAACGTGTTCTTGCAGGATTTCCTTAATATCCAGCTCCTTATCTTGCAATGATTGTGGAAGGCGTAGAGAAATATCCAGGTAGCGGCTGTTCACAGATTTGAGTTCCACTGTTACTGTGATACCGTTTTCTGAGGCTTCACCGCGTCCAAAGCCCGTCATCGATGTAATCATAAAAGAGGAATCTATATAAAGTTAGAAAGTTAGAAACGGATAAGATACGAAAGTAAGTTCCGCTTAAAAATTACTGAATAGAAGCTACGACTTCTTCGGCAAGCTCCTCTGCTTTTTCAGGCGATATGCCTTCGGAATAAATGCGAATGATAGGTTCAGTATTCGATTTTCTAAGGTGTACCCATCCATCCTCAAAGTCTATTTTAACACCGTCTGTGGTGTCGGGATTATAATCTTCATATTTTGATTTAGCTTTTTCGAGCAGGGCGTCACCGTCAATGTCAGCCAGTTGCATTTTGCTTTTTCGCATATAATAATCGGGCAGACTTTTGCGGTAATCATCGGCCGTGATATCGCGTTCGGCAAGTAATTGTAAGATCATGGCTGTGCCGACCAGCGCATCGCGCCCATAGTGTAAGTCGGGATTAATTACGCCGCCATTTCCTTCTCCGCCGATTACGGCATCTACTTCCTGCATCTTTTTGACAACATTGATTTCTCCAACCGATGAGCGATGACATTTTTGCTCGTATTTCTTCGCTACATCTTCGGCAACTCGGGAAGAAGACAAGTTTGTAGCGCAAGGACCTGTTTTTTTATCCAGTATAAAATCAAAAGCCGCGGCTTGGGTGTACTCTTCCCCAAAAAGGTTGCCTTTGTCAGTTACCAGTGCCAGCCGGTCTGCATCAGGATCAGTAACGATGCCCAAATCGCAATTCTTTTCTTTTACAAGGTTACAGATATCTCCCAAATGTTCGGGTAGCGGTTCAGCTACGTGTGCAAAAATACCGGTGGGTTCATTGTTGATGGCATGAACAGTATCCACGCCAAGAGCCTCAAAAAGTTGGGGTAAACTTACGGCTCCCGTACCGTTTACAGGGTCAATGGCTACCGAAAAGTTTTTCGAGGCAATGAGGTCGCGATCTATATAGGGGAGGGCCAATATTTTTTTGATGTGATAGTCCAGAAGCTCATGATCTTCTGTAACTGTACCAACTTTATCATAGTTCTTATAAGAATAGGATTGCTCTTTACTGATCTCAATAACCTTTTTACCTTGACTCTCATCAAGAAACTCACTTTTGTCGTTTAATAGTTTTAATGCATTCCACTCTTCGGGATTGTGACTGGCCGAAATGATGATAGCCCCATCAGCTTGATGCTTAAGAACACCCATTGCTACCGTGGGAGTGGGGGCTACGCCTACTTTGACCACATCGCAGCCAACCGACTGGAGAACAGCGCAAACAATATCTTCACAAATCTGTCCGGTAACGCGGGTATCGCGACCCACCACAATTTTTCCACTGCCTGACCAATGGCCGAAGGCGGCTGTAAAGCGAGTTAGATTTTCCGGTGTAAGATCAGTTCCAAATACGCCCCGGATACCCGAGACTGAAATCATTAATGACATGGGTTAGAATATTTTTGTGTCATACTGAATTTCTTTCAGCATCTGTATTTATGAGATCCTGAAACAAGTTTAGGATGACATGAGGTTTGAAATTTAGGTAGCGATAAAGATTTATTCCCTTTCCGGTTTCCAGGTTTCCTCGCGTACACCGGCCTGCTTATTTTCATAGCGCGCTATTACAAATAGAAAATCAGAAAGACGATTTAAGAATTTGATACAGTTAGCAGATAAGTCATCAACCTCGGAACAAGCTACAGCTGCTCGTTCGGCACGCCGGCAAATGGTTCGGGCTGCGTGCAAGGTGGCCCCGGCTTGTGATCCGCCCGGCAAAATAAAATTCTTCAGGGCTTCAAGATCTTTTTCAAGCTCATCGATGGCATCTTCTAAAAAGATAACATCATCTTGGGAAATACGATCGATTCGTGTTTTTGAAGAAGGCGGTGTGGCCAGGTCCGCACCGAGGGTGAAAAGCAATTCCTGTACTTTCCGTAAATATTGTGTACCGGCATCCGAGAGGTCATAGCTGGCAGCTAATCCTACAAAAGAGTTTAGCTCGTCAACTGTTCCATAAGCCTCAATGCGTTCGTTGGATTTTGGAACCCGTGTGCCTCCAAAGAGTGAAGTTTCTCCTGAATCACCTTTCTTAGTATAGATTTTCATGATCTGTATTTTCTCTGAAATTTGATGACTAAAAGTACGGAGCAGGAAGCAGATTTTCAGATTTATTATGCCCTCAATTGTTACTCATTGTAACATAGCCATTTCCTAAGCGTTCTGCAGTGATACCGATATGTTCCAATTGTTTGAGGGCATCCCAAAAGTCATCCGCTTGATCCGAGCGACAGGCCATTTTTATGGTTACTTTTTCTAAGTATTGGCCCTCGATTTCTTTGAGGTCAAAACGGTTTTTTAGTTGGTCTATCTCTTTCTGCTGATTATAGGGATAGGTGATTTCAATATTTTGTGTTGGGATAATGGAACTGAGCTTAGCTTTTTGGAGGCAAAGTTCAGCTGATCGACCGTATGCTTGGATTAATCCTGATGTGCCTAATTTTGTGCCTCCGTAATATCGTACCACGATGCATCCGCAATTAACTACTTCATGAGATTTTAATTTATTTAAAATCGGTTGTCCGGCTGTTCCACTTGGTTCTCCATCATCTTGGCTAAACTCTTCTACAGCAGTAGGATTAATTCGCCATGCATAGCAGTGATGAGTAGCGTCGGGATATTTTGATTTGATATCGTTTAACTTGTGCTCAAAATGTTCTCTCGAGGTAACGGGAAACAGATGACCAATGAATTTTGAACCCGTTTCACGGAAGGAATGTTGTCTGTTCTCAGTAATCGTATTCAAAGCATAAATTATTTATTTGCGATAAATAATGATTTAGGAGGTACAAATATAGGTATTCAATTTAGAACATTTCTGAATAAGATTTTACCCGTAAAACTACGCTGCCTAACCTTGCCTTTTTATCCATTAAAACACATCTTCAACTCCTTGGATTAGGAGTCCAGGCGTTGGCGTTTTGCAGCGGTTTTAACAATAGATTAAATATTATCACTTACAATGCCATCATTTTCAGACGCGCTAAAATCTCAGGTTGGTCGCAAGATATTAACGGGCGTAACCGGAGTAGGATTAATTGTCTTTATTATTTTCCACTTGGCTACAAACCTTCAGGTTTTTGGGGATGCTCATGCCTTTAACGAGGCGGCCCATGCGCTTGAAAGTATGGGGTGGTTATTATATATCCTCGAAGCCGGATTGGCTGTAGCGTTTCTTTTACATGCCTATGTAGGAATTTCAATCTGGTGGAATCGTCGTCAGGCCCGTCCCGAAGGTTATGAAAAATATCAGAGTAAGGGTGGCCCGAGTCATATGTCATGGGCTTCTAAATCAATGATATTTACCGGTATCGTACTCTTGGTTTTTCTGGTAATACATATTGATACATTTAAGTTTGGTGCAACTGAAATGGTTACGTTACCCGGTGGCGAGCAGGCCCGTGATCTTAAAGGGTTAATGATAGATACTTTTCAGCAACCGCTATGGGCTTTTGGATATACGGCTGTTATGATACTGCTCGGTTTTCACCTGGGACATGGGTTCTGGAGCGCTTTTACCTCGCTGACGATGAAGCACAATAAGTATTCTGCATTAATTTACACAGTGGGCGTAATTTTTGCTGTGTTAATGGCTGTCGGATTTCTGTTTATTCCACTTTATATCTACTTTGGCGGAGGCTGTGAAGCAGCTCTCATTCAGTGCCAATAATCATTTTGTAAATCCACTTTAAGACTTATGAATTTAGACTCAAAAGTTCCTTCCGGACCGCTCGAAGAAAAATGGTCCAAGCATTTGAATGATATAAAACTTGTTGCCCCTAACAATAAGCGTAAGCATGATGTTATTGTTGTGGGTACCGGTTTGGCCGGTGGATCTGCTGCCGCAAGTTTGGCAGAGTTGGGATACAATGTGAAAAGTTTTTGTATTCAGGATTCCGCTCGACGTGCCCACAGTATTGCTGCACAGGGTGGCATTAACGCCGCCAAAAACTATCCCAATGACGGTGATACGATTTGGCGTCTGTTTTATGATACGATTAAAGGTGGTGACTACCGCTCTCGAGAATCCAATACGTATCGATTGGCAGAAATATCCAACGAAATTATTGATCAGGCGGTAGCGCAAGGAGTACCTTTTGCGCGCGAATACGGGGGGCTGCTTGCCAACCGCTCTTTTGGAGGTGCTCAGGTTTCAAGAACGTTTTATGCTCGTGGACAAACCGGTCAGCAGTTGTTGTTGGGAGCATATCAGGCCATGATGCGTCAGGTCAGTGAGGGTAATATTGAGATGCATACCCGACACGAAATGCTTGATTTGGTGGTTATTGACGGAAAGGCACGTGGTATCGTTACTCGTGATCTTGTTTCAGGTGAAATTCAGCGCTGGATGGCTGATGCAGTTGTACTGGCCAGTGGGGGATATGGTAATGCTTTCTATCTTTCCACTAATGCAAAGAATTCAAATGTAACGGCGGCGTGGCGCTGCCATAAACGGGGAGCGGCATTTGCCAATCCTTGCTATGTGCAGATTCACCCGACTTGTATTCCGGTGTCCGGGGATTATCAGTCCAAACTTACACTGATGAGTGAAAGTCTCCGTAATGATGGACGAGTCTGGGTGCCGAAAGATAAGGACGATGATCGTCACCCCAACGATATCCCTGATGAGGAGCGTTACTATTATTTAGAGGAAAAGTATCCGGCATTTGGAAATCTTGTGCCTCGTGATGTGGCTTCCCGAAATGCCAAGATTGTTTGTGATGAGGGAATGGGCGTTGGTCCGACCGGTCGTGCTGTTTATCTGGATTTCCGTGATGCTATTGAACGCGAGGGCAAAAAGGCGATATCCGATAAGTACGGCAACCTTTTTGAGATGTATGAAAATATTACGGATGACAATCCTTATGAAGAGCCCATGCGTATTTTCCCTGCTGTGCACTATACGATGGGTGGTCTTTGGGTTGATTACAATCTCCAAAGCAATATTCCCGGGTTGTTTGTAGCAGGAGAAGCGAACTTTTCTGACCATGGAGCTAACCGTCTGGGTGCAAGTGCCCTAATGCAGGGACTTTCTGATGGATATTTTATTATCCCTTATACGATTGGAAATTATATTGCGGGTACGGATCTCGATGAAGTGAGTAAAGATCACGAAGCCTTTGATGAAGCCGCGGATAATGCCCAGTCTCAAATTGATAAGCTGTTCGAAGTGGATGGTGATAAAAGTGTTATTGAGTTTCATCGCGAGCTTGGGCAGATAATGTGGGATAAAGTCGGCATTTCACGAAGTGAGGAAGGACTCAAGGAGGCGATTTCTGAAATCCAGGATCTGCGAGAAGAGTTCTGGAATAATGTTCGTGTTCCGGGAGAATCATCCAATTATAATAAGTATCTGGAGTTTGCCGGCCGCGTAGCAGATTTCCTCGAGCTTGGAGAGCTGATGGCGAAAGATGCTTTGCATCGTGATGAATCGTGTGGTTGTCACCTGCGTGCGGAACATCAGACCGAAGAAGGAGAAGCGCTTCGTAACGATGAAGAGTATTCTTATGTGGCAGCCTGGGAGTTCCAAGGTGTAAATGGAGAACTTCAGGAAGAGCTGCACAAAGAGGATCTGGAATTTGATTTTGTAGAACTGAAGCAACGCAGTTACAAGTAATAGAACTGTGTACAACTGCGTCTGAAATTTTATACTTAATAGCTTAATTATGGCTGATACATTTACCGTACATCTTAAGATTTGGCGACAAGACGGGCCCGATCAACCGGGCAAGCTGGTTGATTACACTCTCGACAAAGTGAATGAGCATATGTCTTTTTTGGAGATGCTCGATGTACTTAACGAGGAAATTGTCGCAGAAGGTAAAGAAGAACCAATCGAATTTGATTACGATTGTCGCGAGGGAATTTGCGGCTCTTGTAATCTTGTGATTAACGGTCAGGCACACGGACCCAAAGACATGACCTGCACCTGCCAACTGCATATGCGTAATTTCAGCGACGGTGATACCATTGTCATCGAGCCATTCCGTGCAAAGGCATTTCCCGTCATCAAAGATCTTGTGGTGGACCGATCAGCGTTTGATCGCATCATTGAAGCGGGGGGCTATGTTTCTGTGAAAACAGGATCAGCGCCCGATGCAAACTCTATCCCGATCGATAAAACAGTAGCAGATACAGCCTTTGACTATGCTACTTGTATAGGATGCGGAGCTTGTGTAGCAGCATGTCCGAACTCTTCGGCTTCGCTGTTTACCGGTGCAAAACTGGCACACTTGAACCGATTGCCACAAGGAGAGCCCGAACGAAAGAAACGTACAGTTGCCATGGTCGAACAGATGGACGAGGAAGGATTCGGCGATTGCTCAAATTACGCTGAATGCGAAGCTGTTTGTCCGAAAGGAATTTCCATTTCAGCTATTGCTGAGATGAGACGTAATTATGTGAAAGCAACACTTGCCGGTACAGAGGCATAATCATATTAAGAGGGATCAGTTATAAGGCGCAGGTTTAATAGTCTGCGCCTTTTTTATTTGGCGTATTATGTTGAAGTTATCGCAACGGAAATTTTTTATAAGAAGTGATTATGGAATCCAACCTGCTTGAAAAAGCCCAACAATCTCTGGAAAAGCACTGGGGATTTCCATCCTTTCGTTCGGGACAGGATAAAGCTATTCAAGCGGTACTGGATAGAAAGAATACGATGGTACTCTTTCCCACGGGAGGGGGTAAATCACTCTGCTACCAAGTTCCGGCAACAGTGTTAGATGGATTGACTATAGTGATCTCACCGTTGGTGGCGCTTATGCAGGATCAGGTTGAGCAGCTCAATAATCGTGGTATTTCAGCTACCTTTGTAAACAGTACGATTTCATCTTGGGAGATAGAGCAGCGTTTTGCCAATGCCCGCAATGGAATGTATGATCTACTTTATTGTTCCCCCGAGAGACTTAAGACAACGTTGTGGGAAGCCGAAATGCCCAAGCTTGATATCGATCTTATTGCAATTGATGAGGCTCATTGTATTTCGGAGTGGGGACATGATTTTAGACCGAGTTATCGTGAGATTCGTCCAGCTCTGGAAGATATTGCGAACGAAGTAACCTGGATTGCTTTGACCGCAACAGCAACACCGGAAGTTCGGGATGATATTCAAAAAAGTCTGGAACTGACCGATCCCGTTATCATTTCTAAAGGTTTTGATCGGCCGAATCTCAAATGGTGGGTTATTGAAACAGCGAAAAAAGACCAGAAACTTTTCAAGGCTGTCAAGCAAGCGGGTCCAAAGGGATCGGGACTTATCTACGGGGGTACTCGACGTAACTGTGAGGAATTATCACAAAAGATTGAGCAGAAGCTGGGGATAAAAACAAGGGCTTACCACGCGGGGATTGATTCGGCCGATCGACAACAAATTCAACAGGAGTGGATTGATGGCACTATTCCCCTTGTCGTGGCAACGAATGCCTTTGGGATGGGAATTGACAAAGCTGACTGTCGCTATGTGATACATTATGAAATGCCCTATTCTCTTGAGTCATATTATCAGGAGGCGGGTCGAGCCGGTCGTGACGGAGAAGAAAGTTTTCCGATATTGTTATTTAAAGAGGCAGATGTCATTATTGCTGAGAAAAGAATAAAGGATTCCTATCCCGGTAGAGATGAGCTGCAAAAAGTGTATGATGTATTGTGCGACCACTTGAATTTAGCAGTCGGATCGGAAATGGAAGAGCGGGAAGAGGTGTCGATACAGGCTCTTGAAAAACGATCAGGGTTATCTGTTCGAAAAGTGCGAACCGCACTGGATGTGCTTAGTCAGCTGGGTGTTATTGAACTTGTTGAATATATCACACCGCAGGTTGGCGTGCACTTTATTGTAAGCCAGGATTATATACATGATCAGATTAATGGTCTGGAAAATCAGCAGAAAGCAGAGTTTTTGGATGTGCTTTTTCGTCAATTTGGAGGCGAGGCCTTCGGAAAAATGAAGTACCTGGAATTTGATTATATCCAGAGGAAACTGGGAGTATCGGCAAATGCCGTAAAAAAAGGGTTGCAGGTTTTACAAGATCGGGACCACATCATAAAGTATGAATCCATTGGAGAGTTGCCATTAATCAGGTTGATTGAGGAACGCCATTCCAATCTTTTATTAAGTACAGAAAAGCTGGAAAAACATCGGGATAACCTGTTACAGAAACTGGAGTATATGAAAGGTTATATTTCCACTGAAAACTGTCGAGAAGTTTATATTCGTCACTATTTTGGTGAAGAAAGCGTTGATGCTTGCGGCCATTGCGATAACTGTCTGGATAAAAAAGAAGCAGTTCCAATTAAGAATAAAGAGATCCATCAAATTAAAAACGTGCTTAAAGAAGGTCCGCTTTCTTTTGCTGAGATAACAAAGCGAGTTGGATGGAATAAAGATCGAACCAAGCGCCTGCTGAGTTATCTTCTCCGGGAGCAGAAGCTGATTACCCAAGGTGATGAATACACCTGGAAGGGATCTTAATATCAGTTTTTTGTGGTATCTTGATTGGTCGTATCTGATACCTGATCCATTTTTAAACGCTCTATCGCTTTTTCGATGCGAGTTTTCTGCTTTTTGGGAAACCGTTGGTAGTAGTTGTGACTTTGAACGAAAACAGAATCCGTCGTTTCGTATTTTTGAAAAACTTCATCAGTCAGCGAATCAACGGTAAGACTATCCAATGATTCTGTTTCGCCATATGATCGGACCAGCTGTAGCTCCACCATAAGGTCAATATATTTATCTTCTTTAAGGAGCTGATCAGGTTTTGAGTTATGATCTGAACAGCCAAATACTGAAAACAGCAGAAAAAAAATAAGAGGAGTAAGCTGCTTCATCTATTGATCTTCAGGTGCCTTGGGATTTAGCGGTCGCATGGTGATATCATTGATCAGGAAATTATCGGGTGTTTCAAGAACGTTTATCAGAACCTGGGCTACCTCATCAGGTTGCATCATATTATCGTGGGTGTCGATATCTTTATCACCAAAAAAGTTGGTGGCAATAGAACCTGGATAAAAGCAGGTAACCTTAATACCGTCGTATCGAACTTCCTTAAAGAGAGCTTCGCTAAAACCTCGTACACCAAACTTAGAAGCATTGTATCCGGTCATTTTAGGATTCCCGATTTTACCGGCGATAGATGCGATATTGATAATATGACAAACCGATTCCTTTTCTTTCATCAGGGGAACAATTTGACGTGTCATGTAGAATGTTCCGGACAGATTGGTCTGAACCATAGCTTCCCATTCATCCAGAGGAAGTTCATCCACATCCGCAAATCGACCCAAGCCGGCATTGTTAATAAGAATATCGGGTTGGCGATCCTTTGAAAAAGTCTTATTGATCCATTGTTCAATGGCATCATGATCGGTTATATCCATAGTGACAGGAATGAACTGCTCACCGAGCTCCTGCTGTACTTTCTTGAGTTTATCAGTACTGCGAGCCAAGCCAAAAACAGTACCTCCTTTCTTTATTAGGGCCTGGCTGAAATCAATCCCGATTCCACTACTGGCACCGGTAACAATGGCGTTTTTAGCGTTAATATCCATAATTATGTTAGATTATTCTTTTAATAAAAATTGATATCAGCTGATCCTGTATAACAAAATTATTCGGGAACTGATTCGTTTTCTTTCTTCGTTACTTCAGAATTAGTAAGCCGATCTTGGATAAGGGCATTGACCATATCGAGTGCGACTTTATTTTCCCCACCGTGTGGGATGATAATATCGGCATACCGTTTTGTAGGCTCAACAAATTCAAGATGCATGGGGCGGACATATTTTTGGTACTGTGACAGTACATGCTCAAGTTCTCGATCGCGTTCAACAATATCCCGCTGAATACGTCGCAGTAGTCGAATGTCGTCATCGGTATCCACGTAGAGCTTAATGTTCATAAGGTCCCGAAGCTCTTTTTCAGTAAACACCAGAATGCCGTCAATTAAGATAACCTGTTTGGGTTCGGCCAGTCGTGTTTCTTCTTTTCGGATATGATTGGTGAAATCGTAAATCGGGATTTCAACCTGATACCCTTCTTTTAGGGCTTTGATATGACGAATCATTAGCTCGGTTTCAAGCGAGGAAGGGTGGTCAAAATTTTGCTGGGTCCGTTCTTCAAATGATAGGTGTTTGAGATCCCGGTAATAGGAATCGTGTTGGACAAGAAGAATTTTTTCTTGCCCTATAGCATCAATAATATGTTGTACTACAGTAGTTTTTCCCGATCCGCTACCGCCTGCAACACCAATGATCAAAGGGTCCAATATTATATTATTTTGAGGTTATGGATTGCCGTTTCCTTCCTTGAAGTTTCTAATAGCTCGAAATATAGCTGAAGCAATATACGTCTGCCCGCGATCGGAAGTTAAATAGCGTGCCTCACTGGGATTGCTGATAAATCCGGTTTCAACAAGTACAGCAGGCATAGAAGCATGGTATAAGACGACAAAGCGCCCCTGTTTTACACCGCGAGAATGACGCTGAGCTCGTTCGTCAAACTGGTATTCCATCATACCTGCAATTTGTTCGCTGGCTGCAATGTAGCTGCTGTTAGCCAGCTCATATACCAGTAGCTCTTCCTGGCTCAATTCACGTTGCTCTGTATCATTGTTGGGACGCACAACCTTGTTTTCGCGTTTCATTACTTCCAGTGCAGATTCACTGCGCTCCAGTCCTAAAAAGTATAATTCCGTTCCATATGGCCGATGCGATGTGTGAGAGTTGCAGTGTATTGATATAAATAGATCCCCCTCAGCTTCATTGGCAATGCTACCGCGTTCTTCAAGCTCGATAAATTTATCAGTTTCACGGGTATACACCACTTTAACATTGGGCATATACTCGTTTATGTAACCACCCACTTTTTTTGCAATGTCGAGTACAATATGCTTCTCTTTGACATTTCTGTGGCCGATGGAACCCGGATCATGACCGCCGTGACCGGGATCGATAACAACCACATCAAACTTCATTTTTTTTCTTGTTTGATCGTAGTCGCTGGTTTCAATGTTTGCCTCACCGCCACCATTTCCTTCCAGAAGATTTTTTTCGGTGATTGTAAAGCTTGACCATATGATGGGTTCGGTATCTTTGGTAAGATACTCTAATTCAGTCTTATCTACTTTCGTAAGTCCCAGCAGAAGATCATTGCTATTTCCGTCGTGATATGCTTTGCCATCGTAGAATTTATCTTCAGTGATATAGATGTCAATGCCAATACCGGCCGGAATATCGTAAAAGCTAATTTCATCGAAAGCAGAAGAGATATTGGGCAGTTCGATATCGGTGGTATCAATGTTATCCTGATAAAGCGTCATCTGTATCAGGTCTACATCCGGTTGATATACTTCAAATGAGTCAACAGGTTGCTTTAAATGGAATCGAATAACTTGTCCCTTGCCATCGCTGCGTTCGGCTGTGGTTACCATCTGCAGCGAGTTGTCTTGTGCCTGCAGAGGATGGGAAAGGCTACAGATTAAAAAGAGATAGATTGCCAATAGTGACCAAAAACGTCCGCATTTTGAGGAGGTTTGCAAATATTTTAAACTGGGATCGACCACCTTACCTTTCATTGTAATGCTGAAGAATATTTTGATCGAAATTAACTAATATTTGCTCAAGAAGAAAAAGGGATTATTGTCATAATTACTCAATAGATAACGATGAGTATTAGTTTGTATTTCATCATATTTTAATCAAATTGTGAAAAATAAGTTAAACGAAGGTAGTTCTATTGGATCGCAAAAAATTTAGAGACACGCTACGGAAGGGAATCAAAGAGAATCTGCAGGCCGATATTATTCGGCATGTTGAGGTACGCTTTGATGGTTTTGAGCAGTTGTTAAGATACTTTTCAGCGATAGAACGGAAATACGAAGCGGAAGAAATTATAAAGCAGGGATTCTCGGGGATTCTAAAAAATATTAATGGCACGTTATCTGATAAAAACAGTGAGGATATTTTAGAGGTATATCTATCATCTGTTGATACGATCAGCAAAAGGTTTCCCGAGGAAGAAGTTTGGAAACAAAAGGAAGAACGGTTTGCAACACAGCCTGAAGATCCTGTTTGGATAGCACTTGGCAAGGGAGGTAAAAATACGGTTCGTGGTATTGCAAAAGTTGGCTATGGCGCTGCTCAATCCCTAAAAAGTATTTTTACAGGCAATAAAAAAGCCTACCCTGAATGGGAGCAAAGAATTCCTTTAGATAAAGTGATAGGGTTTCATTTGATGAATGATGAGTCCGTTCTGGGATGGGGGCATATTCTTGAGCGCGTTCAATTGGATTTAATCAGGGATATTGAGGATTTATTAGTTAGAGGGGAGAATGAACAGCAAGCATTGGATTTATCTGCTTTTGTAGCGGATCAAAAGAACAGGCTGGAAGAGATAAAAGCTGATCTGCTGGATAGGATAGAAAAAGCATTCAACAGTAAGCAGGCCCAAATAATTGAGGATGTTGAAAAAGTGGGGACCCTGGAATGGAATAGTGCGTTTTTTGATAATGAACGACTGAAGACAAAAAATGAAAAAATAAGCAATCGGTTTCATACGCAAAAAGAGCAGTGGCAGCGTGTGCAACGACTCTTTTTTCAGCGAACTGAGGACGTTGTTCAATTTTTGAAGTTACGATCTGAAATCGAAGAGGAGATTTTGAAATTTAAAGGGGCGTTTGAGGATATCTTTAAGGAATCGTTGATCGCTCCGCTCGGTGAATATTCAGCAGATCTTGAGCAGGCTATTGACAAGGTTAGTCAGGGAGCCTCGCTTAATGAATTGAGTACATTATATGAAATGCTCATCACCTTTATAGATGAGAGACTGGTAGAACCCATTGAAAAACTGCTGGCTAAACAAATTTTGGCGGAAAAAACGGAGCATCTGTTTGAGGATCTGCTGCTAAAAATGGGACAGTCACCACAAGAAGCACAACTTGTTTTTGATGCCGATCTCGATAAAAATCCACCATCTGTTAATCAGGAGAAAGTAAAGTGGCGACAACTAGTTATTCGTGCCCTTAGAGAACTATTTATGAATCCTTTGCAGCCGGCCAACCAGCAGTACGAGGATTTTTTATCTCAAAATCTGGAAGAGATTATAGAAATAAAAAATATAATATCCGTCAATTTTGATTCGGCTCTTAAAGCTCGTGATGAAGATATAGATCAGAGAGAAGATCCCACGAAAGTAGCCGGAGAAGCGCTCCAGCGTGTTTTATCAAAAGTTCAGGAGCTGCATGACCGGGCGGATGAAAAGTGGCAACAAATTCACAATTCTATAGATGAAGGAAGGGGTAAATTCTTCTCTTCTTTGATTGCTCTTTTGCATGAGGGAGATTCGAAGCAGCTGCAGCTGTTGAATGCCAAGTATACAATGAAAGAGAAAACGAAAGATTGGCAAACGATTTTAGACTCTCGGTGGGCAAGAATTGAGGATCGGCTGATGCTGTGGAGCCGTTTCATTTGGAAAAAACTGAAGATGTACGGGGTCGATATCAAAGCGTTTCTGGGTTTCAAGGAGCGAAGGGTTCAGGAGTCGAAACGGGCAGATATAGCGACATATCTTTCAGAGACAGATCAAAAAATGAACAAGCTGCCCTATATTTATCGGCGTTTGTTTGATTTTCACTCTCTTGCCGATAAACAATTTTTTGAACCTGCACAGGAATCGACTTTGACGTTTAAAAGAGCGTATGAGCAGTGGCAAAATCAGTTTCCCACTAATTTTGCTATGGTTGGGGAAAAGGGTAGTGGAAAATCCTCATTTCTTAGTTTAGTAGCTGAATCTGAGGTCGGCGAAGAGCAGGTTTTAACCGCGGAGTTTGTAAATACTATTTGGGAAGAAGAACAGCTTCTAAACAAAATGGCAGCCGTTTTTGAGATTAAACCTCCCAATACTATTGAAGAGCTGGCGACAGCTATACAGGAGTCAGATCACCGTAGAGTGGTTGTCTTAGAATCTATACAAAATTGTTTTGTTCGAAATATTAACGGTTTTAAGGCTATTGAGAAGTTGTCGTATCTTATTTCAGAGACACGAAACCATATTTTCTGGATGGTTAGTTGTTCTCGTTATGCTTGGTCGTTTTTAGATAAGGTACTGCAGATTAGTGAGTATTTTTCTCACATCAGCAATAGTGATTCACTAAATGCAGAGCAGATTAAGCAGCTTATTTTAAGCAGGCATCAGGCCAGTGGATATTCCCTTTACTTTGAGCCTGATGATCAAATACGTCAGTCGCGCACCTACCGAAAGTTAAAAGATCAGGAGGCGGAGGCTCAGGAGCATCTGAGGAAAGAATATTTCGAGAAGCTTACAAAGCTGGCGGAAGGAAACGCCTCTATTGCTATGATATTCTGGATACGATCTATTCGGGATTTTGACGAGACTTATTTTTATGTACAGCCGCTCGAGGTAACTTCTGTAGAGATGATTGAGGATTTGAATCCACCAGTGTTGTTTGCATTGGCGGCTTTTGTATTACACGATACGTTGTCGGATAAAGAGTTAGCCATGGTACTGAATATAAAACTTGAAGAAAGCAGGCTTTTGTTAAATCGGTTGCGATCGCGCGGCATGTTGATCGAAAAAAATGAGTCGTTCACTATTAACCATTTAATGTACCGACAGATCGTTCGGGTCCTCAAAGAACGCAATATAATTCACTTGGGATAACAACAGTATGAATAGATTTATCAAGATACTACTTCTGACAGTTCTCATCGTTATGGGGTTTCATGAGTTGGGCTCGTCTGTAGGGCGAGACACTGTCGCACAGCAATCCGATACTGTGGTTGTTATTAAGCCAATACAGATTATTGATACGACCCAGGTGGACACCGTAAGCATTGATACGGCCCGTGCCGATACGAGCTCTGATTTGAGTAGAGTCGGACAAGATACCGGAAAAGCCCTCTCAGAGATAGAGAATCTTATTTCAGTAGGTGTAATACTGGCTATAATAATTGCTTTAATTATCACCTACTTTTTAAACCGATTTGTGGTAGTAGTGTTAGAAAACCTGTCAGAACGGTTTACCCGTTACCGCTTGGGGATTAAGCGCATGGTACCCGTAGTACGGCTGATAATTTGGTCTTTTGCCATTTATATCATTATTGCGGGCATCATTAATCCACCTTTGAGTACGGTTATTACAGTGTTGGCATCTATTGGTATTGCGGTCGGTTTTGCTGCACAAGACATCCTGAAAAATATTTTCGGCGGGTTTATCATCATTATGGATCGGCCCTTCCAAGTGGGAGATAAAATTCAGGTGGCCGAGCATTACGGGGAAGTACTTTCGATTGGATTGCGTTCCAGCAGAATTGTTACACCTGATGATTCCGTAGTGACGATTCCTAACAGCGAGTTGATGAACAAAGCGGTATCAAATACAAATTCCAGCGCGTTAGACTGTCAGGTGGTGGCCGAAATATTTTTGCCTATGAATGTAGATGTTGATGCGGTCAAAAGAATTGCTTATCGCGCTGCTGTGTCATCCCGATATGTCTATTTACAAAAACCGATTGCTATCATTGCATTGAATGAAGTGCATGAAGAAAATTTCGTGCTCAAGCTGCGGGTAAAGGCCTACGTTCTTGATATCAGGTACGAATTTCCTTTTAAAAGTGATATGACAGAATTGATTCTAAATGAACTAAAACAACGTGATATGCTTCCTCAACAGAGGTATATCGATAAGCCTTAAATCTTCTAACCTAAAATGTTGATGATTATGAAATCTACTTTAAATGCAGCCATAGCAATAATGGCAATTGCCTTTTTTCTGGCAGGTTGTCAAAGTATGGAAAACGACAACAAAATGTCGATTGATGACCGCTTGGATCAGTATACTGAATTTACCTTAACGGCGGATGTTTCATCCCTTAGTGATAATCAGAAAGAAATTATAAAGCTGCTTATTGATGCCGGCAAGGCCATGGACGAAGTGTTCTGGGAGGAAGCTTATGGTAAGAAGAAAACTCTTTTGAATAACATTTCTGAGAAAGAACAACGGTTTGCCCAAATAAATTACGGCCCTTGGGATCGGCTGAATGGCAATGAGCCTTTTATTGATGAGGTGGGACCGAAACCCGAAGGCGCTAATTTCTATCCTCCGGATATGACGAAAGAGGAGTTTGAGAGTTGGGATTCTGAAGCCAAGGATGATCTTTATACGCTGGTACGCCGAACGCAAGATGGAGGCTTAACAACCATTCCTTATCACGAGGCTTTTGCTGAGCAACATCAACGGGCTGCAGATAAATTGAAGGAAGCAGCTAAGCTGGCCGAAGATGAGGGGCTGAAAACCTATCTCAATCTACGGTCTGAAGCGCTCCTTACCGATGAATACCAGGAAAGTGATATGGCTTGGTTGGATATGAAAGACAATACCATTGAAGTGGTTATTGGGCCTATTGAGACTTATGAAGATCAGCTGTTTGGCTATAAAGCGGCTCACGAAACCTTTGTGCTGATTAAAGATAAGGAGTGGAGTAATCGTCTGTCGAAATATGCTGAAGTGTTACCCGAGCTGCAGGAAGGGTTGCCTGTTGCAGAGGAATACAAGCAGGAGGAGCCGGGGCGTGATTCGGATCTTAATGCCTATGATGCAGTTTACTATGCAGGAGATGCCAACGCCGGGTCCAAAACTATTGCTATCAATTTGCCTAACGATGAAGAAGTCCAGCTGGAGAAGGGAACCCGTCGTCTACAATTGAAAAATGCAATGCGGGCTAAATACGATAAGATTCTGAAGCCCATCTCCGAGGTTCTTATTGCCGAAGAGCAGCGTGAGTATCTGACTTTTGATGCATTTTTTGGCAATACAATGTTCCACGAGGTGGCTCACGGACTTGGGATTAAAAATACAGTCAATGGAAAAGGTACCGTGCGTGAAGCACTCAAAGAACATGCATCGGCTTTGGAGGAAGGTAAAGCTGATGTGTTGGGATTGTATATGGTTTCAGAACTGCGCAAGGATGGTATGGTTGAAGAGGGGACTATCGAAAATAATTACGTAACCTTTATGGCCAGTATTTTTCGTTCTATCCGATTTGGGTCATCCAGTGCGCATGGCAAGGCTAATCTTATTCGGTTTAATTACTTTAAGGAAAAAGGCGCCTTCAGCTATGATAAAGAGACGGAAACCTATCGCGTAAACTTTAACAAAATTGCCGAAGCAACCGATTCGCTTTCCAGCAAAATTCTCACCCTCCAGGGGGATGGAGACTATGAAGGAGTTGCAGCATTTGTCGAGAAATATGCTACGGTTGGGGATCAGCTGCAGCAGTCGCTTAATCGCCTATCTGAGCAGTCTATCCCGGTTGATGTAACCTTCAATCAAGGTGTGGATGTGCTCGGGTTGGAATAGTTTTATATAAGTTCTAACTGTCAAAAGGGGATACAGAAATGTAGCCCCTTTTTTATTTTTGAAAAACATTTTCCAAAGGGTTGACTATGATCATCCAAACATTTACAATGGTTTTAGAGACCCACCTTTAATCCTAAATAAGGAGGTTTAAATATGGAAGAAAACGCCTTTCTTGAAGCAGCAGAGACTGGAGATTTAGAGGATGTAAAAGAGCATCTGAAGAATGGTGCTGACGTGAATACCAGTGACGAGCATAATAGAACAGCATTGATGAAAGCAGCTAAACACGGTCACTTAGATGTTGTTCAATATCTGCTTGATCAGGGTGCCGAAGTTAATACCCGTGATAATCGGGGGACAAGTGCTTTATACTGGGCATCCAGTAATGGCTTTGATGCAATAGTACAGCTGCTAATTCAACACCACAGTGATGTTAGTGTGATGGATGATCGCGGTTGGTCAGCCAAAGATCAGGCTACCTCTCATGACTATGAGGGTATTGTAAATATGTTGGAAGAAGCGGGAGCGTAATAACTTAATTATCATTTAATCTTTAAAAGCCTGTTCTGTAATGGAACAGGCTTTTCTACTGTCCCTGTTATTTGAAAATAAGAGTTGTATTAAGAAATATTGTGTAAAGAAATTAGGACGCGTATAGCAGGAAAATCGTGGGCTCTTTATGAATGGAATTGCCGGAGTCCTTTCGCCAGTCCGATATCTTCTTGGAAACAATTTGTTCATCGGGCAGTGTTAAGTTGGTAGCAGTACTGAAACGAGTGGTCGGTTCACAATACCGAATGACATCTTTGACAACTTCATCATTGCGATGAGGAGCTTCCATAAAAATTTGCGTGCCTCCCGAAGATCTTGATTGCTTTTCTAGTTGTTGGATAGTCGCCTGGCGTTTATTCTTGTCGATAGGCAGATAGCCGTGGAAGGTAAATTGTTGGCCGTTAAACCCCGATCCCATCAATGCCAATAAAATGGAAGAAGGGCCCACCAGCGGATGAACTCTAATCTGTTGATCGTGGGCCATTTTGATGAGTTCCGATCCGGGATCTGCCACAGCCGGACATCCGGCCTCGGAAAGTAGCCCTGCATCTTTTCCCTTTTTTAGGGGATCCAGAAATGAAGCAATTTCGTGGATGGGCGTCTTCTTGTTAAGTAGTAAAAACTCAATTTCATATTCCGGAATGGTATCTCCCACCCATTGAAGATACCGTGCTGCCGTTTGTACATTTTCAACGATCAATACCTCTGTCCTCCGAATAATGTTTAATACATAATCGGGAATAGTATTATTTTCGGGCGTTTTGCCCAGGGTATTTGGTATAAGATAAAGAGTGCCTTTTGCAGAATCTGGGGTCGTCATAATAACTTAATCTACTCGTTCGATGACTAATTCTTCATCTGATTCGTTCATCTTGTTGCTTGCAAACCGATGAGCTGCCAGTCCAACAAAGAATGTAATTAACAAAGCAACGCTTGCCATAAGAGCGTTTGTCCAGATAAGATTCTTTTGAGTTTCAAAGGTAGGCATTAGCACAATCTCCTGCATGGCACCGGGGTTATAACGAATGGGAACTACGCGGATATCTTGCAAGCCACCTGCCATCTCTACCGGCAAAGACAGTTTGCGCTTAATTTCATCATTATCACCAGTGCTAAACCTCAACACAATATACCCATTTGTTTGAGCTGCAATCTGTTTAAATTCAAACTCAACGACTTCAGCCGTATAGCTCTCCCCATTTTCATAGGTGTCGGTGATGCCATAATAAACTAATCCCTGGTGCAGAGTAAGAAAAAGAAAAGCAGCGGGTAACAGCCAAAAAAGATACAGGTATTTGTACTTATTCATCGTGTTAAGAGTGAAAAATATTTAATAGAAGAATGCATAATAAATCACATAAAACCAGCTGAAGAGCCCGTGAATAATAGCCCATATAATAGATTTGTTAACCGACCATGATATGGTTACAGCAAGAGCTGTGCCTAATGTTATGCCGCCGCGAACGGTTTCATTAACTTTGTCTGACTTTGCCATGATGACTCCTTTACTTATTTGAGGTTGATTACCGTCAATTTAATACTATTTACTGATTTCCTGAAGTGTGGCTTCACGCAACGCAGGATCCCACATCATTCGTTGTTGGTAATCCTGATGCATCAGATTGCTGCTCATGTGAAACCAAAAAGCGACTTGCAGGGAGTCAAAAAATACCGCTTGTCCAAAGGGCTCCTCGGAATAAACCGAAGCCCCGTAGTCGATTCCGTTAAGAAGACCGAGCCTGTTATCATAAAGAGCGCCGTAGTATTTAAAATCATTGTTTAATCCCTGCTCTTGGTAGGGCCAATCCATTATCCCCTTTACCCTTTCAGATACTGAGGCAGAAATGACCTCATTCTTCTCAAGTTGAACCATGAGGTCGGCTAATTCTTGGCCCGTGGATTTTGGGAAAAGGCTTAGAATATTTCGTCGTTCTTTAAAACCAATACCCAATCCTTGTTGTTTTTCAAAAAGTTTCGTTACCCGACCGTGAAATTCTTCATCTGTCTTAAATTGCTGAGCATTACTTAAAACCGTTTGCCGAAATTCGTCTTTCGATAATGCCGAAAGCTTCTCAAAATGGGTATTAAATTTTCTTCCAGCTAAGTCAGGATGAAGGGTTATATACAATCCCGTAAAAGGGAGGGGGAGATCAGTAGATTGAAGCTCAAGGAGGCTAAAAGTTTCTTTAATGGACTCTTGGCCTATTTTATAAAATAAAAAATCTGAAATTGCCAGATCATTATAAATGATGGCGGTTTGTAAAAGTTTATTGAGCGGTACGTCCCCATTGTTAGTAACAGCATTTTTGTTCTGTAGTACATTTATGGCATCCTCGTGGTGTGACTCATCAATATAAGGGAGTTGAAAGCGGGTCGTTTTTTCAATTGGGATCAGTTCATCGGGATCGAGTTGCCCGGCTTCTACAAGGCGGGCATAGGTGGTAATCAGGAAGAAATTTGAAAGTGTCCCCATCGTGCGCGGTTGGTCTGCCCGGTAATTAATAGTGGTATCAGGATTCGTTACAGATCGTGATACAATCGTCGCATGTTGAGGGTTCGATCCGATGTATTGAGTAAGCCCTTTGAGAGACGTAGACTTAGAAACCCATTCCTGCCCCTCTTGGAGGTCACCGCTGTTATTATAAAGCGTTTGTAAGGCATCCAGGTTAAACCCAAAGACAATAAAGAAGATGAGAATCAGGGTGCCGAAAAAGACGCCAGCAAATTTCAGAATGCGCATGAATAAATATAGGGAAATTCTGTTTTCTAAGGATGCTAAATATACTAATAGATACTCCCTAAATCAGCTGCAAATTAAAAAAGCAAGAAGTGAAAAGGTATACGAATGAAGATAATCACCGTTTCACTTCTTGCTCCTCCCTATTATCAGCTCACATACTGCATCATTATAGCACAGATATAGGCTGCGTAAGTACCGGCAGCGTATCCCAAGACAGCCAGTAGTACACCAACGGGAGCCAGGGCCGGATGAAAAGCTGAGGCCACAATGGGTGCTGAAGCAGCTCCGCCAACATTGGCTTGGCTGCCCACCGCAATAAAGAAGAACGGCGCGTTAATAATTTTAGCCACGATAAATAATATGATTACATGAATGATAATCCAGAGTAGTCCAATGAGAAAGAATCCGGGACTTTCAAAGATAGCCATCACGTTCATTTTCATTCCTATGGTAGCTACAAGGATGTAAAGGAACAAGCTTCCAAATTTAGAAGCGCCTGCCCCTTCAAGCTTTCGAGCACGAGTAAAAGAAAGGGCTAATCCACCGGTAGTAGCAATGACTATAATCCAGAAAAATTCAGAATCCAGACTCAAGTTGCTGAGCTGGGGAAAGTTTTCACCGATCCAGGGAGCAATGGCATCGGCACCCAGATGACCGATTGCTGTGATCACAAAGCCCACAGCGACGATCGTGGTAATATCAGCGAGGGTGGGAATTTTGGCTACGTTGGCACGGTAATCTTCGATCTTTTTTCTGAGTTCTGTAATAGGTGAAGCATCTGCTTTAAACCAGGCGTCAATTTTTTCAGAAATGCCTGCTCCGTACAGCAGAAAGGCCAACCAGATATTTGCAACAATAATATCAACAGTTACCATGGCCGAAAACAGGTCGGCACTGGGATCAAAAACTTCGAACATGGCCGTTTGGTTTGCGCCGCCGCCAATCCAGCTTCCGGCGATGGTTGATAATCCGCGCCATAAGGCTTCCGGTCCGGCTCCTGCCGTCATTTCGGGAGCAAAATAGCTTACGGTAATGAGAGCCAGCGGGCCCCCAATCATAATACCGACTGTTCCCGCTAAAAACATGATGATTGCTTTGGGGCCCAAGCCAATAATTCCCTTAAAGTCGATACTTAGAGTAAGGAGCACTAAACTTGCAGGCAAAAGGTAGCGTGAGGCTACGAAGTAAAGATTTGATTCTTCACCCGATATTAATCCGAGTGAGTTAAAAATAGATGGAATAAAGTAGCAGAGAAGAAGCGAAGGTACGAAGGTATAAAATTTTTGCCATTTCGGATTGTCGCTGTTTGAGGTGACAAATATGAATGCCAGAATCAATAACAAGATTCCTAACACGACTGCGTCATTGGTAAAAACAGGAGCTGCAAATAAGGTATACATATTTGGTATTTTTTGAATTGTTAAGCCTGAATCTACATTATATTTGGGTAATTGCGCAAATGGATGAAAATAGACACTGAAAAGGTTATACTTATTACTCACTTAGCGTTAAAGAATAAAAGAAAAGAGTATGAAATTTGCCGTTATAGGCACTGGAAAAACCGGTGGCAAGGTCGTAGAAATATTGAACAAGAATCAAATTGTTGGTCCTTTCGATTCCTCAAATAAACCAACGCCTGAAAAGCTTAAGGAGGCCGATGCTGCAATTTTGTTCGTACCGGGAGGTGCAGTCGATGAACTTATAGCTCTTCTTATGGAGTCAGGAATTCCTGCTGCATGGGGCACAACCGGTTATGATTGGCCGGAGGATTTGGATCAGCAACTGAAGCAAAAAAATCTTAAATGGCTACAGGCGTCGAATTTCAGTCTGGGGATGAATATTGTGCGTCGATGTTTGAATATAATCGGACAGAGTTCTTCTGTGCTGGATAGTCCTGAATTTCATATTCATGAAGTTCACCATAAACATAAGCAAGATGCTCCCAGCGGTACGGCAATTTCATGGGAGAAATGGCTGGGAAAAGAAGCAAAGATAACCTCAGAGCGCAAAGGAGATATAAAGGGAATTCATCAGTTGGAAGTAAATACAGATGCGGAATCAATTCATTTAAAACACCAGGCACACGATCGCAAAATATTTGGCCAAGGTGCGGTTTGGGCAGCAGAGCAACTTGTTAACGGAGATGTAAATCCCGGTTTTCACGATCTTTCAACTATCTTTGATAACGTAATGCAACAGTAACTATGAGTATTACAGACACAAAACTTTACACAGCATTGGTAACCCCCATGAAAGAAAATGGGGATATTCACCTTGATAACTTGGCTTCACTCATCCATAAGCAGAATGAGGCCGGCAATGGCGTACTTGTTTTGGGTAGTACAGGAGAAGGCTTGGCACTGCCTCTTGAAGATAAAAAACAGGTAGTTAAAACAGCTGCAAGCCTTAACGTAGATATTCCAATTATGGTTGGGGTAGGAGGGTTTAATCTCCGGAATCAAATCGAGTGGATCGAGTACTGCCATCAGTTTGATGTAGATTCATTTTTATTGGTAACCCCGCTTTACGCCAAGCCCGGCCCCAAAGGACAAGTGAAATGGTTTAAGTCGCTGTTAGATGCAGCAGACAAGGAGTGCATGCTTTATAATGTGCCCTCGCGTACGGGTAGCAAAATGAGTCCGTTAGTGCTTAAAGAGTTGGCTGATCATTCCAACTTTGTAGCGGTTAAGGAAGCAAGCGGAAGCATTGAAGATTTTCAGAACTACCGTAAAACGGCCAAAGATATTAAGTTTTATAGCGGTGATGATGGGCTGCTTCCGTTCTTTGCGATGGCCGGATGTGACGGACTCGTTTCGGTAGCTTCAAATGTATGGCCCAAAGCAACGCATCAATATGTGGACTGGTGTTTAGATGGTCGTGGTCCGGAATTGCTTCCGCTTTGGCAGGAGTGCACAGATGCCTTGTTTAGTGGTCCGAATCCTGTTCCGGCAAAAGTATTGCTGCATGATAAAGGATGGATAGGAAATGCTACCTTACACCCTCCTCTTACCCAAGAGGATGTAGAAGATATCAGTATTCTTAAAAATGCTGATAATATGATCCAACGCTGGTATGAAGAAAATAGTTAATTAGTCTCACGAATTTAGAAAGCAATTAATTTCAAAATAAATTATTTAAAAACTGATGAGTGATAATAACTGGGAAGAAATTTTGGATAAACTGGAAACCGGAGAAGTGCGTGCGGCTGAGCCCAGAGGAGATGGGTGGGAAGCAAACCGGGAAGTAAAAGAAGCGATCTTGGCTTCGTTTTCAGCCGGTGAAAATACTGAATATTCGGGCATTTATGATGGTTTTGTCGATAAACACAATTTGCCTCCCCGCAGATTTTCAGCTGAGGAAAATGTACGCTTGGTACCGGGCGGGTCATCCGTTCGGCGGGGGGCTTATGTAGCAAAAAATGTTATTATCATGCCTCCGGCCTATGTTAATGTAGGCGGGTATGTAGACGAAGGGTCGATGATAGATAGTCATGCCCTGGTGGGTTCCTGTGCTCAAGTTGGAAAAAATGTTCATCTGTCGGCAGGAGTACAATTAGGTGGCGTACTTGAACCGGTTGGATTATCACCTGTTGTGATTGAAGATGATTGTTTCATTGGAGCCGGATCGGTTATCGTAGAGGGCATTCTTGTTAAAAAAGGAGCCGTAATTGCTCCGGGAGTAACGCTCTCAAAATCGATACCCGTCTATGACTGTGTTAATGAGGAAGTGCTAGGCAAAGGAGCTGATATTCCGGAGCGAGCTGTCGTAGTTCCCGGAACGCGTCCTATGAGTGGGGATTGGGCCAAAGAGCAGGGACTCAATGTTGCATGTCCGCTGATCGTAAAATACCGTGATGCTGACAGTGATGCTTCACTTGAGCTCGAAGATGCATTGCGATAAAGAAATAGAAGTACTTAAATAACAAAGCCTCCCATACTTTTGAAGTTTGGGAGGCTTTGCCTTTTTATTTTTGACAAAACTTACTAAGTCACCGTTGATTTCATGGCAATAGCCAGTCCCTTGGTAAAGGCTTGAATGACAGCCTCGAGCGTATCCGGTGAAGCACCTTTGGATACCCACTCCTGATCATTGTTAGCCAAGGTAAGCGTAACAACAACCAACGAATCTGTATCGGGACTCAAAATTTCCACTTCGTGATTCTTGACTTCAAGGTGGAAAACTGAGTTGGTTTCCGTGCGTATTGCCGATAAGATAGCGTCAATGGGACCAACACCTTTTGCCTCAGAAATAATTTCTTCTCCCTGTATGTCGAGCTTCACAGCCGCCTGTACCAAGCCGTGCTTGCGCATGGTCACTTTGTAGTCAAGGACTTCGACAGGGTATTCAAGATCGAGATCTTCATTGAATATTAGAGATTGGAGGACTTCTATTTCGTTATTGCTAAGTGTCTTGCCTTTTTTGTTGATCTTGGAAACATATTCATTGTAGAGCTTTTCATGGTCCTCATCCATTTCGAGATTGGCCATAAATGTATCGCGTGACTTTCCCCAAGAGTCCTTCTGCATCTCGATAAAGCCCGATTTTATATAGTTGGTAACCTTATTGATGTCGGGCGATAGTACAGGTGAAGATAAGGAGTGTTTGGCTACAACCTTGGTATCTTTGAGTCCGGATCCGGTGAGAATAAACAGGCACTTTTTATCTTTGAAGGTATCAATATTGTTCTTGAAAGCTGCCAGTGGAAGTGCACAAGCCGGTTCGGTAAAATGTCCCTCTTCGACTGCCATCTCTTTTAGGGATTGTAGAATTTCATCTTCGGTAACAGTAAATGCCGAACCGTCCGACTCTTCAATACCCAGCATGACTTTATGGAAGTCTACCGGATCGGAGGCCGCTACCGACTGAGCCATCGTATTAACCTGTTTTTTAATAATCTTCTCTTTCTTAAAAATACCCTCCACAACAGGTGAGCTTTGCTCGGGTTGGATAGCAATCATTTTCGGCCGATCGGAAATTTTGCCCGATTCTTTAAGCTCCGTATAGCCCTTCCAAATAGCACCAAAATTCGTCCCACATCCCACGGGGACAAATATATAATCAAAATCGTCGCCCTTCTGCTCCAGAAGTTCATAAGAGAACGATTTTTGTCCCTCTTCACGAAAAACATAATCGCCGGCCAAGTAATAATTGCCCGATTTCGCGAATTCACGGCAGAGTGCTTCACAAGTGCTAAAATCCCCTTTTATGCGGATAATATTGGCATTGTAAATCGTAGCTTGCGCGATTTTCGCATCTGTCGTTTTTTCTGGGACAAATACAAAGCAGGGTATTTTAAAATAACAAGCATAGGCAGCAACTGAGGCGGCCATATTCCCGGTTGAGGCAAGGCAAATAGCATCAGCGCCCAGTTCGAGGGCCTTTTGCACTTCAATATAGCTGCCCCGATCTTTGAAGCAGCCGGTGGGATGTTCAAATTCAAGCTTGGCCCAAAGATCTGCACCATAAGTTTCCGACAAACGGTCCAGTTTTTTTAGGGCTGAAGGATGAGTCTTCATCGGATCAGGTTTCAGCTCCTTCAATGGGTACTGAATATCATCTGATGATTCATCATAATAGACTCGAAGAACACTATCACATTGTGTGCAATAGGTGGTCGTTTCCTCCTCGGAGTTAAGGTGACCATTGGCCACGCATTTAAGCTGGTAATCTGTTGTCGCACTTGCCATAATAAGTTAATCCCTAAATTATATTTTGAAACGTATGTTTGCTATCCAGATGTATAAGAAAATAGATGATTCCCCTTTAGGAATGTTATCCTTTTCCGAAATATAGAACTTAAATTAATTCTTTAATGGAAGTAGGGAAATTTCATCAAAATCCATGTCGAGTTCATCAAGGACGGGTTCGGCCACTTCAGAAATTTCTTCGGCGGAAAGCTCATCAAGTCCTTCAATTTCAATAAAGAGAGTGTTCAGATGTCCAACAACACTAAATCGTGCTTTGTCGGCATTAAAGCACTTGCGAAGGGTATCGACCAGGAGCTTAATATCCTGTTCGTAAGCTTCGTAATCGCCGTCCTCAAGTTCAGCCATTTTGATAATATTATTTCATTGATGTTCAGTTTTTCCTCTAATAATATGGATTAGATGATAGGCAATTAATAACAGTTGCGAAAGAGATTAATAGATCCTGAACTTGTTTTAAGGTTGCTGTTATTTAGTTTGAAAGAGTATCTAAAAGATATTGGTATTCTTCAATAAGTTGTCGGCGAATGGGCTGTGATTTTTCGTAAATGGCCATCTGTTTCTGCATATATTCTCTGCGTCCCTTGTCCGTTTCAATCTTAATAGGCTTTAGCCCACGATCACGTAAGTCATATGGACTTGCTTTCATATCCATGACACGCGTTTCTACAGCCAGCTCAAAAGCTTCTCTGATGGTATTACTGGAAATCCAGGGATACATCTTGAATGCCCACTTATATAAATCCATATTGGTATGTAGGCAGCCGGGCTGTTCCATATCAGCGAATTTTTCGCGATTGAGCTCAAATTTATTCTGGGGTTTGGCCTCATCAGTAAAGAAGCGAAAGGCATCAAAATGAGTGCAAACAAGCGGGCGTGATTCCACGAATTTAGCTAATTTTTCCTTTTCCATGCGGAGGGAAAGGTAGTCGTGGCGTACCTGGTCGGCTTTATATACCATCGCCCATTCGTGCATCCCAAAACAGCCAAATGAAGGTTTTCGATCGAGAGATTGTTTCAAGAGGTTTAAAATCCATTTGATAGAAGAGATACGATCTTCGTCAAAATGGGTAATATCCAAAAAGGAATTACCGTCAGCTGTTGCCATTTCATCGAATTGCCAATCATGCGAAGCACTACCAATGAGCAGGGTGCCGAGTCCCGGTGACCAGCGTTTTAAATAAGAAGGACGAAATGCATAATACTCAAAGAGGAAATCGAGTACGGGATCTTTTTGCTGGTGCGATCGCTCTTCCAGATATTCATCAATGAGATCACTGATCTTTTGATAGTGATCTTTTTTTTGATCTTGCCACTGGTCTGGCGATAATTGGTTACGGATATATGAAGCTATTTGTGTTCCGGCTGAAATCATAACCCTTAAAATACCAATCTTTTGTTGGATTGATAAGTCCGAAATGAGTATGCTAAAATTTCATAATAAAGAAATACAGAAATTCAGATAATGTCTTCTGTTGAATATCAGAATATAAGTATAGCCCGACAGCTCTGGCATTTTATAGTGCATCTGCGGTGGCATTACCAGCTATTTATTTTGTCGGGTGGATTTTTATTGGGTGGATTTTTGAGTCCGGATCTGGATATTCAATCATTTCTTCTCCAGTTTTTTAACGTGCATTTATTGCTCTTTGGCGGTGCCACAGCGTATAATTCCTTTTGGGATAATGATGAGGGCCCGATCGGCGGGCTACAAAATCCTCCCAAAATGCAATCTTGGATGTGGAGCGGGTCACTAATTTTGCAAAGTGTTGGGTTGTTGGTTGCTGTTGGCCAAGGTCTATTATACAGTGGTATTTATGTACTTAGCATAGTCTTCTTTTGGTTATACTCTACACCATTGGTACGATGGAAAGGGCACCCCATAAAGAGTCTTATAGCAATAGGAGCTAGTACGGGTTTTAATTCAGTATTACTGGGGTATCTGGCTGCGGGGAATGAGGTGATTAGTATGCCTGTTTGGATTGCCGCCGCCGGAGTTACTTTGATGTTGTTAAGTCTGTATCCTATTTCGCAAATTTACCAAATAGAGGAGGATCGCAGTCGCGGTGATCATACATTTGCTGTACAATATGGAAAGAAAGGAGTTACACAATTTTTTATAATAGCATTTTTAATTGGACTAATCTTGGTAAGTTTGGCAATTGGAGTATTCAGCTTTTGGGTTGCTATTCTATTTGGCTTCGTTGGCGTTACCGTTGGGGTTATTGTTTCTTTACTGTTAAAAGGTTTATCAACAACAAGTGAAGATTATGACAAAGTTATGTGGATTAAGTACGGTACGTCGATGGCATTTGTATTATTTCTTGTGGCAGCCTTAATATGGAAGCATTCAAAAATTATGGAATATCTTACGTAGGCTATTTGTTATAGCAGTAAGAATTTGAGACCAAATATCATCTTTACAAACAATATTAAATTTAAAATCTACAGACAGCATGGAAAGTATTGCAGAAAGTGTTATTACACCCGAAATTATTAATGAGGCGATGGATTATGACGATTATCGCCAAATGATTGATGAGTTATTAGAGGAGGATAAAACCACCGGTGATAATCATTCTGAGGAAATGGTCCATTATACCAAAATGAATGTGCAGCGAATGAAACGCCTGGATAAACAGGTAGAGTTAAATGATTCATTTGTTGAAGAGCTCAATGGACTTGAGGAAGATTGGGTTTGGTTAGTACTTACTGAGGCGTGGTGTGGAGATGCGGCTCAGAATATTCCGCCTATAGTAAAGATTGCCGAAAAATCCGAGAATATTGATGTGAAGTTCATTCTTCGGGATGAACATCTGGATATTATGGATGAATATTTAACGAATGGCGGTCGGTCTATTCCCAAATTAATTTGTCTGGATGCAGAAACTCTTGAGGAAGTTGGAACATGGGGGCCGCGTCCGCTCGCAGCCCAGGAAAAAGCAATGGAATGGAAAAGTGATGAAAGCATCAGCAAAGAAGAATGGGCGAAGAAACTGCACAAGTGGTATGCAAAAGATAGATCGAAGGAACTACAGTCAGAATTTAGAGAGCTGATTTCCAAATGGAATAAAAATTGATGTATTTTACTTCCAATCATTAGTTCTTGATGGCATAAATATTTTGTTTTGAGTATTAAAGATTCTTTTTACGAACACGTTGCCCAGACCAGCGATGCGCCCATGGGGTTAGAAATTGAAAGGGCAGAGGGTCCGTTCATCTATACAACCCAGGGTAATAAATATGTAGATTTTATTTCCGGTATTGCGGTCAGTAGCTTGGGGCATCGCCATCCCGAAGTGGTTGAAGCGGTAAAGCGCCAGGTAGATCGTCATCTTCACGTGATGGTGTATGGTGAATTTATCCAAGAGCCGCAGTCGAAATATGCCGAACTACTTACTTCACAGCTACCCGGCTCTCTGGATCGCATATATTTTGTAAGCAGCGGTACCGAGGCTAATGAGGGGGCGTTGAAACTGGCAAAAAAACATACTGGGCGACACAAGTTCGTAGCATTTCACCATGGCTATCACGGAGATACCCATGGCTCACTAAGCGTTACCGGTCGGGATGTCTATCGCGATCCATACCTGCCGCTGCTTCCTGATGTTCATTTTCTGGATTTTAATAGTTTTGAAGGCTTGGAAACTATTGACGAGGAAACGGCAGCCGTAATTATGGAGCCCGTTCAGGGAGAGGGGGGCATCATTCCGGCCCAAAAAGAATGGTTGCAGGCTGTGCGTAAACGCTGTGATGAAGTCGGGGCACTTCTCATTTTCGATGAAATCCAAACGGGTTTTTATCGTACCGGGTCGCTGTTTGCTTTTCAGGAATACGGGGTGGTCCCCGATATCATGAGTATGGCTAAGGCGATGGGTGGGGGGATGCCGATGGGTGCATTTGTATCATCATCAGAGATATTTGAATCATTTAAACATGATCCCCCGCTGAATCATGTAACCACTTTTGGCGGGCATCCGGTGTCGTGTGCCGCGGCACATGCTACCTTGTCGGAATTACTTTCTGATGATTACGGTGCGAAGGCCAAAAAAATTGAACAAATTGTTCGAAATAAATTAACTGCTGCTGGCATTACGGAAATTCGCGGTGTGGGTGCGATGCTGGGAATGGAGCTGGAAGATCGTGAGTTAACCCAAAAGGTGGTGGAGGAGTGCATGGATAATGGTATTATTTTAGGGTGGACACTCCATTCAAATACCTTGGTTCGACTGGCACCTCCACTTATTATTGATGAAGAGTTGCTGCAGTCAACGTTGAAGACCATCAACAGAACGGTCAAGAAGTACTCATGACCATTGGTTGAAAGTGCTGCTATTTGTAAACTATCTATTAAAACATAATTAATTAAGAAGGAGCTGCTATGAAAACGATTAATCCTGCTACCGGAGAGTTTCTCGAAGACTATGATCTAATGGATGATGAAGCATTGGATGCTATTGCCAAAGATGCAGCTATGGGCCAAGAGAAATGGCGCCGTAATTCGTTTTATGAACGGAGCCTGTTACTGCAACGAGCTGCTGAACTGTTGGAAGAAAACAAGGAAAAGTATGCTAAGTTGATGGCGCGTGAGATGGGGAAGCCACTGGCCGAGGGCGTGTCAGAGATCGAAAAATGTGCCTGGGTTTGTGACTATTATGCAGATAATACCGCGGACTTTCTTGAGGAAGAGGTTATTAAATCCGATGCCAGCAAGAGTTATGTGACGTTTAATCCCTTGGGCACTGTTCTTGCCATTATGCCGTGGAACTTTCCTTTCTGGCAACTGTTTCGGTTTGGTGCTCCTGCACTGATGGCTGGAAATGCGGTAATTTTAAAACATGCGCCCAATGTAACCGGATGTGCGTTGGCTATAGAAGATTTGATGCATGAGGCCGGAATTCCAGATAATCTTTTCAGGACGGTCGTTGCCGATGTTGATCAAACACAAAATCTAATTAAACATCCAGATGTAGCAGCCGTTACGTTGACCGGGAGCACCCGTGCCGGGAAGGCGGTAGCCTCAACGGCGGGCAGCGTGCTAAAGAAAACAGTACTCGAGCTGGGAGGCAGTGATCCTTATCTCATTCTGGAAGATGCCGATGTGGAGAAAGCTGCTGAAATTTGTGTAACGTCTCGTCTGATTAACAGTGGGCAAAGTTGCATTGCGGCTAAGCGGTTAATTGCAGTTGAAGATGTGTACGATGAGTTCCTCGAAGCAGTTTTCCATATGATGAATGAAAAGAAAGTTGGAGACCCGTTTAATAGTGCTACTGATGTTGGACCGATGGCTCGCGAGGATTTACGTGATAATCTGCATGCACAGGTTCAAAAAAGTGTGGCAGAAGGAGCAGAATGTATCTTGGGTGGATCTGTACCTGTTAGAGACGGCTTTTACTATCCTCCAACAATTCTTACGGAGGTTTCAGAAGGTATGCCGGCCTATGAGGAGGAGCTGTTTGGTCCGGTGGCATCCGTTATAAAGGTGAAAGATACAAGTGAAGCTATCAAGGTGGCCAACGACAGTGATTACGGATTGGGAGCGGCTGTATTTTCTGAGGATCTTCAAGGAGCCGAAGAAATTGCTGCATATGAACTGAAAGCCGGATGTTGTTTTGTGAATGATTTTGTGAAATCTGATCCACGATTACCATTTGGAGGGATTAAAGAGTCGGGCTATGGTCGCGAGCTATCTCATTTTGGAATCAAAGAGTTCGTAAATGCAAAAACGGTATATCGGGCATAATCTCAGAAATATATTGTAAGGATTCTATTTCCCTGTGGTCTTACCCTATGAGAAGGAAGTCTGTGATCTGTTTTCTTCACAGACTTCGTATTCAATAGAGAACGTTAACTTGAAATAAATCACATAGGGGAAATATAAGATGAATCGTTACCTAAATTATATAGTATTCGCAGTTTTATTAATCGGATTGGTGGCTTGTGGAGATGATAGTACCGGCCCAGATCCTGGTGATGCTCCTGAATTTCCACAGGTGCAAAATGAAAAGGCAGAGCCTGACTTCTCATTTTTTGAGGATAATCAGCCCCAAAAGGTGAAGGGAAAGGTTTTAGCTGCCACCAATAATTACTATGAAGCTCGAAATGTAGCACTTGCTAATCAATATACGTTTGCTTTTGCAAACATCTATTCTGGTTTTCTGATGGCAGGATCTGATGAAAGTGCAGACTTTGAAGATGGAATGTGGATCTGGGAGTACACCTATAGTTACGAAAATGAGACGGTTTCCATAAAGGTAACTGCAGAAGAAGTTAGTAATGGTTATCAGTGGGCTATGTTTTGGAGCTATGATGATGGCGAAACAAGCTTTGAAGATTATAAGATGATGGAGGGAATAGTATCCGAGGACGGATCAAGCGGTGAGTGGTCATTTAATACTCTTAATCCGGATACTGATGAAGAAGTGTTGGCCTATACTTCGAACTGGGAGGTTTTCAGTGATACTGAAAAGAATATGACAGCTAAGCTATATGATGATACGGGTAGTGTTAATATGACAGCTGATTACGAAGAGGACCAACCAGAATATTATATGACATTCACGTATCCAAATGATCCTGATATTGTTCTCTTCTGGAATACCGATACCAAAGAAGGGTATTACGATGAGGGTGGAGATCGAAAATGCTGGGACCAAAATTTTGAAGATGTACCCTGCAGTTGATGACCATTGCTGATAATTTGGATGAAGGGCCCGGGAATAATCCCGGGCCTTATTTTTTTAAATATTATTTGGCTTGGATGACACGATGCTGTCATAATAGATGTTATATTTATGTAGTACATTGAAATGATTTAACAGATCGAGTTGCCATGCATCAAGATGACAAAAATCCTATCCGGGGACGCGGTGCTTCAGATAACCCGGCCAATCGTTTTGAGGGAAAGTATATTGATTATGAGCTCGATGAAGAGACGGGAGAAAAGCCTGTCCAGCAAACCAAACTAATTTCGGATGATACAAAAGAGATATTATCCAAGAATGACAGTCCCGATATTCCATTTACGTATGGTTTAAATCCATACCGGGGATGTGAACACGGATGTATTTATTGTTATGCTCGACCGATGCATGAGTTTTTGGGATTTTCGGCGGGGCTCGATTTTGAATCTCGGATAATGGTAAAGTATAAAGCTGCAGAAAAATTGCGATCGAAGTTCGCTTCCACAAAATGGAAACCAGAACCTATTACATTGAGCGGTGTAACTGATCCCTTTCAACCGGTAGAGCGAAAGTTGCAAATAACAAGAAATTGCTTAGGGGTATTTGCAGAGGCGCGTAATCCGGTAGGTATAATTACAAAAAACTACTTGGTCACTCGCGATATTTATCTTTTGGAAGAGCTTGCTCAATATGATGCCGTCCATGTAACGTTGTCCATTACCACTTTAGATCGTGATTTGGCCCGTGTGATGGAACCACGGACATCACAGCCAAACCGAAGGCTAAAGGCCATCGAAAAATTGGCCGAGCGAGGGATTTCGGTGGGGGTTAATGTGGCGCCCATAATACCGGGACTTACTGATCATGAGTGTCCCCAGATCTTAGAACGAGCAAGAGAGGCAGGGGCAACACAGGCTGCCTATACCATTGTGAGGTTGCCGCATGGTGTAAAGGATCTTTTTAAAGAATGGCTCGAACAACATTTTCCCGATCGCAAAGAGAAGGTATTGAACAGGATACGTGATATTAGAGACGGTAAATTATACGAAAGTAAGTTTGGAGAACGCTTTCATGGGAAAGGAGAGTTTGCCAGTCAAATAAGAAGTATGTTTAAAATTAATGTTGAAAAGTTGGGTTTCAATAAGCAAGAACTACAGCTTTCAACACAATACTTTCAGCGGCCTAAAGAGGGGCAATTAGGATTATTCTAAGAACAATATGGTGCTCAGGAACTCGTTTAAAAATACAAAGAGATAGTACTTTTAGCCCGATATCTGCGAACAGGATCTTTAAAAATTATTATAGCCCTGATTTGTTATTTAGATATCGGGCTTTTTTTATTCATTTTCCCTTTCATTTCGCATATATTCACTGAACATAAAATGGCTAAATTTTGTACGTTCAGTTTGAATATAAAGTATAATTCAAAATAATTACTTCCGCTATGTCTGATACTCCTTCTACAATGATGGAACTTGGCACAGAAGCACCAGATTTTAAACTATTTGATACTGTAAATAACCAGTTGGTTTCACTTGATGACTTTAATAACGCCAAGGGACTATTGGTAGTCTTTATGTGTAACCACTGTCCTTTTGTGCAGCATATCTTGGATGAGTTTGTTATAACGGCCAGAGATCTACAGCAAAAGGGAATTGGTGTTGTTGCAATAAGTTCTAATGATGTCGAAAACTATCCCGATGACAGTCCGGTTAAGATGGCTTCATTAGCTCGTGAAAAGCAATTTTCTTTCCCTTATTTGTATGATGGTACTCAGGAAGTTGCAAAAGCTTATAAGGCTGCATGTACTCCTGATTTCTTCTTATTTAATGAAAATGACAAATTGGTATATCGCGGACAGTTTGACGACAGTCGACCGGGTAATGACAAGCCGGTTACGGGTAATGATATTCGCGAAGCAGCAGACCTTCTTTTTGATGACGAAGTAAAAGAAGATCAGAAGCCAAGTTTGGGCTGCAATATCAAGTGGAAAAAAGGAAAAGCACCAGAATATTTTGACGGTTAGTATCTACAATGTCTAAAGATAACCAGTCTAAAAAAAGCATAGCAGAACTACGGCGCGAATATTCCCAGCAGGCATTGGCGAAGTCCGAGGTTTGTGAAAACCCTATAGATCAGTTTACCGAATGGTTTGAACAAGCCTTTGCGGCCGACCTTCTGGATGTAAATGCTATGACTCTTTCTACAGCGACAAAGCAGGGTAGGCCATCTTCCCGTATTGTATTGCTTAAAGGAGTTGATGAGGCCGGATTCCAATTTTACACGAATTACGGAAGTCGGAAAGGGAAAGAGTTAAGTGAAAACCCCCATGCTGCCTTATGTTTTTACTGGGCTCCCCTGGAAAGACAGGTTCGCATAGAGGGAGAGGTTGAAAAGGTTAGTCGATCAACATCAGAAAATTATTTTCAGCAGCGGCCCAGAGAAAGTAAGTTGGGGGCTTGGGCATCAAAACAGAGTAACAAAGTTGGTTCGAGAGAAGAGTTGGAAAAACGATTTAAGGAGATCAAACAGAGGTTTGAGGATCAGGAAATTCCTTTGCCTAATTTTTGGGGAGGATTCCTATTACGACCGCAGCGAATTGAATTTTGGCAGGGTCGAAAGAGTCGAATGCATGATCGTATCTGCTATGAAAAGTTAGATGATGAATGGATAATCTTTAGGCTTGCCCCCTGAGTAGATATTTCAAATATTTGAGTACATTTCGACATCCCCGATGAGTAAAGGTAAGCTGGAAAAATTTAAGGAAGTAACAGAATTTCCGAATACACTCGAGTACCCAGATTTTCAAGATGAGGGATCTCAAAAGCCGAGAGGCCGCTGGCATTCTGATATATTTGAGAATCATAATCCGATTGTCTTGGAACTTGCGTGTGGGAAGGGGACATATACCTTGGAGTTAGCCAGACAGAATCCCGAAATAAACTTTGTGGGCATTGATATAAAAGGGGGGCGTATTTGGAAAGGAGCAAAAAAAGCGCTGGAAGAAGGATTGGAAAATGTGCGGTTTTTGCGAATATATATTGATCATCTGGATGAATATTTTGGACCGGATGAAGTGGATGATATTTGGATTACGTTTCCTGATCCGTATCCTCGCTATTCCGATCGAAACAAAAGATTATCGGGTCCCAAGTTTCTAAAGATTTACCAGCGTGTCTTAAAGCAGGGAGGAGCCATAAACTTTAAGACAGACAGTAATGAACTCTTTACCTTTACAAAAGAATCTGTAAGACAGTCGGGATGCAAAGTTCATGATGTGGTTGAAGAAATTTACCAGGAACGCCCCGATGATGAGTTGCTTACTATCCAAACCTATTTCGAAAGACGTCACCTTGAAAAAGGACGAACAATATCATTTATCAAGTTTTCACTTCCTGTTGCTCCCATTACCCGGGAACTTGATTGAGAATTTATTTTCCAATCAGAATTAGTTTTTTCATAGTATTGCTTTATCCCAATAAGAATGTTTAATTACATAAGTTAACACTGTTAACCTGTACGTATATGAGTGAAACCAAGGAATTGAGTCTTAAAGAGCAAATTGTTGAGGCCGCACGCAACGTGTTGCTTTCAGAGGGATATCGCAACTTTTCTCTGCGGAAAATTGCCCGTGAAATTGACATGAGTGCCACTAGCATCTATTTGCATTTTGAAAATAAAGATGATCTGGTGCATACGTTGATGGAGCAGTCTATCGAACGGCTGAATACCCAGTTACAGCAGGCAGCATCTGAGGGCGATGGTCCCATAGCAAAGCTTGAGTCAATAGCATATGAATACGTTCGGTTTGCTCTCAAATTTCAGCGGGAATATCAAATAATACATTTGACAAGTTCAGATGAGATGACGCGATATCCTAAAGAAAAATTTCGGAAAGCTCGTAAGGGTTACGAAATTGTAAGTAATGTCTTACAGGAAGGTGTTAATGCCGGACTTATCGCTGAAGAAAAACCTCGTATGGCAGCATATACGTTCTGGGCACAGCTGCATGGCGTAATGTCGGTTGTGTTGTCAAAGCGATTAGATACCCGTATCGATCAGCAAGAATTTATCGATGAAGCTATTGAGCATATAATTGACGGGTATAAGATTAGAACGGCTCTACAAACAAATAACAAGTAAGCGCGATTTAATTTATAGGTGACTGATATGGAATTTTTGAATGAAAGCTTAGGATTTTTATTCCAGTATCCACTCTGGGCTGTAATTGTGAGCATGATATTGGTGGCAACCTTACTGGCCTTTTGGGGGACTTCGCTTTGGGTTTGGGGTGCTGCCGGTTTTATTGCGCTCTGGGGGTTTTCTGCGCCCACTTGGCTGTTTGTCGTTTTTGCTGTATTGGTGGTCGTCTTTAATATAAAACCTATTCGACGGACCCTTCTTACCGGTCCCTTGATGAAATTGCTGGATGCAATGAACTTTTTGCCCCAGATTTCTGAAACTGAACGTACGGCCATTGAGGCCGGCAATGTGTGGGTTGATGCTGAGCTTTTTTCAGGAAAACCAAACCTGAAAAGGCTGGCCAATGAGTCTTATCCCGATTTAACGGAAGAAGAGCAGGCCTTTTTGGAGGGCCCCGTCGAAAAACTATGTTCGATGGTTAGTGATTGGGACGTCTTTGTACGTAAAGGTTTTACAGACGAAGTGTGGGAGTTTATGCGAGAGCATAAATTCTTTGGATTGATTATTCCTGAAAAATATGGTGGGCTTGAGTTTTCTGCCTCTGCTCACAGTGCAATCGTTACCAAGCTGGCTTCGCGGTGTGGCCCACTGGCTACAACAGTGATGGTACCCAATTCGTTAGGCCCGGCTGAGCTATTAATGCATTATGGTACTGATGAACAGAAAGATCGGTATTTACCAAAGCTGGCAACGGGAGAAGAGATGCCTTGCTTTGCTTTGACGGAACCTACTGCCGGTTCTGACGCAGGGGCGATGACAGCAGAGGGTGAAGTATTCAAGGGGGATGACGGAGAGCTTTATATCCGCCTAAACTTCACCAAGCGCTATATTACACTTGCGGCTATTTCAACGCTTATTGGACTTGCTTTCAAACTGCGTGATCCTGAAAACCATCTTGGAAAAGGCGAATATCCCGGTATTACCTGTGCACTGATTCCAAGCGATACGGATGGTATCATTTTAGGACGCCGTCATGATCCATTGGGTGTGCCATTTTATAATTGTCCTATTGATGGCGAAGATGCGGTGGTGTCTGTAAATCAGATCATCGGTGGTCCTGAGCAAGCTGGTAACGGTTGGCGCATGCTTATGGAATCACTTGGTGTGGGGCGCGGAATTTCGCTACCCGCACAAAGTATGGGCGGTGCCAAAGTAGCTACACGAGCACTTGGAGCCTACACTGCTGTTCGCAAACAATTCGGTATCAACATCGGTAAATTCGAAGGTATCGAAGAACCCATGGCACGTATCGGGGGCTTTACCTATCTGATGGATGCGGCGCGACGTTATACCTGCGCTGGATTAGATATCGGAGAAAAACCCTCGGTAGTAACGGCTATAGCAAAATACAACTTTACAGAGCTGGGCCGTCAGATCATCAACGATGCGATGGATATACAGGGTGGTGCCGGAATATCGCGCGGTCCTCGTAATATTTTTGCACATGGATATATTTCACTGCCAATTGCCATTACTGTTGAAGGCGCAAACATTTTGACTCGAAGCCTGATGATTTTTGGGCAGGGTGCTATTCGTTGTCATCCTTATGCATTTGATGAAATTGATGCATTAACGCGTGGTGATGTGAAAGCTTTCGATGATGTATTCTGGAAACATATAGGTCACGTCGTTCAAAACATGTCACGCTCTGTACTGATGAGTATAACACGCGGAGCGGTTGCTTCAGCACCTGTCGGTGGACCTGCCAAGAAATATTATAAGAAGCTTTCATGGACATCTGCTTCCTTTGCATTCTTGGCCGATGTTGTTCTTGGTTCGTACGGCGGTGGACTTAAAATAAAGGAGAAAATTTCTGGGCGCTTTGCTGATATCCTAAGTTGGATGTACCTGGCTACCGCAACGTTGCGAAGATATGATGCCGAGGGGCAGCGCGAAAAAGATCGCATATTTCTTGAATGGTCGCTGGATTATGCATTTGCTCAAATACAAGAAGCATTTGACGCGATTTACAGAGAAATAAAAGTGCCCGGCTTAAGCTGGTTGTTCCGTGGCCCAATTGCGCTTTGGTCGCGTATGAATCGTATTAGTAGCATGCCTTCCGATAAGCTTGGCCACAAAGTGGCACAGGCAATGCAGGAGCGCAGCGAACAGCGCGATCGTATTACGGATGGGATTTATCTGCCGGATGATAAAGAGGAAGCACTCGGACGTTATGAGCATGCATTTAAACTTTCCGAAGAAGCTGCCCCGGTTTATAAGAAAATTTATAAGGCCACAAAGAAAAAAGAACTGCCTAAAACACAGGCACGCTTTGTTATAGACCAAGCTGTTGAAAAAGGCATCATTGACAAGGATGAAGCTGAGTTATTGCGCAAGGCCGAGGACGCACGAATTGATATGGTGCAGGTTGACGAGTTTACGCTCGAAGAATATGAAAACCTGACGCCTTCAACACCTAAACTAAAAGACAGTGCTGAGGCGGAAAATATAGCTGGATAACTACCTTATAAATTTCCCTTGAGCGTAATGAGCCTCGTTGACCCTTAGGGTTAGCGAGGCTTTTTTGTTGAAGTAATTTATATTGATTATTTAAATAAAAGCAGTTATATAATCTATATATAGATATTTAATTAGTTTATAATTCTTTTATTATGCCTGATAGAAGGTTAAAATATTATGGGTAACTATAATTTAGATAATATTGATAGAAAGATTCTCTCCATCCTGCAACAGGATGGACGTATCACCAATAACAAGTTAGCTGAAAAAGTTGGCCTTACCACAACACCTACGTTAGAGCGCGTAAAGCGATTAGAACGGGAGGGTGTTATTGAGGGGTATAGTGCCCGAGTTGATGAAGAAGCGATTGGTAAAAGTTTGGTCGTTTTTTGTTCACTTCGACTCGCCGTCCACCAGATGCATACCCTTGATGAAGTTTGTGAGCGCATTGATGAGATGTCAGAGATACAGGCTTGTTATCATATAACAGGTGATTCTGATTTTTTGCTGAAGATTGTAGTTGAGGATATGTCCGCGTATGAGAATTTCATGCATGACAAACTTACCCGCCTGCCAGGTATAGAGCGTATATACAGTAATATTGTGTTGTCCACCAAAAAAGAAAATCATCACCTTCCAATAGACGAGGATCAGACCGATGAATAAATCAAAATTTAGTATCGAAAGTGAAACTGTACATGCGGATCATCCAATAAACGATCCGTTTGGTTCGCACGTGATGCCGATTTATCAGACTTCTACATTCCAGTTTAACTCTGTAGAAGACGGCCGCAAATTTTTCGCGCATGAAGAGGGTGGGGCAACCCATTCGTATTCGAGATTAGGAAATCCTACGGTGGATAGGTTGGAAACCATTCTTGCTCAGTTGGAGGGAGTTGGTCTGCCGGATAATGAGGATGTTTCGGCACTGGCATTCAGCAGTGGAATGGCGGCAATCAGCACCACCTTAATTGCAATAGCGAAAGGAAAAGCAATAATTGCACAGCCGGCTCTTTATGGCTGCACTGGTCAGTTTTTAAAAGAAGAAGCCCCCGATTTAGGAATACAGACACACTTTTTGGATTTAAATAACCTGGATGCTTTGGATAAAACCCTAAGGGAAAATCCAGAGGTAAGGGTAATCTATGCTGAAACAATAGCCAACCCGACAATGGAAGTGGCTAACATTTCTAAAATTGCTGATTTAGCTGAGGCCCATGATGTGATTTTTATTGTAGATAATACTTTTGGCACACCGTACCACATACGTCCACTCGAGCACGGTGCAGATGTCGTGGTTCATTCAGCAACCAAGTATTTAAACGGACATGGCACACTAATCGGTGGGGCTGTAGTTGGCCGGAATACCCTTCTTGAAGAGTTTGGTTTAGCTACATATCGTAAAAATCTGGGCGGTGTCATGAGTCCCTTTGAGGCTTGGTTACTGCTAAACGGACTAAAAACGTTTAATCTGCGAATGGAACGTCATTCCGAAAATACGATGAAAGTTGCAGAGTATCTCGAGCAGCACGATGCAGTTACAAATGTATTTTATCCGGGACTTAATTCTCATCCAGACTATGAATTAGCCTCAGCTATTTTTGAGGGCGGCTATGGTGGAGTGTTAAGCTTTGAGCTTAAAGGTGGTTTTGAGTCTGGAGTACAGCTTATGGAAAGTGTCGAACTTTGTACACTGGCTGTGAGCTTGGGCACCGCCGATACGCTAATCCAGCATCCTGCTTCGATGACGCATTCGGTGATGGATGAAGAATTGCGTTTGCAAGCGGGTATTACCGATGGGTTGGTCCGCTTGGCGGTTGGCATTGAACAGATCGATGACATTATTGCTGATTTAAGACAGGCATTGGCTAAAACTGAGCCGGTAATGGCTTAATCATTTAATGCCCTGCATTTGCGTAAAAGTGATTGTGCAGGGCATTACATTTTTGTTGCGAGCTAACTTACCAGCCACCGCTGGCGCCGCCACCGCCGGAACCAAATCCGCCTCCGCCACTGAATCCGCCAAATCCACCACCGGAAGAGCCGCCGAAACCTCCGCCCCCGCCGCCGAGAAAGATAAATCCACCGGGACCGAGTGTGCGACGTTTTTTTCCTTTACCACGACCTTTACCTCCACCGCGAGAAGATGAATAAAAGACAAAGAAGAGAAATAATAAGAAAATGATAAAGTCAGCGGTGTTACTGTTATCGGATGTTTCCTCCTTAGCCAACTGTCCCTGGAATTCACCGCTTGCAAGTTGGATAATAGCCGATGTGGCACGATCCAATCCACCGTAGTAATCAGAGCGTTTAAAGTTTGGAGTCAGAATTTCACGGATAATGCGTCCGGCCATTACATCGGGGATGGCTCCTTCGAGCCCATAACCAACCTCGATTCTCATTTTCTGCTCCTCCTCAGCAACCAAAATAAGCACGCCGTTATCCTTGTTGTCTGCCCACATCTTCCAATCATTAAAAAGGGTGGTAGCGGCTTCTTCGATTGAAATGCCGCCTAAGTTATCGAGTGTAGCAATAGAGATTACGGTAGTGGTTGTATCTCGATAATTACGCAGTTTCTGCTCTAACTGTTGACGCTCACCTGATGTAAGCATTTCAGCAAAATCATTAACGTGCCCCACCGGCTCGGAAGGTAGGTCTTGGGCATGTGATAGACCGGGAAGCAGAAAAAGGGCGATCAGTAAAGTTGTAAACCACGTTGTTAGTTTGGTAGAAAACATAGAAGCTGTGCTAAAAAATTAAATCCTAATTTTTGTTGTCACGAAAACTGATTTCATTTGAAAGCTCATCGAGATCTCCTTTCTGGTGATAGGGAAATAGTTCTTCCAGCTTATTACCTACCTTGTGGACGGCTTCCTCGATGCCTTGTTCAAACTCCTCTTGTTTAAAATGAGAGATAAGAATCTGCAAGACATCATCCCAAAAACCTTCTTCCACTTCGCGGTGAATGCCTTTTCCAGCATAAACGGCTGCTTTGTGATCTTCGGTAGCGACATAAATTAAAACACCGTTCTGAAGCTTTGTCTCATCCATCCCCAAATTATGAAATACTTGATCCGCACGATTCAAAGGATCTCCTTCACAATGATGTTCAAGATGGATACGAATTTCTCCAGATGTTTTTTGTTCGGCCGTATTAATGGCTTCAACAATTTGCTGCTCTTCTTGCTCACTTAAAAATTGTCTGGAAGGCATAGGATCAGTAATCTGTAATTAAAAATTAACTTCTGGAACTTCCTGGGTACCTTCATCAGCTTCGAAGTAGGCTTTCTGATCAAATCCGAATAGACCCGCAAATACATTGTTAGGGAACCGTTGAACGGTGGTATTGTACGTTTGTACAGCCTCGTTAAAGCGCTGACGTTCAGTAGCTATTCGGTTTTCGGTGCCTTCGAGCTGGACCTGCAGATCTCTGAAATTTTGGTTGGCTTTTAGCTCAGGATATTTTTCTACAGTTAGAAGCATCCGTGATAAGGCCCCGGATAGTTGCTGCTGCGCCTGCTGGAATTGCTGAATCTTTTGTGGATTATTGAGGTCATCAGCTGATATCTGAATGGAACTGGCTTTGCTTCGTGCTTCGGTAACTTCCGTGAGTGTTTCCTGCTCAAAATCAGCCGCTCCTTTTACCGTATTGACCAAATTGGGAACCAAGTCGGCTCGTCGCTGGTATTGATTTTCAACTTGCGCCCAAGATTGTTCGACGGACTGCTCCTGCTCAACCAGCGTATTGTATTTTCCAATCCCGATAAAAACTAATAATGCAATAACGCCTAATCCGATGAGAGTCTTAATATTCATATTGGTAATTCTTTTGTTAATTATTAATAGATGACAAATATACGAAAGCCGTATTAAATTGATGCACGAAATATGATTAATAAATATTTAAGATTTATACAGAAGGGCAAATATTTTGAGGGTTTTCATTTTTAAATCTTAGCAATCAAATTCCTATCTTTGAGCGAAATATTTTCAACTCACATATCTACCACCTTTGTCTTACGAATTTATCTACTTTGATCTGGATGATACGCTGCTCGACCATAAATCAGCCGAAGCTGCTGGGCTGAAAGATGTTCATGATGATTTTGATCTTTTTGAGGATGTCAGCGCTGAACAATTGATTGATGTATATCACCAGGTAAACAGCAGACAGTGGCGCTTATACAGTCAGGCAAAAGTCAGTCGCGAAGAATTACAGCGCAACCGATTTGAACTGACGCTACAAGAGCTGGGCCTGAATGCATCTCGATATGAAGAGGTGGGCAATCATTACATGCAGTGCTATCGGAATCACTGGCAGTGGGTTGACGGGGCCAAAGAAGCATATTATGAGATTCTTGAAAAGTATCCCGTGGGAATCTTGACAAATGGATTTGCCGAGACACAGCGAAAAAAATTTGAAGCTTTTGATTTATATAATTCAGCACAAACCACGGTTATTTCTGAAGAAGTGGGCGTTTTAAAACCTCATCCCGATGTATTTAGTCATGCTACTGAGCTTGCAGGCGTGAATTCCAATAACATTTTATATGTAGGTGATTCCTTTAGCTCTGACGTGGAAGGTGGTACGAAATTCGGTTGGAATGTTGCTTGGTTTACAGAAAATGGAGAACCGGAGAAGCACAAAAAAGCAGATTTTGTATTTAACAATTTTATAGACTTAAAGCATTTATTGAAGATTTAAAGTTTAAGGTTGAGGGTTAGATATCTGTTTAACCTTGAACCTTCAACTTTCCATCATATAACATAAAGCCTAATGTCTGACAACACGATGAAGGAGCCGGAAGTTACACTGGAATTAGCCAAAGAGCATGGACTAACTGAAGAAGAGTTCGAGATGATTAAAGATTACCTCGGACGCACACCCAACTTTACAGAGCTTGGGGTATATTCGGTAATGTGGAGTGAGCACTGCTCGTATAAAAATTCCATTCTCGAGATCAAGAAACTGCCAAATGAAGGACCACAAATGCTCGTGGGAGCCGGAGAAGAAAATGCCGGATTGGTAGATATCGGAGACGGCCTTGGTTGCGTGTTCAAAGTAGAGAGTCACAATCACCCGTCGGCTATTGAGCCTTATGAAGGTGCTGCTACCGGTGTCGGCGGTATTCATCGGGATATTTTTACCATGGGTGCACGTCCTGTTGCAAGCCTTAATTCGCTGCGTTTTGGTGATATGGATACGCCCCGTGTTCGTTTTCTGTTGGATGGTGTGGTACGTGGCATTGCGGATTACGGCAATTCCTTCGGTGTACCGATGGTAGGCGGAGAAATCTATTTTGATGAGAAATACGAAGGTAATCCGCTGGTAAATGCGATGAGTGTTGGAATTGTGAAAGAAGATCAAACGGCCTCAGCAATTGCAGAGGGCGTTGGAAACCCGGTAATAATTGTGGGCTCCGATACAGGCCGTGACGGTATTCATGGAGCTACTTTTGCATCTGAAGAAATTAGCGAAGAAAGTGAAGACAAACGCCCCAGCGTACAGGTGGGTGACCCCTTTTCGGAGAAGCTTTTACTTGAAGCTACCCTCGAAGTTATTAAAAATGGCGGCATTGTAGGCATTCAGGATATGGGAGCTGCGGGAATCAGCTGTTCCTCATCCGAGATGACAGCCAAAGGCGGCGTGGGTATGCGACTGGATCTGGATAAGGTTCCGGCACGAGAGGATGGAATGACCGCTTACGAGCTGTTATTGTCAGAAAGCCAAGAGCGAATGCTGGTGGTTGCCGAAAAAGGACGGGAACAAGAAATTATTGATATTTACGAGAAGTGGGATCTTAACGCCGTTGTAATAGGGGAAGTCGTAGAAGGCGAAAATGTGACTTATCTCAAGGATGACGAAGTGAAGGCTGATATCCCTGCTGATAGCTTGGTGCTGGGCGGCGGTGCGCCGCAATATAAGCGTGAGACAAAAAAGCCTGAATACCTTGATGAGGTTCATTCATTTGACCCCAGTTCTTTAGATCATCCCGATAATCATAATGAAACTGTAAAACAGTTGTTGGGATCACCCAATATTGCATCAAAACGCTGGGCTTACGAGCAGTATGATACAATGGTTCGCACGAATACAGTGAATGGGCCCGGTGCTTCTGATTCCGGATTAGTGCGTATTAAGGGGACGAAGAAAGGCCTGGCCGTTAAAACCGATTGTAATGGACGCTATGTATATTTGAATCCTCGTAAGGGCGGACAGATTGCTGTGGCCGAAGCGGCTCGGAATGTGGTGTGTAGCGGAGCCAAACCAATGGCCATAACAAACTGTCTGAATTTTGGTAATCCCTACAAACCCGAAGTATATTGGACCTTTAAGGAAGCACTTGCAGGGATGGGGGATGCATGCCGGATATTTAATACACCGGTTACGGGTGGAAACGTCAGTTTCTATAACGAGAACCCTGAGATGGCTATTTTTCCAACGCCGGTGATTGGTATGCTTGGGCTTGTTGATGATATTGAAAATCATCGAATGACGCCGGAGTTTAAGAATGAATCCGATACCATTTACTACGTCGGAGCACCTCGAAAAGGACTGGGCGGCAGTGAATATCTGCACACGGTTCATGACCTTACAACCGGAGATGCCCCGGATATTGATCTCGAGTTTGAAGCACGTCTGCAATCAACACTACTTGATGCAATTCAGCAAAAGCTGGTAAATGCTGCTCACGATATTTCTGATGGGGGACTGGTGACAACACTTTCCGAAATGACGATGTTTTCTGGAAAGGGGGCTGATATTTCAGTAAATGAATTGGGAGAAGATCCATACGAAGTACTTTACAGTGAAGCGCAATCCGGCGTGGTTGTAACCTGTGGAGCCGAAAAGAAAGCACAGCTTGAATCTCACCTTAATAACGGGGAAGTGCCTTTTGTAGAGTTAGGTGCGGTAACTGATACTAAATCATTAATGATTAATGACTTAGTAAGTTTATCGGTGGACGAAATGTATGATATCTACGACAATGTCATTGAACGTGCAATGAAGCAAAAAGATGACGTGGTAGCATAAGTTCAACTTTAAGACCGGTTATCATTATTTAGGCTGTTAGTGATTTATTCGCTGACAGCCTGCTTTATTTGAACGAATGTTTCATTATTTCTATTCATGTATCTTACAATTGAAATCATTAATCGATTGCCCAGATCAGTTAAAATCTGTAGCTAATAAATGTATGTACTATGAAAGATAAAGTTGTACTTATTGTTGGAGGATCAGGAGGAATAGGAAGTGCTTGTGGTCGCGTTTTTGCAAAGGCCGGTGCCAAGGTAGTGCTTGCTGCACGAAATCAGGATAAAGCCGAAAAGGTAGCACAGGAAATTAATGATTCCGGGGGTGATGCTTATGTTATCGGGGTAGATGTGACTGATCTGGCTTCGGTTTCAAAGATGGTGCGGGAGGTGACCGAAGATTTGGGAGCCATTGACGTGTTGGTCAATGCGTTTGGCATGGCTGTTATTCAGCCATTATTGGATATCAAGCCGGATGATGCCAAAAAGATGCTAGACGTGAATATTTATGGGACCTTTTTGGTAACACAGACTGTAGTCCGTTATATGGCTACCGAGAAAAAGGGTCGGGTAATTATGTTTCCGGGCAGTGTAGGAAAATATCCCATGAAAAATTCGTCTGTGTATTCGGCTTCAAAATTTGCAGTCACGGGATTTACCAAATCACTGGTCGAAGAACACAAACGCAGCGGTGTTAAGTTTACGCTGATGCATCTCGGTGGGGTCGATACCCCGATGTGGGATAGTGATACGGTAGACATGCGTGTCCAAAAGGACAAGATGCTTACCCCAGAAGAGGTGGCAAAATCTGTTTATTATGCAGCTAATCAGCCCGAAGGCTCAGTACTAAACGAAATTACCATACAGCCGGAATCGCACCAGATGGTCTAATTGGGGTACAGGATGCAGGATATATGTACTTGGAACCTGCATCTTGTATCACACGTATACGTACTGATCAAGCCAGGGCAGGACATTTATCCATCGCAGATTTAATAGACTTCTCAATAATATCGAGCCCTTCTTCAATTTGCTCCTTATTAACGGTGAGAGGAGGACGGAATCGCATGGTTCGCTCCCCACATGATAGGATCATTAAATTATTTTTAAAACACTCTTTGATAACCGTATCTCGTGCATGAGCATTTGGGAAATCAACAGCACAGAAAAGTCCTTTTCCACGTGGATTTGTTACGTGTTCAAATTGTTCGGATAAATCGTGAATTTTATCCTGAAGATATGAGCCGACAGTTGCGGCGTTTTCAACGAGATTTTCTTCTTCAATAACTTGTAGAATACGTCCGAATCGGACCATATCTACCAAGTTGCCGCCCCAGGTTGAATTGATCCGTGAGGAGACGTGAAAGCAGTTTGTTTCGATATCGTCGACGCGCTTGCTGGCAAGAATTCCGCATACTTGTGCCTTTTTTCCGAATGCTAAAATATCAGGTTTAACGTAGTGTTCATGGGCCCAGAATTTACCTGTAAGTCCAACACCGGTTTGAACTTCATCATAAATGAGTAATGCTTGGTGCTTATCGGCTAAGTTCCTTAGGGCCTGATGGAACTCCTTGCGAAAATGACGGTCGCCTCCTTCTCCTTGGATAGGTTCAAGAATAATACAGGCAATTTCATCTTTATACATCTCAAAATAGCGTTCTGCTTGAGCAATGGCCCGCTCTTCATTTGCTATTGTTTCTTGGATATGTTCATCGGTAGCCGGATAAGTCATGGCCGGCGAAATAATTCGCGGCCAGTCAAATTTGGGGAAATACTTTACCTTTTTGGGGTCAGTGTTAGTCAATGACATCGTATAACCGGTGCGTCCATGAAAAGCCTGTTCGAGATGAAGGACTTTATGACCTTTTTCCTGGCGATAGCCCTTCTGAAAATTCTTTTGCACTTTCCAGTCGAAGGCCACCTTGAGAGCGTTCTCGACAGCCAATGCTCCGCCGGATATAAAGAAGGAGTAGGGCAGGTAATCCGGGATGCCGACACGATCGAAATTATCCACAAATTCAGCCATCTCTTCGGTATATACATCTGAATTAGATGGCTTATTGATGGCGACTTTGCCAATTTTGTTGCGGAACTCCTCATTTGCCAGTTGTGGATGATTCATTCCCAGTGGGTTGGAGGCAAAAAAAGTAAAGAAGTCCAAATAACGTTCTCCCGTTTTGGCATCGTATAAATGAATGCCTTCACTCTTTTCGAGGTCGAGCACAATATCGTAGCCATCAGTTAAAATGTGTTTTTGCAAAATATCGTGTACTTGTGCGGGAGAAACTGTATTATTCGTGGACATAAGCCTCCTAATCGTATTTAATTAGTATTTATGTGTCGGAGTCTAACCGGGAAAGAATTTTGAATTTACTATTGACAATTACCCATGTCAAGCCTTATTATTACCGACTCACATCGCGGGGTAGAGCAGCTGGTAGCTCGTCGGGCTCATAACCCGGAGGTCGGAGGTTCGAATCCTCCCCCCGCCACTACCAAGAAGCGACTTTCTGATATTCAGGAAGTCGCTTTTTTTATTTGTGTAATCAATAATTTGAAAAGGTGACTCCGTGCTCAGGCGGTAACTTTTCCGTAGGAGTGAATGGTATCTTTGATAATAGAGATACAGTCATGAAGTTGTTCTTCTGACATTACAAGAGGTGGAGCAAAACGGATAATATTGCCATGTGTGGGTTTGGCAAGAAGACCGTTTTCTTTCAGTTCTAAACAGATGTTCCACGCGGTATCACTATCCTCAGAATCATTGATTACAATTGCGTTCAATAGTCCTTTACCTCGAACGAGCGTTACCAACTCTGATTCCTGAACCAGATTATTCATTTCCTCACGAAATATTTTACCAAGTCGGGCGGCATTATCAGCAAGATTTTCATCCTCGACGACTTTAAGTGCTTCCATGGCTACTGCACATGCCAATGGATTACCACCGTATGTAGAACCGTGTTCACCCGGGCGCAAGCATTCCATGATGTCATTATCAGCCATCACAGCCGAAACAGGATAAGCTCCACCGGAAAGGGCTTTGCCTAAAATTACAATATCCGGACTCACATCTTCATGATCTACGCACAACATTTTACCTGTTCGTGCAATACCTGTCTGAATTTCATCAGCAATAAATAGGGTATTGTACTTGTCGCAGAGCTCGGAAGCTTTTTTGAGGTATCCGTCATCGGGAACGACAACACCGGCTTCACCCTGTATAGGCTCTACCAGAAATCCGGCTACATCTTTCTCTTGCAGCGCTTTCTCGAGGGCATCTAAGTCATTATAGGGAATAGAAACAAAACCCGGGGTGTAGGGGCCAAAGTTTTTGCGGGCAACTGGATCATTAGAAAATGAAATAATACTGGTTGTTCGTCCGTGGAAATTGCCCTTGGCAACAATGATTGTTGCTTTTTCTGGGGTCAGGTTTTTCTTTTCGTAAGACCATTTGCGACAGAGTTTGATAGCTGTTTCAACGCCTTCGGCACCGGTATTCATCGGCAAGAGCTTGTCATATCCAAACAAATCGTGCATATACTTTTCATAAGAACCAAGCTGGTCGCTGTGGAAGGCCCGGGAAACAAGCGTTAGTTTTTCAGACTGTTCTTTCAGTGCATTAATAATACGGGGATGACAATGACCTTGGTTAACTGCAGAGTAAGCAGATAAAAAATCGTAATACTTATTTCCTTCCGGATCCCAAACATACACTCCGTCTCCTTCGGAGAGCACAACGGGTAAAGGATGATAATTATGAGCTCCGTATTGGTCTTCGAGCGCAATAGCTTTTTCAGTAGTAGTCATTTTAAATAGAGAAATTATGAATTAATAATATAGATAAAAGATAAGGGCTAACTGTTGGAACAGAAATAAGATCTTATGAGATCATATCTACACTTACAATATCTAAGAATAAGATATCAGAATTATTATCCAATAGTAATAAGGTGATAGGTGAATATCAGTCATTTAAGTATTCATATTTCTGACCGATAAATACTATACCACGCGACAACCTTTGATCGAAAGCAGGTCCATTTGATTGTCGTATGATTATACAGAGAAAAACTACCTGGTTGTTATTTAGACCAGACGTCATGGCAATTAAATTCTTATTATGATGGATATATCAGTATTCCCGAGTGTTTACGAATCGACACGATCAGACTTGAGCAGAGTTAGTAATGATTTGTTAAGTGGACTAAAAATTGATTACAACGAAGAATCTTATATCATTGGAGAACTTGCTCTTCAAGAAGGCTTATCTCCTCATAGGCTAATTAATACTGCTCCCGGAGAGTTGGACTTTGACGTTTTGTTTCGGGCAGCGCTGTTATTGGCTCAGCAAAAAGCCGGCAGCGATTTTTCAATGACAATGGGATTCCCTTTTGAGATGTATCAAAAGCATCGTGATAGGGCAAAGCAGCAACTTACTCAATCGTTTGATGTACTTTATGATAGTTCGACCTTTGCTACAAATGGATCTGCCGGGAAACAAGCTGCTACTATTCAATTGCGAAATGTTGATGTGATCCCTGAAATTGCAGGTAGTATAATAGCATTGCGATATGGCGATTACCAGGAGGAGGATGACTTCTTTGTGGTGAGTCTCGGTTACGGTTCGATGGAAGGTGTAGTAAGTACTAATAACGGAATTATTCGCCGGACGGCTACCAGTACACACGGTATGCGATACGCGGTGAATATGATGAAAGAGGAGCTGCAAAAGGATTATTATCTTGGTTTTAAGACAGAGCATCAGCTCAATGTAGCATTTCAAAATGGCAAGATTAATTTGGATAAACGTACGGTGGATCTTACGGCCCTTCGGCGCAAGGTACTCAAATCATACTTTGAGAATATCATTCGCCCGGCACTGGCCAACTCTTTCCAGGATTCCGACTTTGGCAGTTGTTCAAAAATATATCTTGTGGGAGGAGGGGCCTATTTTAATGAGCTTACGAATCTTATCACTGAAGAATATGATGGCATTTTAAGTGTTGAAGTACCTGATAAACCTGAACAGATGGCTGTTAAGGGGTATTGTTTGAATACGGCAATGCAGTTTGAAGATGAGAGTACTCCGGTTGGGGTTGATATGGGTAATGCCAATACGCTTATTGCTGTTATGGATAAAGGATAAGTAAATAACGATTTAGAGTGGACAAAACGGTTACCTTAATTAGTAAATCTACTTTTTTGCAGGGTGATGTCTCTGCAAAAACTATCATCGTTGAGGGTAGCGTGGCAGGCAACGTAAAGGCAACTTCTTCAATTTTGATCAAAAAAGATGGACGAGTAGAGGGCAATATTCAGGCGCCCAAAATTTACTTTGAGAAAGGGGGTCGTCATAAAGGAGGTATTTATTTAGATGATTCTGAAGACATCTTATCTGAACAAGCGAATGTAAAACAACTTGAATATAAATCGAGTGATGATGTGAAGACTAAGAATGAAAAGCCAAAAGCACAGCCAGTTTCCGATAGCCCCAAAAATAAGTTGTGGTAACCCGTAAAGAGTTTGCACTATACAACTTTAATAAGGTATATTAACCTGCATACAAAAGTAGGAACCCTTGAGTGTAATAGCTCAAGGGTTTTTTTATTAATGTAAATGAAAATCCAATTATAGAGTAACAGAATATGCATTGGATTGACCTGACGATCTTCTTCCTATACATGGTGGGAATGTTGGGATTTGGCGTCTTTTTTCTTCGGAGAAATAAAGGGGCCGACGATTATTATGTGGGCGGACGTAATATGAACAGCCTTCATATTGGCCTTTCAGTTGTCGCCACGGATGTTGGAGGTGGATTTTCAATTGGTTTAGGCGGCCTTGGTTTTGTAATGGGGTTATCCGGTTCATGGATGCTTTTTACCGGCCTGCTTGGAGCTTGGCTGGCAGCGGTTTTTCTTATTCCAAAAGTGAAAGGAAACCCTGTTTTTGATAAAGCCTTTACCTTTCCCGAAGTATTTGAACACTACTTTACTCCACGAGTGGCGCTGGTAGCAGGTATTATTTCGGCAATTGGCTATGCCGGCTTTACCAGTTCACAAATTTTAGCCGGAGCCAAGTTGGCAACCGGTACCTTTGCCGATCTCGATCTTCAAACAGCACTAATTATAATGGGGTCTGTAGCTGTTGTCTATACCGTAATGGGCGGACTTAAAGCTGTTATTTACACTGATACGGTACAGTGGACGATTCTTATGATTGGACTTGTTTTCATAGGAATCCCCATTTCATATACAGCAGTCGGTGGGTGGGAAGCGATCTCCAAAACGGTAGATCCTGCCTTGCTTTCTATGACTAATATCTCTTGGCAGGATGTAATTTATTGGACCGTAACTATTATTCCAATCTGGTTTGTGGGGATGACACTCTATCAGCGTATTTATGCCTGTAATGATGAGCAAACAGCTAAACGAGCTTGGTATCTGGCTGGTGTTTTTGAGTGGCCTATTATGGCTTTTATGGGCGTATCATTAGGATTATTTGCGAAAGTGGGTGCCGAGCAAGGTATGTTTGCATATTTGGGCGCTGCCGACGTATCGGAGACCGATCCCGAAACAGGACTACCCATGTTGCTGCGAACGGTATTGCCAGTTGGGCTTATGGGGATTATGATGAGTGCTTATTTCTCGGCTATACTCTCTACCGCAGATAGTTGTTTGATGGCCGCATCCGGAAATGTAGTTTCCGATATTATTGGCTATTTTAAAGATATAGATCACGATAGCGATACCTTTTTGCGGTTTTCACAGATTACAACACTTGTGATCGGAACATTTGCCCTGCTAATTGCTACAACAATGACGAATGTGCTAGACTTGATGCTTTATTCCTATGCATTTATGGTGTCGGGTCTTTTTGTACCGATTATCGGGGCATTATATTGGGAGAAAAGCAGCAGTATCGGCGCCATCGCGGCTATGATTTTTGGAGGCTCTACAACCGTTTCTTTGGAAGTGTTTATGGAAAACCTTCCGGCTGGATTAGATGCCAATGTTTTTGGAATTACAGTGTCGGCTATTGTGTTTATTGCCGTTTCATTGGCATTTCCCGATGAAAATACCGAGAATATAACTGGTAAGTCAGCAGATAATGTTAATGCGATAAATCAATAATGATTGAATTCGATTTAGTACACTCAGATATCGAAAATCCGACTCCATTTGGTCGAGAAGATATTGCCGATTTTCTTTACGAGCATCTGGATGAATATGGAGATGAAAAGAAACACATCTTGTCGAGCATTGCTTATGCTTATGGAGATGGAGAGGGACAGGATGGTTTTATATTAGTTGCTCATGAGAATGATCAAATTGTGGGGGCTGTAATTATTAACCATACGAATATGGGTGGATTTATTCCCGAACATATTTTGGTGTATATTGCCGTGCATGGTGATTACCGTGGTGAAGGGCTTGGCAAAAAATTGATGGAGCATATCATTGATGCAACCGAGGGAGATATTGCGTTGCATGTAGAACCCGATAATCCCGCTAAATATCTGTATGAGAAGTACGGATTTACGAATAAATACCTTGAAATGCGACTGAGCAAGTAGGGATGGCCTATTTAAAATTATATAGAGACAAGCTGCGTCATAATTATAATTACCTGGATACCCTTTTTAAGGACAATGACATCAAGTGGGGGATTACCACCAAATTGCTTTGCGGGCATGAAGAGTACCTGAAAGAGGTGGCTGACCTTGGCATTGGAGAAATGTTGGATTCCCGCATCAGCAATCTAAAGAAGATCAAGGAAATTGATCCCGATACGCTTACTACCTATATCAAGCCTCCGCCCAAAGATATTATTGATTCGGTGGTGAAGTATGCCGATGTAAGCCTGAATACGGAACTTTCAACACTGCATGCACTGTCAGAAGAAGCCCAGAAGCAGGATAAAGTTCACAAGGTTATCATTATGATTGAGCTGGGTGACCTGCGTGAAGGAGTGATTCGTGAAAACCTGATCGATTTTTATGAGAAGGTATTTAAGCTCTCGAATATTGAGGTGATTGGTATTGGAGCCAATCTTAACTGCATGCATGGGGTCATGCCGGATGAAGATAAACTCATTCAATTATCACTGTATAAACAGATTATTGAACTCCGCTTCAACAAAGAAATTCCCCTTGTTTCGGGAGGTACTACGGTGACTATTCCTCTGCTATTGCGGAATCAGCTGCCAAGCGGTGTTAATCACTTTCGGGTGGGAGAAGCGCTCTTCTTTGGGAAAAACTTATTTACCGATGGCACGATTGAGGGTATGCATAACGATGTGATGGAGCTATATACCCAAATCATCGAAATTGCTGAAAAACCCAAGGTGCCGAGTGGAGAACTGGGCATGAATCCTCAGGGCGAAGTGGCCGATATTGATGAAGAAGAATATGGGGAAACATCATATCGAGCTATTCTGGATATCGGTTATCTCGATATAAATCCCGACCATTTAATTGATGTTGAAGGAGATGTAGAAATTGCTGATGCCAGCTCGGATATGCTCATTTTGGATGTCGGTGATAATAAGGCCGGCTACGAAGTAGGTGATTTTATCCGTTTCCGCATGAAGTATATGGGGGCATTAGGGATTATGAATTCTGACTACATCGATAAAATAGTCGAAGAGTAGTATAGAAACATATCTGCTTGTAATATTTAACGCTTGATAATAGATTAGGATAGAATCGCTTTTAACAGGGGTATATCTATACTGATAAATCATGAGGAACTCCAATGAGTACATATTCCGATTATAACTTTGCCAAAGTAATGGGGTATCCCGATAGCAGGGATGAGCTATTTATATTTGATTTCAACAAGGGATATGATGTTGATTTTATTCAGTCAAAGGAGTGGGGCATTGGGAAATACAATGAAAAGCGCTCGAATATGTATTTAGAATCGATGTTTGATAACGAGCGCAATGTGCACATGGGAATTGATATCTGGACTAAATCGGGGGCCCCGGTTTTTTCATTTTGGGATGGCAAAGTTGCTTATGTCCAAAATAATGATCAGCCCGGAGACTATGGACCCACGATTGTGGTTAAATATGAGTTGGACGATTCCACACTTTATGCACTTTACGGTCATTTATCGAAAGAATCTCTTGACATGGTTTCGGTTGGAGAAGGAGTCAAAAAAGGACAACAGATAGCAACGCTTGGCAGTCAGGATGTTAACGGGGGATGGGCCCCTCATCTTCATTTTCAGCTTTCACACGAAGATCCCCAAGAAGCAGATATGCCCGGGGTAGTAGCACCCGAAAACAGAGAGCAGGCCTTGGACAGGTATCCCGATCCCCGATTAGTGTTGGGTGATTTGTATTGATAGTTATTGCTGAAGAGTACAACTCTTTCGCAACTGGGCATTGATATATTAGTTTAGAGGGATTTGTACTCCCGAAGAACATAGAACAGAATTGGCAATTCTCCCGTAAAATCCCCTACTTACGCCATGTGAAAATTGTGATTTAGAAACTTTCGGTATGCCCTTCAATTTTGATTTAAAACCACTTCTGCCCGAATTAAAAAAGCTGCGCCACAAGTTGCATGCTGCAGCTGAGGTGTCTGGGAAAGAACAACAGACAGCAAAAATTATCAATGATTTTTTATCAGCTACCAACCCTGATGATCTGAAGACAAATATAGGAGGATATGGATTGTTAGCAACCTATGACTCGAAAAAAGCGGGGCCACACGTGTTGATCCGCTGTGAGCTTGACGGGTTGCCAATATCAGATGATATATCAGCTGACTATCAATCTAAGACGGAAGGGATCGGTCATAAATGCGGTCATGACGGACATATGAGTATAGTCGCCGGGGTGGCAAAGCTGTTAGGAAAGCAGCGACCGCAGGTGGGAAAGGTTTCTCTTTTATTTCAACCGGCCGAGGAAACCGGGGAAGGGGCGACCCGTGTAATTAATGATGCTCAATTTGAAGATCTGGCACCTGATTACTGTTTTGCCCTTCATAACTTACCGGGATTTAAAAAGGATCAGATTGTTATCAAAGATGATACGTTTGCTGCAGCTTCGGTGGGATTGATTGTTCGCTTCGATGGGGCGACTGCTCATGCAGCTCATCCGGAAGAAGGAAATAGCCCGGCCTTGGCAGTGGCTCAAACGATACAGTCATTTTCGGCAGCCCCTCAGTTTAGGGTTCCCTTGGAGAAATCAGCAAAAGTAACCGTTATACATGCCGGGGTGGGGGAACGTGCTTTTGGAACTTCACCGGGACAGGGAACCGTAATGGCAACACTGCGAACCTATGACGATGAATTATTGGCAAAACTAAAGGATCATTGCATCAGAATAGCAAAAGGGTATGCAGATACCTTTGATCTTGGGCTTGATGTTGAGTGGGTTGAGGAGTTTCCCGCTACGGTAAATAATAATGAAGCAGTAAAAGTTATTGAATCTGCTGCCGATAAGATTGACTTAGAAATTAACCAGAAAAAAGAACCGTTTAGCTGGTCTGAAGATTTTGGTCATTTCACAAAAGAATATAAGGGTGCAATGTTTGGATTGGGAGCGGGCAGGAGCCATCCTGCTTTGCATGCCCAAAACTATGATTTTCCCGATGAAATCATAGGCAGTGGCATTTCAATGTTCATGAAAATTATAAAAGAAACAGTTGAACGATCATGAGTAACGAGTTATATCCTTCATGGATTGAACTAAGCAAGCAAGCTTTTGAGAAAAATATTACTTTTTTAAGGGACTACATTGGCAAAGATGTGGTGTTTAGTTCTGTTATCAAAGGGAATGCATATGGACATGGTATTGGTCATTTTGTACCCATGGCTGAAAAATGCGGTGTTCGACACTTCTCGGTGTTCAGTTCCGATGAGGCCCGTCAGGCAGCCCGGGCAAGTACCGAAGAAGAGACGCATATCATGATTATGGGAATGATCAATAACGAAGCACTGGGATGGGCTATCGAGCGTGATGTATCGTTCTTCATTTTTGAGCTTGATCGTTTGAAATGGGCTGTGAAAGAAGCACAGCGTATTGGAAAGCCGGCGCGCATTCATCTTCATCTGGAAACGGGAATGAATCGCTTAGGCTTGGAGCGTAACCAGTTTAAAGAGGCGGTTAGTATTATTGAAAAGAATAGTAAACATCTGCAGGTGGATGGAATTTGCACCCATTTTGCCGGTGCCGAAAGTGTGGGTAACTATGTACGGATTAAGGAGCAAATTGAGAATTTTAAAGAATATAGCGCATGGTTTGAAGACCAGGGTATTGAGGTCAAACATCGCCATACAGCGTGTTCTGCATCGGCCCTGAATTATCCCGAAACGATTATGGATATGGTTCGCTTTGGGATTGCACAGTACGGGTTTTGGCCCAACCGTGAAACCTATATGAATTTTGTTAAGAAGTATCCTGATATCAATAAAGAGCACAAAGATCCCCTCGAGCGCGTGTTGAGCTGGAAAAGTCATGTAATGAGTACAAAAGAGGTGCCGGCCGGAGAGTTTGTAGGATATGGTAATACCTATTTAACCGGACGTGATGAAACGATTGCGTCGGTGCCCATTGGATATTCTCACGGATTTGGCCGCAATTTAACAAATGTGGGCATTGTATTGGTGAATGGGAAGCGTGCCCCTGTCGCTGGATTAGTGAATATGAATTTACTGACAATAGATGTCACGGATATTCCGGATGTTAAGAAGGGTGACGAAGTGGTTATTATTGGTCATCAGGGAGACCAGGAGATGACGGTTTCTTCGTTTAGTGAGATGCGCAACAACATGAACTATGAAGTGCTGGTGCAGATCCCTTCTCGTATTCCCAGAAGTATTGTATGATAAGCGCTGTAGTGATAAAGTAATGAAGTGATCGAGCACTTTGTCTTCATCTGGGTGTCCACCAAAATGTAGCAAGTTCAGTTCCCCTGCAAGCTCGTTACAATGTTTGTTCTATGGAGTGTAGTAGATCTCTGCGTCTTATTGCATTTTAGCTTCATGCTTAATTTTCTAAGTTCAAAGGAAATTGTACTCCCGATGGTAACGTTACTCAAGAGTGTAACTCTCTCCTAACACAGATAGAATGGATTCTATTACTCATCTAAGATTCATAACTACTTATTTAGCTATTGATAAATCCCGTTGCTCTGCAATTTATCTTGTTAAATCTGCCGTTGTAAGATACGTCCGCTTAGCCATAAACTTCGTTGAGAGTAAAGAAGGCTATGGTAATATCCTTTTCGGTTTAGGATATAGTGGTCAAAAGGGAAGAACTGATTATTAAGCTTTGGCTGTTCAAATGTGAACCGATATCGTGAGGTATCAGTATTATAAGAATAATACCAAATCAATGTACGCAGACGATCTCTGGTATGAAATGGTTCGCCAAAAAGGATATAAACCATCCCCCGGTCGGTCTTCCAACCTTCCTTAAAGTTCGAAAATCGTTTGTTGGCTTCCTCAACCCGTGTATAATAATGTTCAATAACATGCTGAGCCTCCTTTTTATTTCCAATATTTCTTAGCCAGAAACGGTCCATCGCTTGCTTTAGGGAATCGGTATCGGAAATAGCCATCAGTTCTTCATGGTCATCAGGTCCCATTAGGTAATAGAGTGGACGAGCTAGCTCCCGTACACTTTCCACAGCAGGAAAATTTTCGCTTTTCACTCCAAATGATCGCCCCTTAAATATTTCGTTGTCATCACCTTCTTTCTTTGCAGTTACCTCGAATCTATAGTTGCCGCGATCTTTGTTGGCAAACTTATACTCCACAAATACGCTGCTGTAGTCAGTAAGTATACGCCTGTTACTTTGTAATTCTGTTATGTTATCAAAATCGATGCCTTTGTATTCTATATTTGATGAAGTATAGTTGTTGCGTGTGATCGGTCTGGGTAAACCAGTATCTGAGTCAAAAGCAATAAAACGTGTATTGAGAGTTAAAGAAGCATTTGATTGAGGACTAAGAACCTGGAATACGAACCGAAGAGAATCAACTTCATTAGTTACATGATAGCCTGATATCTGCGACCACTTTTTGTCTCCACTTTCTTTACCAAATAGTTTTATCGCACTGAGTGTATACTCATCTTGCCGGGTATTCGGGATCTCTACATTACTGGTTTGGGTAATCTTTTTGTCGGAATTGAGATCCGTTACCGTCACAAAAATTTCGTAGTTTCCCGGATTCACCTGCAGCCGATAGGGTATATTCGTGATTTCACGGCTGTGTGTAATCGAAGCATCACTCGTAGCAATTTGACGGGTGATACGCTTGGAATCAATATTTTGTTCTCCGTTAATCTCCGATATCTGTATATCAACCGCAACTTTTGCAAAGAGGGAGTCGCCAACCTTTTTACGATTATAAATTAAGCTGCCTTTAATAATATCCGTATTGATTTCAAGCACAGGTCCCTCATCTTTATCAAAAAATCCAAAAGCACTTGACCTAAACTCGGGATAGCCCGACTCATAATTATAGTCTGTGCCACGCTTTATATTATCCATTTTACTGCTACTGCAACCGATAAGCAGAGAAATAAGCAACGATGTAAAGAGTAGTAAAAAAGTTCGCATTGATGTAAGCAGTCTGTTACACTTGTTAAGTGTTAGCTTAATATTTAAGTCATATTGAATTGTAGTCAACTGAAAGTTAGAATTATATCGAAAATACACAAAGTTTTTAGTTGACAAGTAACTGTCTGTTTGTTAATGTAGAACTTTCAGTATGTGTATAGGACATATCTAAATATTATTGTTGTTGCAAATAATTAATCATTTCTTATTCTAACTGAATAATAATTCAAGGCTATTAATCTTTTAGGAAATTGCTCTAAATAAATCTAAGTATAAGTAAGGAATTAAGGTGTTAACACATCTTAACTATAAATAACTCCTTTTAGTGTTGCTCATTTAACCCTGGCTTTTCTAACAGACTGTTAGTTGGTTTAGTGTTAAAACAGCATTAAGGGGCTAATCATCTAAACCAAAACTATCTCTAATTATGAAGTTGAAGGTACTATCGCTATTAGTATGTGCTTTCGGTTTTATGTTTGTCTCTTCAGCAATGGCTCAAGACATTACCGTTTCAGGTACTGTTGTGTCAGCTGATGACGGTGAAACATTACCGGGAGTTACAGTTATGTTACAAGGAACGAATAGAGGAACCGCAACCGGAACAGACGGTACGTATGAAATTACCGTACCATCTGACGGAACGTTAGTGTTCTCTTCTGTTGGTTTTAAAAAACAGGAAATTCCTGTTAACGGCCAGACAACTATTGATGTAGAGCTTGCTCCTGATATTGCAAAGCTTGAGGATGTCGTAGTAGTCGGTTACGGAACACAGTCACGAAGAGATTTGACCAGTTCAATCTCTACGGTGGGCTCTGAACAATTGGAAAACCAGGAATTGAATACTATCGAAAATGCCCTGCAGGGTAATACTGCTGGTGTTCAGGTAACACAGGCCGGTGGTACATTGGGCTCTCCTTCCGCCGTACGTATTCGCGGTACAGCTTCAATTAATGCTGATGCTCAGCCTCTTTATGTTGTTGATGGAGTACCTATTACAACGGGTGACGGATCGATAGGTCGAGAAGTTTCCGGTGTAGGTATTGGTACAAACCCCCTAATTAACTTGAACCCTGATGATATTGAATCTATCCAGGTTCTGAAGGATGCGTCTGCATCTGCTATTTACGGATCTCGTGGTTCCAACGGGGTTGTTTTAATTACTACCAAGTCAGGTCGTGCAGGTCAAACCCAGGTAAATGTTAGCTATTCCGGTGGTGTAACAGAAGCGACCGATAAGTATGACATGTTGAACGGCCAGCAGTTTACGGAAATGTGGAATGATGCTGGAATTAATGCCTTTGGTGAAAATCTATGGAACAATGTTCTTCCATATTCCTTAAGTGAGGATCCAGGAGATGTTGCCAGTACGGATTGGATGGAGCTGGTTCAGCGCCAGGGATCTATTCAGCAAATAAATGCGAGTGTTTCCGGCGGTAATGATCGGACCCAATATCGTGTCTCTACAGGTTTTAACGACCGGAAGGGATATGTAAAAGGGAATCGCCTGCAACGCTATTCCGCACGTATTAAAGTGGATCACAAAATTAGCGATGATGTTCAGGTTGGTCTTAATATTGCGCCAACGTACAGTCGAAACTTTAAGCGGTCTGAGCGTAACCAGGTAGATGCTCCTATTACATTTGCAGCCCTCTACTATCCGAATGTTGAGGCAAGAAAGGATAATGGTGAGCCTAACCTGGGAGTATCTCCAAATCTCATTCAAGCTTTTAACGGTACCCCACTTTCAAACCTTCAGGGTACTGAGATTGAAGAGGATTTACAGCAGACGGTTATTTCGTCGAACTTGAACTGGAGTATCCTCCCAGAGTTGCAATTTAATACTGATATATCCGTTGACTTATTCCAGCTTCGTACGTTTGAAAAGCGAAGTGATATAACAACCGATGGATTTGGTGTTGGTAGCGGATTTAATCTTAATGAAGATTATGTGAACTACAACTGGAATGCTACGCTTGAATATGCCGGCGATTACGGAGAGCACAGTTTCTCTGCACTGGTTGGTACATCACTGCAGCGGTCCGAGAACCTCAACTTTAGTGTTTCGGGTAATACCTTTGCAAGTAACGACTTGAAAACACTAAACAGTGCTGCAAGTATTACTGGCGGCGGTGGTAGTATCAGTTCGTATGCATTCTTGGGTTATCTCTCACGAATAACCTATTCATTCCAGGATAAGTATCTGGTTACCTTGAATGGACGTGTTGACGGTTCTTCCCGATTTGGTGAGGACAACCGATACGGATTTTTCCCCGCTGCTTCTGTCGGATGGGTTCTTTCTGATGAAGAATTCCTGAGCGGTAGTGATTTCCTTGATTTCTTAAAGCTGCGTGCCAGTTATGGCGTTACGGGTAATTCCAGTGGTATTGGCAATTATCCCGCTCTTGCATTGGCAGGTTCCGGAGCCAACTATGCTACTATACCGGGTCTCAGCGTTAGTCAGTTACCTAATCCTGATTTGAAATGGGAGAAAACAAACCAGTTAGACATCGGGCTTGACTACGGTTTCTTTGGAAGTCGTCTACGAGGTTCATTAGGTGTGTATGAAAAGAATACCTCTGACCTGTTGCTCGGCCGCCCCATTTCTGCAACAAACGGTTTTACGACCTTTACTCAGAACGAAGGTGAGATGCGTAACAGAGGATTAGAATTCGATGTTACCGCAGATATCTTCACTGGAGAATTCCAGTGGACGTCTTCCTTCAATATTTCATTTATTGAAAACGAAGTTCAGTCTCTCATTGGCGGTGATGACATTGTTTCCGGTGAACAGCTTGTTCGGGAAGGCGAAGCGCTGGGTGCGTTCTACCTACGTGAGTATGCCGGTGCAAATCCAGATAACGGACTTGCCGCATGGTATATGAATTCTGATCCCACGCAAGCTCAAATCAATTCGGGCGTTGCGTTTAAAAACGAAAGCCGGTTTGGCGATCGTTATGTGACGACTGACTATGGCGCTGCGGAACGGATCATTGCGGGTGAGCCTCATCCGGACTTTTACGGAGGGTTTAGAAATAATTTCCGCTACAAAGGCTTTGATCTGAGTGTATTCCTGCAGTATACCTATGGAAACGATATATACCGAGCTGACGGTGAGTTTCTCGATTCTAACTTGGCGTCTTTGTTTAATCAGACAACCCGACAGCTCGACTACTGGAAGGAGCCCGGCGATATTACGGATATCCCAAAACCTATTTGGTTGTCAGCTAACGGGAGCCAGTCAAGCACGCGTTACCTTGAGGACGGTTCCTACATGCGTGTAAAGGATGTTACCCTCGGGTATTCCTTGCCATCAAGCTTCACGCAAGATTATACCGTGCGCTTGTTTGTTAAGGGTACGAACTTGTACACCATTACCAGTGATGAGTATGGCGGTATGGATCCGGAGGTTACGTCTGCGCCAAGTACAAACATCAACCAGGGTAATGTATTCTTTGCCCCTGCGCAGGCTCGCACCTTCCAGGCCGGAATAGATTTTAAATTCTAAACTGAAATTATCTGACTTTATGAAACGTTTAAACGCAATATTTGTATCGATTTTGGTCGTGCTGGCATTCAGTGCGTGCGATATCCTGGACAGCCAGGAACCGCGCCAGTCTTTGCCACTTGACCAGCTGTATAGTTCCACAGAAGATCTGGAAAATGCACTCACGGGTGCTTATAACGATGTTCAAAGTGGAGATGCGATGGGATCATCCTATCCGTTATTTGGTGAATTAATGGGAGAAAATACCCTTTGGACGGGTTCTTTTGAACAGTGGCAACAGATTGCAAGCCACGACATTGACTTGACCAACTCGCAGGTTGAAGATGTTTGGAATCAGACCTATGAAGCCCTCAATGATATAAATCTCATTATCGAAGCGGTTGATGCCGGTGAGATTGATGACGATGCCTTTGTACAGGCGAAAGACCGTATAAAGGGAGAGGCATTGTTCCTGCGTGCCGTGCTTCACTTCGAAGCGGTGCGTATGTGGGCTAAGCCCTGGGGCTATACTAATGACAACTCTCATGCGGGAGTTCCTGTAGTTACGTCCGGTGTACAATCAGCGGAAAACTTCAAAACTCCTGCACGGAGTGATGTAGCCACCGTTTATCAGCGGGTCATTACAGATCTGAATGATGCCATTAGTCTGTTGTCAAGCTATACGCCAAGCGGTTCTGCACGTGCTAATGTGTATAATGCCCACGCTTATTTAGCGCGCGTGTATTTACAACAGGGTGAATTCAATCAGGTTTTATCCCTAACGGAAGCGGTTATAAACTCAAATGAATATAGCCTTGAAGGCGCACCTCAGGATTACTTTTTCACTCCGTCTGAGGAAAGTTCTGCAGAGTCTGTTTTTGATGTAGTCCATACCGATCAGGATAACCCAGGTGTTAACAATTCGTTGTCTGCCTTCTATAATGCCACCAACGGTGGTCGCGGTGACATCGTAGTAACCGGTGCTTTTACCGGTGCACTTGCATCTGCTACATCTGATCAGGCGCAGGATTTACCTGCAAATTACACTTATGAAGACCTTCGCCAAACGGAGCTGTTAACTCAGACTCCTGGAGGTGATACTGTGACTTTGAAATACGAAGATGGGGTTAATTCAGCTGATAATGCACCGGTTATTCGATATGCTGATGTGTTGTTAATGCGTGCAGAAGCCTTGGCTGAAACCGCCAGTACGTATCCTTCAGCAGAAAGCAACGATGCCATAGACTTATTAAACGAGGTTCATTTACGTTCTATCCGCGTGTATAACGCAAGCGGTGGCTCGGAAGATGCTTCGCAATGGTTTGCCTATGAAGAAGCTGACTTCACCTCAAATGCAGAATTGCTAGAAGCGATTTACCTCGAGCGTCAGGTTGAACTTGGTTTTGAAGGCAAGCGCAAGCATGACCTGGTACGTTGGGGCATGAATGTAACGTCGGGTACAAGCGGAGCAGTATCTGCACCCGATGCTGACAACCTAATTTGGCCTATCCCAGAGTCTGAGCTGGATGCCAATGACAGTGTCTGTCAGAATGCTGGCTATGGTGGAGCTGATACTTGTGAATAAGTGTTAACGCTTCATTAATAATTAAAATTTTAAGCCGCCTCGTTTTCGAGGCGGCTTTTTTTATGTAAGCAAATATCCTTAGATGTATAACTTGGTAGATTTCTTTACAGAATGAGTGATGCTATTATTTCTGGTCATCTGTAAATGTGGATGGAGGCCGAAAAAAGCTGAAGATCTAACCACAAAAAAGGTTTATAATCCATAGCTGGTGGCTTACTACGGGATTTAAAGCGTTTTGCAAAAAGCTTTTAAGTGAGAAATTTAGTTGTTAACAATTCTAACTCTTAACAAACATTTCCCTCGCGGGTTATGTAACAAGCATTTTGTTACTATAGCTGATTATATTGATTTATTATTAGTAAGAGGTTATAAATCACTTTATCAGTATTGATACCGACTTCTTTCAGGGGCTTATAGCATCTCCTAAGTGGAAGGAACTTTATGACTTCTTCTTCCAAACGTTTTGTCCGTATTACATTTAATAAATGGAGGAAGTGACTTATTACGTTCTTTGATAATAACATATGTTACTGCAAGGATATGCTATACTCGAAAGTTACTCACAATATATATCTTGCATATAATAAACGATTAGTTATCTCTCTTGGAAACAACAGGATGCACAAATACCAGATAAGTCAGTTAACTCTTAGAATATTTTTACATTCCTAAACTAATTAAACGTTTGACAATGATATTTATTTTAGTATTATTTCCCTTAGTTTAAAAATCAGGGCTATTGTTCTTCCGGCACATATCTGTTTAGGTAAAGGTATATACAGGGATGTATGTGTTTAGAAGCCAATCAATAGTCTAATTCCTTTTGGGATAAAATACAGGGTGTTACTAAAATTGTCTCAATGGGGATGGTTAAATAAAATCAATAATAAAACCTACTCAATTATGCTTAGAAAGATACTTTCTACAGCAATGTTTGCTTTATTTCTTGCAGCTACTGCCGTAGCTCAAGATGCGACCGTGACGGGTACCGTGACGGATGCAGAGACCGGTGAAACGATGCCGGGAGTAAATGTTGTAATCAATGAATTGCAAACTGGTGCTTCTACAGATGCTGACGGTGTTTACACCATTAGCGGAGTGCCAACTGGAACATATACCATTCAAGCTTCATTTGTAGGGTATAGAAGTTATACCCAGCAAATTGAAGTCAGTGCAGGGGAGAATACCCATAATATTCAAATGCGCACTGATGTATTGGGGCTTGACGAAGTGGTTGTAAGTGCTCTTGGTTTTGAAGAAAATCGAGATGAACAGGGAACATCTGCGTCAAGAGTATCAGGGGATGATATTGCAGGTTCTGGTGAGCTTGACGTCGTATCAGGTTTATCTGGAAAAGCTGCCGGTGTTAATATTACCGGAACTGGTGGAGATCCCGGTGCCGCTTCACGCATTATAATACGTGGTGCTAATACCATTACGGGTGATAATGAACCTCTTTTTGTAATAGATGGTGTGCCTATTTATAACTCAACAATTGGTTCGGGTGTTGGAGGCGTCCAACAGCAGTCTCGAATAAATGATTTGAATCCCGACGATATTGAGTCAGTACAGGTATTAAAAGGGCCCTCTGCTGCAGCACTCTGGGGATCACGTGCCGCCAACGGTGTTGTTTTGATTGAAACCAAGAGTGGGTCACCTACAGACGATAATAAAGTTAACATTACTGTTAAGTCTGAATGGTCTATTGATGAATTGAATAAGACGGTTGACCTTCAGAAGAAGTATGGCCAAGGTTTTGGTGGAGCTTTTAATCCTACAACATCCTTATCTTGGGGAGATAAAATTGCAGATCGTCCGGGTGGCGATGATGTGATGGACATGTCTGATGGGAATGCATACTTTGGTCCTGACGGAGAAAAGTATGGACTTATTACCCAGAAAAACTCCCGACAAACATATGATCACTCAGAAGCCATTTTTGAAAATGGTTTGAAGGCTGATAATTCCATTTCAATCAGCGGTGGTTCTGAAGAAGGAACATTTCGATTAAGTGTTTCCAATGTTAACCAGGATGGTATTATCTTGGAAAACAGTGATTATAATAGAACGACTGTTAAAGGGGTGGCAACACGGAATTGGGATAATTTCTCAGCAACGGTCAACGCGCAATATACGAACTCAAATTCAAATCGAATTCAGCAGGGTTCGAATGTTTCCGGTCTTCTTTTAGGAGCTTATCGTACGCCGCCTGATTTTGACTTTAGGCCTCATACCGTAGATTTCGTAAATGCTGATGGTAGTATAACCACCGATAAACACCGTAGCTATAGAAATCCTACAGGTTCGGGAGATACACCAATTTACAATAATCCATTGTGGACTATTGAAAATGTGATCAATGAAACCCAAGTCCAGCGTATACTTGGAAGTACCGAGTTACAATATGATCCTACCTCTTGGTTAAGTTTTACGCATCGGTTGGGCGTAGATACCTATACCGACAGACGATATTCTGTATTTCCTACTTATGATGCAAGTAATCCAAGTGGGGCTCTTACGGAACAAGAACTTGGCCAACTCCAGGTTAACTCAGATCTCATTGCCAAAGCTTCACACACATTAAATGAAGACTTTTCAGGCACATTGACTGTAGGATGGAATGTAAACCATCGCGAATATGATGAGTTAGGTGCTACGTCTACAAGTATTATTCTTGAAGGATTTAATCGGGATGTTTCAAATTATAACAGCAAAAATCCTTTCCAAGAACGAAGTACACAAAGAACTTCTGCCCTTTACGGTGTTCTTAATGTTAGTGCCTATGATATGTTATTCCTGGAAGTTACCGGAAGGGAAGAAAGTGCTTCTACCTTTGGAGAAGATACGGATGGCTCTTTCTTTTATCCTTCGGCAAGTTTAGCTTGGCAATTTACTGAGCTGGATGCATTAAGTGATAGTGATATTCTCAGTTTTGGTAAGTTGCGATTATCATATGGTGAAGCAGGAGTTCAACCCCCTGTGTATTCTACACAAACCACCTATTTCCAAGGTGGACTGGTTGGTAGCTGGGGTGAAAGTTTGAACCCTGCTGAATATGGTGGTGGTTTTGCACGTTCATCACAAGCAGGTAACCCTGACTTGAAGGTAGAACGCACTACAGAGTATGAAATTGGTGCAGACCTTCGATTCTTTAATGATCGCGTTAATTTAGGGCTTACACGCTACATTACGGAAACCGAAGATGCGATCTTAGGTGTAGACCGTGCGCCATCTTCAGGCTTTAGCACTCAGCTGGCTAATGCAGGTGCTATTGAGAACAAAGGTTTTGAGGCCGAACTTAATCTTGAGGTCATTAGATCTCGTGATTTAAGTTGGGTTATCAATGCGAACTGGTCTAAAAACATCAACAAAGTAACTTCCCTTGCCGGAGCTGATGAACTTGGACTTGCCGGTTTTACCAGTGCAACGTCTTCAGCTATCGTAGGGGAGGAATACGGAGTGTTCTTTGGTAATGCATGGGCTCGCAATGATGATGGAAGCTTAGCACTTGATGCACTAGGCTTTCCACAACCCGCTGCCCAGCAAAAAATAATTGGTAATCCTAACCCTGACTGGAGAGCAGGCGTGGGTAGCACTGTGAACTTTAAGGGGCTTAGCTTGAATTTCCTTTTTGATATCAAGCATGGCGGAGACGTCTGGAATGGTACAAAAGGAGCTCTTAGTTTCTTCGGCGTTCACGGATCTCAGACATGGGAAACCACTGCTGACCAAGATTTAACGACTTGGGATGGAAGAACTATTCCGGAAGGAACTACCTTCAGAGGATATGTCGAAGACTTTGGAGCAGGTCCTGTTGCAGTTGACGAAGTCGGACACTATGCTGGTCCGTTTTCTGGTTTTACCGGTCCCGCTGAACCATTTATTGAGGATGGTGGGTTCGTTCGCTTGCGCCAGGTATCATTGGGTTACAGTATTGACGGTCAAGGATTCCGTGATTATACCGGATTACGATCAGTCGATCTTAGAGTGACAGGTAGAAACTTGCTGCTGTTTACCGATTACAGTGGTATCGATCCTGAAACAAACTTGACTGGACCTTCTAACGGTTTTGGTCTTGACTATTTTAACAACCCAAGTACCAGATCATATATCTTCTCTGTGAAGGTCAATTACTAATTAATTTTATAAATATATTTATTATGAAATTTACCAACATAAAATACATAGCTTTTGTATTGCTTTTGGTTGGTGTTGTAGGATGTGATTCGGTGACCAACTCATTTACGGATGGTTACAACGAAAATCCTAATAACCCAACCTCAGCGCCTGCTGACAAAAAATTTGTTGCAGGACAAGTAGGCACAGTAACTTTTTTAGAATCCCATAGTGCCCGTAAGGGTAGTATGTGGGCGCAATACTTTTCTGGTGAAGATCGCCAGTATAGTAGTATATATTCATATAATGTTACTGCGTCAGATAGTGATAGTGATTGGTTTATGGCCTATGTGCGTGGGCTTACCAATCTTCGGTTAGCAAGAGAAGAGTATAATGCTCTTGATGTAGTTCCTGTAAACCAGGTAGCTGCAACGAAGATCTGGGAAGCCATGCTTATGGGGCAGGTCACTGCTCTTTGGGGCGATGTTCCTTTTTCAGAAGCAGTTAACTCTGATGAAAGTTGGACCCCCACATATGATAGTCAAAGTGCTGTATATAGTAGTGTTATAACGCTGTTAAATGAAGCTATATCAACATTAGAGAGTAATGCTACTCCAGCTATATCTGGTGATATCACCACATTAGATGGTGACATTGGCCAATGGTTGAAGGTGGCTTATACCCTTAAAGCACGCTATCTAATGCATACCGGAGACACCTCAGGAGCATTAACTGCGGCACAAAATGGTATAGATGCTGATGATGGTACTGGTGATCTACTAATACCTCATGGCGAGCAACAGGCTCGTAATCAAAATCTGTACTATGCTTTTACAGTGGTAGAGCGCTCTGGTTATTTACGTGCAGACAGATCTCATGCACGGAGTATGTTAAATAATGGAAATAACAGTAAAACAGATGAGACAGCTCGTGCTGAATACTATTATGATGGAGCAGCATTAAATAATACCGATGGTTTTGCTGCTGCAACCGAATCTTTTCCATTAGTTACATATATGGAAAACCAGATGATTATTGCAGAAGTAGAAGCAGCTCAAGGTACAGCAACTGGAGATCAAAATGCGGTGAACGCTTTAAACAACAGTCGTGATTATCTGGACAATAAATTTGGTACGGATAATTATGACGATTTAGCACTAACTGATTTTCAGGCTGGTGGACCCTATGCAAACACTTCAATTCCACAGCATGTTCGTAATTGGACATATCTGGGACTCATAGGTCAAATCGAAGGATTCAACTTCGTGCGGCGAATAGATTATAATGTGGATGGGCTGTCAACTGTTCAGGGCAGTGAATTCCCTCAGCGATTCTTGTATCCGCAGGATGAGCGAAATACAAATTCTGATAATCTGCCGGATCCTGTTCCAGGATTGTTTGATGCGACACCGGTTAATCAATAGGGAATAATAACCTTATATCATAAAGCCGCTCCCTACGGGGAGCGGCTTTTTTTATTTGGGGTGCCTAAACCTGCCGAGGAAATCGGGTGGGCTTGGTTGTTTAAAGGAGGGAAGGTGTTGAGTCATCTAAGTGATCTTATTTTGTTCTACATTATCATTGCAATGTTAATACTCAGTATCTTAAATAACTCGGGGATGACATTTGATATCTGATACCTCAGCTATTTGGGGTCATCGGCATTTTTGTGAATTTTTTTGCTTATTACATTTCCTCACTTTGCACAGTTGTTTCTGGTGTGCTTTATCAGAAAATACGTTTTTTTGCTCTGGTGCTGCGCTTATAAGCTTAGACTATCTGAGATAGTAAGGATATAGACACCTGCATTATAAGGGCAGACAGTAAGGTCATAGCACGGGCGGTAAGAAGCCTTTCAAAACAACGGCAACTATTTGAAATATCTTTAAATTACCAGTATACCGCTTGTCATCCCGAGCGGAACGGGGTGAAGCCGCGGGATCTATCATGCTTAGTATTTATGGCTTAAAGGAAGTTGTACTTCCGTTAGCTTGATTACTCGAAAGTGTAACTCTCTTGTAACTAAGTAATTAGTAAGTACAAAACTCTTGTAACAAAGTTAACGATTAAAATTGAACAAAATGTTCTATAAACTCCGTTGCATAATCGATCCCGATAACCAGAGTTCAACTTGCTGATATTGCACGTTAAAATATGACTGTGATCGTCGGAGGATGTAATGAGTAAAGGGGAAATATTCGGTCTTATTTCTGGGTTCGAAGAAATAAAAATTTCTATCCGGATCGGATCGGTTGTAGGAGTACGACCAATACATTTCATTTAATCGTTGATCTACGTACCAAGGGGGACCGAAAAGTACATACATCATGCCCGGATCCGTTTTCCATCCTTCTTTAAAATTTGAAAACTGCTTATTCGCTTCTTCTACCCGATTATAGAATTTCTTTAGAACACTTTTGGCACGGCTCTTATTTCCGATGTTTTTAAGCCAAAATCGGTCAACAGCAGCTTTTAGCGAATCTGAATTATTAATAGCGATTAATTTCTCATATTCTTTTTTACTCATCAGGTAGATTAGGGGCTGGGCCAGCTCGTGTGCAGATTTGATAGCCGGGTAGTTTTTGCTTTTTACGGCATAGTCACGCGCTTTATATGCTTCACCGGATTCCTCGGAAGAAATGTTAGTTTGCACTTCAAACCGGTAGTTACCTCGTCTTTGGTTCCCAAAAGTGAATTCAATAAGAACATTGCCAGATTCTATCAACTTACGCTGAGTAGATTGAATGACTTCTTCATCGTCATAGTCAACTCCCTTGTACTCGATGCTCGAAGGGCTGTAATTATTGTAATGCATCGGTCGGGCATACGAAGTATCCGAATCGAAGCGAAGTAGCTGAGAATCTATGGTTAGCGGTTCGCTGGAGTTACTATTGGTAACCTGAAAAATGAATTTTAATGAATCCACACGTCCGGGTACATCATAGGTAGTAATGGTCGACCAAGACGGATTCTCTGAATTCATGTTTTTTCCTTCCATCCTAATATTCGTGAGATTCGATACATTGTTTTCAGGATCCGGAAGGTAGGTTTCTGTGGAGTGGGTAATCCTTTTATCCGAGCTCTTATCGGTGAGGGTAAAATTAATGGTATATCGTCCCGGTTCTATGTCCAGCTCCCGTTCAAAGGTATGAATTTGGTGGCTGTATACGATATCCGGATCCTCTCTTTCAATATCAATTTCATACTGTTTAGCTCCAATTACATTATCAGGGTTTGTTTGATTGATGATCTGAACATTAATGGTGAGATTAGAAATATACTTGTCACCTTCCTTATTGTAGATGAGGCTTCCCAGTACAATATCAGCTGCGATATCGATTTTAGGATCTCCTTGTTGGTCAATTAATCCTATCGCCGAAAAGCGTACTTCTGGGTATCCGTCCCTAAAATTATAGTCTGATCCGCGTTCAATGTCGGGATTCATGGATTTTGCACATCCCATGATCAATCCAATACTGAGAATGAAAACGTATTGAAGCAGTCTCTCTTTGTTAATATATGATTCCATAGGAGATACGGTTAAAATATATTGATAAATTGTATTAGAGCAGTAGAATTTTAATATACCAATTGCTCAAAACTTTTAAAGGATTAGTTCTGTCTTAGAAAGAGTTCTATATATCCGATAACGTTTATAGTTATAATTTCATACATTAAATCGTTTCTTTGCAAAACTTACTTTTAGATGTGAAATATTTTACAGAATTGATATAACATATCCATGTGGCATATTGAATGAGTGTTAAGTCTATCAAAAGTTTTTGCTAACTAATAGTATATGGTTGCTGAGATAATGTGTTTTCCGTTACAGCGGGATGTCAGCACGATATAGGTGGTTTTGTAGAGTCCTTAGAACGTTAATTGAATGATAAAGAACAGAGTTAATGAGTATTAGCGAACGACGAACGAAAATTGTTTGCACCCTTGGCCCCAGCAGCAATACCGAAGAGAAAATAGATAAGTTGGTGAGAAACGGGATGAATATTGCCCGAATAAATTTTTCACACGGCACGCACGAAGATAATGGCAAGGTTATCCAAAATGTACGAAAGGTGGCCGACCGGTATGGAGTAAGTATGCCAATTGTGGCAGATTTGCAGGGTCCTAAAATTCGTATTGGTACGATGAAGGATGGGGGACAGCAGGTAGCGTCCGGAGACTATGTTACGCTGACAACCGAAGACGTTGAAGGTACATCTGAGACAATACCTGTAGATTACAAAGGGTTGATTGATGATGCAGTAGAAGGGAATAGGCTGCTTATTGATGATGGGTTACTTGAGCTCAAGGTAATTAAGAAAAATGAATCTTCACTAGTAGCCCAGGTTGTGGTTGGGGGATTATTAAAATCACGCAAGGGGCTTAATTTGCCGGATGTGGACTTATCAATGGCCTCCCTTACCGAAAAGGATATTAAGGATCTTGAATATGCGGTTTCACAAGGAGTAGATTATGTGGCGATGTCATTTGTTCGATCGGCTGAGGATATACAGGAAGTAATCTCGAGAGTACGGGCGAAAGGTTCTAATGCCGGTATTATTGCAAAGATTGAGAAACCCGAAGCGATAACGGTTATCGACGATATTATTGAAGAGTCGAGCGGTATTATGGTCGCCCGGGGTGATCTTGGGATAGAAATTGCCAGTGAAAGGGTTCCCATGGTGCAAAAAAATATTATCGACAAATGTAGGCAGGCCGGAAAACCGGTAATTACCGCTACTCAAATGCTTGACTCCATGATTGAAAATCCACGTCCGACCAGAGCAGAAAGCTCAGATGTAGCCAATGCAGTACTTGATGGTACGGATGCGGTAATGCTTTCCGGCGAAACCGCTGCAGGAGACTACCCGGTGGAAGCTGTTAAAACAATGGATAAAATTTGTGGATTGGTAGAGAAAGACGCCGATCATATCTACAACAGTTTGGAGTATCGCAAGCCTGAGTGGAAAGAGAAACAGGTGATTGAATCGCTGGCCTATTCCTGTGTAATGTTAGCCGAAAATGTAGATGCGAGGGTTATCAGTACGATTACTCATTCCGGAAGTACCGCTCGGCGTATTGCGAAGTTTAGGCCGCGAGTCCCCATTGTGGCATTTACCGAGAGTGATGAGGTGCGCCAGCAGTTGGGAATGGTTTGGGGGGTGCAGCCTATAAAGATTGATGAGATATTTGATACTGACAAAAGTGTTAAATTGATGGAAGAACATCTGAAAAATAACGGATTTGTGAATAAGGATGACCGTGCGATCATTGCAACCGGTATGCCGATCGCAAAAAAGGGCCGTACCAATATGATTAAGGTGAGTACGATTGACTAACAGAAAATAAATGATGAAACGTTGAGGAAGTTTTTTCTCATACTGTTGACTGGCATATTCTTGGCGGGGTGTGGGAGCTCTCTGAAAAATTCGTGGAAGAACTTTACGGCTTATTATAACACCTTTTATAATGCGCGAGAGAGCTTTAAATCGGGACTAAAAAAAGTCGAGGATCAGCTTGTTGGTATTGATCCTTCTGAACCGGTACGTATTCACCCTCCCCCCAATAAAGCTGGTTATGACGATTTCCAGAATGCGATTGATAAAGGAGCCCGGGTGTTACGCAAGTTTCCCGAATCGAAATGGGTAGATGACGCTATTTTGTTGATTGGGAAGTCAAATTATTACCGGCAGGAGTTTTATTCGGCACTTCAAAAGTTTGAAGAACTTATGAATGCAGGTTCTTCTCCCAAAATGATTTCGCTTTCGATAATCTGGAAAAGTAGAACACAACTAGATTTAAAACAGTATACGGCGGGCATAAGTTATGCTGAGTCTGAACTTGAACAATATCCCGCAAAGTGGCCGCGGAAATATAGGGGGGAAATACAGGCTCTGGCTGGTCAACACCATGCCATGCTGGACAACTGGGGTGAAGCGGTGGATTATTTATTTGATGCCACTGCCAATATTGAGGAGAAATCTCTACTTAGTCGGACATATTTTTTACTTGGACAGGTGTTGGAGCGGCAAGGACGATACGGAGAGGCTTTTAACGCTTTTAGAGAGGTGGAAAATAAATTTCCCGACTTTGAGTATCTCTATTGGTCACAATTTAAACAGGCTGATATCGCGAGAAAGGCTAATCGTTTTGATTTGGCTCTTGATATTTTTCAAACTCTGCGAAATGATGATAAAAATCTCGACCGGCGGGGAGAGCTTTTATTTGAAATAGCCCGAACACATGAGATGATGGGGGATCATAAACAAGCTGAAAAAATGTTTAAAACCCTATTGTATGGTACTGAAAGCCAGCAGCCCCGTGCTTTAAAAGCAGATATTTATTTTCGTCTTGGGAAAATATATAGTGGTCAGTATAATAAATACCAGGTTGCAGCCGCTTATTTTGATTCCTCCTCTGCGATTAAAAGCTCTTCTATATCTGCCAATGATTTAGAGAATCCAAACGAATTAGCCGATACTTATGGTGAATACACCGCCCTGCGAAAGTCGATAAATCGAGCGGATAGCTTGTTAAAGTTGGGTTCTCTGTCAGAACAGGAGCTTGATTCTGCGTTGACTGCTATTCGGATGCAAAAGCAACAGGAGCTTGAAGAAGATAAAGGAGAGCAATCGAGGATAATTGCCAACACCGAGATAGCAGGGGAAGAGGGGGTAGGAACTCCCGATATTCCCACCAGGTTCGGATATCTAAATTACCAAAATGCTGAGCTGGTAAGTCAATATAAAACACAGTTTAGATTACAGTGGGGGGATCGTCCACTCGTTGACAACTGGCGAAGAGCGGAAGAAATTCGGGGGAGAGAAAGACAAGTAGATTTTGAAGGAACTGAAAATACCGAATCAGCAAATGATTTAGAACGTACGGAATTGATTGTAGCATTGAATCTTGAAGAAATACCTCGAACCGCTGAACAAAAGAATCAACTAAGAGCTGAGAAGGCTAACGCACAATACAATTTAGGAAACTTATTGTTTCTGAATTTGAACAGGCCTGATAGTGCACGCTATTACTTTCACAAGGTTCTCAAAAATGATGTTGCCAGGGAGTTGCATCCTCCGGCAATGTATTCCCTTTTTGAAATATTCTCTACTGACAATAATTCCGATAGTCTTCGATATTGGGGGAACATGATCCGGGAAAAATATCCCGAAACAAGATATGCACGAAGGGTTGAAATGAGGTTGAACAATACCTCAGAAGCTGCTTTTGAGAAGGATACAACCAAAAAACTATTGGATCAGTATTATCGTCATTTGGAGGATACGACAACTCGCAAACCGTTAAAATTAAGAAAGTTGGCACTGAAGAATCGCTCTTCTGATATGGCACCACATATATTTTACCAATCGATTGAAGCTTATATTGAGCAGGCTAAAAACAGTAGCAGTTTTGTGGATTCTACCTTCAAATATTCTTTATCTGATGATGCAAGTGATACCTCAAGAAGTGATTCGGTGATTTCTTCAACGGCGTTGGAACACCAACTACAATTTTCCGGTGCTGCTTGGGACAGTGTACGATTTGCCATTCAGCAGTTTGATACTACTTTCCCCAACGCCACGCAGCAGAAAAGAGTAGCCAAATTGAGAAAGCTATTGGAAGAACAACAATTAAAATCAGAAGAAAATAAGACCTGTAAAGATTTGAGAATTTCGCTGAGTGTAGATCCAAGTATGGAATCCTTTTTGTCACATGTTGCCTATCCCAGGAAGTTGCAGAATATGTCCTTATCAGGTAATGTCACCTACTCATTTGTGGTGACAAAGGAGGGAAAAGTTGTATCATATGAGTTAATCTCACAAAATACCTCGCTGGGTATCGAGGAGGCGTTTGAGGAAGCTTTTGAAGAGCATTTGCAGTTTGCGCCACTAAATGCAGAAAATATTCCCGAAGAGGTTACATGCCAGGTATCCTTTCCCATCCGGCGTTAGTCGATCGCTTTTACCAGCTGATGGATGGATTTGATATTCAGTGCTTCCAGTTCGTGTAGGAGCTGGCGGTTGATCGATTTTACCAACCCGGGACCTTCATAGATAAGACCGGTGTACATTTGGAGTAAATCAGCTCCGGCTAATAACATCTTGAGAGCGGTACTGAAATCATCTATACCGCCAACCCCGATGATCGGTTTTTGCCCTTTCGTTGCTTCGCTGATCCATTCTACGATTTGAACGCTTTTGTTGGCGATAGGCTTTCCGCTAAGGCCGCCCCGACCAATATCCTCGAGCTCAGATTCACTCGTTTGTAATCCCTTCCGTGAAGAGGAGGTGTTGCATGCAACGTAACCGTGGATACGGTGGTTTTCACATATCTCCAAGAGCTGTAAAAGCTTGTTTTTAGTAAGATCGGAAGAAAATTTTACGGTAGTGGGTACAACTCGTGCATCATCACGTATTTTTAAAGCTGACAGCAGTTCATCCAAAGCCGCAGGGTCTTCAAATGTTTTTCCCTCAGTAGTATTGGGACATGATATGTTAACCGTAATATAGTCAGCAACTTTTTTGGCCTCGTTGAAGCTCTGTACGTAGTCTTGAATTGCGGCATCTCCCATGATTTTCGGATCATGGGTTTTAGCAATATTGATTCCCAAAGGAATAGATAGTTTTTTATTTTTCAAGCGCTTTACAACCGTCTGGGCTCCGTCGTTATTCAGTCCCATTCTGTTGATAATTGCGCGATCTTTAGGTAAGCGAAAGGCTCGTGGTTTTGGATTCCCGGTATTGGGATTGGCAGTGATGCTACCGACTTCTACAAAGCCAAAGCCCAGTGCCTCCATTATCTCGGGGATTTGTCCGTTTTTATCGAAACCTGCGGCAAGTCCAATAGGATTTCTAAACGTTAATCCCCATATTTGTTGACTTAATTTTGCAGATTGATAATTGTATAAACTCTTAGCCAAAGCTTTAAGCGTGCTACTACCCGATGCTGTCTCCGCAAAACGATGCATAGTAGAGTGCGCTTGTTCGGCGTCAAGCTTGAATAAAAGTGATTTAACCAACGAGTTATAAATCATAGTATACGAGGTGCCATATTTTCCTTTGGCAAAGTAAAGAGCTTTTTTCTAAGAACGAAATTAAAACGATTAATTAGGTCGGAATGAGTTTTACCTCTCCCAAATCCGTTCAGGAGTATCTCGAAAGCATACCTAAATTTCAATCTCGGGGATCTTCTGCCGCAAACTTTGATTTATCCCGCTTTAGAAACTTTTGTGATGCTATAGGTAATCCACAGGAAGGTTTTGACACAATCCACGTGGGAGGTACAAATGGGAAGGGGAGCACCTGCAATATATTGGCTTCTGTATTGCAGGAAGCAGGTTACAAGGTGGGCGTATACACATCACCGCATATTATTTCGTTTAACGAGCGTTTTCGTATTAATGATAGCATGATTCCTGATGATGAACTTTTACGGTTTTTCAATACCAACGTCGATGCTATTGAAGCATATAAGCTGACCTACTTCGAGATAAGCACAGCCATTGCCTTTTGGTGGTTTGCGCATTCTGAAGTCGATATAGCGTGTATTGAGGTAGGCCTTGGGGGACGGTTAGATGCTACTAATATAATTGATCCGGAAGTAAGTGTTATAACCAGCATTTCTCTGGATCATACTGATATTCTCGGAGACAGTATTGTCGAAATCACCCAAGAGAAAGCGGGAATTATAAAAGCAGGTTGTCCGGTGGTGATAGGGGATTTACCCGCGGAAGCCAAAAATGAAATTGTTAAGATTGCCGAACAAAAAGAGTGTCCATTATATACAATTGATAATTTAGAATCGGAATACGTAAAACCTGGGCAATACCGAGTGACAGTTGATAGTAGGATTATTGACATTTCAAGCAACTTGACAGCACCAATACAGGCGAAAAATATTGCGATTGTATGGCAAATTTGTTCTGTTATCCCTAATAAGTATACCATAGCAGAAGAAGACTTTATCAGCGGCTTAAGGAGAGTTAATACCGGTCCTGGGAGGTTTGAGCTGCTTATTGGTGGGGAACAATGGTACTTCGATGGAGGACATAACCTGGAGGCTGTAAAGGCTTTAAAGGAATCAGTAAGAACGGTGGGGGAAATTGATAGTGCAACCTTGGTGCTGTCGTTGATGAAGGATAAAATTCGGGAGGAAGTGATGGCAGAATTTTTAGAATTCAAAAATATCTATTATTATCCCTTGAACCTTGAACGGGCAGCAACTTTTGACGATATTAAGCAGTGGTTGCCCAAGGCAAATCCCTTTCCTGCTTCTGATGAAGATCGAAAAAAAATAATGCAAGACGATTTTGATTCGGAATTAGTTATTTTTTCAGGAAGTTTTTACTTTTATGAAACAGTTCGGGACTGGGTTTTAACTTTTGCTTAAACCAATAATTCATATCTACCTGGATTTGCTCCCTTTTTTACAGCGTAGATCTATTCTCTATAGCTTCTGACAAAAGATTATAGAATCATTTTATTCATCGTAACCCATTTTCATATTTAAAATAGATAGAAGAAGATTATGTCGGATTACCAAACCGATGGAGTTTCTCTTGAAGAAATAGATACTCTTCAAGAAAAGACAGTTAAGGAACTTCGTTATTTAGCCCGTGAACAGGGATTAAGTTCGGTTTCAGACTTGCGAAAGCAGGAGCTGATTAATCGTATTACCCAATCAGTGCGTGATAAAGCAAGAGCCCGAGGAGAGTTGGATACTGATTCCAACAATAGGCCGTCTAATAATAACGGGGATCGTAAAAAATCCGGGCATTCCGACAATAACAGAGGCAAGAAAAAGAAGAAAAAAAGCGTACACGATATCTTGCCCGAATCTGATGCACCAACACTTGATGAGCGACTGGCTGAGATCCAACCCGAATTGGGGCCCTATCTGATACAGGAGGGAACGCTCGAAATTCTGCCTGATGGATACGGATTTCTGCGATCGGTAAATTATAACTATAAGGCAAGCCCTGATGATATCTATGTATCACCATCTCAGATAAAGCGTTTTAGGCTTAAGCAGGGTGATTGTGTGATTGGGATTATTCGTCCTCCCAAAGTAGGAGAACGGTATTTTGCCCTGTTGCGTGTTGATGGAGTAAATGGAAAGATTCCTCATGATATGGATAACCGTGAGGACTTTGAAGATCTGATGCCGATTTATCCAGAAGAACGATTAAAGTTGGAGCATAAGCCGACAGAATATACCACCCGAGCCTTGGATCTGTTTACACCGATGGGCAAAGGGCAGCGTGGTCTTATTGTAGCACAGCCTAAGACGGGTAAGACAACCATCCTGCGTAATATCGCAAATGCTGTCAATGAGAATAATCCCGAGACGAAGATTATTATTTTACTCATTGATGAGCGTCCCGAAGAAGTGACCGAAATGGAACGGAATGTAGAAAATGCCGAAGTGGTAGCATCTACGTTTGATGAAAAGCCTGAGAATCATATTGGTCTTTCGGAGATTGTTTTTGAGAAAAGTAAGCGTCTTGTTGAAAGTGGCCACGATGTATTAGTTCTGCTGGATTCTATTACTCGGTTAGCGCGGGCATATAATATATGTCAGCCGTCGTCCGGTCGAACAATGTCGGGAGGTATAGATTCGGAAGCGCTGAAAGCACCGCGTCAGCTGTTTAGTTCAGCACGTAACATTGAAGGGGGCGGTAGCCTTTCGATCCTTGCAACAGCACTGGTTCAGACCGGTTCTCGCATGGATGATCTTATCTTTGAAGAGTTCAAAGGGACCGGTAACATGGAAATTGTACTGGACCGTAACCTTTCTGAGCGCAGAATATATCCTGCAATAGATATCTTTAAAAGCGGTACGCGACGCGAAGAACTCATTGTTCCCGAAGCGGAACATGAAAAAGTAGTACTGTTACGTCGTTATTTAAATCGCATGAATAGCTTTGAGGCGATGGAATTTGTCCTTGACAAGATGAAAGGGACTGAAGATAACGAAGAGTTCTTGCTCTCCATGAATAAATAGCCAGACTTCATCAGGGTAGCTGTTTGGCTAATATATATTTTTTGTCATCGTCTTTGAATAGATGGCCTGCTTGGCCGTTTCCAGAGTGATAGAAAAGTAGTAATGCCTTTTCCTCACAGACTTGTTGTAGAAGTCGGACTTTCTTTTTCTTAGCCTCGAGCGGATAGATATCTGCCTTTTCCATGGTATACTCATTCAGCTGATATTCATTAGGTAACAAATCTCCCATATAGTATACCTTCTCGCCATCGTTTTCGAGGATCACAATTTGATGCCCGGGGGTGTGCCCACCAGTTTTTATAGCTGTAATGCCATCTATAATTTCTGTACTGTCATCAGTTAAAAAGGTAACTCGGCCATCACTGACCAATCGGTAAAAATCATCCAGACGGTAGCGCTCACTGTATGACAACTGTTGCCCTTCACTTTGTTCAAGGGCAAAATCCCACTCTTGCTTATGCACATAGTAGGTGGCATTTGGAAAGGTGGGCTTGGTTTTGGCCTCCATATTGGTAAAAGAAGCTCCGGCGGCATGATCATAATGCAAGTGCGTTAGCACAACATGAGTGATATCCTCAGGCTTTAACCCAAAAATGCGGAGGTTGGTACATACGTTGGAAACATCCGTGTATTGGCTGCCTGCATCTAATCCCCAGCCCAGACCGGTATCGAGCAGGATGTTATGGTTTCCCGATTGTACTAAAACCGGATTGATCCCAACCATAACGGAATTGCTATCGCTGGGATCTTTAGGGCTTGTAGCCAGGTGTTCAGTTCTTTTAGACCGGTTAATATGTCCATCCTTGAAAAGCTCAAAATGCCCTTCACTTAAGACTTCGATGGTAAAAGAACCTATATCCATATCAGTGGTTTATTGGATGTTGATTTCGTATGGAAATAACGTCAGTGCATCACGACGTTTGAGAACAGAAAACTGCTGCTCGACGTTTTGCATTTCATCACTGAAAACCCAGCTGTTGGGTAACAATGCTTTTGCTTGTGTAGCAGCTGATCCCATAAGCAGTTCATAAAATGTTTTAGGTTTGGGAAATTTAGCAATTTTGTAATCGCTGATTTCGGCTTTTTCAGCTGCTATGCTCAATGCTTTGTCAAGGCCTCCTAACTCATCGACCAAACCATTTTCATGGGCATCTGCACCAATCCAAACCCGTCCCTGGGCAAGTTCATCCATTTGATCAACGTCCATGTCTCGGCCCTTAGCCGCTTTGGTGATAAATGTTTGGTAAAAGTTGTCAATATATTGCTGAAATGCTTTTTCTTCGGATGGGGTAAAGTCTCGTGTTGGAACCAGCCAGTCGGCATGTTCGTGGGTTTTTACCTCATCAAAAGTAATACCCAGCTTGTCATTCATTAGTTGCTTGGTATTAAACTTGGTTCCGAATACGCCAATCGATCCGGTAATGGTAGTTGGTTCTGCAACGATGGAATCACCGGCCATTGCAATATAGTATCCACCAGAAGCGGCAACTCCGCCCATCGAAACAATTACCGGGATGTCCTTTTTGGTTTCTTGCATCATGCGCCAGATTGCATCCGAAGTACTGCCTGAACCGCCCGGACTGTTGATACGTAATACGAATGCTTTAATATCGTCATCTTTCCGGATTTCTTCGAGCTGTTCTTTTATAAAGTCGACTGTTATTTGTGGCTGATTATTAAATGGAGAGCTGGATCCCACATCCGGCATTATAGGGCCATTGGCATATACCACTGCAATTTTATCTGACGTTGAGGGAGTAGAAAGCCCGGCAGAGGATGGGGAAACTTTAGAATAGCGATTAAAGTCTACGGTTTTAATCGAAGCACTTTCGTCGAGGCCTATTCTGTTTTTCATATGGGTTACCAACTCATCCGAGTAGACCAGGGAGTCGATAAGTTGATTTTCATAACCGAACTGGGTGGTTAAGTTCGGTTGACCATTTAGCAATTGGTTTAACTCTTCGGTAGAAAGGCCGGTTTTGTCACTTACCGCATCCAAAAAGGTCGCGCTTGTCTGATTTAATATCTGGGTTAACTGATATTCATTTTCTTCGGATAGGTCTTTTCTATAAAAAGGTTCAACGGCGCCTTTATATTTGCCGTGACGGATGACTTCTGCATTGATGCCCAGTTTTTCAAACATTCCGTCGAAAAATGTTACCTGGCTGAAAAATCCGTCAAATTCAAAGAATGTTTCAGGCGGAGCAAAAATAGAGTCGGCTGCTGTTGCTAAGTAGTAACCCTTTTCGTTATAACCGAGATCGTTGGTACTGGCGTAAATGAATTTATCGGAACTATCACGAAAAGCGCTGATTAGCCGGTGCGCCTCCTGGAGATTCGCCCAGCTTTCGCTCATAAAATCAATTTCCAGCCAAATACCTTCTACATTGTCATGGACCTTGGCCTTGGCCAAATTTTCTTTCAATATTTCGAGGGAGACCTTATCATTGTTTGACTGATTGAAAAGTTCATCCAACGGATTTTGAGAATCCTGGCTGGGCAACATACCCCTGAGGGAAATTTTTAGTACGGAATTACTTTGGATATAGGGTTCGGGCTCTTGGGAACTTGTTGAAACAGTAATGATGCCAATAAAGAAAATTAGCAACAGCGCAATGAGTGTTCCCAGTGTTGCGGCAATAAGTGTTTTGAAAAAATTCATAAAATTAGACCAAGTGTGTTGTTTCAGAATTAATTACGGTGATGAATTGTTAATTCCCCTGTACGTTAAATTTTGAAGTATGTTATCAAAAGTAAGTGTGATAAACAATGCCTAAACAAGATGTCATAATTATAGGTTCAGGCCATAATGGTCTGGTTACAGGCTGTTATTTGGCCAAGGAAGGCTATTCTGTTACAGTCCTTGAACGCCAGGACCAATTGGGTGGGGCGGTAAGTACCGAGACAATGTTCAAGTCTGAGAAATATCCGAAGGGTTTTCGGATGGATGTGGGATCATCTGTACATATTATGATTCATCAGACGGGGATTTTGGAAGAGCTTGAGCTGGAAAAGTATGGATTAGACTATATTGAGATGGATCCCATTATGTCGTATCCGGTACCTGATGGCAAGGGGGTTATTCATTTTTTTAAGGATCTGGAACGTACCCTGGATTCTATTGCCAAAGTGGCTCCCGAAGATGTTGAAAACTATCGCAATTTTGTGGAGTTCTGGGGGCGCATCAATAAAGGGGTTTTAAAAGCGTTCATGGTTCCACCCAGCGGTAAAAATATTGTTACCGAAGTTGCGAAGGGCCAGATGCGTGATGGCGGAATGTTCGAAAAAGGAAAACAGCTTAGCGGTCTTCAAAAAATATTGAGCAGCTACGGGAAAGTCGTTGATGATGCGTTCGAAAATCCGCATATGAAGGCGGCATTAACATGGTTTGCAGCACAGTCGGGGCCAACGCCCGATCACCCCGCTACGGGTGATTTCGCAGGCTGGCAGTCGATGTTACATCAAAGTGGGGCCAAGCATCCGCGTGGGGGAAGTGGAATGTTAACGCAGGCGATGGCACGATTTATTGAAGACCATAGCGGAGAAATAATTACCGGATCTCCTGTTGTAAATATTATTATTGAAGATGGTAAAGCGCTGGGAGTGCAGACATCCGATGAGGAATATCGGGCTGATACTGTTATCTCGAATGCCCATGTGCAAACAACCATGATGAAGCTGGTAGGGCGCGACCATCTGCCTGATTCTACCTACGAGAAAGTTGAAAATATTAATGTGGGCAACGGGTTTGGGATGGTAATCCGCTGTGCAGTGGAAGAGCTGCCTCGTTATTCGGCCTGTCCCGATGATCCGTACATCCATAACGGGATGCAGTTGTTGGCGCCCTCTGTTCAGTATATGAATGATGCTATCGGGGATTACCTGCAAAAAAAGCCGCCGACCGATCCGGCAGTGTTGGCAATGACGTTTTCACAAATTGATCCTGATGTAGCTCCCAGTGGAGGACATACCCTTTTTGCGTGGGCACAGTGGCATCCTTATGCATTGCAGGGGGACTTGCATTGGGACGATATCCGGAAACAGGAAGCTCAAAAAGTTTATGATGTAGTAACGCGGTATGCTCCAAATATGGAAGGCAAGCTCATCGACTGGTATATACAGTCACCGCTTGATATTGAACGTAAACATGGATTATTACGAGGAAATGTGATGCACGTAGAGATGAGTTTTGATCAAATGTTTATGTTTCGTCCCATCCCCGAAATGAGTGAATATAAAACACCTATTGAGAATTTATATTTATCGTCGGCATCATGTCATCCCGGAGGCGGAGTTTTTGGTGCGGCGGGATACAATGCTGCGAATGTTATTTTAAAAGACAAAAAGAAATCCTGGTTCAACTTATAATATTCTGATTGTATGATTCAAAAATCGAACTCTACGATAGAAGTTAATCTTTCACAGCTTAAACAAAATTTACAAACGCTGCGCTCTTATTTAGATAGTGATACTCGTGTTATGTCTGTGGTCAAGGCGGATGCATATGGTCATGGGGCTGTAGAAGTAGCCGGTACGTTGGAGCCTATGGTTGAAGTTTTTGCCGTTAATGATATTCATGAAGGGATTCAATTGCGGAAGCAAGATATTACGAAACCCATTCTTGTTTTTGAAGTCCCGCAGAAAACAACGGCCTCAGAATACAGGGTACATAATTTGACAGCTACGGTGAGTGCAAAAGAACATTTTGATTTGCTTCCCAATGGAACTTCATATCATCTCAACTTTGATACCGGTATGGGGCGCTTGGGATTTGCACCCCGTGAAGCTGAACAGGTTTTATCATTGGTGGAGGAAAACCAAAACCTGTTTTGTACTGGACTATACAGTCATTTTGCAACAGCCGACAGTCCGGGATCAGATCTTGTTACCGAACAGCATCGTTTATTTAAAAAGATCCGAGAGCAGTTCCCACAGGAGTTATCGGCTCATATTGCAAATACTGGTGCTACTGCATTCTATTCAGCAGAGAAGTTCGATATGGTTCGTTTGGGTATTGGGCTATATGGGTATGCCCCCGGCAAGACAGATATTGATGGAGTCGAGCCTATACTTCAGTGGAAGTCGAAGCTCGTGCAAGTAAAACCTATTACTGAGCAGAGCACCGTAAGCTATGGGGCTAATTGGCAAGCTCCGACAGACGGAAATTTGGGAATTATTCCCGTGGGATATGATGATGGTCTCAAACGAAGTTTATCGGAAGAGCTAACCGTGCGTATTAACGGAGAAACGTATCCGTTGGTGGGAACGGTAACAATGAATTATTGTATGGTCTTTCTCGGAGATGATGAGTACGAACCCGGCACCACCGTTGAATTACTTTATAAAGAAAGCAATGCCCGAGATTGGGCCTCAAAAATCGGGACTATTCCCTATGAGGTATTGACAAGTCTTAATCCCAAGATTCCCCGGGAATACATTTTATAGGCCGGTTAGTTCAACGTCATAACGGAGTGTTTCATCCCTTAGGTCAATACCGTTTACTCCCGGTCGGCTGTCGTCATATCCCAATGATGGAGGAACAACGATGACTCTTTTTTCTCCTTCTTTCATTCCCAGCAGTCCACGTCGGAACCCTTCGATTTGCGCTGGTTGCTGTTGTGTAGAATTAGGAGTTAAATTGGTAATGATCGCTGATGAGTTTGTGGTATCAACATAAGTGCTTTCAAATATCTCACCTTCACCAGTACCACCATCAAAAATACGACCGGTATATCTTAAACCTATTTGGTCGCGAGGTGTGACGGTACAAAATTCTTCTTCACCACCCGGGCATATTCCCTCTTCAATGACATAAATCTCAACCCCGCCTTCTTTGGTATATGTGGTATCAGGATTTTGAATACTGTAGGCATCGGGTACATTGCTATAATCTGGTCCGGTTGGGCGGTTGTTATCATCCCCACACCCCTGAATAAGAAGTGCTGAAGAAATGAGTAGTACAACCAGCAGAAAAGGTGATTTTTTAAAAAATCTCATTGATATGATACTAATTATAATCTGATTCTATTGAGGTAGTTACAAAATCTGTCTGCGCTTATTTTAATAGCGTTAAAGGTAACGTATTTACAGTGCATGGGAAAACAAAATTTTTGAGCCGCTACCCATCACTAAACGCTTGTTCCAGCTCTTTGTTGCGTCTGTGAACACCTAATTTGCTGATCCATATAGAAAGTTGAAAAAGTAATACCAATGGAATGGCAATAAGAACTTGTGAAACAGGATCAGGTGGGGTCAAAAATGCTGAAAGCACAAAACAGGAAATGATAGCATGTCGCCGGTATTGCTTCAGAAATTCAGGGGTAAGTAGTCCGAATTTAGAAAAGAAATAGCTTAATACCGGCAGTTGAAAGATGATACCACATGAAAGTACCCACATAGTGAGTGAGCTGAAATATTCGTTGATGTCAAAATCGTTATGGATGGCATCAGAGATTTGAAATTGACTAAAAAACTGGAGGGCAAAGGGCACAAGAATGAAGTACCCGAATGCGACACCCAACAGAAAAAAGAAGGTAATAAAAGCACTATGGCCGATTGATTTCCATTTTTCCGACTTCTCCATGGCGGGTTCTACAAATGACCACAGCTGATAAAAGAGAATTGGGGAACCCAGGATTCCACCAAAGACAATGAGTGTGCCCCAGTAGGTGAAAAATTGTCCGGGTAGTTTTCGGCTTTGAATAGTAAGGTCGATGGCATCAATGCCAAGAAGCTGATATACAAAAAAGTTCGATTGGGTCGGTCCCAGCATAACCTCAGCCACAAGAAAATCGCCAAAGAAAAAAGCGATAATCATGCCTACGCCAATCCCGCCGAGCCCCTTAATGAGCCGCCAGCGCAGTTCTTCGAGATGATCCAAGAACGACATGTTGGCGGTGCGATCTTTGGGTTTTTTTGCTTCGGGTAAATCCCCGGTCATTATTTGGCGCTCTTCGGTCATAAAAGTGTATGGGGCAATTCCTAAGCGGTTATAAAGTCATAAAGTGGAAAGGTCTCACAGAGTTCAGAAACTTGTCCTTTCACTTCACTTATTACAGATTCATTGTCCGGATCTTGCAAGACTTTGTCGATCAGCTTAGCAATCGTTTTAAATTCGTTAGTGCCAAATCCGCGGGTGGTCATTGCCGGTGAGCCAATACGAATACCCGAAGTTACAAACGGACTTTCGGTATCAAAAGGTACCATATTTTTGTTGAGCGTGATGTTGGCTTTCTCCAGTGCTTCTTCGGCAACCTTACCGGTTAATCCTTTGTTGCGCAAGTCAACGAGAATTAAATGATTATCGGTGCCGTTACTTACCAGGTTATAGTCCATCTCCATAAAAGCATCGCCCATAGCTTTGGCATTTGCTTGTACCTTCTTTTGGTACGATTTAAAATCATCTTGTAGTGCCTCTTTAAAGGAAACGGCTTTTGATGCGATTACGTGCATGAGCGGACCGCCTTGTGTTCCCGGAAATACGCCGGAATCGAGTATTTCGCTCCAGTTTTTAGTTCGCCCTGATTTGCGAGCAGTTACGCCCAGTGTATTCTTTCCATCCTCTCCAAGTAAGATCATTCCTCCGCGGGGACCGCGCAACGTTTTATGGGTAGTGGTAGTAACAACGTGGCAGTGGGGGAGTGGGTTATTCAGCAAACCCGCGGCAATAAGCCCGGCCGTGTGTGCCATATCCATCCACAAATAAGCCCCTACTTCATCAGCAATTTCTCGAAAAGCCTTATAATCAAAATCGCGTGGATAAGCAGAGGCTCCAATAGATATAAGCTTTGGCTGTACTTCTTTGGCTTTTTTACGTACTTCTTCCAGATCTATGCGGCCGGTTTCTTTGTCAACACCATAGAATTCAGAATTATACAATATGCCGGAAAAGTTGACAGGGGAACCATGTGTTAGATGCCCCCCGTGCGAGAGATCAAGACCTAATAGGGTTTCGCCGGGTTCCATGAAAGTGAGATAGACTGCGGCATTTGCCTGTGCTCCCGAGTGGGGCTGAACATTTACCCAAGAGGCTCCGAAAAGTTTTTTAGCTCGCTCTCGGGCAAGTTCTTCCACTTTGTCCACAACTTCGCAGCCACCATAATATCGTTTGCCGGGCAGCCCTTCAGCGTACTTATTGGTCAACGTAGATCCCATTGCTTCCATGACGGCTCGTGAAGCAAAGTTTTCAGAGGCAATGAGTTCTAAGTTATCATTTTGACGTTCTTTTTCTTCGGCTAAAAGTTGATATACTTCAGAATCTTGATCAGATAGAGATTGCATAAAATGTTATTCTTTATCGGTTAGATCGTGAATTTTATTGACACGGCGTTCGTGGCGACCGCCGTCAAAATCGGTGTTAAGCCATATATCAACAATTTTCTTCAGGTTTTCTTCACTAAGTTCACGGCCGGGCAGGCATAAAATATTTGCGTTGTTATGCTGGCGGGTCATTTTAGCAGAATTATCATCATACACTAAAGCGGCGCGAACATTTTTATATTTATTGGCAGTCATACACATTCCCTGACCACTACCGCAAATAAGAATACCCTTATCGTGCTCTCCTTCATTAACTTTTTCGGCTACCTGTACGGCAAAGTCCGGATAATCAACAGACTCATCAGAATGTGTTCCAAAATCAACAGGCATATGGTCCATTTCTTCGAGCCACGTCTTTACTTTCTCTTTGGCCTCAAAACCGGCATGATCGCTGGCTATTGGAATGATCATAAATTATACAAGATTTACTTGGATTATGGGTTGGTTAAATATCCGTAAATTACGCCTTATTAAAAAGGGACTGAGTATAATATATTTGGTAGCATCCCCGAGCTGTTATAATGCTACCTCCCATTTGTGAGAGCAAATATTAAGATATTTGTACCCATTTGCAGCGCCTTTTCTCTGACAGCTGCAGGATCTTTATGTACTTCAGGATTTGTCCAGCCGTCCCCTAAATTTGTTTCATATGTATAGAATACTGCCAGTCTTCCTTCCAGAATTATGCCAAATCCCCGGGGAGCTTTGCCATCGTGTTCATGAATTTTGGGCAACCCATCGGGGAATTCAAATACTTGATGGTAGATGGGATGTTCAAAAGGAAGTTCGATTAAGTCTTCGTTGGGAAATACCTTTTTAATCATCTTTCTGAAATGTTCATCCAAACCATAATCATCATCAACGTAAAGGAATCCCCCGTTTTGCAGGTATGTTCGTAGATTTGAGGCTTCGGCCTGGTTTATAGTGATGGTACCGTGACCGGTTAAAAAAGCAAAAGGGTAGTTGAATAGATCGGGATTTCCAATGTCCACATCATCGTATTCAGGATTTATTGCAATAGGGACGTGTTGTTGGGCAAATTCAGCCAGGTTCCGCAAAGCTGATGGATCGTTATACCAATCTCCACCCCCCCGATATTGAATGCGGGCTAGGTTAAAGGAACCTGAGTCCTGAGCAGTTGCCGGAAAGAAAAAGCCGACCGACAAAATGATTAAAAGTATGTATTTAGGGATGTTAGAATACATTAGCCTGTAGATTATGGACGAGCAATATAAGTACCACTGGTATCACTGGCCATGCTTCCAAAAACGCCAATTCCACCATTTACATTGTAACGAATATTCTGAATTTCACCCGGAGACAACGTTGAGCCTCCTGACTGCGTATCGTGTGATCGTAGGAAATCATACAGGTTATCATCAATAGTATTTACAATAATATTATTAGAACCATAGAAAGCAACGGCCAGCCAGGGTAAACGTAAGGTGATGGTACCATCGGGATTTTGCTCGAAATTTCCTTCATTAACAATGCCCGATGAATTAATGTAATATTCCTCGATATCGGTTTCGTCATCATCTACCTGGTCAGCATAAAAAGGGGTTAAATTATTGGGATTGGGATCCAATGCACTAATCGTAAAAACAAAGTAGCTTTGACGATTCGTGATATAGGAGCTCGGAGTGGTAGTAAGTTCAACTTGTTCTTCCCCCTGATATACATAGCTGGGATCCACCTCATTAACAGTTTCAAAATTACCCGGGACGTAAGTAGTAGAAGTAATTATATCCCCGTTTGAGGTGGTAACATGCAGGCGATACAGTTGTGCAGCCCGCACTTTCGCATTATTAATTGGGGTGTATATGCCCGGCTGCTGCTGTTGGTAGTCATACTCTTCGATGACAGAACTGTCAGGATTTAGTCGTTGAATTTTTACCATTGCTCCGGATACCGCATTATCCTCAAATCGATAGGTTTCGTCGATGGAATTAGTGGTGGAAAGTCGGACCTGTTGTAGATTACCGTTAGCAACTAAATACGATTCTACGACATAGTATTCCTGGTATTCATCTTGTTCGTAAAGTTCGCAGCCTGAGATGACTGCTAAAGCTGCTATTATTACAATTAGTTTTTTCATGGTTAAAAATCGACGGTGTATGAAATAGTTGGTAAAATAGGTAGTAGCTTTATAGCTTCGCGTTCAGCAGGATTTTCGTCTAAATTATAATTGTAAAACCAGACATTGCGACGTGAATAGGCATTTATAACTTGAAATTTCCATTCCGCTTCACCCAGGCCAAAAAAGGTCCCCTTACGGCTGAAACTAAAATCTAGCCGGTTGTAGTCGGGCAGTCGTGAAGCATTAACACGTCCCACTATTAGTTGGTCATAATTGAGTCCGGAGGTCGGGAGGTCAAAAGCTGTAGTGCGGCCCAACGGTTTTGTGTAGGCCTGGCCGGTGGCATAGTTAAAGGTTACCGTTGTTGACCACCGCGAGTTAATATCGTATTGCAGAACAATATTAAGATCATGGATACGATCATATTTAGGCGGATAATATCGAGCAGTACCTTGATTTAATATGGGGTCGTTAAAATTGGGAAATTTTCTTCGGGTTACGCTGAAGGTGTATCCGGCAAACCCTGTTAATCGGCCTACCTGTCGTTCAAAGAACAGTTCAGCTCCATAGGCATATCCCTCTCCAAAACGAAAGATTTCTTCGTATGGTAGTCCGGCTTGGTCCGAAATAAAAGGATCGAGTTCAAACAGATCATTCATCGAACGATAGTATAGTTCAAGATCCAGGCCGTATCCTTCCCATGGAATTGTTTTAGCACCTACTACATATTGATTGCCATAAGCAGGGGGAACGCCGTCATCAGTAGTGAGCCAGACATCAAATCCAGTAAAGGCTTCGTTGGAAATCAATGTTAAAAACTGGTTGTATCGACCATACGCTCCCTGGAGGCGAATGCGATCGGTAGGTCGATATTCCAGTGCCATACGAGGTTCCATCCGCAGATAGTTGCCCTCACTGAATCCGGCTATTCGCAACCCGGGAGTAGCAATCCATTGATCTGTGATATTCCATTTATCCTGTATGTACCAGGACCCATACTGTGTTTGGATTCGTGAACTAAAGGTATCTTCGCCATCAAAGCTGTCTTGCAGTTTTAATGTTAAATTGCCCATCCAAAAACCGGTGGAAATCTCATGGCTGTCGTTGGGAAGGTATTCGATATCCCCCTTTAGAGAAAAGTCATAAATATTGTTTGAGCGTTCGATGGGGGTTGAAGCAAGATTGATAGATGGATAGTTAAAATATCGTGATCCGGTTAAAGTAAAGTTGGAAAACACTTTGTCAGAGAAGATGTGGGTCCATGTTGAGCTGAGTGTCTGATTCCCATAATTGAGATCAATACCTGCATCAGTGGCAAAGGGGAATTTGAGGTTGTCAGTTCCGGCATAGAAAGCCAGTGAAATCTTGTTATTCTCGTTGGCATCGTAATTGACCTTCCCATTTACGTCCAGGAAGTAAAAACTATCTGGAACATTTTCTGTTGTATTTTGAAGTATGGCAAGAGCCGGTTCCAGGGTAGAGCGGCGAACAGCAAGCATGTAGGAGCCTTTCTTAAACGGACCTTCAATTGAAGCCCGTGAAGAGAGCAGGCCTACCGACACCGACCCTTCAAATTCATTTCTATTACCATCTTTGTTAAAGATCGTAAGTACGGAACCCAGCCTGCCCCCGTATTTGGCAGGGTATCCCCCTTTATAAAGACGTACGTCCTTAACGGCGTCAGGGTTGAATGTTGAAAAGAAACCGAAAAAGTGTGAGGGATTGTAAACTGTAGTGCGATCGAGCAGGATAAGGGTTTGGTCGGGACTGCCCCCGCGAATATAGAGACCACTTGAAAAGTCGGAGGCTGCTTTTACGCCCGGGAGTAGCTGGAGCGACCGAAACACATCAGATTGAAGAACAGATGGCAAATCCTTGATAAGCTTTGTCCGCATTTGTGCAATGCCAATATTACGTTGCTCCTCTTTTTCACGCTCTGATTGAACAACTACTTCCTCGAGTTGAAATCCTTCAGGATCAAGCTCAATATCAAGACGCAGGCTTTGGCCTGAATTAAGAGTGATCTCTTGCTCGTACCGCTGGTATCCCACGTACGTTGCAACAATGGTATAGGTTCCCGGATTGATATCTGTGAGGGAGAAGTATCCCGAAGTATTTGACGAGGTGCCTTTGCGACTGTCTTTGAATGCGATATTGGCTGAAATAAGGGTTTCGCCCGTTTCGGCATCAGAAATATATCCGCTGACAGAAGCAGATTGTTGCCCATATGTATATTGTGCTGAGAGAAAAACAATCAGCACTGCTATTAGTCTTTTCACGCCCTGAAGAATAGTTATAGTTTGGAAATTATATTTGAAGATGGACAAAGTAAGAGAATTAATAGATTCACCGAAAATTTGTTGGTGAAATTTTACAAAAAACGGATCCAGAGATTATTATCTTAACGGCCATTATGAATGGGCAAAATAATAATTTCAGTCAGTATTAATACAATATGAGCAATGAACGTTCGAATTGGGTCGTATTAAAATTTGGAGGTACAAGTGTATCCTCCTTGGAGAATTGGAAAAAAATTGCATCGGAGGTAAAAAAACGACGCAATGATGGTTACAAGGTATGTCTTGTACATTCTGCACTGAGTGGGATTTCCAATGCACTTGAAAAAATTATTGAAAGTCCGACAGATGAAAATATTTCTGATAAGATCGAACAGATTAAGAAGCAACATCTTGATTTAGGTCAAAAGCTGGGGGTTGCTGCAGAGGAGCTGCTTTCTGATGATTTTGAGGAGTTAGAACATATTGTAAAAGGAATTGAGCTGATCGGTGAAGTAAGCTATCGAGTTCAGGCGCGCCTTTTGGCGATAGGGGAACTGATGGCAACCAAACTGGGCAGCGCCTATCTGCAACAAACGCTGGATGGCGTGCAGTGGATCGATGCGCGGGACCAGATTAAAACAATTATTCGCAAAAATGCGACAGAACGATCGCGTATTATTTCTGCGGTTAGTACTACGGATTATGATGAAAGAGTTGCTGATGTGCTGGACAAAGCGGGTTCTATCGTAGTTACCCAGGGGTTTATTGGGAGTGACTCAGAGGACAAAACCGTCATTTTAGGTCGTGGCGGATCGGATGTTTCGGCTGCCTACTTTGCCGCTAAAATCGGGGCAGAACGACTGGAGATCTGGACGGATGTGCCGGGAATGTTTTCGGTAAATCCACATGCGGTGCCTTCTGCAAGGTTATTGAATCATCTTAGTTACGAAGAAGCACAAGAAATTGCTACAAACGGTGCAAAGGTTTTACATCCACGAAGCATAATGCCCGCTCGCAAGCATGGTATTCCTATTCATGTACGCTGTACGTTAAGGCCCGAGCTATCCGGTACTATTATTTCTTCCAAAGGTTCTGATGATGAAGCGATTGTTAAAGCGATTGCCGTTCGCGATGATGTGATCCTGGTTAGCATGGAATCGCTTGGAATGTGGCAAGAGGTAGGATTTTTGGCAGAGGCTTTTGAAGTGTTTAAGGATTTTGGTTTATCAATCGATTTGGTATCTACTTCTCAGTCGAACGTCACAGTTTCCCTTGACCCGGGCTTAAATGATCATTTCCAGGATGTTCGCGATGAGTTTGTACAAGATTTGGAGAACTACTGCCAAGTTGAAGTTATTGAGTCTGTTTCAGCAGTAAGCCTGTTGGGACGCCGAATCCGTACTATTTTACATCAGCTGGGTTCTGCCTTCGAAGTTTTTCAGGAGCACCAGGTTTATTTGGTTAGCCAAGCTGCAAATGACTTGAATTTTACTTTTGTAGTGGAAAGCGGCCAAGTTGATCGGTTGGTGCGTCAATTGCACGAACAAGTGATCCTACAGTCCGGAAAGCAAGATTCATTTGGCCCCACCTGGTCGCAGTTGATGAAAGAAGATGAGGAAGTCAAAGAAAATGGTAAGGACTGGTGGAGGGAGAAGCGCGAACAACTGCTTGAAGTTATGCAGGATAACGATTCTTCGTATGTTTACGATCTGGATACGGTTAAACGATATGCCGGTTTTATACAGAATCTTGAAGCCGTTTCATTTGGGCTGTACGCAATGAAAGCGAATGCGAATGATGAGGTACTAAAAACCTTCAGGAAACTTGGTTTTGGCTTTGAATGTGTGTCGATCGGTGAAGTGGAAAAGGTTTTTGAATTATTCCCGGATATCGATCCCAAGAAGATACTGTTTACTCCTAACTTTGCTCCTCGCTCTGAGTATGAAGAGGGGTTGGAGTTGGGTGTCAATGTTACGCTCGATAATATTTTTCCCCTGCAGCAATGGCCAAACTTGTTTAAGGGAGAGGAGTTATTTTTGCGTATTGATCCCGGCCATGGAGGCGGACACCATGAGCATGTTAAAACCGGCGGTGTACAATCAAAATTTGGTATTCCTCGCTTTGAGCTTGAAGACCTAAAAGAGTTGGTTGAGGCTCATGAGATATCTGTAAAAGGGTTACATGCTCATATTGGGAGCGGTATCAAAGATCCGCAGTCCTGGAAAGATACAGCTATAATTTTGCACGATGTTGCCGAACAGCTTGGGGGCGTGGACATATTGGACCTGGGGGGCGGTTTTGGAATTCAGGAGAATGAAAACCAAGCCAATCTTGATATTGAAGAGGTTGATAATTCCTTAAAACAGTTCAAGGAGGCTCATCCGCAGTATAATCTTTGGGTTGAGCCCGGTCGATTTTTAGTAGCCCCGGCCGGAGTATTATTGAGTAAAGTAACCCAGTTAAAAGGGAAGGGAGAAATGCAATATGTGGGTATCGAAACAGGAATGAATTCATTTATCCGTCCCGCTCTCTACGGCGCGCGCCATACTATTGTTAACCTGTCAAAGTTAGAGCAGCCAGCTGATCAAACGGTAAATATCGTCGGACCTATTTGTGAATCAGGTGATAAGTTGGGTATTGATCGCTTATTTCCTAATTCAGAAGAGGGGGATATTATATTAATTGCTAATACCGGGGCGTATGGAAAGGTAATGAGCTCGAACTATAATTTACGAGAGCCAGCGGGGGAAAAGGTAATTAAGTAATAATTATAAACTTGATTTAGTGATCGTAAAAAAGCGCCGTGGCGGGTTGGGAGCTGTTTCCCAAACCAGTTTGCCATTATACCAGATACGCTCGGCTATTGAACCTCGTCCATCATTGTATCCTTGCACCTTCAGGGTATCAATATTGTCGCGATGATCTTCGATGAGCGTTGTGGATTTTCCGTCTATAAATTCACGATTAGGAAATACTCGAAGAGCATAGCGGTTTGTGCTTTCATCCCTGTAAAATGAATATTGGTTCTTTGCTGCCTCGACACGCTCAAACTCTCCGGATTCATCATTTTTTTGCAGATAGTAGATGTTATAAAACTGGAAGTAGCTCTGTTTCAATAAATCTTCTCCATCTTCGTTTACATAACTTATGCTGACATCCATTATGGGAGGTGTTTCTCTCTTTTCTTGACTCGGGCTGGTAATACAACTGAAAGTAAAGAAGAGACCAACTGTCAGTATAAGAAGGTGTTGTCTTTTCATAATGGTAGAAAATCCATCAGGTTAATACCTTTGAAAAGTAGGTTATTGAACTTCTTGATAGAAATCAATCAGAAATAATTAGAATCTTATTTCATTGACATTGGTACAAAATACTTTGAATTTTATGCCGTTTTGATTTGTTGTATATTATGAACGCAAAAGAGGGGACAAACGTTTTTTACACAGATTTGTTCTTTGACTTATTGGGGGTGTAATGGATTCGACGGAGTGAGTAAAATCGCAGGCTGCATGCCGAGTTTGAGCGATGAACTCGTAAATCATCATCATGCAATTAAATGTAGTTGACAACAACTATTCTTATAGCTTAGCTGCGTAACGCAGCTTAGCCGTTCCTTCAGCTTCTTGCCTGTCAGTGCTGAATGGAGCGCCGATTATGACAGGATAGCGTAGGTTTCGCTGACTGTCGAACCTGCGTAAAACTTTAACAGTCTAGTCTGAAGTTGCCTGTTGCCGGGCGATGCTTCAGGCGAACCTTAAACGGCAACTAAGCATGTAGATGCTTGAACGATATACCATTTCGGACCGGGGTTCGATTCCCCGCACCTCCACTTTCTTTTCTTTTAATTTCCTTTAAAGTGTTGTAATCCTTATATTTACAGCAACGAAGTGCAGGCAGAAGTTCTAAATTAATACAGATTCTGCCATAATAATAAAGACCTATAAGGTGACCATCGATATTTCTCGCACAATGGTCACCTCGTAATGATAAAGATTCGGCAGTCATTATTGCATATGAGATACTGACTGACACCTGCCTTCCTATTTATTTCGAATCTTTAAATATAGGTTAGTTATGATACAACCCATCCATATCAATTTTATACCAAGAAAAAGCAAAAAACGAGATGACGGCAAAGTTCCGTTGTACATGCGAATTACTGTCAATGGAGAAAGAGCAGAACTATCTGCAAGTCGTACGATTGATCCTAAAAACTGGGATACTAAGAAGGATCGTTTAAAAGGTAGAACGTCTACAGCCAAAGAAGTCAATACACATCTTAATATTCTCGAAAACAAAGCACGTAATGCTCATACCGCTTTGATACAAAAAGAGGAAGAGATTACAGCTAAGAAGATCAGACTTCATATGAGAGGCGAAGATAATAAAAAGGAAACTAAGCCTGTCCTTGAAGTTTTTGAACTTCACAATAGTAGAATGAAATCCCTAATAGGGAATAAGTATGCAGAGTCAACCTACAAAAAGCACAAAACATGTAAACTACATATGGAAAACTTCCTGGATAAAGAGTTCACTAGGAAATATCCAATAAATAAAGTTGACCTTAATTTCTTAGAGGAGTTTGCCGACTATCTGATGACAAAGAAAGATAGCTGTAGTAATAATTCAGCTCGCAAATACCTCACTAATTTCAAGAAAGTCATTGACCTTGCCAGAAAGAGAAAGTGGCTGAATGATAACCCTTACGAGGATTTCGACATGAAGTATGAGAAGAAAGATCCAGTATTCCTGGCAGATGATGAATTAAAGAAACTCAAAAAGGGAGAAATGCCTAATGAAAGCTTAGAACGTGTAAAAGACGTTTTCTTGTTTAGCTGTTACACAGGCTTAAGCTTTTCTGATGCTAAGAAAATGAAGCAAAGTGATATCAGGGAAGATTCAGATGGAGAGCGATATCTGCAATTGCCGAGAACCAAGACCGAAAAGAACGCAGTCATATTGTTACTGCCTAAAGCAGAAGAGATCATCGAAAAATATAAAGATGATCCTGCTACTGAGAATGGAAGTTTACTTCCTATGATTAGCAATCAGAAAACCAATGCTTATTTGAAAGTAGTAGCAGATATCTGTGATATTGATAAGAATCTCACATTTCACGTAGGCAGACATACTTTTGCTACTACAGTTGCATTGGCTAATGGTGTACCTGTTGAGACTGTTAAGCATATACTAGGGCACTCGGACATACGTTCGACGCTTCATTATGCTAGGGTGACTCCTAATAAAGTAACAAAGGATATGACATTACTCAGGGAAAAGCTTGGGTAAAAATAACTAAATAGTGCGATTCAATATTTAAAGTTGAAAAGCACTTGTTTGAATAATACACAGAAACCTGTTACTTTCAACCTGATTGGGCAACTACTAATATTAAAGACACTTCCTAATTAAAAAGAGCATAGTTGACCCATCTTTACACAACTGATACCAAACGTAATTTCAGCGTTTGGTATAACGCATGACGAAAAATGCGTGTGCTCGATAAAGCCTAATTAATAAAAAAGTTTTCATATAACCAGAGCATTTTAATTATCTAATGGCAGAGCTTTATCTGTCATTTCATATGAAAACACGTTTGATATGAAGAATTCAGATTTAGTAACCAAGAACGATCTTGATGAACTCAAGAGAAACATAGTTGACGCAATCGAACATAAACTCCAAGATATTAGTAAGGACTCTGGCTTTGAAAAGAGATGGCTGAGGACTCAGGAATTAGCTGACTATCTTAGCATATCCACCACTCAGGTACACTGTCTAAAAGCACAAGGGGTTTTCAGCTGTAAAAAAGTTGGAGGCACTAACTTTTATGACAAGGAGGAAGTCGATGCCTACATTAAAAGTCAGGGGAGGGATTAACATGTATAATCATAACAGCTATTACGACTGGAAAGGCAAATCAGACAGTAAGGTTAAGATTAATCTGTTTGCGATCCATTTTAAAAGACTTGCTGGATATAATGATAGTTGGAACTTGAATAAGATCCTCTTATATGAGTACATGCTTATTTCAGCCAGAAAGTATGGCAAGAAAGGGGATACTTTTACTCAAAAGTATTCAATGATAGCGGAAGCTACTCAGATGAGTAAGGGATCAGTTTCTAAGTATCTAAAGCAATTGGAGGATGATGGTTTTATATCACTTAAAAGAGAGAAACGTAAAGGCGTATCACAGTTAAATTGGTATAAAATCAATTATGGACAGATTAAAAAATCACTTCATCAGATCTATGACTTCAGCGGTTTAGATAAGGAAGAAGTTGAAGTATATAAAAAAGATCTCTGCAAGTGGTATGACTACCACTCTGCATCCTCTTATAGGGATGCAAATAATGATGGAGAAGCACCTTCTATTACTGCTTAATCTCTAACTAATCAACGGGTACAAAAATAGACTATATATAGTATATCTATAATTAATAATAACCATATAGTAGTAATAGTATTAATACATACTATAATTGGTCTATTTTTGAACCCGTATTAATTAACTGGTGACTATTCAGTTAATAGTTGAAAATAGAACGAGAGTGAGAACCTCCCTCAGAGCAAGGGTTTTACGGTTATTTTACTAACTACATTTCTTAACATCATCGTTACTATATGCCACTTTGCCTTAAGCAAACCGTTTAAACCAGGTCTAAAACTTTCATATTTATCCCTTTTCATCTTTTGCAGAGCCAGATACCCATATCTATTCAGCAAATGAATGAAATAGAGGTATTTGGCTATCCTGCTTTAATTATATAACACTTCTACAATTTGGTTTATAAATGAGTACGCCACCTGCCCCTTAGCTTCATTTGTAGATTAAACAGTTACCCTTTATCACCAAATACCTCTCGTTGAGTGATAAATAATTTTATTCCTAAAATTTGCCCCCCCACCTCTTTTCTCATGAGCGTGAACCACATCAATAAAACCCCGCCTAGGTCTTGGGGTGTTTCAAAACACCCGCCACGAAGAATTCAATATTAACATGAATTAAAACTTAAGATCATGGTTACAATCACAGGATATAAACAAGCGACTAATGAAGATGGTGAACCTTTCAACATGCTTAAACTGCAAGGCGATGTTGAGATTGTTCGCTCTAAGGAGACAGGTAGGAATTATGCTACCGCACGCAAGACCCTAATTTCATCCACCTTTGACGATGCAATGTGTGAAAAGCTAATAGGTAAAGAGATGCCTGGCGAAATCCAGCGAGAAGAATGTGAACCATACGAGTACGAAATCCCTGAAACAGGGGAGAAGATTGTACTGGAGCACACTTGGGTGTACAACCCTGAGCCAGTATCCACGGAAGAGCATGTCTTCGAAAACGGTCAGGAGAAAGTGGCATTCTAAACTCAATACTTTCTCTGCAAAAGCCAAAAAGATTAGGCGGGCGTTATGTCCGCCTTTTTTTATTTCTAACCTATAAAGCATACTAATTATGGAAACGAATGTATCACAAATGGATCAAGTCCAATCTTCAAATAGCAATGAGGCAAGTCAATTGGAGTCGCCATTCATTGAAGCGAATACCCAGCACGCAGATCTGCATGAACTTGCCGAAGAACACATCATCCCTGTCTTCGTCAAAGACAACGAGCCGTTAATATCTCACGCTGAGTTCATTGACCGTACAGTAGGTATAGCACACCATGTCTACGAAAATGAAACGATTCTGGAGCCAAATGTCAGGATCTCCCACCCCGTAAAGGGGCGAATTCCCTCTGCAAAAGGCAAGCCAGCCGATCAACTGGAAGAGCATGAGAAAACGTTGTATTACGAGAGAATGGCGTTTGTTATTCAGATTCCTTCAATAACTCAGGAGATCAAGGGTGACCAACTAAGCCTTACTGTAGGGGGCGTAAAGGCTTTTAATCTTGATAACCTAAATGCACGTAAAGGTTCTGCGGAGCATTTCAAAATCTTTATCGGATTTGTTAACAAAGTATGTACAAATTTGTGCATTTGGACTGATGGTTTTTCAAAGACCGTAGAAGTCGACAATCCTAGAGATCTCGAAGGCAAGATTTATAATCTTGTTACGGAATTTAAAACAGAATCATGTCTGAATCATTTACAAAGGTTCCAGGATTATGAATTGACCGAACATCAGTTTGCACAACTGGTGGGAAGGGCAAGACTTTATCAATACTTGTCTGCTCAGCAAAAAAAGCAACTGCCTGAGTTACAGCTTAACGATACCCAAATAGCTACGGTAGCGAAAGAGTACTACAGGAACGACAACTTTGGCAGTAGTTCTGATGGTCGCATTAATCTCTGGGATTTCTACAACCTATTCACGGAAGCCAATAAGTCTTCCTATATCGACACTTTTGTAGATCGAAGTGTAAATGCCTTTCAGTTTATGTCTCAAATAGCCATTGCCTTGGAAGAGGACACCGACTTCTGGTTTCTCAACTGAGCGTGACTATGGGAAGTAAGCTTATCGACGACATCAACAAATATACGAGTTCGGAAAGTCTGCTTGTTCATACCAAGAGCAAGGGACTTATACGCCTTTACTGCCCTTTTACTGTGGAAGTTATTCAGTCTGTGGACTGCTTTACAGTAGGAGAGCAGCTGGAAGTGGTAAGGGTAAAAATATCCAAAGATCTCAAGCTGGTATATATCATAAACGGTAAAGGTTATTACCATTACTACTTCTCTATAAAGGTCTGAGTGCAAAGAAGGTTAATCCTAAATATACAGCCATGCTATTTGAATTATACGAAGCATTAATTGAAGCATTAGAGTTTAGGGAGATAGAACCTAGCTCTATTTGCAGAATAGACAGTAACGTTGGTTTCATCTGGTTCAAAGCTGAAGACCAAACCTATTCTATCGGTATTTCTAAAGTTGATTTTGACTTAGATGAATATGCCGAAAAAACAGCCAATCGATAATAATGAAATTTTAACCTACGGGGGAGCTAGGTGCTTCCCCTCTAAATCAATATTGTCATGAATGAACAAATCTATAGTCATGAATTAGGCCAATCTGACAGAAAGCTTCTGAAATCTCCGTCCTTAGCGGAGATCTCCCTTAAGTATGAGTCAAGTATCGCTCTTGATGAATGCCCAACAGTAATGTCACCTGAAGATGCTGAAAAGCTACTTCGTGACATATGGGATGAAGGGACAATCCAGCTAAAGGAGGAGTTTGCGATCTTACTACTAAATAATGCCAAGAAATGTTTGGGGTGGAGCAAAATTAGTTCTGGAGGTGCAACTGCAACAATTGTAGATCCTGCTTCGATATTTCAAGTAGCTCTGCTAGCAAATGCTACTTCCATCATATTAGCTCATAATCATCCTAGTGGGAATACAGATGTATCAAAAGCTGATAAGACCTTGACTAAACGGATAAAGAAGTCTGGAAAAATGCTTGGTATTTCTGTAGAAGATCATTTGATAATTACAACAGATACTTATATCTCTTTTAGAGAACAAGAAATCATTTGGTAGGAAGGAATCCCCTTCCTACTTTCAGAATGAATATTCTTATTGAACAAAATTCATATAAAAAAATACGTTGGTTCGATTAAGTTGTAAATAAATTATGGAATTTACCCCATTTGATATACTTGACCCCAAAGTTCGTTGGAAACCTTCCGAGCAGATATCTTTAGAAGAAGAGCAACAGCTTTTACCCCCATTAGTCCTTAAAATCCGAAAAGAAGTTCAGGAATGGAGAGAAAGTGGGTATGAAGGGGCTTCCCAAACAACTAAAGATCTATTCTCTTTTTGGTTTGATGTAGAGCATGAAGTAGATGGTAATAAATTTCAGTTTTTCTTCAGCCAGAGAGAAGCTATAGAGTCCATTATTTATTTGTACGAAATTAGGGAAGCCCACGATAAGTATGATCTCATGCGCTTTGATAATTCAGGCATGGTTTCTACAGGGATGTTTGATGAGACTTGGACACGCTATGTTATAAAAGCGGCTACGGGATCTGGTAAGACCAAAGTAATGGGTTTGGCTATTGTCTGGTCATACTTCAAAAACTTGTATGAAGAGGACTCACAGCTTGCAAGAAACTTCTTGGTCATAGCACCTAATATTATTGTTTTGAACAGGTTGAAGACCGATTTTGAAGGTCTAAAGATGTTTCGAAACGAGCCTTTTATTCCTGAAAATGGCTTTCGAGATAGGCGTTGGCAAGATGACTTTCAACCTACGTTGCACATCCAAGATGAGATCAAACCCTTGAGCAATAAGGGGAACATCTTTCTGAGTAATATTCATAGGGTTTACATGACAGAAGATTCAGAACCAACGCTTGAGGAAGAGTTTTTGGGTAGCAAGCCCAAGACTGATGCGGATACTGATAAGGGAGTAGATCTAGATGAGATTTTACGGAGTAAAGAGTTGGATAACTTAATGGTGCTTAATGATGAAGCCCATCATATCCATGATAGCAAGCTCGAATGGTTCCAGAGTATTCAGGACATTAATAATAAGATGAAGCTCCAACATGACCATGGGTTATCTTTACAAGTAGATTTTACGGCTACACCAAAGGATCAGAATGGTGCCATCTTTGTACAAACGATTAGCGACTATCCATTGGTGGAAGCTATTAAACAGAATGTTGTAAAAACACCTGTGCTTCCTGATGAAGCAAGTCGTTCGAAGTTAGAGGTGAAGGACTCAAGTGATGTTGTTGAACAGTATAAAGACTATATTGATCTTGGCTATCAGGAATGGAAACAGCAGTATCAAGATCTTAAAAGCCAGCGAAAGCCAATACTGTTTGTAATGGCAAATAAGACGAAAGAAGCTGATAAAATAGCGGAATATCTTGAGTCTCATTACCAAGAAATGAAGGACAAAGTCTTGGTGATTCATACCGACAGAAGCGGACGAATTAAAGAAGATGTCAAAAGTCGTCAGGATGAGGTTGAAATGCTCCGAAAAGCCGCCAATGAGGTTGATGATCCGCACTCTCCTTACAGGGCTATCGTGTCGGTTTTGATGCTACGAGAGGGGTGGGATGTGCAAAATGTAAGTACTATAGTAGGGCTCCGTCCTTTTTCTGCAGATTCGAAAATTCTGCCAGAACAGGCGTTAGGTAGAGGGCTTCGAAAGATGTTTGATTTGGAGACGGAAGAAGAGCTTGTGGTTGTTGGGACAGATCCATTTATCGAGTTTGTGGAGTCAATTAAGACAGAGGGCGTAGAGTTTAACTATCGTCCAATGGATTTAAAATCTCCTTCGGATCAAAAGAATCCTATTATTGTTGAAGTGGATGAAGATAACCCTGAAAAGGATTTAGACGAGCTGGATATCCAACTCCCAATCATGACTCCACGCATATATCGGGAATACAAGAATTTGGAACTGATAGACTTGGATCAGTTGTCGTTTGATTCACTTTCCTATAAAGAATTTAGCGAAGAGGAAAAACGAGAGATTGTTTTTCGGGATCTCGATGGTAATGTATCCCACGCTACTGAGTTTACTGGCACGTTGCCGAATTACCGAAATATGGTATCATTCTTTACTCAAAGTATTCTTAAGGATAATCGGTTGGTCAGTGGATTTAATGTGTTGTATCCAAAGGTGGAAAGCTTTATAAGAGAACACCTCTTTGGTCGAGAAGTGGATCTTGAAGATGCCAACACATTAAGAAACATGTCGAGACCTGAAGTGCCCCAAACTATTAAAAGTACATTTAAGAAAGCCATTGATGAATTAACTGTTGAAGATAAGGGATCAGCAGAGATTCAACGCCATATTAAGCTCAGGGATGTGAAACCCAAAGTCTTTAGTAATCGCAAGTTTGTGAAGCCTACAAAAAGTGTCTTTAATAAAGTCGTTTCTGAACATGACAATGAATTTGAGCTGTCTTTCTCCTCTTTTTTAGATAAGCTTGATGGTGTCAAGAGTTTTGCAAAGAATACCAATGCAGTAAATTTTACGGTTGAGTATCAGAAAGAGGATAAAAATATTAGTGATTACCGACCTGATTTCTTTATAAAGGCTGAGGATGAAGAAGTGGTATACATCGTTGAAACCAAGGGAAGAGAAGATTTAGATGCCTTTAATAAATTTAATCGCCTAGAGCGATGGTGTAAAGACGTAAATGAAGCAGGTGCAAAATACACGTATAAGCCCATTTATATTCAGCAGAACGAGTGGGAAGAGTACAAGAAAAAGATTAAACACTTGGACGATATTGTAAAACTGTTTCCCCAATCATTGAAAAGTAGATAGAGTAACTTATGAGTATTGAAGACCTTTCCGATAAGGAGAAGAACGAAATCATTGACCTTATCAAAAATGATGAAAATTTACCCAAGGAATATATCTATAAACTGTTCTCAGATGATGAGGATGTATTTCTTTTCTGGAATGGTCGTAATGAGGAGCAATCTAATATAGTTCTTCCCTTCCATTCCATTGAACAAATTGATGAAGCTAGGAAAGAAAAAATAGTTGGTTCTGGAGAGTTATTTGATACAAGAGGACGTCAACTAAAAGGTTGGAAAAATAAATTAATCTGGGGGGACAATAAGATAATTTTATCCTCCCTCATTAATGGCCCTCTAAGAAAAGAAATCGAATCACAAGGTGGGTTGAAAATGGTTTATATAGATCCTCCTTTTGCCGTAGGGTCTGACTTTTCATTTGATATCTCGTTAAATGGAGAAAGTGTTACAAAAAAACAAACAATACTTGAAGAGATAGCATATAGAGATACATGGGGTAAGGGGCTTTCTTCATATTTAAATATGATTTATGACCGTATAAAGCTTATTGCTGAGTTATTAAGAGAAGATGGATGGATGTTTGTTCATTGTGATTATAGGGTAAATAGCTATATAAGATTAATATTGAATGATATATTTGGGTCGGAAAATTTCAGAAATGAAATTTATTTAAAGAGGAAAACCAAGAATGTGATGTCTCAATTTGATACTGTCGGGAAATTAAATATAGCATTTGATTCTCTTTTCTTATATAGCAAAAAGGCAGATGAAAAATTTAATCCTCCTAAAAAGGAAGCTGAAAATATTGATACAAATCAATGGAATAATTTCTGGAATAATGCTGATAGACCAACTTTAAGATATGAGCTCTTAGGTATAAAACCATCAGATGGGCAATGGCGATGGACTGAAGAAAAGGCAAAAAAAGCAGTCAAAAACTATCAGGAATACGAAAAGGAATATTCCGATCAAATGTCATTATATGAATACTGGAAAAAGACTGGTGAGGAGAAAAGGTTTATTAGGAGACCAGAGGGGGCATCGAGATGCTATTATTGGGTTGAGCCTAAAGAAGAAATAAATCTTGATACTAATTGGAGTGATATATATGCATATGATAATTCTGGGCCTTATCCGACCCAAAAATCTGTTCCCTTAATGGAACGTATAATAAAATATTATAGTGAAAAGGATGAGTTAGTGGCCGACTTCTTTTGTGGTAGTGGTTCATTTTCAGTTGCAGCAGAAAAACTTTCCAGAAAATGGATAGCCTCTGATTTAAGCAGATATGCTATTCATATGACAAGAAAACGTATGATTAGAACTCAGAGAGAACTTAAAGATAATGGAGATAGTTATAGGGCTTTTGAGTTACTCAATTTAGGAAAGTATGAACGACAACATTTCTTTGGTGTACCAACGAATGTTTCTGAGGAGAAGCAACAAAAAATATTAGAAGCCAAGCAGGAAAAGTACATTAAACTAATTTTAGAGGGGTATTCAGCTGAAAAAGTTGAAGGGTATAAATATTTACATGGTAAACGTGCCACACGATTTGTTCATGTTGGCCCACTAAATATGCCTGTAACACGTGATCTTGTCGAATCAGTATATCAAGAGTGTAAAGATGATCTGATTACTCAAGTAGATATTCTTGGCTTCGAATTTGAAATGGGGCTTGCTCCTTTTGTAGAAGAACAAATGAAAGATAAAGGGGTTGATATCCGTCTGAAAAATATCCCTCGTGAGGTCTTTGATCCTAGAGCAGTTGAGAAAGGACAAGTTAAATTCTTCGATGTTGCTTATCTGGATGCAGATACCAAAGTTAATAATAAGGAAGTCCAAGTTACCCTATCTAACTTTGTAACCAGTTATACACAAGATGATATTGAAGAGGTAGAAAGCAATCTTCGTAAAGGTAGTTCTAAGGTTGTCATTGAGAATGGTGAAATTATCAAAGTCACCAAGGAAGACGATGACATCTATAACAGGGAACAATTAACCGATTCGTGGACGGATTGGATTGACTATTGGGCTGTAGATTTTAACTATGAAAGCAATAAAGAAATCATCAAAGTAGAGGAAGATGGAGAATTAAAAGAGAAGTGGACAGGGAACTACATTTTTGAAAACGAATGGCAAAGCTTTCGTACCAAACAAGATAATGAACTAGAGTTAACATCAGCCCCTCACGAATATAAAGAGCCAGGTCGTTATAAGATCATGGTAAAGGTCGTGGATATATTGGGAGTAGACACCTCACAAGTTTTTGAGGTCAAAATAGATGGATGAATTTGATAGCAAGTGAAAGCCAAGTAGTTGGTAAAGAAGGAATAAATTGTGGGATTGCTTTTTAGTTGTGCAAATGTTTCTTGTATTTCTTTGTCTTTAACTCAAAAGAACGTTCTCCCCCCTCAAGGTGTAATATTATTTCTTCTCGAACATCCTCTCTTTCTATTGCTCCATGGACTGATATATCAGTAGTGCTAGAAGTCGCTTTAAGAACTTGGAAACGGTCTGCATCGCCTGCTACGGCAACCGTTGGATTGTGGGTTGTTAGTAAGAATTGTCTTTGCTCTTTTCTAGATCGAATTGGGGTTGTTATATCTTCAAATACTGAAGCTAAGTCTAAGGCATCTTCTGGTTGATCAATTAAAATTGGAGAGTCACTATCTGTCAGTGCAATCATAAGTAATGCTGAAGATTTTTGTCCTATTGATAGCTCGGATAGCTTTCCATACGAATCATCTTGTTTTTTTAATTCGATAGTTGGGGCATCATCCATTAAATCTTGATGTTGAATAGAAAGAATTTCTTGAATATTTAATGAGTCATATACTCCTTCATATATTCTTTCTGCTAAATTACCGTCAATTCCAGCAACTTGTCCCAATTCAGTAGGATCTCCTTCAAGAAGTATTCTTCCAAACTCTCTGGGTGTAATTTTATAAGCAAGTTCTCTTAAGTCTTCATGCCTGGTGTGAGTACCTCTGCATACTTCAATTAATCGTTCTTCGAATCTTTCCCGATTTCCATTTTTTGTAAGTGATAAACGTAGTCTTTCATCAGTAGCTTCAGTAATTTCATCATATTTGTTTGATCTTAGCTCAAATATGCGATTTCTAACTTCTTCAAGTTTATCAAGCTGTTCCTCTCTTTTTACTTTGTAATCTGATGCATTATTTGCTGTCGATTGAGAACTTGCTAACGATTCCTTTAAATCCTTCAATTCGAGATTTAACTCTTTTCTTTTTTGGGTAAGGCTCGGAGCATCACCTCCTACTTCTTCTGCCCATTCTTCATAAGCTTCTTTAGCACTTTCTAGTTCATCATCCCAATCTTTTCTCAATTCTCGTAACTCGATAAGCTTGGTTTCAATAATATCTATAGATTCCTGCAACGAGGTTTTGATTTCTTCCTTACTGCTTAGGGAGAGATCATTAAAATCATTCGATAAGGCATCATCTTGAAGTTCATCTGGTATTTCGGGGAGCTCGTCTGAGTCTATTCTTTCTCTTTCTTCAGTTAAATATTTTTTCCATTCAGTTAACTGTTGAGTATGTTTATCTAAGTATTCTTTTTTAATTAGCATCTTGTTATAAGATACATGCTCTCCAGACCCTAACTGCCGATCAATCTCAGCAATCTTCTCTTCTACACTAGCTATTTCTGTTTGAAGTTGATCACACTTTTCTGCTTCAGATACACAGTTGGCAAGATCCTGATCAAGAGCATCTAACCGTTCTTTTATTTTTCTTAACTCACGGAACAGTGATGTTAAATCAAGTAATCGGTCAACAAGACTTAACTGAGCTGTTTCATCTCTTGCAATTTCAACTGCTTCTGTTTGGCTATAAGCCATAATTGGAAAAAGTTCGTCAACTTCTCCATCATACTCAGTATTATCTGATGGTTTTATAACTTTAGTTGGATTCGTTTCTCCATCATAAACTCTAGTTATTTTAAATTCCTGCCCACTTTTTGAAACAACTTGGATTTCAACTGAACATCCAAGACCAAATCTTTTTTCAAGTTTACTTTTATGGTCTTTTGAGATTTGTTCTAATTCGGATTCTTGCTCTAAACCAAATCTAATTGCTTCTACTAATAACGACTTTCCAACCCCCTTGCCACCTACTATACAATTCAACCCTTCATGAAACTGGTAAGAACCATTCAAAAATCCTTGAGAAACCGAGACATTTTTAATGTAAGGACCTATAGTTTCAGATAATGGAGAAATGTCTTCATCCGTTCTTATTCTAATCTCTGGATCGTAAAAGCATTGTCTTAGACCATTAAGATTCACCTTGTCCATCTTAAAGAATGAGTACTGCACTGCAATTCCATCCAATGAATGTCCATTATTACACGAAGCAGGATTATCCGATGCTCTATGAACAGGTAAAGCTCTTTTGTAATTTTGGTCATTTCCATCTAATAAAGACCGATATCTCTGAGTATCACTTACTTCTACGCTAGCTATACGTGGATCATTCATAACTTTGATGCGTTGCTGCCCCCTCATATCATTTAAAACGCCTTTGCTAGAATTTGCATGGGGAAGTATTGGGAGAGCACCACATTTATATATTAACTCTATTATATCAGCCACACTTTTTGGAGAAATTGCTTCCTTCTTGCCACGCATATCAGACGTGATATCAGCTTTTGCAAGTAAATCATTTACAGCTGCTTCATTTTTTTCTGGATCAAATATTGCAATTATGTGTATACCACCTTCTCCACCTGAAGCAGTTATCTCAGTACCTGGAAAGATTTTTAATTGTTTATTTTTAGCCGCTCTTTTTACCCTGTTAATCCAACTAGCAGTATTGTGATCCGTAATAGCAATTGCATCTAAATCTTTATCTAATGCGGCTTGCACAAATTCTTCTGGTGTTATTTCTCCACCTGACCAATCATGAGACGCAGGAGTGTGAAGGTGTAAGTCAAATTTTCTCCATTTCTGCCCGATAGATCTAGCCATTATTTTCGTATACTTTATTGAATGTTATTATAAATAAAACTCATATACCTTGATCCCACTAACCTAATCATATTTAAGAAATGAGTGTTAGATATGGAACTTGTATTTAAATATTTCTGACATCTCATTGATTTCTAATCAGATATAAAAATCTTGTGCATAAGCTGTGTACAAATGAATATTGAGTTGATAAATAATGAACGGAGAGGTGAAAAGTCATAAGAGCCAAAGAATAGGCGTGGTATGTCTTGTTGATTAGTTGATTAGGTAAACTCTTTAATTTTGCAACATTTCTTTTACTTCTTCAATTGAGTAAAGCTCAGAGCTTGAATGAATTACAGCATGGCAGTTAGGACATACAGGTATTAAATCCTCAGTAGGATTAATTTTTCGCTCTCCATTTGATTCTGATATAGGATTTAAATGATGGACATGGATAGGGTTTGCTTCAATTCCTTTGTATTGATCTTTAAAATTCATTCCACATACAGCACAGCTATATCCGAAATGCTTAAGACATTTTTTTCTTGCTTTTGCATTGCGTTCATAACTATTGATTGTCACCTTATTCTTTGCTCCTTCGGTATGATAAGGAATATGTTTTTCTGAAGGAAAGATGGACTCAATAGAATTAAGGTCGATATTGGGTTCACAATCTTTACAGTTTGCAATGTGTTCTATAGCATTTTCGCGATTATTTTTTAACCAATACAATAGCTCTTGAGGATTTGTAGAGCAGACTTTTATATAATCTTTTGAGGTATATGGATCTGATTTATTTCCCTCTATTGGTCCACCGATATGCCCGCAATTAGATTTATGAAAATAGGCATAAGATGTTTTCTCAAAATTTTTAGTATTTAAAACATAGCCCTCAGGATTCTTCTCCATCCACTTGAAGAAAGGAGCATCTTCAGAGTCAAATACTTGATACATAACTATAATTGTATTTAGTGTATCTTATAAACTATACGTAAATAAATGTAGAGTTGATAAATAATGAACGAAATGCTAAAAAGCCAGAATGGGGCAGGGAATAGGTATGGTTTCTCTGTTTAATGCATGGTTCAAAGGGTCTTTTTATAGTTCCACTATACCTGTAGATAGCATATTTGATTCAAATAAATTTACTACCTCATCTACAAAATTTATTCTTTCATTGAGAAAGTTGAAAAAGTGACTATATGGATCTACGGCTTCACATGTTTTATATCTATAACCATCGAATAAGAAATAATTTTTATCAGAGTTCCGAACTTCACATTTAAAGTTTGCATACTCTAAGCCATATAAAGGACAAATATCTATATCGTTCTTTTGATAGCCACCCCATATGAGCGAAGCTAATAAATATGATTCGTTGCCATCGTAAGCTTCATTAATAGTATCTTGCAAGGTTAAGGCATTATCATTTCTTTTTAGACAACCAAAGTAGAGTTTTTCAATTTCTGCCCCTTCTACTCTCACTCTATAATTAGGGATAAATTTTAATGCATTAATACCTGAGGATGTAGCCACTTGGTAAATAGAAAGCAGTGTATTACTAGGATTATATACATTAATAGAACAAGAAAAAGTATGTTCTTTTGACAACTTGGCAATTTCGTCAATTGCTCTAGTAATTCCCGTCGCCCATATAGGATTATCTACTAAACATGCTTCAAGTTCTTTTTTTATATGCTCAAAGGAAGGTGAATTTTTAGTATGTATTTTTTTGTGATACCTCTGCTTATTTGTACCTCGATCACCCTTTAGTTCATCAATTATTGTAGAGTTTGTAAGTAATTCATTGTCTTTCAATCTTCCGTTTCTAATAAGATCAATAATTTCCCAACCTTCATTTTCTAATAGCTTTTGCCTCAGTTTGGCTGGATAACTAATCTCAATATATTCACCAAAGGGAAAAGGTTCACAATTAGAAATTGCATTTTTATGTAAGTGATCAATCAAATTTTCTTCCTCCCATTGACCCATTAGCTCTTTCACTTCTTCATATACAGCTTGATCAGTTTTGATTATGTTTAGGTACTCATCTTTGGTCATTACTTGAACTGAGGAATATATCATAAACTTGTAATCAGGAAATTTACTTTCTAATTCTTCGGAGCTAAATGCTTCCTCATCAAAGTTGTTTTCTTGAAATGTTTTAACCTGATTTATTCCTTGCTCTCTTAAATCGGTGGGTGCCTCCAGTATTAATAAGACATAATCTGTAATTCCTTTTCTTGAATAACATTCTTTATGGCTTTCTATCCCTTTCTTTAATTTTTTCTTCGAGCTATAGAGACGAATAGTATGTTGATCACTTAAAAACCGCTCATTATTAAGCTGTAGTGGATCAATTTTGGTTACTTCTATTGGTTTGAAATCTTCATCAATTTTAAGTTCAAATCCTATGACTGAATAAGGAACTTTTGCTACGAATGAAGAAAATGGTACAAGTAATTCTTTCCATTCTGTCGATATGATAATTACCTGGATTTCATCGTTTTTTAAGCTTTTATTTTCTTTTATCCCTTCAATGTATTTTAAAACTTCATGTAAGGCTTCTCGAGAGGACGCTTTTGTTCTTTTAACCTCAATTAGTACAAAGCTATTATTTGAATTTTGGGCTAATATATCGACAAACCCTCTAGTGCCCTTTTGATTAGGTAAATATGCTTCTTTATCAATTAGTGATAAATCTTGTTCTAAGATCTCTAAATTTAAAGCTAAATTATCTCTAATTTTGTCTTCGTTATTCTCCATAGTTTTAGGCTTCTTGGCATATGTAATTTGAGCTATTTATTCTTTTTCTTGTAGGTATCTTTCTCTTAAGTCAGAAATTAATACTCCGTCTTTCCTCTTCCACCTATTCCAACCATTAGCAGTTTCTCTATCACTCCCAGCATCTTGAATCCCCGCAATAGCCGCATAGCTTGGACTGCTGAATTTTTGTCCCAATAGCTCTAAGGAACCATCTTCGTGAACAAAGGCTTCGTATCGGTTTTGCTCTCCACCCCTTGGTTTGTAATCCATAATTAAATACTCATTGGGCTTTATAAGGTCAGCATTAATTAAATCAGCAATTGAAACATCGTAACGGGTGATCTCCTGATTAGTCTCCCCTTGCTCTTCTTCTGTATCAACTTCAGGTTTAAACTCTTCTGGGAATTGATATATAACATTTGAGGAGTTTTTGAACTCTATAAACTTATTTATGACCCACAGTTCAACATTATACTTAAGCGTTCTTGCCCATTCCTTTAGGTCATTAGATAAATCATCGATAGGGATACCAATGACAGGCTTTTTCTCTAGAATATCCTGGAGTACTTTTCTGACATCAATCTCTTGGATACCTAGTTCTTGAAACTTTTCTTTGGTTATTTCATCGTCCGAGTAAGAGTCTATAGCTAAATCTTGTATAGTTTTTTTAGAGATGGGTTGAAGGGATGCTATAACTTGTTTTGAAACTTGAGGGGCTATATGATTCCAAACAGAGTGATGTAAGAGTTCAGCTTCAACGATATACCATTTTTTAGAAGATAAATCGATTGCAAACCCATCAGGAATTGTACCAACACCATCACTAGTTTTAATTTTTTTCTTTGGGAGATAAAGAGACGATGGACCAAAGATATGTTCATAATTATCAATAATGACCTGTTCTAGTTCTGCTTCATTATCGAAAGGAGACTTGATGAATTTTCTTTCGTTTAAAATCAGCATTTATGTTTTATTTTGATTGATGTATTGATGCAAAAGAAACTGTAACAATGTTATCAGAACAGAAGAGGAACAGCAAATAGAAATCAAATTGACTGACAGTTGTAAGGATTTTCATCCTAGGTGGTCTTACTATTGGAACATTAAGTAACTGCGGAAGAAATGATTATTCGTCAAATAACACGTTACATGCAGGGAAAGAAACCAGATAAGGAAGAAATGGATTTATGGATGCAACTAATTGTTGATGATAAGTCTTTTGAAATGCTGGAGATGTATTTGATGCTAAGAGCATATTTTGCTGGGGATGATAGCTGACTTCACCCATCTATCTTAATCATATATCTTCTAGATTGATGTATATCAGGAATTGTGGATATACCAGTAAAATAGTAATGGTAGGCTATGGTCGGGGATTTTTAGCCCCTTAGGAGTAAAGTATATGAAGGTTTTATCAAAAATAGATTTTAGGAAGTATGCACTTCCTTTAGTCTCCTACTTTAGAGCTCTCAGTAGGTGAGTATTCGAATAACACCCAATGAACTATGTCTCTATATTTAAGCGTACTTTTGTGTATTCTGTTACAGAATTAAGTGAATTCGACGTGTTTCTCAAACTCTTTTATTAACTCACTTGGTTTTTTGTCTAAAGCAAGGGCTAGTCTTACAACTGTTTGAAATCGTACTGACCTTGCCCCTGTTTCTACTTTTGATATATAAGAGCGTTCAAACCCACCTAGCTCTGCAAGCTTCTCTTGTGACAAGTTTTTAGAAAGACGGATCTCTCTAACGACTTGCCCTAATATTTTGTCTATGTCATTTCCCTTTACCATTGGTTGAATAAGTAAAGGGAAAGCTTATTTTAGAGCTACGCCCAAACTGTCACATAATAATATACATTCTTAATGTTATATGTCATGTTAAAGTATATGCCAATTGTCCTTGTGTTTTCATTTATGTGTATCACAAATACTTATGGACAAACTGATAAGACAGATAATCTCGTTGAAGCTTATCTAGATAGTGCTTTTATGGACAAGGCAAATGGTAAGTTTCAATCTGCAATAGAAGACTACAATAAAGTTATCGAATTAAGACCTGAAAACGCTTCTAACTACGAAAGTCGTGGAGACTTAAAGTTTAAATTAGAAGACTATCGAGGAGCAATTAAAGACTACACCAAAGCCCTTGGTATTTCAAAGGGCTTTATCTTATATCGAAAAAGATCATCTGCTAAATTTAAACTTGGCGATTACAGAGGTGTAATCAAGGATTTAACAATGGTCATAAAATTGATTGAAGAAAGTGAGCTATTGCGTAACCGAATGGGTAAGTATTTGCAAGCTGCCTATCTAAATAGAGGAATTGCCAAATTAAATATTGAGAAGAAGGACAGTGGATGTTTGGATTTTAGTAGGGCAGGAGAACTTGGACTTTCTAAAGCTTACGAAATGATAAAAAGAAAATGCAACTAGATTCTGCTCCTCATGAAGATAAAGAGGGATATAATATGATTTTACTGATTATCTTAGGAATTAATATAGTACTTATTGGAATTGGTATACCCGCTTGGATAAGCATTCCATTTAGCATTGCCTGTTGTTTACCCGCATTTGAAAGTTCAGGAACAGACAGTACTCCAATTCCAAGAGGAGCTAAGAGGAATGATCTTTCTTTGGAACAATCAACTGATCCTGCGAGGTATGGTGAGAATGATTCATATTACGCAGGGTCTGATGAATGGTGTGATCTACAATAGTCTTTTTTACAAGTTGAAGTAAAGTTTGAGACATTTCTTTATTTCACTTATCGTTAAAGATCATCGTAATACAGTAGATTACAATCACTCTGCAAAGTTGAATTGACTACACAGTAGATAATAATAACAAGTTTTATTGGTGACCAATAAGGTGACCATTTGAAGGTAGAAACTGGAAATCAGTATCTGAATGCAATAGAAGCCGAAATCTGAGAGGGTGTTGGTCCCCGCACCTCCACAATAGAGTATTCAAAGCCTAACCCGAAAAGGGTTGGGCTTTTATTTTTTATAACCTTTCAATTTCATTGGAAACCATCCGAATGTGCTATGAAATACCGAATGATTGTCAGCAAGCAATCTAATTAGTGGGAATGCCAGGGATCTGTTTTTTACTTTTCAAAATCCTTTGTACTCTGTAGAAAATTATCAAAAAGGCTTTGTAAATGAATTACCGCATGCTGGAGCTTATTGCTCCCCCCGATACAGCTCAAGAAGCACGTACTTTTGTTGAAGATGAAGATATCTTGGGTGTATGGTCAGATAACTTGGAGGATGGATGTTCAATATTACGGATACTGGTAGATGCCAACCGCACGGAAGCTCTTTCTGATTCACTGACCGAAAAGTTTTCGCACAGTGAAGGATTTCGGATTATGCTTTTTGAGGTGCAAGCAACATTGCCGCAACCCGAAGAGAAGGAGGATGAAGATGATCCGAATGAGGAGAAGGAGTCGGAAGAAAAAAGTATTGGCAGAATAAGTCGGGAAGAACTTTACTCTGATGTTTCCAGCGGGAGTGAATTCAATACGGTGTTTATTGGATTGGTGCTTTTATCTACACTTGTAGCGGGGGTAGGGCTTGTTCGTGATGATGTTGCTGTTATTATTGGAGCGATGGTTATTGCGCCATTACTGGGGCCCAATGTATCTATGGCGTTGTCCGTTACCCTTGGCGACCTGGACTTGGGATGGCAGTCGTTAAAAACGAATGCGGCAGGAATCTTTGCATCACTTGCGTTGGCTTTTGTAATGGGATTGGTGATGCAGGTTGATTTAGAGTCTCAGCAACTCATTAACAAGACCAATGTTAGTTTGGGAGATATTACCATTGCTCTGGCTGCGGGTAGTGCCGGAGTGCTTGCTTATACTCGAGGGGTTCCTGCAGCAATTGTTGGAGTGATGGTGGCAGTAGCCTTACTGCCGCCGCTGGTGAATGTGGGATTGTTACTCGGTGCTGGATATACAAATTTAGCGGTAGGTTCGGTAATTCTAACAACCACAAATCTTATTTGCATTAACCTGGCCGGAATACTCACCTTTTTAGTGCAGGGGATTCAGCCCCGAAGTTGGTGGGAGGTAGAAAAGGCAAAAAAAGCTACCCGCATTGCTATTGGAATTTGGGTAACCCTGTTAGCAATACTTGCTATAATTATCTGGTACTGGAACTTATCTGTTAACCCTCTTTAAATAAGTTTACCGATCGTTGCGGGTTGATGTAGTAGCCAGCCTGTAATACTTTTTCGCGATGTTTGGGTAAGCAAAACTTCATGCTCTAAGGTATCACTCTTAAACATGACCATTCGTTTGGCAATTGGTTCAAAAAGTGTAGTATCATCTCCCGGGCCATAAATTTTTAGTTCACCCCCGTCACCGGGTTCCCATTCTTCATTAAGGTAGATAAGCATAGAGAGAACACGATTTTTCTTTCCTTGGAATTGATCGATATGCTTCTCATATCTTGTTTGGGGAGGATATAATGCAAAGTGAAATTCGTAGTCAGAAACACTTAAAAACATTTGTTGACGTAAATTTAGAAGTGTTTCATCAAACAGGTCAAAAAGGTTTATTATTTCGTCATCCGATTGTTTGTCTAACCAATAGATGAAATCTCCGCGGACGGATGATTCAATCTGTCGCTGTTGATCGGTACCAATTGCGGCTTTTGAAAATTCACTCTCGTCAATTAGTTGTTGAAAATAGCTTTGTACCTGTTGGTAAAGCTGATCAGGAATAAAATCATCAACAAATACATAATCCTTGTTAGCAAGCTGTTCAAGCCAGTTGCTCCACTGTTCGGAAGAATAGATAGTAGTCTCTTGAGTACTCATAGTTCTTAAGGTTTATGAGTCATAACATACCAAATTTTTCAAAATTGAACTTAAAATTTTACTCCACTATTAAACGATGTTCCGATGCCAATATCATACATATCTATCTCACACAATGGGATTAGTTTTGGGGGTACTTTTCTCTCCCAAGAATTGGAGTCATAAACATTATTGCTATCAAAATAGTAAAGGATAATTTGTTAAATAAATTATAATAATACCCCTTTGTATTTTAGGATCCACTTCTTTTATTTATACACATATTTGAAGGGCGCCCTAATGATTTTTGGGGAAATATTTATTAAAAAATACTAATGGAACTAATGCCTTTATTTGAGGTCTGATTTGTAACAACTGTGTGACTCAATACTCTTGTTAACGCAAACACAGTATCAAAAAACTATTTAGATCCAACGGCTTTATGGAGACAAAAAAAGTATTAATTGTTGAAGATGAGATGATTATTGCCATGTTGATTGAGCGAATGGTAACTAATCTTGGTCATCGGGTCATAGACAAAGTCTCATCAGGAGAGGATGCTATAAACAAAGCATTAGAGCACAGTCCCGACCTTATTTTAATGGATATTAGATTAAAAGGAGAGATTGATGGCATTGAAGCTATTAGTAGAATTCAGCAAAAAATGTCCATTCCTGTGATTTATATTTCCGGAAACTCTGATTTGGCTCATCAAAAGAAAATGGATAGTACTGATTATATCGATTTTCTTTCCAAGCCTATTACCGAATCTGATTTAAGCAGGTCTTTTAGTGTAGCATCATAAAATAACCCGGGCTTGAGTGAACGGAAGCATAGGAACGAGTATCTTTTCTATCTCTATGAATGTTTGTTAAACCTGTTTCAGAACAGATTTCGTGCCTTTGGGAATTGGGAACAAAAGATCGGTTTCCTTTTTATAATTGGTTGAATTTCAATCAATCAATTATAGTATGAAAAAATTATTACTGTTACCGCTCCTTGCATTTATTTTTGCACCGATGGCTGTAGAAGCCCAAACATCATCCAACGCAACTATTAAAAATACGCTGGGTATCGGTCCGCGCTTGGGATATTACAAAGCTAATGATGCCGATGAGGGTAGTTTTTATATTGGAGCCCAAACCCGTGCTCGCCTTGGATCTGTGCTTGGTGTCGAGGGATCTGTTGAATATCGCGCTGCTCAGGAGTACACTATTGGCGGGCAATCTTTTGAAACAAAGTTTGTGCCGGTGACTGCCTCAGCATTATTATTTTTGCCGGTAAGTGAGAACTTTGCTCCTTATGGCGTGGCAGGTTTGGGCGCCTATTATACTATCTATGAATTTGAGGGAGTAATTGATGATGTCGAAAACGAGTTTAATTTCGGTTATCATCTCGGTTTTGGATTAGAGTTACCCATTAATGAAAATGCGGCGCTGAACTTTGACTATCGATATTTGTTTTTGAACCCTGAGGCAAATGAAGTAAGTACTGATAATACCAATTATAATGGCAATGTGTTTACTGCAGGACTAATGTTTTATTTGTAAGTGAGGGAGTATTTATTTGGGAAATGGGTCCGCTTTTTGGCGGACCTTTTTTATTTAAGATGATTATGATGCCATCTCCCATATGTCAGAATCTGTAACCATTTAGCAAGCGATGTTGGGGTACGGAAACGTTTTTGAACGTAGGATGAAAAGCACTGATTCTTCCGGCAAAATGACCAAAATACGCTTGTATTTTTCGCAGAACATTTACAAGTTCATAGCCGTTTAAATCAGATCTAAATAACGTTCTCAACTTACAATTATGCCGGAGATTAAGCTCCCAGAAGTAGAATTAAATATCTATACTCCTAAGGATCCTGTCGAAGTCCCTATTGTTGAAAATAGGATTTGTACAAAAGAAAGCAGTCCCAATTTTGTACGCCATGTGACTTTTGATATTTCGGGAACTGATTTGGAAGGGCACGTTCGCGTAGGCCAATCTATAGGTATTTTGCCTCCAGGAAAAAATGAAAAAGGACGCGATTATAAATTGCGGCTTTATTCGGTTGCATCTCCCACAAAAGGGGAGGGAGGGGAATCTCACCTGATATCAACTACTGTTAAGCGAACGATTGAAGAGTTTGATAATAATGAGCTGTATTTGGGAGTCTGTTCTAATTATCTGGCAGATTTACAGCCCGGCGACAAAGTTAAAATGACGGGGCCCAGCGGCCGACGTTTTTTATTGCCCGAAAATGCAACTGACTTTAATTATGTTTTTTTTGCTACCGGTACGGGAATTGCACCTTATCGGGGGATGATTAAAGAACTGCTTGATAACGGCTTTGAAAATGAAATCGTCCTTATTTTTGGCTGTGCTTATCGCACAGACTTGCTCTATGCTGATTATTTTGAGTCTTTGGATGAAGAGTACGATAACTTTCACTACCTGCCTCATATTTCCCGTGAGGATCGACGCCCCGACGGTACTAAAAAATATGTACAAACCTGTTTGTGGGATGAGGCTGAACTGCTTGATCCCCTTATGGATCAGGAAAACACCTTAATGTACATTTGCGGACTTAAAGGAATGGAAAGTGGTATTTATCGGGCATTGGCAAAAAAAGGACTTACTCAGTATTTGGATGTTCGTGAGCCGGCGTCCGGTAAAACCCCGGACGAGTGGGACGAAAGAGATCTTAAAAGATACGTTAAGCCTTCTGCGCGAACATTTGTAGAAGTTTATTAAGTGAGCGGAAGCTTGTTACCACCCATCTTCTGGGGTTCTTTACCCTTATTTTATTCCTAATTCGTAATATTTGTTACACCACCTGAAACAATATATTTCATCACATCAGAAGAATTATAATCAATAGGGGTGACATTTTGGGTCGGAACCAGGAATAAGTTACCCGAAAAGTTGTAAGAGTGAGGACAATAAACAGCTACCATATCTTCAATGCCGAGCTGTGCAAGATCCTTTTGAGTAACGAAACCCAATCGCTTTGCTTCCATGCCTCCTAAATCAATAAGTACCGGTTTGTTGAATCGTTTCTTATCTCCGACAAAAGCTTCGGTAAGCTCTTTCAACGAAGTGTAGATAATTTTGATGAAGGGGACCTTTTTTAGAAAGCGTTCAAAGTAAGTGACAACAGGACGAGTAACAGCTAATGAAAAAATATACCCGATAGCTGCAATCCCGAAGAAAACAGTGACAATGCCCAATCCCGGGATATCTATGTTTAACCATTCGAAAAGAAGATTGTTAAAAAAGTTGTTAGACCATCTTACGGCTGAGTAAATGATATAGATGGTGGCACCAATAGGAAATACGAGCAATAATCCACGCAAAAAATTATTAAAAATAGGACGCATAACTGTAGATATTTTGGTTAGTATGATAATACGAGAACGTAAACTATCAAACGTAAATGGCAGGGGATAATAGGACTGTCAGTTCGATTCGTTTTTAAGATGAGTTCAACACTTATTTTTGCTATTTTCAACGGTCTGAATAATATACAATTAAGGTAAATAAAAACTGATGTCCCACAAGAGCTCTGCACAAATTCGCCAGGAATTTCTGGACTTTTTTAAAGAAAAAGAACACTTGGTTGTCCCAAGTGCACCGGTTGTCCCCCAGAATGATCCTACCCTGCTGTTTACAAATGCAGGAATGAATCAATTTAAGCCGATCTTTTTGGATGAGCAGTCGGGTTATGAAAAGGATGGTGAAACCTGGCAGCGAGCGGTTGACAGTCAGCGTTGTATTCGTGTGAGCGGTAAGCATAATGACTTGGAAGAGGTTGGTTATGATACCTATCACCATACGTTGTTCGAGATGCTCGGTAATTGGTCGTTCGGTGATTATTTTAAGCGGGAAGCAATTCGCTGGGCTTGGGAGCTGCTTGTGGATGAATGGGGGCTTGAGCCTGATCGCCTGTATGCTACCGTTTTTGAAGGTGATGAGGATGATGGGCTACCTGTAGATCAGGAATCGATAACACTTTGGGAAGAGGAAACTTCTATTAATCCAGATCACATTCTGAAATTTGATAAAAAGGACAATTTCTGGGAGATGGGCGAAACCGGACCGTGTGGCCCGTGTTCGGAAGTGCATGTCGATATCCGTCCCGACGAGGAGCGCAAAGAAAAAGATGGTGCGGAACTCGTGAATATGGATGATCCGAGAGTAATGGAGATTTGGAATCTTGTTTTTATTCAGTTTAATCGTCAGCCCGACGGTTCGCTCGAAAAGCTTCCTGCCCAACATGTTGATACGGGTATGGGCTTTGAGCGCATTTGTGCTGTGCTGCAGGATAAAAGATCCAACTACGATACGGACCTTTTCACCCCATTGCTCGATAAAATTGGGGAGCTGGCCAATGTTTCCTATGGAGCTGATGACGAAACTGATATAGCTATGCGGGTGATTGCCGATCACATTCGGGCAGTAAGCTTTTCTATTGCCGATGGAGCTTCGCCCGGTAATGATGGACGCGGTTACGTGATTCGACGAATTCTTCGGCGTGCTATCCGTTATGGGTGGGACAAGTTGGATCTCAAAAAGCCGTTTTTCTATAAGCTGGTACCTACACTAGCCGAACAGTTCAAAGATGTATTTCCCGTGCTTGTCAATCAGCAGGATTATGTACAGAATGTTATTCAATCTGAGGAAAAAAGCTTTTTAAACACGCTGGGGCAGGGCATTGAGCTGTTCAACGAAATGGTGGAAGGTAAGGATCAGATATCAGGGGAAGATGCCTTTAAGCTACATGATACATACGGTTTCCCCATTGATCTTACGCAGTTGATGGCACGTGAGCAGGGGGTGGATGTTGATGTGGAAGGATTTAACAAGCGCATGAAAGAACAGAAAGAGCGCGCTCGTGCCGCCGGTACGTTCAACGTAGACCAGTCATCCCCCAAAGAGTGGATTACTGTTAATGATATCGAGGATTTTGAGTTTTTGGGTTATGATTCTCTTTCCACATGGAGTAATATTAAGATGCTCCGCAAAGAAAATGATCGCGGAGCAGTAGTTCTCGATAAAACACCCTTTTATGCTGAAAGTGGGGGACAGGTTGCAGATACTGGAATAATCAGTAATGGCGATGAGCATCTTCGTGTGCTTGATGTTCAAAAATCTCCGGATGGCTACATTCATATTGTTGACAAACTCCCCGAAGATCCCGAAGGAGAATGGGAGGCGATGGTCAACGGTGATCGACGCCGCGAAATTAGAAAGCACCATTCAGCTACTCACTTAGTTCATGCCGCACTAAAACAGGTACTGGGCGATCACATTGCACAGAAGGGATCATTGGTTGATGAGAATCACCTACGGTTTGACTTTTCGCATTACGATCAGATTCCAAAGAGTGAGTTGAATCAAATTGAGGAAATTGTCAATGACCGTATTCAGCAGAATATTTCCAAGCAGGAAGAACGCAATGTACCCATTGATAAAGCAAAAGAGCGCGGTGCTACGATGTTATTTGGTGAGAAATACGGGGATAGCGTCCGCGTAATTTCTTTCGATCCCGATTACTCAATGGAGCTTTGTGGGGGCACACATGTAGAGGCCACCGGCGAAATTGGCTACTTCCGTTTTACCGGCGAATCCTCCGCAGCAGCAGGAATTCGCCGAATTGAGGCCAAAGTGGGTAAAAGTGTAGATGAATATTTGCGACAGGAAAATGAGTTGGTGCAACAGATTCGATCTGAGATAGGACAGAGCCAAGACTTAGTACGCGATATTCACCAGCTCATTGAAGAGCGTAAAGATCTTGAGAAGGAAGTGGAAGAGTTACGCAAGCAGCAAAGTGCTTCGAAGCTGGATGGACTTATTCAGAATGCCCAAGAGCTTAACAACGGGGTTAAGTTGGTATCCGGCGAAGTGCCTCATGCCGATATGGATCTGTTAAAGCAGCTGGGATATGAATCGCTTGACAAGCAAAAAGAAGGAACGGTTACAGTGCTTGGTGCCAAAGAATCGGAAGAAGGAAAGGTGTATGTGATGGCAGCTGTAACAGAAGATATCATCAAAGAAAAATCACTAAAAGCCGGTGCACTTGTCGGTCAACTTGGACAGATGCTCGGAGGTGGGGGCGGTGGACAGCCAAACCTGGCTACTGCCGGCGGTCGAAAACCGGAAAAACTGAAAGAATTATTTGATCAACTTCCGTCAATAATCAATGAACATTTAGATTAATAGATTACCTGTAATCTTCCATAATTTTAGGTATATTTTCAGACCCTGATTTGAGTAAAATTTTCAATTGAAACGGTGAAACAGCTAACCTGCTGTTAAAAGATATTATGGCTAAAAAAGAAAAAAACGCAGAAGAAGTTTCGTTTACCCCAGAAGGGACCGGCATCCGGACCAACGGAGAGATTGTTCGCAGTACGGAATTGCCTGATCCCACAGACAAAAAGCATACTGATCTCGACTTATCAGACGAGGATGTGGTTGATATGTTTGAACAGATGTATTTGCAGCGCCGATTTGAAGAGCGTGCAATGCAGATGTATCAAAAGGGAAAGTTCGGTGGATTCCTTCACCTGTATATGGGTCAGGAGGCTATTTCTACCGGAACAACTTATGCTCTTAATGACGATGATGATATTATTACGGCCTACCGTGATCACGGCTGGGGTTTAGTTCGAGGAGTATCTCCCAAAGAAGGAATGGCTGAACTCTATGGAAAAGTGACCGGCTGCTCAAAAGGAAAGGGTGGATCGATGCACTTTGCCAATGTGGATAAACACTTCTGGGGCGGATACGGCATTGTAGGCGGTCATATTCCCCTTGGCGGCGGAATCGCTTTCGCCAATAAATACAAGCAAAATGGACGAGTTACAGCTTGTTTTTTGGGCGATGGAGCTGTTCCACAGGGTGCCCTGCACGAAACCCTGAATATGAGCCAGAACTGGGGACTACCTTGTATCTACGCCGTCGAAAACAATGGTTATGCGATGGGTACTGCCGTACACCGCCATTCGGTTGGTGAAATCGTGGATCGTGCCGATGGTTTCAGTATGAAGAAGATGGTGATCAACGGCATGGACGTGCTTACGGTTTATGAAAAGATGAAAGAGATCGCTGATGATGTGCGAGAAAACTCGGAGCCGTGGTTTGTAGAAATACGGACCTATCGCTATCGTGGACACTCCATGTCAGATCCGATGAAATATCGAACAAAGGAAGAGCTCGAGGAATATGAGCAGCTCGATCCGGTAGAACGCATCAAAAATTACTTGTTGGATGAAGATATCATTGATGAAGACAAGGTAGAAGAAATTGAAGATAGTGTAGAGGATACAGTGATGGAAGCGATTGATTTTGCGGAGGAGAGTGATTTTCCCGAAAAGGAAGCGCTTTATGATCACATGTTTGCGGAAGATGATTATCCTTTCCATAGATAGGTAATAGTATTTAGTAAAACTGCGAATTGACAATTTTTGAACTAACTACATAGAAATGGCTGAGTTACAATTCAGAGAAGCAATCCGGGCTGCAATTGATGAAGAGATGTCCCAGGATGAAGATATTTTTGTAATGGGCGAAGAAGTCGCAGAATACGACGGAGCCTATAAAGTAACCGAAGGTCTGCTTGATAAACACGGACCTAAGCGGATGATCGATACGCCTATTTCGGAGCTCGGTTTTGCCGGCATCGGAGTGGGGGCGGCTATGAATGGCCTGCGTCCCATTGTCGAATTTATGACTTTTAACTTTGCTGTGCTGGCTGCTGATCAAATTATTAATCACGCTTCCAAAGCACGGTACATGACCGGCGGACAAGTTGAGATTCCGATCGTGTTTCGGGGACCCAACGCGTCTGCAGGTCAGTTAAGTGCAACGCACTCCGTATCCTATGATGCAATGTATGCGCATTTTCCCGGGCTTAAAGTTATTTATACCTCTGAACCGGCGGATGCCAAAGGATTGCTAAAGTCTGCGATAAGAGATGATAACCCGGTATTGTTTATGGAATCGGAGCAGATGTACGGACTGAAAGGAGAAGTACCCGACGAAGATGACTTCACTATTCCTATTGGTAAAGCCAAGGTAAAACGAGAGGGGAGTGACGTAACAGTGATAGCACATGGTAAAATGTATCACGTTGCTACGCAAGCGGCTGAAAAGCTGGCTAAAGAAGATGTAGATGTGGAAATTGTTGATCCCCGTACGGTTAAACCGCTGGATATAGAAACAATTGTAAAGTCCATCCGCAAAACCAACCGTTGCGTAATTGTGGATGAGGCACATCCCTTTGGCGGGTTGGCAGCCGAGGTTGGATACCTGATTCAGCGAGAAGCTTTTGATTACCTGGATGCGCCTGTACAGCGTGTTACGCTGCCGGATACCAATGCACCCTTTGCAAAAAATCTGTTTGATGAGTGGTTGCCGAGTCCGGACCAGGTGATAGATGCAATTAATACGGTTACTTATCGCAAGTAATTTAAACCTATAAATTTAGATACTTACTATGGCAGTTAAGGTTGAAATGCCCAAGCTAAGCGATACGATGGAAGAAGGCGTTATCGCTGCGTGGAATGTGGAAGAAGGAGATACGGTAGAATCCGGCGATGTTATTGCCGAGGTGGAAACTGATAAGGCAACAATGGAAGTTGAAGTTTTTGATGCCGGAACAATTCTGAAAATTCTTGTTGATGAAGGAGATGCCGTGCCGCTCGGCGGATTGATTGCCGTTATTGGTGAGGAAGGTGAAGATATCAGTGATATATTGGAAGAAGCTGGTTCCGAGGGCAGTTCTGATAAATCCTCTGAAAAGAAAAAGGAGGACACTGACAAAAAAGCTGAAGAAGGGGAAGAAAGTTTTGATCCTGTATTCGGTGACCTCGATAAAAAAGGAAATGGTCAGCCTGATGACGGACGTATCAAGGCTTCACCTTTGGCGCGTAAGATGGCTGAAGAACAAGGCATTAAACTTTCAAATGTTGAGGGCAGCGGGCCACACGGACGAATTATAAAGCGCGACATAGAAAGTTACGAGCCGTCAAAAGCTCCTGCTGCCGCACCTACTGCTACTGTAACGCAAGAGGATAAAGAGCACCGCGTATCGCAGATGCGTAAGACTATTGCTCGACGACTGTCCGAAAGTAAGTTCAGCAGTCCGCATTATTATGAGACTATTGATATAGATATGAGCGCGGTCTGGGATGCCCGAAAGCAGCTCAACGAAATCAGTGATACTAAAATCAGCTTTAACGATATCGTGGTAAAAGCGGTGGCTACAGCACTGCTCAAGCATCCCGATATCAATAGCTCTTGGCAGGGAGATAAGATTATTGAGCACCGTAATGTAAATGTTGCTGTGGCCGTGGGTATTGAAGAGGGACTTGTTACTCCTGTTATTGATAATACAGATCAGAAAGGATTACAGCAGATTGCGGCAGAGAGTAAGGAGCTTATTGAAAAAGCTCAAAATCGAGACTTGCAACCTGAAGAAATGGAGGGCAGTACCTTCACCGTAAGTAACCTCGGGATGTTCGGGATCGAGGAGTTTACGGCCATAATAAACCCGCCTAATGCTTGTATTCTTGCTGTGGGGGCTATTCGTGAAGAACCGGTTGTCGAAGATGGGGAAGTAGTGCCCGGTAAGCGGATGAAGGTCACTTTGTCCAGCGATCATCGTATTGTGGATGGAGTTTCAGCAGCTCAATTCTTAAATACCCTTAAGCAGATGCTTGAGAATCCATTGGGAATGGTGCTGTAACCTAATCCAACCAATTATAAAATTTCTATTAAGCCCCGAACCTTTCGGCCCGGGGCTTTTTTATTTACGTGGGAGTGATCAGGATGTATCTCCTCTTGTATTCCGATCCAATCTCTAATCATGAGAGGAAGTATTTTCCGCATTGAGCCCTTCTCCTGAGTCTTAATAATACCTTCCCTAAATTCTAATAATTGTAAAAAAGGCATTGCAGTCATTTTAAGCATGGTTATTAAGTATTAGAAAACCCTAATATATATTAGAATTTTTTAATATTAAGATTTTTTAATATACTGATCACAGACTCAATCAAGAAGAAATAACACTGTGCTAAAAAAATTCTACATATTGGGCATTCTTTTGATGGGGCTTTTTTCTTATTCCTCTGTTGGACAAGGAGCACAAGCGACGATGCGTGTGAGCGCGAATGTTGTAAGTGGTTCAAGTTATGATATTGAAAAGCCGGAGCTTGTTATGCTATCTCAGAATCAAAAATCTGATTTAGGATCAATAAAATTAAAAGGCATTGATGAAGGAGATGTCATCATAAAAAGTGCTGATAAAATTTTATTGACTGATCAGAGTGGTAACCAAATAACAATGGATATTGAGAGTAATAGTAAACAAGCTCAGGGAACTAATAATATCCAGTTCAAGGGTCAGTCAGAAGGGCAGTTGCTAAGTACGGTTTATCAGGGAGAACTGACTACTTCTGTTGAACACTTTTAATAGTTTTAAAATAACTATTAGCGAATCAAAAGAGGAGTTCTCATTTCTAAATCTTAGTCCAGGAAAGACTAAGATTTACTTTTCCTATTCTTCAATAAGAATAACTATAGGACGACCGATAGTTGATATTTTGGAAAGCTTTTCCTGTAGTTCCTGAGCCTCAGTCCATGAGCTTACGTTCTCAAAGCGGATTTTGTCTTTTTCGGGATAAGCAAGATTTGTGTCACTCCTGCCATCCGTTACAGAAGAAATAAATGCTTGCTCAGAATCTTCAGTAACCCCTTCAATTTCAACCTGATAGGTGAATTCCATGGCTCTTCGTTTGATTCTATCATCCGTTCCAAGCGTATCATCAAAAATATTTATAAATGCGTCATGATAGGGAGAAGGAGTTTGCCTGATATCAGCCAACTGTGTTTTTAAAGAACTCCATGACGTCTTTGATTGATGAATATAGACCTCGTGGAGTTGTTTCTGAGAATCATAATTCACTGCTACTTTTTTATCGAGGGTAGCTTGGGCATGATCTGCAAAAAGCTGAGCCGAACGTTGGTCATTGAATGCACCTACTTGAATATGTCGGTCCTCATTGATAAAAGCTTTATTAAAGGAATACTGATTGCGAATATTTTCCAATATGTGTTGCCGCTCCTGTTTAGATCCAAACTTTTTATTGATATAAACTTTGTAGAGATCTGACTTTTCATTGTAGGTAATGGCGGTTTCTTGCCCTAATTTCTTTGCCGAATTATTGGCAAACTTTTCTGCCAGCTTATTTGTACTAAAAGCTCCAATTTGGATAAACTTACCCCTGACAGTGGTAGGTTTTTTATTACCGTTTCTCAATACAACGAGTGCGGATTCTTTGTATTGGCTGTTGTGATAGGAGAGGATAGTTTCCACAGCCTGTTTCCGATTGGTAAGAGGCACACTTCGGATACCGTACAAGTTGGTATTAGTATTGAATACGACTGAAAAAGAACCGCCCAGATTCTTTGCTGCTTCTAAAGCGATACGTTTGGCTTTTTGTTCGGTTTTATAACTGGCAAGCTGAATTTTGTAATATAAGTTTTGATCGGATTTCTCTTCGGCCGTTTGGGTTGATGCAGTAGTTTGGGCTGAAATATCCTCAGATTCTTCTAAATCATCAGTGGTATCACTTTTTGAAGTAACAACAAAACTTAGTCCTTCTATAAAGTCCCCTTCTGCAAGTGATTCAACTTCAATATCCATAGTGTCCGGTTTGGCCTCTGCTTGCAAAAAGTCTAATTGGGTAGGATCAATGAACAGGTGATACTTTCCGGGTGGGATCTCGTAAGTATAAAAGGAACCGTCGGAAAATGTACGCATTTCTTTACTAAATGGATCCCGTTTTGACTCTTCATCATAATTTGATTCTAAATATAAACGTACTCCGCTGAGCCCTTCGAGTTGGCCCTCCCTTTTACGGTCTACTCGTCCGGATATAACCCCTGATTGATAAAAGGGAATCTCGATTGTTTTATATTGATTTGGATCGGTAACGATCGAAAAGTTTTGAACGTTCGGAACTAAGAGGGGATTACTTAAAGCTCCTTTGTTAATCTCAAGATCATAACGATAGTAGGGAAGCAGCTGTGAAACATAATTAATGCCATTGTTGATATTAGTTTGACCACCGGCCCGGTTCATGCGTACCGCGGGATCCGAAATGATCTTATCAGTGCTGTCTTGGTACTCTCCATCATTATTATTGTCCACAAATAAACGAACTGCTGCTCCAGCCTGTCCCACCTGTTGGCGATTATTAAACAACAATTGATTGCCATAGGAATCATATCCTATTGATCCGCGAAGACTTTGATTGATGGCAATCTGTGATCCAGTGGTTCGTGCTGAAGTATTGCTGCGTACTTTATTAAAGTCGATAGTCAGGTTAAGACTCAGAGAATTAAATCCTCCAATAAAGTTGCGTCCGTAGGTTAACTGCAGCCGCCCGGTTTCAAAAAGATCCCTTGATAGCTGGAATTCCATTTCTTCCAATTCTTTGATACCCGGCAGGTATGAAAGCTGTCCCCGAATAAATAATCCGCGTAGTAAACCCGGAATGTCGTTGTATCGTCCCAATGAATATGTGTAGGAATTGGTAATACGCGAGGAGGTTGTTGCCTGCCAGCGAATATCTCCGGATTGTTGATCCTGATATCCGAACCGAACATTTAGACGGCCCAGCCTTGAACTTAAGTCGGCACGATAACGAATAAGCTTGGTTGTACCTCTCGTTTGATATGTCGAAGACCATCGAATATTAAGGGGAAGTTCTCCAATTTGAAAGGGAGTAAAAAGAGATACTCTGCCGAGATGATCGCTCCCTCCCGTGTTATAAAGCTGACTATCCCCGGGATTGTAATCATATGACAAATTCCAGCTGGCCCCGCTACTGTAAACTACGCTTGAAGAAAAACGATAAAAGTTTTCAGAGTTGGCACTGGCACTAACAAGGTATTTTGAAAACAGACGTGCGTTAAGTGTGCTGGTAAAAGAAGGTAGTGAGCTGTGGTAGTCGGTTAAGTATTCGGTAGACCCTGTAGCTGTAAGCCAGTCGGTGATACCCGCTGAAAGGCTTGCCTCTCCCATGTATCCGCGCTCCGTTGAACCCAGTATGGGGTTCTGAAGCCGACCGGCACTAATGCTGTAATCCACTTCTCCAGGGGGGAGATAATCAAAAGGTACTTGAATACGAGAACTCCGCTGTATGGTCTGTCCTGAAGGAGTGTAAACCTGAACGGAGTAGTCAGTGCTGCCATAAGTAAGGGGGACCAAAAACCGATAGTTGCCGGACTCATCAGCTTCCTGGAAATCAATTAAGCGGTTATTGAGATATAATTCGACCTCCGATTGTGCCGGCACATTCCCTTCAATGGGGTATCGATCAAAAAGGCGACGGGGTTCTATGGGTTTGTTGGATATTTTTACTCCGGTAATAGCTCTACTGCTTATTCCTTCAGAGTTGGTTTGTCCGGCAATGATGTTACTAAAATAGTTATTGTCTCGCTGAACATAGCGCCAGCGTAGTCCCTGTGTCGTAAATTGACTTTGCTGATCTGAAAAAGCCCCAAAAATATTTCCTTGCACATCACCGGCCAGCACCTCAGCACCAAGGCTGTTGCTAAACGTAAACATTTGTGAGTTGTCAGAGTAAAGGGTAGATAGATTGTAGTCGAGGAAAGCCCCGTTAAGTGTTTGATAGTTGCGATCATATTGCAGGGGATAGTAACTGCGATCAAAAAGGGGCTGTTCGCGGTCCAGTTGTTTACGCTCCTGTTCACGCTCGTAGGCGGCCACTACAGGCATCTTATCTGAGGTCTCCAGATCGAGCGTAAGCGCATTAAAATTGGTGGAGAAGCGAAGGCCAAATAGCTGTTCAAAAACTTCCGGTTTTAAAAAGTAGTCTATCTCTTTTATGAGGAAGTCATCGGCTTGCAGCTGAAGCTCTGTATCGCCGGCTTCGGCAATTTGATTGTTAAAATTAATCTGATATTGGGTTTCGCCAAGATATACTCCGGAAATAGTGAGCTTTCCCTGGTCTACCGTGTGATTTATTTCAAGAAGAGAAAACAGTTCGCTGACAGGCAGATAAAACTGATCATCTTTATAATAGGCGGTAACATAATTACTGACAACCCCTTGATATTGAAAGGTAAGATAGACTTCGGTACCGTTACCATTCCCGTTTTGCTGAGCCGGAGCTACTGATGCAAGGGCAAACAGAAGCCAAACTGTTGCCGAAATTGTAAATGTCTTAGTGGAAAGCCATTTGTTGCTCACTCAACCGTAATTTGCTTTTCGAATGATACAGGTTCTATTTGTAAAAGATCATCTTGGCTAATATCACGCCGCTGTGATGTAATTTCACCGGAGACGGTGTACTGGCCAGGATTGAGATCCGAAAGATCCATATTGAATCTCCGCGTAATAGAGGTATAGACCGAATTCGTAGTGGTATTTTCATAAACTGTATCGCCGTTCTCATTAGAAACCTGCACGCTGAGTGATCCTACAAAAGGAGCATTACCGGTTTGTTCCATCGTAACTGCAATTTGACCGGTGTTATCTGCTTGGGTAAAATCAACTGAAGAAACCTCTACACCTGTTTGAGCTTTTTGAGTACGATAGTGAGCAGCGATAACCTGGTTGACGACCAAATTAATTTGAGCTCCCACCTGATTTTCTTCCACGGATTCTATAGGCGGGGAAACAGGGTTGGACTGAATTTTAACGCGAGACCAATATCCACCGGGATCAAGGTTGTTGGGTGGACGTGCTACAAAACGAACGGTTTGGCGCTGTTTGGGTTGAAGAGTGAAATTTTGCGGGAATATTTTTACCCAGTCGGCAATAGATTTTGTCTCGGCCAAAGTAGAATCGTTGACGATCATAAGCTGACCATCTCGTGTTGTCGGATAGCCAAACTCTGTGCTTATTGAAATCTCCTGTGCCTGATCGCCACTGTTACTAATAGTCAGTGATCCAAACCTGCTTTGGTTATCAAAAAATAAGGAGGTGGGGGCGATGCTAACCTGGGCAAATGATTGACTGGCTAAAAGGAAACTAAAACAGAGACAAAAGAATATTGCAGCTTTTTTAATGTCGGTAGATGCTAATAATTTCATGATTGATAATATTTGATCCCGATAAGATAGCTACAATATATAGAAAGTTAATTTGTATAAAAAAAGCTTCAGAGCAAATTTCAGGCTCTGAAGCTTTTTGATATCAAAGATTATAAACTATGATGATTAAAACGTGTAGTTAATCGATAAGGTAAGGTCTGTTTCGTTTGCATATGTATCCGGATCAATGCCATTTCCTCCATCATCAGTTGGGGTCAAATCGCCACCAATCCAAACGGTTGCATTACCACTACTGTCAAGAATTACATCTCCACCATTTGTTAATCCATTGCCTCCACCGTTGGTACCATCATGCCCGGTGGTATGCGACATATCTATTGGGTTGAGTGTAAAGTAATCGTTGGTAGTAATATTTAAAGCATTTAACTGTATAGAGGACTGGTCTAAACTTACTGTAACAGTTTGAGCACTTGCACCGGATATAAAAACTTTACCGGCATTATAATCTGAGCCTCTTGTTCCACTAACACCGCTATCCGTACTTCCTTGGGGATCAATGGTAGCTGTACTAGAAAAAGATGATGAAAAAGTTCCAAAGTCGAGATCTGTTTGTTTTGCGTAAGTTACATTCTGAATAACATCAGCATATGTATTTACAACATCCTGCGCATAAGCACTTCCGCTGAACGCCAAGACGAATATTAAAACCGAGAGTAGTGATAATGACCGTTTCATAATAGTTGTTGTTTTGTTGCGAGTAATAACCGTTTAGTTTCTTTTATTCACTTAAAACTTAAGGAGTTTCTGAGAGCCTTAAAATTAAGTTCTATTAATTAAGAACCTTTTAATCTGCATTAATGACCCTTAATATTTTTGTGTTTTGTCTCTTTGTACACCATTGCAGAACACTATTGTTGTAGATGATATCAAGAAATAAATACGTGGTATATAAGCCATTTTAAGAGCCCTATTTTCTGCTCCTAAAACTAACAGATGGCGGTCGCTTCACAAATTATAAATCATTAATATTACTGTTGTAACAGGGGGGCTGGAAGGGAATAGTCAATCAGTAGGTGACAATAGGATATGCCGACTACATTCTTTGAATAACTATTAGTTATATATCATTCCGACCGAATGGGAGAAGAGATGGGATCTGTTATTCCATTATTAATTGCTAAATATAAATCACACTGAGCACAATTTCGTTGGCATAGGTCCCATCTCGGACATTGCCGACATCCACTGAGCCATACATAAAAATATAGATGGAATTCCACGGTCCCGGTTCTGGATTAGGTTCTACCTGGATGCTGTTGACTGTTTCCGGAAGGGGATAGGCGTTTTCGTAGTTACGCGTGGAATAGGCGTATCGGGAAAACAGTTCCATTGGAATGGTGTCATCAATACCGGGATTCTGGTGGCGAAGCTCAGTGGGTTTATCCAACGTTACTAAAAGGTTCTGATTTTCGAGAGCAGTAATACTGAAAATACCCATATTGGGACTGCCCAACTCAATCATGCGTCTACCGCTGTTACTCATGATCGTCCCAAATTCGAGAGGCTGTTCGGTTCGTGCCGTTATTCTCGAATCGATGTTCAGCTGTAGATCGATAAACTGTGCTTGAGTATTTAAACTGCCAATCAAAAAGAGAATAACTGTGAGAAGAAATGGTTTGGACAGTACAGATTTTTCACTGTTGAGATTAATCATAGCTAATGGTAATTGTGACTGTACCAGTATAGGTATCGGCAGCGGTGCCATTAGGCACAACTATGTCACCGTAGAGGTAAAGATAAAACGTTTCATAAAGCGGATTGGAATAATCCGATTTTGGATCTAAATCGGTGGCCTTGGTAGGAGGAGTCGGTGGGGGATTCGGGGGTTGGCTTTGGCGCTCCAGTACAGGGACTCGAATATTGAAAGCGTTATTAGCTACATTGATATATTTAAGGCTCACACTGGCCGGATTCTTTAGGTCTCCCAACTGGTTGCTGTAGGCGGCATTTAGAGTAAAATCAATGGTTTCTCCGGTGTTATTACCGGTTAAGTCTTCGGCAGACACATCAACATAAATATCCAGGTATTTTACACCGATAATCTCAACAAGCGAATAATTACCCTCATGCACATCAAGGGAGTAGGTACTGCCGTCAGCAATTATAGGACCTACTTGATTAAAGTCGAGATCCTGTGGCGTATTAATAATTTCAAGGCCATAGTCAGCGTAAGCACTAAAATTTATTTGTCCATACCCCGCTGATGGAAGGAGACATAACAGGGATATGTAGAACAAAAAATTCTTCATGACTATATATACTCAATATCTACGGTGAATTCACCTTGATAATTGCCGGGACTGGCCGTTGAAATATCGACGCTGCCTCCGATCCAAAGATAGAAACGGCCATTCTCATTAAATTCAAAATCACGGTTTTCCCGATATAATATTTCTGCCGATGATTGATCATCTTCGGTATTACCGGCCACCTCATAATTAAAAATCAGTGTTTCAGATCCCTGAGGATTTGTGAGTTCGCGCTGTTCAAGGTAACTTATTCGAATTTCGGAATTGGGATTTCCGATAGCGATCATTTTTCCGGCATTTGAACTATTTTGGGGATCAATACTAATCCGATTATTCTCAACTTCAACTTCTGATAGCTTCATCGAATTTATGGTAATCATCTCGATACTGCTGATTACCCGGGCGGATACATTGATATTCAAATCCGTCCCATTTTGTTGAGCCAGTAAGGAACCCGCAGGCACAGTGAGTAATGCCACGAATAACAGAGCAAATGTTGAGATATTTATTTTAGTCATCTTATGGAGTATAGAGCCTTCTGGATCAAGATATTTAAAAAATTGACATAAGCCTAAATGCCCGTTCTCTGTTTAGTGTATATACAAAATAAAAAATGCAGAGGAGAGGTTCCTCTGCATTGGATTAGAATCGTTAAATATTATATGAATTTAACCGGGGTTAACTTTTTTTAAGATCGTATGGGTTGCTAAAATACGACTTATCCATTTTAAGTGTTATTCATATACCCTCTCTAACGGAATATTAGTCAAACATGATTGTCAATCAAGAATTAAAAACCATGTAATCTATATATCATAGATTTATATGTAAGGGAGGAATACAGCTTAATAATACAATTGAGAAGGAATTATGAGGTTATTTTATATACGTAATTTTCTTTGAGAACTGCTTACCTTCGGCTCGCATTACAATAATATATACGCCACTGGCTAATTGATTTGGAGTCCAGTTTATTTGATGATAATCAGCGGGACGTCGTCCATCTAATATAGTTTTTACTTTTCGCCCCAAGATATCATAGATGTGAATTTGTACTTCACCTTCAACCGGTGTGTTATACTCAATGGTAGTATTTTCAGAGAATGGGTTTGGATAATTTTGGCCAAGAGAATACTCATTAGGCACATCCGAGCCGTCAGCACCGGGAGAAATGTGAATTACAAAGCGACTATCATTAGCACTATTTTTACTCTGTGATTTTGCTTTAGTATCTGTTTGCTGATTACGCACCAATTTAAAATTCTCTACTGTATTTTCGATAGGTGTTTTTTTCTGGGATTGTGATAAATTAAAAGTATAGAAGGTGTTTTTCCGAAGATTTATTTTTTCGTCATTCTCCTTGTCTTCCAGTATGATTGTCCATTCTTCGGGTACATCACCAAACTTTGGCCATGATAGTGTATATTCATCATTTATTGGTTGGCCATCTACAAATCCACCTACGTATAATGGAATAGAAATTTCTTTCCCGAATGATCGTGCTAGATTATTGATGGAGAGTTCGGTTCCGTCATCAAAGGTAGTGTAGAGCTCCAAGTACGTGTTGGTTTCGAAAGGTAATAGGCGATAAGCATCACGGCGATCTTTGGCATTACTACCGTCGGGTGTAAGTGTTAAGTATGTTTCAGTTTTAAGAGTATCTGTCTCGAGTTTGAAGCCGATCGATGCTGGCTCTTTATGTGATTTGCCATAATAAATCCCACCGGTAGTTTTTGAGGATTTATTAACTGACAAGGTGGGGGTACCGTTACCGTTTGCTTTAACCCAAAAAGCCTGGAATGGCTTGATAAGACCATCACCTAATGAACCATCGATACCGTTCCAGTCTTTGTAGCTGTTTGTGGATGGATCCCAGACATAAATAACATTATCTATGTTTTCTTTAGTCCAGTTACCGTCATCCCAATCTATTGTGGCGGCAAAAGGATTACCTACCATATTAAAACCTGTGTCTGCATCGGCAGTGTACGTAACAGGGAACGTAAAAGAGGTCCCATTGCCGTCATTTTCGGCTCCCTGTATTGACAGTGTATCTGGGAGAGGTTGATTGTACCTATCATCAACACTTATATCGCCAAAAAAGTAAACAAATAACCCACGTCCTGGAGTTAATGAATTTGTAGCGTTATCAGGGGCACGCCATCTCTGGTTATCAGTACCAGGGAATGACTCGTCGTAATATAAGACATTGGGTTGGAGGCTGTCTCCATTACTGTCTGTGATGCCAAGTTGGGAATTTTCATATCCCTGTGTAATTGTACCATCTAAAAACTCTTGATAGGTAGATGTGAGTGGTGGAGCAATCATGCGCCAACCTTGGCTACCGCCTATGATACGTCTCATTCTAAGATTAGAAAGGTTGCCAACTTTCGTATTAGCTACCAGTTCGTTGTCAGAACCAATGGTCATGAATCCCTGATCTAGATCCAATGTATCATTAACTATTACATTATTATTGAAAATGACATTTTGTGGGTTGTTTACAATAAGTTTGGTTGCGTCTATAGGACCGTTGACCGTCTGTTCAGTTTGGCCATTGAATTCAACAGAAGTATTATTCAATGACATATTATCTGACTTGTTAATATTCCCACCAAACTTAAATGTTGATCCATTTCCAATAAGCTGTCCATTTAAAGTGATGTCACCAAATGAGAAGAATTCAGATCCCGTTTCCATTGTTAGAGACTGATCCGCATCAATGGTCGTAGTTTTTGCATCTATATGGCCTGATGAGGTAATATTATTTTGGATATTAAGTGTTTCTGACGTTAGATAGCCTGGAATCTGTTGGACATCTGTTCCATTGAGTGTTACGGTAGAAGAACCTGCGTTAAAGTTTGCAATGGTAATATCTCCTGCTACATTTATGAACCCCTCATCTATAATGATTGCACCGTCTCCCGATATATTATTATTAATAGTTAAGGTGTTACCAGGATCTACATTTAGAGTTGCATTATTTTCAATTTGTAAGAAATCGATCGTATCATCATTGTTTAGGATTGGGAATTGACTTCCATCCGATGGATTCGACGGAATAATTACCACTTGTCCTGTTGTAGGTGGATTACCTTGAGACCAATTGTCACCGCTACTCCAATCCGAGCGATTACCTCCACCTCCAGGACCACTGCCACCACTACTTGTCCACGTATTGAAGTTGGTGATTGTGATTTCTGCATCATCTGATATTACGTTATTGTCTACCGTTCCAGTAATGATAGCAGGATTTTCGATAGAGTTACCGGCCGTCAAAGTTGCAGTATAGGTTCCATTGTTCTGGTCAGTTACAGAAGATAAACTTGAGCTGGCACCGTTATCGGATAATGTAACTGTATTGCCACCCGTCGTCAGATTATTACCAAATTCATCTTTAAGCTGAACGGTGATTGTGGTATTGTCATTGGTACCTAGTTGAAGAAAGGCAGTGCTTGGTGTAATCGTTGAAGTATTTGTGTTTGCAGGCCCGGGACTGACGTTAAAAGAATTACTCGTTCCTGTTTCGCTGGATGCTTTTTTTCTTGCTGTAATCGTAGTAGTACCAGTACTCTTTAATGTTACAGGGTGTGATGATAAAACGCCGTTGATAAAGGTTGATGTCTCGGTTTGTGTTCCATCGGTAAAGCTACCCGATGTACTTAGGATTGCAGCATTTCCTGTACCATCAAAGGTTTGAATAGTATTGTTATTTATATCTTTGGCAGTAATTTTTACATAAAATGTAGTCCCAGCCTCTTGGTCTGATATTGTGCCGTTGTTGGTTCCGCTATCTTCAATTCGAAAGGTTGAAAGAGGGCCGGCAACAAACTGAACTGTCGGATTTCCACTGGTAATATCTTGTCCATTAAGGGTACTACCAATGACTGCTGATCCTGTATTTACAGGTGCAGTTAAGGTATCGGAATAAGTTCCGTCACGATTGTCAGTAAGACCAGTTAGTGTTCCAGAACCAGATATGCTTGTTGTAACAGTGTCGCCTCCTGAACTAAGTTCGTTACCGTATTGATCTTCTAAGATTATTTCTACGATTGATTGGCTTGTCCCATTAGCAATGAGCGTATCTTCTGAGACAGTAATCCGACTGCTATCAGCATTGGCCACATTAGGATTTACTTGAAAAGCTTTGCTTACACCAACTATAGTACTATCGGGATTTGTTGCCGATAAGGTGATACTGCCTGCTGTTGAAAGATTTATATTATGTGAACTTAATACGCCATTTGAAAAGTTTGCGGTGCTGTCTCCACCCGCAAGCAAATTACCGCTGGAGCGAATAAATACATTATCTTCATAAAGATTGAGATCGTCACTACCGTCAAGGACTTTTCCTCTACCATCTACTGCCACAATTTTGATATCAAAGGCCTTACCAGCTGTTTTTGGATCGATCTGAGTACTGTCAGAATCAAAAAACTTGAAATCAGCTAAAACCCCAGGCTGTAAAATTTTGAAGGTTTCACTGGGGTTTGATGGACTTAGGTCATTACTATTAGCAGTCAAGGTATAAGAAGTCCCTAAGGTATCGATAGATAAGTTTGAGAAAGTGGCAAGACCCGTTGAATCAGATGAAGATATACTGCCAGAAAGGTTAGCTGTAGATGAATTAATAGAAAGTTCTATATTGGTACCTTGAGATGAAACATTATTTCCAAAAGCGTCAATTATTTGTACAGAAGGAGGAGGGGATATGGTTACATTAGGTGAACTATTGGACGGTTGTTGTACAAATGTTAATGTGGCAGCAGGACCGGGATTAATGGTGATATTATTTGACGTTACCGAAGGGAGGTCCGAAGTTGAAAAAGTGAGATTAATGGTGTTCGCAATATTGTGCGACAAATCAGTAAAAGAAACTACACCATTATTGGCTCTGATATCAACATCACCTTGTAAGGTTCCGGTTCCCTTGTTTCGGGTAGCAGTTATAGTTGTAATATTATCATTAGTTGCTAAGTTCCCGTAGGAATCTCGTATTTCTAACTCAGGCTGGGTGCTAAAAGCTTGCCCTGCCGTGGCTGATGGGGAAGGTTGTGTTGTAAGGACGATTTCTGCCGGTTTAGCAGGGACCACGGTTTGAGTTTCAGAATTGACAGATGTCAAGCCCGCTTCCGTAGCCTTTATTTCGGTAGAGCCAACTTTTTCGGCATTAAATTCTGCGCTTTTTGCATCCCCGGATATAGAAAGATCTGTATTTACAACACCGCCGCTTTTGTTGGTGAGTGACCAAGTGTCGGCAGAGATATTTTGCTTAAAGTTACCAAACTGATCTCTTGAAATTGCATAAGCTGTAACACTATTACCTGCTGTAATGTTTTGAGCTGGGAGAATCTGGCCTGTACCGTCCGCTTTAGTTTCCACTCTAACCTGTGTGGTAGCCCCCGCCTTAGTACTTATATCTCCATAGTTAGTGCCACCACTTGGCAAACCATTTCCACTATTAGTAATTTTTCCAGTTCGGAGAGGACTTCCCTGAGTTGGTCGGAGGCGAAAATTTTCAAATATGGCCTTTCCAGGTCTTTGTGGTCCGTTATTACTGGTTTTAGTTACATCGAATACCAGTATTTTATTTGAACTTTGATCTTGCTGATATGAGATTTCCAATTGTGTCTTGGGGTTAGAACCAAAACCATCAGCAGTGGTAATTGTGACGCTGGGTATTGTCCCCGCGTTTCCATTAAAATCCCATTCAAAACCCTGTGGTACTTCAAACTTAATAGTTCCTATTGAGATTTGTCCCGCCGCGGTTTCATTCGCTTCAGGCCCGCTTAAATTTGTCCATGATCCATTATTAGCGTTATCAGCGGAAATATTGACACCTCCGGTAGCTTTTGTTATCTGTTGGGCAAAAGCTGCCGAAGAACTTATGCAGAGCAGTACCAGTACTAATAAAAACCGATATGGTTTTAGTACTTTAAATGATAGTATATTTATTTTGTTACTCAAGCCGCCGTATTGATAGATATTATTGCCTATTTCTAATAACTGATCTTAAAATAGAAAGTATGGTAACAAAGATTGAATTAAAAAGCTTTAAACATCATACAAAAGGGGCTATATTAGATTCCATATGGCATTCTATAATTATAATTTACTAATCTGTATTTAAATAGAAAGCTCATTCATGAAAGGAATTATTTTAGCGGGTGGAACAGGATCACGATTATATCCCTTAACGAAAGTAACAAATAAGCACTTGTTGCCGGTAGGTGATAAGCCGATGATTTATTATCCCATTGAAAAATTGACGGGAGCAGGTATTGAAGAAATTTTGATCGTAACCGGTACCGAGCATATGGGTGATGTGGTCAACTTGCTTGGATCGGGGAAAGATTTTGGTTGCCGCTTTACGTATAAGGTGCAGGATGAGGCCGGCGGAATTGCCCAGGCATTGGGGCTGGCAGAGAATTTTGTAGGAGATGATTCTATGACGGTGATTCTGGGCGATAATATTTTTGAGACTTCGCTAAGCAAAGCGATAAATTCCTATCCCGGTAACGGTGCACAGATTTTACTCAAAGAAGTAGATGATCCTGAGCGCTTTGGTGTCGCAGAGGTAGAGGGCGAAAAAATAGTGGGGATTGAAGAAAAACCGGATCAGCCTAAAAGTGATTTGGCGGTAACCGGTGTTTACATGTATGATGCCCGGGTGTTTGATTTTATTCGAGATCTGGAGCCATCAGATCGTGGGGAGCTTGAGATTACAGATGTTAATAATCACTACATCAAGGAAGATGCGATGAGGTTCTCGGTGATGGAAGGATGGTGGACCGACGCGGGAACGCCCTCATCATACAAACGAGCGAATAATTTGGTTGGTTCTATATCATAATGAAAGTATTACTTCTTGGGGCATCAGGACAATTAGGCAGGGAGTGGCAACGGGTAATCAACGAGGAATATTCAGATGAGATAGCGTTACTGCCTTATTCCTCAAGTGATCTGGATATTACTCATTACCAAGAGGTTTCTGATGAGTTTCGTAATCAAAAACCAGAAGTAGTGATCAATTGTGCTGCCTATACCAATGTAGATGGAGCCGAAGATCAAAAAAAGCTGGCTCGAAAAGTTAATATGGAAGCGCCGTTGTACCTTGCAGAATTGAGTCAGCAGCTGGATTTTAAATTAGTGCATTATTCAACAGATTATGTTTTTCCCGGTACAAAGCTTGATAAGAGAGAATTTCCGAATGGATATCTTGAAGATCATCCGGTAGATCCAGTTAATTGGTATGGCAAGACAAAATGGGAGGGAGAACAGGCTATACGCCAAACGACTGAAAATCATCTTATTATTCGGGTATCGTGGCTGTGCGGGCAGTTCAGCTCCAACTTTGTAAAGACAATGCTGCAGCTTGGACAGGAGCGAGATGAGTTGCAGGTTGTTGATGATCAGTGGGGGAGTCCTACTTATGCTGAAAACGTTGTGAACAACTGTCTAAATTTGCTTGGGAAGGATATTGCTGGAACCTATCATATTACGTCTAAAGGATTGATCAGCTGGTACGATTTTGCCAAGGCTATATTTAAGATGAATGGGATAGATGTTTCCTTGGAGGCTGTTGACTCAGATGCTTTTTCTACCAAGGCAAACCGTCCGTATTTTTCAAAGTTGAGTACCCAAAGGATTGAAAGCCTGGATGGAAGTGAAATTATTGAGTGGAAAAAAGGACTAAAGAATTTGATGGATCATCTACCGTAAAATTCTATCCCCAAATCATTATATTGGCGTTCAAATTTTAATAGCTACACTGAAAACGAGATGGAGATTGAAGAGACTGACATTCCGGATGTATTGCTGCTGAAACCGGAGGTATATAGGGATGAACGGGGTTTCTTTCTGGAAACCTACCGGGAGGAATATCTGAAGGAGAAGAATATTGATGTGCATTTTGTTCAGGATAACCTGTCAAAATCCCAGAAGAATACCGTTCGCGGCTTGCATTATCAGATTGAAAACCAGCAGGATAAATTGCTGATGGTGATGGAGGGTGCTATTTTGGATGTGGCGGTAGATCTGCGTCAGGATTCCCCCACATTTGGGGAACACACCGCAATGGAACTTTCAGCTGAAAATAAACACCAGGTGTTTATTCCAAAGGGATTTGCTCACGGCTTTTCGGTCCTGTCAGATAATGCACTGGTGTACTATAAATGCAGTGATTATTATTATCCGGATGGAGAACGGGGTTTGCTGTGGGATGATCCCGAGCTGGACATCGATTGGAAGGTTACCGATCCGATTATTTCTCAGAAAGATCGGTATCAACCCAGGTTACAGGAAATTACAAACGAAGATTTGTTTTGATCGTCACAGGACAAGAGAATAAGAACCAAGAGTCAAAATTATAACTAAAGTTTGAAATGAAAATATTAGTCACAGGTGGGGCGGGATTCATCCCGTGAAATGATTGCAGATACTTATGAGTACTTTATATTACATATACATCTTGGAGAGTCAGACGGACGGTAACTGGTATACCGGGTATACGGAAGATCTGCAATCACGATTTGAGCGACATCAGGCAGGCAAGGTGAAATCAACTAAACATCGAAGGCCACTAAAACTTATCTATTTTGAAGGGTGCAGGAGTCAAGATGATGCTATAAGACGCGAAAAGTATCTGAAAACACACTATGGAAAGATGTTTGTAAAGAAGCGGCTCAAAACGTATTTCACAGGACAGGAAAATCAAACCGAATAAGTTGAATTAGTATAAGGTAGTAGAATGAGAATATTAGTCACAGGCGGGGCGGGATTTATAGGATCTAATTTACTGCTGTATTTGCATGAGAAATATCCCAATTATCAATTGCTCAATATTGACAAACTTAGCTATGCTTCAGATTTGTCATATCTTGATGAGATTAAACATTCTAACCGGTACACCTTTAAAAAGCTGGATATCGTAGATCGCAATGCCGTGCGGGATATTATTCGAAGTTATAAGCCCGATGGTGTATTTCATCTTGCTGCTGAGTCGCATGTAGACAACTCTATTAAGGGGCCGGAGCCGTTTATCCAATCGAATATGGTTGGGACGTTCAATTTGATTGAAGAGTGTCGACAGTTTTGGAAAGAAGATGGAGAAGCGTGGCAAAATAATAGATTTTTACACGTTTCCACTGATGAAGTTTATGGGGAGCTGGGAGAGCAGGGAGCCTTCTCAGAAGAGTCGCCGTATGCCCCCAACTCACCCTATTCCGCATCAAAGGCGGGCAGTGATTTTATTATCCGATCGTATTATCATACCTATGGAATGAATGTGGTGACCACAAACTGTTCTAATAATTTTGGTCCGCATCAGCACGACGAAAAATTGATTCCAACTGTTATTCGTACAGCGCTCAATCAGAATGATATTCCGGTCTATGGAAAGGGAGAGAATGTCCGTGATTGGCTTTATGTTCGTGAACATTGCCGCGCACTGGACTTGGTTTTCAATGAGGGAAAATCGGGAGAAACCTATATTATAGGAGGTAATAACGAGTGGAAGAATATTGATCTGGTGGAGAAGATCTGCGATATCTTAAATGAGGAAGTAGGGGATGCACCGAACTCTGATTTCAAAAATCTGATCACCTTCGTCAAAGATCGCCCGGGGCATGATTTCCGCTATGCCATAGATGCTTCTAAAATTAAGGAAGAGCTGGGATGGGATAGTCAAGAATCGTTCGAACAGCGTTTGAGGGAGACGGTGCGATGGTATATACGACGATATAGCGAATAGTATTCTCTTCTACTGTCACTCCTTTTATTGTATATCTAAAATTAAGTATCAAAAAAAGTTGAAGGTTGTATATACTTAGATTATATTTAAGATAAAATTGTCTTAAAACTTAATTTAAAATGATCTTCTCTAAATCATGTGTGTATGGCCTACGGGCGATGATCTATCTTGCGTCGATATCGAGAGAAGGTTATGTATCAATAAAAGGATTGAGCGAAAAACTGGATATCTCCTTCCATTTCTTAACAAAAATACTTCAGGAATTAACGGCGGATGATCTTCTGGAATCCATGAAGGGTCCCAAGGGGGGAGTAAGGCTCTCTAAGTCAGGCGGGGAAATCACCCTGAAAGAAGTCGTGAAAGCTATTGATGGCCCTGGTATTTTTACTGAGTGTGTTTTAGGATTACCCGGTTGTGGAAGTGAAAAACCTTGTCCGATGCATGATATGTGGGAGGGTACGCGAGACAAAATAAATGATGTATTTACAACCACCAGCCTGCAGGATATGTCGAAGGAAGGAAAGGCAAAGGATTTACGAATAACACCTGACGGGCAATTTATCTGGGGCTGATGATTGGGTATTGCAACAGTGCAAATTAGAAGGGCAAATGTTTTGCGTAAATGCAAAAGCAAAGGTGTAAAAGTCCTATGGTTTTAGAAGCTGTAATATTAAAAAAGGCCTCAATAAATTATTAATAGGTCTTTAGTTGGAATCTATAATTAAAGCGTAACATGGTACAATTGTTGCACAAATTTTAATAAAAGATAAAATACTCTTAAAACTATAAGAATGATGAATATTCAAGTATCAAAAATAACTGGATTGATAGTATTAACGGCTGCACTGCTGATAGGCTGTGGAAAAAGTTCAGATGATGAGAAGGGCAACACAAATTCACAGGAAGAAAAGCAGGAGCTTACCGAATTTGAAATAAGAAACGGAATAGGACCGGTTGACGAAGAAATTACGATTGACGAAATCGACCCCGAGTTAGCAAAAGAAGGAATGCGAATTTTTGATATGAAATGTGGAGCCTGCCACAAGTTGGATACGCGCTATGTAGGTCCACCATTAGGCGGTATTATGAATGCACGCACACCTGCCTATGTCATGAATATGATATTAAATCCGGAGGAAATGCTTGCCAAGCACCCGGTTGCAAAATCGATTGGATCAGAATATCCGACACGAATGACAAATCAACAATTAACCAGAGAAAAGGCACGAGCTGTGGTAGAGTATCTGGCACAAGAATCACAATAAATAACCTCAAATAAATACCAATAAAAGGGATAATACTATGAATAAACTGTTAAAAAAATCTTTGCTGTGGCCGCTTGCGGCAGTAGCAGCAATAGGTTTTCTATCAATGGGATGTAGCTCAAATGGGGAGTTTGGTTCCTCTTCTGACGCTGCAGAGAAGGTCTACGTAGCACCGGGAGAACACGATGAATTTTACGGCTTCTTTTCCGGAGGATACAATGGTCAGCTTGGCGTTTACGGACTACCATCAGGCCGACATATCTTTACCATTCCGGTCTTTTCACAGGCCGCAGTAAATGGATATGGATATTCTGAAGAAACAAAAGCTATGTTGCAGACCACCGATGGTTTTGTACCGTGGGGCGACGCTCACCACCCTGAACTCTCTCAAACAGATGGAGAGACGGATGGACGATGGGTATTTATCAATGAAAATAATACTCCGCGTATTGCTCGAATAGGTCTGGATGAGTTCAAGACTCAAGAGATCATCGAGATTCCTAATTCGGCTGGTAACCACGCTTCTTCATTTGTGACCCCGAACACCGAATATGTTACTGCAGCTACACGCTTTAGTGTACCGATGAGTGAAGATAACATGCAGAACATGGATGTGAGCATAGATAGCTATAAGGAGAACTTCCAGGGAACCATTTCATTTGTCAAGGTTTCTGATGAAGGACACATGAACATTGACTTCCAGATTCGCATGCCCGGATTCAATTATGATTTAAGTCACTCAGGAAAAGGTCCATCTGATGGTTGGGCGTTTTTTACCTCATATAACAGTGAGGAAGCACACACTATGCTTGAAATTAATGCCTCAAAGAATGATAAGGATTATATTGCGGCTATTAACTGGGAAAAAGCAGCTGAATATGCCAAGGAAGGCAAGGGTGAGATGATTCCCGGCAAACACTACCGCAATTATATTGATCATGAAGAAGGTGGTGTTGCCAAAAGTGAAGTTATTGAAGAAGTACGTGTGCTTGATCCGCGTAAGTTGGATGGGCTTGTTTATTTCCTTCCTACACCTAAATCACCTCACGGTGTTGACGTAGATCCTACAGGACAATACATCGCGGCAGGTGGAAAGCTTTCTACGGTAATCCCGGTACATTCATTTGAAAAAATGATGACTGCTATCGAGAATGAAGATTTTGAAGGTGAAGAGCAGGGTATTCCAGTACTAAATTACGATTCCATCCTGCATGGTGAAGTTGAAAATCCGGGTTTGGGACCGCTTCACACCGAATTTGATGGTAAGGGTTATGCATATACAACGGCCTTTATCTCATCCGAAATAGTGAAATGGGATATCGAAAAAACTGAAGTCGTAGACCGTATTGATGTGTATTACTCCCCCGGTCACTTAATGATTCCGGGTGGTGATAGCCAAAACCCCGACGGTAAATACTTGGTAGCCCTAAACAAGATTACCAAGGATCGCTACCTACCAACTGGACCTGAAATGTTCCACTCGGCTCAGTTAATTGATATTTCAGGTGATAAGATGCAATTATTGCTCGACTTCCCCACTGAAGGTGAGCCGCACTATGCGCAGGGTATTACAGCTGATAAGGTGAAAAAACAACAAAAACGATTCTACGAAATCGATGAGAATAATCACCCGCATGCTGCAAAAAGTGAAAAAGAAACACGAGTAGAGCGTGATGGAAATGAAGTTCATGTCTACATGACGACCATACGTAGTCACTTTGCTCCCGACAATATCGAAGGTATAAAAGTAGGCGACGAAGTGTACTTCCACGTCACCAACCTCGAGCAGGACTGGGACGTACCGCACGGTTTTGCAATGAAAGGAGCTAATAATGCTGAGCTGCTTATTATGCCGGGCGAAACGTTGACGCTCAAGTGGGAGCCCAAGAAAGAAGGTGTCTTCCCATTCTATTGCACCGACTTCTGCTCAGCTCTGCACCAGGAGATGCAGGGTTATGTACGGGTATCACCAGAAAATTCCGATACACCGATCTCTTATAGCACAGGTCAGTAAGTGACCTCAATCCTTGGGGAGAGGAGGGTGAAGCCTCCTCTCTTCTTATTACAATAGAATCTGAACTTAAATATGGACGTCATGGATAAGCAAAAGAGAATTTGGATGGCGGTTGCCGCATTGATGCTGATTGGAGTTTACTTTTTTCCCATTTGGAGCATTAGCATGGATGCCCCGCAGTATCCCGAAGGGATTGGCATGAATATTAGCGTGGATAATATTGAAGGTAAGCAGAAAAACGATTTGCAAAATATTAACGGTTTGAATCACTATATAGGGATGAAAGAAATTAATCCTGACTCTATCCCTGAGCTTAAAATAATGCCATATATATTTGGATTCTTGATTATCAGCGGGTTAGTAATTGCGGGGATAGGTAATCATAAATGGATTTTATTTTGGTTAGGTTTATTTGTGTTATTTGCCATCGCCGGGCTGGTAGACTTTTATATCTGGGGATATGATTACGGGCATAATTTAAATCCCAATGCCCCGATTAAAGTACCGGGCATGACGTATCAACCACCGCTTATCGGAAGCAAACAGTTATTGAATATTAATGCCACATCGCTACCTCATATTGGCTTCTATATTTCTCTTATTTCAATGGCTATTGCCGGGAGTATCTGGTGGAAAAGCGAAGGCGATGGTGCAGATGATGGAAACAATAAATCTCAGCAAAATGTACACTCTAAAGCCGCTTAAGCGAAGTATAATTATGACTACGATTAAAACAGTATTTGTTGTAGGCATATTGATGCTGTTTTTTGCCGGATGCAGCCAAAAACCTGGAGTAATTCACTACGGTAGCGACGAATGTGCACATTGTAAAATGATGATAACGGATAAGCAGTTCGCTTCCCAAATTGTAACAGAGAAAGGGAAGGTGGTAAAATTTGATGCTATTGAATGTATGGCAGTCTATCAACGAGAGAATGATGATGAGCTGCAAGGAGCAATCATGTATGTGAATGATTATAGTAAGCCGGGTAACTGGCTTAAAGCCAAAGAGGCACAGTTTGTAAAAAGCGACGTAGTAAATAGTCCTATGGGCGAATCACTGTTGGGCTTTCCGTCCAAACAGGAAGCACAACAGCACTTAAGTGAACGGCCGGGACAATTATTGAAATGGGAAGAGGTATCCCAAACGGAAATGTAGCACTAAAGTTGCACACTGGTACTGAAAATTTATAGAATAAGGATAAAGGATTGAGGCTATGCGATTAAAAATAATAACAACCATACTATTTGTGGGGTTGATGCTATTTCTTCAGACTCAGAAGACGGTAGCAACCCAAATAACTGTCTCCCAAGATGGTGAAATTACTTCTGTACAGGATGGTATCAATCAAGCACAACCGGGCGATACGGTATTTGTTAAAGAAGGACGGTATGTGGAATATGATATCCGTATAAATAAGCGAATCACATTATTGGGTGCGAATAATGCTGTCATCGACGGCGATAATCAGGGTTTTGTTGTAGTCGTGGAAGCCGACAGTACGGTGATTAAAAATATTGAAGTTCATAACAGCAAGGCCGGTTTTATGGATGATTATGCCGGAATCGTTGTTGAAGGAGCACATAATGTACGTATCGAAGGTACAAAACTGGTTGATAACTTCTTTGGAATTTACCTTGCTAAGTCGAAAGGGACCGTTTTAAAAAACAATCACATTACGGCTTCTCGAAAGCGTGAGACGAATTCCGGGAATGGTATTCACCTTTGGTATACCAAGGATGTAGAAATTTTGGATAACTATGTGGCCGGTCACCGTGATGGACTCTATTTTGAGTTTGTCGAAGGAGCTTTTATTGCCGGAAATGAAAGCGAAAATAACATCCGTTACGGTATTCACTTCATGTATTCGGACCACTGTCGCTATGAGCGAAATACCTTTCGCGATAACGGCGGCGGAGTGGCCGTAATGTATACTTCAAACGTAGAAATTGTTGATAATCACTTTGCTGATAACTGGGGGTCGTCGGCCTATGGTATGTTGTTGAAGGAGATTAACAGAAGCCAGATTACCGGGAATACCTTTACGAATAACTCAGTGGGGCTCTATATGGAGGCTTCCAGTCGTAATAATGTGCAAGGAAATGAGTTTATCCAAAATGGCTGGGCTGTTCAGCTGATGGCAAATTCAACAGATAATAAATTTAACAAGAATAACTTTGTTGCTAACTCTTTTGAGGTATCAACAAATAGTAGAATGAACTACAGCAATAATTTTGACAAGAATTACTGGAGTCAATATGAGGGATATGATTTGAATCGTGATGGAGTAGGGGATGTACCCCATCGCCCGGTACGCCTGTTCTCCATATTGGTAGAAAAGCAGCCGCAGTCGCTATTATTGCTGCGCAGCCTGTTGGTCGATCTTCTGGATGCCGCTGAAAAATTTATGCCGGTACTTACCCCGGAAACGCTCCTTGATTCTAAACCGCAAATGGAACCTGTGCTATGATTTCAATAAAAAAATTACGTAAAGATTTTGGTCCCCGTACGGTATTGAACGAGCTGGATTTAAAAATTCCGGCCGGTCAGGCTACTGGTATTGTTGGTCCCAACGGATCGGGGAAAACGACAACAATTAAATCACTATTGGGATTAGTGAAACCCACTTCCGGAGATATTCTGGTTGACGGAAAGTTGATTGAAGGGGAGTGGCAATATCGCAATAAAATTGGTTATATGCCCCAAATTGCCCGTTATCCCGAAAATATGACTATAGGTGAACTATTTCAGTTTATAAAGAATATGCGAGATAGCGATACGAATCGTGATCGGGAACTGCTCGAATATTTTGAACTTGATAATGAAATTGACAAGCGAATGCGAGCCCTCTCCGGAGGAATGCGTCAAAAAGTAGGGGCAATTCTGGCGATGATGTTCGATCCGGAAATACTGATTTTTGATGAACCTACCGCAGGGTTGGACCCCAAATCGAGCGTACAGTTTAAAAGGTTGGTGCACGAAGAAAAGAAAAAAGGGAAAACGGTATTGTTGACCTCACACATTATGAGTGAGATTGAAGAACTGACCGATCACCTGGTCTTTATGGTGGAGGGAAATATTCGGTATGATGGCCCGATGCACGAGCTCATGGAACGGCAACAAGAACAGCGGCTTGAAGGCGCCGTGGCAAAAATGATGGAGGAAACAGCAGCATGAAAACACTGACGATTTTAAGATATCAATGGAAAGATCTGCTTCGAGGAAAGTGGATTGTGGGTTATGGACTTATTTACCTGCTTATCGCCGATGCGATGATTCGATTCGGTAATGCTGGTCCCAAAGCTATGCTCAGTATTTCAAATATCATGTTATTACTCATTCCGCTTGTAGGGATGATTTATGGCGCGCTTTATCTATATCAGTCGCGCGAATTTACCGAGCTGTTATTGGCTCAGCCGATTGATCGTGCTTCCCTTTTCTGGGGATTATTCGGAGGATTGGCGATTCCGTTGGCATTGGCATTTACTATAGGAACTGCGCTGCCCATGATTTATACGGGCATGATTCTTACCGCTAATCTGCAATCAATATTACTGATTCTGATGCTCGGTATCGCATTAACACTATTGTTTACCGGACTTGGATTCTGGTTTGGTCTCAAATTTTTTGAGGATCGCGTTAAGGGACTTGGCTTTGCCCTGGTAAGCTGGCTCTTTTTGGCTGTACTCTATGATGGATTGGTTCTACTTGCTGTGTTTACGTTTGGAGATTATCCCATTGAAAAACCAATGCTGGCTATGGCTTTGGCTAATCCCATCGACTTGGCCCGTATAACGGTACTTTTGGAATTTGATATTTCTGCATTAATGGGATATACCGGTGCCGTATTTAGCCGCTTTTTTGGAAGTATGATGGGGGTTAGTGTTGCATTAAGTTGTCTTATGCTTTGGCTTGGCATCCCACTTTGGAGAAGTCAACGACAGTTTGAAAAGAAAGATTTTTAATGTATAGCAACGGATTTCACTGACCATAATTATGTTTTAATCAGTGAAAATCTATGGAAACAAAATATTATGGAAAAAGTCAGTCTCGATCTCATAAAGAAATACAATGTTCAGGGACCGCGCTATACCTCGTATCCTACGGCCGTGCAGTTTCAGGAAGCAGATGAAGATGATGTAGCTTCACTACATCAATATTTGGTCGAGCGCAATGCCGATCCGCACCCCGTATCACTTTATTTTCATATTCCGTTTTGTTTCTCACTTTGCTGGTACTGCGGTTGTACAAAAGTAATTACCAAGGACCGGGATCGCGGAGATCTCTACCTTGAATACCTTGAAAAGGAAATGGATCAGGTAGCTGGAATATTGCATCCTGATTCGGAAGTAGTACAGATCCACTTTGGTGGAGGCACGCCTACCTTCTTGAAGCCCAATCAGCTTCAGCGGCTTGGCAAGGCTATTCAAAGTCGATTTAACTTAACGGGCCAAACAGAATTTGGGGTAGAGATCGATCCGCGTAAATGTACCCAAGAGCATATCCAAACGTTGGCAGATATTGGTTGTAACCGGGCTTCACTGGGTGTACAAGATACAAATGAAGAAGTACAGCAAGCTATTCATCGTATTCAACCCTTTGAACAAACTGAGCAAGTTACCCAATGGTTGCGAGATGCCGGTATCAATTCCATTAATTTTGACTTGATCTATGGATTACCCCTTCAGACGCTCGATACATTTCGCAAAACGATGGATGATGTTATCAGCTTGATGCCGGATCGACTGGCTGTATACAGTTATGCACATATTCCCAGCATGATGCCAGCCCAAAAGTTGCTCAATGAGGAAGATATGCCTACAACAGATGAGAAGTTGTCTATGTTGCAGCTTAGCATTTCACATCTGACAGATAATGGTTATCGCTTTATTGGGATGGATCACTTTTCGCGAAAAGATGAAGAGCTTTCCCGAGCTATGGATAACGGTACTTTACAGCGCAATTTCCAGGGATATAGTACCTTAGCCGGCGCGGATCTCTATGCTTTTGGGATGTCAGGTATTTCAAACGTAGGTAATTATTATTGGCAAAATACCAAGGAACTCGGTGAATATTATAAGAGGTTAGACAAAAATGAGAGTCCGGTGGCCAAAGTATTGCAACTTTGCAAAGATGATAGGTTACGACATCATGTAATAATGCAAATCATGTGCAAGATGGGGCTTTCATTTGATGAAATTGAGGAAAAATGGGGCATAGTTTTTGAGGACTATTTTAGTAGCAGTCTTGAGCGCTTGTCCGAGTTACAGGCCGATGGATTTGTTGAAGTATCAAATACTAAAATTACAATAACCGAGCGCGGTCGACTTTTTCTACGTAATGTGGCAATGTGTTTCGATAAATATTTAAATAGAAAAACATCTGCCCGCTCGTTCTCAAAAACAGTGTAGGTGACTTTATGGATGCTCAGAACCAAGTGTTTACGTTTGGCGGTGGTACAGCAGAAGGAGACAAATCAATGAAAGAGTTGCTTGGGGGAAAGGGAGCAAACCTTGCTGAAATGAGTAGTATTGGCATGCCTATCCCACCGGGCTTTACGATATCTACTAAAGTCTGTAAATATTATAATGAGCATGATGGCCAATGGCCTGATGGACTAGAAGCGGAAATAAAAGAAAGTGTTTATCACTTAGAAGAATTAATGAACCTTCAGTTTGGCGATCCCAAAGATCCGTTGTTGGTTTCAGTTCGTTCGGGAGCAGCTATTTCTATGCCGGGAATGATGGATACGGTCTTAAATTTGGGGTTAACAGATCAGTCCGTGCAGGGACTAGCTGAAAAAACCGGTAATGAGCGCTTTGCCTACGATTGTTATCGCCGCTTTATTGATATGTTTGGTGATGTTGTGATGGGGGTAGCTCACGAGAAGTTTGAACATGCCCTCCAGAAGTTAAAGGATGAGAAAAATGTTGAGCTGGATACGCAGCTGGACGTAGCTGATCTGAAAGAATTAGTCGACCGATATAAAAAAGTTTACGAAGAGAATACGGGAGAAGATTTTCCTCAAGATCCTGATGATCAGCTGAGACTCTCAATAAACGGTGTTTTTGGTTCTTGGAACGCCAAGCGAGCCATCAAATATCGTCGAATAAATAAAATCACCGGTTTGTTGGGTACGGCTGTAAATGTACAGGCAATGGTGTATGGAAATATGGGAGATGATAGTGCCACAGGCGTTTGTTTTACGCGCAATCCTTCTGATGGAAACAATGAGCTCTACGGTGAATTCTTGATTAATGCCCAAGGCGAAGATGTGGTAGCGGGTATTCGCACACCGCGGGATATTAATAAGCTTAAAGAGGTAATGCCTGATTCGTATGATGAGTTACTTGAATTGACAAATCAGTTGGAAGAGCATTACCAGGATATGCAGGATATTGAATTTACGGTACAGCAGGGCGACCTGTTTATCCTGCAGACACGAAATGGTAAACGGACAGGTGCTGCGGCGGTTAAAATTGCCATTGATATGGTGGATGAAGGTATTCTGGAGAAAGATAAGGCCGTAGCAAATTTGGTGGAGCCCGGTCATTTGGATCAACTGTTACACCCACAACTCAAGGAAGATGAAATTGATGAAAACGATATTCTTGGAGAAGGATTACCCGCATCGCCCGGTGCTGCGGTGGGTAAAGTCGTTTTTGATTCTGATACGGCCGAAGAAGAGCATGGTAAGGGTAATCCGGTAATATTAGTTCGTATCGAAACAAGTCCCGAAGATGTAGGGGGAATGTCGGCTGCTGAAGGTATCCTTACATCGCGCGGAGGTATGACAAGTCACGCTGCGGTCGTAGCCCGTGGTTGGGGTAAACCCTGTGTGGCTGGCTGTGATAGCATTACTATTGATTATGATAAACAGCAATTTACGGCCGGTGATGTGACCGTTAAAGCGGGCGATTGGATTTCAATTGACGGCGCACGCGGGACGGTAATTCATGGAAAGAAAGAGGTGGAAGCCCCCCAGTTTGGGGAGAACTTCCGCACCTTTATGACCTGGGTAGATGAATTCCGTGATATGAAGGTGCGTACAAATGCCGATACACCGGAAGATGCTCTTCGCGCTCGGGAATACGGAGCACAGGGAATTGGACTGGCTCGTACCGAGCACATGTTCTTTGGAGAAGAACGAATCCGTGAAATGCGTCGAATGATTATCTCCGAGAGTGAAGAAGAACGTCGAAGTGCTTTGAAAAATCTACTACCATATCAACGTCAGGATTTTATTGAGATTTTTGAAGCAATGGAAGGATTGCCTGTGACGGTACGGTTACTGGATCCGCCGCTGCATGAATTCCTACCCGATGAAGAAAATGAGGTCGAAACCCTTGCAAAGGAGCTGGGAATTAGTACGGCTGAACTGAATCGAAAAATACGTTTGCTTAGCGAGTTTAACCCTATGTTGGGTCACCGTGGATGTCGGCTGGGAATCACCTATCCTGAAATTACCGAAATGCAGGCGCGGGCTATTTTAGAAGCGGCTGTAGAGGTTAATGGTAAAGGCAATGAGGTGTATCCCGAAATCATGATTCCGCTGGTGGGAACCGCAGAGGAGTTTATCCATGAGCGACATGTTGTAGATGAAATTGCCGAGAAAGTATTTGCTGAAAAGGGCAGTGAAGTCGATTATAAAGTAGGTACGATGATCGAAATCCCCCGGGCAGCGCTTATTGCTGATAAGATTGCTGATGAAGCAGACTTTTTCTCTTTCGGTACGAACGATCTGACTCAGATGACGTTCGGCTACAGTCGAGATGATGCCGGGAAATTCCTGGAGCATTATCTGAATGAGGGAATTCTCAAAAATGATCCCTTCCAGGTGCTGGACGAAGAAGGGGTGGGTCAACTCGTACAAATGGGAGTGGAAAAAGGTCGTGGGGCCAAAGCTGATCTTAAGGTGGGAATCTGTGGTGAACACGGCGGTGACCCCAGCAGCGTGGCTTTTTGCTACAACCTTGGATTGAACTATGTGTCCTGTTCCCCGTATCGCGTACCCATTGCGCGACTTGCCTCAGCACAGGCTTTTCTGCGATCAGGAAAAAAGGTCGTTTCATAATTACTTCATGATTAGATGATAACTTCTGCTGCCCTCTCCATTAGGAGGGGGTAGTTTTTTTGTCATAGCAGAAACTTTAATTTGAGGGACTTGAATCCTTTAGATAAGTTCTGGCACAATCAATCATTACTAACTGACGAGCGATACATTTTAGTGAACTCATTTGAAAGAAAAGCGGTACGAACCTGGTTCTGGTCTGGTGCTACTCTCATTTTTATCATGGTAGTTGTAGGTGGTATTACGCGCCTCACAGATTCCGGCCTATCAATGTCTGACTGGAATCTTATTATGGGAGCTATTCCGCCTATGAATGAAGCCGAATGGCTGGCTGTTTTTGAACGCTATAAAGAATTTCCGCAATATCAGCAGATAAATGCAGGGATGTCATTAGCGGAATTTAAGGCCATTTTCTTCTGGGAATATTTTCATCGTCTGTTGGGACGGCTTATTGGCCTTGTATTTTTGATCCCCTTTGGATTTTTCTGGGTAAAAGGATATTTCAATTCGAAGACACTGCGGCGCGCATGGGTGTTATTTGGGTTGGGTGCCTTTCAGGGAGCTATGGGTTGGATTATGGTTAAAAGCGGCCTTGTGGATGTACCCTACGTCAGTCATTACCGATTGACCGCTCACCTGCTGTTAGCAATGCTTTTGTTTGGATTCTGTATCTGGTATGCGCTGGATCTTTATGAAGATAAACCCACGGAGAAAAGTTCAGATATCCTTTCCCTTAGACGATGGTCAATTGGGCTGCTTATTCTTTTTGTTGCCCAAGTTATTTGGGGGGCTTTCACGGCCGGACTTGATGCAGGATATATTTATAATACTTTCCCTACAATGAATGGTGAGTGGGTCCCCCAAGGGATTTGGACGCTACAGCCGATACTTGCAAACTTTGTAGAACATCCGGGCACAGTACAGTGGATGCACCGGATACTCGGTACATTATTGGGGTTGGTAACGATCGGTTTCTGGTGGCGAAATCATAAGGCTGATGTTGGGCACTTGTTGAAGCAGAAAGCAAGAATACTGTTGGGGATGATGCTCACACAGTATGTATTGGGCATTTTGACGGTTATTACTAATGTGGAGTTATTGATAGGAGTCGTACATCAAGCTGGGGCGTTGGCTGTTCTCTTTTTCTGGATTTGGTATTACCATGAAATAAAATCTAATTGGGCAAATGTCTAAATTTATTCTTAATTTAAGACAAAGTAGTCTTAAATACTTAAAGGGTCAGGATTCCCATTAAAAAATATCAGAGCATAACTATGAGTATCACAAAAGAACGGACAATTGGACAGCTTGTTAAAGATGATTATAGGACCGCACAAGTATTTCAGCAAAACGGACTGGATTTTTGCTGTGGCGGAAATCGAACTATTGAAGAGGCTTGTGTAAGTAAGGATGTGAATACTGATGATATTGTTAGAGCTTTAAATCAGGTCACAAATAATGGTACCAAAGAGGATAATTATGATCAGTGGTCGCTGGATTTTCTGGTAGATTATATTGTCAATAATCACCACGAATTTACCCGAAATAAATTGCCAGAGATTGGTAAGTATGCAAAGAAGGTTGCCAAGGTACACGGGGATCGACATGATGAGTTAAATGAGATTTATTATGAGTTTACCATGTTGCATACCGAGATTTTTAACCACCTGGATAAAGAGGAGCGTATTCTTTTTCCTTATATCAAACAGTTGGTAGAAGCAGAAAAGAAAGGAGTAAAGCCGGAAGCACCGGAATTTGGGGAGGCAGCTAATCCCATTGCAATGATGGAAGATGAGCACGATGAAGCAGGCACCTCGATGGCAAAAATAAGAAGGCTTAGCAATAATTTTACTCCCCCCGAAGATGCTTGTACAACTTATCGATTGCTGTATCAAAACCTGGAGGGTTTTGAAAAAGATTTGCATAAGCATGTTCACCTTGAGAACAATATTCTTTTTCCGAAAGCGACGAAACTCGAAAAACAGTTAAATTAATATCACCCATCTGTACAATACGTGGTGGTTATTTCATAGATGAACATAAATTTTTATATCTAAGAACAGTAAAATCATGTCTCATTCTCCTCACAATTTTTCTATTCCCGTAATGGGGACCGGTCATTCTATCGATTCCCCTGTCAGGGTAGGCCCATATGGAATTAACTCGGTAATATCTATTGTAGACGATCTGCTGGTTGAAAAAATACGCAAGTTCTACTGTAAAAAGTACGACTTTGAATTCAAAAGCATTGGGCGTACTGCCGAAGATGGCCGGGCCCGACGGATCACTGCTTATCTTGATACCGTTCAGGAGATCGTAGAGAAAAAGTTCTCAGCTATTAAGAGCCAGCCGTTCTTTGAGAAAAACGAGAAGTCGAAGTATTTCGAGATGCTCCCGGATGGCAGTGTTATAAAAGAGAAATACAATCAGTTGATGAGCACAGAAGAGGGTAGTTTTCGTGATCGCCTTTCGTGTGAACTCTCTCGCATGATGAAACCCGGTTCCATTGATGTTAATATCATGGCGAAGGTAGATAAGCTGAATTATACGAAAGATGGTGCGCCGATGAGTAAGGAGTTCAGTGATGCCAGTGCGGCTCTTCGGGGTTATGCAAAGAGCAAGGTTTCGTCCAGTCTCATTTTATCAGCGGGATTCAATCCGCGGCTCTATAACTATATTACGGAATTCAAGGATTTTTACCGTGATTCGAAAGGAGAGATCAAGAAGAAAATTATCTTAAAAGTAAGTGATTTCCGGTCGGCGCTGATACAGGGAAAGTATTTGGCTAAAAAGGGGCTCGAGGTTTTTGAATATCGTATTGAGTCTGGATTAAATTGTGGGGGACACGCATTTCCATCCGACGGACATTTGATGCCGAGTTTGCTTAGGGAGTTTCGGGAAAAGAGAGATCAGCTTACCAAGGCAGTACAGCCACTTATTGAGAAATATTACGAAGAAAATGGGGATGGATTTTTAGGTGATTGGGAGATAACAGAGCCGCGATTGACCATTCAGGGTGGAATTGGTGTAAGCGGTGAAGCCGATCGGTTGCTAAATGATTTTGAGATGGATGCCACAGGGTGGGGCAGCCCCTTCCTGTTGGTACCGGAGGCAACAACCGTTGACAAACCGACACGCCAGCTATTAGAAAATGCGGGCGAAAAAGAGTTATACCTGAGTGGTGTATCTCCGTTGGGTGTGCCGTTTAATAACGTAAGAGAAACCGGATCTGCACAGTGGCATCAAGAACGCATTGAAAAAGATAAGCCTGGTTCGCCATGTCCTAAAGGATTTCTAAAGTCTAACACAGAATTCACCGATCAGCCTATCTGTACGGCCTCTACACAGTATCAGCTGCTAAAGCTGGATCAAATTGCCCAAAGTGAGATGCCTGAGGAGAAGAAAGAGCAACAGCGTGAAAAAGTACTTGGTAAAGCCTGTCTTTGTGATCATCTGGGCAACGGTGCGCTCATCAATCTGGGTATTTTAGCAGAGCATCGTGCGCCCCAGGCGATATGTCCGGGCCCGAATATTGCGTATTATGATGGAAAGTATTCACTGCGTGAGATGGTGGATCATATCTACGGACGCAGCGAATCACTGGCCGCTGATGAACGCCCCCATATGTTTGCCAAGGAAATTACGCTCTATGTGGATTATGTAGAAGAGTTGGCAGAGCAGTTGGAGGGCGAATCGGGATTAAAGAAGCTGCAAAAATTCAAGAAGAACCTTGAACAGGGTATGGAGTATTGCTCGGAGATTGCAAATTCAGAACCATATCAGGATGAAAATCTGCCGTCAATTTCGTTTACTGTATCCGAGCAGAAACAGCGTTTAGAAACCATCGTTAATACCTATGAAGAACGCATTTCTGTTGGAGCGTAAATTAGAAATTGAAATATAGAACGAGATATAATTATGACAAATAATCGAGATAGATCCTGGGCCGAACCGTACAAAATTAAGATGGTGGAGCCGGTTCGGATGATCAGTCGTGAGGAACGAGAAAAAGCAATTAAGGAAGCCGGTTACAATACTTTTCTTTTGCGATCACGTGATGTATACATTGATTTGTTGACTGACAGCGGTACATCGGCTATGAGTGATCGTCAATGGGCAGGGATGATGATGGGTGATGAAGCCTATGCCGGGAGTGATAATTTTTATCACCTCGAAGAAGCAATCCAGGAATATTATGGTTATGAACATGTTGTCCCTACGCACCAGGGACGAGGAGCCGAGCACATGATTTCTCAGCTGATGATTGATGAAGGAGACTTTGTGCCGGGGAATATGTATTTCACAACAACGAAGCTACACCAGGAATTAGCCGGTGGTACGTTTGTGGATGTGATTATTGATGAGGCGCATGATCCCGAGAATGAACATCCGTTTAAGGCAAATGTAGATCTCAATAAGCTCGAAGATCTCATTAAAGAAAAAGGTCCGGATAAAATTCCCTATGTATCGATTGCAACGTCGGTAAATATGGCCGGGGGGCAGCCAATTTCAATGGCAAATCTGAAAGAGGTCCGAGAGCTGACGAACAAGTATGATATCCCGATTATCCATGATATGACGCGTGTAGCCGAAAATGCGTATTTCATTAAACAACGCGAAGAGGGTTACGAGGATACGCCAATCAAGGAGATTGTGCATGAAATTTGTTCGCTGACAGATGGGGCTACAATGAGTGCGAAAAAGGATGCGTTGGTAAATATCGGCGGATTCTTAGCACTTAATGACGAAGAACTATTCCGCAAAGCACAAAATATGGTGGTCGTTTATGAAGGACTGCATACTTACGGTGGTATGGCAGGACGTGATATGGAAGCGTTGGCGATCGGTATTACGGAATCAGTAGACGAAGATCACATCCGTGCTCGTGTTGGACAGGTCCAATATCTGGGTGAAAAGTTGGTGGATATGGGGGTGCCGGTTGTTCGTCCGATTGGAAGCCACGGCGTATTTTTGAATGCTAAGAAGATTCTGCCGCATTTGAGTCAGGATGAGTTGCCTGCCCAGACACTGGCTGCTGAGCTGTATCTGGATGCTGGCATTCGAAGTATGGAGCGTGGGGTAGTCTCGGCCGGACGAAACCCGGAAACGGGCGAACATAACTATCCTGATCTTGAGCTGGTTCGGCTGACGATCCCCCGGCGCGTATATACACAGGCGCATATGGATGTGGTTGCAGAATCCGTTGAAGCAGTGTATCAACAGCGTGAAAATATTACAGGTCTCCAGTTTGATTACGAGCCGGAATACCTGCGGTTCTTCCAGTCGCGCTTTAAGAAACGGTAACTCCTTAATTATTGAATGTCTAACCTGCAGGGATTATAAACCCTGCAGGTTTTTTATTTTTAATCAATTTCTATAGCAGTGATCTTCTATGGATATCATATTATTGCAGCACAAAAGGGGCATGACTGAGATAGAAGTTCTGATTCTATTTTATTTTCATAACCTATGATAAATACCTATAAGTGGTATATAATTTATTATTAATTATAGGTTACTTATATATTAGATAACAAATAGGAGAAAAACTTGTTCTGTATGGGGTAATCATCGTATATTATAAACAGTTGATCGAAAAAGAGCTCTGCAGCCGCAGGGCTTTTGCTATTTATAGCCTTTCTTTTTGTTGCTAATCCTATGATTTTTAAGATGTTCTTTCTGTTTTTATAACCCAGAACAGAAAGATTCTACAGCGGATTAGGGACTGCTTTAATCCCTACGTTTTTATTACTCATCAATTGGTTCTAAACGAGCAGAGAAATGCCTTAGCACATCAGGACTGTCAACAATTCTGTAACCACCTAACTTTTTGCGCTGCTCATAAGCAGATATAATTACTTCAGCCAGGTAATCAACGTGGCTTTGAGTGTACATACGACGCGGAAAGGCAAGTCGTACCAACTCCATAGAAGCGGGTTTTTCAGAGCCATCGGGTTGTTTGCCAAACATTACAGTACCGATTTCTACACCACGAATTCCGCCCAGCAAGTAAAGAGCATTGTTAAATGACCAGGCGGGATATTCTGTTGGGGGTATATGAGAAAGAATTTCTTTGGCATCAAGGTATACCGCATGTCCGCCGGTAGGTTGTACAATAGGAATACCGGCATTCGTTAATTTATCCCCCAGATAACTGATAGAACGAATGCGATAACGGAGGTAATCGGGATCAAGGGCTTCATAAAGTCCACGAGCGACAGCCTCCATATCGTATCCTGCCATGCCGCCATAGGTAGGAAAACCCTCTGTAAGAATTTCGAGGTTTCGGCATTCCGACGCCAACTCATCACTGTTGAGGGCCAGGAAGCCACCAATGTTTGCCATTCCATCTTTTTTTGCGCTCATGGTACAGCCGCCGGCATAACTAAACATCTCTTGAGCTATTTCTATAGGCTTTTTATCAGCAAACCCATCTTCACGATTTTTTATAAACCAAGCGTTTTCCGCAAACCTACAGGCATCAATAAAGAACGGGATACTGTGCTCTTGGGCAATTTTAGAAACGCCCTTGATGTTTGCCATACTTACTGGTTGTCCGCCTCCGGAATTATTGGTGACGGTGATCATAATTACAGGGATGTTTTCTGCCCCAACCTCCTTGATAGTTTTCTCCAGCTTTTCCAGATCCATGTTTCCCTTAAAGGGATGAGTACTTTGCGGCTGATTTCCTTCTTCGATTACCAAGTCACGAGCTTCGGCACCGGCATGTTCAACGTGGGCACGGGTGGTGTCAAAATGAGTATTACTGGGAATAACATCACCTTGATCGGCAATAGTGGTAAAGAAAATATTTTCAGCAGCACGTCCCTGGTGGGTTGGAATAAGATGTTTGAATCCGGTGATGTCCTGCACGGCAGATTCCAGTTTATAAAAAGAAGAAGAACCGGCGTAAGACTCATCGCTTTCTATCATACCTGCCCACTGTTTCGATGACATTGCTCCGGTACCGCTGTCGGTGAGTAGGTCAATGAGTACATCTTTCGCCTTTAGTAAAAACGGATTGAAACCAGCTTTTTCGAGCAGTTGCTCTCGCTCTTCCATGGTGGTAAAGCGAATTGGTTCTACCGAGCGAATACGAAAGGGTTCGATGATGGTATCTGTTTTAAAAGGAGAAAGGGACGAAGTTTTCATAATAATTATTGTGCCGATTCGAGGTTATGTATTTTGAATAAAAAGAAGTGTTTTATCTTTGACAAAGTATAATATTAACGGTAAAATAAGACAAATAACTCTTAAATATGAATTTCCTTTAAAATGCTCAATCCATTCTTTAAGCCAAAGGGGGTAGCCGTTATTGGGGCTTCTCGAAATCCCCATAAATTAGGATACGGTGTGGTTCGAAATCTACAAGAATATCGGTACCAAGGCGGGATTTATCCGGTAAATAAATCGGCGTCTGAAATACTGGATTTACCATGTTTTGAGTCGGTAGCAGAAGTTCCCGATCCCGTGGATTTGGCTATTATTATTGTGCCGGCACCAGTTGTTCCTAAGATTATAAAGCAATGCGGTGAACGGGGTATCAAACATGCGATTGTTGTCAGTGGTGGATTCAGTGAGACCGGAGCCGAAGGTCAGAAGCTAGAGGACGAACTTAAAAGAGTTGCCGAAGAGTGGGACGTTAACTTTATCGGCCCCAATTGTATTGGCACCATTGATACCCACACTCCGGTGAACACTACATTTGTAACTGGGATGCCTGAGTCCGGGGAGATTGGATTTTGTTCACAGTCGGGGGCTATGGTGGCCTCGGTAATCGACTGGGCGCGTGGCGCGGGCGTTGGCTTTTCAAGAATTGTAAGTCTGGGCAATCAGGTAGATATCAATGAAACGCAGATGATTCGTGCGCTGCATGACGACGATCAGACCAAGGTAATAACTGCTTATATCGAAGGGGTTTCTGATGGAAAAGCATTTATGGAGGTAGCACAAAAAGCAGCTAAGGATAAGCCAGTAGTAGCGTTGAAAGGCGGACGCGGGGAGAGTGGCGCACGGGCAGTGGCATCCCATACAGGGGCATTGGCCGGAAGTACGGAAGCCTATGAGGCTGCTTTTGATCGAGCTGGAGTACAGCAAGCGAGTACGATGGAGGAGATGTTTGACTGGGCGCGAGCACTGGCATGGCAGCCGCTTCCCAAAGGAAAAAGGGTAGCTGTATTAACAAATGCGGGGGGACCAGCAATTCTGGCTGTTGATGCCTTAGAAAATGCCGGTTTGGAGCTGGCAGAATTGACCGAAGAAACAAAAAGATATTTAGAATCACGATTACCTAAAGCGGCAAGTGTAAGTAATCCGGTAGATGTATTGGCGGGGTCCGGACCGGGAACATATGCGGTAGCATTAGATGCGTTATTGACAGACGATACTGTGGATTCGGTGGTTGTAATACAGGCTCCCCAGGATTGGTTTCTGCCGGCAAGTTTAGCTGAGGTGGTGGGTGAAGTTGCGGGTGTTCATGACAAGCCGGTAATTACCTCAATTATGGGAAAAGCCTCAGTGGAAGAAGCGCTGACAATACTTCATAAACGAAAAATACCGAATGTTGCTTTTCCTGAGCGTGTAGCTTCGGTACTCGCGTCCATGGTTAAACGCAAAGAATGGCTGGACCTACCTCAGCAAACGCCCGAGCAATTTAACGAATTTGATGAGGATGCAGTACAACAAGCTGTTGCAGAAAACGATTGGAAGTCATTACTCCATGAATATGGTATTTCTTTTCCTCCGGAGAAGGTTGCTCAAACTGAGGAGGATGCTATTGAAGCTGCCGAATCTATTGGCTACCCGGTAGTCTTAAAGTTAGTTTCTGAATCGGTATCTCATAAAACAGAAGTTAATGGAGTCAAACTAGAGCTTCGTAATGCTGAGGATGTTCAAACAGCATGGGAAGAGGTCAAACAGTCGGCCGAATCTGCCGGTATCGATATGCAAGGCGTGCAGGTCCAGAAAATGCTGAGTGGGGGACAAGAGGTAATTATGGGACTTCGCAGGGATTCTCAATTTGGGCCGATGGTATTATTTGGTACCGGAGGAACAGATGTAGAACTGTTGCAGGATGTGGAATCAGCTATTGCTCCCTTAAATCGAATGCAAGCCGAAAAACTTATTGATGCTACCCGTGCCGGGGTTAAGCTCAAGGGATGGCGCAATCAACCTGCAGCCGACCGTGAAACGGTAGTCAATTATTTAATGCGTTTATCTCAGCTGGGGAAAGATATGGCCAACATTGAAGAGTTGGAGATGAATCCCTTATATGTGTTACCCGAGGGACAAGGTGCCTATGCAGTAGACGTTAGAGGTACTTTGAGAGAGGATGAAAAAGTACCATCATAGCGTGCTATCACAGTAAAGAAAATAGGAAGGATTGAGAAGCGGTGAACAAAAAGAAAAATTATTCTGGATGCAATTTAGGTAATCAATGGCTGTGTCATATTTCCATAGCCTGTTTTGTACTGGCTGGGCTGACAGGTTTTCTATATCGGCTGGGAATGATGGGATGGGTGCCCGGAGAACTATCGTTAGGCAATATTCGTCATGCTCATTCTCATCTCATGTTTTTTGGATGGGCGGTACCGCTTCCGTTTTACATCATCATGCAAAAAATTGTTGATAAAACGGATTCCGGCGTGGAAGGCATTAACGCTATGAAATATTCCATTGCAGCGGTCCTGTTTTTTGGATTACTGGCTTATCCCTTTTTTCTGTTCTACGGATATCGTCCGGTGAGTACTGGATCTGCCTCGCTTCCGTTATCGGTTATCTTTTCGGGGTTTGTGATGATAGGATGGTATGGATTCCTGATCGGTTATTGGAAAAGTCGAACTACACTAAAAGATGATGAAAGTCTGCCATGGATTGATGGTGCATTTGTCTTGTTAACTGTTTGTTCCCTTGGGGCATGGGGCGTTGCGGTAGTTCAAGAGGTGGCCCCCGGTTCCCATCTGTTGATGAAAAGTATGACACACTTTTTCCTTGCAGCTTTTACTGAAGGATGGGTGGTGCTGGTGTTGTGCGGTGTGTTGATTAGTGAACTTGAGATCGGTAGGCAACACTGGTGGGCTTCTCCACAGTTTGCGTTGGGAGCTATAGCCATCGGGGCCCCGTTAACATTTCCCTATGGAATTTCAGAGTCACTTCTTACCCCCATGCTGTTGGGTACGGCTCGTTTCGGCGGAGGATTGGCGGCCATTGGTTTACTGTTGGTAGTGTATGCGATATTTAAGTCCGGTAAATGGAGACACGCAATCTGGATTTGGCCAGTTACTTTATTAACGCTTAAGGGGGTTATGCAGCTGGGTGCTTCTGTTGTACCCAGTTCTTTCTGGTTGTCTGATCCCGGCTTGCGTGTGCTCTATCTACATATTCTTTTGTTAGGCGGATTGACTTTGTTGGCTTTTGCGTGGTTTAATAGAAGGGCTTCAGTCTCAAAAATATTTTTCCATCTTTTAGGAGGGACTATAATAGTTACTCTTCTCACCTTATTGATGTTTACCGGAGTTTGGCCAAAGGCCCTTTCAGGTGCATGGATTATCGATGCTTTGGCGTTGGGAGCTCTGCTTCCCATTTTAGCTGTAATTGTATATTGGAATAAGTTGACTCAATTCTCGAAAAGAATGTGAAATGTAGATTATGAGTGATATTCAAAATGATGAAGATATTTCAACCTTGGTTCATTCCTTTTATGCGAAGGTAGAAGAAGATGAGCGGTTGGGACCTATCTTCAATGAAGCTGCCAATGTAGATTGGGATGAACATTTGCCCAAGATGGTAGATTTTTGGTCGAAAATGATATTTCAAACCAAACGGTACAAAGGACGCCCGTTTCGAGAACACTTGCCACTCCCGATTGAGCGCGATGATTTTGGTCGCTGGGTAGGGCTCTTTACCGATACAGTAGATGAACATTTTGAGGGTAATCGGGCTGACTATGCAAAGGAATTAGCTATAAATATTGCGAACTCTTTTAGTACCCGAATGGCGATGGATGGTAAGTTTGATCAAAATAGTGAGGACTAATTATGAAAAATGAAGATCAACAATATACCCGGAAAGAATTAGCTGAATCTGTGCGTAAAGCCTGTATTGGAGCAGCCCGCGAGGGATTTAAAGATGCCTCGATGAGTGGCTTATGCACCGAGGGAGCCATAGAAGCGGCTGTTAGCTCAATGCAGAAATTGGATTTGGAAATGATTATTCAAGAAACGAGATAACAAAATGAGAAATTCGATATTGATGTTTGTAATTCTTTTAGGATTCTCTATCAGTATAATGGGATGGACTTGGTATCCCCAGGATAAACCCGATCAGCCGGAAACCTTGCCGCTCGTGCCTATGATGCAACAGCTACTGGATGATATTCAGCAGGTTGATCGTGGGATCTATACTGAAAACTTTGCAATGATTGAGGAAGGGGCCGGTAATATATCTCATCATCCGACAATGACGGTTGAGGACAAAAAACTGGTAAAGAAAACGCTTGGTGAAGAAATGAAACAGTTTGTGAAGTTTGATAAGGTGGTTCATCATCATGCCGATTCGATGCGAATGGCGGCAGTTGAGGAAAATATGCAGAAAGTACTTAAACATTATCGTATTACTCAGCAGGGCTGTGTAGATTGTCATTCAAATTATCGTGATCCGATTTCTACGGCCCGTATAAAAGATAATTAGTACCAAATGGAACAGCCGATTATCGGTTATCATAAAGATGAAGAAGATGATTGGGTGGCTGAACTTCAGTGCGGACATAATCAGCACGTGCGGCATAACCCTCCGTGGATGCTGCGTCCTTGGGTTACTACCAAAAAGGGCAGAAAAAGTCGGCTCGGAAAGGAATTGAATTGTAAAAAATGTGATCGCAACGAACCTCAAGACTTTGATCCGACATGCCAAGAATAGCACGCGTATTTATCAAAACGGGACTTATTTACTTTTTAGCTTCACTGCTACTGGGATTGGCTTCCGAGTTTAACTGGTTGCAGTTTCCCGGTATGGTGCCGCTCTTCTGGCACCTGTTGATGGTCGGCTGGATTACACAGATTATCTTTGGTGTATCCATGTGGATGTTTCCCGGTCGAACACGTGAAGAAGGATTTAAAGCTCAATTATGGGGCTGGCTCACATATATTTTTCTGAATGTAGGGTTGGTCTTGCGCGGGATTGCAGAGCCTGCTACGTATTTGGATGAAGGATCGTTGTGGAGTGTCTTGATCGTAATTTCGGCGATAAGTCAGGTAGCGGCGGCAGTTTTTTACATCATAGAATTGTGGCCGCGCATCCAATCAAAAGAACAGCGTCGCCGGCAACGCAAGAAGAAACGAGAGCGTAAGAAAGCTAAGAATGAGAAATAGTCTTCCATATCATTGTGAATAGGATTTTGAGTTTGAATCCAACAATAATTAACTAAAAACAAAACCATGCCTACACCCAGTCGCTGGATGATAAAAGCTTCGATGCTGTACATGTTGATAGGATTTGTTATCGGGGCAATGATTCTGATCAGCAAGGTATATCCCGAGTATTCCTCGGTATGGAACCTGCTTACAGTGCACATTGAAGTGGGTATTTTTGGCTGGATTATTCAGCTAACCATGGGTACGGCCTATTGGATTTTACCCCGTTTCTTGAAAACGAAATCGAGAGGAAATGCTAAGTTGGCACTGGCAATGGTTGGAATGTTGAACCTTGGTATTTTAATAAATGTAGCATCCTACGTGAGCATACTGCATTCATCGGCTATAATATTGGGACGTGTGCTGGAATTGGGAGCCGTTGCACTATTTATTGTTCTGCACTGGAACCGGGCCGTGAGCTATAATACGTGATGAGAAAGAAGTAGAAAAGATCTTTGTTGCCCACCATATAAGATTTTTCTTCTAACTATCCTCGTAACAGGCGCATGGCATAGTAGAGGATCACTAAACCAAGAACTAAATTAAGGCGCCCCAGCCAGCTTGAAAATTTCCGCACACGTTTTGTTTGGGGATGATCGGGGTGCTTATCCATAAGTTCGGCTGCTTTTGAACCGGCATAGAAATCGTGTATTCCGCTTACGATCAGCACTAAGCCAAAAATAAGTAGTTTTATCAATAGATAACCATCAAAGATCTGGACCCAAAATGCACCGGTTAATAACTGTTCGATGGAATAGCCCCGGGTGAGCAAGTTTGTGATGCCGGTTACAATCAATACAACAAAAAGTACCCACGAAATACGACTGAACTTTTCTCCGACAAGGGTAAAGAATTCGCCTTTTTTGTTTTTTAACAATTTATGCCGGGAAGCCGGAACGAGAACAGCGACCGTAAAGAGCATCCCACCAATCCAGAAAATGGCTGAAGTTATGTGAATGAAAACCGAGAGATAATACATGATGGAATTCAATTTCTGTGTTGGATAACTTTATAGAAATAAAAAAGGCGACTGATAAACTCAGCCGCCTTTTTATAATTACTTCAACGTATAGAATAAATTATTCTTCAACGTTGAGCATACCTTTCATTCCACCGGAATAGTGACCGGGGAAACTACAGATGTACTCATATTCTCCGGTTTCTTCAGGAGCGGTAAACGTAACTTCTACCGTTTCTCCACCGGCAGCAAGATCAGTATGTGCAATTATTTGATCTTCCATGTCGGTAGGAATGTACTCATTGTCACGTGCTTTGGCTGCAGCGTTTGCAAAGGCAGCGGCATCTGCATTCATGGTAAGAAGTACAAAATTGTGTGCCATTGCAGAAGCAGGAAGATCACTTTCTGTCATCAAGCGAATACGAAGTTCTTCACCGGGTGCGGCCGTTATCGTTTTGAGCAATACATAGTCGCCCATTTTTTCACCGGTTGTAATGCCTTCTTCTTCGCCGTCTACGACAAACTTCATTCGGTCAATACCGACCATCTCAATAGTACGAACGTCGTCAGCTTGTTCGGTAGCTTGAGTATCTGCTGTTTGATCTTCAGCTTGCTGCTGGTCAGAGCCACCGCCACAGGCAGTGACGAAAAGCAACATCAATGAGAATAAATAAGGTGCAAAACGTGTCATAAATTTGTGTGATTCTTGGGTTAAAAATTAAGTACAAAAGATACGAAAGTATTTTGTTCTATACAGCATAAAATAATCGTTAAAGCAGGTTTGCATCCAGTGTGATCTTGGTGCCCGTCAAAGCTTTAGAAACGGGGCAGTGATCTTTGGCACCTGCAGCGAACTTTTCAAAATCATCATCGCTAATTGCCGGTACATCCGCTTTGCAAATTAGTCTTACGCCGGTAATTGCGGGTCCGTCATCGGTAACCTCAAAGGTGACTTCGGCCCGGGTGTTAACGGATTTTGGATCATAACCTGCGCCTGCCAGTTCGTTGGAAAGAGCCATAGAAAAACATCCCGCATGAGCAGCTCCAATGAGCTCTTCGGGATTAGTTCCGACTCCATCTTCGAACCGAGAAGAAAAAGAGTATTCACCTTTGTATGAACCGCTTTCAAGTTCCATTGTTCCATTTCCACTTTCTAAATCTCCATTCCACTCTGCATTTGCTTTTTTAGTAGGCATAATGATATATGTGTTTAGTTATTATTTAGTTTTAGGTAGGAATACGTTCAGATTTTTTGGTCCTGCTTGCTCTGATTAATTGAAAAACAATACCGCCCAAGAACAATAGAATTGCCAATACATTGCCATAGCTCCCTATTTTTCTAACTACCGGCCACCAGGCTATATCACCTATCACACGAGCCAGCAAAAACAGATGAAGCAAAATGAGGGGGAGATAAAAATACTTGTGATAGGGTATCAGTTTACCGGAAAGCGAGGGAATAATGACCGAAGCGTGTGCAAATATCATACTGAATACAAACCCCACAAAAATCATGTGTAGCAGCCCGTCGTAAATAGGGCCTGCGGTGGGAAAACCCCGCCAGAGTCCAAATAATCCCGTCAAGATGAGCCAGCTGTATCCGGTTAGCAGGCTGATAGCACTGTACCGTGTCCATGCTACGGATTTAATCGTACGTCGAGCCACATCATATTGAATCAGCCAGCCGGCTACGCCAATAAGTAAAAAAGAGGCGAAAAACCATCCCAGATAACGATCAAAATGCGTAAGTGCCAAGGCACCAATCCAAAGAAAAATAATTGTTGCAAAAAGCTGTTGGGCTTGCTTCGGGGGCCGCATGATGCGGTTGAGCTCCAGCCGCTCCCCGAAAATTGTTAACATTGGAAAGGCCGCCCACCAGGGGACCAGTTCAAAAATAGGAATATAGAGCACGTAGAGTATATTGCCCACCAACAGTGATGCCGCTCCCAAGGCCATAATCAGGTGATATATTTTAGGTTGCAGGTAGTACAGGTAGCCCATCACATATGTTAAGCCCAGGGCTCCCAGCAACATGAGCCATTGTCCTGATACCTGTAGGGCGGATAACAGGATAATGGTAGAAGCAGCCATTAGTACCGGGGCAAAATATGCCCACTTCTTTTCAAGCGCTGCGGCTCGTTCCAGGCCGATAAGCGTACCGAGAAATCCGTTGATCATTAATGGTCCGTGGGCGATGGGAGAAATTTGTCGGGGAGCCATATCCGAAAAAAATCCGATGCGCAACAGGCCCGAATAAAGTCCTGTAATAAGACCGATGGCCGCAAAAAATAGCAGGCTCACTAAAATATAAGTGGATGTTTTACCGGATTTCATTTGTTGTTATTGGCTCATTATTCAGGATAAAACGATGCAGGTATAGTTTGATTGGATTTTAACTCATTGCATCGGCGGAGGATGGGCGAAAAATTCTACGTCGTCTTTAATCATGTCTACATTCCATTCCGGTTCCCAGACGATTTTTGCTTCGTAATTATTAACTCCTTCCATTAATTCCAGCGTTTCTTCAATTTGCTGCTGCAGATATCGACGCATGGGACAGCCCGGCGTGGTGACAGTATATTCAAGCACCACCTTGCCATCGTCAATCAAGATGTTATACACCAGTCCCAAATCCACAATGTTGACTCCCAGTTCGGGATCAATGACATTGCGGAGTTGCCGGGCTATCTCGCGACGATCTATGGGATTAGCGTCCATCATTTATTATTCATCAATTTTGCCAATATGTACTTTCCAGATCTTGGGTCCTTTTTCCAGGTAATCCCAGCTAAAATTATCTTCTCCATGCATGGCTGCCATTTGGTATCCCAATGGTTTGGGGTCATGATCATTTATGATAATAAAAGATGCTCCGACATCAAGCGCATCGTAAGTATCAAAAATGGTAGCATGTTTTTTATGGGGAGGAATTTTTCGAACGTCGATTTCTTCTATAGTATCAGGCATCGGCTTGAGTATTTTGGGTTAACTTATTGGGACACGCCATACCGCGTCTGTACGTTAGTTTAATTCTTATTTTGCTTTTGCTTCTTTCCAGCTTTTAATAAGGTGTTCTCGTTTATTTTCTTTTTCGCTCCACTTGTCAACATCGGGTAGAGCATTTTTGGCTTGGTTGATGACGTGATCAGCCCATTCTTCAGAAAGTCGTTCATTCAGTTCGATATAATCTTCCCACTCCATTGGCACTTCATCATCCGGATAAATAGCCTCTTCGGGGCATTCGGCCACACACGCATCACAATCGATGCATTCGATGGGATCAATCACCAAAAAGTTAGGCCCTTCACGAAACGCATCAACCGGACAAATTGCCGCACAGTTAGTGTGTTTACACTGGATGCAGGGATCAGTTACAACATATGCCATAGCTGCTAATGGTACTCAATTTTAGTTGCTTCACCCCAAAGGTAGGGGTCCCCAAAATTAATATCAACTATAAAAACGGTATTAACCTTTTTTATTGATTTAATATAAAATCATCAATATCTTAAGCATGGATTGAAAACAAACCGAATTGACAATGATGCTGATATGAACACTGATCAATCCCTTTCAAATCTTACCCCTGAAGCCACTATTTCAGAAATTATAAGTGCGGATAGTGAAGCGGGTGAACTTCTTACTTCTATTGGTTTATCATTATCCGAACATGAGCAGGAAACGCTTCGGTCGGTCTGTCAACAGCGGAAATGGAGTGAAGTAGAAGTACTCCAGTGGTTAAAGAAACTCAGTTCAACGACCAATGGGGAATCGCCAAGTGCAAATGCAGAATCAGTTCCTGAAAGAGATACTCCACTGATAAAATGGACTGCGTACCTGGAAGAATCATTTCTTGATCCCAACCAATCACTCTTAGAAGAGCTGGAGGGTAATTTTCCGCGTATTCATAAAGTGCACGGAAATCAGTATCCATGGCTTAAAACGATGAGGTGGGAGTTTGACAGATTCAGAGAAGCGCTCGGTATGTATTATGCCTTTGAACGGGAAAAATTTTTCCCGCTGATAGGACAGCTCAAAAATAATAGCAACAATAATTTGAACCATGGTACGATTCAAAAATTAGACAAATCGTTCTCTGTGATTGAACGAGATCAGCGGCGACTGCGAAATCTGATGAAGACTATTCGGGAAAAAGGGAATCAATTTGAAAATCCCGGTAACGCGTGTTCAACGCTGCGGATCCAAAACGAAAATTTTAAAATCTTGTTTTCTCAATTAAAGAAACAGTTCGAGGTAGAGGAAGATCATATTTTACCACGTACTAAAGCGGAGATCAGAACCAAAGGTTAATTCAATTTATAACTGGATATTTTTAAACTAATGAAGCCCATCATGTTTACAGGTTCAAAAAAAGAGATTATCGATTTAATTAAACGCAGGGGAACGCTCTCAATTGATGAGGCCGTGGAGGAGATTGATCTGGCTAAAACAACTTTGCGCGAACACTTTCTACAGTTAGAACGTGATGGATATGTTGAGCGGGATTATGTGCGTTCGGGCCCGGGTCGTCCCAGTCTGCAGTATCAACTGACCTCCAAAGGCAATAGTTTGTTTCCTTCCTCTGAGTCAAAGCTCATTCGTAATATTATCAATTATCTCAAATCAAAAGGAAGTGAGCAGCTGGTTGAGGATTTCTTTGAGGATTTTTGGGATCAGCGACTGGAGGAAGCGCAACATCGGATGAAGAAATCGTCGGCCGATGATCCGGAATCAAAAGTTAGAATACTGATGCAGATGCTGGAGGAAGAGGGCTTTATGCCGGAATTTGAGATCGATGAAAGTGAATCCTCATTGACGGTAAAAGAGTGCAACTGTCCCTTTAGTGAAGTTATTAAAGAAACACGGTTACCCTGTAAACTGGAAGAGATGTTTTATAAGAAATTATTTAATGAAAAGGCGGAAAGGACCAGCTATATCGCCGAGGGAGATTATTCCTGTACCTACGATATTCCAGCTGATTAATATTGAATAGATCGTCTGTAGCGAATGTTTAATTACCTAAAAGGATAAGATAGTATTAAATATAAATAGTAGAACTTCTTGTTTGTAGGATCAATAATTCTATAATCCCGAATAGTTAAACAAAAGAATTATGATTGTTCATGAATTGGCAACGTTTGTCAAGAACGCATCTTATAATGATTTGTCGGATGAGGCAAAGAAGCAGTTGAAAATAAGGCTCCTGGATTCGCTTGGAACTGCTATTGGAGCTATTGAAGGACCGCCGGTGAAATCTATCAGAGAAATGATCAACGATTTTGGCGGATCGGAAATGAGTTCTCTGATTAGCGGAGGCAAAACCACGCCCGACCGGGCTGCGTTTTACAACAGTGGGCTGGTGCGTTATCTCGATTTTAATGATAGTTACCTGGCAAAAGGGGAAACATGTCACCCGAGCGATAACATCGGATCTATTTTAGCGGCGGGAGAAACAGTTGATCTCAGTGGCAAAGATTTTCTTACGGCATTGGCCGTGGCTTATCAAGTGCAGTGTCGGTTGAGTGATGAAGCACCAGTGCGTGATAAAGGTTTTGATCATACCACACAGGGTTCGTATGCGGTAGCGGCAGGTGTTTCTAAAGCATTGGGACTGAATAAAGAGAAAACAGCTAACGCTATTTCTATTGCGGGCACAGCATTGAATGCGCTGCGTGTAACACGAACCGGTGCGCTCTCAAACTGGAAGGGATTTGCTTATCCACATACGGCCTTCGGCGGGACTCATGCTGCGCTGCTTGCGAAGTATGGCATAACAGGACCGCCTGCCGTGTTCGAAGGCAACAAAGGATTTATGGATTCCATTGCCGGTGAGTTTTCGATTGACTGGTCGAACGAAGATCTGGAGCGCGTAACAAATACCATCATCAAAAAATACAATGCCGAGATCCATTCCCAGTCGTCTCTGGAAGGAATGATCGAACTAAAAGAGAAACATGGTTTTTCGGCTGATGAAGTGGACCAAATTGAAATCGAAATTTTTGATGTGGCCTATCATATTATCGGTGGCGGTGAAGAAGGAGACAAGACGATTGTCCGTACGAAAGAAGAAGCCGATCATAGCTTGCAGTATATGGTTTCGGCCGCGCTACTAGACGGTGAGGTAATGCCGGAGCAATACAGGCAGGATCGTATTGAAGCTGATGACATTCAATCCTTGCTGCAAAAAGTAACGGTTTCGCCCAAGCAGGAGTACAGCGATCGCTTTCCCGATGAAATGCCGACAAAACTGACGGTCCATCTAAAGAATGAAGAATCACACTTCATTGAAAAGCGAGATTACGAAGGATTTCACAGCCGTCCCATGAGCTGGGAGACTATTATTCAAAAGTTTGATGGTCTAGTGGAACCGTATACCTCTAAAGAGCTTCGTGAGCAAATTACAGAAACGGTACAGAATTTTGAACAGCATTCGGTTTCTGATTTGATGAAGTTGTTAGCAAAGGTGAATTTAGAATCTTAAAAACTATTTGAATTGCGCGGATACGGTTTTCGTATCGAAATTAAAAAAGCAAAAGGTGACTATTATGGCTGATGAAAAAACATTCGATTTTCTGAATAAAAACGAACGGGAATCCAAACCACGAACAACAGGTATTACCGAAATTCGCGGCCCCTATTACGACGTGATGGGAAAACGATATCTCAATGATATTATGGAGACGATGGGCGAACACGTGGACTCGCTGAAGTTTTCCGGCGGATCGTTCTCCATCATGCCCAAAAAGGCTGTAACTAAGCTTATCGATATAGCTCATGACCATGATGCGCTGGTATCAACCGGCGGATTCATGGAGTACGTGCTCACCCAGGGTAAAGAGGCGGTCGACAAATATATCGATACCTGCAAAGATTATGGGTTTGATATTATTGAGCTTTCGGCGGGATTTATTACCCTGCCTACCGACGATTGGCTGCGACTAATTGAAAAGGTGCAAAAAGCCGGACTCAAAGCGAAGCCCGAAATCGGCATCCAGTTTGGCGCAGGAGGTGATACGGCCAAAGGGGAACTTGAATCCGAAGGCACGCTCGACACCGGCTATGCCGTGAAGCAAGCCAAGCGGTTTGTGGATGCTGGGGCTTACATGATTATGATCGAGTCAGAAGGCATCACCGAAAATGCAGATCCGTGGAGAACCGATGTGCCGGCCGAATTCATTAACGAAATCGGCCTCGAGAAGCTGATGTTCGAAGCGGCCGATCCCGAAGTGTTTGCTTGGTACATCAAAAATTATGGTCCCGAGGTAAACATGTTTGTAGATAACAGCCAGATTGTACAGCTCGAAACGCTACGTCGTGGCATTTGGGGAACCAAGAGCCTCTGGGGACGCGTGTTAACCTATAAAGAATAATTTAAATGTATCCAGCATCAGAATCCCGAATGAAGAGTGATGGGCGAAAAGGAAAATTTCATGCTATTGAATATTTTAGAAATTGTTATCAATGAAAATAGAACATCGAAACTCTATAGCCCGGAGGTCGGAGATGTTTCGGGATTCGTAGCCGGTGACTTTATTGGTTCTTTTTTTCGTCATTAAAAAAGAACAGGACAAATAAGTGTAATATTTTAAAATAACTATTCTATTGATAGTGGAACCAAATCAATTTAAGACTAAACGCATTTACGAAGATCCCTCAGATGACGACGGCTACCGGGTGCTGGTGGATCGGCTCTGGCCGCGGGGTGTTTCCAAGGAGGAGGCACAACTTGATGAATGGCTTAAAGACATTGCTCCTTCTACTGAATTAAGAAAATGGTTTGACCATGATCCCGATAAATTTGGAGAGTTTGCCAAGCGATATAAGGGCGAACTGACCAACAGGGCAGAAGCTGTTGACCATCTTCTTGAAACAGCCGGGAAACAGCAGGTTACGCTGTTGTATGCCGCAAAAGATGATATTCATAACCATGTAAAAGTGCTGAATGATTTTTTAGATGACCACATTACCTGATAAATGAAATAAAAAGTATGGACGCAGCGTGCTGCGTCCCGACAATTAAAACCAGTAAACTTACATGCAGAAAACAGAACAAGAACTCGATGTACGCTCACTAATCCCCATAAAAAGACACGAAAAACTACTGAAGCTCTTTAAGGAACTTCCGGTAGGGCATAGCTTTGTCTTTATTAACGATCACGATCCCAAGCCGTTGTATTACGAATTCCGATCTATTTATGGAGATGTAGTCGGCTGGGAGTATCTACAGCGTGGTGGGCAGGAGTGGAAGGTTCGTGTAACGCGGACCGAGTCTTCTCAAGGAAGAGAATTTGATGATATTTCTACGCTGATGGATCTCCGAAAAGCAGACCGCAAGGACTGGAAATACGCGGTTTTTCATCGCTACGGAATGATGTTGGAAGGGGATATTATGGAAATTATATCCGAGAAAGATCCGGAAGAGATTCGCAAAATATTCAAGAAAAAATTTGAAGGAAAATATACGTGGACGTATAAAAAAGATTTACCGGGAGAATATGTTATTCACGTTACTAAAAAAGAGGAAGCTGACCCTGCCCTGGAAGATGTATCGATTGTAAATTCATTTGACGTACGTCCGCATCCACCTGCTAAGCGCCACGACATGGTGTTCGATGCTTTTGACGAACTCGATCCCGGTGAAGCATTCGTCTTTATCAATGACCACGATCCCAAGCCGCTCTACTACCAGATGGAAGCCGAAAGTGATGAGCCCTTCCAGTGGGAGTATCTGGAAACGATGCCCGAAGAATGGAAGGTAAAGGTGATGAAGCTGGAGGAATGAATAAATTCCCTCAGGTCTGTAGTGCGGCAGTATGTTTGTATTTGTTCTGTAGCAATCGGGGAAAGATTGCACAGATGCAATACTGTAGATTGCTGATATTGCATAAGTGCATGTTCTTAATCTTAATAGATTTTCTATGGTGCCGAAAATCCCCGCCAAGCAGCCTTTTTGAATTTTCTTTAGTTCAGCCATATGTTGGCACACTAATTGTATTTATGATACCCAGAACATAAAAAAGACAAAGTTGTCTTAATTCTTAATTAGCAATAAAAATAACTGCTATGAAATCAATAAAACTTACTTTTACTCTTATAATAGGATTGTTACTAACGGGGATCACGACCCTGAGCTATGCTCAAACTGATGAATATGAGATGGATGGTATGACTTTCGGCATGCCTGAAGCTGAAGTATTTACCGAAGATTATGATGGGCCTCCCGTCGTAGGAGACCACTTGAGTATGCTTCCAAATCTTGAGCCGCTTAATTATGAGGGCAACAAGACACACGAAGTTCGCATCGACATTGTTGCCCAGGAAATCGAAGTGGCTGATGGCGTAAAATATGAGGCTTGGACATTCGGTGGAACCGTACCTGGTCCCGTACTGCACGTCAGAGAGGGTGACCGTATTACCTTTACCATGAAGAATCGTTCTGATGAGCCGGTAACCATTACGGAGCCGACTAAAGAAGGTTCACCTTTTATGCAGCAGGTGGCCCAGAATAATTTCATGAAAGCTGAAGAAGCTACCATGCCTATGCCGCACTCCATGGATTTCCATGCCGGAACGGTAGCCAAGGATGATAAGTGGAGAACTATTGCTCCGGGCCAATCCATCAAGTTTGATTGGGTTGCCAACTATGCCGGTTCCTATATCTATCACTGCGGTACGCCAAGTGTACTTATGCACACGGCCATGGGACAGCACGGAGTAGTTGTTGTTTCTCCAAAGGACGGATATGATACCGGATACGAAGTGGACAAGGAATATGTAATTGTACAATCTGAGTACTACCTGAAAAAAGGTCCTGGTGATCTGTACCAATACGACTATGAAGGTGCTCAAAACCGAAATCCTTCTCACGTTGTATTCAACGGACACCAGACAATCTTGCACGACCAGCCGCTGAAAGCCAATGCCGGAGACCGTATTCGACTCCATGTATCCAATAACGGTCCGAGCGGAACGTCAAGCTTCCACGTTATCGGTGGTATTTTTGATCGTGTTTGGTTAGAAGGACATCCCTTTAATGAAATGCGCGGTATGCAGACAGTACTGTTAGGTGCCTCAAGTTCAGCGACTATAGATATGATTGTTCCTGAAGAAGGAAAGTATATCCTGATTGATCACGAATTCGCTGATGCAGAAAAAGGCGCCACAGGTACCTTGAAAGCCGGCCCACGAGAGAAGTAACAAATAGCATCAAATCATAATTAGATAGTAATATTGAAATGAAATTCCTGACGAACATAGCACCTGTTAAAATCACGCTGGCTGTACTTGCAGTGCTGATGCTAAGCCTACCTGACATGGTGGGGGCGCAGGTGCTGGTTCCGTCGGGATCATTTCATACCGTAATGCCCGAAGTAAAGGGGGAACCTGTTGCAGTTGATTCTTTTTATATGGATATGACAGCTGTAACGAATAAAGAGTACAGTGAATTTTTACAAGATCATGAGGATTGGAAGCCCGGAAATGTACCGAGCATTTTTGCCTATAAAGGCTATTTGAAAAGCTGGGAGAATACCAATTCTGATGAAGTTGTAAATCCTAATCAACCGGTAACAAGTGTTTCATGGTATGCCGCCAATGCGTATTGCCAATCGGTAGGTGGGCGCTTGCCTACCCTCAATGAATGGGAATACTCGGCACAGCTTATGGATTTTGATTCATCTGTTGATGCACAGGAATTTGCCAGCAGGTTAATGAGTTGGTACTCAACATTTGATAGCGAAAATATCGGGAACGTAGGTTCGAGCGAAATTGAAAACCGACATGGTGTTAAAGACCAATTTGGATTGATTATGGAGTGGGTTCAAGATTTTAAGCCCGTCATTGCCAATGACCTTTCGCTGGATTGTGGTACGGTTGGTCGCATGCAAAAACTGGGGAATGCCTATAGTTATGCGGCCTCTATCCGTTATATCACGCGCATGAGCTTTAGTCCCAAAAGTACAAACAGCACGGTAGGATTTCGCTGTGCTTACGATGTGGCAACAATTGAAGAAAAAGAAGCAAATTTGTAATGAAAAATTTATTGCTCATCATATTATTGTTATTTACAGCTACGAACTTAGTTGCTCAGCATAATCACAATCACAGTGCTGACAACACGCTTAATGCTAAAGAGATCGATTCAGAACATTCGGTTTATCATTTGGATGCCGATTGGACGGATCATCGTGGTGATGTGGTAAGGCTTGATGATTTTAAAGGGAAGCCGGTTATTGTAGTGATGTTCTACGGAAATTGCACTGACGTTTGTCCCATATTGATACAGGATACCTGGCGACTATATAGCAGCGTGGATGAATCTGTCCGAGAGCATGTCAACGTGTTGGCCGTTAGTTTTGATACAGAAAACGATACGCCCGAGGTCTTAAACAAATATGCAAAGTACGAGCAGTTGGATATTCCCGGTTGGCACTTTATGACGGCCGATGACGCTGACATACGCACGTTGGCTATGATGTTGGGCGTGCAGTATTCAAAGAAAAGCGACGGACATTTTGCACACTCTAATTTAGTAACAGTATTGGATGAGAAAGGCAGAATTGCCCAGAGGGTAGAGGGATTGAATCAGCCCATGAATGAAGCTAAGGCAACAATTGAGTCAATAATGGATAGGCTGAACAAATGATGAAATTTTCAGTACTAACACTGTTAATCAGTCTTTTGTTACTCACTGGTTGGAACTCTGCCGCTGCTTCTGATTTTTTCGAGGAAGATACGGTGACAGTAGAAGTTAAAGGCACAAATGCTGATGCGCGATTCGATCCGGTGGTAGTGTCGGTTAATCCGGGCGATGTGATACAGTTTATCGTACGCGAGGGATTTCATACGGTAACGGCGTACCATCCCGCAAACCGGCGACCAAAGCGAATCCCGGATACAGCAAAGCCCTTTGATTCAGGGTTGATGGAACAGGGCGATCAGTGGTTTTTGAACATAACAGAAGAAGGCATGTACGATTATTTTTGCCTTCCCCACGAAAAACTTGGTCATGTGGGACGAATAATAGCAGGCTCTTTTGATGCTGCGGACGACTATCCCGAAGAAGGAATACCCAACGTAGCTTTACAAAAATTAAGCACTAAAACAGAACAGTTTTTAAACAATAAATAACATACCAATAAACAAAAAGAGGTTACTTACTATGAAATCACTTACAAAAATAACGCTTATATTTGCACTCATCTTTACGGGATTTGTGTCGAAAACAATGGCGCAGCGAACCATTGAAATGGTTGGCATGGATAATATGAAGTTTGACGTAACAACCATTGAGGCTTCGCCCGGTGAAGAAATTACTATTAAGCTTACGACTAAAAGTCAGATTCCAAAACAGGCTATGGCCCACAATGTAGTGGTTGTAGACAAAGACGCTAATGTGGATGAGGTTGCCAATGCTTCTGCCCGAGCCCGGGATAATGATTATATTGCTCCTGAATATGATGAGGAAATCATTGCAGCCACAGGTCTTGCCGGTGGGGGCGAAACCGTAGAAGTAACCTTTACCGTGCCCGAAGAAACGGGAGACTACGAGTATATCTGTACGTTTCCGGGACACTATCCAGCAGGTATGAAAGGTGTATTGCAAGTTCGAGAATAACTTTTAGCTAAAAGCATTAATAATTCAAGGGCATCCATTTGGTTGGATGCCCTTTTTAATTGGAATCATGTAACAGTAACTACATCAATATTCTGTTGTTGATAAGCTGAAATAAATAATTCCCCAAATCAGTGTTCGAAGTGACATAGCTTTTACACTATCGAAAGCCACTTCGAAGTTTGTCTAGTAAAGCAGGGTGATGATTATCAACACCACTAAATTAAATAGAAAGATAAATTTGGATGCTTGTAATGCTTTGTGATGTTGTTGCCAGATTAATATACCTGTGGCTGTGTAGAAAAATCCTATCATGGTGTTATATATCAACAAGGGTACAAAGATAATATACCCGGGGTCGAAAAAGCCGAAAAGTGTCATTCCACCCACCAAAATTGTTACCAATCCAAAAACGAAGGCAATGACTGCAGCTGCTGTTTGAATATATGGGCTTAACCTTTTGCTGTCCATAACACTAAATGTAATGATTAAACAAGAAAGGGAGATACCTACAAAGTATCCCCCTATAGAGATTATTGATTGTTATAATGATGACAATGTGCCGTTCCATTTAAGTTCCACAAACAGGCTTCGTCCGGGATCATTAAGTGGCAAGGTTGAGCCTTGCAGACTTCTGTTTAGATGTTCGTGATAGGTCACGTCAAAGAGATTATTAACGCCCGCCGAAAGCTGAATGCCGCGCCCCAGTTGAGAACTTACCTTGAAATGGGTAAGCAGATATCCGTCTGTTGGCTGCTCATCAAATGATTCGGCCACACGTCTTTGCTCCGCTACTCCGCGCAGATGTAGTTGAGGAATGAGCTTACCGCTTAGGAAGCTGTAGTCCAGTTTAAGATTTGCTTCATATGCTGGTATCTGTGGCAGGTCTTCATCCGCTGTTATATTTCGGCCGATGGTGTAAGCGGTGGAGAGGTTATATCCCAACTTGTTGCGACCGTTATTCTGGAAGGTCAGCTCAAAACCATATAGGGCTGCTTCATCCACATTCACAAACTGTTTGACGCCGGGTGCTCCCATTTGTTTTGGGTTTAAATCAGGACGAACAGTTGCGCTGATATAGTCGGTGACATAGCTGTAAAACAGTGATCCCTCTATACTAATTACTTCATTGGTATAGTTGAGCATTGCATCCACCTGGTGATTGGCCTCGGAGTTCAGTTGCGGATTACCGACGTATTCATAAGGATCCATTCCGATAGCGAGGTAGTTTACAAAGAGCTCATCCATGCCCGGGTAGCGCTCCGAACGTCCCACCCAGAATCCGGTGGTCCAGTTGGAACGTAGATCTTTGGTAAAGCCGGCGCTAGCACTCCATCCGAGATGATCTTGGTCAAGCTGACCAAGCGTTTGTGCAAAATAGGCATCGGGATTGCTTGCATTGGAATAGTAGTAGTCAAATCGGGAAGAGAGCACGACATTCCAAGCACTGATGTTTGGCTGGTATTCCACCACGCCGCCAAAGCGATTTCGTTTGCCGCCCTGCCAGACGTTATCAGTGACAGTTTGTCCGGCCATGGGACCCATACTGAAATCGCGTGTACGAAAGCCTTCCATATTGCGTAGCGTTGCATCGGTACCGAGCGTCCAGTTACCGGATGCTGTTGGAAGCACATAGGAGAGATCATAGCCGTAGGTTTCGGTAGACAGATCGGTCACAGCTTCTACCATATTTGACATTTGTCGATCGAGATTGTCCATCACGTGTGCTACGTACGAACCAAAAAACGAGCTTTCAAAACGTCCGTTGCCCAGATTGGTGTTCGTATATGTGAGCGTCGCATTGGTAATGTTATCCTCACGCATATCCATCATCAGCGCCGGATATTGGACATCACGTGCAAAATTCTGGCTCAGCTTGGCTTTGATAGAATTTGCGTCGTTAATCTGAACGGATGTTTCAACCGTATATTCGGCATTAGACATCCCGGCGTTGACGCTGTTTCCGGATCCGTCCTCATAATTTTCTGTGGATGCAAAAGCTCCGTAGAGGTTGGTCGTCCAACGACCGCCTTCTTTTTTGATGCCGCCGGCATAACGCTGGCGGTCGATGTTGCTTTCATATCCTACGGTGAAATAGCTTGAAAGAACGGGGTCGCTGTAGTAATCCGGCTGCTGAGACTTGAAGTTGATGATCCCGCCAAAGGAAGGACCGTGTTTGAGGGCATAGGGTCCTTTTAATATTTCAACCTCTTCGATATGCTCCATCTGAACATGTGAGGTGGGTGGGTCCATACGGTTGGGACAAGCACCTTGCGATTGCAGTACGCCGTCCATCTCAACCATCAACTGGTTTTTCTTAAAGCCGCGCAAAACCGGGTCAACGCCGAACCCGCCGCCCTTACGTATACCCGAAATGTTGGGTGAATCTTTGAGGAATTGACCCGCATCGTGTGAGAGGTTGACGGTCGAAATCGCATCCATAAACTGGTCGGGCTGGTGCGATGATTTTCTTGCAAGTACAGTGACCGGGCTCATGGCCTCCGTTGACTTTCGCAAATAGATTGTTCTTATCTCATCAGTAATATCACTTGTGGTGAGTTGAACAGTTTTACTTTTATAGCCTATATACGTAATGCGAATCGTGAATTTATTGGCATCAGCGGTGAAGCTGAATGTACCGTTAGCATCTGTGATAGTAGTAAGATCACCTTCTGACCAATGTATGTGTGCTCCCGCCAGCGGTTTATGATTTGATTGATCTATGATTTTACCGGAGATAGTTTGCTGGGCCCAGGCAGCATTCGACAGGGCAAAAAGGAATAATAGTCCTATTATTAGAGAAAATAGTTTTTGTAAACGCATAGTTCTGATATGATTTCAGTTATCCACACCAAAAATCAGGTAGCACTATATAATACTATTGCTGTGTTTTGACGCAGATTGGTTGTTAAATTTGATAAAGAGATCAGGATACTATGCGAGAAGGCGGGGCGGATGAAAAATATCATCCGTAAAAATAAACAAAGTGTGCTGTTGTAAGCTTATTAAGAATGTTGTTGGAGAAAAGGTAATACCGTCAAAAGCCGAAACCAGTGGAGCTTTGATTTGAAATGGGGCATTTATGCCGACAGGTTCATTTCCTTGATGATCACAGCCACAAAGCTTTGTACTGTTAGTATCGTTATTTGACGCATTGTGATTGCAACTGCAGGCTTTTTCTCTGTCGACTTCACAGGAAGAGTCACAATCTCCATCCATACTCATACTACAAGCCATGACTTCTCCGTCGTGATGAGCGTTCATTTGCTGCATTACGATTGGAGACAGACCTTGTAATACTGATGCTCCCAGGAAAATGAAGAGCACCACAGACGATATGTGTTTTAGCTTATTGATCAAACAATGCTCTTAAAAGAGTAAATTGTCTTAAATATATGAATTTGATCCAATAATAGAAAGTTTAATAACAGTTTGCTCAATTCATGGCCAGATGATTTGCTTTGGCTAAGCATAATAAATTAGTGGTGGTTGTTGGGTTGAGCCTTCATCATGATGCAGGTGTATAACACTGCTGGTTTGATTTTTCGGATGAAATATTTTGCCTCCCTGGTAAGCGGTGTACAGGAGTGCTCCCAGTGAGATCAATGCCGAGATGGCAAGAATTCCAAAGAGGGTGTTTTGCCAGCGAATATTGTAGGAGAGGGCAAAAAATCCCACGGCACTTATTACACCAGTTAGAATAATGAACCAGAAGGCAATTTCAGCAGCTTCTTCATGATCGTGAATCACATCATGAGAAGCCACATTTAGCTCTTCAACAATATCTTCGGCGGCTTCGCCGGTTTCCATGGCTACATAGCTGCTCACAGCCCCGAGCAGAAAAAAGACCAGAGCAATTTGCAGTATAGCCGTATTCTTTTTAATCAATCCCCATAGTAAAATCAGCAGGCCAAAACCAACGCTGAAAATAGGAACATGATTGACGATAAGGTGTAGATAATCAGCTTCCATGAGAACTCCGTTTTTTAGATTAGAAGGATTCTTCCTTCGATACCAATTCTTTTCCTTTTTCCATCCAGTGATAGATAGTGGGCAGCACCAGAAGGGTTAGCAGTGTTGCGGTAACAAGTCCGCCTACGACTACCGAGGCTAACGGACGCTGTACCTCGGAACCCGGCCCAGTGTTAAAAGCCATTGGAATAAATCCAAGGCTGGCTACTAATGCAGTCATAAGTACGGGACGCAAACGATCACTTGCTCCTTTGATGACGGACGTACGCAAATCATTTCCTTCTCTTCGCATATCATTAAGGTGAGCAACTAATACAATACCATTCAGTACTGCTACACCAAATAGAGCCACGAACCCAATACTTGCCGATACGGATAAATATAGTCCCCGCATCCACAATATGAATATTCCCCCGGATAGTGCCAGCGGGAGATTTAAAAATATCAGCATGGTAAAACGAAACTTACCAAACATCATATAAAGCAGCCCAATGATGATAAGAAGCGAGATGGGTACTACAATGAGCAGGTGATTCATAGCTCGCTGTTGGTTCTCAAATGAGCCCCCGTACTCAATAAAATACCCCGCCGGGATATCAATCTTCTCATCGATGGCTTCCTGCAAGTTCGAGACATAGGTACCGACATCTATACCTGAGATATTAATGCCTAATATTGCGCGTCGCCATCCGTTTTCTCTGGAAACCTGTCGAGGTCCTTCTTCAGCTTTGATATCAGCAACTTCTTTTAGTGGTATATATCCTCCGCCGGGCAGCTGTATCGGTACATCCATGATGTCTTGAAAATCGCTCCTCAAATTTGCGGGCAGTCGCACGTTGATATCAAATCTACGTTGACCCTCAAAAATTTGTCCTGCATCACTGCCCCCAATCCCTGTTTCAATTACATTTTGGACTTCGTTTACATTAAGTCCATACGAAGCCACTGCCTCCCGATCGATCTCAATGTTGTAATAGGGCTGACCACTGCTTTGCTCAAGTAAAAAATTATCAGTCCCTTCGAGCTCGTTGAGTATGCCCGATATTCTACGACCCACAGTACTCAAAGTATCCAGCTCTTCTCCAAAAACCTTTACCGCAATATCTGATTTAACGCCGCTGGTCAGTTCATCTACCCGCATGGCAATGGGTTGGGTGAAGTTATATGATAAACCAGGCTCCGTTTCTAAATAGGGTCTGATATCATCAATAATGTCTTCTTTTTGCATTCCGCCTCGCCACTGCTCGCGGGGATGCAACATGACCCATACATCCGTCTGATGCACGCCCATCCAGTCGTTGGCAAGGTCGGAGCGCCCGGTCTTTGGAACGACCGTCTTAATTTCCGGAATGTTTTTGGTGAGTTTGCCTGCCAGCCAGTTTGCATTTTCTACCGATTCGTCGAGCGTGACCGACGGCATGCGTACCTGTTCAATTAAGATGGAGCCCTCGTCGAGTTCAGGTAGAAACTGGGTACCCAGAAAAGGCATAATCGCCATCGATATTCCAAAAACCACTACTGCCGAACCGATAGTAATTGCTTTCTTGTCGAGACTTTTTTCAAGGAAGTTTTCATAACGAGGTTTCAGCCAGTTGATCACGTAATTTTTGCGTGTTTTTACCCCATTGCGAAAGACTAGGGCTGAAATAGCAGGAACATATACCAGTGCCAAAATAAGTGAGCCGAGGACGGCAGCACCTACCGTTATGGCCATTGGGCGGTACAAAATCCCTTCCATACCCGAGAACGTCATCACGGGCACGTATACCATAAGAATGATTAACACGCCAAAGAAAATAGGACGTGCCACTTCGTGTGCAGCTTCCCGGATGATAACCAGTTTAGACTTTTTGGACTTGTCGCTGCTCAGTTTCTCTACAATATTTTCGACCATTACTACCGATCCGTCAACAACCATCCCAAAGTCAATTGCCCCAAGGCTCATGAGGTTTGCCGCCAAGCCCAGCTGGTCCATGCCGATAAAGGCGAATAGCATAGAAAGTGGAATCACTGCGGCAACAATAATTGCTCCTGTAATTTCTCCGAGCAGTAGTAAAAGTACAGCGATTACAAAAAAGCCTCCTTCCACGAGGTTAGTAATAATAGTATCGGTTGTGCGATCGATAAGATCAGACTGGTCATAAAATTTTTCGATCTTAACACCCTCGGGCAAGCTCTTGTTGACTTCAGCAATTTTTTGATCCATTTGATTGATGACCTCACGCCCGTTCGCACCGCGAAGCATCATTACGATACCGGTAACAACCTCACCGTTGCCATCTTGTGTTACAGCACCCTGGCGCAGCTGTTTGCCAATGTTTACATCCGCCACATCCTTGACATAGATCGGACGATCTTCAAATCGCTTTACAATGATATTTTCAATATTCTCGGTGTCCGAAATTTGTCCGAAGCCGCGGATGATGTACTGCTCCCGGTTATGTTCAAGGTAATTACCACCTGATACGCTATTATTGTTTTTAATAGCATCGGTCAAATCTTTTAAGCCAATTCCAAAGTTGCGAAGTTTATCGGGATTAACTGCAACCTCAAATTGCTTGACAAACCCACCGAAGGAGTTAATTTCTGTTACTCCGTCAACTGTTTTTAGTTGAGGTGCAATCAGCCAGTCCTGAATAGTGCGAAGTTCGGTAAGTGAGCGGTTTTCTCCGCGAACAACATACTGCACAATTTCACCCATAGCCGTAGATATGGGGCCCAGGTTAGGCGTAGAAACGCCGTCGGGCAGTTCCTCAGAAATGGTTTGAACACGTTGGCTTACCTGCTGGCGGGCGAAGTATATGTCCGTACCCTCCTCAAATAAAACCGTAACCGCTGATAGTCCGAATTGAGAAATGGAACGTACTTCTTTCACATTCGGTAGACCGTTCATGGAGGTTTCAATGGGATAGCTTACCAGACGCTCTACATCATAGGGGGAGTATTGTCCCGCTTTGGTAATAACCAGTACTTGTACTGGCGTAACATCGGGCTGGGAATTTATCGGAATATTTGACAGGGAAAAGATACCTCCGACAGCCATTAGTAAAACCAGGGCAAGCGCTACAAATTTTTGTTTAAGACTAAAATCGATGATGCTTTTTAACATGGTAAATATAGCTATGAGTTAGTCAGCAAATTGTTCGAAACGTTCCATTGCCTTGAGACTGAATACCTGGGTAATGGCAATTTTTTCTCCCGGTTCCAGTCCGGCCCCGATGACTGCACGATTCTCGGTCATCCGTTCGACCTGCACTACGCGCTTCACATATTGTCGGGGAGCTTGCTGAACGAAGACTGCCGCATCTTGCTCCTCGAACTGAATGGCCGAGAGCGGAATAGTAAAGGTGGAATCCAATGGCTGGGCCGCATATATCATTCGGACACTTTGTCCGACAATTGGCCAGCCGTTTTGGGTAGGTACAATGCTGTTGAGCACAATAGAACGGTTCTCTTCATCAAGCGCCGGGTTTACCGAAGTTACCTTGCCTTCAATTCGTTTTCCCTGAGGGATGCCTCCCCCCGTTTTTTCTGCGATCACCACTGGGGTGCCTTCCCGTACAAAAGGAGCATCCGCAGGCGATACAAATCCCCGTACCAGTACTTCGGTATTATCGATGATATCCAAGAGTTTATCATAGGCATTGACCGACTCTCCCAGATCAATCAAATGTTCATTGAGTACTCCCGAAATGGGAGCACGAATGGTCAACTCCGCTTTGGGGTCAGAAGTAAAAGGATCCCAATTTTGAACTTCATCCGGAGAAATACCCACTGCTCGCAATCGTGCCAGCGAAGCACTTTGTCTCGTCTTAGCTCGTCGGAGATCGGCCTGTGCCCGTTGATACGTACGTTCCGGACTGATCTGTTCTTCGGTGAGCACTTTTAAGCGTTCCACCTGCTGTTGTTGATAGGTAATCTCAGCAGTTGCTTCGAGGTAATCGCCCACTAAGTTTGCAAATTCCAGGCTTTCCAGTTCTAACAGTGGATCTTCTTTTTGGACTCGTTCTCCTTCGTGTACATAGATCTTTGATACTCGTCCGTTTATGGGAGAACTAACCACCGAGATTCGTTCCGGGGCTCCATAAACCTGGCCGGGTGCGTTGATCGAGAAATTAATCTGATCTTTTGCTACAGTATACACTTCAATATCCAGGTCCTTGGCTTGTTGTTCTGTAAGTTGTACCACTTGTTCATTGGCTCCTTTTTTAGAGAGGGAAGGAGGGGTTCCCGGATCTATAGCAGTTTGTTCAGGACCGGCATCTGAACTGCAACTCCCCAAAAATAGCAGAGACAAAAGAATCAGTCCCAAGGGGTTTAAAGATGAAGATGTTTTTATAGATGAAAAGACGTTCATAATAAATTCTGGATTTTATTTAAATATGATATCTGTTTGCAGATATTTTTCGAGCTCTATCACTCGCAGGTAATAATCTCTCAGTGTTTCGTAATACGATTGCTGTGTTCGCAGGTATGTTCGCTGGGCTTCCAGCAGTGTAAGAAGATCAAGCTCACCGAGTCGGTAGCCTTTTTGTGTCATATCTACCAACTGTTTTGACTTCTCCTGTATCGATTTACGATATCGTATTACATTGGCACGCGTCATTTCGTAACCGTGCCAGGCTTGTTCGGCCTGTTTCTTGATGGAAAGTTGTTGTTGGCGGTGTTTCCATTCAATTCTTCGATATTCTGCTTTTGCCTGTTGAACGTTGTTCGATTGGTTTATGCCAAACCAAAGAGGTACGCTTACTCCTATTTCAAAAGCATTAAAATCAAAACCATTACCGAAATCTTGTCGATAATACATGAGGTTTAGGTTGGGCAAATAACTGCTTTTTGCAGCTTTTGTCTGATACGAAGCAGCAAGCTGTTCTTTGGTAATTTGCTGTAGCTGTGGATGACTTTCTAATTGCTGAAGGACCTCATCTTGATTGATATCTACTTCCACATAATGCAACGTATCGGGGAAACCGATTTCATAGGTTTGCTGTTCCTCATCCAGGCCAATGGTTTCAAATAAATTGTACCGAGCTTCCATAATCTGCTGATAGGCTTTCTCCATATTATTTTGCGCTTCGGTAAGCTGAAGATCGGCCTGCATGGCATCAATTTGGGAGGACTCACCGAGATCCGAACGAGCTTGTGCCGCATTGCGTAAGTTTTTTAACAGCTCAACCCGCTCTCGCGCCAAATGACTTGATTCAATAGTATAAGCAAGGGTCGTATAGGCCGATTTCACATTGGCTTTGAGCTGAAGTTTCAGGGCTTGCAGCTGGAGTTCGAGTGAACCGGTATTGGCATGTTCGCTCTTTGCCCGATAATAACCCGTTAGCGGAAAGTCCATGGATTGAGAGACTATCCAGCGTTGTTCTGCAAAAGTTCCCTGACCAATACCTTCCCGGGCATAGGTAACAGTAGGGTTTTTAATACCCAGGCTTAACCCTACCTGCTGTTTCTGGCCTTCAATGCGGTTTTTTAACTGGTTTACTTGTGGACTGTGTTCATAGGCAATTTCGAGGGCCTTGCCGACACTCAAATTGTTAAGGTCCGTTGTATCTTGCGGAATGGATTGGAATGAAAATAGTAGGGCAATTATTACAGAAAAAATCATCACAAATTTCTTTTGTCCGTTATTATGCGAGCAATCGCAGTTGTTCTGAGGACTAATGTAATAACCAAATCTGTAGAGAAAATGGATTTAGAAAATACGGCTCATGAGGTGAATTATTAGCTCATGATTGAGTCGATAAATGTTATCTACTTTTTTGATTCACCGCTCAATTATAGATAGGCGAAAGAAAGGGAGATCGATAATTTTTGGTAGAAAATTCAGGCAACCTAACTGTTGTAACCCAATGATCCGCTTGTACATGGCTCTGGGAGCGGTGGATTAAAAATGAATTGAAACTTCAGCGCCTTTGCCAGGGTGATTTTTAGCCGAACAGTTGAAGTTATGCAACCGGGAAATACTTTGGACGATAGACAGTCCTAATCCGGGACTGTCATCATCAAAACCATCGGTGTGATTTTGTGTTTTTTGGAATCTGGCAAAGACGGAATCCAAAAATTCGTTTGGTATGCCGGGTCCTTCATCCAAGACAGAAAAGCTACGTTGCTCACCATTACATTTTGTTTGGAGTATGATGGAAGTTCCGCTCGGCGTATATTTGATTGCGTTCTGAACAATATTGTAGATCGCGGCCCTAATCAATTCGCTGTTGCCTTTTACGTTTATAGAGCAATCAAACTCTTTTTCCAGAGTGAGTTGCTTCATTTCAATAAAATCACTGAGCTCATCTATTACATTTTCAGTGATGCTAGTAATCTCGACGTCTTCATCAAGCGAATATTGCCGATTTTCTATCCGACTAATAAGCAGCAGGGCATTGCTCAGGCGACTTAGTCGCACGGCCGTATCCTGTATATTTCCCGCTGCTTTAATGGTTTGTTTATCGAGGGATTCGGCGTTGGAAAGAATTTTTTCTGCTTTTTGACGGATGATAGAAAGTGGTGTCAAAAGCTCATGAGAGGCATTTTGAATAAATTGTTTCTGGTCCTCGAATGATGACCGGATATGCTGCATCATAGAGTTTAACGCCCTGTTGAGGACATTAATTTCGTATGTAGTTGTCTCAGGGAACGTCTCATTAAGATCAGACGGGTTGGAAATGTGTTCAAGCGTTGAGACCGTTTCATAAAAGGGGGCAAGGACTTTATCCAGCACAAATTGATTGAGGATATAAAGCAAGAGAATCCAAATCAGCAGTCCGGCCAGCACGCTCAGTAATATTGTTCTGCTTATATGTTCCCAGGAAGCGACTTCTTCATATAGCCGTATGGTATAATAGGTATCGTTGACATTGATGGTTGTGGTCAACCGACGGTAGGATTTTTCTTCAATTTCCTTGTTGGGATTTCGCATCGTATCGATGGTTGCGAAATCATTTGCATTCGGGGCAACGGTGCCGTCATATTTTTGAATGTCGATCCATTCGTATGATCCGAGAATACCCAGTTCCTTGATATCTTGAAGGCTGGAAGCATCTTCGTCGATCTGATTAATAAGATCAATTTTATGCTGTAGCAGATGATTATCGAGCTCACCATAAACGGTAGAATTGACCAGGTAATAAATGCCGATTGAAGTGAGTGCAAATACAACCAGCGTTAAAAGGGTATTGCTCAGCAGTATTTTGTTATTCAGTTTCATAAGTCGTCAGTTTATAACCTACACCATACACTGTTTTGATGAGATTTTCTACTCCGGCCGCGCTTAATTTTTTTCTGATATTCTTCATGTGAGAGTTGATAAAATCCAGTGAAAAACGATCGTCAATTTTGCTTCCCCAAATGTGTTCGGCAAGAGCTATACGGGTGATGGTTTTATTTTTATTAAGCATCAGGTAGCGCATCATCTTGTACTCGGTCTCAGTGACTTCCAGCGGTTCATCCTCTACCAGAACTCTAATGTGATCGACATTTAGTTTTACCGGTCCCGCCGCAATCTGGTTATCACTGATGTTGTATTTCCTGCGCATTACGGCATGAATACGTGCTCTTAGTTCTGCAATGGGAAACGGTTTGGCAAGATAATCGTCGCTGCCCAGCTCCAGGCCTTTTACTTTATCTTCAGTTTCTCCGCGTGCAGTTATTATTATTACAGCAGTTTCTTGGTGATCATCTTTTATTGTTTTGAGTAGCTCAAGTCCATCGCCGTCGGGCAAACCCAGATCCAATAAAATAAGATCATATTCTTCGGCCGCTACCAAATCTGAAGCTTTGCTCAGCTTTTGAGCTGAGTCTACATTGAACTGTTCTTCGAGCAAACACTCTTCGAGATCTTCAATCAGCAGTGGTTCGTCTTCGACGATAAGAGCTCGCATAAGTTAGCTTTTTTGGTGTTCCGATTGATGGTGCTCGATCCGACGCCGATGTGCTTTAAGATACCGTTCATCTTCCGCATAGGTAGTGGGGTAAACATCAGGAACCGTTTTGGGATTTAGATTCTCGTCTACATTTACAAAGGTGAATACACAGGTATTTGATAACGCCTTGGTTACTTTATCCATGCTTGTGCGCTCGATATCAATTTCGAGGGTCATCGATGTATCTCCGGTATAAACGACACGGCTGGTAAAATCGAGTTTATCCCCAATACGGATGGGTTGCAAAAAGTTGATTCGGTTTACACGTACAAATATCGGTCTATCGGGCATTATTTCCTCGGCTTGAATGAGCGCGAGCTCATAGGCCCGCCGAATTACGTAGCCTCCAAATATTTTGTGGGGCACGTTTTCAAGATCAGGATACATTCGTTCTACGCTGTTACGGATTTGTTCGCCGGCCAGAAGTCCGTCAAAGTCGTCTTTTTCTTGAGCTTTATGAAGTTTTCGCAACATCTCAAATTCTTCTTTGCTGGGTGGTTCTTCAAGGGCATCAATTTGCTCTTGGTATTTTTGCCTCCGTTCAATGGCGTCGTTGTATCGTCGTTTCTCGATCTCACTTTCATAGTCGAGTGACGGAATAGGCAGGCTTTCGGCGTCGTCGCCTTCTCCTTTGCGGGCAACCATGGTAAAGTAGCAGGCAGCCAGTGAGTGTTCGGCTTCTTTATCCTGATCAACGCGAATACCCACCTCCATCGATGTGCGTCCTACATAATTTATGCGCGCTCTTAGATACACATCTTTCGTAATATCTGCAGGAGTGTGCAGAGCAATATCATCCACGGCCGCGGTCACCACTCGGCCATCAGGCTCAAACTGATGTACGTAATCGAGGGCGATATCTTCCGCTAATTTATCGAGCTTCTCGAGCAGACGTCCCCAGCGAATATTGCCGGGGATTTCCTTATCCACAATCATAAATTTTTTGCGCAGTTTTTTATCACTGCTAAAAGGCAGAGTTCGTTCTATAGAGGTATCAAAAGGACGCATAATTTTAATTGATTTAGAATTTCCCAGCTATAAAATATGTTAGGTTGATTTCTTTGGGTAATTTAGATTCCGAAAGATGCTTGGTTTTGCAATCATCATTTTACAATATACTTGACAAATAATACCATCCTTATTTGAAGAAACCATTAACATTATAGAATAAAGATAGATGAAAAAGCATAGTGCTATTTCAACGAAAAATTTGCAAAAGTTCATCAAGAGTAAAAAGGGTAAGGTGATCGATATTCGTCCTATTGCTGCTTACAACGGCTGGCGTCTGCAAAATGAAGACCGTGGCGGCCATATTCTAACTGCCAAAAGCATTCCGCTGAAATGGACTCGCTACATGGATTGGGTAGAAGTGCTGGAAGAGAAGAATATCGAGAAAGATGAACCGGTTGTGGTTTATGGATATGATGATGAAGATACACGGTCGATGGCAGAAAAGTTACTTAATCTGGACTATACTGATGTTCAAGTTTATGATGGGTTTTTGTCAGAGTGGGCAGCGAATAAAAATTTGACGCTGAACCGATTGGAACGCTTTCAGCAGCTGGTACATCCGGAGTGGGTGAAACAGCTTATCGTGGATAACATTCCCCAAGAATATGATAATGATGATTTTGTGATTTGCCATTCGCACTATGGCTATATGGAAGATTATGAAAAAGGACATATTCCTGGTGCGATTGCGTTGAATACCAACTGGCTGGAATCGACTGAGACCTGGAACCGCCGCACGCCGGATGAATTACGGGCACGGTTAGAAAGCTTGGGTATTCGTCACAATACTACAGTGGTGGTATATGGGCGTTTTTCGGCGCCAGTGTATGATGAAGAGCGCTTTCCGGGAAAAAGTGCGGGACATCTGGGAGCTATGCGAAGCGCAGCTATTTTGCTGTACGCCGGTGTGAAGGATGTCCGTATTTTAAATGGTGGAATTACTTCTTGGGAGGATGCGGGATATGAAGTTTCAACTGAAGAAGTAGAACCTGATCCGGTGGATGATTTTGGGGCAGAAATTCCGGGTCGACCTGAACTTATGATCGATACACCAGAAGCAAAAGAATATTTATCAGCCGATGATGCCGAATTGGTTAGTGTTCGTAGCTGGCCGGAGTTTATTGGGGAACGCAGTGGGTATCATTATATCGAGAAAAAGGGACGAATACCCGGCGCGATTTTTGGCAATTGTGGCAGTGACGCCTATCATATGGAAAACTACCGTAATTTTGATCATACCATGCGTGAATACCAAGAGGTGGCAGACACCTGGATCGAAGAGGGGCTAACGCCAGAGAAACGATTAGCCTTTTACTGCGGTACAGGCTGGCGGGGCAGTGAAGCTTTTTGGAATGCTTACCTAATGGGTTGGCCTAAGGTTTCGGTGTATGATGGTGGCTGGTATGAATGGAGCAGCGATTCTCATAATCCTATCGATAAAGGTTAGCCGATCTTAGATTGAGGGTTGCTGCTTTTGCTCCTAATCTAAGACTCTGGCAAGTAGTAAATTATAAAATAATAGTGTTAGATGAACATATCGGAATTTGATCAGTTTGTTTTTCGTTACGACTCCAAACGATTAACTTTGACATTAAAGTAAGTAGGATTAAGAAAATCATCTATGGAATTTGGCATATATACTTTTGTTGAGAACACACCGCATCCCCAGCTGGATCGCATGCTTACACCTGCCGAGCGATTAGAAAACTTGATGGAAGAAATTGAGTTGGCTGATGAGGCAGGGCTTGATATATTTGGTATCGGAGAACACCACCGCGAAGAATATTTGTCCTCATCACCAACGACCATTTTAGCTGCAGCAGCGGCACGGACCAAGCAGATCAAACTCAGTAGTGCAGTTACAGTGCTGGGATCCGAAGATCCGGTACGAGCCTACCAGCAGTTTGCAACCATTGATCAGCTTTCCAAAGGAAGATCCGAAATTATGGTGGGGCGAGGTTCGTTTGTCGAGTCCTTTCCGCTGTTTGGATATAACTTGCAGGACTATGAAGAATTGTTCGAAGAGAAGCTGGATCTACTGCTGAAGCTTCGCGAAAGCGAAACCATCAGTTGGAGTGGTAAACATCGTGCTGATATTGATAATCGCGGTGTATATCCCCAGCCGTACCAGGATCAAATTCCCGTTTGGAGAGCAGTTGGAGGGACGCCCAAGTCGGCTTATCAGGCCGGTGCGCTGGGACTTCCAATGGCACTGGGCATTATTGGGGGACAACCGGAACAGTTCAAGCAGCTGGCAGACATCCACCAAAGGGGAGCTGAGGAGAATGATTACAATCCGCCAAAATTGAGCATCAACTCACATGGCTTTATTGCCGAAGATTCCAAAGAAGCAGCCGACATCGCGTTTCCTGCGTTCAAGGTAACGATGGATAAAATTGGTAAAGAGCGTGGCTGGCCGCCGATGACGCGTGACAAGTTTGAGGCTTCACGAACGCTGCGTGGAGCAAACGCCGTGGGTGATCCACAGGAAATTATTGACAAAGTGCTGTTCCAACACGAAATTTTTGGTCATGATCGCTTTTTGCTGCAGATGAGTGTGGGATCTATTCCGCATCAAAGGCTGCTTAAATCGATTGAGCTGTTTGCCACCGAAGTAAAACCGGCGGTGAATAAAGCGCTTGATGAATAATGTAATGGAGATGCTATGGAAAATGGTAGAAAAACGTTTAAAGCCCCGTGGGATTGGTTGCTTATCTTGATGACGAGCGGAGTCACATTATTATTACTTGGACTCGATTATTATACACCGGGGTTTATACCAACTCTGATAACTTGGAGCATAATTTTGGGAGCTCTCGGATTTGGCATAGGCGGACTGTTTGGCTACGTTGGCTACTTCAGAAATAGCATCTTAAAGGGTTACAAAGCGTATGTGACTCATCGTGATAAAACGGTCGTAATTACAACCGAAGAGGAGCAAGTAGTGATATCTCCAGACGATCCGGAAGCATTCGTTGCATCGATAGAAGCATCTTTGGGAGATAAACAGGCAGATACATAGATAATCCTCTTGTAGAGAAAGATATCTTATTAAGAATTGATCTTATTTAAGTTTCTGTTTCAAAAGTAGTTTCGTATCATTGAGCCTCACAATTCCAACCATTTAAACTATATTTATATGTACACTGGCTTTCAACATCTACACTCGGGCATCGCCTATTTGGTGTTGCTGATTTTAGTGGGCGTCATCGGATACGCGCTTGTAAATTTCATCAATAAAAAGCCATTCACCGAGAGGGCACGGAAATTTTCCTTGGTAGGGCTTATTGCTTCCCACATTCAGCTCTTAATTGGATTGGTGCTGTACGTGATTTCACCAGTTGGTATTTCAAACTTCTCCGGTGAAGCCATGGGGGATGCCATGGCGCGACTGTACATGCTCGAGCATCCGCTGACCATGATTATTGGCATTGTACTTATTACCGTTGGTTACTCCAAGGCCAAAAGCGGAGAAGACGATGCTGCCAGATACAAAAAGATTCTCATTTTTTACGGACTCGGGTTATTTCTAATATTGCTTCGCATTCCTTGGTCAGCATGGCCGGGTATGTAATATCAGTTGTATTGTGATTTAAACTGAAAACCTCTTTCCTATCCAAAAATTGGAAGCATGAGTATTATTGAAGTTATCATCCTCAGTATCATTGAGGGGATTACCGAGTTTTTGCCGATCTCTTCAACGGGACACATGATTTTGGCCTCCCATCTTATGGGGATGGAGAATACCGAGTTCCTTAAAACATTTGAGATATCTATCCAGCTTTCGGCGGTATTGGCCATTGTAGTGATGTATCGTGATAAGCTATTTGCCGGCTTGCAGCTTTATTACAAGTTGTTTTGGGCTTTTATTCCTGTTTCGGTAGTGGGATTGCTTTTTTATGATGCCATTAAAGCGGTGCTGTTTAACACGATTGTGGTAAGCGTGATGCTTATTTTAGGAGGAATCGTGTTGATCTTGCTTGATAAGTGGACCCGAAATCGAGAAACTCAATATGTCGAACTTGAAGATATCTCTACCAAGAGTGCTTTGATGATTGGGGTTGCTCAATGTTTTGCACTTATCCCAGGTACATCTCGAGCGGCTGCTACCATTATTGGAGGAGCAGCAATTGGTTATAATGAGCGCCAGGCTACGGAGTTTTCCTTTCTTTTGGCGATACCCACGATGGCCGCAGCAACGGGATATGATCTGTTTCAAACAGCGTCGGGTATTTCAACAGAGCAGTTCTTGCTTTTGGGCTTGGGAAGTATTTTTGCCTTTATCTTTGCTTGGATTGCAGTAAAAGGTTTTCTGAAAATTGTAGATTCATATGGATTTCGCCACTTTGGCTATTACCGTATCGGTCTGGCCATTATATTTTTAATACTGGCCTTTTGTTTTAACATAACCTTGTACTAAATAATAAAACCCTGAAAGAGGGAGCTCCTCTATCAGGGTTCAATATTTATAATGTAACAGTGTTTTTAGTTCTCAGGCATATCATTTCCACGGGGAACAAAGGCCTGAATATCGGTGATCTCACGTCCCAATATTAATCCGTGGATATCGTAGGTACCTTCGTAGGTATTAACCGATTCGAGATTCATTACGTGGTGAATGACGCGATATTCCCCAGTAATACCGTTGGCACCGTGCATATCTCGTGCAATGCGTGCAATCTCTAAAGCCGTGCCACAATTATTTCTTTTGGCTAATGATACCATCGAATGATGAGACCGTCCTTCATCTTTCAATTTTCCTAATCGCCATGCCAGCAGTTGCATCTGGGTAATATCGGTAAGCATGTTGGCCAGCTTGGTTTGGGGAAGCTGGTTAGCAGCTATAGGGTATCCAAATTGCTTACGTTCACCTACATATTCTCGTGCCTTTTGATAACAGAATTCGGCAGCTCCTACTGTCCCCCAGGCAATACCATAACGAGCAGAGTTTAAACAGGTAAAAGGGCCTTTTAGTCCGGTGATATCCGGAAAAACATTTTCATCCGGTACAAATACATCCTCAAAAACCATTTCTCCTGTTTCGGAAGCGCGAAGTGACATTTTATGCTTCGTGGTCGGCGCGCTGTAACCGTCCATATCTTTGGTTACTAAAAAGCCGCGTATTTCTCCTTCGTCATCTTTATTTTCTTTGGCCTTAGCCCATACTACTCCTACATCAGCAATAGGAGAGTTGGTAATCCACATTTTGGCCCCGTTGAGAATCCATCCGCCATCGGTTTTGACTGCGGTTGTTGACATTGATCCGGGGTCCGAACCGTGATCGGGTTCAGTTAAACCGAAACATCCAATAAGTTCGCCAGTAGCCAGTTTTGGCAAAAATCGTTCTTTTTGCTCATCCGTACCAAACTCAAAAATAGGAAGCATTACCAGTGACGATTGAACCGACATAAATGATCGATAGCCTGAGTCCACGCGTTCCACTTCGCGAGCGACAAGTCCGTAGGCTGTTTGACTAGCATCAACTCCACCGTATTCAGGGGGGAGATATGATCCCAATAACCCCAAATAACCCATTTCGGTAGCGATGTCTTTATCAAAGTATTCTTCTTGGTTTCCTTTCAAAGCACGTGGTTCAAGCTTGCTCTGGGCATAATCGCGGGCGGTCTCCATAATCATGCGATCATCTTCGGAGAGCTCAGATTCAAACTGAAAGGGGTCGTCGATGTTAAAGCTATTACTGGACATGAGATAGTAGGTTTCTGTGAGACTTTTCTTTTATCGAAGGTAAGTGATATGGTTGAAAGTTGCAGGTTAGAGGTTAAAATTTCAGGTAGTTTCAATGAACAATGAACTATTAACCTTCTAACTTTCAACCATGGTTTATTGCCAAAATTCTTTTTTGAGCTCACGGCCGATAATCATGCGTTGAACCTCCGAAGTCCCTTCGCCGATCGTCATTAACTTGGCATCGCGCATAAATCTTTCTACATGATATTCTTTGATATATCCGTAGCCGCCGTGAATTTGTACGGCCTCATCAGCAGCGCGAACGGCCAGCTCGGAGGCAAAAAGTTTTGCCATAGAAACCTCTTTTGTAAATGGCTTGCCCTGATCTTTCAGCCAGGCCGCGCGGTGGACCAGCATACGGGCGGCATCAACCTCTGTAGCCATATTGGCTATTTTCGTTTCTATTGCCTGGAAGTCACCAATTGGAGATCCAAATTGCTTGCGTTCGCCGGAATATTTAAGAGATTCTTCAAGGGCACCGCGGGCAATACCGACTGAAAGGGCACCAATACCGATACGTCCGCCATCAAGCACTTTCATGGTATCAACAAAGCCGCGACCGAGTTCTCCCAAAAGATTCTCTTCGGGCACTTCTACATCCTCAAAAATAACTTCAGTCGTGTCGCTGGAATTCATCCCAAGCTTTTCCATTTTACCGCCAGATTCAACACCATCCCAGCTCCCCTCAACAATGAAAGCGCTGATGCCTTTGGTTCCCTTATCAGGATCCGTTTTAGCTAAAACGACATAAATATCACCTACTGAGCCCTGCGTGATAAAAATCTTCGTACCGTTGAGAATATATTTATCACCTTTTTTGATAGCAGTTGTCTTCATCCCTGAGGCATCACTTCCCGATCCGGGTTCTGTAAGGCACCATGCTCCCAGCTTTGCACCTTTGGCAAGAGGCGTCAGGTATTCTTCTTTTTGGGAATCGTTCGCCGCCAGGGCTATATGTCCCGACGCCAAAGAAGTATGCGACGCTACAGTTAAGGCAAGTGATGCATCCCAACGGGCAATTTCTTCAATGGCCAGGCAAAAACTGACATGTCCTACACCGCCTCCACCATACTTTTCGGGATGAACCATCCCCATAAAACCTTGATTTGCTAATTTTTTGACGAGTTCCTGTGGGAATTTCTTACTGGCGTCACGCTCCTTCACGCCCGGCTTAACATGACGTTCAACGAAATCTCTGATACTATCTCGGATGAGTTGCTGTTCTTCGGAAAGTTCAAAACTAAGCCCAGTAGCTTTTTGTAATACGTCGGTACTCATAAAATGGAATTAAAATAGATTGGAATTTTTCTATCTATTAAAATAGAAAAAATTTGGCAAATCGTTTTGGGAAAGAAACACCAACTTAGTGTATATAAGCTATAATTGAGTAAAATTTTGTAATTAAGCAGTCAAAACTTATTTGGGGCAAGTTTTCTAAATGACTACTTCCTCAGTACCGATAAAAATTTAACTACATTTGGAACAAAAATAGAAAGTACTGATATGTATAAATGAGATATTCATCTCATCAAAATGGATTGAACTTATAATATTAATAGAATAAAAAAGAGGAGACAATATGTATCTTTTTAATAAAAAAGCGTTCTTTTCAGCAATTATTATGATCATTGGAATTGCAATGTTTTCTAATCCGGTTATGGCACAGGAGAAGGGAAACGTTAAGTTTTCTGGACAGGTAGTTGATGCCTCCAGCCAAGAAGCAATATCTGGATCTCAGGTAATGCTACAGGGGGTAGATAAGGAAACTACTACCGGGGAAGATGGATCCTTTACTTTTGAAAAAGTTAGCGCCGGGACTTATACTCTTGCAGTTTCAGCTGAAGGATATAAGGACTGGGAGCAAAAAGTAGAAGTGAAGAAAGGCGGAGATGCAATAACGGTTAAGTTAAAGCCCAAAAAATCTTAGTATAATATTGATCTCAATGCAAAAGGCCATTCCTAAACGGAATGGCCTTTTTATTAGTAAAATTTATCTTGGTGCAGGAGCTTTTAATGGGATTGTCTTTTGTTATTAAATCTCATCACATGATATTCGTGAGGGTGAAACACTATCCGAAATTCCAAGTTACACCGCGGCCGATTTCGGGATCGGGATAGTTCCAGTCTACTGCTCCCTGATCACAGGCATACATACATGTGCCGCACTCAATACAATCTTCGACCTGAAAATGCACTTGGCCATCCTCATCCATAGTATAGCAATTGGCGGGACAAACGTAGGTGGTGCACTTATGAGGACATACAGAATTACAAATATCTGTATCCACCTCGATATGAGGTTTGATGTCTGATTTTGCTTGGTTGCGATAGCTAACAAGTCCCAGTCGCTCGGTAAGATCAAGTAATTTCATAAGACAAAAAATAAAGACTTAACATTTTAAACACCGTGCCATTTTGAATTCGTTTCAGAATTTATAAAATAGTTAGATTCAGACCCTGAAATAAATTCAGGATGACACATTAGTATTTTTCAAATCGCTAAAGCGATTTTGCTCCTTTGAATCCGATTTTCATGAGCTCCCAGTACGAAGAGTGTTCCTTAATGGATTCACTCATTAACTCGCGGGACTTTTTCGTCGGCTCGTTATCGATGGTAAAGAACTTACGTCCGAAATCGCAAATTAGATTAGGAACATCCTGATACATCGTAGGATTGTGTAGCATATGGACGGCATCCTGGAAACTATTGATATCCTTCATTACATAACTTTCTTGAAGTGCCTGCTTGTATTCCTTGAGTGTATTACTGGTAAAATCATCGCGTTCCTTGGCTTTGACGATCGTTTCTGCTCCCAAAATCCCAGATCGCATTGCGTAATCCATTCCCTGGATAGCTTTCCCGGCATTCATCAACAAGTTGGCTGCTTCACCACACAGTAGTACGCCATCCTTGTATACTTCTTTGGGCATTGCTCGTTTATCTCCGGACGAAACAACATGAGCCGAATATTCAACGACTTCTCCGCCTTGAATAGTGTCTTGAATAACGGGGTGGGCTTTAAAGGTGTTCAATAAGTCATGTGGACTTTTTTCTTTCTCACGCATGTCTTTGATTCCCGCTACCAGGCCAAGCGAAATGGTATCGCGATTCGTATAGAGAAAACCTCCGCCCTCAACGCCATCAGTAGCAAAGCCCACAAATTCATTCGACATACCACTGAGTCCATTCAGCTGAAAACGATCTTCCAGCACTTTTTGGTCGTAGCGGATGACTTCTTTGATGCCTGTAAGCATATGATCTGCAGGTACGTAATCATCCTGTAGTCCAACCTGACGCGTAAGCAGATTATTGACCCCTTCCGAGATTATGACACTATCGGCATGAAACTCCTCCTCTCCGGTGCGGATACCTACCGCCTTATCATTCTCCATCAAGATTTCATCCACCTTGATATTAGTGGCGATAAATGATTCCATGGCATAATCGCTGTTATCGATCTCTTCCTGGACTTTTCCGGCCAGCCAGCGGTCAAATTTTGAGCGTAATACTACTACCCCTGAGTAAGGGGTTTCGTTGAAGTGGGATGATTTGAAATCGATAGAAAAGGTTGACTGATCGTCCATAAAGGTGAGACGACGATGGTTGATGAAACGCTCCCATCCGCCGTCTTCCTCCTCCCAGTAATTGGGGACGAGTTTGGCGAGATCACTGCCCCAGAGCACACCGCCGGAGACATTTTTGGATCCCGCAAATTCACCTTTTTCGATAAGTAGAAACTTCATGTTATTGCGTGCCAGAATCATGGCTGCTGCCAGGCCGGCAATACCCGCACCTACAATAATACAGTCAAACTTTTCATCCATAGTTTAATAATTGTTGAATGTTAAATGTTTCAGGTTGAAGGCTCTAAACAAGCTGTTGTACATTCGACTTTCAACCTTCGAGAAATTAGCTTTTTATCTTTTTCAGCTCTTCAATAAAAGGAGGTAACACTTTGTAAAGGTCGCCTACGATTCCGTAATCTGCAATATCGAAAATAGGGGCATCGGGATCTTTATTGATTGCTACAATCACCTTACTGTTGGTCATACCCGCTACGTGCTGTATAGCTCCCGAAATTCCTACAGCAATATAGAGTTGTGGCGAAACCACTTTTCCCGTTTGGCCAATTTGCAGGCTTGGATCCATAATTCCAGCTTCGGTAAGAGCGCGAGAAGCACCAAGAGCTGCATTCAAGACGGAGGCTAATTCTTCAATCAACTCTTGTCCCTCATCGTCTTTGGCACCGCGCCCTGCCGCAACAATTGTTTCAGCTTCAGTAAGATCGATTTTATCTCCGGAAGCACCAATAATTTCTCGAAGGGTAGCTTTGAGCTCATCCTCATTAAAAGAAAAGTCAATATCTACCACTTCGGCGTCGGTTGGGGATTCATTTAAGTCGTAGGACCCTGACCGGACGGAAACCAGGATATTATCACCGCTGGCTTTATTATCGGAAAGGATTTTGGCAGCCATTACCGGTCGGGTTGCTTCGATTCCGTCATCAGTCAGTTCGAATTCAGAGACATCGGAAAGTACGGCTGCATCTTGATTAGCTGCCAGAGCACCCAGAATATCTTTAGTGCTTTCTGTTGATCCAAAACCGAAAACAAACGGATCAGCTTCATCCATCACCTTGGAAAGAGCCTTAAGTAATGGGGTGTTTTGGTGGTTTTTAAAAATAGGGTTCTCAATCGTGTATATTTTGGAGGCGCCGTACTTTTGGACTTCCTCAACATGATCAGAAGCGTTGGCATCGATAATAACGGCTTCGGATGTGTGTCCGTTAGCCTCCGCCAGTTGAGTCATTCGTGATAAAACTTCCAGCGAAGCTCTTTTAATTTTTCCGTCACTTACTGCAATGTGGGTTAGTAGAGTGCTCATTTCGTTGAGTAATTATTTTAGAGATTATCAATTCCTGTAATTGAACTATCAGCACTCGGTTTTCAGTATTATGATGTATTGAGCTGATAGTTAAAGTCTGAAGGCTTAAATCACATTTTCTTCTTCGTCAAGGATGTTTGCGACCTTTTGTGCCAGCTCTTCTGGTTCCCCCTCAAACTTTTGTCCTGGTTCTCGTTCTGGCTTTTCCATGTAACCGGTTACTTTTGTTTTCGCAGAAAGGACCGACTCATCAAGATTCATATCCGAAAGGGCGATACTTTCCATGGGCTTACGCTTAGACTGCATAATACCTTTCAGGCTGGGGATACGGGGTTCATTCATGTCATTCGAGCAGGTTACCAAGCAGGGTTGGGGAAGTCCGATGATCTCTTGTCCGGAATCGCCCTGACGTTTTACAACAAGTTCATTGTCTTCTAAAGAAAGTCCAACGGCATTGGTGGCATAGGGAAGATCGAGATGTTGAGCCAGCATGCTGCCTGCCAAGCCTGCATCAGTATCTTGAGACTGTTTTCCACAGGAGATTACATCATATTCCTTATCCTCAAAAAACGTTGCCAAAATATTTGCATACACCGCTGAATCATATTCAACGTCATCATCGGTGGTAATATGTATGGCTTTGTCAGCTCCCATGGCAAGAGCTTTACGGATGGTTTCTTTGGCTTTGTCCGGACCAACCAGAACAACTTCCACTTCACCGCCGTGTTCTTCGGTTAGGACAAGCGCCTCTTCAACGGCCGAAGCGTCATAGGCATTAAGTACCATGCGGTCGGTATTTTGAATCAGGTTGCCGTCTTTAATTTGGATGGGAGCATCTACATCGGGAACTTGTTTAATACAGACGTAAAATTTCATACGATGAAATATTTTCGGTTAGAATGGAAAAAGATTTTAACTCGTCAGGCGGAGAATATACAAAACCTGAGATTAAATATTCAGCAGGTAGTTAACTAACATTGAACCATCTGTAAAAAAGTGTTTGGAGTCTTAAATAGCAACGGTAAAGTTACAGCTACTGCAGTTTTTTATATTCACTCAAGTGACCTGGATCAATATTGGAAAGTAGGTTGTAGGCTTCCAGCCGTACTTGGGGTTCGGCATCTTTAAAGATAGAGGTTATTTCACGATATTTGGCATTAAAGAAGGTATCAAAGAGTAGATCAAAAGAAGTTTGCCGTTGTGCCTGCTGAATTTTTTTTAATGCTGATAAAATTTGATTGCGGGCCTGCTTGGGGTTATTCAAAAACTGATCAATTCCTTTTCGGTGATATTGGTAAAGGGCAACCCGAAATGGTTCGTAGTTTGTTTGTAGAAGGTTTGAAAGCAGCTGTGCTCTATTGCGTTGATTGCTTCCTCTGGACCATCCTATAGCTGAAGTGGTTTGTGCAAGGGATACAATATTTTGTGCTTGCTGATAATATTGGGTTCCGCCCAGTTTTTCGAAGGTGTCAAAATCATACCCCAAAGCGGTATAAGCATAAAAGTCGAGCAAGCTGGTTAACGGATCGAACTGCAGTTCGTCATGCAGGAAGGTACGGTTGGGAGTGTACTCAAAATTCCACTCTTCATCGTTGAATAAAAAAACGACTGTACTGCGGGTGGTATTATAAATTGGTCGTTGGGAGCGGACAATTACTTGAGCTTTAAAATTGTAATCTTCAACAGATAATAAGTTTATCTGCAGGGACATTTTTATACGTTCATTTTCATTAAAATTTGCGTTGGTCCACTCGAATTTGTTAATGTACTCTTCAATTTGTTGTGGGAGATTGTCAAGATAGTTAAGAGAGGTACTGCTAATTCTGCTCCGGTCAACTGTTACATCCGCTTCAATTTCTTGTGCGGAAATACTTTGAGAGATGCCGATGAAGGCGATCAAAAGGAGGAATACCGTTTTATTCTTTTTTAAAGAAGAAAAATTCATTTCGAATCCATAGTTTAGGCCAGATTACATACACTAATAACCCTTTATGATACGAAAGCTATTACATATACACAGATTTAGACTTACATTATTACATATAGTTATAATTCTTTTATCAGGGATTGGCTTATCAGTACAAGCACAAGCTGTTATCGGCGCAAGAGAGTTGGCTGTGGGACAAGCAATAACGGCTCTGGAAGATACAGATTGGGGAATGTTTGGAAATCCCGCGCTGATGTCGGAGGATGAACGTTCAGTATCGTTTTTTGGCGTTCGCTATTTTGGTCTTGCCGAATTAACGGATATGGCCTTTTCAGGGACATATCCTACGAAGTTTGGAGTCTTGGGTGCGGGGGCACACCGTTATGGAGATGACCTTTTTAATGAAAGCAGGATACGGCTTGGATATAAGCATTCGTTTGCCGGATTTCATTTTGGGACTATCATCAATTATAGCCACGTTGCAATGGGTGGTGGCTATGGATCGGCGGGTGCGCTTGGCGTTGATGTCGGAATGGCAGCTCTTATTGTATCAGATTTATGAATAGGGGCCAAGGCTACGAATATTAATCAACCCGAGTATGGATCACTCAATAATGAAAAACTGCCCCGGGAACTAAGTATCGGGTTATCATATCGGTTGTCTGATATTGCCTTATTTACCAGTGATGTAGTCAAAGATGTACAGTTTCCTATTTCATACCGTGGAGGTGTTGAGGTATCCGTAATCGAAAACTTCGTGGCACGTGCGGGTATTACGGTTGAGCCAATAACATTTTCGGGAGGATTTGGTTACAGCGGAGATTTTTGGGCTGTGAATGTAGCTGTTCAACGCCATGAAAACAGGGTGTTAGGATATAGTCCCGCCATTGATTTTAAAGTTATCTGGTAATGCGAAGCGTTATACTTTTTTTATTGGTACTTCTTTTTGTAATGCCGATTGCTCTGTTGGCACAACAACAGGATACTACTCGTTCTGAAGTACAGGATGATATCGAAGATGCCATCGAAAACTTTGATTCCGGAGATACAGATTTTGACAGCGAACAGATGACCCAGTTTCTGCAAGAGCTGGCTGAAAATCCCATCAATATTAACAATGCCGGTATAAATAAATTACTCCAGATACCGGGATTAAATCTTAAGCTTGCCCGAAATATCGTCGAATACCGATTCGGAGTAAAACCGTTCGAAACGATTGAGGAGTTAGATGAAGTATCAGGAATTGGGCGCGTTACGCTGGAGCAAGTGCGACCATATGTAACCGTAGGGAGTGGACTTGAGTTGGGAAAGGCTCTCTATACAAATCCGCGTTATTGGACCTCTGATGGTGAGTTTCAGATGTTTTCACGCTTCCAGCGTGATCAGCAAGAAGGAGCGGGATATCAGAAACCGCCGCAGGAAGGGGGATATATTGGTAGTCCGGTCAAGTATTATCAGCGCATGGGATACCAGAGTGATCACCTTTCTATAAATTTGACACAGGAAAAAGATCCCGGAGAAGAACTCGTAGGACCTTTTCAATTTGATCATCGTACCTGGCATGTAGCACTTGAAAATAATGGCAACTTACAGATATTGGTGGGAGGAGATTATAGTTTGGCCTTTGGGCAGGGATTGGTGCTCTGGAGTGGGGCTGCTTTTGGTAAGGGTAGCAATGTGGTAGGGGCAGTGAGCCGTAATGGCCGAGGGATTAAACCGTATACCTCCGCGCAGGAAACGAACTACTATCGCGGTGGTGCTGTGACATATGGTGGTAAACTTCAGTTTACAGGCTTCTATTCAAATAGAAAGCGCAGTGCGAGTGAAATAAGTCCCGATACTACTCGCTTTCCGGGATCGGATGGATATCATCGCACAGAAAATGAATTTCTTCAGAAGGATAATTTACAGCAGACATTATATGGTGGTCATGTCGAATTGGAGTTGCCCTTTGGTATTATTGGGGCTACTGGCTACCAAACGATCTTTGATCGCTATATTGCAGCGAGTAATCAAACGTATGCTCAGTATGATTTTGAAGGTACATCAAATTATGCATATGGATTAGATTATACCTTTTTGGCGGGGCCTGCTATTGTATTTGGCGAAATAGCACAAAGTAAAAATGGCGGCTATGGTTTGATTACCGGTGTTGAAAGTATTCTCGGAGGAGATACAGATATAACATTGGCATATCGGAAGTATCAGAAAGAATTCCAGTCTATTTTAGGGAATGGCTTTGGAGAGGTATCAGGTCAGCCAAAAAAATGAAGAAGGTATCTACTTAGGGCTTCGTCATATTATAGGCCAAAGGGTAACGCTTAGTGCGTATATCGATCAGTTTCGATTTCCCAGTGCTCGTTTTGGTACCAATCAGCCTACGCAGGGATTTGATTGGTTGGCAAAGGCAGAGATAGATTTAACAAGTGATCTTAATTTTTATATTCAGCTTCGCAGCGAGATTGAGGATGATGAGTATGAGGTGCTGGATTCTTTCGGTCGAAGTCAGCGTAGGTTAGGTAGTGCCCAACGCAGCAGTTTTAGGGCCAATTTTGAATATTGGGTAAATAGGAATGTGCGCTTGCGCACAAGAGGAGAGCTGGTGCGAAGCCGTCAGGCTGGAGAAGATACGGAGTTTGGGTATTTATTATACCAAGATTTACGATTGAGAATTAATGATGAAGTCAGTTTGGATACAAGACTTTCCATGTTTGATACCGAAAGTTTTGCCACGCGGGTATATCAGTTCGAAAATGACCTGTTATATGTGTTTTCCAGCCAATCGTTTTTCGATCAAGGTCAGCGAATGTATGTATTGTTAAATTACGAGCCATTCGATTTTTTGGAGCTTTGGGCTAAATTTGGTATTACCATCTATGAAGATACACAGGTCATTGGCAGTGGTCTGAATCAGATTGAAGGAGATCAGCGCAGCGAAATTGGTATACAGGCTCGAATACGATTTTAGAGCAATACTAAAATCCTAATAGCAACTCTTCCAAGTTCTTCTATCTTATATAGGATCGGCTATTTCATAAATTTACAACAGCGTTCATGAGTATTGATATTATCATCATATTAGTGGTACTGGTGCTCACTTTTGTGGCTTTGGCCTTTGATTTGTGGAGTCCGGATGCTGTTTTATTGACGGGGTTAGCCATAATTACGGTCAGCGGCGTTATAAGCTTGGAAGATGCTTTCCTGGGGTTTGGCAATACTACGCTACTGGCGTTGGGAAGCTTGTATGTAATAGGGGCAGCGCTGCGTGAGAGTGGGGCATTAGATAGGGCCAGTAACTTTATTTTAGGTGAGGAAACAAGAAGTGTTCAGCGAATTCTGTTGCGGTTATGTCCCAGCGTATCGGTTTATTCTGCTTTTCTAAATAACACTCCTATTGTAGCTATGGGGATACCGGCGATACGGAGCTGGGCCAAGAAACACCATATCCCTGTATCTAAGCTGCTGATGCCTCTTTCGTATGCGGCAATTTTAGGGGGGCTCTGTACATTAATTGGGACCAGTACAAACCTGATTACCCATGGGTTATTAGAGAGTCACGGGTTCAGAGGATTTTCATTTTTTGAATTAGCATGGGTTGGCGTTCCCTGTGCTTTAGTGGGATTAGTGTATTTGGTAGTTGTTTCACCAAAACTTACTCCCGCCCGTCGTGATATCCGCTACCAAGAAGAACAAAACAGAAAGCTGTTGGTAGAGCTAGAGATTACAGAAGGCTCGGATGTGGTGGGAGAAACAGTTTCAGAAGTGGGACTAGCTACGATTTCAGGATTTTACCTTTCCCGAATTAATAGGAATGAACAAGAGATTGCCCCTGTACCTGATGATGAAAGACTGCGTGCCGGGGACCATCTTTTTTATGCGGCGCAAGGAGGCATTGCGGCGAAAACACCCGAGCTCGAAGGATATCCGGGGCTTAAATTGGCTTATCAACCCCCTCGAACTATCAGAAGAAATGAAAAAGATCGAGAGCTGCACCAAGTAGTAGTAAAAGAGGGTTCGCGCTTAGTAGGATCAACCGTTGGGGAAGCCCAATTGTTGGAACGTTTTGGAGCTGCAGTTACAGGCGTTCGTCGCAGGGGACAGCGAATTGATCAGCCGTTGGGTAAATTTGTATTACACCCGGGCGATGTTCTGTTGTTGGATACAGGACGGGGGTTCCGAGGGGCACATGAAGACACCGAAGATTTCTTCTTAACCAGTGAGGCGGGGGGAGAAGCGCCCGGAGATCCAAAAGAAATAATTGAGGAGCGACCGGGCGGTAAAGATTTATATATTTCGGTAGCAGTATTATTCGGCGTTATCGGTTTGGTTGCGGGAGGCGTGCTTCATATCGCACTGGCCGGTATTTTAGGTGTAGCCGTACTTTTAACTTTTAATGTTATTGAAGCGGGTGAGGCTCGCAAGTCGGTAGACTGGACGGTTTTAATTGTCATTGGGGCGGCGTTAGGATTGGGGAAGGCGATGGAAGTGAGTGGAGCAGCAGTTATTATTGGTGAAGGCATGGTTGAACTGACAAGTGCCTATGGACCCCGGGCAACTTTGGCTGGAGTAGTTATTATTACAGTCGTTTTAACAGAGTTTATTACAAACAACGGTGCGGTAGCACTGATGTTTCCTATTGTGTTATCTGTAGCAGAAACACAGGGCATCGAGGTGCGCGGACTCGTAATCGGGATAACCTTGGCAGCTTCTATGTCATTAATTACTCCTATTGGATATCAAACGAATCTGATGGTATATGGGCCCGGTAATTATAAATTTACCGATTTTTTTAAAGTAGGATTCCTGCTACAAATTACGTTATGGTCTGTTTTAATTATCTTGATACCGTATGTTTGGCCGATGTGATAACCCACCTCTCACCAACAACCTTTTCTCTTAGTTGCTAGTGCTAGGTGTTGTTGTGTGATTTTGTTGATTTGAAAACGTAAGATAATTCGTTTTCTTTGCCTCTCGAATAGATATAGTAATAAGAATATCGCTTTTATGACCTTGGCCGGCTGGATGGTTATAGCCATTATTTTGCTCTGTCTTACGTTATTGGTAACCACTCGGTTATCAGTAGATGTAGTATTTATTGCTGGGTTGACAATATTAATTGTAAGCCAGGTTGTGCCGGCCGAAGAGGCACTTGTGGGATTTTCAAATCAGGGGATGCTGACCGTGGCTGCGTTATATGTGGTAGCAGCCGGGATGAAAGAGACCGGAGCTATTCACTTCGTGGTAAACAAGATTATTGGACAGGTAAAAAGCATTCGGGGAGCCCAGGTGCGAATCATGGCACCGGTAATGGTGGTGAGTGCTTTCTTAAATAATACCCCGGTAGTGGCATCTTTTATTCCTGCCTTAGAAGATTGGTGTCGCAAGAATCAAATTGCTGCATCAAAAATATTAATTCCATTGAGCTATGCTGCTATTTTGGGGGGTACTTGTACGCTCATAGGAACCAGCACCAATCTTATTGTCAATGGCTTACTGATTGATGAGGCTTCTACGGATACGATTGGTATTTTCGAGCCAGCTCTTATTGGCGTGCCGGCTGCTATCGTTGGCTTTATTTATTTAACAGTATTTGCAAAAAAACTGTTGCCCGATCGAGGTTCCGGCTTCGATACTTTTAAGGATCCGCGGGAATATACCATTGAAATGATTGTCGAGGAAGGAAGTCCGCTGCCGGGTAAAACAGTCGAAGAAGCGGGGCTGCGTCACCTTCCCGGACTATACCTGGTGGAAATCTACCGACAAGATCATATCATTGCTGCGGTTGATCCTGAGCAAAAGCTGAAGGGCGGTGATCGGCTTATTTTTACGGGGATTGTCGATTCAATCGTGGACTTGCAGCAGATCAAAGGATTGAAACCGGCCACGGATCAGATTTTTAAATTAGACTCCTCTCGTCGCGAACGATTGTTGATTGAGGCTGTGGTATCGCCTTCCCATCCAGTTAACGGGACGACCATTAAAGAAGGTCGCTTTCGTAATATATATGATGCCGTTGTATTGGCCGTATCTCGAAATGGAGAACGCATCAAAGAAAAGGTGGGTGATATTCGCTTGAAAACGGGAGATACACTATTGCTTGAGGCTCACCCTAACTTTATAAAGCAGTATAGAAATTCCAGTGATTATTATTTGACGAGTGCTATCAGTGATTCGAGTCCGCCCAATTATGAGAAGTCCGGTATTGCCTGGGGTATTCTGGGTGTAATGATATTCTCGGTTGCTCTCGGATGGTTTTCGATGTTTCAAGCCTCATTTTTAGCGGCAGGACTCATGGTGGGAATGGGATGTGTTCGCGCAACAACAGCAAAGGATTATATCGACTGGTCAGTTTTACTGGTGATTGCGGCCAGTCTTGGAATCGGGAGTGCGCTCCAATATACAGGTGGGGCCACGGTTCTGGCAAAAGAGTTTTTAGGATTTACGGATGGTAGCCCATATTTGGCTCTGGCAGGTGTATATTTGGCAACGTGGTTATTGACAGAAATGGTGACCAATAATGCGGCAGCGGTGCTTGTTTTTCCTATTGCAATATCATTGGCTGCTTCTTTTGGAGTAAGTTACATGCCGTTCGTGATGACGATTATAATGGCGGCATCAGCCAGTTTTTCAACCCCAATTGGTTATCAGACAAACCTGATGGTATATGGACCGGGCGGATACCAATTCACTGACTTTACAAAAATAGGGTTACCTTTGAATTTGATGATTGCAGTAATTACTATATTTTTGGTGCCTCAAATTTGGCCGTTTTAAAATGGCCAAAAGTTATTATTAGGGGTTAAAGATTAAGTGCTAAATAAAAAATTCTAAAGAGAGTTGTACTAGAGAAATATTAATTATTACAAATTATGCTTAAAGAAGTTATTGGGATAGCGAAAGAAGCTGGTGAAGCAATGCTAGAAATATATTACGATGCGCAGGATGTGGAGATTAGCCGAAAGGACGATGATTCTCCACTCACAAAGGCTGACTTGGCATCTCATCATATTATTGTGGATGCCCTAAAAAAATTAGATCCCGGCACGCCTATTATTTCGGAAGAGTCGGGCATACCTGATTACGAAGAGCGTAAAGATTGGACCAAGTTTTGGATTGTTGACCCGCTGGATGGCACTAAAGAGTTCATTAAGAAAAACGGGGAGTTTACAGTGAATATCGCTTTAATCGAGGATGACCAACCAATAATGGGGGTGGTTTACGTACCGGATAAGCGGACAATATACTATGCTGAAAAGGGAAAAGGATCATTTAAACAGGTTGGAACTGATGCTCCGGAACGAATATACTCTACGGGCAATAAGAAGAATGAAGCACTTGTCGCAGTGCAAAGTCGGTCTCATGGATCTGAAAAACTTATTACCCAGTTGAAGGGGAAAGGATTGACTGTTGAAGAGACGATTCCGGCCGGAAGCTCAATAAAGTTCTGTTTGGTAGCTGAAGGTGATGCAGATATTTATCCGCGAATGGGTCCGACTATGGAATGGGATGTGGCAGCCGGGGATGCAGTGTACCGCTATTCAGCACGAAAAGGGGTTCATACATCCCCCTTAACGTATAATAAGTCGGATCTAAAGAATGGTAGTTTTTTGATTGGATTAAAGGAGAAAATCGAATTTTAGATGTTGGATTAGGTTTCAAGTATTTCAAACTAACTTCTTCCAACAGTCATCTATCTACGGATAAAAACGTAATATGTAAAACTATTTTACTTAATAATATGAGCGAAATGAATTTAAAGCCCACCGTACTTTGGTTTACAGGATTGTCAGGTTCGGGGAAAAGTACGATATCAGAAAAAGTGTATGCAAAGCTTAAAGATCGAGGATATAAGGTAGAACATCTTGATGGCGATGCTGTGCGTGAGGTTTTTCCTACAACGGGTTTTTCAAAAAAAGAGCGGGATGATCATGTCAAGAAAGTAGGTTTTGTGGCCAGTTTATTGCAGAAGCATGGCGTTTTTGTAGTGGCCTCATTTATTTCGCCATATCAGGATGCCCGTGATTTTGTTCGCGATATGTGTCAGGATTTCACGGAGATTCACATTTCCACGCCGCTCGAAGTGTGTGAGGAGCGCGATGTGAAGGGGCTATACGAGAAAGCTCGTAAAGGAGAAATTGACAATTTTACCGGGATCAGTGATCCCTATGAAGAACCCGAAGATCCTGAACTAAGAATTGATACGACTGATATTACTCCTGAGGAGGGAGTAGAACAAGTATTTGAATACTTGCGTAATAAGGCTACTGCCTAAGTTAGCGTTTTAAAAATAAAACTCTCCCGTTGGAGGGAGCAGAAAATTCTTTATTTCATCTCACTACCTATTCTATTTGGATGTGTCGATAGTTTACATTGCGTGAAGTATGCATGATGATGAACAAGATAAAGATATAATGTGGGGTGCGGGTAATCTTTTCGCTTTTTTACTAAGCTCAGAAAGTAGCTCCCTGATCTCTTTTCCGATTTGTTAATACGAAAGTTATAATTCGAATAGTCATTGTACGTTAAAATTCTTAATTTCATCCGTTTTAGTTTTACTCTAATAATTTTCAGAAAATGCATTTATATAAACTGAATCATATCCGACAACTGGAGTCGGAATCTATTCATATTTTCCGAGAGGTGGCCGCTCAATTCGAGAATCCGGTGCTGATGTTTTCCGGTGGAAAAGATTCGATTACTATGGCACGGCTGGCACAGAAAGCGTTTTGGCCCGGCAACATACCTTTCCCGTTTCTGCATGTTGATACAGGACATAATTTTGATGAAACGATTGAATTTCGCGACCAGTTGATGGACGATCTGGGCGTGGAGCTTATCGTAGCTCACGTACAGGATATGATTGATTCCGGCAAAGTTAAGGAGCCGAAAGGCCCCAATCCAAGTCGTAATAAATTACAAATCCCCACGCTACTACATGCATTGGAAGAACACGGTTTTGATGCTGCTTTTGGCGGCGCGCGGCGGGATGAAGAAAAGGCGCGAGCCAAAGAGCGGTTCTTCTCGCACCGTGATGAGTTTGGCCAGTGGGATCCTAAAAACCAACGGCCGGAGTTGTGGAATTTGTATAACGGCCGAAAGAATCAGGGCGAGCATTTTCGCGTCTTTCCATTGAGCAACTGGACCGAGATGGATGTCTGGCAATATATTGCCGCTGAAGACATCGATATCCCCAGCCTGTATTTGGCTCATACCCGGGATGTGGTGGAGCGCGAGGGGACATATCTGGCAAAATCACAATTTATTACACTTTCCGAAGAGGAAGAATACGAAGAGAAGAAGATTCGCTTCCGCACGATTGGCGACATGACCTGCACGGGTGCATTTCAATCTGATGCGGATACGATCCCGCAAATTATTGAAGAGGTGGCTTCTGCACGCATTACCGAACGTGGTAATCGTACCGATGACAAGAAAGCGGAAGCCGCTATGGAAGAGCGGAAGAAACAGGGATACTTCTAATGTTAAATTTCAATTTTGGATTAGGGATGGTTTGTAACCCATACCTACTTCACAATTCTCAATTCTGAATTACCAAGATGAGCACTGACAAAAACGAAGCACAAAAATATTTAGACATGGATCTGCTCCGTTTTACGACGGCGGGCAGCGTGGATGACGGCAAAAGTACCTTGATCGGGCGCTTGCTATACGATTCCAAATCGATCTTTGATGATCAGATGGAAAAGATTGAAGAATCCAGCCGTAAGAAGGGCGATGAGTATACGAATCTTGCGCTGTTGACTGACGGGCTTTCGGCTGAGCGGGAGCAGGGCATTACTATTGATGTAGCATATCGCTATTTCTCGACACCCAATCGCAAGTTTATCATTGCCGATACCCCGGGACACGTGCAGTATACCCGAAATATGGTGACCGGAGCATCGACGGCTAACTTGGCAGTTATCTTGGTAGATGCCCGCAATGGTGTTATTGAACAGACCTGCCGCCACTCATTTATAGCCTCCCTGCTGGGGATTAAGCACGTGGTGCTTTGTGTTAACAAGATGGACTTAGTCGACTACAGCGAAGAGCGATTTAATGAAATTCGAAACGAGTTTAAGACCTTCTCTTCCAAGCTGGATATTCCCGATATCCATTATATTCCCATTAGTGCTCTGTATGGGGATAATGTGGTGGATAAATCGGACAATATGCCATGGTATGGAGGGGCGACGCTGTTGTACACGCTTGAGAACGTGCAGGTGGACAGCGACTACAACCATGTCGACAGTCGTTTTCCCGTCCAGTGGGTTACGCGCCCACAGTCGACTGAATATCCGGATTATCGGGGTTATGCCGGACAAGTAGCCGGCGGTGTATTTAAGCCAGGCGATGAAATTATTGCTCTTCCCTCTGGATTCACCAGTAAGATAGATCAGATACAAACCTTTGAGCAGGATGAGCAGGAAGCTTTTTCCCCCATGTCGATAACGATGACGCTTGAAGACGATATTGATATTTCCCGCGGTGATATGATTGCGAAGCCTGATAATCAACCGACCGTGGGACAGGATATTGAGATGATGGTCTGCTGGCTGAATAAAGAGTCGCTCGATCCCAATGGCAAGTATGCCATCAAACACACGACCAAGGAAGCGCGATGCATTGTGAAAGAGGTGAAGTACAAAGTAAATATTAATACCTTGCACCGAGTAGAGGGAGACAAAGAGATTGGACTCAATGATATTGGGCGGATAAAAATCCGGACGACTAAGCCCCTGTTTTATGATAGCTATAAGCGCAACCGTAAGACGGGTAGTATCATTCTGATCGATGAGTATACCAACGAGACCGTAGGCGCGGGAATGATTCTATAAGTTCGAAGTGATTTTTAAGTTGAAGCTTTTATAGTCAGATTGGGGCATCCTTGAAAGAGGATGCCTCTTTTTTTTTGATGATATAAATATTTTGCGGATAGGGATATACTCAGCGCTGAGCAATTTCAGTATCTGGAATTTATTTAACCCATACTGAAATTATTCGTGATGTATATCAAATGCTTTTAAAGCTTCTAATAAACTGACCTTTGTATGCCAGAATTAGCGATTTATCTGAACAATAGTGGTCACAATGAGTGCTGCAGTAGAGGTTATTGCTGACAGGATGCTAATTCGCTCTTGCGGAGAGAGTTTAGCTGATTCCGGCTTCTCGGGAACGACTAATTTTGCACCCGGTTTTACTTCGGGATAGTTTTTGAAAAAGAGAAATCGATTTACTTTTTCAACATCTCCGTTGGCATAAATGATGTAGGATCGCCCTTTCCTTGCCAGGTTCGTAAAGCCACCCGCAGAGGAAACATAGTCTTTATAGTTCATGCCCTCCTGGTAACGAACACTTCGTGGATAAAAGACTCCGCCATCAACAGTAACCGTCTGTAACTCTTCGGGTATCACAATCGAATCGGCCTCTTGGACAAAGAGGTCATATTTAGACCCCGGATTTTTCATAATATCGGGTAAGCTGATACCTATTTTTGAAATTGTTATCTGATCTTGTTGCTCAAGACGTCTTCCCGTAGTGTCGGCTGCAATAAAACCTTGGGGTTCGTCTTCATTAGAATTACTTAGTTGTCCGTCTTCAAGTTCTCGATACAGGGTAGCGCCTTCAGGATAGGCGTTTGTAGTTAGTCCGCCGGCACGCTGAATTATATCACTAATGCGATCATTTTTAGATTCAAGAGAGTAGGAGCCGGGATATTTAACTTCGCCACTTACAACTATATTCTTTTGTTCTGTATAGTTTGGAATACTACGTATATAGACTTTATCGAAGGGATTGAGTACGAAATTGCTTGCCTCATCGCCTAGGCTGAGATCTTCATTGAGATCAAAACGATGGATCTCGGCGATTTGGGAGGTGTTATAGTTATCTTGGTTTGCTCTTGTCTTTCGGCGTGCCACTTCTACATGGTTAGGGGTGGCGCCCTGTTTAAAGCCGCCTGCCTGAAGGATAAGATCTTCGAGTGTCATCTCCTCGGCAAATTTATACTTATCCGGATTTTGCACAGGCCCTTCGATCTCAACAAAGTAATTCAGTTTCATATCCAGAATGGAGGAGATCATAATGAGATCATTTTTCTCCAGTGGGATATCCTTGTCAGGATTTGTCATAACCTCTGCTACATCGAAAGGAATAGTTTTCAGAGTATAATCTTCTTGTTCCCTATATATCAGTCCCCGATTTTGGAAGGCATCGCCGCGCAGGCCTTCAGCTCTTTTAATAAGGGATGCGACCGTGCTGGTATCAGTAAGGGCGTACTTTCCTTCTCTAAATACCGCTCCTTTAATTTCAACCAGATTCTTAAATCGATCTAACACTTTTCCTACGGAAACACTGTCTCCGTTTGTGATTTCATAATTTTCAAAATTTGATTTGCTCACATCATCAATAGTGCGCTGTCGAGAATCATTGCCTGTAATTCTAATGCGATGACTGTAGGCATCACCGGTAAATCCCCCCGCATATTCTATTAGATCAGATAGCTGATCGCCTTCTTTAGTTTCATAAATTCCTTCTCGCTTTACCTCTCCGGCAACCTCAACTCTGTTTATGTAAGGACTAATTTTAATAATATCTTGGCTGCGAAGCCGAATATTATCCGACTGGTCATTATTTATTAGTAGGTCGTATAAGTCAAAAGTGGCAGCTATCGAGTCTCCCCGAATTACTTGTATATCTCGGAAACTACCCGTCACTGTGGGACCTCCTGCTGAGTATAGGGCATTAAAGACTGTTGCTAAAGAAGGTAGGGAATAACTGCCGGGTTGTCGTACTTCCCCCACGACGGCTACATTAATACTACGTATCTGTCCCAGACTTACCTGCATATAGGTATCTTTTTGGGAGCTGTCAGCCGGATTGAGTCCAGAGTAGATTTCTCCAAGACGCTCGTGAAGTTTATCCGAGGCCTCTTCAATAGTGAGGCCGTTTAAGGGGATTGGGCCTATATTCGTGATGTTTATTGTTCCCTCCGGAGTAATTTGAGCTTGGTAGGTTGTTTCAGCAGCCCCCCAGATATCGATGAGGAGCTGGTCACCCGGACCGAGCTGGTAATTTTTGGGGGTGGGAATGTTTAAGTTCGGCTGAAAAGAAGTCGAGGTGTTTTTGAATAGCTCAAATCCAAATATCTTATTACGAAGTTTCTGGCGTTCAAGTTCGAGAGAATCTTGTTTTACCTGGTATTGTAGGAATCGAATATCTTGATAAAACTGAAGGGAATCCCGTCTGCTATCGGCTCTGAAAAAGGAGTCAAAATTATTGGCTTGTGCGGTATCGGGCGCCGAAAATCGCATTCGGTTAGATATTCCTCCTCTTCCTTGATTACCGGAACTGCTTACTTGTCCAAGCCTGCGCTGTAGTTTTTGTGCTTCGGCCTGCGGCATGCCTCTTGCAACAGCTAATTGTACCACCTCATTGGTGGATAACCCTCGGTTCTCGGCCTCTGCTTTGATCTGTTGAATTTGCTGTTCCGACAGGTTGTTAACTTTGATATTTTCAAAATCGATGTCTGTAATACTTTGACCGGAAGCAGCAATAGTGAGTACTGTCAGAAATGCTATAGTTAACAGGCTTTTGAGGCGCATACTATTTTCTTATTTCTTGATTGATTAAAAGCGGGGATAAATATAAATAAATGCATCGAAAAAATAATGTTTACTTTATAAACTAATTTTATGAATAAATAAGGTGGGGAGAATCAAAAGATCTGTTTCGAAGGCTATGCCTAAACTTATATATTGATCTTAAAATAAAGCACCAATTAAGCGGCTTATATGCGATGGTACAAGTCTGAAGTAGGGGATATTTTACTTAAAGTAGCTGGAATATACCTGCTCTGGTATCTTATCTATCAGTTTTTTCTATTGCCAAATGGAAGTCTTGATCAATGGGTTAATATAAACATTGTATCGGTTTCAGCGGGTATATTAGAAATATTGGGATATGATTTTTATGCTGCTGGGAGGTTAATAGGCATTGGCGAATCCGCTGGGGTGTATCTGGATGATAGTTGCAGTGGAATATCAGCCATTGGTCTGTTTGTAGGATTTGTGATTGCCTATCCAGGGGCATGGATTCCACGCATTGCCTATATCATTATTGGTATCGGTATTGTTTATCTCGCAAACATCATCCGTATCGTTGTTCTTGCCATTACCCATATCAAAGCTACGGAAATGATTGTCGTAACTTCGGATTATTCAACAGTAATCATTTTTTACCTCCTTATATTCGCACTTGGAACGGTGTGGGCTGCTTATGGGGATAAGCCACGTGTTACTGGTGCTTCCCTTTAGATAATCTAAATGATAAATATATATCAGTGAACGGCGATGTTGAATAGAAGACAATTTTTTATCAGGAGCTATTCTTTTCAATAGGATTAGGAGGTCTTGGTTGATGCTATGGTTAAAAGTGGTAGAGTTTATATGGTGTTTCTATTGAGATATTTAGGTTCTCGATCTCTATTTATTTGCCTAAGATCTAAATATATCAGCTGTGAATAGTACGACATTTTTAAAAAATCTTTTCCTCAAAGGTCTTGAAGTATGTTCTCCGTCTCGAGCAGTCCAGAAATTCCTCCGAGTTGATGGAAATGAAATTAACGTGAAGGATAGATCATATACTATTGAAGAGCGCCCAATTTACCTGTTTGCCGTTGGTAAGGCGGCTGTTTCCATGTATGAACAGGCCAGTAAAATATTAGCAGGTTATATCATAAAAAGTCTGGTGATAACAAATGATCAAGAAGCTGCGAAAGCCTGCAATGCAGATCGAGTAATCGTTGGTAGTCATCCCCAACCCGAAGGACAAAGTTTTGAGGCAGGAAATAAGGCTGTGGATTTTATGAAAGGTGTTCCTCCGGGTGCTATTGTCATTACCCTTATTTCCGGGGGGACTTCCTCGTTGTTGAGCTTACCGGCCGAGGGAATTTTGATTGATGACTTATCTGAATTGTATAAAATGCTCAATAATTCAGGTGCTACCATTCACGATATAAATACTGTTCGAAAACACTGTTCAAAAATTAAGGGTGGTCAGCTGCTTCGTTGTCTTAATCCTGAAGTTACACTTATCGATCTTGTAATTTCTGACGTGCCGGGTGATAAGTTATCAATTGTTGGAAGTGGACCTACTATTCCGGATTGGTCTACATATCAAGATGCTTATCATGTGCTGTTGGAATATGATTTATGGAAACAAACGCCGGCGTCAGTCCGCACGCATATCAAAAAGGGAATCAGGGGGGAGGTTGCGGAAACAGTGACGCCGAAAGAAGCCCTGATAGAAAAGCATCAGTCAGAAATTATCAGCTCTGCACCTAAGCTGGTGGAAAAAATAAAGGATCTGGCCTTACAAAAGGGAGTGCAGGTGGAATGTGCCGATAAACCGTTCAATGAAAATGTTGAGGAGGTGGCCGGTGCTATTGCTGATAAAGTTATATCTACTGCGAAAAAGGATAAATCTGAAAGCAACCAGCCTGTGTTATTTATCTTTTGGGGTGAAAGCACCGTTGAAGTAACGGGCGGTGGTAAGGGAGGACGAAATCAGGAATTGGCATTACGAGGAGCACTAAAAATTGCCGGCTATGAGAACATCACTTGGTTATGTGGAGGTACTGACGGTGTAGACGGGCCAACTGATGCTGCGGGTGCTATTGTAAATGGAAAAACGGTTGTCAAAGCCAGGGAAAATAATATTAATTTGGAATCGTATTTATTTGAAAACGATTCCTATCATTTTCATGAGCAAATGGATACGCTGTTAAAAACAGGTCCTACCGGTAATAACTTGATGGATATTGTGATGGTTTTGATAAATGATAAAAAAACAGGGTAGCAAAGAAAATATGGAGAATGGTATATTCAACTTTGCTACTTTCTGATTCTGAAACTTTGTTTCTTCAGAAACACAATTTGGTTTATTTTCATCAGTTAATTATCCTCATTCTGATTTATCCATACTGGAACTAAACGGGTATTTATGATCTGGCAAGACAGCATTTTTTTGTGGCTTTTACTTATCATTCCATTGCTCATTGGAGCAAATTGGTGGTACAATAAGAAGCTGGATAAGAAGCGGAAAAGCTATTTTGGAGCGGATCTTTTCAAAAAGCTACGCAGCGGCTTTTGGCCGAGGGGAAAACGCATACGTTTGGGTAGTCTATATATAGGACTTGCCCTGCTTATCATTGCTGCAGCGGGACCAAAAGTCGGTACTGAAGTCCGTGAAGTGAAGCGACAGGGGGTTGACCTCTTGATAGGACTGGATCTGTCGGATAGCATGAATTCGGAGGATGTAAAACCCAGTCGATTGGAAAAAGCCAAGTATGAGGTTTCACGATTGGTCGACCGTCTCAATGGCGATCGAGTTGGGTTAGTAGTATTTACTGGGGAAGCATATCTTCAGGCCCCTATGACGTTGGATTATTCTGCGTTGCGAATGTTTTTAAATATTGCTGAAACTGATCAAATGCCGTCATCCTCGACAAATTTTAGTGCAGCTATGGAAACAGCTTCCGAAGCGTTTAAGTCGACGGATGAGGATGGTAAAAACGTGCAGGCGGCTAAAGTTTTTTTGATTATTTCTGATGGAGAAAATCATGGAGAAAGCTATGATGAGGAGCTCAATCAGCTACTGGAACAAAATGTATCTGTCTATACACTGGGGATTGGGACACAAGCGGGCGGAAATATTCCGTTATACGATGAAGATGGATCCCTCATGGGATATAAGAGAAATCAGCAGGGAGAAATTATCACCAGTACGCTGGAATCCAACGTACTGCGTTCAATAGCAGATCAGGCTAACGGAGAATACTACGAAATTCGTAGTGGAAGTTCAGGAATTGACAGCTTTCTGGGAAGGTTAGATGAGTTACAACAGGGGGAGTTTTCCAGTCAGGAGTATGCCGACTTTAAAAATCAATACCAGTGGCTGGCAGGAATAGGATTGCTATTTTTATTTGTTGGAATGATTTTTCCGCAGTTTAAGATTTATGAGCGTCGTAAAGCTTCAGAGTGACTTAGGGTTTTAAATCGGAAAGTAACAAAGAGCCACAGACGCAAGGTAACAGAGGCGATAAATTAACTTAATCACGTAGATTCTTAATATCGTAATTGCATAGCCCAAAATGATAAAACTTTTTATTACCGATTTGGACGGATGTATTTCTGTTCCTTTTGAATATCCGGACTGGGAGCTGCTTTCACAAATCCGCCGGTTAAATGAGCAAAGCTTCCACGATATGGCAGTTCCCTCGCTGTCGATCTGTTCGGGGCGTCCATTTCCTTATGTAGAGGCTGTAGCACAATGGTTGGGTATTGATACTCACGTGGTATTTGAAAGTGCAGGTGTCTACAAGCTTGAGACCAATGAAATACAATTACACCCTGCATTTGATAGAGAAGCGGAACAGCAGGTTCGAGAATTAAAGGAGTGGCTGCGGAAAGAAATTGTCCCGCAATACGACGGACTCATTATTGAATTCACTAAGAAAATGGATGCCGGTATTATACATCTTGATACTGAAGTCATTCAAGATCTATATCCGCAAGTAGCTGAGTACGTTGAAGAACACTATCCAAAATTTGAAGTTCATGACACGGATGTATCCATTAATATTATCTTGGCCGAAAATAATAAGCGTACAGGTATCCAGCAGCTTTGTGATGTCATGGATATTGATCCTGAGGAGGTGGCATATATAGGTGATAGTAGCGGTGATATCCCGGGATTACAGTTAGTAGGCCAAGCCTTTGCACCACAGAATGCTGCGGAAGCGGTAAAGAGGGAGGCCGAAGTACTTGATAGTGAAGTAACCGAAGCTGTATTGGAAGCTTATCGGCGGATTATCCGTGACAACCGGGAAAAACTTGCGGCAGCGGGATGATTTTTGGTTATTGGAGATTAAGTGATTAGGTAAGAAAGTTGGAAGTGTTGTAGGATGAACGGTAAATTTTGACCAATCCTGGATCACCACTGGAAACAAGGGTTTCTTGTTTTAACAAGATGACATTTTTTAGAGATCTCTATTTAATTATCATACTTCTTCAATAGCTCAAAATATTGCTCAATTAAGCGCTGGTAGTCATCCGAAAACGAAGTATAATCCGGATCATTAATCATTTTGCGGACCTGTTTTTGGAGTTCCTCAAGGGGGGTGACTTCCGGTGATGCTCGTTGTTCCCGCTCCTCTGCAGTTGTGGCTTCACGACGTTCCTCTTTGCCACGTTCTTGTACCGCTTTTTCGGCGTTAAGCATGCGCGATAAAATATTTTGTTGGCGCTGCATCAGTTGTTGATTCAATTGCCCCCCGCGCAAATCATTAATGGCATCTTCCATCTGCTCCGACATTCGTTCCAGCTCACTCAGTACGCGATCCCCTGATTCAAGCTCACCGCGGCGCTGTAATTCTCGAAGCTGTTTCCTGATTTTATTTTGCTGCTTTGCCAGCTGGTTGAGACGCTCCATTTGGTCCTGAGACAAGCGGTTGCCCTGAATGTCATTAATCATTTCCTGAATCTGTTTGTTGATTCGCTGTTGTTCTCCCGACATCTTTTTTATCTGGTCCATAAGCTGCTGCATGCTCATGGCACCGCCCGAGCCACCACCTTGTTGATTAAGCTGATCCAGGAGTGATGTAATCATAGTCGTCAGTTCATTGATGCCTCCCAGCGACTGTCGTTGTGCATGAGTAGCGTTAGAACCGTCACGTTCCGCTAACAGGTCAACTGCACGTGATAAATGATTTTCAACTTCGGTTTTCTTTTTATTAATGCGATTTGAAAAGCTGGGAATTTCAGATGAAATCTGAAAAAGAGAATCCGAAAGCATCGTAAACTGACTGGATATATTTCGTTCCTTACGGGCCTTATCAATAAAAGCACTGGATTGCGGCGGGATTGTTTCCGTCTCCTTGGTCAACTCTTCTTGATTCAATGAAAGGTTGATAAGTGAGTGTAAAACGTATTCGAGGGCGGCCCTGTTAACCTGGCGACGCTGTTGATTAAGCTGTTGTTTGGCACTGCGCATCTGCTGTGCTTGTTGCTGCAGTTGCTGTTGGATATTCTGCTGCTGTTTTTGGATGTCGGAATTTTTTTGGGGAGATGACTGCTCTTTAAGTTTTTTAATATTTTCTTGCAGTTCTTTCTGAATGTCATTCAGTTTTTTGCTGCTTTGTTGCTGTAGTTTCTCAACTTGAGGTTTGGCTTTTTCGGGGGCTGTATCGTTTATCTTGTCTAACTGTTCCTGTAGGTCTGATAAGTCCTCCCGGATTGATTCCTGTTGTTCTATCTCTTGTGGGGATATCTCATTGGATTCACTAATCGCTTTTTCCTGTTCGGCCAACTTTTCAAGGGATTGGGCGGCTTTTTCCAAATCGCTGTTCAACTTCAAAGATTTGAACAGGTTGAGAGTGCGGTGTATGCGTTGGCGGTACTGCTCTTCATTGAACTCATAATTTTCAAGTGCTTTACGCATTTCATCAGGATTCATTTCGCCAAGCGAATTGCGAAGTTCTTCCAAGGCTTTTTCAAGTTCCGGATCATTTATTTCCTTCATCAGCTTCTGGAGCTCATCATAGGCCTCTAAAGTCTCCGGGGACATGGCCTGATTTTGCTCAATCTCTTTTCGGATTTCCTCAAACTTTTGATTTAATTCTTCGACCTTCTTATCAATTTCCTGCCGCTCTTTTTCAACTTCTTCGAGCTGTTGCTTCTGTTCCCAGTCGGTTTTGGGATTTTGCTGGAGTCGCTGCTTAAACTGATCGTATTGCTGCTGCATTTGATCAAACGACTGGGATACGTCTTCGAGTGATTCGGTTACCTCGCGCTCTTTATAGTCCAGCTCCTCCATATACTCCGTGGTAGATGGAAAAGTAATCATCATTTTTTGGGAGAGACCTTTTTTTCGTCCGTTATAGCGATCATTGTCAAAGACTTCAATCCAATAGGTTATTTGGTCGCGAGCCTTGGGATTTAAATCGGGAAGATTCCACTGATACGATTGTTGCTCATTGATAGCAGGCTTGGGCAATGTTATCGATCCTTTTTCCGGTTCGGGGGTAAAAGCGCGCTGTAATTCATAGTGAAGCTCAGCTTCAGTGAGACCAAAATCATCACTGGCCTCATATTCTACTGTTAATGGTTCGGCGGTTTTCATTTGTATGTTTTCGGAGGGGCTAACTAAATCAACATACGGGGACTGATCTTGCCGGGGATCAACAATAAACCTGAATTTATTTTCATTCCTCAGGCCTGCCTCATCCCGCATGTGAAAAGAGATAGTATCTACAGCTCCAACCTTCGTTTTAATTGTAAATAGATTCTTTTGGCTGGAGTCCCTGCTGACAGAAAGGGTATCATCAAGATTCGAGCTAATGTACTGTAATTTAGATAAGGACTTATTTGTAAGGGCTTCAATTTCGATAGTAGAACCTTGGTAAGCCTGTATCTTGGAAAAGGGGTAACTGTAGGATGTCGAGTTGAGTTTCGTATAGGTCGGAGGAATAACATTTAACGTTAGTTGCTCAAATCGGGGACGGAGTTGTACATTGATGTCATACTTTTTGCTCTCAAATCCGTCCATAATAACATAATAACTGCCGTCAGTTGTGAGCGAGATGGGAGCAAAAGCAGCCTTTAGTTGTTCAAGTGTTTTTGGACTCCTGCGGCGGTATCCTTCTTCTATATCAGTTTTGAAGGCAAGGAATATATTTGTTGGAATCTGATCCTGAAAGCGAATAGAAGGTGAAAATGAATTTCCGTGTTCGAGTGTCAGGGACCCGGGATCTATAACGAAATTATAGGGGTTGGGAGGAGAAAAGGTTTTATGTGGACTGGTCAACCGCTCTATAGCAGAGGGGTAGTAAAAGCTAAACAGGATGAACAGTAATAATCCTCCAACAGCAGCAATAGCGCTTCGTTTATACAGTTTGTGCAGAGAATGATGTTGGGTGAACCTTCGGAGTTTATTCTTTGTGGTTTGATAATCTAGCGCAGAGATATTTTGATCGATTGCCGCTTTGTGAAGGGAGTCTCCGTTTTGGTCTCTATAGTATAAGTCCAAAGAATCGGCAAGTTCGGGGGTCTCTTCATTACGACTAAAGTGGTAATAAATATCTTTGAAAGAAGGTAGGTCCCGTGTTTTGTAGAAGAATACGGTTGTGATAACTGCAGATACCAGCAAGAAAACAAGTGCAGTGAGTTTTACAACGGATGAGAGATAATAAACGGCTTCAAAAATCCCGAGAATTGTAACGCCGACAAATAGGATAACTGCAAAAATAGCTCCAAGAGCTATATAAAAGTTTCTTGAAAGGATCCGTTGGGTTTGTTGAACGATATCAACAAACGGGCGAACTAATTTGTCTATGGATTGTTCTTTGCTCATTACCGTAAGATAAATCGAAGTGGAGTCAATTATATTACGTTAAATAAACGAAAATATTGGGTACTCCAATACCACCTTGTTGAAGTTTTTGCAGTGCGATGGCTATGCAAAGCAAAGAAGAATTAACTTAGCTGCCGATATCATTGAGGGTTAACTTTTCGTCAACAGCATACTTTCCACTTTCCTTTTTTACAGTTAGCAGCTCTTGATCTGCATCGTGCTCCAGGAAGAGATACCAATTATTATCAACAGCTTGATCGAGGTAACGCTCCTTTTCATTAAGAGTAGTTACGGGATACATATCGTAACCCATGACCCAGGGCAGGGGCAGATGTACGTGAGTAGGAATTAAATCAGCCGCAAAAACGACCGTATTCTGTTCGTCCGATATTTTTGGGAGTTGCTGACCAATGGTATGACCGTCAACGGGCAGTGCTTCCAGTCCATCCTCATAGGTGTGCTTTTCCTCTACCAAATTCAGTTTATCCCAGTTTTTTATGGGATTGATGTTGTCGGGAAGAAAGCTGGCCTTCTCCCGAGCATTGGGATCCGTTGCAGTTTCAAGTTGTTTCTTAGTTACATGGTATGTAGCGTTGGGGAAGGTATGTTGGATATCTCCTTGATCATCGTAATAAGTAGTACCTCCGCAATGATCAAAATGAAGATGGGAGAAGATAACGTCCGTAATATCTTCTGGTTTAAAGCCATATTCGTTGAGCGAACTTAGTAAATCGGAATGCTCGTAGTCCAGCTGATAGATCTGCTCGAACTTATCATCAAATTTAGTGCCCGATCCGTTATCCACCAGGTAAAGCTTGTCCGTTTTTTTTGATTCTATAAGCAGGCACCGCATCGCCATGTGGATGCGGTTTTTGTCATCAACATCAATATATCGGGACCATAAGGTTTTTGGAACTACACCAAACATTGCTCCGCCGTCGAGGCGAAATCTGCCGGCTTCGATGCTGTATAAGTTAAATGGTCCAATGGATGTTTGTGATTTCTTCATTGATAAGGAATGTGATTGGGTGTCGAATGGATTAGCACCAGAAAAACTGCTAATTAAAGTTTTTCAAGAAGTTGATTAAGGAAGAGACGAATTTCTTTTAAATCTTTTTTTACACTAACCGGTATTTCTTTGGAATCGTCTTCATCATCTTTCTTAAGTACTTGCTGAGCCCCCTCAGTACTGTACTTTTTCTCTTGGATCAGCTCCTTCAGTTTTAAAATTGTCTCAATATCATTTTCTTTGTAAACGCGGTTACCGGCTTTATTTTTTTTGGGGTTGAGTTCATCAAAAACGGTTTCCCAATAGCGCAATACATGCGCTTCGACGTCGGTAATGTCGCTGACTTCACCTATAGAGTAATAAAGTTTTTTCATAAGAGGACTAAAAGCGTATCTTTATTGCTAATTATACATCATCTGGTGCATTATTTCTAACTCTTTGGTACAAAATATTTAAAAAACATTGCCTGAAAAAGATTTAAACAGATCAGACATAGAAATAAGTATTGTAGTTCCCCTGCTTAATGAGGCTGAGTCGGTCCTTGAGCTGACCGAAAAGGTACATGAGGCACTATCTGACAATCACCGCTATGAGCTTATTTTTGTAGATGACGGATCGACCGATCAATCCTGGCAGGAGATCAGGAAGGTGACGGAAGGGAAAGAGCATGTCTCAGGAATTCGGTTGCAGCGCAATTATGGTAAGAGTTCAGCATTACAGGCCGGCTTTGAAAATGCTGATGGTGACTATATTGCAACCATGGATGCAGATCTGCAGGACGATCCCAATGAAATTCCTTTAATGCTGCAACAGCTTAAGGAAGAAGATCTGCATCTTGTGAGCGGATGGAAGAAAGAGCGTCATGATCCCATATCGAAAACGGTGCCGTCACGCTTTTTTAATAAAGTGACATCGTTGGTTACGGGTATTAACCTCAACGATTTTAATTGTGGGCTTAAAGTGTACCGTGCCGATGTTATTGAGAATATTTATCTGTATGGCGAATTGCATCGTTACATACCTTTTTTAGCCAAGCTCGAAGGTTACGATCGTATCGGGGAAAAGGTGGTAAAGCATCACCCAAGAAAGTATGGGGAAACCAAATTTGGGCTTTCTCGATTTATGCATGGGTTTTTAGATCTGTTGACCCTGCTGTTTGTAACCCGATATCTGCAGCGGCCTATGCACTTTTTTGGCACATTAGGATTTCTCTTCCTGCTTTTAGGCGGAGCTATTAATGCCTACTTGTCCATTGATAAAATATTTTTTGGAGAGCCCATCGGTGATCGTCCGCTGTTGCTGTTGGGAGTAATGTTAATGGTGTTGGGAGCCCAGATATTTTCTATTGGCTTCCTGGGAGAACTCATTCAAAAGCGGAATGAAAAGCAACAGAAACCCAATATCAGAGAAAAAGTGTAGAAAGTTTAAGATATGGGACTGGTATACTTTAAACAGAATTTAGTAATTGTTAAGATCGTTTTTGTTAATGAGTCGTATTGCCTACGATCCGGTTAAGGACCGGTTTGCACAGATTATTCGTCGCTTTCGTTTCTTGCGGACGCTCTTCTATAAAGTTTTGGATCTGTTTTTTTTACGAAGCTGGTATATCCGAAGAATACTGCGACGGTATGGCTCTGAAATAGATGCAAAAGGGGATTGGAGGCTGCTAGACGCCGGTTCGGGATTTGGTCAGTACGATCGATTTATCTTACAGGAATTTAATAATGTTAATGTACAAGCGGTTGATGTTAAAAAGGATTACCTGGAGGACTCTCGCCGTTATTTTGAACGCGAAATTGATGCCGGACGTATCACTTTTAAAAAGGAAGATCTGCTCGGGATTGATTATGAAGATCTGTTCGACTTTGCGATCTGTGTGGATGTATTAGAACACATAGAAGAGGATGAAAAGGTGATACAAAATATTAACCGTTCCTTACAGTCCGGCGGATACTTTCTGATGCATTCTCCCTCCATCTATTCAGAGGAAGATGCGGATGGTGATGAAAGTTTCGTGGATGAACATGCACGACCGGGATATTCAAAAAGTGATATCAGGGATAAATTAGAGAAATCTGGTTTTACCGTCTTGGATGTAGCCTATACTTATGGGACCAAGGGCCATCTGGCATGGGAGCTTATCATCAAATATCCCATGCTCTGGCTTAATAAAATCAAACTCTGGGCACTGCCAGTAATGGCTATTTATTACATCCCGGTATTGCCTTTGAGCCTTACACTAATGGCGTTGGATATTCGTGACGAAAACGAACGCGGTGCAGGAATTTATGCATTGGCTCAAAAGCAATAACCTTGGAAATAATTTTTTAGCTGGTTTCTTTCTTTGAGCTTTCCAAAATTGTTTCGGGTTGAGAACTTTGATCACCAATCATGACCAACAGAGGGACCTTTGAATAGAAAGACATCTCTTTGGAAAGATTGCGGTTTGTTAGCTTTTCCCAGAACGATTTTTTATATCGGACCATAACTAATAATGAATTAGGACGATCTGCCAAGAATTGGCTAACTGTCGGGAAGAAATCCAGTTCATACTCGTGGTGGAAAGAGATATTATCAAATTTAATGTGTTCTTTTACCAGATCTCGAAATCCGCGGAATTTTATCTCTGATTCCATATTTTTTTGATCGCTGACATGCAATACATCAACAGATGAGTTGAACAGTTTGGCAAAGTCGATAGAGTTAGATAGTGCGGTCAAATCTCCTTTCTTATAATCACTGGTAAAAATTAGATTCTCGAAATTGTCCAAACTGCTACCGGTGGGTACCGCTAGCACGGGGACGGGAGATTTTTGGATAACGCTGGAGGCTACACTTCCCAATATAACATTGCGATCACCGGTTACGCCTTTGGTGCCCATTACTATAAGATCTATGGACCGTTCATCTACCTGACTAAGTAAAGCCGTTACGGTCTGTCCATCCTGCACGACGGTTGAGATTTCCAAGCTATCAAAACGATCTCCTTCAAGGCTGTTCAAGAGTTTATCAAAGTTACTGGAGCTATCATCAATAACCTGATCACGTGTCTTTTCAAAATCAGGGGCGATATCCATTGTCTCCTGGGTAGCATGGAAGAGAGTTAGTTTGGCATCTGTTTTGAGGGCAATTTCTGCAGCAAATGGCAATGCTCTCTCTGCGTTCTTCGAGAAATCTGTAGGAAAAAAGATGTGATTTATTGAATAAGCCATAGCGATATTTTTTAAGTGATTTATAGTCTTCGTAAATACAAGACCAAAAAATTTTTGATGATGTAACACCCTCTCTTACAGGCTTATAATTAATGTAAGCAATTACCTGTTAACAGGTAAATAAATATTTGTAGGGTTACCTTTAAAACAAATCGTGTAGGGGATAACCTTATAAAAACTCGGGACTCTTAACTACTTTATCTGTTGGGATAGCACTTCGGATTTTGCTGAAAAATTAGCCATTATAAATAAAAATATTGATACGCTTTTATTATGAATGGCCAACCACATATACTCGTTTTAGGCTGCAACTTTGCAGGATTAACAACAGCTCGTTACATACGAGAATATGCGGGTGATAATGTTAAAATCACTTGCATGGACCGTAAGCCTTATCTAACATTTATTCCCAATATTCCCATTGAAGTTTGGAATAATAATAACCCTGAGCGTTCACTTCACTTACACTTTATCAAATTTCTGGATCGTGACAATATCGATTTTATTCAGGGAGAAGTTCAGGGTATAGATGTGGAGAACCGATCTGTTAATTTTAAACCGGTAGAACGTTCAGGATCTGCTTTAGAAGAGGTTGATTATGATTACCTTGTTATTGCATTGGGTAATAAACTGGCCTTTGATGAAATAGAGGGATTCGGAAAATATGGGCATACCTTCACTGATACCTATTATGGTGATAAAGTACGTCGGTATCTACATGATGGTAGATACAAGGGAGGCCCCATTGTTATTGGATCAGACTACTTTATCCAGGGAAAGAGTGACAAACTTCCCGAAATTCCTACAGCTGAAGCAGCGTGTGAGGGACCACCGGTGGAAATATCCTTTTCAATGGCCGAATGGCTTCAAAAAAGAGGGTTAGGAGGGGCGGAGAATATCACATTGTTTACGCCCGCCGAAGTTATTGCTGAGGATGCGGGAGAGAAGATCTTAGATCAACTACTTCCCATGTTTAACGAGATGGGATATGGTTATAAAGCCAATACAAGAGGAATAAAGCGTCTGTACGAGGATGGTATTGAGTTTGAAGATGGCAGTAGCCTGGAAGCTGAAATGAAAATAATTTTTCCAAACTGGGAAGCACATGACTTCTTGAAGGGATTGCCTATCAGCGATGATCAGGGCTTTATCATTACTGACCTCTATATGCGAAATCCGGATTATCCGGAAGTATTTGCTGTTGGTGATGCTGCTTCGATTACAGTTCCAAAACTTGGCTCTTTAGGACATATGGAGGCTGAAGTACTGGCCAAAGTGTTGGGACAAGAAGTCGGTGGTTATAATCCTGATGAAAAAAATGCTCCTCTGGAATTTGAACTAATCTGTATGGGGGATATGGGAGACCATAAAGGTTTCTATATGCATACTGATGAATGGTGGGGAGGAGATAAAAGCATATTAAAAATGGGGTATACACCTCATATGTTAAAGATGGGTTTTAAGTCAATGTATTATACCACGGGTGGAAAAATTCCTTCATGGGGATTACCGATGTCAGAATTTATTGCTGATCGCACGCTAATTTAAACTCTAAAATCTAGGTTCATGAATACGCAAAATGTCTTTAAAAAAGTCCAACAGGTAGGTGGAGGGTTAGCATTACTATCTGCTGCAGGAGTCGCTTATGCCGTGGCACGTCGACTCAATCACCGAAGGGGATATGAACGTCCCTTTGATCCCCAAAAAATAGTAGAATTAAAAGGAGAGGTGATCGAAGTGTCTAATTCCCAGGAAAACAAGGATGAAAAACATGGTGTCTCCCTCATCTTGGCTATCAAGAAAGAAGAGATTCCGGTTCATCTTGGGCCATTTTGGTATATAACTCGTCAGTTACATCATTTTAAAAAAGGAGATAAGGTTGAGGTAAAAGGTTCTAAAGTTACCTTTAAGGATGCTGAGATTATTGTCGCTTCAGAGATACGGAAAGATAAAATGCAGATGAAGCTACGAGATGAGCATGGTGTTCCCACGTGGCAAAGCTGGCGTAAAGTATCATAGGAGATTAAATATCCTATGATATAGTCTTAGTCATAAGGTTATAAAAAAAGAAGTAAACTGATTGCCCCAATAGTGGAAATAATGGTGATCAACCATATTAGTTGCTTACTCTTTTCATAGCCGGCCCAGAAGATAAATAGTCCAGCTTTGACAATGGTATTGGTGATGACAGCAATCACAATTCCAAGCGTTGCGACACTTGGATCGGTACCTTCCTCTGCCATGCGAGAAAGAGAAAGGGTTATAGCATCCACATCCATTAAGCCCGAGAAGAGAGCCAGCAGGTAGATGCCTTGATCTCCGTACCATTTTTCCATGGCTGTTGCCAGCAGTAAAATCACTCCCAGTAACAATCCGAATTGTAAGGCCGTGAAAAATTGCAGAGGATTTTTCAATTCGATGGGCGGCTGATCATCTTCTAATTGCAGATGCTTTTGCCAAAGCCAGAAACCGCTTCCCAATGTTAGGACTAACATTGTAGTAAGAGGAATCCAAAGCGGGTAAAGCAGATCGGCATTGACAACAGCAACTTCGATGCCGACCCGAACAAACATAATGGAGGAAGCGACAAGCACTCCGGCAATAAAGATTCCGCTTGCTATTTTTTTTTGTTGTTTGGCAAATTGAGCAAGGCTTAACGTAACAGCTGTGGATGAAGCTAATCCACCTGTTATTGCTGTTAACATAGTTCCCTTATCTTCGCCCAGATATTTGATGAGAATATAGCCGATAAAAGAGAGACCGGAGATGAGAACCACCATCCACCAAATCCAATGAGGATTGATGGCTTCCCAGGGTCCGTAGCCTTGGTTAGGCAAAAGCGGTAAAAGTATGACGGTAATAACTAATAGCTTTATACCGGCATAGATCTCTTTAACCTCAATTTTGTGGAGCCAGCGATGTAATGTCGGTTTAAGACTTAAAAGTGATATAACTATTACGGTAACTCCAAGCGCATAAACATGATAACCAAAAGCAGCCCAAGAGCTTAGCGTAAAAGTGAGTAGAAGTGCTACCTCTGTGGTAATTCCCAGGTCTTTTTCATCTTCAACTGTGGCCTCAATTACGTAGGATGTGATTACGAGGGCTGCTAAAGCAAGGAATGCAACGGCAAGAACCCATTCATTGACAAATCGGCTTACTTCTGTCCAAACGCCTCCAAAGAGTCCAACCAAGCTAAAGGTACGGATTCCTGCTACTCGGTCGCCTTCATCTTCGAGGCGTCCGCTCCATCCGCGCTCAATACCGATGAGTAAGCCGATACCGAGAGCAGTAAATAAATTCCAAATTACATTTAAATCCAGGTCCATAAGCAAATACAATTATATATTTATATGGTTAATGTATAATTGTGGACGGACTTCTGAAACTTATACTTGATCGGGTTCCATAAAAAAAGCCTCTGCAAGTATTTAACCTGCAGAGGCTATGAGCTGGTACCGCGTACGGGATTCGAACCCGTGCTACCGCCGTGAAAGGGCGGCGTCCTAAACCCCTAGACGAACGCGGCATAAATCAGTAAAAAAGCCTTGCCAAATATGTATTCAGCAAAGCTGATATGCAAGGCATCAAGGATACGTTTTTGTATGATTTTAAACAACCTTTGATGCTAAAAAAATGGGAGCCCGATGGGATTTGAACCCACGGCCTCCAGGGCCACAACCTGGCGCTCTAACCAGCTGAGCTACGAGCTCCATTTAGTTTGATAATAAGTATTTTGGCAGTATATGTATCTACCAAAAATGTAATCAAAAAAAGAACAAGAGTACCGCGTACGGGATTCGAACCCGTGCTACCGCCGTGAAAGGGCGGCGTCCTAAACCCCTAGACGAACGCGGCATAAAATCAGTAAAAAAGGCTTCAGAGGCGACGGGCGGAATCGAACCGCCGTAGGAGGTTTTGCAGACCTCTGCCTGACCACTCGGCCACGTCGCCTTAAAGTTTTCTTGTACGCCCGACAGGACTCGAACCTGTAACCTACTCCTTAGAAGGGAGTTGCTCTATCCAGTTGAGCTACGGGCGCGCTAACTCAAAGGCAAATCACAAAATCAGTACGTCAAACGTCCAAGTTTTTAAACTTGATTATGCAATTTGGAAATTGCTAATAGTCGGGGAGACAGGATTTGAACCTGCGACCCTTCGCTCCCAAAGCGAATGCGCTACCGGACTGCGCTACTCCCCGTTCAGAAAGATGTCAAATATAAGGGACTTTACTTCTCAAATCAATTTCAAATCCAATGATTTTTTATTCTTTCTGCTCTTCCCAGAATTCCCTTAAAAAGCCTATTCCATACCCCGTAAGCTGTATAAAGGTTGCTGCCACACTCAGTGACCCGATGTACAAGCTAGAATATTTCGCAGATGAGTGAGCAAAGATGAGCGAAATAAATAAAAGGAAAGGAATAAGCAGTATTTTAAATAAGGTGAGATTCCAAAATGGAAGCGTAAGAAACAGTAATAAACCCATTGTAAAAAAAGCCGGCAGAGTGTGAATAAATTTAATTTCTCCGGGATGAAAACGATTGATATTGATGCGTGCTCGACCGAAAAAGTGAAGCTGATTAAAAAACTTCTTCAAGCTGGTTCGCCGCTTGTGATACACGTAGGCATCAGGGATGAGGCCGGTTTTAAATCCATTTTTGATGATGCGGATACTAAATTCGATATCTTCTCCCATACGCGTAATTCGGTATCCCTCCGTTTGTTCATACACTTCCCGAGAAATTCCCATGTTAAAACTGCGCGGATGAAAGGTGCCGGCATGCTTCTCATTCCCCCTGATTCCACCTGTAGTAAGGGGAGAGGTCATGGTGTAGCTAATAGCCTTTTGGATAGGCGAAAAGCTTTCGTGTTCTCTGTCAGGGCCGCCGTATGCATCTAATTTGTGTGTGCTTAGATACTTTTCCACGGTTTCAAAATAATGGGAGGGGATTAAGCAATCTGAATCAAAAACAATAAAAAAATCGCCTTTGGCACGTTCAAATCCAAAATTCCGGCTAAATCCCTGTCCGGAGTTTTCTTTATAGTAATACCTGATATCAAGCTGATCCTGATATTGTTCAATGATGTTATCACAACGGTCTTCGGAACCATCTTCAATGATCAGCGTTTCAAATTTCTTGTATGTCTGTTCCGTAAGTGAATGTAGCAGTTCATCTACCTCTTGGGGACGGTTATAAACTGGAATAATGACAGAGAAAAACATGGATCATTTTTAAAAAATTTTAAGTAGGGCAAATCTACAAATAATATTACAGAATTTTGGATGAATACAGATGAAACTCTGTCAAATAATTCCGTTCTTAAGCCTTTAATTTAAATTTGTGAAATCTCTATTTATGGTTGCTACGATATTCAGGTTTCTTGTCATTTTTTTACTTCCTTCAATGGTTTTGGGACAATCCCTAAACCTATCGGTTGCAGATCAAACTGCTGATAATAACAGAAATACTTTTACACTTGGGAATAGTGAGATTTCCTTTGGGTCGCAATCTGTTCGCTTTTTGGATAGTGATACAGAACAAAATTATGATGCGGTTGGAGTGTCTCCGGATAATACGATAATTAGTACGCTGACCTGGGAAGGACAAGAAGGAGAGGTCGCTCTATACAGTACAGAGGGGGAAAAGCTGAATGCATTTTCAACAATTTCATTAGCAGATGAGACTTCTTTCGGTTTGTATCCCTTTGACAATGGCAATACACTGTTGCGTGATAAAATTGCCAACTTTACGTTTTATGACTCTTTCGGAGAAATCGTGACGAGCATGTCGAGCAGCAGCCAAAGTACAGAGGGAGAGGCAATTTCAGAAGTAGCCAGAAGTGCAGCCGGCAACACGGTTGTCATTTATAATCCCAAAATTAAACGTAACGGTGAGTTGGGATCGAAGGCACAAGTTCGTATCGGAACCAAAGAATTTGAGGATATCTTTTTTAGCAGTGATCGATATTTGAAAAATGTTACGATATCAAAAGATGGAAGCTTGATTGCTGTAGTAACTGCCAAGCAGGGTACTGATGATCGGGTGCTGATTATGGATAAATATGGTAATGAGCTGAATTCGATATCAGCGGAAGAAGATCTTAAAGATGTGCGATTTACTGATGACTTAGAACATGTTACGATTTACTCGGGGGGACGAGTGATGGTTTATAATACGCTCAGTGGTGAAAGTTTGGGAGCAACAAGTTTTAGGTCGCCCGTTATTACCGCTGATTATTTTCCCGAAGATAATTTAATATTAGCATTAACGGGGAATTACGCTGAGCGTTCTGGGACCTTAAATAGTATTGAGTTTCGAGCCATTAATTTGCAACAGCGCTCAATAGCAAGTAAGCAGTTTTCCGGGGTATTAGGACTGAACAAAGCAATTAAACTCAGGTTAGTTCGTGATTCCGGAAACAGCTACATCCTAAAAGGCGCAAATAAAAATATCTCTATAAGAGCCAATTTTTAGTTTGCTATTGAGAAATATCCTAGACATAAGAAAGCCTGACAGATAATGAACCTGTCAGGCTTTCTTAATTTTAAATAGAAATCTATCTTAGGCCTTAGCCTCTGATGTTGACTTCTCATCTTCAGAGTCATCGTCAGAGTCTTTATCCTTTGCAGCTTTTATTTCATCGTCGCTGGTTTCCACATCAGTTGTTTCACCGGTGTCTGACCAGTCGAATACGAGCCCGTCACGAGACTTATTCATCTTAATCTTGATTTGTGCTCCTTCCTCGTGTTCAGATTCTAATAACTCTTCAGCAAGTGGTTCCTCAACATATTTCTGGATAGCTCGCTTGAGCGGTCGGGCACCGTATTTTTGATCGAATCCTTTATCACTTAAGAAATCTTTGGCACCTTTGGTAACTTCAACCTCGTAACCGAGATCGTGTATGCGCTGGAAGAGATCATCAGAAAGTATATCAATAATCTGGAAGATATCTTCTTTTTCAAGGGCACGGAACGTGATAACATCATCGATTCGGTTCAGGAACTCGGGATTGAATACTTTCTTAAGCGCATCTTGGATAGTCGATTTCATTTTCTCATAGTCGAAACTTTTTGCTCCGCTTGAGAATCCGATACCTTCACCGAGACTACGAATATCACGTGCCCCGATGTTAGAAGTCATAATAATGATGGTATTTCTGAAATCAACTTTGCGTCCTAAGCTGTCTGTAAGAATTCCGTCATCCAGAACTTGGAGCAGAATATTAAAGACATCCGGGTGTGCTTTTTCGATTTCATCCAAGAGAATAACACTGTAAGGCTTTCGGCGTACTTTCTCCGTAAGCTGTCCGCCTTCTTCGTATCCGACATATCCCGGAGGTGCACCAACCAGTCTTGAGACCGAGAACTTCTCCATGTATTCACTCATGTCGATGCGAATGAGGGCATCTTCTTTATCAAAAAGATACTGAGAAAGTACTTTGGCCATTTCAGTTTTACCCACTCCGGTTGGGCCAAGAAAGATGAATGAACCGATTGGACGATTAGGATCTTTGAGTCCGGCACGTGTTCGCTTAATCGCTTTTGTGAGCTTAACGATAGCTTCGTTTTGACCAATAACCTGCTTTGAAAGTTCTTCTTTCATCTTAACCAGCTTCTTGCTTTCACTCTGGTTAATCTTGCTTACCGGTACGCCGCTCATCATTCCAACAACGTGGGCCACGTCTTCTTCCTCAACGTCATAGACAATTTCTTCGGATTCTTTTTCCCACTCCTTCTGCGCTTGCTCAAGTTCTTCAGTGAGACGCTTTTCTTTATCGCGAAGGCGGGCAGCTTCCTCAAAACGTTGCTTTTTGACCATGCCGTTTTTCTCATTGCTGGTTTTTTCAATTTCTTCTTCCAGGTCAATGATATGCTGTGGCACATGAATGTTAGACAAGTGTACGCGAGCTCCGGCTTCGTCAAGGGCATCAATAGCCTTATCAGGCAAAAAGTGATCCGTCACATACCGATCGGTAAGTTTTACGCAAGCTTCGATAGCCTCGTCAGAATAGCGTACGCTGTGATGCTCTTCGTATTTTTCTTTAATTTGAGACAGAATTTCAGTGGTTTCTTCCGGAGTTGTGGGATCAACCATTATCTTCTGGAAGCGACGTTCAAGAGCACCGTCCTTTTCAATATGTTGTCGATATTCATTAAGTGTTGTTGCCCCAATTGCCTGAACTTCACCGCGTGCAAGTGCAGGCTTCAACATGTTAGAAGCATCGAGTGAACCGCTTGCACCGCCGGCTCCGACAATTGTATGGAGCTCATCAATGAAGAGGATAACATTTTGGGTTTTCTCGAGCTCACCCATAACAGCTTTAATACGTTCTTCGAATTGCCCGCGGTACTTCGTGCCGGCAACCAAAGCAGCAAGGTCCAAAGCTACAACTCGTTTATCATAAAGCACGCGTGAAACTTTACGTTCTACAATACGCGTAGCCAATCCCTCGGCAATAGCTGTTTTACCTACGCCGGGTTCCCCAATAAGTACTGGGTTATTTTTTTTGCGACGACTTAAGACCTGGGCAACGCGCTCGATCTCTTTTTCTCGACCAATAATGGGATCGAGTTTGCCATCTTCAGCCAGCTGTGTTAAATCACGGCCAAAATTGTCAAGTACAGGTGTTTTTGATTTTTCCATTTTCTTTTCCCTTGAGCTTCCGGAGGATTTTGAACCGCCACCTCCTTTTGAGGATGATAAACTTGCTGATACAGAACCAGAATCTTTTCGATCCTCATCAGAGGATTTGCCTGAGATGATAAGATCTAATTCTTCCCGTACTGCATCATACGAGACATTAAACTGCTGAAGAATTTGTGCAGCAATATTCTCATCATCGCGTAACAGTGATAACAAAAGATGTTCGGTTCCGATAGTATCACTTTTGTACAATTTAGCTTCGAGATAGGTAATACGAAGTACTTTTTCGGCTTGTTTTGTAAGGGGGATATTACCCACTTTGACCGAGCCGCCGGTACCGCGCACCGTATCTTCAACAGTCTTTTTTAATTTAAAAAGATCACAATTTAGATTTTTCAAGATCTTTACAGCTACACCTTCTCCAAGGCGAACGATACCCAGAATTAAGTGTTCTGTTCCGATATAGTCGTGACCCAGACGAAGTGCTTCTTCGCGGCTAAACTGTATTACATCTCGAACTTTGCTAGAGAAATTGCCCTCCATAAAATCGAACCTTCAAGTAGTTTTAAAGTTATTTGTCATTCGTAGTAACGAGTGACCAGAATATTTAGTTCATATTCTTTAACGAAAGTAGTGCTGGCATAGTGCAAAAGCAAACAAAATTGACTGTCAGAAAATTTAAACATTTGTAAGAAAAAAGGAGATTTCATATCCCCAGAATGTTTTAGTGGTTTTCTAGAAACCAAGCAGTTAGCATAAGCAGTCATCATGAATGACTGAAGATACTTTTGAAACTGCTTATAAATATTGCTTGCGAACAAGCATGTCAAGAACACTTACCTCAATCACTTGCTTATAAAATATGAAGAAGGGAACTTGATTTCTAATTATTTGGAAATTAGAAAAGTGGGGTTCCGGTCATTTCTTCTGGCTGTTCAATTCCTATCAATTTTAAAAGGGTGGGGGCAACATCAGCCAGAATACCATCTTTCATCTCGGCCTCCGGCTCGTTCAAAATAAGAGCAGGAACAGGGGCTGATGTGTGGGCTGTATGAGGGCCTCCATCCTCATTAATCAAACAATCCGCATTGCCGTGATCAGCTATGACAAGAATTTTATAATTATGGTCAGTTGCCGTTTCAACCACCTTCTTTAATTGTTGGTCGATTGTTTCAACTGCTTTGATGGTGGCATCCATATCGCCGGTGTGTCCCACCATATCTGGGTTAGCGTAGTTTAGGATCCCTAAGTGATGCTTTTCAGTTATGAGCTGGGCGCATAAAGCATCCGTTACTTCAACTGCACTCATTTCCGGTTGCAGATCGTAGGTGGCAACTTTGGGGCTCGGTATTAAAATGCGTTCTTCACCCTCAAAAGGATCTTCATCACCGCCATTAAAAAAGTAGGTAACGTGGGGATACTTCTCCGTTTCAGCAATGCGCAACTGTTTTAAATTGTGTTTGCTAACAACTTCACCAATAGTATTGTGCAGTTCGAGGGGAGGATAGGCTACTTCTACATGGTCGAAGGTATCATCATAGGAAGTAAACGTGACATAATGTAAATTCAGGTTTGCTTCGACATCAAATTTATCGAAGTTATCTTCTGTCAATGCTCGGGTGATTTGACGTGCCCGGTCGCCCCGGATGTTATAGAAGATTATCACATCATCTTTTTGGATACGGCAATTAGGAGATGAATTTATGAGCTTGGGTTTGACAAACTCGTCAGTGACATCTGCGTCATAGGATGATTGTAGTGCTTCTGTAGCACTATCGAACTCTTCCCCCTTTCCATGAACCAAAAGATCGTAGGCAAGTTGTGTCCGTTCCCACCGGTTATCTCGGTCCATTGCGTAATACCTACCAATGATGGAGGCAATTTCTCCGGACCCAATAGCGTCGGCTTGTTTTTGAAATTCTTTTACGTAGTCAATACCGCCATGGGGAGAGGTATCTCTTCCATCCGTGAAAGCGTGAACAAAGGTATTGTCAATTCCAACGGAATCAGCAAATTTAAGTAATGCAAAAAGATGCTCATTATGACTGTGTACTCCGCCATCAGAAAACAGGCCCATAATATGGATTCGGCCATTATTCTTAGCTTTTTGAAAGGCGGTAGTTAACACATTGTTTTCAAAAAAGTTACCATCCTCAATATCCTTATTTACCCGAGTTAGTTCTTGTGGAACAATACGACCCGCACCGATATTCAGGTGACCAACTTCAGAATTGCCAAACTGTCCATCGGGCAAGCCAACATCCTTGCCGCTTGCCGAAAGTTTGGAATGAGAATTGTTGGCAAACAGAGAGTCGATAAACGGCTTTTGCGCTTTGTCAATGGCGCTTACTTCGGGGTTTTCGGCTAACCCGAAGCCGTCTAAAATTACAAGAAGTGCTTTGGAGTAGGGGTTAGCCAATAGATTTCTACCTTTTATAAGCTGTTAACGTGATCAGCAATTTTTGACTTTTTGCGAGCTGCAAAGTTCTGGTGAATTAAATCTTTGGCAGCCATCTTGTCGAGAAATGAGCTGGCTTCTTTAAAAGCTTTTTCTGCTTCTTCCTTGTCGGTAGTCTCAAGCGCCTTCTTAATTAATGTTTTCATTTTGGAGCGCTTAGCTTGATTTCGAACACGACGCTTCTCGTTTTGTCGTACACGTTTTTTCGCTGATTGATGTTGTGGCATGATTTCTAAGAGTTTCTTATCAGTTCTGTAAATTAATTTGTATTTTCTGCGCCAATTCAGAAAGATGTCAAAGTTAAAATTTCTGGAAGTGTTAAACAAGAAATCATTGAAAAATTAGTAAAATAAAGGTAAGTTAGGAGACTTTCGTTTATGATCATAGTGATCGATGGTCCGGCTGGTTCGGGCAAAAGTTCAACCGCCCGGGCAATAGCCGATAGATTAGATATTGAATATCTCGATTCCGGAGCCTTATACAGAACGGCTACGTTAATTTATCTAGAAGCGAATCGGGATAAGGAGACGTTCTTTCGTTTACTGAATCAGAAAAACATCTCGTTTTATTACGAAGATCAGAAATTTCATGTAGCGGTGGATGGAGAATCGGTTACGAATAAAATTCGGACCGGTGAAGTCACTAAGTCCGTGAGTGAGGTTGCAGCATTACCTCGTGTTCGGTCTTTTGTAAATAATTTGATGCGTGACGTCGTTTTGGATGGTATTTATATTGCAGAAGGACGTGATCTGGGTACGGCGGTTTTCCCCGATGCAGAGCTGAAGTTTTTTATGTCTGCAGATTTGGAGGAGCGGGCGAAACGACGTTTAAGTGAGCGAAGAAAAAATAATCCCGGATTAACGTTGGAAGAAGTGAAACAAAATATCGCTGAACGAGATTTAAAAGATTCTAAGCGTCAAGCTGATCCATTAAAGAAAGCAGATGATGCTATTGAAATTGACACAACGAACTTATCGTTCGAACAACAAGTTGATAAAATTTGTTTAGAAATAAGAGAAATATTAAAAGAAACTGAATAAGAATTTTAATTATAACCCTAATCTAATCCCATTCCGAAGATTTTGGAATGCGGTAATTTTAACTAAAACTCATAATGACCGAAGAAGTAAAAGAAGAACAAACTAACGAAAAACAAGAGCAGGATGATACAGCTACCGAGGAGGTAACTGAAGAAACTGCAGTCGAAACTACTACTGAAGAAGAAGTACGTGTTGAACCGGAAGAAGAGGACGTAGCAGTATTTACCGGCGATGTAGATGATGAAGATAAAACATACACTTATGATCAGCTGCAGGCTGCATCGGAAGATTATACCGATGAGGAGTTTCATGAGCTTGCAGGGATGTATGAAGATACGCTCAATGAAATTGAAGAAAAAGAGATTGTAACAGGACGTGTAGTTTCTGTTGATGAAGATTACGTTGTCGTCGATATCGGATTTAAATCCGAAGGAATGGTTCAAACCAATGAATTTCCTGATGATGTAGTTGAAAACCTCCAACCTGGTGATGAAGTTGATGTCTTTTTAGATCAAGTCGAAGATCAGGAAGGGCAATTAATTCTTTCCCGTCGTAAGGCTGATATTTTGCATGCCTGGGAGACTATTGAACGTGCTGCCGAGACCGGCGAAATTGTTGAAGGATATATTAAACGTCGTATTAAAGGTGGTATGGTTGCCGATATTATGGGCATCGATGCATTTCTGCCCGGCTCGCAGATTGACGTTCGTCCTGTACGCGATTTTGATGCCTATGTTGGCAAAACGATGGAGTTTCAGGTTGTTAAGCTGAATATGTCAGCTGAAAACGTCGTTGTTTCTCACCGTGCACTTATTGAGTCTGATCTCGAAGAGCAGCGTGAAGAAATTCTCGAAACAATTGAAGAAGGACAGGTACTTGAAGGTATCGTTAAAAACATTACCGATTTCGGTGTCTTTATCGACCTCGGCGGTGTTGACGGCCTGCTTCACATTACTGATCTATCTTGGGGACGTGTTGAGCATCCCGAGGAAATTGTTTCGCTTGACCAGCAACTTAATGTCGCAGTTATTGACTTTGATGAAGAAACTAAACGTGTTTCTCTCGGACTCAAGCAGCTGCAGCCCCATCCATGGGAGGAAATTGATCTTAAGTATCCTGAAAATATTCAGGTTCAGGGTCGGGTTGTTTCTATCGCTGATTATGGAGCCTTTATCGAACTCGAAAAAGGTGTTGAAGGACTTATCCACATCAGCGAAATGTCTTGGACACAGCACATCAAGCACCCATCGCAGTTGGTCAGCAAGGATGATATAATCGACTGTGTGGTACTGAATGTGAATGAACCCGAGAAGAAAATTTCACTCGGTGTCAAGCAGCTTGAGAAAGATCCTTGGGAAGATATCGACGAGCGTTATCCTGTCGGATCAAAGCACAAAGGAACGGTTCGCAACCTCACCAACTTCGGTGTGTTTGTTGAGCTTGAGCCCGGCATTGACGGACTCATCCACATTTCTGACTTGAGCTGGACTGAGAAGATCAACCATCCGAACGAGGTTATCGATAAGGATGAGGAGATTGAAGTTGTTATTCTGGCGATCGACTTTGAAAATCGTCGAATTACACTCGGTCACAAGCAGATTGAGGAGAATCCATGGGAGAAGTTCGCTGAAGAGTATAGCGGCACAAACCAAGTTGAGGGTGAAGTCTTTAAGACTACCGACAAAGGAGTGTTTGTGAAGCTTCCTCATGATCTCGAAGGATTCATTCCTGCAAGTAAGATAGAAGCCGAAGGTGAACCCGAAGATAACTTCGAAGAGGGTGATACTGTTGAGGCTTATGTTATTGAGCTGGATGAAACCAATAAAAACATCACGCTCAGTCAGCGTGAGAAAGATGTTAAGGAAGCTCAAAAATCAACCAAGAAAACTCGAGGCAAACAAGAGCAAGAACCTGCTCCGCAAACCGGAACACCTACATTGGGTGAGATGTCTGGGCTTGCTGACCTCAAGAAAGAAATGGCTGATAAAGAGAAAGCAGCTCGCAACCTCCAGAAGAAAGCTGAAGAGGTTGAAGAGGAAGAAGATAGTACTGATGAGGAAGAGTAATTCGTAACTCTTTTTCTTACAGCATAAAAAAAGGCTCGGAGTGATTAACTCTGAGCCTTTTCTTTTTGGTAGAATCCCTTTTTCAGAGAGAAATAATATTTTTATTCCTCCTCTTCCTTATAGAAAAAAACCACATTTTTTTCCGGATGTTTGCTGCTTTTAACTTGATCTCCTGTATCTCTGTTATAACCGTATACGACGTTGCGCATCGAATTTAGTTCTGTTTCGTCTTCGAAAGAGACTTGTAGAGCTTTTCCGCCGGCTTCCAGTTTTTTTACGGCATCAAGCAATGGTTTATATTTTGAGGAACTCTTTTTTGAAATTTTTATATCTGTTCTGGAGACAAAATTAATGTCCATAAAAGAAGTTTTGATGGATATGTTGCTATTAAATAAGTAATAAAGCCCCTATAAGAGTATCAAGTTATTATAGGGAGTATTAATTATGGTACTTGAACCGTCGATAGGATCTTATCAATTAGATCCTCAGAAGTAATATTTTCAGCTTCAGCTTCAAAGGTTGGTATTATTCGATGGCGAAGTACATCCATGGCAATAGTTCGTACATCTTCGGGAGTAACATATGCTCGATGCTGCATAAAGGCATGAGCCCTTGCAGCCAGGTTCAGATTAATAGAAGCACGGGGAGATGCACCGAAATTGATAAGTTCTGAAAGGTCCTTAAGATTATAATTTTCAGGATTTCGTGTGGCAAAAACGAGATCAATAATATATTTCTCTACTTTTTCATCTACGTAAATATCGTTAATGACTTCACGTGCCTCTAAGACCTTTTCTGTATTAATCACCGGTTTTAGTTCTTCAGAAGCACCGGTCTTGGCCATGCGACGCATGATTTCTAACTCTTCCTGTTCTGTAGGGTAATCAATTTTGATTTTCATCATAAATCGATCTACCTGGGCTTCGGGTAGGGGATAAGTACCTTCCTGCTCTACGGGATTTTGAGTTGCCAATGCCAGGAAAGGATCATCAAGCGGATAGGTCTCTTCACCAATCGTTACTTGCTGTTCCTGCATAGCCTCAAGCAAAGCACTTTGTACCTTCGCAGGTGAACGGTTAATCTCATCGGCTAAGATGATGTTTGCAAAGATAGGTCCTTTTTTTACCGTAAACTCTGCTTCTTTTTGATTATAAATTAACGTACCGATTAAGTCTGCAGGCAACAGGTCAGGGGTAAATTGTAATCGTTGAAATTTTGTATCAATTACCTTAGCAAGGGAAGAAACCGTCAGTGTTTTGGCAAGCCCGGGAACACCTTCCAATAAAACGTGTCCATCAGCTAAGAGCCCGATAAGCAGTCGATCAATCATATAGCGTTGACCAACTATAACTTTATTGAGCTCGGTGTAAATATCATCAATAAAAGCGCTCGATTGTTCAATTTTAGCACTCAGCTTTTCCATATCCACTGTATCTACTGACGTTGAAGTGTTACCCATAGTTGAGAATTTGTTACTAATTAAGATTAAAATAGGTACATGCCTTTTGGAAGGCTGAAATTTTAAAAGAACAAGTTAATAAATGGAAATTATAGATTCTTTTCTATTTCGTAGCGTGTTTAGTTTAGTGACTTCAGATAACATAGTAAGGGAAGTTTTATTTTGATCGAATATAAAACCTCAAGAGAGAAATGAATTTCTACAATTTTAGTTGATGAGGTTTTTAAATTTATCTACCTTTGAAGCCACAAAAATAAACAAATTGATATGATAACTTATTTCTTCATTTTCTTAGCTGTTTTAGCTATTGCATCCGCCTTGGCAATGGTGATCAGTAAAAACACTGTAAACAGTGCATTATTTCTGGTATTGAATATGGTAGCATTGGCCGGACTGTTTCTCTTGCTGAAGGCCCAGTTTTTGGCTGTTGTTCAGATTTTGGTTTATGCCGGTGCTATAATGGTACTGTTTTTATTTGTGATTATGTTACTAAACGTACAAGATGAGGAAAATTTGTTTAGTAAATTCCGCGTTAAGTATTTTGTGGCATTTTTAGTGGGTATAGTCGTGTTTTCACAGCTTTTATATAGTATTGGTAGTTTTACAGAAGTATTGCCAGAGGTATCACCCGAAATGACTGAAGCGGGAACGGTTGAGGCGGTTGGAGAGGTACTCTACTCTCAATACTTGCTTCCTTTTCATATTATTGCCCTGCTTTTGACTGCAGCTGTTAATGGAGCACTTATGATTGCACAACATAAAATTAAATCTGGAGTAACGAATGATTAGTATAGATTGGTTTTTAGCGCTTAGTGCACTTCTTTTTTGTGTTGGGATTATTGGTGTCTTAATTCGTAAAAATGCTATTGTCATTTTTATGTGTGTTGAGCTTATGCTTAATGCGGTTAATTTATCTTTGGTTTCCTTTAGTAGTCACTTTGGGAATGTGGATGGGCAAATTTTAGTATTTTTTGCTCTTGCAGTAGCTGCGGCAGAGGCCGTTGTTGGGCTGGCAATTATTATCGCAATCTTCCGGAATAATCTTTCGGTGGATATTAATAATGTGAATTTATTACGCTGGTAATTCTACTATTTAATATTGTTTTAAAGGCTTCCGCATTTGGGAGCCTTTTCTATTCGTATAATGGGTCTAAACAGCAATTGTATTCTTTACCTTCACTCACTTTTTTGTATCTTTGCCACTTGTGAATTTACCCTTGTAAATGCAAGGGGTGTTGACTACATTTGGGCCGAAAAATGTATTTGGATACAAATTTGAAAGATCTTTTTTAATGGATTCTGCTACTGCGCTTACAAGTCTGATTATTGCACTGCCGCTACTGGGTTTTCTCATAAATGGCCTTCTTGGATTGAGTTCAAAATCTTTCCGCCAGCGGAAAGCCCTAATTGGTACGATTGCAAATCTTACCGTGTTTATTCCATTTGCTATTGCTGTCTACTTCTTTATCAACATGGGGCAGGAGTCAGCACCTATTTTTGCAGAGCTCTTTACCTGGATCGAAGTTGGGAGTTTTAGCGTAGATATTGCATACCAGCTCGACCAGCTTTCTATTCTGATGACGCTCGTTGTAACTGGTGTTGGGTTTTTGATCCACCTGTACTCCGTTGGGTATATGTGGGAGGATGAAGGGTACTGGAAGTTTTTTGCCTACCTGAATCTCTTCATCTTTGCAATGCTTAACTTAGTTATGGCAGATAACCTATTACTTCTCTTCCTCGGATGGGAGGGGGTAGGACTTTGTTCTTACCTGTTGATTGGTTTCTGGTATACCGATATGGCCAATTCTGCTGCCGGCAGCAAGGCATTCTGGTATAACCGTGTTGGTGATTTTGCTTTTCTGGTAGCTATGTTTTTGACCTTTCAACATGTAGGTAGCTTGGATTTTGACGTCATCTTGTCGAGTCTCGAAGCAATACCCGCCGACGATAAGTTTTGGATTGCCTTTTTGATGTTTATTGGAGCTACGGGTAAAAGTGCACAAATACCGCTTTTTGTATGGCTGCCCGATGCTATGGCCGGACCCACTTCAGTATCTGCATTGATACACGCGGCGACAATGGTTACGTCGGGTATTTATTTGATTTCCCGGATGTCCGAAATGTTTGTGATGTCACCCGAAGTGATGATGATTATTGCTGTTATTGGAGCGCTTACAGCACTTGTCGCGGCAACTATTGCTCTAACGCAGAATGATATTAAACGGGTTCTGGCTTACTCAACGGTTTCCCAGCTTGGATATATGTTTTTGGCACTGGGGTCAGGTGCTTTTACGGCAGCTATGTTTCACGTTGTAACTCACGCTTTTTTTAAAGCGTTATTGTTCCTCGGTTCCGGATCAGTTATTCACGCGATGGAACATGTTGAACATGGGCTCCACGAGGAGGGGAAAGATGTGCATTTCGATCCACAGGACATGCGGTTTATGGGAGGTCTGAAAGAATATATGCCTTCAACCTATAAGACATTTTTAATTGCCACAATAGCTATTGCTGGTATACCGCCGTTGGCCGGATTTTTCTCCAAAGATGAAATTTTAGCATTTACCTTTAACGCTGGGTTTGCCGGTTTTGCTGAGCCGTTATATATGATTCTCTGGGGTGTGGGAATTCTTACAGCTTTCTTAACAGCGTTTTATATGTTCCGCCTAACATTTGGAACGTTTAATGGTGAGTTTAAGCTTCCTGAAAAAATAAGTGGAGCAGTGGGCGCAGAAAAGCATCTGCACGAGAGCCCAAAGACAATGACAATTCCACTATGGACACTCGGTGGTCTGTCGGTAGTCGGTGGTTTTTTAGGTGTCCCGAATTTCTTGTTGTCAACGTTTACGCACCAAGAGGAGCATATTAATCTTTTGCACAACTGGCTTTACAATGTAACGGCAGATTATGAGCTTGGATTATCTCATTCGATTGAATGGATTCTGATGACAGTATCAATACTTGTTGCAGTAGGAGGTGTTTACACTGCATATAGAATGTATGGAAGTGGTGCCACAGAAGAATCCGATGCCAAACTTGCCGATCGGTTTGGAGCACTCTACGAAACGTGGAAAGAAAAGTATAGCCTTGATGAGTTTTACGAAGGTCTTGTCGTTCATCCCACGGTTCGTTGGTCAGATAAAGGTTTGGCCAAATTCGATATGAAAATCGTAGACGGAATTGTTAATACTGTCGGCGGCGTTGTCCGGCTGTTTGGTAGTGTCTTTCGATATGTTCAGACAGGTGTAACCAGCAGCTATGCTTTAGCGCTGGTGTTAGGTGTTATTCTTGTATTAAGTATGTTGATCCTGTAAAAAAGAATTGATGATGGAGTTACTGTTAAATTTAGTTATTTATTTACCCCTCTTGGGAATTGCCGGAATTTTAGCTCTCCGGAACGACAAAGCTACAAAGTGGATTAGTCTTATTGCTACTTCAGCAACATTTTTACTGTCACTTCCTCTGCTTTTTAGTTTTGATATAGCCAATTCAGGTACGGTTCAATACCTGACGGAGGGTAGTAATATCATGGCCGGCTTTGATATTAAGTATCTTATTGGCCTTGATGGGCTCAGCCTGCTGCTTTTTATGCTCACAACGTTGATGGGCCCTATTGTGATACTGTCTTCTTGGGATTCTATTAAAGAACATTTGGCAGGATATTATTCGATGCTCTTGTTATTGCAAACGGCATCTATGGGAGTGTTTGCATCATTAGATTTAATTGTGTTCTACGTTTTCTTTGAACTTTCATTGATCCCGATGTACTTTCTCATCGGCATTTGGGGTGGTAAGAATAGAATACACGCAACGGTCAAATTTTTTGTTTATACCTTGGTTGGATCGCTTATCATGCTGGTAGGTCTTATCTATACCGGATACGATGCAGGAGCTGCTATTGAAGGATATAAGTTCACGACCGACTGGCGATTTTTATCCGGCAGTGGATACCAAATTGGATTGGTTGAACAGACCTATCTGTTTCTGTCATTTGCATTAGCATTTTGTATCAAGGTGCCGCTGTTTCCGTTTCACACGTGGTTGCCGTATGCACACACTGAAGCACCGACAGCAGGTTCGGTTGTACTTGCAGCCATCATGTTGAAGATGGGAACCTATGGACTACTTCGAATTTGTTTGCCTCTTTTTCCGAATGCGTTTGTAGAATTTGCGCCTTATCTGGCTACCTTAGCAGTTATTGGCATTATCTACGGAGCTCTTGTTGCAATGGTTCAGAAGGATGTTAAAAAACTGGTTGCTTATTCATCGGTCAGCCATTTGGGCTTTGTGGTGTTGGGATTGTTTGCCTTTAATACTATTGCGGTACAGGGTGCACTTATTCAGATGATTAACCACGGACTTTCAACAGGTGCACTCTTCTTGATTGTAGGAATGATTTATGACCGTACGCATACTCGTGAGATCGAAGATTACGGTGGAATTGCGAAAGTAGTTCCTGTTTTTGCGGTAATGTTTATGATTGCAACACTGGCTTCAATTGGCCTTCCGGGATTAAATGGTTTTATTGGTGAATTTTTGATTCTAAACGGGACATTTAGCTCTGAGGTACTGCCGCAGAATGCTTTTGTAGTGTTTGCCGCCCTGGGTGTGATTTTAGCTGCAGTATACATGTTGTGGATGTATCAGCGTGTCATGTTTGGGCCTATTAAGCATGAGAAAAATAAGAAGTTGGTAGACCTGAATGCACGTGAAATTGGTCTTCTGGTCCCCTTAGTTATCTTTATGGTCTGGATTGGAATCAGACCAACAGATTTTACCCAGTATTCTGAGGTTCAGGTACAAGAATTGTTAGAATCATCGAATGAAAAACGGCTAGCTATCCAAAAATCTGCAAATGGTAATGAATTGCCCCAATGGGCTTCGGATTTGTATGATGTAGATGTAACGGATGAATTGGCATCAAAAATTGAAAACTAATAGCATTATGGCTGAACCACTTTCTGATGATCGAATAGCTGATGAACTTTCTGAATTATCTGGCTGGAGTCACGAAAATGATAAGCTAACCAAAGAGTTTGGGTTTGATAATTTTCGGGATGCGATGGCTTTCATCAATCGCATAGCCTTTGAAGCTGAAGAACAAGTACATCATCCCGAAATTTTCAATGTATATAACACAGTTAATATCTCGTTGAGCACCCATGATGCCGGTGGGAAGGTAACTGAAAAAGATATCAAGCTCGCAAAAACTATTGAGTCACTGTTTAACAACTAAGTTGCATGGATTACTTACACGATCTTAACGCTTTTTTACCCGGAATAATTGTAGCCCTTGCGGGCCTTGTTGCCATTATTATTGATTCCTATAAGGATGATCACGGATCTATATTTGGCCTTACCGTGTTCTCACTATTGGCTGGTTTGGTCTTGTCGGTTGTTGATATGTTTGGCCCCGTAGGTGAAGCATTTTCGGGAATGATTACCTATGGCGGTGTGTCGGCTTTTGGAAATAGTGTAGTGTTATTCGGTTCATTATTTTGCGTGCTTATTTCCAGGGAATATCTAAGGGCTATTGATCATGAATATGGGGAGGTGTACTCTCTGATGTTGATTGCGACCACAGGTATGCTGGGGCTCGTGAGTGCCAATAATTTGGTTATGATTTTTATTGGTATCGAAACGATGTCTATTTGCCTGTATATCTTGGCTGGCATAGTAAAGGGACAAAAGATCGGTGCGGAGGCAGCACTTAAATACTTCTTGCTTGGTGCATTTGCAACCGGATTTTTGCTTTATGGGATGGCACTGTTGTATGGAGCAACAGGCTCGTTGTATCTTACTGAAATTGCAGGGGCAGCAAGTTCGAATCTTCTTTTTATAGCCGGAGCAGCACTGTTGCTAATTGGATTTTTCTTTAAAGTTTCTGTTGTACCTTTTCATATGTGGACCCCCGATGTTTATCAGGGTACACCTACTACAATCACAGCTTATATGGCAACAGCTTCGAAATCAGCTGCATTTGTCGCATTGTTGGTCGTTTTATCTAAAATGATACCGGCAGAAACAGCTAATTGGGCAGGAGTTATTGAGGTTATTGCCATTCTTACGATGGTACTCGGTAACTTGATAGCTATTGTTCAGGATAATATTAAAAGGATGCTGGCTTACTCAAGTATTGCCCATGCGGGATATCTGTTTGTTGGATTAGCTGCAGGGACGCCAGAAGGATATAGTGCAGTACTATTTTATCTGTTTGCTTATACCATCATGAATATTGGAGCTTTTGGAGTGGTAGCATATTACGAACGCCAGCAAGGATTGGACTTTACGGATGTGAATAATTACGTGGGGCTCGGATTTAAAAAGCCTTTAATGGGCGTCTTACTTTCCTTTTTCCTATTCTCTTTAGCTGGGATACCTCCCTTTGTAGGTTTTATCGGTAAGTATCTAATCTTTGCTGCGGCTATTGATGCCGGATATGTAGCCTTGGCTATAATCCTTGCACTGGCAAGTGCAGCAAGCGTGTATTACTACTTGCGGCCAATGGTGTACATGTATTTCAGAGATCCTCACAAAGATGTCCCATTCGTTCGTTCCGGCATGCTATTCCGTTCTACACTGGTAATTCTTGCCGCATTAACCCTCTATTTCGGTATCGCTTTTGGTGATCTACACAATTTACTCTCCTCGTACTATAGCGCTGATTGGGTCACTCATTTAATGGGGCATTAAATAGGTCCGTTTCGTACTATTTCATTCTTCTTTTTATAAGGGTAAAATATTATCGAATCATGGATTGGAATTAAATACAAAAAAGCCTATTTTTGCGTGCCTGCTGACGAGTGAAAGTCACCACGTCGGCTGTTTCAATTAAGGAACAACCAAAGGAAACATATCACATGAGTAGAAATTATTACGAGATAACATATATACTAAATCCTGTCTTAGAAGACGATCAGTACGAAGAGATCGTTGAAAAATTCACCGAACTTATTCGAAATAATGACGGTGAAATTGATGAAGTAGATGAATGGGGAGTCCGTAAGTTTGAATATGAAATGGATGGTAAGTCAAGCGGTTACTATGTAAACGCTTATTTTACAGCCCCCGGAGAATTGATCGAAAAGCTGGAACGTGCCCTTCGTATTGAAGATCACGTAATGCGCTATTTAACACTCAAGTATGATGCTAAGATGAAGCGTCATCGTGAGCTACAGCGTAAAAACGCCGTTCCCCCGGTCTTTGTCGATGAGGAAGAGGAAGAAGCAGAAGACGAAGATTAATTCATCTCCATAAACAAAATTTTTTAAGATTATGATTAAGAATCCATCACACCCAAAGAAGGGACATATAAAAACCCGCGAATGCAAATTTACCAAGGCGGGCATTGAATATATTGATTACAAAGATACGGATCTATTAGAGCGATTTATGAACGACCAGGGAAAAATTCTTCCGCGTCGTGTAACCGGAACGAGTGCAAAATATCAGCGCCAGCTGTCTCGCGCAATCAAGCGAGCTCGTTTTCTTGGATTACTTCCGTATGTAGCAGATAACCTTCGATAAAAAAAAGATATTATTCCAATGGCTAATAAGTACATGAAATTAATTTTACGAGAAGATGTCGACAAGCTCGGAGAATCCGGCGACATCGTAGAAGTACGCGCTGGCTATGGCCGAAACTACCTGATTCCTCAAGGTAAAGCTATGATGGCAACCGATGGGGCACTGAAACAGGTTGAGCGTATGAAAGAACAAGCAGAGCGTCGTGCTGAACTAACTGTTGAGCGTGCACAGGAAATGGCTGAACGCCTTGAAACGACATCAGTAACTATTCCTGTTGAAGTAGGTGAAGATGAACGTATTCATGGTTCAGTAACTACCCAAGATATTGCCGATGCATTAGCTGAACGTGATATTGATATTGATAAACGTAAGATTACAATAGACCAAGATATCAAAACGTTAGGTGAGTACACCGCAACCGTCAGCCTGATTAGTGAAATCAAAGCAGAAATTAAGGTTTGGGTGGTTAAAGAATAACACACAATAGCGTTTAGTAGAATCAATTGGTAATGAAACATTCTTTGCCTATTAAGAAAGTAGTGGGGATCATCGTTATGATGTTATCCCCATTTTTTGTTCAGGGACAAATGTTAGATCCTGTATCATATTCTGTCATTGGGGCTCCCGATCAGGTAAAAGCAGGAGAAGTATTCGAAGTTACAGTAAAAGCTTCTATTGATGGGGAGTGGCACCTGTATTCAATTGCCAATGATCCCGACGCCGGCCCTTATCCTACTCAATTTTCTTCAGCATCTTCATACGTGGCAATTGCAGGGGAAGTACAAGAAAGTGAACCCTCTATTGAAATGGATCCCAACTTTAATGCAGAGTTGGGATGGCATACCAAAGAAGCAACCTTCAAAATCCCGGTAGCGTTGCGGAGTAATGTTTCGGGATCTTCAGAGATTGCGTTAGAGGTATTATACCAAGTATGTGATGATAAGTCCTGCCTGCCGCCTAAGACAAAGTCTATTACACATACCGTATCCGTTGAAGGGGTGGATAGCAACCCTTACAGTGATTTTGAAGAAGGTGCCGGCGAAAAGGCTGAGTCGGCAGGGTCGAAATCCAATACAAAAGAAGAGGAAGCAGCTACTAAAGATAGTCCGAACCAAGGGCAAGTTGATACGAGTGGATATAGCTCTGGAGGTATTTTTTCTTTCCTTTGGATTGCATTAGCTGCAGGCTTTGCTGCCCTGTTAACACCTTGTGTTTTTCCCATGATACCTTTAACAGTTTCTTTCTTCTCTAAACAAAAGGAAGGAAAAGGGACAGCAGCAATAGGGCACGCCTTTGGCTTTGGGCTCGCTATTGTGATTACTTTTACCATTTTAGGGGCATTATTAGCTGTTTTTATAGGAGCATCCGGCGCTAACAAATTTGCAGCCAACCCGTGGGTTAATCTGTTTATAGCACTGGTGTTGGTGGTATTTGCCATAAGTTTATTAGGAGCATTTGAATTGAGGCTTCCCCACCAACTTACGAACTGGTTAAATCGAAAAAGCAACGAAAGTTCGGGACTGATCGGAATTCTTTTTATGGCGCTGACGATAAGTGCTGTCTCGTTTTCCTGTACGGCTCCATTTGTCGGGGGCGTGTTGGCAGCTACGGCAGGAGGGGAATGGTTCTATCCCATTATCGGGATGGCTGGCTTCTCAACCGCATTTGCCAGTCCATTTGTGCTATTTGCCTTGTTCCCACGATGGCTCGAGAGTTTACCCCAGAGTGGTTCTTGGATGAATATTGTGAAAGTTTTACTTGGATTTATTGAATTGGCTGCAGCCATAAAGTTTTTATCTAACGCAGATCTTGTTTGGGAGTGGGGACTAATTTCACGTCCCTTCGCAATTGCTACATGGATTGCCATTTTCCTTATGGCCGGGTTGTATTTATTGGGAGTTTACTCCATTAATAATGAAACCAAACCGACCCAAATTGGCACAGGCCGCCTAATGTTGGCGATGCCTTTTATCTTATTTAGCTTTTATTTGATCCCGGGTTTGATGGGAGCATCACTTGGAATTTGGGATTCTTGGCTGCCCCCAAAACAAGCCACAGATGTTAGTGTGGTTCGTTCACTCGCACAGCAAGGGATCGGATCTTCTAATTCCGGAGAATCGGAAAACTGGACTACTAATTATGATGAAGCCCGGCAAACAGCCCAAAAGGAAAACAAACCTTTGTTTATAGACTTCACAGGCTATACTTGCACAAACTGTCGGGCTATGGAGGCCAATGTTTTTCCTTTGACGGAAATTCAAAAACGATTTGCAAAAATGCAGCAAGTGCGTTTATATACTGATGATGGTTCTGACGGGCCGGAAAATCAAAAGTTTCAATTTGAATTGACCGGAACAGTGGCTTTACCTACGTATGTAATAGTTGATCCTGAGAACGAAAAAATAATGGATCAGCTTGTGGGATATGCCAATAAAGAAAAATTCCGTCAATTTTTAGATTCTGGACTTCAACGGTTTGAACAATCAAATAACAATTTTAGTGTAGGAAATCTTTGATTGGAGCTTCATTACGTTAAATAAATTTAAAAATACTATTTAATTTGAAAATGTAGCTTCCTCTCTTTGACATTTTAGTCAAAATGATCTATCATTTTGCATCTTTACAAGCCCTTATTAACAGATAATAAATATAATCTAATCGGAGTAATCGTATGACATCGTCTATAGCTCTTTTTTTTCTTCAAGCAGGAGTAGACCAAGGATTTTTTAATGTTCTCGTAGAAAAGTTTAACGAAGGTAATGAGGGTGGGTTCATGTGGCCGGTCCTTGTCGCCCTGATTCTTGGATTGGCTATCTTCTTGGAGCGAATTATTACACTAAACTTAGCTGATATTGACACTCGTAAATTTATTGTTGATGTACAAGAAGCCCTTCAGGAAGGAGGCGTACCAGCAGCCAAAGAACTTTGTGCAGAAACAAGAGGTCCCGTGGCTTCTGTTTTCCAAGCTGGATTAATGCGTGTTGATGAAGGTGTGGAAGCCGCAGAAAAAGCCATATCATCGTATGGTTCTATTGAGATGAGTTTCCTTGAGCGGGGACTTGTATGGCTTTCCTTGTTTATTGCCATTGCACCAATGCTTGGCTTCCTAGGAACGGTAGTTGGTATGATCCAGGCGTTTGATGCTATTGAGCAAGCCGGTGACATTTCACCTACCCTTGTAGCTGGTGGTATTAAGGTTGCGCTTTTAACAACGGCTGCGGGTTTGCTTGCCGGTATTATCCTTCAGGTAGGATACAACTATTGTGTATCCAAAATTGATCGACTTATTTCAGAGATGGAAGAAAGCTCAATTACCCTGATCGATTCTATTGTAATGCTTAAGGAAGGTGAACAGATTGTTGATACCTCTGGCAGCTCAGACGCTGAGTAGTAGCCGAGTTTTTAAAAATACATTCACCGATATAATAATTAGTTTACAATTATGATAGTAAATATAGCATTAGGACTTGGATTAGGATTAATTGGACTTGGAGTGCTGGGAATGATCGTTTCCGGTATCAGAAGTGTGATGAAGGGCAAGCAGGATGTTAAAAAAATCATCACGATGATTGTTCCTTTCGTTGTCTTTGGTATCGCATATGGTATTGCTGGGTCAGTAACAGAGGCTGCTATTGGAACCATGTTGTTTATGATGGCAGCAATGGTTCTGCTCATAGCGCTTACCGGCATGCGAACCACATTTAATTTGTAATTTTTTAAAACAAGGAAGCGATGTTTGATAATAAAAGAGAACGAGAAGAGCCGGAAATAGGCGGTGCAGGAATGGCTGACATAGCCTTTTTGCTGCTTATCTTCTTCTTACTTGTTACAACAATTGATGTTGATACCGGTATAGGGCTACAACTTCCACCTGCTCCTGAAGAAAATGCTGAGCCCCCACCCATTAAAGAACGAAACCTTTTGAACATTCTGGTGAACTCACAGGGTATGGTACTTATGGATGAGGAGCCGACTCCGGTAAACCAAGTAAAACAAAAGGTTAAAGCCTTTGTAACCAACAACGGTAAGGATCCTGAATTATCCGATTCTCCGGATAAAGCTATTGTATCTATTAAAACGGATAGAGAAACCCCGTATAACGTTTATATTGATATGCTTGATGAGGTAATGGGTGCTTATGCCGAATTACGTAATCAAGCAGCCCAAGCACAATTTGGGAGAAACTATGGACAGTTAGAGGATGATAGCGAGCAGCAACAAGCTATTCAGGATACCTATCCTAAGAAAATTTCAATCGCAGAGCCCAACCAATAAAAGAGTTTAACTTATGGGACAATTTGAAAAAAAGTCTGCAAAGTCGGATCCTACAATTTCGCTTACGGCTATGCCAGACATTATATTTATGTTGCTCATCTTTTTTATGGTGACAACAGTATTGCGCGAAGTTACCTTGCAGGTTCAAGTTGATTATACTCGTGCAGAGAATATTGAAAAAATAGAACAGAAACGACTTGTCAGTTATATCTATGTTGGTCCTGAAAAACTTCAGGGCAGGAAAGTAGGCAATACCAAAATACAGATTGATGATTCTATAATCGATGATGTCGGTGCTGTTCAACAACTTATGTATGATAAGTTGAAAGAAGAACCTCGTCTTATCGTATCACTACGTGTGCACGATGAAACTGAATTCGGTATTGTAACTGATATTCAGGAAGAACTCAGAGATGCAGGCACTCTTCGCATTAATTATTCTACGAAGCAGGAACAGTAATTTTTTACATTTAAATCTTTTTAAAAAAGGCAAGTGCACTTAGTGTACCTGCCTTTTTTATTTATCAAAATATTATGGACAAAGATTCTTTTCGTTCAATTCAATCCATTGGCCGGACTCAACTTATCGATGAGCTGATGGAGTATGCTACTTTTGAGAAGTCATCCGTTATCCAGAGTTCCGGTGATGATGCAGCGGTACTGGAAGATGGGGATGATTATCAATTACTTACTTCTGAAACGTTTATGGAGGGGGTTGATTTTGATCTCACCTACTTCCCTCTGCACCATTTGGGTTATAAAATTGCAGTTGCGGCTGTGAGCGATGTTTATGCAATGAATGGACATCCTGAAGTTGTATTAGTTAATCTTGCAGTTCCTAATAAAATCTCTGTTGATATGCTAAAAGAGGTTTATAAAGGAATTGAAGCAGCTTCGAAAGATTTTGAGTTTCAAATAGTGGGGGGAGATCTAACAGCCTCGCACCAAATATTAAGTGCCAGCATTAGTTGCTATGGTAAAGTTTCAAAAGATCTGATTACCTATCGCAAGGGTGCTTATAAAGATGATGCAATTTGTGTTACAGGTGACTTGGGAGGAGCAATAGCAGGTCTCAGAATTTTAATGAGGGAAAAAGAGTATTGGGAAGAACAAGAGCAACAGCAATCCTTTCAGCCTAATCTTGACGAGTATGAATATGTAGTCAAACGCCAACTGGTGCCTATTGCCCGTAAAGATGTTATTGATAAGTTTGATGAGTTGAATATAATTCCAACTTCAATGATAGATATTACGCAGGGGTTGGTGAGTGAGCTAAAACATTTGTCAAATACCTCTGAAGTTGGAGCCCACATTTATGGAGCTACAATCCCTATATCCCTTAAAACACGACACGTAGCTGATGAGATGAAAGAAGATGTAGACAAATATGCTCTCTATGGGGGAGAGGATTTTGAGTTAATGTTTACCCTGCCCGAAGATGATGTGGAAAAGTTGACGGATGAATTTTCTGACTTTGCTGTCATTGGTAAGGTTATTGATCGCGAAGAAGGAGTTAAAATGCAACAAGCTGAAGGGGATATGGTTCTTTTTGATGAACCCGAAGGAAACAAATAGTTATATCTTCTATCCAATAATTAATCGGGCCGACCGTTTATATGGTCGGCTTTATCTTTTTAAAAATGATCTGAATTAACTAATTAATGACTAAACGAATACGCAGAACATTAATATTTGCCGTATATTACTCTATTCATTGAACGAATAATTCGTATTGTTACATGTCTGAGAAAAAAAAGCAACCTCAAGGTAAAAAGGGAGACTCCAAAGCTCCGTTAAAAGGGACAGATAGTTCCCCCAAATTTCCTATCTGGATATATGTGATTTTATTACTGGTTTTGCTAGGCATACAGTTTTATTTCATGAACCCGGATGCTGCGAATAAAATTAAATACAGTACTTTCTTAGAATATGTCGAAAAAGGGTATGTAGAAGAAATTACAATCAAGAATGGTACTTATATAAATGGTGTATACACTGAAAAGGCTGTAGAGGATGGAATTATTAGGCCGCCGGTAGAGGGTGAAGATGAGTGGGCGCTTTCATCTGAACCGCAAAACAACCGTTTTACAAGCACTATGATCAAGGGAGATGATATTCGCCCGATTTTAGATGAAAATGATGTAGCCTATGATGTTCAAATTGAAGAGGATTGGTTTAGTGGAATTCTTATCTGGCTAATACCAATAGGTCTGGCTATTATTTTTTGGATATATATTTTCCGAAGAATGAATCCGGGACAACAAGTTCTGAGCATCGGTAAAAACAAGGCCTCTTTGTATGATAAGCAGGCTGAAAACCAAGTCTCTTTTAAAGATGTTGCAGGCCTCGAAGAGGCTAAAGGAGAAGTGGAAGAAGTTGTAGAGTTTCTCAGAAACCCTCAAAAATTTACTAAACTTGGTGGCACCTTGCCCAAAGGTGTATTATTAGTTGGACCACCCGGAACTGGAAAAACCTTGTTGGCAAAAGCTACGGCCGGAGAAGCAGATGTACCTTTCTTTAGTTTAAGTGGATCAGACTTTGTTGAAATGTTTGTTGGAGTTGGTGCTGCTCGCGTTCGTGATCTTTTTAAACAGGCCAAGGAAAAAGCCCCCTGTATCATTTTTATTGATGAGATTGATGCTATTGGTCGAAGTCGTGGCAAGGGGATGCAAATGGGATCAAATGACGAGCGTGAGAATACATTGAACCAACTCCTTAGCGAAATGGATGGTTTCAATACTGACAAAGGAGTTATCATATTGGCTGCTACGAATCGTCCGGATGTACTTGATTCGGCCCTACTTAGGCCGGGCCGGTTTGATCGGCAAATAGTTATTGATAAACCGGACCTTCGAGGACGTGTTGAGGTGCTTAAAGTACATACGCGAAATCTTACACTTTCTGATGATATTGATTTAAAATTGCTTGCCTCACAGACACCTGGTTTTGCTGGAGCGGAGCTTGCAAATTTATGTAATGAAGCGGCTTTAATGGCAGCCCGACGAGATAAAGAAGCGGTCGAGATGGAAGATTTTCAGGATTCTATTGAGCGTGTTATTGCCGGTCTGGAGAAAAAGAATAAACTTATCAGCCCCCGAGAGCGTGAAATTGTTGCCTATCATGAGTCAGGTCACGCCATAATTGGTTGGTATTTAGAACATACTGATCCGGTGCTTAAGGTGAGTATTGTTCCTCGAGGGTTGGCAGCACTGGGATATACTCTGCAGACGCCACTTGAAGATCGTTTCTTGATGACGACCGAAGAACTAAACGACAAAATCTGTGCACTCCTGGGAGGTCGCATTGCTGAGGAAATTATATTCGGACGAATCTCAACGGGGGCGCAAAATGACCTCGAGCGTATCACAAATATGGCTTTTGCAATGGTCGCAGAATATGGGATGAGTGAAGAACTTGGTTACCTTTCTCTTAAGGATTCCCAGAATCCGGAAAACAGCTATGGATTCAACAAAAAGTATTCGGAGCAGACAGCCCAGAAGATCGATGATGCGGTTCGGGAAATCATTCGCCAAAATTATGAGCGGACCAAAGCTTTATTGGTAGAACACAGGGACAAACTCGAAAAGATGGCTGAGACATTGTTGGACAAAGAAGTGCTTGATCACAACGATCTTAGAGAATTACTTGGCGACCATCCCGAAGGAAAATATCCGGAAGGGATCTTTAAACATGAGAAAGCCATAACGGATAAAAACGGAAAACAGTCGGCTGATTTGGATAGTATAGATCAGGCAGAAGATTCCCACATGGATCTGCCTGATAACAGTGATAATTAGTGCCACAAAAGCGAACTCATCTGTTTGCGAAATATTGGTACTCCTCTCTACAAATTTCCAACCTCTCTTGTAGTAAAAGGAGTTCTTAACATTCTCGTAAAATTAGAATAATAGAGGCATAACGGTGTCATAACAGTTCCACAATCTAAGTGTGTTATCCTTGACATGTAATGTTAAGGACAACCCGAACATAATCAGCACACTTATGTTGGACTTTATAAACCTATCTTTATTTAAAAACTTTGCGATATGTATTGCAATTATAAGCATTGGACCTTTAGAATCTGAGGCTCAGTCAAATACAGGATCAATAGCAGGCACTGTAGTTGACGCAAAATCCGGTGAAGCAGTAATTGGAGCCAACATTGCAATTACAGGAACAACAAAAGGCGCCGCCACCGATCTTGACGGAAACTATGTCATCCGAGATTTAGAGCCTGGAATTTATTCTGTTTCTGTCTCCTATATTTCATATGCAAAGAAAACGGTCACCGGTATTGAGGTAACACCTGATGAAACCACTTCTATTAATATTTCCCTGCAGCCGAAAACCGTAAACATGGAAGAAGTAACGGTAACTGCTCAGGCGAACCAGGGTAGTGAAGCAGGGTTACTTTCAATACAGCGTAAATCAGTACCGGTTCAAGATGGACTATCTTCAGAACAAATTTCAAAGATCGGTGATGGTGATGTTGGCAGTGCCATGAAACGGGTAACAGGGGTGACAGTACGCAATGGCAAAAATATTTACGTTCGCGGTCTAGGCAACAGATACAGTAATATTCAGCTGAATGGCTCACAAGTTCCGTCTACCGATCCCAATAAAAAAGAGGCCCCGACCGATCTGTTTGGAAGTGGACTGGTTGAAAGCATCATGGTACAGAAAACTTTCACTGCCGATCAAATGGGCGAATTTTCAGGCGGGTCTGTGAAAATTAAGACCAAGGAATTTCCTTACGAGCGGAATCTTACGATTGGGTATTCAACTTCTTTCAATACGATTTCAACTTTTGCAAATACCTATACGAGTCGAGGCAGTGGTACCGATTTTCTGGGGTATGACAATGGTAAACGTAATATGCCGTCCATATTGAAGGATCAACGAGCCACGCGGGATATTAGTACGCAGGTGCTTCAGGGGCTTCATAATGATTGGGAAATTAAAAATGACAAGAAAGGTATTCCTTCCCAAAGCGTTAGCATAAATTACGCCAACCAGTTCAACGAGGATAAGACACCAATTGGGGTTGTAAGTAACTTTTCTTACAAATTTGCTCGAGAGCTTGAGCCCAACAAAACTGAACGTTTTGTTCAGTCATTCCTGGAAAGTGGTGAACCCCTCTTCAATACTGATTATCAAAAGAATGAGGGTATTGAGCGAGCTGAACTCAGCGGCATGATGAATGTTTTCGTTAAACCTTCTTCAGTAACAAAAATTGGTCTTAAAACGCTTTACTCCAACTCAACAACCGATCGCAAAACACTGGTGCAGGGAGACGCACTTAATTTTACCACACGTCAAACGGTATTGGATTTCGATCGACGAACAATTTTTTCAACGACCTTGGAGGGAGAGACCTATTTTGAAAACTTTCTTTCCTCAACGCTTAAAGGCAGTATAGGATATAACCGCGCCCAACGTATTCGTCCCGATCGGAGGTCAACTCAATACAATCAAATAGGTCCCGATGAATACCAGTTTAGTCAGTTTGGTGACAATAACGGTCACTTTTTCTCGAATCAGGATGATAAAAATTACTCGGCCCAGCTGAACTACAAAATGAAGCCGTTTAAATTCCTTGATATTACCACGGGAGTAAATGCCATTATTAAAGACCGTCGGTTTACCGCCAGACGGATATCATATCGTGATGTGATAGCGCCAATTATGCCTAACAGTATTCGCCAACAGTCTCCTGGTCAGGTTTTGGATGATGAGAATGTAAGGCAGTTCTTGGAGCTTACTGAAACAACCCAGTTCGATTCCGATTGGTACGACGGTTACCAAAATATTTACGCGGGCTTTGTAAGCACTAAGTGGCAGGTGCTTGACGATTTATCCTTTGAGGTGGGAGTTCGTGTTGAGAATTCAACCCAGATTATTGAAACTCCTGATGGCCTGAACGGTGAATATGAAGAGGTATCGCGCGTTGACAGCACCAATTTTCTGCCGGCGGTGAATATGACCTATGAAATTGCTAATCGAACGAACATCCGTTTGGCATATTCACAGACGCTGGCTCGTCCTGAATTCCGAGAGATTTCGAATTTCGCCTTCGCCGATTACTTAGGTGGTCAGCGTGTCTATGGTAATCCCGATCTTAAGCAAACAAATATTACAAACTACGATCTCCGTCTTGAAATGTATCCTGGAACGGGGGGACAGATGTTTGCTCTGAGCGGATTCTATAAGCAATTCCAGAATCCGATTGAAAAATTCTATCGCCTGACAGAGGCCAACGAAGTGTTTTTTGATAACGCTCCAGAAGCCGATCTCTATGGATTTGAGATAGAAGCCCGTAAAAACATTACCAAGCGATTCCAATTGGTTGCGAATGCCTCATATATTTTTTCAGAATCACAAATGGAAGAAACTGCACAGAATAGAGTTGCCAATCTGGAACGTCCAATGGTGGGACAGTCGCCATATATCATCAATACTTCGGCTTTTTATGCAATGCCTGAGTGGAATATGGACTTTTCGCTTAGCTACAACACTTTTGGCAAGCGCATTGTGACAGTAGGTAAAAATATTCAGGGTCACGATGAGTACGAACAGCCTTTTCATGACCTGGGGGCAAAAATTGATTACTCGCTTGGGCGTATAGATCTGAGCCTCGAAGCTTCGAATCTGTTAAACGACAGTCGTGAATACACTCTTGGTGATGTAACTACTTTTGAGTACAAACCCGGTATGTCCTTTAAGCTCAGTGCAACAATGAATTTGTAAGTAAGCCTTAATCATACCCTCATTTTCTGTTAACTATTTCTTAAAGAATGAACTCTATAATTAACCTTAATTGAAATCCACTCAAAATAAACCGTATACAACTATGAAATTTCACTTTACGAAACTTGCAAGTATCTTCATGCTTGCTTTCACACTAATACTCACCGGATGTGGTGATGACGATAATCCAACTACGCCGGGAAATGGAGCTGATGAGGTGATGATTGAATCCATTAGTCCAAATGCTGCACAAGTCGGCAGTGAAGTTACCATCACCGGTACCGGATTTGCTGATACCCGAAGTGGTAACTCAGTGACATTTGGCGGAGATGCTGTAGCTACCGTTGTTTCTGCTTCTGCTACTGAACTCGTGGTTGAGGTTCCCCAGGATGCTCAAGATGGAGCCATCTCGGTTGAAGTCGAAGGCACCACAGCTAATTCTGAACAATCATTCACAATTCAGGGAGAAGTTCCGAGCGTTTATGAAGATGATCTGCCGGGGAATAAAACTATTATCTCGAAGGATGAAACATGGTCTAACGATACGACTCTTACGGGCCCCCATTACGTGCTGCCGGGTGTTACACTCACCGTAGAAGCAGGTGTTACTGTTTCCTTTGAATACCACAACAACAATGCTGATGATGTGGGAACGATCATTACGTTACCTGCTGATGATGAAAACTTTTCCGAAGATCGTCCTTCGGGCCGATTAGTTGCGCAAGGGGATGCTGATAATCCTGTTGTATTCACATCCACGCGTAAAGAAGTAGCCAGCTGGGGTGGAATTATTCTTGCCGGTGAAGCCAGCAACAACATTCCTGGTGGACGTGGCGAAATTGAAGGTCTTTCAAGTGCGGTGCAATACGGTGCTGACATAGACGGCGGCGAATCATTCAACGACGCTGACGACAGCGGTGTGATCAGCTTTGTGCAGATAAACTATGCAGGTTACAGTATAGCAGCAGGTAGTGAACTTCAGTCACTCACGCTTTATTCAGTCGGTAGTGAAACTCAAATTGACCACGTGAGCATTTTCCGCTCAGTAGATGACGGCATCGAACTTTTCGGTGGTACTGTTGATGTGAAGTATATGGCAATTGTAGGTGCTCAAGATGATACCTTCGACTGGGACAACGGTTGGACCGGACGCGGACAATTTTGGGTAGGTGTTCAGACACTTTCGGCCAATAAAGGCTTTGAAAATGACGGTTGTGCTACTACAGACGAGTGCCGTAATTACGGCAACGGTCCTACAAGTCCCCAAATTTATAACGTTACCATCTGGGGTAATGATCAAGCCAACGGGGAAACGGTCTATGGCCTACACCTTCGCGAGCAGATTGAAGGAGAATACAAGAACATCGTTATAACAAACTTCGATAAATCAGGCACAGATTTCTATCCCATCTATGTGGATGAAGGAGATAATACCGACGATAACCTGGCAACGAATGGCGACGGCACGCTGACATTTGGCGGTAACTTTGCATTCAACAATGCCAATACAAGCGAAAGTCTATCGTACTCTGCTGACTTAGGCATTACCTATCAAGACGTAATGTTTACCGATGCAGCTAACTACGACTTCTCACTGCAGTCAGGTTCTCCTGCTCTTACGGGCGGTGTTACGGTTCCCAGTGATGATTTCTTTACCCAGGTTAACTTCAGCGGTGGAGTAGGTGAATCTGGTACTGACCACGACTGGACTTCAGGAGCATCCTGGATCAAATGGTCTGATTAACGATTATCCAAGATATCTCACATAATATGTGAGGTGTGCTGATCACAGGGAGGTGCCGTTGATTCGGGGCCTCCTTTTTTATTTGATGCATATTTATCTTGACAAAAGTGAGGAATAAGCCTACCTTTAATCGTAAATTTGCGATAACCGATTATAGAAGTATGGCTATTACTAAAGCAAAACTTTTTGATACTGCTCAAAAGCGGGCTGCGGAGCTTATGAAAGCGCTCGGACATCCTGCCCGCATTGCAATTATTGAACTACTTGCAGAGCGTGAAACCTGTATCTGCGGGGATATAACAGAAGAATTACCACTGGCTCAGTCAACAGTTTCTCAACATTTGAAAGCTCTTAAGAAGGCAGGTATTATTAAAGGAGAAATTGATGGCGTGCGTACCTGCTACTGTCTCGATGAGGAGGGAATAGGAGAAATGGAGGCACTTTTGAAACCCCTTTTAACAAATCTTACAACTGCAACTAAAGACAATTGCTGCTGATATGAGTAACAAGGAAAAAACTGCGGAAGAACTGAAGCAAGCTGTTAAAGAAAAATACAGCCAAATTAGTGAACAGTCGAAGGATTACAATGCCAGCTCGTGCTGTGGATCTGGCGGAACTTCTGACGAAGTTTACAATATCATGAGCGACGATTACAGCAAGATTGAAGGCTATAATGTTGATGCTGATTTAGGACTCGGTTGCGGTTTGCCTACCCAGTTTGCTAAGATTAAAGATGGGGATACAGTTATCGACCTGGGATCCGGAGCTGGTAATGATTGCTTTGTAGCCCGGCATGAGACGGGAGAAAAGGGCAAAGTCATAGGCATTGATTTTGCTGAGTCAATGATCGCAAAAGCTCGGAAGAATGCTGATAAGTTGGGATATAATAATGTAGAGTTCAGATCTGGAGATATTGAGGATATGCCGGTATCCGATAATATCGCAGATGTTATTGTCAGTAATTGTGTGTTGAATTTAGTGCCGGATAAATCCAAAGTCTTTTCTGAGATTTTCCGAACTCTTAAACCCGGTGGACATTTTAGTATTTCGGATATCGTATTGGTTGGTGATCTCCCTGATGCGCTTCGTGAAGACGCTGAAATGTATGCGGGATGTGTGGCCGGAGCTATCCAGAAACAGAAATATATGGGGCACATAAAAGAGCAGGGATTTGAGAACATTACCATTCAAAAAGAAAAGACGATCACTATTCCCGACGATATTCTGACTAAATATTTATCGAAAGATGAGATAGAAGAGTTCAAAAATGGTGATACCGGTATTTATAGTATCACGGTATTTGCTCAAAAACCCAGTGGTGAATCTGAAGATGATGTTGGCGAACATGAGTTTGAAATGATAGAGGAGGGGCCAACTTGCACACCGGGATCGAGCTGTTGCTGATGAAAGGCGATATTGCAGGTATGTATAGCAATATGGCCCTGCAACTCTCCTGGGGAACGAAAAATCGTAAGTAAGGAATTTGAAGTGTATACAGAAATTGAAAAATACATTAGCAGTCTGGAGGAAAACCTCAAAGAAATCTCGGCTCAACGAAAGCAAAAGCTAACGGCTTTAGCTGACTATATTCGATCTAAGGAATCAGTGAAGCTAATCTTCATCTGCACTCATAATAGTCGGCGAAGCCATTTATGCCAAATATGGGCCGCTACCTTGGCTATCCATTTTGGTTTGAATGGTATTGAAACCTATTCGGGCGGAACAGAGGTGACGGCTTTTAATCCACGAGCAGTTGAGGCAATCAGACGTACGGGCTTTACGGTAGAAGAGCAGGATGGTGGAAATCCCCGCTACAAGGTCTTTTATGACGAACAAGAAGAACCTCTGGTTTGTTATTCGAAAACTTTTGATGACGAGGCTAATCCCGACGAAGATTTTGTGGCGATAATGACCTGTTCGGATGCTGACAAGAATTGCCCGGTTGTGCCCGGCGCCGAGTTTCGAATTACGATACCGTACGATGATCCCAACCAAGCGGACGGTACCTCATATGAGGCACAAACGTACAACGAGCGATGTCGACAAATCGCTACCGAGATGTACTATTTGCTTTCCCAACTGAACTAATCAAATCCATATTCAAAATTAAATTTCATCTAAAATATTTGCTATACCTATGTCTGCACCGCGAAAGAAAATGAATCTGCTGGACCGATTTTTAACGATATGGATATTTGTAGCCATGGGGTTAGGAGTGGCAATCGGCTACTTTATTCCATCCACCCCTGACTTTATAAATTCATTTAGTAGTGGGTCTACCAATATTCCCATCGCAATTGGGCTTATTTTGATGATGTACCCGCCACTGGCCAAAGTGGATTATAAGCTGCTTCCAAAGGTTTTTAAGGATGTGAAAGTGCTCAGTATTTCATTGGTACTTAACTGGATTATAGGTCCGATATTGATGTTTGCCCTGGCTGTGATTTTTTTGCAGGATTATCCGGAGTATATGGTGGGGCTGATTCTCATAGGGCTGGCTCGTTGTATTGCCATGGTCTTGGTTTGGAATGATCTGGCTGATGGAAGCAGTGAGTATGGGGCCGGACTGGTAGCACTCAATAGCGTATTTCAGGTTTTTGCTTACAGTTTCTATGCCTGGATTTTTATTACAAAATTGCCACCATTGTTGGGCTTTGAGGGAGCTATCGTTGATATTTCTATATATACCGTAGCTGAGAGCGTAGCGATATACCTTGGAATTCCATTTCTGGCGGGGATGCTCAGTCGTTTTGGATTGGTTCGCCTAAAAAGCAAAGAATGGTACGAGGAAAAGTTTTTACCAGCCATTTCACCGATGACACTTATTGCCTTACTGTTTACAATCGTCGTAATGTTCAGCCTCAAGGGAGAGCTTATCGTTCAAATTCCGCTGGATGTAGCACGCATTGCGGTACCATTGTTGATCTATTTTGTAGTCATGTTTTTCATTGGTTTTGCTGTGAGTAAAATGATGGGAGCTGAATACGATAAGAATGCATCCATCTCATTTACAGCTGCTGGAAATAACTTTGAACTGGCTATTGCTGTTGCTATTGCAGTGTTTGGGTTAAATAGTGGACAGGCATTTGCAGGAGTAGTGGGTCCGCTGATTGAAGTGCCGGCATTGATCGGGCTTGTAAACGTCGCATTCTGGCTCAAAGATAAATATTATAAAAAATCGCCCGAACCTAATTTACAGCAGGGTGAGTAATTGAGAAATCGTTCATAATAAGGTCGCTTCAACTAATATTTGATATAAATCACCATAGCTGATAACTTTATTTGATATTTTTAAAGTGGGAACCCTGTAAATTTTAGAATCGTTAATAAGGGTCAATATAAAATGATAAAACAGTGAATTTTGGTATTTGTAACCCGACGATCACATTTTAATGCAGCCCATCGGTTGCATAACCCCGAAAAATCAGACGAATGGAACCAAAAAACATTCGGCAAATGCAATCACGAAAACTGGCATGGGCATAATTATATCCTGAATGTAACCGTTGCCGGTAAGCAGGATGAAGATACCGGTTATGTTATAGATTTATCTGATTTAAAAGAAATTGTCGAAACTCGCATTGTAGAGAAATGTGATCATAAAAATTTAAATCTTGATGTGCCGTTTTTGGATGGGATCATGCCATCAACTGAAAACCTAGTTGAGGCTTTTTTTAAAGAACTGGAAAATCCCATTCGTGAGGCAACTAATCAGCGAGGGTTTTTGTATGAAGTTGAGTTGCAAGAAACCGAACGAAATTCTGCTAAATATTGTCCATATCTCTTAGAAAAAGATATTCCTGCGATCAAGTAATTTAACAACTGTAGCTTAAACGAATGATTTCTACAAAATTGAACCGACACTACGATCCAACATTTACCGTTTCTGATGACTATAAAGCAAGTTTACCCGATTTGCAAAACGGGCCTGCTTCGTTGATTGAAGGAGCAGACGTACCGATTCAGCAAGTGGGCATATCAGACTTTAAACTGCCCTTGAAATATCCTCGTCCCGATGGGGAATTGCTAACACTGGAAACATCAGTGGATGGCTATGTCGGACTTGAAGCCGGGAAAAAGGGTATCAATATGAGTCGTATTATGCGATCGTTTTACGACTTTGAAGATGACGTTTTTCATCCGGATAAATTGGAAGAAGTACTGCGAACTTATCGCGAGGAACTGGATTCAAAATCGGCCTACCTGCGACTGTCATTCAATTATCCTATTAAGCAGGAAAGCTTGCGATCAGGGTTAGAAGGTTATCAATATTATTCGGTAGCTATCGAAGGTACAATGGATGCCGACGGGCATTTCCGTAAGTTTATGCATCTGGATTTTGAATACAGCAGTGCTTGTCCCTGCTCATACGAATTATCAGAACACGCCCGCGAAACACGAGAAGTCGCCAGTATCCCTCACAGTCAGCGTAGTATTGCAAATTTAACGGTTGAGCTGAATGAGGAGCTTTTTATCGAAGAGTTAGTCAGCCATTGCCAAGAAGCGCTTATGACGGAAACCCAGGTTATGGTTAAAAGAGAGGATGAGCAGGCGTTTGCGGAGATGAATGGAGCATATCAAAAGTTCGTAGAAGATGCTGCTCGACTGCTTTATGAGCAGTTAAATGAAGAAGAACGTATCCATGATTTCGTGATTCGATGTGTACATATGGAAAGTTTACACAGTCATGATGCAGTAAGCCGAATTTGTAAAGGCATTAAAAACGGTCTGCGATAGAAAAAGTTAGACTTATTATAAGATAAAAGCCCTGAGCGTTTTCTAACATTCAGGGCTTTTTTAATGTATTACGTTACCAATCGATTATTTTGGCTGCAACTGAATTGAGGAAGAGTCGGTTTCCAGGTAAAAACGCATATTTTGTGATCCGAAATGAATCGTAAAATAACCTTCCTCCAGAATACTTTTACCACTGAAATCGGGATATCCCAAATGCTTATTGGGATCAATTTCAAATGTTACTTTTTGTTGCTCTCCGGGCTCCAGTTGTAAACGCTCAAAGTGCTTTAATTCTTTAACCGGTCTGGTAATTCGCCCCACCTCATCTGTGATGTACCAAAGCACTGTTTCCGTGCCAACACGATCCCCGGTATTTGTTACGGTTGCTGTAGCCGTTATCTTTTGATCGTCGGTTAGCGTGGTATCGCTAAGCGATAAGTTATCATATGAGTAGTCAGTGTAGCTCAGACCGTGACCAAAATTCCAAAGAGCAGTTGTCTTATCAGCTTGTTCGATGTTATTAGCAATATTGGCATCAAAATAATATACGGCACTTGATTTGTGATTATACGGTGCAAAGTGACCTACAAATTGTGGATAGGAGAAGGGAAGTTTTCCACTGGGGTTGTAATCACCACTCAATACATCAGCAATAGCTTCGGCCCCTTCAAAACCGGGCAGTCCGGCCCAAACAATTGCATTGGTTTCATCCACAATATCGGTAATAACACGGGGACGTCCTTCAACTAATACCAGGGCAGAGGGTTTGTCAGACTGATTGACAATTCTAATTAGATCCAGCTGATCTTCGGGAAGTTTAAGGCTGGTAATATTTCCGACAAACTCGGTGTAAGGCTCTTCCCCGCCTGCAATGATAACCGCATCAGATTTTTTTAAGCTTTCATTGAAGTATGAACGTTGATCTGAATTCTTGGGACCGATTGAATCTATGCTTACTACCTTGGTATCAGCGAACTTGGCTGCAATAGCCTCAGTTATGGTTTTCATTGATTCCGGATAACGATCTTCCTCCCCGCCTTGCCAGGCTAAAGTCCATCCACCGGAAAGATTCTTTTTACTGTTAGCCGTTGGACCGACAACCAGAATTTGATCTAAATCTTTTGAAAAGGGGAGGGTATTGTTAGCATTTTTGAGTAACACCATTGATTCCCGAGCGGCCTGAAGCGCTTTCTTCTTGTGAGACTTACTTCCGATATTGTCCATTCCTTTGCCGGAGGGGTAAGGATGTTCAAATAAGCCTAACTCAAACTTGAGCTTGAGAATACGGCCTACGGATTCATCAATGCGTTCTTCGCTGATACGTCCTTCTTCAACTAACGTTAACAAGCTTTCATTGAATTTCAGTGACTCCGGAGTCATGCTCATATCAATCCCTGCAGTTACAGCTTGATAAGTAGCTTCGTCATAATCCCGAGCTGTCTTATGATAGTCAACGAGTTTACCAATATCTGCCCAGTCGGTTACAACGACGCCCTCAAATCCCATTTCGTCTCGAAGAAGGTCGCTAAGAAGTTGCTTGGAGCTGTGGACCGGGATGCCATTTATTTCGGCACTGTTGACCATCACTGTTTTAACTCCCGCATCGAAGGCGGCTTGAAAGGGGGGACGGTGGAATTCATGGATAGTCTGCATTGAAAGATCTACCGGTGTGCGGTCCCAACCCGATCGGGGGACAGAATATCCCAAGAAATGTTTGGCAGTTGCAGCAAGTCTGTAAGGAGCTATATCTTGATGTTTTTGCTGATATCCTTCTACATAAGCCGTTCCAAGCTTGGAAGCAAGGTAAGGATCCTCCCCAAAGGTTTCGTATTGCCTGGCCCAATATGGGTTCTGACCGAGGTCTAATACCGGTGCGAAATTCCAAGTGTGCCCCAGTGGAGCTGATTCAAGCGCCGTAATACGACCGTTCTGGTAGGAATTTTCAGGATTAAAAGTGGCTCCAATATTTATATTATGGGGAAAAATGGTACTGTTTTGTACGTAGCTGGCTCCGTGTATATGGTCAATACCATATATAATCGGGATGCCCAACCTGGTTTCTTCTACCGCTATTTTTTGAAGTTCTTGTGTATACTCAATCCATTGTTCCGGTGACACGGCCTCACCATTAAGAAAGGAGCCAATGTGGTGATTGGTTAATAACTCTTTGGCTTTTTGGGGATCTAAAGCAACATTACGCTGAACCCCCGTTTTGTTTATAAGCGTGATGTTAAGCTGTGTCATCTGACCAACTTTCTCCTCAATGGTCATTCGGCTGAGCAGATCATCTACACGTTCATTGATAGGGCTTTCAGGATCTAAATACGTTTGTCCTGAGGCGATGGTAAAACTTCCCACAACCATTAAGAAGCTAAAAAAGGAGGCGATCATAAGAGAAAGTCCCTTTTGTGGCTGGCGTAAAAAAAGAAATGATTGAGAATCCATAATCGTCGTATTCTGAAATTTAAATTTATAAAAGAGATACTTCCGGCTTTTACTTATAGCAGAAGTAATTGAAATTTCAGAACGACGGAACACCTTGAAGCTACTGCAAGATTTTGCAACTGTCAAGAGAAAGTAAAAAACTTGCATAGTTATACAACTCTTATATGTTTTTAAACTCTTTTTTGAGAAGAATTGATGAACTTTTTGTTCAAACTACAACAAAGGCTTAAGAACTTGAATATTACCCATGCTCATTTAAAAAAGTTTGTTAATAATGTTTTAATAAATCGAATCATTGTTTAATTAAGAGTTCTTAGTCCTAATTTTTGTATTTTATTAAGTCGTAAATGTCGAATCTCATCTGTGCAGATCAATGAGTGCCAATAAGTTTGAATATGATAATTTGAATCCGGAAGAGCTATGGGTAAAGCTTTGTAAGGGAGATATTGAAGCATTGACAGCGCTGTTCAATAATAATTTTGACTCTCTCTATAGCTATGGTTATCGCATAGTTTCCAATACTGATCTGGTTCGTGATTCTATTCAGGAAGTTTTTTACAACCTTTGGAAGTATCGAAATAATCTGAACCAACCGGATTCTGTTGAAGCCTATCTGTTCATATCTCTCCGTCGTCAACTCCTTCGGAAAAAGAAAAATATAAAACGTAGGGAGGATATGGATAAAAAATACTTTTCAGAGGAGTTTGATGTTCTATTGAGTTACCAGGGTTGGCAGGAAGCTTTGGATCTGGAAGAGGAAAAAAAAGAAGATTTAAAAGAGGCGATTGCCAACCTTACCCCGCGTCAGCGAGAAGTGATCTATTTGAAATATTTTGAAGGCCTATCTACAAGAGAGCTTGCTGAAATTCTGCAGATTCGCGCACAAAGCATCTATAATTTAGTGCATGATGCTTTGGAAAACTTGCGAATCTTTCTGGATAAATAACTTTTCCTGCCTTTTATAAAGTCTGTAACTCATTGCCTGTCAGCACTTTATGACATTAGTATGTTTTTTGCAGAAAAAATGTGAAAAATATAGAGTAGAAATGGGTTTAGGGTACCTCTATTAGAGTGAAATCGAGGATAATCTAATGGAAAAGCAAATAAACCAATGTCTGATACACTCTCCGAATTATTAAAGGATGATTCTTTTGTCCGCTTTCTGAAACGAAATGCATCGGAGGAGGAAATAAAGCAATGGACTGCTTGGATGCAGGAAAGTGCTAAAAATGAGCAATTAACAAACAGAGCAAAATTATTGCTCAATAAAGGCATACAAACCGTTCCAAAGCCAGATTCAGATCTGGAATTAGAGCGGCTGATGGAGCGAATCGACTCGGAACATCGATATAAGCCCCTTCAGGAGATAAAGAGAAAGCATAATAAGATGGTTTGGGCCACTATGGCTGCAGCTGCGGGTATTTTGCTTTTAGTTGGATTTTTGGCCCGGAACACACTTTTAGAACAGAACGACGGAACAGAAAGTAGCCGGGCCGCCTCGATTAATTATCAGCTTATAGAAACCACGCCTGGGCAAAAAACGACGGTTCATTATTCTGACGGCTCCGATATTGTGATGAATGCAAACTCGCAAATGCGGGTGCCTGAAAGAATAACTACGGTTGATACCATGCGTGTTTGGTTAGAAGGAGAGGCCCTTTTTAGCATAACCCGTAAGCCAAAGGATGAATCTCGAACCTTTATTGTACATACCCTTGATGGTGAAGTATCGGTTTTGGGAACGGAGTTTTCAGTAAATACAACTGGTGGACATAGTAGGGTGGTATTAAAGGAGGGAAGTGTTCGGGTTAATGTTCAGGATTCTCTGAGTAACAAAAATTTGCAGTATGATCTGGAGCCAAATCATATGGCATTGTTTTCCCAAGGCCTTGATAAAATAGAAGTAGAACAGGTGAATCCTGAAGTATATACCTCTTGGGCCAGTGATAGCTTGGTGTTGGATAATACCCCACTATCAGACTTGGTTAAGAGAATTGAGTTTACCTACGGTGTAAAGGTAAGGGTGAATAACAGCGCGCTTTTGGATAAAAAGCTTACAGGCAGATTTAAGAATTTAAATTTAAGTTTCATCCTGGAAGGCATTGCTAAGACATTGGATGTAGATATCGAAAAGCGGGAACAGACAGTGTATATCAATGAAAAAACCGATTTATAGAATACTGGATCATGATTAATCATATAATTAAAAATCTAAATGATATGAAAACTAAAAGCTACACCTTCTTGGTTTTATTCATCTTTTTATTTGGTGTTAATGCCGTGTGGGCAGATCAGTCAACACAGTATGTGCTGAATCAAAATTTTGTGGAGACCCAAGAAGTAAATAAGACGGTAAGTTTAGAGAAAAAATTGGAACGTATTGAAACCGGTTACAATGTGGTATTTCTGTACGAATCCAGTATTGTAGAAGGAAAATTCAGTTCTGCAAAAGAACTTGACGGAACGCTGAGAGAAAAGATTAAAAAGCTTTTGGAGCCTCATGGTTTAGATTATAACTATATCGATAATCGGACCTTTGTAATATCAAAGCTATCCAAGACAAAATTAGAAATTGCAGTTGATACCGTATCCGGTGTTGTAACCGATAGTGAAACAGACGAAACACTTCCCGGAGTGAATGTTCTTATCAAGGGAACTAGTCGTGGTACTTCGACGGACATGGATGGAGAATACTCTCTTCCATCGGTAGAGCCACAGGATACTTTGCGTTTCTCTTATATTGGTTATCAGACTCAAGAGATTGTATATGATGGACAAAACGTATTAAATGTTGCCTTACAGCCTCGCACATATGCAGCGGGAGAAGAAATTATAGTTGTTGGTTATGGAACTCAAGAAAGAAGAAATGTAAGTGGTTCGATATCTTCTGTAAGTTCAGAGGATTTGGATGAGGCCCCAGTACAACGTCTGGATGATGCTTTGCAGGGTCGTCTTTCTGGAGTTCGTGTAACCTCAAGTTCCGGTGCTCCGGGTTCATCTTCATCAGTGCGAATTCGTGGAACGACTTCTATTAACAATAGTGATCCTCTCTATATTGTAGATGGTGTGCCTATTGAAAATGGTGGTATCGGTTATTTAAATCCAAGTGATATTGAATCAATACAGGTATTAAAGGATGCAGCTTCTGCGGCAATTTACGGAACACGCGCTGCCAGTGGCGTTGTACTTGTGTCTACGAAGAGTGGGTCGCGAAGTAACTTTGAAGCGAGCTATAGCAGCTACTATGGTATTCAGGGGCCTGAACAAAAGTTAGACTTGCTGAACGCCAGAGAATATGCTGTGCTGCGAAATGAGTCTTCTGTAGCAGCAGGTAGTGGAATAGTTTTTCCTAATCCACAGCAGTATGGCGAAGGTACTGATTGGCAGGAAACAATTTTCAATAATTCTGCAGCGGTGATTAATCAAAACCTTAGTTTTAGCGGTGGAAATGAAACTTCTTCGTACTATGCATCAATTGGATATTACGATGAACAGGGTATTGTAGCATCACCGATATCTCATAATAAAAAGGTATCATTTCGAATAAACTCTACCGTTGATATTACTGACTGGCTAACCTTCAGTGAAAATATCAGCTACACCTATGAGAAGAATCGCGGAAGTTTGGGAACCAACACTGAGTATGGCGGTCCCCTTAGCTCGGCAATTAATCTGGATCCTATTACTCCAGTACTTATAACCAATGAATCTACTATTAATAGCCCGCCCTACAGTAATAATCCTGTAATAAGAAATGAGCAAGGATATCCGTACGGAATATCGCAGTATGTAGGTCAGGAAATGTCAAATCCGTTGGCATATATTGAAACACAACGTGGCAATTATGGCTATTCTCATAATATCGTTGGTAGCCTCAGCCTCCAGGTTGAGCCAATGGAAAATCTGTTGGTGAAGACTGACATCGGTGTTAAACCGGCGTTCTATGGCTTTGAGTCTTTTACTCCCATTTATTACTTGAGTTCAGTTGCTCAGAATACGGGTACCAATAGTTTTGCTCGCGAGAATAGTCGTAATTTAATTTGGAGTTGGGATAATACCGTTAACTATACCACCAACTTTGATTATCACAACTTTGACTTCCTTGTAGGAACCAGTACGCGTAAAAGCAGCGCTACAACTGTTGGTGGAACGTATCAGGCTATCCCGGCACAGAATTTTGATAATGCCTCAATGAATTTTTCAGTGCCTAATGATCAGCGTATTGCATTTGGAGGAGAAGCACAACCATATGCCCTTAATTCATACTTTGGGCGAATAAATTATGACTATGACAGCCGATACCTATTAACGATCGTGCTTCGGATTGATGGCTCTTCCCGATTCGGTAGTGAAAATCAGTATGGAACCTTCCCCGCTGTTTCAGTGGGTTGGGTGCCGACCTCTGAACAATTCTTCCCGGATATTTTCGTTGACTACTTAAAAATTCGCGGATCTTATGGGATCAACGGTAACGATCGCTCGTTGGGTGATTTCCAGTACCAGTCAACGGTTTCGGGAGGCCGAAACTATGTATTCGGGAACAGTATTTATACTGGTGCAAGCCCGAATGCTCCGGCTAATCCCAGTCTGGAATGGGAGGAAACTACTCAGATTAATGCTGGTTTTGATGCCACATTCTTGAATAATTTTTCATTGACTTTCGATTATTACCATAAAGAGACTGACGGAATGCTGCTCCAAGTTGAAATTCCTTCATATGTTGGAGCCAGCGGCAATCCATTTGGAAATGTTGCAAGCTTGACCAATGATGGTGTTGAACTTGAATTGGGATATAACAAGCAGTTCGAGGACTACGGCTTCAGTGTTACCGCAAACGGTTCTTATAATAAGAACGAGGTAACGGATATTGGTGAAAATGATTTCTTAGTCGGATCGATTCCCCTACAAGCAAGTGCTTACGAGCTAACCCGAACTGTGGTTGGTCAACCTATTGGATCCTTTTACGGTTTCGAGACGCAGGGTATTTTCCAAACGCAGGAAGAAGTTAATAGCTATACGAACTCTGATGGAGATCCTATCCAGCCAAATGCCCAGCCGGGTGATTTCCGCTGGAAGGATCTGAATGGTGATGGACAAATTACGAGTGAAGATCGTACTTTCATTGGAAATCCAACAGCTCCCTGGACATTTGGAATAAACCTATCTGCAAACTGGAAGCAGTTTGACTTCAAGATGTTTGGACAAGGGGTATATGGAAACGAAATTTTCCAGGGATTGCGTCGTCTTGATATTGCTACAGCAAACTACACAACAAGAGCATTGAATCGTTGGACAGGACCGGGTACTTCAGATTCTTATCCGCGTCTTTCAGATAATGATCCCAATAATAACTTTACAAATCCATCTGATTTCTATTTGTCTGATGGAAGCTATTTCAGGATCAAAACTCTGCAGCTTGGTTATACTTTGCCGGTTGAGCTTTCAAATGATATCGGTATTCAACAAGCACGTATTTACGTTCGAGCCGAGAACCTGGCAACAATAACAGGATATTCCGGTTTTGATCCTGAAGTTGGTGGAGCCAGCTTTGGTATTGACCGCGGCATTTATCCGCAAGCTCGATCGTTCCAAGTTGGTGTAAACATCAAATTTTAAATCAGACAAATCTAAACAACACAATAATTGGTGACAATGATGAAAAGTTTACTTACATATCTTATGTGTTTGGCTGTAGTCGTTTCCTTTGCCTCCTGTGATAACGTCTTGGACGTGGAGCCCAAGGGACAACAATTAGAGTCTAATTATTATGAGACGCCCGAGCAGGCATATGCGGCATTAGTAGCTACATATAATCCTATCGGATGGCAAACAGGCGGACCGGATGGTACCTTTATTAACATCCTTGGACCGCTTAACAGTGCTACGGACGAGATGAATGCCGGTGGTGGTGGACCGAATGATGTAACAGCTTGGCAAGCTTGGAACTCCTATAATTTGAGTAGTGCCGTAGGACCCCAAGCAGGCTATTGGAGCCGAAGCTATGCTGGTATCAACCGAGCAAACCTTTTACTGGAAAGAATAGACGGTGTTGAAGGATTAGATGAGGCGACTAAAGCGCGGTATGTTGCTGAAGCTCGATTTTTGCGCGGGTACTATTATTTCTGGTTGGTTCGTCTGTTTCGCAATGTTCCGTTAATTACGGAATCGCTTGAGACCAGTGAGATTTATCAACAGGAGCAGGCACCGCCTGCAGATGTATATGCTCAGATTGACACAGACTTCACCGCTGCGATTGCAGACTTGCCAACGGCACCACTTCCATCAAACGAATCCGGACGTGCTACGAAGGGCGCGGCGCGAGCATTTTTGGCGAAATCGTTGATGTATGAAATTGGAGACAGCCAAGATCAGGCTAAGTTACAGCGAGCTGCAGATCTGCTCAACCAGGTGAACACCTCTACGGCCTACGCTCTTTTAGACAATTATCCTGAGATATTTAGTCCAGATAATAAATTTCATTCGGAGTCAATTTTTGAAATTACCCACACAGCAAAACAACAAGCTGATTGGGGAATGTTTGGAAGCGGAAATATTCAGGGTAATGTGTATGTGCAGTTTGTTGGTGCCCGTAGTTATAGTGGACCTACCTACAACAGTGGATATGGATTTAATCCTATCACTTCTAAATTGGTAAATGTCTTGCAAGGCGACCCACGTTATGACCATACTATTGCTGATATTGGAAGTATGGCAGATGATGGAACAGCGAGTTACGAACCGGGTTACGAAGATACAGGATACTTTATTGAGAAGTTTGCCCCGCTACAAGAATACACAGCTGAAAGTGGAACGATTGAACTCAATTATCCCAACAATTATATAGAAGTTCGTCTTGCGGGAACCTACCTGCTTGAGGCTGAAGCGCTCGTTCGGTTGAATGGTGCCAATGATCCTCGAGCGGAAGCGTTGCTTACACAAGTGCGTGACCGAGTAGGTTTAGGACCTGTTGCTGCTACGCTTGATAATATTTACCAAGAAATGCAGTTAGAGCTGGCTACTGAAGGGCACCGCTGGTTTAATCTGGTGCGTACCGGCCGGGCAGCAGATGTGTTGGCTGATGAAGGGTTCGTGGAAGGAGTTCATGAAGTGCTTCCTATTCCGTTGGAGTCACTCAATAACTCAGCTCTTGAGCAAAACGATGGTTATGAATAAAGAAGTAGTACTAAACTGATTATGCTGGTAGTATTGCATACTTTTTTTGAGAAATATAAAAGAAGTCCGGTATGCAAAACTATCGGTATATAAATATAAATCTGAAAGGTATTTTATTATGTATAAGTCCAAAAATTCAAAAAATCCGACATATCAATTCACGGTGTTTTTAGTACTCATGGTTGGTTTTTTCATGTCGTCATGTAGCGACAGTACAACGGGCGGTGAGCTAGGCTCCGCACCAACATCAGAGGAGGTTACTTTTACATCAGAACCAGATTCTGAAAATCCAAATATTATCCATTTCACAAATACATCTGATAGTTTTAGAGCACTTTGGGATTTTGGAAATGGTGCAACGGCCGAAGGAGATAATGTGATTGGTGAGTTTCCTACGCAGGGCGAATATACGGTTACACTGACTATTTTTACCAAATCCGGGCATGCAGTGGATAGTAGTACAGTAACTGTTGCTGAGACAAATGTTGCTATGTTGGATGACCCAAACTTAAATATTCTAACAGGTGGTAGTGATGATATAGATGGAAAAACTTGGGTGATTGATAGTACTCAAATTGGTCATATGGGATTAGGCCCAGCCGATCCAAGTCTGGATGGTTATGGAACGCCAGCATGGTGGCAAGCCGCTCCAAAAGCTAAGTCAGGTGCTGGTCTTTATGACGATCGTTATACCTTTCAACTCGATGATGGGTTTGTTTATAAGCAGGAAACAAATGGTCATGTTTTCCTAAAAACTGAATACGAAGATACTGAAATTTTTACTAATCCTATGACAGCTGGTCCTGGAGGTGATGATTTGATAACAGCCTACAATGCTCCGAATAACCAGTCATTTGCATTAGAAGAAGCAGATAATGGGGAGCTTACTTTGACTGTTTCTGATCCATCATTTATGGGGTTTTATACAGGTACTAGGACATATGATATCCTAGAACTGGAAGAAAATTTAATGGTTATTAGATTTATAGACACAAAAAATAACTTTTTTTGGTTTCATCGATTAATTCCTGAAGGATATGAACACCCGCCCGAAATATTACCCTATAAATCAGAGGAGTTGGAAGATAATTTTGATGAGGAAGGGAATGTGGATTGGGTCACCGACCAAATTGCAGATTTCAATGAAAGCTATGATAATCCTGCGCCGTTGGTTGCTGACACAACTAATAAAGTAGCGAAGTATGCCAAAGGAGAAGGGCAATTCGAAAACGTATATATTGATCTCGGGTACGAACTGAACCTAAATGAGCGTAGTATAATACGACTCAGAGCTTATTTACCATCCTATAATGATTATCAGACGGTAGATCCTAATGCACAATCTTGGGCTCCGGGCAACCTCTTGCAGCAAGTTGAGGTAAAATTGCATAATGTTAACGGTGAAACGGGGCTTGGAGGAAATTCATGGCAAACTCAAGCCAATATTATTCAGCCCATTAATCAAACAGATACGTGGGTTGACCTTGAGTTTGATTTCAGTGGATTCAGCGATCGTGAAGATTTTGATCGCATTATTATTCAGATTGGTGGCGAAGGTCACAGTAGGACTGGAATCTTCTTTATAGATGACTTTCAATTAACATCGGCCAATTAAGCTGTTCTTTTAGTTAATTAATATTCATGGAAGGAAGCTTGAGCTTCCTTCCATTTTATATAGATGTCACCTTTTGAAACCTCTAAGCTTAATTTGGTCAGATGAGTTTAAAGAAAAGTAGTTCTTATTGGCTAAATACTAGCTTTGCAATGGAATCTGAGAATAAGCTAAGCGCTTAGTGTTTTTGAAATTTTACATGTGTGAACAACAGAATTCAACTAAGAGTATTTAAATGATGTTTTTGGATTTAAGAAAAAAAATTCTCTTTTGTACAATTGGTATCATGTCTGTACTTACGATAGCTGCTTGTGGAGATGATAAAGGTATTACAACCTCAGGAACGGATGAAGTACCTGTAGACACGACCGATAATAGTAATAAATATGATCTTGTTTGGAGCGAAGATTTCAATTATGAAGGATACCCTGATCCTGATAAGTGGAATTTTGAAATTGGAGCTAGCGGCTGGGGAAATAATGAGTTGCAATATTACACCGACAGATTAGAAAATGCCAGTGTTGGTGACGGCGTGTTAACAATTACTGCGCGAGAAGAGAATTATCAGGGGGCAAATTATACTTCTGCTCGAATGATAACGTATGAAAATGGACACTACTGGCAGTATGGTCGTGTGGAAGCGCGCATTAAATTGCCGGAAGGCCAAGGTATATGGCCGGCATTTTGGATGTTGGGAAAAAACATTTTTGAAGGTACAACGTGGCCTGCTACTGGTGAAATTGACATTCTTGAGATGATTGGCGGGGGTGAAAATGATTCTATCTTGCATGGTACGGCGCATTGGGAAGAAGGTGGAGAGCATACTTATCAGGGTGGTTCATTAACGCATTCAGAAAAGCTGTCACAAGATTTTCATGTTTACGCTATTGAATGGGATGATCAGCAAATTAAATGGTTCTTTGACGGCGAGCAGTATTACTCATTAAGCATCCAATCTTCTTCCATGAGTGAATTTGATGGCCCGTTTTTTATCTTGCTAAATGTTGCTGTAGGAGGTAGATGGCCCGGAAATCCTGATGAGACGACCCAATTTCCCCAAACGATGGAAGTAGACTACGTACATGTATATCAAAAATGATAGTCTTCAAATCTCAATAAAGTAAAATAGAATTCAGATGAGTAAAAGTTATAATGTAAGCCGCGTAATTCTATTATCATCAGCAGCGGCATTAGGAGGGTTCTTATTCGGTTTCGACAGCGGGGTGATCAATGGTACGGTGGACGCCCTTCAACTGGCTTTTGATTCTGATTCGGCCGGAACTGGTTTTAATGTAGCATCGGTGCTGTTAGGCAGTATGGTCGGTGCTTTCTTTGCCGGAACACTTGCTGATAAGTTTGGTCGCAAACCGGTGATGATTGCGACAGCCCTTGCCTTTATTTTTAGTGCCTGGGGCTCAGGAATTTCAAACGGATCACTAGAATTTATTATCTATCGTATTATTGGTGGAATGGCTATGGGGGCTGCCAGTATTCTTGCTCCTGCCTACATTAGTGAAATTGCTCCTTCAAAGGTACGCGGACGTCTGGCTACGCTGCAACAATTGATGATTGTGATAGGATTATTCATGGCGTTTATGAGTAACTACTGGCTGGCCGGTTTATCCGGTGGGGCAACGGAAGTTCTTTGGGGTGGTTTTCAAACCTGGAGATGGATGTTCTGGGCCGAGATCATTCCTGCTTCTATATTCTTTCTTTCATTGTTGGCCATCCCTGAATCCCCGCGGTATTTAGTAGCGGCCGGAAAAGTTGATGAGGCCGGTAAGGTACTTAAAGGAATTCTGCCAAAAATAAATATTAGAGAAAAAGTGGCGGATATTGAGTCAACCCTACAAGAGGGGATAAAACCCAAGCTCAGGAATATTTTTGATAGTTATACCGGCAAGATACATCCATTGGTTTGGGTTGGCTTGGGATTAGCTGTACTACAACAGTTTACGGGTATAAATGTCATTTTTTATTACGGTGCAACTCTTTGGAAGTCAGCCGGATTTACGGAGGGCGACGCCCTGTTGCAAAATGTGATCAGCGGTAGCGTAAATATTTTCTTTACGTTTGTGGCCATTATGCTGATTGATAAAGTAGGACGAAAACCGCTTTTACTGATTGGATCATTAGGCCAGGCGGTAATGCTCGGAGTTATGGCATATGTATTTAGCATTGCGCCGAGTGGAGGGGCAGATTCCGTGACATTAGGTCCAACGCAAGGTATTATTGCTTTATTTGCTGCCAATACGTACATCGCTTTCTTTGCTTTTTCATGGGGACCGGTTATGTGGGTTATGCTTGGCGAAATGTTCCCAAATCACTACCGCGGTGCTGCTCTTGCTCTATGTGGAATGGCCCAGTGGGGGGCAAACTTTATTATTACGATAAGTTTCCCCGTATTATTAACAAATCTGGGACTTGGTATTTCCTATGGCATCTACGCTTTCTTTGGAGTCGTCGCCTACTTCTTTGTGAAAAAGTTCGTAGATGAAACGAAAGGATTAAGCTTGGAAGATATTTCAAGAGGTGGAGCCCAAAAGGCACAACCGGCTAAGACAGGTGTAGCAGAGTAAGAATTTTTTGTCCCAGCAATTCAATTCTATTATTGCTTTTCTGGTTTAATCCTATTCTGTAGCTGTATTATATGATGAATTAAGCCAATAAAAAAGGCATCGCAGCTAATCAGCTACGATGCCTAAAATTTTTGAAGTAGTTTGAAGAGTCTAGTTCAAAGCCTCATTGACAAGCTTTTCCTGTTCGGCTTTGTGGACTTTCTTTTGTCCGGCTGCCGGAGAGGCAGAAGCTTGTCGACCTACATATCGCAGGTTCTGCCCGTCTTTGAGCTGCTGCATAATGCGTGTTGAGACAAACGTCCAAGCTCCCATATTTTTGGGCTCTTCCTGGCACCATACTATATCATCAACATGGCTGTATTCATCCAGAATATTACTTACGTCCAAGTCAGGGAAAGGATAATATTGCTCCAATCGAGCAATAGCCACATTATCAATTTCTTCTTCTTGGCGTTGTTTATATAGATCGTAATATACTTTCCCGGAACAGATTACCAAGCGATCAATATTGCTCTTGTCTTCCACTTCTTGATCAGGAATAAACGGCTGATATTGGCCCTTGGCTAAATCATCTGTTTTGGATGTAGCCAGCGGATGTCGCAATAAACTCTTAGGCGACATAATTATCAGCGGCTTTTTGTTATCCTGTTTTGCTTGCTTACGCAAGATATGGAAGTACTGAGCAGGTGTCGTAAGATTGACAACCTGCATGTTATCTTCAGCGCAGAGCTGTAGGTAACGCTCCAGACGTGCGGATGAGTGTTCAGGTCCCTGACCTTCATATCCGTGAGGGAGGGTCATTACAAGGGAGGACTTTTGTCCCCACTTAGCTTCACTTGCAGAAATATATTGATCCATCATCACTTGGGCGCCGTTGGCGAAATCGCCAAACTGGGCTTCCCAAATAACAAGTGCATCAAGCTTGGCTGCGCTGTATCCGAATTCAAAACCAACACAGGCAAACTCACTGAGCAGACTATTATAGGGATAAAATGGCGCCTGGTCGTCTTCAAGGTTATTAAGTGGAATAAACTGTTGATCCGTTTCTGTACCGTGCAGAATAGCATGTCGATGTGAAAAAGTACCACGTTCGGCATCTTGTCCCGTTAAACGGACCGTTGTTCCATCTTTGAGTAATGATCCAAAAGCAAGTGCTTCAGCAAAGCCCCAGTCAATTTTCTTCTCATTTTTTTCAACTGTTTCGGCACGCTTGGCAAGCTGTCGTAGCAGCTTGGGATTAGCATCAAAATCTTTAGGGACTGTATTGAGTTTGACAGCTATGTCTTTGAGCTCATCTTCCGGGTAAGTCGTATCCGGGAATTCATCCCAGTCTTCTTGCGTCATCTCGTGACGATCAATCATATCTTCTGTAACCTCGAGAGGAGAGGCATTTTTGGCATCCTCAAAGGCCTCACGGAGCAGTTCATCAAACTCATCGAATATTTCCTGCATTTCCTCTTCGGTGAACTCACCGCGACTTAAAAGCGTTTCGGTATAGATATCGCGAACCGTGGGATGATTCTCAATCTCTTTATACATACCCGGCTGGGTAAATGCAGGCTCATCGCCTTCATTATGTCCGTGTTTACGGAAGCCGATCAAATCAATAACGACATCCTTACCAAACTTTTGGCGATATTCGAACGCCATCTGCATAGCATGGACAGCTTCTTCTGGATTGTCTCCATTGACATGGAATATCGGAGCCAAAATAGCCTTGGCAAGATCAGAAGCATATTCTGTGGAGCGTCCGTCTTCGGGCAGGGTGGTAAAACCAATTTGGTTATTTAAGATAATGTGGATGGTACCACCGGTTTTGTAGGCATCAAGCTGAGACATATTTAATGTTTCGGCAACAACACCCTGACCGGAGAATGCCGCATCTCCATGTATAAGAACGGGTAGATTTTTCTTCTCAGCGTTCTCACCGTCGTGGTCTTGGGTAGCCCGAGTGGCTCCTTCAACAACAGGATTCACCGATTCGAGGTGACTTGGGTTTGGCATCAACTCAATTTCAACTTCTTCACCTCTCGTTGTCTCATAGGTTCCTTTAGATCCAAGGTGATATTTTACATCACCGGATCCTTGAATGCTGTCGGGATCGAGGTTTCCTTCAAAATCAGCAAATACTTTTCGATAGGGCTTGTTCATGATGTTTACGAGGATGTTCAAACGTCCCCGGTGGGCCATACCCATAAATATTTTTTCAACTTGGTCTTCACCCGCTTTTTCAAGCATGTGATCCATCATCGGGATAAGCGTATCTTCGCCTTCGAGGGAGAAACGTTTGTGCCCGATATATTTCTTATGCAAGAACTGCTCAAAGGCCATCGCCTGATTCAGCTTGTGCAAGATCTGCTTTTTCTGATCTTTGGTAAGTTCAGGCGTATTAGTTGTGGATTCCATGCGTTCACGCAGCCACTTGCGTTCTTCCAAGTCAAGGATATGCATGAACTCGGCCCCCATCTTGCCGCAGTAGGTCTCCCGTAGTAAGGTAATAATTTCGCGGAGTGTTGCTTTTTCATTGCCGCCAAGACCGCCGCAATAAAATTCGCGATCCAGATCCCAGAGCGTAAGGTCGTAATAACTTAAGTCAAGCTCTGGACTCTGTCCGGCTTCATCGCTTAATGGATCAAGATCAGCAAGTACGTGCCCACGCGTGCGATACATATTGATGAGACGCATTACATTAATGGCACGCTTATTTTGTTCCAGCGTAGCTCCACTGCCATCAAGTTGTCCTACATAGGTGTCAGCACCAAAAGGCAGAGGATCATAAGGAATTTCAAGATCCTCAAAGATTTCATTGTAAAAATTCTCTTCGCCGTTGAGTAGGCTGTGCACTTTTTTCAGGAATGCTCCCGACTCCGCTCCCTGTATCACGCGGTGATCGTATGTCGAAGTGACATTCATAACTTTGCTAATTCCCAGCTTGTTAAGTACCTCTTGCGACATGGACTGGTATTCAGCGGGATAGTCGATGGCGCCGGTAGCAATTATTGCGCCTTGGGTTTTCATCAGGCGCGGGACCGATTGTACCGTTCCAATCATTCCGGGATTGGTAAGCGTGAGGGTAGTGCCCTGGAAATCAGAAATTTCGAGGTTGCCGTTTCGGGCTTTGTCAACAAGATCAGAATAGGCATAGAGAAACTCTTTAAAGTTCATCTTATCTACGCCCTTAATGTTGGGCACCAACAGATTTCGAGAGCCATCCTTGTTTTGAACATCAATGGCCAGACCCAGGTTAACCTGATCCGGAATAACTTTGTAGGGCTCACCATCTTTATAGATGAATGAGTTGTTCATGTTGGGATATTCTTCCAGCGCTTTGATGATTGCCCATGCAATATAATGAGTAAATGAAGATTTGGGCTCGTTGCGCTGTTTTAGATGTCGGTTGATAATAGCCCGATCCTCGATGAGCATCTTCATGGGCAGTGAACGGACCGACGTAGCCGTAGGGACCTCCAGGCTTTCATCCATGTTTTCAACAATCTTACTGGATACTCCTTTAATTTTTTCAAGGGTAGCTCCGGAAGGAATATCAGTATCGCCATCTTCCTTTGGCTGGGGCGCCTTCTTAGCTTTTTTCTGTTCCTGGGGCTTAGATGGAGCAGCTTTGGCAGTAACCGTACTATTACTGGTTTTCTCTGCCTCCGACTTTAGATCTTCTGGCTGTTCGACGCCTTCAATCTCATCAAAATATTGACGCCAGTGATTGGGGACAGAAGAGGGATCTTCTTTATATTGATTAAACAGTTCTTCAACAAGTGCGGAATTAGGTCCGAAAACAGCTTCGAGCGACTTCAAAATATGATCTTATTGAGTGGGTTTAGATTATTAGTAAATAAACGTCTGCAAGAGTTAATATTGAATGTTATTTTTGGTTTCTTTAAACCATAAACAAACAAGCGTAAAGTTAATCATTGTTATATTAAATTACGATTCTTGAGCAGAGATAATTTTAGCTTTGACTCTGGTGATTTTGATATCCCAACAATGATTAGATAAAGTAGGTTTCAGGAAATTTATGAGTGATAAAGTGAAAGAAAAAACGGGGGCAGAAAATGTGCAATGGGATCTTTCTGACCTCTATAATTCTATTGATGATCCCGCTCTTGAAAACGACAAGGAAAAAGTCGTTGAGCAGGCTGCAGAATTTGCTTCTACGTACAAAGAAAACGTAGCTGATCTTGATGAAGAAGGTATGAAACAAGCCCTTCAGGAGTACGAAGAGCTAATTGAGACAGTTGGCAAGATTGGTTCATATGCTCACCTTATTTGGTCAACCAACACTAACAAGCCTGAATACGGCAAAATGAAGCAGGAAGCAAGTGAGCTTTCTTCAAAAATTCATCAGAAGTTGGTGTTTTTTGATGTGGAATGGCTGAATATGGATGATGAAAAAGCTCAGAAGCTGATCGAAAGTGATGAGCTGGAAGGATACAAGCACTACCTTGAAACATCCCGGCGATACAGGGACCATGTACTGAGCGAAAAGGAAGAGCAGGTATTATCCGCAAAAAAAGTAACCGGACGCAGTGCGTGGAATCGTTATTTTGATGAAACTATGGGCGCCGCCCGTTTTGAGTTGGATGGAGAGGAGTTAACCCAGCAGGAGGTCTTGAGTAAGCTCCATGAGCCTGATCGTGATTTGCGAAAACGAGCACACGCATCACTTACCGAGACGTTCGAGGATCATAGTCGCACCCTTACGTTTATTTTTAATACACTTCTTGCTGACAAGCATACAGATGATAAACTGCGCGGATACGATAGCTGGATTTCATCTCGAAATCTGTCCAATGAAATAGATGATGAAACCGTGGAGGTGTTGGTTGATTCTGTTACGAGTAATTATGATCTCGTTCATCGTTTCTATGATCTGAAGCGAAGTCTTTTGGGATATGATAAGCTCTATGACTACGATCGGTATGCACCCATTCTTGAGAGCGAAAAGAAAATCCGGTGGGACGAAGCCCAGGAAATGGTATTGAATTCTTACAGCGATTTTCATTCGGAGATGGGTACCGTTACCCGTAAGTTTTTTGACAACAATTGGATTGATGCAGCGATGAAACCTGGTAAAAGGGGCGGAGCCTATTCAGCCAGTACTGTACCGTCGGTACACCCGTATGTTTTCATGAATTTTGACGGTAAAGTTCGAGACGTACAAACATTGGCTCATGAGCTGGGGCACGGTATTCATCAGTATTTATCCAGAGAACAGGGGGTGTTGCAGGCAGATACGCCTCTGACAACCGCCGAGACGGCTTCGGTATTTGGCGAAATGCTTGTCTTTCAAAAGCTGATGGGTGAACTTGATGATCCCAAAGAAAAACTGTCATTACTAATTGGAAAGATTGATGATACCATAGCTACCGTATTTCGACAAGTTTCAATGAATCGTTTTGAGGATGCGATGCACACACACCGCCGTGAGAAAGGAGAACTAACAACCGAGGATTTTTCTAAACTTTGGCGTGAGAAGCAGGAAGAAGTATATGGTGATTCGGTAACACTTACGGAGGAATACAATCTTTGGTGGAGCTACATACCACACTTTTTACATACGCCGGGCTATGTGTATGCTTATGCTTTTGGCGAATTGCTGGTATTGGCGCTTTATCAGGAATATACACGTTCAGAGAATGGGTTCTCTGATAAATACATAGAGATGCTACGGGCAGGTGGATCCGACTGGCCAGAAAATATCGTAGGTAAGTTGGGACTGGATATTACACAGCCGGACTTTTGGGATAATGGTCTAACGGCTATTAAGGCGATGATTAAACAGGCAGAAGAACTGGCAAAAAATATAGATTAAAAGGGATGGATAATTACGCAACGGCGCGAGAAAAAGAGCGATCGAATGCTGAAATAATGGGACAGAAACGTCAGGAAAAAGCACTTCGTGAATTTAAGCAGGTGCTGAATGACCTGATTTTTATGTTGCAAAGTGCTTCTGAGATGGAGACAGTATATATGTACTGGGTTAACCGTTCGCGGGAGCAATTTGTGATGGAGACCAAATCCACAGTGTTTGATAATGTGATGTTTAAAGATCGCATTAGCTTTGACAAACATTTTCTGGATGAGTTTAAGGATCTTGATGAACCTACTGCAATAGAGGTCGGTGAAGATATACCGGCTTCAGCGTTAAATCATTATTACAGTGAAGTACCGGTGAAGTATATTACGTTGCTTCCCTTTGTGAATAACGGAGAAACAGTAGCTATAACGGTACTGGAATCCCGTGACCACATTTTTACAGAAAACAAGAGCGATGTAATTTACTCGTACATTAATGCGCTGCGTAATGTGCTGAACACCTATTTGGAAATCAGTGATCTTTATGAACAACAGGATGAGTGGATTAATTATGAAGACTGTCTTACCGGGTTAGAGGTCCGTTGCCATCGTACAGAATTGGTAAAGAAGCTTGTTAATACGATTCAATCATTTTTATATGATGGCGGTGTTTCGTTTATCACTCGGGGAATGGACAATTGGTACAATGTTCTAAATGCTGATGAAGCCAAATATGCCCCGCCGATTGGGATGAAAATGGAAGAGCGTTCCCTGGCTTATGAGGCAGCTGAACAAGGAGAGGCTGAGTTTGCTATCCATTTTAATAATAATCCCAAGCGACTGTCGCCAAGAGAACTGAATTCGGAAGGGGCTACTCTTGCTATTCCGCTGATGATGAAAGATCGGAGACAGGGAGTAGTACTTGTGTACGATAAAAATCCACTAATTTTTAAAGAGTCAACGAAGCATAAATTAATTAATCTGGTACGTATTGCTGGGTTGCAGATGCTTTCGAATAATCCCAAGCTGGATGTTGACAGTTCTGTTTTTGCAAATCAGTATGAGGCCTATTTACCGGAACTGTGGGAGCAAACTATTAATTCAGAATTATATCGTCTCACCCCTAACTCAAGCATGCAGAAAAGCTGGTTTGGGTTGGTGACACTTTCCAACCTTCCTGAGTTACGGACTAAGCTGCGGATGGATCAGCTTGATCAAATGCAGAAAGATTTAATTACTTCGTTTAACCCCAGCCAGTTCGGTTACAATGGAATATTAGGCTATAACTCAGACTATGTGTATTCCTTTTTGATTCAGAGCAAAGATGAGGATGCCGTTAAGAATTGGAGTAAATCAGTGAAAAAGAAGTTTAATAACTCTTTTGAACTATCAAACGGTATTCATATCGAAACGGGTATAAAAGTAGGATTTGTACGGTTGGATAGTGACTACACAGATAGTTATCAGGTATTGAAAAATGCCAAATCAGCTCTATCACAGGCACTGAAATCCAATAAAAATGAAGCGGTATAGTATTTATGGGTAACTGTTATGTAATTGTTATTGATGGTCTCGGTGTTGGGGCACAAGAAGATGCTGCCGAATATGGAGACGAAGGTGAAAATACGCTGGGTCATGTGTGCGAAGAAACAGAAGTGAAGTTGCCTAATTTGCAGCGGATGGGCCTTGGTAATATTGTGCCGCTGGCATCGGTGTCTGTTGAGTCGGAACCTATCTGTGCTTATGGAAAAATGCGGGAATTATCAGCCGGGAAGGATTCTACCACAGGACACTGGGAAATTGCCGGAATACAGCTCAATCGGCCTTTCCCAACTTATCCCGAGGGTTTTCCCCAAGAAGTTATTGAGCGGTTTTGTGAGGGGATCGGGGTTGAAAAGGCGTTGGTAAACAAGCCGTATTCGGGTACCGAAGTTATTGCCGATTATGGTAAGGAGCATATGGAAACGGGGTTTCCTATCGTATATACCTCCGCCGACAGTGTGTTTCAGGTTGCAGCCCATGAGGATGTAACACCTGTTGATACGCTTTATAAATGGTGTGAGTTTGCACGAAAAGAAGTGCTGCAGGATGAACACGGGGTAGGTCGAGTTATTGCACGGCCTTTTACCGGAGAGCCGGGAAATTTTAATCGCATTTCGGATAAGCGTCATGATTTTTCGTTGAAGCCGCCTGAACACAATATCATTAACAGGCTGCAGCAGCAGGGTACGAAAACGTACTCAATCGGTAAAGTTGTTGATCTTTTTACCGAAGAGTATTTTACTCAATTCCGGCGTACGAAAAGCAATGCAGAGGGGATTTCTCAGTTATTGAGTTTAATGTCGGCTGCTGAAGACAGTTTTGTATTTGTAAACCTGATTGACACCGACCAAAAATATGGCCATCGCCTTGATCCACAAGGATTTGCGGAATGTTTGCAGGAGTTTGATCGAGCGATACCCGCGATTGTAAGTAAGCTGGATGAGGACGATATATTAATTATTACCGGTGATCACGGTAACGATCCTACTTCTGAAAGCACTGATCACAGTCGGGAGTTTGTGCCTGTATTATTGTGTCCCTCAGATAAAGCTGAACGAGTGAATCTGGGAACTCGTGATACATTTAGTGATATCGCAAGCACGGCGGCTGATTTTTTTGAGATATCGGAAACATTTCCGGGCACATCAATGTTGAACAATACTGAGCAAGGCTGATAAAAATGGTTCGAAATTGATATTTTAAAGCCCTATATTATAGAGATCGAGAATAGACAACATATATCCGATTTAGTCGTTGTATTATCCCATTTAACTTGATTGTCTTATCGAAGTGATCTTTAGCAGCAGATCAAATCATTGCAAATAAATCCTAATTTAACCCATCACATCCCGTGGCTAGAAGTTCAGGTATTTCTACTCGAGAATCAGAATCTCTCGACCGCTACTTACAAGAGATAGGAAAAGAAAAGCTTATTACTCCCGAAGACGAGGTTAGGCTTGCCAAAGAGATACAAAAGGGCAGCCAAAAAGCACTTGAAGATTTAACGAAAGCAAACCTTCGTTTTGTGGTTTCTGTTGCAAAACAGTATCAAAACCAAGGTCTTTCACTGGGTGACCTTATTAATGAAGGAAATCTCGGTTTGATCAAAGCCGCCAAGCGTTTTGATGAAACTCGTGGTTTTAAGTTTATTTCCTATGCCGTTTGGTGGATTCGTCAGTCTATATTGCAGGCATTAGCTGAGCAAAGTCGTATTGTACGCTTGCCATTGAACCGCGTGGGTGCGCTTAACAAGATTGGTAAGGAACTTTCTAAGTTGGAGCAGGAGTACGAACGTGTTCCATCAGCCGCCGAGCTTGCTGAAAGTTTGGATATGACGGTGTCGGAAGTTGCTGATACATTGAAAATTTCCGGTCGGCACCTTTCTGTGGATGCGCCATTCGCTCAGGGCGAAGACAATCGACTGCTCGATGTACTTGAAAATGAAGAAACTCCTGATCCGGATACGGACCTGATGGGAGAATCGCTCAAGGTTGAAATTGAGCGTGCCCTTTCAAAGCTAACCAATCGGGAAGCAGAGGTTATTCGTCTTTATTTCGGTATTGGTCGAGAACACTCGTTAACACTCGAAGAAATTGGAGAACGATTTGATCTTACCCGCGAACGTGTTCGCCAGATTAAAGAAAAAGCACTCCGCAAGTTGCGTCATCATAACAGAAGTGCAGCGCTGCGTGCTTATTTAGGATAAAACCTGCCAACATATTTGATGATTGAAAGCCCCGATTTTCGGGGCTTTTTTATTTGGCAAAACTTTTAATAGAATAGGGATAGGTATAGATTTTTCTCGAGCCGCTTCGTTTTATAATTATGAAAAAGGGAATCAGCGTATTTTTACTACTTCTTGTGACCTCTGCCGTCGTTGAGGCACAGACATACCCTTTTCGCACGTATTCTATTGAAAACGGGTTGAGTGAGTCGGTTGTTAATACGATGACGCAAGATCAGGATGGTTATCTGTGGATCGGTACAGGCTATGGCTTAAATCGTTTTGATGGTATAGGATTTAAAAACTATTACGTTGAGGACGGGTTGCTTAATAATAGCATACAATCACTTTATGCGGATCAAAAAAATCAGCTTTGGATTGGCACCGAAGGTGGTGTGAATATTATGAAAAAAGATAGTATTCATACTATACTGGAGCTGCAGCCCCTGAAATCAAGTTCGATTTTATCAATCTATAAAGACAGTCGGAATGAGTTTTGGTTCACAACAGATGGTGAGGGGGTTTGGCACTGGGATCGTAGCCAACAGCTGACGCAGTATCGAGAAGTACATGGGATGGGTAGCAATCGGGTTCGGGATGTTCTTGAAGATCAAGAAGGGATAATTTGGTTTGCTACGCGTGACGGGCTCACTAAGCTGGAGGACGGCAATTTTAGAACCTTCACAACTCGACATGGATTGCCGGATAATAGACTTAGAGATCTTGCCTTAACTACTGATGGGGTTCTCTGGATTGCCAGCAGGGGCGGTCTATGTGCGATTAATGATGAGGAATTTAGGTGTTTTACCGAGGAGGATGGCTTAATTAATAATCGAGTTCAATCTATATCTGTAGATGAGAAGAATAATTTATGGTTGGGGACAGAAGAGGGTGCAAGCTATTTTTCTGAGGACGAATTTAAAAACTATTCGGTTGATGAAGGACTTACCAATGATATTATTTATACAACTTATTACGATATCGAAGGTAATATCTGGGTTGGCACTTTTGGCGGTGGCATTAGCATGTTCATGGGAGATCAGATCCAGAACTATACCATAGAAAATGGATTACCTAATAATGTCGTAACATCTATTGTGGAGGGACAGTCGGGACAGTACTGGGTATCAACCTATGGCGGCGGTATTACAAGCATTAACAATAATACGCTTGAAACTTATAATACCTCGGACGGTTTAGTTGATAATAAAGTTTATACCCTGGAAACGGATGTTCAAAATCGTTTGCTAATTGGAACCCGTTGGGGATTGAGTATTTTCGAAAATAGTACATTTGAAAACATTGATGAAGACGACTTACCGGGCCGGAAGATAAGGGCTATTTTGCCTATTAACGATCAGAATGAAATCTGGATTGGAACTTATGAAGAAGGAATTATTCAGTATCGGGAGGGCACGGTTAACCATATTACCGAATCTGATGGTTTGCCCAATAATACTGTAATGGCTCTTGAGGAAAGCAATGACGGTGCTATTTGGGCTGCTACCTATGGTGGGTTAAGTCGTTTGCAAAATAATTCTTTTACAAATTACACTATTGATGATGGGTTACCCCACAACGGTATTTTAGATATTTTAATAGATAAAGATTGGAATTTATGGGTGACGACTTTTGGCGGCATTGCCCGTTTTGCTGATGATAGTTTTGAAACAATAACTCCGGAAGATGGGCTGCCCGGAGAGGTCTGTTATTTTATTGAACAGGATGATCGGGGCATTTTCTGGATTGGTACAAATAAGGGGGTTGTTCGATTTGATTATCAGGCCTATCAGTCAAAGAATGAGGATACGGAGGAGCAGTTTTTTCGACTGCTTACTACAGATCAGGGGATTACATCTAACGAAATGAATGCCGGCGCCTCATTTAAAGATAAACGCGGGCGACTTTGGTTTGGATCAGTAGGTGGGGTATCCGTTTTTGATCCGTCAAAAGAGAAGATCAGCAATGTATCTCCTAAAGTGCATATAGAAAATGTCAGTGTATCCGGTGAACGGGTTTCAATTAAAGAACCGCTTGATATCGGTAGTAACAATCACAATATCACATTTGAGTTTATTGGCATTAGCTTCACCGCTCCTCACCAAATGAAATATCGCTATCGGTTAAAAAATTCGAATGAAGGATGGCAGGAAACAACCCAGTCATCGGTTCGGTATTCTGCGCTAATGCCTGGAGATTATACTTTTGAGGTGAAAGCACGTAATTTTAATGGAAAATGGAGTCCGGAACCTGCTCAAATTAGCTTTGCGGTGCAGGCTCCATTTTGGTTGCGGTGGTGGTTTATTGCATTGGTTGTTATTACGCTGGCAGGTATAATTCTCTTTATATATAACTACTATCGCGTTAAAAAAATGGTAGAAATGGAAAGGATGCGCGTACAAATTGCCAGTGATCTTCATGATGATGTGGGATCAGCTCTAACAGAGATTGCGCTACAGTCTGATTTTCTGCAAACAATGGAGGTGCCGGATAACCTCGAAGAATCCCTAAAACAAATTGGTGTACAAAGTAGGAAAATAGTCTCCAGCCTTGATGATATCGTATGGTCTATTGATGCTCGAAATGATACCATTGGAGATCTGACGGATCGGATGCAGGACTACGTAAATAATGTATTATCAGACCGAAAAGTATTTTATGAATTTGATTGTGATATGCAGCAACAGCTTGATGTGTCAGTGAAGGAAAACCTGTATCTGATATTCAAGGAGTCGGTAAATAATATTGCTAAGCATTCCAACGCCGAGCGTGTAAATGTAACATTAGTTGCTGATAACAGTGGGTTTACTATGGGTATTAAAGATAATGGGCCTGGAGTTTCTGGATCTCGAAAAAGTGGACAGGGATTACGAAATATGAAGATGCGAGCGAAACGAATTAATGCAGAAATTACATTTAATGATAAGAATGGTTTTGAAGTGATCATTGAGAATCGTAAATAATTAGTACTGATACAGCTAAAATGCAAGAAATCCGGTATTATGACACCAGTTGTAGGAATTGTTGAAGACAATAAAAAAATACGGGATCTAATACAGCGCTATCTGGATATGCAGGACGGCCTATCGTGTCCTGTTGCGGTGGATTCGGTTGAGGATATGCTGGATTATCTGGAGGAACACCCGTTGCCAGATGTTATTTTGATGGACATCCAACTGCCCGGTATGTCGGGTATAAAGGGCATAAGCCTTATCAAAGAAGAGTATGAGGATATAGATATTATCATGCTTACGGTATATCACGATTCCCACAAAATATTTAATGCTTTGCGGGCCGGTGCCTCGGGATATCTGTTGAAGCACACCTCACTGCCGGAGATTAAGGAGTCTATTTTAAAGCTTTTAGACGGGGGAGCCCCTATGTCGCCCCAAATTGCGCGCAAAGTAATTAACCATTTTCAGGAGAATACTCCCAAAAAGAATGCAGATTCTGATCTGACTCCACGCGAGCATGATATCGTTAATGGACTTGTAGACGGATTGAGCTACAAAATGATTGCCGATCGATATGACATTTCCATTGATACCGTTCGTGCCCATATCCGTAATATTTATAAGAAGCTGCACGTTAATTCTAAGGCGGAAGTCATTGCCAAATCACTAAAGGGAGAAATTTAATAACTTCCGTCGCATGAATATGTGATTGAATGCAACGATGCTGCTTAATACTATTGTTATAGACAATAACAGAAGTAGCTAATTTCTTCTGCCAATTTGGGTAAAATACGGAGTCTATTATGAAATTTTTCAAAGTGTTTATAATCACCCTGTTAGCACTTTTTCTTACCGGTTGCTATACGCAGCTTCAGTACAGCCAAACCATGAAAAAGGTTACGGATGAGAAACCCGCAAGTGATACGCCCGTTTATTCTTGGAGTGGAGAAGAGGAGGCTGATTCCTCAAAGAATAATACGAATGAGGGGGTAGCAGAGGCAAAAAATAAGCAAGAAAAAATAAACGACTACATTCCAGTCTATTATAAAGATTATGAATATGCCACTAAATATGGCAATGTCTACAACTTTTATGGTGATGACTGGTATGGTTACAACTCTTTTTATTCGAATCATCCCTTTAGTTATGATCGCTGGGCATTCCACAGCTTATATGGACGCTGGTATGATCGACCTCATTATGGGATTTCGTTTACTCTAAGTTGGGGATGGCCGAGTTATCATTATGGTTATTATGATCCGTTCTATGATCCCTATTATCATGAATATTATTGGCACCGATATTACAGCAGATATGCTTATGGATACGGGTATTGGAATTTTTACGGAAAATCCGGATTTGGGTATGGATATTATTCCGATGACAAAGTAAGAGAGAATAACAGGAATGTCCGATATGGTCCGCGTTCTATTGGTACAAACCGAGTTGCTTCGGATAGAAATAGAACCAGGACGGTTAATAGTGATCGGTCAACTGCGGTAACCAATCGTACATCATCAACTGTTCGTACCCGATCTGTAGGAACAACCCGCACCCGGGGTACTTCCGGTCGTTCATCGGTGAACCGCACAAAAAACAGAGACAACGGTTCTTCAAGTAGAAGCCGCACGAGGGGGCAGGATCAAATAAATGAGAGCCAAACAAGTCGGTATGATTATCGCAACAGAGGTGACGAGATACCGCTTGTCATTGATGAAAAACAGTTGGAACAGATTCGAGCTCGAATCAGAGATAATAATAGAAATAACAGTATTTATCGTTCTCGCATAAATAACGACAGAGAGAGAACAACATTCTTCAATAGGATGAAGAACTTCTTCGAACAAAACAGCAGTCGCTTTACGAATGGAAATAATGGGCGAACTTTGCGTAGCAGAAGCAACTCCCCATCTACCAGAAGATCAAAGATAAATCGAAGCTCGAGCAGTAACAATCGCAGTTCGGTGACAAAAAGTAAATCGTCGTCCAGTAATTCACGCTCTCGGGGCAGTAGTTCTTCCCGAAGCCGAAGCGACGATAGCGGTTCATCAGGTTCCGATAGAAGTCGCGGTAATTAATAATAGGCAGCCGTAACAATCCAACGCAATCTTTTTCAACTTATGAACGGTAGAGGTATGTCAAAAAAAAGTATTTTGTTACTTGTTGGTGTGTTCATTATTTCTGCAACTCAACTTAACGCTCAGAGTGCAGATGATGTACTGCGATACAGCCTGGAATATCCCTCATATGATCCCGTTAGCTTGGTGATACCGGGAGTTAGCAATGCCACCGGATTTGGGGCTTATCAGGAAAATCCGGCGTCGATGGCGCTGTTTGATGAAAGCTTTCTCTCAATGGGATTGAGCAGTCGTTTCATCGATGAGACGGGCACATATTTGGGAAATACGTCAAGCAATTCCGATAACCAGACAGGCATTGGTGATTTGGGATTGGTATACAAAGTACCAACGACACGAGGTAGTTTAGTAGTTGGGGGTGGCTACAGTCAAACAACGGATTTTAATCGGGTGCTTTCAGCTTCGGGAAGGAATGACCGTTCTACCATCACTGATTTTTATAATACGACTGCAGATGATAGTCTCTTTTTCGCGGCCTTTGATACCTATGCTGTCGATTTTGCCACTACGGATAGCTCCTATGCCGAAACTGCTTCTATTTTTCGCATTGGATTCTCACAATATCCGGGTATTAACCAGGATGTGGAAATGACCGAGCGTGGAAAAACGGGAGAATATTCTATTTTCATGGCAACCGAGTTTTTGGAGAATTTCTATGTTGGTGGTTCTATAGGTTATTATAGTGGTACATATACCTATCGAAGAGAGTTCTTGGAGTCGGATCGCCAGGATGATTATAATGCCACATTTATTGACTCCGATGGTGACGGAAATCCCGATACTGATATCGATAATATTTTGAGTGTTGATAGAATCGATGCTGAAATTCAGGCGTTCAGCGCTCGACTGGGAATTGTTTACAAGCCAATGCCTGAGTTTCAACTTGCCGCCAGCTATGAGTTTCCCTCGAAGCTATTTATCGATGAAGAATTTAACACCGAGATAACGACTACGTTCGATAATACTGTTCAATTTTCTGATGAGGCTCCGGGCGCATTTTCATACACCATAACCCGACCTCAGCGAATTAAAGCGGGGGTAACATTTAAGGGAATACCGAAGCTTTCACTGTCAGGATCGGCCGAGGCTATTTCCTATTCGGATGCAGAAATCAGTTTCGACGAGATTAGTTTAAATCCCCAAGAGAATGAGATAAATTCCAATGTGAGGTCTGCTTTAAATGATGTCATAAATTTGCGAGGGGGGCTGGAGTATAAAACCAATGATAACTTTACTGCTCGTGCAGGATATGCGTATTTTCCCAGTCCGCAAGATGGTATTGACAGTGACCGTCAGTTCATTAGTGGCGGATTCAGCGCTGTTTTAACTAAAGGACTGACGTTTGACTTTGGACTACAGTACAGTTTCTGGGATGATCAGAATACCCTCTATTCTACCCCTGACGTTACTGAAGTTGTTGAAGAGCAAGTTACCCGCCTTAATGTGATGGCCGGTCTTAGAATGGCATTATAGAGGTTATTTACTTGAGACTGTTTTCTGGGTAGAGATTTCAAACTTAGCCCATACCGGAAGGTGATCTGAAGTAGTAGTGCCATAATTATCGATATATGATCGTGGGTCGTGAATTAATGTACTGTTCTGAATGTGCTCATCAAACAATTCATCACTGATAGTAATGTGATCGATAATATTGTCATAATTTATTGATGCAGATTCACCTGAATCTGATAATTTTTTCGTAATGACATCAAAGTTTTCGGTGTCCTCGACAAATTCGTCGTAGGGTGTTTCCTGATGGACGTTGTCTCCGTTTTGCTCTTCATAATAAATTGACTGATCAACATCATCGTTGTAATCCCCTAACAGAATAATATTGGCATTCGGCTTATTATCTTTTAGATAGTAATAAAGTCCTTCAGCTGCTTTTTGGCGTCGTTCATAGGATTCGGCATAATTGCTGGTATTAGCTTTGCCATGGATTACAACAGCGTAAAATTCCTGTGGCGGTGTATTTTCATAGGTGTAGCTAAAGCGAAAGAACAGGGGCGTTCGACCATTGGCCCAATAGTAAGACCAATCACTTTGGTATTCTTCTCTGACATCACTGATTGATCCAGCTTCAAGTGAGTCAATCGTGTTCGTGTTATAAACAAAAGCCATTTTTTGCTTTCCGTTGATATGATTGGCTACAAATCCTTTATAACCCTTCATATTTTCGGAGATATCTTTCAGTGCTTGTTGATTGTATATTTCTTGGAAGGCATAAAGGTCTGCTTTTAGTGAATCCGCAACTTGTAAAACATTTTTCGTTTGTTGATGTTCGTTGCTGGGTCCCCAGTTTTCACTCCCATAGGTACCGTCCCCATATCCTTCAATATTCCATGTCACCGTTTCAAGAACGCCATCAGGAGAAACAGGATCATTTTGTGCAATTTGTTCTTCTTGCTGCTCCTCTCCGGGATCTTCCTCGGCTTCATAGGGAGTGCCACAGGATACTAATACAAACAGTAACCCAGTTAAAAAAAAGGAAAGTTTTTGAAAAGACGGGGTCATTAATAGTTAGTTATTGGCTTTCGGGTTAATGCTTAGCACTGGACTTTTTACATGTCGGGCAACGTTAGCGGTAGTACTTCCCATCATTAGATAGTCGATGCCGGTGCGTCCCACAGTAGACATAACGATTAAATCATGGGGATTGTTGAGGTTATAATTGAGTATAGCTTCGTGTGGAGTATCTTCTGATATAATTACTTTAGTTTCAAGCAGATCACCCATTTTGTGCATCTCTTCTTTTGCTAACACTCTTAGTCGTTGTTGGCGAAGCTGTTTTTTGGACTCATCTGGTTCTTCCTCGTGCTGAGGGTCATACGGCATGACGTTAACCAGTTCAAGTTTTGCATTGGCCTTTTGGGCAATTTCCATAGCCACAGAAAAGGCCTTTTTGGAGTGGTCAGAGAAATCTGTTGTTACCATGATGCGATCTAAGTTCGTAAGCTCACGTTCTTCATTTACAATCAAAACCGGGACATGGGCCATTCTGAGAACTTTCTCAGAGACAGATCCCAGGAAGAAACGAGAAAATCCCGTACGCCCGTGCGTAGTCATTACAATCATATCAAAATCTTCAGCTTCTTCCACAATAGACTGTGCCGGGTTGCCGATAGAGATCAAAGGTTCAGTAACTAATGCGGGATCAATTTCGTCATTGGCCAGTTCAGAAAGCCGTTCATGCAGGGCGTCTTCTATTTCATCAAAATCTTCCATGGTTGATGTGCCCATCCCAAACATATAAGGTCCGCCATCAACCTCATTTAATGGCAAGTAGGAGTGGAAAGGAGTAACGCTTCCGTCAAATAGTTTTGCCAGTTTCTCTGCGGAATGAAGTGCTTTAGATCCGAGATCAGAAAAGTCGAGTGGAACGAGTATTCTTATATTTTCCATGATAATAGTTTTTGATTGAAGACTTTATTTAAAATACAAAAATATCTTTTTATCTCAGAACCAGCCCTTACGTTTAAAGAAGAAAATCATGATTATTGCAAGAACTCCCATTATGCCGAGCGATGCAGGATAACCCCAATACCAGCTAAGTTCGGGCATGTTATACGGACTTGCGCCGGGATCAAAATTCATCCCGTAGATTCCTGCAACAAATGTCAACGGAATAAAGATAGTGGCAATAATGGTAAGCACTTTCATTACTTCGTTCATCTTGTTGCTCACGTGTGACATATACATATCATGCAACCCGAGAATCATGTCCCGATAATTTTCGATGTTATCGATTACCTGGATCATGTGATCGTATACATCACGGAGATATATTTTAGTGCTGTCATTTATAAATTGTGATTCATTTCTTATTGCTGTATTGATGGCATCACGAAGAGGCCATACCGACTTTCGGAAGAAGATAATTTCACGCCTGATTTTATGAATTTGTTCCAGCAGATGGTCTTCGGGATCATTCAATAGCTCATCTTCAAGCCGTTCAATATCATCTGCTATATGTTCGATAATATTAAAATAGTAATCCACGACAGTATCAACTAAAGCATACGTCAGGTAGTCGGTGCTGTGCTTTCGGATGCGTGATCCTTTTATTGCCAGACGGTCAATAATGGGCTTGAAATGATCAGCATCAGTTTCTTGAAATGACAGAACATAATTGTTACCAAGTACAATGCTTATTTGTTCGGCCTGAATTTTTTGTTCCTCTTGGGAATAGGAAAGCAGGCGGAGGACAAAAAATATACAGTTGTCATAGACTTCTACTTTGGGGCGCTGTGCTGTATGAACAATATCTTCTTGAATTAGCGGATGAAGTTCAAAGAAATTCCAGATTGATTTTAACTTCTCGGTGTCATGCAGCCCTCGTACTTGTACCCAGGTTTTTGAAGGTGCATCCAGATAAGGCTGTACCTTTTGGATTTTACTAATTGGAATATCGTTAATGCTTTCTTCATCATAGTCATGAACGGTAATTTCAACCTCGTCCATGTGTCGTTCACCGATATGTTCAATAGTTCCTGGTGCTGTTCCAGGTTTTTTGCGATTACCTGCCTTACGAAATCTAATGCTTGGCAGCATGTTTTTTATCTTCCCCGAATTTGACATATCAATAGATATTTTTCTTTAAACAGTGGAGATAATATGGTCAAGCTGTAATCCTAAAACAAGTTGTAAAAGAAGGTGATGCTAATTTATAAATGCTCAGAACTGCTTCTTTTTCTTAGGATCCAGTGGATGATAGGAGGTGCAATAAAGATGGCAACCACAATATTTCCTGTGTATTGATAGATTAAAACAGCTGCTAATATGCATACTAAAAGTATGATCAGGGAGATCAAATTTGTTTTCTGCTTGATATCCATTGTTTTACGTAGCTTCTAGGCGCAAGACTTCAAGTGGAGTTTTCTTGTATACACTTCGGCTGTTAAACATACCAATTAGAATGGTAAGTCCGGTAACGATTAACGTGCCCAATATGATAACCCAGAGGTTGGGAGTAAAGGTAATATCAAAATAGAAGTAGCCTAACAGCCAGGTAGCACCTACCGAAAGAATGAGACCCGTAAGTGCGGATAGAATCCCCAGGAAAAGATATTCCACCGACAGTATTTGGATGATCTGTTTCTTGCTGGCTCCTATGGTTCGCAGTAATACGCTTTCTTTGATACGCTGGAATCGACTGGTGGCCACTGAGCTGGCAAGGACGATGAGCCCGGTAATGATACTGAACAATGCCATAAACTGAACGGCAAACGAGATTTTATCTATAAACTGATTGATGGTCTCGAGGATTCGACTTACGTCAATAGCTGAAACATTGGGATATTTCTGAACTACAGCCTGTTGTACAGAGGCCGAAATTTCTTGATTGGGAGCCCGCGAAACGGTGACATAAATTTGTGGGGCAGGCTCTAAAACGCCGGTGGGAAAGAGCATAAAAAAGTTGGGTTGCACGCGCTGGAAGTCCACCTCCCGAATACTCCCCACAATTGCCTCAACCGGTACACCTTGTACATCAAAGGTAAGAGAATCACCAATAGCTAAATTGAGATCCTCGGAAATTTCCTTGGCCGCTGATACCGGCACTCGTCCCGTATCGGGCGCTTGCCCAATCCATTCCCCTTTGAGCAGCGTTTCGGAATCAATGAGAGAGTCACGATAGGTAGATCGGTATTCTCTACGTAGCGCCCAGTCGTGTACGTTATTGGTACTATCATCATCAATTGCTTGCGTACTGCGGCCGCGAAGTGAATCCAGGCGCATCGTAACCATGGGCACGTTTTGGAGAATAGGCACATTATTTTCTTTTAAAAGCTGATTGAGGCCTTCATTTTGATCGGGCTGAATATCAAAGAAAATGAGGTTTGGGGCGTCATCACGCGTAGCGAAATCGAGTTCCTCCATCAGCATATCCTGGCTAAAGTAGAGCGTGCTGACCAGCAGCATCCCCAGTCCCAAAGAAAGCATGAGTGTTGTTGTTTGGTTGTGCGGGCGATATAAGTTTGCCAACCCCTGTCGCCAAACGTACGACCAGTGAGAGGGAAAAAATCGCCGAATAAGTTTGATCAATAACTTTGCGACCAGCCAAAGCAGCCCGAATGCAACGATCATTCCGGCAGTAAATAAACCGCCAATAACCCAGTCGGAAGTCAGCAGAGTAGCATATCCCATAACAACAAGCGCTACGGCTACATAGATAATGGCTTTGGTCTTGTTTGAGAGCAGCGCCGTAATGGATCCCTCCATCGTACGCAGGGCATACAGTGGAGAGGCCTTGCGTAGTGCCAGGAGCGGTAGCAGGGCGAAAGCAAGGGCCACACCCGTACCGGTAAAGAGCCCGAGCCCAATGGCCAGCCACGAGGTTGTTAGTTCTACATTAACGGGAAGAAAATCACTGACCAAACCTGGTAATAAATATTGTACACCTACCCCAATTACTGTGCCTGCAAGAGCTCCGAGGAATCCCAAGACAATCGATTGAATAAGAAAAATACTCATGGTCTGATTAGAGGAAGCTCCAAAACATCGAAGAACGGATGCTGTGCTAATCTTTTGGTTGATATACACATGGATGGAACTTGCTACACCTATGCCACCCAGCAACAAGGCAATGAAGCCGACGAGATTCAGGAACTTACCGAGATTGGCAACAGCCTCACCGATTTCCTCGCGACGTTCTTCTACGGTTTCGGTATCGATATCGATGCCCAAGGCATCTTGCAAAGAGTCAACACGCGTTTCAATGGCATTCATGTCCCGCTCATCAGCAAAGCCAAAGTACTGTTTGTATTCCACCCGACTGCCGCGCTGTATAAGATCTGTGGCCTCCAGCATTGAAGCAGGTATAAATACGCGCGGACCTACCATTGAGGCAGCTGCAGCCTCTCCCGGGACTTTTGTAATACCGCCTCCGATCGCAAACGTAACTTTACCGACTTTGATGGAATCGCCGACCTCAATATTAAATTGAGTCATCAGCGCCTGATCGACCAGTGCCGTGGTGTCTGTTTTAAAGGTTCGGGCTGCTTCTTTTGGGATGGTTTCAAGTGATCCGTAAAAGGGAAAGTTTCCTTTCAGTGCACGGACGTTAGCCAATCGGGTACTCCCGCTTTTGGGAAACAATACCATTGACGGAAACTCTGTAATGGTAGACTGTTCTCCGCCCAAGGTATCAAAATAAGCGGTGAGCGTATCGGGTGGAGGCTGCTCGGTTTCAATCTCGAGGTCGGCTCCCAGCAGCTCTTTTGATTGATTGTCAATTGTATTGTTGAGGCTGTCACGAAAGGAGGTAATTGCTACCTGTGCCGCCACGCCGATAATAATGGCAGAAATGTAAACGAACAGTCGCTTTTTGTTGGATCGGGCATCGCGCCAGGCCATCTTCCATGACCATTTCGAAAAGAATGATGACATAAATTTTATTTCTAAAAACTCTTATTAAACCTGTTCTGCAGTGGATGTGTCAATCCATTCGTCTTTGTGTATTTGACCATTTTTGAGACGTATGATGCGCTGACACTGTTCGGCTAATGATAAATCATGTGTTACCAAAACAAGGGTAGTGCCGCGTGCTTTATTAAGATCAAAAAGCAATTTTTCGATGGTGGCTCCTGTCTCGGAATCAAGGTTCCCAGTGGGTTCATCCGCAAAAAGAATTTTTGGCTTGTTGATAAATGCCCGAGCGATAGCAACACGTTGCTGTTCTCCGCCCGAAAGTTGAGCGGGATAGTGACTCATCCGATCGGCAAGTCCAACCTGTGTAAGTAACTCTTCAGCATCACGCTGTACCTCGGAAGTTTTTACTCCTCGGAGTTCAAGGGGAACCATTACGTTTTCTAACGCTGTAAGAGTGGGCACCAGCTGAAAGGTCTGAAAAACAAATCCCACGTGTTTGTTACGCACTTCTGCACGCTGGTCTTCGCTCAATGGACCTAGTGTTACGTCATTAAGCGTAACTTCACCGGTTGTCGGACGATCGAGCCCGGCACAAAGTCCCAATAGGGTTGTTTTACCGCTGCCCGAGGGGCCTACGATAGAACAGGTGGTGCCTTCTTCGACCGAAAAATCGACGTGATCGAGGACAGTTAATTTCTTATCGCCGCTTCTAAATTGTTGTGTGAGATTTGTAACTTCCAGAATTGGATTTAGAGCCATAAATATAATATCGTAATTGAATTATGGGTAGTAACATCTACCGGCAGGTGAATCATTCCGTTAAGGAAAGCGTTTCCTAACCTAAATGAAAATGATATAACAATAATTTACGCTTACTGATATATGAAACGGATTTTTACAGCTATTGTTTTGATTTTTTTACTTCCTATGTTGCTCGTTGGACAGGAGAAACCTAAGCGTATACTTTTTTTTGGTGATAGTATTACCGCAGGATATGGAGTAGGAGAGAAGAATGCATTTCCCGCTTTTGTCCAGCAGAAAATTGATTCCCTGGATTGGAATTTTAAGGCGGTTAATGGGGGATCGAGTGGAGAAACATCCGCTGGCGGGTTATCGCGTATTGACTGGATGCTACGTCAGCCGATATCTGTTTTTGTGCTTGAACTGGGAGGCAATGACGGACTTCGTGGCATTGATTTGGATGCAACGAAGAAAAATTTGCAGAAGATTATTGATGGGGTTGAAGCCAAGTATCCCAATGCGGAGATTGTTATTACCGGTATGCAGGTTCCGCCTAATTTAGGCCCCGAGTACACCAGTAATTTTAAAGAGATATATCCTGAATTGGCCGAAGAAAATAATGCTGAACTTATCCCTTATTTTTTGGATGATCTGGGAGGTGATTCTGAGTTAATGCAATCCGATGGAATACATCCTACAGAAGCCGGCCATAGATTGTTGGCTGAAAAGACTTGGAAAGTGTTAAAACCAATCTTACAATCAAAGAGAACAGATACTCACTCTAATTAAAAGCGTTTTCTATTATGCGCAGCATAAAAGGGCTTTTCCTAATCATTAGTTTGCTTTTTCTACTTGGATTTACGGAGTTATCCCAAGCTCAAGAACTCGACTATGAACCGAAAGTGTTGTTGGTGACTGCTCACCCTGATGATGATGCCCTATTTGCGGCCACGGTTTTCAAGACTACACATCTGTTGGATGGCGTAGTAGATCTGGCCATTATGACGAACGGCGAAGGCGGATATAAATATTCGACGCTTGGAAATTATATTTATAATCGTGAGCTCGACAGGGAAGAGGTGGGGCGTGAATATCTTCCGGGTATTCGCAAGCGGGAACTGATGGCCGGCGGTAAAATTGTTGGTATGCGCAACTACTTCTTTTTCGATCAGGTGGATGACGAATATTCCAGAGATATTTCACGCGCGATGCAAAAGTGGGATACTAACTGGATTAAACAGCGACTGCAAAACATTTTGAAAGAGCAGCAATACGATTTTGTATTTACCATGACGCCATCCAAAACGACACACGGACATCATAAAGCCTCGGCGATTTTGGCTCTGCTGGCTATACAAGAACTTCCAGAAGGAGAGCGTCCTATTGTTTTTGCAACGACTATAGTTGATTCATTGGGAGATAAAATCAACTATAATCAGTTGGAAGGGTATCCTATTTCTAAAGTGATGGAGGGACAGCACCTGATGGAGTTTGATCGGACACAGAAATTTGGTCACGAAAATAGACTCGATTATAAAATTATTGCTAACTGGGTGATTGCCGAGCACAAATCACAAGGGACGATGCAGCTGTTGATGGGACGTGGCAATGTGGAGCAGTACCGACCGTATGCAATTAATGACAAAGAGGATCTAACAAAAGCGAAGATTTTTTTTGAAGCTGTTAATGAAGTACCTATTTATCGAAATCCTAATGTGGAATTTAGGAACTGAAAAGAGAGAGCCTATAATCAAGGGTAGTGGACTCTCTTACCTAAAAGATCATCTTTTAAATTTATAAGTCACTGATACATTTGCCGAAACGCTTACAGTCTGATCAAATTCTAACAGGCTGCTGTCAGGAGCTCTACTTGCCGTCATTTCCATCATTGGCCGGGGCGGGCGACTGCTGTACGAATGGCTGATATTTTGGATCCCGGTGATAGTTACTCCCGTTTCTGTGGCAATGGTTTCCGCTTTTTCACGAGCGATGTTTAATGCTTGTTTGAGGGCCTCACTTTCTCCTTTCTCAGATTCGCTTGACGTGAAATTGCCGCTGAACTCATCAAAACCATTTTCAATAAGTGTAATCTGAATTTGTTCGTAGATGTCAAAATCATCCAGTGTTAATGTAACGCGTTGACGGGTTTTAATGCGCTTGTTTTTTTCGTTTCGATACGATCCGTTGTAAGTTTTGTTGATGGAGATAGGTTCAAAGTTAAGATCTTTGTCTTTTATATCGTGTTTTTTTAGCTGTCTGACTAAAACCTTTTCCCGTTTTTTGTGAAGGTCATACGCCTCCTGTGGAGTATCACCTTCAGCATTCAAGTTGATTTGGAAAGCAATTTTATCGGCCGGGACCAAAACCTGTGCAGCAGCATTTATTGAAATTCCGTTTTGGGCCTGCCCACTTGTTGTAAAGATAAACAGTGTGAGTAAAAAGCTAAGAGCTCTCATAGAATAAATGGTTAGTTTGGATTAAATAAATTAGTCGCACAAGACAGATTTCAGTTTGTTATGGGAGATATTGGCACCACAAACAACGATTACGCTGGTTTGATCAGCAAACTTTTTGGGATACTTTAGTAAGCTGGCAATGGCCACGCCTGCCGATCCCTCCACTAACTTGCTGTGGTGCTTGATCATAGAACGAATAGCATCGGCAATTTCGTCTTCGGAAATCAATATAAAATCATCTACCAGCTTTTTGCACAGTTCAAAGGTGATGGAATCACGTTCAAACCCACCGGCCGAACCATCTGAAAGAGTCGGTTTGGACTCTACTTCGCGGTATTCGCCTGCACGCACGCTTACGCTCATTTCCGGGGAATTTTCTGGCTGACATCCGATAATATTTGTTTCAGGAGATCGATCTTTCACATAATTACCGATTCCTGAAATAAGTCCCCCGCCACCGACAGTAGCTAAAACGTTATCAGGCTTGGCAAGAGTATTTAATATTTCTATGCCGATAGTTCCCTGTCCCGCTACAATATGCAAATCGTTATAGGGTGAAACGTATATCCAACCGTTTTCCTCAGCTGTTTTGCGAGCATGAGTTTCGGTTGTATAGGGATCATTTCCATGGAACTCGATTTCTACATCAAATGCCCTGATTGATTCCACCTTAGATGATACCGCATTGTGGGGTAAAAAAACCTTTCCTTTTATACCCAAAAGATCACAAGCGCGGGCAAATCCAAGTCCATGATTTCCTGTTGATGCCGTAACAGGGAGACTTTTTATGTTTTGCTCTTGTATCCACTTAAGCTTGTTTAAGCTGCCGCGTGCTTTAAAAGAGCCCGTAATTTGTTCGCTTTCAAGTTTTAGATAGACATCACCCTGACAGTAATTACTCAGCCAATTTGAATAGATCAACGGCGTCTGAAAAACATCATCATGAATACGTTTGTGGGCTTTTTCAATTTCTTCGAGTAGCTCCATATAAATTACTTTAGTTTCGGCAGTATTGAGGGAAGCGTTTTTGAAACCCATTGCTGATACATTTTCCCGGATGGGTGCAGGCCATCCTCGGCGATTAGTGCGGGATTGTGTTGAGCATTCTCAGAAATAGGAGTGATGTTTACAAACGTAACATCGTTTTTTTGAGTAATTTGCCGGGCGGTTTTATTATACCGACGAAGCTCTCGAGTGATTTTTTGGGGATTCTTCTCCTGTCCAAACGGAGTGACGCCATAATTGGGAATAGAGACCACAAATACGTTTTGGGGATTGCCGCCGGCAAAAGAAATGGCTTGGTTCAACAGATTCTTGAACTCTTTTTCAAACTGTTTGAAATCTAATCCCTGATATTGATTATTAACGCCAATAAGCAGGGAGACGAGATCATAGTTGGAATGAGGATTTTCATTATTTATGGCCTCTTGTAAGTCAGACGTGGTCCAACCTGTTTTAGCAATGATATCAGGTTTTTCAACGTCAAATCCGCGACTGCGAAGAGAGTCAGCAAGAAGCACCGGCCATCGCTGATCCGGGTCTACACTTTCGCCAATTGTGTATGAGTCACCCAGTGCTAAAAATGAAATAGGGCAGGACTCGTTTTCAATAGCCCCCAGGAATAATAATGCTGAAAATAACAGCCCAAAAGTAATCGATCGAAAATAATTATTCATAGTTTGTCTGTAGTTAATTCTAAAACTTTAAGTTGGTAATCCCTCCATTTCCATAATTTTAAGGGCATTGGTAGATGGACATGGACCGGGTTTCAGTTTGTATTCAAAACTCATCTTGTTACCCTCAATAGTTTCGGCAAAGTGCCAGTTACTTAGTTCGGGTATGGTATCTTCCAGTTGTGCCAACTCCAGGTCGTGTGTAGAAACAAGTCCAACCCCGTTTTTGCCTGCAACATTTTTTAGAAATGCTTCGCTGCCCTGCAGCCGCTCCCGATTGTTAGTGCCGCGGTAGATTTCATCCACCATAAAAAATACGGGGGCATCATGGTCGTCATTGAGCATATTCAGTAGTTCTCGCAGCCGTTTCACTTCTGCATAAAAATGGGACAGCCCATTGTCCAGCGAATCAGTTACATTGATGCTCGTGTAAATGCGAAAGGGGATTGTAGAAAAATTTGAAGCATTAACGGGTGCTCCTGCAAAACACATGGACAGATTGATACCCATGGTCCGTAAAAAAGTGCTTTTCCCGGCCATATTAGAACCCGTGATCAACAGAATATCACCCTTTGAATCAATAGTAATATCATTGGTTACTTTTTCGTGGTGGGGAATAAGCGGATGTCCTAAATCAGTTGCGGAAAAAGGGATTGTGGACTGATCATCCGGCAAAGAAAACTGGTACTGCGGATTTAACCATGCAAAGTTAGCCATTGAGCAGAAAGCCTCAAGCTGGTAGAAATGCGTGAGCCATTCATCCAGTTTTGGGGCTAACTCTTTTTTATAGGTGCTCAGTTTTTGTGAAAAGTAGAGATCCCATGGCACTAAAAAATTGAGCAGCACCCAAACGATTTCACTCTGCTGAGATGAAGCAGCACCGGCAATGCGAATGATACTCTTTACATATTTTGAAGGGGAGTAGTCGCTGTTCCAGTAGGGTTTGCAAAAAGCTTTTAGCTGCTGATTTGATTGGTAATCATGGTTCTCCAAAAAATGTAAAACAGGGTTAAAGCGGCTAAGCTGTTTTTCAATTTGATGTGCTTCGGTATATAAACCGGATATTTTCTCACTGTTGAAATTATAGATCATCAAATACGCAACGAAACTAATAATGACATAGGGTGCAATGATCCCCATAAGATAGAGTGCCAACAGCACGATGTTGAGAGCCGATAGCCCTCCAAGGATCGTGAGTGGAAGCGTGTAATTCATTTCTTTTGAATTTCGGAGATAGTCCAGAAGCTCATCGAGATTCCAGTCAGTTTTAAGCTCTTGTTTATTGTTAAGCTCTGCCAGCAGATGTAGTTTATCTCGGAATTTTGGCTGGGAAGTAAGTTCTTGGACAATTTCCTGGCGCTCTTTTATATCAGTAATATCCGGATTCCGCACTAACAGATAGTTAGCCAGCTCGTCAGTGCTGCCTTGATAGGTAGAGGTGTCAATAAGTTGCAATAGGGAATGGTTGCCGATAATATCAAGATCGCTGGCAAAGGGATGCTCTTCATAATTTGAGGTGGGTTTTCGTTCCGGAATGTTAGGCCATGTTAATTGCTGGCGGGCAAGGTGTGCTTCCCGTATTGACTTCCATATTTTAAACTTTTCTTTTGACTTCTCTATGGTATTGTGAATTTTCACCAATCGGCTGAATCCGATTAGGAAGCCAGCCAGTGTAATCCAGAAAATCCATTCCGGTCCCCAATTACCGGCTGCATAAACCAAAGAAAGTCCGCCCACAAAGCCGAAAAGGCGTCCCATTGAAAGACGGCTGCTCAGCTTATTAAGTGATGCAATGTTATTTGATAAACGACGGATTTGATGCTCAAGTGCGTTTGCTAAAGACTGTCTGGAATAGTTAGGCATATGAAGTTTTGTTGGAATAAAAATGCTAACTCATAGGATAGAGAATGCAGCGAAAAGATGCAGGTAGAAATTGAGGTTTGATTTATTATTGGGCAAGCCGAATATTTTTTATAAATTCACATAAAGGATAAAAAGATCTTTTATTCTTGTTAGGTGATATATCAAAAACAAATCCATAATAGTTATGAGTATTATAAAAAAAGTAGGTACAATAGTGTTGGTGACGGCAATTTCAATGGCATTGATTTCATGTGGAAACACAGGAGACAAATCTAATGATACTACCCAGAATCGGACTGCATCTGCATCCACAACAGGACAGGCCGGAGTAGTGGACGATGAGTCTAAAGCTCACATTTTGCGCATTGCCAAAGAATCCCCTGACCATACCATATTAGCTAAAGCGATAGAAGCTGCTGGAATCCAAAATGTACTGGTAAATCCAGGACCACTAACAGTTTTTGCTCCAACTGATAAAGCTTTTAAGGCATTGCCTGAAGGCACGCTTGATAATTTGATGAAACCCGAGAACAAATCAAAGTTGGCCAAAATATTAACTTCTCACGCATCTCCGGCTTCGCTTGATCAAGAGCGATTGGGAAGGGGAATGAATGTATATCTGGCTACCGGACATTATGTCCAGTCGGAAAAAAAGGATGGTGACGTATATGTTAATGGAGCCAAAATTTTAGGTTCGGTTGATGCCTCAAACGGCCAAGTTCACGTTGTCGATAAGGTATTCTTGGTAGCGAACTAAACAATCCTATTGTTAGATCAGTAGTGAAGTTCGGTGGCGTGTTTACGTTGCCGGACTTTATTTTTTTGTGTCAAATATTGCTTTAGAATATCCTCAAAATAAAAAAGCTCTTATCGGAATGCACTTAGGCAATTCCAATAAGAGCTGAATATTATCCCGGACAAACTACTATATTTATGAAGAGTGGTTTATTTGGCAGCCAGTTTCTGTAGGGTATCAACTAATTTATTTACCTTCGCAGTTTGACTGGAACTTGAAGCCTGTCTATCCATCTTATCAGCTAATCCATCAAGGATCTTTTGTTGTTCGTTCCCTGATGTGCTTTCAGCTGCAGCAAGTTGCTTTCTGGCATTTGTTATCTGATCCATAGCAAGTCCCTCGCCTCGTTCAAGTTGATCCACATATGCTTTTGCAAGAGCAAAAGTGGCAGGCCAGTCGTATTTCGGCTGTCCCTGTGGATTGAGTTGCTCAAAAGTAACGGTATTGGCTGCGGCAATCTCATTTTCAGTGAGATATGGGCTGGGCTCCAGTTCAAAAATATCAAGTCCGCGAGCTATTTCGGAATTCACAATAACGCCGTTGTACCAGTACACTGACCAGCTTCCGCCCATTTGAAAACGGGTAGAGTCAATAGGGCCGCGGTCATGGTATGCAATTTCAACAGGATTGTTCGGATCGGTCCAGTCGAAAACGGATATACCACCCTGGTACCAGGATTGAACCATAATATCACGATCGGGCACCGGTATCAACGAACCGTTGTGCGCTACACAGTTTTCTTGTGGAGTCTGTGGAGCCGGCATTTTAAAGTAGCTTTGAAAATCCATCTCTTTATTTTCATCGATTGTAAAGATGGCATTAGCACCCCATTCCATAGGATCTTTTTCGCGGCACTTCGGTTGACCGCCACCGCCCCATTCATCCGTAAAAAGCACTTTGTCGCCTTCGTTATTAAAAGTCGCTGAGTGCCAGTAGGCAAAGTTGGAATCCGCAACCGCATCGACTCGCTTGGGATTAGCGGGATCTTCGATATCTAAGAGAAGGCCGTATCCTTCACAGGCTCCGCCGGCTAATCCGATTTCGGGATAGAGCGTAATATCGTGACACTGATTGGGCCCCCGATTGGCCATAAGATCTTCCTCATCGTCATCATTACCGCCAAAGCGTTCTTCAATCATTTTGCCGATGTTTTTGCGAAGGGTTGCACTGTCTTGTGCCGTTGGTTGTCCTTCACCGCCGCGTTGTTTTACAACTTGGCCAAGCATCTGCGAAACATAACGGTCTGGGATGATGCGAGGTTGTCCGAAAATTTCCGCTACAAATGCTCCTTCTTCTTTTGCTTTCTCAATTTGCTCCTTGTCAGCGGGAGACATTCCGTGAGAGGGCGCTTCCGTAAGGTTTTCAAAGATACGAGGAGAATTAACAATTTTAGCATTTTCCGGGTTATCCAAAGGAACCTGAATCACTTCGATTCGGAATAGGGCAGAGTTTGGATCTTCGGAGGGAGGAGCCGAAGAACAGCCCGGCAATTCTTCTTCGGGACGTACCGGAGCAGATCCGGAGACGTATACATAGACATTTTCATTATCCTGTGGATCGTCTAAGACGGAATGCGTGTGTGAACCACGGCAAGTTTGTACATTGGAAACGTATTCAGGGTTCTCGATGTCGCTGATATCAAAAATTCGTATACCACGCAATCGCTCTTTGCTTGCTCTCTTATTAACTCCTTCAGTACCGCAATCGAGGCGTCCGCCCAGACCTTCGCCGGACACAAAGAGGAGATCACCATAGACGGATACGTCACTTTGGGAAGCCGGACAAAGGAAATCAACCACGAGACTTGGATTTGCAGGATTAGATATATCCCAAACCATAAAGCCGTTATAATTTCCCTGGATGGCATAGTTTCCTTTGAATGCCAAATCAGAATTTGTTGAACCAATAAAATCTTCCGGGGGTGGAGTTGTAGAAAGCATTTCGAGGTTCCAGATTGCATCTTCGGCATCGAATAGTCCCGCTTTAAGACCTACGCGAGGATCCGGGCTGGGAGGGGTGACTTCATCCAGTGATTTTATATTGGATGTTTCGATCGATTGCTCTTGCTTATTATCTGTTACCGATGATGAAGGGGAACAGGCATAAGTGCCGAATAGAGCTACTACGAATAATAGCCCCAGCCAGCGCTTATTTGCTCCGGCTAATCCGGTGGCAGAAATGAAGCGGTTGTAAAGTGAATTCATAAAGATAGTTTTAGGTTAAAGGTAAATTGTGATTACAAAGTGTTATCCTGATTCATTAAGCTGATCAAGCATTTGCTGCATGCGGTCGATTTCGGTGCGTTGATCTACCTGTATGTCGGATGCCAGCCGGAATGCTTGATCATCCTGCGCTGCTCCGTCGGTATTAAATAGGTTTTCAACCATATATACGGCACCGGAATGATGTTCAATCATGTATTTGAGAAAGAGTCTGTTGAAGTCTGATCCTTTTACAGCAGCTAACTCTTCGATCTGTTGCTGTGATAAAACACCCCTCATTTTTTTGTACATGGTATAAGGTTCACCATTGATTTCTATCATTAAGTTAAGCCCATCAATATCAATCTCAGGTACGGGCTGATCTCGATCGCGGAGCCACTGCTGCATCGATTTTATCTCATCTTTTTGAGCATTGATAATACGTGCAGCCAGTCGCTGAATTTCGGGACTGGCTCCATTTTCAGGGGCTAAGCGAGACATAACGAGTGCCTGTGCATGATGAGCAATCATTCCTGTCATAAATTTGACATCGGCTTTAGTAAATGACGTTCGGGAACGTTCGATGCGATCCCAGTAAAGTTCCTCAAGCTCTGATTTATCGGTTGAAGTGTCAGAAGATTGAGTGGTTGTTTTTTGGGTATGTTGGCAAGCTACTGTTCCTGTTATTACAAGAACTGCCAGGAATAATTTTAAAATTTTCAAACTGTTAAGTTTTTTAAATTTATGAAGAGAATGTCCTAAAATATGTGTAGCACAAACCGTGAACGATGAACATTATAATTGCAAATTCACAAAAATACTAATGCGATTATTTTAAAAAATGAAAATTAGTATAGCTGCTTAAGTTCGCTCTAATGAGCTGTTTTTTTTTGATAATCATACTTTTCAAAAGTATGAGACGTAATATCTCTGGTAAAGTTTCAGAAAAGATAGATAGGGCTTAAACAAATTAAGAAAGTGATCAAAACCGGAAATGATGGGAGAAAAAAGGCTACAGATATTCATCCCTGTAGCATGTGAAAGGCACAGGAGTTATCTTTTTTCAATATCGACTATATGAATGACCGGCCCTACCATTCTGATACTTCCCACGTTTTCGTCTACGTTGGCGGCAACCGTAACATCAAGTCCATCCTTTTTAAATGGAGAGGGCAGGTTGGTGGGTTCGTAGGTTTCATCGTCAGTTTCTATTGCCCAAAAACCACCTTCAATTTCCATATAAGTTACTTCCCCTTCGAAGTAGAGTTCAGCGTCTTCTGCAGATTTCAAGTCACTGCATTGTGTTATGGTAAACGCAACTAATACGACAAACAGTAGATGTTTTATCCGTGGCATTGCTAATGGTTTTGTTGCTTTTTTGGGATGCTAAAAAATATTAGCTCTTTTTTCAAATATCCACAATGGACTGATAATATATTTGGTATAAGATTTAACTAAATAAATTAGGCCGGAACTTGTTCATATCCCGGCCTATTATATAATATCAATGGAAGTTAATACTAATTTTCAGTTTGGAGCCCTCTGCGCTTCAAGAGATGCTTGACTTCCGGCTCTTGGCCGCGATACTCTTTATAGAGTTCCATCGCTTCATCACTGCCTCCTTGAGAAAGAATGAATTCTCGGAATCGATCCCCGTTTGCTCTTTCCAACCCGCCTTGCTCCATCATATAAGCAAAGGCATCAGCGGCAAGAACTTCGCTCCAGATATAGGCGTAGTAATTGGCAGCATATCCCCCGGAAAAAATATGAGCGAAATAGGGTGATTTATATCTCGGAGGTATGGCCTGCATGTCCAGATCATATTTTGCAAGTGCGTTATTTTCAAATGCCTGTACATCTTGCGGGATCTCATCTTGTCCCAACAGGTGCCATTCCATATCAAGCATCGTTGCCGCCAGGTATTCTTGGGTGTCAAAACCCTGGTTAAAGTTGCTGGCTTCGATTACTTTGTCGAGCAGTTCCTGTGGAATCTGCTCTCCTGTTTCGTAGTGGATGGCATAATTTTCTAGCACTTCTGGCTGTATGGCCCAGTCTTCTTCAAATGTGGATGGAAATTCTACAAAGTCACGGGGTACAGAGGTTCCTGATTGGGATGGATATTTTACATCAGAGAAAAGTCCGTGCATGGCATGCCCCATTTCATGGAACATAGTTGTGACGTTATCGAAACTGATGAGTGCTGGTTCTCCCTCGGCAGGAGGAGGAATGTTCATGACGTTAACAATCACCGGCTTATTATCCAGTAGATGCGACTGAGAAACAAAAGAGTTCATCCAGGCGCCGCCGCGTTTGGAGTCACGTTCAAAATAATCGGCATAAAAGAGTCCAATTTGTTCTCCGTTCTCATCATATACATTAAATGTTCTCACATCAGGATGATAGACCGGAAGATCATTTCGTTCTTCAAAGGTGATGCCAAACAGCTTTTCCATAGTATGGAATACGCCCTCTTTTAAGACCCGATCGAGTTCAAAATAGGGTCGTACTTCCGACTCATCGATATTGTATTCTGCCTTGCGAACTTTTTCCGCATAGTAATTCCAGTCCCAGGGCTTTACTTCTCCATCGATTCCATCTTTTCGCATCATTTCTGTAATGGCATCGGCTTCATTTTTTGAGTTTTGGATTACCGGAGGAATGAGATCTGTGAGCATATCCAGTGCGGCATCGGGTGTTTTAGCAGTTTGGGGATCGAGTTTATAAGCGGCATAGTTGTCGTATCCCAGCAAGTTTGCCTTTTCGGCGCGTAGCTTTACAAGCTCCAGGATGATCGGACGATTGTCGATCCCACCATCTTGTCCAATGCCGCGATAGGCAGATGCTTTCCATACACGTTCGCGCAGATCGCGATTATTAAGACTTTTCAAAATGGGGACGCGTGTTGTGTTTGTAATGCTAAGCAAATACTTGCCTTCTTTATCCCGGTCTGCAGCGGCTTCCTTGGCTGCTGAAATACGATCCTTACTGAGACCGTCCAGCTTATCAACATCATCTACCAAAACAGCGCGCTCTTTTGTTATCTCAAGCAGATTGTCTTGGAATTGAGTGGTAAGTGTAGATATGCGTTCGTTTATTTCGCGCATTCGCTCTTTTTCTTTATCTGTAAGTTCAGCACCAGCGCGGACGAATTCACGGTGAGTGTCTTCCAGCAATTTTAAAGAAGCTTCATCTAATTCAAGCTGATCTCGTTTCTGGTAAATGGTTTTTACGCGATCAAAAAGATCGGCGTTTAGCAGAATATCATCAGAATGGGCAGCGAGCTTAGGCGCCATTTCTGATTGGATTTCTTGAATCTTATCGTTGGTATGAGCAGAGGTAAGGTTATAAAAAACGGAGCTGGTTCTACGAAGGAGCTCTCCGCTTTTTTCCATTGCTACAATAGTATTTTCAAAAGTTGGAGGCTCAGGATTTGTAGCAATGGCTTCCATTTCTTCAAGCTCGCGCTTCATTCCTTCTTCAAAAGCCGGGCGGTAGTGCTCAACTTTTATAGCATCGAAATTTGGTGCTTCGAAAGGAAGTGAACTTTCAGAAAATAGTGGGTTGTTCTTCATTGAATCAGTCTCATTGTCGGATTGATCGCAGGCGGACAACAATAGGCTGAATGCCAGCGACAGTATTAATAGGTGAATGATTTTCATCTTGCAAGAGGTTTATTAAATGATTTGATCTTGAATCAGTTGAATATAAAGAAAATTGTATTATCCAAAATGATAAACATTGGGAGTAGACTGTTTCAAATCTACTAACTACTTCCAAAATAGTATTCAAGGTTCGGCCAGGATTTTGTTAAGGGGGATATCTTTACTAAAGGTTTAGATAAAATAGAAGTGGATGATTCTTGTCATCATGCATTATTACAAGCCGGGTTTAGGCTATTCTTGCACCGTTGCAATAGTAAGGCTTGGGACGTCAGGAAATATTGGGATAGGATGTATGAGAGTACACTATTATAGAAGTAAAAGAATGGTCTGATTCTTGTATTACTACTATTAGAAAAGGCTGATAACATAGGATTTCAATCGCATTTATTTACGGTGAGTTCACTGTTCTCAGCTCTTCAAATTAAGAAGGAGGTTGTTATGTATTCGGATTTGAAAAACCCCAAATATGACTTAAGAACATACTATAAACTATTTTGGGAAACCGGTGTTATTATATCACTCCTGATATTTATTGGGTTGACAAAAATTGATTTTAGTGTTGAGAAGAAAGAAATAACGTTTCAAGGGGAGCAAGAAGTGGTTGAGATGGAAGAAGTAGTACAAACCGAACAGCAAAACCGTCCGCCACCACCACCTCGCCCCCAGGTCCCGGTAGCCGTTCCCAACAGTGAGATTATTGAGGATGTAGAAATTAATATTGATGCTGAAATCGATATGGAGGAGTCCCTGGAGATGCCCCCTCCACCTCAGGAGGAAGAAGCTGTTGAAGAGGAGGAAGAGGATTTCTTTGTCTCGGTGGAAAAAATGCCCAAAATGAAAACCAGCCTGGCTGAACTTCAAAAGAATATGGTGTATCCGGATCGGGCGCAAAAAGCCGGTATAGAGGGTAGGGTTATAGTACAGTTTGTCGTTAATGAAAAGGGAGAAGTAGAGAATCCAAAGGTTATTCGTGGTATCGGAGGAGGTTGTGATAAGGAAGCCCTGCGCGTTGCAAAAATGGCGAAGTTTGAACCCGGTGAACAGCGAGGAGTCCCGGTTCGTGTTCAGTACACATTACCTATTATGTTTATGCTTAGAGATAATCGATAACCTCGATACTCATAAATAAATCATAGCGTAAAGAGATCCACCGATTATCAAGGCTACTGATATAATTGCTGTGGGTCTGGCAAAGTTTAGGGTGTATCCTCCACCGCGAGGTTTAAAGAGTCGTGGATCATTGGGATTATAATAAATGAAATGCCAGTAGAAATGTTCGGCTTCAGCTTTGTATTGCTCACCCAGATTCTTTTTGTGCCACTTATAGCTTACAAAAGCATTGTATCCTAAGAGAAGCAGGAGAAATAGGATGATGGCGGTAACAATGATGAAGACTGTCATGTTTAAACCGGCTTTATTTGTAAACTGGAATCTACCTCATAGTAATTGAGAAGTTATACGTCTCTTTCGAGTGTCGCAATAGTGGCACCCCATCCGCTACGGTCGTTAGCCAGCGAGTAAGACTTTACGCTATCATGTCTGTCAAGTAGAGTATGTACCGAACGCCGAAGATTGCCTGTTCCTTTACCGTGAATAATACGAATCTCATAGATTCCTTCTTTGAGGCATTCATCAATATAAGCAGGAATCAGTGAACCTAATTCTTCAGGTTTAAAGGTATGCAGATCAAGCGTCCCGTCAATAGGAAGTTCTGTTGGTTCCATAGTTTGAGTCGTATTATTGTGGCAAACATGCCAGGTGATAGCCAATATGGAGTGGGTGTTTCTGAGTAAAAGTATCTTTCAACAGTAATAAGATCGTGGGAATGCTTTTAAGCTCGCTCAGCCAATTCAAACCAGCGTTCAGTACATTCTTCGATTTTAGATTTTAACTCCGAATATTCGTCTGATTTCTCGCGAAGCTCTTCATGATCAAGGTTACCGCTGCTAATTTCAGCTTCGAGTTCTTCTTTCTTTTCTTCCAGCTCCGTAATTTTATTCTCTAGCTTATTGTATTCCCGACGTTCATTATAGCTTAGGCGTTCTTCATAATTGCCGGAAGCACTTTTTTGGCTATTTTGGGATACCGAAGATTCTGCCTTCTTTTTAGCTCGCTCTTCGATTTCCCGTTGCTTTTTTTGCTCACGATATTCTTCATAGGAACCGTGGTGATCATGGACTTTTCCTTCTCCCTCAAAAACAAGGTAGTGGTTGACCAGTTTATCCATAAAAAATCGGTCGTGTGAAGCAATAATCAGGCAACCTTCAAATCCCATTAAAAACTCTTCGAGCTTATTGAGTGTGAGTAAATCCAGATCATTGGTAGGTTCATCAAGGACCAGGAAATTGGGATTTTCTAAGAGCACCATCATAAGGCTAAGTCGGCGTTTTTCGCCGCCGCTCAGGTTTTTGACCGGCGTATATTGCATATCTGAAGTAAACATGAAGTGCTTGAGGAACTGCGATGCCGATATCTTTGATCCATCGGCCAGTTCTACAACTTTTCGAACGTCTTCGATGACATCAATTACGCGCTGATCTTCATCAAAATTAAGACCCTCTTGGCGGTAATGACCAAATACAATCGTTTCACCTACCCGACGTTTGCCGGAATCAAATGACTCTTCACCGGTAAGTATTTTCAGGAAAGTGCTTTTGCCTACACCGTTTTCGCCGATGATGCCAATGCGTTCTCCCTTTTCAAAATCGTAATAAAAACTGTCAAGAATTTTTTCGTCCCCGTAACTCTTGGATACATTAAGTAGCTCCAAAATTTTACCACCCATTCGTTGCATATCCATCTGCAGGCGTAGTTCGGGACCATCGGGACCGGTATCGAGCTCATCTTCGAGCTCTTTGAAATCATCGATACGTGATTTCGATTTGCTGGTCCTTGCTTTGGGGGATCGACGCATCCATTCCAGCTCTTGTTTATAAAGTTGGTTGGCTTTGTGAGCGCGCTTTCGCTCAATTTTACGTCGCTCAGCACGCTTCTGCAGAAAGTACTGGTAGTTTCCCTGATGATGATAGAGATTTCCGTTTTCCAGCTCGATGATATGATCACATACCCGATCCAGAAAATAGCGATCGTGTGTCACCATCAGCAGTGTTTTGTTGGTCGACTTCAGATAATCTTCGAGCCACTCGATCATCTCTACATCCAGGTGATTAGTCGGCTCATCGAGGATAAGCATGTCGGGCTCATCCAGCAATACAAAAGCCAGAGCCACGCGCTTTCGCTGTCCGCCCGAAAGCGTCGAAATAGATTGATCAAGGTTGTGGATATTGAGCTTGCCGAGGATCTGCTCCATGCGTTGTTCGTAGTCCCAGGCGTTGGCAGCATCCATCTTGGAAGCGGCCTTTTGGAAAGCTTGCTGCGTTTCTTCGTTGTAATCTTTAGCTTGAGCTTTTGCGGCACGCTCATATTCCTGAATCAGATGTACCTTTTCGTTGTTGCTCTGTGATATGTATTCCCGGATGGTGAGCGTGTCATCGAGTTGAGGATCCTGTTCCAGAAAACCGATGCTAACGTCATTCTGTATCATTACCTTGCCTTTATCCGGTGTTTCTTTACCGGCTAAAATATGGAGAAGGGTAGATTTACCCGTTCCATTTTCAGCGATGAGTGCTGTTTTATCTCCTTCGGAGATGCCGAAAGTAAGGTCTTCAAATAATACTTTATGTCCGTAATTTTTGGAGAGGTTTTCGGTGGAAAGATACGTCATGAATGATTACTAATGCTAAAACGGATGTATTGATAGCTGATTCTTACTGTGGTGTAAAATAAGGAACCCGAGTACCACTTAGAAACGTTGATTATATCAAATTAGTGCCAAATACCATTGTGAATAATAATTATTCCTGCACTAATCTTATTGGCACTTTCTTATATATTCCCGATTTTCAATAGCTTTATTTAAAATTAGTAGATTATTGTGATATGGCATTTTCTGAGCTTCCAAAAGTTGAGTTACACCTGCATTTAGACTGTTCACTTAGTTTTGATGTTGTCCGGCAGTTAAATCCCCAAATAAGCGAAGAGGAGTACCGGGAACAGTTTATTGCCCCTGATAAATGCCGTGATTTGGCAGATTACATTAGCCGATCAGAAAGTGCAGTTGCCTTGATGCAAGATCGGGAGGCGCTTCAATTGGTGACAAAGGACCTCTTTACTCAGCTTGAAGCCGATAGTGTTATTTATGCCGAAATTCGTTTCGCCCCGTTATTGCACACCCGAAAGGATTTATCCCCTGAAGAGGTGGTTAATGTTGTAAATAAAGCAGTTGATGAGCAGGCGAAAGCAACAGGCATTGAGGCCGGTATTATTTTGTGTACGCTGCGCCATTATTCTGGCGATCAGAGTATGGAAACAGCCAAGCTTGTTGAGCAGTTTTCGGGCAGTCGGGTGGTTGGGTTCGATATTGCCGCTGATGAAGCCGGTTTTCCGATTGATAATCATATTCCGGCCTTTGTGTATGCCAATAAACAAGGATTGAACTGCACTGCTCACGCGGGAGAAGCCTGCGGTGCAGAAAGTGTGTGGGAAACGATTAAGCATTTTAACCCTTCACGAATTGGTCACGGGGTTCGGAGTGCAGAGGATGATGAGCTGCTTGACTATTTAAGAGAACATAACATTCATTTGGAGGTTTGTCCTACAAGTAATGTACAAACCAATGTTTTTGAAACCATTCACGACCATTCTATTGATATGCTTTACAAAAAGGGGATTTCCCTGAGTGTAAACACCGATACGCGAACCATCTCTAATGTTACGTTGAATGAGGAATATCAAACGCTTTCCGATATTTTTGCTTGGGATGTTGACCAGCTTTTGCGTTCTAATCTTGAGGCTGTCGATCACGCTTTTACAGATGATACGACCAAAGAAAAGCTCCGCAGAGTAATCCGCGAAGCTTATTCAAATAATTAGGTAATATTATTTGTAACTCCTCAGGATTTATGAAGGTCTAATGTCTAAGCAAGAGATCCATTAGTTTTAATCCTGAGGGTTTGGAATTGTTTTTAATCTTTTTCTTTGACCACGTTTCCGTCTACGATTACAGAACTGATGTGAGTGGTGTATTCGAGGGGATCACCGTCAAACAAAACGAGGTCGGCATCTTTGCCTTCCTTCAATGATCCTACGCGGTCGGATATGCCGAGTATTTCAGCAGGAGCTTTCGTTAAGGCATATAATGCTTGTTCTCTGTTGAGTCCGTAACTGGTTGCAATCGCCGCCTCATAAAGAACAATTCGGGTTTTAGGTACATAGCTTTCAAATCCACTTTGAAAGGCAAAGGGGATACCTGCCTCGGCTAATTTACTTGCTGTGGTAAAGCTTGCGTTTTGGGTATCACCATAAGTTCGAACCATTGTAGGGTGGATGATCACCGGAACTCCGGCTTTTTTAATTTCATCTAATAGGAGATATGCTTCGGCTGCCCCATCCAGGATCATATCAAAACCAAACTCTTCCTGCAGCCGCAGAGCCGACATGATATCATTAGATCGTTGGGCGGTTATCATAGCCGTTAATTTACCATTGAGTACATCAGCCAATGCTTCCATCTTCAAATTTTTGTTGGGACGTTTATCGGGATCCTCAGCCTGACGTTTTTCGAGGTATTCCTGCGCATCTATAAACTTTTGTCGGAGCATGGCAATCCCTTTAGCACTTGTGCCGGGACTATCAAAGTTACGTCCAACAGTAGAGCCGAGCGTAAAGGCGACCGTTGTTGCGGAATCTACTAAAGCATCCTCAACAGTATTATAGGGTGTCTTGGCAATCATCGTTTGTCCGCTTGCCAAAGCGCCCGGACCGTGCCCTGTATGGGTTGTCGTTACCCCTTTATCGAGTACAAATTTCACCAGCTGCTCACGGGCGTTATAGGCATCGATGGCTCGCAGTTCGGGTTGAATGGGATCGGATGTTTCCAGTTGGTCTTGATCATCATCCCGGTTGTAGATGCCTGCCAATCCTACCACGCTGTGGGCGTCTACCAAACCCGGTGTTACAACTGAGGCCTGATGAGTTTCATAGTCAGTAGGGATCTTAATTTCTGAAGCTGAACCTACGGCTTCAATCTTATCGTTGTCGATAAGGACAACTCCGTTCACAATTTTGTCGCCTTCCATGGTGTAAAGCGTATCGGCTTGCACAGCTACTTGGGCTTGTGTAGCAGTACTTAATCCAATCAATAGTACAAAAACAAAAAGTGTAATTCGTTTTTTCATAGCGCTAATTATTTAAAACTTAAATTCTTGAAGATGCTGAATAAAAATCAGCATGGCATGTCGGTTTTGAGCTAACAGTGAATTATTTGTCACCGTGATGATTGTGAGCCGAACCTCGAAACACATTATAACCGCCGGTGGAATACTTGCGATCTTTAGGGTTGGAGTAATCGAATCGCTTAATACCCTCAACCCACGTTTGTTCTACTTTTGTATAAACGCTCAGCGGATCGCCGGATAAGACCACGAAGTCAGCATCTTTCCCGGCTTCGAGCGTTCCCACCCGATCCTGCAGATCCATCATTTTAGCATTTTCGATGGTCAGTGCTTCGAGTGCGGCTTCGCGACTCATTCCTGCGCGGACCCCAAATGCTCCTGATCGCAAAAACAGTCGGGTATCAGTAATAGAGGCATCGGTGTGATAACCAACCGTTACGCCGGCTTTCTCTAAAACAGCGCCATTTTTGTATTTAATGTCCGTAGCTTCGGGTTTGCCTCCGGGGGCATCGAGTACAATGATGGATGCTGGTACCTCAGCTTCTGCAATTTCGTCGGCAACTTTCCAGGCTTCACTTACATGATGCAGGACGATTCGGAATCCAAATTCTTCGGCCAGCCGAATAGCGGTGAGGATATCGTAATGGCGGTGTGTGTGATAGTGGACGATACGCTCTCCATTTAGCACTTCAACCAGTGCATCCATGCCCACATCTCGTGTTGGCATCTTTTCGGGATCACCGTCAGCTTGTTCTATCTTATCTTTGTAATCCTGTGCTTTTATAAATAGCTCCCGAACCATTGAAGCTGATTTGGCACGCGTACCTGGGAAGGGGGGATCACCTATAGAATTGGTGCCGTTTGCCATTTTGAGTCCGCCCGCTACCTCTTTTTGTGAATCATCCACAAAAAGCATCTCCTCAATTTTATCCGCATTACGGAGTTTGAGATAGGCCGTTTGTCCGCTCATTAAATGACCCGAGCCGGGTAACACATTCACCGTTGTTACGCCACCGGCCAGTGCTTTTTTGAATGTTTCGCTGTGCGGATCAATGCTGTCTATAATGCGTGTATCGGGATGGAGGGCTGCAGATCGATCGCCCCCGTCACCATTACCAATATGTGAGTGGGAGTCTACGAGTCCGGGCATGATAACTTTGCCGGTTACATCGAATGTTTTTGCATTAGAGGGTATATCAACCTCAGCCTCTGTTCCAACAGCAACAATTTTATCCCCCTTCGTGACGAGCACACCGTTATCAATGGGTTCCCCACTTATAGGGATAATTTTGGCGCCTGTAAAAACTTTAGTTTGCTGTGCTACTGACATGATTGGTAACAAAAAGATCAGCAGCAGACTTAGCCGGATGATTCGTGTCATAAGTTTTCCCTGAATTTTATTAATGATATTTTGCAGTCCTTTAAAACTTGATTATGCTAAGAAGCTGATTTGTTGGCAAATTATCAATACGCTCATTTGCAAGCTTTTACAACTGTGCTGCTTTATATATTGCAACAGTCGTCTTAACAGATAGCTGTAGTTTTCAAAACTTCATACAAATAAATTTTGATACTTAATGTCTTTTTTATCGCCCCCGATTACAAAAAACAAGGATGGGAACTCAAGAATGGTGGGACTTGAGATTGAATTTGCAGGAATTGAGCCCATGCAGGCGGCTGAAATTATTACCTCGGTTTTTGGAGGAGAGATATCTAAAGAGCACCGTTATCAGATAAATATATCGGGCAGCGATCTGGGGGATTTCAGAGTAGAGCTGGATGCGCGTATTCTTCGTAGGATGGCCGAGGAAAATATTTTTGATAAACTTGGTATTAGCTTGGAGGAAGATTCTATACGCAAATCTATAGAAGATGTGGTAGATAAAATGGCACGATCGGTCGTACCGCTCGAGATTGTAATGCCGCCGGTTAGTATCGATGAGCTGGAGAAGTTGGAAAACCTTCGGAAGGCTCTTCAGGAAAATAAAGCAAAGGGTACGTATGCTTCTATGGTACATGCTTTTGGGATGCACTTAAATATTGAGGCTCCCAATTTAAATGTAAAAACGCTGCTGAATTATTTGCGTGCGTTTGCGGTGGTGTATCCGTGGCTGCTTGAAGTACTGAGGATTGACATGACGCGACGGATATCTCCCTTTGTGGATCCATTTCCTGAAAAATATGTAAAGAAGATTTTGAGCCCGGAATATGCCCCGGATGTTGATCAATTCATTGAGGACTACATCGAATTTAATCCCACGCGTAATCGTCCCGTTGATATGATGCCAATATTTGGGATGTTGAATGAAGATATAATTGAACCTGTAATGGAGGGAGAAAAGAACGATCCGCGTCCCACTTTTCATTACCGTTTGCCGAACAGCAGGATTGATGACCCGGACTGGCGCTTTGAAGATGAGTGGAATCATTGGCTGGTGGTAGAAAGACTTGCCGCTGATGATGAAATGCTTAATAAGTTAAGTCGGTTATATTTGTTGCGACGTGATCAAACAGTAATATCATTTCGTAAAGAATGGGCAAAAACCTTAGAAATATTGCTGGACTTAGATGAATAGAAGGAAACCAAATATTGGGGTGACAGGACCTGATAAAGGAGGACGAGCGGCTTGGTGGTTTACTCGTTTTGCGGTGTTTCTTCACGGGGGGCGTGCTATTCATATACATCCACAAAAAGGGTTGCCTGAAGAAGATATCCATGGACTTATCATTGGAGGGGGTGCCGATATTAACCCGGAACGGTACGGGGCAGAAGATATTCGCGATCTGTTTTCGAAAGATGAAAAGGTATCGAGCCTGCGAAGGTTTTTTATTTATCTGTTAACGATAATATTTTTTCCTTTTATCTATTTTTTGCGGAAGATTTTTTCTGCTTCGTCGGAAGATATTGATGATAATCGTGATGAACTCGAGTTTGGGCTTATCGAAAAGGCAGTAGATAAAAATATTCCCATATTGGGAATATGCAGGGGAGCACAACTGTTAAATATACATTTTGGAGGTACTCTTCATCAGGATATCGCAGGATACTATACTGAAGTGCCCAGAATACAAAGCGTGTGGCCAAAGAAAAGGGTGGAGGTAGATGGTAATAGCATGCTACATGATATTTTGACTTTTGAAAAGGTATGGGTTAATGCACTACATCATCAGGCTGTGGATGATTTGGGCGAAGGCTTAGCTGTTGTTGCTAAAGAAGAAAATGGCATTATCCAGGCCATTGAGCACACCAACCGGAATTTTATTCTGGGCGTACAATGGCATCCCGAATATATGCCGCAAATACCGGCTCAGCGACGGGTTTTTAAACGGTTGGTAGCGGCAGCCAAGACAAGGATGACAAAATAAAAAAGCAGGGGCTTTGGTATAAAACCCCTGCTTGGAATGTAGTTATATGTATTAGCTCTTAGGTGTCCACTTTGTAATCAACGAAGTGGCGTTCTTCGATCACCGAGTTAATAAATTTCACAGCCTTTTTATGATTTTCATCACGAGTATACATAGTGTAATCCAGCTCTGTTTCAAAATCAGAGATCAGAACTACATCATACGGTGAACCCGCTTCGTCGTCATCTTCAGAAATATTGATTCCAACTTCTACATTTTTAATTTCGTCGATATTTACTTTTAGTCCCTCCAGGATAAGTTTCATCTTTTCGGCATTCTTTTCCTTGGTGGCACCTTCCGCTTCTTCTTTTAATTTCCACATTACTACGTGACGAATCATATATTTACTCCTATGGTGTGCTTTTATTACAAATTTTATTTAAGGGTCTAAGGTTTGCCAAACTAACCGTTAGCGGGCTTTGTTGGCATAAGAAAGATCTGTTTTATCTATTGGTACATCAGCAAGCTGTTGTAAATCATCGTGGTACAACTTGGCAGCCCAAAGGTGATTTTTAGCTTTGGATTGCTCATTGCTTTTATACCATTTGTAGGTGGCGATAAATCCTTTGGCAACACCCACTGAATCGGTACTGGTAAGGGTGTTCTGCGGCCCTGATGGCAATGGTACAGAAAGTGAACTGCCGGCGTAAATTAAATCGGGATCTTCAAGTGAACCATTATTGCCGTAAATCCATGGCCATAAACGAGGGTTTCCATATCGGTCTTCGGCAAGGCTCCACAAGGTTTGTCCTTCTTCAATTTCAACAGACTGATTATCAGGCGCTGTATTACCTGTTGATTGTTGTGTTGCTGAAGACTGCGTTGACGCTTGTGACTGATTTTGTGCTGATTCTTGAGAATCTTCGGTCTCTTGCTGCTGAGTGTTAACTTCCTGTGCAGCATCAGTTGAAGTTGTTGGTTCTTCCGATGAAGAAATCAGTGTAGTATCATTTGTTGATAACGTACTGTAATACCATGCTCCTCCTGCAATAAGTAGCAATACAATGGCAGCAGCTGCCACGTATGAAAATGAAGAACTTCGATCGGATGGACGACTTGTTGGGGGAGTAGGATATTGGGAGTTTTTATCTTCGAGGTCAGACTGTTCTTGTTGATCCTGTTTTAAGTCTTGAGCTGTTTCTTCGAGCTTTTCTACTTCTTCTGCAAGGACTTCTTCTTCAGACTTTGTTGCTTCTTTCTCTTCGTCGTCTTCTTCCTCGCTTGATCCTGTTTCGTCTAATTTATCTTCAAATTCTTGAGGTTCATTTGTTTCGGGCTCAGTTTCCTCTACTGCTTCGATATCTTCGGAGGTTTCATCCTGCTGTTCTTTTTCTTCTGAACCAATGAACTCTTCAAGGAGGTCATCTTCAGTATCTGATGCGGCAGCCCTAAATTCGACAATATCCCCATTGTCATCATCCTCAATATCATCCGAGCTTTCAGAGGCTGAGGCTTCACTTATATCCTCATCAGATTCTTGCTGTGCTTCAAAACTAAATGGAAAATCTTCCTCAGTTTCTATTTGGTTCTTATCACTGGTTTTATCCTCATCACTATCTTGCTGGTGTGAGGTGGGGGGAGCAGTTGGAATAAAATCGTCTTCGTTTAGTTTCTGCTCTTCTGAACTTTCCGGAATATCGGATTCTGATTTCTGTTCCTTTTGAGCTTGCTTATTGTCTTCATCAATGCTACTACTGCTATCAATAGCTGACTTTTCCGTTTGGGAATCCACTGCTTGGTGGTCAGCTGAGGAGTGATCTTCAGCATTAGATGTAGTCTCCTCTTCTTTTTCCTCCTCTTCTATAAGTTGCGGCTCCATATGTGCATAGGGAGCATTAACAAGTTCTCTCAGATCTTTGTAAGGCTTGAAAACCACCTTGTTATGGGCGGGAATAGTTATCTTTTCCTCGGTTTGTGGGTTATACCCTTCGCGTTCATCCACGCGTTGAAGTTCAAACTTCCCGAAGCCGGCAATATTTACCTTGCCGTCTTCTTCGAGTCCACCATTGATGATATCCACAAAATCCTTGAGAAAATCGTGGGTAAACTGCTTGGAGTGCTCTGTTTCCTCAGCAATCGACTCAATAAGTTCTCCAAATGTAACTTTTTCACTCATCGTCTATATCCACTTGTTTTAAGTCTTCTTTTAGTCCCTTACTGGGATTAAAATCAACAACCCGTTTTGGGGGTAGCTTCATGTATTGCTCATAGTGCGGATTATAAGATTTTCTTTTTTTTCGAGTAGTAGTACCAAACGTTCCCAGTTCCGGTATCGAAAATGAATTACCGGAAGCGATATTTTCAGTAAATGTTTGGGTAATAACGTTTAAAAAGTCACGTGCTTCAGCATGCGTCATATCCCAGTTTTCTGCAAGTATGGCTACTACATCGCTCGTATTCATACAAAGAATAATCTCCGATTATCTTTACAGCTTATTATTTACTGTTAATTAAGAAAAAAAACTTTAAAAACTAAGTATATATTTCTACCTATAGCTTAGAATATGTATAAATTATTATTTTTTGTGCATTTACTTGAAGAGTAGGGGTATGGTCTGGTATTTTAAGAAACGATTTTAGAGGAATTTTACTTTAGGTAATCAACTATACAGCGGAAATAAATCCAAAAATATTTATGAGTAAACCACTTAATGTTACTGAGAAACTAATCAAAAGCCATCTCGTTGATGGTGAAATGGTTCCAGGCCAGGAAATTGGTCTTAAAATTGATCAAACGCTCACGCAAGATGCCACTGGTACTATGGTGATGCTTGAGCTTGAGGCCATGGAACTGGATGAGGCACAAACTGAATTATCGTGCCAATATGTTGATCACAACTTGATCCAAACGGACTTTAAAAATCCGGATGATCACGTATTTCTGAAATCTGCTGCTGAACGATTTGGTATGTGGTATAGCCGTCCGGGTAACGGGGTAAGCCATCCCATTGAAACAGAACGTTTTGGAATTCCCGGTAAAACATTGGCAGGATCTGACAGTCATACACCGGCAGCCGGTTGTATGGGAATGCTCGCCATTGGTTCTGGTGGTCTGGACGTTGCTTTTGCGATTGCGGGCGAACCTCTATACATAAAGATGCCTAAAGTGTTAGGTGTTGAGATCAAAGGAAATCTCCCTGACTGGGTAAGTGCCAAAGATGTGGTTCTTGAAATGCTGCGACGTTATGATGTTGATGGTGCTACCGGTTATGTGATCGAATATTTTGGCGAAGGATTGAGAAATCTTTCCACGATGGATCGTCACGTAATTGCAAATATGGGTACCGAGATGGGGGCCACCAGCACGGTGTTTCCTGCTGACGGTGAAGTGCGTCGATTTATGGAGACGCAGGAACGCGGAAATGAATTTGTTGAACTCAAGGCCGATGAAGGTGCGGAATATGACAAGTACGAAGAGCTTGTATTGGACGATGTTGAACCACTGATCGCTCTGCCCAGTAGCCCCGGTAATGTTGTACCGGTTCGTGAAGTTGAAGGTCAGGATATTTATCAATCATATGTTGGATCTTCTGCCAACCCGGGATATCGTGATTTCTGGATCTGTTCTGAGATTGTAAAAGATAAAACGGTTGATGATAATGTCTCTTGGGATATCAACCCCACGTCGCGACAGATTATTGAAAACATGGTTCAGAATAACGTGATGTTTAATCTGGTTCAGTCCGGTGCACGTATTCATCAGGCCGGCTGTAACGGTTGTATAGGGATGGGGCAGGCACCGGCATCAGGACAAAATAGCCTTCGTACAGTACCTCGTAACTTCCCGGATCGTTCAGGAACGCCCGAAGATTCAGTATTCTTAGTAAGTCCTGAGACCGCTGCGGCTTCTGCTCTTACGGGTAAAATTACAGATCCACGCGATCTCGAGGATCTGTATAATATGCGATATCCCAAGTTCGAGCATCCCAAAGAAATTCATATCAATACGGAGATGCTTACTCCGCCCAAGCCCAAAGAGGAACGAGGTGAAATCAAGAAGGGGCCAAATATTTCTACAATGCCCGACTTTGATGAGTTGAAAGACTTTGATGTTCCCGTTCTGTTGAAGATGGGCGATGACATTTCTACGGATGAAATTCTTCGTGCCGGAGCCGAAGTGCTTCCTTACCGCAGTAATATTCCTGAGATTAGCAAGTTTACCCTGGATGTTGTAGATGAAAACTTCCACGATCGTGCGATGGAAGCCAAAGAAGAGCATGATGGACATGTCGTGATTGCAGGTGAAAATTACGCACAGGGCTCCAGCCGTGAACATGCTGCTATTGCACCGCGTTATTTAGGTATGCGAGCTGTAATTGCTAAAAGCTATGCACGTATTGGCTGGCAAAACCTGATTAACTTCGGAATTCCGCCCTTAGAATTTGAACATGATGCGGACTACGAAGATATCGATCAGGGAGATATCCTTGAAGTGAATGACATCCGAGAAGCTATTAAAAATGGTAATGAAGTTGTTATTCATAACAAGACGAAAGGAAAGAAATATACTGTTAAGCATACCTTCAGTGAACGTCAAAAAGAAGCTGTGCTACACGGTGGCGTTATTAATCGCTTTAAAGCGAAGAAGAAAGCAGGTTAATCTGTTTTTACAAAGCGTTTAAATTAAAAAGGCTCCGATTTTTATCGGAGCCTTTTCTACATTAAGGAACAAATAGGTGCTCTAAGTTAATTCGAATGAAAGGCTATCCTACTTATTTTTTAGCACTTTCACTTCAATGGAGGTAGGGTATTTAAAGCTGTGGTAAATACGCTGAATGGCATCCCGGAAATCCTCTTCATCCGCTTTGAAAATATTTGGCACATATTTTTGGGGATTTAGGTCCACGAGAGGAAACCAAGTGCTCTGAATTTGGATCTGTATTCTATGCCCTTTCTTAAAAGTGTGGTACACATCCTGCAGGGGTAGATCGATATTGGTTACCTTATTGGGCTTAAATGGTTTTGGGTTTTCATAGCTGTCCCGAAAACGTCCACGAATAACTTCACTACGCACCATCTGGTGATAGTTATCAAGCTCTACATCCTCAGGGGTATGTTCACTTTCCTCGGTGCTGGGAGGATACACATCCACTAACTTAACTATCCAGTCCGAAGCGGTACCGGAGGTTGATACAAAGAGATTGGCAAGCATATCACCGGCCAGTGTTACGTCTTCTTTGAGTATAGGTGTTTCAAAGGTAATAACGTCCGGCCGACGAGCTGCAAAACGCTGATCATCAGTCATATAATCCTGGGGAATAAATACAAGCTCGCTTTCTTCTTTATAAGGTACCGGGTTATCAATATCACTTTTGTACTCGGTATATCTCTTCTTGGTTTTTTCCGGTTTCGTATCATCTAAACGACCATCGCCGTGGATATACCATGATTTCTGCTCAATGTTTTTGGGGGGCCAGTGGTCAAAGGTACTCCATGATTTTTTCCCGGTATCAAACATATAGGCTTCCGGAAGCTCTTTAGTATCTGCACCTTTCAAGTGTTTCATAAAGAAGGGATATTCAATTTCTTTTTGATAGAACGCAGATATCCCTTTACCAAAATAGATTTCTCCTACTGATTGGTGAGGGCTGCTGCTTGCCCATTGCCCATGACTCCAGGGACCCATGACAATGGTATTCTTGGTATCTGGGTTTTTCTCCTCAACAGATCGATATGTGTTAAGCGGTCCGTAGAGATCTTCGGCATCAAACCAGCCACCAACCGTCATGACCGGGTGATCAATATCATTTAAGTGCGGTAGAATATTTCTGCTTTGCCAGAATTCATCATAATTGGGATGATTCTTTAGCTCCTGCCAGAAGAAATTATCTTCAGAATAGTACTCATCTGCTTTGGTCAACGGGGTAATACTTTTATAAAAAAGGTACCCATCGTTGGTACCGGTATCTGCAAAGTTATACCAAGAAGTGTCGGTGGGTGCCTCATGCTGTATTCCGAATAGTGGCGTTACATACCAGTAGCTCAAAAAGTAAGCCCCGTGGTGGTGGAAATCATCAAAAAAGAAATCCGAGATCGGGGCTTGCGGGGAAGAAGCGGCCATGGCGGGATGCGCATCAGGTAATCCGGCCGTGGTGTAAAATCCGGGGTAGGAGATACCCCACTGACCTACTTTTCCATTATTATTTGGAATATTATTGATGAGCCATTCCACCGTATCATAGGTGTCAGAACTTTCGTCTATGCTATCAGGATCTTCACGGTTTGGTGTCATCGTTGTATAATCACCCTCCGACATCCAGCGTCCGCGTACATCCTGGCAAACAAAGATAAAGCCAGCCTTTTGCAAGTGTGGATTATGAATGATTTGTTCAGGGACTTTTCCTTCGTCATACGGGCGACAGCTGTAGGGTGTTCGCTTCATAAGGATGGGGTATTCCTGCGTGGTGTCTTTGGGAGCATATACCACAGTATGTAGCTTGACACCGTCACGCATTTCAATACCGTATTGCGATTTTTCGTAATCCTTACTTGAAAAATTATTCTGTTGTGCAAGAGAAGAAACTGTCACAAAAATCATTAAAAAGATGATTCCTGACAGCGTAAAAATTCTTTTACAGTCTACCATTATATAATTATTGATTAAAGATTTATTAATCTTAAAATAGGAGCTAAACGAAATTATAAAACCGATTTTCGAAATTAATTGTAAATACTTTTTTCTGAGGAAGCGGAGCAAAATCTTGTAAGAAAGATAGGAAGTGTGTACCTTAATACACATTAGAAATTTAACCAATCAGAACAACGTTTGTTTTCGAAATCTTTTTGGGATGAGATAGGTATTACTCTTTCAGGGCTATGTGCGATACACTGTTTGTTTTTTCCGGTGGCCATTGCGTTGTTACCGCTTTGGCCCGTGGCTGAATCGATCCATTTCTGGACCCATCCGCTTCTGTTTTTGCTCATTGTTCCCACTGTAATTTTTGCATTGCGCCATAGTAATCTGCCGCAGCGAATTCCAGTTTTATTGTACTCGGGATTAGCTGTAGTTGCATTGGCCTGGATTTTTCATGAGTGGTTGGGATTATGGGGAGAATCGCTGGTAACAATGGGCGGGAGTGCTTTGTTAGTAACCGGACATTGGTTCAACTACAAATTTCATCAAAATAGACATAAAACAGGTTGTGAAGTATGAAACGATTAAATTTTACCCTCGATGACGATACCGTAAAACTATTAGAGGAACTTTCGGGGAAATATTATGGGGGCAATAAATCTCAAACAGTTCGTGCTGCGCTGGAAAGTCTTGCTGTACATGCCGGTCACGAAGGTTGGATCATTGCTGGATATACCCCTAAAGAGCTTGATGGAGAGGAAAACTGCCATAGTTGTGGGGAGTCACATGAAAAAGGTGATGTGTTGTACCGGCCTGTTTTTGAGAAGGGGAGCAGCCCGAAAGCATTGCCACAGATGCCATCAGAAAATTGGCTCGATTGCCCGGATTGTGCCGAAAAGCAAATCTATAACTAATTCAACTAGGTCATTGTTCAATATCAATATCGCTTATATTGTCCAACAGTTCAGCTTGAATTCCTTTTTGATGTTGGTTTGATATCCGATGGGCGATTTCTATTGCACATCCCCAAGAAAGTGTAACGCCCGCTCCGCCATGTCCATAGTTGTGGTATACTTTTTTTCCTGATATCGTTTCTTGATCAAGTCGTAACCCATTTCTGCGGTTGCGGATATAGCGATAGCCTACCGAAGGAATGATGTTATCCGATATCTCAAGCCGGTGATCGTAAGAGTTATTGAGGATCTCATTATTTAAATCAATAATCTGTGTGGGAAATTGGATCTCATCGATGGCATATGTAGACGATTCACTAAAACTTTCCCAGTTATTTGCTTTGTTTAGTTGTCCTACCTGACGACTGCCACCGAGAATCCAACCATCTTTGCGGGGGTAGCAATAAACATCACAGGCATTACCCTCGTCATCAGAATACACATCCGGTTGCGGAGTGTAATTATAGGATACAATGTCTTCATCGTTGGTGGTAATTAATGGAGCCTCAGACTTATGAAGCAAATGCCCGCGCATGATGAGCTGATCTTCACTGGGATCATTAAATAATAAGGGGGAGCCGGTGCCGCTGCAGTTGATGACAATGTCGGACGACAGGGCTGAGATATCTTCTTGTTCCAGTTTTTGTTGTGTGATGATTCCCCCACTTTGTTGATAAAGAGTGATAAGGGCAGGGAAATAGAGCGACCAGTCGGCAAAGATGCAATCAAAAAGCCAGCCATAAAGCGGCTTATCATTAGGCCGGCGCGGAACAACAGTTTCAGAAAGATCGGAAATAGGGATGTAGTTTGGCATCCAGTTGCAGTACTCCGGTTGTTCAGCTTCAAATTCGAACACTTCAAAATGTTTGTGGATGGTTACTCCGGGAAATACACGTTTGCGGAGTTCGTAAAAAAAGGATTGCGACTGCTTAAACAACTCCTCCAGTCGCTCGGAATAAACGGAGTGGGGTATAACCGAGGCCGAAGGAAATAGGCTTGCAAATTCCGGATGTATATTCTTGTTTGAGATGTTAGCAGGGTTTTTATCCGTAATAATTTCGGTCTTGTATCCTAAATGTTGTAGCGAAAGCGCAGTGGTAATGCCCGAAACACCGGCACCGATAACAGTGATTTTATCAGCCATTGATATATCTATTTCCTATTCCCAATTTCTAAATTTCTAATTCTATTGCCAGGGCAGAGTATCCAGATCCATATTTCCGCCGCTGATGATGATTCCGACTTTTTGGTTATTGATACGAATTTTCCCATTGAATACTGCGGCGACCGGAACAGCACTCGATGGTTCAATAATGATTTTCATGCGTTCCCAGATAAACCTCATGGCATCAATAATTTCTTGTTCGGAAACGGTTACAATATCATCAACATGTTTTTGAATACAGCTGAATGTAAGTTCGCTGAGTGATGTACGCAGCCCGTCGGCTACCGTATCAGTACTTTGTACAGGATGACGCTCACCGGTTTTAAACGAGAGGTAGGCATCATTGGCTACTTCCGGCTCAACGCCGATAATTTTCGTATCCGGTGAAAATCCTGAAGCTGCAATAGCCGTACCACTAATAAGCCCGCCGCCTCCAACTGGTGCAAGTATGAAATCCAGCCCGGGTTGATCTTCCAGAAGTTCGATCGCCGCGCTTCCCTGACCCATTATAATATGGGAATTATCATAGGGATGGATGAAAGTAGCCCCGGTTTTTTCAATAACCGCTTCCAGGGTCGATTCGCGAGCCTGCTGGGTGGATTCGCAGAATGTAATATTAGCCCCGTAGTCCCGCACCGCATTTACCTTCACTTTCGGTGCATTTTCGGGCATCACGATATGAGCAGGTATGCCGCGCTGTTTGGCAGCAAGGGCAACCGCCTGGGCATGGTTCCCTGATGAGTGCGTCGCAACCCCGTTTTGTGCTTTTTCTTTTGATAATTCTCCCACTGCATGGGTTGCACCGCGGAATTTAAAAGCACCTACTTTTTGAAAGTTTTCGCACTTGAAAAAGAGTTCTCCGCCTGCGCGTTCATTTACTTTTTGACTCTTTATTACGGCTGTACGATGGACTTTTTCACGTATTTTAAGATATGCTTTCTGTATTTGTTTAAATGTGGGAGTATCTGACATGCTTTACGAGTTAGTTTAAAACAGATTAGAGACCAATACTTTCTTTAAGACCTGAGAGTAAGCTTTTCCACCAATAATTAAAAACGGATTTATCTTTGATTCGTTTAAAATCAACCTGGGAGACTCTTGGTTTTTCTCCCTTATTTTCTGACTTTATTTTGAAGGTATTTGCCAAAAGTGATTTTGCTTTATCACCAAAATTTTCTCCTGCACCTTCATCATCGAGAAGTGAAACTTTAAGGTCTTTGTATTGCAATGTTAAGGTACCTCCCGCATGATTTTCTGAGAGATTCATATCAAAATCGAGTCCTAAAATTTTGCCCCTGTCAATTCGGACAAAGGCAATAGGTTCCAGAATGTGATTAAGTGGCTGCATCTTCATTGGTTGTAGCGTTCCCTTTATTTCCTGACGGTTTTTGTTATCAGCCATAAAAAATTTAAACTGTACGTTTAAACGTGCTTTGTTCATGACCATGGTCTCTGCAAATAGGGTGGGAGTATGGGTTTTCCAGCGTGATTCAATATTGTTAAAGTTAGAGAATCCTGCTGATAGGTTTGCAAATTCAATATAACCTGCTTTATCAGCATTTTGTACGCGTTCGGAATAACGAATATTGCTTTTGCTAATACGGATGCTATCAAAAGAGACAGGGAAGGGGATCTCCTGAATTACCTCCTTCGGCAGAGGCTTGTTACTTGTTGCGGGGGCAGAACGACGCTTATCACGATAGATATCTAAATCCGCGTTTTCAATACTGATAAGACCTGCTGAGATACCTTCACCACTATTTGCCTGATCTATATTAATTTGCACTCCCTTAATTTGGTGGACGAAAAGATTAATCCGATCAATCTCATGGCCCACTTGTTTAGAGAAAGCTCCCTTTTCAAACTTCGGTAGAACCGAAAGGCTGTTTACTTCCAGCATCGAATCAGAAGAGGAAAATTGAAATTGTTTGGCCGAAATATCATACAGTTTAGTTGGGGTTTGCCACCGCACGTTCTGTGCAGTTACCTCGATACTCTCAGCAGGAACTATGTGATCATCCGTCAGTGATGTTGAGTCGATCGATATATTAGATAAGGCTACATTACAATTTGAGATTGATAAATTGGGTTCTGGGGATAGATCTGTACGAGTATTATTAACAGAAAGTCCCTTAATATTGAACTCTGAAATAAAAATATTGTCCAGCACTTTTAGGGCTGTTTCCGATAGAGATTCTGATAATTTTCGCCACTCTATCTTTTTGCTTGATGAGCTTTTTCTGTTTGCTGACAGATACACTTTGGGATTAACGATATTGACTTCTTGGGTCGTCAGCTCATTCCTAAAAAGGAGATTGGTTAAATTAATACCCGATATATTAAATTCGTCCAGTGTTAAATGTAAATCCGTGGTTTTGCTATTTTCCTTTTTTGTCATTCTAATTGTGGAAATAGAAAGCTGCCGACTGAATATGTGAAGGTCGAGATCACCAACTTCGATATTGTAAGCATTATCAGTTGCTGCATTAATTTTTTTAATCCCCCTTTCTTGCAGCTTTTCTTCCAGAAAAAAATTCAGGTAAATATGAATACTACCAATTACGAAGACAGTAGTCGCAATGATGGCAAGCAGGATTTTTTGATAGTTTTGCATCTTGTTAAAACAAGCTTAAAAAGTGTCTTTAAATAAAAACAGAAATGGTTTATATCTTTCTTTCTGGCATAACAGCATTATATTTTTAAATTTAAAATAAAGTATATGGAGTAAAGATAAACTCTTAGTAAATAAAAGGTTGATTTTGATAAATTTATTTTATCGGTATAATACGATAGTGTAATGAGTATATATTGACTCCTAACTCCCTGTGGTAAAAGCACTTAATGTATTTACCTATTTATGAATAGGTGAATTGACCTATATACATCTTGCTTTAAAAAAGTTATTCTTGGTTTTGAATATTTAGGCTTATAGAAAAGTTTGCGGGACATTGGTCGTGTAGAATATGAAGTAGGAAAAATCGTTAAAAAAGGATTGGGCAAAATATTTACGCACGCCCTTATTTTTATAGTCCATAACAGTTCTGAGCAAGATTATATCTTATAATAAATAGCTTTGCGACATTTGTGAATATTCTTATTGCATTACATCACAAGATTGTTAGGGAAGGCATTACGAAAATTTTGTCCGAAGCCCCCGATATCAATGTGATTGGTACGGCCAAAAATAAGGAAGAACTATGCCCTTATGAGTCAAAAGGAGGTAAGATCGATGTCGTTGTGCTGGATCTTAATATTCCGGATTTAGATTCATTGAGTACTATTAGAAATATTTTAAAAGATCATCCCGATACTCATATTCTTACTATGAGTGATGATGAGGATTCCCATCAGATAAAAAATGTGATGCAGGCCGGGGCTTCAGGTTATATATTGAAAAAACGCAGTGCCGAAGAGCTTATTAAAGCGATAAAGGAGGTTCATGCGGGCAATCAATATCTTTGTAATGATACTATAGCGTTAATGGTTGAGGGAGAGAGGGTTCGAACTACCAGTGAGCGGATTGCCGACCTTACCGAGCGAGAATTACAGGTGTTGCAATTAATATGCCAAGAGCATATCAACCGTGAAATTGCCGAAGATCTCGGGATTAGTGTTCGTACTGTAGATGCCCACCGGCGTAACCTTATGCAAAAAACCGGGGCTAAAAATACAGTCGGACTGGTAAAGTTTGCCATCAAAAATGATTTGTTTAACCTGAAATAAGGTTAGGAAAATTATTGTTTTACTTTGGTTTATATACGCTTTAATATGATTTGTTGGCTTTGTTGATATGATGTTTAGCTGATTTAGAAGCTTCTCTTTACTGGTAACCGCTATATGAACAGGGCAAAAATTCTAATCCCTTCATATGCGGATATTACTAATAGGTGATCAGTCCATACAAAATGATGCAGTCAAGTCAATACTTAGCTCAGAGGTGAGCCGGGAAATTTGGCAGGTAACCCATGCCCAAGTTCAAGAGGGGGTAGCTAAAACAAAAAAATATCTCGTTTCTATTGTTGATCTCATTTCATCACCTAAGAATCCCGTTGAATATGTGCAAGATATTTACGAGCAAAAACTCTCCAAATATCTTATTGCACTTCACACATTCTCTTACAATGAAATAGAAGAAGCGCTCCACGATGCCGGTGCTGATTACTGTCTATCCATTGATTCCAATCCTAATAAGCTGGTTCAACTAATCTCACGGCTGGATCATAAATAGATTTATTTATGAATTATCACGTGCAATAGGAAACAACTAAGTCTTTTCTGCATCTATATCCTACGTTAGGTAGAAATACCCATATCTGAAAATAGGTCTTTTACGTCATTAAATTTTGTTTTCATACGCTTATGTTTTCAAGTGGAAAAAAATAAGAGGATTGGGGCGACATTTTTTTAGGTATCCTGACTAAATGTATTCGGATACGTAAATACATATAAACAATTTTTTTATATGAGTGATAAGGACAGGATTTCAACGGGTTTAGAAGGATTAGATGATATTCTGAACGGTGGATTAATTCCCCGAAAGGCCTATTTGGTGCAAGGCGGACCGGGTTCAGGTAAATCCACCCTTGGATTTCATTTTTTGAGGCAAGCCATCGATAATGGCGAAAATGCGCTCTGTGTAACGATGGTTGAATCGAAGGAGAGTATTCTTCAGAATGCGGATCAATTTGAGCTGGATCTTTCCAAGGTTGCTGCTCTTGATTTAAGTCCTAAAGACGACGTTACCGGGAATTCGGGGCAGTATAATGTATTTTCTTCGGCCGAGGTGGAACAGGGGCCCATAATGGAATCGGTGGTAGAAGCCATAAAAGAACATTCGCCCAGCCGTGTACTGTTCGATTCGTTTACCATGCTGCGGCTGCTGAATCAGGACCCCTATCAGATGAGAAAACTGACCCTTTCGCTGGTAAATTACATCACCAAGCATAATGCCACCCTGATGATGACATCCGAATCGTTGACGCGTACTTCTGATGACGATGCCGCCTATTGGGTTGATGGTATCATCGAGCTGGAAAATAGTGGTGATTGGCGAACCTTGCAGGTTCCCAAGTTCAGGGGTTCCGATTCGTTAAGTGGAAAGCACTCTTTTAAAATAACTGGCAATGGTATTACCGTTTTCCCCCGGCTGCAACCGAATAACTACAGCCGAAAATTTACAAAGGGTCAAATGTCTTCGGGTATTGAAGGTGTTGATAGTCTGTTACACGGAGGCATTGAAAAGGGGACGACAAGCCTTATTATAGGTCCTACCGGTGCCGGTAAAACCAACCTGGGGCTTCAATTTGCAAAGGAGGCTGCTTCCCGCAATGAGCGGTCGACGGTTTATACCTTTGAGGAATCTAAGGAGCTTATTATTCGACGATCAGAAAACATCAACACGCCTATTAAAAAGATGATCGATGGTGGTTACTTGAATATTGTGCCGGTAGAACCGCTCTCGTATTCTCCTGATGAATTTGCAAAGATTGTCCGCCGTGATGTCGAGGAAAACGACACTGGGATAGTGATGATTGATGCCATTGGCGGGTACCGCATGGCCGTTCGCGGTGAAGATGTGCTCGAACGGTTGCATTCACTTACCGTGTATCTGCAGAACATGGGGGTTACCACGCTTTTGCTTAATGAATCCAAAAACGTGACAGGAGAGTTTACCACCACCAATATGAATGCCAGCTATTTGGCAGATAATATCCTCTTTCTGCGGTACTTGGAAGTTAGTGGGCAGATACAGAAAGCAATTGGAGTACTGAAGAAGCGGCTAAGTGGCTTTGAGAAATCGATCCGTGAGTTTAAAATCACCTCCGAAGGCGTACAAGTAGGCAACAAGCTGGAGAATATGCGGGGCATTTTATCGGGTGTGCCTGAAATAGAAAGGTAGATTCTCAGGATAAATGCAACTATGGAAACCCTAAATTATAAATCAAATACAGGTGACTCGACTCCCCTGAAGCAACCAGAGCTGTTGCTGTCGGTATACAATGCCAAAGATCGAGAGCTTATTAAACAGTTTTTGCCCGATTTCTTTACGATTGAGATAAGTGAAAATGGCCTTGCAGATCATTCCTTCGATCTCTGTATTTTGGATCACCAGTCTTTTGAGGATAACAAGCAGAAACTGAGGGAATTGAAAAATAAGGCAGCGCCCATTTTTTTGCCGTTTTTACTACTGTCACCAGATCGAAAGGCGAGCCGAAACAGTGATACGGTTCTGGAATTTGCCGATGATGTGGTGTATATCCCGGCTTCTAAAAAGCTGCTCAAATCACGTATTAATATACTTTTAAAGCAGCGCGAATATTCGCTGAAGTTGGAGCAAAAAAGTCGGTTGCTGGAAGAAAAAAATGAAGAGCTGGCCGAAGAGAAGCGCAAGTACCAGTTGATTACCGAGAACGCCACAGATATGATTTCTTGTCACAAACCGGACGGGACCTATCTATATGCTTCTGAGGCTTCGAAAGAATTGATTGGCTATCGTCCGGATGAGTTGATTGGCCAAAATGCTTTTGAAAATATGCATCCCGATGACAAGGACCGGCTTATTGGTGACGAGAATCTATTTGAGAAGAAAGAATTTGTTACCTGGCAATTTCGTAAGGGAACCAAGGAGGGTAGATATATTTGGGTAGAAGCGACAATGCGCCCGATACTGGATAAAGAAACAGGTGAGATTGCCGAGATACAGGCCAGTACACGCGATATTTCTGCCCGCAAAGAATATGAGAAGAAGCTGGAAGAAGAAAAGGAATTTATTGATAAATCCATTCAGAGTATTCCCGAACTATTCTTCCTTATAGATGAAGACCAGAAATTTGTGAAATGGAATAATATAGATCGTGAGCTGGGCTACACCGATGAAGAAGTTTTGGGGTTGGATCCGCTGGATTTCTATAAAGAAGAAGACCGGCCATTTATAACTTCAAAAATTGCAGAAGCTTTTAAAACCGGACACGCAGAGGCCGAGGTACAAATGCAGACCAAAGACGGAAAAATGATCCCCTATTTTGTTACGGCCAATTCATTTAGCAGGAGAGATAAACGATTTATTGTAGGTTCGTGTATAAATCTATCCGAGATAAAAGAAGCCCAATACGATCTTGAACAACAACAGCAATTGTTGGATGCCGTCATTAATCAATCGAATTCTCTTATCTATGTCAAAGATCAGGACAGAAAATACCGGTTGGTAAATGATAATTACGTAGAGATCTTTGGCAAGAGTCGCGAAGATATTCTCGGAAGATCAGTTCGTGAAGTGCATGGTCGCGAATTTGAAAGGCAGGTTGAAAAAAATGATGAAGCTGTGCTTAAGGATGGTAAAACCGTAGAAACCGAAGAAGCTATTCCAGTGCAAGGCGAAATTCGCTATTATCATTCTATAAAGTATCCGTTACAAGGCGTACCCGGATTCGAGAACTGTATGTGCGGTATTTCTACAGATATTACCGATTTAAAACGAGCTACCAATAAGCTTCAGGAACGAATAAAGGAACAGCGGTGCCTCTATAATATTTCAAGTCTGCCCCAGCAGAAAAGTACCATCGAAGGCCTCTTACAAAAGGCCGTGAGCTATCTGCCGGATGGATGGCGTTATCCTGAGCATACAGAAGCAGCAATTATCTATGGAGACGACATATATAAAACGGACAGTTATCGCGAAACTGACTGGCAACTATCGGCTAAAAGCGACCGCGGTGAAGGTAAAAAACTGCAGGTAAAGGTTGTGTATACTGAAGAGAAACCAATGGCTGATGAAGGACCGTTTCTGAAGGAAGAACGACAGTTGATCGACAGCATCGTGGATACGCTTTCTTCCCAAATTGACCGAATTATTTCGGCTGAACGACTCAAAGAAAGCAAGAATCGGTGGGAGAAACTGGTGAAGAATGATCCCGATCTTATTACGATTTTGGTGGATCGGGAGATAAAATTTATTAATCAGGCGGGTGCACAAATACTGGGTGCCAATTCTCCCGAGGAAATAATCGGTGAATATCTGGATGAGATTGTTGAAGCCGATGATATGGAGCTCGTTGAGGAACGGGAAAAGAAATTAATGGATGACAGTTCCTTAGATCCGCTTGTTCATTCCTTAGAACCTGTTATTCATAAGGTTAAGGCCATGGATGGCAAGATGCGCCACATAAAAACGCAGTCCACGCCGATTACTTACGAGGGAGACCAGAAAGCGATTCAAATTGTGGGGCAGGATGTAACCGATCAAATCGCTTATGAACGAGAATTAAAAGAATCGCTTAAAGAGAAAGAAACACTGCTGCAGGAAATTCATCACCGCGTAAAAAATAATCTGGCGGTGGTGTCGGGCATGATGGATCTGCAGGCATTCAGTACCGAAAATGAAGAAGTTAAGCGTTTGCTGAACGACAGTAAAAACCGGATCAAAACCATGGCGCTGATTCACGAGAAGCTTTATCAGTCGGCCTCACTCTCTCAAATTGATTTTGGGTCCTATGTCGAAGATCTGATTGAAAATATTAAAGGGGTTTCAGCGAGTGATAAAGAAATCGACTTAGAACTAGAGTACGACTCATTTAATCTTAATGTTAACCAGGCTGTTCCTTGTGCGCTTATTATCAACGAGGTGGTAGCCAATGCCTTTGAACATGCTTTTACTGACCGAGAAAGCGGTTTGATAAAGGTTATACTCCAACATATCGAAGATAATATTGTGGTGAGTGTTCAGGATAATGGTTGCGGTCTGCCAAGTGACTTTGAATATCGAAAATCACAATCAATTGGAATTACGATCATTGAAACGCTTATTGAGCAGCTGGAAGCCGATAAGAAGGTGGAGAGCAGCAATGGATTGTCATTTACTTTTACCTTTAAGAAGAAAGAGATAAAAGGCTCATCCAGCACGCTGGTTTGATGTCAATTTAGAAGGTTATACATTATGAAACAGGAGAAAGTTGTTCACGAAGAGCACTTATCAGACACTTTTTTTTGGTTTAATCCAATTCCAATGTGGATTTATAAAAAATCTGACCAGAAAATTTTAGAAGTTAATAATGCTGCCGTAAATGCCTATGGATATTCTAAATATCAATTTAGACATCTTTTCCATGACGATTTTATTGGAGAAGAAATCCCAGTAAACTACCCTGATGGTTCAAAATCAGAGCTCCGAAAGCAGTTATCCATTCATAGGGCATCGAATGGAGGTAGCTTTGTTACACTGATGGTAAAAAGCCTTGCTACTTACAATAGTTATGAAGCTATCTTAGTCCGTTCAATAAAAGTTTTTAATTAATTTTTAGTGTAACGGCTGCTCAGCAAACATATACTCTTTAACGGGATTTCCCCCAATAAGATGTTCCTGAATGATACGTTCCAGCACCTTCGGTTTGCAGGAGTGATACCAGGTCCCCTCGGGATAAACGACCGCTACGGGGCCTTTTTTACAGATGCGCAGACAGTTGGCTTTGGTACGGTAGATTCCGCCTGCTCCGTCAAGATCGAGTTCACCTAATCTTTTCTTCAGGTATTTCCATGCTTTCAAACCAATCTCTTTTTTACAGCACTTGGGCTTGGTTTGGTCCGCACAGATAAAGATATGCCGTTTTATCTTGTCTACATGGAGTTCTTCTGCTTTTTTTCTAACGCGTTTACTCATTCGGTAAAATAATTTGTTAAAAAAGAATGCTATAGTTACAACTTTCCCTCTATTTTTCGTTTTTGCCGTTCTTCTTTTCGTTTTTTTAGCCTTTTTTTATTGCGATATTTGGCCCAGTATGGATAAAAGAATAAGTAGATGCCTGTCAGCCATAGAATGGTTACGATTCCGGCCGAAGGCAGAAAAATCCAGAGCTTTGCTTTTTCGTGGAACCACGATCCGTCGTGGATAGCTTCAATAACATCAGAGCGCCGTGGTGCAATCTGCAAAATTTCACCGGAATGGGAATCAATCTGGGCCTCCCAGCCGTTGGTTCCCCGAATTTTTATGATTCCGTCTTCGGGACGTACATCCAGTCGGTCGATATCCGTCCACTTCTTGGTTTCCAACTCTGGTATTGATTTGGCGATGGTTAGTACACTGTCCAAGGGAACTGAGGCCCCAATGGCACTACCGCTTTGTGATAGAGGTTGTATCCAGTTAAACTGTTTTTTTACCTGTAAAAAAAGTCCGGATAACAATACAATTAGAAACGGCAGTGCAATGAGGATAGCACCCCAACGGTGTAGTTTTCGAGAGTCTTTCCGTAAATCAAAATTTAACATCAGAGAGATGGATCCACCATCTGAGAATAATTAAAAATCCAGCCCGGGCTGCGTTATCTTGTAGTTCTTTTGTTGCTTTGACTCTTGTACCATTTTTTCTACATCCTGCAGCAATTCTTTGGCGTCATAAACAACGCCGTCCTTGATGGTGTATTCAACTCCACCGATTCGAACCGGTTCATTCTCCTTGTTCACATGAATGGCACCGGTACCGTAAAGGGTTTTTAGATTTTTAAGGGGATTGGCATCCACCAGTACCATGTCGGCCAGCTTACCCACTTCAATGGTCCCCAATTGATCATCCATATTCAGAACTTCAGCTGCTTTCAACGATGCCGACTGGAAAATTTCAAGGGGATGAAAACCTGCTTCTCGCAGCATCTCCATTTCCTGGATGTATCCAAAACCATATAACTTATAAATATATCCCGCATCGGAGCCAAGGGTTACACGTCCACCGCGATTCTTGAACTCGTTGACGAATTCAAACCACAGGTCAAAGTTCTCTTTCCAGGCAACTTCCTGCTCAGTTCCCCAATTAATCCAGTATGAGCCATGGGATTTTCGATTGGGCTTATAGAATTCCCAAAGGGAGGGCAGAGTATATTTTTCGTGCCACTCAGCGCGTCGCTGAGCACTTAAATCACGGCTGGCTTCATAAATGGTAAAGGTGGGATTGAGCGTTACATCTAACTCCAGCATCTCATTCATCACGCTGTTCCATTTATCGCTATATGGTTCAGCGGCTTGTTTCCAGAGTTTTCCGGCCTCTTCAAAACGGTGCTGTTCGTTATTATAATTATAATTGGCTGGATAGTCTTGAATCTGCTGGTCGGTAAATAACGCTTCTGGAATACCGTACCAGTGCGTAATGCTTGTGAGTCCCATTCGGGCAGATTCAAGCGCATTATTGTAGACAACGCGTGTTTGGGCGTGGTGAGTCATTGTGCCTAGCCCCAGTTTATTAGCTTCATCTATGGCAGCTTTATAAATAGGGCGGGGAGCTCCAAAAAATTTGATTCCGTCAGCTCCCTCATCCGCAATCATTTGCACCCATTCTCGTGCTTCTTCAGACGATGTTATGGGACCGTCATGGCCCATCCCAAAACCAATATAGGAAAAGATGCGCGGGGCGGTAATTTCATTTCTTGAGCTGCGCTCTTTTTGTTGCAATGTCCAGTCCATACCGTTAAATGAGCCGGGCTCACGAACCGTAGTAATGCCGTGGGCCATCCATAGTTTGTATACATATTCGGCGGGTGTTCCCTGGGCTTCACCGCCGGTGTGGGCATGCATATCGATAAAGCCGGGCAGAAGATACATGCCATCTGCCTCAATAACTTTTGTGTCCTCATCGGCTTTGGGACGTTGATCTTCGTCAATAGGCACGCCGGGATATCCCACCGACTGCACCGATGCAATGCGGTTGCCCTCCACGACTACATCTACGGGACCGCGCGGTGGAGAACCGGTTCCGTCAACAAGGGTTACCCCTCGGATAATCATGCGATCATAGGGACCTTCGCCCATACTGCGGTCGGGAGCTTTCTTTACTTGGGCATTGGAAACTCCCATTCCAATTATAAGAAGTAATAGGATAGATGCTATCGAAGTTGCGTATTTGGTCATGCGCCTTGTATCAATAATTAAGATTTGTTGGAATGTAATAATCAGAGACAGGGGAATACAGTAAAATATTTTAAATGATATAAATAGTGTTTCTGAATTATTTTACAGCCAAAATATTATGGTATGTCTTTTACCTTGATATGCAAAAGGAAGAAAACCACTCACTGCAATCACAAAAGAAGTGCTCCTTCAAGCTGTAGTAGATACTGTTTTCGCTCGATGCCCCCACTGTAGCCGGTAAGTTGGTCGTCAGATCCGATAACCCGGTGGCAGGGAATGATGATTGGAATGGGATTAAGTCCATTGGCACCGGCCACAGCCCGAGCTTTTTGGGGATCTCCAAGGCGCTTTGCCAACTCACCGTAAGTAATGGTTTGTCCATATGGAATCTGTTGTAGCTGTTCCCAGACTGTTTGTTGAAAATGGGTCCCCTTTAATACAAGCGGGATATCAAAAGATTTTCTTTCTCCTTCAAAATATTCTTTTAGTTGGTTAACGGTCTTTTTGAGTATCGGATTTTGGTTCCTGTCCGATAATTCTGGCGGATCATTATCGCAGTAATTTATCGCAGTGAGCCCTTCTTCCTTCGATTTGACTTGAAGAGGACCAAGAGGGGACTTTATATATGTAGTGTAACCTTTTGACAATGAAGTACCTTCTTCTTGGAGGTTATAGGTTAAGTCTGATGTTGCCCGGTTTACGTTCATTGATAAACTCTCGAATTAGTCATAGTACAGGTTCAATGATTTGTTCCGAAAGCCTAACTCTGGAGTACTTGAAATAAGATAAATATTTTTTTGTAACAAAAGGGGTTTGCAATACTCTTGAAAACAGAACGCACTATTATTGTCTCTTTTAGACCCCATCTAGTTAGCCAACTAGATACTCTAGTCACTCCTAAATGCTGAAACCTAAAGCACGGGGCCTCAGGACGGATACTCCTGGGGCCTTTTTTATTTCTTGAATATTCCCTTCAAAAAGATCTGCCGTCGATCAGCTAAAGACTATATGCGTGAATTAAAAAATGGGTAGCAATTATTACCTATAGTATTTGTAATTCCTATAAATAGGTAATTGACTTAACTTTTTATTGCCAGACTTGCTACTAAAAAAAGACAAAATGCTGCCAATGCAGATATCCAAAACGTTCCATTGAGTCCAGTAGCCCCGTATACTAATCCTAAAAGAAAAGGTCCCACAGCCTGACCACTTCTGATAATCGTCCAGTTAACCGATAAGAATGCTGCTCGGTATTCTTTCGGGGCCTGATGGGTAAGTAGATTTAAAATGCTCGGAATATTAATGCCCTGAGCAAACCCAAATACAATAATAGGCAGGGCAAACAACCAGATATTTTCAATAAAGGGAATGCTTAAGAATACGCCGAGGTATAGAATTGCTGCCGTAATGATAAGTGTTGACTCGGCAAATCGCTTGGTCAAATTACCCAACTGTGAGGAAGCAAAAGCGGTAATAAGGGAGGAGCCCGATAGCATAATCCCGATAATTAGTGATGACTTGCTAAACTGTTCATCGAGCAGAATGGGAAAGTATGTTAAGTATCCTCCATACAGGATAATGAAAGTGAGAAAGTTTGCAGCAAAAAGTCCGATGACTGTTTTTGATTTGAGTGCCTTGAGGATATCCCCCAGGTACGACTTTATGTTTTTGTGATTGTCGGGTTCAGGATTATCCAATTTGGTCAGGACAATTAAGCCCACCGGAATGGCAACCAGCGTTAGAAAGAAGGGATAAAACCATCCCAACAGAGCCAATCCCCCACCAATGGCCGGATACGCTGCGGTACCCACGCTAAGCACGCTGCCATTGTATCCCATAGCTGTAGCCCGACGGTTGCCTTCGTAGAGATCGCCAATGAGCGTGACGTTGAGTGCTCCCAGCGAAGCCCCTCCGATACCCTGTAAAAATCGAAGGATAAGAAGCCAGGTAAAGTCAGTAGCAAATGCACAAGCTGTTCCGGCAATGCCAAAAATGAATAGGGAGGGTACTAAAATAACTTTACGGCCAATGCGATCAGCAAATATCCCTAAAAAAGGGGTCAAAAACATCCCCGGTATGGTAAAAGCGGTGATAAGCAGGCCGATACGCTCGTTGGAAACATCGAGCACATTAGCCATTTTGGGCAGGGCGGGAGCAATACTCGAAACGCCCATCACCGCTGAGAGAGTAATCCCGAAAATTACGTAGAGGTTTAAATCTTTGAGAAGAGATTGCCGATTGGTGGAAGTAATTATATTGCGATATTGGTTAGCATGTTAGTGCAAAGCATATAAATAAAATGAGTAGATTTAGCGTTCCGATAAAATGAGATTTAAATATAACTTGTTTGGTTGCTCACAGAGAAAGTAAACCATCAATATAAATGAATAATTACTATGAGATTATTTTATGGGGTTCTGATTATATTATTCTTCACCTTAACCGGCACTTCTTATGGCCAAAAGATCAATATAGATGATGTTAGCAGCATTGATGGAATAATTACTGCTTTATATGATGTGATATCAGGTCCGGCAGGTCAACGCGATTGGGAACGATTTTCTTCACTCTACAAAGAGCAAGCAACGATGGGAGCAATGAGTGAAACAGGGGATGGAACGTTGCGATATGTTTCTATGACGCCCGACCAGTATATAGATCGCAATGATGAGTATTTTAAGAAGAATGGGTTTTGGGAAGAGGAAATAGCTCGGGATGTGTTCCGGTTTGGTGAAATAGCGACGGTTCATACCTCATTTAAAATTAAGTCGGACAAAGATGGGAAAGTGACGCGACGAGGAGTAAATACGGTACAGTTAGTGTTTGATCAAGGGCGCTGGTGGATTACAAATGTAACATGGAACAATGAACGTGGTGATAATAAAATTCCTGAGCAATTGTTGGGAGATAAATAGTAAGAAGAAGGAAGAGGCTTGTTAGGGGAGGTAGATATGTATAATATTGTAATATGTTTTAATATTAAATTTTTATAATGTTATATTGGTTCTCGTTAGGAAATTAGTTTCATCTTTAGGTATACAGCATTTAGGTTAAGGTAGTTTGTAGAAAGGTAAATCTGCAGTGAGATGGAGTTACTGCTATCAGTAAATTTAAGTATAAATTAACATGCAGATGAATCCGTGGGGTATTGAAGTATAGCACCTATCAGGTAGATAACATCTTTGGTTTCATAGTCCTTACTATGACTACACAGAAGTATTGCATTTCAGAATTTTATCTGATAATAATCACAGCGAATCCAACTAAATATGTCAAAAGCATAAAAGCAGGTCAAAGGTAGCTTGTACACGTAACTATTTTATTCACATAACATCTTAGAAAGGCTTATGCCGGGATCAGACCGCAGGGAAGTACAACAATTAGAAGCTCACAAGGAGGAGTTGGCCGAGCTTTTCACGTCCATGCATTTTGAACGTTATCCGGAACTGGATGAACAGTATGGAAAAGAGGGAAGAAGGAAATGTTATGAGGATACCATTCAACATCTCGATTACTTAGAACAGGCTGCTCGTGTTGAGAGTAAGGAACTGTTTAATAACTATTTGGGATGGGCGCGAACTATGCTGCAAGAACGGGAGATGCTCAAAAGTGATCTTGTTGATAATCTTGCAACGTTACGAAAAGCCATTAAAAGAACATTGCCGGATGATACGGCTTCTTCATTGAACGAATATATTGATGATGGGCTCTCTTCGTTGCAGAATACTGATACCGAAGAAATTACATACTTACATGAAGGTGATCCTTTATTTGATGAAGCAAATAAGTATTTAGATTTATTACTGTCGGGAAAGCGTAAGGAGGCCTCACAGTTAATTCAAACACTGGTAGATGAAGGCACCTCGATAAAGGATATTTATGAGCATATTTTTCAAAAGACGCAATATGAGGTGGGGATTCTTTGGCAGACGAATAAAATTACGGTCGCTCATGAACATTACTGCACTGCTGCCACCCAGCTTATTATGTCGCAGCTATATCCCAAAATATTTGCCATGGGAAAGAGTGATAAACGATTAGTTGCTTGTTCAATAGCCGAGGAGCTTCACGAAATTGGCATTCGTATGGTGACCGACTTTTTTGAAATGGAAGGTTGGGATACTCACTACTTAGGCTCCAACATGCCTGATGAACACTTAATACGATCAATCAAAGAAAATGATGCCGACGTATTGGCTATTTCAGTTACTCTACCCTTGCATATCGGTAAGGCCAAGAACCTGATTGCAAAATTGCGGGAAGATAGGAAGCTTGAAAATCTAAAAATAATAGTCGGCGGATATCCCTTTAAAACTGTGCCCGATCTGTGGAAAAAAATTGGAGCTGATGCTTCGGCAGGTTCGGCAGATGAAGCCATTGAAATTGCAAATAAATTGATTGAACATTGAGTACACAGCACCAAACGCTTCCAAATGGAATCGCTATCATTGTAAATGATGACGGAATACTCCAGAAGATCATTCATGATTCTTTTGGGGTGTTTTCACTCCGGGGAGATGAAACCATGTCTTTTGTAGACTGCCTTGAGAGCGATAGTATTCCCAAAGCTTATCAGTTTATTGAGCGTATTAATACCAACGATGTAGCCTATGACTGGGAGCTGCACGTTACAGATGGCGAGGAAATCAAATTGTTTAGTTTTTCGGGTATTAGCGTGGATGATAAGAATTTGTTGATAGGGACCGCCAATCCGGATGATACTGAACAGTTTTTGAATGGATTGATGGAGATGAATAATGAGTCTATTAATAAGCTGCGCACGTTTATGAAAGAACAACAGCAATCTACCGGATCAATGAATGACGAGTGGGCAATGTATGACGAGATGAGCGGTCTTAACAACGAGCTGGCGAATATGCAGCGCAAGCTTACAAAAAAGACGGCCGAACTTGAACGCATGAACGAACTCAAAAATCAAATGCTGGGTATGGCGGCTCATGATCTTCGCAATCCGCTTACGCTTATCCAGAATTATTCCAGTTTTTTGATTGAGGATCACGAAGAGGAGGACATATTTTCGGATGATCAGTTTCAGCTGGTAAAACAGATCAAAGAATCCAGTGAGTATATGGTACAAATTATCGAGGATATGCTGGACATTTCGGCTATAGAATCGGGTAGTATAAGTTTGGAAAAAGATGATGAAGATATTTGCGAGCTTGTCGACCGGGTTGTGTCATTGAACCGACCGACAGCTGGGAAAAAGGATATCTCTCTAACAACTAAATTGCCGGATAAGGCAATAATTAAAGAGGTTGATGCCCACAAATTTCAGCAGGTATTGGATAACTTGATCTCCAACGCCATAAAATATTCTCAGCCTCAAACAGAGGTAGAAGTAGGTATAAAGAAGGAGAGTGACAGTGCCATAACTATTTATGTTAAGGATGAGGGACAGGGTATTCCTGAAAATGAGCTTGAAGATCTATTTGTACCCTTTACGAAGATTAGTAGTGAGCCTACCGCCGGGGAAAAAAGTACCGGGCTGGGGTTGGCGATTGCCCAAAAAATTGTAGAAGCACACGGCGGTGATATTCAGGTTGAAAGTGAAGCAGGGATCGGGTCAACCTTTTATGTCACTATTTCTTAAAAATACGACCAAATAAAAAAGTCCGCTGTCTTAAACAGCGGACTTCATATAAAATAAATACAATTTATTGATTTTGAGGAGAGGTGGGTTGTTGTTGCATTTGCCCTCCCATCTTCTTTTGGATCTGTTGCTGGATTTGCATTTGAAGTGCAGAATCTTGCTGAGCAGCACGGCTTATGTCTTGAAAACGTTGCATCTCCATGCCGGCATCCTCAATAGCTTTCGTCACGCTGTCACGGATTTCAGTTTGCAGCTCTTGAATAGAAGAAGTAGCCGCATCAAATTTCTCCATTTCGCTGTCACTGAATTGCGTAGAATCACCTTGGCCCATCTGCTTGGATTGTGCAATCTTTTGATAGGTTTGAATATCAAGGCCTTCATCCTGAATGATCCCCATCATCTGTTTTTGAGCCTGCATCTGTACTTGCTGGGCATTCATGGCCGCATCAGCGAAGGTAGCAGCCTCCTCATCAGACACATCAACATCCGGGGCTGATTGCTGCATCTGTGCCATGGGATTAGACTGTTGCGAATTTTGTTGCTGAGTATTCGTGTCCTCAGAGGAATCACTTTGGCATCCGATAAGTGCGACTGCCAATAGAATAGTAGAAAGGTATTTTAAAGTATTAGTCATTTCTTAGATAATAAAATTATGTTTTGTTCTTCCGTCATTTTGGGAACGGGGTTAAACTAACTTTATTCCCTTGTATTTATCAATGTTTATTCCGGATTCTTTAAACACATTTACAAAATGGTAAAAGGCACCTTGATTCGGAGGGTAATATTCCTGCCCGGGCTCAAGGCATATCCCTTATAGGTATCGAGAAAATCCCGATAAGCCTTGTTCAGTAAATTATTACCGGATAATTGTAGGGCGATGGGGCGATCCCAAAGGGATATTTCAGCACCTACCGTAGCATTGAATAAGGTATAGGAATCGGTTGAGGCGACCCCAAAGTCACTATATTGAGGCGCGTTACCAAACTGCCAAAAGGGTTCATAGCGACCGGCGGCATCTTTCGACGATGCGTATTGGATGCCCAAGCTAAAGAATGCATTATCGAATGTACCAATGGATGAACGCATCACTTTTATATTACCACTTAGTTTAGTGGGAGGTAAAAGTGGCAAATCATCAACTTCTGCAATATCTTCGTCTACATTTTGCCCGTTGACTGTTTCGAAAGTTCCTGAAATTTGCAGCCATGGTAATACCTGTGCGGTAATATCAGCATTAGCCCCGACTAATCGGGCATTGCCCTGCACAAATTCTAAAATAGGGGGACCGTCGTTATTCGGACCGGCAAACTCACCGGTATTCACTAAGAACATGTAATTATCGATGGCATTACGATAGACAGTTGCTTTGGCCTGAATGCTTTTAGATCGCCATCGAAGGGATAAATCTGTGTTCAGTGATCGCTCAGAATCCAGGTAAGGATTTCCAACTTGGTAGGCAGCAATACCTCCGTGAACACCATCCACGTGCAGGTTGAATAGACTGGGTGCTCTGAATCCTCGTCCGATATTTGTTGCGATGGCAAACTCTTCGGTAAATTGATAGGTGGCACCCAGTGAACCACTGAATTCCACATACGACTGACTAAGTACCTCATCCGTTTCGTTGGCATTTACATCGGGTAGATTCAAGTCAGCATTTGATTCGGCTTCTTGAGATCGTGCGTCAATGCGTGCTCCGAATGAGAACGTCAGATTGTTAATTTCGGCTTGCTCAAAAACAAAGGCTGCAAAATTCTGGATTGTCGCCGAAGGCACTAGTGGTTCTATGCCACGCGTATCCTGATCCTGGTATTTATATTCAAGACCAATTGTACCTGAAAATGGACCTACTGCAGGATGTTTGAGATCAGTCTTTAAAGTGTAGCTGTTTAACAAAATATCGAGGTGCGCAAATCCTTCGTCCGGCAGCTCACTGCGCGGCTCGGCATTGGCACCGCCCGGATTGGATTGACGAAGATTTTGACTGTAGGTAAACTGGGGATTCAATGTAAAATCATTTCCGAGATCCAGGTCTCCCTCAAGCTGCAGAGAGTTATTTACCAGGTTTTGACCCAGACCTCGGCCATTTGGCAGCAGGAAGTTGTGATTGTTTTGCCAACGGGTATATTCTCCGGAAATTTGTCCAATATCGGTTTGATAACCAATCCCGAAGCTGCCATTCAGTTGGTCATAGTCTGTGTGATCTAATTCTCCTGAAAACTTGGGGGCAGATGTATCATTGCTTTCCTGAAAGGTAGCCACATCCGGTGCCTCCATATTGCCCGCAGAGCGGCGAATGATCGTTCCTGAAAATCCCCATCGTCCGGTAGCGCCATTCAAGTGTAATCCGCCGACCAGCTCATTGTTATTGGTTGAAAATTCACCGAGTGTTTTTCCCTGTAGAAAGGAATCCGAATTGAGGGCCTCCGGTAGTGAATTGGAGATTACATTAACAGCTCCGCCAAGTGCGTCTGATCCGTATTGAACGCTTGCTGCACCTCGAACCACTTCGATGCGTTCTGAGGTAAAGGGATCAACATTGGGGCCGTGTCGCACCCCATATTGCTGATAGTCCATAGCAGCTCCGTCGTCGAGTACGCGTACCCGGCTACCGCTGAGACCGCGAATGACAGGTTTCCCCGTTTGACTTCCTGTTGAAATCGTGGAAACACCAGCCAGTTCTTCCAGAGATGCTCCCAGCGAAGTTTGTTGACGCGAAAATTTGGTATCTCCAGTCAATACATCAACGTCGGCGGGTGTAGTAAGGGGATCTGATTCATAAGGCGTTCCGGTGACGATAATGTTATCTGATTGTACCGTTCCTTTTTTGAGGGTAAGGTTGAAGGTAGTGGTTTCCCCATCTCGGAGTGTGACTTCTCGGGTTTGGGAAGTGTATCCCACAAAAGAAAAGGTGAGGGAATACGTGCCGGAGGGGAGGTTTTCTATTCGATACTTTCCATCTGCTTTTGTTGACGTTCCTTCACCCAGTTCGGCAAATGCGACATTAACGCCGGGCAGAGGTGCTCCTTTAGTGTCGGTAACAGTACCGGTAATAACAGCTGTATCATCGGATTGAGTTTGTGCATGTAATGACGACGTTAGAAATGAGGTAGTTAATAGAACAGTTAAAAATATCAGGGTTTTTGTTTTAAATAGATGCGGCATGACAAATTAATTAATTTCAAATAAGTCTGTGATTGAAAGAGCTGCAAATCCTTAAGTAAGAACTGGCGGGGACTTGTTTGAAATACGGAGGTAGTCACCAGACTCTGTAAAAAGCTGGTTATAAAGAAAAAAAGTATGGTTTTGAAAACTTACTGTGTCGCCTGTTTGGGGTTGGGTGGGAAGGCTTTGAAGCAAGTGTAGGCAAGCCAGGCAATCCGGCTGGTCGAGACTGATATGGTGTTCAAGCTGGTGTTGCTCAGAGAAACCGGAAATATCATTATGAAGGTGGAATGAAGTTCCGATAAGACATAGTCCAACCACCATCAAAAATGCACGGTTTATAATGGTGGAACGAAGTCTCATCTAACTTTTAAAATATTCGAAGTTTATATTTTTATGAGGTTTAAGTTGAATAACAATCGTTGATAGGTGATCATTCTATAGTATCAAAAATACACCCGGTAAAGCATTGAGATATTACGTCCCGGCTGGGGATAAATCTCTTTAATGCGCGAGAGATGATCACGATAAGTAGTATTAAAAATGTTGTTGGCGTTTAATGATACGGTATGAAGCAGTCCCCACTTTCCAAATCGATACTGGCTAAATAAGTTAAAAACAGTATAGTCGTCAGTAGGGGTTTCAAATTCTCCGGTACGCTTTTGAGCGGCACCAATCCTTGCTTTTGTTCCCACTTTCAATTTGTCATAGGTATAAGACAGCTCAATATTACCTTTTAATGGAGGAATCATTGGTAACGGTTTCCATTCCTCGCTGGAGTTTGTTTGCTCATTTTCAAAAAGTTTACGCTTGCCGTGTGTATAGCTTGCAGAAGCTGACAGAGCCCAATGATTAGACAGCTTAAACTGCGAGTTAAATTCAATCCCGGAAAGTACAGCTTCGGTTCCGGTAAATTGATAGATAAACAAGGATTGGTTCTGGGAAGAACGCTGACCGGTATTGCGCGCATAATTGTAGTTGGAAAATCCGTTATGAAATAGTGTAAGCTCGGCACGTGCACGAGTTCCGCGATATCTGAGGTAAATCTCCTTGCCAAGGCCTCGCTCGGGATCAAGATCAGGATTTCCAACCTCGAAAGAATAAGAGGCAAGATGAGGGCCCTGTGAAAATAGCTCTTCCTGAGAGGGTGCTCTGAACGAATGGATGATACTAGCTCCCGTAAAAAAGCCCCCGCCAAAGTCATAAACAGCATTGGCAGAACTGGCAAGGGCTGTAAAGCTTCTATCCCGAATTTCTCGTCCCTGAATAGTTTGGTTTTCTGTGTGAGGGAGAGATCGGGTATGATCCAGCCGTGCACCGAGTTCGAGATGTAATGATCTCAGATCCTTTTCTTCGATAAGAAATGCCGAGAAACTGTACGAGTCGGAGTCGGGAGTCCGAGTACCGTTAACGGCATAATTCTTTCGCTCAGCCCATATCCCGACTTTGCCTTCATCAAAAATACCAACGTTTTTATGATCAGCTTTTACGGAGGCGTTGCTGGTTAAAAGCCCAAATTCTGTACCGATTACACCATTCGATTCAATCTCTTGGTGATAATAACTTTTATGAGAGAGAGCGATTTGCAGCTTTTCGAAAATAGCATCATTTACAAAAATTTCAGTCTTGCCTTCAATTTGTAGTTTCTCCATCTCAATATTAACACCGTTCGGATGTCCGCCCAGCGAATCAGGAGGGATTCCGTAGTTGTTCAGGAACAAACTGGTAGCCAATCCGGCATGCCCCCATGGACGAATATAACCGACACCTACCGAATTATTGGTAGAAAATATCCCTGAATTCTCAAGATTGCCGTTGGGGGTGTTAGTATTACGTGCAGAACGAATATTTCCGTCAATTTTTAATGCAAAGTTTTTAGATAGTGGGGAAAGAAGTTCTATTCCTGCAGCACCGCCGGTATTTACTGATTCTCCCTGCAGGGTGGCCGTTCCATGGATATGGTCGGGATGACTTGAGGGCACTTGGTTTCGGACCACATTTATTACCCCTCCAATGGCATTGGAGCCATATTCCAGGGCTATTGGACCACGAGCAATTTGAATTTCCTCTGCTGAGATTGGATCTAATGTGACAGCATGATCAGAAGATTGTGATGATACATCACCGGTTCGTTCACCGTCCTGTAAAATCATTAGTCGCTCACCACCCAGGCCGCGCATTATCGGTCGTCCGGGTGCGGTCCCCATTGACCGCGTACTCAATCCCGGTATATCTTCCAGTGTATTAGCCAGCGTGGAGGAGAGGTTTTGCCGCAGAGTTTGCCCTGATATAGTTTGCGTTGCATTTTCTAAGTGATTGCTGCTTTGCTGATGACGGTGACCAATAACTTCTATACCCTCATTGTCCAGAATGGTAGGTGTCATTGACAGTGTAATTCTAAGTGTATCATTGGCCGGTACCTCAATGGTTTGTGATTGGGTTTGATAACCAATCCGCTGCATTTTGATTATATACGTTCCGCTCGGAATATTTTTAAACGTAAAGGTGCCGTCGCTGTGTGTGGTTTGCCCGCGATTTATTTCTTCAAGAAATAAATAAGCATAGCTGATGGGATCACCTGTTTCTTCGTCGATAACAACACCCGTAAGAGTATTGTTTGGAAGTTCAGATGCAGCTAATGACTGTGGCAACAACCAACAGAATGTCAAAGCCATTAATAAGATGAAAACTAATTTAAAAGACTTTGCCATAAGTGTCTTATAAAATGACATAAGAAAACAAACAGCCGGAAATAACGAATTTCTCCGGCTGTATTTATTATTGATTTGATTCTGTTATAAGTATTGTGATAGCATCATCTTGTTCTGTACCTGGGGTTTGAAAATCCGGATGACCATTATGATCAAGGGTAAATTTAACAGCGGTTTCTCCTGCAGCTTTACCTGTAATACGGAATTCCCAGCGTCCATCTGAGTTTGAATGTACAACTTCGGCAATATCAGTATTGGCGATATTCCAAATTAAACTGTATTCATCATCAAGATCTTCCGCATGAATTTCATTACCGTCTGCATCTTTAAATTCAGCGGTAATTAATGGTGTTTGTTCACCTATAGTGACGTTAAATTGACCTTCGGTGGTTTCATTTGAATAGGTGTAGGAAACTATAACATCTCCATTTATGAGAAACTCAACAGTATCGGGATCAGAATGTTCTTCGTGGTCGTCATTGCTGGCGGGGTTAGAACATCCCGCGAAAAATAAAATTACTGTAAAAGTGAGCGCAATTAGTTTGGTCGAAATATTCATTGTTCTTGGTATTATATCTGAAAGTTGGACATGGATATAGCATGATCACCATGCTTTAGCCATGTTTTCAATAAGACTGAATGTTAACCAAGAACGGGAGGGGAGCGACCGCGATTGATGATAATAGAGCCTGAACGTACTTTGTCATCAGTAACTATGATAAGCCCTTCGGTTTTGAAAAAGGTAGTGCCCGATTCATTTACTGATAAAAATTCGGGTTCGATAAGCTTGGCACAAATGGGACAAAGTGTGTCATCAGAGGTAATGCAATGTCCCGTATCAGCAAATTCTGAAGAATTGTGAAGCTCCAGGTTATGGTGGGAGTGTAACGTAGAAAATGAAAGGCTGATACCCAGAAGTAGGATCAGCAAGAATCCAGTCGATATGGTTATTCTACGCTTTAACATAGTAGTTGTAAAATTATTACACTAACGTCTGTGAACCAAATTAAAGTACGTAAAAAATTTGAGGCTGTATGCTTATACTATTCGTAAAACTTTGTTCTATTCGATACAGTTCATTCAGTAAAAGTGATATATGATGTTGAAGAAACTCATCAAACGTTCAATTTTATTTTTTGTAGTAGGAATATTAGGGATGAACTCTGCTTTTGCACAGCAGCAGTGGGATTGGCATATATCAAAAGGCACAGTTGTGGATGGAACTGGAGAAGCTTCCTACAAAGCTGATGTTTTAGTTCGCGGCGATTCTATTGGCTATATCGGGGAGGTGAATGCTGATACCATTCGAGCAGAACATGTTATAAATGCTTCCGGAAAAGTTATTACTCCCGGCTTTATTGATCCGCATGCTCATGGCAATCCGTTGGAAACACCGGAGTTCAACAACTTTCTGGCGATGGGAGTTACGACTATTGTGCTGGGACAAGATGGCTCTTCGCCTGCTGTGGGAGCCTTAAATAAATGGTTTGAAGAGGTCGAGGCGAAAAAATCCGCAGTTAATATAGCACTGTTTTCGGGACATGGGAGCATTCGTTCCAAGGTAAATATCGGTAAACAGAATCCTACGCAAAAAGAGGTAAAGCGAATGCGGAAACTATTGCAATCGGATTTGAATGCCGGGGCATTTGGGATGAGCATGGGATTGGAATACGTGCCAGGCATGTATGCCGAGAAGAATGAGTTGGAAGAACTATCCAAAGTTGTTGGCGATGCAAATGACATAATTATGAGTCATATGCGCAGCGAGGATAATTCTGAAATTGAATCCTCGTTGGATGAGCTTGCTATGCAAGGTAAATATGCTCCCGTTCATGCATCGCATCTAAAAGTAGTGTACGGAGAAGGTGTTGATCGGGCAAAAGAAATCCTGAATTATATTAGTGAAATTCGCAATCGGGGGATTGATCTAACAGCTGATATATATCCATATTCGGCCAGTTTTACCGGGATTGGCATTGTATTTCCGGATTGGGCTAAAACCGAATCAGAGTGGAAGAATGCGTTGCAGGAGCGTCCCGAAGTACTTCGTCAATTTTTGGAAAATAAACTAGCCCAGCGTAATGGTCCGGAAGCCATTCTCTTCGGGTCGGGTGAATTTGCAGGAATAACGCTCAAAGAAGCTGCAGATCAAGAAAACAAATCCGCGGTTGATTTGTTAATGGAGATGGGACCACAGTCAGCTTCTGCGGCTCACTTTGTGATGGATCAGGAGCTTCAGGATCGACTGATGTTAGGTGAAAATGTGATGGTGAGTTCGGATGGGAGTCCGACAATGCATCACCCGCGAGGTTATGGGAGTTTTGCAAAAGTGATTCGGTACTATGTCAATGAAAAAGAGTTACTTAGTCTTGAAGAAGCCATTTACAAAATGAGCGGCTTGCCGGCGAAAACACTCGGAATAGAAGATAGAGGTCGTATACAAGAAGGGATGAAAGCTGATTTATTGATATTTGATCCTAAAGTTGTTCAGGATAGAGCCACGTTTGCCAATCCCCATAAATTAGCTGATGGTTTCGATTGGATTATGGTAAATGGTACGCTTGTGAGAGAAGAGGGTAAGTTTAAAGGAGAAAGGAAAGGGCAGGTGCTAAAAGATAGAAGTATATCAGGAAAATAGATTATCAAACACCTGTCGGAGGGTAGACCAGTCTAAATATAGGTAGATAATAAAGGCGATGCCGCTGATCAGGAAAAGGTAAGGCGGATTTATCCAGTTTGTTGCTTCATTTTTATGATATTTTTCAATTAGTCCGCTGACGAAAACACCAACTGCGAACCCAAAAATGAAGTAGGTCATAATTCCGAAATAAAATAGAATAACTCGTCCGATCATATGACCGGACGAGTTAGTAATAGGTAGTTATACCGTTTCTAGAAGTTCTTTGAGCGTGATACCGATTTCTGCAGGACTGTCAACAACTGTAACACCTGCATCGCGCAGAGCTTTTTTCTTAGCATCAGCGCCGCCTTCACCGCCAGAAATGATGGCACCGGCATGGCCCATTCTTCGGCCCGGAGGTGCCGTACTACCTGCGATAAATGCTACAACAGGTTTATCTACATTATCCTGGATGTAAGCTGCTGCTTCTTCTTCGGCAGTACCACCAATTTCTCCAATCAGCACAATGGCTTCGGTGTCATCATCAGCTTCAAATAGTTTCACAGCATCAGTGTGCGTTGTTCCGATAACAGGATCGCCGCCAATACCGATTGCGGTACTTTGTCCGAGATCGGCCTTGGTCAGCTGGTCGACAGCTTCGTAGGTAAGAGTTCCGGACCGAGAGATAAGTCCTACTTTGCCGGGCGTAAAAATATTACCGGGCATAATACCAATTTTAGCTTCGCCTGGGGTAATCACACCGGGACAGTTGGGCCCCACAAGCGTTGCTCCATGACTATTAACAATCTGTTTGGCAGTAACCATATCCTTAACGGGAATTCCTTCCGTAATACAGATAATAGTTTCTATTCCGGCAAAAGCAGCCTCGGAAATCGCATCACCGGCAAAAGCGGGAGGTACGAAGATAACCGATGTATTGGTATCTTCTTTTTCCACTGCATCGGCCACTGTATTGTAAACTGGTAGCCCGTGGTGCTCTTTGCCGCCTTTTCCGGGCGTAACACCAGCCACGACATTTGTGCCGTATTCAATCATCTGCTCGGCATGGAAGCTTCCTTCACTACCGGTAATTCCTTGTACAACTAATCGAGTATCGTTACCTACAAGTACGCTCATGAACTTTCCTAAATTAAGTTAAAATAATTTCCTTAAGTCGGTCGGAATATACCGAGATCAACATGATAAGGCAAAGAGAGGATTTGGTAATTTTGTTTGCCAGCCATTACCCGGCAATATGCCAAATAAAAAAAAGAGCCCACTGTTTGGCGGGCTCTTTTGTCAACGGTCATTCTTTTAATTATTAATCATCATCTTCTGAATCATCGTCGTCATCTTCTTCATCGTCATCATCATAGTCACCTTTTGAAGTGGAAGGTAACATAACGCCATCGATAACATGGACAACTCCGTTAGAGGCCATGATGTCTGTAGCTATTACATTGACAAAGCCGTTTTCATTATTACCGACCTGTACGCTGCCATCATCGACTTCAACTCCGATAAATTTTTTCGACAGCGTTCTGATTTTGTCCGAATCGACAACATCTTCGGCCGGTCTGTTACCGGGAGCAACGTGATAGAGCAGGATGCTCTTTACCAGATTTTTATTCTCTTCCACCAGCAGTTCTTCTGCAGTCAAACCAAGTTCACTGAGTAGGGCTTCAAAAGCATCATTGGTAGGGGCAAATACAGTTAGTTGTCGTTTTCCATCAAGCGCCTTATCTAAATTCGCAAATATGACAGCTTGAGCTAATATCGAAAAATCTTCATTGTTAGCTGCTATTTCCAGAATGGTACTGGAGTTTGAGTTTTTCTTAGCCTTGTATTCCAGGCCATTAGCTTGGCTTGTTTCATTTAATTGGGATAGTTCTTCATTGGATAGATCTGAATTAGTTGCTTCGTTACAGCCTACCAGCAATAATGATAATCCCAGGGTTAACATGGTTATTGTTCTAAGTAGCATCACAATACCTCTCATTCTTTATTTTAGGTTAAAATGTTCATATAAAAACCTAATGGACAACAATTAGTTCCCGTAAATAAAAGTTTTTGTTGAACTTATAGTAATTTATTTGTTAATCACATGTTTTTTGTTTTGCTACTAAGTTCTTGTGGTTAATATATATTTGAGGCGATATAAATTAATAGCAGAATTAGATGAGATTCATGAAGAATTCTCTTATCATTTCCATTCTATGGCTACCATGATTCCCGATGAAAAAAAAGAAGAAGTACGCGGCGCGGCGGATATCGTCGAGGTGGTCGAAGACTATGTAAAATTGAAGCGATCCGGGCGCAGCTGGAAAGGACTTTGCCCGTTCCATGATGAAAAAACGCCCTCCTTTCATGTGACACCCGATCTGGGAATCTATAAATGCTTTGGCTGTGGAGAGTCGGGAGATGTCTTTAATTTTGTGATGGAGATGGAAGGGGTGGGCTTTGTGGAAGCAATGCGTTCCCTTGCCGACCGCTACGGCGTATCGCTGCCCGAAGAGGATGCCGAAGAGTTTGATGAAGAGCATAACCTCCGCGAGGGAATCTATCATGCCCTCAAATATGCCGGGGTGTTTTTTTACCGCCATTTGATGGAAACCAAGGAGGCACAAAAAGCTCGGGATTACCTGCAAGAACGCGGTTATGATCGCAGTGTTATTAAAAAATATGGTCTTGGCTATGCTCCCTCAGATGGCGAAAAGTTATACAAGACGGCACTGGATTCCGGTCTCAACGAAGAGTATTTGCTTGAGGCCGGTCTCATAAAACCGAGCAATCGGGGCGATGGGTATTATGATGCCTTTCGTGGTCGTCTGATGTTCCCGATTTTTAATCCATCGGGTAAAGTTATTGCCTATGCCGGACGAGTGCTTGGGAAGGAAAAAACGGCTAAATATATCAACTCCCCACAGACCAAAGTGTATAACAAGAGCAAGGTGCTCTACGGAATTAATTTTGCGAAAAATGATATCCGAAAAACAGACGAAGTTATATTGGTTGAGGGATATACGGATGTTATTTCGCTGCAGCAGTACGGTATTAATAACGTGGCGGCTTCTAGCGGAACGTCACTGACACCAGACCAGATGAAGTTGCTGCACCGCTACGGGGATACGATCACGATGATTTATGATTCGGATTCTGCCGGAAAGCGTGCCATGAAGCGAGGCATCAATATAGCTCTGCGCGAGGGGATGGATGTAAAACTGCTGGAGTTGCCCGAGGGAGAAGATCCTGACTCGTTTGTTCGTCAGTTTGGGAAGGACTCATTCCTGGAATTAAAACAAGAGGAGTCGGAAGATTTTCTTAGCTACCAGATCCATAAAGCAAAAGAAGAGGGGCGGTGGGAGGAGCCGGCAGAAAAGAAAAAGGTGATCTCTGAGATTTTGGAAAGTATTGCACATATGCCTGATCAGGTATCCCGGGAAACCTATGTGCAACATTTGAATAGTAAGGCAAAGATTGGAGATCGTGCACTTTTTGATGAGCTTGGAAAAATCCGCAAGGAATTGAAGGAGGAGCGTCAGAAAGCACGACAGCGCGAAAAGCGACGCAAAGATCGGGAGGCACGACGTCAGCAGGAAGGAGGGGGAGATCAGCGGCCACAAGCTCCGGTTCCTCATTCGGTTGGATATAATGATCGGGAAGCGTCTCGTTCACCAAAGAAAAATCAGCCTCAACCACCCAAAAAGCGGCCCAACTATGAAAAGGAACTTATTCGCCTAATGCTGATGTATGATCGAGATATGATAGACTATATTGGATCGCAGTGTAATGAGCGGCAGTTTGAGGATGAACAACTTCGCAATTTTTATAAGGATATCATTGATCGCTATAAAGATGAGAAGGAAGTTTCAGTTGAAGCTTATGCCGAACGTGAGCATCCCTATCCTGAGCTGGTTGGAGAAATTGTACTCGAAGAGCATTCCGTAAGTGAGCGCCACCACGAAAAGATAGGTGTGCAGTATAAAAAGGATAAAAACCCTTACCGAACGGCTAAAGGGGCGCTTAAAGCACTTAAAATTCATTACCTTGATCGCCTGCAAGTTGATTTATATGAGCGCTATAACTCATCAAAAGAAGAGGAAGAACGCAAGAAGGTAATGAAGGCGATGAAAGAGGCCGGACGTCAGCGCACGCTACTACAGGAATCGCCAATTGATGAACTTTTTCCCGAACCGGATTCTGATGCAGCAAAAAAAGTGTCGGATAAAGTATTTGAGTATAAGATGAAGCATGAACGTGACGAGGAATAGCAAAGGTTTAAATTTTCTGAATGTCTGATTTTACCATAGAATTAAATGTTGCAAAGAAGGCTGCGAAATCAGCAGCTCAAATCATTAGAAAATTTCAGAAAGACAGTAACTTTTCGGTCGATTATAAAGGAAAAAATGATCTGGTTACCGAAGCGGATGTCAAGGCGGAAGAAGCAATTCTGTCTGTGATTGGGAAGGAATTTCCGGAGGATCATATTCTTGCCGAAGAGTCCTCTGTAGAGCAGGTAATGCCTGAGGGACGAACCTGGCTGATAGATCCCATCGATGGAACTACAAATTTTACCCATGGCTTTCCGGTTTACTGTGTATCAATTGGGCTTTGGGAAGATCGTGAACCAAAAATGGGATTGGTTCTTGAGGTTGCAGGGAATGAGTGTTTTACAGCTATTAAGAATATGGGAGCCTATTTGAACGGTAACCCAATTTCAGTGTCCAAGGTTGATAATCCGGAAAATGCACTGGTCGGCACGGGATTTCCCTATAATGATTTAAGCCTTATGGATCATTATTTGGAGTTTTTCCGCATGTTAATGAGTAACATTCAGGGCGTACGTCGGCCGGGTGCTGCATCCTATGATTTATGCTGTGTGGCCTGTGGCCGCTTTGAGGGATTTTATGAATATGCTCTTAATCCATGGGATGTCGGTGCGGGAGGATTAATAGTTCAGGAGGCAGGCGGAAAAGTTACTGATTGGTCGGGCGGAAATGATTGGCTTTTCGGTAAACGTATCATAGCCGGCAACTCTGGTGTTCATGCATTTCTATTAGATGAAATAGCAACCTATTTTGAAATGGATGAGATACAAGCAAGGAGCGAGAAGTAAAGACAGGCTTCTTCTCGCTTTTTAATTCCTACTTTTATCTCATCGGATCTGTTTCAAACAGAGAATTAAAAGATGCCAACGGCAGGGGACCATTGTGATATTTAAATGGTTCACCATAGGTTACTCCAATTAAATGTCCATAATGGCGGGCGCGGGCTTCAATACCCTCAAAAAATTGCTCGTTGGAAATGTATGTTTCAGGTTCATCCCCGGGGTCTTGTACGTTAAACTGGGACTCAAACGCCAGGATTGCTTTTCTCTTCGTTTCAAAGGTATCCGAGATATCAAAAACGATATCGGGATCAAAGGGACGGTCTTGCATAAAATGGAGTACATGCGAAGGACGCCATCGCTTTTGTGGTTCTCCCTGTTCGTCATACGTTTTTATTTTAGTCAATCCGCTATAGAAAATAGCATCCAGAGCCAGCTGCGTTCCATTTCCATGATCGGGATGGCGATCGGAGGGTGCTCCTACCAAACATACATGCGGCTGATATGTTCGAATTTTCTGAATGATCGCTTTTTGATATTCACGTGTACTTTCGAGCTTGGTGTCAGGCAAGCCTAAGTTGTCACGAACTTCAAGTCCTATGATATCAGAAGCCTGTTGTGCTTCCTGCAATCGTTGTTCAGGCGTGCCCCGGCTTCCCATTTCACCCTGCGTAAAATCAATTACGCCCACTTTTTTACCTTTATTAACCAATGCTGCCAACGTGCCTCCGCAGCAAAGTTCGGTATCATCGGGATGAGAAGAGAGTGCCAAAATATCTATTTTCATATCATGTAGTTACTTCAATTTGACCGTATAATATAGCTGAATTTTGAAGGATCGCTAAAAAATGAAATTCTTAATTTTCTTGAAACGATTCGTATTTTTATACGTAAGGGAGACGTTATAATTTTAAACCTGGACCAAGGGTATGTCTAAAATAAGTAGATTTTTCAATAGCAGCTGGGAGGGACTCAAGATTTCTTTAAGCGCTTTGGGGATTAATAAAACTCGTTCCTTTCTTACAACGCTTTGCATCATCATTGGAATTGTAATGGTTACGCTGATGAATGCGGTGAGTAATGGCATGGATGCCGAATTTGATAAGAGCATGGCTATGATGGGCCAGAATGTGGTATATGTTGAAAAACACCCATGGAATCGGGGTCCTGATTATGAATGGTGGAAATATCGTAGCCGCAGAGATATCAAGTTGGATTATGTTGAAGACATCCGAGAATCAAGTCGCTTGGCATCAGCTGTTTCCGCATCAGCATCACGGGGAACTTCGATTAGGTATAAAGATGTGAGTGCCGATGGTGTTTTTATTGCGGGAGTTACGGATAACTATTTTGAAACAGCTGGTTTAGGTATTGAAACAGGGCGTGCTTTTACTCCCGAAGAAATTCAACGGGGAGCTAAAGTAACAATCTTGGGGGCAACACTGGCAGAGAACCTTTTTGATCGGCAGAATCCATTAAATGAAGAGGTTCGTATCGGTGGACAGCGGTTTCGAGTTATCGGGTTATTGGAAAAGCAGGGGAAATTTCTGGGATTAGCTGATATGGATCGGCGTGCTATAACGCCAATTAAGGCATATGGGCAACTTTTTAGTTTGCGAAGTAATATTCAGATCGCCGTGAAATTTCCGAATGAAAAGATATTAGAAGAAGGGGAGTATGAGATTGAGGGCATAATGCGTCGTGTACGTGGACTCGAGGCCACTGAAGAAAATGATTTTGAGCTTAATAAACCTCAAGCTTTTGAGGCTCAGCTTTCATCATTCAAAGCCGGACTTTATATGGTAGGGGGAGGACTTACGGCACTATCGTTAATCATTGGGGGCATTGGTGTCATGAATATCATGTTTGTTTCGGTACGTGAACGTACCAAAGAGATTGGAATTCGTAAGGCGGTAGGAGCCAAGGCCTGGGAAATTTTATACCAGTTTTTAATTGAGGCCGTGATCATGTGTCTTTTAGGCGGGTTGATAGGACTCTTGCTCTCCTATCCGCTAAGTATGTTATTAAATCAGATCTTTGTGGCCAGCATTGATATCAGTGTTGTTATTGCAGCCATAGTGCTCTGTTCGATTGTAGGCCTTATTTTTGGGTTTATCCCGGCCTATCGTGCCGCAAAATCAGATCCTATAGAATCACTGAGATACGAATAAGATGAATATAAAAGAAGTTTTTAAACAGGCGTTTGATTCTCTTTGGGCCAATAAGTTGCGGTCCTCGCTAACTCTATTAGCTCTTGTTGTAGGCGTATTTTCGGTGATTGTTTCTACCACAGCAGTAGCGGTATTGGACAACTTTTTTCAGAATACGATGAGTATAATGGGAGGCGATGTCATTAATGTTTCCAAAACACCGTCTGTTCGATTGGGTGGTAGTGCAGAGAATGTACGAAACCGTCAGGATATTACATTTGAGACGGCCGAGCGTTTACAAGAAATGTTACGGCTGGCAGAGGATGTCAGTCCGGATGAGACCTTTGATTATACCAAAGTAATGTACGGGGATGAGGAAACCGATCCTACCGTACGGGTGGTCGGGAGTAATCAACATTACCTTGGCAATAATGCTTATGAACTTAGTGAGGGGCGCAATTTTAGTTCAGAAGATATCCAGTATGGACGGTTGTTGGCAATTATTGGGGATGATATTCAACAAGAGTTATTTCAGAATGTTAATCCTCTTGGAAAAAGTATAAGAATAGCGGGTCAGAAATACAGGATTATTGGGACCTTGGATGAGAAAGGGAGTGTTTTTGGGCAGTCACAGGATGAGTTTGTACTAATTCCTTACACGGCAGGTCTTATGGTTTACGGAGGTGACCGCAATATTGATATACAGGTAAAAGCCCCGGCGATGGATTTTATAGAAGCCGCTATGGACGAAATTACGGGAGTAATGCGGGTTATTCGAAAAGTGGCTCCGGGAGCTCAAAATGATTTTGAAATCGAAACAAATGACTCGCTTGCCGGCACCTTCGATCAGTTCACTTTTATTTTATATGCTGTAGGTTTTGTAATTGGAGGTATTACGTTGTTCGGAGCCGGCATTGGGGTAATGAATATAATGCTTGTTTCAGTAACAGAACGAACTCGGGAAATTGGACTCCGTAAAGCGGTGGGAGCTACGAAGAAGGCCATTGTATCGCAATTTCTTACAGAAACAATCTTTATTTGTCAGTTGGGGGGATTAATAGGAATTGGCCTAGGTATCCTGGCCGGTAATGGAGTGGCTATTTGGATTGAAACCGAGCCGGTTATCCCCATATGGGCAGTGCTGACCGGTTTTTTCGGGATGTTTATAATTGCGTTATTATTTGGGGTGTATCCCGCTTATAAAGCAGCCCGTTTAGATCCCATTGACAGTCTTCGATACGAATAAATTTTATCACAGAAGAATGGAAAAAGACCAACAGCATGTTCTGATCATTGGTTTTGTATGGCCCGAACCCAATTCCTCCGCCGCAGGAAAACGCATGCTTGAATTGATCCATCTATTTAAAGATCAGGGGTGGCAAGTAACATTTGCAAGCTCTGCTTCAGAAACAGATCACATGAGCAACCTGAAGGATATTGGCGTAGATCAGGTTTCTATCGAGATGAATAGCTCAACGTTTAATGATTTTGTCAGCGAGCTCAATCCTTCTGTTGTACTTTTTGATCGATTTGTCATTGAAGAGCAGTTTGGATGGCGGGTTGCAGAGGAGTGCCCGGATGCTTTACGTGTGTTGGATACCGAAGATTTGCATTTCCTGCGAAGGGCCCGAAAAAAGGCACATCACGAAAATAGGGTCTGTTCAAAGGAAGATTTATTATCATCCAAAGATGCCAAACGGGAGATAGCCAGTATTTTTCGTTCAGATTTGTCCCTGATCATTTCTGAGTCAGAAATGGATTTGCTACGGAATGTATTCGACATAGACTCAAGGCTGCTTCAGTATCTTCCTTTCCTACTTGACCCAATAACGGAATTGGAAAAGAGGGCATTACCGGGTTTTAGTGAACGAAGTAACTTTGTGACAATTGGGAACTTTAGACATGCCCCAAATATGGATGCGGTCAGGTATTTGAAAAAGAAGATTTGGCCGTTGATCAGGAGGCAATTGCCTGAAGCCCAGTTACATGTATACGGATCATACGTTACACAGGAAGCAGAACAGATGCACAATCCAAAAGAAGGTTTTTTGGTAAAGGGCAGGGCAGAGGATGCCAATGAAGTTGTTGCCAATGCAAAAGTATTGCTGGCACCGCTTCGCTTTGGTGCGGGGTTAAAGGGCAAGTTGATTGAAGCTATGCAATGCGGGACGCCAAATGTTACAAGTACTATAGGGGCAGAGGGTTTAATAAGTGATTCGGAAGATTGGGGAGGGGGAATTGCCGATGATCCTGAAGAGTTTTCGGATTTTGCACGAACTCTTTATCGTGATGAAGAAGCGTGGAATAATGCACAGAGAAAAGGTTTTTCGATCCTCAAAAACAAGTTTATAAAACCGGATTTTGACAAACAGTTAATAGGAAAGATTGAGAAACTGCAGAAACATCTTGAAGAGCATCGTACCCACAACTTTATCGGGCAAATGTTAATGCACCATACCGCTGAAAGTACAAAGTATATGGGACGATGGATTGAGGCTAAAAATCAAAATATGTAATATTTAATGTCTACATATTTCCTTATAATTAAAGTGATGTAGCATATTACGTTAACAAGATTACCAAAGTCATGGATGAAGAGATTTTAGAAAACTTGAATGAAGAGCTGGATAACGCACTCGATCGCGGTCGCCAAATGGTAGATGACGAAGAGCTGGCGGAACGTGTTGAGGAGTTAAAACTGCGAGCTGAAAATGTAATCCGTAAGCATCCTGTTAAAAGTGTGGCAGGTGGATTACTAATTGGTTATATCGTTGGTAAGTTGTTGAGTTCAGAAGATTAAAAATAATGAAGACCAATAATCACAGAGATCAGTTAGGTAAACGGCTACGAGCAATTACTTCTGACTTGAAGTTATATCTTGAAAAACGCATTGAGCTTGCCATGCTCAATGTTGGCGAAGCTATTTCGGGATTGATGGCTGCATCGGTGCAGCGTGGTATTGGTATTTTTCTGCTTCTGGGAGGCATTTGTTTTTTGCTATTTGCCTTGGCTATTTATCTTGGAGATCTGTTGGGAAGTGAAAGTCTGGGCTATGTTTTGGTTTCACTGCCGTTGTTACTGGTGGGAGGATTATTTATGTATTTAAAGCCTAAAAGTGTTTTTAAGCAATTACAGCATCGGTTCGAGAATGAAGTAATAAAGTCAATTGAGCAAAATGGAAAGACCGAAGAGTCTTTGAAGATTGAAGAAAAAGCACAGTCAAAATCCAAAGAAGGATAGAAACTATTATGGCACAGAAAAAAGTTGATGAGCTGGAGAAAAAAAAGCAAGAGTTGGAAGCGGAATTAAATAAAATTCAGGGAGAGCTGGATAACTCTATTGATCAGGTTCGAGAAGATGTAAGTAGCAGTTTGAATCCTAAAAATGTCATTCGAAAGCATCCTTTGCCTATTGTGGGGGCCTCAGCCTTGCTTGGATTTTTACTGGGCCATAAGAGGAAATCATCTGCGGCCACCTCTGATAAAGGAGGAGATTTTAGCGGGGCGCTCTTGTCCGAATTAAAGAGACTTGCTACACGCAAGGCCATAAACTTTGCTACTGACTATGTGGAAAATATTCTTGAAGAAAAGGCTGAAGAGCATTTGTCATCCAGTAATGGTGAAAAGAGCGATTAAAAAAGCCTTTTACTTTTTTTAATGTAAAACCCCCTTCCTTTTCTGTAACAATTCATAATATTGATCGTGTAACCTTCCGAGTTGTAAACCCAAAAAATAAATTATCGACATGCGCAAAGGTATCTGTTTACTATTTAGTGTACTAATTTTGAGCGTCACCGCGTACGCTCAGGATTCCGAGTCCCAAGAGATCTCGCTGCAGGAGGCTATTGATATAGCTCTGGAAAATAATTATCAGCTCCAGCAAGCCTCTAATAACTTAAATTTAGCGGAACGAGATATAATAAGTGAATACGCTGATTTTGCCCCTTCGATTTCAGGTAATCTCAGCGGATCAAGTAGAAAAGGACAACAGCTGGTTCGGCAGGGAGATACACAAATATTCGAAGATAATGTAACAAATGGATTAAGCGGGAGCCTTAGTGCTGATATATCCCTTTTTAATGGGTTTGAAAATATTATAAGTCTGAGGAGAAGCAGGGCCAATAAACTTTCTTCCCAAGAGAAGCTACAAAGAGCAAAAGAAAATGTGATTTTTAATGCGGCATCAAACTTTTTGCAAGTTCTGCTGGATGAGCAACTCGTGGAAATTGCCAAAGAAAATCTCGAAGCTTCTCAAAAACAGTTGGAGCAAGTTAAGGCGCAGGTAGAAGTTGGATCACGACCTACGGTAGATTTGTATAACCAAGAGTCTACGGTAGCGAGTAATGAATTAACGCTGACACAGCGCGAGAATAATTTAAAAATGAGCAGACTTGCACTGGTCCGGCAGTTACAGATTGATCCACGGGGCGATTACGAATTTGTGCATCCACAACTGGAAGCTGATAGCAGTATTCAGGTAGGAGTGCAAGAGTTTGACGTAGACGAATTAATAACCAATGCCCTGGATAATCGATCAGATCTAAAAAGTGAAATGGCTGATCTAACAGCTCTTGAACTTCAGTTAAAGCAGGCCAGATATAATCTCATTCCTACCTTAAGTGCAAGTGCGAGACTTTCATCTTCCTATAATGATCAATATTTCGGTGGAGGTATTCCTTTCAGCGATCAGTTTTATGATCAAAATTATACGATGTCGGTAGGGTTTTCGCTAAATATTCCGATTTTCAACAATTGGAACCGTATGAATCAGATACAAACAGCAAAGATTAATTTAAAAAATGCTAAGCTTGGATTAGAGAATACCAGATTACAGATCATTCAAGAAGTCACACAGGCATATAACGATTATTTGTCGTATCAAAAAGAGTTAGAGTCTACAAGAAAGGCACTGCGTGCTGCCGAACGAACGTATGAAACTCAGCAGGAACGCTATAATGTAGGTGCAAGCACGTTGATAGAACTCAGCGATGCCAATGCAAATTATGTCCAGGCTCAGTCAGATAATGCCCGTGCGTTATACAATCTAATATTTCAAGAGAAACTTCTGGATTATTACATAGGGAAATTGGATCAAGAAATGTCGCTAAATTAAGAGAATAAAATTAACACAATGTCAAAAAAGAAAAAGTCAGCTACGCAGAAGCTATTATACGTTGGTATTGGTCTTATCGTTTTGTTGGGAGTAGGAGCAGTAATAGGCAAGACGATGGGATGGATGGGAGGCCAAACGGCAGCCAAGCAAGTTGAGGCAACCGAAGCTAAACTAAAAACAATTACACAGATTGTCTCGGCATCCGGAAAAATGCAGCCTGAAGTTGAGGTAATCTTACGTCCGGAAGTATCGGGAGAGATTATTGAGTTGCCCATAAAGGAAGGGGACTATGTAAAGCAGGGAGAGCTCTTGGTGCGTATAAAACCGGATATTTATCAGGCAAGAATTGATGAAACCAATGCCATGCTGCTCACGCAAAAAGCGCGCATGGAACAGGCACTGGCTTCGCTTTTAGAAGCCGAATCGGTCTACGAGCAGAATAAGAAGCTTTATGAGAAAGGGGCCATCTCCAAAACGGAGTATGTGCAATCCAAAACAAATTATGAGGCTCAAAAGGCGAATTTTAACGCTGCCAAATATCAGGTCCAAAGCAGTGAAGCCCAGCTCGAACAGGCGAAAGAAGAGCTGCAAAAAACCATTATTCGATCACCTCGTGATGGAACCATCAGTAAGTTAGCTGTTGAGGTTGGGGAACGCGTGTTGGGCAATACCCAATCAATCGGAACGGAACTTCTTAGGATAGCCAATATGGATCAGATGGAAGTCCAAGTACAGGTCAATGAAAATGATATTGTAAATGTTTCGGCCGGGGATACGGCAAATATTGAGGTCGATGCTTATCCAGATCGCTCATTTGACGGCGTAGTGACAGAAATAGCTAATTCTGCTGATATTTCCGGAGAAGGTACTAACGAGCAGGTTACCAATTATGAAGTAAAAATTAGGGTTGCTACCCCTCATAACCTTGATATGGTTGGAGATAAGCAGCTGGTGCAGCAGGTTTCAGAAGAGATGCCTGAGGATAAGTTTGTTCCATCGTTCAAACCGGGGATGTCTGCCACCGTAGATGTGCAAACACAGACCGTGCGCAATGTTGTTTCGGTACCGATACAAGCAGTGACAGTACGTGACTTTGCTGATGAAAACAGATCTGTTCAGAGTGATACCACCGAAAGTGATACGACCAATGTGGATGAAGATTTGATTATCCCTGAAGAAGATATGCGAAAGGTAGTCTTTGTTGTAGAGGACGGAAAAGCCGAGCGAAAAGAGGTGAAAACGGGCATTAGTGATAATACCCATATTCAGGTATTGTCGGGACTTGAGGCCGGAGAGCAGGTTGTTACGGGGAGTTATCGGATGTTATCGCGTGAGCTTTCTGACGGTGATGAAGTGAATGTAAATAATGAAAAGTTCAGCCGAATGGCTTCAAATTAAGAGGATCATGGCAAAACCGATTATTCAGGTAGAAGATTTAACCAAGATTTATCAAATGGGGACCCAGGAAGTGCGTGCACTTGACGGGGTTACTTTTGATCTGCAGGAAAATGAATATATCGCGATCATGGGTCCATCCGGATCGGGTAAATCTACACTGATGAACCTAATTGGCTGTCTGGATACCCCAACGTCGGGCACCTATATTTTAAACGGTGAGGATGTGAGCCAGTTTGATGATGCTGACCTTGCAGAGGTTCGCAATCGAGAAATTGGTTTTGTATTCCAAACGTTTAATTTGCTGCCGCGAACAGACTGCCTTTCAAATGTGGAACTCCCGCTTATTTATTCTGGGGTGAAAACCGCTGAACGGCATGAGCGGTCAGCAAAAACATTAGAGCGGGTAGGGCTGGGGGACCGTATTGATCATAAACCCAATGAGCTTTCGGGCGGCCAGCGTCAGCGCGTAGCTATTGCTCGTGCATTGGTAAATAATCCCTCTATTCTACTGGCTGATGAGCCTACCGGTAACCTTGATACTCAGACAGGGCAAGAGATTATGATGCTTTTTGAAGAGCTGTACCGTTCGGGGAATACGATTATCGTTGTTACGCATGAACCGGAAATTGCCGAGCATGCACGTCGAATTATTCGCTTGCGTGACGGTAAAATTGAGAGAGATGAGAAGGTTGCAGATCCGGTCCTGCAAAATGAAGATATTGAAATTGAAGCAGCTACAGCATAGCTCTTGCATATTTTGTGTTGAAACTATTAACTCTATGAGATATTTGGGTTTTGTGGTAGTAAAATTATGATTAACATCATGCAAATGATTTAATCAAAACATATTTACATGAAAATTCTTTACGTATTTCCCCATCCCGATGACGAATCATTTGGTCCGGCCCCGGCAATAGCGGCTCAGCGAAGAAAGGGGCATGACGTATATTTACTTACGCTAACGAAAGGAGAGGCGACCAAACAGCGATTTCGATTGGGTATCAATAAGGAGGAGATGGGAGAAATCCGTTATAAAGAGATGCAATGCGTAGAGCAAGTGCTTGATTTGAACGGAATGACGGTGTTGGATTTGCCTGACAGTGGGTTGAAAGAGATGGATCCGGCCGATATTGAGAAAGTTATTCATACACAAGTGCAGAAAATAAAACCTGATGTACTGGTAACTTATGCGGTTCATGGTATTAGTGGATTTGAGGATCACTTGGTAAGCCATGCTGTTGTTAAAAGCGTCTATTGTGATTTAAAACGAGAAGGGTTTGACTATCCGCAACGACTGGCTTTTTTCACTCACTACAGCGAAGACAAAGGGGAGGGGAAGTTTAATCTGACCTCATCAAAACAGGGCGATATTGACTGTTGGGTGGAAGCCGATGATGGCGATTACCAAAAGTTTTTATCGGCACTTGATTGCTATGAAACCTACCAAGAGGTGATTGAGGACAGTAATGTCAAGGAAGAAGTAGGGTATCGTGTACCATTTGAAATTTTCCAGGAAGATTTCGATCCGCCCCTCAATGATTTAGGAGATCAATTAGATGCGTAATATCAACTCAAATACTGAGTAGCTGATGAAAAACGATTTTCCAATCTGGTTAAAAGGAACAACAATATTGTTTGGGATTATCCTGTTGTTCGTCGTTCTGTCTTATGGGAAATTTATCTTGATGCCACTCGCATTTGCTGCTCTTATCGCCATGTTATTAGATCCGATCAGTTCTTGGCTACAGCGATATAAATTTAATAGAGTACTGGCTATCTTAACCAGTATTATCTTAATTGCTGTAATTTTGGGTGGCATTATGTCGTTGCTTTCCATACAGTTTATTCAGTTTGCAGACCGGCTGCCCGAGGCCAACGCCAAGATTCAGACGATGAGCAGTGATCTGATACAGTTTTTTGAGTCAACTTTTAATATTTCTCCCGACCGACAAATACAGTTTTTAGAACGGGGACTCGAAACGGCTATTAATAAAAGCGGGGAGTATGTAAGTACTGTTCTTGGAGCTACAACAAGTGTCTTTACTACCTTAGGGCTGCTGCCATTTTTTGTGTTTTTTATGATGTACTATAAAAAGATGTACCGCACATTTTTGCATACCGCCGTAGATGGAAAAAACGATGCTATTGATTCTGTGATAGACAGCGTACAGACAGTGACACAGAATTACATTGTGGGGATGATGACAGTCATTACAATATTAGGCATTTTAAATGCAATAGGGTTATGGATTGTCGGTATTGACCATGTATTATTTTTCGCAGCATTTGCGGCTATTCTTGCCGTGATTCCTTATATAGGTATTATCCTGGGAAGTTTACCGGCAATCATTTTTGCACTTTTGTTTACTGATTCTCTGTTAAATCCGATTGGAGTGGTGACCGTGTTTGCTGTGGTACAGTTTCTCGAAGGAAATTTTATCACTCCAAATGTTATTGGTTCGCAGGTAAGCATTAATCCTTTTATGGCATTGATAGCCCTTGTTATTGGTGGTCAGCTGTGGGGTATTTCGGGGATGATATTATTTGTGCCTTTGTTGGGGATTCTTAAATGTGTTTTTGATCAAGTTGAAGCCCTAAAGCCATACGGCTATCTATTGGGAAATCGCACCAAATATCAGGCTACAGAATCAGCGCCAAAAAATGGCGAGGATTAGATTTTTCGAAGACGGTTACGTGTCTTCCAAATGGCTCTCAAGAATGGAGTATAGGGTACGCTGCTCATTATTTTCAGATCATCTTTGAGGGACGATTCCTCCGCGAGAAATCGAAAGACATCATCGAGGGAATTATTTTTTAAAAGATGATTAAAAACCTTAAAGGCGTCCTCAGGATACCGATCAATGATTTGTAGCAGCCACAGGTCATATGCTTTGAATCGTTTTTTAGAAGGAGGGTGTGGTCGTAATGTGCCCTCCGATAGCAGATCCGCTACAATTGCGTTCGTCTGTTTTTGGATACGCTTGAACGTATAGCCGGTGGAGGGTTTGGTTAGGCCCCCAACGGTACCAATATTGAGTATTCGGGGTTTATACCATGGCTTATGAGGGCGGTCTTCCATAGGGATTTTCCCAAATTCCTTTCGCTCGATATTATAATCAATGGGAGTCAGGTCAAACCGATTGCTCAGATAGAGCGATACCTTCTCTTCGTATTGTTTTTTATCAAGTAAATTATCAGAAAAAATAGTGTATTCAATGAGGGCGGATGTTTTAGACCAGGGCAGTATATAAATGAATGCGATGCCATCCTTATACGTCTGATCAAAATCCATCAACGTAAAAAAGCCATCATCAAAAGTCGGTTTTGAGGTATTGATTTCCCATCCCACAAAATGTTGCAGCAGTGGATGGCAAGGCTGATCTTGGGCATCCTCCCAGGGATTAAAGCAGCTCTGAAAAATATAGTCTGCTTTAAATGTATGAGCATCAGTATGCAGCATTGGGGTGCTGCCGTTAAATGAAAGCTCTTGGATTGGAGTTTTACGCAGTTGAAAGTTCGGATGTTTCTCAAGCTTATCTAAAATATGCGTGCTTAAGTCGCCACTCCGCAGGCAGTAGTAAGTATAATTGTTTAGCTGTTTGATGGCACGTTTTCCAAAAATACTGACTTCTGCTTTGCTCCATTGACGATGTATTAAATTCGCAAAGGGAGGAGTCTCCGTATCCCAAAAACACCAGGTTTTATCATTTGATGGGGTAAGAGACTGATCAAGGATAAGGATCTTCTTTTCGGATAATGGGGAATGCAGCATTTTCCAGGCCAGAGAAAGTCCCGATGCTCCTGCACCTGCTATAATGTAATCGTACTGCTGCATGATGAAAGGGATTAATTAAGTTGCCAGATCGCAAAGTTAAGGGCAGAAGCATAGCTTATCCAAAGCAGGTAAGGGACGAGCAGCAAGCCGGCTATTCGGTTTTTCTTCCAGAATAGCAGCAAGGTAAAGGCAATAGCAATCCAAAGTAGCAAAATTTCAGCTAAGCCAGTTGAGATATAATGTTTGCCGAAAAATAGCCATGACCAAAGCGCATTTAATATAAGCTGCACAAAAAACCATTTGAATTCGTAATCAGATAGGGACATAGCATCCTCCCGCCAAATGAGCCAGCCCGAGGTTCCCATCATGACATACAGGATGGGCCAAACAACAGGAAAAACCCAGTTCGGAGGAGTCCAGTTTGGCTTTTGCAATACTTCATACCAGATACCGGGTTCAAATTGAGCTCCAAATACTCCGGCCAAACTACATACGATAACCCAAACCGGTAACAATGCGATTTTTTTCATACGTATTCCTGCAATTGATTCACTGCCAATAACAAACACTAAAGTTACTACAAAGGATTATAAACAAAAATCGTTTATGCTTTGCCTGTTTAATTATTTTGATTCGTTCCATCAGGGTAGGAAAATATTGAAAAGGAGGGATAATGAGACTTGTAGGTTCCTTTGAAAAGATGATATAAGTTATTTGTGAGCAATCATATAAAAAAACTTCTGGGATAGATTCTTATTTTATCGACCCAAAATAAAAATAACTCCTGCTCTATTGAGAACAGGAGTTATTCTTGTTGTATTTCTTATGCATTAATGATCCCTAATATCAATTAAGTCATATTAGTAACTTGAACCATTCATTCCTGAGGAGTGTATGCCTGCTTTCGTACTGCTGCCATTTCTACTTTGTCCATTATTGAATGGAGCTGTATTCTGGGGAGAGTCCTGTGATTGTGTGCTGGATGCCGGATTCTCGTCATCCAGTTTGTAATAAGAAATCGATTTCTTTAGCCGCTCAGATTGACTCTTCAATTCGGTTGCCGAAGCAGCCAGCTCCTCACTGGAAGCCGCACTTTGCTGTGCCAGAGTATTCAGCTGTTGAATAGAGTCATTAACCTGATTGGCCCCTTTGCTCTGCTCCTCACTGGAAATAGAAATTTCACTGACCAAGTTTGAAGTCTTTTCCATTTTAGGGATGGTTTCAGACATTACTTCTCCCGCATTGGATGCTCGTTTATAGGCGCTCTGGGTAAGTTCTACAATTTCGTTTCCAACGGTCTTACTTTTTTCGGCAAGCATTTGCACTTCCGTAGCAACCACAGCAAATCCTTTGCCTGCATCACCGGCGCGTGCGGCTTCAATAGCTGCATTCAGCGCGAGAATATTGGTTTGTAATGCAATTTCATTAATCTGATTAATTCTATCCGTAATGGTTTTATTTGCTTCAATGACCTTTTTCGACTTTTCGCTCACATCATTCAGTCGGGTATTGGCTTCTCGGGATATTTTATTCGTTTGTTGGGCATTTTCGGCATTTTGGCTGATAGTAGCTGATACCTCTTCCATGGTACTTGATATCTCTTCAACAAATTCTGCCTGCTCATTAGATCCGCGAGCCATTTGGTTTGAGGTGGCTTCCAGGTTTCTACTGATCTCAGATATTTGACTCGATTCTCTTTGTACTCCAAGGATAACCTCTCTGAACTGGGAAACAAGGTTTTCCAGGGCTCGTGAGATATCACCAATTTCATCTCTACGACGCAAATATTTTTCAGGAATATCAATATCAAGGTTACCCTCCGAAAGTCGGCGAATCTTGTCAACTGTTTTTCGCAATGCACCTGAAATAGCCTGTGAGAGTAACAACGATATTCCAATAAATAATCCAAGGCTTATAGATAGTACCAGGTTAATAGTCTGTTTTAGCTCTGCCAACTGATTGCGTGCATTATCAAATGCCTGGTCTACTTCCTGGTTAGACACCTTTGCTAAAAGACCTTTGAGCGTTTTCTGCTCATCAATCATCGCCTGCACTTTGTTGCTAACCTCTTCAGAATAATCCTCTTGTATCATCATTTTGGATGCCACAACACCCGCGTTATAGTATTTGTTGAATGAATGAATAGTACTATCCAATAACACATAATTATTATCGGCCTTTATTGCTTTCGCGCTGTCGGCCAATTGCAAAAACGTTTTCTTTAGAGACTTTGTGTTTTCAATTGTGGTTACATTCTGGGCGGCTACAGCATCCTGAAACTTTTTCTGGATCTCGGATTGTGTGGACTCCATGCGATTGGTCAGATCATTGTAGGGGATATATGAATATTGAACGGTATTCAACTCCTTCCCGATGGATTCATTACTCCATTGAGTAGTGTAATAAATGACTCCGACCACCATTATGAATATGGCAGGAAATACAAGAATTTTATATCTGAGTTTTATACTGTTGAAAATATTCATAACGCTGTGAACCTAAAGTTTCTTGATTATGTGCCGTATGTTTATCCCGGTTTAAGGATTAGTGTTGCTTTGAATCCGGGATTTAAAAGTAGTGCGAGTCACCGATTTGTGACCCGCACTAAAAAATTAGTTAGTTGATGGTTAAAACTTTTACTCCGGAAGCTTCTGTGCCTTCAGAAATATATCCGACGCCCCCCGGGTTAGCTTTTACGAAGTCAATCACTTCGGCATCACTTGATCGTTCCAACGGAGCTGTACCGGCACCAGAAAAAGCAGCCTGCTGCCAGTGGTTACGTATAGCGCCCACTCCGCGTCCGTGAATTTCTTGTGAAAAGGCTTCACGAGTTTCTGATTGGGCATTTAGGTCTACCGGTTGAATGGACGAACCGTCATCCCATTTCACTTTTGTTTTCAGAAAAATTTCAGATAATTCTTCTTTTGAAATTGTTTCTGTGGCATTTGCTTCATTAACAATCACTTTAAACGACTGTGCTGTAGCATCAGTAGCAAAGGCAATCAAGATAGTGGCCAATAATGTTGTTATAAGGTTTTTCATCTTTCTATAACTTTGGAATTAGAATGAGTAAATTAATGTACCAACGAAACCATTGATATCGCCACTTGAGTGTTCATATCGCATGTACTCAACCTTAAATGCCTTTCTAAAGCTTGGTTTGTAGTTAAGTCCAGCAGTGTAGCGTTGGTAATCAATGTCATCTGTAATCTGGTCTTCATAACGAACATAGGGTGTTACCTTGTTGATGCGATGACTTAGCTCAACAAAAGAACCTTCCAGATCAACATTACTGCCATCTGATTTAAGATCAGCAGTCCAGTATTCTCCTATTATTTTTGTGTTGTTATACTTCAGCTTCACATTAACTCCATAGCTGAATTTTTCAAACAAACGCTCAACTTTGATGGTTTGTCCCGGGGCGATAGTAGCTAAGATTGGGACTTGCTCATCATTTTGTCTAAAGGCGCTGAAGCCTACATCAATATTCGTTTTATAGGAGAGTCCAAGGCGACCACCAAAGCCAAAGTTGTATGTTTCATTGTATGAGGGGTGTATTGTTGCAGGGCTGCCGATTTGTCTTTTGAGATAATTTACTTCATCTCCAAAGAAGCGAATAGCTCCTGTTCGTAGCCATGTAGAGTTTTTGTAACCACCGGCAAAAAGGTTGTAGTTGAATTTCAAACCAGAACCAAAAGAACCATTTAGTGACGCACCGTCAATAGTTACGGGGTAGAATTCATGGTTAGTTACCAAAATAGGGAGTGTTGCACTCGTATTCACTGGCGCGTAGTAAAACGTATTGCTTGGGCTCATTGGTAGAAGAAACCGACCAGCTTTGAATTTAGCTCCTTCTGAAAAAGTCAGTTCACCAAAGGCTTCATTCAACATTTGATCAAATTGAAACCCAGGGCGATAAACGAATACCCCTTTGATTCTAAAATTTGACTTGGGCTGATAAGAAATTAAAATCCCTGCCTCTGAGACTGCTGCGGAATAATTTATATCATATCCTTCCAGATCGTCAAAATAGTTGACTTCTGTTGAGACATATCCTGTTATGTTTGTTTGTGGCTCCCAATTGCTTTGTGAAAAGGAGATGTTGGTGCCGATAAAAAGAAGTAATAACGTAATGATCGGTATTTTAAAGTGTGTCATGAGAAATATGAGTTAAGGTTATTCAGCTGACAAACAACCTTGTTAATCATACCGTAGTATGTGGGGAATGGAAAAGACAGAAGTTTAAGCATCCATCATTTTCTACCCGAAAGCCGTTTGTGCACCTAAAGTTATTTTTATGGGTTATCGGTAGCTTTATGTATTTCTTAAGCAAATTTTTATCAAATAGTCCATCTTATTTCGGTCTGAACTATTCCCGAAAGATTTGAGTGGCTGAACTGTTAAGAATAAGTGGTAAAAGTAGCTTCAACAGGGATGTTGCAATCTTTTTCTACCATCCTATAACTAAGTTTGATATCGGTAATAGTATTTTTCTATCAGAAAAGAATTTATATGAATCAATGATTTGGTTAGATTATAACAGACAAATTAAAAACCGTTAAACCAAGCGTTTGTATGGATAAAGATAATACTCAGAATACGTCAAGTAGCGATATAAGTAAGTGTCCATTTCATAATGGAGATTCAAATGAAACGGCTGCCGGTGGCACAAAACTCGAAAAATGGTGGCCCGAACGATTAAATGTTGATATGCTGCGTCAGCATTCCTCAAAGGGTAATCCCATGGATGAGGATTTTGATTATGCAGAGGAATTTGAAAAGCTTGATTTCGAGGCCGTCAAACAAGATCTTCATGATCTGATGACCGACTCCAAAGATTGGTGGCCTGCTGACTGGGGTCACTATGGAGGTCTTTTCATTAGAATGTCCTGGCATGCAGCGGGGACGTACCGTGTATCTGACGGTCGCGGTGGAGCCGCCGGTGGACAACAGCGTTTTGCTCCTTTGAACAGCTGGCCCGACAATGCCAACTTGGATAAAGCGCGTCGTTTGCTTTGGCCCATTAAGAAAAAGTATGGGCGTAAGTTGTCATGGGCAGATTTATTAGTACTGGCCGGTAATGTGGCAATGGAATCAATGGGCTTTGAAACGTTCGGTTTTGCCGGTGGACGTGAAGACGACTGGGAACCCGATACTTCAGTAAATTGGGGTTCCGAGGATGAATGGTTAGAAGATGATCGTCATGATGAAGAAGGCAATCTTAAAGGACCGCTTGCCGCTGATCACATGGGATTGATTTATGTGAATCCCGAAGGTCCGAATGGAGAGCCGGATCCTGAAAAGTCAGCGCACTTTATTCGACAGTCGTTTGCACGCATGGCAATGAACGATGAAGAAACCGTTGCACTTATTGCCGGCGGACATACCTTTGGTAAAACGCACGGAGCCGGCCCGGTTGAACACAAGGGACCTGAGCCTGAAGCTGCTGATATCGAAGAGCAGGGTTTTGGCTGGACCAGTGACTACGGATCAGGAAAAGCCGGAGATACCATCACCGACGGTGAAGAAGGGGCTTGGACCAATAATCCTACCCAATGGGATATGGGATTCTTCGAAAATCTCTTTGAGTATGAATGGGAGCTAACAAAAAGCCCTGCCGGATCGTATCAATGGCAACCAAAAGACGGAGAAGGAGACGGTACCGTACCCGATGCCCATGATCCGGATAAGAAAAATGCTCCAATGATGTTGACTACGGATCTTGCATTAAAAGTAGATCCCGAGTACAGAAAAATTTCCAAACGATTCTATGAAAATCCCGATGAATTTGCAGATGCCTATGCTCGTGCATGGTTCAAGCTTATTCACCGTGACATGGGTCCTAAATCGCGTTACCTCGGACCTGATGTTCCCGAAGAAGACTTGATTTGGCAAGATCCTATCCCCGAAGTTGATTATGAACTGATCGATGACAAGGATATTGAAGAACTCAAAGGGAAAATCCTTGACACCGATCTATCCGTATCCGAGCTTGTTAAAACAGCATGGGCTTCGGCCTCAACCTATCGCGACTCCGACATGCGTGGCGGTGCCAATGGTGCTCGTATTCGACTTGCTCCACAGAAAGACTGGGAAGTAAATAATCCTGAACAATTAGCCAAGGTTCTTGAAGTGCTTGAAGGCGTTCAGGAGGAATTCAACAACGCTCAATCAGGAGATAAACGTGTTTCCCTTGCTGATCTCATCGTTCTCGGCGGTACTGCAGCTGTTGAAAAAGCAGCTAAAGATGCCGGCCACGATATTGAGGTGCCTTTTACACCGGGACGTAATGATGCAACTGCAGAACAGACGGATGAGGAGTCCTTTGAATGGCTCAATCCTTCTGCTGACGGATTTCGTAATTACTATAGTCCGAAGGGAAGTGCAAAGCCTGAAGAACTGCTTGTTGATAAGGCTCAATTGCTTTCACTTACGCCACCAGAAATGACGGTACTCGTTGGTGGAATGCGGGCACTGAATGCAAATTATGATAACTCTGATCACGGAGTCTTGACCGACCAACCGGAAACATTGACCAACGATTTCTTCGTAAATCTTCTTGATATGGATTACGAATGGAAAGCGACCTCAGATGATGAACTTTTCTTTGAGGCGCGAGATCGTGACACCGGTGATGTCGAGTGGACGGCTACTCGTGTTGATCTGATCTTTGGTTCGCATTCTGAGTTGCGTGCACTTTCTGAAGCGTATGCAGCAGATGATGCAGAAGAGAAGTTTGTTAAGGACTTCGTAGATGCATGGACCAAAGTAATGCAATTGGATCGCTTTGATCTGAAGTAAATGTTATGACCACTGATGGTTCTTTTGTAGAACAGGAGGTGGTTATAATCAATAAATATTAGAAAAGGTAGCCTGTTGAATAGGCTGCCTTTTCTGTTTTTATAATATTTGAGTGTGGCTACCCGTATCTGTAAATACGGTACGAATATTTTAGCCTTCGGAATTACTTATTTATTCTGCTATGGTAAACGTTTTTAGCATATTATGATCAGCGGGATCAGGTATTTCGGCAATCCAGGCATAATCTCCGGGGGTTAAATCGACATGGAAATAGGCTTTTCCACCCTCGGTCATTTCCATTGTACCTCCCATAAACGTGGCACCTTCTGGAGCTCGGTTTACAAGGCTTCCGGCTTGTCTCCAGTCCATCCAGGTTGAAAGATTGGCAAGCAGCTCTTCATCTTCTTTATTATTTAATTTTACCAACTGCACATTATGACCTTGGAGGTGAGCGTACGTATTCTGGTCCTTAAAAAGTATCTCAATGGTGTGGCTTCCTTCGGTCAATGGCTGGTTGAGCTGAATACCATTAGTGGAAGAAATCGTCAAAGTTTTTGTGGGTTCCGGTTCTTCGGTATCGGAGGCTTCATCAATAACACTGATATGTTCAAGCATACCGATATATGAATGGAATACTTCCGCCTCATTTTTTACGTAGCATTCAACAATATATTCGCCCGGTTCCAGATGAACAGTAGTCTTGGATGCTTTTCCGGCCGCCGTAAATCCGGGACCGCCCATTGTCTGGGCACCCGGCTCAAAAAACCAGGGAGCTTTTTCCGAAATGGTAGCGACTAAACTATCTGTAAATTCATTAAATTCCAGCTCTCCCTCTATATACGGATTAAATTCCTTCTGGAATGGTTGAGTGATTCCACGGTACCAATGGTCAAGGATTGATTCATTTGCAGATTTTGCAGCTTTTATCCCTTCTTCAGGAATCTGCCAAATTAAAAAGAAATGGTCATATCCTGAGGTATTTTGAAACTGAAATGTCGTCCACCCCGAAGAGATTTCATCAGAACTTAGTTCGAATAGGTGCTCATTTTCCTCAGCGTCGTGAGTAGCAGTTACTTTTACTGTACCCTTATTCTCTGTGTTAGTTTCATTGCAAGCTGTTATTGATATAATACTTGATAGCACTAAAGCCATTATTAGCGTAAATGCTGCCGGACGTTTTAAAAGTCTTGAAATATGCATATCCCCCTCAATCTATTTTAATATTAACAATAAGATAGATACAATATTTCGGTTAAAGCTGCAATTAAAGGGGCTTTTACACCTTTCAAAAGGTGATATCTGCATTCGATTACAAAGATATCTTAGTACTTAGCCGGATGTGATACCTGTGTGCCGAGCGGTGACAATGAGCCGGGTACCCTTATTGGTTAGACCTGTCAAATGCTTATTAGAATGTCTAAAAGTAGAAAAGCCGTTGTTTGAATGTGCTATTTAAATAATGGAAGTTGACTTATTGTCTTTTGCAGCATGTCGAAACAGTAGAGCCGATAGAATATATAGCGTGATAAAAAATCCGTTTACGCCTATAATATGGAATACCGTGCTGGGAGGGGACTGGTAGAATCCACCGATTAGTGTAATAGCTGTAATAACTGCCTGAGTGATTGCCATTGCGAACATCGTTCGTTCCATGCCACGGGACCAAAAACGGCCCATGAAGGCACCGAGGATACCGATAAAAATGACACCGAAGTACACCAAATTGATGGGATTGTCCTCCGATCCGATGATACCAACGGCCAGGTTTACCCAGATGAGTAATAATCCTGTGAACAGTGCAAGTCCGATGGCGATTCGGTAGATGGGTAGGCCCGATTTTCTCGTCATCAGTCTATACGAAAGTCCGGTGCCAAATAGAAGAGTGCCTGCAAAAACAAAATCGGATAGCGTCCAGACTACGTCATTGGAGAATTGCATTGCTATTAGTGGAATCATTAATAACAATCCTACTGTGAGTGCTATTAAGGCGATCGACTTGTATAAAGATTGATTTTTGTTCATGGGTATGCCTCTATTATTTTATTTGAAAGTACTTTTAATTACAAAGTTAAAGAGTAAAAAAATTCTTAGACACCTAAGGTTACGTGTGTTGGGAACGGCTATTGTGTCGGATGATAAAATGCCATCCGGTACCTACGATAATAAGCAAGAGTGGAATAACTCCAGGTTCATTTTCTACAAGGATCATGAATATCATAAGCACCATTCCAATGGCGATAGTCAATGCCGACAGCAGGGAGGCTATTTTGAGGTTCTTTTTTGTATTCATTTTTTAGATCTATTTTGATTTGTTATTTCTGTGATTTAATGATCTCCTCTAAAACATTAAGGTGCTCCTCAAACGCCTTTTTACCCTCTGTGGTCATGTAATATGTAGTGTTGGGCTTATTGTCGATAAAGGATTTTTCAACCTCTAGAAAACCTTCTTTTTCTAACTTTTTAATGTGAGTTGCTAAATTTCCGTCGGTTACATCCAGAAAATTCTTCAATGAGGTAAAATCAAGTCCATCATTTACCGCTAATGCCGACATAATTCCAAGTCGCACACGGCTTTCAAAAGCTTTATGTAAATCATCAATTGATAATTTCATTAATAAATATCTTCACCGTTCGTACTTCAAATGCATGTAAATACCATAGATGATATGGATAACTCCGAATCCCAGGGCCCATAAAAGTAAACTGTATTCAACAAACCAGGCACTTGCTAATCCCAACACTATCTGAATCAGGCCCAATAGCTTTACATCGTTATATGTAAATTTGCTGGCCGTGTATAAGGCAAGTCCGTAAAATAGCAGGGTTGTGGGCGTAATCAATCCAATTAGATTTTTTTCAAGTAATATCAATATAAAAAATCCGCCGGCTATTAGGGGAACAGCCATGTTGATCATCATTTGCTGTGATGAAACATTCCATACATTTTCATTTCTTTGATTAGCTTTTTTCCAGGAAAGAAAAATGGCTGTACCTATTGCCAGAAACAATATGGCGGTAGCTAAGAATATGAGGATTGAACCGCTTGATGAATCAAAGGAATTATAAACAACTTTATCGGGATTAAAGTCAAATAGCTCATATGCAACATAAGCGCCTGCTAACGCATAAACTCCGGCCATTACACCCGCCAAACCTGAAAGCGATAGAAACTTGGATGAACGCTCCATCATAGAACGTATCTCAGCTAAGTCTTGAATGTAATCCTGTTCTTCTTTCATGAAAAGTACTTTTCATTTCAAAGTTAAAACTAAATTTGCTCGGATACAATAGTTATCAAAATTTAAATAAATGTTTAGAACTACCGAGTAGCCGAGGCTATTTTGGCCTATATTTTATTTGAATCCATTCATTACATTGAATATCAACATAGACAAACAGGGCTACTTGGTAATAGAGTGGGGAAGAGTAAAAAAGGATAGCAGAAATTGTAGGACCTATAATCGGTAATAGGGCACAGCGAGAGAATTCTCATTTATTGGGTGGCTTTAAAAATTATTTAATTTAGTATCTATTTCATTCTATATGTTACGCCAAATCTGATAAATCGAGAGAATCGTTCTCTGTTGCCCCCAACAATATTATTGGAATAATTTCGCAATCCATAAGAATAGCCCGTAGAGATACCCCAGTTTTGGTAGTAAATGATTAACGATGATCGAAGTCTAAAATCGGTACCGGGAACATTTCTCTTACGGTCTGTTTTTATAGTTATGCTGTTATTCGTTGTTGCCTCTCCCTTTTCTCTACTAACAACATTGAATCCCAATTCTGGTCCTATAGTCAGATCAATATTTAGATTGTTTAAACTAAACCTGCGACCGATAGCTGGATGAAAGACTATAAACCCATTTTTAAATGTAGTTTCACCGGATGCCGACGAGGGAGGAAAAACCCCAGCTACATTATCTATTTTAACCTGGCTTCGCAATAATTCATACCCTGCCTCGAGACCATAGGTTAACTTATATTTGCTAATACGTTTAAACTGAGCAGTAAGACCATATGAGAAGGTCTTTTGAGAACCATAGGGATTATTAGTGTAATGCCCTTCAGAACCTGCATCATTGACTACTATAGTAGAATAGGCTGTAGTTGATTCACCGGCAAAAGAAAATAATCCGGAATTTAAATGGAGAGAAAATTCTGAATGTTGTCCATAAGCTGTTGTTATGAAGAGTAGAGGGAGGAAGATTAAAAAAATTAATTTTTTCATAAGATAAAATGTTTTAGTCAGATTTTGTTAATCTCTCAAGTGATTTGTGATTAATAAAGCTCTTGATGATTCTTTCAGAACCATTTATGTCAAGTCGTAGCTCAACCAATCGATTGAAGTAGTTATTCTGGCTCACCTCCTTGATATTTTCAACGGTAGTTTTACTTTCGGGTTGTGGCATATCATCTCTAAATAGAGGAATGTGAGGAGTAAGTATTGCAGATCCGTTATCATACTCTGTTATTTCTAGAATTCTGAGAGATTTAGTCAATCTATAACTGGGTGCCGCCAGAAATAAACAAAGCATGCCTAAGATAGTAGAAGTGATATTTTCTGAGAAAGCATCTATAAAACCTATCTGGCTGGCTTCCTTTACAACGTTAATGAGGGCAAAGACTCCGAAAATATAGATGAATATTGAAAGGCAGACCGTACTATAAATTAAAAAGCTGTTTGATATTTTATGGACTTTCTTCATGAATGAAATGTTTAAAAGTAGGAGGTAGTAGGTAGATGTACGGCAGCGTTCATTCCTGAGAGTTATAGTATTAATTTGTGTCGCTATTATTTTGACGGATCAAGTCAAACTGTGATAAATGATGGAAACAATGTTTGAAGTGAAACTTTCGCCACTGTTCTCGTCCCAATTTTCCGAAGGTGGGATTGATTTCAGTGGCGTCAGGGTTGTTTTGGTAATAGGTTAAATAGTATTGAATTTCCTCTTTCAGTTTTGCTTTTGCATGTTCTAAGCTTGGATATTTTAGATCTAAGAGTTCCGTTCCCGTTACCGGATTTGTGAAGCCTTTGGGCATGGGACGATTTATATTTAAAAAAGCTTGAAGTTTAGCTCTTTTTTCGTCCGGCGTATTACATTCAAGATCCAGCTTATCTGTTGACATCTGAAATGCAAAGATTAAATGTTCAATCATATGCTGGGCACTCATCTCACCCCAATTAGGTTCCTTGTCTTCATCCAAAGCATCAATACACTTTGGTAACGTCTCTCGAAAAAGTGTTTCCCTTATATCGGAATCATTGACATCATATGATAATTGTATTGGTGACATGATAACCGGTTATTTAGATTGGTGATATTGCTACCTGGCGTATACTCTGTCGTAAATCAGGGTTTATTCAATCGTTGAATTGCAAAGCAATATAAGCTGTGCAAATAATAATTGAGATGGATATCAGAATAGTTGGAATCCACTGCTGATCCGTAAATAGGGCAATCAGGTTTCCAATAGCTAAAAATCCAAATCCTGCTGCCAATAAGACATTATCTCTTAGAGGATTACTTTGTGCTCTCTCAGCTCTCATAAGACTATCTCTTTGAAGTTTTACTTTTTTGATAAAGCTATACCATAACGGTAAGGTGGCATGAGTTTATGTTAAATTGATAAATAATAATTGGGAAGCAAAAAAGCCAAAAGGCAACAGGTGTTAGCCTACAGATTGGATATTGATAGTTGGAGCCAAACTTCAGTGGCACTTTTACTCCATTGTCATGAAGAACCACAGGCTGATTTTCCAGTCCATAGTTCAAACAAATAGTCCCGAGTTATTATAGAGCATACAAACAATACAACGGTCTCAATAAATATCAATTATGGATTTTGCTCTGAAAATAATTCCTCAAGCTTCTCTTCAAGTTCTCGACCGTGAATATCTTTTGCGATGATGATGCCGTTCTCATCAACAAGAAAATTTTTAGGGATTGCCGTGATGGCATACTCTTCAGCAATCTGGTTTGAATAGCCGTCAACCGTAGATACGTTGATCCAGGTTCGGTTGTCCTCGTTGAGTGCTCGGATCCATCGATCCATTTGATATTCGATGCCAAAGCCGAAAATCTCGAACCCCGAGCTATGGTACCGATTGTACATTTTTCTCAAATGATCACTTTCTGATCTACAGGGGCCACACCAACTGCCAAAAAAGTCAATTAAAGTGTACTTGCCGAGATTATTATAAAGGGACCGTTCCACGCCGGAGGTATCCGGGGCAACTATTTCTGAAACTTTACCACCGATAGAAACCTGCTTTAAGATTCTTACTTTCTCTGATACCAATTCCGCTACTTCAAGTCCTTTATGGCGTTCTGAGAAATCGGTGGCCAGCTGTTTATAATAATCCATGTGTTTGTCGCCGTTCCAGCGAACCATGGTGGGGTAAATGGCGATAGATGTCCCCATCTTTTTTACTGCATGTATTAAAGTATCCCGATACTGTTCTTCTGCCTTTAACACCCGGTCCCCAAGCTTTTCAATCCGCGCTGAATCCTTTGGTTTGTCTTCCTCCAACAGGTCTTCCAATTGTGTCCTTATCGGATAAACCGTTTCTCTCAGAACCTGCATCCGGAATTTTTCATATTCTTTAAACAGCTCTGTATCCGGCGACCCCGAGACGTCATACTCTCCTTTGCGATGAAATCTTATAGAAATTTGTTGCCCGGAATCAGCAATAAAGGGCACACGTAGAGAGTCGTGAATGCGCAACCGGTAATAGTGAGGCTCAAGACGGTAGGAGGATGAGAAAGTGCTGTCCGTCTTTACCGACAAGGTATCAACAATATCAAATTGAGTGGCGTTAAGGCCTTTTGCCTGATGCAGTAACACATTCTCAGTATCAATGTTATTGAGCTCTCCTTCCACAGAAAATACCGGTTCTTTTTTCTGGGTAGTACAGGAGAGAAACAGAACTATTGAAACAGCCAGGATGGTTAGAGATGTCTTCGAAATCACGATGTAATAATTATTTTAAGTTGAATATTGATGTAGACGGCTATAGTGAAATGTTTCCTGTCTTAGGGCGTCGTCAGAGTCGAGGAAACATATTGTGGTTTGTATGACTACTGCTAAGGTTACATTCAAGACTTTTGTGCAACCATCAAAAAAATAGGAAATAATTTGCTTTCACCATGGTCATTAATTTCTCGTTCCATTTTGTAGGCGGTGGAAAAGTCTATATTTGTAAAGCCAAGTTTTTCTGTTAAACTTGCCAGCTCTTTTCGATCAAATCCTTTATGGACATCATCAACATCCTGACCATGAAAAGATCCGTCTTCTTTATCAAGATCGGCTACAAAAAGATATCCTCCGGGATTTAAGAGCTCATAAAATTGGTTAAGGATAAGTTGGGTATCCGGAATATGGTGAAGAGTCATCATGGTATACACCAAGTCAAATTGCTTGTTCGGTATTGGATCCTTGGTCAGATCAAGACTGATTGGCTCCATATCATCCACCGACCTGCTTCTTATTTTATCCCGCAATACTTCAAGCATGCCGGTTGAACTATCAGCTAAAGTAATGGGACCAATTTTATTACGGAGCTCAAAACTTAGTTGGCCGGTTCCACAACCATACTCAAAAGCAGTCATTTCGTTAGAAAGCGGCACATGCGAACAAATGGCCTTAGCAATATTTCGGGCACGTTCTTGACTCTCAGGGGTATCCCAATCTTTGGCTTCTTCATCAAATCGAGACATAAGTATCAAAGAAAATTTAAATTTTGGAGGGATATGTATAAATGCAACTAATATACTTCATATTTGTCACTAATTTTCTAACTCACAAACAACCTTTCAGATGGGTTGCGTTCAGACGAACGTTAATTGCCAAGATGTAATTCAGAAATTGGAAACAAGCGTTTATCCTTTGAAGCTTCAGCAAAGAGAGAGGCGACCCTCGGGAGACTTCTGAACACACGGGTAATACTACCCAGATTGCATCATCCAACTGCCGTATTTTATACAATAATTTGTTATATCATACAGTCGATCCAATCGAGTGCCATGTGGATAAGTAGTCCAAGACCTGCCAAGTGTAGTACACGAGCGGAGGAATGGAAACCCTGCCTCTCAGCTTTTCGTCCAAAAACAAGAGGAAGAGCAAATATCAATACATAGATTATGATGGCTGGTGCAGTGTGCAACGGATGGAAACCAATGGAGCATCGACTGGGATCGTATATAGGGTCGGCCAGCAAGTGATCTAGATCAACAAGCAATGTCGCAACCATGATCACCGTCGCGTTTTGCCATCGGCTATGATAAAAAGCGAACGCAACAATCAGGGGAACGATGAAATGCAGAACGATATGAATCATCTTTTAGGAATTGTTATCGAGTGAAGCGATATAAGGACTGGCGCTTATGCGGAAGGTGTCCAGATGTTGAATTTATTTAAAACGAAACATTAATTAATAAGTGAAAGGAAGGCAAGGAGAGGGTGAGATCTATTCTACTTGATGCCGGAATATGCACATATTGAGATGAATGTTTAATGATCAGTCACAAGCATCCATTGAATATCAAACTTGTCTTTTACCATCCCAAAATCTTTTTCGAGAGGGAAGAGTATTTTGCCGGATTCTGATAGCTTTTTGAAAACTTCTTCTCTAAATGTTTTGTCTGTAAAAGTAACGAAAAGAGAAATATTGTTTCCAATGGTAACGGAATGGTTCGGTAAATCATCAGATGCTTTAATTCGAATTTTTTCAGCATGTAGTTCTGAATCGAAAATTCGATTTTGATAGTCATTTGGCACCTCGATTGGTGAGTCACTAAAAGTCTTCATGGAGATGATTTCTCCATTCAGGACTTGAGCGTAAAATTTCATTGCCTCTTTGCATGTGCCCGGAAAAACAAGATAAGGTATTATTCCTGTCATAGTTATACATTTTTGATTTAGATAATAATATAAAGATATAACTTTAATCCGGGTTTTTGATATTCGCAATCAGGGCAACTGATTATTGATGTTTGGGTTATTCCATTATATAAATTGCCTAACCTTGGTAATTCAAATTAAAATTTTCAGAGTTTTTTATTGGCAATCCAACTAAGTGCAAAGACCGATAACAATCCTGCGCATAAGTTGGATGCGAAGGTATGTTGAATTATTACTAATGATTGGAGAGGGAATAAGCCAAAAAGAGGCAAGGCCTGGAGAGCGACTGCATAAATCCGTTAGACCTATAGCTTATAATTTACTAGAAAAGACATTACGTTTTTATTGTATGCTTCAGTATTGTCTTCATGCATGATATGCGAAGCATTTGGAATTTGAACCCGCTTGGTATGGGGTAGCAGTTCTTTAAGCCTATGCGATAGTTGATGAAAAACATTAGGACTTTTCTCCCCATTAACCAGTAATGTAGGAATTTCTATCTCACGTAATTCTTCAGGTCTCAGTGGGGCAAAGCCCGAACCGAGCAATTCTGCCTTTATTGTATTGACGCGTACTTGTTCACGACGTGATTCGGATAGTTGATTATAGAATTCCTCACCAAGTATTGCACGCCCCATCAGTCGCGAAACTTCTTCAATGTCATCTCTTTTTGCAGCTTTTTTGGCAGGCTCTATGCCTTTCATTCCAAGTTTAAGTATTGCTATAGCAGTCAGCGGCCGTTTTAGAAATAAGGTAAGTAATTCGAGTGGCTTCGGAGTGTTACTAACAAACAACGTAATGACCGGGGGTTCCGCTAAAACCATGGTTTGAATCAGACTTGGATTCTTAATCGCTAGTAATAAACAAAGAAAAGCCCCATAAGAGTGACCTATCAAGTGGGCTGGTACTGCGTCCAGTTTTTGAAGCAGGATTTCTAAATCATTCACATGTTCGCTCATCCTGTAGTCAGCACCTTCCGGAATTTTTTCATTGGGCCAGTGGTAGCGGCGGCTGTAAGTTATCGTACGGAAGTGATTGCTAAAATCATTGATCTGATCTTGCCACGTTCGATAATCACTGGTCGAACCATGGACAAGTACCACCGGTTCGCCATTTCCGTATTCTGAGTATTCAAAAGAGGTGTTATTTATACGAATACTAGTCATAAGGAATTAGTATCAATATAAGCTAAAACAAATCATAAGCAAGAAGCCTAACGCCCAGGCGATAATCTAAAGGTGCAGAAAGTTGATTTAGCTTAACAAAAAGGAGGTAAGCAGGGATAGCCAAAGTCTGTGCGGGCTAAGTTATTAAGCGTTTTTATTAAGGAAAGAAGTTCTAATGGTTAGTATAAACGGTGTGAAAATATGATTTATACACTGTTAACAGCTTCCTTAACATTAGTTCTCATCGCCATTCTCATTTTCTTGTTCTTGACTTATAGTTATACCAATTCCAGCACCCAACGCTATTCCTAAACTAATCCATAAAGCTAAATTATCTGTCAGAACGCCAATAACTGCTCCAATTGCAGCACCGAATGCTGCTCCTAAACCTATATTTTTTTCGTTGTTCATAATTTTATAATCAGAATTACCGGTTGCATAACACAAACTCTAGCATGTTATGTCTATTTTTACTTCTGTTGGTTCTTTAAAACTTGTTTGATTTTTAGTCTAGTCAGTTATTCCTCATCGTCAAAAATTTCTTCGATCTGCTTATCAAAAAGTCTCGCAATGCTAAATGCCAAGGGGAGACTTGGATCATACTTCCCGTTTTCAATTGCATTGACGGTCTGCCGTGATACATCTAATGCCTTGGCCAGATCAGCCTGGGTCCAGTCACGTTCAGCCCGAAGTACTTTTAGTCGGTTTTTCATTTGTATCGTCTTAGGTTTATTAGCAGAGAAACTAAATAGGAGAGCCCGATTAACACGATGACTCCAGCAATTTCCGCATCAAAAGGGATCACATTTGTAGCGTCTAACATTGAATAGCTAATGCCACCCACCACGGCCAAGCCCAATGAAATGCCCATCGACTCTAAGTGAACTTTTTGCAGCATCTCATCCAGTTCCCTCAAATGTTTGATGTTCGCTATGATCATACCGATACCAATACCGAAATTCAGAAGTATGACAAGTGTGTTTATCAGATTATTTGATCCCCAGAACAACTCATGTCCGAAGGCTGCCAGGGCAACCGATAAAACCCAGAGCAAGGTCCAAATTGCAAGGGAGACCGTTTTCTTCTTGGTCTTCTTCTCCTTATCACTTGATTGTCCTTTGTTATCCATTTGTAATCTTTATCTATTTTATGTTAAGGAAACTTTACATATAGTATTGCTTATTTTAATTAATGTCAACTTAGCTTTACAACTTAATTAAGAGATCAATCTGTTACAGGGGGGGGGAACGAGCTATTTAGAAGGGCAGTTGAGAATTTTTTTAATGTGAAAATCTGTATGAGAAAAAGCTTAAACCCATTAGTGAAGTGAAATGGACTGTGGTTTTAAAAGAGCATCCACCCCGCTACCTTGTAGTGCAAATAACTGCATTACAGGGGGATACCAGCAGAATGGATGGTATTTAGAACCTAATAAAGCTCTCAAATGGAAAGTGTATATACTTTCTATAAGGTAAATTCCTTCAAAGTATGAAGTGATTTAACATCTAGTCCATCTTCTTTCATGGCTTGCTTGGCTTCATCCGATGCCATAAAAGTTTGAAACTTATCCATATCTGGTATATCCAGGATCAGACCTGTTGTGTTAGGATTCTGTTCATCTCTAAAGGTACGTGCCTTGACACCTATTTTGGCAAACATCTCATGTCGGCTACCCGGTGATTTTTTCCATGCTTTTGCCCAATGATTTCCATCTTTTACATCGTGATAAACAATTACTGTTGCCATAAATACCTCACCAATTGATTGTTTTTGATATGAAGAAAGCCAAAGCTTTCTTTTAACGTATATTAAATAAAAATAACTATTTGGGGGTCAACTTCCTACTATAAGAAACTCTTAAACGGCCTAAGGATTGCAAAAATGGTGGGCCTATTACGCTCTGGCGTATAAGCGGCCCTTTTGGAATTCAACAAAGTCGGCTACGCAGTGGCATTCCATGGCCCCTTAATGTGCAGGTTAGGTGACCAGACTTTTGGAAGTGGAAGTAGAAATTTTTGATTCCTGAAATTATACACAGTCGTTCATTAATTCCCATTATATGTTTAATAACAAGTATATATAGGACAATTTAATATCAAAATGGTAAGTTTGTAATAGAAATGAGAATCAGTCAATAGTAAAATAAATAGTTGATATTATGATTAAGCAGAATATAGAAGAAGAAATAAACAATCAGATTCAGGAAGAATTTCAGTCCGCATATGCTTATTTGGCAATGTCGGCATGGTTTGAAGAGAAAAACCTTAGTGGCTTTGCAAGCTGGCTTAAAGCCCAGTGGCAAGAGGAAATTGAACATGCCATGAAGTTTTACAATCACCTGATTCAAAGAGACGGGCGGCCAATATTGCAAGATATTGAAAAACCAAAAGTGCAATTTGATTCTCCCCGGAAAGCGTTCAAACTGGCTCTTGAACAGGAGCAGCATATTACGAAACGTATTCACAAGTTGTATAAGCTGGCCAGGGAGGAAGACGATTATCCGCTCGAAAGTTTATTACTTTGGTTTATTGATGAACAGGTAGAGGAAGAAGAGATGGTGCAAGATGTTATTGATAAACTAAAATTAGTCGGAGAAGACGGTTCTGGACTGTACTTACTGGATCGCGAGATGGGCGAAAGACAAGGTCAGGATGGTAACGAAGCAGAACAAAGTGAAGACCAATAATAGCGTCAATATTATAAGATATTCGTAAATGAAATCCCCCCCCCAAATTAGGGGGGATTTATATAATGCAGTCAAAAAAATTGCATTGCTGGCTGATATGCCGAGAAATAGGACAAACGACGTTGCGCATAACGGGCCAGTGGAATCTCCCGATATCTCGGGAGGTCACGCAGCGGCATTCCACAGGATCCGACTTACTGCGCGGGATATATGGCGATTAGAACATAAGGGTGGATATAAACCCTGATTTATTATTTTTCAGTTTCAACTACAATCTTTCCCAAATGCTTGCCCTCACCGAAATATTGAAGTAAGGCAGGGATTTTATCAAAATCGTAGGGACCATCAATAACGGGTTTGATTTGTCCCTTTTCTACAAGTTTAGATATCTGGTCTAAACCTTTATTTGGTTCATGAAAGAGTACACTTAGCTTTTTGCTGGTAAAAAGTGATATGAGTGAGCCAATCAGTGCTATTTCGAGCAGCCTGAACATCGATCCACCGATGGTAATATACGTGCCGTTTTTTTTGAGGGCTCGTGCATATTTAAATACGGATCTGTTTGATTTTGCATCGAGGATGAGATCATATTTTTCTCCGGTAGCGGTAAAGTCCGTTTTTTTATAATCAATCACACTGTCAAAGCCTAGCGATTTCATTAAATCAAGCTTTTCGGCACTGTCAACCCCGGTTACCTTTTTAGGCTTGTATGATTCCAGGATTTGGATCCCAAGGGTCCCGACCCCGCCTCCGGCACCATTGATGAGAATACTCTGCCCGGATTTCACCTTTCCCTTTTGCACAAGTCCCTGGAGAGCAAGTATTCCTGCATGGGGCAGGGCAGAGGCATCATTGTGACTTATATTCATCGGTTTTTTTGAGAGTATTTTTTCCGGAACGCAGACGTATTCGGCAAATCCGCCAAATCCGCATTCCGATAGATCACAATATATCTCATCACCGATGTTAAAGGAAGTCACCTTATCGCCCACTGCTTCGACTTTCCCGGAAATATCTATCCCGGGAATAGCTATTTTTGGCTTTTTTAGACCGGAAAACAAACGGATCACAAATGGTTTACCCCTTAATAACCCCCAGTCCGAATCATTGATGGATGCTGCATGAACTTTTACCAGCACTTCATCGTCGTTTGGTAACGGTTTTGGAACTTCCCCGCTTTCGAGAGTATTCGGCAATCCATATTCCTCTAATAGTATCGCTTTCATGAGATTTTTAAATTGGTCATGATTACTCATAACATTCACATAACACCAATGTTATTTATTCTCTCCTTACTTCCTAAATCAGTTTTATCCAGGTTTTTACTAAAAGTATGAAGGCAATATGAACAAAGCCGATTTAATATCAAATTACTACCGCCGTCTTACGATTAAATACTATTGAGATTGCAAGCTTATTTTTTGCTAGCTTTAAGACAGAGAATAGGAATAGAACTACTGTATGGTAGTAAGCTCAAGCCATGTAACGACACTGCACATAACCGGTGCACAGATGAATGTTGAGTTGATAAATAATGAACGAGGAGCTAAAAAGCTAAAAGCTGGCAAGACCAAGGGAGGCGTTTCCGATTAATTAGCGGGTAAGGTGTAATTGTAAAGGTGAGAAGTTTAGTTGATTATTGACTCTTATATTTTTGCAGCCATGTAACTTCAAAATAGCTTAAACCAAATTTCCAGTATAAGAACGAAAAAACAATTAACATACTCCCAAAAGTAGATCCAAGCCCGTATTCACCTTGGATAAAAAAGTTGCTCAAGCAGTAAAGGAGCAATGATAAAATTAAAAACGATGATGATGTTTAGAACTTTTAATGCTTTTTCTCCTGATTTCATACTGATTAGAGATTAAATTGTGCTTAATGGAGATTCGTTATGGTGTTAAAATTGATTTAAATGAAATGTTAACTAATAAATGAAAGGGAGGCAAGGAGATGACGAGGCCTTTTCGTGTTATACTGTTAATTCAATATTTGAGAGGGTATCATACAAAAACAATTTCTCCCTCAAGAAACTGCAATAATAACTGTCCTTGCTCATTATTTAGGAAAAGTTCAATCAGCATCGAGATTAACTCTTTGTTTTCTCAACCATGTGGTTTATGACATGGGTGTGTTCCTGTTCAGGACTAAACATAATAATCTCTGCGTCTTTATTAACCTTAACATTATGTCCGGCAGGCCAGTAAAAAAGATCATTTGTATTAACGGTCTCCTGTATACCATCGGCGTCTGTTGTGGTAAGCTGCCCACCTAAGACAAAACCCCAATGGGGACACTGACATAAATCACCTTCCAATCCCTCGAAAAGGGGAGTTGTATCAACACCTTTTGAGAGGCTAAAATATTCACCACTGATCTTGCCCAATCCAGTGACGTCGCCGAAATCCGTTTGCTGGCGTATGGTGGCTCCTGGTATTTCCATCTTAACGGTTACATCATTTTTGGATATTCTCATAATTACTCTCCTTATAGGTATGTAGATGCTATAATATGAATAATATATTTATTACAGCATCTTATTAATCAATAGGTACTAAATGATACCGATGAAATAGTATGTTACGACATCAACTCTTGGTATCCTACACTTATTTAATTTTCACCCAATACATGCAGGATCAGATCTTATTTTTGAAACCTTTTCGAGGGAAGCAGTATAACGGTCGCGGAGCTTACCAACTTAAGTACAACACAGAATATGGACAGCAAAAGATGGGATAGGTTGGGGGTGGATGAATTTATTTCCTTGCTTAACAAATTCGCTTTCTCTATAAGTACGGCGAATGATCGATAAAAACAGTAGGGTATCAACAAAGAATAGTGTATATATAAGTAACTGGCATTTTATCTATTTAGGATCAAAAGAGCACAAGAGTAGATAGCATCTCAAAAATTACTACAATGCCACTTTACATGGATATTCATTTTGTTGACCAAGTATCTGTAGAGGATACACGAGAAGCCCATCTCAAGGATTTGGCCGTACAGGAGAAGTATGGAGTCAAATATCATCAATACTGGTTTAATGAAGAAGCCGGAACCGTATTTTGCCTGATGGAGGGCCCAGACAAAGAATCCTGTGCAGCCACACACAGAGAAGCCAATGGTGTTGCAGCTTGCCAGATTACAGAAGTGGAAGGTGGGTTGTACGATCTTTTTATGGGAGAAAATCAAAAAGTAGATCACGGACTGGTTCGGCAAGAAAATGGACAGATCGATACGGGGCATCGCTATATCCTGACCCTCGATATTATTGCTAAAACCATCAGCAGGAAATCCATCAATTTCAACCAGCTAAAACTGCCTGAAAAATCCAAAAATATCGCTCTCCAATGTATTGCTGAGTACAATGGAAAAGAAGTTCGAACAAGTGGCTTCGATAGTATCGTTGCTGTGTTCAAAACTCCTGAAAAAGTGCTTCGATGTGCTCACGAAATACAAAAAGAATTACTGGAGGGCCACAGAAATTCTGAACCGGATTCAGTTGATATCATATTCAATATGGGGATTAGTGTGGGCCAGCCCTTAACAGAGAAGGAGGGATTCTTTGTAGAGGCCATACGGATGAGCAAACGTTTATGTTTAATTGCAGGAGAGAATGAAATTATCACATCAACACTTTTTGAAGAACTCTGCGATGTGAATAAATTGATTAAAAACCATATAAGCTTTCGAACCATCAAGCCTGCGGAACAGCAATTTTTAGACAACCTGCTAGACATTGTTGAGAACAGGATTTCTTATCATGACTTTGGTGTTGATTTCCTGAGCCGCGATATGGGCATCAGTCGCCCACAACTCTACAGGAAAATTACTGCTCTTACCAGCCGATCTCCGGTTACATTCATTCGAGATATTCGCTTAACCAAAGCTCTTTCACTCATTAAAGAAAACAAATACAATCTCTCTGAGATAGCCTTGGAAATCGGATACCACAGCCCCTCTTATTTCTCCAAATGCTTCCATGATAAATTTGGCGTCAAAGCATCAAGCATATCCGTTTAACATTTTAACATTACTCGATCTTTCCTGTCTTCCAGCGGACGATGAATCAAAATTTACATTCATTGATTGAAATGTGATGGAATAATGCCTTTCACCTCAGATATATTGATTCATGATAACGCAACATTAAACCAGCAATGGTGGAATTTGCATATAACCAACACATAAAATCATACAATCATGAACACATCAAAAAACCTATTATTCATTGTAGCACTCTTTTATTTTATCGCTGGATGTGATGTAAATGCAGCGGATAACAAATGTAATGACCAGCCCGTCAATCTCCTAACAGAACAATTCCAGGAATCCCAGGCTGAAATACAAATCGTGTTAGACGGCATATTTACAAGCATTCAGGAAAAGGATGCCGATAAACTTATCTCCTATCACGCCTATGTGGAAAAGTTCACGGAATTCAGAGATAGCGAGCCGCGATTTAATTCCCAAGAGAATGAAGCGTATGAACGAGGATTCGTGGGAGCTATCTCCGGCTTTGACTATAATCTCGGGGATCTGAAAATAGCTGTTTACGGCGACGTAGCAGTGGTCACCTTCCATGCGGATTTTCGACCGACCATCGGTGAAGATGTTATGCAGATATGGGGATCTACAACACTGGTGTTTGTCAAAACCGTCAATGGATGGAAAATTACCCATGAACACCATTCGCCACTGAATGTAGGATAAAACATGGATTGCCATTAGAGGATCATCAAGCGTTCCCGCTGTTTTGGCTGGATCCTTGATGCGTCCTTATTAATTAAAACCCGTCCATGAATCAAAATTGATATTTATTTATAGAATTCTCAGGATCAAAAGGCTTATTTTTAGAAAAGCTCTACCAATCACATTCTATCTCTTACAGGATTAGAATACCATCAAACAACCTCTGTTTACGGGATTAATATGGAACAACTAACAGCGATCAGAGACTTACAAGAAAAACTGAAAATTCAAGTTATCCTGCCCCAGGATGATACTTATGACAAGGAGCGTTCGATCTACAATGCGATGATTGACAAGCGGCCTGCCATGATTGTAAAATGTAAAAACAAAAAAGATGTTCAGGCAGCCGTACTATTTGCCCGAAAAGAAGGGATTGAAGTATCTGTTCGGGGTGGCGGTCACAATGGGCCCGGGCTTGCATTGGTTGACGAGGGGATGGTCATCGATTTGTCCCTGATGAAGGACATTCAAATTGATCCGAATAAACAAACGGCCGTTCTTGAGGCAGGCTGCCTACTGAAAGAAGTGGATAAAGCTACTCACGAGCATGGTCTGGCACTTCCAAGCGGTATCATCGGTACGACGGGCGTCGGCGGCCTCACACTGGGGGGTGGTATAGGATATCTCAGTCGGAAAGCCGGTTTGACGATTGATCACCTGCGAGAAGCAGAGATTGTACTGGCTTCGGGAGAAGTGGTAACGGCTAATGAAACCAGTCACCCGGACTTGTTTTGGGCGATTCGCGGGGGTGGCGGTAATTTTGGCATTGTAACTTCTTTTACATTCAATCTTTCACCTATTAAAAATGTCTATGCCGGGCCGATGTTCTGGCCCATCGAGCAGGCCCATGAAGCAATGACCTTTTATGATGAATTTACTAAAAATGCTTCGAATGACCTTTACGGGTTTTTTGCCTTTCTGATTGTCCCTCCCGGCGATCCGTTTCCCGAACATTTACATTCGAAAAATGTTTGCGGAGTGGTTTGGTGTTATACCGGCCCGATGGAAAAAGCGGAAGAGGTGTTTAAGCCGATCCGGCAATTTGGTCCGCCCATACTTGATTTTGTTAGCGAAATTCCGATGCCGGCTCTGAACGGAATGTTCGACGAACTCTACCCGCCCGGAATGCAGTGGTACTGGAGAGCTCATTTTATCAAAGAACTGACTGATGATGCGATTCGTGAAAATATTAAACATGGTTCCAAGATCCCTTCGATGCACTCAACTACACACCTATATCCAATCGATGGCACTGTCCACGATGTAAAATCGGAAGACACCGCTTGGGCAAAACGGGATGTACGCTGGTCTCAAGTTATTGTTGGCGTAGATCCGGACTCCGAAAATGCGGATAAAGTTACCAAGTGGTGCAAGGACTATTACGATGGATTGATACCGCATGCCGAGGAAGGAGCATACGTCAACTTTATGATGGAAGAGGGAGAATCACGAATCAAAGCTTCCTATGGCGACAATTACAAACGGCTGGCTGAAATCAAAGCCAAATATGATCCGGATAACTTTTTCCATGTAAATCAAAACATCAAGCCAATTTGATGAATATGTGATGGAAGGAGTAAAAAAAGTTGTAGACGTGGTCTTACCTTTTATGCGAGAATTTATTTAGTACATACCACACTTGATGGTTTTATTGCACATCTCAACAGGTAGGGAAGTCTAATAAATGCGCGGGTTAGGGTGCTGTGGTTAATAATGTTTTAATTTAGCTTTATCATTTGGCATTGAGTGACCGATCATATCAAGAATTATTTTGTAGGATTTCATTGCTTCAAATTCATCATCTATAGAATTCATTAGTCTCAATAAACCAAGATAAGCGCTACTTTCTTTTCCCAATGTCATTTTTTCTTTGGGATCATTATTCTGTTTCAGAATAATATTAAACTCATGCTTTTTAAGTTTAAATTTGATCGAAAGTACTTTCGTGAAGCTAGTTCCTTTTTTATGATTGTCTTTATCACTGATAAAAAAATCAGTTTCTGGAAATAAAACTTTATGGCTAATTGCTTTAATAAATAATTCTGCAATATCTGCAGCATTTTCGACTTCTTCATTTGGTGGTTTTCTATATTCATGTTCCAGTTTATTACGAAGAGTTCTAGTTTGTGAGACTAATAAACTGGGAGCCAGATTTAGAGCCTGAATTAGTTTTAATTTCCAGGTTAACTCTTCTTCAATATCAAAATAGTTTAAAAAATTAGTTAGGCACTGAATTTCATCTTTATCATGAACACCGAATCTTGATAAAGCCTCATCGACTTGACAGTCAATTGCTCTTTTTGAATTGGTTAAACTGTTAATTAGGCCTTTGTTAGTTTGATTTGCTAAATCTTCTTTTGCGAACCGTAAGAAATCTTTTGGTTTGAAATCAAATTCGTCATAATGACCGCCCATGCTAGCATCAGCAACCAAAATGGCATTGGTTAAGTCTAACTTTGATTTGTTTAAGATTTCTAAAAAAGTCATTAATGCTGGATTATATTACTAAGCACCCTAACGACATTGCGCATAAGGGGCGTGCAAAGTCGCGCTGAAATTATTTTAAAATGTACTACGGAAACTGACCAAATCGAAACCGGCAGCCGGTGGCGAGGCACGTCCCACTTAATGCGCGGGTTAGAGCACTGTTAGTTTTTGTTAAGTTTCATTTCCTTGCTTAATCATTTGCACAGGGGGGATAAGCGGAACGCTAAATTGTATACGACTTACATTGCTACTTTTAGTTATATCTTGACCATCTGCACCTAATTTAAGACCAACTACTTTTATTCCACCGCCCGCTGAAACAGAAGCTTCTTCAGTTGTAGTTACAGCAATATCAAATTTGACTTCTTGGACGAGTTCTTCTAAATCTTTTTCTCCTCCAAATGATGGATTAATGGCACCATTGTCATCTGAAGTTTTTTTGATAGCAGAATCCACACCTTTTTGAATTTCAGAAAGTGTCTCAGAAATAAACTTTTCTAATTCCATAACTTAATTTTTGATTGAAGTGCTCTAACCTAGTCTTATACATATCATTCAAATACTATCTATTGTATGCATAATATGCAAAAAAGCGGATAAGGTAATTTAAGGGATGGTTTTAGCAATATTATGTGTATCAATAGGGGTAGGGCGAATACACATAACATGTATGCATAATATATATTATTTGTAAGGTTTTGGGTGTTAGTTGGTCTTACTTATAAACGGTTCATCAGAGATAGAAAGAAATGAGTAAGAGCAAGCTGTTAACAAAAGTAAGAGAGGAAATCCGGAGAAGAAATTATAGCTATCGCACTGAGAAGTCCTATCTGCGATGGATTATTCGGTTTATAAAATTTCATGGACGTAGAAATCCCCTTAAGATGGAAAAGGAGGAGGTCGTGGAGTTTTTAAATTGGATGGCAAATGAACGTGATGTGGCGGCATCTACACAAAATCAGGCCCTGTGTGCAATTGTTTTTCTGTACAAACAGGTGCTTGACAAACCTTTGGGAGCATTTGATAATTTGCAGCGGGCAAAGGAGCCGAAGCGTTTGCCGGTGGTGTTGTCTTCCAAAGAGGCCCGGCGAATTTTGGCTAATATGGAGGGCGATACACGTTTGATGGTTCAATTGTTATACGGCAGTGGCTTGCGTCAGTCGGAGTGTCTGCGGCTTAGGGTTAAGGATATCGATTTTGAATTTAATCAGATCTGGGTGCGCAATGGCAAGGGGAAGAAGGATCGGACGACAGTGTTACCGGAGATCAGCAAAGAGAAGCTCAAAAATCAGATTAAGAGAGTAAAGCTACTGCATCAAAAAGATCTGGATAAGGGATTTGGGAAAGTGGTTTTACCCAAAGCCCTGTCAAAAAAATATCCTTCCATGGCTAAAGAGTTCGGATGGCAATATCTGTTCCCGTCCGCCCGGCGTGCCAGGGATCCGCGATCGGGACTAACCCAGCGGTACCATAAATCTTCTTCCTATCTGCATAAGGCTATTAAAACAGCCGTACGTCAAACAAACATTGTTAAAAAAGTGAGCAGCCATACTTTTCGGCATTCGTTTGCAACACATCTATTGCAGGATGGGTACGATATTCGGACGGTACAGGAACTGTTGGGACATAAAAATGTAAGTACGACCATGATTTACACGCACGTCCTTAAAAAAGGGGGACGTGGAGTGAAGAGTCCTATTGATAATTAATGATTATCTGAATCTTTGGCAGAAAATCTTAGAGCAATTAATACTCAATACAAAATTTTATTCTGCCGCTTGAACTTTGTTGGGAATATGTTCCTCTTTTGCATCTTTAAAAGCTTCACGAGGTTCTAATCCAAGGATGTCGAACATACGTTTGTCTTCTTCCAGTTTGTTATTGTCTGTGGTCAGCAGTTTATCCCCGGTAAAGATAGAGTTTGCTCCGGCCATGAAGCAGAGGGCCTGCTCTTCCATACTCATGTCCACACGTCCGGCAGAAAGGCGTACCATGGAGTCGGGCATCGTAATGCGTGCGGTGGCAATCATCCTGGCCATGTCGTACCAAGGTACTTTAGGCTGATCCTCAAGCGGAGTTCCCTCCACTGCAATAAGAGCATTGACAGGAACCGATTCGGGATGCTCGGGCATGGTTGAAAGGTTGTGAATGAGCTCAATACGATCTTCATCAGTTTCGCCCATCCCGATAATACCGCCACTGCACACGCTGATGTCATTTTTACGTACCCGTTCAATAGTATCCAAACGATCCTGATATTTGCGAGTAGAAATAATGCGATTGTAGAAATATTCGCTGGAATCAAGGTTGTGGTTGTATGCATAAAGTCCGGCTTTTTTAAGTTTTTCAGCCTGTTCATCAGTGAGCATTCCCAGCGTACAGCATACCTCCATACCCATGTCAGTAATCTCACTTACCATATCCAATACTTGATCAAAATCGTTGGTTTCGCGACCGCATCGCCAGGCGGCTCCCATGCAAAATCGGGTACTGCCGGCTTCTTTTGCTCGTTTGGCAGCTGAAAGAATCTCTTTGGGTTCCAGCATATCTTCGGCTTCCACATCAGTATCATGATGAGCCGACTGGGGGCAATAGGCGCAGTCTTCCGGACATCCTCCGGTTTTAATAGACAGCAGAGTACAAACTTGGACTTCACCCGTTTCATGATGCTCCCGATGTACCGTGGCGGCCTTGTATATGAGTTCCATTAAAGAGGTGTGATAGATGTTGGAGATCTCTTCTTTGGTCCAATCTGTTCGCAAATCAGCCATGTCCTTTGAGGTATTAGGTCTGTTGTAATTAATTGCAAGTCAATGAATTAGGTCGCTAAAACTATTTACTGAAAACATATAATACAATCGCCATTTCAATTTTTCTTTTTTGATGAGTAGTTTAACCGCAACCCAATTCATATTCTATATACCCCTTATTCATAAAACGAAAATGAAAGATATCCTCAAATTTGGTCAAGCCACCTTTAATATTGACGTCCCCTACAAGCTGATTGAAAGCGGTGAATCATCCGGGGAAAAGCCATTGATCATCTATCTGCATGGTTTCAATCAGAATATAAAACAGTTCCAGAAGCTGGTTGCTCCCATGCTAAAGCTGAATGCTTATCATCTGTTTATTCAGGGTCCGTATCCCATTTATGATCGCAGCCGCAAAAAGAAAGTTGAAGATTGGGGACGCTCTTGGTATCTGTATGATGGAGAACAAGAGCAGTTTGTAAAATCACTGGAGTCGGCCTCAGCATTTTTACAGGATGTGATTGAGGAAATTCTGAAGCAGCTTTCCACAAGCCGGGTAGCCATTTTCGGGTATTCGATGGGGGGATATTTGGCAGGCTATTTTGCGCTATCGCGACCGAAGCTTGTAGATGAGTTGATCGTTATCGGGGCACGCATCAAAACAGAGATGTTTGAAGATAGGAACGAAAGTTATGATGCCCTGAAGGTGTTGGCGTTGCATGGGGCCCGAGACAAAAGTGTGAAAAGTGAGCCACAGCAAAAGAGTTGTGAACAGTTATCTGAATGGGGGACAGAGGTGACCTTTAAAACGGTGAATAGTGCTCATAAGTTGGATGAGATATATCTGGAAGAAGCTCTTAAATGGATGGAATCTTTGGGATATGTTTATGGATAATTTGAAATATAAACTTAGCATGTTTACCATCAGTTGGTTATAATCCATCAAGTTTAACATGGTTACAAATAGGGAACAGAGATTTTTACTATCATGAATGTACTTGTCATTGAAGATGATCCTTCAGTACGCACACTGGTAAAGGCAGTGTTAGAAAAAAATGAGTATAACGTTGATATTGCCGAAACAGCCCAAAGTGGCGAAAAGCATGCCGTCGATAATTCTTATGATATAATTATTCTTGATCTGGGACTCCCTGATGGTGATGGTTTTGACTTAGCTAAGGATGTACGAGACCAAGAGATAACGACTCCCATTTTAGTTCTTTCTGCAGAACAAGAAACAGATGTTAAAATTAAATGTCTGCGAGCGGGAGTTGATGATTATTTGACGAAGCCCTTTAATACCGAAGAGCTCTTGGCTCGAATTGAGGCGATCAGCCGACGCAGCGGGGAAGTGAATGGCGATCGCACCCTCGAATGCGGTGAGCTTAAAGTGGATATGCTGGAGCGCGAGTTTTGGGTGAACGATACCAAGGTAGATCTAACCAATAATGAGTACAACCTGTTGGTATATCTGCTAAAACGAAAAAACAACATCGTTACCCAGGAAGAGATTGCTGAGAATGTCTGGGATATCCATTTTGATACGCAGACCAACTATATCAATGTATATATCAGTTATCTGCGAAAGAAAATTCGCAGTCATTCCGAAGAGGAGTATATCGATACCGTTCGTAAGAAAGGATTTATTATCCGCTGTAACGATTAAGAGATTGCAGATCATTAATTACATAAAAAGCCCTTGCGAGAAGATGTATTCTTGCAAGGGCTTTTGTGTAAAAGGAAGTTTATGGATATCAGCCAGGGTATCTTGCTTCTCCCTGTATGTACTGACGCATATTCTTTATTTCAAATTTCTGTTTAGAGATGATGGATTTCACTAAATCGCCAATTGAGACGACCCCAGTTACGGTATCATCTTTCATCACAGGGAGGTGGCGTATTTTTTTATCCGTCATAATCGACATGCAGGCCTCCACAGACTCCTCTGAAGTTACACAATACACATCATCGGTCATAATTTCGTGAACCTTCGTACTTTTCGAAGAACGCCCCTTTAATATGACGTTGCTACGATAATCGCGCTCGCTGATTATTCCTTTTAACTGTTGATCTTCCAAGACGATAAGCGCTCCAATATCATGTTTATCCATCTTGCTAATGGCTTGATAAACAGTTTCATTGGGAGCTATAGAATAGACTTTGGTTCCCTTGTTTTTTAAGATATCCCGCACAAGCATAAGACCTCCGTTTTTTTATGTAAGAAATAAAGAACAACTCAAAAACATTATAACATTTCTGAAGATTAAAAACATACACCCCGATTTTTTATGAATAACGCCTTAAAATCACAACTGATAGAATACTTACGGCAATTTGCTACCGAAGATCGCTGGCAGAGAATTAATAATGTGATTGATAAACGCACGCGCTATCTGTCCGTCATTCTTGAAGATATTTATCAGCCGCATAACGCGAGTGCGGTTTTGCGCAGCTGTGATTGTTTTGGGATTCAGGATGTGCATATCATTGAAAACAAAAATGAGTTTGACCCCAATAAAGGCGTAACTATTGGGGCCGATCAGTGGATTACGTTAGAGTCATATAATCAGCCGGGTATAAATAATACAGAACAGTGCTATAGGCAGCTAAAAGAGAAGGGATATCAAATTATTGCCACGTCTCCACACGAGAATGACGAAACTATTGATGAAGTTTCACTTGATCAAAAGACGGCCTTGGTTTTCGGAGCGGAGCTTACAGGATTGTCGGATTATGCACTGGAGCATGCCGACGGCTATGCCAAAATTCCGATGGTAGGATTCAGCGAAAGTTTTAATATCTCGGTAAGTGCGGCACTCTGTTTGTATGAATTGAGTACAAGGCTCCGAAAAAGCAGGGACGACTGGGCTCTTGAGGAATCTGAGAAGTTGGACTTACAGTTTGAATGGCTTAAAAAATCAGTAAGAGCTCCCGAAAAACTTATCGAGCGATATTTGGAAGAACAGGAAAAATAGGGGTATCACCTGACTTTTAAGTATCAGTAAATAAAAAAGGCTGCCCTAAAAGCAGCCTTCGATAAAAAGTAGTAAAATAATAGTATGCAGTTAATCCATGGATCGGTGATTATTCTCAACAATCTCCTTATACATCATATATTCTTCGGGAGTAGTATCGGCGAATAAAAAGTTAAGTGGATCAACGGGATTACTGCTTCGTCGTACTTCATAGTGTAAGTGCGGACCTTCAACCATACCCGACTGACCGCTAAAGCCAACCAGGTCGCCACGTTTTACCTTTGTTCCGGGCTTAATACCTTTGGCAAAAGAAGAGAGGTGAGCATAGTAACTTTCGTAGCCGTATTCATGATCAATAATCAATAATCGACCGTACGTTCCTTTCAATCCGGCATATTTAACAACACCGTCCCCGGTGGCAAAAATTTCGCTGCCTACATTTGCTCTAAAGTCAAGTCCTTCGTGCTGGCGTTCATACTGCAGTACCGGGTGATAGCGCATCCCGAACCCACTCAGAATAATTCCCTCAGTTGGCTTGATAGCAGGAATATGCTTCATCTTCTTCTGGTTTTTATTGTAATACTCCTTAATTTCATTAAAACTTACCTGCTGTATGTTGATGCTTCGTTCCAGGTTTTCCAGGTTTTCTGCAGTCCATTTTAGAATCTCTGCGGTCTCTTGGCTGTATACGTCAAACTCAGAATATACATCAGCACCACCGGCACCGGCCTGACGCTCATCATAAGGAATCTTATCCATTCCTAATACCGATCGATACATCTCATTATCGGCTTTGGCCAGTTGATCAACTTCCTGGTCTAAATCCTTAATTTTGGTCTTTGTTTGCTCCAGCTGATCGATAAGTTCTTGGTTCTCAGCTTTGAGGGCAATTTCTGCCGGTGTTCCTACGGTAAAGGAGAGAATAGAGATGCCAATCCCTGAAAGTACAACACCGCACAAAATCCAGATACAAGCCGTATAGACAATACGTTCTAAGCTGTTATATTCGACGGGCACGAACTCACAGCTCTGCTCGTCGTAATAGTAATAGTTTTTTAAAGCCATAGATGATTTTTTATTTCATACTGATCTATAAGCAAGAGAGACTAAAAAGCCGTTTGTTACAAACGATCTTAAAGTACTGATACATTACAAATTTTCAAAAGGTGAATCTGTCTCCTTATTCGATATCCCCCTCAAAATATTCGATGGCTCTGCGAGGCATAGCATTGGGGTCGGTTTTGTTGGCAATATGTGATTTTACCTTGTCTTGAAATGCTTCTGCAGCATCATAACCGTAATGGCGGAGTAGATAATTCATGGCAATGACTTCGGCAATAACGGTGATGTTCTTACCGGGCGTTATAGGTAAGTTAATAAGTGGAATATCAACGCCGAGAATGGAGGTTGTGTCACGATTCAAGCCGGTGCGTTCAATATCCTTGGATTCATCCCAAAGCGATAGCTCAAGAACTACCTCAAGTCGCTTTTGATATCGAATAGCACGTACTCCAAACATCGACATAATATCGATGATGCCGAGGCCACGTATTTCCATGAAATGTTTATTCATCTCTGTGGCAGAGGTCATTAATACGTTGTTTTTCTTGGTAAGAATTACAACATCATCGGCTACCAGGCGGTGGCCGCGTTCAACCAGGTCAAGGGCAACCTCACTTTTTCCGATCCCTGATTTTCCCGCAATTAAAATCCCAATACCATATACATCCACCATAGAGCCATGTACCATGGTTTGCAGGGCAAATTGGTCTTCCAGAAAATCTCGCGTCAAATGCATGAAGTGTGTCGTCTCCTGGGAAGTCCCATACACAGGGATGCCTGCCTCGTCGGCCATTTCTAACAGGTAATCGGGCAGAACATTATCATGCGTTAAAATCAGAACAGGAATGTCGAACTGGGTTAGATTTTTAAAAGCCTCAACCTGTTCTTCTTTGGAGAGATCTTTCAGATAGTTTGTCTCGGTATTACCGATAATTTGTATACGCTGATGGGTAAAAAGCTTTACAAATCCGGCCAACGCCAGCCCGGGACGGTGTAAATCCGCCTCGGTAACATGACGTTGATCGGCATTACTTTCGGCAACAAAGTTATGCAAATCTATTTGAACGCGTTCTTGAAGGCGTTCAATAAGATAGGAAACAGCTATCTTTTCTTTTTTAGGTATTGATTCGTGGTCACCGAAAGGCATAATGATTATCGCTTGTGTAGCGTTTTTTGTTTATACTTTTTTAGCTGGCGGGTTACGTTTTCGATAACCATGTTGATCGCCTGCTCATATGAGGAAGCTTGCTCTTTGGCATTAATTAACTTTTGTGGAACCTTAACATTGAGTTCAGCCTGTTGGGGATTTTCATCATCGGGTACGGGTTGTAGAACGATGTCACAGGTTAAAATTCGATCATAAAACTGGTCCAATTTCTGTACCGCATCTTCGGCATATTCATGGAGTTCTGTGCTTGCATCAAAATGTCTTGCCGTGAACGTAGTTTTCATAAAATGTACCTCCTAAATTAACTTTAATTTTTAGCTCGTGGATGAGCGGTTTCATATACGTTTTTCAGTCGTTCAACTGAAGTATGCGTGTAAACTTGTGTGGCCGCCAAATTTGCATGGCCTAATAATTCTTTAATAACTCTGATATCGGCACCCTGATCAAGTAAGTGTGTAGCAAAACTGTGTCGTAACACATGTGGACTTTTTTGCGTCACCTCACTGGCTCGCTGCAGGTAATCCTTCACAATGCGCTGTACTGCACGCGCATACAGGCGCTGTCCGCTTGACGCAATAAAAACAGCTTTTCGGGCATCGGCATCGGTTCGTTCTCCGTAAAGCTGAGGCTTTGTTTCAAGGTGACTTTTTAAAGCGTTACCGGCTTGCTTGCCAAAAGGCACAATACGTTGCTTCGCACCCTTACCCAATACCTTAATCTGGTTGAGTTTAAAATTGATGTCTTCTTCATTGAGGTTTACTAACTCGCTTAACCGGATACCCGTTCCATACAAGAGTTCCAAAATAGCTCGGTTTTGGGCTGTCTTTGGGGTATTGCCTTCGGCCAGTTCCATCATCCTGTTTAAGTCTTCAGCATTGGCCGTTTTAGGCAGTGGCTTATCTTTCTTCGGTACGATCAGTAAATGTGCGGGGTTTTGTTCTACGATGCCACGTTTAAAACAGTACTTACAAAAGGAACGAACGGCAGCTACTTTTCTTGCAATGGTACTTTTGGCCAGACCACGCTCAGATAGGTGTCCCAGCCAAAGACGAATGGTCAATCGTTCAACTTCAGTGATATCAATATTCTTTTCCGACTCATCAAAATGAATGGTGCAAAATTCGAGGAATTGAGTCAGATCATTTTTATACGAGGTGATGGTATGGTCGGAGGCGTTTCGCTCGACCTTTAAATAGCGCAAATATTTATTAATGGCTTTCTTCATCTACTCGCAATATGGATACTTTGCGGATAAAAATAAACAGCGATTCATTGAGATTTCAGACTATAACCAAAGAATTAAATATCGCGATCTTTCCACTGTGCCGATACCCCGTTGAAGTAATCCGAAAGTACTTGGAGCCCAAGCATTTGATACCAACCAACGCTCAGGGGATGCAGGAAACCATATCTAATTTTCCAGCCAAACCATCTATCAACAATGAAGCGTTGCAGGTACATCAGCAGGATGGCAGCGAGCGACAAGAGAATGAGCTTGGTAGATCCCCATAGTAATATAAAGGGCAGGCTTAGAATGGGAATAATAAAGGTGATAATATGCAGCAGCCCCATTCCGATAAACAGAATAGGATTATGTCCGAAGCCGGCAAAAAAGTTTTTGCGGAATCCTTGCCACAGTTCATCTGCTGACTCATACATGCGGCAGCTTACGGCATTCTGTCCATGATACATCCTCATACGATATCCGCCTCGTTTAATACTTTTCGCTAGCTCCACATCCTCAACGACCTCATCCTTTACGGATTGGTGGCCGCCGATATCCTGATAGGCATTCTTTTTAAAAGCCATAAACTGTCCGTTAGCGGCAGCAAAAAGAGCACCTATTTTCTGTTTTAAAAAGCCCGGCAGCCATTTTGGAGATTGATAGACATAGCGGGTGGGTAGGAGGGTGAGCAGGGCAAAATAGACAAGCGGAATTACAACTTTCTCCCAGAAGGTACCGAACTTTTGTTGCGGCCAGAGAGTAACAAAATCGACAATGTCACTGCCCATCGTGCGAACGACCTTGGATGTTGCTTCTGGCTCCAACCAGGTGTCAGCGTCAATAAAAATGAGGATATGGCCAAGCGCCTGCTTAGAAAGCTGGTGACAAGCCCACGATTTGCCCAGCCAGTCTTCGGGTTTGGGTTGACCGCTCATTACTGTTAACAACTCAGGGTATTGTTGGGTTAGCGAATCTAAAATTTCAGAAGTTCCGTCGGTAGATCCATCGTCAAGAACTAACACATGGTGATTGGGATATTGCTGGTCGATGACGGAACGCACACACCGCTCAATAGAGTTAGCTTCATTGCGGGCGGGAATACAGATGGTTACTGCCGGGGCCTGCTCGTCAAAATAATTGCGCGGGGTAGGCGGTAAGGGCATAAAGTCCCGTTTATTAAGAAATAAAATACTGCCCGTAATCAGCAGGTAACCCAGCGCTATGTAGAGTAAAATCGTCATCACTAAAAGGTAGCAGTGTCAGTCCTAAGATCAAACAGCTTGCGGCTGATCATTTAAACTATTTAATTGGCAGCTCATGCAAATAATATCTGATTTTTCGAAAGACATACGTCAGCCTGCCCATTCCTCCGGCGGTTATCAATGGTGGTACTTCGATGGGATTTCTTTGGATGATCGATTTAGTTTTGTAGTCATTCTCTATGAGGGCAATCCTTTTTCCACACGGTATAATGAGGCACTTTTGGCGGATGAAAACCCTTCTCCTGCAGATTATCCGGCGATCAGTATTTCCATTTACGAGTATGGAGCCCCCATTTATTACAGTTTTACTGAATTTGATAACAAGGAGTGCCATTTCGATGAAGATAACCCTCACGTTCAAATTGGAAGTCATAGGATGAAAGGAGGGGGGAAAGATGAACGTTTACAGTATGAGCTACACCTTAGCGAACAACTTCCTAATGGAGATCAATTGAACGGGACCATTACGTTTAATAGTGAAGGCAACGGTTATCTTTTTTCTGACCGTAACAAAATATCTATGGGACACACTTGGAACTTGGTGCAGCCAAGGGCGGATATTTTTGCAGATTTACATCTCGATATCAAAGGGAAAGAGAAAGCTTTCAAATTTGAGGGGCACGGATATCACGATCAGAATTACGGAAATGAGCCCATGAGAAATGAGTTCGACGACTGGTACTGGGGACGTTTCCATTTTGATTATGCTACACTGGTATATTATGTGATGAATAGAAAAAACGAGCAACAGCACCGGGCTTGGCTGATAAACAATCAGAATGCAGAAGTATTGAAAACCTTTGAAGAGGTTCAGTTAGCCGATGAGGGACTTACGTTATTTGGACTAAATACGGCTCGAAAATTAGGATTCCGTTCTGGTGACATTGAAACCCGTGTACAGCAGTCGCAGTTGCTCGACAATGGTCCGTTTTACCAGCGTTATAAAAGTGATGCCTTCTTAAAAATCCCCGATCAGCAAGTCGTTGAATCAACAAAAGGGATTACTGAGTATATTCGCCCCGATCGTATTTACAGTAAACTATTTTGGCCATTTGTGAATATGCGGATCTGGTATAAACCTGAGGGATCGCACTGGGTACAGCGATCCAAGCGGTTATATCGGTGGACGTGGTAATTTCTCTATGGAGTTACTTCCTATTCGATGTAAAAATAAGATGTCATGCTGAACTTGTTTCAGCATCTATTATAACCTTGTCATCTCGACCAACGGGAGAGATCTTTGTTATTTAGCAAATACATAAAGATAAACCAGATAGTTTGGCGATGAATCATAAAAACTGCTCAAATTTACTATTGTCAAATCCTGCCGTTTGACGTAAATCATTCAGCATATGGTTAAGAACGATTTCAAAATGAGCCGTTTTTTCTTCTTTGGATGATGACTCATTCATTCGAACAGGACGCCCTACATGCAAGTGAAGCTCCGGCTTGCTATGGCGAATAGTGTGCATGTGAATTCCAACGGGGACAAAGTCGACCTCATCTAATTTGTCGTACAGCCAGGCCAGGCCGCCCTCAAAATCCATAGAACATCCCGCCGGTGTTATGGTGCCTTCCGGATAAATGAATAGGCTGGCATGGGGGCGATTAAATGATTCTACGGCATAGCGCAGGGAAGTGACAGCACTTCGGGGATCATCTCTGTTAATTGAAAAAGCACCTATTTTCTGGAAAAGGGAATAGGTGTTCATCTGTTTATCTTCCATGATGGCACGAGCCTGCTGGTGAAACCGGTATTCGTTGAGCATCAGGGGAATTAAACCATCCCACCAGGAGTGATGGTTTAGAAAGTAAACGGTTTTGCATTCTGAGCAGGGCTCGTATTCCTGCTTAAGCCATACTGTTTTGAACCGCCATTTAAAAAGGAGTTTGGTATAAAACCGAAATATTTTAATAAAAACCGGTGATTCCTTTGCGGGAATAAAATCCACAGCGAAAATATTTGTTGAGTGTTGACGACCTGAATATCTTTAGCCTGCTTTAGAGTTTCCAGTATTAAAAAAAGTATTTACTATGGATCAACAGGCAATTGAAAGATATGCTAAAAATCACACCACAGACCATTCAGAACTGATTAAAGAATTGATAGGCGTTTCCGACGAAAATCTCGAGCACATTGATATGCTCAGCGGACGATTGGTGGGCAGATTGCTGAGTTTGCTTATCAAAATATCCGGGGCCGGGCGTGTGCTGGAAGTGGGTACATTCACAGGGTTTTCAGCGCTGACGATGGCAGAGTCCTTGCCAGAAGATGGTGAGCTATTTACCTGTGAATACAATGAGCGTTACGAAGGTATTGCCCGCACATTTTTTGACAAAAGTAAGGTTGGAACCAAGATAACGCTGTTGATGGGTAAAGCATTGGAGACTATTCCCACTATCTCGGGCAGTTTTGACTTTGTATTCTTGGATGCGGATAAGATAAACTATCCCAAGTATTATGAAATGATTTTACCACGACTTGAACAGGGAGGTATCATGGTGGTTGACAACGTATTCTGGAGTGGCGAGGTATTAGATTCCGAATCTGATAAAGGACGTGCTATTGATGAGCTGAATAGGATGATTCGGGATGATGATTCCGTCGAGCAGGTGATGCTGCCGGTACGCGATGGGGTAACGGTGTTGCGTAAAAAATAAAAAGCCCGAATCCGAGTAACCGGATTCAGGCTCCAAATATGTTAGAGTCTTGCAAAATCAGTCAACGATTTCAACAAGCTCAATATCAAATGTTAAGTCTTTACCAGCCAGTGGATGGTTGGCATCGAGCTTAACGAATTCGTCTTCGACAGCAGTAATCTGGACTGGAATAGCTTGTCCATTTTCTTGCTGTTGCATCTGAAGCTGCATACCAACCTCCGGGTCGATGTTGTCGGGGAGATCAGATTTTGCTACTTCCAGCTCCAGGTCTTCTCGTCGCTGACCATAAGCGTCACCGGATTCAATTTCTACGGTGGTCTCGTCGCCTTCTTCCATGCCGACGACCGCTTTTTCAAAACCGGGAATCAACTTTCCTTCTCCCAGTGTAAACTCTAAAGGTTCGCGATCTTCAGAACTGTCAAATACAGTTCCTTCTTCTGTTAATGTTCCTGTGTAGTGCACTTTTACGGTGTCACCGTCTTTAACTTTAGACAAAATACTTTCGGTTTGTTTCTAATTGTCGTGAATGTTTTTGAATATAAGGGTTTTTAGTGAGAATTGAGACCCTATTATTATTCAAATCTTACCGTAGAAAGTCGCGATTTATCAAAGGTTGAATCGGAAATAACCGTGAAGTCTAACTTTCCTAAGACCAGTCCTTCTTTGGTTATTACATTTACTCTCCAGATTCCGGGGGTGATGTTTTCTTTGTAAGTATATCCCCTGAAACCGCCTTTACGACCTCCTATAACCTCATAGCTGATGTTATCAGAAGTATTCCATTCTTCCAAAGATCGATTATAGCGCTGCCATTGATGTTGTACGGACTTCGACAAATCAGTTGGAGCAAAAATAGAGGTATAAACAAAAACGGTATCACTGGGAGCATAGTTAAAGGTTTTGTCATAGGTCTCCCAAACGTTAAAAAGGGCAGATTGTTCGTAAGATACAGCAAATATATTATCTTCTTTCTCTACGTTGTGCGCAACAATCCCGTTTTGTAGAGATAGGGGTACGGGGGGTATCAAGTTGAAATAATAGAATACATTGATGGTCGCATAAATACCTACAATAATTAGCGTAACCTTAAAACGTGAAATATCGCTGCGGGTTGAGGGGCTTTTCTTATAGATATAGTTGATAAAAGTTAGAGTCAGCAGCAGACTGATTAATCCAGATAGAACAAATAGAAAGGTATTCATGACTCCAAAAATGACAGGCGTAAAGAAGGTGAAAAAAGTAAAAGTGACAAAGAAATAGGCTCCGAATTGCAGATACTTGTTCGATATGCGATCTCGTAGCAATTCATTAGATAAAAGTAAGATCACCAGGATAACAAAGAATACCATGGTGCGGGAGAATGTTACGCTCTGGAAAAAGAAAATAACGTAAGCACTGGAAAGTCCACCTAAGAAGAATTGTATTGCCAGCGGTGCATAATGTTGATAGGGGCCTAAAATAGTGTTTTCCCATCGGCCGTCATCGGCAAGGTTGTAAATATATAAACTGCCTGTTAAGCTGATTAGGTAAAACAACAGTACCGAATTGCTGTACCAGCCGTCAATGCGTCCAAGGGTGAGACTATCCCAGATAAAACCCCCAATGAAAAATATCATCGGGGCATATTTTTTATGTTTAATCAGAAAGTTTTTGGCAGCAGAAACCACTTATCTGTACACGTTGTTTATGAAAATTGAGGGCAAAATATGGTATAATGATCAATGATGCAGAACCTAAAAACTGAATATAGTGTTATATTTGCCATAACTATCATGAATTAAAGGGAATAATAAGATGAAGGAACTGCTTGAGAATATGAAATCGGTGGCAATTATTGGCTGTTCAGCAAATAAGTATCGAACCAGTTATCATATTGCCAATTATTTGAAGGAAAATGGGATTCGTATCTTTCCGATAAATCCCAATTACGAGGAGGTGTTGGGGATTAAATGTCTTCCAAGTCTCGATGAAATTCCCGAAAATATTACCATTGATGTGGTGGATATTTTTAGAGATTCCAAATATACGGCTGATATGGTTCGAGAAATTATTGACTGGGCACAAAAAACGGGACAAAAGCCGGTAATATGGACCCAGTTGAATGTTTCTTCTGAGGAAGCAAAGGCTCTGGCCGAAGATTCCGGGTTTAAGTATATTGAAAATGAATGCATGATGGTACAACACGAAAGAGTTACGGCTTAAAAATCCTCTTCAACTTGCTCCATCATTTCCTTTCGATCCTGATGATATTCCTTCAGTTTTTTTGCAAGCAGGCGTTCAATTTGAAGCTCATCTTCCGGGGGAATATATGTGGTAAAATCAGTAAGCTTTTCATCAGTAGTATAATACTCGATAAGTAATACATTCTCTGAGTCCCAGCGGTAGGCAACAACTTGTTTCCAACTTACGCATTGATCTAAAATAAGAATCCCCTTGTTCCTGAATTCCGGAACAATCTTGACAGTGAGTCCCCAGAATCCAAATCCCAGCAGCGATAATCCTGAAGTGATCCCAATGCCGGTATAGGGCCCTAACTGTAACAGGCCGGTGCGGTAAATTCCGAAAACAATAATTAGTATCGCAATAATATTGGGAGCAGCGTCGCTCCAGAAAGATCGATACACGTACTCGGTTTTACTAACAGATTGTTTGAGGGAAATCATTTTAAAGGCAAAGCCCGTAAAGAAACCGGCGGCCAGACAGTAAAGGAACATGGTGAAATGGGCGGCGAGGTCATGGGATATGAGGTCGAGCCACTGACCCACTGAGATAAGAGTAAGAAGTGCCATTGCGCCAACAAAACCATTTAGGACCCTGCGCTGATTAAGATGCTGCAGGCGAAGTATTCGGCGATATCCCAACCAAAACGAAAGCATAAAAGCTACTGTAAACAAGCTAAGTATGAGATACATGGAGTGTTTATTATCTATTAAAACTGTTGGAATCCGTGACGTGAACGCCTTACCTTTCGATCCAATATAATAAAAGATACCTATGCAAAGCGATATTTTACCTACCGGAATTGAAGTTTCTAACAGTGATCAGGTTTTGGAAATTGAGTGGTCCGATGGCCATCATTCGGAGTATACTCTGTTTGGTCTTCGTAAAAACTGTCCCTGCGTGATGTGCCGCGGCGGTCATGGGAATATGAATACCTTTGACCGATCACTGTTTTTTGTTGAGCCGACACAGCATTTTGAAATCGAGGATATAAAGCAGATTGGTAATCATGCCATTAAAATATTCTGGAACGATGGCCATAACAACGGCATGTATCAGTGGGATACCCTACGGGATATGTGTCCCTGTAAGGAGTGCTATCCTGAACAGGAGTAAGAGCTGGTTATCTTGTTATTGATCACTTCTCAGAAAGCAGATCTTCAAGCTCGACTTTCGTTTTCCAAATGGTAGCATCAGAGCTTAGCACCGAGTAGGGGGCCGGAATAACATGGTCTGGGCGGGATCGAAAATTGTTAAGTAATTGGATGGGTAGATTGGGATCCACAAATGTGAATTCGAATGTCGGAAGATCTACCGATTTTTCTTGGCTTAAATTGATTTCAACACCCTCTGAAAAATTATGAAAGTAATACAAATACCGTCCCATATTATCTTGATCAAAAATAGTTTTCCCTTCGATGCCAATATGTGAGATGGTTGAACGCTGATTCCATTTCATTTGCATGGCAATACCACGTTTTGCATCCATATGGATGGTGAGATGTTGCTCGCTGCCGGAGCTGCTGTCGCTTAAAATCTCAAAAGAGGGGCTCGGTATATCGACGGGACTCGCTTTTTGGTAAAGCACTTTTCCTCTGAATGGTAAATCTATGTCGTTGGGACTTCCAATCTTGTAGTTATAAGACAAAAACTGTTGGGTCCATTCATCGGCTTTGGGATCGCGGCTGACCCAATAAGCTGTATTGGTATCTAAATTCTGAACAAAATTTATGCTGTTCTGCTTTTTATGACTTTGATTGAAGCTGGATGTCAGTGATGCTATTACAAAACAGGTGAGAGCTATAATGGTAAGGCCGCCGCTCCATTTGTATGGGTGCCTTTTGATGACTTGACGGATAAGCGGCCAGGTTAGTCCGAGCAATAATCCTAATAGAATCATGCTCACAAAAAGCATTTCGGTAGTGAGCATAATCTGTACAAGCCTGATGTAGGGGGAAATAATAAAAAATCCCCAAAAGAAAGCGATAGCCAGAACGGCTGTGTTTTTCCAGGAATAGCTCGAAAGATCATCTCCTAAAATAATCCATCCGGCAAGTCCCATCAGAGCTGGCCAAGTAAAGATATAGGAGGCCGTTGGTAGGTACCAGGCCGTTACAACCGACAGGATGACCCATATTGTAAACGGACCGCTGATTAGCTCTTGTACCGATAGTGTGTTTTGAATCCAGCTGTAAATCCCAGTAAAAATACCGGCATTTAATATAGTAAAGCCCCAGAAATACCAAGTGTGATTATAAACTTCTCCCTGTATAATCCACCGATATTCGGGATGAAATGCCTTTAGACCTTGCCAGCCGAAATAGGTAATAAGGGCTCCAATGGCAACAGTTATCAAAAATAGCAGTAGACTGCCGAGATATTTTCCGATAGTAATTTGGTCCATTCGAAAAAGATAACTCAGGAAGGCAATGAAAAGAAGGGCGGTGACGATGGCCAAGGGCAGTGACCATCCGGAAGGATAGTACAGCAGTCCGCCGGTTACATTATTGAAATAGACAAAATCGGAATCACTTTGAAGATCAAAATCTGTATTTGCAAAATGTCTGACATTTCCCAGTAAGTTAGATCCATGATGCTGAACGGAAGCCCGCGAAAGGTTTGCGGGGGTGTCCAACATAGTGTGATAATGCAGAAAATCTTTAGTAAAGGCGAAATTAAGCCCATTAAGACCGGCCCGCTTGGTAACCGACATATCGGTATCGTTGGGCAACAACTTATAAACAGTGTACATCAGTGAGTTGGCCACTGGGTAAGGGGTGGCTTTTGCAAAATGGGGGATAAGGTGAGCGTTATTTTCGCTGGTTTCGAACATCATCGACGGGCCGCTGGAGCCGCGTGATTCAAAGTTGAGAACGAGATCGATTTGATCCAGCGCTTCAAACTCATCTTCAAAAAGTTCGGCCCCCAGGAGACCGCGTTCCTCACCGTCGGTCAAAAGTATCCATACATTATTTTTCATGGACTGTTTTTGGGATCTTAGCGCTCGAATAGACTCCAAGATAGCTGCAACGCCGGAGGCGTCATCGCCCGCACCAAAGGTGTTTGGCTTTGAATCATAGTGGGCCATCAGTAAGATAGTGCGCTGAGAGTTGGTGCCATCCATTTTGGCAATGATGTTATTCGTAGATCCCACCAGTCCGCGATCAAAGCTGGCCCCGATGCCGATACCTGATTGAACCGTGGGATTTAATCCCAGTTTTCGAAGCTCATCCATAATATAGCTTCGGGCACTTTCATTGGCGGCGGTACCGAGGGGACGAGGAGTCTGTGACAGGGCGTCTATGTGCTTAAAGGCACGTTCGGCTGAGAAATCAGTCGCAGGAGCTGATTCAGGCTGGGGCGTCGGCGGCTGAATAATATATGAGCTAAGCCAGATTGCAAAGGCCCCGATGATGAATAGTGTGACTTGTTGCAGCGTCGTTGATTTCATAATGCCGAATTTTTTTTGATAGATGACCTCAACTCTTACTGAGGGTTGGTAGCCCAGACACTGGTTTCAGTAATAAAACCACGATCGTGGAGCGAAAGCATGTTGCAAATCGCCTTGGCAATATCGTCAGCAATCAGTTTTGTGGGATTGAAATCACGTCCGCCGCGACCCGCCTTATCGAAGAATTCAGTCTGCACTTCGCTGGGGTTAATCTGCATCACTCGGATGTTGTGGGGACGCAGTTCTGCTCTCCAGCATTCGGTCATTCCGCTTAGTGCAAACTTACTGGCACAATAGGCCGTTCCGCCCTCAAAACCGCGTTTACCGGCCGACGAAGAAACGTTGATGATATTTCCGTAATCTTGATCAACAAAGTGTTTTGCACATTCGCGTCCCACCATCATGGCACCAACAGTATTAACTTGCAGTACACTTTTTAAGGCTTTTTCAGAAAGATCTGTGAGTTTGGAGAACTGACCGTAGCCGGCATTGTTGACAAGCACGTTAAAGCCATTTAGTTCATCAATCGTTTCTTCAACTAAATTTATAACCTGCTCTTCTTCTCGTACATCACACTGTACGGGAATAGCCCCGATTTCCTTAGCGGTGGATTCCAACTTATTCTTTCCGCGTGCAGCAATCACTGCTTCTCCGCCGCTTTCAATAATGGTCTTTGCCGTTGCTTTTCCAATGCCTGAGCTTCCGCCCGTTACCAATGCTTTAATTTTAGATAATTCCATACGTGAATAGTTTTAGGATTAGATACTCAGTTTTCAACGTAATATTCATAGCAATCTGTTGAGATACAAATTCATCTTGTTGCTCAAGAAGCACAAAAATGTTAGTAAATAGACATTTGTGTAATGCCGACCAACTATTTGTCTATAAAGTATTGTCTATCTGCAATGCAACCTGATGATAGATCCTAAGAAATTAAGCTCTCAGCAATTTTTCGGATAAGCTTCCAGGCATTATCTACATGTTGCTTTTCAAGATTTGTATTTCCCATGACAATACGGATCGTATATTTTCCATCCAGTTTGGTGTGGGTTAGAAACAGTTTTCCACTTTCCTGTATTTGATTTAGAAGCTTCTCATTAAGTTCATTTAGTTTCTTTTCATCGTCAATATATAGGGGATGAAAACGAAAACAGATAGCATTCAAAGGAACCGGTGCCATAAGTTCAAAATCATCATTCTGTTCTATTTCTTCTGTTAAAGATTTAGACAAAGAAATATGGTGACGAATTTTCTTTCGTAATCCATCAAGGCCAAAACTGCGGATAACAAACCACAACTTTAGAGCTCGGAACCGACGTCCGAGCGGAATTCCCCAGTCCCGGTAGTTTTTTACCCGTTGGTCTTCGGGTGTTTTAAGGTATTCCGGCATAATTTCAAAGGTACGTACCAGCAGGGCCTCATCCTGTACATAAAAGGCTGAGCAGTCAAAGTTGGTAAACATCCATTTGTGGGGATTGAAAACGAATGAATCGGCATGCTCAATTCCTTCATTCATCCATCGCATTTCGGGTAACAATAGCGCTGTGCCGGCATAGGCGGCATCCACATGTAAAAAGACATCGTACCTTGAACAGATTTGACCGATCTCTTTGAGCGGATCAATAGCAGTTGAACCGGTAGTACCTATGGTTGCCACTACTGCAGCAGGCTTGCAGCCATTTTCGAGATCTTCTCGTATGGCTTCTTCCAGTGCCTTCGGTTTCATGGCATATTTATTATTAACCGGAATTTTCCGAAGGTTTTGTCGTCCGAAGCCGGCTATCTTAACATCTTTTTCTATAGATGAATGGGTCTCAGAGGAACAGTAGATGGTAAAGGTTTCATCTTTGGGGAACCCGGTTTCGTTAACTTCGAAGTCAGTGATTTGTTCTCGGGCCATCAGTAGGGCGCAAAGGGTAGAGGTAGACGCTGTGCTTTGAATGACTCCGGTAAATGGTTCGGGTAATCCTATAGCTTTACGCAGCCATTCCATCATCTGTTCCTCAAGTTCGGTAGCGGCAGGAGAGGTCAGCCAGCTCATACATTGGGCGCCAAGAGTGGCGGTTAACATTTCTGCCAGCACCGAGGGATAACTTTTATTGGCGGGAAAGTATCCCATAAAGTTGGGACTTTCCCAGTGCGTCATTCCCGGTATGATGGTATGTTTAAAATCCTGAAACATAGCTTCAAATGATTCTCCCTGAACGGGGGCTTCATCCGGAAGCTGTTTCAAGATCTCACCGGGCTGTACATCCGGCTTTACGGGATAGTCTTCGACCTCTTCAAAATAATCAGCCATCCAGTCAACGAGTTGATGGGCATGCTCACGGAATTTATTATTGTCCATTGTATTGATTAGTTAATCTGCCAATATTTATCTCCATGTTAAATAACAAATTATTTCGAAAAGTTTGATTCCCGATGAATACAAACAAGCTGGAATATTACAAATCAATAGATCCGCAAAGAGCGAAAGAACTTCAGCAGGAGTTACGAAAAAAGATATCGTTGCAACCCCTGCCTGAAACTCCAAAGTATGTGGCCGGCGGGGATATTTCTTTCGATCGGGGATCAGATGAGCTGCATGCTGCTATTATTATACTGGAATTGGATACATTAACTCCCATAGCACGGTCGTTGGCTTCTGATCAGACTTCATTTCCATATATCCCCGGATTATTAGCTTTTCGGGAGATCCCCGTTCTATTGAAAGCATGGAATCAGCTTAAACAAAAGCCTGATGTACTCTTGTTAGATGGACACGGAGTTGCACATCCCCGACGGATGGGTATTGCTACTCATTTTGGTATTGATGTTGATCACCCAACCATTGGTTGTGCCAAAAATATATTAACCGGTAGGCATGCTAAGCTGGGAATACAAAAGGGGGATAAGGCCTATCTTGTAGATGATGAAGAAAAAGTCGGAATTGCCTTGCGAAGCCGAACAAATGTAAATCCTATTTATGTATCGCCGGGACACCAGTGTTCTTTTGGCGATGTCTATAAAATCGTGATGCAATCATTGACGAAATATAAATTGCCGAAGACCACACGGCTTGCTCATCAGTGGGCGAATAAGTTACGGAAGGGAGAAGTTGAAGAAGGATATGAAGATTTGTAGTAAGCAGTGGCGGGTGCCAGTTTGGATCTTAAATTATTACTGTGAATTAAGTCATACATGAAACTTTCAACTGTATCGAAATACAGAAAACTGCATACCGCTATCTGTCAACTGCTATATTCTTCGTAATACTGACTCCGCGGCATGATATCCACACATACCATGAACTCCGCCACCGGGTGGAGTGGAAGATGAAGCGATATACATATTGGTTTTTGGGATATGATAGGGATCAAATAATCCTGTCGGACGTGTAAAGAGTTGTGTAATATCCGCGCGTCCTCCGTTTATATCTCCGCCTATGTAATTTGGATTATACGTCTGCATGTCCTGCGCATGCATGGCATGTTTCGCGATAATGCAATCCCGAAATCCCGGGGCAAAGCGCTCAATCTGACGAATGATGGGTTCCGTCATATCTTCGGTTGAACCATTGGGAACATGGCAATACGCCCATCCGGTATGTTGTCCGTCTGGTGCTCGGCTGTCGTCGTACAAACTTTGCTGGGCAACTAATACATATGGCTTTTCTGGATGTTGCCCGTTTGCCGACTGCTCTTCGGAGGCTGCAATTTCTTCCAGCGTACCTCCCACATGCACGGTACCTGCTTTTCGGCATAGTTCGTCATTCCACGGAATAGGATCACTGAGAGCAAAATCTAATTTGAAAACCCCCTGACCGTACTCATACCCTTGAAGTTTTTTGGCGTAAGACTGTGGGATTTTTGAGTCGGCGATATCCAAAATTTGTTGTGGGGTGTTGTTGAATAGAATAACTTGTGATTCGGGCAAGTCATCAACAGAAGTTACCTCAGTTCCGGTTTCTATGTCACCACCAAGCGACTCAAAATGCTTTACCATAGCTTTGGTGATAGCATGAGATCCCCCTTTGGGATAGGGCCACCCAACGGTGTGTCCAGATATGCCAAGTACTAATCCAATAGCAGCGGTAGCGGTGGCATCAAAAGGCATAATGCCATGGGCTGCTAATCCTGCGAAAAGGGCTCGTGTTTGGGTAGATTTAAATCTTTTGGCAAATCTATTGGCTGATTGAAGGGCTTGAAGACCAAATCGAGCCATTAAAAGAGGATGATTCGGTAATAGCGAAAAAGGTCCCAGAAGATCGGATAGCAGACCATCCCATTTATTAAGGAAAGGGGCAATACTGTGAGCGTAATTGCTCTTATCTTCATCTTTTTGAATGTATGATACTGTTTTATCAAACGATCGAAAAAGGACCCCGGCAGGTTCATCATCCAGGGGATGAGCTACAGGCACTTCGGGTTGAATCCATTCGAGTCCGTAATCTTCAAGCGGCAGACTTTTTAAAAAAGGGGAGGCTTTTGCTAATGGATGGATGGCCGAGCAAACATCGTGATAGAAGCCGGGCTGGGTTAACTCCAGCGTTCGGGTTCCGCCGCCTATGGTATTTTCTTTCTCTAATATTTTAACCGAAAGTCCTTCTTGGGCTAAGCGGATACCCGCGGCTAAACCGTTAGGTCCGGATCCAATGATAATTGCGTCGTATTTCATGTATGGTAAATACTATTGATCAATAAAAGCAGAAAGAACTTAAAAAATCTTATGATAAACTGAATATTAATGGATAGAAAAACTAATAAATATGAATGTAAGATATCTAAAACCAATTTTGTGATATTCTATAAGCAATTCTTACATTCTGAACGGAATCAATGAGAGCGTAAGTTCCAAATTGGAATCATTTGTTTGGACACTATTTGATTGATAACGGTGCTATTAAAGTAAAGCTTAGAACTTGACTTCTTTATGATCGTCCATCTGTTAAAACCGGAATTTGAAGAGCTTATTAAAGAAAAGGATTGGGTAGCTCTGAAGGATATCCTGAATGATGTTCCTGCCGTTGACGTGGCTGAACTATTGGAAGAGCTGGATGCAGAGATTGCCATTGTAATATTCCGATTGCTTAAGAAGCAGAAGGCGGCCGATGTCTTTACCTACCTGAGTTCGGGCAAGGGCGTTGAGCTTCTCAATATGTTTACCGCGCAGCAGCTTAGTGAGGTAATGTCGAATTTGGAACCCGACGAACGTGTATCACTGATGGAAGAGTTACCGGGTCATCTCACCCAGCGGGTGATGAATTCCATGAATGTGGAAGATCGCAAACAGTCGCAAAAGCTGCTCGGCTATCCAGAAGAAAGTGTAGGGCGACTGATGACGCCCCGCTATGTCAAGGTGAAAAAGGATTGGACCGTCCAGCGAGCGATGGATCATATTAGAAAGTTTGGTCACAGCGTAGAAACGGTGAATGTGATCTATGTGGTTGATGCTGATGAACATTTGATTGATGACCTTCGTTTGAATCAGCTTATTTTAGCTGATCCGGAAGCACCGATTTCATCACTGATGGATGAAAGTTTTGAAGCATTAAGTGCTTTCGATGATCAGGAGGATGCCGTAAAAATGCTCAGTAAGTATGATCGGGTGGCTATGCCGGTGGTTGACTCTGATGGTATTTTAGTGGGGATTGTGACTATTGATGATGTTATTGATGTTGCCGAAGAGGAGACTACCGAGGATATGCAGCTGATGGCCGGTATGAGTGCGCTGGATGATTATTATTCAGAGACTTCTATTTTCCAAATGGTCAAGAAGCGTGTGGGTTGGTTGTTTATGCTGTTCATGGGGCAGATGCTTACGGTTACGGCCATGGCCAGTTATGAAGATGCGTTGGCTGCTGCAGCGATGCTTTCGTTTTTTATTCCTATGATTATATCCAGCGGCGGTAACTCGGGTTCACAGGCTGCAACACTTATTATTCGAGCTATTTCTACGGATGATATTAAACTCAATGATTGGTGGATGGTGCTTAAAAGGGAGTTGCTGTCGGGATTTTTACTGGGAAGCTTTTTGGGAGTGTTAGGATCAGTAGTTATTGCTTCATGGATGATGATGCGGGGTAATGTGTTTTCACTTGAGCTCGTGTTACAGGCCTTAACGGTTGGTACCAGCTTGGTTGGGGTGGTTGTCTTTGGTAACTTGAGCGGGTCGATGCTGCCATTTGTGATGTCTCACTTTGGGTTGGATCCGGCGGTAACGTCGGCTCCCTTTGTGGCTACTTTAGTTGACGTGACGGGTATCATTATCTACTTTTCGGTTGCACTGTTATTACTGCAGGGCGTGTTATTATAATTTTTAAAACAATGGATTTATGAAAGCATATTTGGATCTTGTTCGTAGTGTTCTGGAGAATGGCGTAAAAAAGGAGAATCGTACCGGTATCGATACGATCTCCAACTTTTCGGAATTTTATAAGGTCGATTTGTCCGAAGGTTTTCCACTGCTTACCACTAAGAAAGTATATTTCCGATCAGTAATTCTTGAACTATTGTGGTATCTCCGCGGAGAAGATCATATTCGCTGGCTGCGGGATGATAATGACTGTCATATTTGGGATGACTGGGCCGATGAAGATGGTCATGTGGGACCTATCTACCCCGTTCTGTGGCGACGCTTTCCATATCACGAAGAAGAGGAAATACATTTTGAGGGCGATGCCTCACACATCTGTAAAACAGTATTGATTAAGAAGGAATTTGATCAGGTTCAGCGCGCTATTAAAATGCTGAAAGAAAATCCCAACAGTCGAAGAATTGTAGTCAGTGCCTGGCATCCCGGGCTGCTTGATCAGATGGCACTGCCGCCCTGTCACTTGATGTATATTTTCAATGTTACCGATGGTAAACTTAATTGTCACCTAACGCAACGTTCCGGTGATATTGCACTGGGCATTCCGTTTAACCTGGCTTGTTATTCAGCACTTACGATGGCGATAGCCAACGAAGTGGGCTTGGATTACGGAACCTTTGCACATACCATCGTTGATGCTCATATCTATGAAAATCATGTGGATGGGTTAAAAGAACAGCTGACTCGTGAACCTCGTCCGCTGCCAACCCTTGAAATCGCCGATAAACCGGTTGACGATCTTGAGTTCGATGATTTTGAGCTTAAAGGGTACCATCCTCACGATTCTATCAAATTTGAGGTAGCGGTATGACACTGGCTGCCATCGTAGCCCACGACCCCAACCTGGTAATAGGAAAAGACGGCGATCTGCCGTGGCATTTTTCTGAAGACCTAAAGTATTTTAAGCGGACAACGATGGGGCATCCGCTTATTATGGGGCGGATCGTTTTTGAAGAGCTGGGAGAAAAGCCATTGCCCGGACGCGAAAATATTGTACTCAGTCGATCTCGCAATTACGATCACGTGCCCACTTTTTCATCATTTGATAATGCTTTAGAATATGTGAAAGATGAAGAGTTAGTATTTCTGATCGGCGGTGGAGAAATCTATCGGCAATTTTTAAATCGCTGTGATAAACTTTTTGTCACTGAAATTCATCAGGAATATGAAGGGGATACCTATTTTCCGGAGTATCGTGACGAGATTGGAAGAACGTGGAAAGAGATCAAAAGAGACGAGCGCGAAGAATTGTCTTTTGTGATATACGAGCGGATGGAATAAAATTTATATCTCAATCTCTTTGAGATGTACGACATAGGGTTTTACCACGGGTTCAGTAAGGGCAATGATATTTTTGGTATCAGCAGCCTTTGAGAACTCAATAGCATTGTCCTTCTCTTCTAAGATCCAGATACCTTCATTTTCATACTGATAAGCTTCGCTATAGCTCTCATCAAAAGAATAGTAATAGCTTGCTGTTTCTTTATCATAGGGCAGTCCTCTTTGTTTAAGAACTTTTTGAGTCTTGGTTACTACCTTCTTTTTGATCTGCTTAGTAGGCTTCTTGTCAAGAAAAGTAGTGCGAAAAAGCTTGCGAGACTGAAATCGCTTGCAGAGATTTGCTAACACAGGATCTGTGGAATACTGCCAGTATTTGATGCTTTGAAATACATCATTATCATCAAGCTGCAGGTATTTCTGTAACACTTCTCCTTTTATGCCCTTCTTTGCGCTGGATTTGTTTTCCAAAAAATACTGCAGCGCAGGAGATGCGTGATACAGTTTTTCACCGGCTTTAATTAATTCACGGACCCGGTCAAAAATATGTCGTACCAGTTTATCGGCACTGAGTACGGTTTTGTGCAGGTATACCTGCATATACATTAGTCGGCGCGCAAGAATATAATTTTCGATGGCATAGATTCCTTTCTTTTCGATCACAATATTTCCCTTATGAACACGCATCGTCTTGAGGATGCGTTCAATGCCCACAGAGCCCTCATATACATTGGTGAAAGCACTATCTCGTTTTAAGTAATCAAGCCGATCAATATCCAGCTGTGATGAAATAAGTTGATTCAAAAAAGGTTTTTTAGGGTACTGGTCCGTAAAAATTTTAATGGCAAGATCCAACTTGCCATCCATCTCTCGGTTGAGATGACGCATTACTGCAAGCGTCATTTTTTCGTGGTGAAAATCCTCGATCAGATCAAACTCCAGGGTATGCGAAAGGGGACCGTGTCCCACATCATGAAGCAAGACGGCAATGAGTGTAGCTTCATATTCGGCGGGGCTGATAGTGGTATCTTTTTCACGAAGGTTATTAAGCGTGCGCTGTGCCAATTCCATGGCACCTAACGCATGCGAGAATCGTGAGTGTTCTGCGGCGGGGAAGACTAAATATCCCAATCCCATTTGCTTAATGCGTCGTAGTCGTTGCACATACGGGTGATCAACAAGTTCCAAAACCGGACCTTTTGGCACGGTGATAAATCCGTGAATGGGATCGTTGAATATTTTGTACTGTGTGCTTTTATCCATGGACTTGTCATTTGAAATCTATAATGGACACAAAAGTAAACAGTTGCGGGGTCATTCAAAAAGGGAATTTGGAAGCATATATTTTTCAGTATTGGGGATATCCGGAATTCTTGTCGGTCGCTGACTGGAAAGGTCAAACCACACACCGTGGGCTTCTGCAACGGAAGCCAGTATTTTCTCATCACCGGTATAGATAGCCTGGAAGCTGGTGATGCTGGAATTACCGAGCGATTTTATCCCTGATCCAATCAAGATATCGTTTGGATATTCGACGGGACGTGCAAATTCGATTTCTATGTTGGCCAAGACAAAGCTGTAACCATTTTTTAGTTCACCGGCCAGCTGGTTGACCTCTTGGATAAATTCTATACGGGCTTCTTCGTAGTAGGTGCTAAAAATTGCATTATTCACATGGTTCAGAGGATCTAAATCTCGGAACCGAATGGGTAGAGTAGTCCAATGGGGGAAAAGTGCTTCGTCGTACTCAGGTCGGATCATAGTGTTTTTGATGTTTGGGTTTGGCTAAAAAGATCCAATATAAAGAAATATAATAGAAAGGTTGGCTGATTATATCGCGTGTTGATCTTCTTGAGTGAGCTTTATTTGTTAACAGTATAATCAATTGGCATTTTCGGGGATGCCGATCGGGTAGTATTATTTTTGTCCAAAGAGAATACAAGAGAGGCTCTCTGGATGTCAAAAATAAAAGTATCATCAACTATGTGCTTTTCATTCAGATCATCACTTTTCGCTACCTTGTTAATCGCAATTACTATGATATTTGCTTGTGAAGGACCGCAAGGCCCACAGGGTCCGGCTGGTCCACAGGGTCCAGAAGGTGATCAGGGGCCAAAAGGTGAAGAGGGTAATGCCAATGTTACTTCCGACAGCGTGACCGTCACCGATTCGGACTGGCAGCGGGGTTGGTTTGACTATCAAACAGGCAACAGTCAAGTGAGCCGTCCGGCTCTGGTTGATACAATTGAGGTTTCGGCTTTAACGGAATCAATCTATAAGTCGGGAATGGTGATTGTTTATTTTAAAAATGTTGATTCCGACTTTGGGGTATCCAAAGAGTGGATTGAGCTACCCTTTGAGTTTTTGTCGTTTAATAATGAATTCTATTACAATATGAGATATACTTATCAGGAGGGACAGATCGAACTTTTCTATTTTTTTACTCAGAACAGTGCTAATAGCTCGACACCAGATCTAAGTAACTTCACAGTTCCGGACTATCGATTCAAATGGGTGGTGGCTTCGAGTGACGCTGCCAGTAAAATGAAAAAAGATGATGTAAAGATTTCCAATCATAACGAGGTCATGAATTATCTTGAGCGAGAATTTAATAAAGGTAGTGATTATAAAATTCGTCGTAACTAAATAATATTGAAGTGAAAGTCGGTGCCTTTTCTGGAGGTACCGGCTTTTTTATTAGAAGGTTAAAAAGTTTACGTTAGATGCGTATATTTTTACTTGTAATTTGAAAACTTTCACTTGACAAAAAAATATGTTTAACGAGTCAGAAAAGGATTTTTTAGAAGAATTATTGGTAACGCCAAGTCCCACGGGTTTTGAATCGGCGGGACAGCAGGTTTGGACCGAATATGTTGATGATTTTGCCGATAGTGTAGAAGCAGATGCCTACGGGTCAGCGTATGCCAAGCTGAATACCAGCTATGATGTTGCTACCATCATGTTAGAGGCCCACTGCGATGAAATCGGCATGATTGTACAGCACATAACGGATGACGGCTATATTTTTATTAATAAGCTGGGGGGAAGTGATTCGACCATTGCTCGGGCAAAGCGCGTAAATATTCATGCTCGTAATGGTATTGTCTCCGGCGTCACTGGTAATACGGCAATCCACCTGCAGGACAAAAAGAATGGAGGAGGTGAGCAGCCCAAGTGGAAGGATATATATGTGGATATTGGTGTATCGAGCAAGGAAGAGGCATTAAAGTTGGTACAGGTTGGTGATCCTATTACTTATGCTGATGAATACGATTATCTGTCTGATGAAATTATTTCGGGCAGAGCATTGGACAACCGCATTGGTGGGTTTATGATTGCCCAGGTGTTGAAAAAGCTGAATGAGCGTCGTAGCGATTTGAAGGTAAATGTGGTAGCATTGAACTCCGTACAGGAAGAGGTGGGCGGTTACGGGGCACGCATGATGAGTTATCGCATTGATCCCGATGCGGCATTGGTAACCGACGTAACACATGCCACCGATACCCCCGGCATTGATCATAAAGAACATGGTTTAGTTAAGCTTGGAAAAGGACCTTCTATTCAGCACGGTGGGGCTAACCATCCTAAAATCGTGGAGTTTATTGAAGATGTTGCAAGCAAAAACGAAATAGAGCTGCAACACGAAGCTACCAGCGTGCGGACCGGTACCGATACCGATAGCATTTTCTATCAAAAAACCGGTATTCCAAGTGCACTGATTTCTCTCCCGCTCCGATACATGCATTCTCCGGTGGAGACAGCTTCATTTCAAGACATTGAAGCACTTATTGAATTGATGACTGAGTCTGTTCTTGACATGGCTCCTGACCAAACATTCCAGGTGCTAAAGTAAATCAAAAATGTTATACCAGACTTGCTATAGTCTGAATAGAAATATCATTTATAAATGTAAAATGGCCTAATATGATAAACATAAAGTCATTATTTGTTCTTTTTTTGTCTTTGGTACTGGCAACATCATTACAAGCACAAGAACAGACGTCGAATACTGTTCAGGAAGCTTTTCTTCCGTATGAAACCGGAGAAAGCACACTATACAGAAGCGCAAGCGGCGAGCCGGGCAAAGCTTATTGGCAAAACTCAGCTGATTATACCATTGATGTCCAGCTTTATCCCAGTGATCATAGAATAGAAACATCGATCACTATTGATTATACCAATAACAGTCCGCAGAACTTAACATTTGTATGGCTGCAACTTGATCAGGATCTGTTTGAAAAGGATTCGTGGGGTGCTAAACTGACACCGCCCGGGGGAGGACGGTTTGGTAATGAAGGATTTGACGGTGGTATTGAGATTGACAAAATTAGGGTTACCCATAATGGAGATACCTATAATCCCGAAATACATACAGTTGATACGAATTTAAAGTTGAACCTTAAAGAAGCTCTTGAGGCCGAGGGTGGAAAACTACAAATCAGTTTAGATTATAGTTTTACTATTCCTGAGGAGGGCTCTGATCGTTTGGGACGTCTTGATACCAAAAATGGGATCATTTATGAAGTTGCCCAGTGGTATCCCCGGATGGCTGTTTATGATGATGTCAAGGGATGGAATGTGATGCCATATTTGGGAGCCGGTGAGTTTTATATGGAATACGGGACTTTCAACTATTCAATTTCAGCACCAGCCGAATTTGTTGTCGTCGCTTCCGGTGAACTCTTGAATCCGGCGGATGTACTTACCAAAGAACAGCAAAATCGAATGGAGAAGGCTCGGAATAGTGATGATCGGGTATATATTATCCGGAAAAATGAAGTGGGAAAAGAGGAGTCTCGTCCCGGGGGAAGTGACCGATTAACGTGGAAGTATAAGATGAAAAATACAAGAGATGTCGCTTGGGCGGCATCAAAAGCGTTTGTCTGGGATGCAGCGCGTATAAATCTGTCCGACGATGACCAAGCAATGGCTATGTCAGTTTATCCCAAAGAAGTTGCCGGTAATTCGGCTTGGGGTCGTTCAACAGAATACGTGAAAGGATCCATAGAGTTTTACTCCGAATACTTGTCAAAATATCCGTATGCCAACGCAATCAATGTGGCCGGTACGGTCGGAGGAATGGAATATCCAGGAATTGTTTTCTGCAGCTGGCAAGCGAAGGGAGCCGGTTTGTGGGGCGTTACTGATCATGAGTTTGGCCATGAGTGGTTTCCCATGATTGTAGGCTCCAACGAACGCGAACACGCTTGGATGGACGAAGGATTCAATACCTTCATAAACAGTTTAAGTACCGCTCATTTCAATGATGGAGAGTATCATAATCCTCGAAACGCTCGTTTCCTAAATAATTGGTTTACGAGTAGTAAACATGAGCCCATTATGACGGCTCCCGATCAAATACAAGATGGGAATTTCGGTCGCGTATCGTATTACAAGCCCGCACTTGGCTTACAAATTTTACGCGAATCGATAATAGGAAAAGAACTTTTTGATGAAGCCATAAATGCGTATGTCGATCGATGGGCTTATAAACATCCTACTCCGGACGATTTCTTTAACACGATAGAAGATGTATCCGGAAGGGAACTGGATTGGTTCTGGCGGGGCTGGTTCGAGAAAACATGGACGATGGATCAGGCTGTGGATAAGGTAGCCTATACCAAAGAAGATCCTTCAAAAGGAGTATTTATCCGCATCAAAAACAATGGTAAGCTGGTGATGCCGGTGAAGATGGAAGTCACACAGGAAAATGGAAAAACCGAAACGATAGAGCTTCCTGTACATACTTGGCACAGGGGTGATGAATGGATTGTACAGTACAATTCTACTTCTCCGCTTAAAAAAGTAGTGATTGATCCCAATAAAGAATTCCCGGATGTGAACCCCAAAAATAATATTTGGAAACCGGATTCGGCTGAAGCTAAATCAAAGAAAAAGTAGTAGCATTTGTTAATAGGGCGGTTTAAGTGAAAAGGCCTGCATTCATTTATGCAGGCTTTTTTTATTGCATAATTGTTTCTATTTGGGATGAAATATTCCAAAATAGAAGAATCCCAAATTACCCAATCGCTTTAGAAATACGGTTTTCGAGGGCTTGAACAATCGGATTTTGGAGTTGTTCTTCAGAAAATGGTTCAATAAACACGTATTGTAATTGCTGGTGGTCAGCGTGGCGAAATCGATCGTATAGTTCGTGGGCCATTTTTTTGAAGTTTCCATCATAATGAATAACACGATTGTTTTTACGAGGAGTAGGCTGGCTGTGCAGTAAGTACAGGGCTTCTTCCACAAAAGTGGTATCACCGTCACTTATCCATCTGACCTTAGCCTTTGGAGAATAGTGCGAATATTTGGTACCGGGACTTTTAGCTGTTTCATTATTTGAAGGATTGCTATCACGAATAACCCCTTTGTCGGTTACCCTTTCAATTTCATCAGCACTTACAGCACCGGGACGGTAAATAGTATAAGGCTTAGAGGTAATATCCAATACCGTAGATTCAAGTCCGATCTCGGTTTCTCCGGCATCCACAACAGGAAAATCAGTACCAAAATCTTCTTTGACGTGCTCTGCTTTGGTAGGACTAGGCTTACCCGATGAGTTAGCGCTGGGAGCTACTACCGGTCCGGCCATTGCAATAAGCTGTTGCGAAAGAGGATGTTTGGGCCAGCGCAAGGCTACGGTATCCAGCCCTGCAGTGATAATATCGAGTACTTCCGGTTTCTTTTTAAAGATAAGCGTAAGAGGACCCGGCCAATAAGCATCCATCAGTTTATGAGCATCATCTGAAACTTCGGAAGCAAAATCTTCAACCTGTTTCTTATCAGAAATGTGTACGATAAGTGGGTTGTCAGAGGGACGTCCTTTAATTTCGAAGACCTTTTGTATGGCATCGGGATTTTTAGCATTAGCACCGAGCCCATATACCGTTTCTGTGGGAAAAGCAACCACTTCTCCCGTTTTAAGAAGGTTTATATACCGATCAAGCAAGACTAACCTCTCTTTTTTTGTCGGTTGATGGAGCCAATTCTTTTAAAAATGCTGCAGCTGCTTCCAAGTCTGGAATATCTTGAACAGCGAAGCGTACCCGGTCTTCTTTCTGGATGACCTGGTATCTGCCTTCGGTTTTTTCCTGCATTTTCTTAAGCAGGTGTTGGAAACGGTCGCCATAAAATTCTTCTCCCAGATCAGAATCATGTTTTGGACACTCAAGCCACATACGGTTTGACCGAATACGGACTTTCGTCATAAATAAACGCGATGCATAAAGCTTGACAACTGAAGCGGTAATCAGATTTTGTGTGGCTTCGGGAATGGGGCCAAAGCGATCTTTCACTTCCTCTTTCCATTCCTTGATGGTTTCCAGATCTTCAGCGCCGGCCAGTTTTCGATACAGGTTCAGCCGTTCTACATTGTCTGATACATAATCATTTTCGAGCAGGGCAGGGAGGTCGAATTCAACCTGTGTTTCCGGCAACTCAACTTCTGTTTCTACATCGCTAAACACATCGCTGAATTCTTCTTCCTTGAGTTCTTTGACCGCGTCGTTGAGAATTTTTTGGTACAAATCAAAGCCAAGATCATTGATAAATCCGCTTTGTTCAGCTCCCAGAATATCACCGGCACCGCGTATATCAAGGTCGCGCATCGCAATATTAAATCCTGATCCCAAGTCAGAAAATTCTTCCAATGCAAGCAATCGTTTACGGGCGTCATCGGTGAGCGATTTAATGTCTTTGGTAATCAGATAACAAAAAGCCTTTCGGTGTGATCGTCCCACGCGTCCCCGCAGCTGGTGGAGTTCAGCCAATCCAAACATGTCTGCACGGTTGATGATCATCGTATTGGCATTGGAGATATCGATACCGTTTTCAACAATATTGGTAGAAACAAGCACATCAAACTTGTGCTCGTAGAAATCTTCAATAATATTTTCCAGCTGTTTAGAGCTCATTTGTCCGTGAGCAAAGCGTACGCGAACGTTGGGCATTATCTCGCGTACCATATTAGCAATAGACTCTATTGTTTTTACCCTGTTGTGGATGAAGAAAACCTGTCCGCCCCGCGAAACTTCTTGTGAAATCGCATCCTGAATAAGCTCTTTGTCAAAGCTGTGAATTTCCGTCTCTACCGGCTGTCGATTAGGCGGGGGCGTATTGATAATACTGAGATCGCGGGCGCCCATCAGCGAAAATTGAAGCGTTCTTGGGATAGGTGTAGCTGTAAGGGTAAGTACATCTACGGTAGCGCGATATTCTTTAAGCTTTTCTTTGGTTTTGACGCCGAAACGCTGTTCTTCATCTACAACCAAAAGACCCAGGTCATCAAATTCTACATCCTTAGAAGTAAGACGGTGCGTACCGATTACAATATCCGCTTTTCCTTCTTTGAGTTTTTTAAGTGTTTCTCTTTGTTCCTTTCGCGTTCGGAAGCGAGATAGTACCTCTACCGTAACGGGAAAATCTTTCATTCGTTCGGCAAACGTCTTGTAGTGCTGATCGGCTAAAATTGTAGTAGGCACAAGTACCGCAACTTGTTTATGATCCATTACAGCTTTAAATGCTGCGCGCACGGCGACTTCCGTTTTTCCGAATCCAACATCACCGCAAACCAGGCGATCCATGGGGGTGTTGGATTCCATATCCGTTTTTACAGCTTCAATGGCATCACGCTGATCGGGAGTTTCCTCAAACTCAAACCGAGCTTCCATCTCGGTTTGCCAGGAAGTATCAGCAGAAAAATCAAAAGCATCTTTGGATTTTCGCTTGGCATAAAGTTCAATGAGGTCGCGCGCTATGTCTTTAACTTTTTCCTTGGTTTGTGCTTTTTTTCGTGCCCAGCGTCCCGACCCCAGCTTGCTGATCCGTGGTTGCGTGCCTTCCTTTCCGGAGTACTTCTGGATTTTATGCAGGCTGGTTACATTAACGTAAAGCAGGGAGTTCTCCTTGTACCGCAATACTACGGATTCCTGTTCAACACCCCGTACTTCGATCTTTTTAAACCCGGCAAACTTTCCGATTCCATAATCGACATGAACAACATAATCCCCGATGTTGAGATCGCGCAGTTCTTTAATGGATATATTGCTGGTATGACGCTTGTGGCGGACTTTGGGACGGTGATACCTGTTAAAAATCTGATGATCTGTGTAAACAGCTAAACCCTGTTCGTTGAGGGTAAAACCTTCGTGGATGGATTGTACCGAGAGATGGTAACGTAGATCTTTGGACGGATCACCGAGAAGTTCTTCAAAACGGTCGCGCTGACCTTCATTATCACACAGGATGTACGTATCGAAACTTTTTTTGCTGAGCTGCTCTATGTTTTCACGAAGTAGCTTGATACTCCCGTTAAAATCAGGTTGTGGGCTGGCATCCAAGCGATACGACCATGCCGGTTCACTTTTTTCTGAAAAGCCTCCCAGCTGAATACGTGCATGATTTTGATACGACTCCTGAAGGTCTTCCAGGTCCACATAAAGTTCTTCGGGCGGTAAAACTCCTTCTTTGGATTCGAGCTCGTTAAACATTTCAGAAGCTTGCTGGAAACGCTCTTCGATATCGGATTCAATAAGCGAGCGATTTAGCAGTACAAATACGGTATCTTCATCAAAATAAGAGAGTACGCCCTGCTTTTGTCCCTTACTTAAACTGGATGCATCGGGTACGAAACGGGCTGCCTCCAAAAATGACACAGAACGCTGTGAATCGGGATCAAACTCACGGATGGAATCCACTTCATCCCCAAAAAATTCCAGGCGGATGGGGTATTCGCCTGAGTAGGGATAGACATCAAGAATTCCGCCACGATGGGCAAATTCTCCGGGCTGATTGACAAATTTTACGGGTTCATACTCTTGGTCAACCAGCTCCTCTTTGAGAGTATCAATTTCTACTGAATCCCCGTTTTTAATTGTCAGTGAAGCATCGGTAAAAACTTCTGGGGCAACAATTTTTTCAAATATAGCCGCTGCAGAAGTCACCAAAACAGCTTTGGTTTCGGTATTAATTTTTTCGAGTACTTCCGAGCGCTGGACAATAACTGAGCTGTCGGTAATCTGCTGATCATCGTAGGGCTTGTGACCTGTCTCAGGAAAATAGCTGGCATGCTCAATATCAAGTGATTCAAGATCGCCCTGCATAAATTGTGCAGATTCGGGATCGCCGTGAATAGCAACAACCTTGTCGTACTTTTGGGACAGTTTGGCAATCAGAAAGGAGGGGGTGGAACCTACAAAATGATTGAGTTGTATCGTGTTACGTTCTTTGACATGAGAATGAAGATCGGGCCACGGTATTTGTGCCGAAAATGTTTTTAAAACAGACTGTAACGCCATAAAAAATTGGATTGGAAAAGAATTCTACTGCTCAGAAATCAAACAACAAAATAATCATTAATTAGGTTCTATGGGAATGATAACGCAGCTTATTATTCGGTGCAATAATAAGCCAGTTGGCTAGCCAACTACTCGGTAACTTTTCGGAAGATAAACTGTTCAGAGATAATACTTAGAACAAGAAGCAATATACCCGGGATCAAAAACCGAGGATATAAATCCTGTACATCGGTATAGATAACTTCTTCGATCTCTGTCTTTTCAAGCTCGTCAATTTGATTATATATATCTTGCAGCTTTTCAGTGTTCGTAGCTCGGAAATAGGATCCGTTGGTCATGTTGGCAATCTGGGTAAGCATCTCCTCGTCAATGTTGACCTCCACATTTTGATAGCGATCACCAAAAATTGGATCTTTTACAGGATAGGGGGCTGTCCCGCGCGTGCCGGCACCAATAGTATAAATTTTGATATCATAAGAAACAGCAAGATCAGCTGCCGTAACGGGATCAATTTCACCGGCATTATTTTGTCCATCAGTGAGAAGGATGATGACCTTACTTTCTGCTTTACTTTCTTTTAGCCTGTTCACTGCTGTGGCAATGCCCATACCAATAGCTGTACCATCTTCCACGACGCCCATCTTTACATCTTCGAGCAACCGCTTCAGTAGATCATAATCGAGGGTAGGAGGGACCATCGTGAAGCTTTGACGTGCAAACAGTACCAGGCCTATGCGATCCGAAATACGCTTATCAATAAAATCTTCGGCTACGCCTTTGGCTGCCTCTAAGCGATTGGGCTTGAGATCTTCGGCTTTCATCGAGGTAGAAATATCCAGGGTCAGTACGATGTCGATGCCCTCGGCATTGCGCTCTACTGTAGTGTTCTTGTACTGGGGACGAGCAAGAGCAATGACAATGAGGGTAAAGGCGAAAACCTGTAGTATTGGAGCCGCCCAAATGCCGTACGATCGCCAGTTTCCGCTTAGATTTTTAAGGTCGGAAGTATTGGAAAACAGCAGGCTGGGATTTTTTTTGCTGCGATGTTTCCATACATGATAACCAACAATGGGTATCAGCAATAGTAGTAGCCAAAGTAAATGCGGATTTGCCCAACTCATGCAGTCACCTTTTTGCTGTTTTCATATTCCTTATAAAATTCCTCACGTTGAGCCTCCATTTTAGCCTGATGTTTTCGTCGAAGGTGATCGATTCGTGGACCGTCAATTTGTTTAGCTCGGTCCAGGAAGTTATAAGCTTTTTGGAGGGCACGCTCGGCCTGTTCGGGCGTAGGGTTGAATTTGGCAAACTTCACCATATCTGCTTCCTGCAGTACAGCGCGTGTATCATCGATAAGATCTTGGTCAACCGAGCCATTTCTGAGCATAGTTAAGAGTTCACCACTGGTTGATTCCAGGGCAGGGAGATTGTACAATGACTCATAATACTGCCGGATGGCATCTCCCAAATCACTATAAAAGTCTTTGTAATCTTCTTGTGTAGATAAGTCTGCATTTTCGAGCTGTTGGATCGATTTTCGAAATTCCTTTAGCGGATTTTGAAATGGGGTTGGAGTAAACGTGGGGAGCTCTTTTTCTTGCTGTTGCTGCTCTTGCCACTGCAGATAGTATTGATAGCCATAATAGGCAGCAATAGCTAAGATCAGAAATCCCAATAAGTAAGGCCACCAGGCCTGTGCAAATTCAAATATGGGCTTGAGCGGTCGAAGGGATTCGTCGGTACCGGTCAAGATACTGCTAAAACCAATGGGTATCGGTTTAGTGTATAAAGTCGTAGTATCCTCCTGTTTAACTAATCGAACGGGAAGTTTTGGGATGAGCGTATCTGCAGTACCAAAAAATTGAAGCTCGTAGTAAACACTGTCTTTATATTCGGAGAGCTTGAATTGTTTACGGGAACGAATTTCAAAAGTACCATCAAAATGAGAACTATCCGGGAAAGTTATGTCGTCGTAATTTTGTTTTCTATCAAGGGTAATAGAAAAGTCAAAAGTATCTCCAACTTGCAGGGAATCAACGGTGGAAAACTCTTTCAGATTTTGTGACTGCCCGTTAAGGGGAGCAAGAATAAGGAGAAGACAGACAATGGAAAATCCGTTTACAAATCTTTTTATTGCCACTGAGATAATACGATGGTTAAAATTTATTTCTTCTGTGATACGATCAACTAAATCTCAATTAACAGGCACCAAAAATAGAAAAAATAGCGCCATTCGGAAAAACTGTATGCCTAAAAGGCATATACAATATTAACTGTGCATAGATGTTTTGAAAGTGATAACTTAAGACGAATTATTTTTTAACAAATTTGGAGTGATGCGAACGAGCTTTTTTTGGGGGATACTGTTAATCTTTTTTATGTGGGGATGCATTTCTGATACGGAGGATAATGCTCCTGAACAGCAACAGGAGTCTGTTTCAACAACTGTTGATACCACAGCTTCTACTCCGACATTTGATAAATTTGGCATTCCCACAGATAGCGTTGAGGTTCAGGATTATATCGTTAAACGCAACGAAAGCTTATATCTTATACTCGATAAGTTTGATTTTAGTCCCCAGGAAATATATTCCATAACACAGGAGGCCGGTGATATTATTGATTTTAATCAGATTAAACCGGGACAAAAATATCGAGCCTATTTATCTGCTGATAGTACGAAGGATGTATCGCATATCCTATTACAGAACAACCCATTAGAATATGTAGTATTAGACTGGCAGCAAGACTCGTTGCAAATTTATAAGGCTGCGCGACCGCTTACCAGTAAGACCGTTGCAGCTTCTGGGAAGATAGAGAATTCACTATACCAGACGATAAGCTCGCAGGGTGGGAGTCGTCTGCTGGCAAATAGAATGGCGAATATTTTTGCCTGGCAGATTAACTTTTTTGGATTACGTCCGGGTGATTCGTTCAAAGTGCTTTATGAGAAACACTTCATAGGGGACAATTATTATGGTATTGGGGATGTGAAAGTTGCTAAGTTTGCCCATCGTGGGGAAACTTATCGAGCATACAAATTCGAGCACGAAGGGATCGATGGTTATTTTACTGAGGATGGAGAAAGTGTGCAGAAAGCACTATTGCAAGCCCCGTTCAAGTTTAGCCAGCGGGTTAGCTCAAACTTTTCCCGCAGCCGGTACCACCCCATATTAAAGAAGAGAGTCCCGCATACCGGTGTTGATTATGCAGCGCCCCCGGGAACTCCTATATTAGCAGTGGGGGATGGAACCGTTACGGAAGCTCGTTATCGGGGTGCTAATGGAAATATTGTAAAAATAACTCATAATTCGACCTATCGAACAGCATATTTGCACCTTCGAGGATTTGCAAGAGGCATCAGACCCGGAGTAAAAGTGGAGCAGGGAGAAGTTATTGGATATGTAGGAAGTACGGGTCGCGCCACGGGACCTCATCTGCATTATTCACTTTATAAAAATGATCGGCCGGTAAATTCCCGAACGGTTGATTTGCCCTCATCAGAGGCAGTACCTGATAGCCTGATGGATGTTTTTGCGGAGGTAAGAGATAGTTTGGATCGTCGGCTGGAAGCAAATATCGATACGACACAAGAGAGTGGGCCTGTTATTACCCAGGTAAAATAATCAATAGCGGTGCATTCGTCTGCGGAAAAAGGTCATGAGCGGTCGAATATATGAGGCATTTGTTTTTAGTTCGATCATATCAATTTTCATCCGTAAAAACTGATCACGGAGTTTGTGTTTGGCTTTCTCTCTTTTCTTTTGGTACTCCTTGCGAACTTTTTCACTTGACGTATCAACCAACACTTCTTCACCGGTTTCCGCATCTCGCAGCGGCACTAACCCCAGGTCGGGAAGTTCATCCTCAAATCGGTCATTGATAAAAATATTTACAAGATCATGTTTACGATTCGTGATCTTTAGCTGCTGATTATATTTCTCATCTTGAAAGTCACTGGCCAATACAATGATAGCTCGTCGGTTTAATAGACGGTTAACATACGATAATGCCTCACTGATATCGGTGCCGGATCCTTTGGGTTCTGTTGTTAAGAGTTCGCGGATCAGCCGTAATACGTGCAGCCTTCCTTTTTTCGGCGGGATCACCTTTTCAATTTCATCCGTAAAAAGAATGAGTCCCACTTTATCTCCATTTTTAATAGCGCTGAAAGCCAGTACTGCACAGATTTCTATCGATAGCTCCATTTTGCTTTGTCCCTGACTGCCAAAGACACCGCTGGGAGAAATATCAACGCAGAGCATCAGGGTTTGTTCGCGCTCTTCCTCAAATTGCTTGATAAAAGGATCGCCTGTACGTGCTGTGACATTCCAGTCAATCTGCCGGATGTCATCCCCATAGGTGTATTCACGGACTTCTGAAAACTCCATTCCCCGTCCCTTGAATGCAGATTGGTATTCCCCGCCAAAGAGATTATTCACCTTTCCCTTAGTACGGATTTCAATCTTGCGGACTTTCTGGAGAATTTCTTTTGATATCATGATAAAAATCTTGGCGTTGCAATAAGTGCAAGGATAGGGGAATTATTATTTATTTAAAAGTTGATAGTAAGATTATCGAATAGATGGATTCCCATATGGTAACATTTTATTAACAATTCCATAACGGTTTGTTTAGATATAATTATTGTATTGAAATATCTAAAAAAGGGAATAGTCAAATGCATTAATACATGATTATTGGCAGTGAGTTTGGTAAAAAATACCAGCGAATTTTAAGAGAGATTGCCTCTATCTCACAAGAGGATACCACAAAAAAAATTCCTGTCAAGAAAATTAACGTTAACCTCGAGTGGGGGCGTACCGAAATAAAGCAGGTGCTGGAGTACCTGCAAGAGCTTGGTCTAATCAATATAGAGACGATAGGAGGTCCGTTTTTGTATGGACATGTTACGATAACAGAATCAGGGCTTAAAAAGAATAAAAGCTTAAATGATCAAGAAAGATTTAGGTCATAAAAAATTGGTATAGTTGTAGTTAAATTTTTCCCAAAAATTACCTACCTTTGGCACGGATTTAACTCCGTAGCATACTATTAACAAAAATTCTGTATTCATGATTATAGGTGTACCCAAAGAGATTAAAACACATGAAAACCGCGTGGCGTTACTTCCCGGCGGTGTAACGAAAATGAAACGAAACGGTCACGATGTATTGATCGAAAAAGGAGCCGGACAGGGAAGCGGTTTTAGGGATGAGCAATACAAAGAAGCCGGAGCTGAAATTATGGATGATGTTGATGAGCTCTGGGAGAAGGCCGAAATGATCATGAAGGTAAAAGAGCCGATCGAAGTTGAGTATGATCGGATGAAGGAAGGTCAAATTATTTTCACCTATTTCCACTTTGCTGCCAGCCGCGAGCTGACTGAAGCTGTTCAAGAGTCTGGAGCCGTAGCCATTGCCTATGAAACGGTAGAAAATGAAGACGGTTCTTTGCCGCTTCTTATTCCTATGAGTGAGGTGGCTGGGCGAATGGCATCTCAAGAGGGAGCAAAATATTTGGAAAAGCCCGAAGGAGGACTGGGTATTCTGTTGGGAGGTATTCCAGGCGTAAAACCAGCTAGTGTACTCGTTATTGGCGGTGGTATCGTAGGCGTTAACGCCGCAAAAATTGCGGCCGGAATGGGGGCCAATACTACCATTATGGACATTAGTATGCCACGGCTTCGCCACTTGGATGATATCATGTCGCGTAATGTTGATACCATGTTCTCATCTGAAGCCAATATCCGTAAAATGCTTCCCCATGTTGATATGGTGATTGGAGCTGTATTGATACCGGGAGCTAAGGCACCAAGCCTGATCACTCGTGACATGCTGGCCGATATGCAAAAAGGGTCGGTATTAGTGGATGTAGCCATTGACCAGGGCGGATGTTTTGAGACGTCAAAACCGACTACGCATGATAACCCCATTTATGAAGTTGATGGCGTTGTACACTACTGTGTGGCTAATATGCCCGGTGCTGTTCCCCGTACGTCAACACTGGGATTAACCAATGTTACGCTGCCATATGCAGTTGACATTGCCAACAAAGGTTGGAAAAAAGCTCTCAAAGATGACAAAGAGCTGCTTAAAGGTCTCAATATTGTTGATGGCGATATCGTCTATAAAGAAGTGGCCGAAGCGTTTAATATGGATTATACCCCCATCGAAAATGTTTTATAACATGTATTGATATGTAGAAACAGAGCCGAATATCTGTAAAAAGATGTTCGGCTTTTTTATTAGTGGAAGGATACATTCAGGTTAACCGTGAAACAATATGTGGAACATATAAAATATTTCTTTAGCTAAGCAGTTGTAAGGTATTGGCATGCAGGTAACTAACTATGTTGATATCTTAGTGAACAACTTGTTAATAAGTATTTTTGTTTACCATAAGTCATCCCATTATATTTTTAAATCATTACATCAATAATAGTTGTTATAGATTGTTTATATGGGTAAGATAATTTCCATAGCAAACCAAAAAGGCGGCGTTGGTAAAACAACGACGGCTATTAACCTCGCTGCCAGCCTTGCTGCTATCGAACATACTACGCTAATCATTGACATTGACCCGCAAAGTAATACAACCAGTGGGTTAGGGGTTGAAGCGAAGACGGTTTCGCATTCCGTTTATGAAGTGATGGTAGGAGGGGTTGACGCCTCTGATGCGATCCGGGAAACGGATTTGCCATTTTTGGAATTGATACCTTCGCATATTAATCTCGTCGGTGCCGAAATTGAAATGATTGACCGGGATCAGCGGGAGCGTATCCTGGAGAAAGCCATTTCGGGACTTAAGGAGCAATACGATTTTATTATCATCGATTGTCCGCCTTCCCTTGGATTGCTTACTATCAACGCATTAACGGCATCTGATTCGGTTTTGATTCCGGTGCAATGCGAGTATTTTGCCTTGGAAGGGTTGGGACAGCTATTGAATACGATTAAAATTGTGCGTCAGCATTTAAATACTGAGCTGGAAATTGAGGGCGTACTGTTAACGATGTATGATACGCGTACACGGCTTTCGGATCAGGTGGCTGATGAGGTACGGAAATATTTTGATGATCGTGTGTTTGAAGCCATCATTAAACGAAATGTGCGTCTTGCCGAGGCCCCCAGCTTTGGAAAGCCGGCACTGCTTTATGATTCTACCAGTGTAGGGGCCAAGAATTATCTGGCATTGGCGCGTGAAATTATCCATCGCAATAAAGAGCTTTTTAAAGACAGTCAGGTATTTGCGAGTAGTTAACAGGTGATGAGTTATGGCATCAAAAAAAGTTTTAGGTCGCGGTTTAGGAGCATTTTTTCCCGAATATGACGAGGAAGGGGAGCAGGCTAAAGGAAAAAAATCAGGTGAAGAAAAAGAAGGGGATGGATCGCCGTATGTAGAGCCAAAGAAGCGAGTAAATATTGTACTGCATGTCCCGGTTGATAATATTCGTCCCAATCCACATCAGCCACGAAAAGAATTTAATGAGGATCGCCTGAAGGAACTTTCGGATTCGATTGATGCTCACGGATTGATTCAGCCGATAACGGTGCGTTACATTGGCGAAAAACGGTTTGAACTTATTAGTGGTGAACGTCGACTGCGGGCAGCAAAGCTGGCCGGCCTGGAGGAAATCCCGTCCTATATTCGCGAAGTTAATGATGACGATATTATCTCGTATGCGCTTATTGAAAATATTCAGCGTGAGGATTTAAATCCCATTGAAGTGGCGATGGGTTATCAGCGATTAGTGGAAGAGGCTGGCTATACACAGGCTGAAGTGGCCGAACGAGTTGGAAAAAATCGCTCAACGGTGACCAATATGTTGCGGTTATTGAATTTACCTGCCTTCATTCAGGCCGGCCTGCGCGATCAAAAGATATCTATGGGACATGCTCGAGCACTTTTGTCTATCGACGATGAGGACGACCAGGAGAAGATTTATAAAAAAATTATTGATAAAGGATATTCTGTTCGAAAGACGGAAAAAGTGATCCGAAAGTTAAATAAAGATCAGGAAGACAAATCCAAGTCTAGTGATACCTCAGATAAGGAGAGTGCTTTTTTAAAAGAAATATCAAATCGATTGCGCAGTACGTTAAGTACCAAGGTCAATATTAAATCCAAAAAGAATGGTGGCGAAATACGTATCGAATATTATTCGGATGAGGAACTGGATCGCCTGCTCGATCTTTTCGAATCTATTTCTTAGCATATCTATTTTTTTGTGTGTCCCAACCTTAGGTCAGTCCCAGCAATTAAATACATCGCTCCCCTCTTTAAATAAAAATTTTATTACGAATACTGATACATATAATCAGGCGCTAAAATTTGAAAGTGATACGACGAGCAGGGATCCCAGTAGAGATCTGCCCGATCCGACGAGCGTACTCTATAAGTCGATGATTATTCCGGGTTGGGGACAAATTGTAAATAAGCAGGCTTGGAAAGTACCTATTGTTTATGCTACCTTGGGGGGACTGGGATATTACAGTGTGCATTTGACAAAAAAGTATCATGATTATCGTGCGGCGTATTATAATTTAAATCCGGATACTCCCGATGATTTACGATTTGGATCTACCCCTTCGTATATCCCTGAAGGTGCTAACTTGAATGAGGTGCGTGATCTACGCAACAAGTTTAGAAACAATCGAGATCTTGTTTATGTAGGCATCGTTTTGGCTTACGGTCTTAATATTGTCGATGCTTATGTGTTTGCTCACATGCGGTCGTTTGATGTGTCAAAAGATTTAAGTATGCGACCGCGTGTGAAACCCGCAGTGATGGCACAGTCTAATATGCCTGGGATTACGTTTTCAATCGATTTAATAACTAAGTAAATGAGTGTTATGAGCAGTAAAGATGAATTGAGTAAATTGAAGGTACCGGACAATTTTGGTGATACTCATGAGAGTGATGTCTGGAGTATTTTCAAAATTATGGGCGAATTTGTGGAGGGCTATGACAAGCTTTTCAAAATTGGTCCCTGTGTTTCTATTTTTGGGTCAGCACGAATGGATGAAGGTGATCGCTATTATGATATGGCCCAGCAAACCGCAAAGAAAGTCACAGAGAGTGGATTTGGAATTATTACCGGCGGGGGACCCGGAATTATGGAAGCTGCCAATAAAGGCGCCCAAGAGGGAGGGGGTAAATCAGTGGGCCTCGGAATTACGTTACCCCACGAACAGGGATTGAATCCCTATGTTGATAATGACTATATTATCAATTTTCATTACTTCTTTGCTCGCAAGGTAATGTTTGTGAAATATGCACAGGGATTTATTGTTTTTCCGGGCGGTTTTGGTACATTGGATGAATTTTTTGAGGCTCTTACCTTAATACAGACTAAGAAGGTAAATCCATTTCCCATAGTGCTAATAGGATCAGATTATTGGAGTGGGCTGGTTGAATGGATTACTGATACAATGCTTGCTAATGGCACAATATCAGATGAAGACATTGATTTGTTCCATCTAACCGATGACGAAGAAGAGGCTGTAGAGATTATTTGCGATTTTTATCAGAAACATACGTTGAGCCCAAATTTCTAATAGGGTTTAATTTTATTAAAAAAATAGTTATACATTGAAACAAAATTTTATATCTGGGATTAGATAACATGTTACTAATGCCGATAAAAGATCATACTAAAAAATAAAAACAATAAAATACGCACGATTTAGTTTACTTTGGTATAAACGACTAATTTCATTACAATTGCGTATTTGTAAATTTAACCATAAACCGAATAAACAATGAAGTTGTTGAAATCACGCATAACGATATTTTTACTTGGTCTTTTTATCTTTGGGTTAGGCCAAACCGTTGAAGCACAAGACCGCAAGGAGGCCGTCCAAACGTATAACAGTGCTCGGGAGATGGTTCAAAACGGCGAATATCAGAAGGCCATTGATCAATTTAAAAAAGCGATTGAAGTTGGTAACCAGCTCGGTCCTCAAGGTCAGGACATTGTCGAACGAGCTAAAGGAAAGCTGCCAGAAGTATATCGACAGATGGCACTGGACGAATATCGTGCTTTTAAACAGAATCAAACTCTTGCCAATCTGGATGCGACAATCGATGCGTTTCGTGAAACGAAAGATGTGGCAGAGGAATATGATAATTCGAAAATATCCAATCAGGCAAATGGCGTAATTAATCAATTGCTGTACAGTAAGTCTATCATCCTGTATAAACAGCAAAATTACCAAGATGCTCTTACAACCCTTGATGAGGTAATTAAGAATGACCCCAATTATTCTAAAGCATATTACCAGAAGGGAATAGTTCTTAAGAAGATTGATGGTACAGACTTACAACGTTCAATGGAATTATTTGATCAGGCAATTGAAGTGGCAAAAAAAACTAATGATAGTCAAATTGCTTCTCGAGCAACGAATGCTGCTCGCGATGAACTTGTATATCGAGGGGCAAAAGCTACAGAAAACAAAAACTTTTCACGGGCAAAAGAATTATTGAATAGAGCGCTTACGTATGATTCAAGTTCTGCAGATGCCCATTATCGTTTGGCTCAGGCTTATAATAAGACTCAAGATTGGCAACAAGCTGTTGACCATTCTAAAGAAGCTCTTGGTCTTGAGACAGGAGGTCGTACGGATAAAGCAAAGATCTATTTTGAGCTTGGTACCGCATATCAAGGATTGGGCCAAAAAGAAAATGCTTGTGGTGCCTTCAATAATGCCGCATACGGCAACTTTAAATCTCCCGCTGAGCACCAGATGGAATACGAACTTAAGTGTGAGAATACTACCGGATAAAAAGTAGTAGTCTTATTTAGCTAAACATTTCTAAGGCCTCCAATTTTGGAGGCCTTTTTATTTTATAGAACTTCTCTTTTAAGTAAGCCGAGCATTGACTATTTTCAGCACTAATTTTGGCCCTCAAATAAAACAATATTTTTTTAAAATGAGCTCTAACAAATCCTCACTTGACGAGCTATGTGTAAATACGATCAGAACCCTTTCTATTGATGCCGTCCAAGCTGCAGAGTCCGGTCATCCGGGCATGCCAATGGGTATGGCAGATGCCGCTTATGTATTATGGACGAAATTTTTAAAGCACGATCCGGCGAATCCTGAATGGTATAATCGCGATCGATTTGTCTTATCAGCAGGACACGGTTCAATGCTACTCTATAGTTTGCTTCACCTTACTGGATATGATCTTTCACTTGATGAGCTCAAGGATTTTCGGCAATGGGGCAGTTTAACGCCTGGACACCCTGAGTATGGCTTGACACCGGGTGTTGAAACTACTACCGGACCACTGGGACAGGGTTTTGCTACGGGGGTAGGTATGGCCATGGCTGAGAAGCACATGAGTGCTAAGTTTAATTCGGATGAGCATCAGATTACAAATCATTATACATACGGTATTGTCAGTGACGGTGATTTGATGGAAGGGATATCACAAGAAGCTGCTTCATTGGCTGGACATCTTAAATTGGGTAAATTGATTTACCTGTATGATGACAATGAAATTTCTATTGATGGAAGTACAGATTTAGCGTTTACTGAGGATGTGCAAAAGCGTTTTGAAGCTGCTGATTGGCATACGATGAAAATTGACGGACATAACCGAAAAGAAGTGGAAGAAGCTATTAAGGAGGCCCAGAAAGAAAGTGATCGGCCCTCGTTAATAATTTGTCGAACACATATCGGTTTTGGAAGTCCCAACAAGCAGGATAGTGCTGATTCGCACGGGGCTCCATTGGGGGAAGAAGAAGTCAGAAAAACCAAGGAAAACCTCAACTGGGATCCGCAAGCAAAATTCCACATCCCCGATGAGGCGTTAACTCATTTTCGTACTGCAATTGAAAAAGGAGCGGCGTCTTTTCAAGAATGGCAAGATACGGTTGAGCAATACCAGCAGACCAATCCTGAGAATGCTAAAGCGTTCAAGAGTGCAATAAATCGAGATCTCCCTGATAATTTTGACGACTTTTTGCCGAATTTTGAAGCTGATGAAAAGGGGATGGCTACTCGTGCATCATCAGGCAAGGTATTACAGTCATTGACTGAAAATGTGCCGCAGATGATTGGGGGATCAGCGGACTTGACAGGAAGCAACAAAACTTGGATTGATGATGCCGGTATTTTTTCAACGTCTGACTATAGTGGACGAAATATCCATTTCGGAGTACGAGAGCATGCTATGGGGGCCGCACTAAACGGCATGGCGCTGCATAAAGGAGTAATTCCATACGGCGGAACCTTTCTCATATTTTCTGATTATTGCCGTCCGGCGATTCGTATAGCTGCACTATCACATATTCCATCTATATTTGTGTTCACCCACGACAGTATTGGATTGGGAGAAGATGGACCTACCCATCAGCCTGTTGAACATTTGGCATCACTGCGTGCAATGCCGAATACCCTGGTACTTCGTCCTGCTGATGCCAACGAGGTGGCCTGGAGTTGGAAAGCAGCACTGGATAATAAAGGAGGGCCTTCGCTTATTGTTCTTACGCGTCAAAATGTACCAACTTTTGAGCGTACGCAGGATAATGCCGCCGAGAATACTACCAAGGGTGGATATATTCTTTCGGATTCTGAGAAAGATCAGCCGGATGTCATTTTAATGGGGAGTGGATCAGAGGTGTACCGTGCGATGGAAGCCAAAGAAAAACTTGCTGCCAAAGATGTTGATGCCCGAGTAGTAAGTATGCCCTCATGGGAGCTTTTTAGAGAGCAGGATCAAGCATATCAGCAAAAAGTACTGCCTAATGAGGTTAAAGCGCGGGTCTCCATTGAGGCGGCCGCTACACAAGGTTGGAGAGAGTGGGTTGGTACAGAAGGTACTGTGATTGGTGTTGATCGTTTTGGTGCATCAGCTCCTTATGAAACTATTTTCCAGGAATACGGCATAACCAGCGATCGAATGGTAGAAGAAGCTCTTAAGCTGCAATAATATTTTATTGAACAACAGGAATGAAGGTGAGCGGTTTGCTTAAAAGTAGACCGCTCACTTTATTTATTTGCGGTGTGATGGACACAAGTAAACGTCACGTCATCAACTGGTTCTTCTTTTCCGATAAAGTTTTCGAGTGAAGATTGTATTTTGTGAATAATTGATTTGGAATGAAGTGATCCATACACACTCATGATACCATCGAGACGTTCATCCCCGTATTCTTCACCCCATTTATTTCTTGATTCGGTAAGCCCATCGGTATAAAAGAGGATACTGTCACCGTTCTTAAAGTGAAATTTCTTTTCCTGTAGATAGTGTTCCATATTGGCCGATGTGGTCATGCCAAGGGCAAATCCATCAGAGCGTAAATCAAAAGTTGCATCCCGTTCATTGCTGAATAGGATAGGGGCATTATGACCAGCACGAGCAAAGATAAAGTGGTCCTCTTCATTGGGGAAAAAAGCTGCGCAGGCGGTTACAAATGTTTTATCCTTGATATCTGACTTCACATAGTTATTAAGCTCGAGGAAAAGCTCCTTTGGGGAAGGTTGACTTTTTTCAATAATGAGATGTACCAAAGCTTGCATCCTTACCATATATAAAGCGGCAGAAAGTCCCTTGCCAGAAACATCAGCAATTACAATATAGGTTCCCTCATCAGTTTCAATGATATCTACATAATCACCGCCCACTTCTTTAGCTGTATTGGCGAAAGAGGCAATCTCCAAATTATTACGATAGTGCTCGGTATTGGGGAGTAAGCTAAGCTGAATTTCTCGCGCCAGATCTATTTCTCGTTTCACATCAGATTTTTCCAGCAGCTCAACGAGCAATAGCATTGACATGGAAATAAATGCAAAGGGCAGAAGTAGGTTATAGAAAAATACAAATCCTGTAATTTGCAGGAACCCAAATAGATAATGAGATACAAATGAAATAACTGATAACCCAAATACCAATCGACGCGTGGGATTGAGCCGCTGTGTTAACGCCGAAAAAAGTCGCATAATTTTTAGATGTCCGGGAACAGAGTCCTCCTCAGCCTTATCAATGTCTTCACCGATAGCTTCGGAGTAGAGTTGCTTGAGGCGATCGGTATCCTTATAAAACTCCTTTCCCATACGTTCACGGGTCATGCCCGAAACGTATTCCTTATAAAAGGATTTCGTATTTTGGAATGCTGACTGTGCTTCGTTTTTTAATCCCATGAAAGAGTTTGATCAATTATATGAATGAAGTTGTTATTCGAAAACGACACTAAAAAGTTTTACCTTTTACCGGATTATTTAACAACCGAATAGTAAGAATTTTAATGTTCCAAGTTTAAGTAAAAAAGCATGTCTAAAAGCCTCCTGTTTTTATTGGACGGTATGGCGCTGGCCTATCGTTCACATTTCGCCTTTATCAGCAGTAATTTACAGAATTCTGAAGGCATTCCCACCGGCCCAATTTTGGGTTTTGCCAATACGCTGGAAAAACTTCTTGAGGAGCATGAACCTACCCACATTGCTGTTGCATGGGATACAAAGGCTCCCACGTTCAGGCATGAAATGGATGAGGACTATAAGGCAAATCGCCCGCCACAACCCGAGGAGTTAACGATCGGTATCCCCCTAATTAAAGAAATGATTGAGGGATATGGAATCAAAAATATTGAGCAGGATGGCTATGAGGCAGATGATATTATTGGGACCGTAGCAGATCGTGCGAATGCTGAAGATGTGGATGTTTTTTTGGTCACCCCCGACAAGGATTTTATGCAGTTGGTACACGATCATATTACCATGTATAAGCCCGATAACCAGAATGGGGGATTCAATCTGATAGATCGCGAGGGCGTAAAAGATTACTTCGGTGTCTATCCCGAAGATGTGGTTGATGTGCTGGCTATTCTTGGAGATAAATCCGATAACATCCCGGGGGTAAAAGGAATTGGCAAAAAAGGAGCTCCCAAATTAATTAACAAATACGGATCGCTTGAAGCTGCTATTGAAGACGCGCCAAATATGAGTTCTAAGCGTCATCGCGAAGGGTTGCAGGAGTATGCCGAAGAAGCACTGCATGCGAAGGAAATGGTCAAAATTAAAACGGATGTACCTGACACCGTTGAGTGGGAAGATCTGGATTGGCAAGGAGCCAATAATGAAAAGTTGGGTGCTTTTTTTAAACGGATGGAGTTCCGTACGCTCACCAAAAAGTATCTGGGCGAAGAAATAGTACGATCGGCAGATAAAAAATCAGACTCGGGAAATGAAAACCAAGGCGACCTTTTTCTGGCTGATGAGGAGATTGAGGAAGAATCACCCCTCGAGAGCTATGACGAGGATATTGTGACATATGAGTTGGTGGATTCAAAAGACAAGCTGGAAGAACTGGTGGAGAGACTTAGCCAAGAAAATGCTTTCTGTTTTGACACCGAGACCGATGGCGTTGATCCGATGGAAAACACCCTGGTTGGAGTTGCTATTTCTGCTACACCCGGAGTGGCCTATTATATTCCTTTGAATGGAGAAAAGGGATTTGATGAACAAGTGGCGATGGAGATTATGAGTCCTCTCTTTACAAATCCGACAACAAAAAAAATTGCCCATAATTATAAGTTCGACTACATGATGCTGCATCGGGCCGGTTTAGAGGTTCAGGGCGAAGTATTTGATACGATGATTGCAGCCTATCTGCTTGATGCAGATCAAAAATTAAAGATGGATACGCTGGCGGAGGAATACCTTAATTATGAGCCGATTCCTATTACGGATCTTATTGGGAGCGGACGCAAACAAAAGTCAATGGATGAGTTTGATCCGGAAGATATTCGCGTTTATGCCTGTGAGGATGCTGATATAACTTTGCGGTTATATGAAGTACTAAATGATAAGTTAGCTGAGGATGACCTTGCTGAGATTGCTGATCAGCTGGAGTTCCCGCTCATCGAAGTGCTGGCTAAGATGGAAATGAACGGTATTTTGCTGGATAAGGAAATGCTTAAGGAGTTATCAACTTCGTTGCGCGATGATTTGCTGGAGCTTGAGCAAAAAATATATGATAAAGCAGGTACTGAGTTTAATATCAATTCCCCGAAGCAATTGGGAGAAGTCTTATTTGACAAAATGGGCTTACCGGCTGGCAAAAAGACTAAGACCGGGCAGTATTCGACGGCAGAGTCAGTACTTAAGAAATTAGCGAAAGATTATGAGATGCCGGACCTTATTTTAGAATACCGGGCGCTCAGCAAGTTGAAATCAACATATGTGGATGCTCTGCCAAAGTTGATCAATGAAGAGACCGGTCGCATACATACTGATTTCAATCAGCATATTGCGGCAACAGGGCGGCTTTCATCATCGAATCCCAACTTGCAAAATATCCCCATTCGCACCAAACGGGGGCGTGAAATTCGAAAAGCATTTATAGCGGATGACGGCTTCGAGCTGCTATCAGCCGATTATTCCCAGGTTGAACTTCGCGTAATTGCTTCGATGTCTGGGGATGAAAATATGATTCAGGCGTTTAAAAATGATGAGGATATTCACTCCAGAACGGCTAAAGAGATTTTTGAGTTGGAATCCCTTGATGATGTTACCTCTGATCACCGTCGAAAAGCCAAAGAGGTAAATTTCGGTATTCCTTACGGGGTAAGTGCTTATGGATTAGCCAGTCGCCTGGGAATCAGTAATAATGAAGGGAAAGAAATGATTGATCAGTATTTTGAGCGATTCCCGGGAATTTTAGAATACATCAACGAAACCAAAGCTTTTGCCAAAGAGCATGGATACGTAAAAACGCTAATGGGCCGTCGTAGATATATTTCTGACATCAATGCGAGTAACTGGAATCGGCGATCATTTGCAGAGCGCACGGCTATAAATATGCCTATACAGGGTACGGCTGCTGATATTATCAAGCAGGCAATGATTGATATTCAGGAGTACCTGGAACAGAATGAATTTCAAACCCGGATGTTAGTACAGGTTCATGACGAACTTATTTTTGAAGTGCCGGAAGGAGAAAAAGAATCCGTTCCCCAAAAACTGAAAGAGCTGATGGAGTCTGCTTACGAGTTAGCATGTCCTCTAAAAGTAGATATGGGACTTGCTAAAAATTGGCTTAAAGCACACTAATTTTCTGTAATCACAAAGTTTTTGGTAGCAAGCACATTGCCATTTGGTCCGGTAACCATTACCCTCCAAGAACCGGTCCAGCTCTTAAGTATTTTTTTGGAGCTCCATGTCCGCCAGTTATTGGCGGCTATCGTTAAATTGACCTGTGCTTTCTCTTCATCTTCATGATACCATTCATGTGTTATTTGGGTAGTATCCGATGTGCCTTCAACCTGAGTGAAACAATAAATCGTGCCTACATCAGCAGTAAAGACTGTATCAATACCGGTGGGCTTTCGATCTTCTATAGCTGTGGCAAAGTCAAATTGTTCAATGTTTATTTCTTGAGCTTGAGTGGTTCCTGCCAATGAAATGAGTAAAAAGAGTAGTACGAATATTTGCGTTTTCATAACGTTATCTCCCTAATTTTCTTAAAAGACTAAAGAAATATTACCACAATTATTCTAAACACCAACTATTTTATTCTTTTAGTTTGAAACGGGGTAGGTGCAGATCCCATTGGATAGCTGCGAGACGCAAACCTATGACGACAAACATACCCAGAATAATATTAACCGTGGGTTCCAAAGTTCCCAGCTGTAAGAGTAGGTAGACCGTTGCACCGGCTAATGCCGCCGTAGCATAAATATCACGACGCATAATAAGGGGGATTTCGTTGCTTAAAACATCGCGAATTAACCCTCCTACGGTACCGGTTATAGCTGCCATTATAACAATAATAACACTATTTGATACGACTTCTTGTGTGATTTGAGCACCCAATACGGTAAATACCGCCAATCCCAAAGCATCAGCGATGAGCAGGGCTTTTTCGGGTGGTTCATTATATTGGGTATACCAGATCGTAAAGAGGGAGGCAATAATGATAACCAGAAGATAAATGGGATCAGCAATCCAAAAAATCGGATGACGATCTAAAAGTAGGTCTCGCGTTGTTCCACCACCTACGGCTGTGACGACAGCAATAATGACCACTCCAAGCAGATCAAGACTTTTACGTCCGGCAGCAAGGGCTCCGGATATTGCAAAAACAGCGACTCCAAATAGATCGAGAATGTAGAGTATATCGATCGGTACTGACATTTTTATGACGTTCTGAACTTAAATAAAAAAGGGAGTTCGGGTGAACTCCCTTTTGCTATAAGATTTTGAGCTCGGGATTTATCTAAAGCTAATTCCAACGCCCAGGTTGTAACTCGAATAATTCGAGAGGGTATAAGAGCCTGAAATATGGAAAACCGTGAACTTCAGCCTAAATCCGGCAAGTGCTCGTAACCCATTATCACCGTCAATTGATACGTCGATGGGTTCGTCTACAGCATCAACAATTAAAGGCTCATTGTTTTGAGGGTCGTTTTGAAAAGCTTCATTAGGCACTACTGTAGGATATGATCCCGGAGTGGTAATGCTGAACGTGGAGGCCTCGTAACCAACTCCGGCATATACCGAAACAACGGGTAAACTTTTACCAACCAAGGCGTTAATGGTCCATGAATCAGTATTCATTTCAACAGTTTGACCTTCCCATTGAGAAGCGTTGTAAGGATTCTCTGTATTATTTGGATCCTGTATAACATCATCGGCAGCTAAATCTAAATCTGATCCAACTTCCATATTGGTATAGCCAAACATTACGGATAGGTTCACCGGAAGCATCTTGCCACCGGGTAACCACTGATTGATACCGTGTTTAGCACCTACACCAAACAGGTTGAAATTACCAAAGTCTCCAATCTCGGTTTTTGGAGTATATCGAAGCATCAGTTCCGTATCTTTGATAATGCCAACCCCTGCTTTTATCATGGGAGCGGGAACATAGCTAAATCCCGATCCCTCAGGCATATTAAATTCTAAAAGTTTTTGGCGGCTACCATTTATTTCTTCATATGCAGCGAGCAGCGACCCCGTATCTTCGGCACCGTTAATGGTTGGAGAAATTGGATTATTGCCTTCTAACTCCAACTTCTGAAGTCCAAGTTCATTAACATTAAATGATTTGGCCGCATCGGGCACAATGGCCAAACCGGCACTGACTGTTACATCAAAACCAAACTTGCCGTGGGGTTTAGCTGTATTAGTCCACCCGGTATTGAGGGAAGCACCAAATCCTGATCCAAAAGGTTCAAGGTAAGCACGAGCGAGTGTGTTGGCGTCTTCTCGTCCTGACTGTAAAATGTCGCCTATATCACCTACTTGGGCTTGTGCTGGGGTTGAGATAAAAGCGAGAAGCCCGCTTAAGAAGAGAATTGTGAGTAATCGGTATCTTAATTTCATATCCCTGATATTTAATTTCGATTTTTTAACCATCCGTATACTACTGCAATACTAAAGAATTTGAAGATAACTCTCTAATTATTAATCCTCTTGTAGTGATTCGAGGATATTGAGGTAGGAATCGTATCTGTCAGCATCGATTTGTCCCTCTTTGAAGGCCTCAATGACTCCGCAGCCCGGTTCGTGAGCGTGGGTGCAGTTGTTAAACTTGCAGTTGCGGCGCGGCTCTAACATTTCCGGAAAGAAAAGTGAGAGTTCCCACGGTTCGATATTCACCAAGCCAAACTCCTTGATCCCGGGGGTATCCACAATATATCCCCCAATTTGCAAAGGCAGGAGTTTTGCAAACGTAGTAGTGTGTTTCCCTTTTTCGTTGAAAGTAGAGATATCACCCACTTTACGATCGATATTGGGATCTATGCTGTTCAATAAACTTGTTTTACCCACGCCAGAGGGACCGATAAATACGGAAGTATCATCTTGAAGCTGTTCTTTAAGACGGTTAAGAGATTCCTTGTTGTTAATGCTGGTTTTGAGCACGGGATAGCCCAATGAATCATACAGATCGGCAATGGAGTCTATATAAGCTTGAGCATTATCACCAGCCAAATCCATTTTATTTATGATGATTGAAGCTGGGATTTGATAGGCCTCACAAGTAACCAAAAAGCGATCAAAAAAACCCTGTTTCATGCGCGGCATTTTAACGGATTGTACTACATAGGCCCGATCGATATTGGCTGCCAGTATCTGGTGGTCTTCCTGATGATGGGTAGATTGACGGATTATGTAATTTGCGCGGTCTTTTATTTTTTCGATACTCCCCGAACCGTCATCATTAATTTCAAACTCAACATAGTCGCCAACAGCGATGGGATTGGTTAATGCGTGATCTTTAAGACGAAAACGACCGGGAAGCCGACAGTTTATCGTCTGCATGCCACTGTCCTCATCGTAAGCAACTTTATACCATCGTCCGGTAGACTCTACAATACGTCCTTCTTTGGGCAAGTTTTACTTCTTTATTTTGAAATTAATGCATCACTAAAATAAAAAAGTCGCCCCGATAAATCGAGACGACTTTTTTGTTGATAATGTTAGTTCTTACTCCATTACAATTGTTTCTTCGGTGGAGTCGGTAGATTCAGAATTCTTACCCGTTTTTCTTTTGTAGGATTGGCTTACTTTGAAACGTTTTTGAGGATCTTGTACTACTTCATCCTCAAGCACGATATCAAGCAGGGGATCCATACGTTCGAGATACTCTACCTTAAGATCGCCGAGCACATCTTCTTCAATTTCAGCGACATCTTTTTCATTCTTTTGCGGTAACAAGACTTTTTCGATACCAGCACGCTTGGCGGCCAGTACTTTTTCCTTAATGCCACCTACAGGCAGAACAAGTCCGCGCAATGTAATTTCGCCCGTCATAGCAAGTGTTCCTTTCACTTTGCGCTGGGTAAAGATAGATGCTACAGCTGAGAATATGGAAATACCCGCTGAAGGTCCGTCTTTGGGTACAGCTCCTTTGGGAACGTGAATATGCAGATCCCAATATTTGAATGCTTCTTCAGGGATATTCAATTTGTCTGAGTGTGCTCTCAAGTAGGACATCGCCAGCATGGCCGACTCTTTCATCACATCGCCCAACTGTCCGGTGATATGGAGCTTACCGGTTCCTTTTGATACACTTGCCTCGATAAATAGAATATCTCCGCCGTAAGGGGTCCAGGCTAAGCCAGTGGCAACGCCCGGAACTTTAGTGCGTTCAGCAACTTCAGAGAAGTACTTGCGCTTACCAAGATATTCCTGGAGATCATCCGGTTCAACAACGTGTTCTCCTTCATCGCCTTTGGCAATTTTTGCGGCAACACCGCGGCATACCGATCCAATCTCTCGTTCCAAGGATCTTACGCCTGATTCCCGGGTATACTTTTCAATAATTTGTCTAACGGTTTCATCTTTGATTTCTATCTGATCTTCTGTCAACCCATTTTCTTTAATCTGCTTAGGCATCAGATGCTCTTTGGCAATCTGTGTTTTTTCCTGCAAGGTATACCCACTGATGTTGATGATCTCCATACGATCGCGCAGCGGAGCCGGAATAGTATCCAGCGAGTTGGCCGTTGCAATAAACAGGACATTTGACAGGTCATATTCGAGCTCAAGGTAATTATCCGCAAAGCTGTCGTTCTGCTCAGGATCAAGGACCTCAAGCAGGGCAGAGGTGGGATCACCTCTATAATCAGATCCAACTTTGTCAATTTCATCAAGCATCATAACCGGATTGCTGGTACCGGCTTTCTTCATGGCACGAAGAATACGTCCCGGAAGTGCCCCGATGTATGTGCGCCGATGCCCTCGAATCTCAGCCTCGTCGTGAATTCCGCCTAAGCTGAAACGCTCAAATTTGCGGTTTAAAGCACGCGCAATGGATTTGCCGAGCGATGTTTTACCAACTCCGGGAGGGCCGTAGAAACATAAGATAGGAGCTTTCATATCCTTCTTAAGCTTAAGAACAGCCAAGTATTCGATAATACGTTTCTTAACCTTGTCTAATCCATAATGATCGTCGTCCAATACATCTTGGGCATTTTCCAAGTCCAGGTTGTCATCAGAATATTTTTCCCAGGGAAGATCTAAAATCCACTCAATATAATTGTGGATGACTCCATGGTTGGGAGAGGAATTGGGCGTGCGCTCGAGGCGCTTAAGTTCCTTTTCAACGGTTTCTTGTGCTTCTTCTGGTAGATTCTTTTCCTTGGCGCGCTTACGCAGAGATGCAATTTCTTGCTGTTCTCCATCTTCCCCCAAGGCTTCCTGGATTGCTTTCATCTGCTGACGGAGATAAAAATCTCGCTGTTGCTCGTCAATATCCGATTTAACTTTTGTTCGGATCTCCTCACTTAAATTCAGAACCTGGAGCTCTTTGTTAAGAAACTCCATGACACGTTCCATCCGCTCGGAAAACTTGCGGATCTCGAGTACTTCCTGTTTGTCTGATGTGGAAACGTTAAGGTTCGACGAAATAAAGTTCAACAGAAAGTTGGGACTGTTGATATTATTTATGGCAACAGATGCCTCTGATGGAATATTAGGGGAGAGGTTTACAATTTTTTGAGCAGTCTCTTTAACCGACCGGATAGAGGCATCGAGCTCTACGCCTTCAATATCCATCTCCTGGCGATAGGGTTCAACCGAAGCCCTGAAATAGGGATCTTTCTGTAAAAATTCTTCAACTTTAAAAGTTGTCTTACCCTGAATGACGATACTTTTGCTGCCATCCGGCATCTTAATCAATTTAAGAATTTGGGCAACGGTACCAACCTCATAAAGGTCCTTACCATCGGGATCTTCATCTTCCTCATCTTTTTGGCTGACTACACCGATGGTTTTATCAGATTCATATGCTTCTTTCACCAATTTAAGAGAGCGATCCCGGCCCACGGTAATGGGGACTACAACACCGGGAAACAGAACGGTGTTTTTTAGTGGTAAAATAGGAAGCTCTTCAGGTACCTCTGACTGTGTTAATTCCTTTTCTTCCTCTTCGGACATCAGGGGAATAGCCTGTTCAAAATCATCAAATTGATCCTGAATATCTTCAAAATTGGCCATATTATCGAAGATGTTATTCATATATGCGGTTATTTAAATCTATATTTTTTTCGTGTTGTATTACATTTATGCAAATAAAGAGCCAACCTTATTCAAACTACCAATTAGTCATATTTACTGGCAAAATAGCAACATGAACCTTTAATTGAGAACAACCTTGACAGCTTGACAGAAATACTCTCAATTAGAGATGGAGTTGAATACCGGCGAAGGCTCCTCCCACAAATTCCGTAGTAAAGTTGTGAGAGCGGAAAATGATTTGTGTACCTATATTAAAATCCCAATAGCGACTTTCGTAACCTGTGCCTATTCCAACATGCGCAGGTAACCCTGCTGCCAATCTCGTTCCCATTCGTATGGGGATTTTTCGAATTGGGCGGACTTCCATTCCCAGATGCATGGCCAGCTTTGTATTTGTCAGGGCTGTATTATTTAATCCGAGAGTGAGGTCCCCCGTAAGTTTAACTGTTTCAAGGTCCAGCATAATCCCACCATTTAATGACGCCGGAGTTGGAGTCGAAAATGCTTTATCACTGGGACTTTGAGCTCGTTCAAATGGATTTTTAACTTCTGATACCTCATCAAAATATGTTAGATATTGCCCGCCGGATCCAATAAACATCGATCCCTTTGGGAATTCCCGACCGATTTGCAGAGTATCACCCGGGGTATCAAAGGAAAGAGGTTGTTCGGTATACCGGATCATCCCAATGTCATTGAAAGAGATTGCTATGCGCAGTGATTTACCCACCACTGATTTTTGAGGATCATTCTCGATGAGATTCAGCTCATTGCCAATAGGGATGAGGTAGGTAAGCCCAAAATCAAAAGCTGCCCCATAACCGGTAGGGTCAAAATTGAACTTTTTATTTAGATTAGTATTAATGGCAGTTTGTGGATTTCCAGACGAGAGGTAGTCTCTGGTCATTCGAGTATATTCACCGGAGGATTGATACGAGAAATCAGTCACATACTGGTTTGGGTTGCCATCATTAGTACGTTGTTTCTGTCCATAATAGGTAGCACTAAAATGGGGTCCCGCTATTATAAATTTGGGAGAAACACCTACATATAGCTTACTCAAGCGTGAAAACAACCCCTTAATAAAGGTGAACTCTCTACCGTATCCCAGGGCAATTTCAATATTTTTGGTAATATGCTGGTCCAGAGTAAAGTCCCGTAGTTGTTGGTCATTTTTTTGAATATAGTCATCTGAATACCAACCTCTTCCAACTTCAATGCGAGAAGAATAGCGCGCACGGGCTCCAATAGAAAATGTTTCTTCTCCTCGATACCATGAAATACCCCCCAGCATAACATCTGCTCTTGTTTGATGCTGCGAAACTAACCTGCTTCGGGGATAATTTTCATCAATAATTGTTTGACGTTGCGTCGGAGCAATATCCACAGCTCCTGACTCATAGGGAAAGTAGCTGTCAGTAAAATTAAAAAACTGGTCATTGGCTACATCAGAGGAAAGAACGGGTTCATATAAAATACCTGTCTCCCCCAGATTTATATGAATAGTTCCCTGCCGATCGTTGATCGCTAAATTTGCCGGATTCCAGAATAACGCTCCGTTACCGGTCAGGTATGCAGTACCTCCACTACCCAGAGCAGTATTTTGGGCATTAAGTACAGGCTGTGCCTGTAGGGAAGTAGTAATACTACCAAGCAGAAATAGCAGTATAGTTATAGCTATCTGGGCAGTATTTCTAAAATTTAAACCGTTAAAAACTAAGTTTTTCATCTGCTGAACCTATGGGTCGGTACTAAGCCTGTTATCCGACAACCTGCATTTTTGCTGCACGCAACATCAATGTTTTACGTCCTCGTTCTTTAAAAAATACAACAACTTTGGTTCTTTCACCTTTTCCACTCCGACTTATAATTTTACCCGGTCCAAAAACATTGTGGACAACCTTGGCACCAACCTGAAAAGGATCCTCATCGGGGTTGTCATAATGGATCTGTGTATGTGTTGAGCGGTTGTTTTTATCATAGAGTGGTTTTTTCCAATCGTACTCTACTGTTGTGTCGCCGTTATTAGAACTGTTGCCATTTTTGTTTTTAGAAAACCTGTTCTTATCCTGGTCGATAGACGATCCCGTTTCCGTTCGTACAATATCGGAACTTACTTCATCAAGAAAGCGCGACCTTGTTTTGCGCTGTTCTTCTCCATATTTATAGCGACTCCGACAGTGACTAAAATACAGCTCCCTTTCGGCACGGGTAATAGCGACATAAAATAAGCGACGCTCTTCCTCAATATTGACATCCTCGTTATTTCGACTGCCCACGGGGAAAAGCTCTTCTTCAAGCCCTACAATAAATACTACGGGAAATTCAAGACCCTTGGCTGCGTGTACCGTCATCATAGTAACGGCCGGTTTGTCCTCATCGTACTTATCGGTGTCCGTAATTAAACTTATCTCTTGGAGAAAAGAGCTGAGTGTGGCGTTTTTGTTATTTTTCTCAAAGTAGGAGATTGCGTTCTGAAGCTCGAGGATATTTTCTCGCCGTGTCATAGACTTCGGTGAATTTTCCTCTACCAGCGACTTCATGTAGCCGGACTCATCCAGCAGCTGTTTGGTTACCTCAATCAAGCTTGTCCCGCTTGCAAGCTCTTGTTTTAAACTGTTGATCATGCGTACAAAATCCTTAACACTGTTTTCGGCCGGTTTATATACATCGGCTTCCTCCACATTTTCAAGGATACGCCAGAGTGATTGTCCAGTCTGTCGGGCGCGATTCATCAAATCAGATAGCGATTTTTGTCCGATACCACGTGATGGTTCATTGATGATGCGCATCAAGTTCGTGTCGTCATCGGGATTGATGAGCAACGTTAAATAGGCCAGAACGTCCTTAATTTCCTTGCGCTGATAGAACGAGAGCCCACCCACCAGCTGATACGTAATTCCTTTTCTCCGGAAAGTTTCTTCAAAAACACGACTTTGATAATTCGTTCTATATAGTATGGCAAAGTCGTTGTAGTCATATCCCTTGCGCATCTTTAAATCCTGAATGTAGTTCGCCACCCGATTGGCCTCATCCCGCTCGTCATAATTATCGAGCACGGTGATGGTATCTCCCATATCATTATCTGTCCACAGCGTTTTCTCGAGCTGCTTACTGTTGTTTTTGATGATAGAATCGGCGGCTTTCAAGATAGCTTTGGTCGATCGATAGTTCTGCTCAAGCGGAATTTCTACCGCATCTTCGTAATCACTTTTGAAATCCAGGATATTGCTGATATCGGCTCCACGGAACGAGTAAATACTTTGGGCATCATCACCGACCACACACAAATTTTCGTATTTGCTGGCCAACATATTCGTAACCTTGTACTGGGCGTGATTGGTATCCTGATACTCATCAATCATGATATATTTGAACCGATCCTGGTACTTCTCGAGGACCTCAGGATGCTCATTAAAGAGTTCAATCGGTTTGATGAGCAGGTCGTCAAAATCCATGGCGTTGTTGTGCTTAAGCCGCTCAACGTAAATCTTATAGATGCGAGCCGTAATATCATCAAGCGTACTGTGGACAAATTTTTCGTTATAGTGGTCCGGATTGATGAGCTCGTTTTTGGCATCACTGATACGCCGCTGCAGAATGCGTGGTTTTATCTCTTTGGGGTCGTAGTTATTTTCCCGCAAGATTTGCTTGATGGCATTCTTGGAATCCTCTGTATCATAGATAGAATAGTCTGAATTGAATCCTATCTTTTCTGCTTCGTAGCGCAGGATTTTGGAAAAGACAGAGTGAAAAGTTCCCATCCAAAGTCGGCTTGCCTCATCACCAATAAGTTGCCCAATCCGTTCCTGCATCTCCTTGGCGGCCTTATTGGTAAAGGTGAGTGCCAGAATCTCGTTGGGTGCAGCCATGTTTTGGTGGATCAAATAAGCAATGCGGTAAGTAAGTACACGTGTTTTTCCACTACCGGCCCCGGCTACAATCAATAGGGGACCCTTGCCGTGTCGTACAGCACGTTTTTGTTGTTCATTTAAGTCGTGTATAAAATCCGGTTCTTTCGGCATAAATAGTTTTAAACTTTATAGAATACTGATAAAACAGATAAGGCTCATAATCTAACGGTGGCTATCAGTAAAAACAGTGTAGTCAGTGTTCTATTGATCCAACTCTTCTAAAATTTCGCGCAGTTTTTCGAGATTCGTTTCGGTGTCTTCTTTTTTATCTCGCTCTTTCTGAACCACATTTTCGGGAGCATTATTAACGAATCCGTCATTATTTAGCTTTCCTTTGATTGATTTTAAAAATCCCTCCAGGCGATCAATTTCTTTTTTGATTCGTTTACGTTCTTTATCCAGATCGATGAGCCCCTCAAGCGGTACAAACAGCTCAGTACCTTCAATAACAGCAGAAGCTGATGTTTCGGGCTTTTTTAAATCAGCTGATACCTCAAACGTATCAATAGACTGAAGCTTTCGGAAGATCCACTCATTATTGTTCAGTGCACTGGCCATTTCATCATTCTTAGCCTTAATAAGTAGGTCAATTTCATCATTTGGATTCAGGTTAAATTCGGCCCGTATATTCCGGATGGCAGAAATCATTTTCTGAATGGACTTAAAAAGATCTCTATCTGATTGGGAAACCAAGCTTTCATCAAACTCTGGCCAAGAGGCAACAATCATAGCTTCATCGGTATCGCGATCGCGGATAAGCTGCCAGATTTCTTCCGTGATAAACGGCATAAAGGGGTGCAGAAGCTTCATTAGCTGTTCAAAGAAATTGAATCCGCGCGACAGACGATCTTCAGGAATACTTGTACCCGGTTCATCAGCTTTAATCAGCTCGATATACCAGTCGCAGAAATCATCCCAAATAAGGGAGTAAATTTTGTGTAACGCCTCATTGATACGGAAATTCTCCATATCTTTATTGATGGCTTCGATAGTTTCATGCAAACGGGAGAGCATCCAGCAGTCGATAAGATTATTTTCATCTATTTCGAGTGAATCTGTAAGCTGGGTTTCCTCGGTACGATTCATTGAGAGGAAGCGGAACGCATTCCAGATCTTATTGGCAAAATTACGTCCCTGCTCGCAAAGTTGTTCTTCAAAAAGAAGGTCGTTGCCGGCAGGTGATGAGAATAGCATTCCAACGCGCACGCCGTCGGTTCCGTATTCTTCCATAAGCCTGATAGGATCAGGTGAATTACCCAGCGATTTGGACATCTTACGACGCTGACTGTCGCGGACGATGCCGGTGTAATAGACATTACTGAATGGCTTTTCGTCCATAAATTCATAACCGGACATAATCATGCGTGCGACCCAGAAAAACATGATCTCCGGAGCGGTAACTAAGTCCTGTGTGGGATAGTAATACTCTAAATCTTCATTTGGTTCGCCGGTTCGGATAAATTCCGGATCGAAGACGGTAATCGGCCATAGCCATGACGAAAACCATGTATCAAGCACGTCTTCATCTTGGCGAATATCATCGGATGTTAATTCGCTATTACCGGATTTTTGTCGTGCTTTTTTAATAGCTTCTTCTTCTGTTTTAGCAACAACGTAATCGTCTTTGCTGTCACCGTAGTACCAGGCAGGAATGCGCTGTCCCCACCAAAGCTGACGCGAAATACACCAATCGCGAATATTCTCCATCCAGTGGTTGTATGAATTCTTAAACTTAGACGGATGGAACTCAATATCGTCGTTCATCACGTTTTCATGGGCCGGTTTGGCCAGTTCATCCATCCTGCAAAACCACTGCAGCGACAAGCGTGGTTCAATGATGGCATCCGTCCGCTCAGAATAACCAATCTTATTCTGCATTTCCTCGATCTTAACCAGCTGGTCACGTTTTTTTAGATCTTTGATGATCAGGTCCCGGGCATCAAAACGATCTTCACCGATGTAGTGCTCTGCAGCTTCGCTTAGTGTACCATCAGGATTAAGCATATCGATAGTTTCCAGGTCGTGCTTTTGTCCGATCTCATAGTCATTTTCATCGTGCGCCGGCGTAATTTTAAGGCATCCGGTTCCGTATTCCATATCCACGTATTCATCTGCAATAATGGGGACTTCGCGTTCCACGACAGGAATAATTGTTGTTTTACCAATCAGATCTTGATATCGATCGTCATCGGGATGCACGCAAACGGCTGTATCTGCTAAAATAGTCTCGGGTCGTGTTGTAGCAATCGTAACCCACTCGTCGCTGTCCTTAATTTCATAGCGAACGTGATAAAGTTTTGAGGTTTCCTCCCGGTGAATAACTTCTTCATCAGAAAGGGCCGTTTGGGCTTCCGGGTCCCAGTTAATCATCCGCTTTCCGCGGTAGATATAGCCACGTTCGTAGAGTTCGATGAAACAATCAACGACGGCTTCATACAAATCATCTTCTAGGGTAAATCGCGTGCGCTCCCAGTCGCAAGAGGCTCCGAGCTTTCGCAGCTGCTGCAGAATGATACCGCCGTGCTCGTCAGTCCAGTCCCAGGCGTGTTCTAAAAATTCATCTCGCGTGAGGTCCGCCTTGGTGATACCTTCTTTGCGAAGCTTTTGTACGACCTTGGCTTCAGTTGCAATGGAGGCGTGATCCGTCCCCGGAACCCAGCAGGCGTTTTTGCCCTGCATGCGGGCACGGCGCACCAGCACATCCTGAATGGTATTGTTGAGCATGTGTCCCATATGCAGAACACCCGTGACGTTGGGGGGAGGGATGACGACGGTATATGATTCGCGCTCGTCAGGTTCAGAGTGAAAGAAACCGTTATCCTCCCAGAAGCTGTACCATTTGTCTTCAATACTGCCGGGATCAAAATGTTTTGGGATGTCTTGAGAAGCCGTGGGTTTATCCAAAATTGTGAAAGCTCGTTTTACAGGTTCCGGTTATCGCTAATTTAGTCGCAAAGATACGAAAAAGGATAGAAGATGTAGAGTAGGAATTGAGGTTCGGTTTTACCAAAGAAACTAAAGTAGAATAGGAATAAAAAAAGCTTCCGCAGCAGAACTACGGAAGCAGAGATCAAACTAAAATGTCATCCTGAACTTGTTCAGGATCTTGATACTTTTCTTAACTGGTTCGCTTTAACAATACTCCAAAGTGTCCGTCACAGCCGTGCTTGTGTGGGAAAGTCTGGTAAGCGAGTCCTCCGTGGACTATAACTTCGTCAGGGACATATCCTTCAACGGATTGCATCTCGAAGTTATCATGTCGATCAAGGAAGTTCATAACTTGTTCCATGTTTTCTTCCTCTTCGAGGGAGCAGGTACTGTAGACCAGGCGCCCGCCTTTTTTGACCATTTTAGCAGCAGAGTCGAGCAACTCAGCCTGCAATTGAACAGCATTATCAAGAGAGTCTTGATCGCGACGCCAGCGCAAGTCGGCTCGCTTACTAAGTACTCCTGTTCCGGTACAGGGTGCATCCAGCAAAACGGCATCTGTTTCGTCAAGTTCTACTTCGGTTGCGTCAGCACGGCGCACACGAATATTTTCGGCGTGATAGGAGAGGGCGCTTTCGGCCAGCTTATCAAGTCGCTCCGAAGAGATATCAACGGCAAGTATATCGCCTTCGCCATTCATTAAGTCAGACATTAAAATACTTTTAGTGCCGGGCGCTGCACAGAGATCATAAACGGATTCTTCTGATTGGGGATCCAAAAGATAGGGAGCAAAACCAGCAGCGATATCCTGTACCTGGCAAAATCCTTTATCCAGCCATCCCTTTGAAATGAAAGGGGCAACACTATCTACTTTGAAATAGCCCGGCAGCCAATCACTTTCTTCAAATTCGATGCCGTGCTTGGTCATGCGTAATTTAAAATTCTCTGTTTTTGTACGCAGATTGTTGGCACGGATATAATAGCTGGGCCGTTTGTTGTTGGCCTGCATCAGTTTAAAGGCTTCGCGTTCGCCAAAACGATCAGTCCATCGTTTCACCAGCCATTCGGGATGTGAAAAGGTGGTTGCCACTAATTTTGTACGATCTTCAAAATTGGGCTTGGGAAGATCATCAATATCCCGCTGCAGATTGCGCAATATTGCATTGGTAAGGTCACCGGTGCGTGAGCCAAGGCTGTACTTTGCTATCTCAACAGACTCGTTGATAGCTGCATAATCGGGCGTACTGTCCATAAATACCATGTCGTAGACGCCGAGACGCAGAATATTTTTTAAGCTCGACTTCATCTCATCAATTTTTACGTTTGAAAACTGGTCGATAAGGAAATCGAGGTAGGAGCGACGTCTTAAGATATTTTGCACATACTCGCGTACTTCAGCACGGTCGCGGCTCTCAAGTTTGTTGGCACGGGAATAATCAAGAACTCCGTTATCTTCAAAATCTATTAGTATTTCTACGCTGATAGAACGAGCTGTTGCTTCGGTATCCAATGCAATATCTGTTTAGAAGTTAAACTTTCCGGTGATAATCAATCCTAAAATCCAGCAAACCACATCCATCAAGTGTAACAATCATTTTGTTCGCTTTTTATTGTGCAAAGCGAATAAAATACGTGGTTTCGCAGGTTGCCAAAAATACGATTTTAGCATGGGAGTTGCTAATAGAGAATTGATTATATTGGTCTGATTTTTGGGAGCTCCTATTTGGGTTTATTCTGAGCCCAATAGTAAACCGGAAGGCCAACTGCTAAGATGCCTATGCCCACCATTGCGCCCCATCCGGTAAACATTATGCTTGAGTACAAAAGATATGAGCAACACAAAATAAAGAGGATTGGGGTAAGTGGATAAAGCGGCACTTTGAATGTATTATCTGCTGTTTCTTCTTTTTTTCTAAAAAGAAAGAGCGTAATAGTTGTGAGGAGAATGAATAACCAAAAAACCGGGGCTGTGTAATCGACCATTGTTGATACAGCCTCCTTGGTGAATGCTCCTAAAAAAACGAGTCCAAGACTTATACCTCCTTGTACCAGTAAGGCGTTTATAGGCGAATTGTAATCGGCGTCCCATCTTCCGATCCATCCCAAAGCACTAAAGTCGCGCCCCAAGGCATAGTTGGTTCGGGCGCCGGTAATAATCGTTGCATTTGCAGTTGAAAGTGCAGAAATAATAACAATGGTAGCCATGATAAAAGCTCCCTCAGACCCAAAAATGCTGTTAGTAAGATCTACACCTATTGTTTCTGATGTGCGAAGTTGTTCGAGTCCCAGTACTTGAAGGTACGCACTATTGATGAGTACGTATAGGACGGTAATTACAGCTAATCCAATGAGCAATACCTTGGACATGTTCCGACGGACATCCTTCAGTTCGGCTGAAAGGTAAACACCTTCGTTCCAACCGCCATAGGTGAGCAGTACAAAAATCATTGCTGCACCAGCCGAGCTGCTGACTGAGGAGCCGGTTTGAGGCGTGACTTCGCCGCCGGTCATCACTCCAGCAAGTCCGCAGAGCAGTAAAATACCGACAATAAGTGCGGTCATTCCATTTTGGGCATTTTTGGCGGGAAGGGTTCCCCAGATATTTAATCCGGTTAACCCGAAAACCGTAATTCCTGCATATATTGATGAACTGTATATACCTAAATCATAAATGGTGGATGCATAGTCACCCAGGATAAAAGCGGCTAAGGCAATAGATCCTGTTTGAATAACCGTCATGCGTCCCCACGAAAACAAAAAGCCTATGGTTGATCCATAGGCTTCGGTAAGAAAGTAGTATTCTCCGCCGGCGTCCGGTTTCTTTGATGCAATTTCAGCATAGCAAAGTGCGCCAATGATGGATATGAAACCGCCGGCCACCCAAAAAGCGATATAATGAAGTTCCGATGAGGCGTTTTGGGCAACAATGGAAGGCAGGCGAAATATGCCGATACCGACCACAATTCCAACAATGACGGCGATTGCACTCAGATTTGAAAAGACTTTAAGCGGTGAACCCGAATCAGATGTGTTCATGCAAGGAAGCCAAAAACTTTTAATTAGAATACGGAGGAATAAATGAATCTAGTCTTTTGTTGCCGACCATTTAGAAAAACTCTTTTCCTGGCCGTTATGGTGTTGCATCATACCGTAAACCTTATCTCCCTCAACACGTCCACTAAAAATATAATTTTGATCTCCGCTTGATGCCCGTACGGTCAGCCGCTTTCCTTTTAGTTCGGCTTTGTGGATATCAAAAAAGGTATCGCTGCCATCGGTAAGTTTAACAGATATTTCCTGAAATCGTTGATTTACGGTCATATTATAGTTATTGCCATTATAACTCCATGTCCATGTACCTTCTGTTTGGGCTGGTATCACCCAGTAGTAAATGTCGTGGCTTCTTCCATTATTTTTAACAACTACTTTTTTATCTGCTTTCCAGCTTCCCATGTCAAAGCTGTGTGAAACAACTTGCGTTCCGGGCTGTAGTTTATTGATCAGTTCGGGTCGCAGTTTTTTATTTACTGAAGGCAATAGATACATCGTAATTACGGAAGCTTCGCTAAAGTCGGTATCAAAAATATCTTCTTCCATAAACATTATTTGATCATCAACACCTTCTCTGCGGGCATTTTCTCGGGCTTCGGCAATGCGTTCGGGATCGAGATCAATGCCATGACCATTGGCACCACGCTTGGCGGCAGCAATCACTATGCGTCCGTCACCGGATCCTAAATCTATAACATAATCGCTTGATTTTACGTCGGTAAGATCGAGCATGCGTTCAACTACATTATTGGGAGTAGGTACGTAGGGTACATCCAGATCCTGCCCGGTAACGTGCGATGCAGAGATGAAAGTTAAACCTACCAATATGGATACTACCAAAGAGTAGTGATATAACGATTTGCCTGATGTTGGCTTTTTCATAATTAGGTAACTTAAATTTGAATAAAGAAATAGTTATGTAATCTACGATGAAAACTTAAAAATGAAAGCTTTAGTTTTATTTTTAAAGAACTGTCTTTGTAATCAAGTTGTTCCTGATGGATCAAAAAATTACATTTTTTAATAGTATTGTACAGAAGAGGGGTTCTGTTGGATAATTATGTACAAAAAGTAAGAATAGTCAAAAAGCTGTAACTAAGCTTATAAAAAAGCGGGAGTGGGCTACAATATTACTTTAAGTACCTTAAAAAATTTTTGAGTGTTTTGCTTGTTCTTACCCCAATCAAAAAGCTGGGTTTCTAATTTACACCTGGAGTGGAAGACAACATGGGTCCCTTGGGTATTCCCCTTCATTTTGATGGTTATATGTTCTCCAAATGATTTCATCGTCCACGATGTCCGAGCTGTTATATATCCTTCGCGATAGTTTTTCTTCTGTATGGCAAAATCACAGTAATTTAAGGTACCGATAACTGCTCGAAAGACATCTTTATACCGTTTCTGAATGATCTTTTTATCCTGATATTGAGCTGTTATGGTATTCTGCCAAGTGCCATTTCGTCGATAGATCAACCACATTATAAGAAAGGTTCCGAGAGCAATTTCGAAACTATAGTTGAATAAAAAGTTCATTCTTTATGTGGTTTGTAATCATGAATGATAGATATAGTAAATAGTTAATGATTAAAATAACCACAGGCAATGTATAGAGAGGAGAAAGGAGGATCTTTAATATTAATATTGGAATGCTAAACTGAACGTGGTTCCCTCATCCTGTTCACTATCAATAGAGAGGTCAGCTTTAAGCTGTTTGGAAAATTTTTTAATGAGCGTCATTCCCAACGATTTTGTTTTAAGTTTTTCTAGATCTTTCGGTAGTCCTACGCCATTATCGCGGATATAAATATTTATTTGGTCATCCTCTACGGTACTTCCGAGCTCAATAAAACCATCAGACTTGCCATCAAAGGCATGCTTATGAGCATTGATCAGAATTTCGTTAATCACCAGTCCAAGAGGAATTGATTCTGACATCTCCAGCCGAGCATCTTCCAAACTAAATTTGAGATCTATATCAGTATCTTTGTTGACAAATGACTGGTGGGTGAGATTGGCGATTCGTTGGATGTATTCTTTCATGCTAATATTGGAGAACGACTCATTTTGATATAGAGCCTCATGAGCCAACGCCATCGACTTGATGCGCGAACGTGCAGTTCTGAAGGGGCTGTTATCCTTATTCTTTGAAGAGGTTTGTTCCTGCAATTCCAGCAAAGCACTTACCATGGCCAAATTATTTTTCACTCTATGATGAATCTCTTTAAGGAGAACTTTTTTCTCGTCTAAAGAGACCTTTAGCTTTTTCTGACTCTCATGGAGCTGACGCGTTCTGTTTTCGACTTCCGATGTTAGCTGTTGATTCCATCCTCCAATAAGTTTAAAAGCACCATATCCGGTTACTACAATAATACCAATAGATATCCACGAGATAATTTCAAAGGATTCAAGAGCATTTACGACATCTATAACGGTAGCTGTTTTCTGTTCTGTCATTACCTCTTGGACTCGTAGTTTACCCAGGTATTTGCCAGAAAATATAAATAGGGCAAGTGCTCCTGTTATGGATGTTACGGCTCCGGCCACCCATTTTAAGGATAAGCGGGATCGGTCAGGCAGGGTAAATAAACGACTCTTTATGCGTTCAATTGTGGGAGTGAATAGCCATAATAAGGGTCCCGTAATAAGGATAGCCTGAATAAAAGAACCACTCCACCAACTTTTCCATATCATGAGGGTTTCAGAAGCAGAGAGCTGATGACTGAAACTCCAGATAAATGACCCGAGAGAGCTGCCAATAGAGGCGATAAACATGATGGAGATAAAGAATGCAATACTTTTCAAGCTTCGTAGGTCATAGGGGATATTAAATCCCTGGTACGCTGTTGCACAAATAGCTACGCCTAAGACAAATGCTATTGCAAAAATGAGCGCCCAACCCCAAGGCATGTTCGAGTGAAAGGCAATAATGAAAGAACATAAAAAGATGGGGATAAACCCCCACTCAAACCCAAACCAGAAAAAAAGGAGCAGTCCTAAAATTAGTGCAGGATTAAAAAGGAAAAACTTAATGATATCAGCACGATTGTTAGAAAATGACATCCACTCGCTGGGGAGTAGAGAGATAGTAGCATATAGCGTGCCGGCAATAGCAATCATCCATATTGCTAATATTCCCCAGACCCGCGTGTCTGTCAAGGAATAACGGGAAAGTAAAATTTCAAATGTTAAGGGCTTCCAAAGTCTGGAATCGTTTTTCTGATCCTTACCAATCATAAATATGGTTTTCCGATAAACGTTTTAGCTACCATCATACATCTACTAATGTAAGAAAACATCAAAATATTAAAAATTCCTAATGTTTATTGATAGGGAGTGGTTTTGTCTATGTAATCATTAACAATGGTAGAAATGGATAACTTTTTAAAAGTACCAAGCTGATAGCTAAGCCATACCTTGTTATTAGGTACTGTATAAGAAATTATTCAGTATGAGAAATCGGTATGCAATTAAGGTGCGATTTGACTTTCATTTGCTCGCAAAAAGTCCTAACTTTTGCCGCTTCTTATGTGGTAGGAAATTTACATTTCTTCCCCGACAAGAAATTATCAAAAGTTAACTCATTAGAACTAAATAAATAATGAATAAAGGAACCGTTGCACAAGTGATTGGGCCGGTTGTGGATGTTGATTTCGATCAAGGCGACATTCCCCCGGTACTTAATGCACTTTATATCGAAAGAGAAGACAATTCTAAACTTTATCTGGAAGTTGCTCAGCACCTCGGAGAAAATCGTGTTCGCACGATCGCGATGGATTCTACCGACGGATTGGTTCGAGAGATGGAAGTTGTTAATACTGGAGCACCGATCTCGATGCCGGTAGGTGAAGACATCCTTGGACGTGTATTTAATGTGGTGGGTGAGCCTATTGATGGTATTGAACCTCCTAAGGGGGACCGTAAATATCCCATCCATCGATCAGCGCCCGATTTTGAAGACCTGGCAACTTCTACCGAAATGCTCGAAACTGGTATTAAGGTTATTGATCTACTTTGTCCTTATGCAAAAGGTGGTAAAACAGGACTTTTCGGAGGTGCCGGTGTAGGTAAAACGGTTCTTATTCAGGAATTGATTAACAATATTGCCAAAGGCCATGGTGGTCTCTCAGTATTCGCCGGTGTTGGTGAGCGTACTCGTGAGGGTAATGATCTTATCCGTGAGATGCTCGAGGCCGGTATTATTGATTACGGTGAAGATTTTAAAGAATCATTTGAAAATGGTGAGTGGGATCTCAGCAAGGTAGACAAAGATGCGTTGAAAGATTCTAAAGCTGCCTTTACCTTTGGTCAGATGAATGAGCCACCAGGAGCTCGTGTTCGGGTTGCACTTTCTGGACTGACATTGGCGGAATATTTCCGCGAAGAAATTTCTCGCGATATCCTGCTCTTTATTGATAATATTTTCCGATTTACACAGGCAGGGTCCGAGGTTTCGGCACTGCTTGGACGTATGCCTTCGGCCGTAGGTTATCAGCCAACATTGGCTACCGAGATGGGAGATCTGCAGGAGCGGATTACTTCTACTAAGAACGGTTCTATTACATCAGTACAGGCTGTTTACGTCCCGGCTGATGACTTGACTGACCCCGCTCCGGCAACAACATTTGCCCACTTGGATGCAACAACGGTATTGAGCCGCGCGCTTACACAGATTGGTATTTATCCCGCTGTAGATCCGCTCGATTCCTCTTCTCGAATTCTTGATCCGCATATTGTTGGTAAGGAACATTATCAGACTGCGCAGCGGGTGATTGAGATTCTACAGAAGTACAAAGATCTGCAGGATATTATTGCTATTCTGGGTATGGATGAGCTTTCTGACGAAGATAAAACAGTTGTGTCTCGAGCTCGACGTATACAGCGATTCTTGAGTCAGCCATTCTTTGTTGCTGAACAGTTTACGGGCCAGCCCGGTGAATATGTGAACATTGAAGATACTGTTAAAGGCTTCAAGAAGATTCTCGACGGTGAACTTGATCACTTGCCGGAGAAAGCATTCTACATGGTTGGTACCATTGAAGAAGCAGAAGAAAAAGGCGAAGAATTGTTGGCTGAAGAAGAAGCAGAAGCCGCAGAATAATAAGAGGTATGTAACCAATGAACACTTTTAGTGCTCAAATATTAACTCCGGAAGGATCAATCTTTGATGATGAAGTTACCGGAGTACGAGTCCCCGGAGAGATGGGGAGTTTTGAAGTTAAGACGCTTCACGCCAACATTATTTCTTCGCTCGAAATCGGAGAAATACTGGTTCGTAAGGCAGCCGGCGGAGAACAATCATTCTCCGTAACCGGAGGTTTTGTAGAAGTCATCGATAATAAGCTAACGTTATTAGCCGAAGCTGCTGAGCCAGTGGATGAAATCGATGTTGAGCGAGCAAAACAAGCCAAAGAGCGGGCTGTTGAACGTCTCGAATCTGACGATAAGAAGATCGACAAGGATCGGGCCAGAAAAGCACTGAAACGTGCAGAAAACCGGATCAAATTATCGGTCGATATCGGGGTTAATACCCAATAGTTCTTACCATTTTGATAATTTCTTGAAGGCGATCTCTGTTTAGAGGTCGCCTTTTTTATTGAATTAAATTAAGGCCTCAGAAATATTTTTTGGCTTATGGTATACAAATGGTGGTAATACTTTAGGATTAAAAGCACAAAAGTTTTTCCTAAAAAGAACTAAGGCAGATGATCTAAGATTATTGAAATCGTAAGATTGGTTAACCTCCTTAGAAAGATGTGCCGTCTACTACTTAGAAAAATAACCCGAGATATTAATTGTCATAAAAAGATCCGGGCCTTCCTTTTTAAATGAGGTCGATCGATAGCAAAATATTACCAATCGATACGCCCGGTACCGGTTTCATTACTTTCGGCGCTATCAGGGTCTTGAGGCATCACAAATCCGGGAGGGGATTCAAAGGCGTCATAGCTCCAAGGAGCTTTGGGATCCGATGAAGCCAAGTTGATGAACTTACCGACAATAGGAAGAGCAGAACGCGCTCCCTGACCAATATATGTATCTTGGGGAAAGCGAATCATTCTGTTTTCGCCACCGACCCATGCGCCCATTGTGATATGCGGCATCATGGCCATAAACCAGTTATCGGCACTATTTTGAGTGGTCCCGGTTTTGCCGGCCACATCTTGGCGAACTCCATAAACATTACGAAGTCGAACACCTGTTCCGTAATAATCTTCCCCACCGCGAATAACGCCACGCATCATATCCACCATCATATATGCTGTTTCGGGACTAATAACCTCTTGCTGGTATTCGGGGTGATATTCTTTAATCACATTGCCTTCTTTGTCTTCAATACGGGTAACAGCAATGGGATCGATGTGGACTCCCTGGTTAGCGTAAGTGGTGTATGCGCTCACCATTTCGAGTAGAGAAACTTCTGCCGTCCCAAGGGCAATAGAAGGGTAAGCTGGTGTATTAGACATATCAATCCCGAGATTGGAAGCCATCTGTTTAATTTTGCGAGCAGCAGGTTCCAACTCTTCTAATTTGTTGGTCCCCGGGGCCCCGGCTAACTCGGGTAAAAGTCGAATGGTAACATTATTTAAGCTGCGGGCCAGGGCTTGTCGCAGGGGTACCATTTTGGGTCCCGAAGGTACCTCTGGATCTTTGGGCTTCCATGCATCACCCGACCGGTCATAAAACACGCTGGGATATTTCGAAAATTTGTGATAGGGTTTGTAGCCATTATCAATTGCTACCGTATAGACAAAGGGCTTAAAGGTGGAACCGGCTTGTCTCCGGGATTGATATACGTGATCGTACTGTACATTACCATAATCGGAGCCGCCCACCCAGGCTAACACATTTCCGTTATTGGGATCGATACCCACAAATCCGGCTTCGAGACGTGTTTTGGCACGTTTTACAGAGTCTACAAAGGCAGAATCAGCCATTAGCGTATCAAAAACCACGGACTCTTGATCTGTATCATACTTCGAAAATGCATTTTTATATCGATCAGTATCCCGAATGAACTCGCGTAGAAAACTTGGATACTTTTTCCACAGCCTATCCATATATTCGCCGTTTGGGCTGGTCCATTCATCTTCATAAATAGCTTGCAGGGAATCTAACTTCGTACGGAGTGCCTGTTCTGCATACCGTTGTAATCGAGAATCAATAGTCGTATAAATTGTCAAGCCATCAGTATTTAAGTCGTAGCCATTTTCTTTAAGCCAGGGATCTACCTGTTGACGTACATACTGACCAAAATACCGATTCTCTTGTCCGGCTTTGGATGGGGGCTGATAGTTAAGAACGATTGGTTCTTTCCGTAGTTTATCGTATACCGCATCGCTGATGAATCCCCGTTTATTCAGTAGAAAAAGAACAGTATTACGCCGACTTTTAGCATTATCGGGATAAAGGCGCGGGTTATATAGATATACCATTTGTAGTGAACCAACCAACGTAGCAGCTTCAGAAATGGTTAGGTCGCTGGCACTCTTTCCGTAGTGGGTTTGGGCTGCAGACTCTATACCAAAAGCGCTATTGGGAAATTCTACGGTATTAAGATACATCTCAATAATTTCACGCTTGGTATAGTTGTGCTCGATTTGAACGGCCGTGATCATTTCCCGTAGCTTACGGATAACAGAAAACTCGCGGCCAATTTTTTTATAAAGATTTCGGGCCAGTTGTTGCGTAAGGGTAGACCCCCCCTGAATACGTCCATTTAATAAGTGCCATGGGATAGCCAGAGTGCGTATCATGTCAATGCCCCAGTGATTGTAGAAACGATGATCTTCGGTTGCGATTAGGGCATCAACAACGTGGGGAGATATTTTTTCAATGGGAACGTGCGTACGATTTTCGGTATAGTAGCGATCTAATACGACGCCATCACGGCTTTTTAATTCTGAAGCAACAGCCGTTTGGGGATTTTCAAGTTGATCAATAGAAGGTATTCCCTGGTATAAGTAGAGAGTAAAGCCGGTAGCGGCTAATACGATAATACCTGCAGCTACTCCGGCCCAACGGCGTAATTTTTTTGGAATTCCATTATTATCAGATGATGAACTTTTGCTGTTATCACCGTTGCGTTCTTGTGCTTTTTGTCGCCGATAATTCGGATCGTTGAAATAACGATCCATATCATTGTCTTGATTTGAATTGCTCATTAATAGCTGCTGGTTTCAAATGGTTGTAACGTCTGTAACTCTGGCTTCCAATAAACGAGGGAAATGCCATCATTATTATAATAGACCATTGTTCGATGGTTATAAAAGGTACCCAAATTTATATAGGTTCCGAAAGGGAATTGTTTCCGTCTGGGAATATGATCGTGTCCAGATAAAATGAGATCAACATCAGAATTTTTGAGTTGATACTTGGCCCAGTCATTTAATTGTTCTTCTTTTCTGGTTTCCCAATCCATTTTTCGTGTAATCCTAGAAAAGTATTTCATAATGGTATTTCCAGTTCGAGGTGGAAATATTGTTTGAAATAACCTCACAAATAATCGACTGCGTAAAAGCTGGTGCATCAAAGGCCGCTTCAGGTTATATTTAGGATCATTGAGGCCGTCTCCGTGCAGTGTTAAAATTTCTTTGTCATCAGTATTGAATTGGTATTGTTCGTGGATGAGATAAAATCCCCTTTCTTTCAAATGATTACGAGTCCAGTTATCATGGTTCCCGGTAATATAAAGAGTGGGGCCCAACTCTTTATTAAAGCTCTCAAATCGGTCGAGTAATTTTCTTCCAAGATTGGGAACAAAACCTGGGTATTCCATCCAGTAATCAAAAAGATCTCCCAGCACAGCCAGGTGAATATCATTCCGCTGACAATAATTGATAAGTTGTATGAGCTCAGATTCAATCCGTTCGTTTTTGTTATCCGAAAATCCACCCAGGTGGACATCAGAAATAAATAAGAGGGGCGGTTGCAGGACGGGAGAATCCATTGTTAAATGAAGCGATTATTTCTTCCGCTCAATGATAAATGTAATCAGATCTTCAAAAGATGTTCTTTCCGGTGATTCGGGAAGTGTAGAAAGTTCATCAAGTGCGCGCTGAGCATACTCATTCATAATGGAACGGGCATAGGTTATCCCTCCTTTGTCGTGCACGAAACGCACGATTTCTTCAATCTCATCATTACTTTTTTTACGCTTTCTCATAAGATGACGCATATGAATGGTCTCGAAAAATGAGGCATTATCAAGGGCTTTGATAAAAGGGAGCGTTACCTTGCGCTCTTGGATATCATTTCGTTTGGGCTTACCAATATCATCAACACCGTAATCAAACAGGTCATCTCGAATTTGAAACGCAATGCCCGTATTCATGCCGATATCATTCATTTTCTGATGAATGGCCGGGTCGTCGGAGGTAGACACTGCTCCACACTCACAACAGGCTGCAATAAGACTGGCTGTTTTTTCAGAGATTACTTTAAAGTAATATTCTTCGTCCATATTGAAGAGACGGGCTGCCTTAAACTGTCGCAACTCACCTTCACTCATCTTTTTTACGGCATCAGAAAGTACTTTTAACAGCTTGAACTCTTCATAATCCAAAGCTGTTAGCAACCCTTTTGAGAGCAGGTAATCCCCTAAAAGAACACTAGCCTTATTTTTCCAGACCTTGTTGATACTTAGAAATCCGCGTCGAACTTCTGCATCGTCTACAACATCATCGTGGATGAGCGTAGCAGTATGAAGCAGTTCAATCATAGTAGCAGCCACATAGCTACGTTCGTTCACATCTCCGAAAAGTCTGGCCGACATAAATACGAGCGTGGGACGAATTTCCTTACCTTTTTGGCGCAACAGATATTGAACAATTTTATCAAGAAGAAATACATCGGTGCGGAGCTCTTTTTTATAAAAGCTTCGAAACTCAGACAAACTTTCTGATACGGGACTTGTGATCTGCTTTAGCGTTTTTTTGTCCGTCCGTTTAAATTTGGTGACTTCTTTTAGTTCAGTGTCAATCATTTACCTACGTAGAGGGCTTAAAAATTGTTCAAAAGATGTTGATTTATAATGCCTTAAGGCTTGTAACGAATTAGACCTAATATAGCTGTCTAGGATGAGCATCTCCACATTCAATTTCAGGTAAAATTAATTCAGAAAATAGCTAAGTTTAGGCTGTTGGTGAAAAATGTGATAATAGAATAATAACTTGAATTTTAGTAATTAAACAGGTTTTATACTCCATCAAATTTTTTAGGTTAGTCCAATCGGTTAACGCGCACTGAATAGATCTATCAAACCAGTAAGCAATGATTAAAATTAATACCAGTCGAGCCAAACAGTTTTTGGCTGAGGATGAATTCCGTCAGGCTTATCAGCAGGCTGAAGATGCATATGAAACGGTTAAAAGGGGTAGTGGTGAAGGATCTGAATGGTTGGGATGGCGAGATTTACTTGCGGATCCTAATGATGCTATTCTCGAACAAATAGATAGTTTGGCGGCCAATATCCGTGAGCAGGCTGATGTCTTTATCGTATGCGGAATAGGGGGATCATATTTAGGGTCTCGCGCTGTTATTGAGGCATTACAACCTTTTTTTGATAATGACGGGCCGGAGATCATTTTTGCCGGACACCATATGAGCGGCAAATATTTAAAAGATCTGATTGACTATTTGGATAAACCCAATGAGGAGGGTGAGCAAAAGAGCATATTTTTAAATGTTATCTCAAAATCGGGAACTACCCTTGAGACCGCTCTTTCTTTTCGTGTGCTTCGGAAGTGGATAACAGAAAAGTTTCCAGAAGATGTTGACGACCGAATCATTTGTACCACAAGCAAAGAGGGAGGGGCACTCAATGAACTGATTAACAAACACGGATTTAAAAAATTTATTATTCCTGATGATGTAGGTGGTCGGTTTTCTGTATTGACGCCGGTGGGGCTATTTCCAATTGCAGTAGCCGGTATAGATATCAGGACGCTATTTTATGAGGCGGTTTCAAAATATGAGGAACTGGAAGAAGATCCGGGGCAAGTTCTTGACTATGCAGCTACAAAATTTGCACTTTTCAATAATGGAAAATCCTTAGATGTATTGACGACCTTTGAACCTCAATTAGAGGCACTGGGAGGATGGCTACAGCAGCTGTTGGGCGAAAGTGAGGGTAAACAAGGTAAGGGAATGTTCCCTGCAACGGCTATTTATTCAACGGATCTGCATAGCATTGGACAGTTTATTCAGCAGGGGACTCGTAACATGATGGAAACCTTCATCACCATTGAGTCAGCTGAGGAAAATATCACCATAGAAGAGTTGTCCGGAAATCACGATGGCCTTAATTATTTATCGGGACAAACATTTCATGAGATAAATAAGCAAGCGTTTAAGGGAACCTTGCAGGCACATACTGATGGATCGGTTCCCAGTATTGTGATTTCGCTCGATGAATTAAATGCACAACATATTGGTGAATTCATTTATTTTTATGAACTGTTGACGGCTGTTTATTGCTATTGCTTGGGGGTCAATCCGTTTGACCAGCCAGGTGTAGAAGACTACAAAAGAGAAATGTATCAACTGTTGGGAAAACATTAGGGTATGACGGAGAATATTACTGAACAACTTGACGAAGCAGAAGAAGATAACCTTAAATTTATTTCTATTGCCGGCAATATTGGTGCGGGTAAATCCTCGCTTACAGGATTGCTGGCAAAGCATTTTGGATGGGAGCCCTTTTACGAATCGGTGGATGATAATCCATACCTGTCTGATTTTTATGAAGATATGCGCCGCTGGAGCTTTAACTTACAGATATACTTTTTATCCAGTCGGTTCCGTCATCAGAAGCAGATGATTGAGCGAGAGGGTCGATTTGTACAAGACCGTACGATCTACGAAGATGTTGAGATCTTTGCCAAGAACCTGCACGAGATGGGATTAATGAGTGATCGTGACTTTGAGAATTATGAAGCCCTTTTTCAGGAGATGACAAACTACCTTCAAGAACCCAACTTACTTATTTATATTCGCGCGCAAGTTCCCACCCTTGTCCAGCAAATACAGCAGCGGGGAAGGGATTATGAAAACACTATTCGTATAGAATACCTTGAACGTTTAAATAGGCTATATGAAGATTGGATTCAGCGTTATCCCCATGAGAAGCTTATTATTGATACTGACGACTTGGATTTTGTAAATAATAAAGAGGATTTAGGACGTATTATTGAACTCGTTGAGCAAAGGTTATTTGGGTTGTTTAATTGATTGCAGGTAAATCCAAATATTCATATTTTTGGGAACTATTACGGATATGTCAAAACTTGAATTTAACATAGTAGAAATACCCGACGGCGAAAGTCGGCGCACGGTTGAGTTAACCGAAGATGATCTGGACTTGTCGCCCTACACATTTCAGGGCGGGATGGTTGATCTTCTTTTTTACCGTACGCTACATTTCATCAGGGTAAATTTTCATGTGGATTCGGATGTCGAAATTGTATGCGATCGATCGCTCGAACCGTACATCCAGCCCATTGAATCAGACTATGAAGTAGTATTCAAGGTTGATGTTCAGGAAGAAAAGGAAGATGAGAATGGTGCTGTTCGAAGGTTTAACTTCTCCAGCAATACCCTGAGCATTGAAGATGAGGTCCGTGATACAATATTTTTAAATGTCCCAATAAAGAAACTGCATCCAAAGTTTCTTGATGAAGAAGGGAGGCCAAAAGAGTTTGAAACAAAGTCTTTCGGAGACACTAAAGAAGATACAGACGCCGAGGTGGTAGATCCCCGGTGGGAAAAATTGAAAGAACTTAAGAATTAACAGAAATATCATTATTAGCTAATGGCACATCCAAAACGTCAACATTCGAAGTCACGAACCAACAAGCGTCGCTCACATCATAAAATAGGGGAGCCAACCCTGGCTGAATGCGATAATTGTGGTGCACTGCATCGTTATCATCATATCTGTAAAGAGTGCGGCCATTATCGCGGTCGGCAGATACTCGATGTAAACAAGTAATTTTATCCTAATCTCTTATTCATGATCATTGCTGTAGATGCCGTAGGGGGCGACTACTATCCAAAAAGTCCGGTAGAAGGATCGATACAGGCTATTAAAGAAGATCCCAATCTAACGGTTGTTCTTGTTGGACCGGAAGACGTGATAAATGATGAACTTGGTAATCATGACTACGATCCAGAACGATTGGTAGTTCAGCATGCACCCGAGATTATTGGAATGGATGAATCGCCTGCTCAAGCTGTAAAAACTAAGCAGAATTCATCTATTGTTACGGGTGTGGGAATGCATAAAAAAGGAAAGTGCAATGCATTTCTTAGTGCCGGAAATACGGGTGCCTTACTTGCTGCTTCTACCTTTCTGTTAGGAAAACTGGAGGGTGTTAGTCGACCTACGATAGCAGCTATTTACCCAACGATTAAAGGTCCTCGATTAGTGATGGATGCGGGAGCAAACCTGGAAGTACGTCCATCTATGTTTGTTGAATTTGCGAAGATGGGTCGTGTATTTGCTGAAGAGATTATGGATGTGGATGATCCACAGGTTGGTTTGCTTAATGTAGGTGAAGAAGAAGAAAAGGGGACCGAAAATCTTAAAAGTGCACATGACGAACTACAGTCACTGCCAAACTTTATTGGAAATGTAGAAGGCGGTGATATATTCAGCGGAAAGGCAGATGTCTTCTTATGTGATGGTTTGATAGGAAATATTGTTCTTAAGTTTGGAGAATCTATACCTGACGCGCTGGAATTGTTCGTTAAAAAAGGAATTAAAGATTTAGGGCTTGGAGCTGAAGAAGCAAAGTTAGTTAGCAAAGTTTTAAAAACATCACTTGCAGAGTTTGATCCCGATAAAGTAGGTGGTGTTCCATTCTTAGGCGTTAATGGATTAACCATGGTAGGGCATGGAAGTAGTTCTCCGTTAGCGATCAAAAATATGATATTGAGTGCCGCAAAGTGTGTGGACCACAATATCAACGAAAAAATTGTAGCATCTCTTAAATAAATAATTCCCATACATGGCGGAAGCAACACAAGCAGCAATAACAGCAGTAGGACATTATCTGCCCGAGAATCGGCTGACCAATGCCGATCTTGAAGAAATGGTAGAGACAAATGATGAATGGATACGAACCAGAACCGGTATTGAGGAGCGGCGTATCCTTAAGGATGATGATAAAGCTACCGCCTTTATGGGTGCTGAGGCAGCCAAAGAAGCACTCGAACAGCGGGGTATTTCTGCTGAAGAGATTGATACGATTATTTTAGCAACCGTTACGCCCGATTATCTTTTTCCTGCTACAGCTTGTTTAGTTCAAAATGAGATTGGTGCCAGCAATGCCTATGCTTTTGATCTATCTGCTGCATGCTCTGGCTTTTTGTATGCTCTTACAACCGGAGCTAATTTTATTGAATCAGGTCGGGCTGAAAAGGTCTTGGTAATTGGCGCTGATAAAATGAGTTCAATTATTGATTATACCGACCGTTCTACCTGTATTTTGTTTGGTGACGGAGCGGGGGCTGTATTGCTTGAAGCCTCAGAAGATGAAACAGGGATAATTGATTATATTCACCGATCTGAAGGAGATACAAACTTATCCCTGTATCAGCCAGCCGGTGGTAGTTTGAATCCTGCCAGTGAACAAACAGTGGCCGATAGGTTGCATTACGCCAAACAAGATGGACGTACCGTGTTTAAGAAAGCGACGGTAGGCATGGCTGATGTCTCAGAAGAAATTATGGAAAAGAATAATCTTACGGCTGATGATGTTGCATGGTTGGTCCCGCATCAGGCTAATTTGCGTATTATTGATGCTACAGCCAATCGAATGGGGCTGGACAGCGACAAAGTGATGGTTAATATTGATAAATATGGAAATACCACAGCTGCAACTATACCACTTTGTTTGTATGATTGGAAAGATAAATTAGAACATGGAGATAATTTGATCCTGGCCGCTTTTGGCGGAGGTTATACTTGGGGATCAATCTATCTAAAATGGGGGTGGAAATAAGTTATGAGTACTGCGTATTTATTTCCTGGACAGGGATCACAATCTGTTGGAATGGGCAAATCTCATTATGATGATAATGAAGAGTTTGAATCCTATGTAAATCGAGCGAATGATGTTCTCGGTTTTGATCTGAAACAGATCATGTTTGAAGGTCCTGAGGAAAAACTTAAACAAACAGAATTTACTCAGCCTGCCATCTTTTTACATTCTATAGCATTGTATAATACACTGGATGCAACCCCTGATATGGTAGCAGGACACAGCTTAGGTGAATTTTCAGCACTTGTTGCCTGTAGAGCAGTTTCTTTTGAAGATGCTCTGAAAATTGTACGTCGGCGCGGTGAGCTGATGCAAGAGGCTGGTGAAAATAATCCTGGTACCATGGCGGCGGTAATAGGAATGGGCGATGAAGTTGTTGAACAAATTTGTGAGCAAGTAACAAAGGAAGTAGGAAAAGAAGTGATTGCGGCAAATTACAATTGCCCGGGACAATTGGTAATTTCAGGGGATGAAGAAGCGATTGATAAAGCGGTAGCATTATTGAAAGAGGAGGGCTGCCGATTAGCAAAGAAGCTTCCTGTGAGTGGAGCATTTCACTCTTCGCTGATGCAACCGGCCTATGATGGACTTAAGGAAAGTTTGGAAACGCTGGAGATCTCTAAACCGGATTGTCCAATATACAGCAATTATACTGCGGAGCCGACAACAGATCCCGAAGAAATACGATCGAATGTTTTGAATCAGTTACTGAATCCCGTACGCTGGACACAAACGCTCCAGAACATGCATGAGAATGGTGCTGACTCCTTTGTCGAAGTAGGACCCGGCAAGGTGTTGCAGGGTCTTGTGAAGCGAACCCTGGACGATGTGGAAATAAATGGTTATCAATAAAATTATTACTTAAAGATGAGTTTATCACTTAAAGGAAAGACAGCATTAGTAACAGGTGGGAGCCGCGGAATTGGTCGATCTATTGCGTTGACATTGGCAGATTTTGGAGCTGATGTAGCAATTACTTTTGCCAGCTCTGTTGATGCGGCAAATGAAGTAAAAAAAGAAATTGAAGCCAAAGGCTGTAAGGCAAAAGCTATTCAGGCTGATGCTGTTAAACTTGAAAAGGCTGAAGAAGTAATTTCAGAACTAACAGATGACTGGGAAAAGTTGGATATTCTGGTCAATAATGCAGGTATCACTCGTGATAATCTGATTCTTCGAATGAGTGAAGAACAGTGGGATCAGGTAATTGATACCAACCTAAAAAGTATTTTTAATTACAGCAAAGCCGCTGCTAAGCCGATGATGCGCAATCGTGGCGGTTCTATCATTAATATTAGTTCCATCGTAGGACTTTCCGGTAATGCGGGGCAAAGTAATTACGCTGCTTCAAAAGCAGGAATTATTGGTTTTACAAAATCGTATGCGAAAGAATTTGCTTCCAGAAATATTCGGGCAAATGTTGTAGCCCCCGGATATATTACTACGGAAATGACTGATGAACTGGATGAAGATATTCTTGAAGCAATCAAAGAAGAAACACCTATGGCACGTGCCGGTGATGCTGAGGAGGTCGCGAATGCAGTATTATTTTTAGCTTCAGACCTCAGTTCTTACATTACCGGGGAAACTGTTAAAGTTGATGGTGGAATGGGCATGTAACCCATTTTTTGTTAATCAAAATTATAGCTGAATACACTTTTTACATAAAGTGTATTTTATAAATTTAAATTGTATTTTCAGCCCATGCTTAACGAAAGTGGGCAGTTTTCATTAAAATTAACCCGAACATAAGTTAAATTACCGTTATGTCTCAAGACGTTGAATCAAAAGTAAAATCAATTATCGTTGATAAATTAGGTGTCGATGAATCAGAAGTTACGCACGAAGCGAACTTCACTAACGATTTAGGTGCTGATTCATTGGATACTGTTGAACTCATTATGGAGTTCGAAAAAGAATTTGATATCAGTATTCCTGATGAAGATGCAGAAAACATTGCTACAGTAGGTAATGCTGTAGAATATCTTCAGGAGAAAGTAAGCTAACATTCTCAAGCGCTAAATTTTTTAGCATGTCTAATCGCAGAGTTGTTATTACCGGAATCGGTGCCCTTACCCCTGTAGGTAAGACGGCACCAGATTTCTGGAATGGGTTAATATCGGGTAAGAGTGGAGCTCAACCTATTGAGCACTTTGACACTTCTGACTTTCCGACCAAATTTGCCGCACAAATAGAAGACTACGATGAACTGGATTACTTCGAACGCAAAGAAGCGCGTCGCTTGGATAAAGTTTGCCAGTATGCGTTGATTGCAGCCGATGAAGCAATTCAGGATACTGGTCTCGATTTGGATAAAATTAATAAAGATGATGTGGCCGTAATTGTTGGAACGGGAATAGGAGGCATGAATACCTTCTATGAGCAGTCCATTTCATTTCATGAACATGGGCCCCGGGGAGTATCTCCATTTTTTATTCCGAAGTTAATACCCGATATGGTAGCGGGACAAATCTCTATTAAATATGGATTTAAAGGTCCTAATTTTTGTGCTGTATCAGCATGTGCTACCGGTTCTCACAATATTGCTCTGGCTTACGATTCTATTAAAAACGGGCAAAGTGACATGGCTGTATCTGGTGGTTCTGAAGCCCCTGTATCACGTATTGGTGTAGCGGGCTTTAACTCCATGAAAGCGATGTCCACCCGTAATGATGATCCGGATTCTGCCTCTCGACCTTTCGATAAGAATCGAGATGGTTTTGTATTGGGAGAAGGATCAGGGATTCTATTTCTGGAGGAGTATGAACATGCAAAAGAGCGTGGTGCACAAATATACGGAGAAATTGTTGGGTATGGCTTTTCTGCTGATGCTCACCATATTACCGCTCCTGATCCCGATGGTGAAGGAGTAATTTTAGCTCTTAATAGAGCACTTGACTCTGCAGGCATTTCGACTGAAGATGTTGATCATATAAATATGCATGGTACGTCTACGCCGCTTGGTGATATTGCGGAGACAAACTCTATTAAAAAGGTATTCGGTGATCATGCGTATGAAATTAATCACAATTCTACGAAGTCGATGACAGGGCATGCCCTTGGTGCTGCCGGTGCAATTGAAGCGTTAGCCACCTTGCTTTCGACTTATCACGGAATGATTCCGCCAACTATTAATTTCGAAACACCCGATCCCGAGTGTGATCTTAATTATACTTTCAATGAGGCAGAAGTACGAGACGTGCAATATGCTTTAAATAATGCATTTGGCTTTGGCGGCCATAATACTACACTCGTATTTAAAAAGTTTGAAGAATAGTCATTAATGTTTGACAAACTCAGGTCATATTTTCAAACAGAAGAAGATTTACCGCCTGAGCAGGAAGAACGGATAGATAAGCTTGAAGGGATTATCGGCACTTCTATTGATAATCCCTTTATTTATATCCGTGCATTGCGTCATCGGTCTACATTAGCGGACGAAAATTTTTCATCCATTGACTCATATGAACGACTCGAATTTTTGGGTGATGCCGTTCTTGATTTGATCGTTACAGAAATCATTTTTGATCTCTTTCCCAATAAAAACGAGGGTTTTCTAACAAAATTACGAGCTAAGCTTGTGAAAGGGAACACCCTGGCAATGTATGCTGAAAAGCTGGAACTTAATAATCTAATGTTATTGGGAGAAAGGGTGCGTGGACAAGGCATTGAAGAGTCTAAAAGTGTTTTATCCGATCTTTTTGAAGCACTTGTTGGTGCATTGTATCTTGATCGTGGATATGAGCCTGCCTCAAAATTTGTGCGGAATGTTATTGAGCAATACGTCGATTTTGATCAAATCGTAAATACGCTGGATAACTACAAGAGTTTGCTGCTTGAGTTTGCCCAAGCTGAGCAAATGAAAATTCCTACCTATACTGTTATCTCGGAAGAAGGACCGGGACACAATAAGACTTTCGGTGTGGAAGTTTACGTTGATGAAAAACCTATGGCTCAGGGTAAAGGCAAAAGTAAAAAAGAAGCGGAACAGCAGGCTGCTCGTAAAGCTTTGAAGATGCTTCAGCAGTAGGCCAGTTTAACTTTTCTGATTTTATTTACAGAAACGGGATAATTACTATCTTGATAGGCGCTCCACTATTTTGGGATAATAAAATCACACACTAATTACGCAATAAATAGAGGATTCCCCCACAAAAGTATTAGGAAAATTTAACTGGGATTGGGAGAAAATAATAATAGATTTTTAATTACCTAATTAAAAATAGGGTTAGGTTATTAAAGTATTCAAGTTGGCTGTTTCAGTTAAAATATAAATAAACTGGATTTGAATTAAATAATGTAGTTAAAGAGAGGGGTAATGTATTATGGAGGAGAATTCGTTAAGTGATAATAGTATGAGTAAGAGTAATAAGAAGGGGACTAAGAAACCCGTTTTTATTACACAAAATCCTATCATGAAAGAGTTATTGGCTAAGGTAATGCTTGTAGCCAAGACCAAGGCAACTCTGCTAATAACAGGAGAAAATGGCACCGGCAAGGAAGTGTTAGCACAATTAGTTCACTATCACAGTAATAGAAGTCAGAATCAATTAGTTGCTATAAACTGTGGGGCTATCCCATCAGAGCTTGTTGAAAGTGAGTTGTTTGGCCATGAGAAAGGAGCATTTACAGGGGCACATGCCAGAAAAGAAGGATGTTTCGAAATGGCACATAAAAGCACACTCTTTTTAGATGAAATTGGAGAAATGCCAAAGTCGGTACAGGTAAAGTTGTTACGTGCTGTTGAGTTGGGGGCTTTTAGACGTGTTGGCGGCAAAGAAGAAGTTGAAGTTGATATTAGTTTAATTTCGGCAACGAATAAAGTTCTATTTGACCAAGTGCAATCCGGAAGTTTCAGGGAAGATCTTTTTTATCGATTGAATGTTATTGAATTATACGTGCCACCACTCAGACATCGCAAAGAAGATATTCCGTTGTTAGTAGAATTTTACAAAAATCATTTTGTAGAAGCCTATGGCATAGAAGGTATTGTGTTTTCTGATGAAATTATGGAAATGTTTTTATCGTACGATTGGCCTGGCAATGTACGCGAGTTAAAAAATATTGTTGAGCGTAGCGTGGTACTTTCTGACGGTGGAGAAATTACACCTGATGTTATCCCGTCACGTATCAACCGTGGAGAAAAAATTTATCCAGTACAAGGCAATTCTAATGATAAGTTTATTCAAATTTCTATTGGAACCAGTATAGAAGAAATTGAACGAAGAGTCATTAATCAAACACTTTACTCTGTAGACAATAATAAAACGGAGGCAGCGAAAATTTTGGGGTTCACAAGAAAAACGCTGCACAACAAATTAACAAAGTATGAGGCCGAAAAAGGAGAACAGAACGGGACTTCTTGATCTATCTAATAAATAAAGATTAACACAAAGCTCCATTTTGTATTTTATGGAGTTCATGCACCCTACCAAAAAGAAAGCAACAGGCATTACAAATCTTTATTATTACTTATCTTATAGGGAAGATTCCAGTTCATGGTAAAAGGCAGGTGCTCTGATTTTATCGTTTGGCCGAATGATAGTATAGCCCCCTGCAAAATAGCATTATTAAGTTGGCGAATATTACCGGGCCAGCTATAATTGATGCAATTATATAGTGCCTGAGGCGATATCGTTAATTTTCGATAGTTGGTGTTTTGCTCTTTTAATTCATTTAAAAAGTTATTTATTAAGATAGGTATATCTTCTTTACGTTCCCGAAGAGGAGGTAGCATGATGACTACAGGATCTAACTGAACAAGCAGTGATTCCCATATCGATGAATTGATCAGGTTATGATATGATTCCTGATTAAAAGAAAGAACAAGTCTGGGACTTAATGATTTATCAAATCGATATAGTTGGTTAATCCCTTTCTTTATAGATGCGACAATATTGAGCTTATACTTTTGATCTAATTCTGAGAATTGATCCAGATATAAGGTTCCTCCTTTTGTTAGTTCTAAGGCTTCATACTTTAATGTAAGTTGGTTTTCCTCAAAGTTGAGATGTCCCCAAAAGATGTCTTGATATACATTTTCATTGACATCTACACAATAGAATGAGTAAAAAGGTTTGTTAGAGCGGTTACTATGTTGATGAATTATTTGTGCAATTTTTTTCTTACCGGAACCGATTTCTCCAACGATGAATACATTTGAATCCAGCTTAGCTAATTGTAGCACCTTGTGATAAATATCTTGCATAAGAGCGCTGTCAAATGACTTTTCTATTTCTTTTAGAAGTGTATCCTTGGTTTCTATAGTACTTTTTGAGTCAATCATGGTATAAAAATATAGATGCATATATTACAACTCACGTATAAAGACCTTTTGATGAATCCTACATTCAAAATTCTGATGAGTTAATCTTTTGCATTATGTTTGAGTCCTTCTCTTTTACTTAGGTACAACAAATGTGCCAATCTCTACTATGCTGTAAGAGAGCATGTAGTTCTTAATTACTGTGGGTGAGTAGAGTCATTGTTAGAGTACTTGATGGACTTACTTGGGTATTAATTTCATAGAACCTTTCAAAATAAGTGTAATATAGATTCACAATTTTATTGCCTGGCTAATCTTAAGATACCCCTCCTTTTATAATAGGTCTGTATTAGTATTTAAGCAGAAAAGGGAATAATTCGTAGCCCTTTTCTTTAAAACAGGGGGTATGGAACTTTTAAATATGATTATAACGGGTCATTCCAGTTTAGATGCAGTCCCTTTTATAATTTGGCGCGTTTGTTGCTTACCAAATAGACAAGCAGTTTTAAAAGTTGGTGCAGTTGTTCCTTCAATAGGAGAAGGAACGTACGCTATCTAATATAGATCTTAAGAAGGTAATCAATGATTTTTGTCGAGGTACTTAATTATTCCTTCGTATTTATGACAGGGGGACTTATCAGTTATTATTTACTTATTAGCCTATCAGCTTTAAAGAGAGATGATAATATTGATTATACAGCCGGTAAAATTCGGAAATTTGCAGTTATCGTATTTTCTCATGAGAAGAAACAGCTTTTATCAAGCTTGTTATATAGTGTATCTGGGTTAGTTTATCTTAAAAATAAGTATGATGTAATAGTCATCGCTGATAGTTATGCTAATGATATTGTTCAGACTGCAGAAAAAATGGGAGCAAAAGTTATGGTTCCTCCAATTGGTACACGGAAAAGGCACAAAAAGAACATTTTGCCTTGGGCATTTGAAAGTATTTTACAAGAAAATAAATCTTATGACGCCTTTGTTTTATTTGATTCTGACGGACTGGTATCTGGTAACTACTTGGAGGTTATGAACTATTACCTGGAGCAGGGAAATGAGGTTGTACAGTGTAGCTATAGCAATTTGTATAGCCCTAAAAACTGGGTTGATAAAATTTCTGAGGTGAATTTTATAATTGACCGGGTTGTGTATCCAAGAGGACGAAAAGTACTGGGTTTTGGAACAGCTTTACAGAGTAATGGCATATGTTTTTCTACTGCTTTATTACGTGAAATACCCTGGAAAATAGATAAGCAGTCAAATATTACTGAGTATGGATTAGATTTAAAATTAGATGGAATTGATATTGCGTTTGCTTCAAGCGCAGTTGTTTTCACCAAAATCTCTACAACATATAGTGGTAAAGGTGAAAACAATTATTTCTCTAATCCCAATGCAGGTCACTTTCATTTGATAAGAAAATATATATCCCGATTTCTACGTGGAAGGGTAAATAGAAACTCTGTTAAGTATATTGATTTGTTATTTGGATTAATTATTCCTCAATTTTCCAACCTTGTGCTCTTTGTTATATCTATGGCGATTATAGATGGCATGTTATGGGGGGTAGGATGGATATCATTATCAGCATTATTACTTTGGATATTACTGATTGGTATTGTGTTGATAAATGTTTCAGTAGCATTAATAGTTGCGGGGGGGAAGCAGAAATTTCTAAAACAGATCATGATGTATATACCGGTCAATATTTATATAAAAGTAAAGAGATTTTTTCAGCGGAATGGCAAAAATGAGAAATCAATTGTAGCGCCTGATGATGGGAATGATAAATATGTTACAGTTTCGGACGATAACCAGCCGGTGCAACAATAGTATAAAGTCCTATATGATACAGCAATTCATTAAGAAAATATGGCCTGAGTCAATATTAGAGACATAATAATGAAAAATATTGCAAGGAAATGTAATTGAAGCCAAAAGGCTCCATCAAGAGAGATGCACTAGCGCAGAATAGAGAAGAAAGACAGAAGTAAAATAGTTATTAAAATGGAGCGTCGTCACCGCCGGGACTATGTCCTGTTGGGGGCGGTCCTCCATTACTTGACTGACCACTATTGTCAGAAGTGTTGTTTGGCTCTCCATACGGACCCGTATCTGCTGTAGTGAGGTTTTCGAAACGGGCATAGTCTTCTACGAAGTAGAGAGGTATACTGCCGGTGGGTCCGTTACGCTGTTTCCCAATAATAATTTCAGCAAGGCCGGTAGTTGATTGTCCCTCGGGCGTTGTTTTAATGCCATAATACTCCGGACGATAAATAAAGCTTACAACATCAGCATCCTGTTCAATAGATCCAGACTCACGAAGGTCACTAAGTTGTGGACGTTTATCCCCACCGCGTTGCTCAACAGCACGACTAAGCTGCGACAGTGCTACAACCGGCACATCTAACTCTTTGGCTAATGCTTTAAGTCCTCGTGATATGGATGCAATCTCCTGCTCTCGGGTACCGTGATCTCCACTGGCCGTCATTAACTGCAGATAATCTACAATAATAAGACCAATATCATGCTCGCTTTTGAGTCGTCGCGCCTTAGTGCGCAATTCCATAATACTTAGGCCGGGGGTATCGTCTACAAAAATGTTGGCTGTAAATAGTCGCCCGGCCGCATCAATAAGACGCTTAAAATCTTCATCTTCTAATTGTCCCGATCGGGCACTTTGAGCATTAATGCGTCCTTCCATGGTAAGCAGACGCTGAACCAGTGACTGATTTGACATCTCTAAACTAAAAATAGCAACTTTTGTTCGCAGCTTCTCATTTTGATGCAAAGCCGCGTTGCGTGCTGTCGTCAAAACATAGGCTGTTTTACCCATTGAGGGGCGGGCAGCAATAATAATCAGATCACCGTCTTGCCAACCGGCCGTTAATTTATCTACATCAGTGCCCGTGGGCACTCCCGTAATACCGGAGGATTTGCCACGTATATCTTCCAGATAAGAAAGGGTATCCTTCAAAACATCGCCAATAGGCTGTGCTTGTGCTCGCTGTTTAGAATTAGCCAAATCAAAAATACGCTGCTCGGCATAATCCAATACGTCTATCGTATCAGAGGAACTGTCATAAGCTTGTTTGATAATATCGGTGCAACCTAGGATTAAATTACGCTTGGTTGCTTTTTCGGCGATAATTTGAGCATGGTAATCCACATTAGCTGCTGAGCTGACCGATCGGGTGAGTTCAGATAAATAGCCCGGTCCGCCACAGGTATCAAGTAATCCCTTATCGCGCAATTCATTTTCAACGGTAAGGAGATCAAGCGGATTATCTCGTTCATAGAGATCGTGTAATACCTCAAAAATATGCTGATGTGCAGGCTTATAAAAATCATTCGGAGAGAGCATTTGCAGAGCAATAGTAGCCGCCTCATGTTCAATTAACATGGAGCCAAGAACGGCTTCTTCAACTTCTACTGCCTGCGGAGGGACCCGTCCTTCTTGGTCCAATATTTTAGAATCAGATTTATTATAGTTTGAGCCTTTGTTTGACGCCATCCGAGAATTAACCTGAAATTATAGCAAAAATTACTGTGATCTGAATGAAATGAACAATCCCAATTACTTTATGTTCACGCATTCACAAGTATAATAAAAGCGATACTCTTACCGAAGTGAAAGAGCCCATAAATTTCCAAAAATTTTAAGGTTGACCGCCGAGCTCATTGTATCGTTTACGGAGTAGCTGAACATCTTCCCATGTGGGATGTTTCCATTTAGGATGTCGGAGCAGAGCAGCTGGGTGATAAGTTGCTAACAGTTCATATTCGCCCCGGAAATCATGAAATTGGCCTCTCATTTTTGTTAGTGAAAGGTTTTTATCTAAAAGTGTTTGTGCTGCCACTTTGCCAACTGCTAAAATCAATTTCGGTTCAATTAAATCAATTTGTCGCAGTAAAAAGGGGAGGCTTCTTTCGCGCTCTTCCGGTTTTGGGTTCCGGTTATTTGGTGGACGATGTTTGAGAATATTAGCAATATAAACATCTTGCCGCTTGAAATTAATGGCATCCAAAATTTTGTTCAGCAGCTGTCCGGCTTTTCCCACAAACGGCTCTCCCTGTTTATCCTCTTCGGCTCCTGGTGCTTCGCCAATAATCATTAAGTCCGCATTGGGATTGCCCACTCCAAATACCAATTGTGTTCCTTCTAAATCGGTACGGAGTACCTCTGCTTTCTGACACAATTCCTTCAATTCATCAAGAGAATTACATTTATTAATGTAGTAATACACATCATTGGACTCATCCTTGTTGAATAACCCCTCCTGTGGAGTAAATCCTTCATCTTGTTGAACATTTCCACTGGATGATGTTTCCTGCAGGGATGGTTCGGTTACAGCATTATTATCGGTAGAGGTCGATTGAGAAGTAGGTGCTTTCTCATGGATGGATTCTTCATTCTCATCATCCACTGAAAAATCCCCGTACAATTCGCGTTCTTTTTTAATAAAATTGATCGCATCGTCAATAACCTTACGGGGATCTCGATTGGAATCAGCCATACTATTTATTTATCCGACAAGTTCAGCAATCACTTCTTGTTCCTGTTTTGCTCGCGGGGTCAACTCTCCGATCAAGTAACCTTCTTTTGATCGCGCTCCGAGCCTTACCGGTAAGATTCTATTTTCGTATTGGGGATTATAAGGTACTCCAACACGGATATAATTATCTGTCCACCCCAGCATGGCCCCATTGTGGTTCGCTCCTTCAAATAACACCGGCCGAACCTCATCTTTAAAAGAAGTGTCAAAATTGAAGCGCTTTTTCTTGGAGAGTCGACGCATCTTATGCGTTCGTTCCTTGCGTACGCTGTTTTGTACCTGTGGCTCAATATTTAAGGCATGCGTATTGGGACGTTCAGAATAGGTGAATACATGTAGATAGGAGACAGGGAGGCTGTCTATGAAATCATAGGATTCTTGAAAGAGTTCATCAGTTTCTCCGGGATGTCCCGTAATTACATCTACGCCAATAGCTGCGTCAGGCATTAACTTTTTAATAAGCTTAACTCGTTCCCGATAGAGATCAGACTGATAACGCCGCCGCATAAATCCTAACATTTTATCGCTCCCGCTTTGCAGGGGCATATGAAAATGCGGTTGTACTTTATCGGACTCTGCTGTAAAGTGGATAATCTCTTTGTGCATCAAATTCGGTTCCACTGATGAAAAACGGATTCGCTCCAGCCCCTCAACAGTATCCAGTTCTTGCAAAAGCATAAAAAAGTTCTCATCGGTCCCACGACCAAAGTCACCAGCGTTAACGCCAGTGACTACTACTTCTTTAAATCCTTCATCAACCAATAGTTTAGCGTTTTCAACAACAGCATGAATCTTTGGACTGCGACTTTCGCCACGTGCCATAGGGATCGTACAAAACGAGCAGTTATAGCTACAGCCGTCCTGAACTTTTAGGAATGCCCGGGTTCGGTCATCGGCTGAAAAAGCATTATGGAAATCTACAGCTTCATTTACATCCGAATTATAAACAATAGGTTCGGATCGTTTTTCAAAATCATCAAATAGTTCGAGCAGCTTGAATTTGTTTTTTGCTCCGAGTACAGCATCAACTCCATCGATTTCGGCAATCTCCTCGGGTTCAAGCTGAGCATAACACCCGATTACAGCGACAAAAGCCTCGGGATTTCTGCGAAGGGCCCGTCGCACTGTATTGCGGCAGGTGCTATTGGCACTTTGGGTCACCGAACAAGTGTTTACTACATAAATATCTGCCTCTTTATCAAAATCGGTGATATCATACCCCTCTTGCTCAAAGTCACGCTGAATAGCCATTGTTTCGGAGTAATTCAGCTTACAGCCAAGAGTTTTAAATGCAACTGTTTTCATGTATTTGCAGATAGTAGAATTTCGGTTCGCTCTTTAAACCAAATAAAATACGAAATGACTGTAAAAATATCGACGCCGATAATATAAATAACGTATCCCATTTTGAGTGTCAGAAGACTGTAAAATTATTGCTCATCATGCCATTCGGTATATAATTATTACTCGTACATACTTTCTTCAATCTTCGAATTGGGCACGTACGTTCCAGTTAGATAGTTAAGGACTGCTTTAGTAAAGAGTGGTACAGTTGTTGTACCAAGCTGCATACTGATGGTTTATTTATAGAAAAAACAGGGTATGAGAGACAACAAAATATATATAGCAGGTCATCTGGGCATGGTTGGGGCAGAAACGCTGCAATTATTTCAAAGTAAAGGTTATTCAAACATAGTCACTAAACCCAGTGATGAGCTGGATCTTCGCAATCAGAAAGCAGTAACAGAGTTTATGGACAGAGAGCAGCCAGAAGTTGTTGTATTGGCTGCTGCCAGGGTAGGAGGCATATTAGCAAATGATCAAAACCCGTATCAATTTTTATATGATAATCTGACCATTCAGAGCAATGTAATAAATGCTGCTCATGAAAATGAGGTAGAGCACCTTGTTTTCCTTGGCAGTTCGTGTATATATCCTAAACATGCCCCTCAACCAATTAAAGAAGAATATTTGCTCACAGGTTCTTTAGAGCCGACGAATCAATGGTATGCCATTGCTAAAATTGCGGGGATAAAACTATGTGAAGCCTTAAATCGTCAGTATGGGCGTAACTATGTTTCATTGATGCCAACGAATTTATATGGACCCGGTGATAATTTTGACCTTAAAACTTCCCATGTAGTACCTGCTATGATCCGAAAATTTCACGAAGCAGCTGAAAATGGTCAGCTCCCTGTTGCTTTATGGGGAACCGGACAACCCAAAAGAGAATTTCTCCATGTTCGGGATCTGGCAAAAGCTATTCTTTTTACAGTAGAAAATAGGCTTAAGGGGGATATCTACAATGTGGGAACGGGTAAGGATATCTCAATCAAAGAGCTGGCTAATTTAATACAAAAGATCACTGGCCATCATGGAGAAATTACTTGGAATACCTCCAAGCCTGATGGAACTCCGAGAAAACTATTAGATGTCTCAAAACTGCATTCGCATGGATGGAGGCACAACATAGAATTGCAGGATGGACTTACAAAAACGTATCAGTGGTACTTGCAGAATATAAAGGAGTTGAAGGAAGTAAAGTTATAATGTGAAATAAGTTTTTAAAAAATGAGGGACGATTTGAAAAAAAAGAGAAAAGTGGCATTGATTACGGGTGTAACGGGGCAGGATGGCTCATATTTAGCAGAATTTCTATTAGAAAAGGGATATGAGGTTCACGGAATTAAACGTCGATCCAGCTCATTCAATACCGGACGTATTGATCATATTTATCAAGATCCTCATGTCGATGAGCTCCCATTTTATCTACACTATGGTGATTTAACTGACTCTACAAATTTGATTCGTATCATACAGGATACCCAGCCGGATGAAATTTATAATCTGGGTGCGCAGAGTCATGTCCAAGTTTCTTTTGAAGCTCCCGAATATACCGCCAATAGTGATGCACTGGGAACACTTCGTATACTTGAAGCCATTCGGATATTGGGTCTGACCGATAAGACCAAATTTTACCAAGCTTCCACAAGTGAACTGTATGGAAAAGTGCAGGAAGTACCGCAGCGAGAGACTACACCTTTTTATCCGCGCTCACCATATGGCGTTGCCAAGCTTTATGCTTATTGGATCACTGTAAACTATCGTGAAGCTTATGGAATGTATGCTGTAAACGGCATTCTTTTTAATCATGAGTCACCGGTTCGGGGTGAAACCTTCGTAACTCGAAAAATTACCCGGGCTGCTGTTCGCATTGCCGCTGGATTACAGGAGAAAACATATCTCGGAAATTTGGATGCCAAAAGGGATTGGGGGCATGCCAAGGATTATATTGAGGGAATGTACCTGATGCTTCAACAGGACGATCCCGAAGATCTTGTATTGGCTACGGGGGTTACTCATACTGTTAGAGAACTTTGTGAGCTTGCATTTTTTCATGCCGGTGTTAACCTCACATGGATTGGAGAAGGAGTAGAGGAAAAGGGAGTTGATGCTGAGACGGGCGATATAGTTGTAGAAATTGATCCCCGTTATTTTCGTCCAACAGAAGTAGATCTGCTTATTGGTGATGCCTCAAAAGCTCGCCAAAAGTTGGAGTGGGCGCCTAAGTATACTTTTGAAGGACTTATTGAAGAAATGGTCCGTGAAGACAAAGAAAAAATTAATCTGATAATAAATAATAAAGATGAAGATTATTCCAAGCTTTCCAACTACATCCAGTAATAATACGGGCATTGTAAAGCCAAGGCCTCTTATTAAATTACGCGAAGATTTTATCAGTCGAATCCAAAATCGTACAGCCAAGGTAGGTATTATTGGTCTTGGTTATGTGGGGCTTCCGCTAATGTGGACCTTTCATGAAGAGGGATTTCCTGTTGTTGGTTTTGATGTTGATAAGGATAAAATAAAAAATATTGAAAGTGGGAAGCCTTATATAAAGCATCTCGGGTATAAGATGATGGAAAAGTTGGCTGTATCTGATCGATGTTCAGCCACTCTAAACTTTGCCGGCCTACGAGAAATGGATGCAATTATCATGTGTGTACCGACTCCGCTGAATACCTATCGTGAGCCAGATATGAAGTATGTGGAGCAAACGACACGAACGATTGCAAAGTATATTCAAAAAGGGCAGTTAATTATCTTAGAATCGACTTCTTATCCCGGAACGACCGATGAGCTTATAATTCCAATATTAGAGAAAGATTCGGGAATGAAGTCAGGAAAAGATTTCTTTGTAGCCTACAGTCCGGAGCGCGAAGATCCGGGCAATCCGAATTTCAATACTTCTAAAATACCAAAAGTAGTCGGTGCTGATGGTACTGATGCTCTTACGGTTGCCAAAGCATTGTACGATTCCGTTATCGTAGAGACTGTACCGGTTTCTGATAATAAAACGGCTGAGGCAGTTAAACTCACCGAAAATATATTTCGATCGGTAAATATTGCGCTGGTCAACGAGCTGAAGGTCGTATTTCAGGAAATGGGTATCGATATCCATGAGGTATTGGATGCTGCAGCAACGAAGCCTTTTGGTTTTATGAAGTTTACACCCGGTCCGGGATTAGGTGGGCATTGTATTCCTATTGATCCGTTTTATTTAACGTGGAAAGCAAGGGAGTACGAGCAAAATACGCGTTTTATAGAGTTAGCAGGTGAAATTAATACCAGCATGCCACGATATGTTGTGGAACGTACAATTAAGGCACTAAATGCCCATTATAAGGCTGTTAATGGTAGTAACGTGTTGATTGTTGGGCTTGCCTATAAGCCGGATGTGGATGACTTGAGAGAGTCGCCCACTTTTAAGTTAATGGATCTTCTAAAAAATTACGGGGCAAACATCTCTTATTATGATCACTACATTCCAGAGATTTGGGAAACGAGAGAGCATAAGGAATGGGCGGGGTTAAAAACGGTTACATGGAATAAAGAGACTATATCAAACTTTGATGCAGTAATTATTTCAACCAATCATTCCGATATAAATTATCAAGAACTGGCAGATTGGAATGATGTTATTATTGATACTCGTAATGCAATGAAAAACGTTCGACCGAGAACCAGTTCCCAAATTTGGAAAGCTTAGAAGGGAAGGGATACTAAGTCAAGGATTATAGTATGAAAAAGTTATTAGTGATAGTGGGTACGCGACCTAACTTTATTAAGGTTACGCAGTTTAGGAGGGTAGCCGAACAAGAATTTTCGGGATTCTTTGATATAAAAATTGTGCATACGGGCCAGCACTATGATGAGAAGATGGCCGATATATTTTTCAAACAGTTTGAGTTAACCCCAGACTATTTTTTAGAAATCCCTCCTTCATCCCCAAATACGCAGATGGCTGAAGTAATGAAGCGTTTAGAGCCAGTGGTACAAGAGATACGCCCAGATATGATTTTAGTAACTGGAGATGTAAATTCAACATTGGCTGCCTCGGTTACTGCTAATAAAATGGGTATTCCATTAGCTCATATTGAGAGCGGATTGCGCAGTGGCGACCGAACAATGCCGGAAGAGGTTAACCGAATTTTGACGGATGAAATTTCGGATTATCTATTTATCACCGAGGAGAGTGGAATGGAAAATCTTAATGGGAATGGGAAGACCAAAGACCAGCTCTTTTTAGTAGGCAATACCATGATTGATACGATGGTGGCTTTTGATGATAAGATTAACAAATCACCTGTTTTAGATAAACTTGGGCTTGAAAGGGGCCAGTTTGTTCTTATGACTATGCATAGGCCGGCAACGGTAGACAATCAACCTGAATTGCTTAAGCTTATTAATTTGATTGAGGAAATAACTCAGTCCGAAAAATTGGTTTTTCCTATACATCCCCGAACCGTCAATAATCTAAAGTCGTTTGACTTATATGGTCGGTTGGCTGGAAATAAAAACGTGGTTTTGACCGAGCCAATGGATTACTTTGCTTTTCAAAAACTCATTGCCAGCTGCAAGTTTATTCTTACTGACAGTGGTGGTATCCAGGAGGAATCCACATTCCGCCGTGTTCCATGCTTGACCCTGCGGCCAAATACTGAACGTCCATCAACCATCCAGGTTGGAACCAATACTCTGGTCCCTTTTGATCTGGATGAAATAAGGAGACTTATCTGTTCAATAAAAGAGGGGCGATATAAAAAGGGATCCATTCCGGATAAATGGGATGGAAAGGCAACCTATCGGATTCTCAAAACTATTCAAGAGCAGCTTTAATTCTACCCATGAATTTCTTTGTCCAGTAAGAGGACAGAAATCAAGTATCCTGCCCTACATTAAATATGACTGATAAAACTGCCGACTTAATATGCTTTAGGGTAATATTTACAATATCGATTGAGTAAAATTTCATCTTGAATTTTGAAGAAATACATAGTTAGATATCTACTCTTGGTTATTATTTGTTCTTGACCGTGATTTCTGACCCCTATGAACAGTTGGCACGCTTATTGACTCTCTATCAATAAAGATTGGTCTCAGAAAGTGAGAGAAATTATAACCATCAATTATGTGCTGTTTCGTCTTTAATTACGTTGAGATGTTGCTGCATATCATATTTCAGATATCATCATGAATATATTAGTAACGGGTACAGATGGGTATATAGGTTCAGTTTTAGGTCCATATTTATTAGAAAGAGGTCATAATGTGACCGGACTTGATACCGGATTTTATAGAGCAGGATGGTTGTATAACAATGGAGAGACGGTTTATCCATCCTACATAAACAAAGATCTTCGCGAAATTACGCTGGAAGACTTGGAGGGGTTTGATGCCGTAGCACATCTTGCGGAATTATCCAATGATCCTTTGGGACAGTTGAATCCTGAAATTACATACAAAATTAATCATGAGGGAAGTATTCGCTTGGCTACCCTTTGTAAAAAAGCCGGGATACAGCGATTTGTTTATACCTCATCCTGTAGTGTTTATGGAGAAGGGGATGACAGCTATAAAACAGAAGAGTCTGAAGTTAATCCCCAAACGGCTTATGCGGAATGTAAAACAAGGGTCGAACGAGATGTGTCGAAGCTGGCCGGTGAACAGTTTTCTCCCACCTTTTTAAGAAATGCCACTGCTTACGGTGCTTCTCCCAGGATGCGATTTGATATTGTACTTAACAATCTTGCAGGACTTGCCTGGACAACCGGTATCATTGAAATGATTAGCGATGGCATGCCGTGGCGCCCATTGGTTCACGTTAAAGATATCTGCAAAGCGATTGCCTGTTCGTTAGAAGCTCCGACTGAAAAAATCCATAATCAAGTATTTAACGTGGGGAATACCGATGAGAATTTCAGGGTAAGAGAGATTGCAGAAATTGTAGGCAAGGCATTTCCAGGTTGTAAAACAACGTTCGGTGATAGTGGCGGTGATAATCGTAGCTATCGTGTGTCCTTTGATAAGATAAATAGTCAGTTACCCGGCTTTTCATGTGAATATACTGCTGTAAATGGGGCAGAAGAATTATACAAACTATTCAAGAGGATTGATTTAGATCCTGAGGTTTTTAATGCAAAACCATATACAAGGCTGAAGCAATTAAAGTTTTTATTGGGTACAAACCAGCTTGATAAAGAATTGTATTGGGCTAAATAGAGAACATTGAGCCGAGTAATATTTTCATTATCCATTAAAAATTACTCGATCGTAATGTTGGCATAAGATAATAAATAAGGAATAATTTATGGATTTGAGAACCATAGATGGCTACGCAGAAGATAAAATTATGAGTATTGCCCATTGTATTACAATTGGCATACCAATTGTATAATAAATGGTGTTGGGGATCAGGAAAGCAAAGAATAAGCATTAACAGTATCAGGTTAAGGGGTTATGGAAACTGATATACAAAACAAGAGTGGTAACGATATGAGCGAACGAAAATGTCTTAATTGTGGGAATAGGCTGGAGTATATATTTGCCGATTTGGGAACCTCTCCGCTTTGTAATGAGATTGTAAAGCCAGATCAGGTAAATGAAGGACAAATGAATTATCCCCTCCAGACCTATGTATGTGATCAATGTTTTTTAGTACAGGTTGGCAAATGTGTAAGTCCTGAAAAGATATATGAGGACTATAGCTATTTTTCATCCTATTCTGACTCTTGGCTTCGTCATGCTAAACAATATGTTGATTATATGGCGGACCGGTATGAAATAAATAGAGAAAGTTTTGTAGTGGAAATAGCAAGCAATGACGGATACTTGCTTCAGTATTTCAATCAAAAAAAAGTGCCATTGTTGGGTATCGAACCTTCTGATACTGTTGCCCGGGCAGCATTAGAAAAGGGTATTCCCACAGAGATGGAATTTTTTGGTGCGGATTCGGCTGAAAGACTTCAAAAGAAGTATAAGTCTGCCGATCTAATCCTTGGAAATAATGTGTTGGCTCATGTTCCCCGCATCAATGACTTTATTGAAGGTCTTGATATTATGTTGGATGAAAACGGGATTATGACGTTTGAATTCCCACATTTGATGCAGCTTGTCGAAAACAATCAGTTTGATACGATTTATCATGAGCACTTTTTCTATTACTCGCTGCACAGTGTTCAATCCTTATTTAAAAAGCATGGGTTTGCCATTTTTGATGTGCAACAATTGGGGACCCATGGAGGATCTATACGAATTTTTGTTGCGCGATCTGCTAATCAAAAATATCAGGTATCAGAGAACGTCCGTCAACTGTTACGACAGGAAGAACGGAAAGGATACCTGAGTGTAGATTTTTATCAGTCATTCGGAAAATATGTAGAGCAGACTAAAAGAGATATTTTGCGGTTACTTTTGAATCTGAAGAATAATGGGAGGTCGATTGTGGGCTATGGAGCTCCCGGAAAAGGAAATACGCTTTTGAATTACTGTGGGATTGGCACTGATTTTATCGACTATACGGTGGACCGAAATCCCCACAAACAAGGGCATTATTTGCCGGGATCATTGATTCCTATTTTAGCCCCAGACAAGATCAGGGACACTAAACCCGACTATATTTTTATTCTTCCTTGGAACCTAAAGGATGAAATTATAAATCAACTTGAATATGTGAATGAGTGGGGAGGCAAATTTATTGTCCCCATTCCACAACCAATGATTATAAATTCAAGACCTATAGAAGTAGAGCTGCCGGTTCTAACAAGTGGATTATAAGGAGATATCATGGATCGTAGAGAAATAACGACAACTGTAAAAGCTGGCAGGAAACATAAGGAGGTTGATCAAAAAAAGGAGGTAGATGTTAAGCCATTTGTATCCGTTGTAACGCCCGTCTACAATGGTGGCAAGTTTTTGAGAGAGTGCATCGAAAGTGTATTGGCACAGGATTACGAGAATTGGGAGTACGTATTGGTTAATAATCACAGTACGGATAATAGCCTGGAGATAATGAGGGAGTATGCTTCTCGTGATGATCGCATTCATATTCATAATAACAAGGAGTTTCTACCGCAGATGCAAAATTTGAATCATACTTTTCGTCAGATTTCACCCAAAAGTAAATATTGTAAGGTGATTCATGCAGATGATTGGATGTTTCCAGAATGTATCTCCAAGATGGTAGAGGTTGCCGAAAAATATCCAAGTGTTGGTATTGTCAGTTCTTATCGTTTGTCTGATAGAAAGGTAGGATTAAGTGGTTTGCCTTATCCCAGTAATTTTAATTGTGGCAAAGAGATTGCCAGAGATCATCTTTTGAACGGGAGTTTTTATTTTGGATGTCCTTCAACTTTGTTACTTCGTTCTGATCTGATACGAAGCCGAGAAAAGGTATACATAGAGTCGCATCAGGGGACAGATACTGGGGCCTGCCTTGATATTTTAAAGGAATCAAATTTTGGGTTTGTCCACCAAGTATTGACGTATATGCGTGTCCACGAAAAGAGCGTTTCAAATACAGATTGCGTAGAAAACTATACCTGGATACATGCGAAGCTGTACAATAATTTGTATCACGCCCCGCATTTTTTGAGTGAAAAGGAACTACAAAAAGTATCTGAATACGATATTAACCGATACTACATTATAATGTCGAGATCGTTATTTGGTAAAAGTCCGCTTAGTGAGTTCAAACGCGTAAGACAAGTTTTGGATGATGTGGGAATAGAATTTCGTTACGGACTATTCGTAAAGAATTTTATCAGAGAGGTATTTTTACAGTTAGCAAGAGCTTTTGGTGTAGAACTTAATAAGGTTTCCAACAATTGAAATTTTCTATCATTCTGCCCATAGTAGCGATTGATCTAGGCTGATGTAATGTTTAATTGTGATTGGAAGCTCAAATTCAGGAAGCGATTAATATGAGATAATTTGGTTGCAATGAAAAGTATAGTTGGTAACAATTGTAAACAACAATAGAATGAGGTTATATGTGCGGTATATCTGGCTTTGTTAGCAATGGCCGAAATAGTTTAGACAACATAAAATCTATGACTGATATTATTTCACATAGGGGGCCTGATGATGAAGGTTTTGTATTTTTTTCTGATTACGACTCGTCCGCTTTTTGTGTAGGTGGTGATGATACGCTTGATGAAGTATACAGTTCTAATTTAATATCAAGCCCGGTCAAACACTTTTCATCTGTTGAAGGTATGAATGCAGTAGTTGCTTTGGGGCACAGAAGATTGTCTATTTTAGACTTATCCTCTTATGGTCACCAGCCAATGAGTTTAAGTGAGGGAGACTTATGGATTACCTATAATGGTGAGGTTTATAATTATATTGAACTTCGGGCAGAACTTGTGGAACGTGGATATCAGTTCATATCGGATACTGATACTGAAGTTATACTAGCTGCCTACAAAGAATGGGGTCCCGATTGTTTGCATCGGTTTAATGGAATGTGGGCGTTGGCTATTTATGATAAAAGAAAAGGCGAAATATTTTTAGCCAGAGATCGGTTTGGTATCAAGCCTTTGTACTATTGGTTTGATTCCAAAAATAATTTTTATTTCGGTAGTGAGATAAAGCAGTTCACTGTTTGTAATACCTGGCAAGCCAAAATAAATAGTCAGAGAGCTTATGATTATCTTATTTACAGTCTAACAGATCACACCGACGAGACCATGTTCGAAGGGGTATATCACATACCCCCGGGGCATTATTATAAAGCAAGTATAAAGAGCCTATTTCTAGATCCCGAAGGAAAGATTAACCCTGTTAGATGGTATGATTTATCATGGAATCCTTCAAGCCTTACTTTTGATGAAGCAGGTGCCGAATTCGAAGAATATTTTAAAGATGCAGTTCAATTGCATTTAAGGTCCGATGTGCCTGTTGGTTCTGCTCTTTCGGGAGGGCTTGATTCCTCAGCAATCGTATGTGAGATAAATAATATTCTTAAATCTGAAGAGATGAGTGAGAATCAAAAAACGTTTTCTTCTTGTTCAGATATAGAGAAATACAGTGAAAAAAAATGGATGGATATTGTCGTAAAACACACTAACGTTGATGCCTATTTTACATATCCAGAAACTAAAAATCTTTTTGATCTGACTTCAAATATTCTTTGGCATCAGGATGAACCGTACCAATCCCAGAGTGCATATTTAGGATATAATGTATTCCAATTAGCAAATGAGAAAGGCATTAAGGTATTACTGAATGGGCAGGGAGCCGACGAATACTTAGGGGGGTATGAACAATTTAATAATGCCATCTATTATCGACTTTTTAGCAGGTTAAGGTGGAACGCTTTACTTAATGAAATCAGAAACTCAAATAACGGGAGTCTAAGTAGTACGTTGCGAGCCATTGCTTATCTGCTCATTCCAAAAAAAATTAGACATCAGATTGCTAAAAATTATAGTACGGTATCAGATATTAAGGGTGTTATTGATATAAAAAGATTAGGTGCTCAGAATGTTCATCCCCATTCAACGTTATCTAATAATTTATCAAGTGTTCCAGAGATTACAAAGTTCAACTTACTACATAGTCCGCTTGGTAAATATTTAAGGTGGGAAGATCGAAATTCAATGGCTCATTCTATTGAGGCAAGAGTTCCATTTCTCGACCACAGATTAGTTGAATTTACTTTTAATCTTCCGGCAGAATATTTGTTTACGAAGGGGATAACGAAACGAGTGATGCGAAAAGGCTTAAAAGACATATTGCCATCTAAGATAGCAAATCGAAGAGATAAAAAGGGATTTATTACCCCAGAGGAGTACTGGGTGAAAAAACAATGTCCAGAACTTTTTCGCTTAAAATTAGAAGAGTCAATATCCCACACTGGTGGAATCATAAAGAAAAATGCACTTCAATATTTTGATGATATAGTATACGGGCACAGGCCTTTTGACTACACTTACTTGAGGCTCATTCTATTTGCGGAATGGGTGAAAGTATTTAATGTAGATATTGGACTTTCTACAACTATTGAAAGACAAGATCATGATTTAGTTGAAAGTTATTAAAGAGATATTGATAGGGTTTACAAAATCTGTATATGGAAAGTGATAAGAAAAATATTCTCATAGTATCCCGCTCATTTTATCCGATGAATTCACCACGTTCGTTTCGGACTACCGAATTGGTAAAGGAGTTTGCCCGACAGGGACATGACGTGACATTGCTGACAGTAAAGGATGATGAGTACCACATACCCTTTGAAGAAGAATATGGGGTTACAATTAAAGACTTGGGGCAACCAAAGATGCCCAAAATAATTTTAAATGGGAGGAATAATATATCACACTTGATAAAACGAGTTTTTCGGAGAGGACTATATCAACTATTTGAGTACCCGGACATTGAATTAATGTACCAAGTTAAAAAAGCATTAAGGCATGAGTCCGGTTATAATTTACTGATATCGATAGCGGTCCCTCATCCCATTCATTGGGGCGTGTCTTGGGCATGGAGAGAGGATCATCCTATCGCAAAGATTTGGGTGGCTGACTGTGGTGATCCCTATATGGGTTCCACTTTAGATTCATTTAATAAGATGCCTTATTTCAAATTCTTTGAGAAAAGTTTTTGCCGCAAAGCAGATTTTATAACCGTACCTATAGAAGAAGCAAAAGAAGGATATTATCGTGAATTCAGAGATAAAATAAAGGTAATTCCCCAAGGATTTAACTTTGAAGAGGTAGATGTTAGTACCTCAAAATATGTTAAAAATAAAGTACCCACATTTGCCTATGCAGGAGGTTTTATTCCGGGAGGAAGAGATCCACGCCCATTTCTGGAGTATTTAACGACGCTAACGCTGGAATACAAATTCATCATATTTACGAAGAATTCAGACTTGATTAAACCTTATTTAAAAAAGGCAGATGGAAAAATTGAGGTGCGTGATTACATTCCAAGGGACGAACTGTTACAGTTTTTAGCAACGATGGATTTTTTAGTGAATTTTAAAAATGAATCATCTTTGATGATGCCTAGCAAGCTCATCGATTACCACCTAACCGGTCGCCCAGTGTTGAGTATAAGGAGCAAGAGTACAGACATTCCTGGGGAGACTGTAATCCAATTTTTGAATGGGGACTATACTAATCAACACAGGTTACCTAATATAGATAGACATAAAATTAAAAATGTTTGCCAGAATTTTCTTGAACTTTGCAAAGTTGAACATCTGGTTTTAACCAATGAAAGACTCTAACCCATTTTATTCTGTATTACTTTTTTTTGTCTGGCCACTGCTTGCTCTGGTTTCGGCGTTCCGAAATTATCGGCAGTCATGGGCGAAAAATATATTATGGGCTTTTATTGCTTTTTATGGTTTTACATTTGCTATTGGAGCTGAAAATAAGGGAACAGATATTGTAAGGTATATCGAAGACTACCAACAGATGCACAACACTGAGTTAACGGTTTCATCAGCAAAAAAAGAATTGACAAAAAGTGGAGATATAGATGTTATTAAAACTGTTATTTCAATTGTATTGTCACGATTTACCGATAATCAATCAATATTAACGTTAGTTTACGGTATTATTTTTGGCTTTTTCTTTTCGCGTAATATGTGGTTTGTTCTGGAGCATTTGGAAGGGCGTATCAAACCAATTACAATACTACTATTCTTAACCTTTTTTCTGATTATTCCCATTTGGAATATGAATGGATTTCGGTTTTGGACCGCTGCTCATGTTTTTATATACGGATTACTTCCTTTTTTATTTAAGGATGAAAAAGGGAAAGTGGTAATAGCTGCAGCAGCCGTGTTGATACATTTTGCATTTTTAGTCCCGGTCGGAATTTTGGCAGTATATATTGTAGCAGGGAATAGGCTAACAATTTACTTTGCATTTTTCTTGGCTACTTTTTTTATATCTGAAATTGATCTTACAGCGTTTAATAATATAGTCGAAACTTACGCTCCTGAAAGTTTGCAAGAGCGAACTGCCGGATATAGGGGAGAAAAATATGTGGAGAATTTCAGAGATGGCGCAAACGTAAATAATGTAGCATGGTACGTAGAGTGGAATGGACGATTATTGAAATGGGCTGTGATGGGATTATTAGTACTGCTCTTTGTTAAATCTAAGGCATTGTTAAAAAAGCATAGAGGGTGGTTAAGCTTATACTCTTTTACGCTGTTGTTTTATGGGATGGCAAATCTGTTAAGTTCATTACCCTCAGGAGGGCGATATATTGCTGTAGCAAATATGATTGCAATAGGTCTATTTGTGCTATATCTCCAAAACAATGAGCACAATGTTCTTATGAAAAGAATTACTTTAGCTACGGCCCCGGCTTTACTTCTTTTTATAGTCGTTTCAATTAGAATGGGGTTGTACTCTACCAGTGCGGCATCTGTCCTTGGAAATCCTGTTATCGCGATTTTTTTTAACGGAGAACATCTATCGCTTAACGATGTGATGCGACTTATCTTATAATAATCTGACTATGCTTAAGAATTTAAAAAATATTGCAAGAAGAAATTTGATTAATATTCCCGGATGGAGAACTAATCGAAAGATTGTAGTATTTGAATCGGATGACTGGGGAAGTATTAGGATGCCTTCGAAAAAAGTATTTAATAAGCTTTTGTCAGGAGGTATTCGAGTTGACAAATCAATATATGATACGTTTGATACGCTCGAACAAGAAAAAGATTTAGAATTATTATTTAACACATTAATTGAATTCAGAGATATTTATGGCAAGCCTCCAGTTTTTACATTCAATACAGTTTTAGGAAATCCTGCTTTTGAAAAAATTAAATATGAGAATTTCAATAATTATTACTACGAAGATTTTTTCACATCATATAGCAAATATTCTGGAAGTAACCTTAAAGATTTATGGTTTAATGCGATAGATGAAAAATTAATTCATCCACAATTTCATGCAAGAGAACATTTGAATGTTTCTTTATGGATGGAAGCTCTGCAAAACAACCATAAGCAAACTAAAATTGCTTTTGATCATGGTTTTTTCGGGTTGAAAACTGAAATCCCGTCTACAAGGCAAAATAATTATTTGGCTGCATATTGGCCTAAGGATGAGGATGATTTCAAGCAGAAAATGGGAATTTTAGAAGATGGTTTGGAGCTATTTGAGCAAATATTTGGGTTTGAATCAATTTCATTTATTGCCTGTAATTATATATATCCGATAAAAATGGAAGGTAAACTATCAAATTTTGGAATACGGTTTATACAAAATCAATACCGACATTTATCACCAGCATATTCATCTCACAAAGGTGAAATAAAGAGTCACTTTACAGGTCAGAAAAATATTTTTAATCAATACCACCTTGTAAGAAATTGTTTTTTTGAACCTACTATAGAAAGAAATAGTGATGTCGTTAATCAATGTATGATGCAAGTTGAGGCAGCTTTTAGGTGGAGGAAGCCGGCTATTATATCTACTCATCGTATCAATTATGTGGGTGGTTTAGAGATGGAAAACAGAGTTTATGGAATTAGGAAACTAGAAGATCTTTTAACTCAAATTTTAAAACGTTGGCCCGAAGTTGAGTTTCTATCAACTGAAGCTTTGTCAACTATATTGGAAAAAGAAAATGAAAATAGCTATTCATAAAAAAGAAGGCGATTTCAGTTCCAAATGGATTTCTTATTGCCAGAAGAATAAAATCGATTACAAGATTGTAAATTGCTACAAGAATAGTATCGTAGATCAATTAGTTGATTGTGATGCACTAATGTGGCATTTTAGCCATTCTAACCCCAAAGATGTTCTATTTGCTAAGCAGTTACTTTTTTCTTTACAGTCAGCAGGAAAAAAAGTATTTCCCAATTTCCATACTTCTTGGCATTTTGATGATAAAGTAGGACAAAAGTATCTATTAGAAGCAATTGGGGCACCTTTAGTTCCCTCCTATGTATTTTATAATAAGAAAAAAGCATTAGAATGGATTGAAGCGACAACTTTCCCAAAAGTATTTAAGTTGAGGAAGGGAGCCGGATCAGCCCATGTAAAACTGATAAGCAATAGATCAAGAGCAAAAAAGATAGTTTCAAAAGCATTTTCCAGTGGATTTAGCCAATATGATAAATTTACGAATTTAAAAGATCGATGGTATAAATTTAATAGTGGGAAAGCTGATTTCTGGGAAGTTGTTAAAGGAATAATGCGAATTTTTAAAACCACAAATTTTGCAAAAGTAGCAGGAAATGAAATTGGATACGTTTATTTTCAGGACTACTTACCCAACAACGATTGTGATTTCAGAATAGTAGTAATAAATGATAAAGCTTTTGCCATCAAAAGAGAGGTAAGGGAAGGTGATTTTCGTGCATCAGGAAGTGGGATAAAGGATTTTGATAGAAATTCATTTAATGATGAAATCATAAGTATTGCATTCGAGGTAGCTGATAGGTTAAAAATGCAAAGTGTAGCTTTTGATTTTTTGTATGATGGGATGACACCTAAAATAGTGGAAATAAGTTATGGATTTATGACTCATATATATCCTGGTTTTTGGGATAAAAACTTAAATTGGCATGAAGGATCTTATGATGTTGCTGAACTTATGGTTGAGACAATTCTTCCAAAACAGTTGAAACATGAGCATTGATCTTTTGGGATTTCTAAATATAATTGTGATGTCAAATATGAGATTGATGTAACAATTTTCTACCATTTTTGAGTATGAATATATTTGTTGGATTTGTACTTATTTCATTGTCAATTTGTAATGTTCAAAATCCTGATGGAAGTGTCTCAGGAGACCGATCGGCGCTGATGGCCTTGTATGAGGCGACGAGCGGTGCGGGCTGGTATAACAACGGTGGTTGGGGTGATGGAAACCCGGATAACTCTTGGCATGGGGTTGAAGTCAACGCCGACGGCCGTGTGGTGCGGCTGGACCTACAGGATAACGGGCTATCTGGCCAGCTGCCGGCCTCTATTGGGGACCTGACGGCCCTCGAATATTTGAATGTGAAACAGAATGCCCTACAGGGAACAATCCCTTCGTCGGTCGGAAACCTCTCACAGCTGCGCTATTTGTTGCTTTCCGGCGTTGCCGAAGAACCACCCACCAATCCCCAGTATAATATTCATCAGGGCAAATCTGATAATAGTGGAAACACCTTTACAGGGACGATTCCCGTTGAAATTGGGAACCTCTCGCAGCTGGAATATATCGAGCTGTCGGGCTCGGAGGTTAGTGGCACGATTCCTGATGAAATCGGCAATGCCACCAATCTTAAGTTTATTGCCTTCAGTTGGAATAAGAACTTGACCGGGGGCATCCCTTCGACAATCGGGAACCTGCAGAATTTAATTTGGTTTTATGCCCGATCCAGTAACTTGGATGGGACACTACCTGCAGAGCTCGGAAGTGTGACGAGCCTACGGACCTTTCATGTGGGTGTTAATGATGAGTGGGGCGGGGAAGGATTGCACGGGGAACTTCCTGATTTGAGCAGGCTTACGATGTTGCGGAATTTAACTTTGGATCATAATAATTTTTCGGGGCCGTGGCCAGACTACTGGAATAACGGAAGCTTCGACAATTTTATCTCCCTGCGAGCCTCATGGAATAACTTTTCCATTGACCAGCTGCATGGATTTGAAAACCTGACATCGCTGATGGCCTTTTCACTGACCGGGAATACGATCAGCGGAACCCTGCCGCAGTCAATTACGGCCTTGCGGAATGCGAAGATCATTGGGTTGGGATGGACCGGCATCTCGGGAGAGCTGCCCCAGTCCGGCTGGGAGTTCCATCAGCTGCGGTTGGTTTATCTAAACAATAATAACCTAACGGGTCATATCCCGGGGTCATTTTTTGAGGCTGCGGATAATCCGTATTTGAAATGGTTATACTTGCAAAACAATGAGTTTACCAGTATTGACCGGGAAGCGATGAATAACGTTTCCAGCCCGAAACTCCAAACGATCGATGTCAGTGGGAATAACTTTTAAATGAGAAATATTCTATACCCCCTCTCTTTTTAAAGATTCGATAGGATGTTAACCTTGAATCTGTACTCGCACATTATGCGATGTTTGCGAACTTTTTTATCCCTTTCCTATTAAAAAAGTATTCTCTTCTATGATTATTGACTTATATCTATTGCCGTAAATGTATGGCGGGCAATCGAGTAAAAATCCAATATATGTTTATTAGAAAATTTTAATAATAGTGGAACAATCTCTGTAGATTAGGGGTAGAAAGTCATGTAATAATTACAGCTAAATTACTGTAATTGTTAATTTTAAATAATAAAATATCATAAGCTGGTAAGGTTACCCCAATTGCCGGCTGCTTATCTAAACCCCAAATCACTCATAGTATTATGAGATCTAAATTATTGTACCCCATAGCAGCTATTCTGTTGCTTATTGCATTTGTGCAGTGTGATAATGCAGTAACAAGTTCCAACACTTCAGAACAGGAAGAAGAGCTCCCTATACCAGAGCTGGTATCTCCTACGAATAACTCTACGAACCAATCAATTCAGGTAGAGTTAAACTGGAAAAGAATAAAAGGAGCGAAAGATTATAAAATCCAACTATCTAAATATGAAAGCTTTGAATCTACTTTAGTGGATAGCGTGGTTGAAGGTAGCTCATATGAGACCCCAGAACTTGAAACGGAGACTACATACTTTTGGCGTGTAAAACCGTTTAAAAGAAATTATGAAGGTCCTTGGTCAGAAACTTGGAATTTTAAGACCTCAGGCGGAGAATCAAATACTGTTAGCGTTGGATTAATTTCTCCTGAGGATGATCAACAACTTGATACGGTGAGTCCTACATTTGAGTGGGAGACAGTATCTGATGCTGTGGAATATCATTACCAGTTGTCGAACGATCAAAATTTTTCTGAGGTAGTCAAAGATTCAGTAGTAGAATCATCCCCGCTCATTGTTTCACAATTAACACATAATGAGAAATACTTCTGGCGGGTAAGTCCCATTTTAGATAATGCTACAGGGGTTTGGTCAGATACTCTTACTTTTTCTACACCAGAGAATACCACCAATGATGCTGGTAATTTATCTGTTCCTGATCCGATTTCACCTGATGATGGAGCTAGTGAGATACCATTAGAGCCTACTTTTGAGTGGAAGTCAGTTGAAGGAGCAGACTATTATATTTTACATAGTAGCAGGCGGGATCCTTCAGAAATGGTTATCGAAACAAAGGTTAATAAGACGACATTCACCCCTAGTAATGATTTGGACACTGGTACAATGTACGACTGGAGAGTACGAGCAGTAAGTGGCGATACGAAAGGAGAGTGGTCCGAGATTCTAAATTTTCAGACTACCTCAGATGGGTCTGATGATTCAGGTGGTACAACGGAAGTATCTCTTATTTCTCCGTCTGATGGTGCATCCAATCAATCCACAGTTACCACACTTGACTGGGAACCCATTTCTGGCATTAATAGCTATCGTGTACAATTAGCAACGAGTAGTGGTTTCTCTTCGCCTATATTAGACCAGTCAGTTTCAACCACGTCCTATGAAACCTCCGAATTACAATATAATCAACAATACTACTGGAGAGTCCAATCGGAAAATGATGGCGATTTACAAAACTGGTCATCTATACGAAGTTTTACGACCGAGACAGAAACATCAGATAACGATCCTGATGGAAGTGTCTCAGGAGACCGATCGGCGCTGATGGCCTTGTATGAGGCGACGAGCGGTGCGGGCTGGTATAACAACGGTGGTTGGGGTGATGGAAACCCGGATAACTCTTGGCATGGGGTTGAAGTCAACGCCGACGGCCGTGTGGTGCGGCTGGACCTACAGGATAACGGGCTATCTGGCCAGCTGCCGGCCTCTATTGGGGACCTGACGGCCCTCGAATATTTGAATGTGAAACAGAATGCCCTACAGGGAACAATCCCTTCGTCGGTCGGAAACCTCTCACAGCTGCGCTATTTGTTGCTTTCCGGCGTTGCCGAAGAACCACCCACCAATCCCCAGTATAATATTCATCAGGGCAAATCTGATAATAGTGGAAACACCTTTACAGGGACGATTCCCGTTGAAATTGGGAACCTCTCGCAGCTGGAATATATCGAGCTGTCGGGCTCGGAGGTTAGTGGCACGATTCCTGATGAAATCGGCAATGCCACCAATCTTAAGTTTATTGCCTTCAGTTGGAATAAGAACTTGACCGGGGGCATCCCTTCGACAATCGGGAACCTGCAGAATTTAATTTGGTTTTATGCCCGATCCAGTAACTTGGATGGGACACTACCTGCAGAGCTCGGAAGTGTGACGAGCCTACGGACCTTTCATGTGGGTGTTAATGATGAGTGGGGCGGGGAAGGATTGCACGGGGAACTTCCTGATTTGAGCAGGCTTACGATGTTGCGGAATTTAACTTTGGATCATAATAATTTTTCGGGGCCGTGGCCAGACTACTGGAATAACGGAAGCTTCGACAATTTTATCTCCCTGCGAGCCTCATGGAATAACTTTTCCATTGACCAGCTGCATGGATTTGAAAACCTGACATCGCTGATGGCCTTTTCACTGACCGGGAATACGATCAGCGGAACCCTGCCGCAGTCAATTACGGCCTTGCGGAATGCGAAGATCATTGGGTTGGGATGGACCGGCATCTCGGGAGAGCTGCCCCAGTCCGGCTGGGAGTTCCATCAGCTGCGGTTGGTTTATCTAAACAATAATAACCTAACGGGTCATATCCCGGGGTCATTTTTTGAGGCTGCGGATAATCCGTATTTGAAATGGTTATACTTGCAAAACAATGAGTTTACCAGTATTGACCGGGAAGCGATGAATAACGTTTCCAGCCCGAAACTCCAAACGATCGATGTCAGTGGGAATAACTTTTAAATAAGCAGGTTTTAACTTTTTACAGCACTTACCGTTAGTCATTTAAAGGCCGGTATTGTCATGTGACAATACCGGCCTTTCTTTTGTCAAAATTAAAAGAAAAGGGCTTAGTTACCTTAAGGTAAATTAGGGTAAATACCTTTATTTACAGAGTAGACTAATTACAATAACAATGAAAAATGAATATCCAAAGATTAAGTATGCTCAATAAATGAGTAAGAATTACTCATCATCAAGGATAAATTATTTCCCTCCTCATTTTAGTTGAATTTAAATGCCCGGAATAAAGTGATAAGTGTATTTAAATGTATCTTTTAAAGTCAGTTCAGTAGAATATTTGTTTAAATTTAATTTATAGAAAAAATGGCACAGGTATTGTAATACTATAGTTGAAAGGTAAAATGAAACTTTTCAATTATGGTAAAAAAATGTCTAATCCTTATACCTGAAAAAGATGATAAAAAAAGAAATAGTAATAATTGGGTTATTAGGTTTGGTGTTAATTTCAAATACTTCTTGTAAAGGAGACTTAACCAGCAATGATCCGGATCTTATCGAATCTCTGGAACCAGTCGAAGAGGTGTTTGTTATTGAAGGAGCTGAAAGTGCTACTATTAAAGTAAATATAAATCGAGATCAAGAGGCTTATTTTAGCTTGCAGTTTAGTGATATTAAGTCAAATGCTGTCATAGAAAACGGCTTATTAATAGGATGGTGTATTGATGCCTTCAAACCTATAAATAGCAACAACGGAACTTATTCCAATATTAAACTCTACTCTACACATTTAGTTGAAAAGTGGAAACCTCTTAATTATTTACTCAATATCGGAGAAGCGTTGAGACAAGCTGACCCTGAAATAAGCTGGCTTGAAATACAACTGGCCATTTGGTCGCTCCGTTCAAATCCAAAGTTTGTGTTGGATGAAGTTAATATTGCTGATCTTCCTGGGCAGTTCAGAAGAAATGAAAATCAGCCAACATACAACGAGGCTAAGGTTAGGGAAATACTGAATGTTGTAGATGATGAATATAAAACATTCGATTTTACAGAACAGGGAGTAAAATTCGCTGTAATTGCTGAATTACCTGAAGACTTACAAACATTGATTACAGTGGTTAAAGTTAAATGATATGAAGACTATTTGCCTTGTAATTCATTCACTGGGGATCGGGGGAATGGAACGGGTAATGGCTCAGCTTGCAAATAATTTTGCTAACAGACCTGATGTTCGTGTTCATCTGGTTTTGATTGGGAAAAAACGAGAAGTTAAGTACCAATTATCAAGTTTGGTTAGTGTTCACAGTCCGAAGTTTACGTTTAAAAGCTACCGACGAAAGATAGATACATTAAGAACGATTAAATTTCTGAGATTCAAAGTAAAGGAAATTAAACCTGATGTAGTTCTGAGTTTGGGAGAGATATGGAATAATTTTGTCTTAATTGCTCTTTATGGGTTAAAAACACCTGTTTTTATATCTGATAGATGCCAGCCGAATAAATCGTTGGGTAAAATTCATAACTGGCTTAGAAAAATGCTATATCCCCAAGCGGCTGGAGTAATAGCTCAAACCAGGGAGGCAATGCAGATATATGAGCAACAGAATCTTAGTGAAAATTTTAAAGTTATAGGTAACCCAATCTATGAAATTCCATCAAATGGTAAACATGAAAAAGAAAATATTATTCTCACGGTTGGACGATTAATTAAATCGAAACACCACGACCGATTGATTAAAATATTCAAACACTTGTCTCCTGAAGGATGGAAGTTAGTTATTGTAGGAGGCAATGCCTTAAATCAAGATGGATTTGAAAGGTTAAAACGAATAATTCTTGAAAATAGATTGGAGGATAAAGTTAATCTCGCAGGTTCTGTTTTGGATATTGCGACTTACTATAATCAAAGCAAAATATTTGCATTTACTTCCAGTTCTGAAGGATTTCCAAATGTAATAGGTGAAGCAATGTCGGCGGGATTGCCAGTGGTTTCTTATGATTGTGAATTCGGCCCTTCTGATATGATTGAAGATGAGCGTAATGGCTTTTTAATACCATTATTTGATGATGAACTATTTGCTGAAAAATTAGGGCAGTTGATTAATAATGAAAACAAAAGAATTGAGATGGGAGCTCAAGGCAAAATGTTGGCCAAAAAGTTTTCATCTAATGAAATTGCAGAACATTATTACTCTTTTTTAACTAATAGCTTATGAAAGTCCTGCAAATAAATACAACTGCCAATACAGGGAGTACCGGAAGAATTGCTGAAGAAATTGGGCTTATGTTTCAGAAGCAGGGACACGAGAGTTTTATAGCTTGCAAAAGTGTTGGGCCAAGTGGGAGTACTTCTCAAATTATTCGGATTGGGAATAAATTTGATGAATATATGCACGGTATTAAGTCACGTGGACTAGATCGTCATGGCTTTGGATCAAAATGTGCCACTGAAAATCTGGTAAATGAAATTGATCGTATAGATCCTGATATCATCGGACTCCACAATGTGCATGGGTATTATCTAAACGTTGAAATACTGTTCAAGTATTTGAAGGCTGTAAAGAAACCAATTGTCTGGACTTTACACGATTGTTGGCCCTTTACCGGACATTGCAGTCATTTTGAATATGTTTCGTGTGATAAATGGAAAACGGAATGTGGAAAATGCCCTCTATACAACAGATATCCAGCAAGTTGGTTAGTGGATAATTCTAAGAAGAATTTTCAACAAAAAAAGAAGCTATTTAACGGGATAAATAATTTAACATTAGTAACGCCCAGTCAGTGGTTAAAGAATCAAGTAAGTGAATCATTTTTATCTGATTATCAGGTAGAGGTCATCCACAATGGAATTGATTTGGATTGTTTTCAACCTATTGAAAAAAATGAGTTAATATCTACTTATGGATTAAGTGAGAAGAAAGTAGTATTGGGTGTTGCAAGTGTCTGGGACCGAATAAAGGGTTTGGGGTATTTTATTGATTTAAGCAAGCGACTTGATGATAGTTTTCAAATTATATTGATAGGGTTACCTGAGAAAAAAATTAAAGAACTCCCAGCGAATATGGTTGGTCTTCAGCGTACTGAAAATGTTGAAATGTTAGCAGCTTTTTATAGTGCTGCTAATGTGTTTGTAAATACTACCTTGGTAGATAACTTCCCTACTACTAATCTTGAAGCATTAGCTTGTGGTACACCTGTGATCACTTTTGATACAGGCGGCAGTCCAGAATCTATTGATGATGAAACGGGTACGGTGGTTCCAAAAGGTGATGTTGATGCATTATATAAAGCTGTGTTAAATATGACGAGCAAGGAGAAGAGTAGGTACAGCGAAAAGTGTAGAGCTCGTGCTTTACAGTATTACAATAAAGAAGATCGGTTTAAGGATCATCAGAATATTTACGAAAGTGCTTTGCAAACACCATACATAGTCAGAGGCAAGTAAAAGGGATGGAATCTCAAAAAATTGTAGTAGTAAACCAAGCTGTAAACTATCTGACGATTGGACTATGCAATGCTTTTGCAAAAAAGTTCAGTCAGGTTGACCTGATAACAGGAAGTATACATGAGCAGGGAGAACCCCTTGATGAGGCTGTTAGCGTAAGCCATATCGGGCACTGGATTGAAAGACCTATGTGGAAAAAGTCGGTTTCTTATTTGTGGGCTTGTGTACAAATTTATTGGTTGCTGTTGACTCGATATCATAAGCATGATGTTTTTTTTGTCTCCTTGCCACCCATGGCTTATCTACTGTCGCTATTTCTGCCCAATAGATGTAGCATGCTCATTTGGGATGTTTACCCTGATGTCTTTAAAATTACTGGGATGAAGGAATCACATTTAGTGTACCGTATTTGGAGCTGGTTAAACAATAAAACTTTTAAAAAAGCTCATCGACTCTATACTATCGGAGATAAGATGGCTGATTTACTATCAAAATATGTTGACCGAAAACAGATTCTGGTGACACCTATTTGGTCGATATTTCAACAGAACCAGAAGATCAAAAAATCGATTAATCCTTTTGTAAAAAAACATCAGTTGCATCGGAAATTTGTGGTACAATATTCAGGCAATATAGGACTTACACACAATGTCGAAATCTTGGTTAAATTGGCTGAGATGATGAAAGGTCACGAAGATATTTTGTTTCAAATTATTGGCCGAGGGCCGCGCGTTCCATATTTGCAAGCTGTTGTAGTTGAAAAAGGGTTACCAAACTGTCAATTCTTGCCGTTTCAATCTGATGAAATGTTTCCGTATTCATTGTCAGCTGCAGATATTGGAGTAGTCATTTTGGATAATGTCATATCAAAAGGTAGTGTCCCAAGTAAATCTTACAATTTAATGAGTTACGGTATACCCTCACTTTATATCGCTTCTTATGATTCTGAGCTCTATAATTATAGTCAAAAATATAAGCATGCCAAGTGTGTGAATTATTCAGATTTAAACGAAGCAGTAGCATTTATCCTTGAGCTAAAAAATAACAGCGAACTTAGAGAGCAATTTGCTCAAAATGCTCTTGATGCCTCGAAGAACTATCGCCGGAGCAATGCAGATTTTATAACAAAATTATATTGTGATAAAATACATCAAGGACAATCAAGTAATAAATTAGTGGCAACAGAAGATGTCTCTGAATACGCTTAAAAATACTTTAACCCTCAACGCCAAAAATCTTATTGGTTGGCGTACTAATAAAAAGATTGTGGTCTTTTCCGTTGATGATTATGGTAATGTCCGGCTTGATTCCAAGGCTGCACGTGCTCGAATGGATCGACAGGGAGTATCTGTGTACAATCGTTTTGATGCATTGGATACCCTCGAGACAAAACAAGACCTTGAAGCTCTCTATGAGGTTCTAACTACAGTAAGAGACCAAAACGATCGTTTTCCTGTTTTTACTACCTTTGCAGTTCCTTGCAATATTAATTTTGAAAAAGTAGAGCAGAGTGGGTTTAGTCGTTATGCCTATGAATCACTGCCGCAGACGTTTGAAAAATTATCTGTTCGGCATCCTCAAGCATATCGTGGGACATGGGAATTGCTGAAAGAAGGAATTGCTGAAGGCTTGATGGTACCACAATTTCATGGACGAGAGCATGTAAATTTGAAAGTCTTTAACGAAAAATTGGAGGCAGGGGATGATCAACTTTTAAATTGCCTGCAGAACCGATCTTTTACCAGTATATCTGATAGTGGCTATCAAACTATTTCACCCATGGCCGCTTTCGATTTTTGGAAGTTTGATGAAAATGAAGAATTACAATCAATTATAGTAGATGGCTTAGATCAATTTGAAAAAGTATTTGGATATCGTGCCGAACACTTTACTCCACCTGTGTTTAATGTTCATCCGATATTGTATAAAACACTGAATAGATGTGGTATCCGTTTTGTTGATACGGCTCTAGTTTCTCATCAGCATCAAGGAAAAGGAAAATTTAAATACGAATACAACTATACAGGAAAAACAAAAGAACAACTTTGCCTAATGGTTAGAAATGTTGTTTTCGAACCTACCGATAATCGGGGCGTTGATTGGATATCATATGCTATGGAACAGATTGAGGCAGCCTTTCGATGGAATCGTCCAGCGATTATTAGTTCACATCGAGTAAACTTTTGTGGACATATTGATGAGAAAAATAGAGAGAAGGGACTTGATGCATTAGGAAAATTGTTAATGAAAATAACTGAGCGATGGCCGGAAGTGGAATTTATGTCAGCTAATGAAGTTGGGGAACTAATTCGTCCTCCACAGGATGCGTAATTTTTACGCAATATGGTCAAACTATATACTCAATTTTTTCGGGGCTTATTTTTGATTAAAAAATAGGGCTCAGTAACTCCTGCTTATCTATTATTTTTCTATAGAAGTCAGTTATTTGATTGGCACACCTTTTGTAGCCTTAATGGTAATATAGATGGGGTAACGCCCAGTGGCAAAATACTGATAGGAAAACTGGTTTTCTTCTAAGGAAATGATTCGGATAGGAATGAAATTAAAGAGAGCTATATATTTGGGATATTACATTAAACAACTTGAAAGGGAAAAGTTTAGCCGATTTCTAAACCATGTCAGGTTGGTCACCGGCACTTCGAAGATGGCTATTATGTTTGATGTGATAACATCAGTCTTCACTTATAATATTTCGGTATTGGAGTATTTTCAGTTTCAGTTTTATAAACTATCAAAAAAAGAACGGGAAACTTGGGCTGGTACTGGCCATATGTATGAATACCAGTTACGTATGAATCCGATAAAAAGTCGCCATATCTTAGAGAACAAAGCGCTTTTCTATAAATATTATGGTGATTTTTTTATTCACAATGTTGCTGTTCTTGAAGATCTTAAAACAAAGCCCAAAGCATCGTCAGCAATTCTTTCAAATCCATCCGGCAAATTAGTTTTTAAATCTGTTGATGGTAACTGTGGTACCGAGGTAGAAATACGGGATTGTCGAGATTTTGATAGCAAAAGTATGATTTCATATATGGAAAAGTCGAACTATGGACTTGTTGAAGATTTCATAGTTCAGCATCCAGTGTTAAATCAATTGTCATCTTCTGCTGTAAATACAATTCGTATATTCACACAACTGGATAGTAATGGGAGCGTAGATATTCTGGGATGCCGTCTCCGTATTTCGATCGAGTCACCGGTTGATAATATGGCCGCAGGAAATATTGCTGCACCTATAGACGAGCAAACAGGTTGCCTAAGTGGACCGGGAGTTTACAGCGATATTACAAAGGAAGAGGAGCAGTTTCATCCCATCACCGATGTTAAAATTATCGGATTCCAGATCCCATTTTGGAGGGAAACGCTTGAGATGGTGAAGGAGGCTGCTCTTTTACATCCTCAAAATGGGTCGATCGGATGGGATGTAGTAATTACCAAAGAGGGGCCAGGATTAATTGAGGGAAATCATGACTGGTGTAAACTGCTTTGGCAACTTCCGGTTAAAAGAGGATTAAAGTTGATGTTAAAAGATTATGATTAGAGTGATGGTATATAAACGTTATTTAAAACGGGCAATGGATATTATTGCGGCTATGATAATATTTGTGCTAATACTACCAATATTTTTACTGATCTCAGTTCTGTTATTTTTTCAGAATAGGGGAAAGGTCTTTTTTTATCAAGAGCGAGTAGGTTATAAAGAAAGGATAATTAAGATTATTAAGTTTAAAACAATGACGGATGAAAAAAGTGCTAATGGGGATTTATTGCCGGATGTAGAACGTATTACCCGATTGGGAGAATGGATTCGTAACTTATCACTGGATGAACTACCTCAGCTTTTCAATGTATTAAAAGGAGATATGAGTTTGATTGGACCTCGTCCGCTGTTGCCGAAGTATTTGCCTCTTTATTCTGAACGCCAGCATCGTCGGCATGAGGTTAAACCCGGAATAACTGGTTGGGCCCAGGTAAATGGACGAAATTCCATTAGCTGGACACAAAAATTTGAACATGATCTTTATTACGTAGAGAACCAGTCTTTAGGGCTTGATCTCAGAATATTGGGCATGACTTTTATAAAAGTATTGTGTAAAGAAGGAATAAATCAGTCCGAAATACGGCCGATGCAACCATTTGACGGGACAAACTAATGAAAAAAAAACTTTTTATTATTGGAGCTGGTAGTGTAGGCGGTCATATTGCTTATAACATTACTGAATATTCTGATGAATTTGTTATTGCGGGATTTTTTGATGATGACCTTCAAAAAGTTGGTACTTCTCAATTTGGGGTTAAAATACTCGGTACAGTAGATGAGGTGCTTAAACTTAAAGATGCCCATATTGTTATTGGTATTTCTTTTCCAAAAATAAAGCAAAAAATTATCAAGCTTTTATCTTCTAATTCAACGCTGAAATTTCCAACACTGGTCCATTCAAGAGCTTGGATATCAAATGGGGTATCACTGGGTAAGGGATCCATTATTTATCCCGGTACTGCAATTAATTACGGATCAAACATTGATGATTTTGTATGTATCAATATGAACTGCTCTTTAGGGCATCATACCAAGGTTGGACGTTATGTAAGTTTGGCTCCGGGAGTAAACACAGGAGGGTATACTACAGTGGAAGATGGGGTGGAGATAGGAATTGGTACCTCAACACTACAAAAAGTGTGCATTGGAAGGGAAAGTATTATCGGAGGTCAGACAATGGTTATCGAGGATATCACAGCAGGGGCTACAGCAGTGGGTGTGCCAGCAAAAACTATATCGACCTCTTTAGCAGCAGTCTTTAATAATTCTGAAAAATAACATCCAGTTTACAATTTGTTTTCAACCAAGACGGGTTCATATCAAACAAGAAAAGGGAATTGTTTTCATCACCATAAAATTAATCCCAGATAAGAGAATTAATGATATTACAGTGGTTATTTCTGAATATATCATCCAGGGTATATCAGAGAATATTAAAGCTACAACCGTAAATTTTGTAAATAGTTGTTGACTTGTTCAGCTGCTTTCTTGTGCCCCTCACAACTCCAGTGACTGTCATTTTCAAGTTGCCATTTTTCGTAGTTTTCCGCTTCGAGTCTCCATACTTCGAAGCCCTTATTTTGAGTCATATCTACGACCTTTTGGTTAGCATCAGGACTAAAAACAAGGATGATATTATCGGTTTGGTAATATTTTATTACAAAATCCAAAAGTTCTTGTATCGCAGTATAATTAATATTTTCAGATTTAGTATTCCTGTTATTAGTCGATACATTTTTATTGATATTTTGTATTAAAAAATTACGATATAGGTAATAGGCCAACTTAAAATTATAGAGTACGTTTTTTAGTTTACTTGAGGTGAGTTTTGCAAATCTTATCTCGTTACTTTCCAGGGAAACCTGGACAGTCAAAGGGTTATTTTTTAGTTCCATAATGCTTTCAATGAAGTCACCATGATGAACATAAAATAGATGTTTGACTGGGTTTAACTCGTTCAAAGAGCGCTTCATCTCTAAAAATTCGATAAACGATGCTCCATCTCTTGAGTTGGGATAGAAATTGAAGTTCGAATTTAAGCTGGACAGAAAGTTAGCTTGGTGACATTTTGGGGGATTCATCACATTTGATATATAAGAATCACCAATAACAGTTATCATAGTATCTAACGATTGTGGTTCATATCCATAGTTCCCGTATTTGTTGATTACCCATTGATGATCTCCATTGATATAGTTACCCGATTGGTTGGGTTCATATCTAATGAGCTTATTTTCATCTTTGTACATCTTTGGAACGTCAATACTTAGTTGAAATATTCTAACAATGCCTTCCCCCAGTAATATGCCAATAGTTACAAAGAAAATAATTTGGATTAAAAATTTTGACATGATGATGTTGTTAAAATTGGAAGTATATAAATTGCTGCTCTGTACCTGCAAAAGAGATAATTGCTAATATGATAGCATAATACATTGCCCACCGCACGGGTTTGGGTTGTGATATAGTAATCTGGTCGATAGCATATTCGCCCTTTCTGCCAAACCATTCTATGATCATGAAAATGAGTACCAAGTAAATGACTTGAAGGGGAAGTACTTCAGGTATGGTGAAAAAAGAGACTGAAAATATTCCATCTAGATAGCTTAAAGCATGGCTGATGTTTTCTGCTCGAAAAAATACCCAGGCTAAAACGGTGAGGCTAAATGTCATTAACATAAAGCCACATTCTTGTATTGTTGGTAAATATTTGTTTTTGGCTACGACTTCTAAATGATTACGATTTGATTGTGTTAATAGTAGTGGTAAAAAATATAGTGCATTGAGGCCCCCCCAGGCAATGAAGGTCCAATTTGCTCCGTGCCAAAATCCGCTGATTACAAAAATGATAAAAACATTTCTGACACTTTTTGCGGTACCACCTCGGCTACCACCTAAAGGGATATATAGATAATCACGGAACCATGTAGATAGTGATATGTGCCAGCGTCTCCAGAATTCAGCGATATCTCTGGAAAAATACGGGAATGCAAAGTTTTGCATAAGGCGAAAGCCAAAAAGTCTGGCTGTTCCTATAGCAATGTTTGAGTAGCCTGCAAAATCTCCGTAAATCTGAAATGTAAAAAAGAGTGCACCCAATAATAGGGTACTTCCTGCGTATTCAGCGGAATTATTGAATATCATGTTGGCATAAACAGCGCAATTATCGGCAATAACTACTTTCATGAAAAGTCCCCATAAAATTTGTTGCAACCCCTTAACACTGTCGACATATTTGAATTGTCGGTTTGCTAAAAATTGTGGAAGTAGGTTTTGAGCTCTTTCAATGGGACCTGCAACAAGTTGAGGGAAGAAACTAACATAGGCTGCAAAAGCAATAAGGTCTTTAGTAGGTTTCATCTTTCTTTTATATACATCAATTGTATAGCTCAATGTTTGGAAGGTATAAAAGCTAATACCTACGGGAAGCACTATACTTAATGTACCTGCTGTTATTTCTGTGCCAAGGAAAGAAAAAGCTGTTATAAAGTTTTCTAAAAAAAAGTTATAGTACTTGAATATCCCCAGAAGTCCTAAGTTAACAATGAGACTACTCCACAAGAGCATTTTTCGAGAAACGGTGTTATGGGTAGTGAATAAGCTTCTACCAATAGAGTAATCAATCAAAGTACTAATGATGATAAGAGCTAAAAATCGCCAGTCCCACCAGCCATAAAATGTATAGCTGGCTATAATAACGAGAAAGTTTTGAAGAGTTTTATTTTTATTAACCAGAAACCAATAACAGACAAATACGATAGGCAGAAATATTGCAAAGTCAATTGAATTAAATAGCATGTCGTAAATATGTTATGTGAATATCGCAACTAAGATTAGGTGATCCATTGTTTTGTTGATATAAGGTTTGTCTATAGCAGGAAATAAACCGAAAAAGTAATCGCCATATTTTGATGCTTGAAGAATGGTTTTTGAGGGTCGTCAGCTGAATCAATTATGGAAAATAAGACTCGGGCTTCAAATCCCAGCTTACGATAATAGCCGTGTTCGAACCCTAAACCGAGAATAGCCCCACCATCGTATTCAGAATATTGTGGCCGTACATCATTAGAGAAGTCTCCCTCAAATGCGATGCCAATAGGAGCCCCGGTGTTTATCCCCTTAAACTGGGCATCCAACAAATATGCCCCATAGATTCCTCCACTTAGATGAAAGGTCGTTCTTGCTCTTTCCCGACCATATATTGTCTGTTCTTTAGGAATGGTAGTGAGCTGTAATAAGAGAGGAAATTGAATATAGGTTAATGCTGTTCTACTATCCGTTTGAAACTCCGTACCGCGAAGCGTGAAGGTATCATTATAGTTGGCGCCGAGCAGAATTAATGATGGTTCGGCTTGTAAACGTAATATCCGAGAAATATTGGTTCGAGTAATGAAACCAACATTGAATCCGATGGCAGGATCAGGTTTTAGCCGCAGCCTGATATCATCTTCGATATACCAAAATTTGTGGACGTGAGAGCTTACGGACATCCCCCCCGTTAGGCCCCAATCAATAGACTGAGCTTTTGATGTATTGAAAAAACTGGATGCAATTAAAAACGTCAGAATTGCAAGAATAGGTAAAGTTCGAACGGTACGCATTGTCTTCACGAAGTTAAAAAACTGTTCTCTTTGTAGTTAGTATTAATGACAACCCAATTTTAGCTTATATAAAGAGATTTTCTCTTGGTTCTTTTTAAATGATCAGTCAATAAGGATCTATTGTTGATAAGCCCCCCTCATCTGCTATTTGTTTACATGTTTGATTATGCAAGAATAGGTCCAAAACTATTTTAGCTATCAGGATTTGTTATCCGGTTTCTGAGATTACTGTTGTATGGAAATCCTCTCGAGATGGATGGTTAGCATATATTTAGAAAGGAATGCCAACTGAGATGGGAAGCAATATTATGCTGTGGTTACCTGAATAAAAAGGAAAGATAAGTAAAGTACTATTTTTGATTGATCAACATACAAGTAATTTTTACTCAGATGTCTGTACAAAAGTAACACAACAGACTCCCATATTATTTATTAGGAAAACAACCTGTCGATGCTTAGAGACGCAGTTATGTCTAATTGGAAAAGTTCATGAAGATAGTATATCGGGTTGGCATAACTATTGTAACACTGTAACTCACAAAGAAACAGTTTGGTTATTTACAGAGACAATAGTTTGAAAGGTTTAATCTATGAGAAATATTAATTCCCGTATTTATCTTTCTTCTCCACATATGGGAGGTGATGAGTTGGATTATATCCATGATGCGTTTGCCAAAAACTGGATTGCTCCGCTGGGGGCCAATGTAGATGGATTTGAAAAAGATTTACAAGATTACTCAGGAAGGGAACATGCTGCCGTTGTAATATCAGGGACGGCTGCTCTTCACTTGGCACTGATTTTATGTGGCGTAGAGTCGGGTGACGAGGTGATTTGCCAGTCAATGACGTTTGCAGCTTCAGCTAACCCAATTTTATACCAGGGTGCGAAGCCGGTTTTTGTGGATTCTGAGGCTAAAACGTGGAATATAGATCCTGCATTATTAGAAGAAGCGATTGTTGATCGGATTCAGAAGAAAGGGAAGCCCAAGGCAATTATTGTGGTGCACTTATATGGAATGCCGGCAAAAATGGAGGCCATTTTAAGAATATCAAATAAATATGATATTCCTGTTATAGAAGATGCAGCTGAGGCTTTGGGGTCATCAATTAACGGGCAAAGATGTGGTACTTTTGGACTGTTTTCAGTGTTATCATTTAACGGCAATAAAATTATTACAACATCGGGCGGTGGAGCCTTGTTGAGCAATCGCAAAGATCTTATTGACAAGTCCCGCTTTTTAGCTACACAGGCTCGTGATGATGCCCCGCATTATCAACATTCTGAGCTGGGGTTTAATTACCGGATGAGTAATATTTCGGCCGGGATTGGGCGTGGTCAGATGAAGGTTTTGCAAGAGAGGATTTCTGCTCGTAGGAGGAATCATGATTTTTATTTTGAAGAGCTTGGGGAAACGTGGTTGAACCTCTTGGGTTCTACGATTAAAGATGAGAAAAGATTTCAAGTTTCAAGTTTTAATCCAAAGCAAGAGTCCCCAACTGGTATTTATTTTTTGAAAGAACCAAAGGGATGTGTAAGCAACCGATGGTTGACGACCATTCTCGTAAATCCCGCTGAAACCAATGGGGTAACCAGAGATGATATTTGTCAAGCATTGGGAAAGAAAAATATTGAATCGCGTCCGCTTTGGAAGCCCATGCATTTACAACCTCTTTATAAGGATTTTCCCTATTATGGACGAGGGGTTTCGGATATGTTATTTAACTATGGACTTTGTCTTCCATCGGGAAGTAACCTTAAGGATGATGAAAGAGAAAAAATATCTGGGGCAATAAAAGAAGCATTAAAGAGAAAACAAGTTCTAACATAGTTTGTTAGGTAATTTAATGTTTGGCAGACAGGTGATTAAGCCGCGTAAGAATTACCCGATTTTAGATAAAAATAACACGTTTTACGTATCCAAATATTTCCACCAACTATTTAACCCTCCCATTCGGAGATTATAAATGCTGAATAAGTAATTCAAAGCTTTATTGTCTGGTTCTCAACAAAAATAGTATAGAGTTTAAGCTGCCAGTTACGAGTTGGCATAACTATTGTAACAGCTATTATCAAAGATACATCATGAGTAAAAAAGGGGAATGTATGCGTACTGAACTATATGAAAACAAGCCAAAGTATAAGAACAAATATACAAGAGGGATTTTTTTACTGTTTGGAGATGCATTTTCACTATTGCTTTCAGCAGTTTTAGTGTATGGTCTTCTTATGCCGCTTATCTCGGAATATAAGTCATTTCCGGTAGAACATACGTTAATCACTATAGGATCGGTATTGGCTGGGTTAATGATTTTTCGAATGTATATGGTCAACTGGCGGTATACGAGCTTAAATGATCTGGGAAGAATTATTTTAGGTATTACTCTGGGAGGAGGACTCTCTTTTGGTTTATCTCATTCTTTAATTGGGATGGAGAGCTACGAAGCCATGTTTATGACCTTGGCACTCAGTAACAGTGTTTTGACAATAAGTGGTTTTAGGATTAGTAAACGAATGTATTTGGGACTGATAAAATCCCAAAACAAAGAAAATAGACACGCCATTATTTTCGGTGGTGAAAGTGAGGGGGAGCAGATACTTCGTGATATCCTTACTAATGACAACTGGAATCTAACAGTTCACGGTATTTTTGATGATCGGGTTATGCCAGGGCTCTTATTACATGGTGTTCGGGTAATGGGTGGGAAGGATGAAATGATTGAATATATAAAGACTTGTCCCGTAGATCAGTTGATTGTAGCTTTTCCACAGTATCCCAAAAAGGATCTCAAAGAAATAATTGATAAGGTCAAGACGATACGGCCCAATGTGGATATCAAAGTTTTACCGTCATTCCACTCATTGACTGATAACCCTGTAGGGTTTGAGCATGTCCGAGAGATTAGTATTGAGGATGTTTTGGGCCGTGAACCGGTAACGATTGACTTTCAATCTATAAAAGACAGTATTACCGATAAGACTGTCTTGGTAACTGGGGGAGGAGGATCTATCGGGAGTGAATTAGTACGACAGTGTGCCAACCTGAAACCAGCAACGCTTATTGCCCTAGATATTGATGAAACAGAGCTTTTCCATATCGAAAATGAATTCAAAAACACGGATATCCACGTTATTCCCTGTGTAGCCAGTATCACAGATAGCAAAAAAATTGATAAAGTACTTGAACGGTATCAGCCTGAGGTGATTTTTCATGCCGCCGCATATAAGCACGTACCCATGATGGAGAGTTTCCCGGGAGAGGCAATCAAAGTGAATATCGGTGGAACACGACTATTAGCTTCACTGGCGTGTAAACATGAGGTCGACAAGTTTATAATGGTATCTACGGATAAGGCTGTAAATCCTGCCAACGTTATGGGAGCAACCAAAAGGGTTGCAGAAGAAATATGTATGGCATATAACGGGACATGTATCACGAAGTTTATTTCGGTTCGATTTGGAAACGTATTGGGTTCACGGGGTTCAGTCGTTCCATTATTTATCAAGCAAATAAAAGATGGAGGGCCGGTTACTATAACCGATCCAGAGATGATGCGATACTTTATGACAATCCCCGAAGCAGTACTGTTGGTGATGCAGGCCGGATCGTTGGGAAAAGGGGGAGAAGTATTTGTATTGGATATGGGAGAACCGGTTAAAATACTGGATATGGCCAAAGAACTTATTCGTTTGCACGGACTTGAGCCCTACCGGGATATACCAATAACAATTACGGGTTTAAGGCCCGGAGAAAAACTGTTCGAAGAATTATTAAATGCAGAAGAGGGGGTAATTGAAACGGAGCACGAGGAAATTTTCAAGGCGATCTGTAGTAGAAAGTTGTCATCATCAATGCTTGAAAAAAGAATTGATCAATTATTTAACCTGCTCGAAACAGATAATAAAGATGCCGTGCGTACACTCTTGAAATCCATAGTACCCACGTATATTTATTCAGAATCCGAGAAGGTTAAAGTTAATGGAATTAAGAAAAGAACTAACGTAGATGATCCATTAATAGCAGGATAATTAAAAGCACTAAAAATCACCATGGTATCAAATATAGCAAAAGTAGGTTACTGCGATGTCCGATTCAATTCAAAAGTATAATAGTAAAGAGTTATCCCGGTTCGAATATATCCCTCATTTTACCCCATCAAATGCGGAAAGCAATGGTCTGGATCCCAAGAAAATTATAGCTATTCTCTTGCGATATAAGTGGCTGGTATTGTTGTTTCTGATTGCCGGTGGGGTGGGCGCTTGGTTTTATGCTGATCATATTGAACCGGTCTATGAGAGTAGGGGACTGTTGATGATTAGTTCCAATGGGGATCTGAAAAATGAAGAACTTTCTCAAATTATTTCGCAAGCAACAGGGTATGGTACCAGCTCAACGCTCGAAAATGAACTCCAGGTTTTGCGGTCACGAACTTTTTCTGAACAAATTGCCCAAAAGTTGTTTGAAGAAACACCCAAAAATATTTCTGAACTACCAATTTTTTGGGCACAGTATGAAAACGGTGAAAGTTATAGAGTTGGGGAGGTAGCAGTAGCCTCAAGAATAAAAAATAAACTTAGCTTTTTTCTTCCTGAAGAAAATTCGGACGTAGTAGCTCTAACTTTTAAGAGCACTTCGCCTCAAGAGGCGGCAATGATCATAAATCTTGCTATGCAGATCTATGTCGAAAATTCGACCAGGCAAAACAGACAGGCAGCAACATCTACCGCTCAGTTTTTGGAAAAGGAGAAAGCCGAAGTCAAGCAGAAATTGGATAAATCGGAAAGAATGCTTCGGGAGTTCATGGATGCAACCGGCATTGTTCGAGTTAATGAACAGACAACGGGCATGGTTAAGCAACAAGCTGATGTAGAACTGGATTTACAGCGTTCAAGGTTGGAGTTACAAACAATAGAACAAACTATTGCTAATTATGAAGACCAGCTTGAACGAATAAAACCGGGACTTGCAGATCAATTCACTGAGGCAATAGGTCCTAAAATTCGTAACTCCCAAGAAGATTTGGCGCGTTATGAGCGAGAGCGTACGATGATTATTACTAAAAACCCTGGAGTCTTGGAAAGAACACCCCCTCCGGCTCGGTTACAGTATCTTGATGAACAAATTGCCCGTTTAAAAATTGAAATTCAGGAACTCTCGGATCAACTTTTTACCGAAGATGATGAATACATGGGGATGGATAGTGAAGATCGGGCACAGATTGTATCAGATCTACAAACGCGATTGGTGGAATTACACATAGAGCAGAATCAACTTGCTTCAAAAATTGATGGGCTTGCTCAATTTAAAGATGAAATGAATGCCGATATAAATTCTTTGCCTGAAGGAATTGTGGAACTGGCAAAACTACAGCGTGACGTACGAATTAACGAGGAGCTTTATATCAACATCTCGCGTCAATATGCTGACATGTCGGTATGGAAGCAGTCACAGTTTGGTTTTGGTCGCGTTATTGATCCCGGTCAGGTTCCAAACGTACCAGTGAGTCCCAATAAAAAAATATTACTATTGCTAGGTATTATGTTAGGGGGGCTCGCTTCTGCTGGGTTTATTTTTATTAATGAGTTCCGGGATAATACCGTAAATGATGTTGGGGAGCTCAAAACAATGTTTTTGCCATCAATTACAGTGGTTCCCAGTTTTGAGAAGGTCTCAAGAAGAAATAGAAAAGATTTTTCAGTGGGAGAAGGTAAAATGCCGGCTGAGTTGGTGTTACTACAGGATCGGTTGAGTCTTTCATCTGAAGCCATCAGACGTCTTAAGAATAACATCATTTACCAATATGGTGAACGACCTCCGAAAACGATTTCAGTAACGAGCGCCGAAAAGGGAGATGGAAAATCAACTATCGTGGCTAATCTTGGAATTGCTTTTGCCGAGGATGGATACAAAACACTCATCATTGGTGCTGATTTCCGGCGACCCAAGCTGGGTAAGTATCTGGGAATTTCTACAAAAAAAGGGTTGTCGGACTACTTGGATGGGAAGCTTTCGTTTGACGATTTGATTCGGAATACCGATCAAGGGAATCTGAAGATTATTGTAGCAGGCGAAAATACACAGACTCCAGAGATATTGGTAAGCAGTATTTTATTTAAACAGCTGTTGAAGAAGATGGAAGAAGTTTTTGATGTTATCATTTTAGATACACCTCCATTTGGAATAATTAGCGATTCTTCGGCTATTTTGAGAAATGCAGAAGCAACCGTGGTGGTAGCAAAGTATCGAAAAACAAACCGTGGCATGCTCTACCGAACCTTAGAAGAATTGCAAAATATACATGCTAATGTAACAGGATTAGTATTAAATGACTTTGACTACCGAAAAGAAACCAGCAATTACTACGGTGCCGGATATTATCAATCGTTGTATACTAATTATGAAAGCTATGTAAAATAAATATCAAAGGTATTGATCAAGCTATAGCAGAAATAAATTTATTAAGTTATAATTAATTGTGTCAGAAATATCATGAAAATAAAAAGTATTTTTATCCCCGTCCTTTTCTTATTTGGGCTCTTATATCCAGCAGTTTCATTTGCGCAGATGCCTGAAGGTACGGGAGACCGGTATATTCGGGTAGCAGAGATAGGTGAATTAGCTGATTCTGTGAATGTTTGGGGAGATGTGGGCAGTTCTGGACGATATATTATACCTGAGAGGACGACACTTCCAGAGCTGATATCATTTAGTTTTGGATACACGCAGTTGCGCGGTAATGATGCAAATATCGATTGGGCAAAGACCCAGATTGAGGTCAAAGTATCTCGATATAATGAGGGTAGAAAAAGGGTAGACGTAGCTCTTTTTCGCTATCGGTATCATGATCCTGAGCCGGTAGAGATGTTTGAATTTGATTTGCAGAATAATGATATCGTGACTGTACAAGTGAGACGTCGTCCTTCGTTAACAGATTATGTGGGGGTTGTAGCGCCGGTGGTAGGTGTTGTTGCTACTTCATTTCTTCTGATTGAAAATCTCCGGGGAAATCGGTGATCATAAAACATAAACTCTTAAGCTGTGGTGGATCAAATTGTCTGTAACCCTTAAAAAGTTGTTCTATATTTTACCGAAGGGCGATGCTGTTAAGCTCTTTGTATTATTCGTGCTGATGTTGGTAGCTGCTGCTCTCGAAGTAGCCGGCATTGGAATGATTCCTGCCTTTGTGGCTATCGTAGCAGATCCCGATCGTGTGATGTCAGCCGAATGGTTACAACCGCTCATTGGAATGCTCGGCATAGGAAACGCCCAGGATCTACTTATATGGGGATCAGTTGTGTTGGTGGGGATTTTTATTATTAAAAGTATCTATATCATCACATTCAATTTTTTTGAGGCTCGTTTTATATTTAATCGACGATATACTATTAGCTACCGGTTAATGCAATCATATATGCAGGCGCCCTATACTTTCCATCTGCAAAGAAATACGTCTGAATTGTTGCGCAATATCAGCCAAGAGATAAACGTGCTGATTAATAATGTGATAACAAACATCTTGATGATGGGCCGTGAAGGGGTGGTTACATTAGCTATCCTCATATTTCTCTTTTCCATGGAGCCCCTTATAACCATGTTGGTGATTTTATTATCCGGATTTGGAGCAGGGACCTTTATCTTATTGAATAAGAAGAAAATGAAAGAATATGGAGAAGAAGAACAGGAGCGGCGTGCAGAGATGATTAAAGCGGTTAATCAAGGATTGGGAGGAATAAAGGAAGCACGGGTTCTGAACAGAGAGAATGAATTTATCGATAAGTTTCGAGTAGAGGCATTTAAAAGTACCCGTTTAATGGCTTATTTGCGATTTATTCAGCAAATTCCTCGTCCGGTTGTAGAAACAACTGCAGTTCTTGGAATGTTGATGATTGCTGTGCTATTGGTATGGCAAGATCGTTCGATGGGGGCGATTATTCCTATTCTCACGCTTTTTGCCATGGCGACAGTCCGATTAATGCCGTCGGTCCAGCAGTTGGTAAGCATGTATACCCGGTTGCGATATAATATTGTTTCACTTGACCCTGTCTATGATGATCTTAAAGAATTAGCTGCATTTAATACACAATTTAAAAAAGATCGAAAAAAGAATAATCAGCTGAAGCTAAACAACTGTATTAAAATCACTAATGTAAGCTACCATTATCCTGATAGTGAAGTACAGGCGTTGGAAAATATATCACTGACCGTTCCAAAAGGGAAAGCAGTAGGTTTTGTAGGTTCGTCAGGTGCTGGAAAAACGACCATTGTAGATCTTATTCTTGGATTACTTGAACCTGATAAGGGAGAGATTTTGATAGATGGTGTTGATATACAACAAAACCTCTCGGCTTGGCAAAAAAATATGGGGTATATACCTCAGTCTATATACTTAGCTGATGAAACCTTGCGTTCAAATATCGCTTTTGGCATCCCGAAAGAAGAAATTGATGATTCAAAGGTGCTAAATGCCGTAAAACTTGCTCAGCTTGGGACATTGATTGAGCAACTACCGGCTGGTTTGGAAACCATTATCGGTGAGAATGGAACCCGGCTCTCAGGCGGACAACGTCAACGAGTAGGTATAGCACGAGCGTTATATCACGCCCCCGACGTATTGGTGATGGACGAGGCCACCTCAGCCTTGGATAATATTACTGAGAAACAGATCACAAATGCCATCGAGTCTTTAAAGGGAGAACGCACACTGATTATGATTGCTCACCGACTTTCAACAGTAAAAAATTGTGATATGCTATACTTTATGGAAGAAGGCAAGATTGTAGAACAGGGTACATATGATGATTTGGTCCATTCGAATATAAGATTTAGAGAGATGGCACTTGAAGCATAAAATGTAATTACATATACCAGTTTTATTCAGCGAAGTTTAGCCAAAGGAGTAATATTTACTCAATTGGGATTTGTGAACGTTTAAGTAACTATTTAAAACAGCTTTTTATTGGTTCTAAAGGGGGTTCTATTTTCATAGTATCCAAAAAGTTAGCAATGGGTGCTCTGGCATATTATTTGAAAGGAGAAGTGTAGTGGTGATCTATAAATAGTTTAGTACCACTGGATATCAGAAACATAAATCACAAAGGGAGTACAGTATGAAAGCAGTGATATTAGCGGGTGGGTTTGGAACACGGTTAAGTGAAGAAACAAGCGTTCGTCCCAAACCTATGGTAGAAATTGGAGGGAAACCAATTTTGTGGCATATCATGAAAATATATTCACACTATGGTATTAATGACTTTATCGTTTGTTGTGGATATAAGGGGTATGTAATTAAGGAATACTTTTCGAATTATTTTCTACACCGATCAGATGTCTCATTTGATTTGAAAAGAAATGAAATGAAAGTCTTACAAAATGGGGTGGAACCATGGAAGGTTACCTTGATTGATACCGGAAACGGTACGATGACTGGAGGACGTCTCAAGCGAGTTCGCGAATATGTGGGAAATGAAACGTTTTGCTTAACATATGGAGACGGGGTAAGTGATATAAATATCACTCACCTGGTAGATTTTCATAAGAGTCATAACAATATAGCAACGGTTACAGCAGTACAGCCTACCGGACGTTTTGGGGCGTTCCGTTTGGGGTCAGAGGAATACAAGATTAAATCTTTTAGAGAGAAACCTAAACAGGATGATGCTTGGATTAATGGAGGATTTTTTGTCTTAGAACCTTCGGTCTTCGATTATATATCAGGAAATGAGACTGTATTTGAGCGTGAGCCCATGGAACAACTTGCGAAAAGTGGAGAATTATGTGCTTTTCGTCACGATTCTTTCTGGGAGTGTATGGATACTCTGCGGGATAAAAATCATCTCGAAGATTTATGGGCTTCTGATGATTGCCCGTGGAATATTTGGGAACGGTCATCGGAGAAAATGTATGTATAATTATATTATTGTTGGAAGTGGAATAATTGGACTTGCAACGGGGTATGCATTAAAAAGGGCAAACCCGCAAGCGACTATTCTTATTCTTGAGAAAGAGGATCAACCGGCTATTCACCAAACCGGGAGAAATAGTGGGGTTATTCATTCCGGGGTGTATTATCAACCCGGAAGTAAAAAGGCAGAGTTTTGTACACGGGGAAGTAACCGAATGATGGAATTCTGTAAGACCCATAATATATCTTTTGAACAATGTGGAAAGGTGATTGTAGCTACGGAAGAATCCGAATTAGCTTATCTCGATATACTAAATGAAAGAGGTAAAGATAATGGGCTAAAGGTGAAAAAAATAACTAAGAGTGAACTTAAAGAAGTTGAACCATATGTAAGTGGTATAGCTGCACTTCACGTACCAGAAGCAGGTATTGTGAGCTACAAAAAGGTGGCAGAGAAACTGGTTGAGCTACTCCAAAAAGAAGGTGTAGAGATAGTATTCAACCAGCAGGTGAATTCTATTGAGGCGGGAGATACAAGGTGTACTGTTGAGACGCAGAATCAAACATTTGTAAGTGATTATGTTATCAATTGCAGTGGCTTGTACAGTGATACTCTGGCAAAAAGTGCCGGGGCTGAATTGGAACATCGCATTATCCCGTTTCGCGGGGAGTATTATGAGTTGGTCGAGGAGAGTCGCTATTTAGTAAAAAACCTTATTTATCCGGTACCGAATCCGAACTTCCCATTTTTAGGCGTACACTTTACGCGGATGATTGACGGAAGCATTCATGCAGGTCCAAATGCCGTACTGAGCCTCAAAAAAGAAGGCTATTCGAAGTTCGCTTTTAATGCGATAGAAGCATGGCAATCATTGAGTTACAAAGGTTTTTGGAAGCTTGTGGGACAGCATTGGCAGGAGGGATTTCGGGAATTATACCGATCGGTTTCAAAAGGACAATTTGTTAAAAGTTTACAAAAGCTAATTCCTGAAGTTCGGGCCGAAGACTTGGTGCCTTCTGATGCCGGAGTAAGAGCACAGGCATTAAACCCCGATGGGAGCCTGGTGGATGATTTTCTGATAAAATATCATGGAAGAACTATTCATGTTTGTAATGCACCATCACCTGCGGCTACCTCATCTCTCGCAATCGGTGATCAGATAGTGGATTATGTGTTGGAGCATAAATCCCGAAAGATGGCAGTTGCTTAGATTATTGTTGTAAAATTCATAAATGTTAAAGGTTATAATTGGTGAGGGGCTTATTCAATAATGATTATTGTTGACAAAAAACTGGAAGAACTTGAAGAAAGGGGAACGCCTATCCGAGTTGGGATGATTGGCGCCGGTTTTTTCGCTCAAGGTGTGGCCCTTCAGTTTAATACTGCTTCCAAAGGGATGCAATTAGTTGCTATTTCCAACAGAACAGTTTCAAATGCTATTAAAGTGTTTGAAAAAGCTGGAGTTAAAGATGTGGAAAAGATTGAATATCAGAAAACGTTGGATGCGGCCATTCGAAAAGGTAAAACGTGCGTGACTGATAATCCTTCTCTGTTATGTGAGTCAAATGAAATTGATGTTATTATTGAAGCCACCGGGGACATCCAGTTTGGGGCTGAAGTTGTGTTTGCAGCCATTCAGCATAATAAACACGTTGTCGTTAATGCTGAGCTGGATGGTACGGTAGGTCCCATCCTCAAGAAGTATGCGGATCTAAATGAGGTGATCTTCACTGACATTGATGGAGATCAACCGGGTGTGATTATGAATTTGTACCGATACCTGAAGGGTGTGGGAATCGAGCCCGTGTTATGTGGGAATATCAAGGGATTGCATGACCCGTATCGTAATCCCAAAACACAGGAAGAGTTCGCAAAGAAATGGGGACAAAATCCCCCCATGGTTACTTCCTTTGCTGATGGAAGTAAAATTTCGTTTGAGCAGGCCGTTGTTGCTAATGCTACCGGCATGCGGGTAGGGAAAAGGGGAATGTATGGTCCAACGGTGACACCGCAAACTTCCATAGAAGAAGCCATTAAAGCTTATCCGGATGAAGCTTTTACTGTTGAGGGAGGGATCGTGGACTATATTGTTGGGGCTTCGCCGGGACCGGGAATATTTATTGTTGGTACTTGTGATCATCTGCTGCAACAACACTATTTAAAGCTCTATAAAATGGGAGAGGGACCGTATTACTGTTTCCATACACCATTTCATTTATGTCATTTTGAAGTTCCAAATACGGTTGCACGAGCAGTATTATTCAATGATGCTACAATCGCCCCAAAAGGTATTCCAAAAGTAGAAGTCGTTGCCGTCGCAAAAAAAGAATTGAAAGCCGGGGACAAGATTGACGGTATAGGCTATTATATGATTTACGGTATCTGTGAAAATGCTGATGTTGTTCAAGCTGAAGAGTTGTTGCCTTTAGGGATTGCAGGGGGATGTATACTTAAAAGTGATATAAAAAAAGACAGTGTGTTGACGTATAAGGATGTATTGATACCAGAGGGGAGACTAATAGATAAACTTATAAGAGAACAGAGAGAATATTTTAAGGTAGCTGGAAGTGAAAAGAAAAAGTCAGCGTTAATATAAGAACAATTGGGAGAGACAGATGAAGACAGAAATAAAGGGTGAACAGGAATCACATAAAAGGGGGATACTTTCGCCTGCTCAATTTGAGACTCTTACAGAGTGGTTTCATCATGGTTTTATCCACTATAAAAATGCTGATGCGTTGGAGTATGGGCAGTACAAAATGACCTATGATGAACTGGACTGCTTGTCCAACAGGATTGCAAATTATCTTGTTGGACAAGGAATAAAATATGGTGATCGTGTCGGAATTTGCCTCAATAGATCTCCGGAGATGGTCGCAGCTATTATTGGAATAATTAAGTGCGGCGCGGCTTATGTTCCTCTGGATGCAAACTACCCGGTTGAACGGCTGAGTATGATGAGTGAAGATGCTCGGTTAAATCTTCTAATCATACACAAAGAAAATAGAGATCGATTTTCCGACGAGACGAATGGTATCGTTCAATGGGAAAGTGTTCAGCAAGAGATTCAATTACAATCCGCACTATTTGAGCCTCCTAAGATAAGTGGAAAAGACATAGCTTATATTATCTTTACCTCCGGATCTACCGGTCGACCCAAAGGGATTGAAATGCCTCACCGGGCATTAACAAACCTTATATCATGGCAACTTGAGCGATCGTACTTTAAGTCGGAGGCCAGAGTTTTACAGTATTCAAGTATAAGTTTTGATGTTTCATTTCAAGAGATTGCAACAACATTTGCTTCCGGTGGCACTTTGGTATTAGTGAAAGATTCGGATAGGCGAGATCCGAGAATATTATTGGATTTGATAAACAATTATAATATTGAGCGTCTATTTATCCCTTTTGTAGCACTACGAAGCTTTGTTGAGGTTGCGAATACAAAAGAAACATATCCTAAATCTCTTGTAGAAATTATTACCGCAGGAGAACAGTTGCGTGTAGACAGTGGACTCCGATCATTTTTTAAAATATTAGATGCTGCAATACTTGATAATCAGTACGGTCCTTCAGAGACGCATGTAATAACAGCATATTTGCTCGATAGAGATCCTGAAAATTGGCCTGCTCTGCCTCCAATTGGTACGCCAATAAAAAATAATAAAGTCTACATTCTCGATGATCATCTGGAACCCGTTGCCAAAGGAGAGCACGGTGAACTGTATCTTGCAGGGAAAAACTTGGCTCACGGATATATAGGTCGGGATGAATTGACTAAAAAAGCCTTTATCAAAAATCCTATTGAGCCATCGGGTTATCCTGTGTTATATAAGACAGGTGACTTGGGCCTTTACAATGAGCAGGGTGATATTGAATTTTTGGGGAGGGTCGATCATCAGATAAAGATAAGAGGGTATCGCGTTGAGATAGGAGAAATAGACGCAGTTGGAGCAACGTATCCAAGCATCTCACAATGTATTACGCATACAATTAAAGATCATGGGAATCGCAATCAGCTTATTACGTATTATCTCCCGAAAGATGAATCTACTATAGATAGAGAAGCTTTTAAAGCCCATCTGGCACAGGTACTACCAGAGTATATGGTACCTGCATTTGTTGTTGAGCTAACGGAGATTCCATATACCCCCAGTGGTAAAGTTGATGTAAAAGCATTACCTAAACCGGATATCAATATGGGGATTTCTGATGAAGCGGTTGAATATACTACAGAGACAGAAATGCGGCTTGCAGACATATGGAGCAGACTGTTTGGAATAAGTAATATCTCCCGTACGGCTGATTATTTTGAATTGGGGGGCGATTCACTGAATGCTGTTACTCTTTTCATGGAAATCGAAGAGACATTTGGTACGTCGTTGCCGCTGGCGACTCTTACCCAGGTTTCAAGTATTAAAGATCTTGCCGAAGTTATTGATCGAGAAGATGATGAAAAAGGGTTGGGTAAATTCAGGTCGTTGCAAGTAATACAGCTTGGGAATCCTGATAAAGTTCCACTGTTTTTAATTCATGGTGGAGCGGGTAATGTGCTGATGTTTAATGATTTAGCTAAAGGGGTCTCAGCTGAACAACCAATATATGCTTTTCAATGGCCCGGATGGGATGGAAAAAAAGGAGAAAGGACTATTTTAGGAATGGCAGAATTCTATAAAAAAGAGCTTTTGAAAGCTTTTCCCCAGGGACCGTATTTGTTGGGGGGACATTGTATTGGGGGAATAATTGCTGTTGAACTGGCAAACTTGCTCAAAGAGGATGGCAGAGAGGTATTAGATCCCGTATTGGTATCTGACGCCCCGAATCTTCATTCTAAATTTTATTATTCGACGGATCCTGAAGAGTCTGAGCAACAACGCGAAATGTTCAAGACGCTTCGAGCAAACTTATTTGCTAAAGAAATTCCGAGTAATGGAAATAATTCAAGCACAAAAAAAACAGGGCGTTCGGAAAAGATGTACCCGACATTAGCCAAATTGTTACCCTTTTATAGTTCGCTGGGGAAGATTTATTCTGCTATCAGATATCAGCTTCGAGCTTTGACGATTCAGATAAAGGTACTAATGTCCATTCCTATTCCCGTTCAGGACCGGAGGTTTTATAGTGGAAAAGCCCAGCTTGATGCCATCAAAAAACATAATAAGACGACTTATAACGGCGACATAATTTACTTGAAATCAGAAGTATTAAAGGGTCGTATTCTTAACCTTAAAGGGTGGTGGAACGATATATTTTTTGGTTTTGGGGAGGTTTGTAATGGACATTTTGATGCCTATGTGATAGGGGGAGAGCATAATGATGTTCTAAAAAACAAAAATGCTCATGAAATTATTAAGACCAAAATGCTAAACGTCAATGAATAGTCGAAAAGAGATTGTTGGACTTATTCCTGCTGCGGGATTTGCAAATCGAATCTCTTCCCTGTTAACAGGGAGTAAAGAAGTACATCTCATAACACTGGGTAATGGTAGTACGAGAGTTGCTTCATCATTCCTTATAGAAAGTTTTCAAGAGGCAAAAGCCAATAGATCATATTTAATCTTGAGAAGAGGAAAGTGGGATATCCCGGAATATTATTTAGATGGCCGGGCGGCTGGTATACCGTTGGCTTATATTGTAAGTGAATCTACGAGAGGTGTACCGTACACATTGGATAAAGCATATCCGTTTGTAAAGGATAGTATCATTTTATTAGGATTCCCTGACATTATTTTTGAGCCGCATGATGCATTTACACAACTACTTGATCAGCAACAGGTAACGGGGGCTGATCTTGTATTGGGTCTATTTAAAACCGACAAGCCAGAAAAAGCTGATATGGTTGTCTTTGATAAAGATCGATCTCTAAAGGATATCATTATCAAACCCAAGAAGTCTAAGCAGATCTATACCTGGATTATAGCAGTGTGGACTCCAACGTTTACAGAATTCATGCATGACCATTTAAAAGATAAAGGTACTCTTTTGGATGATACTCAACATGAATTACATATTGGAGATATAGTTAGAAGAGCAATTCAAGCCAAAATAAAGACCTCATACGTACAATTTGATTCCGGATCCTTTTTAGATATCGGAACACCGGAAGAACTCAAGAAAACAAAAAATCAGGATTGGCTTAGCCCTTTCAATAGAAATTGAGCCGGATCGTACTATCAAATTATAGCTTTCCTGCAAGGTTGTTTCGGTTATACTTATAAATTTAGTATCGAGTAATAATTACTCGTGAGTTAAAAAATGTGCCAGAGTATTATTCCGCCCTTAGATCCAAGAGAAAATAGAAGAAGTACTTTGATCAATAACCTATCCTAAATCAATGTCTTGCGGGTTTATTTCCATCAGTTTGTTTTGCGGAATAAGATTGCGTTCTGGCAAAATAGTTGGCATAACTATTGTATAAGTAAGAGTGAATGCTTGTTTAGCAGTCAAAATAATCGGGAGTGATAACAGTAACTACGAATCAAGGGTATAAGTATTATTTCGGATCATATGCCTGGAGTATTGTAGCAAAGGTCCTCGTAAAAATGGTATCTGCGTGTCTTAAAAAACCACTTAGTTTGATAAAATGATTTAAAAGGGATTGCTATGAAGAAATTATTGATATACGGATGTGGATATCCTTCAATGCCAAGTTTGATAAAATATTGGAATAAAAAAAAGAGTCAAAAATGGGATGTAGCCGGATATATTGATGATGTAAAATTTGGCAAAGTTGATACATTTTTTGGCTTACCTATCTTAGGTAATGAAAAACTGATACCAAAATTCGTTAAGGAAGGATATCACTTTTTTAATAATGTAGCATCTTCGACAGACAACATGAAAATTGTGGCTCAAAAACTGTCGAAGTACAAAGCCAAGATATGCACGTTAGTATTTCCAGAGCCTCCAAATATTGACTGCGAAACTGTTTATATAGGAGAGGGGTCTTGCATATTTCCGGACGTATTTCTGGGTACGGATGTTCATATTGGTAAGAATGTAATTATAAGACAACAATCTAATATTAGTCATGAAACTGTAGTTGGGGACTTGTGCTTTATTGCACCCGGTGTAGGTATTTTGAGTAGGGTATCGATTGGAGAGAAAACCTTTATAGGTGCTGGGGCAGTAATTCGAGATAATGTAACAGTTGGTAAAAACTGTGTTATTGGGATGGGCGCAGTGGTTACGAAAGATGTACCTGATAATATTACGGTTACAGGCATACCAGCTAAACCTATTAGGTCTAAGACTTATGATAATACGACGTTGAAGAATCCTTCAGAAGAAAAATTCATTACTAACAGATAACATTGTGACCAAAAAGATTGCAATATTACAATCTAATTATATTCCTTGGAAGGGATATTTTGATATAATCAATCAGGTGGATGAGTTTGTTCTTTATGATGATGTGCAGTATACAAAAAGAGACTGGCGGAATAGAAATCGAATAAAAACACCTCAGGGTCTAAAATGGCTTACTATTCCGGTATCAGGTGGACATTCCCATCGAATTAATGAAGTTGAGGTGGCTGATGCAGACTGGTATAAAACCCATTGGCAAACTCTTCGTCACATGTATGGTAAAGCTCCTAAATTTGATGAATATGCTGGAGCAGTTGAACATCTTTATTCGACGGCAAATATGCCCCTTTTAAGCAATATTAACCATCACTTTTTAACAGGGATAAATAGGTTATTGGAAATTGATACTCTTATTAGTTGGAGTACAGACTTTAATACCATTGGAAATAGAACAGAGCGCTTAATATCAATCTGTAAGCAGGCAAGCGCTGATGTATATGTCACAGGTCCTGCAGCTAAAGCCTATCTGGAAGTTGATATGTTTAAAAGCGAAGGAATATTAGTTGAGTGGATGAATTATGATGGATATAAAGAGTATCCACAGCTTCATGGTGATTTTAACCATGCGGTAACCATTCTTGACTTATTGTTCAATACGGGGTCGGACGCCATAAATTATCTCAAATCAACAGCAAAGGTTGGGATATGAGCGGAGTTAAGATATTACATATTGCCCAGGACGAGAAGTTCATAAATGGAGCGCATTACTTGTTTGAGCAGGCATTTCCGGGCAAAAATACATTTGTCATTATTAAGCCGCCGGCTGATCCTCCCATTAGATTTTTGAGTAATGCTCTTGTTGCCAGTGCCCGTTTTGAGTTAAGATCAAAAAGTTCAGTTGCTCGATTGGTGGAAAGCAGTAGTCATTATACAATCACTGTATTGCATGGGATGAACAAGTTCAACATTAACGTTTTTTCAGAGTCACCCTACAAAAATAACTTCATAGGGATTGTGCATGGTGCTGAAATATATAACAGCGGATTATTGCAAAATGTTCTAATGGGAGAAAAGTCCAAACTGCTTTATCAGGATACTACTCAACGGTATACGGTTTACGAACGATTAAAAGACATTTACAGAATTTTTAAATACAGAAATTATCAACCTTTAAATGAAGTAGATCTTACTCAAGTACTTTACCAATTAAACATATTTGGGTCGTTACCCGGTATGAATTATGAAGAATATATCGATCGTGAACTTTATAACCCTTTTGTTCAACGGCTACCATTTACCTACTATCCGATTGAGCATATCATAAAGGACGATTCATTAAAAATTTCTGGAGATAATATTCTTTTAGGGAATTCAGCTTCTGCTACAAACAATCATCTGGAAGCTTTTGATCTGCTTTCAGAGTACCAGCTTGGAGACAGAAAAATTGTAGCTCCTTTGAGTTATGGATGCCCAAGGTATGCTAAGGAGATTGAAAGTGAAGGGAGAAAACAGTTTGGCGATCGCTTTATTCCTTTAACCTCATTCTTACCTATTGATGAATATAACCAATGTATGAGTAGTTGCGGAATTGTAATAATGAATCATTACCGTCCGCAAGCAGTTGGAAACATCATTGCAGCTCTTTACATGGGGAGCAAAGTGTTTCTTAATGATACAAGTATCTATCAATATTTTACTGATCTGGGCTGTCATATTTATTCAATTAAAAAAGACTTAAGAGGCACTAAAAAGGCTTTGACCTTGCTAAGTGATAAAGAAGTAGCTCATAACCGGACAATTCTTAAAAACAATTTAGGGACATCTTCTTTAGTGGATGGAATGCGAGAAAGCGTTGATAAAATATTTGATTTAAAAGGAACCAATAGTAAGAGAGAGGCGATCTTATGAAACTACAATATGCAGTACAAGAGAGAGCAATGAAAGGTATTATTTTAGCCGGTGGATCAGGGACTCGATTATATCCGGTAACAAAAGGAGTATCTAAACAATTGATGCCCATTTATGATAAGCCCATGATTTACTATCCGCTATCAGTGTTGATGCTGGCTGGTATTAAAGACATTCTTATTATAACGACACCGGAAGATAAAGCCGGTTTTGATCGACTCTTAGGTGATGGTTACGAATGGGGAATTTCTATCAGTTATGAGGTTCAACCACGTCCAGAAGGATTAGCACAGGCATTTATCATCGGAGAAGATTTTATCGGTGATGACAATGTATGCCTAATATTGGGAGATAATATCTTTTATGGCCATGGTTTTCGTCCCCTCTTGGAAAATGCAGTCGATAATTTAGTGGGGGCTCGAATTTTTGGTTATCGTGTTAGCGACCCGTATCGATTTGGTGTAGTTGAGGTAGATAGTTGTGAACGGGTTCTTAGCATTGAAGAAAAACCAAATCATCCCAAAAGTAATATTGCCGTTACCGGTCTCTATTTTTATGACAATCAAGTTATTGAATTTGCCAAACAGGTAGAACCATCGGCTCGCGGCGAGCTTGAAATTACATCCATTAACCAAATGTATCTCGATCGAGATGAGTTGAAGGCTGAAATATTAGGGAGAGGATTTGCATGGTTGGATACAGGAACACATACCGCGATGCAGGAGGCTTCACAATTTGTCGAGATCATAGAAAAACGACAAGGTTTAAAAATATCATGTCCTGAAGAAATTGCTTGGCGTAGAAAATGGATTGATGATACGCAGTTGCTGGGATTAGCGAGTGATTTGTGCCAAAATGAATATGGTGAGTATTTGAAATCCCTGCTCATTAATGATGACAGAATAAAATGGGAGCAGCGGACAGAGTATTCTCAAAGCAGTTCTTTGGAGGTCGTACCGACGGGATAATAGGAATAGCAGAGCTACAGGGAGTTTAATTAAATAACGTGAGGGAGTTCACCAATGATTCCATTTAATAAACCATATTTGACTGGCAAAGAGATGCATTATATGTATCAGGCAGTATATTCCGGGAAAATATCAGGGAATGGGGTTTACACTCAGAAATGCCAGAAATTTTTTGAACAACGATATGGCATAAAAAAGGCATTACTGACTACTTCATGTACGGATGCTCTGGAGATGTGTGCGTTACTTATCGATTTGAAGCCCGGAGATGAGGTAATAGTACCATCCTATACCTTTGTATCAACAGCGTTGGCATTTGCGAGGCAGGGAGCCAAAATTGTGTTTGCGGATAGTAGACCCGATCATCCGGGTATTGATGAAGACTCACTTGAAAAATATATTACATCCCGTACAAAAGCGATCGTTCCCGTTCATTACGCAGGTGTAGCCTGTGATATGGATAAAATCATGTCGCTGGCCAACAAACATGCCCTCATTGTAATTGAAGATGCTGCCCAGGCTATTGAGGCTCATTATAATGGCAAACCTTTGGGAAGTATTGGTCACATGTCAGCATTTTCATTTCATGAAACCAAAAATATTATATCTGGTGAAGGAGGACTCCTGGCAATAAATGATGATCGGTTCATTGACCGATCAGAAATTATTTGGGAAAAGGGAACAAATCGAGCTGAATTTTTTAGGGGAGAGGTTAATAAATACGAGTGGATTGATACGGGTTCGTCTTTTTTGCCTTCCGATATGACGGCAGCCTTTTTATGGGCACAGTTAGAAAACATCGAAGATATTCAAGCAAAAAGGAGAGCAATTTGGAATACCTATCACAGTCAACTACAGTCATGGGCTACGTATAATAATATCAAACAGCCCAAAATACCGTCTTATGCTGATAATAATGCCCATATGTACTATCTCTGTTTTGAGAACTTATCGCAAAGACAGCATGTAATTGAGCAGCTCAAAGATCTCGGTATCCATACAGTATCGCACTATCTGAGTCTTTATAGCAGTAAATACTGCCAAAGTGAGAATTATGATATAGATCATATTCTGCCAATGAGTGATCGCTATATGGATTGTCTGTTGCGCTTACCAATGTTTTATGAATTGGGTGAGAAAGAACAGCGAAAGATTATAGAAGCTCTCAAAAAAATTAAGCTTTGGCCGGTGTCTTCGAAGGGGAGAGACAAACGGTATCACAAAATGATTACATAATTTATGGGTATAAAATATGATAACCTCCGGTGTAATATTTACTCAGACATTAATAGGGGTTTAAGTTTTCACTACCTGCCAAAGATATATTTTCTTGTTTAAATAGCTTTAAGATGCTATTGCAATTTTAACTCTTGTGATGGCACGTTTTTTGAAATATACCTGATCATTGATAAATAACTTAGTTAGAGAGTGTAGTATTATGAAAATTTTAGTTACGGGTGCAGCGGGTTTTATTGGGTTTCATGTAACAAAACGGTTAATAACAGAAGGGTTTGATGTTGTTGGATTGGATAATATTAACGACTACTACTCTACAGATCTTAAATATGCCCGGCTGGGACAGTTGGGATTGATTAAAGAGTCAATTACGGACGAAGTTCTTTTAGAAAGTGCAACGAATAATAATTTTCGCTTTATCAAAGTTGATCTTGAAAATGGCAACCTGATAAACAAATTATTTACTGAAGAAAGCTTTGATGTGGTGGTTAATCTGGCTGCACAGGCGGGAGTACGCCATAGTCTCAAAAATCCTCACCAATATATAGATAGCAACATTACTGGATTTTTAAATATCCTGGAAGCCGCCCGTCATTCTTCGTTGCAGCATCTGATTTATGCGTCATCGAGTTCTGTTTATGGGGCAAATACTAATATGCCTTTTTCGACAACAGACAATATTGACCATCCCATGAGTTTGTACGCCGCTACAAAAAAGACGAATGAGCTAATGGCTCATACTTATTCGAATCTCTTTGATATTCCTACGACCGGGTTGCGCTTTTTTACGGTTTACGGTCCATGGGGACGGCCAGATATGGCGCTGTTTTTATTTACAAAAGCGATTATCGAGGGACAACCTATAGATGTCTTCAATTTTGGAAGGATGGAGCGTGATTTTACTTATATCGATGATATTGTTGAAAGTATCTACCGATTAATTCCCAAGGCACCTACCTCAAATGAAAATTGGTCAGGTAATAATCCGGATCCATCAACCAGTTTTGCCCCATACCGGGTCTTTAATATTGGGAATAGTCGACCAGTAAAATTAATGGATTTCATTAGTGAAATTGAGCAGCAGTTGGGGTTTAAAGCAGAAAAAAAATTACTGCCAATGCAACCCGGCGATGTCCCCAAGACTTGGGCAGATGTGGAGGATCTTTTTAGCTATATAGACTTCCATCCCCAAATAGGGTACAGGAGAGGTATTAAAGAGTTTGTGGATTGGTATAAGGATTACTACTTGATGCCACAAAATAGTCAAAGAGATTCGTTAGATACTGCAAGTATAGCTCCTACCGAATAGCAAATAAAAAAGGGAAAGAAATCTGATTTTCTTTCCCTTTACTTCTTTAAATATGTAGAACTGGGGTTTAAGCGATGTAATGGTGCCAGAAATAAATGATTACAGCTAAGCCTAAAAAGTTGAAAATGCTTATAGGCAGTAATCGTTTCCAACCTAATTTCATCACCTGATTGTACTTAAATCGTGGAATAGTCCATCGTACCCAGATAAAAAAGAAAACAAAAAAGGCGGTTTTAGCTACAAAAACAGAGATATCTAATATAGCTTTGGCCGCTACTCCCATTTCCGGTAACCAGAGTCCTGCAAACGGAAGGTGATAACCACCAAAGAAGAATGTAGTGATTAACATACTGCCAATGGTAACGTGCATGTATTCTGCAAGAAAGAACATTCCAAACTTCATACCACTGTATTCGGTATGGTACCCACCAACGAGTTCGTGTTCAGCTTCCGGTAAATCGAAAGGCGTTCTATTTGCTTCCGCAAAAGCTGTGACGATAAAAATAACAGCTGCAATGGGGTTTCGTATCACATTCCACCAAACTTCTTGTGAATTTACTACATCGATAAAGCTAAGTGAACCGGCAAATAAAATACAAGAAGCGACAGCCAGTCCCATTGGCAATTCGTAACTAATCATTTGTGCTGCAGCACGTAATCCGCCGAGGAGGGAATACTTACTGTTAGAAGCCCATCCTCCTAAAGTAACGCCGTATACGGCAAGCGAGTTAACAGCGAGTATATAGAGCACGCCAGAGTTAATATCTGTTGCGTATAAACCATCCCCAAAAGGAATGACTGCAACCGTCATCAGGGCTGTAGCAACTGGAATCATAGGAGCGATGGCATGGATTGTCTTGAACCCACGCACCGGTGTTACATCCTCCTTAAGAAGAAGTTTTACTACATCAGCAATAGGTTGTAATAATCCATAAGGTCCTACACGGTTGGGTCCCAAACGATTTTGGATAAATGCTGCAACACGCCTCTCGGCATAAACAGCAATAGCTGCTGAGTTCAACAGCATAAAAAGGGCCACACCTAATACGATATATGAAGTTGTTGTTACTGGTTCCATTAAAAATGTATTATGCTTTTACTTCTTCTTGTTTAATCGGTAATTGAACGCCTTTCTCTTCATCCATGCGCTCGTACGATACGTCGCTAAGGATATCCAACGAGTTGCTTAGTTCAGCAAAAATTTCACGCGAATGATCATATTTAAAATCAAGTCCTAAACGATCTCCCAGTTTATTAAGGAAATCCCAAATAGGCAGACAATCAACTTTATTTTCTTCGCTCACCCAGTTGTCAAAGTTTGTTCCAAAACGATCCAAACGTCCTTCCGACATCTCAAGATTGAGTCGACGGTTAGTATACTTTGTTTCTTTGGCAGGATAAGAACGCTGGATACGTCCATCTACATTCACATAACTGGCTGCATGTTCGGCAATACATGTTATGGGAATTACCAAATCTGAAGCCTTTGTTGTTTCCGTATTATTTGTGGCAAATGAAATGGTATAGGGATCATTTAAATCTGAAGAAGAAAGGATATCTCTTCCAATTAAATCATCAGACAATATAATCACTACTTTTGCTGCCGAAACAGTTGCTTTTATTGATTGTTCATCAGTCTCATCAAGCTTGATAACACGACATCCATTGGTATTTGGGGCCTGATCGTCTGTAATCAAAAAGCCGTCTCCTGATCCGGGGATAACATGCGGTGTAAACTTGGCATTGGATGTTCCCAACAGGTTGAAGAATTTGTTGAATACATAATTTTCTTCAACAGAGGCGTGGGGACTCCCAATAATTGTTATATCCCCCGGATTATTACTCTCTAATACTTCTGCAAATGTTTCAATTGCATTATTCCAAGAGGTATTGGACTGGTTGTCACCGTCAAGTTTAATGTATGGGCGGTCAACCCGATTTTCGTTAAACCGTTCATATGCTTTGCGTCCCTCATCGGGCATCCAGTAATCGTTAACTTCCTTATTTTGTCGAGGAGTGATTCGCAACACTTCATTATCACGGGTCCACAAATCAATATTACAACCCTTACCATTAGTAATATCGATGCTTGGTGTTTGATTCATCTCCCAAACACGCGCTTTGAATCGAAAATCAGTAGAGGTAAGCGCCCCAACAGGACAGATATCAACAGTATTTAATGAATATGGATCATCAAATGTTTCACCTGGCCCTGTAGTAGGATAGTTGCTGTCTCCGCGATCTACAATCGTAAGTTGGTGAGTTTCACTGATCTCTTCAGTAAAGCGTACGCACCGTGTGCAATTGATACATCGTTCAGCATCCAATGTGACACGAGGACCTAAGTCAACATGTTTAGGTTTGTGAACCTTCTTAACTTCAAATCGACTTCCCTCAGGACCATATTTATAGGTTTGAATTTGTAGCGGGCATTCACCGGCCTGATCACATATAGGGCAATCCAGTGGGTGATTAATAAGAATAAATTCGAGATTGTCTTTTTGTGCACGCGCTACTTCTTCGGATGACTCTTGTGTAAGAACCACCATCCCATCTTGAAGGCGGGTAGAACAGGATGTTTGAAACTTTGGAAACCATCGAATTTTACGTTCTCCATCTTCGTCAAGTTCAAATTCACCGGTCTCACGATCTTTGACAGGCGTCCCTACCTTAACCATACACTGGCGACAGTTAGCGGGTATTGACATGGAGGGATGATAACAGAAGAAAGGGACTTCTAAACCCTGATCCAGAATAAACTGGAGCAGCATCTCATCCTTCTCTTCATCATATTCGTAACGTTTACCGTCTATAAATACTTCTGGCATAATGTTGAATAAATTTCAATTCACAAAGCAACTGTGACAGCCAACCAAGTGTTTGTCACAATTTATACCTGTGGTTTATTTTTGATATCACGCTATAGCGTGAACAGATTTCTTGCAACGTGCTTCAAATTCATCTCTAAAACGGTTAATAGTATGACGTACAGGCCATACTGCGGCATCAGCAAGGGCACATATCGTCCGTCCCTCCATTTGGTTGCCAACATCAAGCAGGAGATCAAGATCCTTCATTTCTCCTTCACCGTCTTTTATCTTCTTCAATACCTTTTCTAACCAACCGGTTCCTTCACGGCAGGGGGTACATTGCCCACATGACTCGTGGTGGTAAAAATGAGCAATTCGCCACAATACGTCGACCATGTCAGTATCTTCGTCCATTACCACCATACCAGCTGTTCCCATCATTGATCCTACATCTTTCAATGAATCAGAGTTCATGGTTACACCATCGAGCTGATCAGCTCTGAGTGGAGGGGTGGACGATCCTCCGGGAATGATGGCTTTAAGATCTTTGCCACCGCGGATTCCACCTGCTACATCATTAATTAAATCTAAAACCGGAACGCCAGTTGGATATTCATAAACGCCGGGTTTGTTCACGTGGCCGGAAATCCCATAAAGAACAGGGCCGGGGTGCTCTTCGGATCCAATGTCACCATACCAATCGGCTCCGTTGTTAATTACTAAGGGAACATTCGCCAGTGTTTCAATATTATTAATGGTTGTCGGGCGTCCCCACAAACCGTTTTGAGCGGGGAAGGGCGGCTTGGTTCGAGGATACCCCCGCTTGCCTTCAAGAGATTCAAGCATTGCCGTTTCTTCACCACAAATATAGGCTCCGGCACCGTAGGTAATTTCTAAATCAATAGAGATATCAGTACCCAAAATATTTTCGCCGAGATATCCTTTTTCATAGGCATCATCCACGGCTTTTTGGAACATATCAACCCATGAGATGTATTCCCCTCGGATATATACATAAATAGTATCAACGGTCATTGCATACGACGCAATAAGTGCCCCCTCTATAAAAAGGTGGGGGTTGAACTCAAAGATTTTACGGTCTTTGAAAGTGCCAGGCTCAGATTCATCACCATTACAAGCTAAGTAGCGGGGCCCACCATCGGGATCGGGCATAAAGCTCCATTTGAGTCCGGCATTAAAGCCGGCACCGCCTCGACCGCGAATATTTGCTTGCTTTACTTCTTCAACAACACTTTTTCGCGACCACTTATCTTGGTCTTTTAATATTTTTTTGAGAGCGTCGTAGCCACCGTTTTCCTCATAAACATCAATCCGTTCCAGATTAGGAATATCAGGAATGAGCAGTGGTTCAAATGATTTCCAGTCTTGAGCCATTATTTTGAGGCAGCTTGATTTCGTTTTTCCAATTCCGGCATTGCCATCGATTCAAACTCAGGCATGTTGCCGTTTTTAAGATTTTCTAAAAGAGTATCAACTTTCTCTTTAGTCAGATTGTTGACGTAAACGCCGTTTGTAACTTGTAGCATTGGTGCATATCCACACGCACCGAGGCATTCAACCTCCTGGATGGTGAACATGCCATCTTCAGTCGTTTCACCTGCTTCAATACCTAATTCTTCTTCAAGGTGATCTAAAATATCATAGCCTCCACAAAGTTGGCAGCTGAGACACGTACAGACATCTAGAACAAACTTCCCCTTTTCTTCTTTGTAATATTGGGTGTAAAAGCGAGCAACACCATGAACATGAGATTTAGGTACATCAAGTGCTTCGGCTACTAAGCTCTGTATTTCTTCTTTGACATGGCCATACTTGTTTTGAGCCAACCAAAGTACGCGTAACGTAGCTGCTTTAGCCGTCGGGAATTTATCCTTCAGTCGTTCTATTTCATCAAGTTCTTCTTGTGTAAATGACAAATCAGCCATTAAATCAGTCTATGCTTAGTAATGAGCAACAAGCAGTTTACTACCGCTCAGAAGCTCGTTTTGTTAATCTTTTTATTTGTCGGAATCTCCCATTACTGGATCGACCCCACCAATCATTATTACCGTGTCTGCCACCATTTCGCCATCAAGCATATCTTCAAGTGCTTGTAAATTGGCGTAAGAAGGTGATTTGATACCAAGTCGCCACGGGTGGCCGGTTCCATCACTTTGGATAAAATATCCCAACTCACCTTTAGGCGCTTCAATGCAATGGAAAGACTCACTGCCTTCCGGAGGACAAATTCCGGTATCAGTCATCATAAAGTCATGTATCATACCTTCCATCGAGTAATAAACTTCATCTTTGGATGGGTATGCCTGTTTTGCGTTGTCTGTTCGCACCGGACCTTTTGGAAGCTTGTCGAGACATTGACGTATGATGCGTATGCTTTCGTGCATCTCTTCCATCCGTACATAGTAACGTGCAAGGTTATCTCCTTCGAGGCGCGTAGGTATTTCAAAATCGACTTCGTCGTATCGTGCATAAGGTTCAAAGTCTCGAATGTCGTAGGCATATCCGGATCCTCGCAGGGTAGGGCCGGTAGCTCCTATTTCGAGTGCCCTTTCAGTTGGCAGTACCCCGACTCCACGATTACGATCAAAGAAAATTCGATTTCTGTCTAAAAGACCGTGAAAATCTTTAAGCTCCTGAGGGAAATCATTTATAAAATCTTTAATCATTGCTAACGCATCGTCGGTAAGATCGTTAGCAACGCCGCCAATACGAGCATGAGAAATAGTAAAGCGATGCCCACCAATATAATCGAAAATATCATAAATCTTTTCGCGCTCACGGAAAGTCCATAGGAAGAAAGAAACAGCTCCTGTATCTTGGACCATGGTACCCAACCATAATAAGTGTGATGAAATACGTGCCAGCTCACATCCGATCATACGGATGTAATGTGCACGTTCAGGAACCTCAACGTTTGCAATTTTTTCCACAGCCGTACAAAGTGCTACATTGTTGCTGTAGGGAGACAAATAATCAGTACGGTCTGTATAGGGCATAAACTCCTGATAGGTCTTATTCTCAGCAATCTTTTCAATGCCCCGGTGTAGATAGCCGATATCTAATTTGGCTTTTTCAATAAGCTCACCGTTCAACTGAAGAATAAGTCGTAACACTCCGTGTGTAGCCGGATGTTGAGGTCCCATATTCAATACCATCTTGGTATTGAGAGGATCGTCATCATCCAATATTTCTACAGTAGTATGCTTGTCTTCTAAAGCATCGTAAAGTGATTCCTGATGCTTTTTTAAGAACTTAGGATCTACATCGTTTTTTATATGCTTGGTATCCATAAAAGTAGTTATTCAGTGTCAGGTGTTGAACTCGGTAATTCAATTGAGCCCGGAATACCTAACAATGGAAATTCTTTACGCAGCGGATAGTAATCGAAATCTTCGGGCATGTAAATACGCCGCAAGTCGGGATGATTGTTAAAGCGAACTCCGAACATGTCATAAACTTGACGTTCGTGCCAGCTGGCAGATTGCCATACATCTGTGATAGAATCTACCGTAGGGTCTTTTTCTTCAATCCAAACTTTGAGAAATACCCGTTCTCGATCCCGTAGTGATACAATGTTATAAATTACTTCAAACCGTTCTTCCGATGTAAAACGATCAGCACCTAAAATATCTGATAAGTAGATAAAATGATGCTCATCTTTCAAGAATCTGCAAATTTCAACGATGGCATCTGGTTGAACGCGAATAAAAGTATCACCGGACGATTGGTATACATCAATCAATTGATCCGAATAATTTTCGGATAGATCGTCAACAAGTGATTGAAGCGTATCTGACAATTCCATATTCATTTATTAGGTATCGAGCTTAGTAGAATGTTCCGTTCGAACTTTATCCTGAATCTTCATTAGGGCATGAAGAAGAGCATCGGGACGAGGGGGGCAACCAGAAACATATGCGTCGACAGGAAGGAAGTTATCACATCCCTGGACAACACCATAGCAACGGTGCATACCCCCGGTAGAAGCGCAAGCTCCCATTGCAATACACCACTTTGGGTCCGGCATTTGATCCCAAATTCTACGAACAGCATGGGCCATTTTATAGTTTACCCAACCAGCAACAATCATTAGATCGCTCTGCCGTGGAGAGAAACGCATTACCTCGGACCCAAAACGTGCAGCATCATATTTTGGGGCAGCAAAAGCCATCATTTCAATAGCACAGCAGGCCAGCCCCATAGGCATAGGCCAAGCGGCGTTAGATCGAGCCCAGTTTGTCAGTGAATCAACTTTTGTGGTTAAAAAACCGTCACCAAGTGAATTTTCAATACCCATAGAATTACAGGCTTCTGTTATTTAATTAAACATTCCTTTTTTCAAGTCCCAGTCGAGAGCTCCCTTTTTGATCAGATAGATCAATCCAACATAAAGCTCTAAAATAAAGATGATCATCGATACAAGTGTACCGGGGCCAAAGTCAAGATAACTGACCGCCCATGGATAAACAAAGACCACCTCTACATCAAAAACAATAAAAGCAATAGCTACAAGATAAAAACTTATTGAATAACGATTTGCCGCATCGCCAACGGGATCCATCCCACTTTCATAGGGTTCAAGTTTTGTTTTATTGGGGCGGTACGGGCCTAGAACCCGGGATAATGTCATCAAAAGAATAGCTACAATAATAGCGACCCCGGCCAAAATTGCAATCGGTAAATAGTTCTCAAACATCGCGTTATAATATAGATTTAAGTCAGTCGGAAATTAGTAGCAATGGCTCGTAATGTCAATGAAAATAAGGCAAAGAATATAGGACATCTAACTTTGAAAAGATATAAATTTTCAAAGCCATTCTTATTTAAAATGAATATATATAGCTTTCTATTTCGTTCTTGCAAAATTCCCATTAACACGTCGAATGTATAAGCGCACCTGCAGGTTTTTGTTTGCGGATGTCATTGTATTTCTCAACAGCTTTTTCAGTTTCTAATATATAAAATGTTATTCCTTTTTCTTGGAGAAAATCGGTTGTTTCTTCGCATACTCCCAACCGTTTATAAAATCCTTTGGAAAGGACTATAGCCTGCGCACCTTTGGTTATTAACTCCTCTACATCAGCGGGTTGAATACCGGGGTTATGGTGGGTGCCGGTTTCATTCCAGTCCCATTCGCGTGAGCCTCCTGGAAAAAGTTTCGCGTCCTTATATATATTCCCATCACTTGTTTTTATGTTACCCCATTTGATGGAATTAATTTTCGGAGATTCTTTTTTAGTACCCATAACAAAGTATTATCGGTGATCTTATTTTAATCAAACATTTAGATTTAAAAATACGTTTATTAAACCTGGTTCTAAAGTTTACGGGTACCGTAAAAATCAGTAAATTTACTTGCAATATTTACACTACCTAACTAAAAGTTAAAAGAAAACGATTTACCATTGGATAAAATCAAGATGGACATATTAGGGCTGTCAACAAGCCCGAGCAGCGGTGGAGCTTATGCGCTAATCTTAAATGAAGTAGATGGTAATCGACGGTTGCCTATCATTATTGGCACGTTCGAGGCACAGGCTATTGCCCTGGAGTTAGAACATATTAAGCCACCACGACCAATGACGCATGATTTGTTGAAAAATATGATCCAAAACTTTGGATCGAATGTGCAACAGGTATTTATAAATGATTTAAGTGAAGGGACATTCTTTGCCAAAATTATTTATGAAGATAATGGTCAGGAGATGGAGCAGGATGCACGTCCCAGCGATGCTATCGCATTAGCTGTTCGCTTCGATGCTTCAATATATGTGGCGGGCGAAATATTAGAAGAAGCCGGTATTGTTTCGGAGGGAGAGTCAAGTGGGGATTTAACAACCAGTTCACAATCTCAGGAGCAGACCAAAGAAATGAGTAAGTTAGAACGTCTTGAGAATGAGCTTCAAACTGCTATTGATACCGAGAATTATGAAAAGGCTGCAAGGCTGCGGGATGAAATCCAAAAACTTAAAGGATAGAGGCATTGCAGGTTACCAATTACTCTTTCGAGCATCTTCCATTTTCGAAGCTTTTTAAAGCCTATACTCAAAATTTCGATGAGGTAAGTGAGTTTTTTGAAACCAGCCCGTTTGACGGTAATGCCATTTCCCAAAAAATAGATGAATTTAATTTTCAGGGGGACCGAAAGCAGACTGCATCAATACTCTCTGCTTTAAATAAAGAGTTTAATGCTCACGATGAGGCAATACGGAATATTGAACGCCTAGAAAAAGAAAATGCATTGGCCGTAGTTACCGGCCAACAGTTGGGCGTATATGGGGGGGCGTTGTATACGGTTTTCAAAACTATAAGTACAATTCATATAGCCCAGAAACTGGAGAAGGAGTTTGATCGGCCTGTTGTTCCTGTGTTTTGGCTTGCAGATGAGGATCATGATTATGATGAGGTTCGTAAACTCACCATTATAGACAAGGATGAACCGAAAACCTTTTCTCTTCCACCTAAAAACAATCATCTGCCTACTGTTGCTGACTTGCCAATTCCCGAAGAAATATCGGATATGCGAAGTCAGTTAAAGGAGTTATTATATAACACTGATTTTTCCGATGGCCTATGGAAGATCTTGGATGAATCTTTTCAAGAAGGTCACTCATTTTTCGAAGCATTTGGATTATTTATCAGTCGGTTGTTTTCGAAGCATGGATTGGTGATGGCTGGCAGTAATCATCCTGATGTAAAGGAAGCTACGGGTGAATATCTTAAAATATCAGTAGAGAAGGCAGATAAGATTCGGAGGCAGCTTGAAGAGAAAAGTGCGAACCTTTCAGAGGGGTATCATCAGCAAGTAACGCTGTACGATTCCAATCTTTTTTATCTTGATGATGAAACTGGCCGAACAAAGATAAGTCGCAATGGTAATGGCTGGAAAGCCGATGGGAATATTGAGTGGAGTACGTCTCAGCTCGTGGATGAGATTGATACCCATCCGGATCGGTTTTCGCCTAATGTTTTTTTAAGACCTATCCTGCAGGATGCTCTGTTGCCAACAGTTGGATATGTTGCAGGGCCCGGCGAAACAGCCTATTATGGGCAAATGAAAAGTATGTATCAATGTTTTGATATGGAGATGCCAATTATCTATCCGAGGCTGAGTGCAACGCTGATTGAACCGGCCATCGATCGTATTATTGGAGAGCTTCCGTTTGAAATTCATGAGTACGGAAATCGTATTGAAGATTTAGAATCTGATTATGTGGAAAGGACTGATCAGCATGATATTGAAGCCATTTTTGAAGATTGGCAGGCCCGGGTTGAGGAGATTTCGGATTATAAAAAGAAAGATGTTGCAGATATTGATACAACACTGGAAGCTGCCGCAGAGAAGGCGACTTCTGTTTATATGAATGAGTTAAATAAATTAAAGGGAAAGGTCTATCGTTCAGTTAAAAAACAAGATCAAACGCAGCTGGATCGAATTCAAAGAATTAAAGCCAATCTGTTTCCGAAGGGGGAGTTGCAAGAGCGAACGATAGCCGGCATATTCTTTATGAATAAGTATGGTATTGATGTCTGGGATAAACTTTTGAGTTCTCTCGATCCGGATGAGGATTTTAGTGATCATAAATTAGTGTATCTGTAGTTTTGGATAAGAATCAAAAGAAAGAAGAGTTACGGCAGCAATTACTAAAAAAAAGAGAATCTATTCCCGAACCTGAATTCTATGGTGCTTCTGCCGATATTATTGAATCATTAAAGGAGCAGAGGGAATATCAGAATGCCGGAACCATCCACTGTTATGTATCGATGAATGAGCGCCGAGAAGTTGAAACGCGTGTGCTTATAAAAGAAATGATTGCAAGAGGTCGGGATGTTGTAGTGCCGATAACCAATTTTGGTAGTGGTACTCTCACACATATTCGCCTAAAGTCATATTCTGATCTTGAAAAAAACAAATGGGGCGTTATGGAACCAACAGAAGGAGAGCAGGTTTCTATAAAGGATATTGACCTTGTGATTGTTCCCATGGTAGGAGGGGATTTGGAATGTAATCGTATTGGATATGGGGAAGGATTCTATGATCGCTTTCTAAAAGATGTTCACTGTCCTAAAGTAGGCCTATTGTTTGATGACAATATTATAGAACAGCTACCAACTGAGAATTTTGATATTCCGTTGAATAAAATTATTACAGAAAAACGTATATTAACTACGGGTTAATTAGCTTGTTTATTGATGTAACACATCAACACATTTATACGTAAAGCTTGCTGTTAACTACATAATAAGGGCAAAAAATTATGGCAGACCATATGAAACAGCGGACGAAACAACAGCATTCTGATTCCTTATTGGACTTTGAGTCTCATGAACTGCAGGCCACGATGCATGATTTTCTCAAGGATGAGAAGAAGTCAAACACCAATATCTGGAATTTTTCAACAATCGCCGGTATTGCCATGTTCTTTGTAGGCATGATCTTCATTATCCAGACAATAGGATTATCCATCGGTCCCGATGTTTCCGGGCTGATTGAAATGCTTCCGCTTATAGGAGGAATTATCGTCACAATGGTAGGCTTCGGTTATTTTGTGGGCGATAAAAAGAAGTCCAAACAGAAACAGCAATCTTCTAAAAGCTATGATTTTGATTATGACTTTGGACAGTCACAAGATCAAGAAGAAGAGGACTTTACCTTGAATAATGATTTGGGGTCGCAAAATAAGGGTAAAAATAAAAAGCAGAGTTCATCCACGGGCAATAAGTCGAAATTTGATAGTTATGCTTTTAAGCAGACCAAAAAGCTGTACAAATCCCGAACGAATAAAAAAATAGCAGGCGTTTGTGGTGGATTAGGAAAGTACTTTGGTATTAGCGCCGGAGTGATACGGGCATTGTTTATTATAACTTTATTTGCAGGTGGGGGAACCTCACTGCTTATCTATATTGCTCTTGCGATAGCATTGGATAAAGAACCTCCTGAAATGATGGACGACTTTGAATTTTAGCATTTCTGTAGAAATACATTGCTCATCTTTAAATCAAGTTCGTTGATACTTAGATGATTCTTATATTCAGAAAACATTTTCTTGAATATAATATGAGATAACGTGTTTATAACCTTTGAAGGGATTGATGGGAGTGGCAAGTCTACCCAGATAAAAAAATTACGGAACCGTCTTGAAGAAAAAGGGGCTCTTGTTGATGTTTACAGGGATCCGGGGGGACCGGTTGTATCAGAACAGGTCAGGGAGATATTACTCAATCCAAACTTTGAAATTGATTCTGTGACAGAACTTCTCTTGTTTTCTGCAGCTCGTTCCCAGTTGATGTCCGAAAATGTGTTGCCGGGTCTTGAAGAAGGTAAAGTGATTATTTTGGATCGCTTTTTTGATTCGACAACTGCCTATCAAGGATATGGAAGAGAATCAGTTCCACTGCAAGAAATACAGAAACTTAATGCCATTGCCAGTCATAAGCGCAAACCTGATCTTACTATCTATATGAAATTGTCGTTGGCTGCTGCCAAAAAAAGAATGGCCAAGACTAAAGATAGAATGGAACAAGCAGGGGATGCTTTTTTCGAAAAAGTGATCATGGGATATAATAAATTAGCTGAACGAGAAGATCGTTTTTTTACCGTTGATGCAACTAAACCCGTTTCTAAGGTTCATGATCAAATTTGGCAACATGTGAACAAAAAGTATTTGTCGTAAATAAGTGTTCTATCGTGCTGTTGAATGTTAGGAGAGTAAGGGAGTATTTAAAATGAACCTGTGCTATTCATAATAAATTTTGGGGTACAGAGACTCTAAATGCCGAAAATACTTTCAGTGGTTAAAATTATTATTCAAACTTAAACGCAAAAAATATTGCTGAAAACGGATAAAATGCTTATCTTTATTGCATTGTGGATTAACCTTACTACAAAATTGAAAATCTCCTTAGAAAAATCTTTCAATTTTTAATTTTAACCAACTCTGAAGTATAAATTATGGCGCACGAAAGAATTGAAGTTGACCTGCCTCTAGCCAAAGTCTATGAATACTTAAGTGATCCAACTTACTTTCCTCACTTCTTCGAACGAATTGAAAAAGTCAACAAGATAAATTCTCAAACATTCGAACTTTCCACAACACTCGGTGGTGAAAATTTCGAATGGACAACCAACATTATTGATGATTTAAGAAACACTCGTTTTGCTTGGATTACAATCAATGGTAATTTGAACCAAACTGGAACGATTCGTTTTACACCACTTGATAATGGAGAGCGGACACGTGTCGATTTTAGCCTTGATTATCGAACGTTTTATGGAGAACCGGACGAAGAATTGGCTAAATTTATCAAGGGACTTCCCGCTCAGATGAAAAAAGATCTCCAGCGATTTAAGGAAGAGGCTGAAGATGGTACTTTTAAGCAAAAAGCTGATGATACTCTTGCAAAAATAGAAGAGGAAGAAGCAGAAGCTGAGGCTAAAGCAGAGGCTGAAGAAGAAGCAGCAGCTTAATAAATTTTATATTTAATAACTTGTTAAATGCGCACTGAAAAGTGCGCATTTTTTTTGTCTATGAAATGTTTGACTCTTTCTCAATTTGTTCGGAGTTCTAAAAGTAACCGCCCCCATTATCTACTCCTTGGTCATCCGGTGGAGCATAGCTGTTCACCAATAATGCATAATACTGCCTTGCAACATTATGATATTGAGGCAGAGTATCATGCAATAAACGTGAAAAATAGTGAACTCACTGATTTGGCTTCTTTTCTTAATAAAGATCCCTTTTTAGGTGCCAATGTTACAATTCCGTATAAACGATCCATAGCTGATTATATGGATCGTATCAATGCATCAGCTCAACAAATTGGTGCCATTAACACCATTGTGAAAAATGAGTATCAAATTGAGGGATACAACACTGATTATGCCGGATTTATGGAACCCTTGCAGTCATATGGGTTTGAATTGGAAGGAGCCTCTGCTATCGTTTTTGGAACGGGAGGCGCCGCTCGGGCTATAGTGTATGGATTGACAGAAATGGGAGTGGAGGAAATATTTTTAGTATCACGATCACCTAATCGCATTACCTCATATCGTGATCATCGAAGAGTACAAATAGTTTCCTATGAGAACTGGACATCATTTGCAGAGGATGCTCTGTTAATTGTTAATGCCACACCTTTGGGGATGCACCCTAATGTGGATTCATCTCCGGTTCGTGATCAGGAGAAATCCTATCTTGAAGGGAAGATATGTTACGATATTGTGTATAATCCCGTTGAGACACAATTCTTAAAACAAGCTACCGAAGCCGAAGCCCAAACGATTGACGGGTTGGAGATGTTAATTCAACAAGGAAGTAAATCCTTTGAACTGTGGACCGGTCATTCGTTTCCCATTAACGTTGTACGAGATACGCTTTATGAAAAATTTAAGAACTGACTTCTCTGTTATTATCCCGCATATTTTGCGTGAGGATCAAGATATACAGGCCTGGTTTACCTTGAAAAACGAAGAGTATTATCGTCCCAGTCAAGCTATCGCGGGATTGAACTTGGGATTTAATACCCCCGAGAAAAAAGAGCAGGTTGCTAAAAATAGATTGGCATTGCTCAAAAGTTTAAATATTGATTCCGACTGGGTGGCCTACGCCGACCAGGTTCATAGTAATAGAGTACAGTTTGTTACTGAGGGAGGTACATATCCTTCAACGGATGGTTTGGTCACGAGGGTACCGGGATTAACGCTTGGTATTCAGGTTGCTGACTGTGCTGCGGTTTTACTATGGGATGACGAAAATCATGTGATAGCAGCACTTCACGCCGGTTGGCGTGGGACTGTGGGAGACATTGTCCATAGTGGAGTTCAAAAAATGAAGGAACAGGGAGCAGAATCTTCAAAAATAAAATCGTTTATAAGTCCCTGTATTTCACTTCAGAACTTTGAAGTGGGGATGGAAGTTGCTGAACAGTTTCCCAGTCAGTTCGTGAATTATAACGATTTTGACAAACCCCATGTGGATTTGAAAAACTTTTTAAAGTACCAGCTTTTAAACGAGGATATACCGGATGACCAGATAGAAATACATGAGGATTGTACTATCAGCGGAGCCGATAAATTTTATTCCTATCGACGAGAAGGTGATAAAAGCGGGCGAATGTTGGCATTAATACAAATTTCAGAGTAAGAAAGTAGGATATTGAGAGTTTCGTACGCACCGGGATATTATGCACCCATTCCCGATGAACATATTTTTCCCATGAAAAAATTTAAGGGATTGTATCGCTATCTGCTGGAACAAGATATTATTGCTTCTGCGGATGTGATTACTCCTTCGATGGTTGATATGGCAAATTTACAGATGGTACATACCCGGGATTATGCCAGTGGTATTATGGATGGAAATCTCAATAAAAAGAAGTTGCGCCGGTTAGGTTTGCCATGGTCAAAACGGTTAGCCGTCAGATCACGATTGGCTGTGCAGGGTACTATTAATGCAGCCATTATGGCTTTGCAGGATGGAGTGGCCGGAAATTTGGCCGGCGGCACCCATCATGCAATGGCTGATTTTGGCGAAGGATTCTGTGTTTTTAATGATGTTGCCGTAGCAATCGAAGTGTTACAGCAATCGATGTGGGCAAAAAATATTTTAGTTATTGATTGTGATGTACATCAGGGAAATGGGACGGCCGCCATTTTCAAAGATAATCCTCACGTGTATACATTTTCTCTACACGGGGAAAAGAACTATCCCTTTAAAAAGCCTCCTTCTACACTGGATATTGGGTTGCCTGACAACACCAAAGACGATCAATATTTAAAGACGTTGGGGGATGCCCTGGATACGATTTTTGACGACTTTGATCCTGATTTGGTATTTTATTTGGGTGGTATTGATCCTTTGGAAGCTGATCATTTCGGCCGATTATCACTAACGAATAATGGATTACAACAGCGCGACAGGATAGTCATTCAAAAAGTAATAGGAGAAGATGTACCTCTTGTACTGTTGCTTTCAGGGGGATATGCTCCTACACTAAAAGAAACTGTTTTGGCCCATGCATTGATGTATAAAATGGCCAAAGAAATGGAGTATTAGCTGAACTTTTTAGGGCGATAAATGATTCTGAGTTCTATCTCATTTTATCTATCTTCAGAGCTATTTTGAAATTGAATTTTTGCTTTTGAAAAAGAAGAATATTGTCATATTGGGTTCCACCGGATCGATCGGTGAACAGGCATTGCAAATAGTTCGGGAGCATCCCGATCGTTTTAATGTGCTGGGAATTAGCTGTAATAACAGCTGGGAAAAACTGTTGGAACAGGTACAGGAATTTCACCCTCAATATGCACTTGTTGCCAATAAGCAATATGCTGATGCATTCGATGATAAACAATTACCCCAAGATACAGAATTGCTTGTAGGTCATGAACAGCTGATTGAACTTGCTACACTTGATGATGCTGATGTTATTTTGAACAGCTTAGTAGGGTATTCAGGTTTTGAGCCTACGATTGAGGCCTTGAAAGCAGGAAAAAAAGTGGCGTTGGCTAATAAGGAATCGCTGGTGGTAGGCGGAGAAATTATCAATAAGCTTATTAAAGATGACAGGAGCCAGCTTATCCCGGTAGATTCTGAACACAGTGCAATGCTGCAATGTCTGGTAGGAGAACCCTTGGATAAAATTGAAAAGCTGATTATTACGGCCAGTGGCGGACCATTTCGTACATGGTCAAAAAAACAGATGAAGGATATTACGGTAGATGATGCGCTGGATCATCCCAATTGGTCGATGGGAGCAAAAATTACCATCGATTCGGCGACCATGATGAATAAGGGACTTGAGATTATCGAAGCTCACTGGATGTTCGACATGCCGTTGGATAAAATTGAAGCTGTTGTTCATCCCCAAAGCGTAATTCACTCGGTGGTAACATTCACAGATGGATCGAGCAAGGCACAGCTGGGACCTCCAACAATGCAGGTACCTATTTTATATGCACTTACGTACCCTGAGCGTACAACGCTCGATGCTCCTCGATTAGACTGGCAGTCGGCTTTTGACTTAACGTTTGAGCCGGTTGATTATGATCGGTTTCCCTGCTTACGATTAGCGACCGAGGCCATCGAAGAAGGCGGCCTGGCACCGGCCATATTGAACGCGGCCAACGAAATAGCGGTAGAACGCTTTCTGAATAAAGAAATTGCATATATTGATATCCCGAAGGTAATTGAAACGTGTTTGGATCAATTAAATAATTCGGGATCTGTTACGTTAGAATCACTGAAAAATATAGATCAACAAGCCAGAAAACTGGCATTAACTGTATAAGGACTACTTTGCTTCATGGAATGGATTGTAAGTTTATTATCGACGCTGGGAATTTTTGCTGCAGCTCTCTTAATTTTGGTATTCTTTCATGAGTTGGGGCACTTTTTGGCGGCGAAACTATTTGGGATGAGAGTGGAGCGCTTTTCGCTTGGATTCCCGCCTCGTATCTGGGGTTTTCAAAAAGGAGAAACCGATTACTGTATTGGTGCTACCCCGCTGGGTGGCTATGTGAAAATTTCGGGTATGATCGATGAAAGCATGGACGATGATTACCTGGATGAAGAGCCCAAGCCCTGGGAATACCGAAGTAAGCCGGTGTGGCAGCGTATCATTGTGATTACGGCAGGAGTCATTTTTAACATGATTCTGGCCGTTGCTATTTATGCAGGGTTGGCGTTTTCGAATGGAGAAACGAAGGTTAAGCTCGACAGCGTAGACAGTATTTACGTCGCAGAAAATTCCCTTGCGGCTCAAATGGGGTTTCAATCGGGTGACAAGCTGGTTGGCGTAAATGGGGAAGAAGTACCATATTTTCAAGATCTGTTTTCACCGAATAAAATGATGGCGTCATCACTAAGCTATACCGTGATGAGAAATGGGGAGCAGGTTACTATACCTGTAGCTGATAGCCTGCTGGATGATATTGGGCAACAAGGATTGATAACACTAAATAATGCAATGCCCAGCGTACCTATAACCCAGGTGCAATCGGGAGAACCCGCTGATCGTGCTGGTATTCAACAGGGCGACCTTATTACCGCCATTAATGGGGAAAAAGTAGGGTATCTACAGGAATTAATTTCACGAATCACAAGTTCTTCGGATAGCATAACGGTAACTGTTAACCGTGATGGGGTTTCCCATAACTATAAGTTGATGCCCAATGAAAACAATAAGTTAGGGATCGGATTTAATCCAAATCCGGAAGAGTATTTTGTTGTTGAGCGTTTTAAATATGGACTTTTTGAGTCAATGAACTTGGGGATTAAACGAACTAATCAGACGGTTTCGGGCATAATTGGAGGATTCAGTAAAATGTTTGCCGGGGATATCTCAGTCCGGGATAATTTAGGGGGTCCCGTAGCTATTGCCAACGTAACCAAACAGGCAACGGATGCCGGCGGATTTGTTGGGTTTTGGAATATAACGGCCTTCTTGAGTGTAACGCTGGCAATCATGAATATTTTGCCTATACCCGTCCTCGATGGTGGTCACTTGATGTTTTTGATCTACGAAGGAATTACCCGGCGCGAGCCTTCTCCCAAAGTACGAATGGCACTACAGCAAATTGGATTTCTGCTGATCATTGCTCTCTTTATTTTTGTTACCTTCAACGATATTCTGCGACAATTCGGTTAACTAAATATATTGATATATGTTTGCACGCGAGGGATATACAACAATACTCGTAACTTTTATATTTGCACTTATCGTGAGTGCAATAGCCCGGTATATCGAGCCCCATTGGACGGCCTATTTGTTATATACCGCAATGGCATTGTTGGTAGCTTTTATCTTGTACTTTTTTCGTGATCCTGAACGGGAAGTAAACGCAGATGAAAATACCGTTCTTTCACCTGCTGATGGTAAAGTTGTTCAAATCAAGGAGGTTGATGAAGATCGGTACATTAAAGGACCTGCGACACAGATAAGTATTTTTCTGTCGCCCCTTAATGTACATGTAAATCGAATACCGGTAAGCGGAACGTTGGAATACCTCGAGTATGAGCCGGGAATGTTTCTTGCTGCCTATGATCATCGAGCCTCGGAATTAAATGAACGTGCCGATTTTGGGGTCAAACATCCCTCAGGAAAGAAGATATTTTTTCGGCAAATTACCGGACTTTTAGCACGCAGAATTGTTTATCATATCGAAAAGGGAGATCATCTTGAGGTAGGAAAACGATTTGGGATGATGAAGTTTGGCTCCAGAATGGATATACTTGTTCCGCCGGATGTTGAAGTAAATGTCTCAGAAGGAGAAAAAGCCGTGGCGGGAAAAACAATTTTAGCTACTATTAACCCATAAGATGAAATACCCCATACAGAAGTGGAAACGATTTCGTCGTCGCAGAAAGCGTAAAAAAAGGAAAAACGGTCGTTCAAGGAAGCAGATTCCCCGTACGGTTATTCCCAGCTTTTTTACATTGATGAATTTGTTTTGTGGCTTTTTGGCAATAATTAGCATTGCTGAAGGTCGTCTTTTTTTTGGTGCATGGCTGATTGTTTTTGCGGGGTTATTTGATGCTCTTGACGGGTTTATGGCACGTCTTTCTAATGCTACCAGCCAGTTTGGCATTGAGTTAGACTCTATCAGTGATGTAGTCTCATTTGGTGTGGCCCCGGGTTTTCTGCTGTATTCGTTTGGCTTGGCAGAACTTCCATTCGTTGGCATTATTCTCAGTGCCTTACCGCCATTGTGTGGAGCGGTACGTCTGGCTCGTTATAACGTAGATGTACAAGAAAGTCAGGATGACTTTTTTAAAGGACTTCCAATACCGGGGCAGGCTATTATGATTGCTGCTTTTTATCTCACTTTCTACAATCAGCTTGAGCTATTTGAGGCGTTTGAATACGGAATCAATGCTGTTCTAATTCCGCTTATCGTGCTGCTTTCCTTTTTGATGGTCAGTACTATCCCTTTTGACAAAATGCCGAGCTTTGATAAGCAATCAATTAAAAAGCATAAGATTAAGCTTTCTCTGTTTATCGTTTATGGCATTCTCATCTTGTTCTTTCAAGAGGTTGGGTTGATGATTGTATTTTCTATCTTCATACTTAAAGGAGTTTTAGTAGGAGCATATCTGTTTGCGAGAGAGGCTTTTGGGGAGGATGAATATTTCGAGGAAGAAGCAAGCTAATTCAACTTTTACTTTTTAATTAGTACTGTAGTCTAAGGGGTAGGGAATATACCTGAACTGTTACTTCCAGATGTGGTGAGTAATATCCCTGGTTACATTAATAAACTTTTTGATTTTCGGTTCGACGGATACTATCTTCAGGTCGTTATGAAAAAATCAGCTCATAAAAATACTAATTGGTGGTGGCCTGTAAAGCAACATACACAGGCAGTGGCATTTTTATGAGTTAGTGTAACGTAAAGAATTTTATAGAGCCCACTGCAGGAAACTGGAGTGGGCTTTTTTGTTTTAAATTGAGTTCAAAACCTTATGGTATCCTGAATTTATAACAGGATCTAAAATGATATTAGATGGATTTAGATAAATTTAAACAGTTAGCAAAAAATTATACCGCTGTGCCGGTCTATCGGCGATTAATGGCCGATGTACTTACGCCGGTTTCACTCTTTTTATCACTACGGAAAGGTGCCGAGTATCCATTTTTGCTGGAATCGGTGGAAGGTGGGGAACAGGTTGCACGATACTCCTTTTTAGGTCGTAATCCCTATAAGATTTTGCGATACGATGGAGAACAGGTAACTATACAGCAAAATGACAATACCGTAGTTCTTGAACAGTCCTATTTTGAAGCACTTAAAGAATTAACGATTCAACACAGTGAGCCTAAACTTCCTGATTTGCCAAGGTTGACCGGAGGGGCTGTAGGTTTTTCATCATATGATACCGTTCGTGAGGTAGAAGAGTTGGGCGATGTCCCGGAAGACGATCTGAATATACCGGAAGCTATCTGGGCATTTTACGATGAGGTCTATGCCTTTGATCACGTGAAGCAGCAAGTGATCATAATTAAAACAGTATTTGTGGATGATGAAGCCAAAAAATCCTCGGAGACCTTATTCGAAGAGGCACAGCAATCGCTCGATGAAATGGAAAAGCTGGTGTATCAGCCTGAGCGCTCAACGGATTCGTTTAGCATTAATCCGGACAACCTTACCAGCAATATTGAAAAACCTGCCTTTCAAGAGATGGTTGAAAAGGCTAAGGAGTATATTTACGAGGGCGATATTTTTCAGGTAGTGTTGTCACAACGATTTGAAACGGATTTTAGTGGCGATCGTTTTATGTTATATCGCGCCTTGCGGATGGTAAATCCGTCACCGTATTTGTTCTTTCTGGACTTTGATGATTTTGGGTTGATCGGCTCATCGCCCGAGGTGTTAGTACGCGTGCAGGATGAAACGGCCCAATTGTTACCGATTGCAGGAACTCGTCCCCGGGGTAAGACTCCTGAAGAGGATTTGGAACTGGAGCAAGATCTTAAAAATGATCCCAAGGAAATTGCTGAGCATGTAATGTTGGTTGATTTGGGGCGTAATGATTTGTCACGTGTTTGTAAGCCGACTACCGTAAAGCCGGTGCGTGAGCAAGTGATTGAGCGTTATTCACATGTAATGCATATTGTATCGGATGTAAAAGGCCAATTGGCTGATAATAAAACAGCGGTGGATGCGCTCAAACGTTGTTTTCCTGCAGGAACGGTTAGCGGAGCTCCTAAAATTCGAGCGATGGAAATTATTGATGAGCTGGAACCAACTAAGCGTGGTCCCTATGCAGGAGCAGTGGGATATTTTGACTTTTCCGGGAATATGGATACCTGTATTGTGATACGCACGATGCTTGTTACCGATTCAAAAGTGTATATACAGGCGGGAGCCGGTATTGTTGCCGATAGCGATCCTGAAAAAGAGTTTGTAGAAACGCAAAGTAAGGCAGGGGCCCTGGTAGAAGCACTTAGCGTGGCCTTGTCAATAACAGATGATAATTGAATAGATTCAAAGAAAAAGTGTCGTGCTGAACTTGTCTTAGCATCTGAAAGAGTAACATTTACAGATCCTCAAATGAATTCAGGATGACATAATAGTTTTTATAAATAATTAAATCAGAAAACGAAGTACCAATGAAAACAATATTATCGGGAATACAATCGTCAGGAAAACTCCATTTAGGTAACTACTTTGGAGCACTGCGTCAGCATATTCATATGCAGGAAGAAGGCGATGCTTTTTATTTTATTGCAAACTATCACTCTCTCACTTCAATAAACGATGGGGAAGAAATATATCAGAATACGATAGATGTGGCGCTTGATTACCTGGCCCTTGGGTTAGATCCTAATAAAGCAACGTTTTTTGCACAGAGTGATGTGCCGCAGCATGCGGAGTTGGCCTGGATTTTGGGCACTTTCTGTCCGGTTAGCCTGATGGAAAAGGGGGTGGCTTACAAAGACAAGGTAGCACAGGGTTTAAAACCAAATATTGGTTTGTTTACCTATCCAATTTTGCAGGCAGCTGATATCCTTATGTACAATGCAGATTTAGTTCCTGTAGGGCAGGATCAGAAGCAGAATATTGAAATTTGCAGGGATTTGGCCGGAAAGTTTAATCATAATTATGGCGATGATTATTTAAAGCTGCCCGAACCTCATATACTGGAATCCGTAGCGGTTGTACCGGGTATTGACGGACAGAAAATGAGTAAGTCCTATGGTAATACCATTGGTATTTTTGATGAAGGCAAGGAGTTAAAGAAAAAGGTGATGTCCATTCAAACAGATTCCACACCGCTGGATGAACCAAAAGACCCGGAAAGTTGTAATGTGTTTGCACTTATCAAGCTTTTTGCTGATGAAGAGAAGCAGAATGAGATTGCTCAAAAGTATCGGGATGGCGGTTATGGTTATGGTCATGCCAAGAAGGAATTATTAGGCATGATTGAAGAATATTTTGCGGAAGCGCGAGCTAAGCGTAAAGAATTATCTCAGGACTTGGATACTGTTCGAGACATCCTAAAAGAAGGCGGAAAGAAAGCACGAGAACGTGCTGAAAAAGTCATGGAACCCGTCCGCGAAGTTACAGGATTGTTTAAAACCTACGATTTTACGAGTTAAACATTATGATTTTAATCATCGATAACTACGATTCTTTTACGTACAATCTGGTACATATTGTCGCGGAGCACACGGACGATTATAAGGTGATTCGCAATGATGAACTTACTATAGAAGAAGTTAAAGAGCTTAACCCCGACAAAATACTTATTTCGCCCGGCCCCGGACGACCTTCTGATGCAGGTATTACCGAGCCGCTTATCGAAGAATTGGGACATGAGACCCCGATTTTGGGGGTCTGTCTTGGTCATCAGGCAATTGGGGAAGTTTTTGGGGGGAAAGTGATTCATGCTCCACAATTGATGCATGGCAAGACCTCTCGGATAAAACATGATGGAAAGTCAGTGTTTCAAAATATTCCCGATAATTTCACGGCCACGCGCTATCATTCGTTGGTGTTAGATCCCGATAAAATTCCTGATGTGTTGGAAGTTTCGGCACACAGTGATGATGGGGTTATCATGGGAGTGCGCCATAAAGAATGGCCCCTAGAGGGCATACAGTTTCATCCCGAAAGTATACTTACTACTGAGGGACCTAATATTGTCAAAAACTGGATTCTACAGACCAATAACGAATATAAAATTGCTACAACATGATTGATTTTAAACAGATTTTAGAAAAGCTGGCACAACGCCAGGATTTATCCCCCGAAGAGGCTCGATCGGCTTTGCAGGCTATTTTAGAAGGGGAGGTGGAAGACGAAAAAACCACCGCTTTTTTACTGGGAATGCGTTCGAAAGGTGAAACTATCGAAGAGCTTACGACCTTCGTTAAAGTGATGCGCGAAGCAGCCGTAAGTCCCGAAGTAGATGTTGAGGGAGCGGTTGATTTATGCGGTACCGGAGGCGATGGACTGGGAACGTTTAACATTTCTACGGCAGCCATGTTTGTGGTGGCCGGGGCGGGCGTTCCGGTACTTAAGCATGGTAACCGAAGCGTATCGAGCAAGAGTGGGAGTGCCGATGTACTGGAAGCGCTTGATATTGTGGCTACATTACACAAAAAACAGATTGAGCAGGTTTTTGAAGAAGTAAATGCCTGTTTTATGTTTGCGCCCAACTTTCACCCGGCAATGAAACATGTAATGCCGGCCCGTCAAATTTTAGGTATTCGATCCTTCTTTAATACCATGGGGCCGCTACTGAATCCGGCAGGAGTACGCAGACAGGTTGTTGGAGCTTTTGATAAGCGGACCGCAAAGCAGATAGCTATGATTCTATCCAATTTAGATTCTGAACGAGTATTTAGTGTTCACGCCCGAGACGGGTTGGACGAGTTTAGTTTGAGTGCCCCTACGTTCATCCATGAAATTGAGGACAATTCATTTGTGGATGAACGGGAATTCAATGCCTCTTCATTAGGGTTTGAACCTGTTAGCTTACAAGAGTTGCAGGGTGGTGACCAGTATTATAATGCTGATATTATTCGGTCTGTCCTTCAAGGGAAGGGGGAGGCACCTCATCGTGATATTGTGCTGCTTAACGCAACTTTTGGCATTCATGTATCCGGGAAAACAGATTCTCTTGAAGAAGCGAAAGCATTGGCAACCGATAGTATTGACTCTGGTGCGGCCTTAAAGGTTTTACAACGAATGAGTGAGGCTACGAATGATATAATGGGGTCGACCCCGTAATTATGGCAAATATCCTCGAAGAAATAGTTGAACAGACGAAAATTGATCTTAAAAAGCGAAAGCGGGAGGTAAGCTTTCATGATCTGGGAGATATGGAGCTTTTTGAGCAAAATCCGCAAGATTTTTCTGAAGCGCTGCAGCTTGAGAATGATGTGGCTATTATAGCAGAAATTAAAAAGGCTTCTCCGTCAAAAGGACTTATTCGTCCCGATTTTGATCCCAAAAAAATAGCCGGACAATACCAAGACGGCGGCGCCTCTGCTATTTCAGTATTAACGGATGAGCCTGCGTTCAAAGGGAGTCTTAAATACTTGGAAGCTGCTTCTAAAAATGTTTCTATTCCACTTCTAAGAAAGGATTTTATTGTTGATCCCTACCAGGTAAAGGAGGCTAAAGCTTATGGTGCTGATGCTGTATTATTGATTGCGACGATTACGGAAGGGAGTCAACTTGATGAACTTCTGCATGCCACAAATGAGTTTGGGTTACAAGCACTGGTTGAATGTTATTCGGAAGAGGATATCGAATATATTAACTTTGATCATATTGAGATCTTAGGTGTTAATAATCGCGATTTGCGATCTTTTGATGTTGACCTTCACAGGGGGATTGAGCTACTGCATAAGGCTTCTGAGGATACTGTATTGGTATCTGAAAGCGGACTCGGAAAGCCGGAGGATTTAAAGTTACTGTATGATGAAGGTATCCATGCCGCGTTGATTGGAGAATATTTTATGCGTCAGTCTGATCCCGGTGAAGCCGTGATGGGGATGAAATCAAAACTGAAGAATCTAATTACCCAAGAAGTAGAAGAGTAAATGTTTGCAGATCCGGAAGAACGAACAAAAGTAAAAATTTGTGGAATCACTACGCTTGAAGATGCTCGATTTGTTTCGGGCGCGCTGGCCCATTACATGGGTTTTGTATTCTATGAGGATAGTCCGCGTCATATTTCGCCGGCCAAGGCAGGGGCGATTATTAATTGGCTGCATGGGCCTGAATGTGTTGGTGTCTTTGTGAACCAGCCGCTGGATGATGTGAACATGATAGCCCGTCAGACAGGTATCGACTTTGTGCAGCTGCACGGCAACGAAAATCCGGATTATTGCTCGCTTGTTGATAAACCGGTGATTAAGGCGATTCATGTAGAGGAGGAAGATACAGCTTCGGATTTAAATGCGCGCATTGATCCATTTTTAGACAACGTTGAATACTTGCTTTTTGACACCAAAGTAGAGGGCAAATGGGGCGGCACTGGAGAAGCATTTAATTGGTCTCTTTTGGATGAGGTTTCTCAGGGAGTACCTTATTTCTTAGCGGGTGGGTTGAATCCGGACAATATTTTCGAAGCTTGCAAAGAGGTACATCCGTATGCAGTAGATGTTTCGAGTGGATTAGAAGATAAGCCCGGTGTAAAGGATTTTGATAAGGTCGATGCGTTTATGGAAGAGATGGAAGAGATATGGAAAAAACAGGAGGTTGGGGGACTATAGTATCGAGTCTGCTTATAATAATGATCTGGCCTATGGTTGTTGAGTGAAATTAGAGTTTTAAAGCATGTGTCATGCTGAATTTATTTCAGCATCAGAAAACAAATTATTCTAAAATATCCTGGAACAAGTTTAGGATGACATTTTAATTAAGATCTAAACAATGAAATACGATTTACCGACTAAAGAAGGATATTACGGCGATTTTGGCGGCAAGTTTGTACCGGAAATTTTAATTCCCGTACTCGAAGAATTAGAAGCAGCGTACGAAAATGCCTGGCAGGATGAGAATTTTCAGCAGGAATACCGGCAATTGCTAAATGAGTATGTGGGACGTCCGACAAAGCTGACTTATGCCAATCGCCTTACAGATCACTATGGTAAAGCAAAAATTTATTTGAAGCGAGAGGATCTTTGCCATACCGGAGCACATAAAATAAATAACGCTATTGGACAGATTTTACTGGCCCAGCGCATGGGTAAAGATCGTATAATTGCAGAAACAGGGGCCGGCCAGCATGGTGTAGCTACCGCTACAGCTTGTGCTAAATTTGGGGTCGATTGCATCGTATATATGGGCGCTGAAGATATGGAGCGTCAGAAGTTAAATGTTGAACGCATGAGGTTACTTGGTACGGAAGTTCGTCCCGTAACCAGCGGATCGCAGACCCTAAAAGATGCCACCAACGAAGCCATTCGCGACTGGGTAACCAATGTGGAAGATACGTTTTATATTATCGGCTCAGTTGTAGGTCCACATCCATATCCCAAGATGGTACGGAACTTTCATCGTGTTATTGGGGATGAAACACGCAGGCAGTTAGCTGAGGATGAGGGACGAGAATCGCCGGATCACCTGTTGGCTTGTGTAGGCGGTGGATCAAATGCAATAGGTATCTTCTATCCCTTCATTGAGGATGAATCTGTGCAAATGTATGGGCTTGAGGCGGCAGGATTGGGGGCTGATACTGACCAAACTGCAGCAACTCTTACCATCGGTCAACCCGGTGTGTTGCACGGTTCTATGAGTTATTTGCTGCATAATTCAGAGGGACAAATTCAGTTAGCCCATTCTATTTCGGCCGGACTGGATTATCCAGGCATCGGCCCTGAGCACTCGTACCTCCATAAAACTAACCGCGTACATTATAAAGCTATTACCGATGATCAGGCGATGGAGGGTGTTAAACTGCTTTCTGAAACTGAAGGTATTATCCCGGCTTTGGAAACGGCTCATGCAATAGCATATTTGGATGAACTGATGCCCACGACATCCAAGGATGAAATTGTAGTTTTGAATTGCTCTGGGCGGGGCGATAAAGATATGGGCACTATATCAAAGCATATAGACCACTGACGAAGTGGATTTAATAAATCGGTATTGATAAGTAACTTTCAACGTAACATGTAATCCTGTTCTGATAGTTTGTAGAACAGGATCTGAAAATATAGGTTCTCAATGGTTCAGACAGAAAAAAGAATTACACAACTCTTCGAACGACATGACGGCTCGGAAAAGATTATGAGCCTGTTTTTAACAGCTGGGTATCCCGATCCGGAAGCAACGGTTGATCTTATTTTGGGGTTTGAGGAGAATGGCGTGGACTTGGTCGAACTGGGCATGCCGTTCAGTGATCCTCTGGCTGATGGCCCCACTATTCAATATTCCAGTAATGTGGCTATTGAGCAAGGAATCACAATGAAGAAGATATTGAATATCGTAGAGCAAGTACGGGAGAAGTCTGATATCCCTATTATCTTGATGGGATATATCAATCCGGTGCTGCGGTATGGAGCGGAAAGGTTTTGTCATGATGCTGCCGAAGCGGGAGTAGATGGACTCATTATCCCTGATATCCCCATAGAAGAGTCTGGGATTTTAAAAGGTGAGGCGGATAAGAATGAACTGCCCATTATTTATCTCGTGGCCCCCAATACGTCTGATGAGCGAATGCGTAAGATTGATGAACAGTCACAGGGATTTGTGTACTGTGTATCAGTTACAGGTGTAACCGGGGCTCGGGAAGGGGATGAGGTAGCGAGGTCTGTCCAACGATTCATCAGCCGGGTGAAACAGAATGTAACCAAGAATCCGAAAATGGTTGGCTTTGGGATTAAATCCCACGAGGATGCCCAGCGTATAGCAGCAGATATGGACGGCTTTATTGTGGGGAGTGCTCTGATTGATACCATTCGGGACAATTATCCTGAAGAGGGATGGAAGGATGAGGTGTTTGCATTTGTTAGAAGGTTGAAGTATGGTAAAGAGTAAAATTCTAATGTCATTGTTGAGGTTATGAAATCAGTATTAAAAATATCAGTATTTGTTCTTCTTGTGGCCGTTTGGGTAGGCTGTGAAGGCGATTATCGTCAAAAGGCTCGAGGCAGTTTTGGTGAGGTTGTGGTAATAATGGATTCTACCCAGTTTGAGAGTGAGACTGCTGAAGCTTTGCGTGAAACGTTTGGTGGATGGATCCAGACCATTCCGGGAAAACCGCCTCGCTTTGATCTTCGTTTTCAGGATTTTGAAACGAATCAGCGGTTAGAGCAGCTTAAGCGTTATCGAAACTTAATTGTTGCGGCACCTATTACGGATAGCACCAATACAGCTGATTTAATTCGTGCGTTACTAAGTGATGAAATTGAGCGTCAAGTTCGAGAAGGTGAATCATTTGCCTTTCCTCTTAAAGATCACTGGTATCGGGATCAATGGCTGATGCTTTTATCTGGACAGTCTGATTCGACTCTTGCACGCCAGATTCGAAACTCCCAAGAAACGTTGACGGATAATCTAATTGAAAAGGAGATACAACGCTATACCCGAGAAATTTATGACCGAGGGGAGCAGGTAGCTCTCGCTGATAGTATTTGGCAAACTGAAGGATGGCGAATGCGCATTCAGCATGATTGGATTAAGAATATTGATACTACGTATACCAAAGATGGTCAAAAACAACATTTCATGACTATGCGACGTCCGTTGCCTGAGAACGATCGTTGGTTTTGGATGTGGTGGAGAAAGATGGATGACGCTACCCATGTTGATGAAGACTGGATTAATACCAAAAGAGATTCTCTTAATGAACAGTGGATCCGCGGTTCGCGTGAAGAGTCGTATGTTACTACTGCATATAACCGCCCGCACGAGACAGAGCAGTTTACGTATAATGGTGACTTAGCATTTGAAACTCTTGGGGTATGGACTATGACGAATGATGCTATGGCCGGTCCTTTTGTAAATTTGACCGTCTATGATGAGGAATCTCAGCGTTTATTTATGTTGGAGTTTGCCCAATTTGCACCTAAGTATGATAAGCGTCGCTTTGTAAGGCAGTTCAGGGCGATGATTCGTACATTTAAAAGTGATTCGACCTGGCAACAGGAGCAGGCTAATATGGCATCAGAGGAATAAAAATTTTGTTGATAGAAGATTGAACATGAATGATCAACAGACAGTAGCTGATAGTGAGATAAAACGAGAAATTGCTGATTCATTTGGTGAAGCAGCCTCGTATTATGATGAGCACGCATCCGTGCAAAAGGAGGTTGCAGACCGCCTTATTGCTTCTTTGCAACCATGGAGAGACATTATTCCCAGAGGACCCATTATCGAGCTTGGAGCGGGAACAGGCTTTGTGACGAAGGGAGTGGCTGAGTTATATCCTGATAGAGACATTGAAGTTACGGATCTGTCAGAGGGTATGATTGAGTTCTGCCGCAATAAATTTGCTGATCAGGATAATTTGAGGTTTAAGGTGATGGATGCTGAACAGGTTCCTGATTTTGATGATCCGCATTACGCAATGACGGTGAGCGGCTTTACCCCTCACTGGTTCGATTATCCGGCTCAAACGCTGGCAAAATGGCTGGAAATCACCAAGCCGGGTGGATTATTGTTAGCTTCGTTCCCCGGTAATGAGAGCTTCCCAAAGTGGAGATCCCATTGCCAGGAGCTGGGATTGCCTTTCACAGCCAACGAATTGCCCGACGTAGAAGAGATGGTTATCAAGATGTCTGTAGGCCCAGCACAGGTTGATTATTATGAGGATACCATTACCCGGGAGTATGAAAGTGCCAGAGACTTTTTTGAGCAGTTTAGCTCTTTAGGGATGGATACCCTAAAACAGGGACGACAGTTATCGTCTAAAGAGATGTCACTCCTTATTGACCACTGGGATTCCTCAACAGAAGGAAAGATTGCTGTTGATTATCACGTCATTTTTCTGGCAGTAAAAAGAGATTTCGATTCGTAATGGATTAATATCCATCAGGGTTTTGTGACTGCCAGCGCCAGGCATCGCGGCACATTTCTACAATATCTCGTTTTGCTGTCCATCCGAGTTCTTTTTCGGCTTTGGTAGGATCGGCATAGCAACTGGCGATATCACCGGGACGCCGATCAGTTATTTTGTAAGGCACGTTTTGTCCTGAGGCTTTCTCGAATGCATTTACCACATCCAGAACACTATATCCTTGTCCGGTACCCAGATTGTACGTTACTACTCCTGGATTGGATTGCAATTTGTCTAGTGCCTTAAGGTGCCCGATGGCCAAATCTACGACATGAATGTAATCACGAACGCCTGTTCCGTCGTGGGTTGGATAATCATCCCCAAATACAGAGAGTTTGTCCAACTTGCCTACCGCTACCTGAGTGATATAAGGCATCAGATTATTGGGGATATCATTTGGATCTTCACCAATGCGACCACTCTCATGGGCACCCACGGGATTGAAATAACGGAGCAGTGCTATGTTCCAGCTGTCGTTAGAAGTATGTACATCACGAAGTATTTTTTCAATAAATAACTTGGTGCGTCCATATGGGTTGGTGGCAGTTAGTGGAAAATCTTCTTGAATGGGTACAGTTTCGGGATCACCGTACACCGTGGCCGAGGAGCTGAATACTATATCAGTAACGTTGTGTCGGGCCATCACCTCGCATAGGTAAATGGTGCCGGTAATATTATTGTGATAATAGGAGAGAGGTTTTGCTACTGATTCGCCTACTGCTTTAAATCCTGCAAAATGGATTACAGAATCAATATGATGGCTGCTGAAAATCTCATCCAAGCCTTCTTTATCGAGGAGATCGGTCTTATAGAATGTTAGTGATTTGCCGGTGATTTCCTGTACACGGTCAAGCGCTTCCTTTTTACTATTACTAAGGTTATCAACAACAATGACGTCTTCGTTGTTTTCCAAGAGTTCTACAACCGTGTGGCTGCCAATAAAACCGGCTCCGCCGGTAACTAAAATACTCACTGCGTGTTAGATTTGTATTTCAAAATTATTGTCTGTCACAAAAATTAATTTTTACACAGATGAATATTAATTTTGTGAATCAGCAAGATGGGTTAGTTCTTTTTTTATGGTTGAACAGATGCTATTCATTTTATCTACCGATTCTTCCAGTTCTTCATCGTCGGCATTATTGTTAAGCAAATCTTTGGCGTGCTCATATTCATCTACGACTTCATCTGCACCCATCATTTGAGCACCCGGTTTAATCTTATGGCCTGCTTTCCGTAGATCTGCCATGTTCCTGTCTAATAGGTGTATTTGGTAGTTCTCAATAAACTCGTCAAAAGAGATTACTCCGGCTTCACAGAACTCAATAACATATTCTGAATCCTTGAAAAGCATATCGATAATTTTATCGGGCTCGATAAACTGATAATTCATGTACGATTTCTTGTCTTAGATGATACTACTATTGCTTTTGTATTCAACATTAGCTGTAAATACAATATTCTAAAATTAACAAAATGAAACTGAATAAACTTAAATATTATTACATTCTCATATTAATGCCCTGAAATAACTTACTCGTTTTGAGGTTCCTCCACTCCATGGGGCGCCGGCTTCCCATCCACAAGATGAACAAATACGATTTTATCGATCTTAATTATGGTTTCTTTTGTGAATTTGTGGCGGACTTCACATCGAACTGTAATTGAGCTTGTTCCGAATTTAACTGTTTCCATACCAATTTCGATAATATCACCGAGTCCTGCCGAGCTAACGAAATCAATTTCGGACATATACTTGGTGACAATATTGCCTTTATCAAGTTGGCAGGTAACAAATATTGCTGATTCCTCATCGACCCAGCTAAGCACAGACCCACCGAAAAGTGTTCCATGGGCATTTAAATCTTCAGGTTTAATTAATTTTCGGCTAAAAAATTGCATTGTTAAATACTGTTTTAAAATTATGATAAGTCTGTCAATGGCCTATTGACGAAAACTAAATGAAGATAAGGGTCTCAAAGCGTATTATAAATATTTTTGTATGCTATAAATTGAGTTTTTGAATCCATCCAATTAACTGCTGCCAGAGCGTATTACGGAGATCTGACTTTAAGAAGCCAAAATGACCAATAGACTTTCTATTGAGTGATTCTGGTGTTATAAGACGCAGTTGTTGTTCGGTAGAAGGATAGTATTCGAGTAGTTTTTTTACGGCTGCAGGAGGGCCGAAATATTGATCATCAGTAAACCCCAATGAGAGCAGCGGAAATTGCAGATTAAGATACTGTCGACGATCCTCTTCGGAAATGAAAGCCCACAAATAATCTTTAGATTTACCCCATTGAGCCCATTGCCTGGCTACTCCCGAGGGAATATTTGTTGAGGAAAGTTGTAAAGCTCTTGCCGGGAAATCATCAAACCAGGGAGTGATAAGTGGGATTAATTGCCAAACACTCCACACTCCCAGCTTATGGGGGAAGGGCCATAACTTCCAATAGCCTGATTGAGAAGCAATAAAAATAGCAGCATCAATTTTGGACGCGTGATTTGCTAATCCTAACAGCTGTCCGCCACAACTGTGTCCTATGTAGATTAATTTATCAGAAGCCCAATTTTCAATGGACCATTCTAATGCAGCATTAATATCTCGATTTCCCCAGTCGTACATTCGAATTTCAGACCCGGGAATGTTACTTTTTTTGGATTCATGAATGCCCCGGTAATCAAAACAGAGTACATTAAAATGATGTTCTGCAAAGAAGGTGGCCAGCTTAAAATAGATATATCGGGGAACGCCCAGCGCTGATCCCAATACAATTGTCTTTTTTGAGCTTGATTGTTCGGTAGTAAATGTTGTGACAGCCAGAGGAAAGTTGTCGTCAGTTTTTATGGTAATATGGTTTTCTACTACTGGCGCGATCGTAAAAGTCTTTTAATGATGTATTAGGATAACAATTTCAGAATTAATGTTATCCATTTGCAGGGTCCCAAAGCTCAACCTTATTGCCTTCCGGATCCAGGATCCAAGTAAATAACCCAAATTCAGTATCCTCAATATCTCCGATCAGGTTAATTTCTTCCGACTTTAGTACCTCGACAAGGGCCTTCAGGTCATCTACAATAAAGTTGAACATAAAATCTTTCTCGCTGGGCTCAAGATAATCAGTATTGCTTTTAAAAGGGCTCCAGATCGTATATCCTTTGGAAGGACGTTCAGTGTTATTATTCCAGTTAAACGTATATCCGCCAAAACTATCATCAATAGGGACTCCAAGATGAGTTTTGTACCATGACGCTAATGCCTTTGTATTTTTGGCTTTAAAAAAGATTCCGCCAATACCAACAACTCTTTTCATCACTTTTATATTGAGTAATTAAATAAGTAAATGTAATTCTATTTTATATCAAAATCGGTTATATCCAAAAAAATAAAAGCCGCCCGGTAAAGGCGGCTGATCGATACCTTAGAGGAATACGGTTTGATTAGAAGTAGTAGGTACCCATCAAAGCGGCTCCGGTTGAGAGCCGGTTATTACCATTATCGTTAATTAGAAAATTGAGTTGTGCTTCTACTCCAAGGCTGAAATGACTGCCAAGAAAATATTCGCCACCGCCGGTCGCTCCAAGCAGGAAATCGGTGTCCTCGGGGCCAACTTCAGGCGATGTACGTTGCAGAATACCGCGAGCTCCCAGGTAAGTGGCGAAATCGGATCCTAAATCCTGATAAAAGCGAGGTGCTATCCCCAGGTTGATTGAGGTAAAACTATCTTGTTGGTGATTAATTCCAAAAACAGGAGCAATCGTAAGATTGTCATTTAGCCAGATTGGAATTTGTAAGTTGGTTTGATTTCCTTGGAATGAAGCTGTAAGCCCAAAACGGCTATCAGTGGGTCGGTTTTGAGCAAAAGCTGTAGTGGAAATTATTAATAGTACAAAGCAAAGTGAGAATAGTTTAGTAACGTTTGTCATAGAAACTCCCGAGTTTATTCAAAATAACGTTACCATTATAGCATAGATGAGCTAAAATGTTCCAGAATCAGGAGTTTTGTAGCGCTTCTTTACAGGCCTTCAAATCTTTTTGGGCCGGTTCATAATCGGGTTCAATTTCGAGACATTGCTTATAATAAGAAATGGCTTCTTCGTATTGCTCAAGATGTTTTAGTAGAAAGCCGATATTGTTATAGGCCTCATGAAAATCAGGGTCGAGCTCTATCGCTTTTTTATAGCAGCGTCCTGCTTCAAGGCTGTTATTATTTCGCAGATGATGGTTCCCCAGATTAAAATATCCCATGGGATCTTCGGGATTTATCTCTGTGATGTGCTCAAATAACTCTCGGGCTTTTTCATCTTCATTTGCCAACTCATAGATATCAGCGAGATTATTTAAGGCCGGCACATAGTCAGGCTTAATATCTAACGCATTCATATAGTGGTTGATGGCCTTTTCAATATCCTTTTTTTCATAAAAGGTATTGGCAAGGTTAAAATGGATCTTGACAGCTTCGGATTGTTGATTAAGTGCCTGCTGATAATATTCTATGGCCTGCTCATAATCACCAAGCATGTGATATCCAATGCCCAGTTCGTTAAGCAGGTCGCCGTCATTGGGCGATTCTTTGAGTTCTTTTTTTATTTCTGCAATCTGTTGCTCAATTTTTTTCATAGATGCCTAAGATAAGAAAAGCTACAGATGAACTCATTCTTAAATAGCTCTTATTTTTTTGTGCTTATCAATAGCACATAGTTCCAAAGGCCGAAATATGCGTTTTCAAATTTCGCATGTGTTAAGGAAAAGTTTTCTTCTAAAAGGGAATACCAATCACCGGAAAAATCCACATGATTTACATTCATCCATTTTCTAAACCACGAAAATGGAGAGGTGTGGAAATCAACGACTGCAAGGTATCCATTCGCATTGAGGTTATTTTTTATCCTTGAAACTATATGTGAATACTCAGCTCCCATCATAGTCAGTGTGTAGGAAAGTAAAATGAGGTCATAGGTCTCTTCTTTCAGTTTACCAGAGCCATAACGCATTTTTTTAAGGTTGATAGAAGGGGTGGTAATATTTTTCTGAGCTTTCCCAATCATATCCGTAGACAGATCAATACCGGTGATATCTGCATCTGGAAACCGCTGTTTTAGATAGATTAGATTCTTGCCGGTTCCGCAGCCTACTTCTAGAATATTTGGTTGGGCCGTTAAACTCGGAATTTGATCTATAAGAGTTTTTCGTCCGAATAAGAAACTCCATCTGGTGACATCATAAATAGGAGCGTGAAGTCGATAATATTGGGCTACATTTTTAGCATGATCCTCAGCACAGGATATCTCTGATACTTTGGTCATAGTACTGTGGCAAGATGTGTTGATTCATAGGTCCCCACGCGGTCTTTCTTGTGCAGTGATTCTGTTAATTCAGGATGGAAACGAATGTTATCAAAGACGAAATCCGGTAGAAAATCAGGTTCCGGCATGGCCGACCGAAATAAAATACGTGCATCGCTTTGCGCATGGTTCAGTATTTGTCTCCATTGGTTGGTAAGTTGATCAGGCTGAGTAAATGTCATCCAGTCCTGATGATCTAATAGCACATAGTGAGAGTAGGTTTCATTGCTTTTTTGCAATGCTTCTAGCAGGGAGGAGGTTTGAGTTTTAATACGGTGAATGCGTTTTCGTAAAATCTGGAAGTAATCTTCACGGAGATAGTTTGGACAACAGTTTGGAGTATAATGCCCTGTGAGATAAACCCGCCAAAAATAATTATCTTTTATAGGGAGCTCAGTGAATACTTGGTGCAGGGATTTCCGAATAAATTCCAGTAATCCATCTTCATACTGCTGCTCAATCATTTTGCGTTGACTTGCCGGAACGCCGAGCATCGCCATGGTGGCATGACGCCTGATAAGCCATTCTGAAAAGGGATTCCAGAGTTGCGGCTCTATATCATGGAAATAATAAGCTTGTTCTTCCAAACTGTCTGCAGCTAATAAATTATTCACAGCCTGCATCAATCCCTTTCGGTGAATCTGGTTAAAAACAGTACGTGCAACCTTTCCGGAAGTGCCGCTAAAATAGAAGCTGTCTTTTGTTGCTGTGGGACTAAAGTTATGAATGTTTTTATCCCAGAATTTTCGGGCCTGCTTGGGTAAAAATTGTCTTAATTGTTGACGATAGATAAGCTCTGCTCCAGTTTTTCTTCCCTTTCCAAAAAAGTCCCATAGGAGCGCGTAGTTTCCATTTTTAAAAATAGCTTTTTTAAGTTCTAATAGAGCATTTTGGGTGGGGTTGATATCAACACACTGTATATGTCGAACGTCATCAAGCAGATAGTCCAGTGCATTATCACCGGCACTTGTTAGCATGAGTATTTTGCTGCTTGAGTTGAGGTTTAGCAGTTCTCGATCGATGCGAGGGTCTTCCCAACAGGTGTTATATACTAAATTGCCGGAAGTAACGGTATCAAAGAAACGTCGTTGTAACCGTTTTACAATGTTAGATATTAATTTCATAGAATAGCTAAAACTATGGTTCCCATATGTAAATAATGTGAATCACTTTTGGAATTTCAGGCAGTAAAAAAATACAATTTAAAAATGTGATTCGATGCAGAATTTGTATCTTTGAGTAACCCTAAAATAAAGAACTTCAACCATGGCTGATAACAAAGACAAATCAGAAGAGAAGAGTGAATCAAAAACCGAAGAGAAAAAACGTGAAAAAATTAAAGGCTATGAAAAGCTGATTAATCGATTAAAGAAAGAACGAGCCGAGCTTGAAGATGAGATTAACAGAGATTATCGAGAAGCCCGGCGTTATGTGCGTTCTCACCCAGAAGAAGGGGTGCTTATTGGTTTTGTAGGTGGTATTGCTTTAGGATATATCCTGGGCAAACTGGGCCGAAAGTAATTAGCAGTAAAAAGTTTTAAATTGAATTAAAAAGAAAAATTATTGTGAGTACTACAACGATTAATTCAGATCAACTTGATGAATTATTTGAGCGTGTGGATGCGCTCAGGGGGTATCTTTGACTATGATCAGCGAAAAGTAAATATCATAGAGCTGCAAGAGAAGACGCAAGATCCTAACTTTTGGAATGATCCCGCTGAGGCTCGTCGCATTATGAAAAAGCTGGATCATGAAAAGAATATGGTCAAAAGCTGGGATCGGCTGGACGAGCTGCGCGATAGCATTAAGGTTTATCAGGAGTTTCTTGATGAAGGCGAAGATGTAGACAATGAACTAAAGCAAGAGGTCAAAAAACTGGAGAAAGGAGTTGAAGATCTTGAGTTGCGTAATATGTTGCGCGGTGAAGATGACCATCGAGATGCTGTTCTTACCTTTAACCCGGGAGCCGGAGGTACCGAAAGCCAGGATTGGGCCGAAATGTTGTATCGCATGTATACTCGGTGGGCAAAGAAGCACGATTACGAGATATCCGTAATGGAATATCAACAGGGCGATGTCGCCGGATTAAAAAGTGCGACGATACAAGTTGAGGGAGAGTTTGCTTATGGCTTTTTGAAAGCTGAAAGCGGTGTGCACCGTTTGGTTCGTATTTCACCCTTCGACAGCAATTCGCGAAGACATACTTCATTCTGCTCGGTATTTGTATCTCCATTGGTAGATGACACTATTGAGGTAGATATTGACGAAAGTAAAGTTGAGCTACAGCGCTTTCGTGCCAGCGGCGCGGGCGGGCAGCATGTCAATAAAACAGAGACTGCGGTTCGACTTATTTGGGAGGGTGAACTTTCTGACGGAAGTGAGCAGCGGGTGGTTGCGGAATGTCAGCAGGAGCGATCCCAGAAACAGAATCGTGAAAAAGCGATGACCTTGCTCAAGTCAAAGATCTATGAGCTGGAAAAGCAGATCAAAGAGCGTAAGAAGGAGAAGCTCGAAGATTCAAAAAAGGATATTGAATGGGGATCACAGATACGTTCGTATGTATTCCATCCTTATAATATGGTTAAAGATCATCGCACTGATTACGAAACTTCAAATACTGATGCGGTTATGGATGGCGAACTCGATGAGTTTATCAACGAGTATCTTCTTTCTATTTCTGCATCAGATAAAACAGAATAATGATTACTGTAGGCGTTACCGGAGGTATTGGCAGTGGAAAATCCACGGTCTGTGAAGTATGGGCAGACTTAGGGGCCTATATATTAAATGCTGATGATCTGGCTAAGCAGGTGATGGTAACCAACCCAGAAGTTAAACAGCAGTTGATTGATCATTTCGGGTCAGAATCATTTTTAGACGATGGGCAGTTAAATACCAAGCATTTGGCAAAAGAAGCATTTGAAAAAGGACGTGTCAAAGAATTGAATGCTATCGTTCACCCGAAGTTACCGGCGGCGGCATCCCAAGAAATAGAAGAAGCTGAAGCACAGGGATACGATATTTTTGTCTATGAGGCGGCCTTACTATTGGAAAACTTAGAACACGGTTCAATGGATTATATTGTACTGGTATTAGCTGATGAAGATCATCGAATTGAGCGTGTAAAACAGCGGGATAACAGTTCTGAAGCGGAGATAAAGCAGCGAATAAAAAAGCAGCGAAACTTTGAAAAAGTGACTGATCGGGTTGACTATGTTATCCGTAACAATGGAACACTTGAGGAACTGGAAAAGAAAGCCGAAATTATATATCAAAGTCTTTTACCTGAGCGCGACACATAGAAATCATAAACAGTGATTAGCAAAATAGGGATAGGGAAAATATGGTAGACCGAAAAACAAATCGGGTCATTACTCTGGAAGAGTATATTATTCAGGCACAGAATAAATTTCCAGGTGCTACAGGAGAGCTGTCGCAACTACTTCGCGATATTGGGCTGGCAGCAAAAATTATATCGAGAGAGGTTAACAAGGCCGGAATTACTAATATCTTGGGGGAAGATGGATCGACTAATGTTCATGGTGAAGAAGTAAAAAAGCTTGATTTATTTGCCGACAAACAACTTATTTCGGCGTTAAATCGATCGGAAATTACATGTATGGTTATTTCCGAGGAAAATGATGGTATTGTTGAGCTCGATAATGATGGAGGAAAATATATAGTTTATTTGGATCCGCTTGACGGATCTTCGAATATCGATGTGAATGTCTCGATCGGTAGTATTTTTTCCATTTATATGCGCCAAAATTCCGATACTGATCAACTGAGTGAAGGGGATGCTCTGCAATCGGGAGTAAAGCAAGTAGCGGCAGGTTATGTATTATATGGATCAAGTACATTGATGGCATATACCACAGGGCTCGGAGTTTCGGTATTTACACTCGATCCCAGTATCGGTGAATTTATTTTGTCGGATGATGATGTAAAAATACCTGATCACGGCACCATTTATAGTGTGAATGAGGGTAGTTATCATTCTTGGGATGAAGGGCTTAAAAAGTACGTAAAATATTGCCAGGTTGAAGATCCTGATACCAGTAGGCCTTATAAGGCACGGTATATTGGTTCGATGGTGGCGGATGTTCACAGAACCCTTATTACGGGCGGTATTTTCATCTATCCCAACAGTAGCCAATATCCAAATGGAAAGCTACGGCTGATGTATGAATGTAATCCGCTAAGCTTTTTAATTGAGCAGGCAGGAGGAATGGCGATCGATGGCAAGGGGCGTATTTTAGAAATTGAGCCTGAAAGCATCCATCAAAGGACACCTATATTTATTGGATCAAAAGAGAATGTGTTAAAGGTGAAAGAATTTCTTGATGAATATCGCAAAGTGGATGAAGGAGCAGTAGAAGCTTAATTAGGCATAAAATATTGAAAATATATTAAAGCCCCGGTTTTGAAATTAAGCCGGGGCTTTTTGTTTAGAAGCTAACCTTCATTCCTTCCTGAATATCGTGAGAAATGCAGTAACCCGCATTGGTCTCGACAACATATTTAGCAGGTTCATCGGACGTAAAGCTTTTTTCTGAAAATGGCTGCGTATTATGATGGATTCGTACGATCTCTTTGTCGGCATTTACGAAAATGATGTCCAAGGGTAGAGGCGTATTTGCCATCCAAAAGCTTCGCGGCTGGTTTTGTTCAAAAATAAATAGCATACCTTTTGAGCTTGGAAGATTACGTACATCCATCAATCCTTGATTGCGCTCGGCGTTGTCATCTGCCACCGCCACTTCCACTGTTGAAAGGGTATCCCCGGAAGCAGTCAGGAAAGAAACCGACCGCGTATATTCCAGGGTTCGGCTTCGATCATTAGTATTCTTCGTATTCGATTTCTTCTGGTCCTGAGAACACGCGCTGAGGAGCGCTATTAGAATTATTAGGTGAAGTGACTTTAAATGTAGTGCTGTCTGTTGATTCATTGATTTCGTAAGTGATTGTATATTTTCCGGGATTTAAATAAGAGTTGGAAGAATCTTGTTTGCCTTTCTCCAGCAGCAGATTCCATTCAAATTGGTTGAACCCGTAGCTGGCGGTATCCGTGAGTGATTTAACGGTTTGGTCTTTCTTATCTTTTATGGTAATTGCGATTTCTTTTTGTTGGATATTCTCATCGCCAATCCAATATAGCCATTCAACATTAGGTTCTTTCAGTTCTCGATAAGGTGCGTCGCGAGTTCCCCAGTCGTCTGAGTGACGAACGTCATGAACCGTTAGAGCCAATACTGTTTCATCACGGTTATTCGACACGGCATGTAGTGGCTTCACATCCATTACATAAACACTGCGCCCATGCGTTCCCACGACCAGTTCGTGCTCTCTGGGATGCACGACCATATCATAGGACGCTACATTCGGAATCCCGTTGATCAGATGCCACTGTTCGCCGTTGTTGAAACTAACGAAGGTACCATGATCTAATCCTGCATACAGTATATTTGGCTTCACCGGATCCTGATTGATAATGTTTGTGACATCTTCGGGAAGATTTCCTTTTACAGGTTCCCAGGTTTTGCCGTAGTTCGTTGTTTTAAAAACATAGGTTTCAAACTCATCATAACGATAGCCGTTCAGGGAAGCATAAGCTGTGGCGGGATCATGTGGTGAAGCGTGCACTTCGCTCACCCAGCGTCGTTGCGGCAGATTTTCGGAGACAAGGTTCCACGTCTTGCCACCATCTTTGGTCACTTGGATGTTACCGTCGTCGGTACCTACCCAAATTACGCTAAAATCAAGTGGAGATTCTGAGATCGTGGTTAAGGTAGAGTAGGGCACATTTCCATTTGGCAAGTCTTTGGTTAAGTCGGGACTGATAGTCGTCCAGGTTTTACCCTTATCCATCGAGCGATTCAGCTTTTGAGAACCAAAGTAGAGGATATCCGGATTGTGGTTGCTCATCTCAATGGGCGTATTCCAGTTGTAGCGGTATCGAGTCTCACCAATTTCATGCTTCGGTGAAATCTTGGAATAGTTGCTTTCCGATTGGTTGATCCGGAAGTAATTTCCAAATTGATAACCGGTATAAATCAGATCACTGTTTTCGGGATGGACCGCCACGTGCATGCCGTCACCGCCGAAAACACGCTCCCAGTGATTATTGTCGTATGGAGTACCTTCCGAGGATCCATAAAATACACCATTATCCTGCATGCCCCCGTAAATATTGTAGGGTTCTTCCATATCCACTGCGACCGTGTAAAACTGGGCTACCGGAGATACATTGTGACGGATGAAATTGATGGCTCCGTCGTGGCTTTCGTAAAGTCCACCATCGTTACCAAGCAGGATATGTTGCGGATCATTCGGATCGATCCACATGGCATGATGATCGACATGAACCGGTTGTTTTTCGGCTACTGCTTTCCAAGTTTTACCGCCATCTGTTGATTTAAGCATGGGCACGCCCATAATATATAGCGTGTTTGGATCGGTAGGGGAAACGCGAACTTCGCCAAAATAATAACCATAGGTATAAATAAGATTTTCGAGATCGTAACTATTTACTTTTTCCCAACTTTTACCACTGTTCTTCGAACGATAAACTTGCGCGCCTTTGATGCTTGAATCAAATAATGCTTCGTTTGCATCACCGAGATAATCGGCCAGTGCTTTCGGTTTGTATTTACCTTCACGCACATCCAGTTTTACGCGTTCGGCAGTGTATTTTTCCTGAAATCCGTTGCTGCGAAGAAAGGAGTTCAGTTTATCGTTATCGAGTTTGAAAAACTCCTCAGTGTTCATGTCTACAAAGTCTGCCTGGGTTAGTTTTTCGTCATCGGTCTCTTTCTTTGTTTTGGATTCTTTCTGATTGTCAACAAAAGCATACATGATATTGGGATTACTTTGGCTAACGTCAATCCCAATACGACCAACGAATTTTTTATCAGGAAATCCTTTCATCGACTTTTCCCAGGTTTCACCGCCATCATTTGAAACGTAAATACTGGAACCTTCGCCGTTTTCCTGAAAATTCCAGGCTTGACGAAATCGCTCCCAGGTTGTGGCCCACAGTTTATCAGGATTGTCGGGATGACGAACTAAATCAATCACACCCGTGCTGTCAGCAGGGGTAAGTGACTTTTCCCAACTTTCGCCCCCATCGGTTGTTTTATAGACTCCACGCACGTCGTTCATAGAGTAGAGGGGACCCATGCTGGCGACCCAGGCAATATCAGGATTAGTCGGGTGCGTAATAATTCTGCCAATATGTTGGGAACCTCGCAGGCCTACAAACTTCCAACTATCACCGCCATCAGTACTTTTGTAAATTCCGGTGCCGGCATAACTCGAACGGCTGCTGTTGTTCTCACCAGTTCCAACCCAAAGTACATCATCATCTGCCTCGGAGATAGCAATATCACCAATCGTCAACGTACCTTGGTGATCAAAAATAGGCTCCATGGAATTGCCGCTGTTTTCGGTCTTCCACACGCCGCCAGAGGCATATGCTACGAAAAACTTTCGCGGATTCTCATCATAAACAGCAAGGTCGGTTATGCGTCCGCTCATTACCACGGGACCTACATTGCGAACAGGGTATTCCTTAAAAATAGACTGAGTTCGCATTTCCTGTCGATGTTTGATTGACTTTGCTCGTTCTTCGTCACTGGTAGCCTGAATGTTAACTTCTTGAGCATGTATATTTATAATGCCGAAAAGAATTCCTGCAAGCGTTAAAATGAACTTACGCATATCGCTTAGTATTGGATTATTGTTAATAGCTGATATTGTACGCTCCTTATAATAGGAAAGCCAAGACAAAAAATTTATAAAAAAATATTAAGTGAGATGTGCTTAATGTAGATTGTCAGTAAAATAGATTTGTGGCATCTTATAGTTGTTTTTTAGACGTATTAACGATATCTTTGATTGCTTAAAAGTGAGCGCCGAAAGGTCCTCACTTTTTTTTGTACCTAAAAATAAGAAAATCGTGAAAAACGAAGTTATAAATAAGATTTCAGAACTTGCAGAATCAGTCTTATCAACGACTGATTTCTTTCTTGTTGATGTTGAGATCAAAGGCGGTGATACACCGGAGGTCTGGGTGTCTATAGATGCCGAAGATCGCGGCGTTAATATGGATGAATGTGCAGAGGTAAGCAATGAGCTAAGTTTTTTGATGGATGCTCACGATGTGTTTTCTGGTAGATACCGCATTAATGTTTCTTCGCCGGGATTGAGCCGGCCGCTGGTAGATCGTCGTCAATATCCTAAAAATGTAGGACGTAAAGCAAAATTTAAGTTTAAAAAAGACGGTGAGTACACCAAGGTTGAAGGTACTTTAAAAAAGGTTGACGATAACCACGTTGTTGTAGGTGTGGATGATGAGTCAATAAAGAAAATTTTATTTGACGACCTGGTAGAGACAAAAATAATTCCTTCATTTAAATAATTTTAAGCAGACAGGAGCTAACTGATGTCAAACGATATTTCCAAACAGATTATTCAATCTTTTGCCGAGATTGCCAAAGACAAAGATATTGATAAGGATCTTCTTCTTTCTATTCTCGAAGACGTTTTTCGAACCATGATTCGCAAGAAGTATGGTTCTGATGAAGCTTTTGAAGTTATTTTAAATGCCGATCGCGGGGAAGTTCAGATTCTTCATATTCGTGAAGTTGTTCCTGAAGAGGAGCTAACTGATGAAGTGCAGGAAATTACGCTTGAAGAGGCTCAGGAGCACGATCCTGACCTTGAGCTCTACGATGAGTTTGCGCAAGAGCTTGATATCCGTGATTTCGGGCGGCGCGCTGTAATGATGGCCCGACAGCAATTGGCTCAACGCATTCGTGAAATTGAAAAGGATAATGTATTTGAAGAGTATTCTGACCGTGTCGGAGAAATTGTTCTGGGCGATGTCTACCAGATCCGTAATCATGAAATGTTAGTGAATCACAATGGTGTCGAACTGACGCTTCCCAAAGATGAACAGATCTACAAGGATCGTTATCATAAGGGGGATACCATCCGTGCTGTTGTAAAGGAAGTTAAACGTCATCACGGAAATCCCTCGGTAATTATTTCTCGCACTTCGCCGTTGTTTTTGGAACGGTTGTTTGAAAATGAAATTCCCGAAGTTTTTGATGGTATTATTGATCTCGAACGCATTGCCCGTGAACCCGGAGATCGATCAAAAGTAGCTGTAGTTTCGCACGATGAACGTGTAGATCCTGTCGGAGCATGTGTAGGTATGAAAGGGGTTCGTATTCATGCTATTGTGCGTGAGCTACAAAATGAAAATATCGACGTCATCAATTATACTGATGATAAACATGAGTTTATAAAACGAGCTTTGCAGCCGGCAAAGGTATTGAGCGTAGAATTAAGTGATGACGGAGAACATGCGAAGGTGTTAGTTCCTGCGGATGAGGTGTCAAAAGCTATTGGTAAAGGAGGAGTCAACATTCGTCTGGCCTCAAAACTAACCAATTGCGAAATTGATGTTTATCGAGAAGTGGAAGAAGAGGACGACATTGATCTCGGAGAATTTGAGATCGATTTCGGTCCCGAAGTTATTGAAACGCTCCACGAAATAGGCTGTGATACGGCACGACAAGTATTAGAGTTGGATGAGGAGGAAATTGTTCGGCGGACAGAAGGTAAAATTACTGAAGATGAAGCCGAACGCATCATTGATATTATCGCATACGAATTTGATGATGAAGAATAATTGAACTTACATTTCCAAGAATCCTGTTTTACCTTATACTAAAGGTTCTTAATTAGTGTAACAGATAATAACGAACGTACTTTTTCAGAAACAAATATATATGTCCAAGAAGACAAGAAGATTATTCAAAGTTGCATCTGAATTTAATGTCTCTACCACCTCTATAGTGGATTCGTTATCAGATGAGGGCTTTGATATTGACAATAAACCTAATTCCAAGATTACGCCCGAAATGTACGAGGCGCTGGAAGAGGTTTATGGTGTTGATAAAGCAAAAAGTAAGGAGCACGAGAAGGCAAAAGAAGAGTATGAGAATCGCCGTAATCAGATTCGTGCCAGCCGTAATCAAAGTGTTTCTGTTGAAGATTATCTGGAGCCTCTTGAAGATGAGGACTTGCCTATTGAGCCTCAGGAAGAGGAAGAGATAGAAGGCATCAAGCCAAAAGATGAGGAGGCGCCTGAAGGGGAGGTTGAGGAAGAACCCGAAGAAGTCGAAGCCTCTGAAGAAGATCAGGCTGAAGAGATGGATGATGAGCCCGATGAAGAAGAGGTGGAAGTTGAGGCTAAAGAGGAGTCCGAGGAGGAAGATCAGGATGAAGAAGAAATTGAAGAGCCTCAGGAAACGGTAGAAGCCGAAGAAGATGATGAGGTTGACGAAGCTGAGGAAGATGATGAGGATACCTCAGAAGAAGAACCCGCCGATGAGGATGTTGAAGAGGAAGAAGATGACTCTGATGATGAAGAAGATTATGACGAAGACGAGGATGATTTAGAAGATGATGACGAGGAAGAAGATGAAGAAGATGAAGAAGATGAAGAAGATGAAGAGGAGGATGATGAAGAGGAGGATGATGAAGAGGAGCATGGCGTAATTCGGGGTCATGCTGGTCGATTAAAGGGAACAAAGGTTGTCGGTAAGGTCAAAATTGATGATAGTAAGCCTAAGCGGCGCAAGAAACGAAAACGCAAGAAAGATCGCCAGGAAGAAGATGATGATGGGTCAAATAAAAAATCTGGCAAGCGAAACAAGAAGAAAAGTAAAAAGAAAAATAAGAAGAAGCGTCGTAAGCGTGGAAGCCGTGTTGATGAGGAGGATGTAGAACAGAAAATGAAGGAGACGCTGCAGAAAATGCAGTCGTCTGAAACGGTTGGTAGTAAACGCCAGAAACGACGCCGCCAGCGAAAAGAAGAACGCGAGGAAGAAGAACAGCTTCAGCAGGAGCTTGAAGAGCTTGAAGATCAGATCATTGAAGCTACTGAGTTTATTACAGTCAGTGATTTGGCTGAACTTATGGATGTGAAAGCCAATGATGTAATTACGACCTGTATGGATCTGGGCATGATGGTATCTATCAATCAGCGGTTGGATGCCAGCACGATTGAACTTGTTGCCGAAGAATATGGCTATGAAGTTGAATTTGTTGATGCCGATGATGCCATTGAGGAAATTGAACTTGAAGAAGATGATCCGGAAGATCTTGAACCTCGAGCACCCATCATCACGGTTATGGGGCACGTTGACCACGGAAAAACCTCTCTGCTTGATTATATTCGTAAGTCACAGGTTGCCGAAGGAGAAGCCGGTGGTATTACTCAGCATGTGGGTGCTTATGAAGTAACAACCGATGACGGGCGACCTATTACATTCCTTGATACCCCGGGTCACGAAGCGTTTACTGCCATGCGTTCGCGTGGGGCACAGGCAACAGATATTGTTATTCTTGTGGTTGCAGCGGATGATGCTGTGATGCCGCAAACTATTGAGGCGATTAATCACGCCAAGGCTGCTGGTGTTTCTATTATTGTTGCGATTAACAAGATGGATAAACCCGGAGCTAATCCCGATAAAATTAAGCAGCAACTCGCTGAACATGATGTGATTGTTGAGGAATACGGTGGTACTAACCAGGTTGCTGAAGTTTCAGCTAAAACCGGTGAAGGTATTCCCGAGCTGCTTGAGAAGGTTCTTATTGAATCCGAATTGATGGAGCTAAAAGCAAATCCCGATAGAAATGCTGATGGGGTTGTTCTTGAGGCTCGTGTTGACAAAGGAAAAGGTATTGTATCAAATATACTTGTACAGAATGGTACACTTGAAGTGGGCGATGCATTTGTAGCGGGACCATGTTTCGGGCGTGTACGTGCCATGGAAAATGAACATGGAGAACGCATTGAGTCGGCAGGTCCTTCTACACCATTACAGCTAACCGGATTTGATGATATTCCACAGGCCGGTGACAAACTGGTTGCCCTCGATGATGAGAAGAAGGCCAAAGAGATTGCCAATCAGCGACAGCAGATCAAGCGCGAGCAAGAGTTGCGTCAATCCAAGCACATGAGTCTTGATGACCTTTCACGTCGTCTTGCACTTGGTGAGATCGAAGACCTCAACCTTATTATTAAGGCAGATGTAGACGGATCGATTGAAGCACTTTCCGGGGCATTACAGAAGCTGAGCAATGAGGAGGTCTCTGTGAATATTATTCATACCGGAGCCGGAGCTATAACCGAATCTGACGTACTACTCGCATCTGCTTCGGAGGCAATTATTATTGGATTCCAGGTTCGTCCGACTTCCAATGCGCGTAAAGTAGCTGAAGAGGAAGAGATTGATATACGACTCTTTAGCGTGATTTATGATGCCGTTGATGAGGTTAAAGATGCGATGGAGGGTATGCTTTCACCCGAAATTAGCGAACGATTGTACGGTAATGCTGAAGTCAGAGAAATCTTTAAAGTATCCAGTGTCGGAACTATTGCCGGATGTTATGTGACTGATGGCAAGATCAATCGCAATAACCCGGTCCGGGTGGTTCGTGACGGTGTTGTAATTTATGATGGAGAAATTGATGCTCTTAAACGCTTCAAAGATGACGTTAAAGAAGTCAAAAGTGGGTACGAATGCGGTATCAGTATTGTAAATTATAATGATATCAAAGTTGGTGACGTTATCGAGAACTATGAGGTTGTTGAGGAACGCCGAAGTCTCGAAGATGTGAAAAGTGACGATAGCTAACGCATTAATCTTAATTGTTGGATTATGAGTATTCGTACAGAACGGCTTGGTGCTGTAATAAAGCGTGATCTTGGTAAGATAATACAAAAGGATTATCAGCAGAGCGGATCGTTTATTACGGTCACAAAAGTTGATGTTACTCCTGATCTTCTAATCGCCAAGGTATTGTTGAGTGTGTATGCTCCAGGAAAAGACGAAGATGCTATCTTTGCCTATCTGGAAGAACAGAATGCAGCTATTCGCAAGGAGTTAGCATCTAAAATTCGTCATCAGGTACGTCGAATTCCTGAACTACATTTTATTAATGACAAAACAGCCGAACATGTTGAGAAGATGGAAAAGCTGTTTCAAAAAATCCGTAAAGAGCGAAAACAACGCGAGTCCAACGAAGACGATGAGGAGTAGGACTGCTCATGGCAAAAGCGATTCCGCTCGAAGAGCTGCCAATATTTTCCAATCAAAATTTGCCTGATCCCGACTTCGATTATAATGGAGGTGCGGCTTTCCTGATTGACAAACCCAAAAGATGGAGCAGTTTCCAGGTTGTCAAGTTCTTGCGTAAATGCACAAATATTCGAAAAATAGGTCATGCCGGTACGCTTGATCCAATGGCAACAGGGCTACTTATTTTATGTTGCGGTGATGGAACGAGAACTGTTTCTGCTTTCCAGGAAGCTGATAAGGAGTATGTAGCTGAAATTGTTTTTGGATCATCAACGCCCAGTCTTGATGCAGAGACGACACCTGAAAAACGTGCTCCCTTTAATTACCTGTCCAGAAAAAGCATCCAGCAAGCATTGGATGATCAGTTTTCAGGATTAATTGTCCAGATTCCCCCCATGTATTCAGCCTTGAAGCATGATGGTGATCCACTTTATAAATTGGCGCGAAAAGGAAAAGAGGTTAAGCGGAAGCCGAGGCAGGTAATTATTGAAGAAACGAAAATAATGGAATGCAATTTGCCACGGTTAAAGTTATATGTAAAGTGCAGTAAAGGAACGTATATTCGTACACTTGCCGATGATTTAGCAAACTCACTGGGAACGGTTGGGCATTTAATCGGATTGCAGCGAATAGCTATCGGTGAGTATAAGAATGAAGATGCGTTATCGGTTGAAAAGATGGAAGAGATATTTTCTATTAACGACTATGCCTCAAATATTGATCTTCATTAAATAAAGACCTCAATTTATAAACCAATGTCTGAACTTGTTTTTTTGGATAATGTTGAACGCGAAGAAAATACGGTATTAACCGTTGGAACATTTGACGGAGTACATGCCGGCCACCGAGCCATTATTGATACCGTGGTAGCCAAAGCCAATGAGAGGGGAGGGCGAAGCGTTTTGGTTACGTTTGACCCTCATCCAAGGAATATTATCAATCCGGGGGATGATGGCATAAAGCTATTGACTACCTTGGAGGAGCGCTGTGAAATTCTCGAAGAGCTTGGGATTGATCGAATGATTGTTATTCCGTTTGATCGCGATTTTTCTTTGCTGAGTTCAGAGGAATTTATCCGAGATGTTATCCATAAAAAAATCGGGGTGAGTGAATTTGTGATCGGTTACGACCATCATTTTGGGCGTAACAGGGAAGGAACCATCGAGACAATTGAAAAACTCGGTGCCGAACTTGGCTTTGATTCATATGTGGTATCCAAACACGAAGTAGGGGAAAAAACGGTAAGCAGCACTGCCATTCGCAATGCTATTAGTGAGGATGGGAATATAGAACAAGCAACTGATTTTTTGCAGCGACCGTATCGTCTAAACGGAACAGTAGTTCATGGAGATAAAAGAGGAAAAGCAATTGGTTTTCCTACTGCGAACATAAAGCCGGAGCATGTGAATAAGATTATCCCTAAAGAAGGGGTGTATGCGGTAAAGGTTCGTATTAATGGCGATTGGTTTAATGGAATGATGAATATTGGTACCCGTCCGACATTTGACGGGGAACAGCAGACGCTTGAAGTGCACCTGTTTAATTTTGAAACGGATATTTATGGTAAAGAGGTGCAAGTGCGATTTTTTAAGCGTATAAGAGATGAGAAAAAATTTAACGGAAAAGAAGAATTAATTGAACAACTAAAAGAGGATAAAAAGCATACACAGCAACTGCTTGCCAAGCATTAAAATATTGCAAAATACGGTTTGAACGCTTATCTTTGCTTGCTAATATAAGAACGTTATACACAGTTGTAGAAAAGACAAAAAGAATTTAATTAACACATGGCGATAACAAAAGAGCGAAAAGAGGAACTTGTAAAAAAATATGGTGGGTCAAAGGAGAATACCGGATCTACTGAAGCTCAGATTGCAATACTGACTGAGCGCATTAATGATCTTACTGAACACATTCAGGAAAACACACAAGATCACCATTCTCGAAGAGGATTATTAAAACTGGTAGGGAAAAGACGAAAGCTGCTTGACTACCTCAAAGATAATGATATTGAGAAATATCGAGAGCTTATTAGTAATTTAGGAATTCGTAAGTAATTCTTGAAGGCACGTTACTGAAACGTGCCTTTTTTATAATACTGTATGTTTATTTAGTGTTTTTTTACAGTATCTCCCTTCCTAATCAGATACAAAGTTTTGAAATCGTTACATAAAGCTTTGTTTATTTATTTTAAATTTGAATTGAATATAGTATTACGATGAAAGAAGATTTTAAAAGTGTAGAATTTGCACCGGGCAAGACATTATCTATAGAAACCGGCCGTATTGCAAAGCAGGCCGACGGTGCAGTTGTGGTTCGCATGGGCGACACCATGGTTTTATGTACAGCGGTAAGCTCAAAGGAGCCTACAGATAAACCCTTTTTCCCTTTAACCGTTGATCTGCGAGAAAGCTTTTCTGCCGGTGGTAAATTTCCGGGCGGATTTATTAAGCGAGAAGGACGTCCGAACGATAAGGAAGTTCTTTCAAGTCGCTTGATTGATCGGAGTCTTCGACCGTTATTCCCTGATGGATATAATTTTGACACTCAGATTGTTTGTAAAGTACTTTCTTCTGACGGAGAGCACGACGGAGATGTACTCGGCGGAGTAGGGGCATCTGCTGCACTGCATATTTCTGATGTACCTTTTGCAGGACCTATTGCCGAAGTTCGTGTAGGTCGCGTTGATGGTGAATTTATTATTAATCCTACCATCAGCGAGATGAAAGACAGCGACATCGATATGATTATCGGTGGTACTGCTGAGAGCGTCATCATGATGGAGGGTGAGATGGAAGAGATCTCAGAAGAAGATATGCTAGCGGCGATAAAGGAAGCTCACAAATCTATCCAAAAACTCTGTGAATTTCAGGAAGAGCTTCGCGAAGAGTTTGGCAAAGAGAAGCGTGAATTTGAGCCCGAACCTGTTGATGAAGATCTCAAAAACAAGGTTCATGAACTGGCCGAAGAACGTATTCGTGAGCATGTTAATGTTGGTCTTGGTAAAGAGAAATACAGTGAAGGCCTTCAGGAAATTAAAGATAGTGTAGTTGAAGAGCTTACGGAAACAGAAGAATATGCTGACGAAGGTGGTACGATCAAGGATATCCTCAGCAAGATTGAGAAGGAAGAGCTTCGCAATATGATTCTTGAGAAAAAGAAACGTATTGACGGACGTGCTCCGGAAGATATTCGTGATATTTGGACACAGGTGGATTACTTGGCTCGTACGCATGGATCAGCCATCTTTACGCGTGGCGAAACACAGGCACTTGTTTCTGTAACACTCGGTACACAAAAAGATGCGCAGGCTGTTGATACCCTTCTGACCGAAGAGGACAAGAAATTCTTCCTCCATTACAACTTCCCGAACTTTAGTGTTGGTGAAGCCGGATTTATGCGCGGTCCCGGTCGACGAGAAAAAGGGCACGGACACTTGGCTGAAAGTGCAATCAGTAAGTTGATGCCTTCTTTCGATGAATTCGGTTATGTAATTCGTGTAATTTCGGATATCACCGAATCGAATGGATCTTCTTCTATGGCGTCTGTTTGCGGTGGATCAATGGCGCTTATGGATGCGGGAGTGCCCCTTAAGAAGCCCGTTGCCGGAATAGCAATGGGAATGATCGTGGGTGAAGACAACGAAGTTGTACTTTCTGATATCCGTGGCGAAGAAGATTTCATGGGCGACATGGACTTTAAAACAGCCGGTAGTCGTGATGGAATTACTGCTTGTCAAATGGATATGAAAGTAAGCGGAATCTCTTTTGAGAAGCTTGAAGAGGCACTTGAGCAGGCTCGAAAAGGTCGGTTGCATATCCTTGATAAAATGGATGAAACCATTACTGAGCCCCGCGATCAGATTTCCGAATTCGCTCCACAGTTTGTTAAGATGGAGATTGAAGCCGATGATATAGGATCTGTTATTGGACCCGGTGGTAAAGTCATTCAAACGCTTCAGAAAGAAACGAATACCGAGATCTGGGTTGAAGAAGATGAAGAGCGTGGAAAAGGGAAAATCACCATCAGCGCAGATCAACTGTCAAATGCCGAAGAAGCGAAGAAACGTATTCAAGGTATTGTTGGTCATCTCGAAGAAGGAGCTACTTACCAGGGTACGGTGAAAGCGATCAAGGATTATGGCGCTTTCGTTGAAATTGTACCGGGTAAAGATGGATTGCTCCACGTGTCAGAAATCAATCACTCACATGTTGACAATGTAAGTGATGTACTTTCGGTAGGAGATGAGCTTGAAGTGAAGTTGCTCAAAGTGGAGCACGGCGGAAAGCTTCGTCTCTCACGAAAGGCTTTGATACCTGAAGATGGTGAAAACAATTAATTGATCAGATCTTTGTAAGTAAGTTACAATTTGCGCCATCTCGATTTATCGGGATGGCGTTTTGTTTTAATAACCAATAGTTCATTTCGGATCGAACGAAACTGAGGTTATAAATCTTTGTACTCTATAAAACGATAAAGAACAAAGAAAGACCTTTCGTGCATTCTAAATGAGTGTTTAGCATTACATCCGTTATAATTTTATGAGCACATCAGAAACAATGAAAGAAATTGATTTTGTAAATAAGACGACACTTGATAATGGGCTAAAGATTGTCACTGAACACGTTGAGAGTGTAAAGAGTGTGGCTGTTGGTATCTGGGCAAAGACCGGTAGTCGCAATGAAACCCATAGCATGGCAGGTGTCACTCATTTTTTAGAACACATGCTTTTTAAGGGTACAAAAAACCGATCATCCCTGGATATTGCTATGAGCATGGAATCTGTGGGTGGCTATTTGAATGCTTTTACCTCCTCAGAATATACCTGCTATTATTCGCGGTGTCTTAATTCTCAGCTGGAGCGGGCGCTGGATGTTCTTTCAGATATGGTTTTGCATCCTTCATTTCCGGAAGAGGAGATAGAAAAAGAGAAAAAGGTCGTCATCGAAGAAATGAAAATGTACCGTGACAGTCCCAATGATTACTTGTTTGAGCAGTTTAGCGAACAAGTTTTTAAGGGGCATCCACTCGGTAATTCAACGCTTGGTTTCGAGGAGACAGTTTCAGCTTTTGAACGTCAGGACCTGTACGATTATATGGATGAGCGGTATCAGCCATCAAACTTGTTGGTTTCTGTTGCGGGAAATATGGATCACAGCAGGGTAGTGGAGCTTGTAGGTGATTATTTCAGCGAGGTCGAACCCAAAGCTACCGTTGATAAAAATCCACCGCTTCCTGAATATCAAGCTGACGATTTGGAGTTGACAAAGCCTATTGAACAAACACACCTGATAACGGGGCGTAGAGGCTTACACTATGATCACGATGATAAATTCCGGTTGCTGCTTGCAAATACGGTGCTGGGTGGCGGAATGAGTTCCCGTTTGCATCAGAATGTGCGAGAAAAATACGGGTACTGCTATACGATTACTTCCTTTAATCAATCATATAGCGACACTGGTTTATATGGCATTTATGTGGGTACGGATAAGGATTATGTAGATCACGTTCGGGAGCTTATTGAAGCTGAGCTTGATAAACTGAAACAAGACCCCATTCCGCAGAAGGAGTTATCTGAAGCAAAGGCTCAACTTAAGGGGAAATTGATGCTCTCGGTTGAAAGTATGAGTAATCGCATGTCTCGGCTGGCTAAAAGTGAAATCTATTTCGATCGGTTTGTGACTCTTGATGAGTTGCAAGATAAGATTGATGCTGTTGAAGCTAATCAGGTTCAGGATTTTGCTCAGGATTTCTTTGACAGTAACTTATTTTCTGAGGCTTTACTATTACCTGAAGAATAGGATTTTCGTTTCGAGTCTGATCAGAAATGATTAGTTTCGAGCTCCATATTTTATCCAAAAGTATTAACAAAATTATTCGTTGAAGCATGGTTTATATCAGCAATTTGTCTGATCACGTTGATGAAGAAGTAACACTTAAAGGATGGGTTTATAATTATCGAAGCAGTGGAAGCCTCTATTTCGTTGAAATGCGAGATGGTTCTGGGATTTGTCAATGCGTAGTGGCACAGGATGCTGTAAGTGAAGAAGCCTGGGAGCAGACCGAAGCCCTTCGCCAAGAGACTTCTCTTGAAATAACCGGCAAAGTGGTTGAGGATGAACGTAGCATTGGTGGTCATGAACTACAGGTAACTGATCTCAATATTTATCAAGTTGCCGAAGATTATCCGATTACCCCCAAAGAACACGGAGTAGAGTTTTTGATGGAAAACCGCCATTTGTGGCTGCGGAGTCAAAAACAATGGGCGGCGATGCGCGTTCGTAACGAGATTATTTATGCTATCCATACTTTTTTCCAAGAGCGAGGATTTGTACAGATGGATGCACCTATCTTTACGGGGAATGCTGCTGAAGGAACAACGAATCTTTTTGAAACAGAATATTTTGATGATCAGGCCTATCTGACGCAATCCGGCCAGCTTTATGGTGAGGCAATGGCTATGGCACATGGTTTGATTTATACCTTTGGTCCGACATTTAGGGCCGAAAAGAGTAAAACACGTCGCCACCTGACCGAGTTTTGGATGATTGAGCCGGAGATGGCGTTTTATGATCTGAACATGAATATGGATCTGGCAGAGGATTTCATCAAGTTCATTGTTAAGCGGGTTCTTGATCGACGTCCTAAGGAGTTAGAAATTCTTGAGCGCGACACTTCTAAGCTACGTAAGACCGTTGAGGAGGGATTCCCCCGCATATCCTATACCGAAGCTGTTGAAGAGCTTCAGAGCGATGATATGGCCGCCATGCTCGATCAAATGGTTGAGGATCGCAAGCAAGAAGCGGAAGAGCTCAAAGCAGAGCGAGAAGAGATTGAGAAAGAACGTGGGCAGGCTAAAAAATGGCGCAAAGCCCAGATTGATGAGCGAGTAATTGAGATTGGTAAACGATTGGATGAAATTGAGGAAGACCTGCGAAATATTCCCGACTGGAGAGAATCAGCGCTTAACTTTGAGTGGGGAGAAGATTTTGGAGGCAGTGACGAAACATTACTAACCATGAAATATGATACTCCGATCTTAGTGCATCGATATCCCGCGGAGATTAAAGCGTTTTATATGAAGCGGGATCCCGAGGATGAGAAGCTGGCGCTGGCTTGTGATATGCTGGCACCTGAAGGGTATGGCGAAATTATTGGTGGCAGTGAACGAGAAGAGGATTTGGAAACACTTCGCAAACGTATCAACGAGCACGGATTAGACGAAGATGTGTTTAGCTGGTATATGGATCTTCGTCAATACGGATCGGTGCCACACTCTGGTTTTGGCCTGGGATTAGAACGAATGGTCGCATGGCTCTGTGGTTTAGATCATGTCCGTGAGACTATTCCATTTCCACGCATGATGGGACGATTAACACCTTAATAGCTTTCAGCGATCAGCATTCAGCAACTCTTGATTTTACTGAATGTTGAAAGCTGACAACTGACAGCTTAGAAAATGGCCAAAAAGACCAGCATAGAACTCTATACCGAAGTCCTTCAGGAGTTAAAATCAGAGGAGCGAAAGCCGGTATACTTTTTCTATGGGGAAGAGGAATTTTTCCTGGATAAGCTGCAGGAGGTGGTCGAGGGATTAATCCCCGATGATCAGAAAGACTTTAACTATGATCTGCTCTATGGTCGGGATGTGACCCCAGAAAAGGTACTATCTATCATTCGCAGTTTTCCTATGATGGCTGAACAGCGCGTGGTTATTCTGAGGGATTTTAAGGAGCTTGGCGGCTATGGAGCCCAGGCTGAGGGATATGAAGGAGAGGTCAATGATCTAATTCCATACTTAGAACAGCCGAATCCTACAACGTTGTTTGTATGTATTGATACAAAGAAGCCCTCCGGCCGTTCTAAAATTGGAAAGGCTTTTAAAAAGCATGCAGGATTTTATGAATTTGAAGAAGTGCCCGACTATCGCCTACCTGACTGGATTATGAGTTGGGCAAAAAAGCATCATAATAAAAAAATAGAGCCCCCGGCTGCCCAAATGCTGGCACAGTATGTGGGTAACAGCTTGCAGTTACTGTCCACAGAAATAGATAAAGTGTGCACTTTTGTGGACACTTCTGATACCATTACAGAGAGCGAAATAAAAAAAATAATCGGTCTTTATCGTGAATATTCGGTGTTTGAGCTGAAAGACGCCGTATTTGACCGAGATCTGGATGAGGCCCTGTTTATCGCGGAACAGATGTTGCAGCACTCTAAAGCGAACACGGGAGAAATTATTCGTTCCGTTGGGTTCTTTTACAATGTGTTTTCAAACATCTGGCAAATTCGCCGGTTAGCTGGACAGGGTAATTCCAAAAAACAAGTTCAAAATACCTTAGGTATCAATAACAATTGGTACTTCAACAAGCTTTGGAAAGACGCTTCAGCTTTTCAACTGGCCGATATGCCCAGAATATTTGAAGCACTCTTGGATGCCGATCGTGCTTCGAAAGGCTTTACCAAGATGGACCCTTCTACGATACTTCTCCTGATGATCAAACGGATCATCGGTTGATACTTTTTTAATATTTCGTTTCGCAACACTGATGATCCTTGCAATTATTAACTGCAATAAAAATAAGGGTCATTATGCAAGCTGTTTCCAAAGCCGAATTGAATAAGATGTCGGATGAAGATCTGATGGAAAAGTTTCAGTCTGGGTACGAAGAAGCGTTTAATATTTTAGTGAATCGCTATCAGGATCGACTGCACAATTTTTTATATCGGTATACCCATGACCATCAGGACTGTGAAGACTTGGTGCAGGAGACCTTTTTCCGTGTGTTTCGCAGCCGTCATTCGTACGAACGCATTGCGAAATTTTCTACATGGATGTATACGATTGCCATTAATTTGGCAAAGAGCTTGTATAAAAAGAAAAAGCGCATGACTAAGGTTACCATCCACAAAGATCCGGATGACTCTGAAGATCGTCCCATGAAGTTAGAGGATACGGGGATTCTACCGGATGACTCCCTGCACGAAAAGATGTGCATGGATCAACTTGAGGAAGCGTTAGAAAAGCTCAGTGATGATTTTCGTGAAGTTGTAGTGCTCAGAGATATCCAGCAGCTTTCTTATGAAGAGATCTCTGAAATTGCAGATCTACCCATGGGTACTGTAAAGTCTCGTATTAACCGTGGAAGAGCGCAATTACAAGAATTATTAGAAAATTACGTTTATCCGGAAACAATTTCTGCATAATACAGTAAGAGGGTAATAGATAAGGTATTGAACTTGTACAATAATCTATTACCCTTTTTACTATGAAACCCAATGCATTTGACAGTGACAGTATACTCACTGATTTTTTAACAGATTATCTGGATGGCAACCTGAATAGGGCAGAGCAACAGTCATTCGAGGAGTATTTGTCCGAAAATGAAGACGAGAGAGTATTTGCTCGTAAAGCGATGAAAGGGAAAAAAGCCTTGGCTCGTTTTGCGGATAAAATTAATGTTCCATCAGTAACAGCATAGAATGGAAGTGCACTTCAACAGTGTACATTAATTTTTCTCCAGGGCTTTGTCGTATATCTTTTTCTGGTTGATAATCGAAAATATCTCCATCTCCATCAGGCCTTTAACAATAGCAGCGACTTGCTATTAATACTGATCAAAGATCTCTTTTAGTTCATCATTGAATGAATCTATATCAACAAGAGTCGGTTCAAATGATCTGCCGGTGAGTTTTTCAAAGAGCTCGGTATACCGCTTATAAACTTTGACCCGAAGTTCATCAGGTAGATCCGGTAGTGTTTGCCCCTCTTTACCCTGGAAGTCGTGATCCATTAACCATTCGCGAAGAAACTCTTTAGAAAGCTGTTTTTGGGGTTCCCCTTTTTCAAGCCGTTCCTTGTATCCATCCGCATAAAAGTATCGCGAAGAATCAGCGGTATGTACTTCATCAATGAGGGTAACCTTTCCGTTATACAGTCCAAATTCATACTTGGTATCCACGAGGATAAGCCCCTGGTTATTGGCAATTTGTTGTCCCCGTTTAAAAATTTGAAAGGCTTTCTCTCGGACCTCTTGCCAGATATCCTCATCAACAATATTCTGACCCAAAATTTCTTTCTCTGAAATATCTTCATCGTGACCTTCTTCGGCTTTGGTTGCCGGAGTAAGTATAGGTTCTTCAAACTTTTGGTTTTCGACCATACCATCGGGTAAAACTACGCCACAAAGCGTCCGCTTGCCCGATTTGTAAACCCGCGCAGCATGGCCTGTAAGGCAGGCCCGAATAACCACTTCAACGGGAATTGGATCACACTTTTTGGCAACGGTTACATTGGGATGGGGAATATCAATAACGTGAGTATTTACAATATCATCTACTTTATCAAAGGCAAAAGCAGCCAGGGAGTTTAAAATCTGTCCCTTATAGGGAATGGCTTGCTTCATGATGTGGTCGAACGCTGATATACGATCACTTGCTACGATACCAAGTTTTCCATCCCCAAGCTCATATACATCACGCACTTTTCCACGATAAGGATCAGGATAGCCCGAGACATTGGTTTGAGTGATACAATTGTTAAGTACGTTGGAATTGATTTCAGAAAAATTAGTCACGGATGTAATATTTTTTGGTAAAAAGAGATCAGTAGAAAATCACAAAAACTTGAGAAGAATAGAAATGTAATTATTAAATCATTTTAATTCTAAGGTATATTAAAATTTGGAGGGAACTATTTTAGGGAGTTATTGCATTTGGTATTATACCTTTGAAGGTAATATCATGATTATGACCGATCTATTTCGAATACCATATGTGCTTCTTAAGCCTATTTATGAGCGTACTACTTTTCATCGTTCGGTGATTGAAGAACTGAACGATAAGCGGCTTAAAGAAGCCTATTCAGAGTGTAGGGCGATAACTCGCCATCATGCCAAAACGTTTTACATGGCAACACGTTTTTTACCCAACCATAAGCAGCGGGGCATTTTTGCTATTTATAGCTTATGCCGGTATATCGATGATTTAGTAGATGAAGCTGAGGATCTTTTGGAAAAGCGTGAGCTTACCAAGGATGATATCCGATTAAAATTAGAATCCTGGAAAAAGAAGCTTCGTGATACCTATGATGGTAAAGATCATGATAATGATATTCTAATTGCATTTTCTGATGTTCTTCGAAGGTATCATATCCCAATAGAAATGCCCTTTGAGCTTATGGAAGGGGTATGTATGGATCTTTTTAAGAATAGATTTGAAACGTTTGAAGAGCTATACGACTATTCATTTAAAGTTGCCTCTATAGTGGGACTGATGACCAGTCAGGTTTTTGGGTATCAGTCAAAAGAAGCTTTGGGCTATGCCGTTGATTTAGGAATAGCAATGCAGTTAACGAATATTTTACGGGATGTTGGAGAGGACCTGCAACGAAATAGAATCTATTTACCTCAAGAAGATTTAGCCCGGTTTAATGTTTCTGAAGAAGAACTGTTTAATTATCAGCGGACAGAGAATGTTATGGATCTGTTAGACTTTCAGATTCAACGAACGCGCAGATACTATCGCCGTTCTGATGAGGGCATAGGCTTGCTAAGTAGTGACAGCCGTCTTCCTGTTTATTTAGCTCGACAAAACTATGGTCGTATCCTTAATAAAATTGAAAAGAACAATTACGACGTTTTTAATAAACGAGCCTATCTGAATGCTACCGAAAAGCTTTCCATTCTCCCAAAGGCATATTATCAGATGAAAAAAACGCGCTCCTAATCCTTTTTAATAATTGGTGATATCTGCGTTTACACTAATCATTATGAACTGTTATATTCCATTCAAATTTTATTCCCGATCTAATCAAAATAGAGACGAATGGAAGCTAAAATCGAGAAATGGCGGAGCCCCAGTTTGGGAAAAGACATGGAGTTGGCTGTTTATGGAACGTCAGGAACTCCGGTAATTGGGATTCCCACAAGAGGAGCTACTTGCAAGCAATGGGAAAAGTTTGGGATGACAGATTCCATTTCCTACCAGTTGGAAAACGGGTTCAATCAGCTCTTTGTATTATCATCAATTGATAATGAGGCATTGCTGAATGAAAATGCATCACCCGAACAGCGTATTATACGACAGCAACAGTACGAATCGTATATTGTTGAGGAGGTTGTGCCTTTTATCAAAGATCAAAATAGCATAAAATTTATAATTATCGCTGGAGTTGATTTTGGCGGATATCATGCCATTACCACCGCACTGAAATATCCGGAAGTATTTGGGAAATCCATCGGGATAAGCGGTATTTATGATATTAGGCCTTATATGGATGATTATTATGATGATGATGTTTACTACAACAATCCGATGGATTTTGTACCTAATCTGAACAAAAAATCCTTGCTTGATAAAGTTCAGGATATCGATTTCCGATTGGTAAGTTATGAAGCAGATAAGCGTATCGATGATGCGGTACGAATGGATAACGTAATGCGGATGAAGTTTTTAGATCACGACCTCGATATTTGGTCTGATGGGGGTGACGAATGGAACTTATGGCCACAAATGTTAAAAACACACATTATTTAAACGATAGTTATGCCAGAGATTAATAAAATATTGGTCGCTAATCGCGGCGAAATTGCTTTACGCGTAATTCGAACATGTAAGGAGATGGGAAAAGAAACAGTGGCGGTTTATTCTACGCCTGATGCCGATGCTCCACACGTCTTACAAGCTGATGAATCAGTGCATATCGGTCCCGCTTCTTCTTCCGAAAGTTATTTAGTGATCGATAAAGTAATACAGGCCGCAAAAGATACCGGTGCCGATGCTATTCATCCCGGCTATGGGTTTCTGAGTGAGAATGGGGATTTCTCTGAGCGATGTCGAGAAGAAGGGATCATTTTTATTGGGCCAGGAGCAAAGGCAATCCGATTGATGGGGGATAAAACAGAAGCTCGTGAGATTATGAGTAAGGCCGATGTCCCTTTTCCACCGGGTACCAAAAAGGAGCTCGAAGATATTGAAGAGGCTGAAAAAATAGCCGATGAAATTGGATATCCGGTATTAGTTAAAGCTGCTGCTGGCGGTGGCGGTAAAGGGATGAGAATTGTGAATAATAAGGATGAATTCCGGTCGGGTATCAAAGCAGCCAAGTCAGAGGCTCGCAACTCCTTTGGAGACGACCGTGTATATATTGAAAAATATTTGGTTGAGCCCCGGCATGTCGAGTTTCAAATTATTGCTGATGAACATGGAAATACGCTCCATGTGTTTGATCGGGAATGTTCTATTCAACGTCGTCATCAGAAAGTGATTGAGGAAGCACCGTGCTCTATTTTAACGCCCGAATTACGCTCCGAAATGGCAGAGGCTGCTATTGCTGCCGCCGAGGCTGTAGATTATGTGGGAGCAGGAACGATTGAGTTTCTGGTCGATGCTGAGCGGAATTTCTATTTTCTTGAGATGAACACCCGTTTACAGGTAGAACATCCGGTGACTGAATTGATTACAGGACTGGATTTGGTGAGGCTTCAAATATTAGTGGCCGAAGGAAAAGAGCTGCCGGTCAAACAGGATGATATTCAGATGAGTGGCCATGCCGTGGAATGTCGCATTTATGCGGAAGATCCACGGGATAACTTTTTGCCAAGTACGGGCACACTGAGCAAGCACCGTATACCATCAGGAAATGGAGTACGTGTTGATGCCGGGGTCGAGGAAGGACAAAAGGTGACGATCAATTACGATCCTATGATATCCAAGCTATGTACCTATGGCAATGATCGTAACCACGCTATCAAGCGGATGCTTCGGGCCCTGGATGAATATGAGATTGCCGGCTGTAGGACAACGATTCCATTTTGTAAATATGTACTTAATCATGAATCGTTTGTGTCTGGCAATTACGATACGCACTTTGTTCCGGATCATTTTAGCAGGGAAAAGATCGATGCTGAGAATACGGATAGCCATAAGGTAAAAGCGCTTGCCGCAGCCCTGCTTAAAATGGAAGATAGCGGACAGGAAGAGGAGCAGAAGCTTAAAACCAACTCCCAAAATGGTTCCTACTCAGAATGGTGGAAACACCGCAGCAAGAAAAAATAATGAAGTCACTTATTAAGGTTGAAGAGCTGGCGATGTTTCTTTTCGCTGGCTTTTTATTTTTAAATACAGATTTTGCCTGGTGGTGGTTTCCGGCTTTATTGTTGTTGCCTGATTTAAGTATGGTTGGATATGCGATCGACAATAGAATAGGAGCGTATTTGTACAACATTATTCACCATAAAGGGGTGGCTTTGCTGGTGTACGTTATCGGATTCACTATAGAGGTTTTAACTATGGAATTGGCAGGAATTATACTGTTTGCCCACTCTTCAATGGATCGGCTCTTCGGTTTTGGATTAAAACATGCTGATTCTTTCCAACACACTCATCTCGGACAAATAGGAGAGGAGTAGCCATTCCTGACCACGTTGATACTTTTTGGGAATCTTTTAGTATTGCTTTTTCTGTTATCCCCAATTCCGCTTAACTTAAGCGAGTTAACACAATCACAGTCAAAACAATGCTTACAGCGTGAAAAAAGAAGACCAAGAGCTTTTTAATCAGTTAAAAAAACTTGACACGGAGCAGCGGAATCCCAATACAAGGGAAATAGATGTTGCAGACTCGCTGGAAATAGCTCGTCTCATTAATGCCGAAGACAAGAAAGTTGCTGATCAGGTTGAAAACAAGCTCCCCCAAATTGCCCAGGCTATTGATCTGGTGAAGAAAGCATTTGATGAGGGCGGACGTTTAATCTATGCGGGGGCCGGTACCAGTGGGCGATTGGGAATACTTGATGCTGCCGAATGTCCACCTACCTTTGGATCGGATCCGGAGCAGGTTGTTGGATTGATTGCCGGGGGCAAGGAAGCTGTTTTTGAAGCCCAGGAGGGGGCAGAGGATTTTGAGAAAAATGGCCGAAAGGCGTTGGAGCGTATAAACCTGCAGCCCGCTGATATTGTTTGTGGATTGGCTGCCAGCGGACGTACGCCGTATGTGCTTGGCGCGCTCAAGGCAGCACGGGAAAAAGAGTGTAATACTATCTTTGTAACCACTGTTCCGGGCTCTCAGATAACTCTCGATGTAGATGTGTTAATTGATGTTCCCGTAGGCCCCGAAGTTATTATGGGAAGTACACGTATGAAAAGTGCTACTGCTCAAAAAATGGTGCTGAATATGATTACTACCGGAGCAAATATCCGGAGAGGCAAAGTGTATGAAAATGTAATGGTAGATCTACAGCTTTCTAATCAGAAGTTACATGAGCGTTCAAAACGGATTGTCATGATGTTCACCGATTTGAATTATAAGGAAACAGAAGAACTGTTGCGTTCGGCTGACGGCCATGTTAAAACTGCATTGGTTATGGCATTGGGAGGACTGAATAAAAAGGAGGCGGAAAGAAAATTAGAAGCCAACTGCGGTTTTATCCGAAAAGTGCTGGAAGATATAAGAGCCTAAAAAAGATGATTTATACAAATAAAATGTTAAAAAAAATGGTCGAGTCTTTATTACGGTAAGACTTATTAATAGTATTTGCTGATATTATGAGGTTCCATTGAATGATAAACTGGAGTTTATTCGTTAATACAAAGAACTTCTCTCTCATACTCATAAGATAGGTTGGATGCCCATAAATATTGTCAGATCTTAAAAAATATATCGAAGACGGTGAAAATGGATATCGGATTCGTGTTTTAATGGCAATAGCTGTGGTAGAGTTATTGGCTATTGGAGTCTTTAATCTTTGGCCGGTCAGCGAATCGACTTCAACACGTCAGAAGATTGATTTTTCGGATGATGCGATTGCCCTCGAAGATGTTGTGCGAACGGAACAGCAAAGCAGCCCGCCTCCGCCGCCCAAGCCTCAAATTCCCATTCCTGAACCTACAGATGAGGTCATAGAAGAAGATCCCATTGAATTGGATGATTTAAATGTCAGTAAATATTCTGATTCTCTTTCTGTTGAAATGATAGGAAGCGAGGGGGATGCGGATAAACCTGTATCAAGTCCTCAGGTGGCACCACAAGTTATCCATATTGTAGAACCAACGGTTCCCGACGCTGCCAAGAAGGCTGATATTAAAGCCGAAATATGGGTCAATTTTTTAGTAGATGAGGAAGGAAAAGTTGAAGAGGCCAGTATTACTGAAATTGTGTTGTATGATCAGGAATCGGGAGAAAAAAGAACGGTTGATCGTATAGATTATGGTCTTACAGAGGCTACGCTCACGGCCGCGTTGCAGTGGAGATTTCGTCCGGCACGAAATAACGGGCAGCCTGTAAAGGCGTACTCCAGACAAATTTTTACGTTTGGATTTTAACGTTGATATCAGATCAAAAATAACCTATATTTGCGACTCTTTATTGGAGAGGTGGCCGAGCGGTCGAAGGCGCACGCTTGGAAAGCGTGTGTGCGTCTAGCGCGTACCGAGGGTTCGAATCCCTCCCTCTCCGCATTTTTGCTTTTTATGAACAGTGGAAAGCAAATCCTTTCTATATAAGTGTCAGCTCAACAGTTTGGGAGAACTGACTTTATTAGGTTGGACTACGCAGCAGGTAGATTTTTGTAAATTCTTAAATTGCTTCGATTATTAGCTCATAGATAGCTATATTTATAAAAGGAAAAGAGCCTGCCTTTCATAAAATAATATTTAAGGCTTTTCCAGATAGGACGATAATACTGTTATATCATCGCAGTTTTCTGACTTTTTAATGTAATCAACCAGATCTTTACAACGGCACAAGTACTGAAATTGCAGTAGAAAGGCTGGGTTAGATTCAGCATTTGTTTATTTTTAGGGTTTACTTCATGGGGCAAGGTTAAGAATACATCACAACTACCGTTGAAATTGGGATATTTCAATTGGAGTTAGGAAGCATATAAATAAATATCATTTAACAGAAGATTAGGAAAGATGAAAAAATCGTTTCCCATTGCACTCATTGTGCTATTAGCGTTATCTACTTGGTCCTGCGAACAGCCGGAATCTCCCGATTTCCAGGTAACCAACCAGTTTGAGATTCCATTAACCATGGAAAAGACGTACCAGTTCCTTGGGGCTGACAATGCTCTTATCGATACGACCAAAGAAGATTTTGAGAATGTTTTTGAAACCTCTGAGGATGGGTTAGTGAGGGTTGTTAAAGAACAGGAATTTAATTTTGGTGATCTGAATACTGCAATTCCGGATGTTAGTGTGCCATCCATAGAGATTGTAAATTTACCGGTTCCTCCAGCTGTAGGATCTCAAACCGTCTCGGAAAATGGAAGTTCGTCTATAGACAATAGCGCTTTTGAATTTCGGGATGCGAACCATTTTGTTGGAATGGATGCAGGAGTGTTAAACTTAGCTATTACCAATGGTACTGATGTTTCGATCAATCTGGAAGTTAGTTTTCCTGAAGTTCAAGATCCCAATGGTTCTTCCTTGGTTATCACAATGGATAATATTTCATCCGGTGAAAGCATTTCGAATGCTGTTAGTTTAGCAGATCATCGTATCTATGCAGGTACGGATAATGAAATTGATTTTGAGATTACTGTTTCAACGAACAGTTCTTCGGTGCAAGGCGGTGATATTACAACCGAAGTGGGATTTGATAATTTGGGCATCAGCAGGGCAGAGGGATATATCGTTCCTAAAAATGTGCTGCTTAATGCAGATGCTACCGGGGACAGTGAGCTGGATGTTTTTAACGATAATGAGGCAGAGATTACTAATATTGATGGGATTAGTGACATCTCTGATCATATTTCTGATATCACTTTTTCAAACCCCATATTAGGGACGCTCTATAATTCGAATCTGGGCGTGAATACAACTATTTATGCTGTAATTGCGGGGACCAAATCGAACGGTGATCCCGTTTATCTCTCGGGTGATCAAAATTCGCCGTACCAAGTGACTGCTTCAGAAATTCCAAATGCACTGACGGTTAACGGAGCGCCGGCAACCGAAGAGCAGGTGATAAAATTTTCGCTCGATGTTGTTGATAATCCAAGTCCCACCCAGGGAGAAGAAGGAAACAATGAGTTTAATGCCAGCAATGCCAACACCTCGGCATTCTTTAGCAATCTGCCTACTTCCATTCGATTTGTTGGAGTTGCGCGCGTAAATAATCAGGAAGTAGCAGGGACCATTGTAAACCCGGTTATTTTTGATCCGAAATTAAATGTAGAGCTCCCCTTCAATTTTTCTGCCAATAAGGCCACGTATCAAGATACTGTCGATGCCGATTTAAGTGATCTCCCGGAGCCGGATGAAGATCGCAAGCTTTCCGAGGCCACTATTACGATCAATTATACCAATGGATTGCCGCTTGATTTAACTCTAAATGTAATGATGCTGGATGCAAACGGGAATGTGGTCACTTCGAAAGATGCTATTGCCGTAGATGGAGCATCAACAGATGATGATGGTTTTGTCTCTGATGCAGCCCAAAGTGAATATGAGGTAAGCTTTTCTGAGAACGAGATGAGTGATTTGCACCGTACGAGATCTATGGTCATGGATATCACTATTAATACGCCACAGCAACAGTCGGTGAGTTTAAGAGAGAACGACGCTGTATCCTTTAAGGTGAAAGTGAGAGCTGGCATAACCTCAACAATTAATTAAAGGGAAAACGATTAATACGATGAATTATTTAAAGCAATTAGCGTCAATTCTCATAGTAACAGTATTGGTTATTGGTTGGGGATCTTCAGTAAAGGCACAATCGGGCCATTATTCGGCCAAAAGTTTGGGAATGGGAGGCACCGGTACGGCATATCTGGATACCTATCACGCAAATTTCGTAAATCCTGCGAATCTCATGCTCAACGCAGATTCCAAGCCTTCAACTTCAATTGGCTTGTTGGGAGGAATCTCAGCAACGGCAGGAGGACCATTGTTAAACATTTCAGCATATAATAAACATTTTACTACCGGTGATGTCGTAGGTGTTGAGGCTCTTGACGATTGGTTCGGCTCGGCCATGGATAACAGCAGGGCTATGGGAATGGAAGTTGGGGTGATACCCATTGCCGGCGCTTGGCGTGGAGAAAAAGTGGCAATAAGTCTGGCTTTTCGCAATAGGGTGCTATTTTCCGGATTTGTTAACAGGGGATTTTCTGAAGTGTTGCTCTCAGGTATAAGCCAAGAACGATTTTCTGAGCCGGAACCCATAAACTTTAGTAGCAAGGGCGTAGCATTTAGTGAACTTTCGGCCGGACTGTCGTTACGGCTGATGGAGCTTCCTTCCCTTCCTGGTATTGGCAAAAATGTAAAAGTGTTTGCGGGTGTTGCACCGAAATATCTCATCCCGCATTACACCTCAAGTATTGATTTCAATTCTACCTTACAAGTTACCGACAACGAAGTAATTCATGATTTTTCGTATACGTTCTCATCAGTAGGAGAATTAACTGATCAATTTGAGGATTACTATCAAGCTCGACAAGACCCAAACTTTAATGGTGAAATTGGAGATTTTGTGGACCCGGACGGAACAAGCTTTTCGGAAATAAAGGGTTCAGGTTTTGGGGTTGATGTAGGTGGGACCGTAGAAATGGATTTAGCCGGTCCTCTTAGAGCGGCTTTCTTCTGGATTGAAGGAGAGAAAAAGTTGCGAGTAGGCCTTTCAGTAACGGATATCGGAAGTATAACGTACGATAATAATGCCGGACAGTATTCGGCGGATGAAACCTTTACCTGGGATGGGATTGATATTGAAGATGGATTATCTGATAATTTTGCCGATAGCGTGCAGCAAGAGATCTATCAAAATTATGAGCCCTCGGATGATAAAAGTATTACCGAAAAGCTTCCTACGAAGGTTAACTTTGGAGCACAACTACAAGCGGGTAAGTTGAGTGTTGCTTTTGATTTGCAGAAAGGTCTGTACGAAACAGCAATGAATAGCCCTCGTGTGGCTTTAGGACTTGGAGCTGAATATAAGCTGTTTAATATTGTACCATTGCGAGCAGGGTACCGAACAGGGGGATTAACCTCATCGAGTATTACCTTTGGGACGGGTGTTGAATTGCGTAATTTCGAGTTTACGGTGGCCGGTTTAACAGTTCCTAATTCCGAAAACAGAGGCTCTGGTATAGGTGGAGCCTGGAGTGGTCTGGTAATTCGATTTTAAGATATACGAGGTTACGAGGTTTTTAGTTAAACCTATTGATATCTACTTCCGGATATAGGGGGATATTGTTGATAAGATGATCGGCATAATGCTCGGCAAGAAATTTGCCCAAAAGGAGGCCTTTTGATCCAAATCCTGAGAACAGATGAAGGTTGGAATAGGCTGGATGAATGCCTAAAATAGGTTTGTAATTGGGCGTAGAGGTTCGAACGCCGGCCCATTGGTCAATGACTTTGGAATGACCTTCGAGTTGGGGAAGTGTTCTCCGCAACCGTTTTCTAAGATATGATTCTCCTTCCCCATCGGGATTTAGATGCGTAAAATCATGTTCATAAGTGCTGCCCTGTATAAAGGTATCTTCTTCACCTAAATTGGCAATATATCCCAGGCTCGAAATTGAGTGAGAGAAAGAGAGGGATCCTCTTTTTTTCTTAAATTTGGCCAATTGGCCCTTAATATTTTCGAGAGGTATCCAGTCCCAAAAAGGAGAGGTTGCAATCGTATGTCCTGTTGCAAAAACCAATTGATTTGCTTTTATGGTGGTCTCCTCGAGTTCAAGAAGCCAATAACCATCTTCTGCAATGGGATAGGGGTGTTCTCCGCAAATTATTTTGATTTCCTCATTTTCTAAATAACGGGCATAAGCTTTAATATAAGATCCGATATCCACCGTTAAGCCGATGGGCAGCCATAGTCCCCCGTCGACACAGTTGATACCCGGATGTATTTCCTGAATCTCTCCCTCGCTTTTCCATTGGCACCAGCCATCTGGCCAAGTGGTATTTTCGTGTTGCTCTTTCATTTTTTGTGCCATCTTTTCCAACAGGGCGGGACGAAGCAATCCATTATTCCGGTAAAAGCTGGTATTGGAGTGAGACTGAACTTTTTCCAAATTAGCGCTAATAGCTTCATAGCACTGCTCCGCCTTCCACGTTTTTTTAGCTCTTCGGCCTGTAGCGGGATTCACTAAGCCCCCGGGAGTCCCTGAAGCACCTGCACCGATGGTTTCCTTTTCAACGATGATGCTACTTAAATCATGTTCGGCTAACGCATCAGCCAGTGAAAGTCCGGCAATTCCGGCTCCGAGAATGCAATAATCTGTTTGGTGCGGCATGCTTAGGTGAGCAATTCTTTTGAAGTAACTTTTTGGGCGCCCTGATCAAGCATTTCATTCCAGGCCTTATCCACAGATCCTTCAATATCAATTCCTTTAACGGCATCTTCGACTACATAAACGTTAAATCCTTCTTTGATGCCGTCAACAACAGACCATTTAACACAGAAATCGGTTGCCAATCCCACGGCATAGAGTGTATCAATATTACGTTCTCTAAGGTAACCGGTAAGTCCGGTTGTGGTTTCGTCATCATTTTCAAAGAAAGCAGAGTAGGAGTCGATATCTTTACGAAAACCTTTGCGGATAATTAATTGAGATCGGTTGGTTTTAAGATCGGGATGGAAATTAGCTCCCTGACTGCTTTGCACACAGTGGTCGGGCCATAGCACCTGTTTGCCGTATGACATTTCAATCGTTTCAAATGGTTCTTTTCCTTCGTGGGATGAGGCGAAAGAGGAATGTCCTTCGGGATGCCAGTCCTGGGTCTGGATAACGATATCAAACTGTTCGGAAAGTTTGTTGATAGTTGGAATAATCTGGTCGCCGTTTGGAACTTCAAGCGCTCCGCCCGGACAGAAATCGTTTTGAACATCAACAATCAAAAGAGCTTTCATAGTACTATTCATAACCTTCGTTTTTCATTTTTTGGGTTAGATTGTCGCGTAAATTCATCAACTTTTTGCTAATTCCCACTTTATAAATGTGAGGATTATCAAAACGTTTATGCTCAGGAATTAATTTAGTTAGTCTTTGCTGCGCATATGAAGCACTTTCTTTCGGGGTGGGAATATCGATAGTCAACTCCCCATCTTGCATTACCTTGGTTAGCAAATATTCTGCATTAAAAGTAGTTACCGTTGCGTGTTTGGCAGGGTAGTAAGGATGGTAAATAGTTTCTACATTTTCTTCATTCTCAAGGACAATTCCATCCCCATAAAAAGTGCCGTCGTCACCGCTGTATCGAATAACTTTCTTACGTCCCGGAAGCGTTATTTTCTCAATATTTTCAGATATTTTTAATTTTGGGACATCGTTGACCGTGGCCAGTTTATAGACCCCGTCTAAGGCAGGACTGTCTTGTCCGGTAACGAGACGTGTGCCAACACCAAAAAGATCAATAGGGGCATCCTGACTTATCAAACTTTTAATAAGCCGTTCGTCAAGTTGATTCGATGCTGCAATTTTAACGTATTCCAATCCGGCTTCATCAAGCTGTTTTCGGGACTGTCGGGAGAAATAAGCTAAGTCACCGCTATCTAATCGAATTCCTTTTAATTTATGTCCTTTTTCCTCCAGCTCCTTAGCTACTTTAATCGCATTGGGTACTCCACTGTTGAGTGTGTCATAGGTGTCGACCAAAAGAATGCAATCATCCGGATAATATTCTGCATACTTGCGAAAAGCAGTGAGCTCATCGTCAAAGGATTGTATCCAGGAGTGTGCCATGGTACCACTTGCGGGGATATCATCTCTGAAAGAACTGTAAACATTAGAGGTCGCCTCAACGCCGCCAATATAAGCAGCCTTACTTGCTTGAATGCCGCCATATCCCTGGGCTCGTCGCAATCCAAAATCGAGCACCTTGCGATTACCTGCGGCATATTTCATTCGGGAAGCTTTTGTGGCTATAAGCGACTCAAAATTCAAGATATTCAACAGTAATGTTTCTAAAATTTGAGACTCGATTATGCTTCCCTCTACGCGGACGATAGGTTCGCGCGGGAAAATGATTTCCCCCTCTTTTGCTGAATAAATATCTACTGTTAGTTCAAAGTCACGGAGGTAATTAAGAAAATCCTGTCGAAAACCCTGTTCGGCCAGGTATGCTATTTCATCTTCATGAAAGCGAAAGTTTTTTAAGGTTTTAAGTAGGTCAGCAATACCCGCAAAAATAACATATCCCCCTTCAAAAGGAATATCGCGAAAGAAATAGTCAAAGCTGGCTTTTTCATCTTGTCTGCCTGCTAAAAAGTATCCCTGAGCCATGGTAAGCTCATAGTAATCGGTATATAGAGCAGGACGTTCAAGCAGTGTTGTATGGTCGGATTTGACTAAAGTCATAATATTTTTCCTGTTATAATTGAAACCAACCAAAGATAACTAATACAATAAAGAAGCTGTAACCATTTTGGTGATTAATTGATTGTCTAAATAAGGTTGACTTAGCTCGTAACAGAAATACATATTGCCCCTGTTTCTCTGATTGATACATCAAATTCAGGTTTTTGATAGGATAAAAACAGGTATTTTATATCTGCAAAGGCGGTTAAAATTTGTATCTTTGCACCGAAATTTTACTAACGGTGAATAATGATATTTGTGAATTATAATAGCAGTTGGATTATTGCCATACTGGTCTTAGTGGGAGCAATGCTTGTAAGTTGCGCTACTCCTACATCTCCGACAGGCGGCCCTCCGGATAAAAAGGGGCCCGAAATTATACGTACTGAACCGGAAACCGGAACTACAAATTTCAGCGGACAAAGTATTACGCTTCATTTTTCTGAGTTTGTAGAACGGTCTTCGCTCAATCAAGCAATTGTCATCGAGCCTGATATCGGTATTTCTTATAATATCGACTGGGGACGAAAATCTGCCGAAGTGCAATTCGATAGGCAAATTCCTGATTCGACAACGCTTATTCTTACAGTTGGGACTGATTTGACTGATACCAATAACAACGGAATGTCTTCTCCTAAAAAGATTGCCGTTTCTACCGGTTCTGAAATCGACAAGGGAGAAATTGTTGGAAAAATTATTGAGGCAGAAACGGGAGAAGGGGAAGAAGGTAAACGTATTCTACTGTATCGTGAACCTTATGATTTGACTAAAAAAGCCGATTACATTGCTTCTACTGATACGTCGGGCCAATTTAACTTCTCGTACCTTCCACAGGGCAAATTTAAGCTCTTTTGGGTGGATGATCGGAATAGAAATAAAATTTGGGATCCGCGGCAGGAAAGAGCTCAACCTTTTAAAAAAGAATTTGTGACATTGGAAAAGGAGGATGAAGATACGCTGGGAACGTTATTTTCTACATCAGTAGATACTACAGAACCGACCTTACAAGGGGTAGGGTTATTTTCCTCAAACCGTATGCGTATGCGGTTTAGTGAAGATATTGTATTATCTGACAGTGCCGATATAGTCATCACGGATACGCTGGGGAACAAATACAGTCCCGCCTGGCCGTTATATATACAACCGAGTGAACCCTATATCTTATTTGCCCACAGCGGAGATACGCTTTCTCCGGAAGCGAGTTATAGTGTTAATACAACGGGTATTTTTGACGGATCTGAAAACCCTGTCGCTGATTATACAGGGTCTTTTACAGGTTCTGCACAAGAAGATACCACGCAACAAAGAATCATAAAGAGAAATACTGTGTCGGGGTATTATCCCGGGGAGTCATTTGAAATCACGTATGCCAAACCCATTAATGAGCCTACAATTACGGACTCACTTAAAGTTGTGGAGGGAGATTCTCTTATCGATTCGTGGTCCAATGTTGATATTGAGCAAAATGTATTGCGTATAAATCCCGGTGAACAGTGGAAAGACGGGGTAGAGTACGAGGTGAGAGTTTGGGATCCTGCTGTCGAGGATTATCGCAAGTTTGATCCGCAAATCTGGCATTCGCCCCAGATGGGAGCATTGAATGTTATGATGGAAGATTCGACCCTGAAAAACGTACGATTGCGCATTGAAAATGAGGAATCAGGTTTCGAAAGGGATACATTATTTACAGACCAGGTTGAAATCGATAATTTACCGACGCTTAGTTATAAGGTAACGGTGTATCACGATAGAAATACCAACGGCCGTTGGGATTACGGGCAGATAGATCCTTATGTACAGCCCGAACCTTACTATATTAGAAAACAGGTTCCGGTTGAAAAAGGACTCACCGGAGATCTTACCATTGAATTTCCTAATTAGATCAGAACTTGTAGTCTCTAATTTTTGATGAAGAAGAAGCTTAAAAAATTAACGCCATTCATAAGCATCATTTTCTTTGCTTTTGCGTTGTGGTTCCTTGATCAGGAATTGCAGCAGTATGAGATGTCGGAAGTGATGACACAACTGGCCGATATCCCCAATCAGTATATTCTGTTTTCACTGTTACTGTCGTTTTTAAGCTATCTCTTATTAACGGGATATGATGCTCTGGGCGTCCGGTATATTGGGGAAGACCTTGAGGCAGGAAAAATCATTCGTGCAGGATATGTAGGGTATGCCTTCAGTCATAATATTGGGTTAGCTTTAATAACCGGTGGTTCTATAAGATATCGTATCTACTCGGTCTGGGGATTTACAGGCATGCAGGTTACACAGATTGTAGCTTTTAGTGCATTTACGCTCTGGATTGGTTTTTGTGCAGTCGGCGGACTTGCCTTACTGTTTGCAACGCCCAACTTGCCTAATAATGTAACGGTCCCATTTGTCTCACTGCGGGTGCTCGGGATCATTCTGTTGGTGATGGTTGCAGGATATATTATTGCAAGTGCAAGAATCAAAGATGAAATTTCGTTCAAGCGATGGACATTTCGGTTTCCTGACCTGAAACTTTCGCTTCAACAGGTATTTATAGCATCTATAGACTGGCTCTTGATGGCGTCAGTGCTGTTTGTATTGTTGCCTGATGTGGGTATTAATTTCTTCAGTTTTGTCGGTATTTTTATGCTGGCCCAGATTGCAGGACTATTTAGTCAAGTGCCCGGCGGTCTTGGAGTATTTGAATCTGTAATGCTGATATATCTGGGTAACTTTATTCCGGGTTCTCAAGTGTTAGGGATTTTAGTCGTCTACCGTATTATTTATTATATAATCCCACTTTTGGGGGCATTAATTGTATTGGGATATCAGGAGTATATCGTCAACCGACGCAAAGTTAAAGTATTACAGCGCAAAGCTGCTAATTGGGTTCCACGTGTTGTTCCCCAGGTTATGAGTTTTTCTGTGTTCATCGGCGGATCTATTCTTCTTTTTTCTGGTGCTGTTCCCTCAGAAGTGCCTCGCATGGAATGGTTGCAGCACTTTATACCACTGCCGGTTATCGAAATGTCGCACTTTTTTGCCAGCTTGGTGGGGGCTGCGTTGCTGGTATTAGCCAGCGGACTACAGCGAAGAAGTGATGGGGCCTATCACTTAACGGTAGGGCTTCTTGTTTTCGGTATTTTGTTTTCGTTACTGAAGGGGGCCGACTATGAAGAGGCTTTGATCCTATCCGTGATGCTTGTTGCGCTTATACCATGCCGTGGTGAATTTCACCGCAAAACATCATTGATGAATCAGTTCTTTTCCGCTCGCTGGTTTACCTTAATCTTGATGGTATTAGCCAGCGCGATTTGGCTTGGTATGTTTTCTTATGGACACGTAGAATATCAGAAAGAGCTCTGGTGGCAGTTTTCTTTGATGGGAGATGCCCCCCGATATATGCGGGCAATGGTTGCGGTATTGGGCTTTGCTGTTATTATGGGTCTTTTAAAATTAATTCGTCCAAAGCATAAAGAAACTAAGGAACCCGGAGAGACGGAACTTCTTTTTGCAAAAGATATATGCAGCAGGTCACCAAACTCACTTTCTAACTTGGTATTGTTAGGCGATAAAGAGTTAATGCTGAATGATTCCAACTCTTCATTTATAATGTTTGCCAGAGAAGGACAAAACTGGGTTACCTTTGGTGATCCTGTTGGCCCTGCCGATGAAGCAGAGGAGCTAATTTGGGAGTTTTATGATGAATGTTCGAATCAGGGGTATAGTCCCATATTTTACCAGGCAGGAGAAAGGTATTTAGAACAGTATGTTGATTTAGGACTTACTCTTTACAAGTTGGGAGAACAAGCCCGTATTGGATTGACCGGTTTTGATCCGGAAAAATCCATTCACAACAAAGTTTGGTCGGGCTATCAAGAGCTGGAACAGGATGATTACAACTTTGAAGTGATTCCACAACAGTCGGTATCATCTTATTTGCCGGAATTGAAGGCTATTTCAGATGCCAGCCTTAGGACAAGGAATAAAAAAGAGCGGGGCTTTTCCGTTGGCTATTTTGACAAGGGGTATTTAAGTCAGTTTCCGATTGCTGTTGTTACAAAGGGTGAGAATATCTTAGCATTTGCCAACATTTTGTATGGGGCTGACAAATATGAGCTGACTACTGATTTACTGCGTTACCGACCCGAGTCACCGGCGGGAATTATTGATTATATGTTGATTCATACGATGCTGTGGGGAAGGGAAAAGAAATTTGAATGGTTCAATCTTGGAATGGCACCGCTTTCAGGAATGGATGAACATGACTTTTCTCCCGGATGGAATAAACTGGCAGATTTTGTGTACACCTATGGTGAAAACATCTATGGCTTTAAAAAAGTCAGGAGATATAAGAGTCAATTTAACCCAACCTGGGAGCCCAAATTTTTAGTGGGTCCGGGAGGATGGTCGATGCCACGAGCACTGTCAAATCTCACGAATATTGTTTCCGGGGGATTTGATAGTATTATGACCGATAAGTAAACTGCTCTTTTGAGTGGGTAGTAAATAAAAAATGTCCCTCAAATTTCTTACCTTCCGGTCTAATACATCCAACAGAAAATGAGAAGATATTATGTCTGAAGATACCGTGACCTCTGATCAAGCAACTAATACTGCTGCAAAGGAACATTCAGAAACAAAAAACAGTGGTCAGCCGGAAGTATATAAGGCTGAGCATAACATCCGTTTTGTAACGGCCGCCAGTCTATTTGATGGTCATGATGCAAGCATCAATATCATGCGTCGTATTTTACAGAGCAGCGGGGCAGAGGTAATCCATCTCGGGCATAACCGTTCTGTGCAGGAAATAGTTGATTGTGCTATACAGGAAGATGTACAGGGTATTGCTGTCAGCTCGTACCAGGGCGGGCATATGGAGTATTTTAAATACATGGTGGAACTTCTCGAAGAACGTGGTGCCTCACACATTAATGTATTTGGTGGAGGTGGTGGTGTAATAGTGGATGAAGAGATTGAAGAGCTTCACGAGGCAGGAGTAGAGCGAATATTTTCTGTTGAAGATGGTAGCGAAATGGGTCTTCAAGGCATGATTAATTACATGCTTAAACAATGTGATTTTGATACAGCAGAAATTGAAGAGGTCAATGCGCAGGATATTACCAAAAGAGATACTATAACCATTGCTCGTTGTATCTCGGCGTTGGAAAACAAGCATGACAATATCATTAGTTTTAAAGATAATGAGCTTTTTGATGGAAAAGGGAATATGATCCCTGCCCAGAAAAATGGTAATCCCATCCCGCTAATAGGTATCACCGGAACCGGTGGAGCAGGCAAGAGTTCGCTTACCGATGAACTTATCAGAAGATTTCTAACGGAGTTTGAAGAGATTGATATTGCAGTTATATCTATTGATCCCTCAAAAATACGAACCGGTGGAGCTTTGCTGGGCGATCGCATTCGCATGAACAGCCTCGATACGGAACGTGTGTACATGCGCAGCCTTGCTACCCGTGCCAGCAATAGAACTACCAGCGAAGCTATTAAGGGAACAATTGAGATATGTAAAACAGCGGGTTTTGATCTGGTGATTGTAGAAACCAGTGGAATTGGTCAGAGCGACACCGAAATTGTTAATATTTCAGATATTCCGCTGTATGTGATGACCAGTGAATATGGGGCGGCGACTCAGCTTGAAAAGATTAACATGCTGGACCTGGCTGAGCTGGTAGTGCTTAACAAGTTCGAAAAGAAAGGTTCTCTTGATGCCTTGCGTGATGTTCGCAAGCAGATGAAACGAAACAGGGGGGCTTGGAATCTTGATCCCAAAGCAATGCCGGTATATCCAACTATAGCGGCCCAGTTCAATGATGAGGGTGTGAATCGATTGTTTAAGGCTATTGTTGATAAAGTGAATGATTATTATAGCATCAGTTGGGATACGGAACTGTATACCAATCCTGATCCTGCCGAAGACATTCAGGCACAGTCTATCATACCCGGTAAGCGTCAGCGGTATTTATCTGATATTTCTGATACTATCCGTGATTACCACAGTTGGGCTGAACAGCAGGTCGATATTGCCAGTAAACTTGAAAATGTAACCGGTACCATCGAACAGATCGATCGTTGGGATCCTGACGAAAAAGATGATTTGAAGGTTAAGTTAAAAACGATGCGCGAGCACTGGCTCAGTAAGCTGGACGCACGTTGTAAAAAGATTCTTGAGCAGTGGGACGATCTCTACGAAGAGTATCAGCAGGATTATGTGGAAGTGCAGGTTCGTGATAAGACCTTCAAAAATAAAATGTATCGCGAGTCTCTCAGCGGATTGGAAATTCCACGAGTAGCCCTTCCTAAAACGAAGCATAAAGGAGAACAGCTCAAGTTTGCTCTCAAAGAGAATTTGCCGGGCTATTATCCTTTTACAGCCGGTGTCTTTGAATTTAAGCGTGAGGGCGAAGATCCTACGCGGATGTTTGCTGGTGAAGGTACGCCTGAGCGGACGAACAAACGCTTCCATTATCTGAGTGAGGGTATGCCGGCAGCCCGTTTATCAACAGCTTTTGACTCCGTCACACTGTATGGTGAAGACCCGGATCACCGGCCCGATATTTATGGCAAAGTCGGAAATTCAGGCGTTAGTATATGTACGCTTGATGATATGAAGAAGTTGTATTCCGGATTTGAACTTACCTCTCCTAAAACGTCGGTTTCGATGACGATTAATGGTCCGGCACCGATGATTCTTGCGATGTTTATGAATACAGCTATTGACCAGGAGGTAGAGCGCTACCTAAAAGAGAATAACAAGTGGGAAGAGGCACAGCAAAAAATTAAAGATTACTTTGAAAAGCGTGATGTCGAAGCGCCGGAATACAATAATGAACTGCCCGATACCAACGATGGCTTTGGACTGGGTCTGCTGGGCATAACCGGTGATAAGTTGATTGATGATGAGACGTATGAGGAAATAAAAGAAGAGGCACTTTCAGTGGTTCGCGGAACCGTTCAGGCGGATATTCTAAAGGAAGATCAGGCACAGAATACCTGCATTTTCTCTACGGAATTTGCCTTAAAAATGATGGGGGATATTCAGCAGTATTTCACAGATCATGAGGTGCGAAATTACTATTCAGTATCTATTTCCGGTTATCATATTGCCGAGGCGGGGGCTAATCCTATTACCCAGGCGGCATTTACACTGGCGAATGGATTTACCTACGTGGAGTATTATTTATCTCGCGGGATGGATATCGATGAGTTCGCTCATAACCTGTCGTTTTTCTTCAGTAATGGACTTGATCCTGAATATGCAGTGATAGGACGTGTAGCCCGTCGTATCTGGGCGGTGGCAATGCGGGAGAAATATGATGCAAACGAACGGTCGCAGAAGCTAAAATATCACATCCAAACGAGCGGACGTTCGCTACATGCCCAGGAAATTCAATTTAATGATATTCGCACTACTTTACAGGCACTGATGGCGATTTATGATAACTGTAACTCACTACATACCAATGCTTATGATGAGGCAATTACCACTCCTACCGAAGAGTCTGTACGTCGTGCACTGGCTATTCAGCTGATTATCAATAAAGAGATGGGGCCTGCTAAAAATGAAAATATTAATCAGGGTTCCTACTTTATCGAAGAGTTAACTGACTTGGTAGAAGAGGCTATACTCTCTGAATTTGATCGTCTTACTGAGCGAGGCGGTGTGCTTGGTGCAATGGAGAATATGTATCAGCGAGGTAAGATTCAGGATGAGAGCCTTCATTATGAGGCCAAAAAACACAGCGGGGAGAAGCCCATCATTGGAGTTAACACCTTTCAGAAAGAAGACAGTGAAGGTGAGGAAGAAGAAAAAGAGGTTGACCTTATACGATCGACCAAAGAAGAAAAAGAGCAGCAGATACAAAGCCTTGAATCCTTTTGGGAGCGTAATGATGATGAAGCAGAAGAAGCAATCGAACGTCTAAAAGAAGTGGCTCGCAACAAAGGTAATATCTTTGAAGAGCTGATGGAGACGGTCAAGGTAGCTTCTCTGGGGCAAATTTCTCAGGCTCTTTACGAAGTGGGAGGACAGTACCGCCGTAATATGTAATTATTTGCAAAATTGATTGCTTAAAATGAAGAAAGTCTTAGTTACTGTAGGATTCCTATTTCTATTTTTTGGTATTGTAGAAGCCCAGATTACTGATTTTGAGCCGAAAATATATACTGACAGTACTGGAGAAGAATTACAATACCGAATGTTAAAGCCTGCAGAATACGATAGCACTAAAAACTATCCACTCGTTGTATTTTTGCATGGTGCCGCCGAACGAGGAGACGACAACTATAGTCAACTAAAGTGGGGTATTTCTCATTTTGCGGAACCTAAATTTAGAGAGCAATACCCTGCTTTTGTTATTGCTCCTCAAATGAAGGAGGGAGAGGTTTGGTCCAAACTTATTACAACACGTGATACAACTTCTTTTACAGCTTCCATGGGTAAAAACCCAACGCCCCCAATGCGTTTAACGATTGAGTTGTTGGAACAACTCCAAGACAACTACTCTATTGATTCCAACCGTCTGTATGTAACAGGAATTTCAATGGGCGGATTTGGCACCTTTGATATCATTCAGCGCTATCCCAATAAATTTGCTGCTGCGGTGCCAATTTGCGGCGGAGGGGATTTGACTCGTGCTTTTATGCTTGCTGATATGCCAATTTGGGCATTTCATGGGACAAAAGACCAAATAGTAGAGCCTGAATTTTCTCGCTCAATAATTGAGGCTATTCGACTGGCGGGAGGGTCACCCGGCTATACCGAATACCCGGATGAAGGCCACGAGGGAGCGTGGGTGCAAGCGTACCGAAATCCGCATTTGTATGAGTGGATGTTTAGTAAAGAACTATAAATCGATGGACGAAGTAGTTTAATAAAGTAAATTAAAAAGCCCAACTGGAGATATCAGTTGGGGCTTTTTAAAAAAACTATTGTAATCTGTCTTACTTTTCAGCTGTAGCCAGCAAACCTAATAGTTGTTCTGCTTCCGTAGCTTGATTACTGTTATCATATTCTTCGATGATCTTCTTAGCATACTGTTGAGCTTTTTCAGTGTTGCTTGCATCATGAAAAGCATTAGCGGCTTCCAAATAATTATAAGGTGTTGTAGAATCATTAACGTCCCATTCTGCTGCTTTTACATACAGTTCGGCTGCTTCTGTATGATTTCCAAGTTCTGTGTGGATAACAGCGTGAAAAGAGAGGGGACCTACGCCCATAATTCCTTCAGGGATCTCATAATTTTCAATATATGTTAAAGCTTCTTCATTATTACCGATCTTAAATGAGCTTATCGCTGCATAGTAACGGGCAAGGTTAGCAGCATCAGTCATACCGTAATTATTGATAATCTGTTTAAATCCTACTGTAAAATCAGCGTCAGATCCCGTCAAGGCTTCTTGGTAGTTGCCCTGTAGGTAAGCCTGTGAAGCTTGTCCCATAAGTTCTTGCGCTTCACTTTCTTGGGCCTCGGCGTAATAATAATATCCTACTGATCCGCCAATAAGAATAATTACGGCTATTGCTGCCCCTATGACAGTGTTTTTGTTATTGTCATAAAAACTCTGGGCCTTTGAAAAAGTTTCAAGGAGTACGTCTTGCTCTAATTCTTCTTTTACTTGTTTCTTACTCATGGTTTAAACTTGTTGTCGGTTGATTTCAGGAGTAGCTGAAAATATGATTGTTTTCTTTGATAGTAAAATTTAAAGCGTCTGTAACTTTCCTTTAGAAAGTTGATAGATCGTATCAGACCTGTTTGCAATTTCTTTTTCGTGGGTAATGAGGAGAATACTGACTTCCTCAATTTCCCGGAGATTAAAAAGATAGTCTAAAATTACTGAGGTATTATCTTCATCAAGGTTACCGGTTGGCTCATCCGCAAGTATCAAATCAGGACTATTCATTAGTGCTCGGGCCATTGCCACACGTTGTTGCTCGCCACCAGAGAGCTGCGTAGGACGATGTTCGGTCCGATCGGGGATACCGAACTCCTTTAATAGGTAGTTGGCCCTTTGGCCGGCCTTTTCAGGTGTTTGTCCCCGGATGAGAGCAGGCATCATGATATTTTCAAGGGCGGTAAACTCAGGTAACAGGTGATGAAATTGAAATACAAATCCCAATTTATTATTTCTGAAGCTTGCCAGTGATTCACGATTCATGTCATAAATAGACTTGTTTTGCCAGAGCACCGTTCCTTCATTGGGCTTATCAAGTCCGCCAAGAATATGAAGTAAAGTGCTTTTACCACTGCCGCTTACGCCAATCACCGTAGAGATAGATCCTTTCTCAATACTTATTGAGGTATCATCCAGCACGGTTAATGTACCATTACCGGACTCTGTTTTATATTGCTTGGTAATATTTTTTCCTTCTAATATTATCGACATTGGAAAATACTACTCTTCGAGGTTGCTTCTGTTAAATCCGGGATAAACAATAGGTTCAATGTATTCACATTTGGCCGTATTGGTATCTACTTTGGCAAGAATAGCGCAAAGGTGGTTATTGCCGTTGGCTAATCGATAGCGATGGGGGGTAGCCAATTTAAAGCGATTCATAGATACATTTTTATCCATGCCCAATACCGAGTCAAAAGAGCCGGTCATTCCTACATCACTAATATAACCGGTTCCTTTTGGAAATATTCGCGCATCGTTGGTGGGAACATGAGTATGTGTGCCTACCATTATCGAAATATCGCCATCAAGGTGCCATGCCAAGGCCAGCTTTTCGGCAGTAGCTTCAGCATGGAAGTCTACAAAAACGATATCGGTTTCTTCATTCATGCGCTCAATAACCCAATCTGCTGTATTAAACGGACAGTCGATGTCCGGCATAAAGGTTCGACCCTGTAGATTAAGTACGCCAATCTTATGATCGAAATTGGGAATGTCGTACACCCCGAATCCGTAACCGGGATTACCTTTGGGATAATTCATAGGACGTAAAATATTTCCGTCCTCTTTCATGTAATCAAAAACTTTCCACTTGGCGAATGAGTGATTACCGCCTGTGATGACGTGCACTCCCAGATCGTACAAACGTTTTATGATGGATCGGTTTATCCCTTTTCCTTCATGTGAATTTTCGCCATTGGCAATAACAAAGTCAGCATCATATTTGTCAATAAAACCGGGTAGTACTGTTTCGAGCAAGCTCAAGCCCGGCTCACCAACAATATCACCAACAAAAAGTATATTAATCAGATCTTTAGACATGCTGTTGATTATTAAAACAGAAATAGCTTCTAAAATGAAGCTGTAAAAGTAAGGAAAATAATGGCCTTATCAGAATTGAATCGAGAGGCTATTGCCGTATTTCCTCAATGAATTCTTCAAGAGACTCATTTACTGTTTTAAGCGTTTTATCTTCTTGCTGGTTGAGTTCACGGTTTCGTTTACGTTCTTCGAATAACTCTTCAGCAATGCTGAGGGCGGCTAGGGTCATAATGGTAGTATCGGGCTGCTTATTGAGCTCCTTTTTATATTGACGAAACTTATCGTCAACGTATCCTGCAATGCGTTTCATGGCCTCCTCTTCGGATTCCTCAACTTTAAGCGGATACTGTTTACCAAGTATGGTTATCTTTATTGATTTCATTGATTGTCCTCCAGATGGTTATCAATTTTTGATATTAAGCCCAATACCTGGTGCCGAAGGGAAAGCCGCTCAGATTCTGAAATAGCAGAATATATATCAGTTTGTCCATCCTGAATTTCTTTTAATTTCGAACGCAGATCATTGTTTTCTTTTTTGAGTTCTTTGATTTCATCGTTCAGAGATTGAATCTCCTCACGAATCTCATCAAGCAACTCGTGGAACTGCTCCTGATATGGACTTTCGTTTGAAATCACTATTCGGAATTATTGTCGAAGTTTTGCTGAATACTGCTTTTCAAGAACCTTAAGAACTTTATTAATTATAGGTTCTACATCCTTGATAGTCAATGTCTTTTCTTTATCAAGGAAAGAAAGTCTGAATGCAATACTTTTTTTGTTGTCTCCGAGTGATTCTCCCTCAAAAACATCAAAAACATTCAGTTCTTTGAGCGAATCGCCGGCTGTGTCTTCAATGGTTTTTAGAAGGTCGCCCGCTTTGATATGAGAGTCAACAACTACTCCAAAATCAAAATCAAAAGCAGGAAATTTGGAAACCGATTCGTATTCCTGGGAACCTATCTGCTCACGCACTTCTTGAAATTTTGTAAGCGAAAATTCTGCGGCAAAAGCAGGGAGTTCAATATCGTAATTTTCTCTTAGCTCTCGGGGAATCTTGAAGATTCGTCCTATTTCTTCCTCTTCAAAGGTGTATAGCAGCCTGTTTTGGTCATCAGCCTGTTGGGTTAGGGCATCCGATAGGTCAAACTTTTGTAAGAAATTCTCTACCGGGGCCTTGAGGTCAAAAACATCATAGTGTTCCGGATCGGTTTTCCAGTGCTCTATGGTTTTAAATCCAGCCAGACCGAACAGAATATTGGTATGTTCTTTAATGTTTTGATGATAAGTGCCCTCCTCAGCTTTTTCAAAAACATTTCCCATTTCAAAGAATCGCACCTGCTTAGCCTTACGATTGAAGTTATAAGCTACCGATGTCAAAAATCCGTAGAGCAGGGAAGGACGCAGAGTTGTCATATCTGTAGATATCGGGTTAAGGGTATGAATCATGTCATCCAAATCACCCAGCAATTTAGCATCCTCTTCAGGCATTAGGGAGTTCGAGTAAATTTCCCGGAACTGCATCCCCTTGGCAGTTTCTTTAGCTTTGCTTAATAATTTTTCCCAGTCAGTTAGTGGCTCGGGCGACGTAAATTTGCCGTGTTTGGGCGTGGGGATGTTGTTATAATCAAACAAGCGTCCGACCTCTTCAATTAGGTCTACTTCGCGTTCCAGATCGGGGCGGAATGTAGGAATGGAATAGGTAAGGGTATCTTCATTCTTATCGATGAGTTCAAGCTCCAGTCCCTGTAGAATATTTGCAATTTTGTCAGCGCTGAAATCGGTGCCCAGCAAACGATTGACGTATGATTTTCTGAGTGTAAGTTCTTTGGATTCTGTTTTTGTGGGATGCTTGTCCGTGCAAGCTTCTACAATGGTGCCTCCTGCAATCTCGGTCATGAGCTTAGCCGCTCGTTCAGCTGCAATACGCTGTAACTGAGGATCTATGCCCCGTTCAAAGCGATAGGAGGCATCGGATTGTAACATCTGCTCCTTGGCTGTTTTCCGGATCGTTGTGGGATCAAAATAAGCGCTTTCAATCAACACATTTTGTGTTTGGTTGCTTACCTCAGAATCAACACCGCCCATCACACCGGCAATGGCAACGGGTTCTTTTCCATCACAAATAAAAAGAGTTCCAGCAGAACACGTTCGTTTTACATGATCAAGTGTTTCAAATTCGATTTCTTCATCAAAATCTTTAACGATGATTTCATTGCCTTTGATGGTATCGGCATCGAAACCGTGGAGGGGTTGTCCCAATTCAAACATCACATAATTTGTGATATCTACAATATTGTTTACAGGACGAACCCCAATAGCTTTAAGGCGATCTTGCAGCCAATTGGGAGATTCTTCAACGGTTACATCTTTTACCAACTTCCCAACATAACGATGACATTTTTCTGGAGATTCTATTGTTATGTCAATCTCATCGAGGGGCTCGACTTCTTCAAAATCAGTATTAAAGGGTTTCTTTAGATCCAGGTTTAGTGCTGCTGCCAAATCTCTTGCAACTCCCACATGGCAGGTGGCATCGGGTCGATTGGGAGTAAGTTCTATATCGATAATAAAATCCTGATACAAGTCGATTGCTTCGCTCAGCGGAGTTCCGGGTTTTAAACCGTTATCGAGGACCATAATACCACTGTGGTCATCGCCAAGTCCAAGCTCATCTTCTGCACAGATCATACCATTGGACTTCTCGCCACGCAGTTTTGCTTTGCGGATGGTGAACGGTTCACCATTTTCCGTTTCAATCGGCAGGGTGGTACCAACAGTGGCTACCGGTACTTTCTGACCGACCGCTACATTGTCTGCCCCACAGATGATCTGTTGCTGATTAGGGCCAATGTCAACCTGACAAATATGAAGACGATCAGCGTTTGGGTGATCGCTGACATTTAATACTTCACCGACGACCACTCCCTCAAGGTTACTGCCATATTGCGATACTTCTTCTACCTCTAAGCCAATAAGCGTAAGCTTTTCGGTCGTTTCTTCTGGTGAGAGGTTTAAATCAATTAATTCTTTTAGCCAGTTGTAAGAAATCTTCATTTAGCTATAAATAATTTGACGAATGTCATATCGAGCGGTAATGAGATATCTTTCTGTTGGATAAGATCTCTTCTTGCCTCGAGATGACAACTGTGTTGTATTTATTTAATGAAATTGTTCTAAAAATCGAACGTCGTTATTGTAAAAGATGCGGATATCATCAATTTGATGGCGAAGCATGGCAATACGTTCAACGCCCATGCCCCAGGCGAACCCGGTATACTCCTCCGGATCAATATCTACGGCTTTTAACACGTTGGGATCAACCATTCCCGATCCCAGAATTTCCAGCCATTTTCCATCGTCGTTTGGGTCGTTCGTTTCCCACCAGATATCCATTTCGAGACTGGGTTCTGTAAAAGGGAAATACCCCGGACGTAGTCGATATTTAACATCAGAGCCGAACATCAGTTTAGCAAAACTGATAAGGGTTTCCTTGAGCTCGGCGATGCTTACATCCGTATCGATATAGAGTGCTTCTACTTGGTGAAATAGAAAATATGATTTGGGCGATACGGCCTCATTGCGATATACACGTCCCGGCATGATTGCACGGATGGGGGGATCCTGTTCTTGCATTAGACGAATCTGAACAGGAGAGGTATGTGTACGTAAGACTAAATCTTGATCGTTTTCATTCTTTTCAATAAAAAAGGTGTCCTGTTCATCACGTGCAGGGTGATTGGGAGGAAAATTCAGCGCCGTAAAGTTATGAAAATCGTCCTCAATTTCCGGTCCGTCGGCAATAGAAAATCCGAGACGATAGAAAATATTCTTCATCTCTTCCATCGTCTGAGTAAGGGGATGATAAGATCCTGACGAATAGGGCGGAGCTGGAAGAGTAATATCGTCCGTTGCTTTTAGGTCGGCTGCCTCGTTACGCTCTAATCTTTTCTCTGCTTCTTCAAAAGTTTGTTCAGCAAGATTTTTTACCTCATTCATTGCGCGACCAACTTCGGCCTTTTTTTCATTAGGCACTTCGCTCATTCGCGAAAACATTGACTGCACCTTCCCATTTCTGGATAAAAACTCCAGGCGGAACGATTCAAGATCTTCCTCACTCGTTATGCTATAGTTAGTAACTTCTTGTTTCAGTTGTTTTATATCGTCGAGCATAAAATTGTCTGTGAAAAATGATTTCAGCTATATATGAAATACGCAATACGCTTTACGCCAAAAAAGGGCGTATGACGTATTGCGTAATAGTAAGTGGAATCTATTTAATTCGGAGGAACCCATCAATAGAAATAAAAAAACCGATCCTCCCGAAGATACGAGGGGACCGGTTTTTAAAATCATTACACGCTATCAGCTTTGAGCTTCTTCTACAATAGCGGTGAATGTCTCCGGATCATTGACGGCAAGATCAGCCAAGACCTTGCGATTGATCTGAATATCTTTTTGTCCTAAGGCTCCCATCAGTCGCGAGTAGGTCGTACCATTTTGACGGGCAGCAGCATTAATGCGTGTGATCCAGAGCTTTCTGAATTCACGTTTGCGAACTTTACGATCACGATACTGATACAGCATCCCTTTTTCGACCGTATTTTTCGCAAACTTATAAACATTCTTTCGCTTGCCCCAGTAACCTTTCGCCTGTTTTAAAATCTTGCGGCGACGGCGACGGGAAGCCACCTTATTTCTTGATCGTGGCATTTTGTCTAATGTTTAAGAGTTAATATTTGTGTAATTAGCTGTAAGGAAGCATTTGCTCGACATCTTTTTTCTGGGTTTCATCAACCTCAGTAACTTTGCCGAGTTTGCGCTTCTTTCTACTTGTTTTCTTCGTGAGGATATGAGCCTTTCCGGCTTTTTTGCGCATATACTTACCGGAACCGGTTTTCTTAAAGCGCTTTTTAGCCCCACTATGTGATTTCATTTTTGGCATAACGAAATACCTTTTAATATTTCTTGGAATTATGGCTTGGAAGATAAGCAATTGCGGGTACAGATTAAACTCTTAATCAAAAGTTATTCTCAAAATAATTTCATCATTGAAACTTTTATTTAATCTATTTCCAGAGATATTAAAAAACCCTGCTGAAGATGTTCCTCAACAGGGTGATACTAAGAATAATATCTGAATATAATTTTCGGCAGCGCAGATAAAGAGAGGCTACCTATGAACCGCCTTTGCCGGTAGGTGCCAACATCATAATCATTCGGCGACCTTCCATGTTTGGCTTGGATTCAATTTCACTGACATCATCCAACTCTTCAGCCAAATCGTGAAGCAATTCTTCTCCTTTCTCGGTGTAGAGCATGTCACGGCCACGGAATTGTACCGTAGCTTTAACTTTGTCTCCACCTTCCAGAAATTCCCGGGCATGACGAGTTTTGAATTCCAAATCATGATCGTCGGTATTGGGCCGGAAACGAAGCTCTTTAACCTGAACGGTATGCTGCTTCTTTTTAGCTTCTTTTTCTTTCTTTTTCTTCTTGTACATGTATTTACCGAAATCCAGCACCTTGCAAACCGGTGGTTTGGCATTAGGAGCTACCTCGACGAGATCCATGCCATACGATTCTGCAATTTCTAATGCGCGATCGATGGGTACAATCTCGTGTTCCTTTTCCACATCTTCAGGGTGAACCACCCTTACTTTTGATGCACGGATTTCTTCATTAGCATTGGGACGATCATCATTGCCCCGTGGTCGTCGTCTTCTAGTCTTTGCGATAAGTTACCTCTTGTTTTTATTAAAATTAATCAAATTAAAACCTAATGGTTCGGAACCTCTTTGTTATCAATCTCAGTAGTGAGATTAGAAAGAAATTCAGAAAAATCAAAAGTTCCGATGTCACCTTCTTTATGGCGTCGAACCGATACAGTTCCATCGGATTCTTCATCACCACCTACTATTAACATATATGGTATCTTGCTCGTTTCAGCATCTCGAATTTTTCCACCTATGGGTTCACTTCGAGTGTCTACCTCAACCCGTACATCTTCTTCTTTTAGCTTGGATGCACATTTGAAGGCATACTCATTAAAATCGTCAGAAACGGGTATAATTTGAACCTGCTTTGGAGCAAGCCAAACAGGGAAATCGCCTGCAAAATGTTCAATTAAGATGCTGGTAAACCGCTCCATAGAGCCAAAAGGTGCACGGTGAATAATCACCGGACGGTGTTTGTTGTTATCAGATCCCACATAGGTTAAGTCAAAACGCTCGGGCATTACATAATCTACCTGTATAGTGCCCAGTTGCCATTTTCGGCCAATAGCGTCACGGATAATGAAATCAATTTTTGGACCGTAGAAACTTGCTTCACCACGGGCAACCTTGTAGTCTAGATCCATCTCGTCGGCCACTTCTTTAATTTCGCGTTCAGCCCGATCCCAAAATTCTTCGGCACCGCCGTATTTATCCTCATTGTCATCGCGGTAAGAAAGCCGTATATCCACGGGCATTTCAAAAGTGCCGAACACAAGTTCTGTCAATTCAATGACGTTAATGATTTCATCTTTGAGCTGGTCATGCGTACAATAGATATGAGCATCATCCTGAGTAAAACCACGCACACGTGAGAGGCCGTTTAATTCCCCGGATTGTTCATAGCGATATACACTTCCGAACTCAGCAAGCCGCATCGGAAGATCACGATAGCTGCGTAGTTCGTTCGAGTATATGCGGTGATGGTGCGGACAGTTCATTGGTTTAAGTAGATAGCCTTCACCATCTTCTCCCATTTCAATAGGATTGTACTGTGATTCGCGGTAATAGGGAAAGTGGCCCGAAGTTCGATATAATTTCAGGTTTCCAATATGCGGAGTAATGACTTCCTGATACCCTCGCTTTTTCTGTTCCTCCCTTAAAAAAGCTTCAAGTGTACGACGCAATACAGTGCCGTTGGGCAACCAGACTGGTAATCCCTGTCCAACCATGGGATCGATCATATAAATACCCAGTTCTTTGCCAAGCTTTTTGTGGTCCCGTTTCTTGGCTTCCTCAACTTGTTCGATATACTGGTTGAGGAGTTTCTGCTTGGGAAAGGAAATGCCATAAATTCGCGTGAGCTGTTCATTGTTTTCATCTCCCCGCCAGTATGCTCCGGCCAGACTGGTTAGTTTTACCGCTTTGATACGACCGGTATCCGGTATATGAGGTCCCCGGCACAGATCAGTAAAATCTCCTTGCTTATAAAAAGTAATATTGTCGTCTTCGAGATCTTTGATGAGCTCAATCTTGTATTCATTGCCCACATCTTTGTAAAAGTCGAGCGCATCTTCTTTGGAGACCGGTTTGCGCGTGAACTCGTTTTTCTCACGGGCCAGCTCAATCATTTTATTTTCTATCTTTTCGAGATCGTCTTCGCCGACCGTTTGATCTCCAAAGTCGATATCATAGTAAAAACCATTTTCAACGGGCGGTCCGATAGCAAATTTCGCATTTGGATACAGTTCCTGAATAGCTTCGGCCAAAACATGTGCAGAAGAGTGCCAGAATGTATATTTACCGTCCTCACTGTCCCAGGTATTAATCGTAATGGTGCCATCACGATTAATTGGTCGATTTAAATCCATGATTTCATCATCAAGGGTAATACTCAGGGCTTCGCGAGCCAATCCCTTAGAAATTGATTCAGCAACTTCTCGTCCGGTGGTGCCTTTAGGAAACTGTTTCTCGCTTCCGTCTGGAAATGTAATGGTAATCTGTTCAGCCATTAAGAGATAAATATACGTTTAAAAGATGTTCGTACTTTTTGTTAAAGCCTCTAAAGATATAAAAATTACAAAACAGGCACAGGTACATTTCTGCTTAATTGTAAATAAGAAATTATGGTTTTATTTATTGCTATAGAATTATAGATTATCGACGATAATATCTACGGTACGGATGGTACAGATTAAAACAAGGACATAACAACAGAGATGGAAAGTGATACCCCCTCATTTTTTGATGATCAACCTATATTTATTCTTGATCATAAATCATTAGCAATTTTAGACGTCAATAGGGCAGCAGTTGAGTGTTACGGTTATTCCCGTGATGAATTTCTTGCGATGGATGTCTATGATCTGGGAGAAAAGAAAAAACGAGTTAAGCTAATTGACGGGTTGCCGGATGAAAATAGAAGTGTGGATAAGGTTTGGATTCAACAGACCAAAGGAGGGGAAACAATATATATTCAATTCACATACCACACATTTTATCACAAGGGAAAGCCTGCAAAGATAGCTATTGCTCATGATGTTAGTGAGTTAGTGCAAAAGAACGAAGTTCGACGTACTGCATTTCCAAAATTTGTAACTCATGAATCGAATTTTCCGCTGGCAAGGATAGAATGGGATGGCAACCATAAAATTAAAGACTGGTCCGAACAGGCCGAAGAACTTTTCGGATGGCGGGAAGATGAGGTTATCGGGTGGGATAACTTTGTAGATGAATTAATTACTGATGATGAAATTGATCAGGCAAAAGATAATTTACAGGAAGCTATTGCCAATCATAAAACCCATTATTCAGTAGAGGGAAAAGCGATAACTAAAAGCGGTAATACGATCTTCTGTGAATGGCATAACTCCTTGATATATAATGAGAATGGAGATCTTCACTCGGTACATTCCCTTGTTTCGGATGTTACAGAACGTAAAGAGTCGCAAGATTTATTCCGGAAATTATCTGAGAAATCACTGGTGGGAGTATTTCTTGTACAGGATGGTAAATTTAAGTATGTGAATCCGAGATTTGCAGAAATTTTTGGATATGAACAGCAAGAAATTATAGAAGAATTTCATCCTCAAGATCTTGCTCATCCGGATGATCGGGGTCTGATCATTTCTAACATGAAGGATCGTCTTAATGGGAATCCCGAGGCCGAAGAGGAGTATGAGATAAAGGGAATTACCAAAGGTGGGCGCGTTATTGATGCAAGCCTATATGGGTCCAAGACGATGTATCAGGGTAAACCTGCTATTGTAGGTACGCTGGTGGATATTTCTAAGAATAAAGAGATTTTTCGGAAGTATCGATCAAGCGTAGAGACATTTCAAAACCTTTTTGACTCTATTAGTGATGCCGTGTATATCCAAGATAGCAATGGTCATTTTTTGGAGGTCAACAGTGGTGCGGTAGAGATGTACGGGTACGATCAATCCTATTTTATCGGCAAAAAACCACAAGCGCTGGCTGCCCCCGGTAAGGTTGACATGGATAATATGAAAACCTTTATCCAAAAGGCTCTTGATGGCAATACCCAAAGTTTTGAATGGTGGGGCAAGCGAAAGAACGGAGAAGTGTTCCCGCAGGAGGTCGTTATGAGCAAGGGGAGTTATTTTGGGGACGATGCCGTCATAACTATTGCTCGCGATATCAGTGAACGATATAAAGCCGAAGAAGAGCTGCGCAAAAACGAAGAAATGTTCCGTCAACTATTTCAAAATTCGCCTATTTCTATTGCGCTTTTGGATAAGCGGCAGGAGATCAGGCAGGTAAATGCTGCGTTTAGTGAAACATTTGGCTATGACACGGAAGAGGTTAAGGGGCTCAATATTGATCAGCTGATTGTTCCCGAGCACGAGAAAAAAGAAGCTCATGAAATTTCAAATACCATTTTTGAGGGGAAACCGGCTTTCCACTCGGGTAAAAGATTGCGAAAAGATGGAGGTTATGTTGACGTACTCATTTACGGCGTACCGGTAACTGTAAATGAAAAGACAGTCGCTATTTTTGGTATTTATGTAGATATAAGCGAGCGTAAACAGGCCGAAGAGAAGATTAAAAAATCGCTGAAAGAAAAAGAAGTACTTTTAGCGGAAATCCATCATCGGGTAAAAAATAATTTGGCTGTTATTACCGGTTTGTTGGAGTTACAGGTATATAATACTAGCTCGGAAGAAGCTATTGATGTTCTTACAAATAGCCAGATGCGAGTGAATTCAATCGCCTTGATTCATGAAAAACTATACCAAAATAAAAACTTGTCGGAAATTTGTTTTGAGCAATACCTTAAGGATTTGACTGATGCCATTTTGGCTTCGATGGGGAGCTCACAAACCGATATTGATATTTCCATGAATATTGATCCGGTTAGTCTTACAGTAAATCAGGCAATACCGTGTGGGCTCATTTTAAATGAGATTATTACCAATGCATTTAAGCACGCATACCCAGAAAAAGAGAAAGGTAACATAACAATCAACCTAAACAGAAGGGGAGATGATATCTATCTTTATGTTGTTGATGATGGGATCGGTATTCCGGATGAGATTGACCTTGAGAATCCGAAGTCACTGGGCATTAAATTGATCCATACGCTTTCCAGGCAGTTAAATGCCGAGGCTGAATTCAGTAATCAAAATCCCGGAACAAAATTCGCTTTACAGTTCACGCTGGAGCATTAAACAGTGGTGAATCGCCGGAACGAAGTCCGGCGATTATATTATGTTTCTTTACTGGTTAATTTGATTTTCAATTTCTTTCATTTTCCTTCCAAATTCCTCCCAGTTCCCGTCTTGAAGTGCTTCTTGGGCCTCATTCCACAGAGTTTGCAACTGTGAGTAATCTTGAGTGACATCGCTTGCCGGTTGTTGGGGTAGTGCCGTGGTGGTATCAATTTCTGCAGTCGCAACTCGTTCGTCTCGTTTGCCATAAAGTGCTTCAATGGATTGCCAAAGTGTTGGTTGCATGGCGATTTTTTCGCCGGTAGTAGCAATTACACGCTGTAACTGGGGAATGTCAACTCCCTCAGCAATGAGAAAGACCGGCTCTACGTAGATGAAGGAGTCCTCGATTGGGATGACCATCAGGTTGCCACGAATAACACGCGAACCGCGCTGATCCCAAAGTGCCAGCTGACGTGAGATTTCGGTATCTTGATCGATTCGAGCCTCAATTTGGGCCGGCCCCAGAATAAGTCGGTCTTTAGGTAGTTGATAGACCGATACTTCTCCATAATTGGGGTAATCTGAATTTGCAGCCATCCATCCGATCATATTGTCACGGTTGTTTGGTGTAAGCGGACTAATCAATAAATACTGCAGTTCTTTCTGGTCCGGTAGTTTTGTCAATACATAATAGGGTTCCATTTTTATGGATTGACCACCATACTTTTCATTTGGACGGGTCCACAGGTCTTCATTGTTGTAGAATACCTGGGGATCAGTCATATGATACTTATTGTACTTATCCAATTGAACCTTAAAGTAATAGATGGGATATCGAACATGCTGTTTTAGAGTGCCCGGCATATTGTCAACGGGTTGAAACATGTTGGGGAAAATATCCTCATACATATTTAGAATGGGATCATTTTTGTCTGAGACATAAAAATCTACCGATCCATTATAGGCATCGACAACAACTTTGACCGAATTCCGGATATAATTAAATGAGTTGTTAAAAGGTTCGGAATAGGGGAAGTTGGCCGAGGTCGTATAAGCGTCCTGTATCCAGTATAACTTTCCTTCATCCAAAACCATATAGGGATCATCTTCCATCCGCAGAAAAGGGGCTATTTTTTTGACTCGATCTTGAATACGTTTCCAGAAAATAATTTTGCTGTCATCCTTGATATAATCAGTCAACAGAATGTTGATATCCCCGAAGTTCCACGCAAAAAGTAAGCGCGAAAAGATATTGCCAATAGGTACACCGCTGCTTCCTTGATAATTGGTATAGACGTTTTGGTCTCCCTGGGGATAGTCGAGCTCCCGTATGTTAGTATTAACAATCTTATAATCGTCGTTGTGTTCCCCGTAATAAATGGCCGGTTGATCAACCTCCAGCCCTATATCACTTACCGGTGGAATATCTTTGATGGCAAGACGGGGATCCCCCTGGGAACCCTCTTGTGCAACAGGACTCATGACCAAACCATATCCATGTGTGTATTGCAACCGTCGGTTCACCCAGGTGTCTGATCCTTCAGGCATCTCCTCGGAAAGCTCACGTGCGGCTACCATCATTTGTAGGTATCCTTCATTAGTGTGGTAGCGATCGACATCTACATTGTAAAACTGATAATAAAGCCTAATTTCCTGTAGCTGGCGATAGGTTTGTATTAAGAGCCGTGGATCCCATAGCCGAATGTTTTCAATAGTCTCTTCATTACGTTCGATTGTGGGCCAGCCCATCTCCTCAGATGGTTGTGCGCTGTAAGGTTGTGTTTCCATTTTATCGAGCGCGTAGGCCTTTCGGGTTTGCTCGATACTGTGTTCGATATAGGGTTCTTCAAGTTGCAGCTCACTGGGTTGTACTACAAATTGCTGCACCATACCCGGTAATAATCCATTACCTATTACGCCAATCAAAATGGTGGCGGCACCGGCGTAGATAATCCATTTAAAGCGATCCTTATAAAGCTGAAAGAATGAGAATAATCCCATCAGGAAGGTGAGTCCGCAGAGCAGCCAAATAACCGGCAATTGCACATTGATATCCACATAGCTGGCACCAAATACTGCTCCCGTAGAATTATAGAGCAGGTTATACCGCTCAAGATAATATCCCCACGAAAGCAACAGAAACCAGATGCCTATATTAATAAAAATATGCTTTTTGACATCTTTGCTTGCGCTCAAATTACGTATGGATTGGAGGGAAAGGGCACCCGAATAAATATATAGGATGATTATTCCCACCGTGATAAAAAAGACCAGTGAGGTTAAGCTGTTTTGGATAAGCTCTAAAAAAGGCAGGCGGAATATATAAAAGCCAATATCATGACCAAAAATAGGGTCAACCTGACCAAACATCTCACTCCAATGAAATCGAAAATAGGTGTCCCACCGCATAAAAAATGCCAAGGAAAAGAAAACACTTATTGCTGCTCCGGCACCGTAAAAAACAGTTTTTATTTTTTTAGAATCTATCTCATGAAGTTTAAGCTGAGCCAACGGTGATTGCCCAAAATGCATCGTGCTAAACTTCTTGCCCAGCTTACCCATATTCGGAAGTACGTAAAGCATGGCCAATACCAGCGATGAGATAAGCAGGAGGGCCTGTGTAATTTTGATGGTCCAAAACACCTGGTCATACCCCAGATTATCCAACCACATCCATTCTATAATCCAATCCGAAAATACCCCGATCAGTACTACTACAAGTAGAATGGGAATAAGAAATCGAAATAATTTTGATGATCCTATCGACTTATCCATGTTATATCTGTTAATCTCTGGTTTGATTTGCCACCGGTTATTTTAGCAGACATAAAATAGCAACCATTTTGAACAAATAAGAATTTCGTTGATAATTAAAATGATCGGCCCTCCATCTCTTTTAACCAAAGCGGGCTAAAATACCTTTATTAAACTGATATGGTTAAATTTTGATATTTTAAACCTTTATGGTTATATATAGAGAAAAGAGGAGGATTATATGGAAAAGCTACTGGTGTTAATTGGTGATATTGAAGATTCCCAATCAGTTGGAAGTAGGGATAGGGAGAGCTTGCAAGAGGTACTATCGGATGAGTTGCAAATGCTCAATACAGAATACGATAGAGGTATTATATCTCCTTATACTATTACACTCGGGGATGAATTTCAGGCAGTTTTTGACCGGGCGGATAACATTTTTGTGCAGATGTTAAAAGTAATGTCTGCTATCCACCCGATAGGTATACGGTTTTCATTGGCTGTGGGGCACATAGATACGTCTATCAATACTGAGCAAGCTATTGGGATGGATGGACCGGCGTTCCACCGAGCTCGACGCGGAGTAGAGCTACTCAAAGAAAATGAGTTTATGTTTAATATTGGGTTTGAGGATGCTTCACCGGAGCTGAAAGTTATAAATAATAGCTTACAGCTTTTGTCAGGACGAATAAGAGGGTGGAACAAGAGGCGTTTAATTATTCTCCACATGATGAAGGAAGGATACGACTATAAGGAAATATCAGAGGCCCTTGAAATATCAAAACCGGCTTTTTATAAAAATAAAGAGGCTGGTATGCTGGATGTTGTGGGTGAATTAAGTGATAATATTACGGATGTAATTAATCAAAAGTTAAAAAAATGAACTACGCTATATTTTTAGGTATTCTTAATTTGATCCTGCTGTCCAGGCTTTGTCTAATTTCCCGAGACGAGGGAGTTAATCAATCGGATATGTGGGGGGTGACGATTGTCCCGCTTCTGAGTTTGCCGTTTTTAGCGATTAGCATGAGCTGGATATTACTCGCTTTCTATTTGGTTAGCTACCCGGTATTGATGTGGATGCTTGAGAAGCAGAAAACAAGGTTAAACCGGAACCGAATATTGCTGCTGCTGTTGCATACAATTATAGTAGCTTTGTTATGCAGTCCCATTTTTGAACTATCAACGAGTGAATTTGCAACGAATCTTTTAGCTGGGATTGACAGGGTGTTTCTACCCGGTGTAATTATAACGGGTGGGGTAGTAAGTGTTATTCATCTATTTGTCTTTGGTTTACTGATGGTACTTAATGAAGCCAATATCATATTGCGTTATATACTAAAGTTGGTGGGATTAAAAACATTAGGTAAAACAAAAGAAGTTGATCAGCAGGAATACAATACGGGACGAATCATAGGATTACTCGAACGTATTTTTGTATTTCTATTTGTGATCTTAAATCAATTTGCGGCAATAGGTTTTGTTTTAGCTGCCAAAGGTGTTACACGATTTAAAGATTTTGAAAGTCGTACCTTTGCTGAATATGTATTGATTGGAACACTGCTTTCGGCTCTTTTGGCTATGGGAGTTGCCTTTCTGGTAAAAACAGTTCTGCATTTGTAAGTAGGGCAGAGAGGGATGCTGTTTATTGCAGATCAAATGAGCTTAAAAGCTGACCAGTAAGTGATGCGCTTAATGGAAATGAAGAACCGATATTCCTTTTAAAGTGTTCTTAAAAGTCTTATTTCCGGAAAATTACATAAGTGATTGAAAATACTTCGCTTAGAAATAAGTTTTAGAAAGAACAGGGTATGTAACTTTTTATTAAGTCATTAGACTTAAACTACTGTATGATAACATTTTATGTAATATAACCTATAGTATTTCTATATACGGTAAAATCATTTGCTATTAGTTATCAATAGAGATGTAATAGCAGTTTCTGTTATCGCATTAGGAGCGTAATTGTGCCAATAATCCTACGAAGAAGATCCCGAAAATGAGGGCAACGATCCCTTCTACAGTCATCAGGTGAAGAGCGATAAATTCGAGAGCTTTTCCAAGGTAAGCTTCCAGTAGATTTAGCCATTTGTCAATCATAGCTGCAGGGTCAATTTGGGGTTTAGTACCTGCTTATAGATCAATCGCTATAAAATGTTCCCATTTTCAAAAAAATGAGTGCTATTTACCATTTTAAAGGTAATGGGTTTTACAGTGTCAGTCCTCCAAGTAAATACCATCGTCTTCAATACGGATGATGTCTTCTTTATAGAGTCTCCCGATTGCTTTCTTAAAGGTTTTTTTACTCATCTCCAGACGATTGTGAATTTCCTTTGGATCACTTTTGTCATGAAGATCTAAATATCCGCCGACCTGTTGGAGGCGATTTAAAATAAAATCAGCATTGGGACCCACCTTTTTATATCCTATGGGCCGGAGAGTAACATCGATCTTATTATCTTCTCTGATCTGTTTGATGTAGCCTGTTGTTTGCTCTCCGGTATATACATCATGATAAAATTCATTGTGATAGACGAGCCCTTCATGCGTTTCGTTAATTACGACTTTGTAGCCCAAGTCTGTTTTATCCCATATCCAAAGATCTACCTCGTCTCCTTCGTCAATAGTAATATTTTCGTTATCCAAAAACTTGTCAAGTTTGGCACTGGCTGCCAGTCGATCAGTTTTCTCATCCAAATACATATACACCAAATACGATTGACCTTCGATCATACTTCCAACTTGTTCCCGATGTGGTACAAAGAGGTCTTTATCCAATCCCCAGTCGAGATATGCCCCGTGAAAGTTTGCATCTTTGACTTCAAGAAAAGCTAAGCTGTTGAGTGTAATCTTTGGTTCTTGCATGGTGGCTGTAACACGCTCTTCACCATCCTTATAGATAAATACACGGACATTTTCCCCCTCCTGTAAATCGCGAAAGGCCAGTTTGTTGGGAAGTAGTACTTCTTCATCACCGCGTGTGGAGGTATTCTGAAGAAAATAGCCGTATTCTGTTATACGCGCGACATTGAGTGTTTGGTAGGTACCGAGATTGAACATGAAAATCGTTGAAATGATAGATAAAAAATGAATGCGGTAAGATAAGGGCCTCAAGATTGATTCCCCAACATAAATTCTTATAACTACTGGCGTAGTAGCATGTCAAGATATGTATTTCTGACAGCGGGTGTTGCGTCACGAAAAGTCTTAAAGGGCAGGTGTTTGTGGGGTTTAGTTGTATCTACCTTGATGCCCCACAATGGACTCATAGCGGTAGGAAGCATGGCATAACGTCCATCACCGATTACGTTACTTTTATCGGGATGTTCGATCAAATAGCCCTCAGAAAGGTTGTCAAAACGCTTAATATCGTTATAAAGAGTAGTTCCATTAAGCTGTTCATACTTTTGTTGCCAATTAAGTAGTGGGGCTGCTTCGCCTTGATACACTTTTGGATCATTAAACAAACTGAGATGAACCCCATTTGCATAAAGAGTGTCTTGTGCTTCGTACCGGATACTCCATAGCAGTTGGTTTCCAAGGGTTGGTTTCACCACTAATTTTTTCATCTGATGATTTTGTTTCTGGGCAATGATTTTGGCTACAGATGTACCCCGGTGCTGCTGTATCACCGCAAAAGATAGATATAGTACAATCCATCCCCATGCAAACCAGCATATTTTAGGGTTCTTTTTGTAAAGCGCTAAAATAACAATGACCAAAATAACGAGCGAAAAAAGAGGGTCAAAAACCGAAATAAGATCCCATGAAAAACGACTTTCTGAGAATGGCCAAAATAGCTTTGTTCCGTAGCTGGTAAATGTATCCGTGATACCTGCTGTAGCATATCCTAAAAAGCTGAGCCCGTATATTTTTCTGAATGACATCTTATTGCGAAAGAAATACCAGAGAAGGCCACTGGCAATGAGTGCTCCGACAGGTATAAAAATAAAGGAATGGGAAAACTGGCGGTGAAGCTCAATATTGAGCAGGGGATCAGCTGAATCAAAAATAAAAACATCCAGATCAGCAAGCATGGCTGATACTATACCGATTATAGCGGCGGGTCGAAGTTGTTCATTTGATACAAAAGATTGGGATGTAGAGGCGCCAATAAGTCCGTGGGTAACGGGATCCATTCGTTCGATCTGTGATTAAATTTATGACGCCCAATATACCAAATTACGGATAGCTGATGAAGCGTAATCCTTACTCTTCTTCTGAGCTGTTATTTACAAACAGAATGGTAACTAATAAAATAGAGTCACGTATTGCTCGAATGGAATGGGGTTGATTACGGCTAAGATACAACCAATCGCCACTGGTTAACACATGTTGTTCGCCCTCAACGCCAAATTCAGCTTTACCCTCTAAACATTGCACAGAAATCTGTCCGTCAACACTGTGTTCGGTGATATCTTTTTCCTTGGGAATTACCATCCTAATGACTTCCATATCTTGCGTTTTCATCAACGCGAGTGTGGCGTCTTCGGGCAAATCACTGGGTGGGGTATAAAGATTTACAACTTCAGCGGGATTTATTTTGCGTTGAGCCATGGTTGAGTAAATTTCTTTGAGGGTCTGTTAACGCAAGTAATGTAACATGCAGAAAGAAAACTGCAAAGGGCAGAGGCTAATTAAGATCGATTTCAAAAAGTTTGTTTGGACCATCAAATCCTGACAGAGTAACAAGCTTTTTGAATTGGAATCCAAGTTTACGAAGTACTCGTATTGAGCTGTCATTGTCTGGATGGGTAATAGCGGCAACGTGAGCCAATTTTAGTTCTTCCCGGCTATAGTTGAGTACTGCATCCCCGGCTTCTGTTGCATACCCTTGGCCCCAGTACTTTTCGAGAAATGCATAGCCAAGGTCGGGTATATCAAGGACCTCTCGTTTTTTTAATCCACAGATACCAATTGAGGAGTCCGATATCGTTTCTTTTACCAGGTAAAGACCATAACCGTTATTCTCATAACTTGCTATGGGACCATCTCTCAAATACTGCAGTGCGCCTTTTTGCTTCCGAACACCTTTATCGCCAATGTACTTGTGGAACGACGGCTCGTTTAGCAAACCCAAAATAAATGAGGCGTCGCTTGGGGCAAGCTGTTGGAGTGTTAAGCGGTTCGTTTTTAGGATATCCATGCTAATGCCTACATATTACACTGTATTTTGAGGGCTGATATATCTTCTTGAGTAAGCTGAAGGTTTGCCATGTTTTGTTCGGCCATCATGTTATGCATGATCGATTTCGGATTATCTACGTGGCCTAATCCCAGTGCGTGTCCGACTTCATGAGCCAACACTGTTTTGAGCTGAGCACGATTGCCATACTGGTAAATATTGATAGCCTGATTGTCTCCACGCTTAACATACCGTCCCTGATCAAACCTCCTGGATTTGCTAAACCGCCTGTTGTACTCTTCAATCAAGTTGTTCTGCTCTTTAATAAGGCTATTTAGTTGTTCTGTTTTGGTATTGGTTCGTTCTCGCAGCGTTGACAGGTTTTGCTTCTTCCGTTTTAAGGAGGTCTCAAGTTCACTTATTTCTTGTTCCAGTGTTTTAAACTTGGCAACGATAGTTGAGGTCGCTTCTCTTCCGTCCCATTCTTTAGCCAGTTTATTATAGGTTGATATCTTACTGTTATATTTATCCAGCGTTTGGCGAACCTCTTTTTCTGCCTTTTTATATCGTTCAGATAGCCGTTCATATTGACGTTCCTTAACAGAAACTTGTTGTTCTTTTGCTGTAATACGATTAGAAAACTGCTGTTCAGCATCAGTTCGTTTTTGTTCCTCACTGTATATCAGGTTTAGAGCTACTTTGCCATTTGGGGATAATTCTATCAGGTCTTTATTGACGGTCGATTCCCACAATTGCTCAACCTCCTCCATGATTTTTCTCAGTTCTCTCTGAGTGATATTAAAACGGGAATCGATATCTCCCAGTCGGTAGGTAAGAGGTTTGTTACATGGGGAGGCTGTGTTTTGGGCAGAGTGATTAAACGGCAATACGTCACCAAATATCAGCCATCCCGAAAAAAGGAAAAGAATAAATATAGCTGAATATAACTTAGAGTTCATAGGGTATAACTATTGATCAAAAGTTAAAATAAATCTACGCTAAAGAGCTGAAAGACCAAAAAACAGATCACCCTACTTACAAAAGTATCCCCCAATTTTGGAATGGATATTGAAATTACAGCCGGGCCTGTTTGGCAAGGTCCAACACAGCCTGTGTATATAAACTGCTTGGATTATATCGTAGAACGGCCGTCTCAATATCTCCTGTTCGTTCCTTAAAATATGCCAGGTAATTGGCGACTGACATGATATTATTCTTCATATCAAAGATATCTTCTCCCACAAACCATTTATTAAGGGAATATGGAATAAACTGGGCAAATGCCATAGCGCCGGCATAGCTCGATTTTAATTCAAAAACATCGATGTCATTTCGCTTGGTAAATTCCAACAGCTCAGAAATTTGGGCTTTAGCAAAGTCTTGGCGATATCCATTGGCATACATCGAGACATATGCATTAAAAGGATTGTGTGACCCAATATTTTTTCCGTAATCGGATTCTATACCAATTATAGCAGCAATAACTGATGAGGGAATGCCATATTTCTCCTCAGCTTGTTTTAGCTGATCGGAATAGTTCTCCATGAAGGGATCGAGTTGACGGGCTTTGTCCTCAAAATTTAGTACTCTTTTGTACGAATCCAGGCTGTGTGACTTACGCTCTGCGGATTTAGTAAATCGATCGACAATATCTTCATAAATTTCAAACCGGGGATCATTCAATAGAGATTCAATCTCAAAGCCTTTCTCCTCAAGATATGAGATAAGGGAAGAGAGGTTGTTATCATCCGGAGTCTCACTTGCCATAGCCGGTATGGAAAATGACAGGAGTAAAAGATAAACCAATGAGGCTTTGAGTCGTCTGAACATCATAATAATCCCTTTTTGTTTTAATAGCCGCGTCTATATGTAATTATAAAAATTTTGCACCCAAATGGAAGTCTTTTTTGTAGAAAATTACATCGCAAGTAATGAAGCTATCCGGCTTTTTGCTGATCCTCAATTCTTGCATTCCAGGATTGTTTCAGTGCCTTTAGAAAAACTTCTGTTTCACGGGCTCCGGATACGGCAAATTTTCGATCGAAAAGGAAAAAGGGCACTCCTGTTATGTTGATATTTTGGGCCAGTTGGATATCGTGATTAACTGCATTTGCATATTTATCACTTTCTAAGATGCTTTTCGCCTCTGTAGGATCGATTCCGACAGCTTCAGCTAGGTCTATGAGCGTCTGGAGATCAGCAATATTTTCTCCGTCAGTGAAATACGCTTTAAAAAGGGCTTCCTCCATTTCATTGGCTTTGCCGCGGTCTTTGGAAAACTGGACCAATCGGTGTGCATCATATGAATTTGCTACCACAGCCTGATTCATGTTGTATTCCAAGCCTTCTTCAGCTGCCATATCAGTTACTCTTTGATTCATCTGCTGTGCCTGCTTGACGGACCAGCCTTTGGCCTTAGCAAGATATTCGTTGATATTGGCATCGGGCTCGGTTTCCATATCCGGGTTGAGCTGAAAGCTACGCCACGTTACTTTTATTTGATTGTTATATTCAAAATCATCCAAGGCATTTTCGAAGCGCCGCTTTCCGATATAGCAAAAGGGGCACATGACGTCAGACCAAATTTCCACTTCCATAAAGATGATATATTACTATTAAAATTACGTTGTCATTAAAATAAGGAAAATGCTGCCAAAACCATTCAGGTATCAGGTACACTTTCATAGACTCCAATGGGGCAGAAGTAGTTAAAGGTCTTTCATAAATTAATTACCAAGGAAGTCCAGTACGTTATGCAAAGTACTGGTATCTGTTTTATACAGTTCAGTGTAATGACATTTTAAGCAGGTTACGGTTGTGAACTTTTGGGTTTGAACGTTGAAAAATTTCGAGAAAAATCCTCCTGTACCAGACACTTGACCGGTTTCGAATTTTGTGTTTTGACATTTGGGACACTGCCAGTGCTGATGTTCCATATCTTTTTTTACTTAAAAATAAATTTGATTGACCTAAGGATGTTAGTACGGACTAAAGATTCAAAGTTTATCTTGCAGGTTTTTTACTCATTGATGATTCTATCTCCACATTGGTTTTTACGGAATTAGAAATAAAGCATTTTTTGTCTGCGTGTTCATGAATGTTATGATGTTCTTCAGTACTTGGAGCATCCCCATTTTTATAAATAACATGCGGGAAGAGGGTGACCTGAGTGATCGCTTGTTTGCCATGCTCATCCTCCGATAGGATGCCTGTTGCTTTATCTATGTACTGCTCAACAACAAAACCGGCTTTGGCCACGATAGATAAAAACCATAGCATATGGCAACTTGAAAGCGATGCTACAAAAGCCTCCTCCGGATCAACCGCTGAGGGATCAGATAAAGGTGTAGGTACAATATTGGGCGAAGCAGAAGCACGAATGGTTTGTCCGCTATCAAACTTCCACTGGTGGACCCGTTTATATTTACTATCGATGAATGGTTGGCTATCCCGAGACCAGCTGATGGTTGCTATATATTTAGCCATGAATATTACAAATAAATTCAGGGGTAGTTCCTAACAGGTAATAATAATTTGATATACTGTTGGAACAAAATACCATTTGTCGGTATTCTTTCTGTTCAATGATAGTAATGGATTAGGGTGCCAGTGCGTTGTCAGTTATCTTCCTTATCTTACCTATACTGGAATATGGGTATCAGAACTGTGATATTAAGAATATTCCAAGAGTATCATCCAATTTCTAAATCCCCATTACCAAAAGTTTCATGGAATTTATTTCTATCCTATATATCCTTCTCGGTCTGATTCTCGGTTATGCTATTGCTCATTTCAAGAATAAAAGCAGTCAGGCATTGAGCAAGGAAGAAGCAGATGCACTTGAGAAAGAGCGGGAGCAGGCGATGCAGACTATATCGCGCCTTGAAGAACGCAACGAACGACTTGATGCCGAGGTGTCGGAAGCCAAAAATAATTATCACAAAGAACAGAACCGGGCCAATGAAGCAGAAAAAGAGAATGTTCGTCTCAAATCAGTAAATGATAATTTGAAGGAACGCCTCGATGAGCAAAAGGAGGAGATGAAGAATCTACAGGAGCGGTTTAAGGATGAATTTGAAAATCTGGCAAACAAAATTCTAGAGGAGAAATCCAAGAAGTTTACTGAGCAGAATAAAGAGAAGCTGGACCAGCTTTTAAAGCCGCTTGGCGAAAAAATGGAGGAGTTTAAGAAGAAAGTAGAGGAGACTCACAAAGAGGATATTGAAGGGCGCAGCTCGCTTAAGCAGCATCTTGAGCATCTAAAAGAGATGAACCAGCAGATGGCGCAGGAGGCTAAGGATTTAACACGCGCCCTGAAGGGGGATTCCAAAACACAGGGAAGCTGGGGGGAGGTGATTCTGCAACGCATTCTTGAGAAGTCAGGGTTATCGAAAGGCAGGGAGTACGAAATACAAGAAAATCATCGCAGTGAAGACGGACGTAACTTGTATCCCGATGTAGTGGTTTATCTACCGGATGAAAAAAGGTTAGTAATAGATTCGAAAGTTTCGCTTAAGGCTTATGAAAAATTCAGCTCTGCTGAAGATGAGTCTGAGCGTGAGCAGGCGTTAAAACAGCATGTGAGTTCACTTCGTAGCCATGTGAAGGGACTCAGTAGTAAAAATTACGAGCAGTTGTACGGTGGCAAAAGCCCTGATTTTGTACTGATGTTTGTTCCTATTGAGTCAGCATTTGGGGTTGCGCTTCAGCAGGATTCCAGTCTCTACTATGATGCCTTCGATAAAAATATAGTGATAGTAAGTCCCTCTACGCTGCTGGCAACGCTGGCTACTATCGACAGCGTATGGAAGCAGGAATATCAGAATAAAAATGCACAGAAAATTGCTGAGCGTGGAGGAAAGTTATATGATAAGTTTGTGCTCTTTGTAGAAAGCCTCGAAGAGATTGGCATGCGTATTCGTCAGTCGCAGGAAAGCTATGATCAGGCAATGAATAGGCTTAAAACGGGGCGGGGCGATTTGATCGGACAAGCTGACAAGCTTCGTAAGTTAGGTGCAAATAATAGTAAAAAACTTTCCAGTAACATGCTTGACCAAGAAGAAGCTTCTGATGCTATCGAAGATGGGGCAGAAGAAAAAGAATCCGATAAATAATTTTCTTTTTACGATAAGCTTTTCATATTTCGCCTTATGCAAAAACCAGTTCTTCTTTTCTGCTTGTTATTTGTACTCTCTGCACCTGTATTTGCTCAGAGCGAAGTAAGCATAAATCGGCCATATGGAGATCAGGAAAAAACCGTATCCAAAGCCCGCAATATTGCTTTAACAAATACGGTTGTTCCTATTGGGGCAGGAATAACAGCAGTTGCACTTTTTGATAATAATACTATCCAGAAAACGGGGGCTTATCTTGCGCTGTATGGAATTGTGGCTGGTGCATCAACAGGGAATTTTTATGCTGAAGATTATCCTCGCGGTGTTATTGGGATGGGAGCCAGGGCGGCAGGAACGATCGTAATGATGAATGCGACACGTGAGGTTTTTGGTCAACGTTTCTCCAATGCTTTGAATGTAGATGATAAAAGTGTATCCCTCACCGATACGAAAATGTTAATTGGGGAAGGGCTTATTTTAGCCGGATTTATTTATAATATTATCAGCTTGAATGCTTCGGTTGAGGAGTATAATTCCGGCGGGAGAAACTTTTCAGTCAATATAACTCCGGCAGTTGTAAATGATGAAGTTGCCCCGGTACTTACTGCAAGCCTTCGGTTTTAGAATAGATCATTTTTCAGAAGGTTCATACTCTAATGGTTTTACAAGAGAAGCAAGGGTGTTGCCATCGTGATTAGATATTGCGGCATACCATATGTTATTCCATTTCCAAGAAACAACATGCTTTCCATTTACATTGCGGATATGAAAGTCGCGTGATTTTGTACAGGCTTTTACTGCCTCTTTGTTGCGTACCAGCTGACCAAATTGTTTCATCTTGTCGATATTAAAAGCAAATATATAAATAAACTGATCTTCAGCTGGGACATAATATTCCAGCATGGGGGCTTTAAAATCAGGGACAAATTCTTCATAGACTACCCCTTTAAATTTTGCCTTATCCAATTCCGGGATGGTCATTGACAGGTCATAATTTTGTGCCAACGCAATTTCGGCTGAACCCAGGCTGGCTGTAGAGATGGTAGGAGGAACAAGCTTGCCATCATGTTTTATGAAATGCTGGTAGGCATACTCCTCAATATTATATGTAGGGTTTTTAACGGTCGAGCTTCCGTAGTTCAAAAAACCCCATGCAGAAATTGTAATCAAGACGATAGCAGCAGCGGTATAGTACCACCACTTTGATTGTTCAGTAGAGGTAGAAGTGTCGGGTTTTTGCTGCTGACTGACTGTGTTTTTACTTGGAATGTCATAGATAGGAGGGGTATCTGAGGCAGAGGCATCGGAAGAACAATAAGCTGACAGAAAAACTTTTAATGAGTCAGGAGCTTTTGCACACGGACACCGATCACTCATAAGAGCTTTAATCCGCTTCATTGATTCATATTCATTTTTCAGATCCTGGTCATGTGCAACATATGCCAAAAATGCATCTCGCTCTTCAGCACTGACTTCATTGTCAACTACCGGTGTTAAAAGATCTCGTGCTTCCGATTTTGTTAGTTTACGACCCATAACTTTTTGTACTCATCTGGCAGATACCTAATAGAATTGCTGACTAATCTACTTTACCAACATAGTCAACATATATTGTGTTCCAATTCTGATCCATTTTTTACCCCTAAAAGTAAAAGAATAAAAAGCGATCTATTTACTCATCAACAAATAGAATCCCTTCAATATTGGAAGTTCTGTTCCGGTTTTTTGTTGCAGGTCAGCCGCCATGCTTTTATGGTCAATTTGTTTGTTGATGATAAACTCATTGTTTGAGAGCAATTTTCGAAATTCATTGATGTTATTGTTGAGCTTCAGTTCTTCTCCTACTGTTTTAACCCCCGTTTTAAATGACCATCGGTGATGTAGCGGAAGCTCATCCAGTGCAAAGTGTGTGGTAACAAGAGCGGGACTGTTTGAAAAATATTGCCGAATTTGACTTAATATGCTTGCAACGTGATTGACAGACAGATAATCGAAAAATCCCTCGGCAATGATGATTGTTTTTCTATCCGCATAGATATTAGAATTGGGTCCAAAAGGTAGTAGTTGTTGTTTTTCCCTCAGGTGAGAACTAATAATATCGGGATGTCTGCTGTCCGGGTAATTTGCGGTTAAAAAATTTTCCTTGTGTTTTGCCATCAAGGGTACGTCAAGCTCAAAGCAAGAAAATCCTTTTTGAGAATAATGAAATGCCAGATCATCAAAACCTGCTCCGAGAACTACTATTTGTTCGTATCCATCATCTGTTAACTCTTTTACAAGTTGACGAATATAGTATTTACGTGCGATGATATGGAGCAGATCACCCGGTAAAAGCAGCTCTTCCGACCAGATATATAACTTTCGGACCCAACTATATTTAAGCCAGTAATGATAGTAGTTCAAAGGAAATGGTAAGCGCTGAACGACTCGGTCATAAAAACTAATCACCGAATCCTCAAAAAGGGATTGAAATGAGGGGAGACGGGTTAATCCATAAAATTTAATAGCGATAAAAGCGGCCGTTTTACTTAGTTGATTGGGTTTCATAGCTATTGATGTGCAATGGAAAATTGGCTCCATGGATATTCATTCGACGGAGCCAGTTCAAAATGTAAGTGCTGATTTGTGTTTGGATGTTTGAAAACAAGTTCAACAGCCCGCAGTGCCATTGTACGACCATCGGGTTGATTTTGACCGTATTTATAATCACCCCAAATAGGATATCCCTCATGGGCCAACTGCACTCGAATTTGATGGGGACGACCGGTTTGCAAATGCACTGAAAGCAAATGTAGATCATCTGATTCTTCCAATTTTGCAAAAGAAAGTTCCGCTCGTTTCCCTTTTTGTTGGTTGCCGGTTACAACTTCAACAACGTTGGCATCTCTATCTTTTTGAAGGTCATGTGTCAGCACTCCATTGCGAGGGGGAGCACCCATGGTTATTGCCCAATATGTTTTTTGCACCGTGCGGTTGCGAATCTGTTTTGATAAGTTGGCTGCTGCATTACGGCTTTTTGCCAAGAGCATTAGACCACCTACCGGACGGTCGAGGCGATGGATGAGTCCCAAGTAAGGATTATTGTTTTGTGATCGGCTGAGATATTGTTTGCACAGTGTCAATACATCCATATCGCCGGTATGATCTTCTTGGGAGAGTAAGCCGGCAGGTTTATCGATCAGAAGTAAGTGCTCATCTTCGTAAATGATGGAAATATTGGGATCGGTTTGGGTTTGTTTCATGATGGGAATTATATCTATCTAAAGCTTTTTATTGCCATTCAAAACTAATGATTTTTAAAACAGCATCGAAGTCGCAGTTAGAGGATAAAATATCTTCAGCGAAGAAGTAATGGGTTTCCAATCAAGCATCAGTATCAGTAAGTTTACGGGTGTCTTTTGATCTGTAAAATTTGAAAAATTCTTTAGAGAATGAGTGATAATGCCAGTACCGAGGTCGATGTTCGGGAGAAAGTAAGCAATCTCCCTCTTTCACCCGGGGTGTACATGTTTAAGGATAAAAATGATCGCCTGTTATATATAGGTAAGGCAAAGAGGCTCCGTAACCGAGTGCGTTCCTATTTTCAGGATTCGAGTGATCATGATGGGCGTATACGTGTTATGATACGTAAAATTGATGATCTGGAAGTTATTGTTACTGATTCTGAGGCTGAAGCCCTTATTCTCGAAAATAACCTTATTAAAAAGCATCACCCCCGGTATAATATTTTATATCGGGACGATAAATCGTATCCGTACATCTGCGTGACTAACGATGAACGGCCGCGTGTTTATCCCACCCGCACAGTGATTAATGATGGAAGTAAATATTATGGACCTTACGACAGCGTAACTCACATGAAGCGGATGCTCGATACCATCAGAAAGGCGTTTGATTTATGTACCTGTGCAGTGTCCCGCAAAAATATAGACCGAACTAAAGGACCTCCCAAGTGGCATTCCTGTTTCGATGATTATCTGGAAAGCTGTTCCGGTGATTGGGATCTGGAAAAATACCAGGCAACCGTTGATAAGGTGGAACGGATGCTCAATGGTCGAACAGATGCCTTGATTCGTGACCTCAAAGAAGAGATGTCTATTGCATCTGATGCACTGGAATTTGAACAGGCTGCTCAAATTCGTGATAGTCTTGAAGCTGTCAAAAAATACAGCAAAAAGATGAAGATGGTGGCCGACAAAAAGGTAGATCGCGATCTGTTTGCTGTAAAAGTGGATGAGGAGATCAACGAGGCCTGCGGTGTGTTGTTTAAAGTTAGAGAAGGCAAATTAATCAGTAAATTCCATCGCTTCCTAAAAAATATAAAGCATCTTGAAAAAGGAGAGATGCTCCAGTCTTTTATTGAGGATTATTATACCGGTCAGCATGCAGGGGGCATTCCCGATGAAGTTTATGTAAGTGATGAATTGGTCAATGAGGAACCATTGGCCCAATATCTTTGGGAGGAGCGTGGTAAGAAAGTGCGTATTCATCGCCCTCAACGCGGAGAAAAAGCCAAAATGATTCGCATGGCACTCTCAAATGCGAAATATCTGTTGGGAGAACGGAAGCTTGAGAAAGAGAAGGCAGCCAAAAAACGTATTCCTCATTCTGTAAAAGAGTTAAAAGAGCAATTAAATTTACAGCGATTGCCGAGACGTATTGAATGTTTTGACAACTCCAATTTGCAAGGTAGTGATCCGGTAGCTTCGCTGGTTTGTTTTGTGGATGCGCGTCCCAAGAAAAGTGAATACAAGCGATTTAATATAAAAACCGTGGAAGGACCCGATGACTTTGCATCCATGAAAGAAGTGTTAAGTCGTCGCTACAAACGGGTAATGGACGAAAAGCAGCAAATTCCTGATTTAATAGTTGTAGACGGGGGTAAGGGTCAGCTTAGCAGTGCCGTTGAGGCGTTAAAAGAAATTGATTTTTACGGTGAATGTGAGATTATCGGTTTAGCCAAACGACTTGAAGAAGTGTTTGTGCCCGGGAAATCAAATGCCATTATGATTCCCAAAAAGTCATCAGCTCTGAAATTATTACAAAAAGTGAGGGATGAGGCGCATCGGTTTGCCGTATCCTTTCACCGTAATAAACGTTCGAAACGAACAATAAAGACAGAGCTTACCCAGATAAGTGGAATTGGCAAAAAAACGGCGCAGCAGCTCCTTAAGGAGTTTGGATCGGTAAAGTCTGTACAAAATGCTGCACTTGAGGATCTGCAGGAAGAAATAGGAGAAAAAACAGGTCAGAAAGTGTATCAGTATTTTCATAGTTCATCTGCGGAAGAGGAGTGAGTGTAAGGGATTTTATCTTTGTAGTAATGACTGATCTAAATTGATTCCCTGGTGTAAAAAGGCCCAGAATTGTTTTCTTGGCCTATTATCCCACAGATTATTGTAAATGGGAGATTATTTTCATTTACTAATGCGTTCTGTCATGAATATAGGTTTCGGCATAAATATTGCAGCCAACATTGTTGTAACATTAACATGTGATGGAAAGTCGGTTGATCTTCATTTACAATACTCATAAGCGATGTTGAAAAATGATCTTAACCGATATGGAACATTCTGTTTGTGAAGTTCGTAAGTACATCACACGATGGTAATGAACTCTTTGCAAATAAAATTTTGTTCTGATTACAGGTGAAGGTCAAAATGCAAGCAGTGATACATATTGCTTGCACAGATGACTAATTTTTCTTAAATCAGGCGTGAGGTTATTATGAAACTTGAGCAATCAAACCACATAAGTAAAAAGTATCAGCAGCTGGATGATAAGGATTTGGTTCGTTTTTACCGTCAAAATGGTGACGAGCAAGCATTCAGCGAATTAATGAATCGTCATCAGACGAAGATATATTCTTATATCTACAGTATGGTAAAAGATGGCGGAAAAGCTGATGATATTTTCCAGGAGACTTTTACGAAAGTCATCACCAAAATGGATGATACGTATAATGAACAGGGTAAATGGATTGCCTGGGTGATGCGTATTGCTCATAATGCAACAATCGATTATTTAAGAAAACAAAAACGGTTTGTGGACGTTAGTTCTAACTACGACAAGGAATCAAACACTGATTTCTATGATCGTTTGCCTGATGAAGATCTTATCAGCGCACAGGAACAGCTCGAAAAAGATGAGGCAAAAAGTAGCTTAATGCGTCATATTGACGAGCTTCCTGAGGAACAACGTCAAGTAGTTATGTTGCGACATTATTATGAAATGCCGTTTAAAGAAATTGCAGAACTTACTGATGTTTCCATTAACACCGCACTGGGACGTATGCGGTATGCGCTAATAAATCTTCGAAAACTTTTTGATAAAGAAAAAGAACAAGAAGAAAATAGTTATGCGGAACGAGGATAATAATGATTGTATTCGGTATCTGATGAAGGAGATGGATCCTTCTGAAGAACTGCTCATGGAACGGGCGATGATGGAAGATGAGGATCTGCTTATTGAAGTGGAAAGCATGCGGCAGACCCTCAAAAAGCTCGATCAACTGCCTGAGGTTGAGCCCCCATCACATGTTACCAGTGCCATTAAGGAGAAAGCCGCTGAACAAGCAGAGGAGAATCGTAAACATAATCAGACCCTGAAACCTGCTTATAAATATGCGGTGGCTGCAACATTGGCACTGACTATTTCAGCAGGCGGGGCTTGGTTTTTCATTGATAGCGAGAAGACAAATCCGACACAACAGCAAGCAGCTACGGCTTCTGTATCATCTCCTTCTGCTTCCCAAACACAGGATGTAAGTCAGGTGAGTACTGGTAATACGGGATCAGGTTCTACACAATTTGCCGGCAGTAATGTACCAAGCCAACCGGAAACACATCCTGAGGGGAGTGATATCGAGCCGTGGATTGATCGCGAAAATGTTCTTCGTTTTGAGGATCAATTCTCCAATCAACAAGAGCAGTTTCAGACTATTCTGCAGAGATCTACGGAAAGGCTTCAGCTCATTCAAGAACCTACTATTCAAAATAATAGGGTTAAATCTATTCAACTTACGGGATCGGGCAATTAAGTACTGTTTTTTCACTTCCAAAGCTTCTATACTTCTCTATCTGATCGATTATGATATAAATGGATAGAGGATGATTACCCATACAGAAGCAATAATTTTCAAATCCGTTGATTACCAAGAGTCCAGTAAGATTGTTACGGCTTTTACTCTTGAGCATGGCAAAATTGCCTTGATGGTTCGAGGCGTTAAAAAGCCGAAAAGTAAGTTTTCCGGGCTGATAGAGATTGGCAATATTCTTGATGTCGTTTATTATTACAAATCTTCTCGGTCGGTACAGATTTTATCAGAGGCTAGCTATTCTATAAAGAATAAGAACCTGCGATCTGACTTTGAAAAGATGGCCACCATGACTTCGGCTATCGAGCTTATTAGTCAGCTTCTGCACGATGATGAGATTAATGAGCCGCTCTTTATCTTTACAAAAAAGATGCTTATCTGGCTGAATTCTGCTGAAGTGCATCCCCCAATGCTTTTTCCGTATATTCAAATTCGCTTGGCAGAGTTGACAGGTATCGGATTGCAGTTGGATGCGAATAATGGAAACGACCAAACGAACTATTTGAACCTGGAATCCGGTTTAGTTACAGACAAGCAGGTTTCATCACATTCATATAAGTTAACGCCTAATCAGTTCACTTATATTGGAATAGCACTGCTGGCAAAGAGTTCTACATTATTTAATATAAACTTTGGGACCGGTGAATTGCGACAGCTGATAGAGCATCTGGATCGGTATTTAAAATATCACGTCGAAGGTCTCAAGGCCCGAAAGTCAGATGCTATCTTTGAACAAATATTGCAGGAGTAGTTATGAGATTCAATAATCGATACCTCGGCGGCATTCTTCTCATCCTTATTGGCATTATTGCTGGGACCTTATTCGCTTTCTACAGCTTTTTTGATCCTGTTGATGACCGGGCTAATGTTGATGTTACGGAAATTAAGCACAGTTCTGAACCTTTATTCACCAGCGACCAGCTCGAAAAGCTTGATGCCCGATTCCTCTTTGAGCGCGTGGCGGAGCGCGTAACTCCTATGGTAGTTTATATCGAAACAACGGTTCCGTTTTCACGAAGTGATGTTCCTGACGATGAATTTCATGATGAGGATAGCTTTTGGGGGGATATGCTGCCTAAACGGGCTCGAACTGTTGGCTCAGGTATTCTGATAAGTAGTGATGGTTATATTCTTACAAATAATCATGTTATTGATGGAGCTGTAGATAATGAGATAGAGGTTGTACTTAATGATAAGCGAACATTTAAAGGACGTATTGTCGGACAGGACCCCACTACCGATTTGGCCGTTCTTAAAATTAATGCCCGTGGATTGCCGGCCATTACAATTGGTAATTCGGACAAGGTGAACGTGGGAGAGTGGGTTCTTGCCATTGGGAATCCTTTTCGGCTTCGATCAACGGTTACGGCAGGCATTGTAAGTGCTCTGAGTAGAGATGTACAGATTATCGATGATCAGATGCGAGTTGAGAGTTTTATCCAAACGGATGCCGCTATTAATAAGGGCAACAGCGGTGGCGCACTGGTCAATACCAGTGGAGAGCTTATTGGAGTGAATACAGCCATTGCATCGCAAAGTGGAAGTTACCAGGGATATGGCTTTGCAGTACCTTCTAACCTGGCATCAAAAGTTGCCGAAGATATTATTGAGCATGGGCACGTGCGACGAGCACTGCTTGGGGTGACAATTGTTAGTGTTGATGCCAGCATGGCCGAGCAGTTAAATATGGATCGTATTCGGGGAGTATATATATCTGGAGTGTCACCGGGTAGCGCGGCAGACAAGCATGGTCTGCGTGCGGATGATGTAATTTTAAGTGTAAATGGTGAAAAGGTTAACGAGTCTAATCAGCTTCAGCAAAAGATAGCAGTGTTGAATCCCGGAGATATTGTGGAGCTTAAAATTTACCGGAAGGGAAAAGAACTAAAAAAGCAGGTAGTACTGGGAATGTTAGAACGGGAGCAAGAAGAACTTGCAGAGGGGCTGCAGGATCGCAGAGAATCCCTTGAACAACAGCAACAAGAAGAGAGCATGAAGGACAAAGAGGGAATAAGGGACGTTGAGTTTGCCGGCTTTGACTTGGGATTTCGTGTAATGGCTATTCAGGATTCTGATTCTAAAGAAATTCAGTTGATGGTTATAGATGTGGTAGATGGATCGGATGCTGATAGCATGGGATTAGAAGAAGGAGATCAGGTATTAAAAGTTAATGGCTATAAAGTTGAAGATCTGCAATCTTTGAAGCATTTTATAGCGCAAAATTCTGGGTCTGCAGAAGATATTTCTTTTGAAGTAAAGACTCAGGATGGAAATAGAAAAACCATTCAATCCAAATAGTTTAGGTGTTAATTTAATGCAACGTATTATTTTGTCAATAACGATGTTGGGCTTCATAGGATTATTTTCGATTTCTTGTTCCGGCTCGACAGAAATGACTCAGCAACAAGATAGTAGTCAAAAAGAGGTTTCCAATTATCCGTCATGGTATCCCCAGCAGGAATTTGTGTCTCAAGAGAGTCAACTTTTTGCCTATGCAACGGCTATTGACAGCGATTCAGCGGCTTCTATTGATAAAGCAAAGTCTTGGGCTATAGAACAACTAAAATCTTCGGTATCTGATAAACTTGAGGAAATACGCTCTGAGGCCCTTGTAGAATATGGAAGTGAATCAGGATTGGATGAAGCACGATTCCTAATGGCATTGCGAAAGGCAAATAATGCTGTGGATCCCCTTGTTGAAGCGGGCAATACAGAAACAAAAAGTGTGGAGGGTTATGAGAGTGTCCGTGGTTTTGCGGAAGTTAGTGTTCCCAAGGATGAACTTATTGATCGTATAGGAAAACGCTTGGGAGGATACGAAAAGGCCTGGAATGCGATGAAAGAGGCAAAAGCGTTTAGTGAGTTTTAAATAACCAATAAAAGTTATATAAATAAGAAAGCCCGCAAAGTTTATTCAACTATGCGGGCTTTTGTTTTTGAAGGACTGGTACTACATATCTACATATTTGAGATGATCTCTTCACCAAATTCTGAGCATTTCAGGAGTGTGGCATCGTCCATGAGACGTTCAAAATCGTAGGTGACGCGTTTCTTCATGATCGATCCTTCAATACCTTTCTCGATAAGATCAGCTGCTTCGCTCCATCCCATATATCGCAGCATGATGACACCAGAAAGAATTAATGAACCGGGGTTCACTTTATCTTGTCCCGTATATTTAGGCGCTGTTCCATGTGTAGCTTCAAATACTGCTAATCCGGTGTTATAATTGATATTTGCTCCGGGTGCGATACCGATGCCGCCTACACAGGCTGCCAGCGCATCAGATACATAATCACCATTCAGGTTCATGGTAGCTATAACATCGTATTCGTCGGGACGTGTAAGAATTTGTTGTAAAAATGCATCAGCAATGACGTCCTTAATGACAATGCCGTTGGGCAGCTTGCACCAGGGACCTTCGCCGATCACTTCGGCGTCATATTCTTCACGAGCAACCTCGTATCCCCAATCCTTGAAGCTCCCTTCCGTAAACTTCATAATATTTCCTTTGTGGACGAGCGTGACGTTATCGCGTCCCTCAGAGATGGCGTAGTCAATTGCAGAACGAACAAGTCGTTTGGTACCTTCCTCAGATATCGGCTTTATACCCAAAGAAGTGGTATCGGGAAAACGGATCTGATCAACTCCCATTTCATTTATCAAAAAGTCTTTCAGCTTTTTGTTTTCAGGCGTTCCGGTCTGATATTCAATTCCGGCATAAATGTCCTCTGTGTTTTCACGGAAAATAACCATATCCGTTTTTTCGGGATGTTTAACCGGACTCGGAGTTCCTTTGTAATACTTTACCGGACGCACGCAGGCAAAGAGATCTTTTTTCTGACGAATTGCTACATTCAGTGAGCGAATACCACCGCCAACAGGAGTTGTTAATGGTCCTTTGATAGCAATTTTATAATCTTCAATTGCTTGTAGCGTATCCTCCGGAAGCCACTCACCCTCACCGTAAAAATCAACGGCTTTTTCACCGGCATAAATTTCAAACCATTCAATTTTCTTTTCTCCGTTATAGGCCTTCTCAACGGCGCTATCCAACACATTACGCATTGTTGGGGTTATATCAATACCAATACCGTCACCCTGTATAAAAGGGATAACTGGGTTGTCAGGGACAACGAGTGAGCCATCGTCTTTTACTTCAACTTTCGTACCAGATTCGGGAGGTGTTATCTTCTCGTAACTCATGAATTATGGAATAATTTTCGGATTAAATTTGGGATCGAAGTATAGTAAAAAATATGATCATCTGCATGCTGTGAGCCATCTCGGGGAGAGGATAAAAATTGAACGAAATTCTCATTATATTAAGTTTTGCGAATGTAAAGTCAGTAAATAATGGAGGCTGTTATGATAAGAGGCATGTTTGGTTACCGGCCTAAGAATAAGAAGTTTAAGTATAAGTACCGGTATTACAATCCTGATAAGGAGATGAGTCGTCGGGAGAGAATAAAAATTCGTCGTACCCATAAAAAATATCACCAGGGACGGTCGGTCATGCTATATGCGCTTGGGTTAGCACTGGTAATTTATATTATGTATTTGCTGTGATCCCATATTTGATCGGTTAAATTTCTTACATCCAGAGTCAGAATTTTGTATCATCCCGCCAATCCAAATTCAATAAAAGACGTATAGACATTTGAGCCAGGAAACGGAATCCGAACAATCCATTATACGTGAACTTCCGCCCGAAATTTCCAATAAGATTGCTGCCGGTGAGGTCATCCAGCGACCGAGCTCTGTGGTCAAGGAGTTATTGGATAATGCCATTGATGCCGGTGCTGACCATCTGAAGATAGTCATTCAAAATGCCGGACGTACGCTTATACAAGTGGTTGATAACGGTAGCGGTATGGGAAAAGAGGATGTTCGGCTATGTTTTGAGCAACATGCAACATCCAAAATTCAGGACGTTGACGACCTGTTTAGGGTCCGAACACTGGGCTTTCGGGGTGAGGCTATGGCTTCTATTGCATCTGTATCGCAGGTAACGCTTAAAACCAAACGTCCCGGTGATGAAATGGGATGGAAATATGAAATTTGGGGAGGGGAGGAAAAATCATTTGAGCCTGCAGCCGTTGAGAATGGGACTTCGGTTGCCGTTCGAAACCTATTTTATAACGTTCGGGCACGGCGACAATTTTTAAAAACTGATGCTACCGAATTTCGTCATATCCTGAAAACGGTTCAACAGGCAGCTCTTGCTAATCCAGATCTGGGATTTGAGCTGATTGCCGATACTGATACTATTTACGATCTGCCGAAAGAGCAAAATATAAAAGAACGTATTACCGATATGTTCGGTAAGAGCTATAAGGCTAGCCTGATTCATTTCAGGGAGGAAACCAGCTACCTGTCGGTTCACGGAGTATTGGCCGATCCTAAGCTGACGAAACGAAGTCGGGGTGAGCAGTTTATCTTCGTGAACGGACGACCGATACAACACCGCTATCTTACGCATGTTATTCTCAACATTTATGATGCATGGACCGGTGAAAAGGACTATCCATTTTATGCGATTTTCTTGGATATTGATCCCAAGCAGGTAGATGTAAATGTACATCCCGCCAAAGAAGAGGTTAAATTTGAAGATGAGCGGAGTGTAATTAAATTGACCAAGTCGGTTGTAAAAAAAGCCTTGCACGAAGAATTTATGGTTCCCGATGTTTCTGAGGGAGAGGGTGATAGATTTTCTTCCCCGAAAGGTTTTTCTTCTGATTTTAATTTTGGCGGAGCAAAGAATACTCAGCAAAACAGTGGGGAGAAGAAGCCTGTAAAATTCCCGTCGCGTATTAACTTTGATCGTCCGCAATCACAGAGGAGCGATCAGAGTAATTTTTCGAAGCAATTGTATGATTTTGATCAGGCTGAAAAGAAAGAGCAGGATGAAACAGAACAGGGTAGCCGCCCTCAACGCATGCGTGATCGAGGCTTTTGGCAACTGCACGATCGCTATATTTTAACCCAGACTCGATCAGGGCTGTGTATGATTGATCAGCATGCAGCCCATAAGCGTATTATATTTGAGAAGGCATTGAGTGCTACAGAGGCCGCAATACCAAGTACTCAGCAACTGCTTTTTGCTCAGACTATGGATTTTTCAGCGTCGGAGTTTTCACTTCTTGAAGAGTTGCACCCGATCATTCAGCGTATGGGCTTCAACATTCAATTAATGAGCGGTAATACAGCTATGATCAGTGGGGTGCCGGCTGATATTGATGTAGGAGATGAACAATCGGTCTTAAAGTCTATGCTGCAGCAGTATCGCGAGCTCGACGGAAGATTTGAGTTTGATGAGCGCCGAAAACTGGCTATTGCCTTTGCATCAAAGACAGCCATCCCCAAAGGAAAAAAACTAACCGATATGGAGATGGAAAACCTACTTGATCAGCTGTTTGCGTGTGATGAACCGTACAAAGATCCTTTGAATAAACCGACCTTGGATTATATTCCGCTCGAGGATATTGAGGGGCGCTTTCGATAAATAACTAATTGCTAACAGATGGAGTCCATTTTTAAAATGACTTCCATCCTTACTAATTATAGCATGAACATTCTGGCCGTTGAACCGTTCTTTAGTGGTTCGCACAAAGCTTTTTTAAAGGGACTGAAGAAATATTCCCGGCACAATATCATCCCAATCAACCTCAGTTATAAGGGGCGAAAGTGGCGAATGCACGGTAATTCGGTGGTGTTGGCGGGAATGACTCAGGAGGTTGAAGAAGAAATTGATCTGCTGTTGGTCAGCAGCATGACAAACCTTCCGGCATTTCTATCTCTGACCAATCCTCGTTTTGCTGAGACCCCTAAAGTGATGTACATGCATGAGAATCAGTTTACTCAGCCCATGCCGGAGGGAGAAGAGCGCGATCAAACATACTGCTACCTCAACTATTTAAGCATGCTTTCAGCGGATCGACTCATTTTTTCGTCTGAATTTCACCGCAATGACTTTTTGAAAGCATTACCCGCATTTTTGGAGAACTATCCCGATGATAAATATTATTATCCGGTTGATAAGATTGCGGATAAGAGTATAGTGCTATATCCCGGACTCGATTTAAAACGCTTTGATGCCCAAATTGATCAACGCAATGAAAACGAGAATCCGGTAATCGTTTGGAATCAGCGCTGGCAGTTTGATCGAAATCCCGCCATGTTTTTTCGGGTGCTCAATCGCTTAAATGATATTGATCTTACTTTCGATCTCATTCTGGCGGGCGATACACAGCATGAAAAGCCTGAAGAATTTGAAAAAGCCTGGGAGCGTTACGGTCGGCATATTACGCATTTTGGCTATGTCGAAGATCGTGAAAACTACAGCCGATTACTCCACAGCGGTGATATCGTTGTTTCAACGGCCACTTACGAATTCTTCTGCGTAGCGATTATGGAAGCGATTTACTGTGGCTGTCACCCATTGGTACCCAATCGGCTCCATTACCCGGAACTGATTCCCGAGAGCCTGCACAAACCGTTGTTGCATGCTCCTGTTTTATATGATACCGAAGACGATCTTTTCCACTATCTCAAAGATCTGTTGACCGAAGAATCAAAACCACTTCCGAAATCCTCCCTCCAAAATATTAACGAGCACCTCGACTGGTCAAAGCGTATCGACACCTTCGATGCGATGTTTGAGGAGTGCCTGGATCTGGATATTTCTTCAGCTTTATCCTGACTTTGATCTATTTTACTGGCTACTTCTACTGTGTTTGTAGTTAGATTATGTTTCTTATAGATTTTAATGCTTTATCTTTACTCTCAATAGAGATAAAGCATTAAGTATTCGAATAATTTATGTGATTCTACTAATATTACATGACTATTCATCCAGAAATGCTAAAGATGAGCTACTATGTGTATCAAGAGAATATCATTCGTTATTTGGCTTAGTTCATTATTAGGGATTTTTGCTATCTCGTGTGAAACAAAGACAGGAGATTCTGATGGTGAACACCAGCGAACGGTTAATAATGTTGGTCAACGTGCTATTACGGATACAGCGAACATGGATAAGACCCAGGGGGTACCCGTTATCCATGCGGCCGGTGCCAAGATAGATCGGGATAAAGTAACTGCAATGCTTAATGAGAAAGGGTTATCTTTTAGGCAGATCACAAGTCCAAATGCGATGACGGAAGATATCCAAGAAAGCATTGATCAACTAACTGCTTTGCTTGACACAGATACCGTTCAAAACGATGAGGAGTTGGAATATTTTGTACAGAATACTCTTGGTAGTATCTTTCTCAGACTGTATGAGCAGACAGGTGAAAAGAAGCATCTGGATCAAGCTGAAAAACATGTAGATACTGCTATTTCCATCTTAAAAGGTCAGCCGGATTATAAAGCAGATCTTGTTGATGCCTATAGCGGACGATTAGCGGTATATTCACTGAGAGGAGAACAAGAAAAGGTTATTTCCTTGCTAAAAAAACTAATTGAGGAATATCAAAATATAGGATACGGTCTTTACAAAAATTGGTTCTCCAGTCGTCAGGTGGAGAAAATATACAATATGATAAGAATGGACTCTCTAAATGCTCATAAGGTAAAGGGAACAGTAGACTATCTCACAAAGGTATCTGATAAATATAAGAATGAGGTGGGTATCACTGCACAAATGGTTTTGGCAAATCATTATGCTACAACCGGTGAGCATGAGAAAGCGAATCGCCTTATCCGAAAAATAGAAGAAAGATTAACCGCATTAGATAATTCGGAGTTTAAAAAACAAAAATGGGAACGGTATCGAACTCAAATAGAAAGCGCTCAAAAGCGAGCAGACGAAACCTTCGGTCAAACAGATCGTGATACGTTATTTTATGAAGTAAGACCAGAAATGATTGAGCAGGCAATTCAAAGAAAAAGAGAGGACGCTCAACAGCTATATTATGTAGATGTGAAACTAAAACAGAAATATCATTCTGACTTTGCTCAGAAGACGACTGATAATATCGGCAACTTCATGGCTATTGTTCATAACGGTGACGTTATTTCTTCTTCCTTTCCGACTATACAAATCGGAATTTCCAGTGGGCGCTTTACATTGGGTCCTTATGAGAAACAAGAAGAAGCCAAAAGGATTCTCAGGAGAATATTGGATGCAAACCAATAGTACGAATCAGTATTGCAGAAGCTTGTTCAGGGTTTCTTCCAGTCGATTATCTGCAAGGTAATGCTTCTCCAACTTAGGACTAAAAGGTACGGGCATATCCTTTGAGGAGCAGCGCATAACCGGAGCATCCAATTTTTCGAAGCATTCCTCAGTGATAAGGGAGGAAAGCTCACTCATGGGGCCGAGCGTGGTAGAAGGCTCTTGCAGAAGTAGTACCTTATTGGTTTTTGCTACTGACTGGCTAACGGGTTCCATATCAAGCGGAGCCAGGCATCGCAGGTCAATGATTTCTATCTCTGTTCCCTGATCTGCGTATCTTTTCGCTACTTCCTGCGCCCAGTGGACACCCATTCCATAAGTAACAATGGTGGCATCGCTTCCTTCTCGGACCACATTTGCTTTGCCAAGTTCTTCAGGTATACAGTGGTCAGGAGTGGTAGCACGAATGCTCCGATAGAGTTTCTTGTGCTCGAAAAACAGTACAGGATTGGGATCATGAAGAGCACTGTAAAGCAGGTTTTGGGCATCTTCCACCGATGAGGGAACGACAATTTTAAGTCCCGGATGTTGCATGAACCAACCTTCAGGAGATTCTGAGTGGAATGGCCCTGCACCAACGCCTGCACCGTGTGGTGCACGAATAGTGATGTTAATTGGCGGCATCCAGCGGTATTGTCCCTTGGCAATATTGTTGACGATTTGGTTAAAACCGCAGGATATGAAATCGGCAAACTGCATTTCAACCACGGGTTTAAAGCCTTCCAATGCCAGTCCAAGGGCACACCCGAGTGCTCCTGCTTCAATGATTGGAGTATTACGAATACGGTCTTTGCCAAACTGATCTATAAACCCCTCAGTAATCTTGAACACTCCGCCGTATTCGGCGATATCCTGTCCCATGATGAGAAAGTCATCATCCTGCTCAAAGGCTTGTCGCAGCGAAAACTGAATAGCATCCACAAACCGCTTTTCGGATGAGGCATTATCTTCAGTAGCCTTTTCAGGCAAATTAACCGTTGAAAACAATCGATCTTCTTCCGTCTGGTGATCAAAAACAGGTTCATCAGCTTCGAGAGCCCGCTCTAATTCGGGCAAAAAACGATCATCAATTTCATCTTTAATTTTTTGTAGCTCATCATCCCCCGAAACAATACCTTCGGATTTAAGCCATTGTGCAAAGCGATCAATGGGATCTTTTTCTTCCCATTTTTCGAATTTCTCGTCGGGGACGTAAAATGTACCGGAGGCTTCCTCATGTCCCCGCATGCGAAACGTCTTGGTTTCAATAAACGTGGGGCCCTTCCTCAGTGCATGTTCTTTTGCCTCAGAGACTGCATCTATTACTTCAAAAACATCATTGCCATCAATTTTAACCCCGCGCATGCCGTAGCCACGTGCACGATCTACTAAATTCTCACAAGCATATTGCTCGTTGGTAGGAGTGGAGAGTCCGTAGCCATTATTTTCAATTACAAAAATTACGGGGAGTTCCCAGACGGCGGCTAGGTTTAATGCTTCATGAAACTCTCCTTCACTGGTTGCCCCATCTCCGCAAAAGCTTGCTGCAACAAAGTTTTCCTCGCGAAGCTTTGAAGCCAAGGCCAAGCCATCAGCGACAGGCATAGTGGCGGCAAGATGAGAAATCATTCCCACAATCCGTTTTTCGGGTACGCCAAAGTGAAACGAGCGATCACGTCCCCCGGTAAAACCGTCTGCTTTACCTAAAAGCTGACAAAACAGTGTATACAGATCTACGCCACGGGTGGTAAACAGTCCCAAATTTCGGTGCATCGGTAGCAGATAGTCCTCATCAGAAAGAGCAGTGGTAACTCCAACAGAAATGGCTTCCTGTCCCATGCCGGAAAACCACTTGCTGATTTTATTTTGTCTCAGCAGTTTGAGCATGCGTTCCTCGATACGACGGGGAAGAAGCAGGTTTTTATAAAGGTTGAGGGCTTCGGATTCTCTAATTTTTTTCTGTGGTTCTATCATTAAATGATTAGGGAAATATCTACGTTTTCAACTCATATTTTAAGAGCCTAACATGCAGTAGTTAAACAATAATTGCAACTCACTACTAAATTTTTTTTGAGAATTGTGACAACCTTTTTAAATCGATAAACCGTGGTTTTTAATAGAGTTCGAATGATATCTGGTATCTTCGAGAAACTCTGTGTATCCTCTGTGCAACTTTGGTCTACTCAAATTTATTTGATTCCTGTTGTCTGATTCTAAACATCATTTGGCCTATATATATGTTTTTCTCGGTGCTGCTTTATGGGGCATCATTGGGTTGTTTATTGAGGAACTCTCGCAGGCAGATTTTTCAGCTCTTCAAATTGTTACAGTTCGTGTCGTCAGTGCTACCGTGATGCTGGGTTGCTACCTAGGATTGAAAAACCCTCAATTTCTCAAAATCGACCTAAAAGACTCAATGAATTTTGTTGGGACGGGCATTTTTAGTACTGTTTTTTTTAGCTGGGCCTATTTTACGACTATTGAAGAAGTCTCATTATCTATTGCGGTAATTTTACTGTACACCGGACCTGCTTTTGTTGTGGTTTTGTCTCGAATCTTTTTTAAGGAGCCGATAACATCGCGCAAAATAGGCGCCCTTCTTTTAACGCTTTTAGGCTGTGTGTTTGTCGTCAAAGTATTTCCCATCGGCGCTGAACATATTTCATGGTATGGTATATTTGTGGGATTAGGATCCGGATTTGGATATGCACTCTACAGTATTTTTGGTAAACATGCCCTGAAAAAGTATCATCCGCTTACTGTTATTACATATACTTTTGTTTTTGCTTCAGCCGTGATGCTACCTGTCAGTGGAGTCACTATTCCAGTGAGCAACCTGCAATCTGCTCATGTTTGGATGAATATCCTTGGGCTTGGATTTTTCCCCACAGCCTTGGCGTATTACCTGTATACGATGGGGCTTTCGATGGTGGAAAGTGGAAGGGCCTCGATAGCAGCAACAGTTGAACCTTTAGTTGCTACTTTACTGGGGGTTTTCGTATTTAATGATGTACTAACTGCATTTCAGCTTGTAGGAATGCTTTTGGTGTTAGCGGCCGTTGTATTGATACAGTTTAAAAATAGTGATATGCTCAAATAGCTACTTAGAAAGCATAAGATTAATATTTATAAATTATAGAAAACTATGAGTAAGCAAAAAATCTCAAAATGGGCATGGATAAGCCTGGGAGTCGGTATTGCAGCAGCGTTGCTATTAGCCCTATCGGGTTACGGCTATCAGTGGAACTGGTGGGGGCTGGGTACTGCATTTACTTGGCTATTACCGGGCAGCGGAATATTGGGATTGATTGGATTTTCGCTGGCGCTATTTTTGGGGTTTACACGCCGCAATAATCCGAAAACAAGAGGGGCAGGTATCACCTTTGTAGGCGTTGTCTTGAGCATAGCTGTGATGAGTACACTCGGCTACTGGTTTACTGAGGCCCAAAAGTATCCGCCTATTCACGATATCAGTACAGATATTGATAATCCGCCGGAATTTCGAAATATCGTGCCATTGAGGGCTGATGCACCCAATGACACAACCTATGGGGATCAGAAAAAGGCTGATATTCAGCGCAAAACTTATCCCGATGTTAAAACGCTGTATTTGGAACAGGAGTATGGGAAGGCTTTTGATCGTGCGCTTGCCGCCGCCGAGGAGATGCCATGGGAAGAAATTGTCACAAATGATAAAGATAGTGGAATAATTGAAGCTTATGACAAGTTACCCTGGTTTGGATTTGTCGATGATGTAGTGATTCGGATAGATACGGCTGAGACCGCAGGTAGCACCAAAATTGATGTGCGTTCGGTTTCACGCATTGGCCGAAGTGATATTGGGGTCAACGCAGAGCGTATCAGGGATTATTTGAATACTGTCAAGGAACAGGAGTAATGGATACTTCGAACTCCCAATTTATATTTGTTTGATGATATAGTATTCTAATACTTGCTGTCAACGAGAGTATGCTTTAACTGTTTACTTTTGTACGGTTTTTTCTGTTTTTGCTATCACTTAGAAATCAGGCAGACACCCGATCAAGCGAGGCATAATGCTCAAATTTTATTACAGTACTGAACTGGAAAAACTGGCAGACCGGCTGTTTCAGGAACTGGATGAAAATCCGCTCTCAGATCCGTTGGATAAGGAGATATTTGTGGTTCAGAATCACGGTGTTGGTCAGTGGCTGTCTCTTAGAATGGCCGAAAAAGAGGGCATAGCGGCTAACCTCAAATTTGAATTTCCGTCCGAGCGTATCTGGAGTCTTATCAGATTATGGAATGATGATATTCCCCAAACGTTGCCGTCCGATCGCGGTCCCATGACATGGACCTTGATGGAACTTTTTGAAGATGAACAGTTCTTGGATCAATTTGAGAATTTACGCCATTATATCGATGAAAAAGATCCTGAACAACGTGCGATGCGAAGTTGGAAGCTGGCTTCTAAAATTTCGGATGTCTTTGATCAGTATCTCATTTATCGTCCGCAAATGATTTTAAATTGGGAGCGAGAGCAGTCAAAGCTTAACACCAAAAATGTAGAGGCTGAAAAGTGGCAGGCTAAATTATGGAATGAATTAATTGACCATTGGGATAACCCACATGATGAAAATCAATTGCATCGTGCCCAACTACTTAAAAAATTGTGGGGTGCCATTGAACAGGGAGATATCAACAAGCAAGATTTGCCACACCGCATTTCTGTATTCGGCGTATCATCTGTTTCTTCAGCTTTTATCAAAACAATGGCCAAGCTTTCAAAACTGACCAACGTTCATTTTTATCAGTTGTCAGTTGATCCCGGGATTAACGAAAGTGAGCAGTTCAAAAATCCACTGCTTCAGTCATTGGGACAAGAGGGGGCGAATTTTATGTCCCTGTTTTCAGAACATGTAAATGTGGATCTTAAATCTGTTGAGGAGAGTAAACTTTCCGAACAGTCATTATTTACGGCCGTACAGTCCGATTTTAAAAATAATGACTCTCTATCGGGACGGAAATTAAACGTTCCTCCTGCCGATCAATCCATACAGGTACACAACTGCCATAGTCCCATGCGTGAGGTAGAGGTGCTTTACGATCAGCTGCTGGCATTGATGGATGAGAATCCGGAACTGAGCCCCGATGAAATTCTGATTATGACCCCTGATATTGAAACATATGCTCCCTTTATCGAGGCGGTGTTTACTACGCCGGATGAAGGTCAGCCTGAGATACCATATGCTATTGCCGATCGTGGCGTAGGGGGCGAACAACCCGTTACGGATACGTTCTTAAAGCTTCTGGAACTCAGCGAGAGTCGTTTCAAGGTTACCGATGTGCTCGACTTGCTGGATAGCAATCCCATACGGGAAGCATTTGGATTTAATGAAGATGAGTTGAGTCGTATCGAGCAGTGGGTGGGAGGTAATCAAATCCGATGGGGCATTGATGGGAAGGACAAAAAAGACCTGAATCTGCCCGAGAGCGATCATTTTACATGGCAGGCGGGCCTGCGACGTATTCTCCTGGGATATGCCATGCGCTCGTCCGACGAACGGCTCTACGACGATATTTATGCTTATCATGAAGTCGAGAGTTCCGATGATGCCAATTTAGCCGGCAAACTATCCTTTTTTCTTAACCAACTGTTTTCAGTTTCTGATCGTACGGATATTTCTCGAAAACCCGAGGAATGGACTAAAATATTACATGATATCACGGTTCGTTTTTTTCCAGATAATCGGGACTTTTACTGGGAGCTATCCATGGTAAGAGAAGGCATTGATAAACTGTCAGAATATGCATCTCTCATTGATTATAATCATAAGATACCGTTTTCAATTGTACGGCGCTGGCTTGCTGAACAACTCACTGCACAATCCACGGGCGGCGGACGTATTGGTCGGGGCGTTACTTTCAGTTCGCTGATGCCGATGCGAAGTATTCCATTTGAAGTAATTGGAATGATTGGGATGAACGAAGGTGCTTTTCCCAAGTCTAAAATTCCTATCGAATTTGATCTGATGCATCTGGATAGGCAAGTTGGAGATCCGATACAATCGGAACAGCATCGATATCTGTTTTTGGAAAATTTACTTTCGGCCCGCAGCCATGTTTATTTTAGCTATGTCGGGCAAAGCAATCGTCAGGATACTGATTTTCCTCCTTCTGTAGTGCTTCGGGAATTTGTCGATTACCTTGAACAAAATTATGGTTTCAACCCAGATCGTATCATCCAAAAGCATCCATTACAGGCTTTTAGCCCTGACTATTATATGGATGATAACCTGTTTAGTTATTCGGCTTCTCAGCTTAAAATAAGCCGCGAGCTATCGGATGGAAATTCCAACGTTGTACCGTTTATGAAGGATTCCCTTCCTGAACCTGATGGAGAATGGAAGCATCTCTCGCTCAAAGATCTTGTCGCTTTTTTTCAGCACCCTGCCAAGTTTCTGTTGCAAAATCGATTGGGGATTTACCTTAGGGAGGAGGAGGTATTAACGGAAGAGCGCGAACCGTTTACGCTTGGAGGATTGAACAATTATAAGGTAGGGCAAGAGCTGCTGGATCGATTCTTCAAGGAAAAACCATTGGAGTCATACCAAAAGAATCTACAGGCCAAAGATATGTTGCCCGAAGGGTGGACTGGGCAGCGTGCTTTTCAGGCAAGAATTAAAGAGGTTCGATATTTTGGAGAAAACCTAAACTGGATTCTTGATCAGCAGCAAGTCGAAGATCTCGAAGTTGATTTGCAAATTAATGATTTTCGTTTGAGGGGTAAGCTATCAGATATTTACGAAAATGCTCGTATCACTTATCGTTTTGGGAGAATGCGTCCGAAGGATATAATCGATTTGTGGGTTAAACATCTGTGCCTGCAAGTTGTAAAACCTGATGGACATCCCGGAATTAGTCGGCTATTTACGCGCCACAAGCGCAAGGATTTTGTTGAATACCGTTTAGGGCCGACAGAAGATTCCGAGATGATTTTAAAACAGCTCTTGGGAATGTATTGGGAAGGGTTACAGCAGTGTTGCTACTTTTTTCCGGAATCCACATTTGCTTATGCCGAGGAGATCTATCAAAAAAACGGGGATCCTGAATCGGGTTTATACAAGGCCGGCAATAAATGGATTCGAAATTATGGTTCCTATCCCGGAGAGGGAGAAGATCCCTACAATAAATTATTGCTCGGGTCCGAAAATCCTTTACAGCAAAATGAATTTAAAACCATTTCCGAGCAGTTTTGGGGTCCGTTCTTTAATGCCATAGTAGAGGAAGGGGGATAAGATGAAAGAACTTCAGCCATTTGATATTGCGTTCTCTGGTATTAATCTCATTGAGGCAAGTGCAGGAACGGGAAAGACCTATAATATTACCTCGTTGTATATTCGGGCACTGATTGAGCATGATATTTCAGTAGGTAAAATTTTGGTTGTAACCTATACCGAAGCAGCCACTAAAGAACTAAAAGATCGCTTACTGCAGCGAATACGCGAGGCTGTTTCGGTACTTAAGAAGGGTAAAGTTGACAACAAGCATGATCAGTTTCTTCTTGACTTACATCATCATACAGATGATAAAGCTCATGCGGTGGAGCGTCTTGAGGGGGCGATACGATCATTTGATGAATCGGCCGTATATACCATCCATGGGTTTTGCTATCAGGCCCTGCAGGAGCAGGCCTTTGAGAGTCGTGCCATGTACGACGCTGAATTGATAGGTGATGATTCCGATCTGGTTCTTGAGGCGGTGGATGACTATTGGCGTAATTGGGTGGCTGAGGTAACAGAAGAACCTCAAAAACAGCCATTGTTGGATTTGTTGTTAGACAGGGGATATGAGCCCGAAAAGTTAGCTAGTGAGCTTAAACCTTATCTTGGAAAGCCCTACCTGAAGGTTCTTCCTGAGAACATATCATCGGTCGATGAGATAGAAAGCAAATTACAGGAACTACGCAATATATATGTGAAGTTACGGGATAACTGGTTTAGCGACCGCGAGAAAATTTTATCCCTGCTGTTGTCCGATTCGTTAAATGGTCGAAAATATAGGAAAGACTATTTGGCCAGCTGGTTTGGATATATGGATGAGTTTTTGTCATCTGATGGACTAATCACTATTAAACCCTTCGATCAGTTTTCAAACTTTAGCAGATTAACGCTCGAAGATAATCTCAATAAAGGATATGGAGAAATTCCGTCTCATCCTTTTTTTGGTCTGATTGAGAAGTATTTAACGGTATTGGACTCGGTATTGCTATTTGAAATTACATTCAAGAAAGACCTTCTGGAATATTTGTGGGATGAACTTGACCAGAAAAAGGAGGACCTGCAGGTCTTATCATATGATGATCTGTTGCTGCGATTGCGTAATGCTCTCGTTGACGGTGAACGCGGGGATATATTATCTGACAAGTTTAGAGATAAATATCCTATCGCCATGGTAGATGAGTTTCAGGATACTGATCCAAACCAGTATGAGATATTTCGTCGGATTTACGCGGGAAACACTGAGTCAGCATTGTTTTTGATAGGTGATCCCAAACAGTCAATATACAGTTTTCGCGGTGCAGATGTGTATTCCTATCTGAAGGCCAAGCGTGATGCTCCCGAGGAAAATACCTTTGATTTGGGACGCAATTTCCGCTCCGTTCCGAAACTTTTAGAAGGATTTAATACGCTTTTTGGGGAACATGGTAATCCATTTATCCTTGATCGTATCGCATACGATCCGGTACAACCGGGTATGGATAAAGATCATTATGAGGAGCTATCAGAACATGGAGAATCCTATCCGCCGATCCGCTTTCGCAGCATACCGCTGGGAGAGGAAGAGCAGCTTAATAAGGGTGAGGCCGAAGAGCTGGCGGCCGAAGATACAGCTCGGGAAATTTACCGAATGATTGAGGAAGGGAAAGTTGGAAAAGCCACAATCGGGGGAGCGAAAGTTAAGGCAAAAGATATTGCCGTTTTGGTGAGAACCCATAAACAGGCTGATCTGATGAGTGATGTATTACGTGAGAAGGGGATTAAAAGCGTGCAATATAGTCAAAAAAGCGTTTTTGAAAGTGATGAGGCACGTCAGCTCGAGATATTTCTAAAAGCTATAACGGAGCCCACTAATGAGAATCTTATTACAACGGCTCTTGCCTTACCTCTGACCGCGTACAGTGCGAATGATCTTATTGATATTAAGGCGGATGAAGATCGATGGGTTTCACTATTGGATCAATTCGCTGAATGGCACAGCATCTGGCAGGATAAAGGATTTTCGCCGATGTTTCGGTCCATACTTAAAGAGGCTAATATATCTGAACATCTTATAAGGTATCCTGATGGAGAACGCAAAATTACTAACTTGCTTCACGTGGGAGAGCTGATGCAGGCTGAGGCTCAGCAGCAAAAGGAGGGTATGAGAAGCATGGTTAAATGGCTGGCTCGAAAAAGAGAGGAAGAATCCGGTGATCGCGACGAAGAACAATTGCGGCTGGAAAGTGACCAGGAGTTGGTGAAAATTGTAACCATGCATCGAAGTAAAGGACTGGAATATCCCATTGTGTTCTGTCCGTTTTTATGGTATGGGCCGCGTTTCCAAGATCAAGGTAAGCCATTGGTTTATCACGATCCCCAAAATTTTGAACGGACTTATTTAGACTTAAATGGGAAATCTGACGGTGATCGTAGCGAAAAACGGTTACTTGCAGCTCGTGAAGAACTGGCGGAGAGCCTTCGTCTGGCGTATGTAGCCATGACTCGGGCAGAGCACTGCTGTTACTTGAGTTGGGCTTATGCCAAAAGATCGGAGTTTTCTCCGCTTGGCTATCTGCTGAGTGATCCTCAACAATGTGATGAGCAGTTAAAAGAGGCTGTTCAAAAAAGCTACAATGCCGTTGGACCACAACAGTTTGATAATGAAATTCAGCGACTATGTGAACACTACCCATCACTTTTTATGATGGATAGGCCGCCGCTGGAGGAATCATTAAACAAGCAATCAGATTTATTTAATGATTCCAATGATGAGCTAATGTCTGCTAAAACGTTTGAACGAGCGTTGCCTATCTCAACAAGTTATGACGTATCCAGTTTTTCATCACTTAGCAGCTGGATGGAGGATGATGATCCTGACGTGCCGGATTATGATCAATTTACTGATTATGGAGATTACGAGGTACAGGAGGATCTACCTGAAAAAGAAACAATGTTTGCCTTTCCAAAAGGACCACAACCGGGAACGTGTATTCACAACATTTTCGAGGATTATTATTCTGAATCGAAGGACAAGGATGAGGTCATCATTAATCAATTGCAGCTAAATGGTATCGATTTGGACTGGAAAGAGACTGTTTCCGATATGCTTGAACTGGTTATAGAAAAGCCACTCCATGAGGATTTTCAAGATCTAACCTTGTCTGCTGTACAAAACAGCCAGATACCGGAGATGGAATTCTATTATCAAAATGAGGAAATTAAAACGCGCCAACTATTATCAATAATCAGAAATGGGGCTGCTCCGGATTGGGGAAATAAGGCCAGGGCGGCATCCGGATTTTTAAAAGGGTTTATCGACTTGACGTTTAAGTTTGAGGACAAGTATTATCTACTGGATTATAAGACCAATTATCTTGGCAATTCGATATCTGACTATTGTCAGGAGGAGTTGGAGCATGAAATGAGGGAGGCCTCCTACGATCTACAGTATCATATTTATACAGTGGCACTTCACCGATATTTAACAAAGCGATTGCCCGATTATTCGTATTACGAACATTTTGGAGGAGCATTTTATCTCTTTTTACGAGGAATGAACAAGGACGGAAGTGAAGGTATTTTCTTTGATAAACCCAACAAAGATGTGATAACGGCATTGGATGATTATATCAGGGGAGGTAGCGATGGATAATATTATGCAGGAGCTGGATAAGCTTCGCCATAAAGAAATAATTCGTCCCATAGATCTGGAACTGTGCCGTTTTTTAGAGGATCGCCATTCAAATATTTCTCCCAAAGTACTGAAGGCTGCCTGTTTAGTCAGTTATCTATATCAACAGGGGCATGTATGTTTACCGTTGGTTGATTATGCCGGGGAACCTCTTTTTGAGGATGAGGAGGGAGATTCAATTTTGAGAGCTCCGGCCCTGACCCCATGGCTTTCAGCTTTGATGAAATGTGCCGCGGTTGGTAAACCGGGTGAATATAAACCGCTTATCTTGAACGATTCGGACCGCTTGTATATGCATAAGTTGTGGCACTATGAGCGTACGTTGGGCGAAGAGTTGGTGAAACGAAGTCGACAACAGGATGATAACATCAATGAATCGCTTTTGCATGATGGGTTGAGTCGTCTTTTTACTGATTCAACTCAAGAACCGGACTGGCAGCAAGTGGCGGCAGTAACCTCTATTCGGAACAACCTTTCCATTATTTCAGGCGGACCCGGAACAGGTAAAACATCCACTGTAGTACGGGTTCTGGCATTGATTTTAGAGCAATATCAAGATAGAGAAAAGATGCCGAATATTGCCTTAGCAGCTCCAACAGGAAAGGCGGCAGCACGACTTCAAGATTCGATAATAGGTGCGAAAGAGGAGCTAAATGTTACTGATGAAATTCAAGAAGAAATCCCGGAAAAGGCACAAACCCTACATCAACTACTGGGTGCCCGTCGATATAGCTCACAGTTTAAGCACAATGCCGATAATCCTGTTCCATACGATCTGGTGGTGGTCGATGAAGCCTCGATGATTGATCAGGCATTGATGAGTAAGCTCGCTGAAGCATTATCTAATGATACCCGCCTAATATTGTTAGGAGATAAAGATCAGCTGGCTTCGGTAGAGGCCGGGTCGGTGCTTGGTGACATTTGTGATATAGAAAGTAATCAGTTTTCTGAAAATTACACCGACTGGCTGAATACCTTCTCATTTAATATTCCTGATGAATTTATGGTCCACAAGCCCAATCCTCTTACAGATAATATTACGCTTCTTACCAAGAGTTATCGTTTTTCTTCTGATAGCGGAATTGCCCGATTAGGGAAAGAAGTTAACAGAGGACATGGGGATCGTACTTTATTACTGCTTGAGTCAAATGATGTAGATGATGCCGTATTTAAGGATATTGCTAATAACGCGGAGTTAGAATCCCTTTTAGAAAAGAAGATCCCAACGTATTTTAAAGATATTTTGGACTCAGAAAGTCCTCATGAAGCCGTCAGACAGATAAATAAGCTGGGTATTTTAACAGCACACCGTAAGGGGCCACGGGGTATTGAACACCTAAATAAAATTGTGGAAAGAATACTGCAAGATCACTCACTCATCCCCAAATATGCGCAATGGTATCCCGGGAAACCGGTTATCATCAACACCAACAATTATACACTGGAGTTGTTCAATGGAGATATCGGAGTGTGTTTGCCTGATCAAAATGGGGATCTTAAGGTATACTTTGAGGATGAAGGAGAGGTAAGGGATATAATGCCCGGCAGGCTTCCTGATCATAATACAGCATATGCATTAACAGTTCATAAAAGCCAGGGATCCGAATTTGATGAAGTGATGTTGGTATTACCGCGAACAGTATCAAAAGTGGTGAACAGGGAGCTTTTATATACGGCTATTACAAGGGCACGCAAAAAAATTATTATTGGAGGCAACAAAACAATACTGACAAAGGGTATACAGCGACAGATTCGCCGCGCATCGGGGTTAAGAGACTATATTTGGCCATAAAAAGTGCCTGTATGCCCTAATAAATGGTTGATCCGGCCGTTATCATATCTCATATAATAAATTTAAAAAAGTTGGAACAAAGCTGAACGATTTGAGTAATAATAATTGAACATACTGATCCCTGGTTACTTATCTATTGTAACCATTGATTTGTACCCCGAAAAGCCAACGTACAAAACAGGACCGGTTGATCCCGGTCCTGTTTATTTTTTGCCCTTCCTAACCCGTGATTTTTTAATATCTTATAGGTTCGCAATTAACCCAATCTATGTACAAGATATGAAACGTTCTCAAATTCGTCGTTTTTTAAAACTTTCCAAGCTATTTTCTAAACCTCATCCATGGCATGGCATTGATATTGGGGAAAATACTCCTGATGTGGTGAAGGTGTTTATTGAGATTGTTCCGGGAGATACGATGAAATATGAACTGGATAAAGATAGCGGCTATCTTAAAGTAGATCGTCCGCAGCGTTTTTCAAATATTTGTCCCATGCCGTATGGATTTATCCCTCAGACTTTGTGTGATGAGCGTGTGGGACAATATTGTATGAAAAAGACGGGACGAGATGATATTGATGGGGATCAGGATCCGTTGGATATTTGTGTAATAACCGAAAGAAATATTCCTCACGGGAATATCATTCTTGATGCCATTCCCGTGGGCGGATTTCGTATGATTGACGGGGAGGAGGCTGATGATAAAATTATTGCCGTAATGAAAGGCGATGCTTCGTTTGGAGGTATGAAAGATATTCAGGATGTACCCAACCACATCGTCGAACGATTGTCCCATTATTTTCTGACCTATAAACAGCGACCGTTTAGTGATGAAAAAAGGGAGGTGGAGATCACGCATATCTATAATCAAAAGGAAGCAAAAGAGGTTATTAGCCGAAGCGTAAAGGATTATAACAACCGATTTAACATTGATAAGAAAGAATTGTTTGAACTTATAGGTTCAGGCCTTGAGTAGATCAAATAAAAAAGCCCGACAGTATTGAACACTGTCAGGCTTAGAAGGAAAACAAACTGAAAGTTACTGTTCTGTAGTATCCTCAGGATTAACTTTAAGTAGTTCTACCTCAAAAATAAGAGTTTCATTCGGACCGATCTTTCCGCCGGGTGGAGGATTTTGTCCATAAGCTAAATCTCCCGGTATAAAGAATTTATATTTAGCTCCCTCTTTCATCAGCTGCAGTCCCTCGGTCCAACCGGGTATAACACGATTTAAAGGGAAAGTAGCAGGCTCGCCACGCTCATAGGAGCTATCGAATACAGTTCCATCTATAAGCGTTCCTTCGTAATCAACTCTGACTTGATCCCCTTCGCTCGGGGATGGACCTGTTCCTTCTTCAAGAACTTTGTACTGCAGGCCACTATCGGTAATTTTAACCCCTTCTTTTTCTTTGTTTTCAGCCAGGAATTCTTCTCCTTCTTTTTTATTACCCTTGCTCTGCTTTATTTTCTTTTGTTGAGCTTGCTGTCGTGCCTTAATCTGAAATTTTTGAATGGCCTGTTTCATTTCAACATCAGAAAGTAATGCTTCTTGCTCTTTCAGGGCCTGTTCCAATCCGGCTTTTACGAGTTTTGGATCAATGTCTTCACTCATGCCACTTTCGGCCATAAACTGTCCGTTTTGGAATCCCAGGCTGTAGCTGAGGCTGTCAGCCTCAGTTTCAAGAGAGATATTCCCCGAGGCACCGGAGTTACAACCGGCAAAGGCAAGGGAACCGGCTAAAAGGAAACAAAAGATATATGTTGTATACTTCATAAATATTCGTAAAGGTTAATTCTTGTTATGAATTTCTATATATAGCGTTCGAAGTTATCTAAATTTTAGCTTTTAAAAAATCGCAGACTCTGTTAAGTGAATTGCTTAGAAAATCGTATCTTAGGGCTTCCTATTCACAGGAATACTATTACATCGTAATCAGAAATTAAAGGAAAGCATATTGAGTTTCGAGAAGTTTAATTTGAGCAATGAGCTCATGATGGGGTTAAGGGATTTGCGATACAGCGAACCTACACCCATCCAGGAAGAATGTATCCCACTTATTTTAAACGGTAAAGATGTTATTGGTGCTGCCCAGACAGGAACCGGGAAAACAGGAGCGTTTGTTATCCCTTTGTTACAGAAGATCACCCACAATAAGTCTGACGATACGCAGGCCCTTATCCTGTCGCCAACACGTGAGCTTGCACAACAGATTGAGGAGCAAATCTTTGCATTGGGTTATCATACCGGTATAACTTCTGCAACAGTTACCGGTGGCAGTGATTACGGAACCCAGGTTAAAGCCATACGGGCAGGAGTGGATATTATTGTAGCTACCCCCGGTCGGCTGATTGATCAAATGAATGTGCTGAATCTTGATTTCAGTGGCTTGGAGTACCTCGTCTTGGATGAAGCCGATCGAATGCTTGATATGGGATTTTTACCTGATGTGATGAAAATTGTAGAACAGCTCCCCAAAGAGCGTCAAACAATGCTTTTCTCAGCTACCATGGTTGAGGAGGTACAAAAAGTCGTTGATCAGGTGATGGTAGATCCTGTAGAAGTAGAGTTTGAAGTATCTAAACCGGCTGACAGTGTCGATCAACAGATCTACTTTGTACATCCCAAAAAGAAGCTTTCTCTCTTTGAACAACTTTTTGATGCTGAGAAGTATAAAACAGCTATTGTTTTTTGCGCTACAAAACGCGGAACCGATGAGGTCGAGAGGATGCTCAAAAAGCGCGGTGTCAACGCAGTGAGTATGCACGGTGATCGAGACCAGCAGGAACGGAACGAAGCATTGCGACTATTTAAGAATAAGACGCATCCCGTGATGGTGGCTACAGATGTACTATCGCGTGGTATTGATATCGATGACGTATCACTTATTGTCAACTTTGATGTGCCGAATAACCCCGAGGATTATATTCACCGTATTGGTCGTACCGGCCGATACGATAAAGAGGGTACGGCCATTACGTTTGTGAGTAATAAAGACAAGAAGTATTACCATGCTATTAAGAATGTGGTTGGTGATCAGTTAACGGTCAAGGAGATTCCGGATGAAAGTTCGTCAGAAGGGGAAGACAGAGAGAAAAAAGAACGTTCACCCAAGAAAGAATCTACAAAACCATCAGAGAAACAGGAAAAGAAAGGAGAAAAAAAGAAAAAACCTGTTTCGAGGGAAGAAAGCAAGTTTGCGAAGGAGTCTGGTAAGAAGAATAATGGGGATCAGGAGAACAAGCAGGAAAAAGAAGCTGAGAAGCCCAAAAAGAAAGCGGATAAACAGAAGCCCAAACAGAAAAAGGAGCGAAAACCGCGACCAAGTAGTTCCAAGGGAACATCAAAAAGACAGAAAAAATCAACGAATGGAAGGTCCGAAAATAAGAAAAGCTCTCCTAAGAAAAATGATTCAGCCCGATCCGGCAAAAATATAAACATTCCCAAGCATATAAGAGAAGCGGAACAAGAGGAGGAAGATATTTTTCAGCCCGAAATTATAGAAAAGGCTGTTGCCCGAAACCGACGATCGTTTAAGCCTGCAAAAGGAATATGGGGCGTTATAAAAAGTTTTATTCCAAAGTTATAGCAGAGTATGAAGCGGCCGCTGCATTTCATTTCGATTGTATCTCTGATATTACTTTTGGGATGTTCTGCTGATAAGCAATCTTCATCCCAAACACTGTCGTTGGCTTTGAGTGAGGGTAACGGACGGTTACAGGTTGTCGATTATCAGGTACATAATAATACCTTCGTGAAATCCCAGCAACAGGGCCGTTATCAGGTGCATATTTTAAATAGTGATAATTCTGTTTTGCGAAAGATTAATTTTGATAGGGTAGAACTCTCGGTAGGTGATAAGGGCAATTCCGAGATCGATTTTTATGTAGCTGTGCCGTTACTTGCAAAAGCCGACCGGATAAAAATGTATATGCTCGACGGCAGTTCCGGCCATTATCAATTGAAAACTGATAATTCTTTGCTGATATGGCAAATACCCGAGAGTATATTACCTAAGAATCAGTCAGTAAAAGAATAGGATATTGTACAACGTTCTGTAAATTAGGAAAGAAAGAATTTTTATGTCATCGACTGTTAAATCGCTTGCTATTTGGATTGGGGTTGTATTCCTCTTATTGATTTGGCTGCCGATGTTGGCAATTGTTCGTATTTTCGACCGCGATCCGGCACGGTATAAAACAGGGAAACTGTTTCGTAACCTTGGGAAGTATATCTCTAAAATAAATCCCAATTGGCAGATTACTATCACGGGGTATGAAAATATCAACGATCGCGAACCTTATGTTATGGTCTGTAATCATTTGTCACAGGCCGATATCCCCCTAATTTCAAATTTACCATGGGAGATGAAATGGGTAGCAAAAAAAGAGCTTTTTGATACGCCGGTGGTAGGATGGATGATGAAACTTGCCGGCGATATTTCAGTAGACCGAAAAGCCCCCGATCGCAGGGAACAAACTTTTGAACAAGCTCGATACTACCTTGGGCACAATTGTTCTGTGATGTTTTTTCCGGAGGGAACGCGATCGCGCAATGGCAAACTAAATCGTTTTAAAGCCGGTGCTTTTGATCTTGCCATCCGAGAGGGTATACCTATTTTGCCTATGGTCATTGACGGAACTCAAAATACCTTGCCTAAACGCAGCTGGAAGTTTGGGGTCGCCAAACATATTAAACTGAAGATCCTCGATCCTATCTCAACAGAGGAATATGATAAATCAGATATTCGAAAACTTACAAAGGAGGTTCGTGAGGATATTTTAGATCAACTTTCGAAGTGGCGGGATCAGGAGCCCGAAGAAGTTGATAATATGTCCTAAGGATTCAGGGCCATTTTCTTTGTAATTATCTCTGTTCCTGTACTATCAGATTGTATCCATGCAATAAATAGGGATTCACCCATTTGCTCCATTTGTGGAAAACCGGTTTTACGGGATTCATTAATCTTAGCAACGGTTTTTGTTTGATTAATTTGCTTGTCGCCGTCAAAAGATGCCATCCTTAGTACAGCTTGCTCTTTGTCTTTCTCCATCCAGGTCAGGTAAGAAACGCCCTTGTAAATTTCAGCATCTACGCGTCCCAATGAAGTACTGTCATTAAGTACGGCCGGTTTACTAAAGGTGGATCCATTATCTAAAGAATAAGCATATTTAGCAGTAGGATTACTATTAGCACCGGTATGCCATGCAATAGTTACCAACGAATCCTGGCTTGCAAGCTTGGGACCGTTTACCGGGCATGCACCGATCTTCCACTTATCACTAAAAACGGCTTTGGGATTCGTCCATTCCTTACCATTAAATTGACTGGTATATATATCCCGGATTTCATCATCTGTCCGATTCCGGTAGGCTACAACTGCTCCATCAGATGTTCTCGTCAGCGAGGTAGGGCAACAGTCACAAACAGCATCGTCTATTAAAAAGCGCTGTTGTATGTTACCATCCTGATCGATAAGTGCCCCGCGCAATGTCATTGCGTAATCGAGGTTAAAATATTCCTCGTCAGACCGACCGTCCGTCTTTCGCCCGTCCAGCCAAACAGCCAAAAATGTATTTTGGTCCCAGGGAATCATTGACACAAATCCGTGTTCGGTAGGGGTATCATCATTATGAGGAATCAAAGCTTTACTCCAGTTACCCGACTCATCCGCGATAGAAATATTAACATTGTAGGCATAAGGCCCGCCGGGCTTTTTATTTAACCAGTGTGCTGCAACGGGACCGTCTCGGTCAGCAATAATAGATGGAAAATCGGCCCAATTCACGAACCATAAAGAGTCTTTGGCGATGGTTGTTGCAGGTGACCACTCCTGATCAGAATAAGATGCATAATTCAGGGTATGAATTTGATCATTATTGTTGGTGATCCAGCTCATATATAATTGATTGTCAGTACTATACAAGTAGGGATAAACGCTATTTTCTGCTGCCGGATTTGAAAATTGTGATGGAGTATCAGGTGTTGTACGACATCCTTGAAATAATCCAACAAGCACTAATACAAAAATAAGTTTACTTTTCTTCATTAGACGTTGTTTTTGATTCTTGCGTTTGGAGTCGGTATCCCATATATATGCCGCCAATGGTTAGGATCGGTGCGGTGAGCAGATACCAGAGTGGTTCATTCTCAACCATTACCGAGTAGTTGATGAGTGAAACCGCAACCATCATTAATATAAATCCTAAAATAACTTTCGAAGCATTTTTAGCTATAGTGGTAGCAAGTAATCCGCCGAAAAGGCCAAATGCAAATTGTAAAAAAGTTATTCCGATGACCCATGGCGTTGACGGCAGGTGACTAATGCCTGTGAGCGTAATATCTGCTCTGAAATAAATTGAGGTAATAACATGGATAAAGCTGTTAAGGGCAGCAATAGAAAAATATCCTGCCGCTATGGCGATCATGGTTCTGACCATAATGTATGAACGATTTAAAGCTTATTGTTGTAAGGTCAACGAAAATTTTAACAGGTAAAAAAAACTCTTTATGCCAGAAGGACCAGAAATTTGGAGAACCGCTGACTCATTAACTAATGCACTTAAAAAGCGACCTATCAAAGATCTCTATTTTGCTTTTGATGAATTAAAGGAATACGAAGCAAAGCTTAAAGGACAATCTGTAGAAAATGTAGAGGCACGGGGTAAAGCTTTGCTTACTTTTTTTGAGAATGATAAGGTTATGTATAGTCATAATCAGCTGTATGGAAAGTGGATGGTGAGTGATTCAGGCGAACAACCTGATACCAATCGCTCACTTCGCGTTGCTATTCACAACGGGGAAAAGTCGGCATATCTCTATTCGGCTTCCGATATTGCAATGTTGGACAGGAAAGAGGTGGACGAGCACTCGTATATTAAAAAATTGGGTCCTGATGTGCTGCATCCCGATACTACCTATGAGGATATTCTGAAGCAATATCAGTCCGATGAGTTCAAGAATAGGAAGCTGACGACCCTTTTGCTGGATCAGGGATTTGTGAGTGGCATTGGCAATTATCTGCGCAGTGAAATCATGTTTTATGCTAAAGTAAATCCTCACAAGAAATTGCGTGAATACTCTGAAAAACAAAAAGAAGCGCTTGCTGAGGCCACATTTCAACTTACTACACGTTCGTATGAGACGGGGGGCATAACCAATGATCCCGAAATTGTGGAAGCGCTCAAACGCGAGAATGCTCCAAGAAAAGAGTATCGATTTTTTGTGTATAAACGCACGGATAACCGTTGCCACAAATGTGGTTCAATAATAGAGGAAGAAAAAACCGGGGGACGGAAGATCTACTTTTGTCCTAATTGTCAACTTGAACAGTAATATTGTTGAAACCTAAACCAATGCTATGAGTTCTCTCAAACAAGATCTTACTGCCCTCTTTGAGCGTGATTTAAATCGAATAATTGAAAACCTTAAGAAAACTCCTGAAGGTATACTTTGGGAAGCACCCGAAGGTATTACAAACAGTATTGGGGTGTTGGCACAGCACTTGACGGGTAATTTAAATCATTTTGTTGGCAAAGGTCTTGGAGATACTGGATTTGAAAGGGATAGAGAACGAGAATTTAAGAATAAACCTATTCCGAAAGAGGATCTTATATCAGATATTGAAGATTTAAAGCATACGTTGCCTGCTGTTTTTGATGATCTCGATGATGAAGATCTTGAGAACGATTATCCAATGGAAGTTCCTTTTGAGGCAACCACAAGAGGATTCCTGATTCACTTATATGGACACCTGAATTATCACTTAGGACAGGTCAATTATCTGCGGCGAATTATGTCTGAAAATGGATGAAAAGAATCCCACAGAATCATACCTTTGGACACCATGAAATTCTGAATTTTAAATTGAAGATGTACGTCCATGAAAGACAATGATTTTTTGAAGCCCGGAGATACCGTTGCCCATAGCAATAAACAATTGATGGAGTCTCCGGAAATAGCGAAAATTGCAGAAACAGTTATTGAGCGGGAGAGTCTTGATTTTGGCCCTGCCTCCATCGGCTATTTTTTGGTTTATCCAAACCTTTCTAAATATAAAGCTGCCAAGTGCAAAAAGGCGTCACGGGAAGTAGAATATTATTCCGGACACAACTATCTCATCGAAATTTCGGGTGAAATGTGGGATATGCTTGACCAGAAGACTCGTGAAATGGTCGTATTTCATCAGTTACTGCATGTTGATCCGGTATACAAAGCCAAAAACCAGGAATGGAAGATGAAGGTGCGCAAGCCAGACTTTTCAGATTTTTATGAGATCAATGATAAGTATGGTAATGACTGGTATAAGACCGTACAGGCAACGGTTTCGTCGCTTTACGACTTGGATCCGAAAAGAGAAAGCAAAGTAAATCTGTAAGAAAATTCTTTAGTACTCTTTAGGGATGTGGTTTGTGCCATATCCCTTTTTTATTGCAAGATGGGATTCTGTTTATTTTTAATAGTGAACGTTTTACCGCCTATTCAAATTTAATAGGGTAGTAATGATCAGTACGAAATTGATAATACGTAACTGAAAGTATTTCAATGAGCTTGCGATCAGATGATACAGATGAGACATCGGAGGGAGAGGGCATAAAAAAATATTTTAATGTCCATAAGCCTGTCTTTTGGCCATCCGTTATTCTCATTGTGGCAATGATTACCACTACATTGGTGATGGGAGAGCAGGCCAGGTCGATGTTTGAGACCGTCCAGAGCTATATTTCAAACAATATGGGCTGGCTCTTTATTTTATCTGTAAATACTTTTCTTATATTTTCACTGGCCATAGCTTTTAGTCGCTTTGGAAGTATTCGGTTGGGTGGTGCTGATGCGAAGCCCGAATTTAGTACCATGGCTTGGTTTGCAATGCTCTTTAGTGCCGGTATGGGCATCGGTATTATGTTCTGGAGTGTTGCTGAGCCTATCTATCATTTTTTAAGTCCGCCCATGGCAGAGGGCAAAACGGTGGAAGCCGCGCGCCAGGCCATGAGTCTAACCTATCTGCACTGGGGATTTCATGCTTGGGGCATATATGCTTTGGTCGCCCTTTCATTAGCTTTTTTTGCATTTAACCGAGGATTACCGCTCTCATTTCGATCTGTCTTTTATCCTGTGCTGGGCGATAAAATTGAGGGCTGGATTGGTGATGTTATTGATACACTGGCTGTGTTAGCTACGCTCTTTGGGTTGGCTACCTCACTCGGACTTGGGGTGAAGCAGGTTAGTGCCGGCCTAAATCATCTTTTTGACGTTCCTGATACGGTATGGTTACAGGTGGGCTTAATTGTAGGAATTACAATGGTTGCCACGCTTTCTGTTGTTTTAGGAATTGACAAGGGGGTACGCGTACTCAGTGAGGCGAATATTCGCATTGCAGTATTATTTTTGGTTTTTATGATGATTGTTGGGCCTACCATCTATATCATGGATTCCTTCGTTCAAAATCTCGGACATTATGCCAATAATATTTTAACCTATAGCTTTTGGACGGAATCCTATGAGGGATCAACATGGCAAAATAACTGGACTGTTTTCTATTGGGCGTGGTGGATTTCATGGTCGCCATACGTAGGTATGTTTATTGCCCGAATATCCAAAGGAAGAACAGTGAAGGAATTTGTGTTGGGTGTTCTGATTGCCCCGAGCATCGTTACCTTCCTGTGGCTTGCTGCATTTGGTGGAACGGCCATTGATTTGGAAATGCAGGGAATAGGTAATATTGGCACTGCCGTTGAAGAAAACGTGGCAACCGCACTTTTTGTACTGCTCGAGCAATTTCCATTAGGATTTATTACCTCTATTATTGCTATCATTTTGGTAATGAGCTTTTTTGTAACTTCATCAGATTCAGGATCATTGGTGATTGATAGTTTGACAAGCGGTGGAAAGCTGGATGCACCGGTCGGGCAACGGATTTTTTGGGCACAAACCGAGGGAGCAGTGGCCGCGGTGCTTCTGATTGGAGGAGGATTAAATGCCCTGCAAACAGCCTCCATAACCGCTGGGCTTCCGTTTTTATTTATTCTGCTGTTGATGTGTTACAGCTTGTATAAGGGATTAAGTGAAGAGCATCAGCGAAAGGTAAAACATAAAGAGAAAAAAGAGCGTAACTCTTACAGAAAAATTGTATCTAAGTTGATTAGCAAACAAAAAGAAGAAACTACTGAATAACTTGTATTAGGTACCCGTTATGCACTCTTTTAATCATTGGATGATTGGGCTAGATTTAACGAATATGGATGATCTGGTATTAGGATACTTGGATTTCCTATCCGGGATTAATGAGCCTGAACAGCTAACGTTCATTCATGTTGTTGAAGATGAAGGGATTTCGGATGAACTCAATGAGTTGTTTCCTGAAGTGGAGACCTCAAAATCACTTGATTGCATTATTCGCGAGGAGCTCAGTAGAAAAGTAGATCATCACTTTGAAGCTGACGGACCAAATGTGAATATTATCGTTCGGGAGGGGAACACTACGGAAACGTTGTTGTCAGCTTTAAATGAATTTGATCCTGATCTATTAGTATTGGGTAAAAAGACAGGATATGAAGGCGAGGGGGCTTTAGCACGGAAAATCACAAAATATTCGCACTGCTCACTGCTTTTTATAGCTGAAAACTCGCAATATAAGCTCGAAAATATTCACGTACCCATAACCTTTTCAAAGGCCTCGGCCAGGGCGATTACGCAGGCGAAAAATATGTCAAGAACGGTTGGTGCGGAGCTCCATATTCAGCATGTGTACCATTATCCCACACAATTCTTTCCCTATATACCTTCAGATAAATATTCCGAAAGGATGAATGATCATCTAAATAAAAAGTTCGAGAAGTTTAAGAAGAAGCATGATTTAATAGATATTCCTGACTGTGTATTTACAGTCAATGATGACGGGAAGGATGCTGACCAGATCTATGATTTAACTCTGCGAACCCGGGCAGATTTGATCATCGTTGGAGCAAAAAGCAAAACATCTGCCGCTGCCTTGCTTACGGATGAGATGGCAGATAGCCTCGCAGAGTATCACTTTGGAGTGCCGGTACTTATCTACAAAGAAAAAGAAGAGCATATTGGCTTATTGAAAAGCCTATTGGATAAGGATTAAATAATTATTCTTCCTCTTCTTCAAAAAAAGTCATCTCGAGTGCTTCCAGGCGGCGTTCAATTTGAAGCAGCTTTTGCAGGATCAATACATGTGTTTTGCCGGCGTCAATTCCAACCGGACTTTCATCATCCTTAATCTGTTCTAAAATCTCTTCGTATTCCTGTTCTGATATATTCAAACTCATAATATGGTAATATCTGTTTGGAAATTTATCTAATTAGTATAGGAGCTTACTTAACATTGTATCCTTCATCCTGTAGAAATGCACGTACTTTATCTACGTGGTTGCCTTGTATTTCAATTGTTTTGGCATAACTCGTCCCGCCGGCTCCGCATTTTTGTTTAAGCTGTTTCTCGAGCTTCTCGATTACCTGCGGATTGTGTTGAATATTAGAAATCATGGTTACTGTTTTACCGCGACGTCCGCTGGTATCCAATTTAACATTTATAGCCATAATGGTCGTTACTGCGTTTTAGGTTCTTTATTGTGATTTTCTTCTTGCTTCGCTTTCCACTCATTATACTTTTCCAACTGCTCCTCGTAGATCTCGTAAATACATTTTGGGCATCCTGTCCCGCAGCAGTCAGTGGGGAGAGGCTTAATGGGTTTACGCATCTAAATAAAAGTGGTTACCCCGTTTCTCCGTATGCTTCAGGACGAGTGGTTTTAAGTTGAAAGCCGTGAAAAGAAAAATTCCAAAGATGCCACCAGGCACGCTTCAACTTTGACTCGGGCAAGGTAAATGATACGATTGAATGAGCTGCTCGACGTAATGTTTTATCGGCATCCGAAAACTCTTCTATATCGACAATAACGAGACCGTTAAAAGCTTTTACTTTTTTCAAAAAATAGCGTTCCTGAGGAGTTGCATACTTCGTGTGGGAATGGGAGTAGCTGGTATACACGCCACAAAGTTTTTCTCCATTCTTGAAGTAGAGAATATCATCGGACTCTTCCATGTTATCGAAAAAGTCATCGAGCTTGTCAAATGATTCTGATTCAATGCGTGAAGACAGCTCTGAGGTATCAACAACGTGTACCTTCCTATTTAATCTGTTCTCAATTTGTTTTAGAGCCTTTTGCTTATTGGTCCCATAAATTCCCAAAAACAAGCTCAGGTGATGTCGGTCTTGATCTACATCGGATTCTAAGTGGTCTAATAATTCTGTGTAGGCATCATCTCCAAAGGAGACATCCTGAAAATCATTTTCGGGTGTTTTAATATCCATCAGACTAATAAATTTTATAGAAAGTTCGGTAAGCAGTTACGGTGATCTTAACTTTAAACTAAATATATGAAACGTATCTCTTAGACCGAAGAGTTAACTTTATAGATCACTGGCTTCTTTGGCCGATGTAACACAGATATCTAAGTCGTTTAGCAGGCCGGTTTGGAGATCATAAATCAGCCCGTGAATACTAAGATCCTGTCCCGCTGCCCAAGCCTGCTGCACAAAAGGGGAGTGGCATGTATTTCGGACTTGTGCCAACACGTTAAGCTCACAGAATTGGTTGAGTTTCTCTTCCTCGGAGCTATGGTTTTCAATCTTATTTTTATAGTCCCGATAAACATCGCGGATATTGGCCAGCCAGTTGTCGATCAATCCCAGGTTTTGGTTCTCATAAGCAGCCTTTACGCCCCCGCACCCGTAATGACCGCAAATGACAACGTGCTTAACCTTTAGTACGCTCACGGCATATTGCAGTACCGACTGGCTATTGATATCGGAGTGGGAAATGACATTGGCAATGTTCCGATGTACAAACAGATCGCCGGGGGCAAGTTCTGCAAGCTGGGTTGGGGGGACTCGGCTGTCGGAACATCCGATCCACAAATAGTTTGGGCTTTGTCCTTTGGCTGACTCTTCAAAAAAATCCGGCTGCTGTTCTTTGATATTGTCAGCCCATTCTTGGTTTTGTTCAAAAAGCGACGAGAGATTCCCCATTGTTTTTTTGATAACCGTTTTTTTCAAAATTGTACGCTAATATAATAATAGCAGGGAGTTTAAAGAAAAGGATAATCAAAATAAAAGCCCCGTCAGAACAGTAGGTTCTGGCGGGGCTTAATTAACAATCAACTATCTGTCATTTAGTTTTAGCGCGGCTTCCTCGAATGGTCTTCGTAGTTGTTTCCCCAAAGGGTGAGGTGACGGTAATGGTAAAGCTGCCGTCCGAGCTGACAACTTCATCTGCATCATCATCAGAAACCGTAACCTGAAATTCCGTCGTTCCGGGACCAGGCTGAAAATAATCGCCAAGTTCCAAGTCAACGATATCACCGCTGGCAGTTAATCCCTGACCGGTTGTAACTTCTATTTGGGTATCTGCCGCCATAGGATATCCGTTCATATCCCTGATCGTTACATCGAAAGTTTGACTGGCACCATTAGATATATCAAAGTTTGTAGGACTTACATCAATTTGAGCTCTGGGAGTTGTAAGCAACAATGTAGTGGTATTAGTGATGCGGTTATTATCCTTGTCGATAGTCTCTGCTGTAATATCTATAAAACCCGGCCCATTGGGATGGCCTGTTGGTGTACTGCCGTTTGCAGACAGATTCACTGTTGCGTATCCATTTTCGTTTGTGGTTGCACTTCCGTTGACCAGACCACCATTGGATGCAGAGAAGTATACCGCTGTTCCTTCTTGTACAGGGTTACCTTTTAAATCACCAACACTGGCCGTAATACTATTGGTATGTCCCTCAGCTATAATCCCATATCCATCAAAGTTGTGAACGCGGGGTGCAACATTGAAATTATCCAAAACTGGAAACCCACTGGCAATAGAGATAAGGACCGGCGAAGAGCGTATTGTTATCCCATAGTTTGGGCGCTCGATTACTGCTTCAATACGTACCGTTCCAGAAGAGTCACCGGCTGCCAGGTTTGATTTTACCGTTCCTACGGGACTGCCCACACCGGTAGTTGCTGTTTGTGGGGTAATACGTTCACCGCCATTGGGACCATTGATAATTTGGAAATTGACATCAACGGGAGAATCAACCACACGTCCCGCAGAATCTGTGACTTCAAATGTAAAGGTTGCATTTACATCGCCTCCTGTTTCGCGAACACTGATCGTACTTTCACTCAGATTGGTTAGCTCAAGATTGGCCGGGCCACCTGCTTCACCTCCAACCTGGTCATCTTCGCCATCATCACCACCATCGCCGGCATCGTCGGTAGATGTTAATTGAATAACGAGATCATCCACATCTGTATCGGGAGCCATTTTAAAATTAGTACTTTGAGTTTCATATCCCTGCTTTGAAGCTTCCAGCGTTACATTTTGTGTTTCATTACCGGGATCTACATCAAACGAGAAATTCCCGGAGGAATCAGTAGTAGCCGTTTGCTGTAAATTTTCCGGCTGAACTACCTCGATAACTGCTTTATTAATGGGATTTCCAGAGCCTGATTCAACAACTTGTCCGGCAATAATAACAGTGTCATCTGTACCGCACGCCTGGATGAATAATAACATTGCGATGGGGAGTAGGAATAGTAGACGATTTTTCATTGTACTATTATGATGTATTAAGAAAATAGCTTGAGTTCACGTTAATGAGTAACCAACACCAACGTAATTACTAATATTAAAAAAAATTAATACTAGGTTTAATCTTAAGATGATCAAATGGTATTGTCAACTATAATAATTGCTGCCCGGTGAGAATACAATTTTAATTTTTTAATCTGTCTTTGTTCTATCAGTGTTGATGGATGTATGAAGAAAAGGACAGTAGTTTCTGTCATTGTTGTGTGAAAAGTTTGAATATCTGAGTAAAGCCTTTCTTTATATGGGAGGGCATAAAAAGTTACTCTGACCTTAAATTATTCTTAAAACATGATATATAGAAGTTAGTAGGGGAATTGGAACTTTTGAATAGAAGCTAAATTTCGTTAGCATAGTAGCTGAAGAGGATGAAATATTAAAATTTTTTAATATTTGGCTTGCATTTAACTTTGTGAGCTGTAATATTAGTGTTAAGAAAACGCAATGTGGTTTAAGAAAAATTAACTTGTTTCGTCTTTAGTGAAGACTTAACCTTGAATTGAAACAAAATTTGTAACAAATATTCTTTTAGTAACTCTTTAAGAGTGAACAACAAAATGAAAAGTTATTCGGGGTTCTTCGGAGCTTTTCAAAAGATCTAACAAATAAACAATCATCTAACAAATAGGTAACAACCATGGGACAACAACAACTCTTACTCGTAATACTTGTAACGATTATCGTAGGTATCGCTACGGTCGTGGCTATTAACACTTTTTCAGCTGCATCTGAAAGTGCTAACGTAGATGCTGTACGAAGTGATTTACTTAGTGTTGCAGCGTCAGCACAGCAATATTATATGAAACCAACCGCTCTTGGTGGAGGCGGACAAGAATTTACAGGTATCTCCGTCACAAATCTTGGTGCTGTACCTGGAGAAAAAGACGCAAGTGCAGGTACAATCACTAATGAAAATGGGACCTATACTTTAGGTGCTGTTGGAACTGATAATTTTATTATGCAGGCTACTCCAGCTACCGCAGGTGGTGGAATTCAAATCCGCGTATGTCCTGACGATGCCGTAATGGGAGATTATGCTCCTGATGCTGCTGACGGTTCAGCGGCTACTGCACCAGGATCTTGTCCAACAAGCTAGCTTATTTATTAATTTAAGTTACAAAAGCTCCTCATTTATTTGAGGGGCTTTTTTTTTGGAACTTATTATTGGATATGAAAATCTCATCCCGAGAACTTGTTTTGTTAGGCCTTTTGGGAGTGTTGGTGTTTGTCCCCAGCTTGCAGTATGAACGATGGGGCATAGACTATCTCTATAACCACAAACGCCTCTTCCAAATTGGGTCCTTGTTATTAGCTGGTACAATTCTAATAACTATAAAAACCAATAGAGAAATAGCTGCTCAGTTTATTCAGCTATATTCACTAAAAGTTAAATTAGCTTTTGCCGTAATAATTTTGCTCGGCGGATTATCTGCCTTTTATGCTGAATTAACGGATTGGGCTTTCTTAGATTATTCGCATTACCTCTTAATTTTGGTTATTACTTTCTTTATTGGGGTTATTACTTATCGAGACTCTGATAAATCACAGCTCTACCTGCAAGCAGCTGTTATTGGTTTTGTTTGTTTTTATTTAGCCAGAGTAGCAGTATTCTATCTCTTATATCATTTTGGGGAAGTTCCGTTATGGCCGGGAGATTTGAATGACAAAGCATTATTTAGTTTTTCGAATATACGTTTCTTTAATCAAACGCAGACTTGGACCATTCCGATCTTAGCCAGTTTGGGCTGGTTTTATTGGCGATATACCAAGAATAATCTCTATAGATGGGGTTTAGTAATTCTTATTGCCGGTTGGGGAACCTTGGTTTTTGCATCCGGGGCAAGAGGTACAATCCTTGGAGTTGTGATAGGAATACTATTCATCTGGTTTTTCTTGGTTCAAGAAAAGTGGAAGTTTTTCCTCTATCATGCTTCACTTGCAGGTATTTCTATTATAAGTTACAACTTATTATTTAGTTACGGTGAAGAAGGTAAGGAAACCGTTTTACGAACAAATAACTTGCGTTCATATTGGCCTGATGTAATCGATAAAATTTTTCAGGAACCCATCTTGGGGTACGGTCCCATGCATTATGCTTCAGTTTTGTTAGGCCAACATAATGGCCATCCACACAATTGGTTTCTACAATTTAGTTATGAGTGGGGCCTCATAGTTGCTATCCTTTTCTTGATGCTGGCTCTTTTGGGTTTATATAATTGCGGAATATATTTAAATGGTATTTTTGATAAAGAGGGTCTTCCAAAAAAGAAATACTGGGTGCAATTTGGTATCTATTGGTCATTAATCGCCGCTTTTATTCATGGTCTATTTAGTGGTTTAGCAGTCATGCCTTTAAGTCAAACGTGGTTTGTTTTAATATGTGGTATGGCGATGGGATTATATTTTAATGAAAAAAAGAAGAGGCAAATTCAAGATAATTATGTCAAAGGGACTAAGATATTTTTGGTATTCTTGGTTTTGATATCTTTTGTGGGATATGTTAATTGGGCTATTAATAATCCAATTGATAGAAATGAAGTAGATGCCCGGTTTTATCAAGAATCCACTTCAAGCAGATCATATCCACGTTTTTGGCAACAGGGAAGAATTGGTATTGATCAAATATCGGGTATAGAAGAAAATTGAATACCGAATCTAATTTGTAACAATGTTTTATTATTCTGATCATTGTATTAGTAAAGTCATCTACGAAAAAAATAAGTAACAGGGATTATGCCGCAATTTAGATTACGTGCTATTTCAGCTCAGGGCAAGCTTATCAAATCTGAGTTTGAGGCGGACAGCAAAAAACAAGCGGAAAAACGGGTCGAGAAAATCTCTCGGAAAAATGGCCTTAAGGTTAAGGGTATTGACAAAAAAGAGACCTACCAGTATAAAGTACAAAAGGGCAACAAGGATCCCGTAACCGGTGAACAGGAAGCTTTTTCCAAGGAAGAAGTAGAAAAAGCCTTGGTGAAGCTCGGGTACAAAGTTATTCGCATTAATAAAAAATGGTTCGACTTTAAGGGAGGCGTCCCGCAGAAGGAGGTTGTAACATTTATTAGTCTCAGCGCCGATTTGTTAGAACAGCAGCTGAGCTTTGATGAGATTCTTGAGTTGTTGCACGAGGATACCACCAATGCTCGCATGAAGGAGACCATTGCGACGATTCAGAAGGACTTAAAGGACGGTAAAGAGGGTGATGAGGTCTATGGTAAGCATGAGGATGTCTTCGGAGAGTTTGCTTCTTACATGCTTAGCGTGGCTTCAACCAGTGGTAATATGGCGCAGGTTTTTAAAAGTACCGCAAAGTTTCTGGAGCGTGATGCAGAATTCAAAAGTAATTTGCGGCGTTCCCTGTTAATGCCGGCCATTACAGTTGTGGCTACCATAGGAGTGATTCTGTTTTACGTGGGATATATTTTCCCCGCCACTGCCGAAGCATTTGTTGAGATGGATATTAAACTGCCGCCAATGACGGCCGCGACACTTGAGATGAGCTATTGGTTGCAGGATAATTGGCTGATACTTACCCTGGCACATGTTATTCCTATTGCCGGAGCATGGTACTGGCTTACCCAGACGGCCAAGGGACAGTTATGGCGTGATAAAAATATCATAAAAATTCCGGTCATCGGTGACCTTATACACAAGACTAGTATTGAAATTTTTGCACGCGTATTTTATACGTTATACAGTGGGTCCGGACAAAATATTGAGGTCATCAAAGTGGCGGCCGAAGCGTGTCGTAACAAATATATGGAGAAGCAGATTAAAGAGGTTGCTATTAAAATGATGTTAAAGGAAGGGGCCGGACTTATTGAATCGCTAAAAGCCACAGGGGTATTTACGGATACCGCAATCAGCAGGTTTAAGCTTGGGGCTGAGTCGGGAGCACTCAAGCAAAATGCCAAGCAGCTGGCACAGTATTACGAAACCCAAACCACTTACAAGATGGATACCATTGTAGATATGATAAGCCTTGGAGTTAACCTGTTTATTATGGTTGCACTTATTGCCATTACGATTGTATCTGCAGAATCTGCTTTAATTCAGCCAAATCAGGGCGGAATGTAAAATTAAAATATTGAATATTATTACACACAGGCTTATTGCCAGATTAGTAATAAAATAAAGAGGGCCCGATTTTTTTCTTACATTTCTAAAAGGATCATGTATATTATTTGGTAACCTTTGAAAAAATATCAGACTACTCAGTAAACGGTTTGTTTTAAATGGGAAAAGTAAATACTCGCAGACATATTGGTGATATCCTGGTAAACAGGAGTATTATTACCCATGATGAGCTCAATGAGGCTCTTGCTATATTACGGGAGGAGCCGGACTCGTCGAATCGCCGCCTGGGTCAGATTCTTTATCAGGACCTTGGCATCGATCGGCACGATGTGATGAGTGAAATTGCTTCCATATATGCTTTTGAGGAAGTGTTTGGTGATCAAGAGTCCATCGATGATGAAGTTATTGAAGAGATTAAATCCCATATTGATGAACTTCCTACTGAAGTAGTGGATGAGTTGGTTCACCAAAAAGCAGTGCCTCTTCGGGAAAAGCAGAATACATTGACGATTGCGGCTGCCGACCCTTCAGATCCTACGCTCTCGAATATCGTTAATAAGTTAAATTTTAAGCAGCACCAAATTGTCTACTGCCGATATGAGTTGGTAGAGCAGATTTTAACCCAGGTCTATGAGCAGAAGAACGAGTTTCTGGATCTGCTCGAAGAGATTGAGTATGAAGAGCCTGACTTAGAGGAAGACACCGAAGAGATAGATGAAGAGGAGATTGATGCAGAAATCAACCAGAGTATGCTCAACTCTCTGGTTGAGGGTTTTCTGGTTGAAGGGGTTCGCAAGGGGGTAAGTGATATTCATATTGTGCCCTCTGGACCTGCATCAACTGATATCAGATTTCGTATTGACGGGAAGCTGCAGCTCTGGCATCAACAGAATAATGTAAAACCGGAAGCTATTTCGGCAGTAGTTAAAGATAAGACACGTAATGTAGACCGCTTTGAGCGTGATGCCTCGCAAGATGGTTTTATTCAGCGTCAAGTAGATGGACACAACATCCGGTATCGTGTATCTATCATGCCGATGGTAGGAGCACAGTTCGATCGAAAATTCGAGTCCATTGTTATTCGTATTCTTGATGACCGGGAAGTTATTACAGACTTGAATGTGCTGGGGCTTCAGAAAAAGGCAAAAGAGGATTTTGTAAAAGCAATTGAAAAACCTTCGGGTATTGTCATTGTTACGGGGCCTACCGGAAGTGGTAAGTCTACAACCCTTGTTGCCGCCCTTTACTACGTGATTACTCCCGAAGTGAATGTCCTTACGGTAGAGGAACCTGTTGAATATCTTATCGAAGGGGCCCGCCAGCTTAAAATTGGTACCAATATGACTTTTGATTTGGCGATGCGGGGTATTTTGCGGCACGATCCTGATATTGTACTCGTGGGTGAGATTCGTGACCTGAAAACAGCTGAGATTGCCATTAAATTGGCGAACACAGGACACCTTACATTTTCCACCCTTCACACCAATGATGCCCCCAGTGCTATTTCTCGACTCTATAAGATGGGAGTTGAAACATTCCTGATTGCCAATGCCGTTAATCTGATCATGGCTCAGCGTCTTATTCGTACTCTTTGCAAGCATTGCAAGGAGGAATACAGACCCCACGTTGAAACAGCAAAGGGTATCGGATTTACTGAAGAGGAATACGAGGAAACGACATTCTATAAAGCGGTTGGGTGTGATAAATGTACCAATGGGTATAAGGGACGTACTGCTATTATGGAAGCTCTTTATTTTGATAAAGAGATTCGTAAAATGATTTTGGAATCGGGGGATGAGATTAACGAAGCCGCTATTAAGGAATATGCAATGAGTCAGGGAATGCTGAGTTTGCGTGGTTCCGGACGGGAGCGGATCAAGAATGGACTTACAACTATTGAAGAAATTGCAGCAATTACAATTGAAGATTAAAAAACTCTTAGACGTTTAGGGTAGTACTAAATAATCATTAATATTATTGATGACGAAAAGGGGTTAGCATAAGTTAAATTTGGAGATAAGTTATGGCAACGGATAACCATACAGAAAAAGAGGCAGCGCCCGAATATATTCGGCAGTTTTTGAAAGAACCGCCTTTGTTATTGAGAAATTTTCATTACGAAGATATTATGGAATTTCTGAATTTAGGGATGGAAGAGCGGTTTGTACAGGATGATGTAATTATTAATGAGGAGGAATATGTTAATTCTGCTTATTTAATTTCGAAGGGCAAGGTGTCTATCTGGAAAGATAATATTCAACTTGCAACTTTGAATAAGGGGAACTTTTTGGGAGAAACCTTCCTTTTCAGCAAAAATAACAGAATGGCCAAAGTAGTCTCGGAAGGAGACTCACAACTGCTTAAGTTTGAACGTTATGAAGCATTGAACTTTTTTAGGAAAAAACCCGAAAAATTGTTCAATATTTTCACTCGTAATATTATTGAAATTCAGCAACAGAAGATCAGTAATATGAATGTGCAGTTGCTACAGCTTAAAAAGCGGCTCTTGGACGATAGTAGCTGGTAATGTCCCATTTGTTTTGTATAGTACTTCAGAGTCTCGCCGGCCACAAAATATTTTTGGAAATATTAAAAATTATTAATGTTTTATGATGTATCTTATTAATCCAATCATTTATTTGGATTAATAATCAGATGTATGTTCATTAATATTAAACTATTTCGTAACAAAAGGCTTCACCACGGTTCTTAATGAGTGATAGGATACAGTTATCAAATAAAGAAATGCGAAAATTTTAGTTATAAATGGAAGTAGGGGTACAAAAAGATAAGGTTAAAGAACTAATAAAACCGCTTGCTGCTCAACTTAATGACAGCTTGAAGGGATTGGAACGGCATAGAGAAATAGGAAAAATCATTGACAGTCAAGATGATAATACTCGTGCCAAGCTTCGTGATGTGATTGAGGAATTGCTTGAGAAGATGTACAAGAACGAAGCTTCTGATATAGATATCGGAGGCCCCGGTTGTGGCAATAGGGTTTGGTACCGTATCCACGGCGATAAATCCCCAGATAAAAGCGCCCCCGAATTTAGTCTTATTGAAACTGACTTTTTGCTTCATAATTTAATAATGCCCAGCCAAAGGGAGCATTTACTTGAGAATCGTAATTTGGACTTTTCCTATTCTTTGTCAGGTACCGATTCATTATCGGGTGCTCGTCGCTATCGAGCCGATATGTATTTTGACCTGGAGCATTTAGCATTAAACATGCGTAAAATCGATAACGAAATTCGGCCGTTTAAAGGGTTACAACTCCATCCCGAAGTAGCAAAAGCGCTTAGCCTCAAGTATTATAAATATGGGATGACACTTGTAACGGGAATCACGGGATCAGGAAAATCGTCAACGCTTGATACAGTAATTGATGCAAATAACAGGACGGTTGACTCTCATATCGTTATTATTGCTTCTCCGGTAGAGCTTGTTCATGAGCCTAAAAAATCTGTGGTTCGTCATCGTGAGGTTGGTCGGGATGTCACCTCATTTAAAGAAGGAGCTATACAGGCCTTGCGGCAGGACCCTGATATTATTGTTATTGGGGAGTTACGCGATCCGGAAACTATTATGACTGCTCTTGAAATTACAGACTCCGGGCACAAAACTTTCGGAACACTCCACACCAGTTCGGCAATGGAAAGTATCGAGCGTATTCTTGGTGAGGTTCCACCCGATGAACAAAATCGTGTACGTACTAGGCTGGCCGATGTCCTCACTTGTGTAATAAGTCAGAAGCTGATACCCAGTCTTGACGGTAAGCGAGTATTGGCCAAAGAAGTACTTATGGTAACGAGTTCAGTAAAAGCAGCTATCAGGAATAACAATATTAATGAGATTTACCAGATGCTGATGGAGGGTAGCGAACAGGGCATGATGACTATGGAACAGGATCTTAAGCGACTCTATAGTCAGGGAAAGATTTCGCAAGAGGAAGCGATAAATAATGCCAATAATAAAAAGCGCTTAAAACAGCTTATTTCAGAAACCCAATATTAATCTACGACGGATAACTTTACGGGATGTTTGGAAAAAATGAATATGTTGGTTTAGCAGTACAGGATGACCTCATCCGCGTGGCAAGGCTACGGGTAGATGGGAATTCAGTTAAAGTGATTAAATTGGATCGTTTTTCCCTGGTAGAAAAGATAGAGGGCCAATCTCAGAATAAAAATCTTGAGGCTGATTCCGGTGAAGTCAATGCGTTTGATGAGGAGGAGGATGCGGATTCGATATTTGGGTTAGAAGAAGATGAGGAGAAGTCTAAAGATCTTGAGGAGGAACTGGATTTATCTGGTTTAGATGAGGAAGAGGGTGAAGATGAGGAGATGGAGCTTGATATGGTGGAAGAAGCCGAAGTTCCTCAGTCCAATGAACTTCTTATTTATGATCTTCTTTCTGAGATCAATAGTGAAAAAATTTATTTAGGACTTAATATTCCTGCGGGCCATACTATATTTCAGGTTATCAGGGATACTGACTTTTCTGAGGTTAAACAGAAAGATCTTATTGAAGATCTTGAATTTAAACTCGAGTCTATCTACGGTACTCCAAAATCTCCGGATAACTACTCTTATGAAGTATGGGAAGATGGATCTCTCCTGTTGGGCTCTATTGAGGATGAATCGGTTACTCTAAAGGCCGTAAACAGGGCCCGCGAGCTTTATACGGGAAAGCTTGCCATACAAAGTGTTATTCCGGACGAAACATCTCTTGTTGGGCTGGTAAGAGCGAACTATGAGCTTGATCCCGACGAAATGACCGGTATTATCCAGTTTGGAAAGGAGAAATGTCGCGTCGTTTTTATGAAGGGCGAAGAGATATGGCTGGTTTCTCCTATAATTAATGAGGGAACTGAAAAGAAATCCTTCATGAATACGGTATTCAGTAAAATACTTTTTCAGCTGGATACTGGGGAAGTACCCAGTTTGGATCGAATACTCCTGGCAAATAATACCAAGGGAAGTGATGCAGTAGATTTCTTCAAACAGAATTTCCCGGATATTCATGTGGAAAATCTGTCGTTGAAAGAGGAGTTTATTGATAGTGAAAGTGTAGACCCTTCCAGTATTCCGTCCTTTACGACTGCTATTGGTTCGGCATTAGCAGCATCTGGGGCAATGGATGATGTTTTTCCGGATCTGTCATTTGTTCCTAAATATGTCGAAGATCGTCAGAAGATTTTCCAGCTGCAATGGCACGGGATGCTGATCCTATTTTTGATATTTTTAACTCCCATTACGTTTAACTATTTCTATACGCAGAATGTCCAACAGATCAATTCATATGAGAGTGACTTAACTCAAATGAATTCTCAGCTTGAACAATTAGAACCTCTTGTAAATGAAGTAGATGTTTTACAAGAGGATTTATCGGTATTAAAAGAGAAGTTGACGATGCTTGATACCCTTACGCGAGGCAGTAAGGAGTGGTCAGCCAAATTTGATTTGCTTAATGAAGGTATTCGATCGGTGGGTAACACTTGGATTACCTCTTTTTCTGAATCCGGAGATGGCACTTCTATTCAGGGATACACTTTGTATAGAAACAGAATTCCTCGAATCGTTAATATTTTTGATGAAGCAACGCTGCAAAGTGTCAACAATGAAGAAATTCGTGAACAACAGGTATACACATTTTCAATACTAATACAATCGTTTGCCCAATCTGATTCTATTTATTCACCATCATCCCCAGAGGAAGTTAAAAATCTGATAGGTAAATAATTTAGCAAAACTACGATATATGTCCTACGGTGTACGAAATACAATTATTCTTCTCGTCGTCTTAACTACTTTTATAGGGGGCGGATGGAGTTATATTTATTTTTATCAGCAGCCAAAACTGGAAGAACTGGAGCAAAATGTTGAACAAACGCGGCAAGAATTAAATCAGAAGCAGCAGAAGGCTAATCGATTGCCGACACTTGAAAACCAGTTTAAGGAGGCTACTAAATTTTTTAATAATTATAACAAAGGCTTATATCCCAATAGTAATGAAGACAATGTATATGATTTTTTAGACAGGGTAAGCACTGGATCGGCATATACGGAGTTTGCTTTTAATTTTTCTGATTCGACAGCCTACAATCAGTATGGCGTTATTTCAATGGAGGTTACGGGCCAGGGCTATTATCGTAACTTCATAAACTTTGTCCGACAAATTGAGTTAAGCAAACCGTTAAATAAAGTTGGACAGGTTAGTGTAAATCCTATTAATGAGCTCGATTCCTACGGAAAGGTTAATTACCAGTTTTCTCTGCAGAGTTTTTATGACCGTGTAAAATTATTGGGAGAAACAGATTTAAACATTAATAATAACTTACTTGGATCAGTTTATAACCCATTTTACCCCTTTATACGGTCAGTTAAAGACAACGAGGAAAATCTCGTAAATGTTGAAAACAGTGAGCTCCTGGCAATAAGTTCAGATAAGGTGTTTTTACTGGATCAACAGGGAATAATGCAGCGACTTTCTGAAGGAGATGAAGTATATCTCGGAAGACTTTCATCAATAGATCTTGATGAAGGAACCGCTTCGTTTACCTTGAATAAGGGTGGAATTGTTGAGCGAATAACCTTGCAGGTTAATAATGATGAAGATGAAAATGAAAGCAGTAACTAATATGAAATCTTTTAGATACCACAAAATTACCTTTTTTACACTGGCACTACTATTTATTGCTATTGGCAGTGTAAATAGTCAAAATCGGGATAATCTGCCTGCAGAATTCAGAGAGTACACAAACCCCGAGGAAATTGTTCGCTTTGACAGAACTACGTCATTTGCCCGTGCTGTTGATGTGATAAATGAATTTTCACAAGATTTTCGTGGTAAAGCGGTTATCAATCGAACAGATATTGAGGGAGAAATTGGTATTTCCGTACCGCCGATGCATTGGATGGATGCGTTGAAACTTATTTTACGTGTAAAAGAGCTACACTTGATTGACAAAAATGAATTCTTTGAAATAGTCACCCGAGAATCTATAGAAGCCGAAGCGGAAGGACAGGCTGCCCCTCAAACAGCCGGTGGTGGCGGACAGGGTGAAGGACCCGTTGCTACGACCCAAACACACGAAGTAAGAATAAACGCTATCTTTTTTGAAGGGAATCGGCGTGCCCTTCAGGAAATCGGGGTAGATTGGTCCACGATCTCTGAAAATGTTCCCGAATCTGTGCTTGGAGGTGGACAAGGGGGCGGCCAAGGTGGCGGAGGCCAATCCGGTGGTGGCCAAGGAGGTCAAGGTGGAGGACAAATTCCGAGCTCCGAATTTGATGGACCATTTGTACAAGTAAATTCAAAAGGGGCACAGAACGTGTCTCAGGATGTGTTTAGTGCATTAGTTAATGTCGGTGAAATCGGAAATACCGGCATTGATGTGCAGGCGTTATTTAGTGCATTTGAGGCTGATAATCTCGGTGAAATTCTTGCTTCCCCCACAGTAAAAGTGATGGATGGTCAAGAAGGTAACATCCAGGTAGGACAGGATTTTTCAATTAAGCAGCGCGATATTGCTGGTAATGTTGTTGAAAATTTCTTCTCGGTTGGTACTATCCTTACAGTTACTCCGCAAGTTATTACTCAGCAAGATACGACTTTTATACATCTTAATATTGATGCTGAACGATCATCAGCACAACCTGATCCGGTAAGTACTATTATTAATAAGCAGGAAGCGACGACGCAGGCACTGTTGTTGGACGGAGAAGCAACGGTTATTGCGGGATTATATAGGACCGAGAAAGCGAATGTTCGACGGGGTATACCAATTTTAAAAGATCTTCCGCCATGGTTCTTTGGCCTGCGATATCTTTTTGGATACGAGTCTCATGATTATCAAATGAGGGAGCTTGTAATTTTAATACAAGCATCCTTGGAGCCTACTATACCGGAACGGTATGGTACAGAGGATTTCAAGGGTAAATATGAGGTTCTGCAAGACGAGCGAGAACGTATGCAGGAAGAGGCTTCAAAAGGTCAAGAAATAATGAATCGTGAAAAGGATGAAGACCTTCAGGAAATGTTTGACGGGGAGCCGGAGGAAGAAAATCCTGAACCTCAGGAAAATGAGGAGGAGAAGAAGGCTGAACCGGAGCCTCAAACTGAGAAAAAAGATTCACCCGGTGAAAAAGAATCTGAGAATGTTGAAGCCGATTCGTTAGATGAGGAAAATAACCAACAGCAAGAACCGGAAACTATTAAGGATCCGGAAGTAAAGACTAAAAAAGTCGAACTCAATCTTGGTGGAGAAGCTGATAATCAAGAAAATGTCTCTGAGCCTGAAGAAACGACAGTAGGTAATGGTAATAAAGCCCAAAATAGCGAAAGTCTATCCACCTACTATATCGTCGGTGGTTCTTTTCAGGTATTGGAAAATGCTGAAAAGCATCAACAGGAACTTGCTGAGGAAGGGTTTGATGCCTCTATTGTTAAAATGCAGGACTCAGATATTAACTTGGTTACGTATAATGGATTTGATAATCTGAATAGTGCTGAAAAAGCACTTGCTGATATTCGACAATATCAGAATTCAGAGGCCTGGATATATAAAGCAAAATAAATAGCATTTGTATTTTAAGCTTTAAACCAAAAGAGGCACCCAGTAAACTGGGTGCCTCTTTTTATATTAGTCCATCATACCGACTTTAGTTCCTTTTTTATCCGTTAACTGATATTCTGCCATGAGATTGGCGGTAAGACAGGAATGGACGGGCAATACGGTTATTGTGTCCCCAATATCAAAATTGTTAAATACCTGTTTTGAGCAGTGAATAACGCCATGTTCTTGGGACAATTTTTTAAGATGAGAGGTATCATCTATAGGTTCCCAATGACCATCAACTTTTTGTGCAACTGTCCCATAATGGTTTTTTTCATCTTGAATTATGGACTCTTTGGAAAAGTGAATAGCACCTCCGTGAATGATCAGTTCATTTCTTCCCGAATATTTATCCACAACCGGACATTTCATTGCTACTGCGATATCAGAAAGTCCACAACTTTCAATTTGGGTTTGCATTAGATCATAAAAAACGAAATTTCCCGGACTGATAGCATCAATAGAACCAAAGTTATCAGCAATAGAACAACAAGGTGTATCACCCGAACAAATTTCAAACGTTCCGAACACAGGTTCAATATGCTTTTTTAAAGTGTCGAACTGGCTTACAATCGAATTTTGAACCGCTGATATTTCCTTAGTAGAACGACAACTATATGAGTGTCCGGCATGTGAGTAAAATCCAATCCAGTTGGTATAATTAGATTTCTCGATGACATTGATCAGCTTTTTAATCTCTGTGATGTTATCAGATACAAATCCCGACCTATTTGATCCGGTATCAATTTCTATATAGGTGTTTACCGGATTTTTTAGCTGCTTTTCTAGCAGGCTGACTGTTTTAGGTTTATTAATGAGCAACGTCAATGAGATATCTTTGGCAAGGTCATTCAATTCAGGTAGTTGTCTTACATTACAAGGAAAAGCAATGGTGATATCCTCCCAACCGTCTTTTGCAAAATACTGAGCCATTTTTACCGAAGATACCGTTATAGCCGAAATTCCATATTCTTTTAGCCATTCTCCCACCTGCACTGATTGATGGGTTTTCATATGGGGTTTAAGTCTCAGGTTTTGTTTTTGAGCTTTTTCAGCCATCCGTCTGATGTTAGCCTTACAAATGTCTCTATCCAGAAGAAGGGTAGGAGTTGTAGTTCTTTCCATGAGCACCATATTTTTTGAATTTAAAAAGCCCTGACTGAGCTTTTCTCAGACAGGGCTTAAAACTACCTTTCGAATTGATTAATCTTTTGATTGCTGAATGTTCTCAGCAACCTCATTTACTCTGTTCCAGACTCTGAAAATATTTCCGGAAGCAATTTTTTTAATCTCATCCTCGGTGTATCCACGCTCTAAGAGCTCAGCGAATAGGTTAGGATAGGTTGACACATCTTTAAGTCCGGTAGGCAGCGTAGGTCCAACGCCATCGTAATCTGAGCCCAATCCAACATGATCAATACCTACCAGTTCAACAACATGATCGATGTGGTCAGCGACTTTTTCCACCGTACTGAATTTGAAGTTATTCTGGAAGTATTCTGTTCGAAACTGTTCTGCTTCATCACTTCCGGCCTCGAAATCTTTTTCTTTAATCAGTTCTGTAATCTCCTTTCGAACCTTATCCATACTGTTTTGAGAGCTGCTATCCAAGAAGGTAGATCCAAAATTGATCATAATAACACCACCGTTTTTACCAAGTCGCCTAATTAGGTCATCACTCATATTACGTTCAAATCCTGGAGTAAAATGTCGGCATGAAGAATGGGTAGCGACAACTGGTGCTTCGGTTACATCCATTACGTCATAAAAAGCACTGTCGGTAATATGAGATACGTCTACCATCATTCCCAAGCGGTTCATTTCTTTTACGACCTCTTTCCCATACTTACTTAATCCATTATGTGTATCTGCTGTGGTATCATATGAGGAATCGCTCAGGCGGTTATCTTTTGCATGGGCAAGAGTGATGTAACGAACTCCACGATTGTAGAAATACTGAACGTTGGATAAATCTTTTCCTACGGGAGCTCCATTTTCAATTCCCATAGGTAAAGAAATCAATCCCTTTTCAAAATTAGCTTCTATTTCATCAGGCGAAGTAGCAACTGCAAATTTATCGGGATGATCTTTAGCAATACCCTCTACCATATCTATAAGGCTGTCAGCAGCAGCTTTGGCACCACCGGTTTCCTGATATTCAACAGGGATATAAATAGACATGAATGGAGCATCTAAGCCTCCTTCTTTGGCACGAGGGTAATCAAAATCCAGTTCGGGCGCTGCTTTTGAGATATCCACCCATTGGTCTTTTAGCTGATAGGGGACATCAATATGTCCATCGACAATAATTGCTTTTTGTGCAAGCTCATTGGCCTGCTGTTGATATTGGTTGGTTTGGGTACAGCTGGCAAAAACCAATACTAATAAAACTACGACGCTTATGTTTTTTATCCTCTTCATCCTCTGATTTATTTAGTTAAAAAGTTTTGTTGAATGTTGCTTAAAAAAAGTTCCTTTGCAAATATTAGAGCTCATTTTTACAACATATAGTATCATAGCACTCTTACTAAGTATCATATATTTTTAGAAACCTTTCTTCAAACCACTGTAAACTAACAGAATCAACAAGTGTCATCAGGATAGGTTTTTAAAGAATTGAAGAATTTTTTCCTGGGCGCTTGTACTAAATAAGAGCGGACGCCCGCTAAATTCAAAAAGATAAAGGTCCTTATCAGTGTCGGTAAAGTTAATCTTAAAGGTTTTTAGTGTCGGTTTAAGTTTGCGTATAAAAAAGTTTACTCCCGACTTGGTAGGAGAAACCTCTTTGATAGTTTCTTTTTTAAACTCTTCCTCCTGTATTTTCTTGCCATTTTTGGAATATAATACCAAAAGCTTTTGCTCAGTTACATCCAATTTTATATCGATAGGACCATTCATAATTTGCAGGTAGCAAAGTATGGTTATGGCAAAAAATATAAATGCGCCTAACCTGGTAATACTTATCCAAAATGGGTCTTCTAAATTCCAGAATGTAGTAAAGGTAATTATAGTGAGTACTGCTGATATTATGGCCCCTGTTTTCCAAAAGTCATAATTTTCTTCTGAAACTGTTATCGACTTATTCATTAGGCAAATTTCAAGTTATGCGTTAAATTGGAAATAAGAAATGGATTACACTTGCAACTCAACATCCGGTCTGATAGATTCCTATTACTGCAAACAACCAAAAATTGGGAAATCAAATATTATAAATTATGTCTTCAAAAAAGAAAGATTCTGAAGGTAAAACAATAGCTATTGCCGTTATCTTGTTTGCTGCAGGCCTGGTTGCCCTTATTTATGCTATCCAATTTATTGTTGGATATTTCTTCCCCAATTTATAATTCCTTATTCGCACAAAAAACGGTACTGGGCTTCTACAAATACTGTGTAGAAGTTATAGGATTTAAGTGAACGTATTCTGAATACCCATCTGGTAGCTGCTAACCAAAAGAATATTAAATATTAAAAATATTTAATATTTCTGTAACAAATCACTTCTAAAGCTCTCTATTAAATAAAGGGGTACTAATTGCCCTGATTAATAATTATTAATTGATTTCAGGAATCTATAAACGGCTTGATCGTATGAAGACAATAGCATTTACCAATCAGAAAGGAGGAGTTGGAAAAACCACGTCAACAATTAATGTGGGCGCCGGACTTGCCCGAGAGGGTTACAAAGTTTTGTTGGTTGATTTAGACCCGCAGGCGAACCTGACGTATTCACTGCGCCTCAGCTCCAATCGTTTAGAAAATAGCATATATAATGTGCTGAAGGGGGATATTGAGGCTGATGATGCAATTATATCCCATAATGGTTTTGATATAATGCCATCTTCAATTGATCTGTCAGGAGCAGAAATGGAGTTTGCCAACGAACCTGCTCGTGAGATGTTACTAAAAAATACGTTAAATAGTTTATCCAAAGACTATGATTACATTTTGATTGATTGCCCGCCTAATCTCGGATTGTTGACTCTCAATGCTTTTACGGCTGTTACGGAAATCTTTATCGTACTTCAGTCGGAATACTTGGCTTTGCATGGGCTTTCGAAGCTGATGGACGTTATCCAAGTTGTTAAAGAGCGCTTAAATCCTGAAATAGAAATAAGTGGTATCATCTGCACATTATTTGACGGACGAAAAAATCTCAACAATGAGGTTGTCGATCATATCAAGGATTATTTTGGGGATAAAGTTTTTGATACGATCATCAGAGATAATGTGGCTTTAGCAGAGGCACCGAGTCATCATAAAACAATTTTTGAGTATGCACCTGATAGCCATGGGGCTAAAGATTACAAAGCGCTGGCCCAGGAAATTAGAAATGGTCAGTTGCAGCACGCGTAGAATTTTAATAGGGGTCAGCTTATTATGTCTAAGAAGAAGAGTTTAGGAAGTAGTCCTATTGCCTTTAGATCAGAAAAAAGTACTATGGGATTTATTCCTGATCGGGGAGTATCAGATAAAAAAAAGAATACAGATACCAGTGTTATAGCAACAAAGCCGAAGAGAGACAATAAAAGGGAGGATAGCAAGAAAGATACCTCGTCCGAAAAAGAGAAAAAGAAAATTGTCAGCTACTATTTGGAAACTGATTTAATTGATAAAGTTAAGTCCATAGCTGATGACAAAGATATGTATTACTCAGCGTTGGTAACTTCTGCACTAAAATACTGGATAGCTAAAAAAAATTGATACTACTGTTGAAATCAGATGATTAACAGTTCCAAAGAATAATGATTTTTTGATTCTTTTTTTCTACTTAGTTGCTTATCCTAAGGAGTTAACCAAGTAGAATATACGCTTAACTCTGTGGAACAAACATTATCGGGATCACTACTCACCACTAATAGGTATAAGCTGCAGTTTGCAAAGACAGAAGCTGAACTGCGTGCCGCCCAATCACTGAGATACCGTGTATTTAATGTGGAACTTGGAGAAGGATTAGAGAAATCGCATCGACAGTGCCTCGATGTTGATCGATATGATATTCAATGTGATCATCTACTGGTTGTTGATCGTAAGACTGAGAAGGTAATAGGCACTTATCGCTTACAAACTTACCAGGAGGCCATTCAGAAGCATGGATTATATACCTCTGATGAGTTTAATTTATCAACAGTACCAGAGAATATTTTAACTCAAACTGTTGAAGTTGGTCGCGCTTGTATTCAAAAGGAGCACCGCAATGGACGTGTACTGTACCTGTTATGGCGGGGGATTGCGAAATACATGGAAATGACTGCAAAACGTTATCTATTGGGATGCTGCTCCATCAAAAGTACGGATCCTGAAGAAGGATGGGTGGTATGGGATTATTTACAAAAGAATGATCACATTCACAGTTCTTTAAGTGTTGATACCAAGGATGAATATCACTGTCCGGACGTTAATAGGGAATCCGAAGCCTGGAAAAAGGTAACGTTACCTCAATTATTTAATCTCTATATTGATTTAGGAGCGAAGGTCTTGTCTGAACCGGCCCTTGATAAAGCTTTTAAAACAATTGACTTTTTAATTTTGGTAGATCTGGAGAATCTTGATGAACGATCAAGAACCCTGTTTTTTAGGTAATCATGAGTAAAGTAATTGACAATGCAAGGGCATCTATACGGCTAATACTGTTCTTTTTGCTATCCTTTTTTACGGTTATTTCTGTGGCGTGCGGAAATATATTTTTTCGTTTTATCCAACCATCCCTGATTGTAAAATGGAAAAATCAGATAATAACAATTTGGGCGTCATCGACGGCAAATATTCTGGGACTCAATATTTCTTCTAAGGGATCACCACCACAACCTCCTTTTTTCTTGGTATCTAACCATTTAAGTTATATGGATGTTGTGCCATTGTGGTATTTTATGGATGGTACTTTCATTGCAAAAAGCGAAGTGGCCTCGTGGCCTTTCTTTGGCTGGGGAACGCGGATTTTAGGTGTTCTTTTTATAAATAGAAAGTTACAGGGCGATGTTCGTCGAATGAATAATCGCATTGGGGAAATTATATCCGATTCAGAAGGTCTTATATTATTTCCAGAGGGGACAAGTTCAAAAGGGGAAACGGTTTTGGCTTTTAACTCCTCTTTGTTAAACTATCCGGCGAAAAAAGAAATGCCGGTCAGTTGTGCGGCTATTTCATATCGTTCGTCGGATACTAATCGTCCGGCTTATTCACACGTTTGCTGGTGGGGAGAAATGGACTTCTTACCTCATTTTTGGGAGCTACTGAAAATAAGACAGATTGATGTTACTATCAGATTTGGGGACAAGCATATTGACAATGACAGAAAAGAGCTCTCAAGACAGTTACATGATAAAGTATCACAATTGTTTGTTCCTGTTGCTGACTCTTATAGTTAATTTCCGGTAATAATTAAGGATGGTAATGAGCATAAAAGGCTGGAAAAGGTACGTTCTTATTTATCTTGTTGCTCTGGCTCTGTCTCACCTTGTAACAAGCTTGTTTCAAGGTCCGTTGCCTGATCAGGAAAAGCCAAATGATACTATTCAGCTTAGAGTTGTTAATGCTGATCAGTCATTATCGGATAAAGAAATTACTATTGGTTTCCAAGATATATATAACGGGTCAGAAGATGAGCCCCCCGTTTTGTTGCTGTTACCCGGTGGACCAGCGGGTCCGGAAGTTTTTGATGAGATAATACCGGACCTGTCCTCGCAGATGCGTATCCTAGTACCGCATTTGCCCGGTTATGGAAATGGGAATGATGATTTGCCAAGCTATTCGTTTAAGACCTCATCTATATATACCTCTCAATTTTTAGATACACTTAATATTTCCAGCGCTCATGCTTTCGGCTTTGGATTGGGAGGGCCCAGTGCTATTCATTTGGCCCATGATCATCCGAATAAAATAAAATCAGTGGGACTCATTGCTTCAGTAGGAGTACAAGAACTGGAGCTGTTAGGGAGTTATCGCTTAAACCACGCAGTCCATGGATTGCAGCTGGGGGCTGTATGGTTATTACATAATGCCATACCCCATTTTGGGTTATTTAAAACCATTGATATTGATGTTTCGTATACGAAAAGGCACTATGAGTCAGATCAGAGGCCGATCAGATCACACCTTACAGAGCTTAGGAAGCCCATGATCATATTGCATGGTAAGAAAGACCCTTTAGTACCGTTAGCTGCAGCTCAGGAGCATTACAGGATTGTTCCACAAAGTGAGTTACAGTTGTTTAATGCCGATCACGATCTTCTGGAGACCCACAGTGATTCTGTCAGCAAGACAATTAATTCATTTGTTCATGAGGTTGAAAAAGGTATTGCAACTACGGCAGTAAATGCTTCAAAAGAGCGTGTAAAAGAAGCAGAGAAGTCATTTTCAAATGTTGAGTTTGCAAAGTTTAAAGGCATCTCGCTTTTAATCATTATGCTGATCATCATTTTGGGAACCCTGATTAGTGAAGATTTAACCTGTATTGGCGCCGGATTGCTTGTAGCCCGTGGACTTATTGGATTTTGGCCTGCTACGCTTGCTTGTTTTCTGGGTATTTTTATTGGTGATGTTGGACTGTATTTGGCGGGAAGAGTGTTGGGCCGACCCGCTATCAAAAGAGCACCGTTAAAATGGATCATATCAGAAAAAGATCTCGAAAAAAGTGCACAGTGGTTTAAAGTTAAGGGGCCAGCCATTATAATTGCGACCCGCTTTTTGCCGGGCAGTAGAATGCCAACCTATTTTAGTGCAGGAGTAATCCGAGCCGGTTTCTGGATGTTTATCTTTTATTTTATACTTGCCGGACTTGTTTGGACCCCCATGCTTGTTGGGATCTCTAAACTGCTCGGAAATGAGTTGATACGCTATTTTACGGTCTACCAGGATTATGCGATTTGGGTGTTTTTGGGTGCCGTATCCTTCATTGTTATGATCATTAAATTAATTATACCCGCTTTTAGTTATAAAGGCCGACGTCTATTACTGTCCCGATATCGGAAATTAACCCGCTGGCAATACTGGTGGCCTATTATTATCTATACGCCGGTAACGTTCTATATAATATATTTGGGGATAAAATATCGGTGCCTGACATTATTCACAGCTGCTAACCCTGCTCTTCCTGACGGTGGATTTGTCGGAGAATCCAAGAGTAGTATTCTGGAGTTATTTGAGGATTCCTCAGTAGTAGCTTTATATAAGAGAATCCCTTTTGATGATGAATTTCAAAATATGATTAGTGGGGCTGACGAGTTTTTAAGAGATAATGATTTAAGTTTCCCGGTTGTGCTGAAACCGGATGTTGGAGAAAGAGGGAAGGGGGTTCGGATTATAAAAGATCGATATGCTTTACAGGACTATCTCTCTGAATGTTCCGAAGATGTTATTATTCAGGAATTTATAGGTGGCAAGGAGATAGGGTTGTTCTATTATCGAAAGCCTCAAGAGGATCAGGGACATATTTTTTCGATCACCAAAAAGGAGCTGCCACAGGTTATTGGCGATAGAAACAAAACAATTCAAGAGCTTATTTTATCGAATGATGAGACAGTGAATATGGCGAAAGAGTATCTTAAGCAAAATGAGGATCGATTATTTGAAATACCTGCTGATGGAGAATCAATTACCTTGGTTGATAGAGGAACCCATGCCCGTGGAGCGATATTTTATGATGGTAAAGAGTTTATGACCGAAGCTTTGAGAACGAGGATGGATCAAATTTGTAAATCGGCAGAAGGGTTTTACTTTGGAAGGTTTGACATTAAGGTGCCAAATTATGAAAAGCTAAGGGAGGGAAGAGGTTTAAAAATCATTGAGGTGAACGGCGTAACATCCGAGTCAACAAATATTTATGATGATCGATTTTCTTTTATTGATGGGCAAAAAGTACTAATGGAGCAATGGAAAATTGCTTATGAATTAGGAAATCAACTCACGAAAGATGGCAGGAAGGTGTCATCACTGTTTCCTTTTCTAAAGCGGGTTTTTAATCAATTAGTGAAGTCAAAAGAGTGATCCCGTTAAAAATACTTTTTTAACATCTCATGAGCTTTCTCATGTTTGAGATCTGCGGCTTTACGTAAGTCTTGTTCTGCTTCGTCCATTTTCTCAGCTATCATGTAACTGCATCCGCGGTTAAATAGCAACTCTGCGTTTTTGGGATCACTTTCAAGTGCTTTGGTAAAGTGAGTAATAGCTTGCTCGTGTTCTCCTAACATATGAGCATATACCATTGCAGCTCCTTGTTGAGCAATTTCGTTATCAGGATTTGCAGCGATAGACTTGTTAAATTGGGCAAGTGCTTTATGGGGCTTTCCATTATTGTGATACAATGTGCCTAACAGCTGATGGAGCTGATCATCATCCGGCTGCTGTTCGATGGCAAACAGAAGAAACTGTTCAGCCTCTTTGTCATTCTCATTTAACACTTTGAGAAGTGCTTTATTTCGGAGAGCTTGCGGGTGGCTTGGCTCTCTGTTTAAAACCTCATTTAAAAGGCGGAGGGCATGCTCATGATTTTGTTTATCTAAATTCTCTTTAGCCCGCTTGTAAATTTTTTCTGTTTTCTGTCCCATATATTTAATAAAAGCTCGATTTTCAAAGCTATATAAAATAGTAATTTTATTAGTTCGAGAAAGTCTAATTTGAAGTGCAACCCGTCTTTTTGGAAGATATTCATGTATTTATATTGGGAACTGCTGGAGGGATTTCAAGTTTCTTAACTATCCTATCTGTTTTTTAACTGAAAGTAAGCTTTTGACAACATAATTATCAGTTTGTTGTGTAACAGGTTGGCTGTCATAATCTTTGTTTTAGCAATACTAAAAATACCCCTGTTTACCGTATCTATCAATAATTGATGGGCAAAATTGACATTGGTGTCCCAAAATATTAGCTGGCTAACAAATACAAGACAGCAAAACGGGCATTCTCTTTGATATTACAACCGGGATCAGGAGTAAAAAAGTTAAGCGTTATTGGACTATTATTTTGTTGGTTTGGGAACATGGAGGTATTGGCAATTACCCCCGCCTTATGTGCATGGGGGTGTAAACTTATAAATGCTATAGTGTCATTGACTTCTTTAACCGTTTCATTCATGGTTGCCTGGTAATGCCCTTGCGGAAGATTCCACCATCCATAATCATCTCCTTGATTTTTTTGTGGTTCAATTAATTTCTTTTCGGCCGATTCAAATTCACTGCCTCCGAAGTCCAGCGAACCTGCCTTGGTAAATTTGTGAATGGCATCTACAGTCAAATCAAAATGTGTATTGTGTTGCTGGGTATCTTTGTGAATAATAGATTCAACATGATCACGAAGCTCGTCAGACTTTAGGAAAAACATGGTGTAATATTTTTTTATGAATGGTTAGGCGTTTCAAACAAAAAATACATATTTGACGATTCCTTATTGAGGTTAAGAACTAAAATGCTGTAAGTCATCAATTGATTGTGGAGGAAGATACATACGCTCGAAGCTCCGGTTCCACCAATTCCCGGTTTCTTTATATTCTTTGTTATTACTAAACTGATACTTGAATAAACGTGCTCGTATGTAGGTAGGAGCTTTGTCTTTAAAAGGATTATTTGATAAAAGACCCAATGTTTTTTGATCGTTTTCTAACAACTTGAAAATAAATTTCAATAACCAAGTGTTAGACCGAATTTGTGTCATGGCTGCAAACCACATCTGCCAATCAAGTCGAAGATGATAGGGGGCACACTGCATCGGTATTCGTTTGGGATCACCGGGCTTACCTTTAAATTCGTATGCTTTCCAGGTTGTATTCGTATCAATCTTATCGTCCGTGGTACCTTCAATTACAATTTCATATCGTGTTCGTGTTACTGATCCGAATGCACCATAGGTATTGACCAAATGCAGTGGATTAAAGCTGGCATTCATTCGCTGCTGAGGGGAAATCATGTTTTTAATAGGATCAATGCTCAAATATGTTACGATAATTCCAACAATGATCAAAAGGAATCCCAGGACAGAACTGGCCTGAAGTTCTGCCGGTGGAGTGACAGGGAGCATATAAGCTAAATATTGGTCACTGATTCCGCTGATTGCCAATAAAAGTGTCAGCCAGTTTAGCCAAGCATAGTTCCCGCTTATAATGAGGTAAAGTTGTGATAAGATAATGAGAATCGCCCCGATGGTAGCGAATGGTTGTGGCAAAAATAGAAGCCAGACAGCTCCCAACTGAACGATATGATTAAAGAAGGTTTCAATCTTATGTAGATTTTGAGGAAGTAAATGAAAAAATCTACTTAGCGGGTTGGGCATCGGTTGGGTTTCGTGATGGTAGTTGAGGCATGTTAGGTTGCGCCAGCACTTGTCGCCGCGCATTTTAATGAGTCCAGCCCCAAACTCTACCCTAAAAACCAGCCACCGGATTATAAATACTATTATAATGGAGCTTTCGTATTGTATGGGACTAATAAATATGGAATAAAACCCAGCTTCCAGAAGCAGCGACTCCCACCCATAACCGTAAAATAGCTGGCCTACATTTACAATCGACAGATACAGTATCCAAAGTAAAGACCAGATTAGCATTGAAAACCATAAAGGACCGATATCTGAAATCCCAAAAGCCGCAAGTAAAGCAAGGAAAAATCCAGTCCAGGCAATAACCCCAAAAAAGCTGTCGGAATAATGCCAATGGAAAATGCTGGGTGATTTCTTAAACGGAATGCGGTTAATAAATCGGGGAACGGGCATAAGTCCATTTTTGCCCAGTAGCGGTCTGAATTGGTTTATAGCAACCAGAAAAGCAATAAGGTAGATAAAACCTAGTCCGCGTTGAATGATGAAGGTGCTAAGCCAGTATTCTGATTGATATAACCCTTCAAGCATAACAAAAGCTTTTATCGGAATATAGCTTTAATACATGCGAGTATAATATCGCTTTTAAATATTGTAGTCATCGCATTTTATGTCAAATGGGTAACTGCTTTTCTACCACAAAGTTCGATTTAATTTCACCATTCAATAAAACTCTCTGCTTTTGAACAGTAGAAAATCCCATTTTAAAATAGAAAGGTCGATCGAGAGCATTGGCTTCAGTGTAGATGGTAGTGATATTCTTGGCCGTAGCATATTCCTCAAGTGCTGCATAAAGTTGCCTGCCGATACCTTGGCCCCGATAATCGGGGTGACAGTAAAAACAGTTTATATGCCCGGTTTTATCGATTTGTCCGATACCAACGATTCGGTTATTGCTTTCTGCAACAACAGTAAATTTTGTTAGGCAAGTTTCTTCCCAGTCTTTAAAATGAATATTATCCGGTGTAAAGGAATGCATATCCGTTTCTGAAAAGCCTTGAGCATTTAATATGCTTACTGAGTCGCCAAGCAAATGAGCAATCTGCTCAATATCACCTTTTTTGTAGAGTCGTATTTCCATAGATAGGGTGGTAGAGATATTTAAACTAATAATGGGTTAACCATCAGGAGTTTTTGCAAATGGGTAGACGTTTTATATAAAATAGCCTTAAGTATAGTAAAAATAACTACTTAAACTATAATTAATTTCAATAAAATAAGATTCTCTTTGCTGTCTTGGTAAATGCTTTATACAGATAGACTTATCAATTAAAAAAAGCTGCTCCCGGAATTCGAGAGCAGCTTTATAGAAGAAAAACAGTGATTAATAGGAGTTGCTTCGTGTGTAGCTTGTGCAGTTTCCGTTTTCCTTTCCGTCTTTTTTACATTCTTCTTTGTCTTCAAATCCGCCATCAGAGTAGGCTTCGATATCACCATTTTTGGCAGTCCGCCGCCATCTCCATTCTCCTTTGGCATCTTGGTAAATTTCACATCTTGGCATAGAGCTTTAGTACCTTTATTACTTTAAAATTATTACTTCTTATATAAATAATGATTCTATTCACTATTTACAAAATTTGAACATGTTAAAGATATGATTTATTAGTGAGTTTACTAAGAAAATCAACTGACCCTTTAGCTGCCATTCAATTTAAGATGATAATCATATTCAGAAGAAAAAACGACTTCAAATCCGTTTACGTGACTTACTATTGCAAGCATTAAAAATAGAAGGCCGGATATAATGAGTACAATATTTGTTCCCTGCAATAGATAAAAGTATATGCGAGAATATTGGTCACGAATAATTTTCTTTTGAAAATCTTTTCGATTGTTAATATATGCTCGAAAACTAAAAAAGATAATTAGCAAGGCACCAGAACTGATCCAGATCATAAAACTTTTTTAGTCTTATAGGTCGAACTCAATCCTGGTGTTCCGAGTAAGGTCCGAATCAAGGGAGTAGTTTAAAATCGTAATCTACCTTGTCTTTGATTTCCATATTTGGAAGATCTATGGGCACATCGTGTTCATCTGCTTCCTTTTTTAATTTTGTATAAAAAGTCCTTGATAAAAGCAGCCGCTGGTACTCTACACCGTTTTCATTAATATAGTCTGTAATAGCATCACGGAGTCGATCCATTTTTTCCATAACTGAAAGTAATTTTTATACGAATATTCTATTAAGCTCAAAACATAACATAAATTTATCAAAGCAATAAGAGGATATCCTAATTAACTAAACAACAGGATAATGAAACTTTTTTACTGGGTTTCGTATAGACTCTTATCTCTGTAACAAATGAAAAGGTCTATTATGTCTAAGAAAGAAATTTATATATGGAGTTCGCTTATATCATCAACGCTGCTACTGGGTTTTTATCTAATCGCAGTCTTTGGTTGGCCTTCCCCCTTAGAATACTATGCTGATTACATTACCGGTATTTTTTGGAAGGTTTTGAGTATTGCGATAACTATTGAAATAATATTAGAGATATTAAAAGAGTTTCAAACAAAGAGCCAAACTGAAAATAATCATGAATTATTTGTGCAGGCCAAAGGATATCGGAATGCCTATTATTTTTTGATGATTGCTATTACTTCATTAGGAGTTAGTTTATTCTTAAATGATTTATTAGCTACTGAGACAGGAGAGCAACAACTCTTTGTAGCACTTCACACCATAGTAGCTATATTTTTCTTGGCAAATATCACGAAATCTATACTCAGCTCTACTTTTATTCAACCCAGCAACAGTTGGATTAAAAGTATAAGATAATCTTATAGCCAGCTATTTTTGATCAATTTTTTGTTGAGTCAGATAAGAAATCACCCAAATGATCCCCCAGCCAGCACCGGCATACCACCATTGAAAATATAATAGGACCCCAGTATTTGTAGCATATAACAGATGAGTGAACCAATCAGGTGCTGAGGTTTTAGCTTTATTCATCATATTCATAAAGCCATCTCCAAAATAGACGAGTAGTTTTACAAAAAGCAGTAATCCCGTATATCCCCAAACGAGCCCATTTAAGAAGATGTTAGAAGATAAAACTGCTGCGAAAATAGCACCTGTTGCCAGGATATCAACAATAACATCTTTTAGCCAGGACATATATAATAATGATTCTTTAATTGAATGTGATTTTATAGCACCCAATTAAAGAATAGTAAGGCTTTTTATCCAAACTAATTCACTGGAATCCTTCCCAATATCATCTCTTTTCATAGAACTTTTTAATGTCCACCCATCTTTGTTTGAAGTTGCATTCACCAAGTATCCTTCGATGCGAATGATATGGCCTTCTCTGAGCGTATTAATTTTATCTCTTATTTTTTGCGTAGAGCCAATAAGATGCATGTTAGAAGCGTGTTGCCACATAGCATTTTTCTCGATAGGGGGTTTTGCCATTTCATAATAAAATGAGCGATCTGACTGACGAACCATCAATGAGTTTAAATTACGTTCATCAGACATCGGTCCCCAGCCCACAACAATATCAGTAGGAATAAGCTCTGAATACTGGTCAAAATAGTAATTCTTGATTGAAAGCACCCGTGCTTCAAGATTGATATTGGCTTTGGGCTTTATTTCAAAGCCTTTATACGTAAATTTATCTTCATTATAAGTAACCTCCTGAACGGGTGTTTCAGGGGCAACTACACCCGGCCCATGCTCTACCGGACGTGTTGTCCAGTAGTAGTAGATACCGCCAATCAATAAAATGACAAATAAAAAATGTTTAATCATAATAGGCTTTCGTTTATTATGATGTTTATATAATCAAGATAGCAAAAGTGCTATTTGTTACAAGTTAGAATGGATTTATGTAGGTTAGGTCTTTTTAAAAATCAACTGAAATACCTGCCTGCCAGCTTCTGCCGGGAGCCGGTTCGAAATATCGTCCCCCAAAAGCATTGACTGTTACTGAACCATTGTATCGGGTATTAAATAGATTATTGATGTCTATAAATGGTTGTACCCCAATATCTTTGGACCTATAAAGTTTTCTAAAGCTCAGAGAAGCATCAAAAACATTATAAGCCTTATTTTTAGCAGTATTTAGATTATCAGCCATATAACTGCTTACATACTTATAGGTAAGAGAAAACAAAAAGTTCCCGGGAGTCCATTTTAATTTACTATTTAGTCGGAAAGGGGCAATACCCGGAACCTCATTACCTTTTAATGAGAGACTGTCTACAGTTTGTGCCTGCTTAAATTCTGCTTGTGTAAGAGTAGTATTGGCCGAAATTTTAACATCCTGATGAATTTGCCATCCGAGTTGGGCTTCAACACCGGTGTGACGGGTTTCACCCTGATTACGATAGAAGGTAGGTCCATTTACTTCGAGTTGATAGGGGAAGAGCAAGTCGTCAATCCAGAGTCGATAGAACGTCAAGTCGTATGTAAGTGCACTTGATTGAATATTGCCCCTAATACCTGTTTCTAAACCAACAGTTTGCTCAGGTTTTAAATTGGGATTGAATCCATTACCTCCACCGGGTCTGTTGACAAGCTCAGTTGTTGTAGGAGCCTCAAAAGAGGTACTGATATTGGCAAATATGTTCTGATCACCCGGTCTATAGTTAAGTCCCAAACTGGGGCTTAATGACTGAAAGGTTCTATCGCCGGTCTGTGTAGTTGCATCAGCATCAGTACTGAAATTTATTCGGTCATACCGTAAACTGCCAAGAATATTGAATTCCCCTGCCGAATAGGTCGCTGTAGAAAAAATCGCCTGATTCAAGACTTGTTCAAGCTGATCAACAGTAGTAACTCCTCGTGTGGCATCACCGACATTCTCAAACTCTTCCCGATCATCATTCTGGAATTTTGATTCTATCCCAAATTTGAGGTTTAAAGAGTTCCACTCTTTATCAAAGGTAGCACGTAAACCGCCTACCAACCTATCAACAGTGATAATACCAAATGGCAAAGGATTAGTGAGATCCCTGTAGATACTATAACCCGTTATATTGAGTAATCCGGCTCCCGTTTGCAGCGTATAGGAAAGTCCAGCTTGTCCCTGCGTGAGCTGTTTTCCAGCCTCGGCATTTACAAAAGAGGGTACTGCTTTTGTAGGATCGTTTTGCGCATCGGTGGCGGTGAGGGCACTGGGGTGTTGAGCTTGTGGCATATAGATGGCCGCCCCCTGGTACTGTAGGTGACTTTTGGAGGTAAGATTTACAGAGCCTGTTATACCTGATCTCAGTACTTTTGCTGCACTATAGTCCCGGTATCCATCCGTATTTAAATAGCTGGTGTAACCCGTCATTTGATGATTTGGATTACGAAAAGAAAATTCCCCTTCAACTTTTCGAGTCCCAAAAGATCCGGCCATTGTTTTAAGTCGAAAGTTTCTTTTCTCTTCATACCGCGGTTTCGTGGATAGATATAAAACCCCACCACTGCTGTTACCCCAATAGGCCGCAGCAGGACCTCGCAGGAGTTCAGCTCGGCGTATGAAAGCCGGATCCACAATATTGAGCATAGTTTGGCCGTCAGCTACAGTCAAAGGGATATCATTAAGCACAACCTGAACGCCGCGAACCCCAAAAGCAGCACGCCAGCCAATGCCTCGAATCGTTAAACGTTCACCGAGTGCATAATTTTGGCGATCATTAACCCAGATACCCGGCATCTGTTGACTAATATCTTCAAGAGAAAGGGTTGCGCTGCTATTAATATCTATTAGATCCCTCGAAAAGGTACTCAGCGCAACTGGCGCATCCGATGAACTAATAACCGAATGCATCGCTGTTACTTCAATTGGTTCAAGCTCAACCGTTAAACTATCATTAGTATCTTGGGCACAAATAGGAATTGTAAATAAAGTGAGCAAAACAATACATGAAACCAGATATCGGGTGGAAACATTCAAAAGATGAAAAGGAAATAGGGGCATTTGGTTTTGATGGGACATACTCTTTGGTGAAAACTTAAATATTTTAATCATTAAGGCCTGTTAACAAAGCAGGATAGATAGTAATTCCTGATTTTCAGTTTCAATGAAATAAAAATTTCTTACACTTTTAACTTTTATTTACTTGTTTATTGTAACTTCAACTGGTAGTTGGTCGTACTTCTAATGTGATGAAAGATATTGTAGTATATTTATACCGAAATTATTTTGAATTAGCTGCTTTTATTGGCGGATTGTTGTTGCTGGCTTTGATGGATCCTGATACTGCGAGCGGTCCGGGATTATGCTTGTTGGAAAATCTGAACTTCCCATATTGTCCGGGAGATGGGTTGGGGCATTCAATATCTTATATCTTTCGAGCAGAATTTAGTAATGCATTGGAAGCGAATATATTAGGACCCTTTGCAATAATTATTTTAACTGGAAGAATTTCTTATCTAACTTCTCAAAATTTATCAAATAAAAAATAAAACTGAATAATATTATGGCTAATGTGATAGACTATTTACCTGAACTTGAGGGGGACGAGGCGGCTTATATCTCAAAGGTGATGGAGTCCATGGACGAAAAGTCAGCTGATCGGTTTTCAAAAGTTTACAGAGCGCGAAGACAAGATCCCCAGACTGTTTTATTAACAGCTCTTGTAGGGTTTTTTGGCGTGGCTGGTATTCATCGATTTCTTGTTGGTCAATTGGGAATGGGACTCTTATATCTATTTACTGCGGGGCTTTGTTTCATCGGGACGATAGTGGATATCATCAACTATAAGAATTTAGCTTTTGAATATAACAGGGAGGTTGCCCGGGAAGCTGTATCATTGATAGAATAGTTTTTACAAGCCAAATATCCGGTTCACATTAAATCCAAAGCGGAAATCGCCGGCCCAGAATTGCTCACTATTTTGAGCCATTGCATACTGTTCCAGATGCCATCGGGTAGAGGCGAAAAACAACTGAAATACATGACCACCTGTTTGGATGTTTAATCCCATTGAAAAAGCATTATTTGTATTTCGATTTTTTTCTCCAATTATAGGATGATATTCTGCAGTAAGAGCAAAACGCTCTGAGAGATTTATTTGTGAGCCAATACCTAAAGAAAAGAGGTGTTGTTGATTTCCAGGATCCACCGAGCTGAAATAACCATACATCGGGGATAACTGGAGGCTGATCTGTTTATTAATTTTCTTCGATATAATAACTGAGGAAAATGTACTAATATCATCTTTGAAGGGACGTCTGTTTTCTTGTGTTACAATCCCAAAGTCACCTTTTAATGCAACACTGATGGGAGTTGAGTTATCTGAATTTTGCTTCAGTAGGGCAAATTTTGATCGAATATCGATGACATTAAAGAGAGAAGACCGCCCAATACCTATAGACCAGTTATCCGTAATACCATAATCTAGTCCTATCCGTACATTTTGGATATTGTCAAGACCGAAAAAATTTTGCACAACATTGGAAGTTGCAATTCCAAAACTGTGCATTATGGTGACATTTAGATTACGTGCCTGAAGGGTTTCGGTAGTCGTTTGGGTGATAAGAGTAGGGGCCCAGAATGTTTCAACAGGTTCCACAATATCAGCTCTTTTTCTTTCCATCTGAGCAAAACTCTGTATCGAGAAAAGAAGAATAAAAGCTGGTATCAAATAAAATTTAAGTTGAGATCTCATAGGTTTAATAGTTAATTAGAACTTAGTGTGGCAGATATGGAAACTTCAATTTTTTCACTAACTCGATAAAATAATATGCCGGGTGGCTCAATATTATAGTCTTTCATGTTTAGCGTCCATGAAGCCTCTACATGTATTTCTTTTCTGACTTTTTGTAGTGTCCCGGTAATGGTTATCTTTTTTGAGACCCCATGTACAGCAAATTCGCCTTTCACAGTAACTTTTCGTGGTTGATTGTTAAGCGGCCTAAAGTCTGATATGATCTTGCCGTAGAATTCTGCAAAAGGATATTTGTCGGCTTCGAGTGTTCTAAGCATGTCGTTATCTCTCTTGCCAATTCCTGTTTCTAAAGTATGTACATCCACATAGAAATCAACAATGGAGTCTGCCAGTGCTATTTTTCCTATTAAGTGATCGGAAACTCCTGTAAAAGAATGTAAGGGGACTGATGAGTCAAATTCTACGTGTCCCGACTCGGTCATATAGCTCTGCGCTGTACCCAATATGGGCACTGTGAGGAAACAGAGAGCTAATGACAAACTGGATAGTATATAACTGGTTGTGTTCATACCTTACTTGGTGTCTTTACAAAGTGTTATCAATTGTCTGGGGCACCGTCTGCTATCCAAGCTCTGATTGAATCTATATTCGCCTGAGATAACGGATCACGTTGATAGGGCATTCGTTGACCTTCCTGAGGGTCCGGCTCAATCTTATCAACCAGCGGACTTTCATCAGGGTTGCCTGTATTGACTATACTTTCTCCGTATTGATTGCCAACGCTATTTATGACATCATCATAGGAACTTAAGTTGACGCCGCTTTCCTGTGTGCCAGAATCATGACAACCACTTGTTGCGCAAGAGGACTGAAGGATAGGTGATATATCCTGAGAAAAGCTTACATTTCGATCTGGGTCGGGATCCGGTTCGGGGTCAGGGCCGGTACTATTTCCATTCCCTCCGCAGGAAATGAATACAAAAGTGAGAAAGCATATCCCCATTATTACAAGGAAACGTGATTTCGTGGAATTACTTGTATGATTTTTGAATAGGGCACCATGAGTTGAAAATGAGTTTGAATACTTCATTATATCCTCCAATTGAAAATCAGGTTATTTGAATGTTTGCCGTGTTAAAAAATGTTGTAGTTAACCGAAATAAATGACCCCATTGAATAGAGTTTGACATTAGCCCATCCTACTTCTTGTATAGGAACTTTGATAAATGGTTCAATGCGTAAACTGATATTACTTTTGAGATCCATTTCATATCCCAGTGAGAAAACAGCATTACTCATCCAATGGCGGGTACCGGTTCGTTCTTGCCAACGTTGTGGCTGTCCGGATGAATAACCGCCATAGTCAAATCGGTAGTCTTCATTAAGCATGATGTATGAAGAAACTCCACCGCTGGCAAAGATCCTGGAATCATCAAAATGCAAAACATTGTACTTTAAGCTTATGGGAATATCGATAAGTAGGCATTTACCGACTGTTTCTTGTGGTACAGCTCCATATGACCAGTATCCTTCAGGTGGATTATAATCATTACCACTGGCCGTGTATTGAACTCTGGAATGTATTGCACCAACAGAAATCGCAAGATTTTTAGTGAGAGCGTACTCAGCAGATAATCCAATTTTGTAGCCGGGATTATAAAAGTTGGAGATGCCACCAACAGTACTCATGTCAGGTCCCCCTATAAGGCCTATAGTAAACTGTGAAGTTTCACGACGAGGAAGCTGATTCTTCGTGTTAAATCCATTAGAACTTTTTGTAGCGTTACTAATAGATGTGAATTGATTTTTGGCATTTCGTGGTGTAAGGTCTTTACCGGCAAAACCAGATACTTTGGTTCCAGCAAAGGGAGTTTCCTCAGTAATGAACTTTTCAGGGTCTGATAAGGAAGCCAGAACAATAGTAGACTGATAAGAATCCTTATTCAGCTTTTCCTCACGTTGAGTGTTGCCACTGTTATTTTGAGTACCATCGACAATATTATTATTTGAACTTGGATTTGGTTCTGACCTGTTTAACGGATGATTATCTGATGATTCAGCAGGGAAGGAAAAATTAAAAAGCCCTTCAGGTAATATTTCTGTGGGTTTACTCTGAGGGTCTGTAACTTGTTCACTTCTCGTCAATCGTTCATTAAGTTGATCAATTTTTTGCTGTTGTTCGTAGGTATAGTAGGCTAAAACAGAAAGCAGCAATATAACTGCAGCAGCTGCTGAATACCGTTTCCAGTAACTTTGCTTGTTTTGATCCGCTTCCGCGGCATCAAGCCTACGTTCAAGCTTAAGCCAGTCCTCTTCCTGATATTCAATATCATACTCTTGAACCTTCTTTTTAAAGAATTCTTCAAGGGGATCGTTATGTTGTTCGTTACTCATATTCTTAGATAAAATTTTTCTCTACAATCGATTGCAGGTTTTTTTTGGCTTTCGACAAATTTGATTTAGAGGTGCCAACTGCAATATCAAGCATATCTGCAATTTCCTTGTGTTTGAACCCTTCAATCACATAGAGATTGAAAACCGTTCTATAAGCGGGCGTTAGTTGTTGAACCATTTCAATAATCTCATCATAGGACATGCCGCTTAAGACTTCCTGTTTCCGGGCAGGCTTTTGATTAATTGATTCCAAATCAGTTTTCTGGAACTTGTTTTGATTCTTGTGGTATTGATTAATAGCGGTGTTCACAATTATTTGTCGCAGCCAAGGCTTAAAGGAACGATTGGGGTTATATTTTTCTATATTTGTAAAAACCTTCATAAAAGCATCATTTAATACTTCTGCTGCTTGTTCTCTGGAATCGGCATACCTCAGAGTGATGCTCATGCCATAGCCATAAAACATTTTATAAAGCTCTTTTTGGCTTTTTCGCTGCCTCTTTTGGCAGCCTTGTATGATCTCTTTGATCAAAACAGAACCTATCCCGTTAATAGATTTTTTGTTTCCTCTATTTAATAATACAAGACTTTAATGGAAAGGGTTGCCTCTAAATTGAAATAATCTGAGGAAATAAGGTGGGTATAAAAAAGAAGCTCCCGACCGGTCAAAGCCGGGAGCTCATTATTTAGGGCATTTGGAGCTTAGTAACTCCAAACTATTGCTCTTCCGCTAATTCCTTACGAAAAGGAAAGTGCATTGTTGCATAATACCTTAAAAGAAATTTTTGACCTCGAATATTGTCATTCCTATTGGTGAGATTGTATATTGAGCACTCAAAAATTTTAACATAACTTCTTATATGAGAACCGGAAATCCTACGCTAAGCGAAAAGACATTCCAAGATTTAGATAGAACTGCTACATCATCAGAAGGAGCCATGACGGTGAGTGGAACGGTTAACAAAACCGGAATGCTCTTTTTAATTCTCTTGCTGGGAGCCTCGATAAGCTGGTATCAACCATCGCAAGTGCTTATTTGGGGCGGAGCTATTGGAGGATTTATTGTTGCCTTGGTTACTGTTTTTAAAAAAGAATGGTCACCGTTTACCGCACCTCTTTACGCTGGACTGGAAGGCCTATTTCTGGGGGGAATTTCAGTAATGTACGAGGCTGCATATTCCGGAATAGTCTATAACGCTATTTTGCTAACGCTCGGGGTATTTGCGGCCATGCTTTTTGCTTATCGTTCCGGGTTGATAGAAGTAACTCAAAAGTTCAGGACCGGTGTTGTGGCTGCAACAGGGGGTATTTTCCTGGTGTATATGGCGAGCTTTGTATTAAGTTTTTTTGGAATAAATATAAGTCTTATCCATGGTTCAGGACTTATGGGTATAGGTTTTAGTCTAATTATTGTAGGCGTAGCTGCTCTTAACCTGGCGTTGGACTTTGATATGATTGAAAAAGGAGCACAAGCAAAGGCTCCCAAATATTTTGAGTGGTATACCTCGTTTGGGCTAATGATTACATTGATTTGGCTATACATCGAAATTTTGCGCCTGCTTGCTAAGTTACAACGAAGATAATTTGAAAATTGCCGATCTATTTTGAACAAGAAGCACTTCATACTGTTTTCCAGCAATGAGTTTATTTTTGGGATGCTGATTCTGCTTGCGACGATATTCTTTGTTGCAGAATCACGGTGGACCCGCCTTTATAGTTCCAAGGCGGTTTCAACCGATAAAGCAGTACAACTTTATCTGGAGGAATCTACACAGCTGGACGAATTAACCCGAATATTAGTGGACTCATCACTTGTTAAAAGCGAAGAGGAATTAAAGTGGGCTGCCAATATTTTTGGGTGGAGAAAGTTTCAGCAGGGGCATTACATGGTAGATGATCCCTTAAGTTATGATGCTTTTTTATCAAAACTGGCGCGTGGTATGCAGGATCCTGTTTCGGTGACGATTTTACCGGGTAGATCCAAGACCGATATCGTGGCTAAAATTTCGAGTCAGCTCAAATTTGATTCGCTTGCATTTGATCAGGTCATCAAAGATTCGGTTTTTCTTGCAGAGCATAACCTGGACCAAAAGGATGTTATTGGCAGGTTATTCCCAAATACCTATTCTGTATACTGGACGACTTCTCCGCAATCATTTTTCGAGCGGATATTAAGTGAGTTTGATAATGCAGTAGTCGAATCCTATAAAAAACAACTCAATAAGATAGATCAGTCGGTAGATGAAATTGTTACTTTGGCCTCTATTATTGAATGGGAGGCAAAAAATAATGAGGAAAAGAGAACGATAAGCGGGCTTTATTGGAATCGGTTGAACAGGGAAATGCGCCTGCAGGCAGATCCCACTGTTAACTATGCAGTAGGCGAACGCAGACGACTTTTGTATGAGGATTATCAGGTTGATCATCCCTACAATACCTATCTATATCGCGGATTGCCTCCGGGACCTATAACTAATCCCGACTTAGCATCAATCAGAGCTGCACTCTATCCGGAAGATCACGATTATTTATACATGGTAGCAACCCCCAAGGGTGGGCACGCCTTTTCAAAAACCTTTGAAGAGCATAAGCAAAAAAGTGCCAAATGGCGTAACTGGCTACAAGAACAGTATCGTATAAAGAGAATGAAAGAACGGAATCAAAATAGCAACTAATCCTGTTTTAGGACCGGACGAATTCCATTCTCAGACATCTCAAATATTTTTACTTCTTGATTAATGTGACTGCCTTTAAAATTGATATTACCAATGATTCCCTTATACATTGGTTGCTGTTTTAAAGCGTCCTTCAGATAAGCGGGATTTTCTACACGGTCAAGAGTTGTCAATACATAAGAAGCAACATCATAGCCAATCATTGCAAAGCGGTTGGGCTCGGTATCAAAACGTTGATTAAACATTTCTCTAAACTGCTCGACTCGCTCACTTTTTTGATTGATGTAGTAACTTTCAGAGAAATAGATTGGTTGATTTTTAAGTTGAATCTCTGGGATGTCAAAGTTACCCCACTTTTGGGAACCCAATACGGGGATATTGCTTCCTTTTGCTTGCATATCTACCAATAGCAATTCAGCAAGAGTAGAGGCTGCCTGCCCAGTAAACGGCGCATAGATTCCATCTAGGTAGTGATAATTGCCTAAGCTATCAATTTTTGCACTATCAGTCGTGAAAAATTTAGTGTACTCCGTAAGATCGTATCCCTTTGATTTGAGATCATCAACAAAGAAATAAGCTACCTTGGCACCAAGCTTTTCAACCCTGTCTCTGAATGCAAACGCAGAAGCTTCCCCCAGAGAATTTTTCTCGGTTAACACAGCAAGAGTATCCATCTGTAAACTTTGAACAGCGTACTCCGCCATTTTTCGACCGTGAGAGGTGAAAGTTGGGTTTGCCTGGTACACATAGGGATTGTCTGAGTTCAATGTATCAGAATTCGCCAGAGGGGCAATCAAAGGAATCTGGTATTGTTCTGCCAGATCAGCCATCTTGCGAGCAGGTTCTGAAAACAGTGGTCCCAATATAGCATCCGCATGATAATTCCAGGCCAGATTCGTCATGGCATGGCCGGCAGAATCCATATTTGCCGCCGTATTCTGATGCCTGATGAACGCTTTTTTATCGGTATGGCGCTGGTTGAACTCTTCTGCTGCCATCACATATCCAAAATGTAGCCCCCGGGCCACTTCAAACTCCGAACCCGAATCGGAGTGAGAGGGAAGAGCAGCTCCAAGATCATAAATGATGCCTTTTGGTGCGCTAACTTGATTACCGTACCTGCGCTTAGTAGCATAGCTCACAGAGTCAGCAAGGGTTTCGGATAGCTCGCGCATGGCTTGATTTGCGGTATCAATTTTTGATTGTACAAGCTGTGAATAGAGAATACGAGCATCCTCAAGGGGCACTGATCCTATAGCCGCTTTAATAAGGTCGTATTTTATTTCTGGGGATTTTGCCTGTTGGAAGGCGTTCTTCCGTTGATTCAGCGTTAAAAAGCCCAAGATCTCATTATAGAGCTGGCGCCCCTCAGTTACCAGTTTTGTCTTTATAGAATGATTCTTGAGATCGTATAGCCTGTTTAGAGCATCGCCGTACAATCCAAGCTGAAAGTTTATTAAAGCAGTCGTATATGCCGCCTCCAGATAGATTTCATCCTCGGCTTTCTGGTCAACTTGGTTTAAATAGGTTTTAGCTGTCAGATACTTGCCAAGACTGTAATAAGATTTTCCTGAAAATAATCTTCCCTGAGGACTATCAATATTGTTAAAAATTTTAAGTGCCTGCTCATAATCTCCCTGCTGATAATATTTGATTCCCTCATTCATTGATTGCCCATGAGCAATATTTGGCAGCCATAAAAGAGAAAAAGCAATTGTCAGACAAAGTATTGATAGAGGTTTTTGGATCGAAAAAGTCATAATTGATAATAATTAGGAGCAGTATCAGTGTTACGTATACTAACTAAATTGGAGCGATTTTGTTCTCTGACCTATTCCCACTCAATAGTGGATGGAGGTTTTGAACTAACATCATAAACCACGCGGTTGATACCTCGTACCTCATTGATAATTCTATTTGATACATGAGCTAGAAACGGGTGGGGCAGATGAGCCCAGTCGGCAGTCATACCGTCCACACTGGTAACCGCACGCAAACCGATAGTAAATTCATACGTTCTCTCATCCCCCATAACTCCAACGCTTTGAACTGGCAAGAGTACGGCAAGTGCTTGCCATACTTCATCGTACAGATCATTTTTACGTAATTCGTTGATAAAGATGTCATCAGCCTCGCGCAATATTTCAAGCTTGGGCCGATCGACATCAGATATAACTCGAATGGCCAATCCCGGGCCGGGGAAGGGGTGGCGCTTGATAAAATCTTCGGGAATCCCCAGCTCGCGACCCACATTGCGAACCTCATCTTTGAAAAGTTCACGAACGGGTTCTATGAGGTCAAGATTCATTTCTTTTGGCAAACCACCCACATTGTGGTGCGATTTGATGGTAGCCGAAGGTCCTTTGAATGAAATGCTTTCAATTACATCGGGATAGAGCGTGCCCTGAGCGAGATATTTATAGGAATCGTCGTGGGCAATAGACTCATCAAATACCTCGATGAAGGTTTCTCCAATAATTTTACGCTTCATTTCGGGATCTACAACGCCTTTAAGACGTTCCAGGAATTTATCACTGGCATCAATGCCTTTGACCGGAAGATGCAGTTGCTCTTCACATATATCCAGCACATCCTGGAATTCATTTTTACGAAGCACTCCGTTATCCACAAAGATACATTGAAGCTGATCACCAATAGCTTCGTGAACCAGGGTGGCCACGACTGTTGAGTCAACGCCCCCGCTCAAGCCGCAAATAACACGATCATCGCCAACTTGTTCCCTAATTTCCTCAATGGTAGATTCAATAAAAGATTGAGCCGTCCAGCTTCCCTTTAAATTGCAAATAGAATAGACAAAATTCTTTAAGATCTGCTTTCCATGTACGGTATGAATAACTTCGGGATGGAATTGAACACCATATATAGGGGCCTCGGCATGGCGTACCGCAGCCACATGAGCGTTGTCGGTGTGGCCAATAATTTCATAATTCGAAGGCAGTTCTTTAATATGGTCTCCGTGACTCATCCATACGACCGACTCTTCGGGAATCTCCGCAAGTAGATCCGTACTGTCATCTACAATAAGCTCTGAGCGGCCAAATTCCCGGCGATCTGCCTTTTCAACGCTTCCCGGAATTTCATTATGAGCTAAAATTTGCAGTCCGTAACAAATTCCTAAAATAGGAACATCCCAATCAAAGATATCGTCATTAAGATCGGGAGCATTTTTGTCATTAACGCTACTGGGTCCCCCGGAAAGAATAACCCCACTTGGGAGGTTTCCAGAAAAGGTTGTTAGATCTCTATTAAAAGGATGAATTTCGCAGTAGACATTTAACTCCCGGACACGTCGGGCAATAAGTTGAGTGTATTGAGAGCCAAAATCGAGGATTAGTATCCAGCTTTGTGGGCGGTGTTGCATAACTCAGAAAAATAAAAAAGGCACCCGAGAGGGTGCCAATATAGATTAAGCTACGATTTCTTTGTATTCGTCGGGAGACATCAGGTCATCAAGCTGAGAATCATCTTCAACAGATATTTTAACCATCCAGCCATCACCATAGGGGTCATCGTTTACAAGTTCCGGCTCCATTTCGAGCTGTTCATTAATCTCAACAATTTCGCCGGTTACGGGAGCAAAAAGTTCTGATACAGTTTTAACAGCTTCAACGGTACCAAAAACCTCATCTTGTTCAAATTCAAAACCTTCCGGTTCAATTTCCACAAATACGATATCACCGAGTTCGCTCTGGGCAAAATCGGTAATTCCTATGGTAGCTGTACCATCACCATTGTCTCGTATCCATTCATGCTCTTTGGTATATTTTAAATCAGCAGGATAGCTCATATTAGGTCACTTAAATCAGTTGTCAGGATTAAATTTAAACTCTTCTAAATACTTGGTGTTAAAGGTTCCCTTCTTAAAGTTTTCATCTTCCATTAATTGGATATGGTAGGGGATGGTCGTCTTAACGCCCTCTATGATAAACTCTTCCAGGGATCGCTTCATCCGTTTTATAGCTTCCTCTCGGGTAGGTGCACTCACAATAAGCTTACCAATCATGGAATCGTAATGAGGAGGAATGCGATATCCGGCATATGCATGGGTATCAACGCGAACGCTGTGACCACCGGGCGTATGGAATACTTCAATCTTCCCGGCAGAGGGACGAAAGTTATGCTCAGGGTCCTCAGCATTAATTCGACACTCAATAGCATGCCCGCGCATTTTTAATTCCTTTTGCTCCAGCTTTTGGCCTGCAGCAGCTTTAATCTGCTCAGCCACAAGATCATAATTTGTTATCTCTTCTGTTACCGGGTGCTCAACCTGTATGCGGGTGTTCATCTCCATAAAGTAGAAGTTATGGTCTTTATCGACCAAAAACTCTACTGTACCTGCTCCTTCATAGTCAACGGCCTTGGCTGCATCAACCGCAGCATCCCCCATTTTTTTGCGTAGTTCGGGAGTCATGAGGGGAGAGGGGGCTTCCTCCAGAATCTTTTGGTGACGTCGCTGTAGCGAGCAATCTCGCTCTCCAAGATGAATTACATTCCCGTGTTGATCGGCTAAAATCTGTATCTCAACATGATGAGGATCTGCAACAAACTTCTCGATATAAACATCCGGGTCATCAAATGCTGTTTCAGCCTCATTCTTACACATGCTGTAGGCTTGCTTGAGGTTCTCTTCTTCATGAACCACGCGCATTCCACGTCCGCCACCGCCTGATGATGCCTTGATAATACAGGGATATCCGATTTCGGCGCATATCTCTTTTGCTTCATCAAGGCTTTCTACAACTCCATCGCTACCGGGTACTGTGGGGACGCCACTGTCTTCCATCGTTTCTTTAGCCATAGATTTGTTTCCCATGGCAGAGATACTTTCGGGGGCGGGACCAATGAACTTGATATCGTGTTCGGCACAGATGCGCGAAAACTCAGCCTTTTCGGATAAAAATCCATAGCCGGGATGGATGGCGTCGGCATTAGTGATTTCTGCTGCGGCTAAAAGATTGGGAATTTTAAGATAGCTTTCCTTGCTGGGGGGAGGTCCTATACAGACCGCTTCATCAGCAAATTTTACGGGAAGGCTGTCACGATCGGCCGTAGAGAATACGGCAACTGTGGGAATTCCCATTTCTTTACATGTACGAATGATACGTAGTGCAATTTCGCCTCTGTTGGCGACAAGAATTTTATTAAACATGAATTTTATTGTTTTATCCGATGATAAATAAAGGTTGATCGAACTCTACCGCTTCGGCGTCGTCAACAAGAATCTTTTTAACCTCTCCGGAATAATCGGATTCGATTTCATTCATGATTTTCATGGCTTCAACGATACACAAGGTTTCACCTTTCTCGACCGTATCGCCCACTTTTACAAAAGGATCATCGTCAGGAGAGGGGGCGCGATAGAAAGTACCTACAATGGGTGATTTAACTACATCACCGGACGGTTGTGCGTCACCACCAGAATCTCCTGATGATTCTTGTCCTCCAGAAGATTGCTGAGGCTGTTGTTGCGGAGCCTGCTGTGGTTGTTGGGGAGCTTGTGGTTGGGCAGGAACCTGATATTGTACCGGCATCTGCTGTGGTGCCGCTGATTGTTTCACATCAGGTTTCTTTTTAACCTTTATTTTAAAATCCCCTTCTTCGATAGACACTTCATTAACTTCACTTTTAGCAATGAGGTCCAGAAGATTTTCAATTTCTTTTAAATCCATGATATGTAATTAGTTTGATGTTACGCGTTCAATATATTCTGAGGTTCGTGTATCTACTTTTATTTCTTCACCTTCATTAATAAAAAGTGGCACCTGTACTGTGGCACCTGATTCTAATGTTGCCGGCTTGCTGCCACCTGTTGCGGTATCTCCCTTGAGTCCCGGACGAGTCTTGGCAATTTTAACAGTAATGTGATCAGGCGGCTGTGCATATAATACTTCCTCGTTATCAACATCAATAACCAGGGTGCATTCTTGTCCTTCGGCAATGAATTCCGATTTTTTCACATTTTCTTCTGAAACAGGAAGCTGCCGATAGGTTTCCTGGTGCATAAAGTAGAACAAATTTCCATCCCTGTATAGGAACTGATAGGGCTGATGCTCCACACGGATTTCTTCGACATCTTCACCGGAACGGAACTTTTTTTCGATATTCTTTTCATTTACAACGCCCTTTAACTTTGTACGCAAAAAGGCACCCCCCTTGCCGGGCTTTACGTGCTGATAGTCGATAACTTCGTACAGCTCATTATTGAGCTCAATTACCATTCCGGTTCTAAAATTTGATGTAGAAACTTTTGCCATAAATGCTAATTAGTGATCTTTAAATTCAGTGCCCAAAAATACCATGCGACATGAAAGATAACAAGCTTAAAATAGTTCTTGAATATATGTTATCAATCCAATGGCTTCTAATAAATTATATAGAATAGCAAGTGGGGCAATATATTTGATGAATATAGGCCAAACCGTCTTAAATAGGGACGTATGCAACCCTGAATAACCCTGTTCTAACTCATCAAAGGCATTCTCAACCTTCCAAACATATCCCAAAAAGTAGCAGATCAAAAATCCACCAAGGGGTAGACCTACAGTACTAAAGATAAAGTCTATCGTATTGATGAGGGAGATATCAAATGAAATTATAAGCGATACTATTAAAATACCCCCGCCAATTAAAGTGGCTGCTTTTTTGCGTTGTACGTTAAACTCGTCAATCACATAGGAGGTAGGTACCTCAAGCAGTGAAATTGTTGAGGTAAGAGCAGCCATCGACAAAAGGAGGAAGAAACTGGTGCCAAAAATAATGCCGGCTGTCGTACTCAGACTATGAAAGAGGGCAGGGAGTACCTGAAAAATAAGATCCGTACTGGCTAATAATTCCCCGGATTCATTAAAAATGTTTACTCCAAACGACTCGGCCATGTACATAGCCGGCATAATAAGAAGCCCGGCTAAGAAGGCGATTCCGACATCTGCAAGTGTAACGTATGCTGCTGCCTCGGGGATATTTTCTTTTTTACTCAGGTACGACCCATAGGTGATTAAAGCCCCCATTCCCAACGAAAGTGAAAAGAATGCTTGTCCCATTGCACTAAATATGAGAGGCGCAGAGATCATCGAAAAGTCGGGCTTAAGGTATTCGGCAAATCCAACTCCTGCTCCAGGTTGGAAGGCAACGTAGCCAATCATAATGAGCAAAATACCTATCAAGACGGGCATTAAAAACTTGGTTGCTCGCTCAATACCATCGCTTACACCTCCAAGGATGATAGAGACGGTGGCTCCCATAAACAGTACAGAAAAAATAGCATTTTTTACGCCGTGAGACACGTCAGCAAAAAGTGCAGCCCACTCGGTAAATCCAGTAAAAAAGAGAATCTCTTCAAATACATAACTAAATGTCCATCCGGCAACTACGGTGTAAAAGGAAAGAATCATGACACCACAAAGAACGCCCCAGAAACCAATGAGCGGATAAAATTTATTGGAACTTAGTGCTTTAAACGCTCCGACGGGATTACGATTGGTCTTTCGACCGATACTTAATTCTGCTACCATAACCGGGAATCCAATTGCAAAACAACAAAGTAGGTAGATAAGCAAAAAAGCTCCGCCACCGTTAGAGGCTACCTCAGTAGGGAAGCGCCAAATGTTACCCAACCCAACGGCCGATCCTGCTGCCGCAAGAATAAACCCCAGTTTTGAATTCCAGTTTCCCCGAGTTTTCGATGTTGTTTCAGCCAAAAGTCAGATCCCCGTTTCTTTAGTTTTGGTTTATAAGTATTGAAATAAAATATCGCCGTAAAATGTAATGGAAGAAGCTTACTTACAAATCAAATTTTTGAAAAGATGTTAATCTTGTCTATAAGCCAAACTTCGTTCAAAATCGTCACACTAAATTTCTCAGAAATAAGATACTGCAGATTTAAAATATGGTATTAATCAACCATTACTTGACAACACTCCCGGGCTCAGCATCGGTTTCTACAAATTTGAGAGAACCATCCTCTTCCTCAGCCATTAGGATCATGCCGTTGCTTTCGACTCCCATGAGTTTTTTTGGAGCGAGATTTGCCACTACACATACATTTTGTCCGACAATTTCATCGGGAGTAAAATCATTTGAGATGCCCGACACAATTATACGTTCTTCAAAGCCCAAATCTACTTTTATTTTAAGCAACTTATCAGCCTTTTCAATAGCCGAGGCCTCAATAATTTTTCCGGCTCTAAGATCCATCTTCATGAAGTCATCAAACTTCATGTTCTCTTTAAGGGGTTCATAGTTTGTTTTTGATTCTTCTTCATTTTCTGAAGCTCGTTCTTTTAATTTTTCAAGCTGTTTGTCAATCTCTTCATCTTCAATCTTTTCAAATAGAATGGCTCCTTTGTTGATCTCAGAGCCACTCGTCAAAATGGTGCCAGAAACTTTGTCCCAACTAATATCGCCGGTAATATTTAGTTCGCTACGCAATTCACCCATTTTATTGGGAAGTATGGGATCAAATAGGATGCTCAGAGCGGCCGTTATCTGTAAGCACACATGCAAGGTGTTGCCGCAGGTTTCCATATCGTCTTTGCGGCTTTGCCATGGTTCCATATCAGTAAAATACTTATTGCCGATACGTGCTAAGTTCATGGTTTCAGCAATGGCTTCGCGCAGATTAAACTGTTCATACGCCTTACTAATCTTCTCCTTTTGTTCTTCAATTTTTGCTAATGTTTCTCGATCCTTTTCTGTTGGATTAGTTAACTCTGGAACACTACCGTCAAAATAGTTTTCAGTAAATGAAGTCGTGCGATAGACAAAATTTCCAAGTACGTCTGCAAGTTCACTATTTACTTTGTTTTGAAAATCTTGCCATGAGAAGTCAGAGTCTTTTGTTTCCGGTAGGGTAGTGCCCAATACATACCGCAGGAGATCAGCATCAAAATCCTTTAAGTATTCATCCAGCCAGACAGCCCATCCGCGAGAGGTTGACAGTTTCTTTCCTTCCAAGTTCAAGAACTCATTGGCAGGCACATTTTCAGGTAATACGTAATTACCATGCGCCATTAGTGTAGCAGGGAACATGATGCAGTGGAAGACAATATTGTCTTTACCTATAAAATGGATGAGGTCAGTATCTTCGTCTTGCCAGTATGATTTCCATTCGTCGGGCTTCCCTTTCTCGACAGCCCATTCTTTGGTTGCAGAAATATACCCGATGGGAGCATCAAACCAGACGTAGAGCACCTTTCCTTTTGCATCTTCTAGTGGCACCGGAACGCCCCAGGTCAAATCGCGGGTTACAGCTCGATCGGCAAGGCCGTCATTAAGCCAGCTTTTTACCTGACCCATTACATTGGGTTTCCAGTTCTCGCGTGTATCAAGCCAATTTTCAAGTCGCTCTTGAAAATCGCCCAGCGGTAAATACCAATGGGTCGTTTCTTTGGTTTCGGGAGTATCTCCGGTTATGGCACTTTTTGGATTTTTGAGCTCTGTGGGAGACAGTGAGGTGCCACAACTTTCACATTGATCCCCATAGGCCTCTTCGTATCCGCAATTGGGACAGGTGCCTTTTACATAGCGATCGGGCAGAAACATGTTTGCCTTGGGGTCGTAGAGCTGCTCTTCGGTCTTTTGTACAAAAACATCGTCCTCGTATAGCTTGGTGAAAAATTGTTGTGATGTTTTGTGATGCACCTCCGAGCTCGTTCGACCGTAATAGTCAAAATGAATTCCAAAATCCTCAAATATTTGCTTATTACGTTCATGGAACTTGTCCACAACATCTTGCGGACTAATACCTTCTTTTTCAGCTGCAATGGTAATTGGGACACCATGCTCGTCAGACCCACAAATATGTATAATTTCCTCATCTGTTAATCGCTTATAGCGAACGTAAAGATCTGCAGGCAGGTAAGCACCTGCAAGGTGTCCTAAATGTATAGGACCATTAGCATAGGGCAGAGCAGAAGTAACAAGTGTTCTTTTGGACATGGAAAGTTATTTAATAGTTGATTTTCTAAGCTCGAAAATAATAGTATCGCCCTTAAAATTAAAAACGCTTTTGAAATACACTTTGATCTTCTATAAACGCTCTAATTTATTTGAATAGGAAGAATTAATAGGCAGCTTTAAACGTAAATAAAATATGCTCTTGTAATAGATATAGGAGACAATATATGATTTGATAATTAGTATAATAGGAAAAGGTGAAATTAACCTATTTAGAGTTCTGGATACTCTTACTATCTGATTTTGATGATTCCTGCTCAGACAAATAGTTATCTATCTTTACGAACATTTTCTGAAGTGCTTCTTCTTTAAATTGCCCAGATGCAAAAAGCTCTTTTTCTCCGTTACTAAATGTAAGGTGTGTTTTAGCGGAAAGCTTATAGGTGTGCTCTCGAATCTTATAAAACCCTCTGTAATTACCGATTTTATAATATTCTTCTAAACTTTTATTGGATTTGTTCATGCTTATTTCACTAATAAAATGCCCTGATTTTTTCAATATACTACGATGTGTTTATATTTAAATCAATAGCATCAAATAATTATTTAAGTTATTTAACAATTAGTAGAAAACATCTAATCTGTACTTTCAGACTCAACAAAGTGTTAAAATCATATTATATGATTCCTCACTATAGTAATTCATGAGCTCATGCTTTAGTTACTTGGGTCAAAGAAAGGAGATACTAACATTTTATCGCAGGAATCAATGAAAAGCCTTCTACCAAAACTTTACTAAAAAGCCATATAAGGCTACACCAACACTTACAGATACATTTAACGAATGCTTGTGTCCATATTGAGGAATCTCCACAAAATCATCAATATAAGGAAGGATATCTTCGTCAACTCCGGTCACCTCGTTTCCAAAAACAAGACAGATATCCTGCTCTTCCGGGATTTTGTAATCAGGTAATAAAATACTCTCTGTCATTTGCTCCAGTGCTACCAGTCGATAGCCTGTCTCTTTAAGGGTCTCAATTTTTGTGTGGGCATGTTCAATGTGTTGCCATTCAACATGCTTCTGAGCTCCAATTGCTGTTTTGGCGATTTCCGGCCGCGGTGGTGTAGGGGTATATCCTGATATAAGTATTTCATCTATACCAAAAGCATCCGCACTCCGAAAAGCAGCTCCTACGTTATGCATGCTTCTAACGTTATGAAGCAATATTTTAAGTTTATGAAGGCGTCCCGGACTGGTGCGTTCAAGGTTCTGTTCGAGAATTTCCTTGGTGCTTAACTTTTCCAAAATGGATGTTTTTTTGAAGTTTCAAACAGCCTTGAAGGTACAAAATTTAGATTTGGAAACAGAGCGTAAATCATGGTATTTTAAGGCGCTTTGTAGAGAAAGGTGTCAGCTTTGTTGGCTGGCATTTATTATTTGAAAGCTTGCACAAACAAGGATTTAAACCAAAGAAAAGTACCGTGGATAAGAATTACCTATCACGAGAAGGTTACGAGAAGCTTGAGGCGGAATTAAAAGATTTAAAAACCCGTGGAAGACAAGAAATTGCTGAGGAGATAGCCGAAGCACGGGCAAAGGGAGACTTGAGTGAAAATGCAGAATATGATGCTGCAAAAGAAGCCCAGGGAATGCTTGAAAAGAGAATTGCCGAGCTCGAAAATGCCCTTGCAAATGCCAGAATATTGGATGAAGAAGATATTAAAACAGACAAAGCCTATTTGCTTTCAACAGTAACTATTCACAATCATAATGTGGATAAAGAGGTTAAATATACCTTGGTTTCTAAGGATGAGGCTAACTTTAAGAAGAATAAGATTTCGGTAGAATCACCTATTGGGAAAGCGATTCTCGGTCGAGAAATCGGAGAAACGTTTGAGGTAGACGTGCCCGCCGGAAAACTAAAATTGGAAGTCAAAAATATTGAGCGATAAGTAAATGAACATAGCAGTAATAGGGACGGGATATGTGGGGCTGGTCAGCGGGACCTGTTTCGCCGATTCCGGCAACCACGTAACATGTGTCGACATTGATGAAGAGAAAGTAGAACAGCTTAGAGAAGGGCAGATCCCGATTTACGAGCCCGGCCTGGAGACCATCTTCGCCCGCAGCCAGCGGGAGGGGCGCCTGCAGTTCACCACGGATATCGGGGAGGCGGTGCCTGATGCTGATATTGTTTTTCTATGCCTGCCGACCCCGCCCGGCGGCGACGGACAGGCCGACTTGAGTGCGGTCATGAAGGTGGCCTCCGACCTCGGTCCGCTCATCAGCGATTACACCGTAATTGTCAATAAATCGACTGTGCCCGTCGGCACCGGCGACCGCGTGGAAGAGGCGATCAGCAAAAATGTGGACCCCGACCTGTTTGATGTGGTCTCGAACCCGGAGTTCCTGCGCGAGGGAGCGGCCGTCGAAGATTTCAAGTACCCCGAACGCGTGGTGATCGGTACGGGCAGCGAGGAGGCCGCCGAGATCATGACGACCCTCTATGAGCCGTTTGTTCGCTCCGGCAATCCCATTATCGTGATGGACCGCCGCAGCGCGGAGCTCACCAAGTATGCCGCCAACGCGATGCTGGCCACCAAGATCACCTTTATGAACGAAATAGCCAATATCTGCGAGAAAGTCGGCGCCAACGTTGACAATATTCGCCGCGGCATCGGCACCGACTCGCGCATCGGCAAGCGCTTCCTGTTTGCCGGCATCGGCTATGGCGGGAGCTGCTTCCCCAAAGACGTGCAAGCCATCCACCACACCGCCGGCCAGCACGGCTACGACTTTAAAATTGTGGATTCGGTGATGCAGGTGAACAACGCCCAGAAGGTCTCCATTGTCAAGAAGATGGAGGAGTATTTTGGCACCGACGACTTCAGCGGCATGACCTTCGGCATGTGGGGGCTGTCCTTTAAGCCGGAAACCGACGACATCCGCGAGGCGCCGGCCTTGTACATCGCCGAAGAACTCGTCAAACGTGGAGCGAACCTGCTGGCCTATGATCCCGAGGCGATCGGGACCTTCAAGCAAGCGACCACCCAAGCGGTGCTTGATAACACAACCTTCGTCCACGACCAGCAAGCGGCCCTCAACGATATTGACGCGCTGGTGATCTGCACCGAATGGAACGAGTTTCGTCGTCCAACGGTCGATAATTTTGCCGATGAGATGAAGGACCCGGTCATTTTTGACGGCCGCAACCTCTACGACCTCAAACGAGCCGAAAAAGCAGGCATAACCTATATCAGTGTGGGGAGGCCTTCAATAAATGTCAACTAAACGAGTCCTCATTACGGGTGGCGCTGGTTTTCTTGGATCGCACCTATGTGATCGCTATTTAGATGAAGGTTATAAGGTTATCTGTATGGATAATCTTCTTACCGGCAGTGCTGAAAACATTTCCCATTTGATGGGAAACGAGGACTTTGAGTTCATCAAACACGATGTTACTAATTTTATCCATGTGCAAGGTGAGCTCGATTTAATTCTTCATTTTGCATCACCTGCCTCACCGGTTGATTACCTGGAGATGCCGATACAAACTCTTAAGGTTGGTTCTTTAGGTACTCATAAGGCACTTGGACTTGCCAAGGAAAAGGATGCGCGTTTTCTACTCGCGTCCACCAGTGAAGTATACGGTGATCCGCTTACGCATCCCCAAAAAGAAAATTACTGGGGAAATGTAAATCCTATTGGACACCGCGGGGTGTATGACGAGGCCAAACGTTTCGCCGAAGCGATGGCCATGGCGTACCACCGTTATCATGGTATTGAAACCCGCATTGTTCGCATTTTTAATACGTATGGAGCGAGGATGCGACTGCACGACGGGCGTGCTCTGCCAACATTTATGCGTCAGGCATTAAACGATAAGCCGCTTACCGTTTATGGAGATGGTTCGCAGACGCGTTCGTTTATGTATGTCGATGATCTGGTGGAAGGGGTATGGCGGCTTTCACAGTCGGATTACGTAGAGCCTGTAAATATTGGGAATCCCGAAGAAATCACCATCTTGGAATTCGCCAAAGAGATTATTGAAATAACAGGATCTGACAGTGATATTATTTTTGAAGAGCTACCTAAAGATGATCCTCAAATTCGTCAGCCTGATATAAACAAAGCTAAAGAGATCCTCGATTGGGAGCCAACCTATGATCGCACAGAAGGACTTTCGCTGGCACTGGAGTACTTTAGAAAAAAAGTACTTGATTCCTAAAATACTCTATTGATATGAAATGCCTCGTTGACGTGTATCCGTACCAAAAGGAACAAGACGAGGTTGAATTTCTGGTTTTTAAACGAGATACCGATGTGCAATATGCCCACCAATGGCGAATGATAGGCGGAAAAGTTGACCCTGAGGAAACCCATTATGAAGCAGCCCTTAGAGAATTGAATGAAGAAACGGGTCTTTTACCCGATCTTTTGTGGACGATTCCGTCAGTGAATCACTTTTATGATCACAAGAGTGATCATATTTCCCTCATCCCAGCTTTTGGTGCTAAAATAAATAAAGAGCAGAATATCACGTTAAATCATGAACATGTTTGTTGGAAATGGATTTCACAAGATGAATTGGATACCTATATTCAATGGCCGGAACAGAAACGACTAATGAAGTTATTAGCTGATATTGTAATAACTAAACAAATTTTAAACGAGTGGATAGTCGAATAGCAAAATCGTTTTATTGTTTTATAACACTTCTATTGGTTTTTGTAATAGGTGGTATTTCTATTCCAAATGCATTGCATGCCCAAGATAATAGTTCTTCCTATGAGCTATTGCCAGCACCTGACGTGTGGTATAACAGTGTGGACGGTGTTCGCGTAGGTATACGACTCCGGGGACAAGTGCCTGGAACTTTTGGTGACGGACCACATCGCTTGAATACCGGACTATGGCTTGGTACCAACTTTCCCGATAATCCTATTTCATATTATCTAAAATATACTGAACCAATTCCGGCTATTTCGGATTTTGGGAGTGAAGGAAGTATTTCTGCAATAACATCTTATCGTACCGGATTTCAGGCACATGGGCTGACCTTTAACAAACGTTGGCAAACCGGTTTTAATGAGTTGAATTACAAGGAGTTAGCAATCGGAGTAAGGGGGGAGCACCGTTTTAATGAAGAATACCTGTTGTATCAACAACTGTGGCAAACTCAGTGGTTATATTTGGCAAATGCCGCTTTTGATTATACAGATGTAAATTCATTAGGTAGATACCTTCTTTCTCTTTCGATTGATGCAAATATTGCGGGTAATGCTGATCCGTTTTTCAGGAGTGAAGTCATTATTAGCCAAAAAGCAGACCTTTCAGACCAGTTTTCGATTTCGGGTCGATTGTACTCTGGCTTTGCTACTGATAATACGGCCCCGGAGTATTTGTTTACTCATGGGTTTCAATCAGCTCGGAGTTGGATGAAAAGTGGACTTACAAGAGCACGAGGTACGATACCGCCTTCTTGGATGCAAATTGGTAATATTCAGGTTACCGGCGGTCCAAATCTGCGAGGTTATCTAAAAAATGACATCCGGTCATTAAATAATGGAGGGATGCCTCTTTACACTTCAATATCAGCTCTTAACCTTGAATTGGATTACCCCAATCCGTTGGATCAAGGCCTTAAAAAAATCCCGGTAATTGGTGGTCTCATAGATCTTCGTTCCTATTTATTTTGGGATTCCGGAACATCACTTGGACTAACGAGTATTGAAGAAAACAATATCTTGTCTGATGCCGGACTCGGTTTTTTATTATCGATTAATATTCCTGATTATCTTGGCAAATCACGCGGATTAGTTTTACGTTACGATATGCCTTTCTGGCTCTCGCATCCCGGTGCAGAGAATGCATTTAAGTTTCGGCAGGTATTTGGCATAGGAGCTACAATTTCACTTTAATAACTGTTGAGAACGATACAATACATACTGTTAGCTACTTTTTTACTTTCTTTTTTGGGATCCTGTACCAGTGCTCGATGGACTGTCAAAGAAAAAAAATCCATTGATAGATCTGAGTATGAAATTGTTGAAGAAAATTTCTTCTTACAACAAAGTAATGACGTAAGCCCTGAAAACCCGGTCTTGTCGTTAGCACTCTTCTCTGAAACTGAATATGAATATACCCAGCGTGTATTAATGCAGCGTACTATTCAGGATTATAAGCTCCGAGCAGGAACAGTGGCATTAGGTATTGGGGGCGCTGCCATGGCTTTTTATCTGGCCAATGTTGCTGATTTTGGGAGTCATTCATCAACGACCAAGAGATGGACGCTAAACGGGATGGGAGCCCTTATACTTGCATCAGGTTTTTTGAACATGAAACCTGTGGGCGAACCTCGTCCGACAGGAGAGGAGCGATACAAAAGAGCTACCGGTACTACTATTAAAAAAGATACCGTTAAAACTGATGCTAAAATTGATACTTCTGCATCGGTGTACATGCTATATAACGATCTAATTATTTTTGAGGAGACGAATCAGGATATTAACAATGGAGTACTTAATGTTCCGATTGGAAATGCGCTGAGTGATTTAAAACTGTCCGGTCAAAATCCAGGAAATACAACAGTAGAGGTACTATTTGCTGATTCACTATACAGATATAATTATGCTGTAGACTCCGTTTTACAACCCTATGCGGTTATCAATAAACAACTTACAGCATTGCGTAATAGTCCCCAGCAAAATTCTGATAACGTACTTGCAGATCTTGTTGAAGGGAGCCAACTCAAGATTAGTAGTATCACTGAAGACTGGTATCAAGTAATGTATGGGATCTCAGAAACGTATATTAAAAAGTCAGATGCCAGTATTATATGGCGATCAGAAGACTATGAGGTCGAAGACCAGGTTGTGGTTGTTCCACGCGTTCCTTTTGGGGAGATTGATGTCGAAAGCAATATCCCAATCCTGCGTAATGATAATCCCAATGCAAAGGCGCTGTTGCTGATAAACCAAAATTACGCCGATACCCTTGGCGAACGCAACTATTCGCTGCGTGACGGACGTCTAATGCGTTCCTATTTGCAAAATGCATTGGGTTACTCTGAAGACAATATATATCAATTAGCTGATATTAGTAGTACTGACAGTCTTAATACGCTGATTTCTTCTTTGCAATCAACAGCCAATGATAGCACCGAATTATTTATATACATCAGTGGATATGGGACTGTCGATAAAGAACAGCAAAAGCTGCACTTTTTGCCGGTATCTTCCGACATGGAATCCGATTCCACAATAGCATTATCTGATTTGTTTGGTCAAATAGGGAATATTCCATCTGAACATACAGTAGTCTTAAGTGACATTGACTTTGTAAGAAGTAGTAAGAACGGATCAATGTCTGAAAATGAAATGCGAAATATTATCGAAAACAATGTTTCGCCGTTGTTAATACAAAATACCAATAACTCGGTATTGTTGGGAACACAGCTAAATAATCCATCCCGTTTATATATGTCAGAGGAGGGAGAGGACAAAAAGCACCACATTTTCCCATACTTTTTTGCAAAGGCGTTGCAAGAACGCAAAACTACTCTTTCGGATATTTATCAATATCTCGAACGGAATGTATCTTATACCTCACGTAAGCTTTTTGATCGCCCGCAGGATCCATTACTTCTCGGCAATACCCAATTGAATTTAGCCGGACAATAATGGCGTACCTGTTTTTGATTTTAAGCTCGGTATGTTCACTTACGATTGCCCATCTGCTTAAAGTCACTGAGACAAAAAATTTGCGCACCCTCAATACACTCACGGTCAATTATATAGTGGCGGCGATTTTTGCCTTCCTTGTAGGATACGAGAGCAATACAGGATCTGCTTTTGTTAGCTATTCTGCGATTCTTTTCATGTTTTGCATAATCGTCGGAGCCTTTTTCATTGGTAATTTTGTAGCATATAGTAAGTCAGTCCACACTAACGGGGTGGGAATTACCATTGCCGCCATGCGATTGTCTTTACTGATTCCGGTCGTAATCTCAATATATTGGTATGCCGAATACTTAAGTGGACTTAAAATTGTGGGCATTCTTGGAGTATTTGGGGCGATGCTGTTACTCATCCCCAAAAAGAATCATATTAAAATTGGTTCTATCAGTGCTTCCTGGCTGTTAATTTTAATCTTTGTCTTATCCGGTTTTGCTGATGCTTCGCTTAAAATCTACGAAGAAGAATTTAGTTCAAACCTCAATGAGCTTACCTTCATGGGATTAGTCTTCTTGGGAGCTTTCATTATTGGATTGATTGTTGCCTTATTGCGAAAGGGGCCGCTCGTTACTAAAAAAGAGGCCCTTCTGGGAGCAGCTATTGGAATTCCTAACTTATATTCCTCAATCTTTTTAATTTATGCCTTGGGCGGCATCAGTGGTTCAGTAGCTTATCCAATAGTTAATATCTTAAATGTATTGGGCGGTACGTTTCTCGGATTAATTATTTGGAATGACCAAGTATCAACCAAGCAATGGATGGGCATTTCTATGGCCGTTATTGCAATTTTACTTTTGATATAATTCTGAAGTCATGGACGTAAAGATTATTCAACAGATACGAGACCGAGCTTCAAAAAAGAATAAAACCATTGTCTTCCCCGAAGCTCGGGATCAAAGAGTGCTAAGAGCCGCCGCATATTTAGTCAAGAAAAATATTTGCGATATCAGGCTCTTAGGTAATAAACAGGAAATTCTTTCATCTGTTAATAAAAAGGAAGAAAAAGAGAGTGTAGCAGAATTATCAAGTTACTTTGTGGATGGAGGTGAAAATCGGAAAGTACTTGCTGAGCATTTATATGAAAGGAGAAAACACAAAGGAGTATCACGAGAAGAGGCTATAGCAAAACTGAAAGATCCACTTTACCTGGGAGCTCTCTTGGTGGCAACGGGCGCTGCCGACGGTTGTGTGGCCGGATCAATAGCAACTACCGGCGATGTGATTCGAGCCGCGATCCACAGTATAGGACTCAGAAAGGGAAATAATACCGTATCAAGCACTTTTTTGATGGCGCTTAAAAATCAGCCTGCGCTAACCTATGCCGACTGTGGGGTCGTCCCATATCCTGAAGCCGAACAACTCGCTGATATTGCCATAGAATCGGCCCGAACACATGAGTTATTAACTCAAAAAACTCCCAAGATAGCAATGCTTTCTTTTTCAACTAAGGGCAGTGCGCAACACGATCGTACATCATTAGTCGTAGAAGCTACGAAAATTGTCAGGCAGAAAGCATCAAATTTAACTATTGACGGCGAACTTCAATTTGATGCGGCCTTTGTCCCCGAGGTAGCACAGCGAAAAGCTCCGGATTCACCCTTAAAAGGAGAGGCCAATGTGCTTATTTTTCCCAACCTTGATGCTGGAAATATTGCTTATAAAATTACAGAACGACTCGCAGGGGCCTCAGCTACCGGTCCAATCCTACAAGGTCTTGCGAGGCCCATGATGGATCTCTCCCGAGGATGTGGTTGGCAGGATATCGTAAATGCCGCCTGTGTAGCTATACTGATGGAAAAATAATTCCTGTTCCGGCAGGAATTAAGGCAGCATTATAAATGCTATTTATTGCATGTATAGCAACATTCAATTGGCATAGAAGTTAATTCAATTCGATTTTAACTATGTATTAATAAGAGTTGGGGCAATAAATAAAAGTAGCTGAATTAAGTTTAAGTTACATGCAATTATCCTTATATTTGAGGCTCTGATCGAGAAGCTAAATTATTGGTTCGATTGAGACTACTTAGAATTAATCCAGATTTAGTTTCTGAACGTAATATTTTGTTCTACTGTTTTATAAATCGAACTGCTGAAATCGTAAAATTACCGCAATAATTTCTTATGAGTGAAACTGAAGCGCTTGAATCCATGGTTGGTGGTGAGTATAAGTATGGATTTACCACCGATGTGGAATATGAAGACTTTCCTACAGGTATAAATGAGGATATCATCCGGGAAATTTCTCGTCGTAAAGATGAACCGGAATGGGTCTTGGAATTTCGTCTGGAAGCTTTTGAAAAGTGGAAGCAGATGGAAGAGCCCGACTGGCCCAATGTGGAGTATGAAAAACCGGATTTTGAAAATATCCAGTACTATTCTTCTCCAAAGAAGAAAGATGGCAAAAAAGCAGAGAGCCTGGATGACGTGGATCCACAGATTCTGGAAACCTATGAAAAACTGGGAATACCTCTTCAGGAGCAGAAGCAACTGCAGGGGATTGCTGTAGATGCAGTTTTTGACAGCGAATCCATTTTTACCACATTCAAAGAGAAGCTTGCTGAGGCAGGCGTCATTTTCTGCTCGATTTCGGAAGCTATTCAGGACCATCCCGAAATAGTTAAAGAATATTTAGGTTCTGTAGTACCTAAGGGAGACAACTTTTATGCTGCATTGAACTCGGCGGTATTTTCCGATGGATCGTTTGTATATGTTCCGGAAGATACGGTTTGCCCGATGGAGCTTTCGACCTATTTCCGCATTAATAACATGCAGTCGGGACAGTTCGAACGTACGCTGATCATCTGTGAGGATAACAGTCATGTTAGTTATCTTGAAGGATGTACTGCTCCACAATACCAAGATAATCAGTTGCACGCAGCTGTGGTTGAGCTTGTAGCACTCGAAGATGCTGAAATCAAGTACTCTACTATTCAGAACTGGTATTCCGGTGACGAAAAAGGGCAGGGCGGTATCTTCAACTTTGTTACTAAACGGGGACACTGCCGTGGAGACAACTCAAAAATTTCCTGGACACAGGTCGAAACCGGCTCTGCCATTACATGGAAATATCCAAGTGTAATCATGCAGGGTGATAATTCCGTTGGAGAATTTTACTCTGTAGCAGTAACCAATCAGCGTCAGCAGGCTGACACCGGGACAAAGATGATTCACGTTGGTAAAAACACCAAGAGTACCATTATCTCGAAAGGTATTTCTGCGGGTGAATCCAACAACAGTTACCGAGGATTGGTGAAGATTAGTCCCCGAGCAGATGGTGCCCAAAACTACTCGGTTTGTGACTCCATGTTAATTGGTCAAACCTGTGGCGCTCATACCTTCCCATACATCGAATCGGCCAATCCCACAGCAAAGGTAGAGCATGAGGCTTCTACCAGCCGTGTTGGTGAAGAACAGATCTTTTATCTGCAGCAGCGCGGAATGGATGAGGATGATGCAATTTCACTCATCGTTAATGGCTTTGCCAAAGAAGTATTACAAGAACTGCCGATGGAGTTTGCCGTTGAAGCTGACAAATTGCTCGGCATTAAGCTCGAAGGCAGCGTAGGTTAATAGATCAGGAAAACTTTTTAATCAAAAAATATTTAGAGGAATAAGTTAAAGTGTTAGAAATAAAAGATTTACACGTATGCGTAGAAGAGGATCCGTCAGAAGAGATCCTTAAAGGAGTTAATTTGACAATTAATAAAGGAGAGATCCATGCGATCATGGGTCCCAACGGAAGCGGCAAGAGTACGCTTTCCAAAGTTGTTGCGGGTCACGAAGCCTATGAGGTAACCCAGGGCGATATCCTGTACAATGGCGAAAGCATTCTCGAGCTCGAGGCCGATGAACGTGCTCACTTGGGAATCTTTCTTGCTTTTCAATATCCGGTTGAAGTTCCCGGCGTAACGAATAAAAACCTGCTTCGTCAGGCATACAATACCATTGCCGAAGAACAGGGACGTGAAGAGCTCGATCCCCTGCAATTTGAGGATCATGCTCGTGAACAGCTCGAGCTTGTTGATATGAAAGAAGAATTTCTTGAGCGAAGCGTTAACGCTGGATTTAGTGGCGGTGAGAAAAAGCGTAATGAAATTTTCCAGATGGCAGTATTGCAGCCTAAGTTGGCATTTCTGGATGAGACCGATTCCGGATTGGATATTGATGCCTTGAAGATTGTCGCAAATGGCATTAATGAGTTATCCGGAGAAGATAACGCTACTGTTTTAGTAACACATTATCAGCGTATTCTGGATTACGTGCAGCCCGATCATGTCCATGTAATGATCGATGGGAAAATTGCCAAATCAGGCGATAAGGACCTTGCTATCAAGCTCGAAGAAAAAGGCTACGACTGGTTGAGCAAGGATGCATCAGTACTGTAAACGGAGAATCTTATAATCAAATGGGTAAAGTGAAGCAACAAAAAGAACGCACGTTTTTACAAGACTTACTTAATTTCCAAGGTTCACTGAACGGGAAATCTAAATTTTTGGATGAAGTTCGCCTCAAGGGAGCAGAAGAAGTTCGGAATATTTCTTTCCCAACTAAAAAACTTGAGGACTGGAAGTTCATCAGCTTGCGGGATCTTTATAAGGATTCTTACGAGCTGGCTTCTGATCTGGATCTTGAGGTCCCGGATATTAGTGAACATTATCTCCCCGAAAGCAAAGGCGCTCGGTTGACTTTTGTCAACGGTTCATTTTCTGCCGAACATTCTTCTACGGAAGATATCCCGGAAGAGGTTCTGATTGGCAATATTGCAAAACTTGCTGAAGAGGATAATGAACTTCTCAAAAAGCATCTCAACAAGTACGTTGAGAATAACTTCGAAAAAGATGTATTCTCGTCTTTCAATAAGGCCTTCTTAAAAGACGGAGTGTTTGTCTATGTACCTGAAGGGCTTAGCGTTGACGTACCATTGCATTTATTGTTTGTGCAAACCGATGCGGATACTAACTACTTTACGACATCACGCAGTGTCGTTGTTGCAGACAAAGAATCCGAAGTAACTATTGTTGAAGATCATATTGGATTAGGAGATAATAAGTACTTCAATCTGCCGGTTGTTGAGATCAATGCTGAGGAAGAGTCGTATGTTAAGCATACCAAGATTCAGCGTGATAGTCGTGAGGCGATTCATATTGCTCGTACGGCAGTTTTTGTACATCATCACGCCAATTACGAGTCATATACAATTACTCGCGGAGCAAAGCTATCACGGAACGAGCCACGCATTTCGCAGCGTGACGAAGAGGTTGAATTCACCGTTGACGGACTTGTACTCATTGATGGAGACCAAGTTTCTGATACGCATTCTGTCATGGATCACCGTTTTTCACACTGCGAAAGTCACCAGTTGCACAAATGTGTAATTAACGGCAATGCACACTCTGTATTCAACGGCAAGATTTTTGTCCAAAAGGATGCGCAGAAAATTGACTCATTCCAGGAAAATCGAAACCTACTGCTTTCTCGCAAAGGATTGGTAAATACCAAACCTCAGCTTGAGATTTTTGCTGATGACGTGGTCTGTACACACGGTGCTACCGTAGGGCAGTTGGAACAGGATGAGCTTTTCTACTTAATGAGTCGCGGCCTTAACGAACAACAAGCTCGCGAAATGCTTATCTACGCTTTTGCTCTTGAAACAATCGAAAATATTACGGTCGACTCAGTGCAAGATCTGCTCGTTGATGAAGTACACCAATTTACGGAGAATCAGCTCGATTCAAAATTAACAGCGTAAAGGTTATTTATGGCTGAAGCTGCAACAAAATCAAAGATGAATGTAAATTTCGATCGCATTCGGGACCAATTTCCTGTTCTTACACAGCAGGTGAAAGATCAACCCTTGGTTTATCTGGATAATGCAGCTTCCAGCCAAATGCCTGCACGTGTTGCCGATCGCATCGATGCATACCACCGTAATGAGCATGCTAATGTGCACCGCGGTATTCATACACTTAGCCAAAAGGCAACGGATGCATATGAATCAACGCGGGAAAAAGTGCAGCAGTTCATTAATGCTGAGCATAAAGATGAAATTATTTTCACAACCGGCACAACCGATTCGATAAACCTCGTAACCAACAGTTTTGGGGATCGATTTATTGATGAAGGAGATGAAATTCTTCTCTCAGAGATTGAGCATCACGCTAATATCGTCCCTTGGCAGATGATTGCCGAACGAAAGGGGGCAGAGGTTCGTGTAATTCCGGTTGATGATAATGGTGATATTATTTGGGATAAGTTTGTTAAACTGCTTAGTGACAGGACTGCAATCCTAGCTGTAGGACACGTTTCCAATGCCTTGGGAACCGTTCATCCCATTAAAAGGATGATCACAGAAGCCCACAAGCAAGATGTTCCTGTTTTAGTAGATGGAGCCCAGGCTGTACCGCATACTCCTGTCGACGTACAGGATCTTGATGCCGATTTTTATGCATTTTCAGCTCATAAAATGTGCGGACCCACTGGGTTTGGTATTCTCTACGGCAAGAAAAAAATTCTCGATGAAATGCCACCATATCGCGGTGGTGGAGACATGATTGACAAAGTCTTCTTTGAAGAGACAACGTACAATATTACTCCTCATAAGTTCGAGGCAGGGACGCCGCCCATTGCAGTTGGGATTGGTTTTGGAGAAACTATTTCATTTCTGAATGAAATCGGAATGGAAAATATTGCTCAATATGAACAAGAGTTGCTGGAGTACGGTACCGCTCAACTGGAGAGCATTGATGGTATCCGTATCATAGGCACAGCCAAAGAAAAAGCTTCAGTATTATCTTTTGTCCATCAGGATATCCACGCCACCGATATCGGTACTATTTTAGATCAACAGGGGATAGCTATTCGCACTGGCCATCATTGTGCACAACCTACGATGCGTCGTTTTAACGTTTCTGCCACGGCTCGAGCCTCACTTTCATTCTACAATAACAAAGAAGATATTGATCGGCTTGCAGCGGGAATTAAGAAAGCTATTTCCATGTTCGAATAGCTCAACTCGGAGCTGTGAATTGAATTATTTTATATTTATATTCGTTCTAAATAGTGAAATAACAAAAGCTATTAGACCAAACTATTATGCCTAAGATTAAAGAAATTGAACGTACGCCTAATCCCGATGCCATGCGCTTCGTATTGGGAGAAGCCTTGACCAACGGAGTAACAAAATCCTTCGAAAATCCTTCCGATGCGGAGGATGACGAACTGGCATCAGCGCTTTTCTCTATCGATCACGTGATTAATGTCTATTATGTAGATAAATACGTGACGGTAACGCAAGACGGTGATGCTGTATGGTCTGAGCTCCTTCGTCAATTGGCTCCACCAATTCGTGAAGCAACTCCCCAAACAGACGCTGTTGAGGATGAGGAAGTCCATGCCACCAAAGAAGTTCAGGAGACTGACGATCCTCGTCTTCAGGAGATCAATAAAATGCTTGACGAGCAGGTTCGACCATATCTACTTGCTGACGGCGGTGGACTAAAAATATTGGGCCTTGATGGCAATCGCCTCAAGGTTCACTACCAGGGTGCATGTGGGACCTGTCCAACAGCAACAAGTGGTACGCTTTATGCCATTGAAAGCATGGTTAAGCGCATTGACCCTGAAATTCAGGTCATCTCTGTATAAATAGAGAATATTTTTATGTCCATTTCCATTACAGATCGTGCGGCACAACGTATAAAGCAGATTCGCGAAGAGCAGAAAATTGCCGATGATGCTATTCTACGTGTAGGCGTTGTAAGCGGCGGATGTTCTGGTTTAACTTATGATTTGGAATTTGATTCCAATCCTGAAAATGGGGAAGAGGAAGATCAACAGTTTGAAGACAAAGGCATACAGCTGGTCGTTGATATGCGAAGCTTTTTATACCTCTCGGGTACAGAATTGGATTACACAGATGGGTTAAATGGCGAAGGCTTTCACTTTCATAATCCGAATGCAAATCGCACATGCTCGTGCGGAGAATCATTCTCAATTTAAGTTATGGCTACTGATACAAAGGGCGAAATTGTCAATAAGGTCAAACAGTCTGATAAACTGGTCACTATCGACCTTCAAAAATATTTTGATAATACACCCAAAGCCGAACTTGATTTAAAACAATTTCTTTTCAAGGGCATGATCCTGAAAGAACAGGATTTCAGAGATCAGCTGGAACAGTTTGATTGGAGTCAGTTCAAGGATCAATATGTGGCTGTTTTCTGTTCCACTGATGCAATCATATCAAAATGGGCATATATGCTTGTTGGTCAATATCTTACCGGTTACGCCAAGGAGGTTTTCAAGGGACAAGAAAATGATATGCTTTTTGAGTTGTATCGTCGAAAATTGGAGAACGTTGATTGGAGTAGTTACGAAGATAAATTCGTGATTCTCAAGGGTTGTTCAAGTAAAGAAAAGCCTGTTCCAGAAAGTGTTTACCTCTATGCTACGCAACGACTTGTTCCACATGTTAAAAAGCTGATGTACGGTGAGGCTTGCTCAAATGTGCCCGTTTACAGGGCGTAGCATATGGTGAAATCTTTGGATGAGCTAAATCCGATTCTTACCTTCCCCATAAACCACTTATAACGAACAAAAATTGTTGTGTACGCATTAGTCACTGGCGCTTCTCGTGGAATTGGTAAAAGTATTACTAAATCACTCTTGAAAGAGAGTTTTAGTGTTATTGGCACTGCCCGCTCTTCTGAATTTCCCAATGAATTTTCTCAACATGATAACTTTGAAGAGCTTTATGTTGACTTGTCCGACCCTGTAGCTGTTGAATCTAAAGTAAAGCCCATATTTGATCGGGAAGAGGCTCCCACCGTACTCATCAATAATGCCGGGGTTTTCATGGAGTCCGGATTTGAAAAAGATGATGAGACCTGGCTTGAAAAATGGGACCAAACCATGCAGGTTAATCTACGTGCTCCCGCTTTAGTTTCTAAATGGGCCCTAAATCGATGGATAAAAGAGGAGGGAGGGTATCTTATTAATATATCCTCCAGAGCAGCATATCGAGGTGACACCCAGGAATATTCGGCTTATGCCGCCTCGAAAGGTGGACTTGTAGCATTTACTAAAAGTGTAGCCCGAGACTTTGGAGAACACAATATTTCAGCATACTCTATCGCCCCCGGTTTTATTAAAACTGACATGGCTATGGATTCTATTGATGTATATGGCGAAGAGTATTTAACCGAAGGGATGGCTTTTGATGAGATTACATCACCGGATGAAGTCGGGGAATTGGTCACCTTTCTTGCAAAGGGTAAAGTTCCACATATGACGGGATCAACCTTCCATATTAACGGCGGAAGCTATATGATTTAATTATGAGCATAAAGGATCGCAAAAAAGACCATGTAGAATTAACGACTTCGGGAGAGGTCAATTATAAAATACCGGCCGGTTTCGATCAGTTTTATTTTACTCATAATGCCCTTCCCGAAATCAACGTTGATGATATCTCGACAGAAGTAAATTTGTTGGGCAGAACTTTTTCATTTCCTCTTTTTATTTCATCGATGACGGGCGGATATACGGATGCCGGGGCTGTAAACGCTATTATTGCTGAGTTTTGTGAGGACTATAACTTGCCCTTTGGCGTAGGAAGTCAGCGGGTAATGCTCGAAGAGCCCGAGACCTCTTCTTCGTTTTCCATTGTTCGTGAAAAAGCGCCAAACGCTTTTATTGCATCAAATATCGGTGGAGCTCAATTGGTGGGCGGATTATCGAAAGAGAAATTAAGGTTACTTGTTGATTATATTGAAGCTGATGCCATAATTGTACACTTGAATCCGCTCCAGGAGCTCATGCAACCAGAAGGAGATCGTAATTTCAAAGGTATTGAAAAGGGTATCGCTAAGCTATGTAAAGATACGTCACTACCTGTTATCGTAAAAGAAACCGGGGCTGGAATATCGGCAGAAGTTGGAGAACGACTTTTGAATGCCGGCGTTGAAGTAATTGATGTGGCAGGCGCAGGGGGCACCAGCTGGGCCAAAGTTGAGAACGAGCGATCATCTAACCAAGCCCCCGATCATAGTTTTAACGACTGGGGCATACCAACGCTGGAGTGCCTCACACAGTTAGCAGATCTTAAAAAAGAACATGAGTTTGAACTGATTGCGTCGGGAGGAATCCGATCGAGCCAAGATATTGCAAAATCAATCTGTTTGGGAGCAAATTTCGCCGCTTCCGCCCAGCCTATAATCAAAGCCGTTGTAGAAGATGGGTATGATGGATTAGAACAATTATTTCAAAAATGGAACAACCAGCTGATCACCATTCTTACGTTATTGGGAGCTCAAACACCGTCTGAGTTAGCTCCCAAGCACTTAAAATTGAAGCGATAACAGCAACAATATGTTGTTGTAAATTACTTATATTTGGCCTTTTGTAAATACAGGTTGCAAGAATTTGAAAATTACTGAACGACAGCAAAAACTTTCTGAACTTATAGATGAAAAGCTGGCAGAACTGAATCTGCCCGAGGAACCGTCATTACTCTATGATCCTGTACGCTATACTCTTAACCTATCGGGAAAGCGTGTTCGACCATATTTAACATTGATAGGTTGTGGAATATGTGGTGGCAATGTTCAAGAAGCGTTGCCGGCTGCCTTATCCATAGAACTGCTCCATAATTTCACGTTGTTACACGATGATATTATGGATAGAGCGGATACAAGGAGAGGAAAGCCAAGCGTATTTAAAAAGTGGGATTCCAATACGGCTATTTTATCCGGGGATGCCATGTATGCCAAGGCATTTAAGCAGTTGCAACAATACGGGCATTCAGAGTACTATAGCAAGAGCCACTACAGAACGATTCTCGATATTTTTTTGAATAGTGCTGAGACAGTTTGTGAGGGACAAGCATACGATCTTATGTTTGAAGATCAATCGGATGTCCGTATTGATGAATACATCCATATGATTGAAGGAAAAACGGCTGCTCTAATAAGCGGTGCATTAGCAATAGGGGGAGCAGTAGCAGGAGCAAAAGACTCAATTCTTGATGAGTTACGTTTTGTAGGTCGAAAGGCGGGAATTGCCTTTCAAATACAGGACGATTTGCTTGATGCCGTTGCTGATCCAGAAAAGTTTGGCAAAAAAAGGGGTGGGGATATTATTGAAGGAAAGAAAACATACCTGACACTGCTCGCACTGGAAAGATGTAATAATCAGCAGCAAAAACAGTTACAAAAAATACTGTCTGATAATAAAAGTAGTTCCACCGATGTTGATTCCATTATTGGAATATATCAGGATTTAAATATTATTGAAGACACTAAAAAAGCTGTTCAGTATCACTATCAAGAAGCAATGAACCACCTTGAACAGTTTGAGGATTCAGACTACAAAAAGGAAATTATCAACTTTTTTAATCATTTGATCTCTCGTGAATATTAAATCAGAAATAAAAATAATGCATAAGCTTTCTACTTTAACATTTAAATTCTCTTGCCTGTTACTTGCTGTATTTGTATTTGCCTCTTGTAAAAATAGTGATTTGATACAAAGAGGGGATTCCCTGGAGGTAGCATTTAACAAGGCAATGGCCTTCTATGAGAAGGGAGACTATACCGAGGCCTCCGAAGCTTTTGAGACGGTTGTACAGATCGCTCGAGGTACGGAATATGGACAAGATGCTCAATTTTACCTGGCAGAATCTTATTACAACGACGGTCGATATCTGTTAGCAGCCTCAGAATATGAGCGGTTTATTTCTCTTTTCCCTCGTGTAGAAAGACGACAAGAAGCCCAGTTCAAAGAAGCATACTGTTATTACAAACTGAGTCCTCGGTATAAGCTGGATCAAAAATATACCCGAAATGCCATAGAAAAATTTCAGCTTTACAACTCTCGTTTTCCGAATTCAGAAAAAGCTGATGAGGCAGGGCAGTATATCTCTGAAATGAGGTCAAAGCTTGCAAAAAAACAATATCATGCTGCCGATTTATATTTGCGTACTGATCGATACGAAGCGGCCATTATCTACTATGATTTGACGATTGACAAATATCCAGAAACAACATGGGCGCAACGTGCTCTTGTTGATGAGATTAAAACCTACAATACATACGCTGGTCGCAGTGTTCCATCGAAGCAGCGAGAACGCTATCAAAAAGCGGTGGAAGCCTACGAAAAGTTTGTCCAACTTTATCCCAATGGAGAATATCGTCAACAAGCCGAAGAGTATGTAGATGAAGCCCGCTCGGCACTGGCAGATCTCCCCGAAGAAACGCCCGTATCAGAAGATGGAGAAAACTTACAGGCTGATGTTGAGGGAGAATCCTAATACAAGTTCATGTCACTTCAGGAAAAGCGAATAGGAATATTGGGAGGAACCTTTGATCCCGTTCATTACGGCCATATATCTATTGCTGAGTCATTTTTAGATGCCGATATACTTGATGAGCTCTGGATACTTTTAACGCCAGATCCCCCTCACAAAACAGAACAAGCTCAAGCAGATTATCAATTGCGGCTGAAAATGCTGCAAGAAGCCTTTAAAGGGTTTGATAATGTAAAAGTCAGTGATATAGAAAAACAGCTACCTCAACCATCGTATACCATTCAGACCCTTGAGTTTTTAAAAAGTCGATATTCCGGTTATACATTTTATCTGTGTATTGGGGGTGATTCGCTGCACAATTTTAAGAAATGGAAAGATTGGGAAAAGATACTACAGATTTGTGATCTTTTCGTTGCTCAACGACCATCTACTGATACACAGGCTATTGATGAATCAATAAGGGAGCATGCACATTTTGCTGATCATGAACCCATTCGGGTTTCATCAACAATGATCAGGCAGGCTGTTGCCAAGGGCGATGATATTTCGGAACTGCTTCCATCATCGGTTAAAAAAATTATTGATAAAGAAGAACTCTACAGAGTCATAAATCATGAATAGAAAGGGATTTTTAAAACTTTTATCGACAGGCGGATTGGGGGCTTTTCTGGCAAATACCGGCAGCTATTCTTATGACAAGAGTTTAATCAAGCCTAAGAAATTACAGAAGGGTGATACCATTGGGCTTATTAGTCCCGGATTTATCTTGCCTGATCGTAGCAAGTATGATAAGATCATTAAACAGATCAAAAAATTGGGCTACCAGGTTAAAGAAGGACCTAATGCACGCAACAAATATGGCTATTTAGCGGGCACCGATAATGAAAGAGCCGCTGACCTTAATGCGATGTTTGCTGATAATTCTGTCGATGCTATTATGCCTTTCCGGGGTGGTTGGGGCTGTAATCGAATATTGCCGCTCATCGATTTCAATACCATTCGAAATAATCCCAAAATCCTTGTCGGTTTTAGTGATATCACAACCTTGCTTTTATCTATTTATGCAAAAACGGGTCTCGTAACATTTCACGGACCGGTAGGAAAATCTGAATGGACAAGCTACACGAAAAAGTATTTCGAACAAGTTCTCGCGGGAGAACAAAGATCATTTACTCTCCCTAATAATGAGGTGTGCAAGGATTGTGATGAGTTAGCAGTAATTACCCCTGGCAAGGCAACGGGTTCGCTTCTGGGTGGCAATTTAAGCGTATTGTCAGCGATGATGGGCTCTGACTATCTTCCTGACTGGAATAACAGCATTCTCTTTCTGGAAGATCTGGGCGAAGACGTATATCGAATCGATCGTATGTTGACCCAACTTAAATTAAACGGTGTCCTGGAAAAGATTTCAGGATTCATTCTTGGCCAATGCACCTCTTGCGAAATGGCAAGCTCTAACGGTCTAAGTCTGCAACAAGTTTTTGATGATCACATCAAGCCACTTGGTGTTCCTGCATTTTCGGGAGCTATGATTGGTCATATCGATAATATGATCACTTTACCTGTTGGACTGCCTGTTGAAATGAGTGCCCAAGATGGAATTATTGAACTACAAGAAAACGCTGTGGTATAGGTAACAGTTACGGAAGAGACAAATATTTTCGTAATATCCACTCACTGCATAACAGAATAATTACGAGAATAAACCATCCGACATGCTGGTGTAAATAAAAGAAGTCCGTATCAACTTGCTCTTGCCGGTCCAAAAGGCTCTTTTCTTTTAGATTCTTCCATAAACCATCCACAGAATCAAAAGAAACGGATTCACCTCCCGTATTCTTAGCAATCTGTTGTAATAACTGTTCATTTCGATCGATATTAATGTATTCCGCATTTGAGGCACTCACGGAAAATTCACCACGGTCGGTATCTAATACTCGTTTATCTTTCTGAGCTTTTGCTTCGTAAGTATAAACTCCTTCGGGCATGGGAGGGATGCTTAAACGGTAATTTCCGTCTCCTCTATTTTCCATAGAATATATTTGGTCATCTATAGTATCAGCGCTGATGGTGACCGTAATATTTGCTTCTGACTCATTTTGACCGCGTTCATTTTTAAGATAGGCCTCAATAACTATAGGTTCGGAACCAGAAAAAGAGTCTTGCTGAGGCCGGATATCAAGCAATTTGTCATCCGGATCGGTGGCCGTCCAGCTTATCATATTTTGCCAGAGCTGATTTGCCAAAGCTTGGGTTTGAGGATTTTGACTCTGCTGAAAAAGATACCAGTTGTAAGCTGTTACCAATATGTGTCGTTTATTCCCCAATTCATGAGCAGCAATTACGGGCTTTCCAATGGATTGCCCCTGATAACTGCTGCTAAATAGCATATTAGCATAGTTTACAGGACTAATATTTTTAATAGGTCCCATTAAATTGGGAAGTTGATCATAAGTGACGGGTGGGAGTTCTGTAATTGGATGGCCGGTTGTTTTTGACTCCAAACGAAGATCAATTTGGCCGTAATGCCAGGCACCGGTTATGCTAACAGGCAAGTCAGTCATATCTTGTTCAAACTGCTGGGGGTTAAACCGAGGGGTTGCTATTAGGATTAATGGAACCTGATCACCAATTCTTTTTAAATTCTCTCTTACATTTTGAGGTAATCCTGTGCTCGGATAGCCGTGGATGACAGCCAGATCCAGCGAGTCTGCTTCAACAGAAAAATTACCTTCTATAAACTTATCTCCTTTAAGCCATGTACGATTAATAAGCTCCGTATTCTCATCAGTTAACAAAAGTGAACGGATAAATTGTACATCCGGGTGTACCTCCAAAGCAAGCGAAAGTATTATTTGCTGAGCATCTTTAACATCTACCGTAAATCGTTGCGTATTATTAGCTGACGTCCATTCATCGTTGAGTGTGGGAACATGGATTTCATACTGTTGTAGGCCTTCCTCTTCGAGCAAAAGATCAAACATTATCTCCTTACTGCTATTTTTTATTTCCGGAACAATCACTTTTTCAGAAAGTATCTCCTTTCCTTTTCTTAGATGAACAGGAATTCTGCTTCCTTCAAAACCCTTACTGTTTATTGTTGCAGTTATGTTTTGTCTACTGTTGAGATAACCACTTGAATTTGTTGAGACTGATGTAACCAGTACATCTTTTTGAAATGTCGTATCTCCCAGGGCTATTGAGAATATTGGGATATCGATATCTGAAGTTTCATAAACGGGATTTTTCCCTGTAGTATAAATACCATCACTTATAAAAAGAGCTGCATTTGCATCGTTCTGGTTTGCCCTAATTGCCTCTATTCCGGACGTTAGGTTCGTTTGATCTTCATCAAAAGTAAGGCTGTCAATCTCTGTTTTCTTTACTTGGCTGCCCATCTTATAAAATTGATACTTGACGGCAGCCTCATCCGTAAAGCCAAGTTTCTCTATAAGGTCAGTATAACTTTGGCTGCCTTTATATGTCTTCTTCTCAACTTGCGTGCTTGCTGAATTATCAAGTATCACCAAGATGTTGGCGGGTTCGTAATAAGTATTTTCTGTTTTTATAAATGGATTTAGAAGGAGTAGCAGGAGGATAAAAAATACACCGGTGCGAAAAGCAATAAGAGCGTAATAGAAAAACCCACTAATTTTCTTAACGCTGGAATACGACCACCAGGCAATGAGAAAAGTACAGATGAAAATCAGCAGGTAGAGCCAAAAGGGAAGAGAAGCCTCAAATCCTTGAAAGATGAAGTCCACGATGATGGTGTTTACATTTCGTCAAGTAGCATTTCAATAAGCTTGTCGGCGGTTAATCCCTCTGCTTCAGCCGCATAATTGTTGACAATACGGTGACGCAAGACAGGTTTAGCAAGGGCTCTGATATCCTCTTCGGAAACATTATATCGCCCCTGAGAAAGAGCTCGTGCTTTTCCTCCCAATACTAAATACTGAGAAGCACGCGGACCAGCGCCCCAACTCATGTATTTTTGGATAAATTCCGGGGCTATTTGGGACTGGGGACGGGTTTTCGTTACAAGTTCAACCGCCGATTTCAATACCCCATCCGGAACAGGTACTTTCCGCACCAAATCCTGTAATTCTACAATCTGTTCGGCATTTAGAACCGCGTTGATTTCAGCCTCTCCAAGCGAAGTGGTTTGACTTACAATATCTTGTTCCTCATCAATAGAAGGATAGTCAAGCCACAAGTTGAACATAAACCGATCAAGCTGTGCTTCCGGTAATGGATAAGTTCCTTCCTGCTCAATAGGATTTTGTGTGGCTAAAACAAAAAACGGCGGCTCAAGAGGGTAGGTATGTCCCGCCGCAGTGATATGAAATTCCTGCATCCCTTCGAGGAGGGCAGCCTGTGTTTTGGGAGGCGTACGATTGATCTCATCAGCTAATACAATATTGGCAAAGATAGGACCTTTAACGAATTTAAAGTTCTTTTTCCCCGTTTTACGGTCATCTTCAATAACTTCTGTGCCCGTAATATCACCGGGCATTAGATCGGGTGTAAATTGTATACGACTAAATCTCAAGTTCAGCGTTTGAGATACAGTACGAATAAGAAGCGTTTTGGCCAGCCCCGGAACTCCTATAAGCACACAATGTCCCCGGGAAAAAAGGCAAATAAGAAGTTGATCAAGTATTTTCTGCTGACCAACAATTACTTTCCCTACTTCCTTTCGAATCTTCTGGAAAGATTCCTGGAAAAAGTCTACTGCCTCAACCGATTCCTCAGGTATTGTGCTCATATCTTCTACAAGTTCATGTTTTTATAACGCTCAGGAATCGTAATTTTATACTCTACGTACATATCTTCACGTAAATCTGTTAACAGGTTGTTCATGTATCCCACCTGCTTTTCTTGCAGTGCAGCCTGCTTAATACGCGTATAATCCTGTTTTAAGTTTGCTCTATGTTCTTCAATCCGTTTATCAAGTCGAACAATGCGAAAAGCTCGCTGCGAGTTATCCTCCTCACCCATTGTAAACGATTTTGGCTCAGAAATATCTCCGACCTCATCCAGCAAAAGGACAATTCTATAGAGGGCGGGATCGAGTTGTTCGAGGGCGATAAGTCGTTCCCCGGTTTGTGGATTCAATACACGACCACCCTGTGGTGCCGTATTGGGATCATCTGAATGCCGTCTGGCCATCTCAGCGAAGGTAATATCATCGTTAGTTAGTACAGAATCTCGAATTTGCCTCAATTCCCTTTTAGCTGTTTCATCATCGTAACTTTTCTCATCGACTTCAATGAGGATATGATTAGTGTCAATTTGATCACCCTGACGCTTATTAAGTCGAATAACGTGGAACCCAAAGCTCGTTTCCACTACTTGCGAAATATCACCCGGCTCAAGGGACGATGCTGCAGCCGAATATTCAGCAACAAAATCATCCATCGACATCATCGGCAATTTTCCGTCTGAGGAAGCGGATGGACCGTCACTGTATTTTCTTGCCATTTCCTCAATGGTTTTACCATGGTTGAGTACCGAATCACGCAACTGTCCCGCGAGCTCTCTGGCTTCGGCTCTGGCATTTTGTAAGGGGGGAGGTACAGAAACAATTTGTGATACCGCAACTTGTTCAGGTATCATCGGAAGTGAATCCTGGGGGATCTTGTTAAAATACGCTTCGACTTCAGGCCGTGTTATAGAAACATTGCTGCGCTTTTGCTGCTGAAATTGTTGCACAATCATTTGCTCGCGATAATTGTCTCGCAAATCAGCCCTAATCTGAACAATACTTTGTCCCATCTGTTCTTCCAAGGCTTGCTCGCTACCTACCTGTTCAACGTAAGAGTTTATCTGTTGATTAATTTGCTGATCAACTCTTTCATCGGAAACTGTTATAGAATCGCGCTTGGCCTGGTCAAGCATTACATGGCGATCAATAATATTTTCCAATACGGTGTACCAAATTTCTTTGCTAAACGAGATCTGCTGATTGCGTTGTCGCTGAAGCTGCATCATATATTGCTGTACCTCCTGATCAACATCCGATTTGAGGATGATATGATCATTAACAACAGCAACAATCTGATCTAATTTCTTATTAGATGACTGATTTTGTGCTTGTGATAGGAGAGGGGTTAGAATTAATGAAATTACAAAAAAGAGCAGTAAATATGCTTTATTCATTCGTTGAGTTGTTTTCAAGGGTATCGTCGCGCGTTGAATTTTGATTAGGTTTAGTAGGTAAAACGTTAAAAGTCTCTACTTCATTATTCGATTCAGCCTTAAGATAAAGATTCTTAACAAAGGAACTGAAATTTCGCTGCCGATTATTTAAGGTCATCCAATCTTTAATCTGTTCTATAAGCCATTCCAAGTTGGGGTGGTCCCCCTCAGATCGCGTTTCAATTAGTTGCACAAAGTGATAAATGCCGTTCACCCGCTGAATGGGGGAGATTTCATTTTGTCCGATGACCTTTAAATATCGGTTCATTATATCTATATCCTGCGCTGCCATCGAAATAGGCCAGTACTGATCAGACTCGCTAATAACGGTTGAAGGATTTATGGCGTAGGTGCGGGCAACTTCGGGCCAGGGAACTCCATCTAACAGATCCTGGCGGGCATTACGTGCTTCCTTGATGGTGCTCGTGCGCATGTGTCGAAATTTTACAAAATCTTCCTCGAGCACAAATTGCTCTTTATTTGCCTGATAATAAGTTCTGGCTTTTTCATCTGTTATCTGTAAATCACTTTCATTGGATGTCAATACATAATCTTTGAGTGCTTGGCGGAGAATTTCTTCTCTTGCCCGCTCAATTTTTTGCTGGATGGCGGGCTTCTGTTCCAAGCCGAGACGCTGCGCTTCCTGAAGCAACAGCTGCTGGCGGATCCAGTTATCCCGGTATTGAGTTAAGGCCTCAACACTATCCTCAGATAAAACAGCGTCAGGAATATCATCAACAGCCTGATCAACCGTTAAATACTCGTTACCAACACGTGCAAGGGCATCTTCAACATCTTGTTGACTTGTTTGCTGACAAGAGACAAGTGAAAACACGGTCCCGATAATAATCAGCAGATAAAATGTATTTGTTTTTTTTGATCCCATAGTCTGTTAAAATAACATTCCAGCAATTGTTGCAGTCATTAAGTTTGCAAGGGTACCGGCCAATACTGCTTTAAGACCAAACTCGGCAAGCTCAGATTTTCTACTCGGTGCTAATCCGCCTATACCTCCGATTTGAATAGCGATAGAGGAAAAGTTGGCAAATCCACATAAAGCAAATGTAGCCATTCTTATCGTTTTATCACTAATTTCTGATGCACTTACCATCTCTGATAGTTGTAAGTAGGCAACAAATTCATTGAGCACTACTTTTGTGCCCAGCAAAGAACCCATATTGATGGCATCGGCCCAAGGAACCCCTACTACAAACGCAATGGGAGCAATGATCCAGCCAAGAACTCTTTCAATGGTCAAAGTCCCGTCTGTTATCATAGCATTAATACCGGTAATACTACCAAAGCTTTCAAGGAAATAGTTACCCATAGCCAGCAATGCTATAAAGGCCAACAACATAGCCCCAACATTTCCAGCCAATTTTAATCCGGTAGAAGCACCGCTGGCCGCAGCATCAATCCCATTGGCATCCGTCTTTTCAACACTCATATTAACTTCGCCCTTGGTTACCGGCTCATCCACTTCGGGATACATAATCTTAGCAATAACAAGGGCAGCAGGGGCGGCCATCAAACTTGCCCCGAGTAGCTGTTCGGCAAACATGAGGCGTCCAACATCTAATGCCACATCATGAGCCTGAGCGTAGGAGTTGCCCAACATCTGTACATATGCAGCCATCACTCCACCGGCAATCGTAGCCATCCCGCCGGTCATGACAGCCAACAGCTCAGATTTTGTCAGCTTTTTAATATAAGGTTCAATTACCAAGGGGGATTCGGTTTGTCCTACAAAAATATTGGAAATAACCGCTAATGACTCAGCTCCCGAGGTCCCCATTACTTTCTGCATGCCCTTGGCCATATATTTTACAATACGCTGCAGAATGCCGTAGTGGTATAAAATAGCGGTAAGTGAAGCAAAAAAGATGATTGTCGGTAATACCTGAAAGGCAAAAAAGTTTCCCATGCTACCTTCCATACCCGGGCTTTTGGCCAAATCACCGAAAATAAATTTAGCCCCTTCTGTTGTAAAATCTAACACAATGACAAAAAAGGAGGAAACCCAGCTAAAGAACTCCTTTGGCCATCCTAAGGGGGCCCAATATTCAGACATTTGCCGACCCTTTAAAATAAATACAGCCAAAACAAACTGTATTCCCAAGCCCGTACCAACTAATCGCCAATTAATATGCTTTTTGTTTTTACTAAATAATATAGAAATGCCGATAATAACCGCCATTCCGATCATACCACGAAATATGTCAATCATGATTCGTTTTCTTCTTTCATATTATCTTGTTTCTGGATAGGCTGAATAGGTTTACCCCTTCGCTTGTCAACAGGAGGGCGGTAACAATGCCTGGCACGGGGTTCATAAGCGCCTGTTTCACCAACGAGTACCCGATCCTTACTTTCTACGACCCGTTGTGAATAGTGAGCCATCGTTCCACTTTCTGCACAAACAGCATGCAGTTTTGTTACATATTCTGCGATGGCAAGCATCTGGGGCATCGGTTCAAAGGGACGCCCCTCAAAATCCATGTCTAGACCAGCTACAATCACTCTCTTACCATCATTAGCCAAGGTGTTGGCTACATTCATCAATTGCTTATCGAAAAATTGGGCTTCATCAATACAAACTACTTCAGCTTCGCCGGTGAGCAACACAATTTGATCAGCGGTATCAACAACTAAACCGGGCAAAACATTTTGATTGTGTGATACCACATCTTCCTCATCATAACGGTCGTCAACCTTTGGCTTTACAACCACAACTTTCTGACCGGCAATATGGGCCCGTTTAGCACGTCTGATCAGCTCTTCGGTTTTGCCGCTGAACATCCCCCCACATATAACTTCAATCCAGCCAACTTTGTGTGGTACAAATGACGGTTCGTTAAGCATAAATTCTTTTATTATAAATGATTCTGGGTGCCCCTCTTAAAGCATGGAATATATCTTTGTAAGGGTAAAAATAAAAAGATGAATTCGAATTGTATGCTATGCTGATTGCAATTGATTAGTATCGACCTCATCGACCGATCTGCATCCCGATAATGCCATTGTTAATTCGAAGTCTGCGCGATAGTTTTGGATAAGTTCTTGCACGCCTTGTTCGCCCGCAATCGACAGGGCATAGGTATAGGGGCGACCCAATAATACCGCATCGGCTCCCAAGGCAATAGCTTTGAACATATTACTCCCTGACCTTATTCCGCTATCCATAAGTACGGGCACCTCGCCATTTACTTCTTTAACAATATCCGGCAATACTTCAACAGCACTTACAGCACCGTCGACCTGTCGTCCGCCGTGGTTTGATACAATAATGCCATTCATGTTTCTTTCAATCGCTTTGCGTGCATCCTTGGGATTCAATATCCCTTTTAAAAGGATGGGTAAATCGGTAAGGGATCGTAAAAAAGAAAGGTCATCCCATGTTAACGAGGGACGCGAGTAGCATTCTATAAAAGTCTTAACGGATCTTCGGGGATCTTCAGAAAGCAAATTAGTCCAAAATCCACCGGGATAATTTTTTGCCATCTTGACCAGTGCTTTGATCGAGCTCCAAGTGAGCTTGGGGGGCTCATCAGCATCTCCAAGCGACGTCTTCATTAATTCTTGAAAGACCGGATCACTGGTATATTGTGCGATACCACGTCCACGCAAAAAGGGGAGGTAATCGAGATCCAGGTCGCGCGGACGCCATCCAAGCATGGTGGTATCAACAGTAAGTACGATAGCTTCGCATCCGCATGATTCTGCCCGACGCACAAAACTCTCAACAAGATCATCCGATGTGCTCCAGTATAACTGAAACCAGCGAGGCGAATCTCCCATAACCGCACTACATGTTTCCATATCAACAGAAGCCTGACTTGAAAATATAAACGGTACGTTTTCAGCAGCTGATGCTTTGGCTACGGCCAGATCTGCATCGGGATGAGCCATATCCAACACCCCAATAGGTGCCAGCAAAAAAGGAACCGGGTAGCGTTGCCCAAATAAGGTGACCCCCGTATTAGGTTCCGAAACATCGTTGAGCATGTTCGGCGTAATTTTCCACTTATTAAAACCGGCCCGATTGGATTTTTTGGTCATTTCGCGCCCCGCAGAACCGGCTATATAAGCAAAGGCTTCTTTTGACAGCTTCTTTTTTGCAGTATTACGCAGTTTATCAAATGAAATGGGTATCGTTCGATCGTTACCCCGAAGGCTTCCTAAAAAGATGTCGGTTTGTCGTTGTCGGGAGAAGGGTTTGTCGGAAGCCATACCTATTTAACATCTTTTTCCTTCATGAGGTGACTCTGACGATACATGTCGACAAAAAGCCAGATAATAGGGTAGGGCGGAAAAAATATAGAGCATACAAGCTTTATATTTTTTTTGCGGGATTCCGGCAGCTGAGAGAGACCCGCTAGGCCGGCCATCCAGAAAATAAAGGCAAGAAAAATAGTAAATGCGACTGTGATTGAACCGATAAATCCGAAGCTATTATAAAAGGTTTCAAGCATTGAGTTTATACTCTACTTTAACAGTTAAATTCCTTATTTTTGTGGCTTGTCATTGAAAATAAAATATAAAGAATAAATACCACATGCTCCCTGTAGTTTCAATCGTAGGGCGGCCTAATGTAGGCAAATCTACTATCTTTAATCGACTGATCGGCAGCCGCAAGGCTATTGTTGATGATCAATACGGTGTTACCCGCGATCGACATTACGGTGAATCGTTCTGGAATGGCCGTGAATTTAATGTTATTGATACCGGTGGATATCTGCCAAATGAAACGGATGTAATGATACAAGGAATCCGGGAGCAGATCCATATCGCTATTGAAGAATCTGATCTTATTCTATTTGTCGTCGATACCGAAGCCGGTATTACAAGCCTCGATCAATCCGTGGCACAACTGCTGAGGCAGGAAGAAAAGCCTGTATTGCTGGTGGCCAACAAAGCTGATAACGAGGAACGAGAGCTGAACGCCACAGAATTCTACTCCCTGGGATTTAAGGAATTGCATCCCATATCGGCTTTGAGCGGACGCGGTACGGGAGATTTGCTGGATGAGGTCGTAAAACTTCTACCTGAAGAGAAGGATGAACCAGAAACATCTGTTCCAAAACTAACTGTGGTAGGACGTCCCAACGTTGGTAAAAGCAGTTTTATCAATGCATTGCTGGATGATGAGCGCTGTATTGTGACGGATATCCCCGGGACAACCCGAGACTCCATCAACAGTAAGCTTATTTACAACGAGAAAGAATACATCCTCGTTGATACGGCAGGGCTCAGAAAGAAAGCCAAGGTTAAAGAAAATGTGGAGTTCTATAGCACTGTCAGAACTGACCGAGCTCTCAAAGAGTGTGATGTTGCCTTAATAATGCTCGATGCTATGCGTGGTTTTGAAGAGCAGGATAAACGTATTCTGAGAGATGCAGCAAAATATAACAAGGGCATCGTAATTGTCCTTAATAAGTGGGACCTGGTACCTGACAAAGACACAAATCTCCACAAGGAGTTCGAAGAGTATGTGTACAGCCGTGTACCAATGATGAAGTATATTCCTATCGTATCTATTTCAGCAATACACCGGAAACGTATCCACAGGGTAATAGACGTTGCCGACAACGTCTTACAGGAACGGAAGAAGACGATAAAAACTTCAGACTTAAACGATTTTATCGAACGTATTTTAAAAGAAAAATCCTTGCCGGTTCGACGGGGCGTTAAATTAAAAATAAAATACGGTACCCAAGTAAAGGCTAATCCTCCTGTATTTAAGTTCTTCATGAATAAACCTGAGGAACTGCCGGCCAGTTATCGGCGATTTATCGAAAATAAGATACGTGAAGAGTTTGGATTTACCGGTGTTCCTATTACAATGAGATTCGTTCAGAAATAATTGATATTCCTTTTGACGCGAATCGTTGAATCAGTTATTTTTCCACCGAGATCGCGTTGAGCAACAACCAATTTTTAATTGCATACTCATGCCAACACCACAAAATTTAGAACAGCCCAGAGCAAATGCGCTCAATGAACAATTTGACCGAGAGCGTTCTTTTTCTCTTTTGGAAAATTTATATCTGCCCGAAATCTTTAAGGCGCTGTGGTATTCGCTCAAGCAGATGTTCCAGCCTACTATAACGTTGGAATACCCCGAAGAAAAGTGGGATCCTCCGTCTATATTTCGAGGTCGCCCGGTGTTGGTTGAAGATAATGGCAAAGAACGCTGTGTTGCCTGTGGACTGTGTGCTCGAGCTTGCCCACCGCTGGCCATAAGTATGCAGGCCAATGAGGATTCCGACGATCCCAAAGAGCGTTATCCTGATTTTTTCGAAATCAATATGCTGCGGTGCATTTACTGCGGATATTGTGAAGAGGTATGTCCGGAAGAGGCGATCGTCATGAGCAAGGACTATGATATTGTTTTTGAATCCAGAGAAGAGGCTATTTACGACAAACAGCGTCTGCTTGTTCCAAAAGAAGATCTCAAAGACCGCTTAGAGTTCTTGCGTGAATATAAAAATCGTCAGTTTGGTCAATTCTGGGATTTCCAGGAAGAGAATAACATCCACTCTGTACGTGACCGAGATCAAGAGTTTCATTCCGGGCTTTCGCTTGTTGAAATGCTTGAGCAGCAACGTCATAATGATGATGTAGAGCCCGAATCTGAATGGGTGAGATAGTCAAATCATGACTGATCGAGAAATCTCACAGGAAGACCTTGACCGTTTAGTTGATGATGCCTCATATCTACAGGATGAGGCAGAGGCAATGCAATATGTGATCGATGACGTTCCCTATTCAAAGGCACCTCCTGAAGGACGTTCAATAGCGGAAATGCTATTGCTCATTGATCATGCCCAGCTTTCCTACTATCGGCCGATCATGGAAGAGGCCATCGACAATCCTCGTCCCACGCATCTCGAAAACTTTACCCATTTTAAAGAAAATTTCGAGAAAGATGAGGAAAAATTAGAGAATGTGCATAAGATCCTGAAAAAGATAGCAAAACATAGGGCAGGGCTTGTAAATGCTATTAAAAACATCTCCCTAATTGACTGGGAAACAGTTATTTACAAGGATAATCAACAGATTATCCTTTTCGACTTTATGCAAGAAATGATTCGCTTTGAAAGGGGGATATTGAGAGATATTGCCGACCAGGTACGGATTCACAATCAAGACAAAAAACAGCAACGTGATATTGAACAGCGTCGCGCTAAGCGGCCGGATCAACATCCCACCGAAAATTAATACTGTTAATACAAACCTTTATGATCTGGGCAACATTATTACTCATATTTATCAGTGGATATGTTGCTGCTAAATTTTTCACCCTTACAAATAAAAGGGGACGGCTTAAATTTCTTGGGCTTACGGTTGCATCCATAATATTTACGATTATGCAATTGTCCGTTTTAATGGATTATTTAATGATGGGTCCCAATGTAACCACCGCAGCAGAATTTATCGTTGAATGGGGGCATATAACGAGCCTGGCATTTGTACTTAGCTCCTTGGCTATCTTTATCCGGGAATCGAAACCGGTTTTTGCTCAGTTCCCCATGATTTATACTGCTTTACCCCTCTTAATTATCATTTCATACTTGTTGGTTCAGGATACATATGCTATTAAAACGTGGCTATTAGCAATTTACCAAGGGGGAGCAATCATAATAGCACTGCTTATGTATGCTGTTTATACCTATCGCCGTACGGAGTACGCACTAATCTTAGGTGGAGTGATTGTTTTTCTGATTTGCTACATCCTTTTTTGGACCATTTCCGAAATACAGGATACCTATCAATGGATATGGAAGCTACTGGTAGGGGTGGCCATGATCACAAGTATTTTAGGATACGAACAGACCGAAAAAGAAACTGCTGTAAATACTGCATAACCTACTATGGCGACAGAAATTAATTCAAAAGCTCCGAACTTTACGCTGCAGAACACTAAAGGTGATAAGGTAACGCTATCTGACTTTCAGGGTAGGGCGAACGTAGTACTCTTGTTTTTTCCCGTGGCATTTTCGAGTACGTGTACAAAAGAACTTTGTACTGCAAGAGATAATATGAAGTTTTATGATTCGCTGGATGCCCAGGTTATTGGAATAAGTGTTGATAGTTTCTTCTGTCTGCGGGAATTTAAAAAGAGCGAAAACTTAAATTTCACCCTGTTAAGTGATTTCAATAAGGAGGTATCAGCCGAGTATAATGTATTGTATGATGATTTTTATGGCATGAAAGGGGTTTCCAAGCGGGCATCATTTGTCATTGACAAACAGGGCAATATACAATTTAAAGAGATATTAGAGGATGCCAGCGAACTACCAAACTTCAAGCAAATCCAAAAAGTGCTTGCTGATCTTGATTAAATATCTGACTACAGTATTTCCCATAATTGTTAGAAAGCTACTTAGAATACCTTCTTCATGATAATACTCTAACTTATTGACATGTAATAAGTTAGAGTATTATCATGAACTATTTATAAAAGGAACCTAGTCCCGGTATTCGACTCCGAACTTATTATTTATCTGTTGCCAATCTTCTCCGGTAAGCTTTTTACTCGGTTCTCCTGGTGGCACCCCGATAGCCCTAAAGTAATCTTCAAATCCCGACGGACTGTATCCGAATACCATCCTTAGCATGTCGTTGCTTTCATTACGAAGGCCGTGCCAAACGTTTCGCGGTACCAATGCCATGCTTCCTGATGTTACATCATATTGCTTCTGCCCAAATGTAAATATACCGCTTCCTTTTTCTATAAATACAAGTTCTTCCTCCGAAGAATGCCTGTGTACCGGTATTCCGTCTCCGGGCTTAATATCTTCGGTAAGAAGGGACATTGTTTCAATACCCGTATTTTGTTTGTCTACCTTGATAGTTACACGGCCTTTGCGATCTCCGATTAAATATACTTCTCCTTCATCTGCGTTGAGTACTAAATCCGGATTAGCATCACTCTCAGTGTTATAGTTCACAGCAGGCATATTCGGCAACATACTGCCAATACCGAGTAAGCCGGCCGATGTTAGGAACCCTTTCCGTGAAATAGATCTCTCCATATAAATACCTCCGAAACTATCTCTTATGGTAGGTGACGTGCTTACGTAAAACCTATGCACGTATTGTTAATGAATTAACTAAATAATGAACGCAAAGCTAAAAAACCAGAAAATAGGAGTAGAAGCCAAGAAATTTATGCATATTAGGCTATTCCAAAACATCGGTTATCTCTGTTTCAAATACATTTTATCTTTGAATACAATAAATAAGATGAATGAAATACTTAAGACAGGATATACTATCGAAGAGGGGATGGCAGTACCAACTATGTTGATGGTGGTATGAAGTATTACCAATACCAATAATTGCCCTTGGGATTTATTATAAACCCACGTTAAAAGTATAGAGGCAGGAATAATGATGATACTTCTGCCTACCATCCCTTCAACAAGTCCGGAAGAATAAAATCCGTTCAGATGAAGTGGAATGTGCCAAGCATCCCAAAAGAAAGCTATAATGACAGAGGCTACAAGCGGACTATACTTTTTCTGAAGTTCGGGCAGCATGAAGCCCCGCCATCCGGGTTCTTCCATACCACCTCGAATCAGGGCTGTAACTATAAAAGTAATGATGAATAAATACGTGGCTTGCAAGGGAGAGTATTCAGAAAGTGGGGCAGGTGATATATTCAACCCAAATAAGGCAGCGAGTCCCCAACTGATGAGATATAGTGAAGCCAGAAAAAACAATACAAAGATAAGCCAGAACCATGAAATATCAGAAGGAATCAAGGATTGCATTGTAGCGCGTACATGTTGATTGCTTGATCGGGCAGATGATATTACAAAGGCTCCTGTTAAAAAAGCGAAGAACCCTAAAACAATTACCGGGACAGAAATGAGTGGATCTTCGGATAATGTATCATAATGAGGTATCTCACCGGCCCACATTCGTAATGACATAATGCCTAATAACATCAGAAATATTATACCTATCAGTTGAAGTCTTTTCCTTGACAAATCTATTTTTATTCCACTTTGCAATTGAAGCGTTAAAACACTGCCCAGAGCAGGCCCATAACCCCCAATGAAGGTTATAGCCATCATAAGTGCAGGGTTGTCATCAGAGAATGGAATAGCAGCTATCCAAAACAACCAACTCCATATAAAAGTAATTAAAAGAAAAGTACTGACGGGGTAAGAATTCGATAAGCTAAATAACAAGCCTCCCTTATTTGATGAAGAATTAGTATTCATGAATTATCCCATATTAGTTTTCAAGCTCTCTCAACTCAGATAGTATTGGGTATAATCGACAGGCACAATACTATCTATATGTTTACCGAAATTTTAAGGATAAAATATGAAACGGTCAAAAGGAAGGATAAGGCCTACTTATCTGAAACCAATTCTCCCATCTCGTAAACCTTCTTGCTGATTATATTTCCTTCTTTATCCCATTCCTTAAACGTACCGTGTTTCACATTATTAATATAATGCTTCTCGGACTTTTTCTGGCCATTCTCGTACCATCTAACCAATTTCCCATGTAGTTTTCCATTCTTTAATGGCATTTCAAACTGTGGCTGTCCATTTTTGTACCACTGTTTCATAACCGTTTGATCAGTTTTTACTCTCCGGGTACCGTCCTCGTCCCAAGTATGGAATGCCACTTTATCAGATAAATTCTCACCATAGAGGGTTACCATCCTGGGATGGCTATTTCTTTTATTGTAATAAGATGTTTTCATCAGCCCATTTTCAGTGGTGTAACGGATCGTTGGTACTCCACCGGGGCTAAAAATTTCACCCTCAGAAATCATCCCGTCTTTGAACGTTACATCGGCCTGAACAGATCCGTTTTGGTAGGTAGACATATAATGACCCTCGGCCGGTTTTCCGGATTCATCAACATATAGGTTGAGCTCTTCGGAGAGGGAAATATTGCTAAATATTTTTTCAACTTTGCCTGTATACTCTTCAGAATTTTTTTGGCTGCAGCCCGTAAATAAAAAAAATATAAATAGTATGGATAATATTTGTCTCATAATCTTGATTAAATTGATGAATAGAGCTATATCTATAAGTCGATATATACTTTGTTCATATCAGACAGATGCTGGAATATCGAATGTGTGATGGAAGATTAACCAATAAATAGAAGGGAGGCAAGAAGATGGCGAGACCTGACGAGGTGCGTCCCTTTAATGGGCTAATTATAGGGCGAAGATGTTGCTAATAATTATTAGAGCCACCGTTAAAATATATTAAAAATGTACTCGCTGCATTCTACGGAGTTCATCGACAGCATAGAAGGTTCCCCTCCAACTAATTCCTCCTCTTTTAAAACATGCGAATGTTGAACGAATAAGGGCATACATCGGAAAGAATATACCAAGCGCAGAAAAAAGAAACGGTAAAAGTGGCCTTTCTAATTTATATGAAGCCATGACATTGAACGGTATACTGGCTATGATGACTACTGACGATAGTATTTGCACCAAAGTAAACGAGGAAAACAAACCGGCTAAAGGTCCCATTAAAAACAAAAGCCAAATAATGGGTATTAAAAATCCTTTCCAATAATTGTAATGGGCAACAACACCAATACTGTTTTTTTCAAGCCCCTTTATCATTTTTCCCAACGATCCATACCATTGCAGCTCGAGCTGATCAAATGCGTAATAAATTCCCTGTTTCGCACCGTGATCTCTTAACATGCGGGCAATACCCATATCATCAGTTACTTCCATACGCAGCCACGCAAAACCTCTTGTTTGTTCAAAAAACTTCCTTCGAAACATATTAAAAGCACCAAAGCCGAAATAATCATCCGATTCGGGATCGGAAACGCCTTCAATATTTTGTTGGCTAAATAACAGACTTACAAAACCATCAAAGGCGGTTTCATGGAGGAAACCATTATTCTTTATTTTTGGGATACAGGAAACATGATCACGATCATGGTGTAGTGCTACTGCCATGATAGATCTGAGTGCTAACTTTTTGTAGCAGACATCTGCATCTGTAGCAAGTACCCAGTCTCCCTTTGCAATTTCGTACCCTTTCTTTAAAGCATGCGTTTTTCCCAACCATCCGTCGGGAAGGGTTTCTATGTGAATAACACGCAAATTATCATATTGCGTAGCCAACTGTTCTATTATTTCGCCGGTCTGATCTGTTGAACGGTCATTGATGGCTATAACTTCTAGGTTGGGATAGTCCTGTTTCAGTATTGACTGCAGCGCGGGACTTATTTTATCAGCTTCATTACATGCAGGAACCAGTACTGAAAGGGAAGGAAAAGATGAGGGTTCCGGGGCATTCACCTGATTTATCTTTTGCGGTGCATAAATTTGCTTGAGTACAAACCAGTATGCAATCAACCATAATAAACCGGTGATTGCTGAATAACCGGAAACCAGGTAAGTGAAATAATCCATGAAATCATTTCTCCTATTGTTAATCACCACTTACAAGCTACAATGATTGAGACGGATTCTAAAGATGGAGAAAATTGTCTGAGCCCTATAACGAGATTGGGCATAAGTTGGGTGCAGGCCAACGTTAATTTAAAAACAAAATGTACTACAGAAATTGACCAGCCCAAAGTCGGCAAGAATGAGTGAGACACGTTCGCTTAATGCGTGTGTTAGGTGCACGCGATATATTTATTTGCCTTCTACTGATGTAAAGTTATCGTTAAGTATAATTTGGGAAATTTGGTTGAACTCTTTTTCGGTCTCCCAAGTCGTTTCTCCATTCTTCTGAGCAACTAATTTAACGATCAATGAGCTATTGCCTTTTAACTTGTGGAAAGTACCATAAAAATTAGCTGTACTTACCGTAAACTCGAATGGTGTTGCTTGTGAATCAGCAGGTGCCGAACCATTCCATTCACCAATATTTATGGCTTCAAATATTACCGTACTATCTGGATTAGAGGAAGAAATACTGATGGTAATATTTTCCTCTATAATAGCGGCCTTTTTATTCTCATTTTCTGAGGAATTAGAGCATGCAATGAAAGTGAATAATATGGCAAAAGTTGCAATCCCAAGATGAATAGTTTTCATAGTAAATAGTTTAAATTTTGTTAGGTAATGCGCATGAGCTGCACGCTAATAAATGTTGAGTTGATAAACAATGAACGGAGAGATAAAAAAACCAAAAGTCGGCAGAGAGAGGGCGAGGTGCGTCCTCGTTAATAGGTGGGTAGGTTTCTTTAACTAACTATTATATTCTTTAAAAGTAAAAAGGCGGCCCGAAAGCCGCCTTTTCTTCATTTTCCATATTTTCGTCTATTAAGGACACGTGCCCCACTGCGGCTGAATACTGCTTTGACCATCAAAACCGGCATTAGTATCGAAATCAGTTGGTTTTGAATTGATCTGACTTACGCACCATCCGCTGATATCTTGATTAAAGCTGGAAGCATTATTGAACATGTAATTCATATCAGTGACGCTGCTGACATTCCAGCCGCTAAGATCACCGTTAAAGCTGGAAGCGTCCTGGAACATGGCATACATGTCGGTAACATTGCTGACATCCCAGCTGCTTATATCTTGATCAAAATTTGAATGATTTTCCAATAACCTTGACATATCCGTAACAAGAGTGGTGCATACTCCGGTTACATCTTTACTATTGTCAATCATTTGCTCCAGCATGGCCCGATCCACGGCTTTATAAGCCTTGGCAGATGGATCACCATTTAAATAGCCTTTCTGGCCCGATTCGGCTTCGGGGCATACTACTGTATATCCATTTTCAGCCAGATAAAAGAGCGGCTTTTTTTCGAATACAGCGGTTATATCTGGCTGGGAATGCACGGTTACGGTTAATTTCGGTGTCGTGCCGGAGATCTCACCCGCCCATTCCTTAAAGGTCCAGTTGCTTGCAGGCTCGGCCGTGAGGGTCACCTTGTCGCCGTATTTATATTCGCTCTGCTGGGGATCTTTTTGTATGGTCCCTTTTCCAGTCGTGTCGACGTCCATGGCGAATGTTTTGCGCTCGAATACCGTCGTGACGGCCTTGGCGGTATCCACGGTAATCTGGACGGGAACGTCGGATCCCGACAGGTCGCCGTTCCATTCTACAAATTCCCAACCTTCGGCCGCGCTGGGCATCAATTCCACTACATCCCCATATTCATAGTCTTTGGCTTTCGATACGACCTGCTCGGAAACGGCTCCGCTTCCCTTGGTCGTGACCGCCAGCTCGTAGCTTTTCTTTTCAAACACGGCCGTAACCTCTTTGGAGGTATCCACAGTATCTTGGACGGGATTGGCGGTTCCTTCGATATCGCCTCTCCATTCCACAAATTTATAACCTTTGGCCGGCGTGGCAATCAACTCTACCACCGTGCCGTGCTCATATTCTTTGGTTTTTTGCTGCAATACATTTTCCTGTATCGCTCCTTCGCCTTCAACATTGGTCGTCAAATCATAGTTTTTAAGTTCGAAGTTGGCCGTCAGATTAAAATCCTGGCTCACCGTCAGCGGCAGCGGGTTTACCTCACCCTCCATGTCGCCGGTCCAGCCGGTGAACACATAATCATCACTCGGATTGGCTAACAGTTGAACTTCTTTGCCTTCTTCGTAGGTTTCCTCGGTCGACGGCGATACGGTTCCCGCATCCGATGGAGCCATATCGACGGATACCGTATAGGTCGTTGTTTGCTCATCTGTGTCAGGTCCCGTGCTGGAATCCCCACAGAATGTTAATGAAAGCGATATTAGTACAATGATAACAAAGCCAAGTAGTCGCCTCATGATGAGTTATTTATTTAAACTTCAAACGAATGATTCCTTGATAATTACACTCAAAAAACGTTTTAAATATTATGTCAAGTGTCAAACTGCTCAAAAAGATAGCTGGGGCGAGAATTATTGATTGCTCCCAGGAGTGTTTACCAACCTGTGCGAATACCCCCATAGTGAGGCATACTACTCCCAATGGCTACACTAAGCAGACTATTTAATTTCTAACGATCTGCGTATTAGAAAAGGCAGTCTCTAAACTTTAACAAAGAGAGGGCACCAATGTTAGTAAATCAAAAAGACAACCTGAATTTGTCACTAACGTTGATTGCAATGTCAGGCTTTAACTATGATGCTTTCAAAAAATAGTGATGCTGCGCAATTAGTACCTGAACTGCTGTTTTGAGCTAACGAAAGAAGAATCGTAAAACCAAGAGGGGCATAGGATTGGAGAGGTGAGTCCGCTTAATGCGTTGGTTAGCTGTACTATTTGTCAAAAATGTTTTTTAAGCTTTGATAATGACTATCGATTTGATCTAAGTATTGTTTTGGATCTCCATATTGAAATTCCGAAAATACCTTTTCCAGAGACATTTTTAATATGCTGATTGTGGTCAATATATGTGGAGAAACATCATAAAAATCCCAATTAGTTTTCATAGAAATAATTAATCCATCTTCACCTTTTGTAAAATGTCTATTTTCGAGCCTAAGTAAGTCATTATGTGAATCTTGGCACAATACTTTATAAATACCATGATAAACTTCCTCTAAATCGGCTAATTTAAAACGTGTTTTTATTTGCCTTAAATTACCTTCAAAATGACTTATTTCTTTTTTTAAGCTATCCAATTCCTCTCTATACTCATTGATAACATTGCCTCTATCGTCGATGTTTTCAATTGTGTCTTTAAAATATGGGTTTTCAGGATTTTTAAAGGTTGCCTCTAACATATTTATCCTTTCCCACAAATGAATTGAATAGAGTACTTTATGATACTTTTCGTATTTACAAAGATTTAGTAAATCAATATGAGCCTCAAATAGACTTCTGAAGGCTGGAGGTATTCCAATAAGATCATCGGTTTTTAATGAACCGACAATTGATTGAGCATAATCAACAATCGTAGAATAGAATGCAGTGATATAAAGATCATTTATTTCTTTATTGATACTCTTTTGTTTTAGAATTGAATCCCTTGATATTTCTACTATTTGATGTAAATGGTCAATTACTTCTTGATTATCCATGGCCTGAATATTTTTGCCAAGTACAGCTAACGACATGGCGCATAAGGTGCGCACGAATTGATGTTGAATTAGCAACTAACGAAAGATGAGTTGTAAAACCAAGAGCGGCAATGAATAGGCGAGGTGCGTCCCCTTAATGCGCTTGTTATACTACTTTTTATTGTTTAAAAGATCTCCACTCCTTGAGTTCCTCTTGAGTCTCTTCTATGTTAAGTTGATTAAACTGTTCTTCAATATTAGAAACCCATCTTCGATATTTAGACATATTGGGATGTCCAATTTTCCACCTTTTTAATTCACTGTTGATTTCAATAATGTAAGATGCATTTACAATATCATCTCTTTCTCGTATGGCTAAGATTCTACCTACTCGCCCAAATCCACGTGAATAGGTAGCTTTCTGAAACTTTATGTCGATTGATGAAAATGGATTATTAATTATAATAGAGAAATAAAAACTTTGTTGAACAAATTTAATTTCACTGTTAGGTGGTAAATTAATACCCTGGGTTAATCCGGGTATATTCTCTCTTTGTAATGGGTTATCCTTGAAAATTTCCGTCGCATTTAGCTTTGACAATAAGTCTTCCCAAGGGATAAATTTCTTACTTAAATCATCGTAGTTTGTCACAGTAGTTCTATCACTAGTTGGGAAAGTGTTTTCTAGCTTTTCAATATCCCATGAATTCGAAAATAAGTTGCACATATCCCAAATAGCTCCGGTTATAAACATCCGAAAATATCTGTCTTGAATACTATCACTGAAAATATTCTCTTCAGTTTCTATAGGATTTCCACGAGTTGGAATTCTGTCATAATCCGACATCAATATTGCTTGTTCTGCTTGTCTATATATTGAAGGATCTACTATAGGGGGTGGTACATCAATTGAGTCAATATATCTAAGGTTTGTATTCGATTTATAGTAATCCTGAAGAGGTATGGACCTTTGCAAATTTGGATAATAAAAAAATGTAGTTGGTACCCTGGTTTTACTTTTTTCTGGATTAAGTACAGTAAAAATTGTTAATAAGGGGATAACAATACCAGCAGTAATAGCAGCGATAAGAGGTTTAATTATATTTGGTTCAACTCGGTTTTGCCACACAAGAAAAAAAGCCAGATAAAGGATGCTACAAATATCAATAAAATAAAAGAGAAGCTGATTTCATTTAATCTCATATTCAGATCATTAATGACAATTACTTACTTAATATATAGTTCAGAGGTCCTTTTACAACGCAATGTGAGAATGTAGCGTCCTCTATGCTAGATTAAAAGTAGTATAACCTATACTTATTCATATAGTTTCTTATGTACTCATGGTATACATAATATAACAAAAGGTCTACTGGCCGATAGGGAGGCGGGAACCTATGAAATTATGGATACTGTGGGGGTTATCTTGATTACAGATAACATTTACACATAAAGTATGTTATTTGTAAAGATAAAAAACACAAGTTCCAGGGAGGGGAATCTCTTGGCCAACCAGTGATCATGCAATAACATGGGTTAAATTATTTTATTTTGGTTGTCCGTAAATATTAAAGTGGTTGTCTCTCGATACAGATAGTGAATAGGTTTTATGGTACCCAGCTACCCCTACTTTACATAATATAAATTATACGACAAATATATGGTTATTACTTATAAACGTGTATTATCCCGTTAAGAAAATGTATTCTATCACTTTTATTATATGATTGATCTAGCTTTATAGTATTAATGTATTGTACCAGATCAACTACTTAGTGTATTCTGATATTTATATCCATTCTAATAATCGCTAAGATATCTATATACATATAGGATATCTATCTGAATTCCTATTCTCTACTCACATCTATTCTTCAATAATCTATCTTCCGGTTATCCCCGTTAATACTTCTAAAAAATTTACTCCACTTAATTTGCACTATGTTAAATACTCATTTTTACAAAAACTACTCTATTTACTGCCCGCAATCCTTATAAACCCTCCTAATGGGCTTTAAACGGCAAAATATAGTAAATTTTGGTTCTAAGCGGCTAACTATAGTTTGTAATGGTATAGCATGTCTAAACAATTACAAAAGGGCGAATATCACCCATTTCTAATAGTTTTATCCAATTGAGGAACCGAAGTGACAAGAATTGCATATATATACAGAGACTTGTGCTAATTGCCGGTATTAATATTTGTATCTCAAAAAAAACCCATTATAATAAGGCAGGTTTACTAAAATAATCGACTTGTATTCATCAAGATTTTACTGATAATTAAAACACTGTATATGAAGAATTCCCAAAAAATATTCCGATTGGCATTAACACTGTCTTTTTTGGTTGCTCTTTCAGACGTACAAGCCCAGTCCATCTTAGAGAAATTACAATCGAATACTCAAACAACCCAGTTTGCTCAGGCGTTGGAACGAACCGGCGTTGATGATCGCCTAAATGGATCCGGACCTTTTACGGTATTTGCTCCCACAAATTCGGCCTTTGAGGAACTCAGTATAGGTCAAAAATCAGATGCGAACCTTTTGTTAAATCATATTTTAACCGGTATGGCTACCGAACGAAGCTTGCGGGCCATGTCTGATATTACCTGCTTAAGCGGCCAAACCATTTCTATTCAGAATAAAAACGGAAAAAACCTGGCTATCGAATCAAATAGAATACGTGTATCTAATATCAGGGCAAGCAACGGAGTGATCCACATTATTGACGGAGTCATTGAATAACCTTCTATAGCGGACAAATTACTCTTAAAGCATTGGCATTCAACGAGATAGAAAACTCGTTTCTATTTTTTTCTATCATTTCGCCGTCCGCATGAATATCTATATCTCCGGCAATATTTAGTGAAAGCTCTTCCACTTCTGATGACTTTACATGCGGGATAAGTTGTGGTTTTTTAAATAAAAACAGCGGGAGTAACACAGGAATTAGCCATTTGGATACAGGTTTTACCAGCACCACATTTAGCTTTCCATCTATAATAGAAGCATTGGGTGCAATCCAAAAATTACCTCCTTCTACCCTTCCATTGGCCAACGAAAACATAATAGCTTGCTCTTGAGAAATTGTCTCCGCTTTTCTAATGGTTACCTCAAAAGAAGAATGATTGAACACTGCTTTTAGAGCCGATATAGCATATGTTAAAAATGGATGTAAATGTTTGAGCTGCAAGGCATAACGGTTTGTTAAGCCATCAAAACCAAAGCCCAATGAGTTTAAAAAGATAAAGTCGTTGCATTGCCCCACATCAATAGAAACTGCATCTTCACGTTTTAAGACCGAAATAGATTGCTTCAGCTTAACTGGGATATTGAGCGTTTTACAGAGATCATTACCGGTACCAAGCGGTACAATCCCCATTACTTTTTCGGTATTGATGAGCGTTGTGGCGACCTCCCGGACCGTCCCATCACCGCCACAGGCTACAAATACGTCAAATTCCTCGAGGTTTTGATCGACAAAATGAGCAATGTCGCCAATGCTCTGGGAGTGAAACAGCTGTGCATCGGTAAACTCGTCAATAAGTGTCCGCAGGCACTCAAGTTTTAATTCTGACTTCCCTCCTTGTGCTGCAGGATTATATAAGAACGCATAACGCTTCACGAGCCCAATTGATTTAGGTATGAGTCCAATATCGTTAAGCAACGCTCTATGTCATCAATAAATACTCGTTCACCTTTTTGGTGATAGGGATAAATAGAGGGCTCTAATGCCACCGAAACTGTTGTGCGACCATCCTTTTGATTAAACTCATCTCCGTAATGAAGATAATCATTGGTGTTGTTATCTACTTTTATATCAGCATCAATATCCAAAAACTGATTGACTGTTTGTTCGGTTTTTTGGATAAGCTCTTCGGTTGGCTCGAGATTATTTAATTCCCAGTGATTGGCATACAGTGCCACACCTTTCTCTCCTTTAAATAACGGAGTAGTATCCAGGGTAATAACCTGTTCGGGCACTATATCCGACGCTATACAATGCTGCGCAATGCGACGAGCCCCCATCCCATTTGAATAACCCTTGCCATCGTTTTTTAACAGATCGGGATGCTCTTTAAGACCCTTCTTTTCTTCCATCTCGGAAAAGAAAAAGAGCATATTTGGCCATGTGCGGCTTCTGACCATTTCTGCCAATGTTACCACCATCCCCAGCCCGGCACTATCATCCATGGCCCCCTCTATTTGACCATCTAAGATATCCACCGGTAAAACATCGGGAAAGTCAGTCCCATAATGGTTGATTTTGTCGAGATGAGCCGTTAAAGCTACTGTTGGCAACTCAGAGTTATCACCAATCTGGTAAACCAAGTTATTGCCTTTGACGGGGATTTCACGTGCTGAAATATCCTTAAAGACCTGACTAATATAGGGATGGAGTCGTTCTTCGTAGGAACTGAACGATGGAACCTGTGCAATTTCGGTAATATGTGTAATCGCCTGATCTAACATGGTCAATTAGTGGTAAATGCGATATCAAAATTGCCGTCGTCTTCAGCTTTTATACCAATTCTATCAATAATAGCATTGGTATTAAGCGGACTGTAGAGGTGTGGAAATTTATCACCGGTATCTTCACTCTTTTCATATTTGATATCTTCGTGAAGCGTAGTAGCATCAATCACCAGCAGTAAAATTTCATCTTCTCCTGCAAAAAGTCTATTTGCAGTATCTTCAACCTGTTCACCGGTCGAACAATGGATAAATCCTTGACTTTCAAGGGATTCCGGCTCATAACTTCCACTGTTATTAAACTGTTTCCAATCCTCTTTAGTAGTTATATGAAATAAAAGATCGTCGCGCATAAATATATAAAGTGAATTTTAAATTTATTCGTAAGCTAAATGTAATAATGCATCCCCCTTGTGAACTACGGGAGCATAATTTAAGCCAATTACCTGTCCATCATGCGGACAAGTAAACTTAAATTGTTCATTGCCATACGGGTCGTTGACATGCCCTAACACCTGGCGTTTCTTTACTTTATCACCGAGTTCAATTTGGGGGCGAAATAAACCGGCGTATTTTGCTCGAACCCACGTTGTTTTTCGATATGTTTTTGTTTCCTGAATGGGTTGAGGTGCCCCCTCTTTCATCTCAAGGTATTTCATCAGGCGAAGTGTACCATTAATCCCCTCCTGTATCCCAAACTCATCAAAACGGGTCGATTCACCGGACTCGTATACTAAAATATGTTTTCCTTTTTTATGTGCTGCTTTGCGAAAAGACTTTTCAATGAGCGAAGAGTGTACCACAATAGGCGCTCCAAAAGCTTCTCCAAGCTCCTTATTCTTTTCTACATCCAGCGTACATCGTATTTGGGGATAATTGGATCGGGCAGCCCCGCCGGTATGAAAATCAATGCCATAATCTATTTGTGGAACGATCTCATTCATTAACGTATGAGCCAACAAGCGGGCCAGCGATCCACCTTTTACACCCGGAAAACTACGATTGATGTCTTTTCCATCCGGTAATCCACGTACATTTTGTATAAATCCGTATACGTTAACCAACGGAAGCGCAATGATACTTCCCTTTTTCGGCATTAATAGATCTTTGGCAATCATTCGCCGAATAATTTCAATACCGTTTAATTCATCCCCATGTAGCCCGCCTGTAAGTAATAAAGTGGGTCCATCCTCCTCAGAACGAAATACATGAACCGGAAGATCTATATTGGTGTAAGTTGGCAGCCGGGCTATATTAAGCTGTATCTCTTTGTGCTCTCCCGGCTCAATTTCGTAGTTGTTGATCGTAATAGTATCAGGCATTTCTGGTCAAATTCTGACTCTTCCGGGGACTATTCTTTATCTCTGTTGCCCTACGCTCAACGAACGAAATAATACGTCCGGCAATATTTTTTCCGGTTGCCGATTCAATGCCTTCCAATCCGGGCGAAGAGTTCACTTCGAGCACCAGCGGACCTCGTTCCGACTGCAGCATGTCTACCCCTGCAACCGATAAACCCATCGCACGAGCAGCAATGAGGGCCGCACGACGTTCTTCTTTGGTTAGCTTAATTAGCTCCCCACTTCCGCCACGGTGTATATTCGATCGAAATTCTCCCTCCACACCTTTCCTTTTCATAGCGCCAACGACTTTGCCGTCCACCACAAAGGCTCTGATATCCTCGCCTTTCGCCTCTTCGATAAATTCCTGAACAATTACCCGAGCCTTCATACTGTGAAATGCCTGGATAATCGATTCAGCTGCTTTAAAAGTCGGTGCTAAAACCACACCAACGCCTTGTGTACCTTCCAGCAATTTAACGATGAGCGGTGGCCCCCCTACCGACTCAATAATTTTTCGCACCTCGGTAGAATAATTAGTAAACACCGTCTTGGGCATTCCAACACCGGCCCGTGCCATAATTTGCAGGCTTCTTAGTTTATCGCGAGACCGTACAAGGGCTTGGGATTCAACAGCTGTAAATACTTTCATCATCTCAAACTGGCGAACTACTGCAGATCCATAAAACGTCACGGATGCACCAATACGAGGGATTACGGCATCAACCCCAGCCACTTTAGTGCCACGATAATAAATACAGGGATTATCTTTTTCACTTACAATATCACATTTAAGATGATCTAAAACTGTAGCTTCGTGACCGGCTTCTTCAATAGCTTCGGTAAGGCGAGAGGTAGAATAAAGTTTAGAATTTCGGGATAAAACAACTATGTGCATGTATAATTAATTATGTCTGTTCTTTGATTTCTTTTTCCGATAGATATTTTTGGGATACATCAACGAGAAACCTTCCGTTAATTAGTTTTCGTCCTACCAAGACCGGATAACGCATCTCGGAACGATCTGTAAGTGACAACTCAGCCGTTAAAAGTTTATCAAAAAGTTGAACCTTCGTTTTTACAACGAAACGCTCTTCCCTTGATCCGTTGGAGCTTTTAACCACCTTTTTACGGTGTATAGGTAACTCAAAAAGCTTGTCGTTATAGGTTTCATGTGATGGATCCAACAAGTTGAACCGCACATACTCTCCATCCTCTTTCTGAACAGGCTTTATATGATGACAATGCAAGCTGGAAGTATAAGCTCCGGTGTCAATTTTTGCATCGATCCCATATAAATCCCACTCGGGAAAATTGATTGGTTCTAATCTGCCAATAACCTTGAGTTCCTTTTTCTTAGCAGCCATTTTTACAATCACATTTATCGTTAATGAACCCACTCAAGTATACAAGTTATTCAGCATTGTATCATCTCCGAACTTTTAAATTCAATTCTTCGAAATTTACCTCTTTTTAATACCTTACGAATGTAAATTTTAACGAAACTAATTATTGATAATGTTTCATTCCCTCCAGAAATTACCATTGTGGATTATTTTAGCTGTTGGATTTCTTTTCTCCTCGTGCAGCAGTACCTCAACCTTACAACACCCCACCACTTCAGCTACACTCTGGACCCAAAATGCCGCTGAATATGATGCGTTAACAACGATGGTTTACCGAACAGCCACTTCTAATCTTGCAATGGCCATTGAGGATTCGTATTGGACAGCCTATCCCAATCAAGAAGATCAAGATATTCGCAGTCTCCCTCCTGCCATTATTTTAGATGTTGATGAAACAGTGCTCGATAATTCTCCCTTTCAGGCTCGGATGATTAAACAAAACAGCAGTTTTAATCTACAACAATGGAATGATTGGGTGATGGAAGCAAAAGCAAATCCGGTGCCCGGCGCAGTAAAATTTACGCAACGAGCAGCCAATCAAGGAGTTGCCATTTTTTATCTGACAAATCGCGAAGCCAAGGTGGAGGAAGGAACTCGTCAAAATTTGAAGGAGCTGGGATTTCCGCTTTCTGAAAATGAAGATCGTATTCTCAGCAATAATGAGCGAGAAAATTGGACATCAGCGAAAACAGAACGTCGTGCTTTTGTTGCACAAAGTCACCGTATTATTATGCTGTTTGGGGATGATCTCAATGATTTCGTATCAGCAAAGGACATCTCTCAAAAGGAACGGGCTCAGCTCGTCAAGAAAAATCAAGATAAATGGGGAAGATTTTGGTATGTACTGCCTAATCCGGTTTATGGCTCTTGGGAAAGTGCGTTATACAATTTTGATGACAGTTTAAGTCCTGCCCAAATAGACAGTGCAAAAAAAGAGCGTCTTAATACTAAGAAAAATTAACCTGCTATGGCCAGCCAAAAAATTATTAAAGAATTTTTCAAAGAAGAGTTACAGACTACCAGTGGTTTCTCCATATTTACCAGCATTTTTCTCTACAAAGACAAACAATTGCTAAAAGAAAACCGCTTAAAAGAATTTGCAGAGCGTCAAATCGATAAAGCGAAAAATATATTCTGGTCGGTCTCCTTCAGTATTATTATAGCAACCTGTTATGCTTTCTGGCATCTAATTGAATTTGGCCAATATTGGCATTGGAGTGATCTGACGATTGGAATAACTTTATGGGCCGTGCTCATTTATACTCTAATTAAGGCCTGCAAAGAATATTATACCATAACCAGTTCGATGACTTTATTTATTAAATTATTGGATGAAAAAGAGAAGGATGAGAGTTAATATCCCTTTACTCTCATTAAAAAAGGGATCCGTTTATATGACGGATCCCTCACATTAAAATCTATCAAATAGAATCAGTATCTCCGAATCTTAAGCTGAGCCGTTGGTTTTCTTCTCACGAATTAACATCACGCCTAATGCCACAGCCAGCAACACGCTACCACCAAGCAGATAAACAAGAATATTGTTCGATCGTGGCTGTGCAATCTGAGTCCATTCATCCACTTTTTGGTTGAGCTTTGAAGTCTGATCCTGACTTAACACATTGGCCTGGGCCAAATTACTTGTCCACTGTACTTCAACGCGATTCCAAAACTCTTTAAACTGTTGGAGATCGCTATAATTTTCTTCAGAACGATTGTCTCGGCTCTCTTTTATCTTTCGATCCAGGTATGAATGTAAGGCTTTATTAAATTCATCAGCTGATTCAAAAGCATTGGTTTCAATACCCTGTTGTGCAAAATAATCTTTCATTGCATCAACTGTGTTGGTCTGCAATAAATTATTCCATTCCGTTAGATTTCCATTAATGTTCTCAGCCAGCATATCAGCATTGTTACCTTCATAGACCTCGTGAATTTTATCACCCAGCCGACTCCACATAGCCTGGAATTGATGATTTACCTCAGCCATACGCATATAATCATCCACCTGCAATTTTGAGGCATTACGCTTTAGTATCTGGATGTTTTCCTCTGAAATATCATGAATCAGTTTAAGTGCATCATTGGTCTTAATTCGTGATGCTTTATCGTAATCCTCGATCTCTTGTAAGGCATCCAAATCCATATTTTGATAAGTTACCACCATAGAATCAATGAACGTCAAAATAAGCTCATCGCGCTTTTCTAAGTTTTGGCGATATTCACGAACCATATTAGACAGCTCTTTTTCATTCTTGGCAGATTGACGGATAGCCGTTTTAAGCGAATCGGTCTGCTGATCAAGCTGATTTAAATCCTGCTCGTATGTTGCAAGCTGGTTCTCAAGCTTTTTGAGTTGCTTTTGCTGCTGTGTAATGGTCTCAACCTTATTAAGCGTACGGACAGATGACTTCTTAAGGCTTTCCATCTGCTCTTCATAGGTATCCGGGTATAAGGCTTTATCAAGCAACTCTTTGTGCTCACTATAATTTTGATCAAATTGTTTGATGGACTTGATCAGTTTTTCTGCACTATCGGGTGCTGATACGTTCTCTACCTGTTGTTCGTAGTCAGCATATTGCTCCTTGAATGTTTGCTGTATCTCATAATCCGACTGTGCTTCTTGGGCATAAAGGGTCGATGAAAAAAGTCCGATTATGATTGCAATGAATATTGTTCTTTGAAGTTTCATAGTTAGTTCACCTCTCGTTGGGCCATTTGCGATTCTTTCTTCTTGATATCTTCTGCAGTAACCTTCCAAACCTCTCCTGTCGAGCGATTGAGCAGCTGAATATGGGTCATTCGCTGGTTAAATGCAGGTTTTGTAATTCCATTATCGGTTACTTTCAATGTTTCTTTTAACACCAATTTCCCTTTCTCAGGAGCCATAACATATACATTCTTATAATCCGGAGCCGTTATATAGTAGTACCCTTCTTGTCCCCGGATATACCGCACCTGATTCGTAGTTACCGAAGAAGTATCTTGGGTCTCGGCATATTGAATAGGTTTGATATTAAATGTAATCCCGTGTTGCGGATCTGTAACAGTGCCGTCGTCATCAGGCTGCAATACCGACTCAATTGATTGTGAATAGTCGACCTTGCTGATAACCATTGATTGCTTGCACCCTGTCAGAAGTACTGCTGCAACTACAGATATCACCGTAATTACTTGTATGAATGATTTCATGATACCGTTATTTAGTAATTGAACGATTATATTTTTGCTCAATTACTTATAGAGGATATCACAAGCAAATGTTCCTCAAAAGAATTGCAACGCTCTCAGAAAGCAGTATTATTTAATATAAATTGGTGAAAAGAGTTATAAGAATATCAACAAACTTCTTTATAAAGAGATAAGAATTTCTTTAGGAACATCCCCGGGAAGTTTATCACTTCCTTGAAGTGCTTCTAATTCAATAATAAAGGAATATCCCACCACAACTCCTCCAAGCTCTTCAACTAAATGGGTCGCAGCCTCGGCGGATCCGCCTGTAGCAATCAAATCATCATGAATAAGAATGCGATCCCCCTCCGAAAAGGCATCATCATGCATTTCGATGGTGTCTTCACCATATTCAAGAGCATAGGTTGCAGAGATAGTATTGGCAGGGAGTTTGCCCGGTTTTCTGATCGGAATAAAGCCGGCATGAAGATCTTGAGCAAGATTAGTCCCAAACAAAAAACCGCGGGATTCCAACCCTATCACATAATCAATATCCATATGACGAAATGGACGAGCCAACACCTGGGAAGTCAGTTCCAATGTATCTGGATTCTGAAGCAGCGGAGTAATGTCCTTAAATTGAATTCCGGGTTTAGGAAAATCTGAAATATTACGGATATTCTCTTTCAGTAACGCAATTATTTGTTGTTTAACACCGTCCATTTACCGTATTTTCTGATTCAAATTGTCACGCTGATAATAGCTATTTGATCCCCAAGGAAGCAAATTAAATGAACTCTGACATTTCCGGTACCCAAAAACATCTCCGATTTATGCAGCAGGCCTTTTTTCTGGCTGAACAGGCTTATGAAGAAAAGGAAGTACCGGTTGGAGCTGTAGTAGTTAAAAATGACCATATTATTGGAAAGGGATACAATCAGACGGAACGATTAAACGATCCCACCGCCCATGCAGAGATGCTCGCAATCTCAGCGGCTTGCTCTACGCTTGGACAAAAATATCTTCAGGAATGTACGCTTTACGTGACTCTTGAACCCTGTCCTATGTGTGCAGGAGCTCTTGTCTGGTCCAAAATTGATCAAGTGGTAATTGGTGCCCTTGATGCTAAAGCAGGAAGCTGTGGGAGTGTTTACAACCTCGCATCAAGTGATAAGTTAAACCACCAAGTTGATGTAATGCATGGATTTATGGAGGACGACTGTGAGTGGATTCTAAAGCAGTTTTTCCAGGAACGTCGGTCGAAAGGAAATGGTCAACCTGACTTATGACGCTGAAACCTGTTGTTTCCTATTGTGACCTCCCCACCGACAAATATAAAGAGGCTCTCCTTGTATAACACCCTTTAACGACGGCAGTGGTTCTCTAATGATATAGCGATACAAAAATTCTATTGCTTGCCGGGCCTGGCTTTGAATAGAATCCGGAACCTCTCGAACTGTAACAAGATAGTTTAAAAACCCTACCACTTCCTCTTCTCCCATATTCTTCGGATGCTCTAATTTATGATAGTAAATAAACCGGGTAATCCATCCGATATACGTTTGCTCGATGCGATAGCTCATTCCCTGTCTCCTTATCTCTGTACGAATCTTGCTAAGCAGTACCGATCTACCCATACTCTTCCCTCCTTTGTGTTGGCTTTATAAGTAAGACCGCAGAGAAGTCTGATCCTTACAATTTTTTTGGTCACGTATAGAACCAAAGCTGACTATATAGGCTTTTCGGAACACAATTTATTTACCTATAATTGGACTGATCAATATAAATGACCAACAACTCTCATAGTTAAGTAATTCTTTTGTTATGGCCGCTTCTTCAAAAAAAGTTATTTATGCTGCATTAATTGGGAATGGGCTTATTGCCATTACCAAATTTATAGCTTCAGTAATGACAGGCAGTTCAGCCATGATGTCCGAAGGGATACACTCTACGGTTGATACGGGGAACCAGCTATTACTTTTACTAGGTTTAAAAAAAGCCAAAAAACCGGCTGATAAAGAGTTTCCATTTGGCCACGGCAAGGAAATATACTTTTGGAGCTTTATTGTGGCTATCATGATATTTGCCGTAGGAGCCGGCATTTCTATCTATGAAGGCATTCACAGCCTAATGGATCCCCACCCTGTTGAGAATCCCATGATCAATTACATCGTATTGGGACTGGCGATGATATTTGAGGGTTTTGCCTTGTTTTTTGCCTGGAAAGAATTTGATAAGGCTCGTGGAAAACGGGGTTATTACGAAGCGGTTCGTAAAGAAAAAAATCCGACATTATTTGTCGTTTTATTTGAAGATTCCGCCGCAATGCTGGGATTAATTGTCGCATTTGTCGGTATAGCATTGGGACAATACACCGGACTCCACATTTTTGATGGGATAGCTTCTATTGTAATTGGAATAATATTGGGAATTACAGCTGCATGGCTCGCTTATGAGACAAAAGGGTTACTAATAGGTGAAAGCGCTGATCCCAAAATAGTAACCGGAATCACAACCTTAGCAAACAACTATAATTTCATATCTGACGTTAATGAAGTATTAACCATGCATATGGGACCGAATTATATACTTCTAAATCTAAGTGTGGATTTTAAAGACGAACTGGATGTGAAGAGTTTGGAGGAAAATATCACGACGTTGACCTCTCAAATTAAAAAAGAGTATCCTCTTGTAAAACGTGTATTTGTAGAAGCAGAAAACAGCCCCCTTTAAATATTCTATAAAATACTTATAAAATATTGCATGTAAGGTAATTATAAGAATGAATGATAAGATATTTATAACCTGTATAATTTTATTCTCTGTCTGTAGTACAGGGATAGCGCAAACTACAGATAATATCCAACCTCAAGAGTCTGATTCAAATTTTATTGATCGGCTTGCCTGGGTAAATAAAGAAAATGCCGACATCCACGAAATGAATTTTATTGTCGGATATTCCTTTGCTTCTACAAAGGGGTTCTGGGGTAAAATCCCCAAGGCTACCCTTAGTATCTATACTCTGCGGTATAACCGAAAACTAGTAACGTACAACAAGGAGCATCTGCTTGAATATACTGCTGAGACAAATTTAGCAGCAAATTATACCATCTCTAATACTATTAGATATCAAGCGGGTTCGTACAGTGGTTTTGGAATCGCCCCCCTGGGATTTCAATTCAATTTCAATCAACATGATGCTGTACAACTGTTTCTTAAGTCTTCAACAGGCTTTATGTATTTTAAAAAGCCCTTTCCTGATAACCGTGGTGTACAATTTAATTTCACGCTCGAACTAGGTGCGGGAGTGGAAATTATGGTATTAGATAATATCTCCCTTTCAGTGGGATACAAATATCATCACCTATCTAACGGACAGCAAGGCGAAATTAATCCCGGCGTAGATTCTAATATTTTCTATACCGGAGTAACTATTTTTTGATTGGCGAATAACTAATTTATACCGAATTAGTTATTCTATAACAATTTTTGCTTGGTTTCGTAAATGAATTATGCCTTAGAATGCAAACAATATATTCTATTTATAGATACCAATGCGTAACATTACATTTACCATAATAACCTTATTCGTCGCATTACTGATTTCTCCCTCCTCAATACAGGCTCAGGAAACTACCGATCATCATTGGGAAAATTACGAGCTTAAATACCGTACCTATCGCCTAACCCTGGTTCCGGGCTTAAGTACAAATGGTATTGATGCTGTTGACTATGCCTCAAAATATTCTTTCAACATATTAGGCGGTTACCATGGTGCTCTTCATAAAGGTTTTGAGTTTGGTACCTTGATTAATGCTAATAAATATTATGCATCCGGTATTCAAATAGCCGGTATCGGGAATTACTCAGGAAAACATACCTCAGGAGTACAACTTGCCGGAATTGCAAATTATAGCGGCAACAGCATGCAAGGAATACAGTTTTCAGGTATCGGTAACTGGGCATCATCGGATATGCAGGGCCTTCAATTTAGTGGGATATTAAACTTATCGGGAGGAAATATTCAAGGTCTGCAAACTGCCGGTGCGTTTAACATAGCAAAAGATGATATACAGGGGCTTTTACTCTCAGGGGTCGGTAACATTGCCGGTGGTAACATCCAAGGGTTGCTTCTAAGCGGGATTACCAATATTGCTCAACAGGATATGCAGGGTATTATAGCATCAGGAGGAATAAACTATGCTAAAACTTTCCAGGGAATAAGCCTGAGCTCAGTAAATATTAGCCAGGACTTTCAGGGTATCCAACTGGGGATAGCAAATATTGTGGATGACGGACAAGGTATACAGGCCGGGTTGGTTAATTATGGAAACAAATTTGAGGGCGTACCAGTCGGCCTTATAAGCTACTATGGAAATGGGCGCAAAAACATGGATCTATGGACAACCGAAACCGGCTTTACCAATGTTGGGATCAAGCTGGGGACAGAACAAGTTTATAACATGCTTTCTGTCGGATTTAATCCTATTATAAATCGGGATGTTTGGCAGGTCGGGTGGAGTATCGGAAGGTTACATGAATACGAAAAATATGATCTGTATTCTGACTTTTCTTTCTACAAAATCAATGAAGGTGGCTGGACCAACGATATAAACTCAATATTCAAGTATCGTCTTTTATTCGGAAAAAAGCTCAATAAACAATTCAAAGTTTATGGGGGCCCTACCCTAAATATGCTCATTTCCCGATTAGAGGAAAGCGATGATTATGCTCCCTATCGATTATTTGATATTAAAGCTAAGGGACGCCAATATGTTTTCTGGCTTGGAGTTACACTTGGGATAGAATTTTTTTAACAAAAATTACCAAATGCATTATTTAAATAGGTTATACAACAACGAAAAACATCATTATGGCATCTAAAACAAAAGTATTACAGAAGGCAGAGTTTAATCCCAAAATAAAAAAGTATTTACTGATCTACGGGGTGCTCATCTCAATTGTCACTATTGTCGGAATTCCCCTTCTACCCATATATCTTGTCGTGGCACCTATTTTAATAAACAAATATTTTGATCGACTTAGCGCCGAGTTGACAACTCGGGCTCTTCGTTTCGAAAAAGGGGTACTATTCCATGTTGAGCGTACTATCCCTCTCGATAAAATTCAGGACCTTACCTTTAAAGAAGGGCCACTGCTTAAGTATTTCGGGTTGAGTATCCTCAAGGTGGAAACGGCCGGCGGCAGTGGTCAGGGGCAAGCGGATCTTACGCTGATTGGTATCAGAGATGCCTCCGACTTTCGAAGTCGAGTGTTGGAGCAGCGTGATAACGTAACAGACAATAAATATTCATCCTCTTCAAGTGAAACTGAGGAATCTACGCTGGCTGTCCTCAAAGAAATTAGAGACTCGTTGAAATCCATAGACCAAAAAATGAACTCCAAATAGTTTTTAATCGGACTCTCGTACCGTACTGCCGGCAATTTTATCGTTATAGAAGTAAAACAGCCCCATTGCAATACCCCACTGTACAGCTATGGTGGCCACAGAAAATGCGCTTAACGGATTGTACCAGCTGTCAGGAGCATATGATGTAATACTCAGATATATCCACCAGATAAGAAGAGAAATCACCTCTACCGGCACAACATATTTAATGATAACTGTCCACCACTTCCCTAAATCAAATCGTTGACTCCCTGTATTCACAATCGTTGATCGGAATTTTTCGGGATCAAACTTGATGATAGCAAAGGACATGAAAGCCCCTGAAACCATCAGTCCAACTGCCCATACGAAGTCCTGATTGGCAAGGATATCTGTGGAGAGAGCAGAAGGTATACCCAGCAGAAAACCGGTTACACAGATGGCAATAGTAGCATTTCTTCGAGGGAATCCCATGTCCACAAATACACGGCTGGCCAATTCAATCATGGAAATAAGTGAGCTAAAAGCTGCAAAGGTTAATCCCAAGAAAAACAGAATAGCAAATATCTTACCACCGGCCATTTCATTAAAAAGCTGGGGCATCCACATAAAAGTCAATCCCGTTGAGGCCGGTCCGGATGTTTTCATAATATCCAGGATTTCACTGTTGCCCATACTACTGCCGAGCGTCCCAAATACCGTGGCGAAAATCGTCATAGCAGCCAGAAGTGATACTATATTATTTCCGATTCCCGTTTGGAATGCACTGATGGTAATATCATCCTTGGTACGCATATAGGCCCCATAGGTTAGGATAAGTCCCCATGCAGCCCCAGTATCCCATGCATTTTGTGTAAGAGCTTCGAGCCACAAACTGGGTTGCGCCAGCGTAGCCCAATCGGGAGTAAAAAGGTATTCAAGTCCCTGGAAACTGCCGGGAAGAGTAACGGCTCGTATCAACGAAATTACCACGACCAGCAGCAGTGATGGGATGAGCACCTTGTTAATCCGTTCAATAGATGAAATTCCTTTTACAACAATAAGGCCCCCGAGGCCAATCATTACTGCATGGAAAACCGAAGGCCACATAGAGCCCTGGAAGCTGTACCAAATAGTTTCGGCCTGCCCCATATTTGCAGGCAGACTTGAAAAGATAGATTCTATCAAATAATACAGACACCAGCCCGCCACTACGCTATAGTAAAACATGATGGCCGTAGCTACAAAACCAACAAAGCTACCCATCCAGGCATATTTTTTACCAACTAAATTTATGAAGGAACCAATAACGCCCTTTCGGCCGTGCCTTCCAATGCCGTATTCAGCTATTATTAAAGGAATCGAAAACAGAAAAAGACAGGTGATCCAAGCAATAAGAAAGGCCCCAGCTCCCTCCTGTCCTCCATTTTGTGCGGCAATACGTGGAAACCGCCAAATATTCCCCGTCCCTACAGCAATACCCAGCACGCTTAAAATAAGCCCTAATTTCGTCGAAAAGAGATCCCCTGATCCATTTTTATCGCTCATACAGCGTATTCCTCATTTTTAATAGTTTCAAAATTTCCAGCGTCTATTTTTAATGATTTTTTTGCGAAGTGGCAACCTGCACCAACAATTGTTACTACTTTTAAAAGAATATTGCCAATAAATAGTCGTTAAAAAATCTTTTTCAATAGTCAAGCAAGGCTACATTATCATTTTGATTCTATCATGCCTATGACTATTATTGCCTGCTAAAGAAATCCATACTAAACAGCATTTTAAAGTACCAGGTACGAATGTTTTCGAATCATAAGACGACCAACCGTACGTTAGCTTTAATTATATTTTTCGCCTCTCTTGTTTTGTATTTTCTTACGATGGCTCCCACAGCCAGCTTTTGGGATGCCGGCGAATTTATTGCCGTTGGTCACGGCCTACAGGTTAACCACCCTCCCGGAGCACCATTCTACTCTCTGCTGGGGCGTATCTTTTCCATGTTTATGCCAACAGCTTATGTGGCAGCCAGCATAAACTTTATCAGTGTCCTGAGTTCTGCTCTTACCATCATGCTGTTATACCTGATTATCGTGCGGTTGGTCAGAGAATGGAAAGGTGCTCCTGACAACATGCTAACCATTGATAAAATAGGCATGTACGGGGGAGCAATACTCGGAGCCGCCACTTTTGCTGTTACTGATACGTTTTGGTTTAGCGCTGTTGAAGCTGAGGTCTATGCCCTGTCCATGCTATTTACGGCTATGGTTGTTTGGCTGGCTCTGGTTTGGGCTGAAAATCATGATGAGCCTTACAATGAACGCTGGATAATCCTCATTGCATATCTTTTTGGCATTGCATTGGGAATTCACCTGCTTAACCTCCTTGCCCTGTTCTTTGTTGCACTGATTATCTATTTCAAAAAATACGAGTTCAATTACAAGTCTTTTGCCGTACTCATGGCGGTATCGGCCGGGTCATTTCTGCTGATTTATCCCGGTACTATTCAAGGGTTTCCGAGCTTAATGGAATGGGTCATGAATGCCAGTTATGGCCTGATTGGTCCGCTGACCTTTATAATTATGGTTGTCCTGGCAATGACATATGGACTTTACTACACCCATAAGAATGGGCATCGCATAGCAAATATTGTATTGCTTTGCTACACGATGATCTTGATCGGCTATTCCTCGTATTCCCTTATTTTTATTCGGTCAATTGCCGATCCTCCTATCGATGAAAATGATCCTGAAACGGTAGAAGCCTTTATTGATTATTTGGAACGCGAACAGTATGGCCAAACGCCCCTGCTTACGGGTCACACTTTTGATAATAGTCAGGGAAGAGTTAATCGAGACCAGGAGACCTTCTTCCCTCGTCGATACTCTACAAGTCCGCAGCATATGCGGCAGTATGCGCAATATTCGAGCGACTTAGACTTCTTTCTTCGATACCAGGTAAATCATATGTACTGGCGTTATTTTGCATGGAATTTTATTGGTCGTGACGCCGATATACAGGATGCAGGATGGCAGGCTGGTTTTACTGATACCGAACATGAAGACAATCCGGCACATAACAGTTACTTCTATATACCGTTTTTGATCGGGTTGTTTGGGATGCTATTCCACTTTCAAAATGATTGGAAGCGAGCTCTTACAGTACTGGCTCTATTTGTCTTTACCGGGCTGGCCATTATCTTTTATCTCAATCAGACTCCCATGCAGCCGCGTGAGCGGGACTATGCCTATGTAGGATCTTTCTTTGCATTTGCCATATGGATTGGTATGGGTGGCATAGGATTAGTTGAATTAGTTAAAGACTATTTAAAGTCAAGTAAGGTCGTTTCCTATGCTATTCTGGTAATACTGTTTTTAGCTGCGCCGGTATGGATGGGTATGGAGAATTTCCATGATCATGATCGCGGTGACCGATATGTTGCCCCGGATTATGCCTATAACCTTCTAAATTCAACAGCACCTAACTCTATCCTATTTACCAATGGTGATAACGACACCTTCCCCCTTTGGTACTTACAAGAAGTTGAAGGCATACGAACTGATGTACGTATAGTCTGCCTAAGTTTACTTAATACCGATTGGTACATCAAACAGCTGAGGGATCAGTGGTCTCATGAATCTGCTCCACTCCCTATCTCTTTTGATGATGAGAAGGTTGAACAACTGACCAGCGGACTCTCTATGCACAATCCGGATACGCTGCGAATACCGGTAGACAAAGGCATGCTAGAAAATACATTTAGCAGCATGAAAAACTATAAAAAAGCCATGGGTGTTGATCCCAGCAAAAATCTTGGGTTTGATTTATCAAAGATACATTTCCAGATACCCATAGATTCTCTAGATAATGAAGTGGCTTGGTATTATGATGGACGTTCGGCCGGACAAGACCGCCAGGGAAATAAGCGATACTATACCCAAGTACAGGATGAAGTTATTTTAAATCTACTCCGAAATAATGATTGGATCCGTCCAATATATTTTGCAAATACGGTTTCCACTGAGAGTCAGATGAACCTGCAGCCCTACTTCCGTTTCGAAGGAAAGGCGTTCCGGGTTGTCCCCCAACGACGACAGGCTAAGGGTTATGGCTGGATGGATGCCAGTATTCACGCAAAACGGCTTTCAAACTTCCGTTTTAGAGAATGGAGCAATCCTGATAATTACTTTGATGAAAATATCCGTCGCATGTTGGGTAATTATCGCTTTAGCATTACCGAGTTGGCGAATAAATACAGTGAAATGGGGATGCCCGACAGCGCCAGCTACTGGCTGGAATGGGGTGAGGAAAAGCTGCCGTTTAGGATCAACGATAATAACATCAACTCTACAATACTTTATGCTTACAGTTATGCAGATGTAGGTGACACCCAAAATGCCGTAGAGTTAGCCCGTCAGCTTGAAGAAGGAGTATTGGAAAATATCGAAAGCACTATTGCTGAATACGATGAAATACAAAACGAACTTTCTCAACTTAGTCAAGAGGCTGAACAGGCACGTAACAATGCGAATATGGATACCCAGCGGCGCTTAAAACAGCGTATGCAGAGCATCAGCTCTGAACGCCAGCAAATTGCCCGTGATATTTCGAGATCAATAAGCCACCTAACCATCATCCAGCGTATTTACTTTATGAATGGTGATGATGAAGAAGCGAAGGGGCTACATGAGCGCGTTAACGAGATCACCGGTAATCGTATTTCAGTTCCGGCTACAAAAGAAGAAAACAAAAAAGAATTCGATAGGTTTCAATTGTAAAACTTCTAACTTGTGATAGGAATGACACAGCCAAAATTTCTAATTTAAAGCTGTGAATGGTATATTCCATATAAATAAAATAATGATTCTATAAGATCGCGAGCCAATGGTTCATCAGTTTACAAAAGAAAATATTGATGCTATTGCTAATGTACTGGAAACAGAGGCCAAGCCTCTTGGAAACGATGTATTTCGCTTTGAAGTAACCAACGAAGAGGAAAAACGACGCCTCGCACTGGAAATACACTTGGGGCTCGAGGTAAAAGGAGAGAACTCAAATATGGTTTCGGTATATGCCCAGAATACATTTTTGCAGCTACATAACTGCACAGCCTTTATTGCCAGCGATATGCTCCAACAGGTTACTTTCTTTGGACGTCAAAATGAACGTACTTCAGGTCTTATTGTCGAAACGGGAGCCGGTTGCAGCTTATATGCCAATGTGAGCGAAACAATATTGAACAGCGATTTTACTCAGCTCCCGGAAGATCTGATGATGTGTGCCATTGCCCTATCCCTCACCGAATCAGTTGATCTTGACAACTTCTCTTTTGATGAAGATTAGGATCAATGGCTGAAGAACTTCCTGATATTCAACTCTACAATCAGACGAGCCTTTCTATCCCTCTCGATCAATCCTTTTGTCAAGCAGTAGTGACCCAGCTTTCTGACAAAGAAGAGTGTAGCTTTAACTTTGTTGAGGTTGTCTTTGTTAATGAAGATAAGATTGTACAGATCAACAGCGAACATCTTGATCGGGATTATGTAACCGATATAATAACCTTTCGATATGATGATTCTGATAGCAAAAATGATATCGAAGGCACTATGTTTTGTTGTGCTCCTCGAATTATAGAACAGGCCCAAGAATTTAACGAGTCCACAGAAAGGGAGTTTTTACGGATCTATATTCATGGGTTACTACATTTGGCAGGTTACGAAGATCAAACTGCAGAGGAAAAAGAGCACATGACGAACAAGGAAGAGTTTTATCTAAATATGGCTGAAAAACGGTGAGAGTACATTCCGTTTTACAGATCCTAACCTACTTACCCATATTTACGTACAGCTTTCCGTCAACAGTTCATTAAATGTGATATAAGTAATGAGTATAGAACAACTACCTGACGATAACTCGGACGGAGCGCTGAATGCTGCTAAAAAAAAGACGCGTGAACATGCTCTAAGTCTATGGAGTATTATCAGGCGCTATACCCGTATTAAGGAAATAACCAAACCAAAATCACAATCCCGAAAGTACCCCGAGCGTAAACAGTTCTACAGCAATACTTTTATTTCAGTCTTATCGGTTATTCCCTATCTGTTGGTACTTATCTTTGGGGGCTCTTTTTTCTGGGATTTTGACGGTTTGTCCGGGACAATCTGGGGGCATACCCTTCAATTTGAGGGACTCCTGAAAATTCTAAGCGTCAGTGGTTTAATTGGATTTTTAACAAACTGGCTGGCCATTACCATGCTTTTTAAGCCCGCTAAAAAACGTCCCATTCTTGGTCACGGGTTGATCCCAGCACAAAAAAACCGCATTGCCTACCGACTGGCACAGGCTGTCTCTGAGGATTTAATTAACCCTGAAATCATCAAGAAAAAAATTACAGAATCAAATATAATCGGTCGGTATCGCCAACTCTCAACAAGATATATCAAAAACATCATCGATGATCCCGCATTCAGAAGTGATATAAAACAGTGGGTTGTAGCATACGTTGATGAAATGATAGCTGATCCGGAAATCAGGGCAGCTCTTGCTAAACGCATTCTCACCCAGATCGAAGAGGCCTTGCACAACAAATCATTCGAAAAAATTGCACTCAAAACCTATACCTTTGTCAAAGGACAGGAAATGCAGGCTATTATCGAAGAGGCTTTGGTACAAATACCAACCTCGGTAGAAAGCGGACTGGATAAAATAGATGATTTATTGGACCAGCTTCCCCAAAAAATTGACAAAAATAGTGATGCTATCGAAGATATTGTTACTACACTGCTTTACAAGCTCATTAATCAACTAAATGTACATGCCTTAGTAGAGGAAAACCTGCGGAGTTACGATGAACAGCATATTTCGAACATCATCCGGTCGGCAACGAATGAGCAGCTGCGCTATATCCAATATCTTGGAGCGGTGTTAGGTGTTATTGGTGGATTTGTGATCTGGGAACCACTATTAAGCATTATCATACTCACAAGTCTCTCCTTTGTTATTCTACTTTTAGATCAGCTGCTTTACCAATACAGTACAGACTCTGCAGGATAAAATTTATATTCTACGGTGTTTAAGAGAAGGAATCTGACTACGCACCTTCTTAATGTTATTAGGATCTATCTCCGCCACAGCAATACTCGGTTCTTCCCCCGCATCAGCCAGAACCCTTCCCCACGGATCGATGATCATTGCATGCCCCCATGTCCTTCTGTTTTTCCCATGTAATCCAGTTTGTGCAGGTGCAAAAACATAGCATGTATTCTCGATAGCACGAGCTCTCAATAATGAACGCCAGTGATCCTGTCCTGTGGTATATGTAAAGGCAGAAGGAATGGACAATATCTCTGCCCCACCAGCAACCAGCTTGCGATATAGCTCCGGGAAACGAAGATCATAACAAACCGAAAGTCCCCAATTGCCTATTTCTTCGTTTTTACAAACAACCGCCTTGGCATCTCCCGCCTGCACATAATCTGATTCCCGGTACGACTCATCACCATCCAGGTCGACATCAAAAAGATGAATCTTGTTATAACTTTTCATCTCTTTTCCATCGGGCGCGTAAAGCGGCGAATGATTGTAAACTTTTCCTCCATCAGCCGGAACAGGATAGCTACCACCCATTATATAAACCTCAAACTCCTTTGCTGTATCAGCAAGGAAATTTGGCACTTCTTCAGCAATTTTATCTGCTTTCTTCATTCGCATCGACAATCCACCTAAAAAGGAGAAATTCTCGGGAAGCCCCACTACTTTTACTCCTTGTTCTACAGATTCTTTGATGCGTTTATAAGCAGAGTCCAAGTTCGCCTGCAAATCCTTTTTGCTGTTCATCTGTATGACCGACGCTTTGTATGGCTCAGAAAACATATATGAAAATGTAATTGTTGATATGACTAACAAACCATCTTTAAAATAAAAAAGGTGCGACACTATTCATGCCGCACCTTAATAAATTTCAGAAAGTATATTAGTTCGTTTTTGCCCCCCTATCCAAATATTGCTGATAGAGCTGTATGTGCCGACTCACCATCGGAATTTTATTGCCACGGATAAAAACATCTGTAATGTGGTTCATCGGCTCAAAAGGATCACCGTCTGCTATAAACAGATTCGCTTGCTTTCCTTTTTCTATACTGCCAAGCTTGTCATCCACACCAAATATTTCAGCGGCATTTATGGTAATAGCTTTTAGCGCTTCTTGTTTCCCAAGCCCATAACTGGCTGCAAAACCTGCGTGATATGGAGCGTTTCGCACATTTTCGACCTCTCCGGTAGCAATAGCTACTTTTACACCTGCTGCATGCAACTTCCCGGGATTTTGATATGGACGCTGGTAATTATCATAGTCACGTTCAGGGGTATACAGCGTAGAAACCAGGCAGGGAAGACCTGCTTCTGCAATTTCATCGGCTACACGCCAGCCATCCCTTACTCCGGCCAGCACGAACTGCATATCGGGATAATTCTCAGTCCATTCGATAACATCCAAAATATCACTTTTAGCATCTACCGAGATAATAACCGGTATCTCTCCATTGACAACTTCACGCATTGCCTGCATCTTTTTATTCATATCAGGCTGCTGTTTGTCATTTGGATTACGTTCAAAATCCGTCATCATCTTGTCATAAAACTGCGCCTCAGAAAGAAAATCGCTAAGCTCTTTCAGATCTTTCTTGTACTCTTTTTCGACTTCATCATCTGATCGGTCATCCCACCAACCTCCTTTTTTGGAAGTTGGCCAGTTTAAATGGAGACCGGCATTGGGGCTAACCGCCATCGAATCAGGAGAGTAACCATAGAGATCTATCAGGGTAGCTTTGCCTGCTAATCGTCCGGATACGGGCATAGAGATCACGTGCGTTATACCATTAACCCTGGTCACAGGAATATTCACGCTGCTTGGATTAATAGCAGTAAAGGCTCGAACATGGGGATTAAAATCGCCAAGCTCAGCCTGATCGTTGGTGACGGCTACGGCCCCAATTTCTTGGAGTCCGAGTTGCGTACCCGCATCAAAAAATCCAGGGTACACGTGTTTACCGGAAGCATTGATCTCTTCAAAATCAGATGGGATGTTTACATCGGCGCCAACATCAATAATTTGCTCATTCTCAATTAATACCGTCCCATTTTCAATTACACCATTAGTGACGGTATGGATAGTGCCATTGGTAATAGCAAACTTACCGAATTCCGCCTTTTTTGTAATTTGGGCTTCTGCGCTCATCCCCAATAAGAGTACCAAGAGACAAGCTGATATTGTGCTTTTTAAATACGTCATAATAATTTCTGTGTCTTTGGTCATTTAAATTAATTGCCTTGAAGTTTCATCCCTTGCTTGCTGAAACGTATTTCTGCTCCTCTCAAACATGTTTCTGAGTGCCGGCCGTTTTCGTTGTACCATCTGCCGGACGCCTCATCAAAATCCTGTTCAGCATCAACCTTCAAGCGCATGTCATCGGCATCTTCGGCCCGGTCAAAATATTTCTTGCCGTCTACGTAGGTTTTCAGGGTTTTGCTGTAAATACTTAACGGATGGCCGTCCCAGATGGCCACATCTCCATGCTTACCCACTTCCAGGCTGCCCACCTTTTCGTCTATTCCCAACTGGGTTGCGGGATTGATGGTAATCATCTTCAGGGCATCCTGCTTGGATGTATTGCCGTAATGAACGGCTTTTGCTGCCTCATGATTGAGGTGACGAATCAGCTCTCCACTATCGGAATTAATGCTGTTTTTAACCCCATTCGCATTTAAGATTGAAGCGTTATAGGCCGTCGAATAATAAACCTCAAACTTGTAGGCCCACCAATCAGCGAAGACTGAAGTATATGCCCCATTTTTCTTAAGTTCCGGAGCTACTTTAAATGCTTCATTTGCGTGCTGGAACGTATAGTCTTCAATCCCGTAATCATTGAAAACGCGCATCAGCATAGTAATTTCATCGGCCCGGTATGAGTGCGTATGGACAAGCACTTCTCCCTCCAAAATATCTACCAACACTTCGAGTCGCTCATTCTTGGCAACCGGTACGGGGGGTGTGGAGCGATTTCCATTGTCATAAGCCTCTTTGGCATCTAAGTATTCCCGGCGATTACGCTGGTAATCGATGGCCGCATCAAAATGATCACGAATAACTTGTTCAACCCCCATTCGGGTCCGCGGCTGTACGTCAAATCCCTGCCCATGGACGCGAGTGGGATTTTCACCGAGAGCAAATTTGATCGTCCGGGGAGCATCCTCAAAACGCAGGCCATCCATATCCGATCCATAGCGGAGTTTTAGCGTCTCATTCTGTCCGCCTATTACATTGGCAGATCCGTGCATTAAATGAATAGATGTTACACCGCCGGCCAACGCCCAATAAATATTGATATCATTGGGATTGATGGACTCCTCCATCGTAACCTCGGCCGTAACAGGATTGGTCCACTCATTGATATCGACTCCTGATATATGCGAGTGGGCATCAATGATACCCGGCATGACATATTTTCCAGACGCATCAACGGTTTCTACACCACGGGGAGCAGTAATATCATTCCCAATTTGGGTGATAACCCCATCTTCAATTAAAAGATCGGTATTAGGCATATTACCATTGGTGATGGTGATCAGATTACCATCTTTAATAAGTACTGACCCCTTCTCTTGGGCAAAGCCCGTTGTTAGAGTAAAGCAAAACGCAAATAATAGTAAAAGTAATTTCTTCATGGTGCTATTCCTCGGAAGATTCTTGTTCAAATTCGATAAGATTTCCATCCGTAACAGAGTAAAGTGCCTGAGCTTTCTCCTCGATAAATGGCTTGCTAAATATGGTAAAACTGGCGATACGGCCTTCAGTGATATTTCCAAGCTGGTTTCCATATCCCAGGATATCAGCTGTCGATTGAGTCAACATTTGCAAAATATGTTCATCTTTAAGATCGCCCTCCTCTTTTAAAACCGTAAGGTTTTTTCCGAAATCAGCAAGATCCAGTCCGTTCGAAGCGAAACCAACTTTTACTCCACTATCAATCATCTTTGCAATATTCTGAATATCTGCTTTGTACGCTTCCTCCTGCCTATCTCTGAAGATGCGCATTTCCTCGGTTATCTCCGGATGATCTTCATCCTCCTTTTCTGATCGCCATTTTGGTTCTTCGGGCAGATCAATACTTGCTAAAACCGGAATATTACGCTCTTTCAACTCCTCGGCTTGTTTATAGGCTTCTTTACCGGATACAATAACCACTTCAAAACCGAGCTCATCCTGCAGCATAAATATGCGCTCAATATTTTCTTCGGTATCTACCACAAAATAGATCGGCTGCTGTTTATCCATCACCGGATACAGTGCTTCGAGCACCTTATTTTGCTTTGGGGCAGGATAGTTCGACGAAACGGAAGCAAAATACTGCTCTTGTTGCTGTAGGGCTTTAGCATCATTAAAAAGCTGCCTAAACCGACTCATTATACCCATTGTTGTTGAGGGATATGCTTGTCCCTGTGCTTCTTCGAACTGGGCCGTTATTCCTACTCCCTGTTCTAAAAGCAGATTCTCAGTATTTTTTCCATTAATAAAAAATAGATCAATCTGTCCGGGAAGCATCTGTCCCTTTAGTCCCAATGCAGCTGTTGTAAAACCATGTTTTGGGGCCTCAACAAGAGACTTACTTTCTGTTTGCAAAAGCTCTGAGGCTTTTCGGTCAGGCTGAATTCCCGCACGTACATATCCCGGATTTCCGGGTTCATCCGGGGTTTCAACGTCTTCATCAATGTCGGGACTCCCCCAGAGTGCATGACCATCAATAAATCCCGGATATACATGCAAACTATCCCCTCCGTCACGAACATAGGCATCAAAGGGAATGTCAATATTTTTACCAACGTTAGTAATGATCCCATTCCTCCAAACAATGGCCCCACTTTTAATGGTTTTTCCATCAGCAGTATGGATCGTTACATTTTTAAAGGCCTCAGCCGGGGACGACTGTGACCATCCTTGTGATGCAAACATCAGCAAGAAAGCGAAACAAAGAACAGTAATATGAGCTGTTTTCTTCATAAAAGTTTGTTTTTGTGCAAATTAAAACCAATTTGAATATATCATTATGAAGGTTATTTGAAAGTTTCGAAAAGAAAAAAGATGTAAAGCGACTATGTGCGATTTGGAATAGTTTGATTTGGACCCACAGGCATACATCTTTAGTATTGCGAACAAGCAGTTACCTGCCATGTTGAATTTTCTTGATCATTAATGATGTATAAAGGATAAATACTATAGAATAGAATTTGTTGCACAGTTCTAAGGATTGTAACTTTGCTGTTTCAAATTTTTGAGTACAGAACCTATTTATAACGGAAAAGAAATACCCCAATGAGTGAAGTACAACCGAGTGTCAGCTATAGTTTTACCATGCGTTTATATATTAAAAATAAACCAGGTATGCTGGCCAAGATTTTAAGTGAAATTGCAGATCATAAAGCAGATCCCGGGGCGGTTGATGTCGTCGAGGTAGAAGGAGAATATAAAGTTCGGGATCTGACCGTAAGTGCCCGCGATGAGGAACACTCGAAGGCTATTGTTGAAGCTGTTAAATCAATTGATGGCGTCAAGGTTCGAAATGTATCTGATCGCGTATTTCTACTCCACCTCGGAGGAAAGATCCGGATTGAAAACAAAGTACCTGTCGATACTCGTGATTCCCTTTCAATGGCTTATACCCCGGGTGTAGGACGTGTATGTGAAGCTATCGCTAAAGAAAAGGAGAAGGTTCACTCCCTGACGATCAAAGAAAATTCTGTAGCCGTAGTTAGCGATGGGTCTGCGGTATTAGGATTAGGTGATATTGGTCCTGAAGCCGCCATGCCGGTGATGGAAGGAAAAGCCATGCTGTTTAAAGAATTTGCTGATGTCGATGCCTATCCGATATGCCTGCAGACTCAAGAGGTCGATGAGATAGTCAATGCTGTTAAATGGATGTCTCCCGGTTTTGGTGGGATTAATCTTGAAGATATTGGAGCCCCTCGCTGTTTTGAAATCGAAGAAAAGCTTAAAAAGGAGCTGGATATCCCTGTCTTTCATGACGACCAACACGGAACTGCTGTTGTAGCCTTGGCTGCTACCATCAATGCACTTAAGGTTGTTGATAAAGACCTCTCGGATCTTCGTACGGTGATTGTTGGCGTTGGAGCAGCCGGTGTAGCTATTACCAAAATATTATTGGAAGCTGGTGCAGAAGAAATCCTATGCTGCGACAGAAGTGGTATCATCAATCGGGACAACCTTGATGAGCTCAATTCAAGTAAACGATGGGTGGCGGAGAACACCAACCCTCAAAATCTATCGGGTTCCCTATTAGAGGCCACCCAAAATGCCGATCTCCTTATTGGCGTAAGCGGACCGGGCACGGTACCCATTGAAGCAGTTGAACAGATGGCTGATGATCCGATCGTTTTTGCGCTGGCAAATCCTGTCCCTGAAATTATGCCTGAAGAAATTCAGGGAATTGCCCGAATTATTGCTACCGGACGCAGCGATTATCCGAATCAGATAAACAACGTGTTAGCATTCCCGGGACTATTCCGCGGTGCGTTGGATGCGCGTTCCACCGACATTAATGAGGAAATGAAGCTGGCTGCGGCCCATGCTATTGCAGAATGCATCGACGAAGAAGGACTGAGCGAAGAATACATTGTACCCAGCGTATTTAACAAGGAAGTGGTACGAAGAGTGTCAGAAGAGGTTAAAAACGCTGCCCATGAAAGCGGAGTAGCCCAACGGCCTCAACCTTAAGCTTTAGGTTGAAATCCCAATTCTTTTTATGGCCGGAATGTTTACCGGCCTTTTTTTACATCGGTGGCACGCGTCCGTGTTGAGGTTTTATCAATATTTCTTCTACAACTGTGCGTGGTGAGAGCTGAGTTAAATTCAGGATGATTCTTGCAACATCATCGGGATTAATTAAGAGGTCACGATCAATAAGTGATCCTTCCCACGATGTAGATTGCGTTTGTCCAAGGTTGATAGCAGTCACTCCTACTTTGGTTTCTATCAGTTCTTTGCGTAGAGAGCGCGTATATCCCAACAACGCATGTTTTGAGGCGGAATAAGCCCCACTGTCTTCGAGTCCTTCAACCGCACCTACCGAACAAATATTGATAACCAAGGCATTCGACTTGTCTTTAAGATTATCCAAAAACCGATTGGTTATATTTACTGCCGAATAAAGGTTGGCCTGCATTTGTTGAACAAACTCTTCATGGGTCGTTTTTTGCAACGGCTTTAGTAAAAATGACCCGGCATTATTGATGATGATTTTTGGCGTGGGAAAATCTTCCGGCAATTTAAGCTTTTGTACAGCCTTGTCATTCGCAGCATCCAAATCAGCGGTAACTACATGGTTATCCCCTATATTCCGACAAATCGTTTGAGTATCTTTTAAATCGGACTTCGTCCGAGCAATAAGCAGTAGACCATAATCTGTCTCTCGTACAAATGCCTGAGCAATACGTCGACCAATACCTCGACTGGCACCGGTGATAACTACAGAATGACTTTGCTGGTCGGTCACTTATCTGACCCCCATAAACTTATGAGTCTGTAGGCTAATGCCCCATTGTGGATTTTTCTTCACGTAATCTATAATCAAATCTACCGCTCCCTCCTTTTCCCATTCGGGTTGCAGCAAAAGCTGTGTGCTGTCGGGGCATTTTGCTGCATTTTTCTCTGCCCATTCTAAGTCTTTATTGGTTAGTACAACCACTTTCAATTCATCAACATAGGGAAAAATATCATCCAACGGCTCTTTAAAACGTTTGGGAGAAAGTGTAATCCAATCTAAATAGCCCGAGATAGGTGAAGAGCCGCTTGTTTCAATATGTACCTCAATACCGGCCTGCTTCAATTGAAAAGTGAGAGGATCGAGATCATGCAACAGCGGTTCTCCACCGGTGATAACGGCAAACTCGGCACCACTGTCTTTTGCCCCCTGCACAATTTCTTCAACTGTTTTAGGAGGATGTTCCTCTTCATCCCAACTTTCCTTAACATCGCACCACCAACAGTTTACGTCACAGCCCGCGGTACGGATAAAATACGCCGGACGTCCGCTGTGAGCACCTTCGCCCTGAATAGTATAGAAATCCTCTACCAGCGGATATTCCACCGACCTCATTTCATCCTGATCGATGAGTCCTTCTAATTTTTCCTGATCAAATTCGTTAAACATGGTTCTCTGTGTATTCAACCCAACTATTCTCGGTTTCCCAAACGGTGACATTCAGTTCAATATCATCTGGAATACGCTGCTGGGTTTCCTTGTAAATAAATTCTGCTATGCGTTCTGCAGTGGGATTCACCGGCATCTCTTCATTCAGTACGGAGTGATCCAACCCTCCTTTTTCTGCTCCCTTCGCCGCCCACTTTAATTCCTTGAAGTCACAGACCATATCATCGGTATCAAGGTATTTCGAGGGATTCAATTTATGAGACTTTGCAGAAATATGCACTTTGTAGCTGTGACCGTGCATACGACCGCATTTTCCGTCGTAGCCCTCAATCAAATGAGCAGCATCAAATTTAAATTCTGTATGTAACGTCCAAGTGGGCATTTGTCGTTTTTATTCTGTTCCAAAAGAAAAGGCTTACCGTCACTGGTAAGCCTTCGAAAATAAGGAAATATTGAGACAATTAGGAATTACTTGGGCCACTTAATAGTGCATCCGAGTGCTTTGGTCGTCTTGGGGTCGATTCCCTTGCCTGAAACCAAGTTTTTGATTGCATTTTTTAAGAACGGCTGCTCAACTTCCTCAGCAGCTTTAGCATTATCATCAATGGCACCTGTATATACCAGTTCCATACTGCTGTTAAAGAGAAATACATCAGGAGTGCGTGTAGCTCCGAAAGCTTCCGCCAGCTTTGCTCCCTCATCTAACGCATAATAAAAATCGTAACCGCTCGATTTCGCCCTGGCTTGCATATCCTTCATTGACTCCCCATCGTCACGAATAGCCGCATTGGGATTTAACATTATAACTCCTATGTCGTTTTCTTCGGCCAGCTTAGAAATAGGATTGTAGCGATCTTCCCACGCTTCAACCCACGGGCAAGTATTACACGAAAAGTTAACAAGCAATCCGTTTTTATCGGCCACTTCTTCAAGGGTCAGCACTTCGCCCGACACATCTGTAACTTTTACATCGGTAAGCGGTGCTTTAGAACCAATCTCTAACCGATCCGAAATCTTATCTTCTACCGGCAAAAAAGCCAGCAATCCAACCCCTAAAAGAATAGGTAACACATAAAGTAATTTATATAATCTCATGGTATTCAGTTATTTATTGCTTTTTTAATGTAACGTTCAAACTTTTCGTATTCGGCCCCTTGCTCCCAGCTGGCAATAATTTCTCCATCCTTATTTAAGACTTTTGTAAATGGCAATGCACCGCTCCAATCACTGGATAATGCTTCAATAAAGGCCTGATCTTTTCCTGTTTTAAAATAGGTGGTCCAATTTACATTTTGCTCTTGTAAGAACTCCAAAGCTTTACTGCGTTGTCCTGGAAAATCAGCAGAGATAAATACAACATGTAGCTCCTCTTCATATTTTTTCTGTAGATCTACAATATAGGGAAACTCTTCGATACAAGGTGCACACCACGTTGCCCACACATTAACCAGCACGGCCTTGTCCCCTTGATAGGAACTGATGATTTCCTGCAGCTCTTTACCAGAGGCATCTTTTAATAACTCTTTATCTGAACCAGTCTGTCCTGCTGATTCATTAATCGAACCAACCATAAATAGAACAAAACAGATAAAAAATGCTGCGTATTTAGAATTCCTCATATTTCCATTAATTATTCTATTTCTTCGTTAGGATCCCATAAATGCCGCTCAATATCTACTTGAAACTCATCCACAAATCTAATGTTTTCCTGTTCCAGACGTTCGCGCATGGTATCATCCGGAAAATGAGAGCGCCCTGTAAGTTCGCCATTCCTATTAACAACACGGTGAGCAGGAATGTTCGTTTCCGCTGCTTGATTAAGCGCATACCCTACCATACGAGCGCCGGATGCAATACCAAGGTATCGAGCAATGCTGCCATAAGTTGTGACTCTGCCAACAGGAATCTGTTCCACAACCTTATAAACGCGCTGATAATAATCATCCATGGTATATCATTCCAACATCTTGGATATTTTCTGAGCCGTATCTTGGTCTATACTTTGGGATTTTCTTGCCATATGAACAGTCCGCTGCCCCAATATCCGGTATATTGCTAATAATTCAGACTGACCTTCCAGTAGATCTAAATGCTGCTTTACTGTCTGTATATCCCCACGGTTAATAGGCCCACTCAGAGCTTCCTCAAAAGATTGCTCCTCAACATTTTTCAGGGTGGTCTTTACCAGCGGCATGAGTGCTTTTTTGGTCTCTTCCGGAGTAAGATCACTGACCGAAGCTGTTTTAACCGCTGCATCCAATAGTGTATTCAGATAATTCGATGCCAGTACTGCTGCGGCATGTAAATGGGATTTTTGATCTTCAGTAACCTCTAACGTATTTGCTTCCAACTTTTCTGCGATTTGTTCAAGTTTGGGAAAGGCAGATCTATTTCCCTGCAGGCTAAAGTAGATATCCTCAAAATCTGAAGGGGCCGGATATCCTGTAAAAGTCTGCAACGGATGAAAAGAAGCGATGCTCCCCCCTTTAGACTTAAGGACTTCGAGAAGGCTTGCCGATGCATTCCCGGAACAATGCACAATAGTTTTTGTACTAAAATCATCCGTAACCTCAGCAAGCCGGCGGGCTACAGGTTCAATAGCCGAATCTGAAACGGTAATAAAAATGAGATCTCCCAGTTCGAAATCATCCGACGGAAAATTACCCGAGATATTGACATTGAGATCAGCAGCAAGGTTATGGGCTTGATCAGCCGTACGATTAAAAATACTCTTGACAGGTACATCTGCTGCAGACAATGCCCTTGCTAAAGAATTGCCTAATCTGCCCACACCAATTATTGTAATCTCTGGCGTTGGCATGATAACCTATGAAAAAATTACCTTTTGGTGATCGGCATACCCGGTTAACAGACTTCCACTGTAGTCATCATATTTGCCTCTTAGGAAGTGAAGATCAAGTTTCCATTTATTTGCAACTATAATCCCTGCGATAAAAGCAGTCGTTCCTTTGATTTGTGACTCTCCACTATTTAAATAATTCATAAGTCCCGATTCGTTCTGGGATTCAACCATCTCAACGACCTTTTTAAACTCTTCTTTACGTTCATTGGCAAGTTCACAACTAAATATGAGTAGCGCACTCCGTGAGGCAAGTACTTCCTCAAGCACGTATCCTATTTCCTTTACAATAGCGGGATCCGGATCAGCAATTTGAACGCTCAAGGCTTCAAAATCATCCGAAAGCGTTTGCAAAAACATCAACTGTTGAAAGAGACTGATATTCTTGGTAAAAGCCTCGTCATGAATAAAAAAGTCGTCATCTTCATCACAAAACTCGTTACGCATATAATCATTGACAGGAACTTTACCGAGCGGTGTTTCAAAGAACGAATTGGACGCCATGGGCAACTTTTTATCCAGCTTCTCGTCGTATGATTCCACGATTATCACGGTATCATAATTCGACATATCCAATCGGCTATAAATGTCACAGGCCCGTTCAAAATTATCCTCATTAATCTCTTCAGGTGCAAAAAGTAAACGGATATGATCATTTACTCCTTCATGGCGCTCCCGCGCTTTATCAAGACCTTCCTGAATCTGTTCACGGGAATACGAAGTGATATTCATAAAAACGGTTCTACTGAATTATAATTATTGATAATATGCGACTGCTAACCAGTTATTTTCCATTCGGAAACTACAAATTTTAGCTCTTTTGTCATTATTTATTTTAGCAAATATCTGGTCTGATTCTCGCCTTATTTGTACCTCATTCATATTCATGCGCAATCCTTGTCCCCGGAGCTTTATATAGGCCTCCTTGATAGTCCACAAGCGAATCAACGGTATATCACTGACAACATTGCTTTCTTTGGGATGAGAAATGCGCTGCTTGAGTCTGTCAGGGACTGTTCGGTCAGCTGGTTCCAAATCAACTCCGATGGGAGAATTTGGTGATAATCCGCAAAGTACGAAATCATCCGTATGGGCAATACTGATAAAAAACTTTTGTGTATCTGTTTTTCCGAAAGGCTGTCCGAGATCATCCTTAAGAACTTCAAACTTATGTTCATCCCCGGCCAGCTCCTTCAAAATAATGCGAGAAGTCACAAACTCTCGCTGTCGTTTGAGACTTTTGCACGTCTCAAGTTCCCTTTTTTCTTCAGTGCTCAGCTTATTTATTGCTTCCGAATAAACCGAACCAATCTCCGACAGAGAAAATACAGCCTCAAACGGTAACAACTCCTGAATTGCTGAAAATGGATTACTCATTACATTCTATTATTCAATCTAAAACAACTGAAAATCTTTAATTTTATACTCTTCTGAAACTATTAATGTCCTAAAACCAAAAGAAATGCTATGTATTTTTATCGAGTTCTCTCTAACTCATACTAACTACAATAGACACTAAGGATAGATTATCATCCCATCAAGAGAATTTTGAGCGCATAAAAAATGCCGGGTCCTTAGTCAGGAACCCGGCACTGTTCTTTACCTGCTTCTCACAGGACAACCCCTTGACCTGTTTATACCAGAAGAAGCAGGTACTTTTAAATAATGATCATTTTATTATCCTTGTTTTAAAGTAAGACCTACAATCGGACCATTCCTTACAGTTTATTATAATTTTAATTTTTCATTCACTGTTTTAAGTAATATGATGAGTACAAATAGCGTCCAATTGATTAATTCTTAAGTTTCTGAAACCTACCAGATGAAATTAATTTATCCTTCGATCACCTATTCTTATGGGTTCTATTTCTAAATCAGGGTATTTAGAAATAGATTCGTTGCCTTTTTTACTATAAAATATTGAAGTGGAATTAATCTAACAGAATACTAAAAACAACACTACCCTCTCATGCCTAGAGCATGAATTAGAAATAAAGGGTTTGCCTAACAAAACTTACATCCCCGAACTTATCTATTTTGTAGAGTGCATAAGACCCTGCAACAAATCCTGGTAAGACTCTATATCTTTATTTTTTTGTTGCGTTTTAAGCTTTATTGAGCCATTGAGAACCAACTCGCATTGTTGCCCCTTATAATTGAATTCAAGGATTTCTAATTCATTTGGGGCATCGTAATACGGCTCACTAACATCTGTAACGAAAAAGACCTCATATTTTAACTGCTGTGCCAACGAATGAAATAAACGCTTATTCATAACTACTCCCGTTTTTTTAACTCTCTGCTTCGTTCTCTTTTAGATAAAACCCTATGTCATCATCTCTGGATTAACAACTTTAATAATAAGCGAACAAAATCCCAATTTTTAAAGAGATTTTAATACAGTTTATTAAATTGTAATCCAAGCCTTATCAAATTGCGGCATATTTCTATTACTTACCTGCTTTAAAAGTCGCATGAAGAATTAAGAAGAGAGAACTATAAGTCAAGAATTAAAACAAAATTTGAGTAGCCCCCTACAACTCGGGGTGTTAGAGACCATCTTCTGATATTTTAATTCCCATTCAGGATTGAAGCTACTTCTATACTGTTTTGCATTGCTTAGATGTAAATAGTAGTATCTGATATGTTGATTAAAAGTTTAAACCAAATACTATAAAATCAGAGAGCAATTTATTATGTCTGAACAACAAAAGGAATCAAGAACCAACGGCAAATCATATATAGGTATTGGAATTGCTATAGGTGTGGGAGTCAGTTCTGCTGTTGGGGTTGCCATTTATAATTTGGCAATGGGAATTGGGATCGGGGTTGCCATGGGAACGGCTTTAGGAGCAGGATTGGGGACACCAAAAAACAATCATAATGGCAACATCGATACACAGAAGTCTAAATAAACTATTATTTTAAGATGATATCCCTTATTTCAACTCCGTGTTAATGCTGTTGAAATACTATATATCACCCAACAATCGAATAAGGACACTTCCTACTTTTTGGGAGTAATAGGGATAACTTCTGCAGAAATTTTTACTTCAAAAAATCTCTGCCTACTTAAAATTTATTGTCACCTTTTAAGCAATATCCCAAGGATCACACCTGCCATCTCAATCCAAATTAAAACAACTAATTACGATTAAGAAAAAAATCACACTTTTGTCATGAATTCTTTATTTTTAGCGACTTAATAAATCATAGTACAAACGAAACAAATACGACTTTCTCATGAGCAATACTGAGTCCTCAGTAAGCGAACAACACGAAATCCGTCTGGAAAAATTAGAAGAACTCCGGGAAATGGGTTATGACCCCTATCCTTATAACTTTGAGGTAACCCATAAGAGTAAAGAGATTTTAGATCGGCCAGAGCTTATTAAACAGGACGACCAGGATGAAGAAGATGTTGAGAAAGTATCTGTGGCCGGTCGGGTAATGACCCGACGAATCATGGGCGGATCTACATTTTTCAATTTGCAGGACTCCGAAGGACAGATCCAGGTATATATCCGCAAAAATGATGTCGGCAAAGAAGAATACAACGAAGTATTCAAGCGACTGACTGACATCGGAGATATAGTTGGTATTAAGGGGCACGTATTTAAAACCGGTACCGGCGAAACCACCGTTTACGCCAAAGGGTTTGTACTTCTTAGCAAAACACTCCGTCCCATCCCCCTTCCCAAAGAAGTTGAGGAAGATGGTGAAACAAAAATCTATGATGCATTTACTGATAAAGAGCAGCGCTATCGCCAGCGTTACCTCGATCTGATTGTAAATCCTGAAGTACGTGACGTATTTCAAAAGCGAACGGATATGGTCCAAGCGATGCGTGACTATATGAATGATAAGGGTTATATGGAGGTTGAAACGCCAATCCTGCAACCTATTTACGGCGGGGCATCCGCAGAACCTTTTGTAACCCATCACAATGCCTTGGACATGAAACTGTACCTGCGTATTGCCAATGAATTATATCTAAAGCGCCTTATTGTGGGCGGATATGACGGGGTCTACGAATTTTCTAAAGACTTCCGTAACGAGGGACTTTCTCGATTCCACAATCCCGAATTCACCCAGGTAGAGCTCTATGTCGCCTACAAAGATTACAACTGGATGATGGAATTTGTGGAGAATATGGTTGAATCAGTAGCAAAAGCACTGCATGGTTCGGCCACTGTGACCGTTGACGATAATCAAATTGACTTCTCTGCCCCCTGGCCTCGTATTCCAATGTTTGAAGCCATTGAAAATGAAACAGGTAAAGACCTTTATGGCAAAGACTTAGAAGAACTTAAGAAAATTGCCGAAGAGTTGGATATTGAACTCGAAGACAGTTTTGGGAAAGGCAAGATTATCGATGAAATCTTTGGCGAATATGTTGAACCTAAACTCATACAACCTACCTTTATTACGGACTATCCTATTGAAATGAGTCCGCTCGCTAAAAAGCATCGGGAAAAGGAAGGGCTTGTTGAACGATTTGAATGTATCTGCAACGGTAAAGAAATTGCCAATGCATTTTCCGAGCTCAATGATCCGGTAGATCAGCGTGAGCGTTTCGAAGAACAAGCACGATTGCGGGCTGAAGGTGATGAAGAAGCAATGACCATCGATGAGGACTTCCTACAGGCCCTTGAATACGGCATGCCTCCCACCGCAGGGCTTGGCATCGGTATCGACCGTTTAGCCATGATTATGACGGATTCTGAATCCATCAGAGATGTGCTGTTCTTTCCCCAGATGAAACCAGAAAAGTAGTTTAAAGTTATAGTTATCGGGTATCGGGTATTCAGTAACCGGTAGCCGAATAACTTATGACCCTTAATCAATAAAAACAGATGAACTTCGAGTGGTATTTAGCCAAACGATACTTTAAGGGTAAACGGAAAGGATCCCGTTTCTTATCCTTTATTAAAATGATGGCTATTACCGGCGTAGCTGTCGGTTCGGCCGGTCTGCTTATTGCATTATCGGTTGTTCACGGTTTTAAATCCGTCATTGATAATAAAGTTCTCGGCTTCGCTCCACATGTCACGGTAACCTCATTTGGAGGGAGAGCTATAGAACGGGCTGACACCCTTTTAAAAGAGCTGGACAACTATCCGGAAATCAGCAATGCCCAAGCAGTTGTCAATGGTCAAACTATGATTCAGGGGGCTGATAACGTTACAGGCACTTTATTAAAAGGAGTAGATAAACAAGGAGACGTAACGGATATCAGAAATTATATCACGAGGGGTACCTATGATCTAAGTACTGACAGTGCCGGCCGGCCGGGAATAGTTGTTGGCTCGAAATTGGCTCAAACTCTTAACGTAGGCATAAATTCAACCCTGACGGCGTACACCGTTGATGGATTACCCTCACCTCTAAGTTCTCCTGAAATTGAACAGTTCCGGTTATCAGGCATATATCAAACGGGCATAGGTCAGTTCGATGATGTTTTAGCATTAGCAGCCCGACCTTATGTTCAAAAGTTTTTTCTAAAATCACCAAATGAGGCCTCTGCGATAGAAATTAGTCTTAAAAATAAGTCTCAAATAGAAACCTTCGGCGAAAAACTGGACAGTGAACTTAGCTATCCTTACTTCTCAGAAACAATTTACGAACGCTACAGCAATATCTTTGCGTGGGTAGACCTACAGGAACAGACCATTCCATTTGTAATAGCAGTAATGATTATTGTAGCGGCCTTCAACCTGATTGGCACTGTTTTGATGATGGTGCTCGAGAGAACACGTGATATCGGCATTCTAAAAACTATTGGCGCCAGTGATAAAAGTATCAGAGGTATCTTTTTATTGGAAGGATTATTCGTGGCTGTAGTTGGCTTAGTAATAGGCATTTCCCTTTCTCTGGCTTTTGCTTGGCTCCAGTCAACCTATCACATTATCCCGCTTTCCGAACAAAATTATTATATGGCCTATGCCCCTGTTGAGCCACACATGCTCGACTTCGTATTGGTAACAGGTGTCACGCTATTTCTCTGTGCTCTTGCCTCCTGGCTTCCGGCTCGTATTGCAGCCAAGACCGATCCACTTAAGGTTATTGCTTACGGCCGATAGGTTGTATTCAGCAATAGAGCAATATGAAATGTTTACATCAATAAAGCAGTCACTAATCCCAAGATTACGAATAACTCTTTTCCTTAACTGATGCTATTTATCGTATAGTGCGATAGCACGACAAAAGTTCGTTTTTTTATTATACCTGCATTACGCCTGTTTTAAACTCTCCGATATCGGGATTATGGTCCGCACATTTTATGGCATGTGAAATACGGTCGCGAGTTTCTACGGGATTAATGATCCCATCCACCCAAAGGCGAGCAGCAGCATAACGAACATCCGTCTGTTCTTCATAACGTTCGCCGATCTCCTTCATAATTTCCTGCTCCTCCTCTTCGGTGATCTCTTTACCCTTCTTCTCTAAGGCAGAAACACGAATTTGGGTCAATACTTTGGCAGCTTGGGTTCCTCCCATCACTGCAATATGGGCCGATGGCCAAGCGTACATAAACCGCGGATCATAAGCACGTCCACACATGGCATAATTTCCTGCACCATAACTATTCCCAACCACAATTGTAATTTTAGGCACCGTACTGTTGGATACCGCATTCACCATCTTGGCACCATCCTTAATGATACCTCCATGTTCTGCCCGCTTTCCAATCATAAATCCGGATACATCCTGTAAAAAGACAATTGGTATCTTCTTTTGATTGCAATTCATGATAAATCGGGCGGCTTTATCGGCAGAGTCAGAATAGATGACACCCCCTACCTGCATTTCGCCCTGCTTCGTACGCGTCACCTTACGCTGGTTCGCCACAATACCCACACTCCATCCGTCCACTCGAGCAAAACCGGTAATGAGCGTTTGTCCATATCCTTTCTTGAACTCGGTAAAGGAATCCTCATCTACAATGCATTCCAGAACTTTATTCATATCATACGGCTTCGTACGGTCATCGGGAAAAACATCAAATATTTCGGTTACATCACGAGCCGGTTCAACGGGATCTTTTCGGTTGAATCCGGCTTTATCAAACGGTCCAAGTTTATCTACCAGGTCGCGAACGGTTGAAAGGCATTCTTCATCGTCTTCCATCTTATAATCTGTCACACCGCTAATTTCGGTATGCGTCGTTGCCCCACCCAGAGTTTCATTATCCACCTCTTCACCAATAGCCGCTTTCACCAGATAGCTGCCCGCTAAAAAGACACTTCCGGTTCCATCTACAATAAGCGCCTCATCACTCATAATAGGTAGATATGCTCCACCGGCCACGCAGCTACCCATAATAGCTGCAATCTGTGGAATACCTTCGGCACTTAACCGGGCGTTGTTGCGAAAAATACGTCCAAAGTGCTCCTTGTCGGGGAAAATCTCATCCTGCATAGGCAGGTAAACACCTGCCGAGTCCACCAAATAGAGTATGGGGAGATTATTTTCAAGCGCTATCTCCTGGGCTCTCAAATTCTTTTTTGCAGTAATGGGAAACCATGCCCCCGCTTTCACCGTAGCATCATTGGCTACAATCACACAGTCACGTCCGGATACCGTTCCAATTCCGGTCACAACTCCGCCTGAAGGACATCCGCCCTCATCTTCATACATCTCATAACCGGCCCATAATCCCAACTCATAGAGGCGGGTATCGTCATCGATCAGCATATCGATACGCTCACGGGCGGTGAGCTTTCCTTTGTCATGCTGTTTGTTGATCCGCTTTTCTCCGCCTCCCTTTTTAATCTCTTCCTCGGTTTCATTGATCTCTTGAATAAATGATTTTAAATCCTTCGGAGATGTACCGGTTGAATCTTGGGAACTCATAGATGCAATTTATTATTTTAGATAATAGTTGTATTCATTGAAGCGTTTCAAAAATAACGAAATTTAGCAATCTCGAAAGTATTGTTTCTATCTATTCCACCAAAAGTTCTTTAGTTTCCTTTTTGAGATAAAACCCATTAAAAATTTATTAGCTTGTGAAAACTTCCAAAAAGTATCTGGCTGCCCTATTCATTACTATATTCTCAATTGCGTCGGTTTCTGAGCTATATGGTCAGCGTAATATCAGTTATCAAGAATTAGCCATGCGCCAGCAACAGCAGCAGGCATCATTTAACTACATGACCCTGCCGGGAAATGATAACGAAGCTGTTCAATTCGTCGTCACATTCCATATACCATACAGCTCGCTTCCTTTTAAGAAAAATAAAGACCGATCATCGGGCAATGAATATTTCAGCACCATGGACTTGATGCTGGAAGTATTTAAAGCAGAAGATGCCAATTTTAACAAGAGAAAAGATGAAGACCTTACCATAGAGGGATTGGAACCTGCGGGACGTGCTTTTTGGGCTGATACCGTTTATGCAAAAAACTATGAAAGAAGTCAATCTGATGATCAGTTTTTAAGCGGCTATATCAAAGTAAATCTTAATCCAGGTTCATATAACTACATATTACAAATAAAGCGGGGGGAACAAACCGATAGCCGAATTTCCAGGACACGAAAAATCCATATAACACCTTACAGTCAAAAAAAAGCCGGAAATATTCTTGTCAGTCCAACTTATATCGAAAAGCCTGAGTCTTCACGCTTCATCCTAAACACGTCTGGAAATACTGTTGAATATGCGAAAAATTTCTACGCTTTAGCATACCTGCCCCAATATGAGGAAACAGAATCATATACTGTTGAGATTACTAAACTCAGCACTACGCAGGAAGATACTACCCAACAAAATAATGTGTTTTCAAAGAAGCTAACCGGCGAACACATTAAAACTGATATCCAGCCCCAATTGCTGTATAACGAAGGGAAACCCTACTTAAATCTCAATACTACGGATAATGGCTATGCGTATGCTATCATTGAGGTACCCAACAGTGAGTTCGAAAACTCATTATACCAATTTAGGGTGAAAAACAGTGCCGGAGATGTTGTTGCCCGGGATAACTTTCGTTCCAAATGGGAAGATATGCCAACAAGTTTATTAAATTTGGATACTGCCATAGAGATGCTTCGATTTATAGCTGATAAAGAAACTATCAGAAAAATTGACAGCGGGAACCCGGCAGAACGCGAAAGAAAATTCCGTTCATTCTGGAAAGAGCGGGATCCTACGCCTAAGACCGAGTTCAATGAACTAATGGCTGAGTATTACCGGCGTATCGACCATACTTATAAAAAATTCACTACTGAAAATACCATCGGTTTTAATAGTGATCGAGGAGAAATATATATCAAATATGGTCCGCCAAATGATATCAACCGCAAGTTTCCCAAAAATGGAGCTACAACAGAAATATGGACATACCCTGACCGTAAATTTGTTTTTAAGGCCACTACTGGCTTTGGGGATTTTAAACTTATTTCCAATCAGTCAAAATAAATGCATTAAATCTATATGCAGAAGCGCATCGTCATAAGCATTGGAGATATAAACGGGATTGGCCCGGAAGTAGTGATTAAATCACTGCGTAAGCTTCCATTAACAGAGGTAACTCCCATCATCCTGAGTTCAAAAGAAGTATTGGACTTCTGGCTTGATTCCCTCTCTGAACCAATGAGTTACCATCATGCACAATCTATCGGTGAAGTTAAGAAGCAACAAATCAATCTTCTACAAACCTATACTGATAAACATCTTACAGTTAATCCAGGACACTTTTCCAAGCAATCCGGAAAGTATGCGATGTTGTCTGTCGAAAAAGGCATTGCATTATGTAAGTCAGAGCAAGCCGATGCCCTGGTTACTGCTCCCATATCAAAAGAAGCTGTAAATTTGGCCGGATATAATATACCCGGTCATACCGAATTCCTGGCAGAGAAAACCAACACCTCTGATTTTATGATGATGTTGGTACACAAAGACTTACGGGTGGGACTTGTAACCGGGCACATCCCTATTTCTGAAGTTGCTTCTACCCTCTCGACTGATTCGATTAAAAAATATATCAGAGTGATGCATAGTGCTTTGCAGGATGATTTCAATATTCCTACGCCAAGTATCGCAGTGCTTGGCCTCAATCCTCATGCCGGAGACGGGGGTATCATCGGCTCCGAAGAACAGCACATTATCACACCGGCAATCAAAGATCTCCGAGCTGAAGGGCTATCGGTTTCGGGTCCCCATCCTGCTGATGGATTTTTTGGAAACAGTAAATATGAACAATTCGACGGCATCGTAGCCATGTATCACGATCAGGGGTTGATTCCCTTTAAAACCCTTTCTTTTGGTGGAGGGGTTAATTTTACAGCCGGGCTCCCAATCATTCGCACCTCTCCGGATCACGGTACGGCCTTTGATATTGCCGGACAAAACAAGGCAAATCCATCATCATTTGCTGAAGCTTTTAAACTGGCTACGGAACTTATTACCCATAGAACTGAACAAGTAGCAAACGGATGAAGTCCAATAATCCCAAACAACAACCGGAATACTCTAAGCTGGCTGACATCTATGATGCAGTGATGGAGGATGTTGATTACGAGTTTTGGGCAGATTTCATTGACGCTATTATGCTTAAACACCATCCCAATCCCGTAGATGTTCTGGAACTGGCCTGTGGCACGGGTTCTGTTTCCCTTTTTCTTGATGAGCTGGAGTGCTATAATGTTATGGGAACCGATAAATCCTCACAGATGATTCAAAAAGCTCGTCAAAAGAATGAAGAAATGCTTTGCAATGTTCAGTTTGAGGTTATGGATTTCCTCGATCTGCAACTAAATAGTACCTTTGATGTTGCATTCAGTGTTTTTGACAGTATCAACTACCTGCAAAACGCCGAAGAAGTTCTCGTCTTTTTAAATGAGGTTGAATCAGTATTGCGACCCGGAGGCCTTCTTATTTTTGATTTTACAACCCCTAAAAATTCTATACATGCTATTGAATATTTAAATAACGAAGAGGGGTACGCCAATGATAACTATCGCTATTTTAGAAAAAGCAGTTACGATGCCGATAACCAGCTACATGAAAATACATTCCGTATAGAAAAGCTTGCCAACGACCAGGAGACTGTTTTACAGGAATTCAGCGAAGTTCATCAACAACGCATTTATACTCTGCAACAAATGCTTGATATTATCGATCAAACAGCGTATAACATACGAGCAAAATACAGCGGCTTTGACTTTGATAAAGCCGATGACCATAGTTTACGAATCACAATGGTATTACAATGTCCCAGCAATCAGTAATTGAATTTTCAGATGTAACTGTATCGTTCGATCACGAGCCGGTGATCGACAATATCAACTTTTCACTTGAAAACGGGGAGTTCACATACTTAATCGGCCAAACGGGAGCCGGAAAAAGCTCTTTCCTCAGACTAATTTACCGCGACCTGCTTCCCGATTCCGGCCATGTCCGGGTTGCCGACCTGGATGTCACCTCACTTCCCGATAAAGAAGTCCCCTACCTTCGTCGCAGGCTTGGCATTGTTTTTCAGGATTTCCAACTGCTACCCGACCGTTCGGTATATGATAATGTTGCCTTTTCGCTACAGGTAACCGGCGAAAAGAAAAGCTATATTAAACAACGGGTGCTCGAGGTGTTGGGAATGGTTGGATTAAGTCACAAACGTAAAAACATGCCTAATGATCTATCAGGCGGTGAAAAACAGCGTGTTGTTATTGCCCGAGCCTTAGCCAACGAGCCGCGTATTATGCTGGCCGATGAGCCTACCGGTAACCTTGACCCCGAAGCTTCAGCTTCCATTATGGAACTTCTCAAACAGATTAATAACCGAGGAATGGCCGTACTTATGGTCACCCATGATTATGATACTGTTAAGCAGTATCCCTTTCGTACTTTGAAATTGGAAAACGGAAAGATTGAAGACATATCAGCTGATAAGCTATAACACCATTTGTTATCGGCCATCAATAGATCCTATAAGTTATAATTAGCAGTAGTACAAATAGGACTGCTGAATCATATCATGTTGAATTCAATAATATTAGAAAGCTAAAATTCTCTTTTCCTACAGAAAACTGTTAAACATTTCTTTGTAAATACGTTACCTTTCAGTGAACCAACAGCATCAAACCCATTCACTAAAATGAATCTCCGTGAGCGTACACAAAAAGTACGAGAATATGCCCTTCGATTAGGATTTAACGCCTGCGGATTTGCCAAAGCCGGTCGACTCGAAAAGGAAGAACGACGCCTGCGAGAATGGCTCAACCAAGACCGGCACGGTACTATGGGTTGGATAGAAAATCACTTCGAAAAAAGAGTTGATCCTACAAAGCTCGTTCCCGGCTCCAAATCTGTTGTTTCGGTTGTTGGAAGTTATTTTCATCCCGATCATAAACGTCAAATGCAACAGGATGATAAACCCAAAATTGCCAAATATGCTCAGGGGCGAGACTATCATAAAGTATATAAGAAAAAGCTCAAGAAGCTGTTCGCTCAAACACGAGAGCTACTGGGTGGTCTCGAAGGTCGCGTTTTTGTGGATTCTGCTCCGGTATTAGACAAAGCCTGGGCCGTAAAGTCAGGGCTTGGATGGATGGGGAAAAACTCAAACATCCTGAATAAGAATTTGGGCTCTTTCTTCTTTATCGGGGAAATGATCGTAGACGCTGAATTTTCTTATGACACTCCCGTAACTGATCACTGCGGTAGTTGTACTCGCTGTATTGATGCTTGCCCCACCAACGCCATCTATGAGCCATACAGGGTGGATGCAACCAAGTGTATCTCTTACCTAACCATCGAACTAAAAGATGAGATCCCGGAAGAACACCGTAATGATCTCGAAGGATGGATGTTTGGTTGTGATATCTGTCAGGATGTTTGTCCTTGGAATCGTGATGCTAAATACGGTGAGATGGAGGATCTGTTTCCACGGGAAAAAATATTGGATCATGACATCAATTATTGGGAAGAACTGGATATCCCTCAATACGATGCCCTTTTTGAAGGAAGTGCTATAAGACGTGCAAAATTCGAAAAATATAAAGACAATGTAGCCGCTGCTGCTCAAAGTCTGCAAGACAAGAAAAAATAATTTTAGAAGCGATGCCGCTTATCTTTCAGCGCCTTATATAGCAACTCCCGGGCTCTAAATATATGAGCTTTTACTGTTCCCAAAGGCTTATCAAGGATATTCGATATCTCTTTGTAGCTTTTCTCCTCCATATGGCGTAGCTGAATAACCTTCCGATATTTCTTAGGAAGATCATCAATGGCATTTTGCACAATTTTTTTGCGCTGCTTTTTAATGATATCCCGATCGGTGCTGGCCGACTCGTCGGGAAGCTGCATCTCCATCTCCCCGTCCTTGGTTTTCATCGGTTTATCGATGGAGAGCGTATTTAGTTTCTTTTTACGCAGATAATCGATCGTATTATTGGTTGCGATACGATATAACCACGTCGAAAAAGCATAATTCGTACTGTAGGTATTTAAGTTATCAAATGCCTTTACAAACGCCTCTTGTACAAGGTCTTCGACCTGTTCACGATCTTTCACCATCTTCAGGATATGGAAATAGAGGGCACGCTCATACTTATCAACAAGCTTCTTGTAGGCTTTTTCATCCCCTCCTTTAGCTTTTTTGACGAGAACATCATCCTCAAGACTGCTTTCAGAAGCATTTTCTCGAGGAGAATCAGATGTATGTGAGTTCGAAGCGTTTGAATCGGACATTCCCACTTAAGACAGGAAAATATTTACTTTGATTATTTTCGGTTCAAACTTAGTAAAAGTGTCACTTTATTCCCACTTAATTATAAAGGCTTTAAAACATCTTAAGAAAAGTTGTAAGGTTTCTCTCACTAAACGGTCATATATAACTAAGATCACATGCATGATATGTAAACCTAAAAAGAATAACAGCTTTTAATATCAGTACGGATTTTGTGATGTCATAGAACTTAATTACCTATTCTGGACTTCATTGGTCGTCAAAGAGATTTTAGAGCATGTAACCCATGAATTTGGTAATATAAGTTTGATTCAATTATTTTGATACAAATTCCAGAGGGATTACGTATACAATAAGCAACCCAGAAAGGGGATACTAATCGTAAATAAAAACAACTAAATAATACTATGAAGAGAACAATTAAATTAGCATTATTACTTTTCGGATTAATCTTCGCTTACAACACCAGTGCTCAAGCTCAAGATATTAAAGCGGGGGGCGGTTTGGCATATGGAAGTGAAGTAGAAGCCATAGGCATTCAAGTCAGTGGAGTTTATGATATAACCGAAGAAGTTAGTGGTGCCGCAGATTTTATCATATTCTTTCCTGACAACTATGATTGGTGGGAATTGAACTTAAATGCACACTATGGCTTCTATGCTGAAGATAATGTCCGGGTATATGGTTTGGCCGGTTTAAATTATGCGACTGTGGAAGTAGACTTAGGACAATTTGGATCCAGTTCTGATTCAGAACTCGGTCTAAACCTTGGCGGTGGTGCAGAGTTCGGTCTGGATTTCGCTAATTTATATACAGAACTAAAATATGTTTTAGGTGACGCAGATCAACTTGCTATTTCTGCTGGTCTGAGATTCCCTTTCTAAGCACTTTTGAACAAAATAATTCGGGGCACTCTTTACGGAGTGCCCTTTTTATTTTTCCGTATTGATATTTAACGTCCCGTGGCGTATCCCACCGGTTGAAGTAATTAAGTGCTCAAAACTATACTCCTGCATAAATCCCTCCAGGATAAGAAGACCCGCTAAAAAAATATCTCCTCTGCCCTTCATCACGGTCGGATATTCTTGTTCAATTCTATTCGAATTGAAGTCACAAAAACGTTCAATATGCTCTTTAAGACCGTCCTTGGTAATGATATGACCAGATAAAGCTTTGGGATCATAAGCACTTAGTCCTAAATCAATAAAGGCAAGCGAGGTCACTGTTCCAGCCACGCCAACCAGTGTTGTTTGATCTGCAATATCGAATCCGTACTCGGCCAAAACACTTTTAATTGCACCTCGACACTGCTCAATTTGTGTATTCGTAGGCGAATCATCTTTCAAAAACCGTTCAGTAAAACGAACGCAACCCATATCATATGAATAGCGATCTTGTAGCTGTTCATCTCCATACGCTATCTCAGTACTACCACCACCGATATCAATGATCATTTTAGGACCAGCAATATCATCCAGCATACTTTGCGCTCCCAAAAACGTATATTGTGCCTCCTCATCTCCGCTTAATAGCTGAATTTGCAGGCCCGTTTCTTGTTCTACTAAATCAATAAACGTAGCCCTGTTGTTAGCATCACGGACTGCGCTGGTAGCAGTCACAAAAATATTATCAACCTCGGGATACTTATTATTGATGATCTTCAGAAATTCCTTTAGCGACGCTATAACTCGCTTCATTGCCTTTTTTGAAAGCACTTTACTCTCATCAACGCCGGCTCCCAAACGCGGCGTTTGTTGTTGCGACTCAAGAATTTTTAACGACTGGCCATCATTAGCAGCAACTAACAAAAGAGTAGTATTTGTCCCAATATCTATAGCAGCTTTCACTGAATACCCTTTTTGGCTTGAATAGCAATCCATTCATTTTCTTGTGGAATGTCAACAATTTGGTATTTATCTCCGAGAATAGACACGATAGAGGATTTATCTTTCTCAAGTAATCCCGAAAGCACCATCATCCCTCCTTTTTTTAATGCAGCATCCAGATCAGGAAAAAGCTCAATGATGGTATTGCGTTCAATATTTGCTATCACCACATCTGCCTTACTTTTTTGTGAAAGCACTTCGGAAGAACCTTCTTCCACAGCAATACTTTCACCCACTTCATTAAGTAAAATATTTTCTTTTGTGTTAGATATACTCCACTCATCAATATCAAAAGCAAAAGCATGGCGTGCACCCAGCTTTATAGCTGCAATTGAGAGAATACCCGTTCCAGTACCTGCATCAATCGCAAAGTCATTATCAGCGATAACGTCGGGTAACAACTTTAAGATCAGGCGTGTTGTTTCATGATATCCCGTACCGAATGACATCTTGGGATCGATTTCAAGAAGGATTTTATCTTGGGGAACGGATTCTTGAGACCAGGTGGGCTTGATAAAAAAGCTACCCACCGTCTGCGCCTTAATAGTCTCTTCCCATTGCTGGTTCCAGTTTTGATCGGCGACCACTTCTTCAGACTCAATGAATCCACCGTCCGGATAGGCTGCAAGCAACATATCAATGCGTTCCCTGTCGCTAATTCCAAAATTCTCTTTTTGGACATAGGTAATAATCTGATCATCGCGTTGTTCAAACCCATCAAACCCCATATCGAATAGTTCTGCAATCAGGGGTTCTTGATACTTATTGGCAATTTGTATGACCAGTTTTAAATACTTCATGTTAAAAGATTTCACCAAATCTAATCGGCAATGTTCACTCGATTGTATATTAGTTCCAGTACGGTTTTCCCTACTCCATCCAATGTTTTCTTACTGATGATAGATAAGTCATCATCATGAGTATGCCAATATGGAGCAAATTGAGAGCCTTTTGAGTCCGGATTGTATCGAATAATATCAATTGTCGGGATGCCGAGTATGCGATTAATTACGACATGATCATCTGAAATTTTATTACCTCTCTTTGGTATAAATAAGTCGCCAAAGCCTTTTTCGTCTGCAATAGACCAAACCTCATTTACGAGTCCCGGGGCAAACTGCATCGAATATCCTTCTTTGGGAAACTGCGCATTCTGACCACCGACCATATCCAACAAAATACTGAATCTCGGGGAATACCCTTCAACAGGCGGATTATTGGCCCAATGCCGTGACCCTAAAAAGTATTTCGATAGTTCTCCTTCTTTACCATAATCTTCACCGTCAAATAACACAATATCCACACCAATAGGCGGCGGATGTTTTTCAAACAGTCGGGCAAATTCCAACAAAACCGCTACCCCACTTGCACCATCATCAGCTCCGGGAATAGGCTTATCCTGATTAGCAGAATCTCGGTCAGCACGGGGACGCGTATCCCAATGAGCGCAAAGCATAATCCGGTCACTGCTTTGAGGATTAAAAGAAGCGATAATATTTGAAAGTGCCAGCGTATCCCCATCATATCCTTTGGCAGTAAAATCCTGGGCATACACATAACGCGGGCCGGCATATTTTTTTAAGGTATTTAAAAAATATGTCTTGGCCTGTTGATGTCCAGTTGAATTTGGATTACGCGGCCCAAAACGTAACTGACGCTCTACAAATTGGTAGGCACTGTCGGCATTAAATTCCGGGACTTCACGACCCTGCTCCTCAAAATTTAATCGCTCCACCTCTTCCCCACTACAGGACAAAAAGATAAATACAGTGCCCAGAATAAATAATAAAAAACGATAATTAATCATTTTCTCGATGAACCATCGTTGATGATGATTGATCAACGGGAAAGACGATCGTATCCATAATATTTACATGTGGTGGTCTATTAGCTATAAAATGGACAATTTCAGCTATATCTTGAGCTACCAAGGGCTCTATATCGTCATAAACTTGATCTGCCCGATCTTTATCTCCTTTGAAACGCACCTCGCTAAATTCTGTTTCTACTAAGCCCGGAGATACCATACTTACCCGTATGTTGGTACCGTGCAGATCCTTTTTAGTAGCTTCGGTAAATCCCTTAATGGCATGTTTGGTGGCACAGTAAACCGAACCACCCGGATAGCTTTCGTGTCCGGCAATAGAACCAATATTAATAATATGTCCGCTGTTACGTTCCTTCATCTGGGGTGAAATCAGTCGAGTCATATTTAACACTCCCTTGATATTGGTATCAACCATTGAATCCCAATCTTCGTGATCGGCATCAAAAACAGCGTCAACTCCTCTGGCAAGACCGGCATTATTAACTAAAATATCGATTGGCTCTGAGAAATCATTTAAAAACTGCTCCGCCACGTTACGATCTCTTACATCAAACGAGGCCAAAGCAATAGTAATATCATAATGCTTCTCCAGCTGTAGTTTTAATTTCTCAAGGCGATTTTCACGACGCCCGTTTAATACAAGGTTACTGCCTGCCTCAGCAAATAGTTTTGCTATCGCTTTTCCTATTCCGGCTGTAGCACCCGTTATAAATGTCCATTTTCCCTCAATCCGATTTTGCATAAGGCTCATATTTCAGAATATTAATCTAACTGTTCAACCAATTTGGCCGCATTAAACAACTTACCCTCTTCGAATGCATTGGCCATTAGTTGCATACCGTATGGCAACCCATTAGAATGCGTACCCGCGGGAACATTAATTCCACAAATACCAGCCAGGTTGGCCGAAGTAGTATAAATATCATTTAGATACATCTGCACCGGGTTATCTTGGTTAGAGCCCAGATCAAAGGCTGTTGTCGGCGCCGTTGGTGATACAATGACATCGATCTCCTCAAAAGCTTTGGTAAAATCCTGTTTAATCAAGCGACGTACTTTCTGTGCTTTTGCATAGTACTCATCATAATAGCCTGCACTAAGCACATAGGTACCCAACATAATTCTACGTTTAACTTCAGGGCCAAAGCCCTCCGTCCGGCTTTTCTTGTATAACCTGATCAGCGGTGAATCCATCTCGTTAAGCTGGTCAACCAATTTCTGTTTTTCATGACCTTTAGCCTGTTTGATTTGCTCCTCTAAAGCTTCTTGTTCTTCCTTAAGATCTTTTTCAACATCTTCGATATCAGCACGGTTACCATAACGTATGCCGTCGTAACGCGCTAAATTGCTGGATGCTTCAGCCGTAGCCAAAATATAATATGTGGCTATGCTGTATTTCATGTGTGGCAGGTGGATGGGAACCAATTCAGCACCAGACTCTTCGAGTTCAGTGAGCTTACTTTTGATCCCTTTACGAATTTCATCGTCCAACCCTTCCCCAAAATATTCATCGGGTACTCCAATTTTAATATTAGAGTCAAGATCCTCAGTAAACTTTGTATAGTTGGGCACTGTTCGGCTTGAGGAAGTATTATCATTAGGATCAGGACCGGCAATAACTTCAAGAATACGAGCGGCATCATCAACAGAATGTGTTAGCGGACCGATGCAATCAAATGAGGAAGCAAAAGCAACTAATCCGTGACGTGATACTCTGCCATAGGTGGGTTTTAATCCAACCACACCGCAATAAGAAGCCGGCTGCCGGATAGAACCTCCTGTATCAGAACCGAGTGATGCTGTACAGAATTCAGCTGCTACTGCTGCTGCACTACCGCCTGAAGATCCTCCCGGAACTTTGGATGTATCGATGGGATTTTTGGTAGGCCCGTAGATAGAATTTTCCGTAGAGGATCCCATGGCAAACTCATCCATGTTCAAGCGTCCCAATAGAATAGCATCTTCATTTCGCAATCGTTCTATAACCGTTGCATCATAAACGCTTTCAAAATTGGACAGTATATTTGATGCACAGGTAACTTCTTTATCCTTCTCGCAAATAAGGTCTTTAACGCCGATAACCATGCCGGCTAATTTACCGGCTGATCCGTCCTCAATACGTTTCTGAATTCTCTCAGCTCTTTCGAAAGCCCCTTCCCTATCAATGCTAATTACCGCATTAATTTCGTCGTTTTTTTCTTCAATATTATCGATGTAAGATTGTACAATATCAGAAAGCGAAACATCTCCAGATTTAATTGACTGTTGAATCTGGCTAAAATTTGTAAAACTCAATGGATTAGAAATGGATTTGGTTAATCTTACTGCTTTTTCTTTGTATTTTCATCGGAATTGGAATTAGAACCCATACCTTCTTTTTGTCCCTCTTCCAGCTCCCTTTTTATTTCGTTGGATGCTTTTTTGAATTCCTTCATTCCCTGGCCAAGTCCCCGGGCCAGTTCGGGAATTCGTTTGGCACCAAAGAAAAGAAGAATAGCAAGGCCGATAATAAGAATCTCCATTCCGCCAAAACTTCCCATAATAATTTCCTTTGTTTTTGGTTTACAATTGTGATTCAGGAAGATAACAATAATTTATTAGACCTTTGAGTTATAAAAAGGAAAAAATAATTGCATTTTCCTTAAAAATTGACTTGAATTTAATGTGTCGAACCTTTTTATAGGTAGGTAAAATTTTATTTGAACTTTAAAAAACAAAACTGAAGTATATTTTTATGATTTGGACTGTTGAATTAGCAGCCGTTTTAGACGAGGCACCCTTTCCCGCAACGCGAGATGAGCTCATTGAATGGGCCGAGCGCAATGGGAGTCCTCAACAAGTGCTCGATAACTTATATGAACTCGAAGAAATTGAACAAGGTGAAGATGTTGTGTATGAAGGTATAGAGGATATTTGGCCAGACTATATCGGAAAAGAAGATTTCTTCCATAATGAAGATGACGAAGGCTTCAACTATGATGATGTTTAAAAGTTGATCTGGAAAGAACGTATTTTTCGGTTGCATGGAGTATTTCATGCAACCGTTTTTTTTGAATGATACAAGCCCAAAATCTCTTGAAAGCTTTTTTCTCGCGTGCTCTAATAGGCTCTCTACTGCTCGGCGGCATTCTACTGCTCTGTTCGGAGAAAGGTACATCCCAAAATTTAACTATCGAGGATGACACTACCGATAATGTCGTTCGCATTGTCCGTTTTGTAGGTAACGACAATATCAAGGACAATACGCTTGAAACATTAATTCGGACCCAGACTAACCGTGAATTTTTAGGTATTCCACGTTTTACTCCATGGTATTTTATTTGGCAACTCACTAACAGCTGGGGAGAATCACCGTCATATCTTAATCGTGCTACGGTAGCCAACGATATAGAACGCATCAAACAATATTATAAGACTGTTGGTTTTTTAGAGGCGTCCGTAGATACCAACATTGTTGAATTTAAAAAAGACAGGGTCGAGGTTTCTTTTTTAATTGAAGAAGGCCCTGCGTTTACAATTGAAACATTAGGATATACCGGGTTACCTGATTTCGAAGACCCCAGAAAGGTAAACCGATTTTTACATGAGAGTTCGTTAACCGACCAGCAGCTGAATGACTCCACGTTTACCGTAAATGAACGATATTCTGAGAACGAGCTTAATGCAGAGCGTAACAGGATCATTAACTTTCTCAAAAACAATGGGTACGCCGCAGTTCAACGCGATTCGGTAAACTTGCTGATTAAAAGAGATACAACCAAACCCAACCAGCTTGATGCCCTTTTCACTATCAATCCGGGCAAAAAATATCGGTTTGGGGATCTTCATATCAGCCTCAGTGGTCCGGGAGACACCTTGCATTACAATCAGTACGATACCCTCCGAAAGTCCACTTTTACCATTAACAACAAATCTATTTTTCTTAAAAAGGGAGAATCTTCTCAAACGGATTTTGGGTTATTAACTAACCAGGTATTATTTAAACCCGGAGACGTCTTTAACCAGTCGCTTTATATTCGTACGGTTAATGAATTTCAAAACCTGGGGATGCTCAATATACGTCAGTTTGGATTGAGTGAAGACGGTTCACTTCCCGACTACTCTAAGGATGAGATTCCTGTCATGTTCTCCCTGCAAACACTTCCCAAGCATTCCGTAAATGTAAACCTGTTTGGAATGAGACGATACGGGTTTGGATCAGGAGCCGGCGTTACCTATACCAATAACAATCTCTTTGGTAAAGCAGAGAACTTTCAGATTGGTGTCAACGGCAGCTTCGAATATGTTCGTTCCGAAACCATGCGTGATATTGCTACAGAGGCCGATACCAGCTTCCAATCGTTCGATGGGCGATTTTTTCAAAGTTTTGAGACTCGTGTAGAATACTCTCTACCTCGATTAATTTTCCCCTTCTCTTCACTTGATGACAATATATTTTTCTCAAACGGACGTACAAGATATTCGCTTTCTTTTTCACGTTCGAACCAACTGCTTTTCGATATCAACTCTGATATCAGGTTTAATCTTCGCTATGAAGTACAGCATAATCAACGATTTTCCAGTTTTTTAGATCTCATCGAACTGGATTTGCTTGATACCGATCCTTCACCTGAATTTAGTGCAGCGCTCCGAAATCGTTTTGGCGAAAACTCTTTTCAGCTACGTCAAATTGAAGAAGATTTTCGACCACAGATTTCATCCATTCTTAGATATACATTTCGCAGTCAGCGAACCGATTTAATCAAAAGAGACCACGGCTATTTCAGTGAATACTCTATTGCTTCGGGAGGCAATATTCCCTATCTGACAGATCACCTAATTGTTACTCCAGATACCCTTGAAGGTAATTTGCCGGCCATTTTCCCCGGCAGCCAAAATAGCTTGGCCTACAGCAGATTTGTAAAAGGAACAGCTGACTACCGACGTTATATCCCATTATCTAACAACGCAGTTTTGGGATATCGGGGATTTTTAGGATTAGCCCTCCCCTATGGGCAAAGTAATACCATCCCGTTAAACCAGCGATTTTATGCCGGTGGTGCCAATGACATTCGTGGATGGGATATCTATAGTTTAGGGCCGGGTAGTATTCCGCTGGACGACGTAACTATTAACGGAGGACAAATAAAAATACTTTCACAGATGGAAATCCGACAACAAATTATCGGAAATTTTTTATCTGCTGATTGGATTGCGGCTTGGTTCACGGATGCCGGCAATGTTTGGTATGGACCAAGAACGAATTTATTCTCCGGCGATCAATCAAATGTAGGCCAACAACAGATCTCTGATAATAACAGGGAACAATTATTAGAATTAGGAAAGTTTCGTTTTGATAATTTCTATAATCAAATTGCTGTAGGATCAGGATTGGGTCTTCGATTGGATTGGGAATATGTGATTATTCGATTTGATTTTGCATTTCGAATCCATGATTTGCAACGAGGATGGTTTAAAGATAAAACTCCCTATTTCACCTTTGGCATCGGTCATTCTTTTTAGCAATATCAATTGTTACCATCCGTATTGCTTAGTAGATTATAGTTCCATCAAACTTCTAAACAAATTCATAAGGCATGTTTGGTTCCAAGCAGTTCAACAATATGAAAAATAAGAGCGATCTCATCTTCCAATCTCGCTTTTTAAAAAATCTGACGATGCTTGAGCGATCAGAGTTTTTGCAATATTGTCACCGCCGACAATACAAGGAGAACGAATATATTTATTATCAGGGAGATCCGGGTACCGGCATGTACTTTGTTGAGGATGGCAAAGTAGAACTCATTGTTGAGCCTGAACCCGGCACCCAGGATGAAGAGACACACAGCTATGTTATTAAATCTCCGGAAAGCTTTGGAGCCCTTTCCATCGGCTACGAGCTACGTCGTATTTCAAGTGCTAAATGTCTTACTGACTGCACCCTGCTTGGTTTCTTTAAGCCGGACTTTGAAACGCTCAAAAAACGACATCCAACCATCGCTGTTAAGTTTATGGAAACACTTGCAATGATTGCGATGAAACAGCTTGAGATTACCACGAAAGAACTCAAAAAGGCAAGTTCAGCCGAACGTGCCTTTTCCTTGCAGTTCCAAACTTATATGGAACCTGAACAAGAATAAAATTAATTTTTAGATTACTGCAGTATAGAATATGGCTATAAAAAAAGGGGATGACGTTGAGCTTACCATTGATTCCGCAGCCTACAAAGGCAAAGGAATTGGAAAAATTGATGGATTGGCAATTTTTGTACCGAATACGGCACCCGGTGATCGAGTAAAAGCTCGCATTATTAAAAAGAAAAAGAGTTATCGCGAAGCCAAACTTCTCGAAGTTCTTGAACCCGGCCCAAACCGCATTGATCCCAAATGTCAGCATGCCAAAAACTGCGGTGGATGTAATTGGCAGCATGTTTCCTATGAAAAACAACTGCTCTTTAAACGCGATCAAGTTGAGGATCACATGCATCGCATTGGTGACCTAACGCATCTTGAAGTAAATCCAACCATTGGCTGTGATCAAGAATTTTACTATCGCAACAAGATGGAGTATTCAATGGGTCACAAGCGATGGTTAAGTCAAGAAGAAATTAACCGCGACGAATTTGTCAGTGACCGCTGTTTCGCGGCAGGATTACATGCCCCCGGTCGTTTTGACAAAATCCTAAACCTCAACGAATGCCACCTGCAGGATCCTGTATCCTACAAAATTTTAGATTTTGTTCGTACTTGGTGTATCGAATATGATATTAAACCATATAATCGTATTGACCATGAGGGCTTTATGCGAAATCTGGTTATTCGAAAATCCCATCATACCGACGATCTAATGGTCAATGTGGTAACATATAAAGACGATCAAGATGTTGTTGAGGCCCTTGCCCATGCCCTGCTCGATGAGTTCCCGGAAATTACGACTATCGTTAATAATGTGAATGATACCCGTTCTCCTACGGCCGAGGGACGCTATGAAAAGGTCCTCCATGGCCCCGGATATATCATCGATCATATTGGCCCCTATCACTTTACCATTGATGCCAATGCTTTTTTCCAAACAAATACTGCCCAAGCCGAACGACTTTACGAAGTTGCCAAATCATTTGCAGATATCAGTAAAGGTGATATTCTATATGATCTTTACTGTGGAGTTGGAACACTTAGCCTTTTTTTAAGTGAATACTGCAAACATGTTGTAGGCATTGAATTAGAAGAAGTAACTATTAACAATGCCAAGAAAAATGCCCGAGAGAATGATGTTTCAAATGTATCTTTTATTGAAGGGGATATGAAGGATGTATTTACCGAAGAGGTCACAGAAAAATATGGTGAACCAGATTGCCTTATTACTGATCCTCCACGAGCGGGCATGCATCCCGATGTGGTTAAACGACTCAAGGAATTAAAAGTCCCTAAACTAGTGTACGTGAGCTGTAACAGTTCAACCATGGCTCGTGATTTAAAAGAGCTCAATGAAGTATATGATATTCAAGAAGTACAACCAGTCGACATGTTCCCCCAGACCTATCACATTGAAACCGTAGCCAAGCTTCGCTTGAAAATCTAATAGTCCTGTGTCTTTATTTTATACTTAATACTTGCCAGGAGTGCCTTATTCGGGAATAGATTCACGAATAAACTGTCGGATGTCTTCAAATCTTCTTTTCGCAAATACATCATATGCCCGCTTCGGTATCCTTTGAACGATATACGATCTTGTAGCTTACCACTGGGATCCATATTCCAGATGGTATAATTGGTATCAAAATACGGGGTTCCTCCATCGTAATACCCTGACTGGACCAGTACATTTAGGTACGAATTCTCGGCCATAGCCGATCGTAGATTTTCGGTCGTATTATTTCGATCACGGTCCCAGGAATTCACCGGATCAAACATCCAGTATTGCAGATCCGTCTCATATCCCAAGCTGTTGCGTAAATAATCATCCTTGTTATAACGTGAAATATTGTTAAAATCTCCAACAGAACGATATGTATTAAAAAACAATAGTTACAATTGCCCTTATAATTCGTATAATCAAGAGATATGGACATTAAAATTATCGGCGCCGGTCTGGGTGGGCTTGCGGTCTCTTGCCTCTTGGCCCACAAAGGTCATGATGTAACAATCTTAGAAAAGAACAGCACCCCGGGCGGAAAAATAAACGAGATATCAGCTCAAGGCTTTCGTTTTGATACCGGTCCCTCCCTACTTACCATGCCGTTCATCCTCGAAAAACTGTTTGAGTATTGTGATGCAGAGATATCTGATTTCTTGGATATCCAACCGATAGATCCCATTTGTCGATATTTCTATCCCAACGGTATACAGTTCGATTGTTACCAGGACACCTGCCTAAATACTGCTCAAATCCAAGAATTTGCTCCGGATGATGTTCAAGCGTATAAAAAATTCATCACTTACACTGAGCAACTTTATGAACGAACCAAAGATGCTTTTCTCTATAATCCACTGTATGGTCTTTCGGATCTGGGAAACTTAAACTTTACCGATTTTTTAAAAATAAATGCCTTCCAGACCGTCTCCGATCGAATAGACAAACAATTTAAATCTACAGAGCTTCAACAATTTTTTAAGCGCTTTACAACCTATAACGGTTCATCGCCTTATCAAGCCCCAGCCACCCTCAATGTTATTCCATATGTCGAGTTGTCCTTAGGCGGGTACTATCTCAATGGAGGTATGTACTCCCTTATTAAAGCCCTCACAACTCTTGCAGAAAACAAAGGCGTACACATCCAATATGATGCTGAGATAACAAAAATTAATACTACTGATAATAAAATTGCAGGCGTAACTGATATTGATGGTAATTTCCACCCTGCCGATATTGTTGTTTCTAACTCTGATGCTTCTGATACCTATCTTCATTTGGCTAATAAAGAAGACATTTCTCTGCTAAAAAGAAAAAGGGTAGCTAACGTAGAACCATCCTGCTCCGGTTTTGTGCTCATGCTGGGTATTGACAAAGTCTACAATGCCCTGACCCATCACAACATTTTCTTTTCAAAGGATTATAAACGGGAGTTTAAACAGATCTTTGAAGAGAAGATAATGCCCAAAGATCCCACAATATATATCGCCAACACTTCCCACACGAATCCACAAGATGCCCCTGAAGGCGGTTCTAATTTATTTGTATTAGTGAACGCTCCCTACCTGAACAACAATATAGATTGGGACAATGAAGAAAAACGCTATAAAAAACTGATCATCCGAAAACTCCAAGAGCACGGGTTAACTGATCTGAGTGATCATATTGAATATTCAAATACTATTACTCCCAAAGACTTTTATCAAAAGTATCGAAGTAACAAAGGAAGCATCTACGGGACCTCATCAAACAGCAAGCTGGCTGCTTTTATGCGCCCTAAGAATAAAAGTCGTTCTATAAAGGGTTTGTATCTTGTGGGCGGAAGTACACACCCGGGCGGCGGAATACCCTTAGTGACACTGTCGGCATTTCATGCTGAAACCCTTATCAATAGATACGAGTGAGAGAAGTCAGGACACAATAATTAACATTGACTTTATAAGTTATTTTTATTATAAGTCCATAAGAGCAGAGGGAAAAGTACCCCACAAAGCTCTAAAGAGAGATCCCAAACCACTTCTTAAAAACTTAAAAAAGAGAGAGCCGTATTATGAAAGAACAAAACATCAATTTACACATATCTGGAACTGAAGACTTTGATGGTGATCTTGCTGTATTTACGTACGACAAGCAAGGAAATCTTCTTGACCAAAATCCGGTTAAGGAAGGAAAAGCGAAGTTAAATATATCACAAAAACAAGCCCTGAAAGGTAGGGTTTTTATTGCTCCTCAATTATCCGAAGAAGAGGAACCTTCTCTAAAAGTAATGGAGCGTATTAACGCTTACGAACCCGTGTTAAAACCCGGTCTGCAAGCCGATATTCAGGAAAAAATCCGTATCCCGCAAAACATCATAGATTACTGGGATATTTGCTTCTGCTGGATTAAAGGACGGGTTTTAAAAGATCCGGAAGATCTCCCTGTTTGTGGAGCAAGAGTACATATTTGTGAGGTTGACCGACTTCCCCGATTTATCATAGAGTTGCCCGAATCTGATATTTTCCGGTTTCGTGATGATCTGCTTCGGGAATTGCTTGAACAACCACGACGTATTCCTGAAACTCCCCGACCACTGCCTGATCCTTCTCCATTCGAACCTGTTAGTCCAAGCGATATTAATCAATTTCGTATAAAGACAAAGTCAGAGGAAGTATCATCGAGCAACCGACTCAAGGAAAAGGATCTTCCCACCTCCATTGACGGACAACTTATGAACAGGCTGACTTCTAACTCAGCCACTGTTGTTCGCAGCGCTTTACTTGATAATATCGATCTTATATATCCCTACTTTTGCCTTTGGCCCTGGTGGTGGCGTTTAAGTTGTGATGAAATACAAGTGCTGGAAACGGATTCCAACGGACGTTTTGAATCCAGTTTAATCTATTCTTGTAGCGGAGATAAACCTGATCTTTATTTCTGGGTTGAATACAATGTTAACGGCCATTGGGAGACCGTCTATAAACCGACAATGGCCTGTAATACGTATTGGAACTATAGTTGTGGTACGGAAGTTAACATCCGTATTTCCGATGAACGAGTCGTAGCTTGCAACCCGGAAGGAGAACCCCCAACCTGTGGCGTGCAAATTATGTCTATAGGACGTAACGTTAGTATATCAGAAATACAGGGGCCTAGTCATCCTACTTCAGAACAAGGATTAACCACTGGTGGTAATCCTTTCGGTGGAAAATTAGAACCACGTGTCTGGTTTAGTCGAAATTGCCTCAGAGAAGAAAAAGACATCCACTATTATCGCTGGTCGTTCCGACAAATAAGTCAGGGAGATGGCTCCAGCATTTCCTCCCCGGGACCATGGATCCCCTTCAGCAGAACCGTAGTACGCCATTATGCAAAACCCCTCTCAGGAGGAGGTGTAGTGCATGAACCGGTCGTAATGGGACCCAAAACCGTAGGCAGTGAATCAAATCTCTTCGAAATTCGGCCAGAGGATGTCCCTACTGGTGGAATTGAATGGACTGTTGTAGATGAACGTGAAGACCTTGCCAGTGGGCACTTCCTTACTTCACAACTGGGCACCGGAGATAATCGTAGCGAGAAAGCTGCAGATGCAGCCGGACGTTATGAGTTAAAACTTGAGCTATTTGACAAGGATGGAAACCTGATAAATTGGACAGATGCAGATATAGATGCATATATCACAAATGAACCTGCCCCGTTTGGTACCGACCCGGTTACTCCCAAACTTGTCAACGACAATTACTACAAACACACAAATGCTGACGGTGACATGATCGGCTTCAGAATGGTCCTTCGCATTGATAATAATTCATGTGAAGCTGACATAAAACCAATATCAGGTACCGGTATCACTACTTCATCCTGTGGTTTTGTAGAATTTGATCCGGGAGCTACGGTTGATTTGGCCTTTGAAGCAAGTCATCCAAATGACTTTGCTACTCTTCAATTCAATCTCACTCGTGGAGTCTCAGATAATGTGTCAGCTGCAAGTGCTTCAGGAAGAGTAGGAGCAGGTACAACACCTTATTCATACTCTTCACCCAATGATTACAAGGAAACCTTCGCAGTAACAGACCTTTTAGGAACTTGTGATCGGGCAGCATTTGCTGAAAACCTACACGTGCGAACATTAGCTCAAAACGGTTATCACAGACTTTCCGGATTGGATCGTCATGATGCGGCAGGATTTGCCCTTACCGAGCCTTGTCCAGAATGCGAATGTGAAGAGGAAGGAAACTAATACTAAATCACTACTTTTAATAACAAAACGGGTAGTCCTATCACAGGGGCTATCCGTTTTTATTTTTGACCTAAATTAATCACTTCTACATCTTGGATTTTTCCTTCATTAATTGAAAACCGGACACAGGTTCGATACACCTGGAACCCGTACCGTCCCGCTGCACCCGGATTGATGAAAAGCATCTTGTCTTTTTCCTGATCGCGACCAATTTTAAGAATGTGAGAATGTCCGCAGATAAATACATCCGGTGGGTTTTTCTCCATCTCCTCCCTTATCGGGATACAATAGCGTCCCATAGTACCCCCGATGTGGGTCATCCAGAAGTCGATACCGTCACGCGAAAAACGTTGATGTAACGGATATTCCTGGCGTATATCTTGCCCATCAATATTGCCATAGACCCCCGTTAATGGAGCAATATCACTTAGAGTATCAGCAATTTTTAACGTACCAAAATCACCTGCGTGCCAAATTTCATCTCTATCCTCAAAATAATCCAACACCTGTGGATCGAGGTACGAATGGGTATCTGAAATTAATCCAACTTTGATCATAGTCAATTCTTTATCATCTTCTGCTCCGTAATAACGCTTTTTCTTGCCTTTTTATGATAGCAGGAAAGCATTAAGAAAAACAATTTCTCGGTCATTAAAAATCGAATATGCCCTTTTTTAGCATCATCATTGTCTCTTGGAATGCGCTACATCATCTGAAGACTTATTTCCCGAGCGTAGCCTCCACTGAGTACCCCTATTACGAAATCATTCTGGCTGATAACGCCTCAACGGATGGATCCAAACAATGGATAAAAGAGCATTATCCAGATGTGAAAATTGCTGAATTCGACAATAACTATGGATACTGCGGGGGCAATAACAGGGCTGTTCCTCATGCCGAGGGTGATATTCTTATTTTTCTAAATAATGATGTTCGGGTTGAACCGAACTGGCTAAATGGTCTTGCACACTGTTTCCAAAAAGATGACGATATTGCCGCAGTACAACCTAAAATGCTTTGGGATGAAAATAACGATTATTTTGAGTATGCCGGAGCTGCGGGCGGATTTCTGGATCAGTTCGGGTACCCGTTTTGTCGCGGACGCATCTTTGATACCCTGGAAAAGGATAAGGGACAATACGATTATGAATCCGATATCTTCTGGGCCAGCGGTGCGGCATTAGCTGTTCGTAAGGAATTATTTGAAGAGTACGGACCCTTTGATGAGGATTTTGAATTTCACATGGAAGAAATTGATCTCTGCTGGCGTCTCTGGAATATGGGTTACCGAGTCCGGTATTGCCCAGAAAGTACTGTTTATCACCTTGGAGGTGGATCACTGCCCATGGACTCCCCGCGCAAGCTATACTACAATTATCGTAATAACCTCAGAATGATCTGGAAAAATAGCAGTTCCAGCTCTATTTTTTGGCAATTTACGGGACGATATCTACTCGATATAGCAGCGGCATCTAAAACATTGATAGATAGAGACACCGAATCATTTAAAGCTATCTGCTGTGCTCATCGCGATTTCTGGAAAGAATTCCATAACACTTATGAAAAACGTCATGTGTTGCAACAAAGGCGTAACATTCAAGAAAATCCTCCCGTAATGAGCAATAGGACAATCGTTTGGGAATATTTTATAAAAGGGAAACAAAAATTCAGCGAAATATTTAACCGGTGACTGATTCTGATCAAATTAAAAAACAAGCCATTTCTTTTTTAAAAAAATGGTGGGCTTCCCTACTGATGCTGCCATTCATCTTCTATTCCCTGCATCAAATTTACTGGGCTCTAAACTATAACATTTTCTTTGCCGTAAATTACAGCTATCCCTTCCCCCTCGATATTGTTTACCTGTTTGTTGATACCTTCCTGCTAATCGTCCACGAAGCCGGTCACACCTTTTTTGGGATGCTTGGTTTTCGTTTCCTCACTATTCTCGGCGGTTCTCTCCTCCAAATTCTGCTACCGCTGGCGATTCTTGGATTTTGCTGGATCAATCGAAAATATATTGGACTGCAATTTTCTTATCTCTTAGTCGGATTCAGCTGGCTTGATGTTGCCACCTATGCCGCTGACGGAAGCGCCCGACAATTACCTCTTATCGGGGGACTTGGAAAAGAGTCGCACGACTGGTACAATTTGCTGGTTCGCATGAATGCACTGGAATACGACCTTACCATTGGCATCTCTTTTGTTTTGATTGGTATTCTTTGTTACCTGATAGCTCTCTTTATCCCAGTGCTTTATCAAAACACAAGCAGGTAGATCTCGATTTATCATTGGATTGAGCCTATCAGTAAACCGAGCATTAATAAACGCTTCTATATTTTTTTCTGTTTAAAATGTTCAATGTAATTCAGCAAGTATATTTAAATTTGAATTATGAGTAACTGGCTACACTATTTGATCGTCTTCTTTGCAATTTTATTGTTGTTTTCTGCCAATAGCTGCAGTTCCACCGATAAACAAAGTGAAACAGCATACGCTAAACAAGTTAACGACTGGCATCAAGATCGTATTGATAACCTTTTAGGGCCCGAAGACTGGCTAAAGCTGGCCGGTTTATTTAAGCTGGAAGAAGGCCAACATAGTTTTGGCTCTGATTCAACGAATGATCTCGTATTTCCTCCCAAAGCCGCTCCTACTATTGGAACTGTTACCAAAGAAGATACAACTGTTGCAGTGCAAATAAATAATGGCGTGGTCGTTACCCACAATCAGGATACGGTCTCAGAAGCTACTATGATCCCCGGTAATGCCAGATCGGGGACCGTACTTAAACACAGGTCACTGGTTTGGTATCTTCTGGATCGCAGAGGCGATTACTATATTCGTCTCGTTGATGAGCAACACCCGAATCTGGCTGCTTTTGACGGTATAGAGCGCTTTCCTATCAATCAGAAATGGAATATAAAAGCGGAGTTTAAACCATTTAATAAACCAAAGCCTATTACAGTACCCGATGTTTTAAACGAAGGCATGCAGGATACTCTTTACGGTATGCTCGAATTTTCTATTGAAGGTAAAGAGTATCGCCTGGCGCCATTAAACCATCCTGCAAAAGATGATAAATTCTTCATTATTTTCGGGGATCAAACCAATGGCGAATCAACGTACGGTGGCGGTCGTTATATTTACATTCCCACCCCCAATGAGGATAATATCACCAATATCGATTTCAACAAATCGTATAATCCGCCCTGCGTATTTACGGAATATGCGACTTGTCCACTGCCACCAGCTCAAAACAAACTGAATATAGCAATCCCCGCCGGTGAAAAAATGTTTAAAGACGAACAGACGTATTAATATGTGTCCATCCCAAAGGAGGTTTTCTAAACAAGCGGATCTGTATGCAAAATGCCGCCCTAACTATCCCGAAGAGATGTATAGCTTCATCTTTGAGCATCTTGATCAACAAAATGTAGCATGGGACTGTGCCACCGGTTCAGGGCAAGTGGCCGGATATTTGGCCGATCATTTTAATCAGGTTTATGCCAACGATATCAGTGAAGAACAGCTCAAACATGCTCCGGATAAATCTAATATTACCTACTTAAATACTCCTGCAGAACAACCAGAGGTCCCTGATAATGCTTTTGATCTTATAACAATTGCTCAGGCTATTCACTGGCTCGATTTCGACCAATTTTATGACGTTGTCCGCGAAAAAGCTCATAACAAATCGATATTGGCCATTATTGGATATGGGATGATTCGAATCAATGATAAACTAAATCCCATTATTGATGATTTATACGAAGAATCTTTTAGTCAATATTTCAACAATAACCGGAAATATTTGGATCAAGAGTATCAAACTATTCCGTTACCCTTCGAGGAAATTCCAACACCTGCCTTTAAAATTACCTATAAATGGGACATTAATCACCTGGAGGGTTATTTCAATAGCTGGTCAGCCATCCAAAAAATAAAATCAGAACAAGGCTATAATCCGGCAGATAGTACAGTCGCAAAAATAAAATATGAAGTGAGCAATTCCGAGACTTTGAAGGTCAGATTCCCAATTTTCTTGCGCCTGGCAAAGATTTAATTACTTATCTAACTCAATTTTTTTATCTCGAGGCACATCTTGTTCTTCACCGCTGTACATCTCTTTAAACTCTATGACTGTATGGAAAACCCCGATTGCAAATAGTATAAATACGAAAATACCAATTATAAAAATATTTATATCATCCATGGTTGTTGCCTCCCGAAATAACTTTTAGGTATATCCCTAACCCTATGATTGATGGAACCCATAGCCCTACAAATAATCCTGTATCCTTATTTCCGGTAAACCATAGCGCTATTGATAAAATGAGCGAAATAATTGCGGCAGAAAGGATATAATAATCTGATTTCTTAAACATTTATCACCAGTATTTATTAAAGAGATTGTAAAGTCTGCTATTGTAAGGGGATTCGAATAGAAATAATTCCAAGAATTGAAAATTATCTCCAATGTGTTGTCAGTCAACCAGATCGTAGAGAAGTTCAATCTCTTCCGGCCAGCGTTCGGTATTAGGTGTTTCCAAAATCATTGGTATATCATTTAGCCGTTTATCCTTCATCAACAGCTCAAATCCCTTGATCCCAATTTTACCTTCCCCAATATTATCATGTCGGTCAACTCTGCTCCCACATTCCTTTTTGGAATCATTCAGATGCATACCCTTGAGATATTCAAAACCGATTAGCGCCTCGAATTGGTTCCACATTTTATGGTATCCCTTTTCTGTTGATAGGTCATAACCTGCTGCAAAAGCATGACAGGTATCGATACATACCCCCACCCTGCTTTTATCATCAACGCCATCAATAATGCGAGCCAAATATTCGAACTTATATCCAACACTGGTGCCCTGACCAGCCGTATTCTCAATAACTGCTGTCACCCCGTTGGTTTTCTCCAGCGCCCAATTCAGGGATTCCGCATTTCGGTCGAGGCATTCTTCAACGCTTATTTTATTTAGATGGTTACCCGGATGAAAGTTCAAAAGCTTTATACCCAACTGCTCGCAGCGTTGTATTTCATCCAAAAAAGCATTTCGGGACTTCTGCAACTGTTGTTCCTCTGGATGTCCAAGATTAATTAGATAGCTGTCATGCGGCATCACCTGGCCCATTGAATACCCCAAGTCTTGACAACTATTTTTGAACCCCTTGATATTTTCTTTCGTGAGCGGCGGACCTTCCCATCTGCGCTGATTTTTCGTAAATAAAGCAAAGGCTTTAGCTCCTATCTCGTGAGCGCGCTCCGGGACATTTTCAACACCGCCCGCAGCACTGACATGGGCACCAATATATTTCATCGTAGCTACTTATTGATTATAAGATTACGTAAAAGAGTGCTAAATAATCTAAAAAGGCAGGCAAATTCAAATGAAGATGAGCTACTTATCAGCTCGAAAAGTTGAATTACATTATACATTCCTGAACCAGATCAGCTCTACAGATATTTTGACAGTTACCAGCATTTCTAAGTACTCACATTATTACTTTTTGAACTGCTTGGAAAAACCAAAGTAAAAGTAGCTCCCTTTCCTTTCCCATCGCTTTTTACTTTGATTTCCCCACCCATACTTTGCATGTAGTTGGCACTACTGTGAAGGCCGAAGCCATGCCCCTCATTCTTTGTTGTAAAACCCTGAGTAAATATTTTATCAATATGTTCTTTTTCTATCCCATGACCATTATCAGAAATAGACAGGTGTACTTTACTACCTTCTTGCCATGTTTTTATTTTAATAAGCTTCTCTTCGGGTTCATTATCAACCATAGCTTCTTTGGCATTTTTGAAAATGTTAACCAAAATATGGATTAACTGTGTCCGGTGAGCAGTTATTGGATCAATTGGCTTTAAGTCTTTCTTAATTGTTAGCCCATGGCGTTCAATAGACCCTGATTGTAAAGTCAAAGCATCATCTACCATTTCATCAAGCGAAGCCTTGTCCGCTTCCATGCTTGCTCCGGCATAACTCTGCTGGGCTGCTATAACCTCACTTATCAAATCTACTTTTTCTGAAAGTCGCTTTGACTGATTCAACATCTTTTGCCGTTCCTTCTTAATCGGTTCTTCCAGCTTTAGATAATAGTTAAGTAATTGTTTGCCTTTTGGATTCTCAGCAATAAATTCTTCGATTCGATCGATATTTTCTCTTAATAATTGATTCGCCTTTGAAAAGCCTTCCACTTTAGATTGCCGTACAGTATCCTCAATTACTGTAGCAGATGTATTAACGCTGTTCAATATATTCCCCACATTATGCAATACGCCAGTGGCTATGTCGGCCATACCGGCTTTATGTGCCTTTTCAACAAGCTCATCCTTAGTTTCTTCAAGTTCTTTTAATGTGCTTTTTAAATCATTGTTTTTCTTATTTAGCTCATCAGTCCGGTCTGCAACCTCTTTTTCAAGTCGTTTGCTGTATTCTTTGATCCCCCGCACTCTTACTCGATAACCCGTAATTATAATTCCGGTAATAAAGAGCGCCGACAACAAATAAAACCAAGTGGTACGCCAGAACGGTGGATTGATTATCATTGCCAATGACGTACCCTCTTCGTTCCAGACCCCATCATTATTTGACGCTTTGACCCTGAAGGTATACTCCCCGGGCGGTAATTCTGTATACGTAACAAAATTTCGATCACCTATATAATTCCACTCCTTATCAAATCCTTCCAGTTTATAGGCATATTGATTTTTTTCCGGGATTGTATAGTTCAAAGCAGCAAACTCGAACGAAATAACATTATCAGAATAAGAAAGGGTAAGTGTATCAGTATAAGTGATAGATTTGTCTAACAGTTTTCGTTCCTCACCATCAACCTCTACACTTTGGTCGATAGGCACTGAATCATTATATAGCTGAAAATCAGTTATAACTACAGGGGGAGGATTTGGGTTGCCGGTAAAATCGGAAGGAGAAAACTTATTGAACCCGTTAGTACCTCCCATATAAATGTCTCCCGATGATGAGGTAAAAGCAGCTCCGGCATTAAACTCATTTCCCTGCAAACCATCTCTTTTGTCAAAAGTGTTAAATGTCATCGCTTCTGAATCCCAAATTGCTAGACCCAGTGTAGTACCCATATACATATTTCCATTTTCATCTTCCGTAATACCCCAAACGATATCATCGGGGAGACCATCTTTTAGGGACATATATCTTAGTACTTCATGAGTTTCTATATCCAATACATTTGCCCCCATTATAGTACCAACCCAAAGCCTTCCCTTTGCGTCCTCATGTATATCTATAACAATACCGGTGTCAAGACTGTGTGGATTTTTGGAAGTATGCGGGAACTTCTTAAAGGTATTTGTTTCAGGCTCATATAAATTCAACCCATTCCGTGTGCCCACCCATATTTGTTCCCTGCTGTCAATATATACATCAGATACATAGGATGCACCTAAGCTCTTAGGATCATCGGGATCATGGTTATAATGTACAAAGGTTTCGGTTTCGGGATTGAGCACATTTAGCCCCCGTCCTCTTGTCCCTATCCAGATATTACCTGTGGAGTCAATATCTACTCCCCATAATGTATTATAGCTTATAGAATTTTCATCATCCGGATCATGCAAGTATCGCTGTGTGCTTCCTGTCTTCGGATCAAATTTATTAAGCCCCTCAGGAGTGCTCATCCACAAATGCCCATGACGGTCAATCTCAATATTGTAAATGCGGTTACTACTAAGTGAATTGGGATTATCGGGATCATGATAAAAGTGGTCAAATTGTTCAGTCTCCGGGTCAAACCTATTCAACCCCTTGTCTGTACCTATCCAGATATTACTACTTTCATCCTCAACAAAGTCCCAAATATTATTATCGCTGATACTGTTTTCATCATCCGGGTAGGTAAAATAGTGTTTAATACCTTTCTGATGATAGCTAAACTTGCTGATCCCATTAGACCAAGAACCTATCCACAAGGTATTATGTCTGTCTTCGTAAATACTATTAACACGATTGGACTTCAGGCTTTGATCATCTTTGGGGTCTGCCTTCAACCTGATAAACTCATCCAGATCAGGTTGGTATAAATTTAACCCATTTTCTGTACCCACCCATAAATTAGACCGACTGTCCTGATAAATAACATTCACGTGGTCATCACTTAGAGAAGTGTTATCATGGGTCTCATTTTGATAAATTAAAGCCTTTGAGCGATCATTATTGATACGAATCAAGCCGGCTTCGGTACCCACCCACAGATACCCATGTCCTTCATGAATTGAGTTGATTATTTTATTCTCTAAAATTGGCAATTGGCTACTGACCAATTGTTCTTCTTCTGGATCGAGATGATAAAGACCTCCCCCAAAGGTTCCGGCCCACAAAATACCTTCCTCATCCCTGTAAACTTCCTGGAAGTTTTGTTTCCCGTCCTTAACTTCTATGTTTTTGAATGTCCCTTTCTGCTTGTTTATAAGCTTATCTAAGCCCTGATCAGTTGCAATCCATACCGCGCCATCCGGATCGCACTGGACTGCATTTGCAGAATTATCGCTAAGACTTTCCGGGCCGTCATTTTCATAGAAAACTCTAAACTTCTCGGTTCTTATATCAAAAAAGGAAAGCCCATTTACAGTACCAATCCAAAGATCACCATCTACATCAATACAAATGTCGGTAACTTGCTTATCACTGAGACTATTATTGTCAATCAGATCACTACGATAAACAACCATCTGTTGGCCATCATAGCGATTTAGTCCACCGACAGTGCCAAACCATAAAAACCCCTTATCATCTTGAACAATAGAATTAACTGTTGCTTGTGACAAGCCATCTTCGAGCCCCAGATGTGTAAACTGATAGGAATCAATCTGAGAAAAAGCAGGTTGCCATAACATTAAAAAAAGAGCTCCTTTTAAGCATAGAGCCAACACATATTGCTTTAATCGCTTCATATAATTGCTGTTAATTTAGTAGCAGAAGGCAATTTTATTGCCAGAAAATTATTGTTTTTATTGGGACGCTTTACATATTGATAAAAGCAATGAAATTGCTAAAGTCCCCAATTAGTACCTGTAAAAATGAATTTCATTTTTTTAGAGGATTCCTAACTTAAAAATATAAAGGAGCCCGTGATATCCACTTTTACTTATTTGCCAATCTAAAATCTCTTTCTATCACATTTTTAATAGTTGCTATCAAATCCTGTTTATCTACCGGTTTGGCTATATAATCATCCATCCCGGCCTGCAAACATAGATCCCGATCTTTTTCCATCGCAGAGGCCGTCAACGCTAAAATGGGAATATGGCCCCCAGTCCTTTTTTCTATTTTCCGGATTTTTTCAGTTGCTTCATACCCATCCATTTCAGGCATCTGGATGTCCATAAGGATAAGGTCATATGTATTCACTTCATTCTGTTCCACCGCCTCAGTTCCTGTCTCAACAATATCTACGGTAAACCCTTCGCTTTCCAACATCTTAGTTGTAACCATTTGATTCACTTTATTGTCTTCAGCTACCAGAATCCGTAATGATCTATCAAGCGATTCTAATCCCTTTTCCCCATTTTGGATATCAGAATCAGTTTTCTTTTCGGATGGGACTTTTTCCAGGGGCACCGTAAAATAAAAGCTTGATCCTTCCCCTTTTTTACTCTCCAAACCGACTTCCCCATCCATTAACTCCGCCAATTGTCGACAAATAGCTAATCCTAATCCTGTTCCCCCGAACTTTCTGGTTGTCGATGAATCCGCTTGAGAAAAAGAACTGAATATTGTGGATTGTTTTTCTTCAGCAATTCCAATACCTGTATCATTAACAGTTAACCTAATAAGTTGTTTGCTTCCAGCCGACTCAAGGAGGTCCGCCTCAAATAGAATATTTCCCTTCTCAGTAAATTTTACGGCATTGCTACCATAATTTATTAGTACTTGTCGTAACCGGGTTGGATCCCCTAACAACCTATTAGGAATGTCATCATCGATAGTGAATTCAATTGATAGTCCCTTTTTATCAGAAGATAGTGATATCATTTCAACCACCTCATTGACAAGATCTCGAATATTGAAAGGAACAGATTCGATATCCATCTTTCCGGCTTCTACCTTGGAAAAATCCAATATGTCGTTAATAACTCTCAATAGAGACTCTCCACTTCTCTTTGCCATTCGTGAAAGCTCTTTCTGCTCCTTATTCAAATCCGTCTCCAACAAAAGATCCGTCATCCCTATCACACCATTCATCGGGGTGCGTATTTCATGACTCATATTGGCAAGAAAAACACTTTTAGCTGCTGAGGCTTTCTCAGCCTTATTCTTCATTTCTTTATGCTTTTCCACTAATTCATTTAACTCGCTTGTACGCTCCTCAACCTCCTTCTCAAGCTTTTCCGTATAAGAAATAGCTTCCTGTTGCAGTTTCCATTTTGTGGTAAGGGTCAGTGCTATTTGTTTTAAAGCCGTAGCATCAAAAGGCTTTTTCATAAACAATAATTTATCTGTGCTTCCTAAATTGGAAACAATCTTATCCCACGAGTAGTCGGAATAAGCCGTACAGATAACAATCTCCGTGTAAGGATAATCTTCCCAAATCTGTTTTATGGTTTGAATGCCATCTATACCCGGTGGCATCCTAACATCCATAAATATTAGAGCATAGGGATTCCCTGTCTCATAGGCTTCGGAAACCATCTCAACAGCTTCCATCCCCTGATATGCATGATCAATTTCATAATTGACTATATTACCAGCTTTTTCCTGCTCATTTGGTGAGCTACCAAAAAGCTCGTCTTCTATACCTTTTAATTCTTCATCTTCTTTACTGACAGAATTTGATAAAATTGATTCAATATCCTCATGGATGGATTCATTATCATCCACAAGTAAAATATGATTGTAACCCATAAAGCCTCGCACTCCAATTACTGTAATTTATTCCGAACATAGCCACTCCTATTTGGTTTATTCGGTTATCTATAATATAAGCGAATTGGGAAGTATTAAAAATTCTTAATGTTTGTATTTGGGCCGCTACAATTATCGTATATAATTCATCCAACCTTCAGTTTCTTTTCAATTTATATTTATCCCATCACTTTAGAATAACTGCAAAAGTACCAATAGAAAATTGGGGGGGGGAATTGCCACAGAATTGTATCCATAAATCCAATCTTCCAACGAGAATTAAATTCGTAAGTAACCAGTTTTCAAAAACCAGCTGCACTGGATTATAATTATTTTAGAAATTTTCTATAAGTACATGATAAAAAGTAAATTAAAATACTTTTCTAACATAACTATAGAGCCAAAGAAACGTTTAAAATTAGTGCGCACTCTACAAATACTACTGGGCAGTTAAGTTTATAGCGCTTACAAAACAAATACTCCCCATGTGTAATAGAAAATGCTACAGACACTTCCTGTTTTCTCCTACAGACAGTAACCCTATTAACAATTATGTTTTATACAGACGAAAGCGAGAGAGTTTGACATATTAAAATTGCACAATCTTATGAATGCTACGGCATAAATACTAAGGTAAGTCCAAATCAATGACCGGAGACTTCGGCTGGAATTGGCCTAAATCAGGCATTTCAAGTGGTGTGCAACGGTCTATTAATTATCGATATGTAAATATCGAAATTGAGCCAACAGTTGAGGGTGCTTTGAGAAATCGAGGCTGAGATCATACCTCCAACACTTAATTCGGGTAATTCTGAAATAAGGAAACTGTTGGCTTTTTTTATTGATTCAACTGATTTCAACGTCGATCCAAAAACTTCCACAATTGTCCCACCAAAAGAGGAATTCCACTCATAACAAAAACCACTGTCCACCCGGCTAGCGTTGGAGGTGTAACTTTTAGGACATCACTAAAGATCGGGACGTAAACCGCCATAAATAACAACCCGGTACATAGCAGCAGGGCTCCCCAAACATAGATATTTGTCGTGATCGTATTATCCCAAAACCTGGAATCATTGCTCCGCATGTTAAAGACGTGCCATAGCTGTGCAAAAGCAAGCGTTAGAAACGAAAGTGTTACAGCTTTATCACCGCTTAAATGCAGATATTCCATCCCAATAAAGAGTGAACCTAATACCGATAAGGTGATAATAAAGGCATAACCGGCTATCCCTATCCACTCACCACTACCCAAGATAGGCTGTTCGGGATTGCGCGGTGGCTTTTGCATAATTCCTTCTTCCCCCTTACCAACCCCCAACGCCAATGCAGGGAAAACATCAGTCACCAAGTTTAAAAAGAGAATCTGTAGTGGCAAGATAGGCAAAGCAGTACCAATTATGGTCGCCATAGCAACCACCATTACTTCACTAACATTGCATGACATCAAATAATAAATAAAGCGGCGTATATTATTAAAAATGACGCGCCCCTGTTCTATTGCACTCACAATGGTAGAAAAAGCATCATCAGTAAGTACCATATCGGAGGCTTCTTGCGCCACCTGAGTTCCCCGCTGACCCATAGCAATACCAATATCGGCCTTTTTAAGAGCCGGTGCATCATTAACGCCGTCACCTGTCATCGCTACAATTTGCCCTTTCTTTTGGAACAGTTCGATAAGATCCAATTTTTGATTGGGACTCACACGCGAAAAGACCGATGTGCGATAGATCCGGGTCGCTTCGGTGCTGTCGATATCCAGCTCTGTAATATCGGGCAGATCTCTTCCATGTATTGCTTGTCGATTATCTAAATCGATGCCTACAGCTTCTGCAATTGACTCGGCTGTTGCCTTTTGATCACCCGTTATCATCACCACTCTGATGCCGGCCTGCTGACATCGTAAAATTGCAGGTTTTACATCGCTCCGAGGCGGATCACTTAATGCTACGAAGCCAATTAGTGTCAACCCCTCATAGGGATTCCCTTCCGTCGTTTCGGTTGTTTTAAATGCCAAAGCCAACATGCGCAGCCCTTCCCGACCAAGCTTTAGGTTAAGCTCATTCCACTGTTCTAAATCTTTCTTTTCAAAAGATTTCACTTCTCCGTCCACCATTACGGAGCTACAGGCATCTAAAACTGCCTCGGGTGCTCCTTTTACACTTACCCGATACCCTTTTTCTTTCTGTTGATTCCAAGTGGCCATCATTTTTACATCCGCATCGAAAGCTTCTTCACGTACTTCGGGATGTTGTGATAAGAAATCTTCAATATCTATTTCAACCTTTTTAGCGGCTTCAAGTAAGGCAACTTCCAACGGATCTCCCGTCCCACCCTTTTCTTTATGATGCAACGATGCATTATTACAAAGTACGCCCACCTCCAGTGCCAACCTCAGATCACTATTATCCACTAGCGCCTGCGCTGACAACGGTATGTCCTGTTCTCCTGACAGATAGATACCGGTGGCCGTCATTTTATTTTCCGTCAACGTACCGGTTTTATCTGTGCAGATAATACCGGTAGCTCCCAGCGTTTCTACGGATGAGAGCCGGTTAACCAGCGCATTTTTCTTAGCCATTAACCGAATCCCCTTAGCCAAAGCTATAGTGGCTACAATGGGCAAGCCCTCAGGAATGGCCGCTACCGCAAGAGCAATGCCCGTTTCAACCATTAAATACAATTCTTTTCCCGCCCAAATACCCGAGCCAACAACAACAGCAGCAATCAGCAGTGTAATAGCAATCAGTCGATATCCAAGTTTATCCAGCCGCTCTTCAAGTGGAGTTTGCTCTTGATCGGCTTCTTCCACAAGCGATGAAATTTCTCCCAACTCAGTATCTAATCCGGTTGATATCACAACAGCTTCACCGGATCCGCGAGTAATCGCAGTTCCTTTATAAAGCATACTACTGCGCTCTGCCAGTACCGTATCAGCGGAAATAGCCTCAGCCTGTTTTGATACCGGTAAACTTTCTCCCGTCAGTGCTGATTCATCAGCCTGGAGCTTGGATTGCTGAAGGATGCGCAAGTCTGCGGTGATAATATCACCTCCTTCAATAACAACCACATCTCCCGGCACCAATTCTTCGGCATCAATTTTAATGATTTTGCCCGCCCGGCGGACCCTCGTACTCACTTTTCCCAGCTTAAAAAGAGCTTCCATGGAACGAACCGCACGCAGCTCGGTGAAAAATCCAATTCCGGTATTTATAGATATAACGGCTATAATAGCCCAGCCGTCCACATATTCTCCCAGCCAAAATGCAAACAGTGCTGCAGCGACTAAAAGTACGATTATAATACTCTTAAGCTGATCAATCAGAATTCCCAAAATACTTCGCTTCTTGTGCTTGCGAAGCTGGTTGGGGCCATACTTTTGTTGACGTTTTGCAACTTTTTCGGCTGACAGTCCAGATTCCGAATCAACTTCTAAGGCTTTAAGTACTTCATTAGTATCCAGTGCCCAAGGGGATTTTTCAAAGAATGGATTGGCTTCGGCTGATCGGTCCATAGATGAATAAAATCATATTCTGCATGATGTATCTATGGACAATCTAAAATAAAAAATTGGTATTTATTACATCTTTTTCCTGTCCTTCATAGTAATCACTACCAACAAGAGAGGAATACTTAATTATTTGCTGCGCAATATTTTGCGGGGTACAACATGTTTTAGTGAGTCCCCGCGAAATGGCGGAGAGCGCTAAATCAGGAGCAATAGAAGACCGGGGATCCTGAACAATAATTTGTCCGGAGTGTTTTTTAACTTGTTCAGCACCGCTCAAACCATCAATACCACAACCACTAAGCAAAATTCCGAGAGCTTTACTACCGTATATTTTAGCTGTAGAACGGAACAACACATCAATAGATGGGCGCATGTTGTTTTCTCGTGGTCCGCGGTGTACTGAAGCCACGATACCCGCGGGTGATTGCTTAACCTCACACTGATATCCCCCGGGAGCAATATAAACAGCACCGGTCTCTAGTTTATCTCCGTTCTGTGCTTCCCGGACCGCAATATTACAATAAGAGTCCAAGCAAGTAGCCAAATATCCGGTGTAGGTTCGCGGCAAATGCTGTACAACTACCACAGGCATTGCCAAATCTTCTGGCAATTGATTCAGTATTGAAAACAGAGCCTGTACTCCGCCCGTACAACCGCCCATAACCACAATTTCGGCAGGGTGTTGATCGATTTTATCCGTGTTCAAATTGCCAAAGCTTTTCTGAGGCTGAGTTAGCGTCTCAAGCATCAAATGATCCATATCTTGACGCTCTCTTATCTTGTAAACAGCATTAAGTAAAGGATCCAATCGTTTTTTTAGATGCCGCTCTGCAAAGAGTATTAGATTCTTTGAATCAGGCTTGGTAATAAAATCAATAGCCCCAAGTCGAAGTGCCGTAATTGCCGCTCTTGCTCCCTCCTCGTTGCGCGGACTTATAACAATAACCGGTAAACTGTTAAATTCTGCGTTTATTTTCTGTAGTACATCCAACCCTTCGTCTTCGATATTATCAATGCTTAATAAAACAATATCAGGTTGTTTACTACGAACCATGGTTTCAACATTATCGAAATCCTCGTGCGACCAAAACACATGAAACTGCTTCTGCTTTTGCAATATGGTTGTTATTGCTCTTCTTACAAGAATATTTTTATCGATAATCAGAACCTTTATGGTTTCCATGATAAATATATTTTGGGGCAGTCAAATTGGTATTCTGTGCAAAATAAATATATATAAATGTCCTTCGAGCAGTTGTACGTGCTACGATATGGTTGATGTAATGATTTCTACCACACTATCGATACAACAATACCTACTCCTCGATTACGATTCGCAATTCATGTTCTCCTTTTGAATCGAGCATTGAGCAGGTTACCACATCATTTTTTACGGCAACGGGAGAACCGTCAAGTGATGCAGTAACTGTTCCTTCGGATAATTTATTGGGATTCATGATCCGGATATGCAACACGATACCATGCTCTCTATTCCTGAACGTACACTCGTACTTTTTCCATGACGAAATGATAGTAGGCGTAATCTGAACCTTGTTTCCTTCAACAATGGTTATTCCTAAAATAGATTCCAGAATCACACGATACATCCATCCCGCTGAACCTGTGTACCAGGTCCACCCACCCATTCCCACCAGCGGATGCTCTCCATAGATATCAGCCGCAACGGCATAGGGCTCAACCTGATAGCACTCTACATCTATACTATTTAAAGAATGGTTGACAGGTAACAGCATCTTCATATGTGAAATGGCCTTTTCCATTTGTCCTGCTTCTGCAAAAGCTTTAACCAACCAAAGAGCAGCATGAGTATACTGACCGCCATTTTCGCGAACGCCGGGAATATAACCTTTGATATAACCGGGATTTTTCTCGGTCTGATCAAAAGCTGGAGTTAATAATTTGATGATTCTATCCTGCTTTGTTACCAGATGCTGTTCCGCAGCAAGTAGTGCCTTTTCTGTTTTCGAAGGCGTACCGGCTCCGGAAATTACCGACCAAGCCTGAGCTATAGCATCGATGCGACACTCATCGCTTTGAGAAGAACCCAGTGGTGTACCATCATCATAGTAAGCCCGTCTATACCATTGGCCATCCCAGCCCTCTTCATTGAGATGTCTTTTCAGTTCTTTTTTATAGGTGCGATACTTTTTAAGTCGGTCAGCATCATCAAACTTTTGAACAATCGGAATAAAATCATCCAAAATGGCGTAAAGAAAGAATCCCAACCAGATGCTTTCTCCTTTGCCATCAATACCCACTTTGTTCATACCGTCATTCCAGTCCCCGCCTCCCATTAACGGCAATCCGTGTTCACCCTTCGTCAATGAGCGATCGATAGCCCTACAGCAATGTTCATATAAGGACGCCTGTTGATGCGACACCTCCGGCTGCAAGTAGGCTTCATGTTCCCCCTCATACAATTGGCGTGCCTTCAAAAAAGCAACCTGTTCATCTAAAATAGCTGAGTCGCCGGTTTTATCGATGTAAAAAGCTGTAGTATATGGCAGCCAAAGCAGATCATCGGTAATAAGCGAGCGAATACCTCGGTCGGTAGGGGGATGCCACCAGTGCAGTACATCACCCTCTTCAAACTGGTGCGCAGCATGCAACAGAATTTGTTTGCGTGTAAGTTTAGGATCCAAATAACAGGCAGCTGTGGCATCCTGCAGCTGATCCCGGAACCCGAATGCACCACCCGCCTGGTAGAAACCTGTTCGTCCCCACATTCGACAGGCTATATTCTGATATTGCAACCAGCCATTCATTAATACATTTAGTTCTGGCTCCGGAGTCTTAACGCTGATGCCATCCAGCTTTTTTCTCCAGAATGCTCCAACATCACTGAGCGACTGTTCAATAACTTTGGGATTCTGATACTTGTCAATTAGCGCACGTCCTTCTTCTTGATGCCGCTCTTCGCCTAGGTAGAAATAGATTTCAGCTGATTCGCCTGATTTTAATTCCAATGAAAATTGATGGGCAGCACACGACTCGAACCTCATTCCAAAGCGTCCATTCAAAGAACTCGTTTCACGAACTGCTTTAGGATTTTGCAGGTTTCGGTTACGTCCAACAAATGATTGACGATCAGAAGAATAAGAAATGGAATAAAGATCTTGCCTTGAAACAAATCCCGAAAACGCCATCCGACCGGCAAACTCATTGTTATAATGATTTTGAGCAAAAATAGTTTGCAGGTTTTCATCCACCGATGTTACAATCTGCCGCGTACTCTTTTCCTGAAATACTCCCAATACCCATTCAGTATATCCAAAAAGCGTTAATTTTTTGTTCATCAAGCCTTGATTAGACAATCTGAGCTTTACGAATTTTATGGGATCCTCTTTATCGACCCAAGTACTTACCTCCTGCTCAATATTCATCGTGGTACTTCGATAGATGGAATACCCATGTCCATGTCTTATTTCATAATTAGCACTTCCCGGAACCGGTTGCGGCATGGGTGACCAAAATAGCTTTTCATCCTCATCTCTTATGTAGATAGCCTCTCCGGATGGATCTAACACCGTATCATTCGACCACGGGGTTAGCTTATTCTCTCTGCTATTTTTGCTCCAGCTGTATGTAGAGCCTTTCTCCGTAGTCAAAAAACCAAAATCAGGATTTGCAATAACATTGATCCATGGAGCCGGCGGAAAGAGCAACTCATTAGTATCGGGATCAGTCCTCAGCCTAATGACATATTCACGTCCGTTAGCCGAAAACCCTCCATATTCGTTATAAAACCGTAAATCATCACCAATATCGGTGGTTATATTTTTCGTATGAGCATATTTCACCGGCTTGAAGATTGATCTCTCTATTTCAGGAACTTCTACACAATATTGCTCTTTCAACTGCGTGAAATTCGGCAAGATTCCGGTAAGAACCACATGGGCTACCGTATTAATCAGGATATTGTCTTCTCGGCTTAGCTCATCACTACGAAGGATAAAGACGCCTCCCTTATCACGCTGCGTATGTCGCTCGGTGGTTTGTTGCAGCTGCTGCTGAATTAATTCCTGTAGCTCATTTATATAAGACGGAGGATGATCATTCATGAAAACCAAATCGACCTTTAGGCCCCGTTGACGCCAAAAATGATGTGCTTTGAGCAAAAGCGTTACTTCTCGCATATACTTTTTATCATCAATATGATAAACCAAAATAGGTACATCTCCTGATATTCCGTGTGCCCAGAGACCCGATTGTGTTTTCCTATTTTGTGTTATAGTATCCTCATCCGCACGAAAGGTTTCGCAGTTATACACAAGGTAACTCGTGAGATGCTGAATATACTGGGCTTGCTCACCGCTAAGCCCCACATGCTCCAATTCCACATTGCCATAGATAGATGCAAGTTCAAAAACACGATCTGTAGCATAGGGATTATCATATCGGTCGCCCATGGCCACCGCTTCATCACGATTGGCAACCCTTCCCAATCCAAAAGTAATATTCTTTTTTTCGCCGGAGTCCAGCGTTATTACCCTACGAATACTTACGATGGGATCTTTTACATTCCCAACCCGACCACTAAGACGTACTCCTTTATCCATAACCCGAGGTTCCTGCATAGACCGGTTACGCCCGATAAATCGTCCGCGATCCGTTTCAATCTGCAGCTCTTCGGTATACCTTTCGGCATCCTCACTGGCAATAGTATGTACCAGCCAAATAGGATCTTCGTCCTCTGCACGCGGCCGACGTTTGGCCAATATTGAATGATGTTCCTGCAGGTATTCGGTTTGTACAAATAAATTTGAAAAAGCCGGATGGGTCCGATCAGCTTGCTGCGTATTTAAAACGACTTCGGCATAACTGGTAATCTCTATCTTCCGTTGTCGCTCGGAATAGTTTGTCAACGTGATTTTGCGCAGCTCAATATCATCTTCCGGGGAAACACATACCTCCATGAATGTTTCAATCCAGTCATCCACGCGAGCAATCTGCACTTTGCCCGCATGGAACCATGAATCATATCGATCAGCTTTTCGCTTAACCGGTTGATGACCTGCTGACCAGTAATTGCCACTTTCCAAATCCCGGATATAGAAAAACATGCCGTAATGGTCGGTCACTACATCCGGTAGCCACCGGGTAAGCATGGTATCGTCTGAATAGGAGAAACCGGTACCCGAATGGGTAATTAACGTCGAATAATGCCCATTTGAAAGAGTATGAACTCGAGGCGGTGAATTATCCAAATCCTCTATGCTGGCATGATCTACTATATTCCTGGTTTTTTCCTCTTCGGCCGGCTCAAGTTCCACGTCAATTGGACGCGGTTCTTTAATGGGGATTCCCCTTGGAATACGCTCCTGTAAAAGCAATTCGCAAGCTCGAACCAGGGAATGATCATGAAATAAATGCTGTATGTGGTTATTATCCAATACATTTACCAAAGCCAGTAAGCTCATACCCTGATGATGCGCCATGTACATTTTTACGATGGCACTGTTACTGCCATTATTCTCGGATAGATGTCGCGGCGTATAATCTACCGCTTCATAAAAACCATTGGAACCATAAGCCCCTTCTTCGCGCAATTTCTGCAAGTTATTGAGCGCATGCTTTGGATCAACCATCAGCGCCAGCATACCCGCATAAGGTGCCACAACGTAATCTTCAGCTAATCCCCGGCGCAATCCCAATCCCGGAACACCAAATGCCCGGTATTGATAATGCAGTTCCATATTTCGGACATTATACCCACTTTCAGAAAAACCCCAGGGCTTGTTTCGCAGTGATCCATAATTTCGCTGCCAGAGAACGACATTTTTATAGGTATTGCTGAGCAGCGTATTTTCAAACTGAGACATAAAAAGCAGGGGCATAAGATATTCAAACATCGTTCCACCCCACGAAAGCAGAATTTCATTGCGCTCGATACTGGTCAATCGTCTACTTAATCTAAACCAGTGCTCTGGCGGCACCTCGCCCTTCGCTATCGCTATAAACGATGCCAGCCGTGCTTCACTAGCCAGCAGGTCATAATTGCTGTTATCCTGATGAGCCTGATCTACGTTATAGCCAATACTAAATAGCTCACGGTCGGAGTCATATACCAGTGAAAAATCCATCTCTTGAACCATACGCCGACAGGTACTACTCAATTTTGAAGCCCTGCCAAGAAGATCTGAATAAGCCACTTTATCAGGGGTTTCTTTGCTATGTGGCGATTTACTATTAACGCCCACTAATACCTCAATTTCATCTAGTTGAGCTTGTATCTGGATTAATGGACGTTGAAGCCAGTCACTCCATTCATGATTTTGCTGATCTTCTAACATATTTTCCAAAATGCGGGCAGAAAGCTGATCCAATTGTTGAGCATCCTCCCGAAGTTCTAACAAAATATCCTTCCATTTTTCAGTGAATTTCGGTGGACTTTGAGGCATTTTCCTACTCATTTGTCTTACAATAGCAATCGCTTCATCCGCCAAGCCTTTAAAATTTTCACTCTGCTTTAGCCCTACAAAAAGATCCTCCAGCACATATAGAGTATCCTCCAAACCAGTCCAAAACACCGGATTAGGCCAAGGCTTTCTGTCCAACTGGTTCAACGCCTGTTCAATAACTAAGAGTGTAGCTGCCAAGTTTCCAGAATCAACAGTGGAAACATAGTTTGGATTCAAGACAGCCCCCAGTTTTGTACTGTACCAGTTATAGAAATGTCCCCGATACCGGTCCAGCTCTTCCATTGACGAAAGCATTTTTTCAAGCCAGGCAATCATTTCAGTCTGTGTTAAATACCCCCTATGAAAAGCAGAATAAACGGCCGTCAACGCCAGTCCCATATTTGTTGGAGAAGTACGACCTACTGCCCCGATATAGGGCTCTTCCTGTACGTTATCCGGCGGTAGCCAAGATTGTTCTTCGTTGACATACTGCTCAAAAAAGTGCCATGTTCTGCGTGCGTACTGCCGAAGCTCTTTGTATTCCTTTTTTGATAAGGAATATTTTTCTGATTCAACGGGCCGTCCCAAAAAGTACATCCCATAAGGGACCACGAACCATCCCAAACAAATGGGAATGGCAATAAATAACACAGAAGCGCTAAAAATACTTACAAGCCCCAAACAAAGCCCGCTCCATATCAAATTGGGCATCATCTTTTTCCAGTAATCCCATAGCGATCCATTGGCATGTTCTTTTTCAACCTGAGTAGCCGTAGTCCATTCCATTAAATATTTTTTTGAAACAAACAACCGATAGAGTGATCGAAATATGGCATCTGAGGAGATAAAAGCCCGGTGTGGAAGATTCAAAAAACTGGTGATTGATTGAATGGTATTCATTTTAATATCAACACGAATTTTGTCCAGATATAAACGCCACCCTACCCGCTGCGGTCGCTTAAAAATATCGGCTGAGAAGGTGGAATAGATGGGAAATGCCAAAATGCCAAATACTGCGGCTGTCCATATTAAAGCTGATCCGGGCAGAAAAATCCATCCGGCTAATAAGAATAATAGCAATGCAGCCGGATTCACAGATCGACGCAGGTTATCAAAGATCTTCCATCTCGATACACTGTTAATAGGATTCTTCTTCGTTTTTTCGTCCCCTTTCGGTACTCGACCAAACAACCAGAATAAAATCTGCCAATCACCACGAATCCATCGATGAAGACGCTTGGAAAAACTCAGATAGGTTGTGGGATAATCATCAAAAAGCTCAATATCAGTGAGCAAGGCCGCCCGCAGGTAAGTGCTCTCCAACAAGTCGTGTGATAGTATTTGGTTCTCTGGGAAGCTATTTCCGAGCACAGACTCAAAGACATCTAAATCGTAAAGACCCTTGCCGGTAAAAACGCCTTCCCCAAACAGATCCTGGTAAATATCGGAGACCGCAGTGGTATAGGGATCAAGCCCAACGTTGCCAGAATAGATTTTGGCAAACAGGGTTTTATTGGCAGATTTCGGCGGAATGGATATGCGGGGCTGAAATATGCCGTATCCTTTCGTTACAATGTTTTTTTCGGGATCTATCTCTGCTCGATTGAGCGGATGTGCAGCTGTACCAATTAGCATTTTGGCACTTCCCGGCGGCAACTTGGTATCTGCATCCAGCGTAATTACAAATTTGATTGGAAACCTGTTGATTGACGCCAAAAAATCATCCGGGATCTCAATAAAGCTCGTTTGGGCATCTTTGTTTTTTAATAGCTGGTTAAATTCTTCAATTTTACCCCGCTTACGCTCCCATCCCATCCATTTCTGTTCTGCATTATTCCATAATCGCTTTCGGTGAATAAACAGAAACTTATCGCCATACTTACTATGGTACTGTACATTCAGTCGATTGATCTGCTGTCGGGCAGCGTCTAAAATGGCTTCATCGTTGGCTTTGGTCTCCGTCTCGGCATCAAGAAAATCTGAAACAATGGCAAACTGCAGCGATTCGTTGGTATTCGCCAAAGCACGGATTTCAAGCCGTTCAAATTGCGCTTCAACATCAGCAGGGGAAGACAACATCGTGGGCACAATTACTACAGTCCGATACTCATCGGGAATAACTCCTTGAAACTCGAGTTTAGGCAGAATACGAGGCGGAATGAGAAAAGAAAGCAATCGATTAGTGGAAACAATAGCTAAGTCGAGAGCCGGCAGCCAGGATATTAATAGCGTGAGGATAATCAACCAGCTTTCACGGCTTAACAAGTTTACAACAAGTCCAATTATGGCAATAAGGATGACAAAATGAATCCCAATAAAGAAGAAATATATTGCCGGATATTCTTTTACCAGCTGGCGCAAGCGTTCATCAAACGGTTTTTGATACGCAAGCTTTTGACAAAGATCGGCATATCCCTCATCAATTAGATAGTAGCCAATGTGCATTTTTTTACCCTGCTGACTTGTGCCATTCTGAGCCGCTCCTTCGGCCATCATCAACGCCTGTTCTGCTACTTCCTGTTCGCTGAATTCGGAATGGGCACTGAGTTTCTCAACTATCTTGCGATACCGGTCTCGCGTACTAAAATCCATACGAGCATACATATCAGCAGGATCGAACCGCAGAATTCGTTCTACGACCGAGCAACTTTCTACAAAAATCGCCCAGTCGGTTTCTGAGACTTTTCTCAGCGACGATATGGCATTTTGGATACTGAGATGCAGTCGCGATGTTTGTTGGATTCGGCTCCGAAGCTGCTCCTCCAGGTTGGTTTCCCAACGCGATAGTTTGTAATCGAACCAGCGGCGTTCATTTTCAGTGAACATTCCACGCGACTGCAGGCGCTGGGCCAATATTACCAAATAGCGTTTGGAATCTTGCTGCTGATCAACGATTTCGGAGAGTTTTCGAAGCAGAAATCCGGGCTCATCCATATTGCCCGATATTTTATCATTTAACAGTGCATCGATATCTTCCTGAATCTTTCGATCTCTGAGAAGTTTTTTACTTCTATCGGCCAACCGAACAATAAGAGCCAATCGATTCATGAGCGGCACCGACCACATCTCTGCCAAATTCAAAATATCTACTTCCTGATAAGCCCGAATGGCAATGGTCGTATTTTCCCGGTCAATAGTGTTATCACTTATCGATGCCAGCAGCTGGATAATCTCGTAGGTTCTCGGATACCCTTTAAACTCCCCCTGAGTTAGCCGAGGTAATTTTTCGTAATACGACTTAGGCAGATCAGCCTGCAGCTGTACAATCTGTTCTTGTATTATGTAGAAATTATCAATAAGCCATTCCCCGGCCGAACTCAACTCACGATTGAGCTTGGCGGCCCGTGCCAATACCGTATATGTTTCTGTGAGAGTTTTTTTGGCCGAGACAAGTATTTCATCAATAGATTGCATCGGCTTGGCATCAAGGGTAAACTGCTGCAACTTAGCGAGTTTTCGTATCTCCTCTTCAAGATATTGTTTATTAAAGTGGACTTGTGTTTCTATAGCCATAACCGGGGAATATTAATCCGGACAATCCAAAACAAAATACGTGTATTATTAGCCGTACTTTTTTATGTTTCTGTCCTTTTTGATATTTCTGTTTATCGGATGTCGATGATACTTTTCTCACCATCTCGACGAACCACCATCATCCCAGTTAGCCAACCATTGTCTTCTTCATTTACGTATATTTCCTCCGGATGTGATATAAGGTGATCCAACTTCTCGATCTGTATCTCCAGGATATCACTTTTGGAATCATAAGTGATCCCTTTGAGAGGCGTCCAACTTATCTCATGCTGTGCTCCCATACCCTCCGAAAGTACCTGTATTTCAATGTATTCCGGCTGTTCATCTTTCAAGTATTTTAATGAAAAGGTATCGAAATACTTTTGCCACTGACGCTTACTAATTTTTTTTGATTTCATAACGACCCTCTCTGTTTAACAAGTTGCTTTATCTATAGATATGTATAAAAAAAGGCAATGACTTAATACAGGTATTACCCCACTTCATTGTCAGTTTTACCATTACAAGAAGTTGAGGATCAGCCAATAAACTGCTTGCGCCAGTGGTTAACTATTTTGTCGATCTCACCGCCCAGTATCACCAGAGAACCGACCCCAAATATCATAATCCATTGATCGATTGTAAGAGGAACCGTTCTAAAAATAGTCTGCATAAAATCTACGTAAAGCAGCGAAATATGCGCTAATAATGCCATTAACAGGCTGGCAAATAAAAATTTGTTTGAGAAAAAATTGATCTTGAAGAGGCTTCGATCCAATGATCGGCAATTGAGAACGTGGAAAAACTGGAAAACAACCATCTGGGTCATTGCTACTGTTCGAGCCATATCCAAATCATTGGTCTGTTCCATCGTCTGCCAAAACATGTACAGCGTGCCTGCAGCCAAGACAATTCCTACACCACCGAGTCGCTCAATCAACCTGCCGGTTAAAATACCTTCTCCCGAAACTCGTGGCTTTCGTTTCAGGATTCCCGGTTCACCCGGCTCAAAGGCCAGCGCAATATCCTGTAACCCATTGGTTACCAGATTTATCCAAAGGATCTGCACGGCAATGAAAGGCAACGGCCAGTTCATCAAAATGGCAATAAAAATGACGATTAATTCGCCAACAGCCGTTGAGAGCAGGAAAAAAGTCACTTTTCGGATGTTTGAAAATACAATTCGTCCCTCTTCAATAGCCGCTGTAATGGTAGCAAAGTTATCATCAGAAAGTACCATATCAGATGCTTCGCGTGCTACATCGGTCCCTCCTTTCCCCATCGCCACACCGAGGTGTGCGGCCCGTAACGCCGGAGCATCGTTGACGCCGTCACCGGTAACAGCTACTACATGATCGAGTGCTTTTAATCGTTCTACGATGCGAAATTTATGATCGGGCGTTACCCTCGCAAAGATATTAACATTCATCAGCTTCAGGTCCAGCTCTTCATCGGAAAGCAAATCCAGGGCTACTCCCTCTAATGCACCCTGCTCGTCCGAATCGATTCCCAGCTGGCGTCCTATAGCCACGGCCGTATCTGCATGGTCTCCGGTAATCATCACTACCCTTATACCCGCCTTATGAGCTGTCTGTACCGCCTCTTTCACTTCGGGCCGAATGGGATCTTCCATCCCCTGTAGGCCGGCAAAAATGAACTGATTATTGCTGAACGAATCCTCAAAAAACATTTCTGAGCTACTCTCTTGATACGCCATTCCCAATACGCGCAATCCCTGTGAGGCCATTTCCCTGGCTGCTGCTCGTATTTTTGATCGATCAATAGGTACAAGTTTCCCATCCACCAACTGCTGTGAGCATTTCTCCAGTATCTTCTCCGGAGCACCTTTGATAAAAATAAACTGCCCATTCTCATTTTTATTCAGAGTAGCCATAAATTGTCTTTCCGGTTCAAAAGGAAGAATATCCACCTCTTGCATTGATAATCGAATATCGGACAGCGGAAACCCACCTTTATAAGCGGATACATGAAGCGCAATTTCTGTAGGATCGCCCTGTGGTTCACCGGATTCAAGCGTACTAACATCCACTTCATTCGCCAGCGTACCGGCAAGCAATGTTTTATAGAGGCCGTTTTCTCGTTTTACTGAAATCGGCTCATCACCATCAAGTATTGTTCCCCTTAGCTGATAGCCCGTTTCACTGGTGATATAAAACTGGTTATCAGCCCAAATTTGTCGCACCGTCATCTGGTTTTGGGTAAGCGTTCCCGTTTTATCGGAACCGATTACCGTAGTACTGCCCAATGTCTCCACAGCGGGCAGCGATCGAATAATTGCATTCCGATTTGCCATCCTGCTTACACCAATAGCCAATGTTACGGTAAGAACCACAGGTAGTCCTTCCGGAATAGCGGATACTGCCATAGCCACAACCGTAATAAATACTTCGTTGGGACTCATCTCATTAATAATCCCAATAACAGCAATAAGCACCGCAAAACCGATAATCAAGTAACCTATGTAATGCCCAAGCTCGTCCACCTTTTCTTGTAGAGGAGTCTTTACACTTCCGATGTTTTGAACGGTAGTGGCAATTTTGCCCAGCTCTGTTGCGCCTCCTGTACGAACAACTACCGCCTTCGCACGACCTTTAGCAACAATTGTGCCCGCAAAAACCATATTTATTTGATCCGCCGGCAACAGTGAATCCTTCTCTAAACGATCACTGGTTTTTCGAATAACCGCTGATTCTCCGGTAAGGGCCGATTCATCTACTTCTAACCCTTTAGCAGATATTAGCCGCATGTCGGCCGCAATACGCCCCCCTGAACTCAGCAACACAATATCACCGGGCACCAAGGCACTGCTCGCAATTTCCATCTCCCTTCCCTCGCGTATCACATGAGCTCTGGGAGCGCTTAATTTAGCAAGCGCCTGAATGGCACTTTGGGCCTTGATTTCCTGAATGTATCCAATTATTGCATTGAGTAGTACAACCGCCATAATCACGGTCGAATCAAGATAATCTTGTAAAATAAGCGTAACAAAGGCCGCGACTAATAAAATATAAATAAGTGGATCTTTAAACTGATGAAACGCAATCTGCCACCAGGTTAAGCCTTCCTCAGCTTCAATTTTATTAGGGCCCCAATATGACAGTCTTTCATTGGCTTCAACATGATCCAATCCCTGAAGCTTAGATGTATTAAGGTTCTCACAAATATCTTCAGCTGACAAATGATAATATGGATTGGTTCTACCACGTGGCTCTTCTATTCCAGCGCCCTCATACATTATTCACTGCCATTATTTTTAATATTTTTAGTAGTGATACTAACACTACTATTCTATTTCAAAATTACTCTATCAGGATTTTTGATAAATAGTATCCATACCTAACCAACAATACCCACCGCATTTCTATATCAATATAGTTATATAACCAATAAAAAGGGCCACGCTTTGTTGCGCAGCCCTTAAATTAATCCATTTGAAAGATGTTACTATTCAATGGGTACTGTTTTACGCTTGCTTTTTTCAGCTTTAGGGACGGTCACTCTCAAAACTCCCTCTTTAAACGAAGCTTTAACTTTATCTTCAATAATTGTAGCCGGTAGAATTATGGAACGTTTAAAAGCTCCAAATGAACGTTCGCTTCGCAAGTATCCCGGACGTTCTTCTTTATGATCCTGTTTTCGTGCCCCTTCAATGGATAATACATTATCCTGGCAGTTGATCTGAATATCTTTTTTGCTAAGTCCCGGCAACTCAACTTCAACAATATATTCTCCATCCGTTTCAAACATATCCGTAGTTGGGGTCCAAGCAGTCATATCGGTTTCAGTTTCATCAAGTCTCCAACTAAAAGGGATAAGCTCATTAAAAATACGATCCATTTCTCTTCGTAGATTGCTGACCGGGGCAGTCGAGGGCTGATATCTTGTTAATTGTTTCATAATAGCTCCTATTCTTCTATTTATGTTATTGGCTATTGGGATAATCCCACTGAAACTAAATTTATAACATGAAAGGCAGTAGATGTGCAATAACTTCTATGCAAAAGCTGTGAGAAAAAGAGAGGTTTGTGAACAGGTAATTTACCTACATGAATTCGGCTGAATTCAGTCTCTTTATATAAATGGCAAGTAAGGTTCTCAAATTCTCTGTTAAGGAAGTTTTAATAAATACCAGAATGCTCGTTTTCTACCCATTTGACCGCATGAACCATTAGTTCGGTAGCATTCTCCAGGTTAAGCTTTGTTTTTATCCGGGCCCGGTACGATTCTACCGTTTTTACAGAAAGATGTAGCTTTTCAGCAATGTCACGTGTAGTATTACCTTTGCCGGTCAATTCGAAAACCTCTAATTCACGATCACTCAACTTTTCAATAGGCGATTCCATCACCTCTTTTTGACCGCGTGCCATCCCTAGCAGTAGCCGCTCGCTCACCTCTTCACTTACATAAATACCGCCCTTTAAAACCTTTCTAGCGGCTTTAAGCAATACTTCACTTGCTTCCAACTTCATTACATAACCTTTTGCTCCAGCCCTTATCACCCGTTCGGCATAAAGCGATTCATCGTGTCGTGAGACCACCAGCATTTTCTGATCCTCTTTTTGTGATACTACATGCTTCACTAATTCTAAACCACTCATGCCGGGAAGCGACACATCCACAACAATCAGATCGGGATTGAGTTCATCAAGCCGCTGAATAAGTTCTTCCCCACGGTCAAGTTGCTCAATGACCTCATACGCCGGATCGGAATCAAGGGTAAGAGCAAGCCCCTTCCGCATTAAGGGATGATCATCAACTAAAACGATACGTTTTTTAAAAATGGTCGACATGGAAATTCACCATTATTTTAAATGTTAAATGGAATGGTGCATACAACTTTTGTTTCTTGATTATCCGTTTCGAAAATTTCAATTCGTCCAGATAAAATACTGGCACGATACCGCATTATATTGATGCCCATCCCCGGTTTCTTCTTTTTCTTTTGAGATTCCGTAAACCCAATTCCGTCATCCTTTACTGAAAGTTGCAAAGAACCGTTTTCCTTTTTTAAATCGATCGTAATATTATTGGCTTTACCATGCTTTACAGCATTACTAATTGACTCCTGAGCTATTCTATATAAATGCATGCCCTGCATGTTATTACTAAGACTTATACTGTCCTTGTTATTTACTAAACAGTTTACGTCAAAAAGCTTTTCGATCTGTTGCGTCAACTGTTCTAAGGCCGCTTCGAGCCCCTCCTCCTTAAAATCAACATTGACCATACCATGCGCCAGTGCCTTTGCATATTCATCGGCTTCTTTTACTAAATCAGATATTTCCCGTACTTCATCAGAGCCGGGAATTCCTTTGGATTCTAACTTCTGAGCTAAATTTTTACTGATCAGATGTATACCTGTCAACATTTGCCCGAGTCCGTCATGTAAATCTTGTCCCAGATTTCTGCGCTCCTCCTCCGAAATTCGAAGTATTTCACGCTCAAGACGGCGTCGTTCACTAATATCATTAATTACCGCGGTAAATAAGCGTCTTCCCTCCCATTCAACTTCACTTATTGACAACTCTAAAGGGAAAGTTTCTCCATCTTTACGGCGGCCCATCATTTCCCTACGATATCCGACCTCTCGTTGTTCAACTGTTTCTGAATACCGATTCACATAATTATCATCCGAACTGTGGGGTTTCGGTATAAGCACATTCAGATTTTGACCTACGATTTCTTCTTCGCTGTAACCAAACATGCGACAAGCAGAATGATTGAAATTCAAAATCTGCCCTTCAATATCCGTTGTAATAATTCCATCCACCGTAGTCTCTAAAATGGCCTGTGCCCGAGCCTTATTTTCTTTCAGTTTCTGTTCAATATTCTTCAATTCTCCAATATTATGTGCTGAAGCAATAAAAGCCTCGGGCTTTCCATTATCCCGCATCAGTGGTTTGGCATAAACATCGATCCAAATAATCTCACCCTCTTTAGTAATACTTTTCCATTGTCCCTGTACTTCTTTTCCAGACTTTAGTTTTTGAATATCCTCATAATATCTTCGTTCCGCTACGAAGGGATATATTTTACTTAACGGTTCATTGATCATTTCCTCACTGGAATAGCCAAATATTTGTTCGCATGCGGTATTCCAGAAGGTTACAATTCCATTCAAATCCGTACTAATAATCCCCTGATTTATGTGCTCCAAAATCTGGCGTGGATCAGGAATTTCTATCATCTGTTTCCGCATCACTTTTTCTCCCTTTTAAAAAGATAATACACCTTATTTACACAAAAATCACTATTCCATCCTTATCGTCGATAAAAACGTAAATCAATAAATATCAAATCGAATACAGCTTTTACTACTATACCAATCAGATAAGACAAGAAAAATAATCAAACTTCCCTTACAATATGCGGGGATATTCCCCACATTAATTTAATACTCCTAAACCAATGTAAGTCAGAGAATCCCTACAGGGTATTTCTTACATAGTTTCAATCTTTTATAAAGAAGAATGACATACTCTTTGGCATCATTAATATTAAGTCGCATTCAATATTTAACAGCAATCAAAATATAATCAGTATGGTATTATGTACGAGATAAAACTTCAGTTACCTTTTAATGGCTTTCATATTACCGGCACAATGGTTTTACCTGTGAAGGCACACTCTTTGGTAATATTTGCCCATGGATGGGGAAATACTTCGGAAAGTCCGCATGAACAAATCATTGCCAAACATTTGCAAAGCGAAGGTATTGGCACACTCATGTTTGACCTGCTGGATGTACATGATAAACAGCCAGACCACCTTAAAGATATGAGCCTTTTAACCGAGGGGCTTCTAAACGCTACCCAATGGATTAACGGTCATTCACAATACCAAAAACTGCGTATTGCTTACCTGGGAAGTGGAACTGGAGCAGCAGTTGCTATTCAAGCTGCTAATAAATTGCCATCTCATTTGGTGAAGGCCATTATTTCAGTAAGTGGACGGCTAGATCTTGTTCGCAAAGAGCTTGCTAGGGTGTCCTGTCCAACTCTTTTAATTGTAGGTGAGCTTGACTTCCAAATTGTAAATATTAATCGGCATGCCATAAGGTTTTTAAAGAGACAAACACAGCTGGCCATCATTCCCGGTGCTTCTCATTTATTTGAAGAAGCCAGGAAACAAAAAGAGGTTGCGCTTATCATCAGCTCATGGCTAAAAAAATACTTGTCTGACAAAGAAGTGAAAATAACGATATAAAAAAGGGAGATGAGTGTTATCCCATCTCCCCAGGCGCACTGCTTCAAAGCATCTCCCTAAAACTCTGAAGCAAACACTCTCTCTAAACCTCCAATAAGTTGGTCGACTATTTCCAGTATAGACCTCAAAAATATCAGAAACAACTGTAATTTGTAGTTGTTTAATCTATTACTACTGTGGGATTTATCCTTAATTGGATGTTCAAATCTTACCCAGCCATTCATTCGCCCATTCCTTCTCCTGAGCCTGTAACGAATCTTTTAGCAAACTATTTTTCATGATAGTCTTTACCATCGGATGCTGCTCTTTCATCCATCGCTCCATTTTCTGCTTTCCTTTTGCAGGATTTTCAGCAACTATCTTGGCCCAGCAGCGGGCAACCTCGTCCTGCAACAATTTATAATCATGATTCCAATTCAGGCTTTCTACAAAGGTAGCCGTAATCCACTCTAATAGTTCTAAGGCCTTAAGCATATCCTCCTGATCTTTCAAAAGTTCAGGTGAACATACAGCAGCCAAACAGGTCCACTGCTCTAAAGCAGTCCCAGCTTTCCAATCATCCACGTAATTAATTAGCCGCTGAAAGTCTTTACGACCGATATATCGCAACGCTTTAATAACTGCTTGTCGAATAGTGATTCGGGGATCATTTGCTTGTTCCCGAAGCTGATCAAGTAGTCCTTGATCATAATATTTTGATAGGTAAACCCCGTATCCCAATATTCCACAATATATCAAAAAAACCTCTGCTGATCTCTCATCTGATTGAATATGATCTATGCGGACAAACCGTTTAAAGTCCATCAACGTACCCACTCGGGCAAATGTCTCTGCCAATTCAATATTTAACTCTTTCCCGGATACAAAAGCATTATCCATAAGAAATGTCGGCCATTGCTTGGGCGACATATTTATCATAACCTCTTCATAACTCTCTGTTTTATTCACCTGACCTCCCCTTTTTAGATTTATGGCTTTCAGAATACCAAATTCTGATCTCTCGTGGTATAAGGGAAAATCCTACAAATCATGCGTCTTCAGAAAGTCTATAACTCGATTAATTCATCGTTATCTTTTGGGGGAATTACAATCTATTCTTACCTTCAAAAGGATATTAAAGTACATTTTTATGCTGTACTTGACGCTTGTCAGCATTAACAAAGAACAATTTTATTTTGAAGATTTCTGAAATCACAAAAACGGTACCCATCGACGAAGTTGGTGTTGAGGAACGGGTAGCACGACTCAACTCCCGAAGTATCAAAAAAGAATCAAAGGTACAGGCTCTAAAGTTGGCTCTTAGCATGATTGACCTTACCACGCTCGAAGGTATGGATACGCCCGGAAAGGTTATTCAGCTCTGCCAAAAGGCCAAAGAGCCTCATGCAGCTCTTCCCGACCTGCCTACTGTAGCCGCCGTCTGCGTCTATCCCAATATGGTCCCGGTCGCCAAAAAGGCACTGCGTGGCACTAACATTAATGTTGCAAGTGTAGCCACGGCTTTCCCCAGTGGGATGAGTACCCTCGATGCCAAACTCGAGGAGACCCAACAGGTTGTCGAAGACGGTGCCGATGAAGTGGACATGGTTATATCTCGCGGAGAATTTTTGAAGGGTAATTACAGCTATGTGTATGATGAGATTGTAGCTGTCAAGGAAGCCTGTGGTGATGCTCATCTCAAAGTAATATTGGAGACCGGAGAACTGCAAACCTACGAAAATGTACGGAAAGCAAGCGATTTGGCTATGCATGCCGGTGCCGATTTTATTAAAACATCTACCGGTAAGGTTAAGCCGGCCGCCACCCAGCCCGTGACATTAGTGATGCTAGAAGCGATCCGGGACTACTTTTATGATACCGGTCGAATGGTGGGCATGAAGCCGGCGGGCGGTATTCGCAAAGCGAAACAAGCCATTCAATACTTGGTGCTTGTTAAAGAAACGCTGGGCACCGATTGGTTAACGCCTGAATATTTTCGTTTTGGCGCCAGTTCGTTGACTAATGATCTACTGATGCAGATTGTAAAACAACAAACCGGTGTCTACCAAGGGGTTGAATACTTTTCAAATGACTAACTTTCCCCTGATATTCGAATATGATTAATTAACTTTTATAGAACTTATCGCTATGTCTGAAGACTCAAAACAAGCTGAAGCTGTTGAAGAAAAACCGTATAAACCTACCTCCCCAAGTACGAAACTGAATTTTGACGGATTTTGGGATTATGATGATGCTCCCCAAAGTGCCGATCATGTGGAATATAAAGATCAGTACGAGCTGTTTATCGGTGGTGAGTTTGTGGCTCCCGAAAAAGACCGCTATTTCGATTCTTTGAATCCCGCTACGGAAGAAAAGCTCACTTCTTTTGGCGAAGCTACTCAGCAGGATATTGATAAGGCAGTTAAATCCGCACGTAAGGCTTTTGATAAAAGCTGGTCAACGCTGGAGCCTAAAGAACGTGGTAAATACATTTTCCGTTTAGCACGACTTATTCAGGAGCGAGCTCGTGAGTTTGCCGTACTCGAAAGTATGGACGGAGGCAAGCCAATCCGTGAATCGCGCGACGTCGATGTACCGCTTGCTGCGGCACATTTTTTCTATTATGCCGGATGGGCGGACAAGCTTGATTACGCTTTTCCCGGGAAAAAAGCTAAACCGTTGGGCGTAGCGGGACAAATTATTCCATGGAACTTTCCTTTGCTGATGTTGGCCTGGAAAATTGCCCCTGCCCTTGCAACGGGTAATACTGTTGTTCTTAAGCCGGCCGAAACGACTTCCCTAACAGCCTTGAAATTTGCAGAGTTATGTCAGGATGCAGGCTTACCTGATGGCGTGGTTAATATTGTTACGGGTGCCGGACAAACGGGGTCTGCAATTGTCAATCATGACGACATAGATAAAATTGCATTTACCGGATCTACCGAAGTTGGAAAGATCATCAAAAAATCACTGGCGGGCACAGATAAACGCTATACGCTTGAGCTTGGTGGCAAAGGACCTAACATCATTTTTGAAGACGCTCCCCTGGATCAAGCCGTTGAAGGCATTGTTAATGCCATTTTCTTTAATCAGGGGCATGTCTGCTGTGCCGGTTCGCGTCTGTTTGTACAAGAAGGGATTGCCGATACTGTAGTCCAAAAGCTGCGTGACCGTATGGAAACACTGATTGTTGGCGATCCGCTGGATAAGAACACCGATATCGGAGCCATTAACTCCGAGCAGCAGTACAACAAAATCAATGAGTATCTCGAAATTGGCGTAAATGAAGGGGCCGAAATGTATCAAAGTTCTTGTAAAATTCCTGAGACAGGCTATTTCTGTCGGCCTACCTTGTTTACTAATGTGGGGCAGTCGAATCGAATTGTACAGGAAGAAATTTTTGGGCCGGTATTAACCGTCCAAACATTCCGTACAGCCGAAGAGGGAATTGAGAAAGCCAACAATACCCCCTATGGGCTGGCCGGCGGCGTTTGGACAGACAAAGGATCCAAGATATTTAAAACCGGCAGTGAGATTCGAAATGGGGTGGTTTGGTCAAATACCTATAATAAATTTGATCCGACCTCACCCTTTGGCGGCTACAAAGAAAGCGGCGAGGGTCGTGAAGGGGGACTACAAGGGTTGTATCCTTATGTAAACCTGCAGTAGATAATTTATTTTCGGTAATGCTCGAAAACCACAATGATTTTAAAATAGAATACTATGTCAGACAGAATTGAAGTTTTGAAAACCTATAAAACATATGCCGGTGGAAATTTTCCACGGACAGAATCTGGTCGTTATTACAAGGTATACGATGGTAATGACAATATTTTAGCCAATGCTTGTCAATGTTCGCGAAAAGATCTTAGAGATGCTGTTGTTGCAGCTCGTAATGCACAGAAAGGCTGGAATGGGCGCAGCGCTTATAACCGCGGCCAGATTTTGTATCGCATCGCCGAGATGCTCGAAACGCGTAAAGCTCAATTTATTGAAGAGCTGGAAACAATTGGCTATAAAACAAAAAAGGCAAAGGCCGAAGTAGAAGCCTCTATCGATCGTCTGATCTATTATGCCGGCTGGTCGGATAAGTATCAGCAGGTATTTGGAACTATAAACCCAGTTTCAAGCTCTCACTTCAACTTTTCAATGCCCGAACCGATGGGTGTTGTTAATGTTTGGGCGCCGGAAGAACGTCCGCTATTAGGATTGGTTTCGGTAATGGCTCCAGTTATTGTCGGGGGCAACACCTGTGTGATCCTCGCATCTGAGAAGTATCCGTTAAGCGCTATCAGTTTTGCTGAAGTACTAAATTCTTCGGACGTTCCCGGCGGAGTCGTTAATATCTTGACCGGGTTTAGAGATGAGCTTTTAGAACACATGACCACACATAAAGATGTAAATGCATTCTTTTATACCGATCCGAATATTGTTCAGGAACAACGGAAACAAATTGATGAGAATGCCACTTTAAACCTAAAGCGGGTACGACGTAAGCCCGTAGAGGATTGGGAGTCAGAAGAGGCTCAATCCCCCTATTACATCACTGATTTCCAAGAAACAAAGACAACCTGGCATCCTGTTGGACTTTAACCCTATGAACAATTCTTTTCGTCACATTTCTCTCACAATTCTCGGACTGCTGTTGATAGGAGTCATCGGTTGTAAAACAACAGATCAAACATCAAAAGACCAAGAAGATCCCACTGTAACCGACAGTGATAAGCCATTGACTGAGTTTATGGCTGTTCTTGATGAAACCCGGAGCAGCTTGAGTGATGTGTATTTATCCCAAAAACAAGATATCCCCGAAATTTATCTTAAAGCTGATTCAGTCGGAGAGCAGATCAATCGAAATCCCTATGATGGATACCGAGTGCAAATACTTTCAACCCGCAATGTCGAACAGGCTGATTCAGTAGCTAATTCATTCCGAATGTGGGCCGATTCGACCATTGCCAATTATAAAGCAGATGCCTATGTATCATTTCGACAGCCGCACTTCAAAGTACACGTAGGAGATTTTCAAATCAGAGAGCACGCCAACAAGTTTTCCCGGCTGATAAAAAAACGGTATCCCGACGCATGGGTTGTCCACGATAGAATAGAACCTTCGGATGTTCCCGCTGATACCGTAAACTTTAAAATAAAACAGCTTCAAACTTCAAGTACTAAAAAGGATTCACACAATAATAGAGCCAAGAATTGATTCAGTTAAATCTCTTCTTAATAAAAGCAGGTCAGAGCGCCCCCAAGTTCTACGATATCATCAAATAGTACTGATCTTTCTACCGGTTACTGGTCTAATAACTTATGGGAAACAATTGCATGGCCTATATAAGTGCGTAAATGCCCCTATATTAGTTATACATTAAAGCGGAAAAGCATTACATCTCCATCCTGGACGATATAATCTTTTCCCTCCTGGCGCATTTCACCGGCATTTTTGACGGCCTTTTCTGAACCAAGCTCTTTATAGGTCTCGTAGCTAACCGTTTCAGCACGGATAAAACCACGTTCAAAATCGCTGTGAATTACGCCTGCTGCTTCGGGTGCCTTCGCTCCTTTTCGCACGGTCCATGCTCGTGTTTCTTTCGGTCCTGTTGTGAAGTAAGTGATAAGCCCCAATTCTTTATAAGCTGCACGAACTAAGCGTTCTAATCCTGCACTCTCTACCCCGAGCTCTTCCAAAAACATTTGTCGCTCCTCTTGATTAAGTTCGGCAATTTCCTCCTCTATTTTTGCACAAAAAGTAACAACCTCATCATCAAAACGGGAGGCAATCTCCTTAACTTCATCTACCCACTCATTACCGTCATCAAGATCTTCTTCTGAGACATTGCAAGCATATAGTACCGGTTTATCAGAAAGCAGAAACAACTCCCGATATGCCTTCCGCTCTTCTTCGTCGACATCGAAAGCCCGGGCAGCATTTCCCAGTTCAAGATGCTCCTTTAAACGTTCCACAACTTCCAGCTTTTGAAGTGTCTCCTTTTCGCCGCTTTTAGCTTCTTTTTTGAGCTTCTCATATCGTTTTTCAACGGTTTCAAGGTCTTTCAGGATAAGCTCATCTTCAATGATATGAACATCACGTTTGGGATTTACATCTCCTTCCACATGCACTACGTTTTCATCATCAAAACAGCGCACCACATGCACGATCAAGTCCACTTCACGTATATGAGATAGAAAAGCATTTCCCTTCCCCTTGCCTTCTGATGCCCCTTTTACTAATCCGGCGATATCAACAAATTCGACGCTGGTCGGTATTTTTTCTTCTGATCCCACAATATCATACAACGTATCCAGTCGTTCATCAGGGACAGGTACTACACCGATGTTGGGATCAATAGTACAAAAAGGGAAATTAGCCGCATCGGCACCGGCATCACTTAACGCGTTAAACAAAGTGGACTTTCCTACATTAGGAAGTCCTACAATTCCACATCGTAAACTCATGTATTACAAGTAATTAAAAATATTAATCAATTAATTATTTAATAAAGTCAGTCAATTGCTTTTTGCTGCAAAAATTCTTCTTCGGGCAACAGTACAGCTGTTAATTTCCCGTATCCCACTCGATCATAAACACACCCGGTATCTATTCCTATCATATTCTTTTTCTGAATAGGTTTGGGTTGGGGCGTATGTCCAAACACAACCGTTTTTTCCCACGGGGTTTCAAATGCATTTAGATGAGAGCGTTCCCACAAAAATTCTTGTATCTCATTTTCATCTTTTATACTATCGGCGATCGTCTTGGCAGGCGATAGTCCGGCATGGACAAAGAAATAATTTTCTGTATCATAATATAGACGTGTATTCTCATAGAATTCTCTATGTTTATCTGGCAGTTCCATATCCCCATCCTTCGACTCATAAGATGCTATTGTTGCCCTGCCTCCATTCATAAACCACATATTCTTTTGATCTTTTTGGAAGGCATCTAACAACATCTGTTCATGGTTGCCCCGCAAAAAAACACAGTCGACCTTGTCTTTAAAATCCAAAAGGTAATCTACGACCTGTTTAGAGCCTGGCCCTCGATCTATATAATCTCCAACGAAAACAAACTGACGATCATAGTACGGTTCTAACTTTTCCAAAAGTGCTTTCATGGAATGGAAGCAGCCATGAATATCACCAATCGCTATATATTTCTGCTCACTCACAATAGAATATCCTTATGAATTAAGGGACGATTCAATAAGGCCACGACCCTTTTTATTAATACGGCCATCCTCATTGAGCTGTTCAAGCGCAGAATCTAAAATACCATTAATAAAGTTACCTGATTTCTTTGTTGAATATTTTTTGGCAACTTCAATAGCCTCGTTAATCGATACTTTGGTGGGAATCTGCTCGTAATATAAAAACTCGGCAATAGCTATACGAAGTAGCAAACGATCGATTGCATTGAGACGACCTAATCGCCAGTTATTGAGGTGCTGTTGAATTATTTCGTCTATCTCATCTTGATTATTTACAATCTTGAGAAATAATCGTTCTGCGAATTTAAAGATCTCAGTATCATTAGATAGTCTCGGTTTAATCACCAATTTAATGATATCCTCCCATTTTCCTTTGCCAATCTCATTGGCATATAGGGCTTGTAAAACTGCTTCCCGTGCTTCTCTGCGTTGAGCCATTTTCTGCTACCGTTTATCCGTCAAAATGAAAAAGCCTGTCATACCCTATTGGGCAACAGGCTTTAGCTGTATGTGGGTGCTACTGGATTCGAACCAGTGACCTCTACCGTGTCGGGGTAGCGCTCTAAACCAACTGAGCTAAGCACCCAAAATTAATGGGCATTACATTAATTCAAGAGCGCTAAATATACGTATCTTTTAGCTTTGATGACAACCTTCTTTCACCATTAATATGAGATCAATTTTCTCGATAAATAGAAAAAAATAACTCGCACTGACCTCTGTATTTTGTTTTATTACAAATAAATATTTAAAAATCTATTGGTTCCATGCTTAAGAAATCACCAACGATATTTTTTGGAGTTATTTTCATAACAATGAGTTTATTATCAGGATGTCAGATGGGTGATTCTTCACAGATGAGCAAATCGGAGCAAAGAAGAATGCAATCAACCTTTAATTCATTACAAGAATCACATAGAGCGGCCCTTCAACAATTCAAAAAAGATTCCGCTTCGATGTCTGATGATATAAAAATACTCTATTTGCAAATGCAAGAGATGCATAAGCAGATGTCTATGAATCATCGACACATGATGTCTGGCCATGATAATAAAGGCATGGGAATGCAGCAGGATAACAAGCAAATGCGAAAGCGCCGTCAAATGCGCAGACAGATCCAAAATAGAATGAGTCGAGAATGGTACGGGCAAATGCAGAGTATGCATAACCAAATGGCACGCCGACATGAGCAGATGAGTCATCCTAAAAGAGCGCGACAACATCGCAAAATGGGCGAAGGATACGGTAAGATGAAGAAGATGGTTCCAAGCAACGATGAATCTTCGAAGGAGCCTGTCAATGAAAATGCAGATCCTGCCTTCTTAAATGGAGCTAACCTCTATACTCAATACTGTGCATCCTGTCATGGTACCGACGCTAAAGGAATCGGTAAGGTCTTCCCGCCCCTTGTTAATTCAAAATGGATAACCGGTGAAAAGTCAGTCCCTGTCCGAATCGTCAGGGATGGCGTGAGTGGCGAAATTCAAGTCAGCGGTAAAATCTATAATGGAACAATGCCTCCTTTTAAGGCCCGACTCAGCATGGCAGAAATTGCGGCTATAATTAACTACCTACGAGATAGCAGTGATGGCGATCATCCGCATATCACCCAAGATGATGTGATCGAAATATCCAAAACTTATCAAAACCGTAATAACCCGTGGCAACCCGAAGAACTATTAGGTGAATAGCAAAATATTTCCTTCATTGCACTATCTGCAAAAAAGAAAGCCGCACCTTTCACAGTGCGACTCTCGTTAGGGATACCCGATAGATGGTTAGGCTACCGAGCTTTAGGTTATGAGGTAAAAAATACTATAGTGCTAATTTAATTCGCTTTGTTGAACAACAGATTTATTCCACCCGCCTCCCAAGGCACGGTAAAGATCTACTCCAGCTGTTAATTGCTGTAGTTTATTATTGATATTAGATAATTGGGCTGACAAATAATTCTGCTGGGCAGTTAATACCTCGGTGTAATTGGCTTCGCCGTATTGCAAGAGTTCTCGAGAGTATTCAACAGCATTTTGTAAAGCTTTCAGTTGTTTTCTACTCAGCTCTCTTTTCTCTTCGGCATTGTTAAACGAACTCAACGCATTTGAGACTTCACTGCTGGCACTGATGATTGTGCTGCGAAGTTCTAATTTTGACTGTTCTTGACGGGCTTTGCTTCGCTTTAACTGAGCTTTGTTTTGTCCTCTGTTAAAAATGGGCTGTGTAATACCGGCAATCAGGTTATAGAATACTGAACCCGGCTGGAAGAGATCGTCCGTTTGCAGACTTTGATAGCCGCCTTCCGCCGTAAGGCGAAACGAAGGGTAAAATTGTGCCCTGGCATTGTTGGTCAGTTCAAAAGCAGACCGGAATGAATGCTCAGCAGCAATAATGTCCGGCCGATTTCGCAGCAACTGCGCCGGAACTCCGGTCGCAAGTGAATCGATGGGCGATTGATCCTCCAAGCTGTTACGTTGAATATCTCCGGGCGAACGACCTAATAATATACTAAGAGCGTGTTCCTGTTCCGTTATTCGCTGACGTAATTCAGGAATAGTAACCTCAGCTGCATATCTATTGGCGATACTTTGCTGAAGCGATACCCCCGTTACCAATCCGCTTTCTTTCAAACTTCGAATAGCTTCAACATCCTGCCGACGATTCTCAACCGTTTCTTTAGTAATTTCAAGCTGTTTATCTAAGGCTAATAATCGGTAATATGAATTTGCCACCTGAGCAATTAGGCGTGTTTGCACAGCACGTCGCGTTGCTTCTGCCTGTAGCAAAGCGGCAAAACTTGCCTGCTTGGCACTTGTCAGTTTTCCCCAGACATCAAGCTCCCAGCTGGAACTCATGGAAACCGAGTACCGCTCATTGGCTGGTATTGATCCCCCTGTGATACCACCAAAACTGTTGGCGTTATCGGATTGCTCATTATAGGAGGCATTTGCCCCCAAAGACAATGTCGGCAACATGCTCATTCGCCCCTGATAAAAGTCAGCTTCTGCAATACGAATTTGTTCGATGGCACTCCGAAGCTGAAGATTATTTTGTAGGGCTTCCTGAATAAGATCTCGCAATTGCGGATCATTGAATACCTCTTGCCACGGCATATCGGCCAGCGTAGTGCTATCCATCTCTACCTGCTCAAAGGGATACAAGTTTTCGGACTGCATTTCCGGCTGCTCATACGATTTTGTAGCAATACATGACGACAATGAAACCGTAATAACCAGCACCGCTATCAATGTAGAATAATGACGAAAAAACATAGAGTCAGTTAAATAATTTGTAGTTTCGTTGATCACGGATTTAGAATTTTTTCTCTTCGTTTTTTAACAACTTCGGGCGGACCTGAAATCTTTTCCTGAAGCTTTTGAAAGATGATGAAGAGTACCGGTATAACCAGCAATCCAACAAAGGTTCCAATAAACATCCCACCTGCCGTACCGATACCAATAGACTGATTCGCATTAGCATTAATACCGGTTGCCAGTGCTAATGGAAGCAACCCGGCAATAAAGGCAAAAGAGGTCATCAGGATTGGACGAAGTCGGGCTTCGGCCCCGTCAATAGCGGCCTTTACAATACTCATACCCTCTTCTCGGCGACGTTGAAGTCCAAACTCGACCACCAGAATGGCGTTCTTAGCCAAGAGTCCCATCAACATAATAGCCGAAATTTGCAGGTAGATATTATTGGCTACCCCAAAGATGTTGGCAAAAATGAATGATCCCATCAGTCCAATAGGAAGCGGTAAAATTACTGCCCAAGGCACTAAATAACTTTCATATTGGGCGCTCAGGAAGAAGTAGACAAAGAGAAGGCAAAGCGCAAAAATCACAATTTCTTGCCCGCTGGACTGACTTTCTTCTCTCGTCAGTCCGGAATAGGCATAGGAATAGTCACCAGATATTTCTTCTTCAAAAATTTCCTCAATAGCCTGAATAGCGTCACCGGAACTGTACCCCGGATTGGTGGCACCCGTCACCTCCACAGCATTAAAGAGATTAAATCGCGATATATTTTGTGGCCCATATACGCGTTCAAGATCTACAAACGAGCTCAATGGTGCCATCTGGCCATTTTGATTGCGTACTGAAATCTGCTGTAAACTTTCTTTCGAGCCCCGAGCTTCGGCATCTGCCTGTACATACACGCGATACAGCTTCCCAAAACGAGTAAAATTGGAGACGTACAATCCACCATAATACGACTGCATCACATTCATGATTGACTGAACCGAAAAACCCGCCCGCTGAGCCTTGGGCACATCAACATTTACCATATACTGCGGATAATCGGTCTGAAAATATGATGATGCATATTGTATCTCAGGACGTTGAAACAATTTCTGTTGAACTCTTTTACTTACTTGGTCCAATTGTTCAAGCGAACCACTTGCTCGATCCTGAATATTTACCGTAAAACCGCTGGTGTTTCCAAACCCCGATATAACCGGCGGTGCAAAAAAGGATATATTAGCCTCATTTAAACCAGACGTTTTTTCTCTTAACAAGTTGATGGCCGCGTTAACATCGATTTCTCGATCATCCCAATGCTTGAGCTTGCCAACAATAAATCCATACTGACTTCCGGATCCACTAAGAAGTCCGAATCCTGATATAGCAAGACGTGAATCGATAACTTCAGTATCCGCCATGATCTGATCGATCTCAGCCATCACGTCTTTGGTCCGTTCCAGCGAAGCCGAGGGCGGCAGACTTACATTTGCAAAGAATGTTCCTTGGTCTTCATCGGGCACAAAACCAGTTGGCGTAGTCTGAAACAAAAAGCCAAAAATTCCGATAGCGACCATAACCACTGCTACTGCTGCCCAGGCATTGCGCGTAAAAAAGCCCAATACCTTCCGGTAACGATACTTTCCTACTTCAAAAACCGCATTAAAAGCGATGGCAAAACGATCAACAAATGACTTCTTTTCACCGATCTGTTTTTGTTCAGGTTTAAGTACCAAAGCACATAATGCCGGACTCAGTGTCAACGCGTTAACCGCAGATATGATAATAGCCGTCGCCAGGGTAATACCGAACTGCTGAAAGAATACCCCCGTAGACCCCGTTATAAACGTTACGGGAACAAATATTGCTGCCATTACCAATGTAATGGAAATGATGGCGCCTGCAATTTCATCCATTCCCTCAATAGCAGCCTCCATCCCCGACTCGGCCCCCTCCTCCAGCTTGGCGTGAATAATTTCTACCACAATGATGGCATCATCCACTACAATTCCAATTGCAAGTACCAACGCAAAGAGCGTTAATAAATTGACGCTATATCCAAATATGTTCAGGAAGAAAAAGGTGCCGATAATGGACACCGGTACAGCAATGGCAGGAATTAAGGTTGATCGCCAATCCTGTAAAAACACAAATACCACAATAAATACAAGGACAAACGCCTCTAAAAAGGTCACAAATAGCTTATTGATAGATGCGGTCAAAAAGCTGTTCGCATCAAAAACGGTAGTATATTCGATATCGTCAGGGAAATTTTCTGATGCGGCTTCAATTTCGGCTTTCACATTTTCGACCACTTCCTGGGCATTGGCGCCCGCTGTTTTAGACACAAACATCCCCACACTGGGTCCACCGTTGGCAGTACTGTGGACACTGTAGGTTTGGGACCCCAACTCCACCTCGGCAACATCCTTGAGGCGAAGCATCTCCCCGTTTTCAGAACCCTCGCGGATAATAATATCCCTGTACTCCGGCGCCGTTGAAAGACGTCCCTTGTACTTCATAGTATACTGAAAAGCCTGTCCGCTATTTTCTCCGATGGTACCGGGAGCCGCTACAAAACTCTGATCATTCAAGGCAGCTATGACATCCGAAGGCACCAAATTATAGGATGCCATTTTATCCGGTTTCATCCATATTCGCATCGAATAGGTATTAGCACCAAACGCATCGGCAGTTCCCACTCCATTTACTCGTTGCAGGCGCGGAATCAGATTAATACGGGCAAAATTTTCCAAAAACGTGCCGTCATGAGTACCATTGGGACTATACATTGTAAAGATCAATAGACGGCTCGTCTGCTCTTTCTGCGTGGTAACGCCGGTCTGTGTAACCTCTTGTGGCAGCAGATTGGAAGCCTGAGAAACTCTGTTCTGCACATTTACCGCAGCGATATCCGGATCGGTACCCAACTCAAAATAAACCTGAATTTGAGCACGTCCGTTATTGCTGGCCGTAGAGCTCATATAAGTCATACCCTCCACCCCGTTGATCTGTTCCTCGAGCGGGGCAACAACACTATTTAGCACTGTTTCGGCATTTGCACCCGGATAGGTCGCTGATACCTGAATAGTTGGCGGAGCAATCTCTGGATAAAGTGAAACAGGCAGTGCGTTATAACCAAGGTATCCAAGAATAACTAGAATAATTGAGATAACCGTAGATAATACCGGTCGCTGTATAAATCGTTTAATCATTGAATCAGAATTCTAAACTTACAAAATCTTTAATTTGACAGGGTATTATTCAGTGTTCGACAGAGACTGAAATAAACTATCAGCATCAACTGGTTTTGGCTGAATTTTTGTGCCGTCATCCAGCTGACCAATTCCAGAGCTAATAATACGATCCCCCTCTGACAGCCCTTCATTAACAACAAATAACTGTTTGGTATCGACAGGCAATAAGGAAACTTCCCTACTTTCAACCGTATTGCTATCCGTAACAACGTATGCAAAACGTTTATTCTGAATTTCGTAAGTGGCTCTTTTAGGAATAACAATAGCTGCATCCTGATCAAAAGGTATCTGCACATTTCCCGACCCACCGCTTCGCAGAATTTCCTGTGGGTTTGGGAACGTAGCACGAAAAGAAGCAGATCCGGTTTCCCGGTCGATTAAGCCACTGGCCAATTTAAGCTTACCCTTATGCTCGTACTTCGTATTATCGGCAAGCAACAAATTCACTTCGGGCATTTCTGCCACACGTTGCTGTATTGTTTTATTTCCTTTGTTGCTGGATACAGTCTGCGCCATCTCCAACAGCTCACGCTCACTCATAGAAAAATACGCATACACCTCAGAGATATCAGAAACAATCGTCATTGGCTGAGCAATAGAGCTATTAACCAAACTTCCAATACGATATGGAATAGTTCCAATAATTCCGTTAACAGGACTTTTTACTTTAGTATATCCCAGATTCACCTGAGCGTTTTTTAGTCGGGATTCAGCCTGAGCCAATGCCGCCTGATTGGACTCTAATTCATTTTTTGCTGATTGAAGCTGATACTTACTGACGATCTCTTTGTCTACAAGACTTTGCAGACGCTCCACTTCATCCTCGGCTGTACTAACTCTGGCTTTTGCAGCCTTTATGTCAGCCTTTGCCGACCGTACCTCCTGTTTATATTCCTCGTTATTTAATGTAAAGAGTACTTGATCTTTTGATACCCAATCGCCTTCATCAATATGCATTTCTACAATATATCCCGGTACCCGGGGACGAATTTCCACTGTTTGTTTTCCTTCCAAAGTAGCCGGATATGTGCTTGTCAATTCAATACTGCGAGGCTGAAGATCAAGAACAGGAAATTGCTGCGCCTGTTGCTGTCCTCGTTGTTGATTTGCATCTCCGCAAGATAAAATTAACAGAGGTATTATGGATATGGTAAACAAATAAGATATTCCCGAACTATACGACTTGCTCATGTCACTTTTGCTTATTCTAATTAATTATTTACTAAAACTTTAATTGATGACGTCAACTATTGATCACTTAAAAACTTATACATATTAGCCAACGCTTCTTCAAACTCTTTGGTTTCGATGTTTTCAATCTTTTCGGTTATCTCCTTGTCAAGTTGCTGATCTACGGCACGAGCTTTTTCCAATACTTTTATTCCCGGCTTAGTGATTAGTAACAACTTTCTTCGTTTGTCCTCATCATCTTTTACCCGTGTTACAAAATGATTTTTCTCTAACCCGTCAATATGACGAAGCACTGCTGATTTATCTCTGTCCACAATTTCAGCCAATTCCTGGAGAATAAGTCCATCTTCATTATCCAAAATATTAAGGATAAAAAACTGTTCTATGGTTAAATTAATTCCTTCCTCTTCAAAACGCTTCTTTATGCTCCGGATGATCTCTTTGACCACATATGCCATTCGGCATCCGGTTGTTTTGCAGTACAATTTTTGCTGTAAACCCATAACTATAATCTATTCAAAAATAAGATTCGCAAATATAACAATTATTAGTTGACATGATCAACTAATAAATTAAAAATAATATCCTTTGGATAGGAAAAGCTCATTTATGAACACTTTTTACGATTTATAACAAGAAGGGCCAGTTTAGCTCCGCCCTCTAAAAGTACAGGTGAAGTGTCCCCATCACTGTTTTTTATAATGGATATCCGATAAGTCTTTAATGAGCTCTGCACTTGCCTCGGGCGTTATATCGCGCTGAGGAGTTCCGAGCATTTCATACCCTACCCGAAACTTTTTGACCGTTGCAGACCGCAGCAGTGGCGGATAAAAGTGCATATGGAAATGCCATTCCGGGTGCTCTTTTCCATCGGTTGGGGCGGGATGGAATCCTGCTGAATACGGAAAGGAAACTTCAAAAATATTATCAAACTTAACCGTAATCTGCTTCACAATATCAGCCAAACCCTCTTTCTCTGCTTCAGTCATATCGGTAAAACGTCCAAACGGCCGGCGACTAATTAATAACGTCTCAAATGGCCAGAAAGCCCAGTACGGCACTACAACCACAAAATGCTCGTTGGATACCACCACTCGCTCATCCCGTTCTAACTCCAATTCCAGATAGTCAGAAAGCAACGTATTCCCGTGCTTTTTGTAATACTCCCTTTGTTGGGTCAGTTCCTTGGCAGGTTCATCGGGAATGGTATCCTGCGCCCATATTTGTCCATGGGGATGTGGGTTACTGCATCCCATGATTTCGCCCTTGTTCTCAAAAATCTGCACGTAATTAATATAGTCCCTATCTCCAAGCTCTTTATATTCTGTTGTCCACAAATCCACCACATCACGAATTTGTTTGAGCTCCATCTCAGGCAACGTCAAATCGTGACGTGGCGAAAAGCAGATAACGCGACAAATGCCCTTTTCTCCCTTCGCCACCAACAGGTCGTCTGTGTTAACCTCGTCAGATGGCACATCGGGTTTCAACGCACTAAAATCATTGGTAAATACAAACGTAGAATCGTATTCAGGATTACTGGCGTCCCCCGCACGATCGTTATCGGGACACAAATAACATTCAGGATCATATTGGGGCTTTTGCTCGCCCGGTGTTTCCTCCTCTTGTCCCTGCCACGGACGTTTGGCCCGGTGCGGCGACACCTGCACCCACTCACCAGTTAAAGGATTCCAGCGACGATGAGAATGGTTATTAAGGTCAAGTGACATATTTTTACTTTTGTATTATTCATTAAGACGAAGTTACCTTCTGATCGGATATCAAGTGTGTACCGGATGATACCTTCGTTCGGTAAATTTTTATCTGTTTATCCATCTTCTGCTGGTATTTTTCTTGGATCTGTGTTTCAAAAGAATCCACATAAGCTTCTCGAACTAAATTGATAGTACAACCACCAAAGCCCCCGCCCATCATACGGGCACCGAATACTCCTTGTAGATCACGAGCAATATCAACTAACACGTCAAGCTCTTCGCAGCTGACCTCATATTCATGGCGAAGTCCGGCATGCGACTGATACATGCGCTGCCCAAAGGAATCCATGGCCCCCTGGCGTAAGTCATTGCAGGCTTGGATGACCCGTTTATTTTCTTCCACCACATATTTACACCGCTTGAAGATTGTTGGATCTATATCATCCTCATGCTGAAACAACAATGATAGTTCCACATCACGAAGACTCTCGATTTCGGGATCCCACTGTTGCAATATTTCTACCCCTTGCTCACATTGCTGTCGCCGAACATTATACTCTGATGAAGCCAGCTCGCGACGCACTTGTGTATCACACAAAACTATCTGGATGTCATCTCGGTTAAAAGGGAAATACTCATAATCAAGGCTGCGACAATCCAACTTCAGGGCGTATCCCTCCTTGCCATTTAAACTTGCGAACTGATCCATGATGCCACACTGCACACCCACAAACTCGTTTTCTGCCTTCTGGGCGATCTTCGCCATTTCTACGGGTGGTATATCCCATCCGTTAAGCTCGGCCAATCCAAAGAGCACGCCCCCTTCCAACGCTGCTGACGACGACATCCCTGCCCCAATAGGTACATTCCCTCCAAAGACGCAATCAAAACCCCCAACCTCATAGCCGTGCTTACGGAGCTCATCGACCACACCCAACAGATAGTTCGGCCATCCCATGTCACTTTTCCGAATATCACCGGAAATGTCAGTTTCATACGATTCTTCCATATCCGCCGCATAAAAATGACAGACATTCGTCCCATTTGGATGTATAGCCAATACAATACTTTTCTCAACTGCCGCAGGAAGAACAAATCCATCGTTATAGTCGGTATGTTCACCAATCAGGTTTACACGACCCGGTGACTGTATCAGCTTATATTCGTCGCCAAATCGACCTACAAATTCTTCTTCTATTTTTTGAATAACCTTCTTCATCAATCAATACTTAAAAATTCTTATTGTTACCAAAATACGGCGTAGAGCACTGCCACAATTACCAGAATAATATATGCCCCGATGTTAAAAGCCGGGCTGGTTTTAAACATTTCAGATGTTGTGTGAATCGCCTTGGGATCCTCATCATGCGGATTCGTTGTCAAGCTTACGCCCATGATAATGACAATGGTGATAATGAGCGTATACAACATCTGATCCAAAAACGGAAGCTGTACAGCAGGCGTTTTCAAAAATACGGCAATCACAATGGATGAAAGCACCCCGTATATCGCCCCCTTGGAAGTTGTCTTCTTCCAAAATAATCCCATTAAAAATACGGCCAATATCCCAGGACTTACCATCCCGGTATATTCTTGGATATACTGAAATACCTGGGGTACATTATCGAGCTGTGGTGCTACTATAATAGCTGTTATAAGTGCTATAGAAGCGGATATTCGCCCCATATTAACCGTCTGTTTATCAGTGGCATCTTTGTTAAAATACGGGATATAAATATCCATTGTGAATATCGTAGCTACCGAATTCAACATCGAAGCCATGGACGAAACAATAGCAGCGGCAAGGGCTGCAACCACTAATCCTAAAAATCCCGGTGACAGGAATACTTTCATCAACCATGGATAAGCATTATCATACTGAATACTTCCATCCGGTTTTGTAAATACATCCACGACCCCAGAAATTTGCGTAGTCCCCTCCGGCTGAGTAAACAATACGTATACGATGATTCCCGGGATAACTACAATCAAGGGTATGATCAATTTTAAAAAGCCGGCAAATATAATTCCCTTTTGTGACTCCTTCAATGATTTGGCGGCCAACGTACGCTGGATGATATACTGATTGAATCCCCAGTAGTACAAGTTAGCTACCCACATCCCACCGATTAATACGGCAATGCCCGGGAGGTTACTAAATTCAGGGTTTGACTGGTCCAGAATCATGTCGAACTTGTCTCCGGCCACCTCATAAAGATGTGTCATGCCATTTAAAAGTCCTCCTTCCGGTGTCAGGTTATAGAGTCCCGCAAAAGTAACCACGCAGCCTCCTAAAACAAGCAATCCAACCTGTATCACATCAGTCCAGGCTACCGCAGAAAGTCCGCCGTACAGGGAATAAGCAGCGGCAATAGCCGAAAGACCAATAAGAGCATACATCATGAGGCTGCCATCACCGGTCCCCATAATGGTATCAAGTGCCAAGGCACCGAGATAAAGCACAGTGGTAAGGTTAACGAATACAAACAGGGCTATCCAGAAAACTGCTAAAATCGTCTTTAAGGTCGTATTAAAGCGTTGCTCTACGAATTCCGGAATGGTGAAAATTTCCTTTTCAATAAAAATCGGCAGCAGGTATTTGCCGACAATGATAAGGGTAACTGCTGCCATCCATTCATAAGAAGCAATAGCTAATCCTACGGCAAAACCCGATCCGGACATGCCAATGATTTGTTCCGCCGAAATATTAGCTGCAATGAGAGATGCCCCGATAGCCCACCACGGCAGTGATTTACCCGCTAAAAAGTAATCCTCGGCCGTTTTTTGATGTCCCTTTTCATCCCGTGAGACCCACAGGCCAATTGCAACGATCATCAAGGCATAGGCACAGAAAACAATCGTATCAATTAAAGTAAATTCCATAAAGGTTATCTTATAAGTTTAAGCGTCTATAGATTTTTTACCATTATAAACTGCGATGCTTACTTCCCAGCACTTAATACTCAATGGAGAAATTTGCTGCTGATCCCCCCACCGACAGGCTTCATCAAGAGAATCGGGACGGGCATTACAGGGTTCTAAAGCCAAAGTAAACTCTTTATTTCGGCTTTCTTCCGGCCATCCTCCATAACACAACCAGAGTCCTAAAAAGGGAACCTGATCTGTATCAAATGAAAACAACAACGTCTCATCCGTTTGCTGTTTATAAAGTCCGGCTTTTCCATTCCTCATACGATCGGTAAACACCTTGGCCGCAAATTTGGATGATTTTTTCTGTACGTAATTAAAATCAATATTTGAATTATTCCCAAGTATTCTTGGCCATGTTAATCGATCTCCCAGGTCACCAACATTTGGATCCGACGCCCAGTTTAATAGTACTTCAGATATTTCATCCGGTAACAGTAGCTGATCCCCCTCTGCTATATCCAACAAGGGATGTGCAGACCAGATATATTCGAATGGCACCTCTTCCAAACTTTCCAATTCATACGTAATATGAATTTTTGGACCATCCAGCTCGATATGTTTTGCAAACCGATAATTTAACTGATCACCGTGAGTCCACAGTGAAATCGTATTCACATGTTTTTCGTACTTCCATGCTTTTGTCCAAAGCTCACCGTGATCCGGAAGTTCAATCACCTCTCCATTGAACTCATATTTCGATGGAGCAACATTCGGAAAACATTCATCAAATCCAGAAGCATAGGGTGGAGAAAATTTCTCCCCATACTTAGGTTGAGAAAAGAGATTGTAATCCAAAGATGGTTCTTGTAAAAACTGGGTACCCGTCTTTTTACTCTGCAGCCTAACCATTTTGCCGCCTAAATCCGGAATAACAGCAATCCTAAGCTCCTCATTTTCGAGCTCTACAACTGGCATTGTTTGATGTTTATGCTGTTCGAGATCTAAAATTTCTGAATCCATAAGAATTCGAGCCTTCTGTTAATTGAATAAATTTTCAGGAACACCCATAGTTTTAATCCGGTATACCCTGTTCTTCTTTTTGGCCAAGGCGATATTTGTCAAACACATTCATCACCGGTAATGCATTCCCCTCTTCATCGAAAAAACTGCGTGCCCCTAATCCACCCTCGACGGCTGGCTCCCACCAGAAAATTCCTTTTATTTTGGAGGATGAAATATTGAGCAGCGTTTCATTAACAGATTCCAAAAACTCCCGCTGTCCGGCCGGTGTTTCGGGATATGGAGCAATGGTATCTTTATATTCGGATGGCTGCCAGTGATACGCTGTTTCTACCAGAATAATATCCTTGCTAAAATTTTCGACGAGCGAGAGCAAGTTTTCGCGAAGCTCCAACAGATTACCATGCCACCATGGGTAATAGGAAAGCCCTATGATATCATAGGGAATATTATAGGAGTTAAATTTGTCGTAATACTTCTTCGTACCATCAGCATCAGCGCCCTGATCGTAATGAATCATAATCAGCGGACGTGCGGCTTGTCCTCGTCCGGCATCCACACCATCGACACCGGCTTTTACCAGTTTGGCGAAGTTATCCCAATTATCAGGAAGCTTGCCTGTAGGCCAAAGCATCCCGTTGCGCGTTTCGTTACCGATCTGTACCATTTCGGGCATCACACCGGCTTCCCGAAAAGCTTCAATCGTTTTTTTCGTGTATTGATAGACCGAATCAGCCAATACATCTACCGATAATCCTTTCCAGGCGGCGGGAATCGGCTGCTTGCCGGGATCAGCCCAACTATCGGCATAGTGATAATCGAGCAAAAATTTGTATCCTCGTTTCTCTGCTTCCTGCGCTAATTCAATAGTGTATTCCAAGTCATTGGGCAATTCTTCCGGGGAATGGAAAAGTCGCAGTCGGATCCAATTGTAACCGTGAGCTTTAAAGATATCGAGCCCGGGTTTTACTTCGCCGCTGTCTTTGAACTGTTTGCCATTATCTTCGGCACTTTTCAGAAATGACATATCTGCCCCTACAGCATAAGTAATATCAACGGTGCCCTTTGGTTTAGTGGAGTCTTGGGTAAAGCCGGATTGAACTAATACCAAAACTCCTATTAGTGTAATCAGTGTCTTTTTTTTAAAAAGTGGAATCATAAAATATAATTTAGTTACTGACTGATCCCCCTGTCCCCTTTCGAAGGGGAAATACAGGTGCTTTTCCCGTAAAGGAGGATGACAATTTCTGATTTTTATTGTTTGTTAGATTCTATTTCTATCTGCTTATTTGCCTGTTCTAATTCCCCATTTGTTGCGGTAATTGTTACCGTTCCCGGCTCCTCTTCGGCTCTGAGCAGTATTGTTGCAATACCGGCTTCAGCGCTGATCGGATTCTGTCCAATCAGCTCAGCATTACCCTTAATCTCAAAATGGATCTCATTTTTAGCATCGGGAACCACAGTTCCGTTTTCATCCACTACCGATGCATACACAAAAACCACATCTTTTTGCCCGGCCTGCAGCGGCTTATTACTGAGATCTATATCCAAATCAATACCAGAAGGCTCCCCGGGCGTAGTTTGACTATGCTCGGCAACTTCTTCTCCATCGATATAGCCTATGGCCCGAAGCGTTCCCGGCTCAAATCCATCAATTTCAAAGGTAAACGGCGGGTGATTTAAGTGCGAAGAAACACGTCCGTTGTCGGGCGATTTACGTCCCAGTGATTCTCCATTCAAAAACAGCTCAACTTCTTCGGCGTTGCTATATATTTTTGCAGTTGTATAATCTTCATCGGACCAGTAATTGGCGATATAGATCATCGGTTGGCTAAAATCAGCATCATCTTTCATATTCGGTCCGGCCTGACTCCGATAGAAATAGTAGGCAAACTTAGGAATACGGAAAATATCGCGAATCCCCGAAGCTTCCAGGTTATCTGCATAGCCACGATTGTAATCAAACATCACCCAGTTGGCATCTCCAAACGAATTCCCCTTTCGATTGCTGTTGTGCGCCTCCTGGAAATTGAGCGCCTGCTGCGCCAGCCGCTTTTGACCGTCCCCGCGCAGCTGACGAGAATTTCGTGCTTCTTCGGTCAGATCCTCAAATTCATCCTGATTAAATCCGGCGTTATGCGCATAGTATTCCCAGTCACCATATTCGGCAATGAAATAAGGTTTATCAGTCTCATAATTATTCCAGTACTCCGGCGGATCGGCATGCTGACGCGCGGGAATGAAGACATCATAGGCATAATCAATCCAACCCGAAGAATAAGTGTCATTAAACGGCAACTCTTCATGGACGATGGCATGGGCACTGTCCATAAATGCTTCCGTCATATCGGATTCGTTCAGCGAAGCCTCCCAAAGTACAATGCTGGGATGATTGCGATCGCGGCGAATCATGTGACGGACATCATGATAGGCCAATTGCTGAAATTCCTCACCTCCAAAAAACTGCCAACCCGGAATGGCATTCATAAACAGCAAACCAAGCTCATCGGCCGCATCCAGAAATGCAGGTGACGGTGGATAGTGAGCCGTTCGAATAAAGTTAAAGCCAGCCTTCTTTATATTGAATGCATCTCGGTACTGGGCGTTATCAGAAAGCGCATACCCGATGTATGGATATGACTGATGACGGTTCGTGCCCCGAAGCCGTAGCACCTCCCCATTGAGCACAAACTGTCCGTCTTCATTAAAATGGAAGGTTCGAATACCTATCTTTTCCCGTTTGGAGTCAACTATTTTGCCATGCTTCTCCAGCGCTACGGTGACAGTATAAAGATACGGATTATCAGGAGACCACAAGCTTGGACTGGATACGGTAAAATTTTGCTCAACTTTCTGAAATTCACCTGCAGCAACGTCTTCCACAGATGTTTGAGCTTTCCCCACAACTTTGCCCTCTTCATCACGCAGCACCGTATTTACCATCCCTGATTGCGGCTGATTTCCTGAATTCAAAAGATCAGTCTGCACGTGAACTGTGGCCAACTCATCCGTCACATCAGAACTGCGAACCAGCAACCCTCCCCCGGCTGCTCGTTTTGCTGCAATGGGATCGGAAATATGTAATTGATTATCAATCAACAAATAAGCATTGCGATAGAGACCACTAAAATAGTTGAAGTCAAGATTTTTAATCGGTTTCCCGGGCGGAATCGTAGGATTATCTTCATTGTTGAGCTTTACCAAGAGTACATTCTCCTGATCGAACTCAACATCATCGGTAATATCTACCACAAAAGGCAGGTAACCGCCTTTGTGTTTGCTCAACTTTTCCCCATTGAGATAGACATCCGCCTCATGCATCGCAGCTCCAAACTTGACGGCAATCTGTTTGTCGCTGTCCTCCGATGATATCTCAAAAAACTTGCGATAAAAGGCTGTGCCTTGCCATTGCTGATTTTTAATAACCAGTGGTTCAATATGGGCAGTATGTGGCAATGAAATATGCTCCCAATCGATCTCACTGTCCTTCTTAAAGTATTCTGCCACCACTGTAGTATCGATGCCGCGGACAAACTGCCAATCGTTATTTAAATTGAGTGTCGTCTCGTCCTCATAATCTTGGTACGTGCTTTCTTCCGACTGACATCCCCAACTCAAAACGATTAAAATCAAAAATAAAGGCAAAAGCTTTTTTATAGTCATAACTGCTTATCCATTATCATATACTATTTCATCATTTAAGTTTATACCCGCTAGTCACTTTCGTAGTCATAATCCATATATTCGATGCCCATGTGGACATTGCCCTCAAAATCGAATAACGTATTATTTTCCCACGATGAGCCGGTACCCCACTTATCTTTCATATTCGATGTAATCCAGGCCGGCTCCCAATACATGAGTCCCGTTCCTCCGCCATTCATGATTTCTTTTGTTAGATTAATCATGAAATCACGCTGACCTTCTTTCGTGGCGGGGTACCCATCAACAAGGGCATTTTCACCAAATTGATTATTATAATCGTCAACATAATCCATCGTCCACGGATAAGCTGCTTCAACAATCATCACTTCTTTATTAAAAGCGTTTCGAAAATCGGAAACATGATCGCTAATTTGATTCAATGGAACATCTGACCAAGGGGTATAATAGGAGAACCCTATGATATCGAAATTGGTGACATTGCCGGTAGTCGTCATATTATCGAACCACCATTTTACATTTTCGGGCTGAGCGATGTGTAGAATAATTTTTGTATCTACATCAGAACCAGAAGCTACATCCCGAACAGCCTGCATGCCACTGTTGATCACTTCTCCGGCATTAGACCAGTTATCACCATCACAGACATTGAGCGCAGGAAAGTCTTGCGGCGCATCACTGTACATCAACCCGCAGTTAATTTCATTACCTATTTGAACGTATTCGGGCATCAATCCTTCACTATTCAGATGTTCGAGGGTTTCCCTGGTATAGTCATAAACCGCATCGTTAAGAGCATCCAAACTGGTAATATCACGCCACGCCTCAGGAACATTCTGCTGACTGGGATCAGCCCAAGTATCCGAATAGTGGAAATCCAAGGTTACAGCCATGCCGTTTTTCTTCGATTCGCGTATGGCCTCCGTCACATCACTCAGATCGCTATACATAGGGTTATTTTCCCCCTCGTATACCGTGGCCGTCCACTCAGGGTTATGCCACAACCGAAAACGGGCAACATCAGCCCCATAATCGCTGAATATTTTATAGGGATTTTCGACCGCACCAGAATCCCTATACGCTCCTCCATGATCCAGAATCTGGTTTACATACGACAGATCGGCCCCCATCACAAATTCAGGTCTTTCTTCAACCGGTGGAGTCGACCCGTTGCCTCCATCCCCTCCACTATTGTCACCATTTGTAGATGAATCTCCCTGACAGGCCAATAATGAAAACATAAAATAATAAATACAGTAAATTTCCGGGCCATAGATACTCCCACTAAAAGTTGAAAGCCGTTACACAGCAGATATTAACTACTTATGTTAACGATAACATTGCTGATTAAAAATATAAGACAATCAAGGAATTTATCAAACAGTATTAAACCTGTATCTATAATTTTAGAAAAATACAGGTTCTAAAATTAGCAACCGCAAGAAGAGCGTATCTTCAGTGAAGTAGGAATCTCTATTTTTTCGACAGTTCCATCATCCTCTTCAATAAAACTGATCAGCTTTTTCGCGGCTTCTTCTCCCATTTGATAGGCGGGCTGGTGAACGGTAGTCAACGGAACATCAAGTAAAGAAGAGCGGATATCGTCCGTAAAACCAACAATGGCAATATCCTCAGGAATTGTCAGTCCATACTCTTTAATGGCTTTAATAGCACCAATAGCAGTAGGATCATTTACAGCCACAACTGCTTCCGGATGGTTATCTCCTCCCCTCTCCAAGAGTGTAATCATCGCCTCGTATCCGGTCTCCTCTTTAAATCCTGCTTGAAGAATCCACTTTTCATTAATTGTTAAATTATGGGCATTTAGAGCATCCTTATATCCAAATAGGCGTTCTTTCCCGATAGAAACTTTCTGCGGTCCACTTAAGTGAGCAATTTTTGTATAACCATGTTCTTTAATTAGATGCTCCGTAATTTTCTTGCTACTCTCCCGATCATTTACGCTAACACAGCTGGCTCCAATATTTTCAATGCAACGGTCAAAAAATACTACTTTTGCTCCTCCCTCGATGATACTTTCATAAAATGAATAATCTTCACGAGTCAACGATGATGAAATAAGCAATCCATCAACACGCTGGCTTCGTAATGTTTCAATTGCTTCCTTTTCACGGCTAAACAACTCGTTGGCATTGGTCAGAAAAAGTTGGTAGTCCGATTTATAGGCTACTTCTTCGATACCGCGAACCACTTCAGGGAAAAAAGCATGAGTAATTTCAGGGATAACAACTCCAAGCGTATGGGTTTTTCGTGACACCAAGCTTTTAGCCACACGGTTGGGGGTATAACCCATGCTTTGTGCTTTTTCGCGAACTCGCTGCTTGGTCTTTTCATCTACGTTATCCCGATCGTTAAGAGCACGGGATACCGTCATGGCTGAAACGCCGAGCGCCTCGGCAATATGTTTAAGTGTTACATTGGAGCTCACAAGATTTGTCTTAATTACCCTTTATGCCTGCGTAAGGTAATTATAATTATCCTTTTTTATTAGGAGGCATTTAATGTCTGGTATTTCGGGTGACTAAAAGGCCCAGTATAAAGTTAGCCTTGGAATAATATCGGTTCCAGGTGACATCCCTTGGTCATTTTCCCCATATATTATAGCTTCGATATTCGGCATCAGATGAATCCGATCAGAAAGTAAAAAGTCGGCTCCGCCTACCAAAAAGGTAGATTCCACCTCCTCGGCAAAAGGGATATACGAATTCCCACTTCCACCTCGATATCCGTCAAAAAGATGATCAGCGCGTAAATACCCTTTTGTTGAATCATTGATTTTAAAATTAGTAAATACTGATACGAGATCCAGGCTTTGTGCTGATAAACCAAGTTGCCCCTCTCGATAGTGGTTTGAATATAGTGCCCCAACATTCAGTACCTCCGACTGGTAACCTCCCAAAAGCTGGGCAGTGTAACTGTCGGGATCATCCGTCCGGTCATTATAATCCCCGTACCCTTGTAAAACAACATTATCATTTAGATGATAAGCCAATGAAAACATCACTTTCTTGCCCCGGTCAATTTCAGGCTTATTGCTATTACCATTCCCAATGAAAAAATGATAATTGAGATCGCCGGATGGTGTCACATTTCCTTTTACGGATAATCCAAAATCCCGCGAACTGCCAAAATCGTAAAGATCCTGTGGAGACTTCTCAACAGAACGATATCCCCAAATATCTTCCGTTAATCCCCAAGTGGGCGTTGAAGAAATCCCGGCTAAAATAGCATGATTTTCATTTTGCCATTTTAAGTAGGCGTCCTTGACATTCGGTATCATCTCCGGATCAGACTGAAAATCTCCAGCTGAACTCATCTCGAGACGAACCCTGGTAGAAAATCCCTCACTCAAATTATGATCGTAAGTTGCATAGATTCGGCGAAACCAAAAGCCGTTTTTCCCTTCGATGTCCTCATTATGGTGCTGAGCCATCCAGTAATAATCAGTAAAAATAGTGCCGCTTAAAGTAGCGTCATCCCCCAAGTCGACTTGAGCAACCGATTGAATACTAAAACATGTTAAAAATAAAAAACATAGTAATGCTATCCGTTTCATAACCATCATTTTTGTGTGCTGATCTGTTTTATGTGCTAACTATAACTTACTGCAAGTTGTATAAGGTTCGGAGCGAAAAGTTAAAGAGTTTGCAGAAAGATTCCGTCTTGAACCATTACATTAAACGGTAGAATTACCTGACTCTTCATTGCCGTTGTTATTTTTTGACTTCATTTTTTTATGCTTAAGCACCTTTGCCTCAATATAAAAAATGAGTTCTTCGGCAATATTCTTTGTCAAATCACCTACCCGTTCCAGTTTTCTGACAATGGAAAATAAATACAAGTAATTGTGGGTCTGACTCACATCGGCTTCAATAAGCTCAGCCGTCGATCCGGATACCTCCCTATTTATTTTATTTAACGTCTCATCCAACCTAAAAACTTTTCTGGCCAGATCGGTATCCTCAGTTATAAAGGCATTAAATACATTACTAACCATCTTATTAGCCGTACTGTACATTTCATCCAACCGCATTGTTTTTAACGTGTCTTCATCGATTTTACGACCAAAATCAGCAATATATTTAGCAATACTGTTGGCATGGTCTCCAATACGTTCCAGATCAGAATTTATTTTAAAAGCAGCCATTACAAAGCGTAAATCTACCGCTACCGGATTGTGAAGAGCTAACAAATTCTCGCAATCACGGTCAATAGTAAGTTCCAGGCTATCAACTCTCTTTTCGTTAGCCATAATCTCATGTGCAAGTTCCTCATCAAAATCGTGGAGAGCTTTTTGTCCCTTTTCAAGCTGATTTTTAACCAAAAACATCAGCTCTAAGACATTATCTTTTAATAACTTGAGTTCACTATCCAAATGTTGTGGTGCCATCTTTCTAATATTTTGTGTAAAAGTTGACTAACTGATGAATTCTTATCCGAAACGTCCGGTAATATAATTCTGTGTACGATCTTTCTCGGGATTCGTAAATATTTTTTGGGTATCGCCATATTCTACCAAATTACCCATATACAAGAAAGCTGTATTATCACTTACGCGCGCTGCCTGCTGCATGTTGTGGGTCACAATAACAATTGTAAACTCTTTTTTTAGCTCATGAATAAGATCCTCAATTTTACCGGATGATATAGGGTCAAGCGCTGAAGTAGGTTCATCCATTAGTAAAACAGAGGGTTTCACTGCCAGTGCCCGTGCTATGCAAAGACGTTGCTGCTGTCCCCCGGATAACGATAGCGCCTGCTTATCCAGATTATCTTCTATTTCGCTATAAAGGGTAGCCTGCTTCAGGGATTCAATGACTCGGTTTTCGATAAACTCTTCATCCTTAACACCCTGTATACGTAATCCGTACGCTACATTTTCATAAATAGATTTTGGAAAGGGATTTGGTTTCTGAAAAACCATTCCTACTTTTTTGCGAAGCTCTTCTACTTTTATCGACTCGTCATAGATGTTTTTATTATCTATCAGGATTTTCCCATTCATATGAAACCCATCAATATTGTCATTCATACGGTTAAACAATCGCAGAAATGTCGATTTTCCGCATCCTGACGGACCAATAAAAGCGGTGATTGAATTTTCTACAATATCAAGGCTGATATCCTTAATAGCCTGAAAATCATCATAAAAAACATCAATATTTTCAGCCTGTAATTTAAAAGAACGATTATTTGGGTTCAGTTTGGGCTTTGTTTCCACTTGTGATGTTTTGGGTTGTTGGCTTGTCGTTTCTGAATCCATGCTGATCACTGAAAAATTTTTAAAATATTCGTTATTACCACTCCATTTTGCTTTGCCACTTATTGCGTAAATAGACCGCTATCCCATTCATAATAAAAGTAATTCCCAGAAGCACAATAATAGCAGCGGCCGCATTGATGATAAATTCTTCTTGCGGACGCGATACCCAGTTATAAATTTGTACTGGCAATACCGTAAATTCATCCAGCGGATTTTGTGGTGCAAAAGGCACATATACCAGGGCTCCCACAACTATAAGAGGTGCTGTTTCACCAATAGCTCGTGATAGTGCCAGAATCACGCCCGTTAATATACCGCCGAATGAGGCCGGTAATATTTGGTGCCAGATCGTTTGCCACTTGGATGCACCCAACGCATTAGAAGCATCCCTGATAGAGCTTGGAACCGCTTTGATAGCTTCTCGTGTTGATACAATGATAATTGGCAAAATCAATAGCGATAAAGTGAGTGCCCCGGCTAAAATACTATTCCCCATCTGCATCATGCGGACAAAAACCCCCAGACCCAACAGACCATAAATAATAGATGGCACGCTGGCCAAGTTTGAGATATTTATCTCAAGAAACTTACTCCAGCGATTTTCCGGGGCGTATTCTTCTAAATATATACCAGCACCCACTCCCAACGGAAATGAGATTAATGTTGTAAATACCATAATCCAGACAGTACCCATCCATGCAGTATATATACCTGATTCCTCGGCAAATCGGGATGGCAACTGGACTATAAAGTCCCAACTCAGCCGTTGAACCCCCATATAGATTACAAAACCAATAAAAATAGCAAGAACCACAATGCCACTTATACTGGCTATGATACCCGTATACTTAAACGCCTTATCTTTCAATCTGTTAAACTTAGCGTTATTCATACTTTTCCTGATACCTGTTTTTAATCCAGAAACTGATATTATTCAATATAAATGTGACTACAAACAACATGATACCGGCGGCAAATATCGTTTGGTAAGCCACCGTTCCCTGGGGTACATCACCCGAACTAACTTTCACGATATAAGCAGTAATTGTTTCAATAGGTACTGTGGGATCGAAAGTAAATACCGGTGTCTGTCCTGCTGCAATAGCTACAATCATCGTTTCCCCAATGGCACGAGAAAGCGCTAAAATTATGGATACCATAATGCCCGACGAAGCCGCAGGAACCATCACACGAAAAGCTGTTTGGAATCGTGTTGATCCCATCCCATACGAGGCCTGACGCAGCGAATCAGGAACTGCAGCCAACGCATCCTCACTTAGTGAAGAAACAAAAGGGATAATCATAATCCCCATTACAATACCCGGGGAAAGAGCATTGAAACCGGATAAGTCGGTTATAAAAAGCTTTAGAAAAGGAGTTACAATCATCAGCGCAAAGAAACCATACACAACGGTAGGCACTACCGCCAAGACTTCCAATAGTGGTTTTAGCACCTTTTTAAACCGCTTGGGAGCATATTCATTCAAATAGATGGCAATAGTCAATCCAACCGGCAAGGCAACGGCAATGGCAATAAAGGTCGTTAGTAACGTACCCGATACCAGCGGCAGAATTCCGTAGTTTTTATCTGCAAATAATGGCGTCCATTCGGTTCCGGTTAGAAAATCGGTAATGGGTACTTCACGAAAAAAGCCAAAGGACTCGTACAGTAAAACCGCAATAATACCGACAGTCGTGAGAATGGTAATCAAGGCACAAAAGGCCAGAACCTTCTCAATGATTTTCTCTTTGATATTCATGAGCCGGGTTAATGATTGAGTCCTCTGCTCACTCAAATTCTGAGCAAATGAGCAGAGAACTCTAATTAATTAATTTACTGCTACCGTATCAGAGGCAAAGCTGCGGAATGCTGATTTCTGGGCCTTAATATCCTCTTCTGGCATAGGTACGTAACCCACATCCTGAGCTAACTCCCCGGCATTATCAAAATAAAATTCCACAAATTTTTGTACAGCCGGACGCTTCGCAGCACTCTTAGCTACATAGATATATAAAGACCGTGACAACGGCTTATAAGTACCGTTTTTAACAGTTTCCAGCGATGGTTTAACGGGACCGTCTCCGGCATCAATTCCAATTAGTTTCAGCTGATCAGCATTCTCTTCATAATAAGCCAGTCCAAAATATCCGAGCGAATATTTATCAGAAGATATCCCTTGTACTGCTACATTGTAATCGGCCACGGCATTGAAATCAGTGCGACTGGCACCCGATTTTCCATTGATTACTTCCGTAAAGAAATCGTAAGTACCATGGGCTGTATTAGGACCATATAGACGAATTTCTTCATCCGGCCATCCCTCACGAATATCGCTCCACTTCTGTACTTCGCTGTCAGCCTTCCAAATTTTGTTTAGTTCTTCCGGCGTCAGTGTATTAACCCAGTCATTATCTTGATGTACGACAATGGAAATACCGTCTAAAGCAATAGAAAATTGCTGATACTCAATGCCATTTTCTTCTGCCAATGCTTTCTCCTCTTCGGATATTTCCCGGGATGAATTTGATATGTCCGTTTCTCCTCGAGTAAATTTCTTAAACCCGGCACCCGATCCTGATGAGCCAACAGAAACCCGAATATCAGGATCTACTTTTCTAAATTCTTCGGCCACAGCTTCAGTTATGGGATAAACGGTCCCCGAACCATCAATTTTAATTTCTTGCTGTGATCCGCCCGAACCACAGGAGTAGAGAAACAGACCGCCAAAAAGGATGAGAGCAAATATTTTTTTAACCATTATCTCAGATATTTTGTATTGACATTTTTAAATGTAGTGTACTGAAATTCAGTGCCTAAATGTATTTTAAAATTTCGAACCTTTTGTTAACTCAGTGTTAATTCTTGAATCCCAATTCTTTTCTATTATCCACAGCAAGCCATTTGCAATGTATGGCTTATAAATCTGTGTGCTTAAAACGATAATTTATATTCGCAGCTTCAGTGCCTTTTTCAGTAAGCATATTCATTTTTAGATTCAATTTTCAAATCATCAATTTTTTAAATTTTGGCAATTATCTGAAATCAAATTCCTCATCTTGGAGTTAGGCGCGAATATCGTAACTTATAAAGTTCTCTTAGAACGAAGAATCACAATAAATTCACATTGAGTATTTCAATTTATGGATCAGGATACATCGCATAAATTAGCAGTCCTAATCGATGCTGATAATGCCCAGCCTTCAATTATAGAGGGACTTTTGGCAGAGATCGCAAAATATGGCACAGCCAACGTAAAACGTATTTACGGCGACTGGACTTCTACTAAATTACGCGGGTGGAAAGAACATCTTCTGGATCACTCCATTCAACCCATTCAACAATTCGGATATACGACTGGCAAAAATGCGACGGATAGCGCTATGATTATTGATGCTATGGACCTGCTTTATACCGGTCAATTTGACGGTTTCTGTATTATATCGAGCGACAGTGATTTTACTAAGCTGGCGGCTCGTATTCGCGAAGAAGGATTAGTAGTTTATGGGTTTGGTGAACAGAAAACACCGGATCCCTTTGTAGCAGCCTGTGATAAATTTATTTATACCGAAGTACTTCGCAGCGAGGAAGAAGCCGACGAAGATTCTTCTATCCAGCAGATGTCAACAAATGAGCTTAAGCAAGACACCAAGCTTGTTAACCTGATGCGCAATGCGATCGAAGCTTCATCAGATGAAAGCGGCTGGGCACATCTGGGCCAGGCCGGCAGCTATATCGCCAAGCAATCTCCGGAATTTGATCCCAGAAATTATGGGTACCGGAAGCTCAGCAACCTGGTAAAGGCGGTCAAACTCTTCGAGATTGAGGAACGCTCCACTGGCGAAGGGCAATCGAAAGCTGTTTATATTAAGGATAAACGGAAGTAATTTATTCTGAAATGGAAGTCTCCTTAATGAACCTTCGGGCAGCCCACTGACTGCCCCAGAATCCCATAAACATAGCCAGCAATAGCATTGCCCCACAGAGATAATACCAGCGACCAAAAGGCCATTCTAAAACACCCAGCTGGGGCAGATATTCAGGGAGCAAGTAGTGAAATGTAGCATACATTACTCCTATTGATAGCAATCCGGCAATCAATCCCTGTATAATCCCCTCTACCACAAATGGGCGTCGGATAAATCCATTGGTAGCCCCAACGAGTTTCATTGCTTTAATAAGGTCCCGTTTGGCATAAATCGTTAAGCGAATCGTATTAAAGACCAAAATCATAGAGGCCAATAAGATAAGGATTCCCAATCCCCCGCCAACCATAGCCGCGGTCTCGAAATTTGATTCTATACGCTTCAATAATTTTTGATTAAACCGTACTTCGTCAACCCCCCGATAAGATTGAAGTTGGCCAACAAGCGAATCAACTTGCGAAATCCGGGCATTTGGATCAATATTCAGTTTAAAAGAAGCGGGCAAGAATTTTAGATCGGCCAGCGAACTACCCGCCGAGCCAAACTCTTTTTCAAAAACAGCCGCCGCACTATCCTTCGATATATACGTCACATCCTGAACAAGCTCCTCGTCCTTCAGTCGTTCCGAGAGCTCATCAGTGGTTCGCTCATCTAAATCCATCAAAAATACTTCTACATCAATTGATTTTTTAAGCGACTGCGCCACCTCATAGCCGTTATAGCCCAAGCGGGATAATAACCCTAACAGCAATACCGCAATAAAGAGCGAAAATATAGATGTAAATGCTGCGAGTTTTGCCCGGCTTATTCCGGCTATACCCTCTTTAACGACGTAACCTAAACTCATTTTTATGGTTGTTTTTTAATTTCTGAAAAGTGCCCGCACGCTAAAAATAAATCGGCGTTGCGACATGGGATATTGAGCAGTCTCAAAGTAGCCGAGTTGACTAACATCGTCAAGCACATTTTCCCATCGTAAAATAAACATAATAGAACGAACCCGGGCCGAAATATCAACATCCAATCTATTGAATATAGGCAACTGCTGATCTTGACTCATCGACTGCCAGTAATTCAACTCGGCATTATAATGATCGGCTTGGTATCGAAACGGGGCGGCCATTCCTGACACCCCCGCCTTTACGTATGTAGCCCTGTCAAACAGATATCCCTTCCAATAAGCACTACCCTTCAGCCAAACCCGTTCCCGGGGCGACATCGGAATGGTGCCGGATGGAGATAAATAACTATCTGCAAAGCGGTGAAATACAGCTGACCCTTCAAATTCAAAGTTTGTTAAGTCCCATTCAAAAAAGGCTGTAGCTGATTGCGAGGCATAGTTATCTACATTTGTAAAAAGGCTGTCTGCCATCATAATGCCGTCAGTAATCTCTTTATGCTGACTGCGAACACCTATTTTGGTATCAGGGTTAAAATGATAGCTCAGCGTTCCGCGAACATCCTGTATCTTTTCGTTTTTAAGATCCGGATTTCCCTTAAACTGTGAGGACTCCCAATATAGTTGTTGAGGGGTAGGGATAATGGAACCTGAGGATGCTCCCGCCGTCAAAGTAAAACCACCAGCAGAAATCTCCCCTTCGGCATTTATTTGATACGACTGGAATCCGTCGGAACGCATTTGTAGCTCAGCATCACCCATGATATCAATAAATGGAAGAAACCCTACCAGTATACTTCCGTCTGCTTCCACTGTCGCCCAGTCGTCAGCAGGAAAGCTTCTGTTTGCCGATGTTTTATTAAAGGAATACTCAGCCTTGGCACCGGTCTCCAGCTGCAGACCGCCCCATCTCCACCACTTTCGGGCATTAGCGCCTACCGAGGTTAAGCTGTATCCGGTACTATCTCCCGGATAGGTTAAAAGGCGTTCATCACTTCGATGGAAAAGTCCCGTCCTGAAATTATCCTCTGTCTGCGTACTGTCGGGATTACGCTGATAGTAATTTAATGTCAGTATATTATTCTTCTGCTCGGTTGTAGCCGAAGACTGAACGGCCGAAGCAGAATAGCGATCAAAATTAAAAGTCCGCATATCCGACATGGTATACCCAAAAGGTTGACCGATATCATAGTTATTATTGATATAGTTAAGCTTTAGGTATTTATTTTGATCTAAATGATGACTGGCCTTTAAATAAATTTGACGCCCTGTAATTTCAGAGTTGCTGTATTCTCCGCCGGATCGCCGATCCCAGTAACTTAATTCAACATTGGTTCGCTGGGATAAATTATGGCTTACTTCAAATTCCAGGTTCCGGTAGTTGAACTTGCTCTCACTGTAAATAAGCCTCGAAAGCGGTTTATTTATATAATACTGGTGATGATAAAAACGTGATTCGTGCACGGTCCCCAAATCATCGGTATAAAATTCAGCAATCTTGTTTTGAGGAATTAATTCCCAGTTGACAATTCCGGATACAGGATCATTAAACGAAATATCCTCCCAGTACAACTGCTGGTGTCGCGGTTCATGGGCATTTCGTTGCACGGCATTGGAACGAATATTTGTTCCCAATCGATAACTGATAACACCCGGTTCTCGATTAAGTTTATAGGTCCAATCCGACCAGTATTGCCATCGCAAGGTACTATCAGAAGCGGTACGCTCGGCTCCCAGTGGCGCATGAAACTCCCAGGGATTCACTTTAAAAAGTTCCTCCTTCTCTTCTCCCCCGGCAGCTTGAGCAGTCGTATCTTGAGACGCAGATAAACGCAGTGGAAAACGAAAAAGGGTGTCTGTTGCTACCGTATTCAAAGAAGTCGTATCTGTAGTAATCTCCGATAATTCCAACGGATATAAAAAGAGGGTATCCGTTGCCGCAGAATCCAGGTCTAAAGAATCAACAGTGGTAGAGTCTACCTGTGCTACAGCCACCGACAGTCCACCCGCAAGCAGTATCAAAAGCAAATATGTGATACGAAATATTTTCAAGCCGGTTGTTTTTTGAGTCCGTATGGCATTTCTTCAATTCCCAGTATCGATCGCCTGATGACTTCTAAGGCCACGGCCGCCGATCGCTCTTTATTGATCAGTCGGTCGTTCGTAAAGCGGGCTTTCAACGCAAAGTGCTCTTCTTTACTCCAAAATCCTATCCAAACCGTACCCACCGGCTTTTCTTCAGTTCCACCGCCCGGCCCGGCAATACCCGTTGTTGATACGCCGATATCAGCTCCCAACCTTTCAGCAACACCCTTGGCCATCTGTAGCGCCACCGGTTTACTCACAGCGCCGTATTCATTCAGGTCATCCGACAAAACCCCAAGTTGATCTATTTTTATCTGATTTGCATATGCAATGATTCCCCCCATCATATAGCGACTGCTACCCGGTATATCGGTAATGGCATTCGACAGGTACCCTCCGGTACAGCTCTCAGCAGTGCCTAAGGCCAAGTCGCGATCTTCCAGTAAATCACCAACTGCTTTGGCCAGATCAAGGTCTTTGCCTTCCCCAATAATATATTTTTCAGCTTGCTGCTTAATGTGATTCCGCACAGGATTAATGCGTGCATTAATTTCATTATCTGAACTGCCGTAAGCACTAATTCTTATGCGTGTGCCTTGCGGACTCGGCAAGTAGGCCACGCTAACATGCTTAGGCAATACATCTCCAAGCGGCCCAACAACCTCATCACTGAGCGTACTTTCTCCGATCCCGGCCGTCGTAATATAGTGCGAACGCCGAAATTCCGTGTCCCCATTGATAGCTCTGACCTTGGGTATCACCTTTTCATTTACGAGGTGTTTCATCTCATGTGGCACGCCCGGCAGTACTGCTAACCTTACCGATCCGCGATCAAACCACATGCCCGGGGCGGTCCCCTGCGTATTAAAAAGTACTTCGCAACAGTCAGGCACTTCTGCTTGATGGTAATTTGACTTGCTAAACGGAATATTACGCTTCTTAAAAACCTCTTTAATAAATTCCAACACTGAATCTTTGAGTACCAACTCGCAATCAAAAAGCTCGGTCACAGCCCGTTTTGTAATATCATCGTGTGTAGGCCCAAGTCCACCGGTTGTTATTATAAGGTCTGTAGAAGAAAGAGCATCTGACAAAATCTCTTTCATTCTCTCCAGATCATCACCGATCGTATAAATGTGGGTCACATCCACCCCTGCCTCAGTAAGTACATCGCCCAGCCAGCTAGCATTGGTGTTTACCGTATCACCGATAAGTAATTCATTTCCTATAGATAGTATCCTACACTCCATATAACATCAATATTTAATATTGACCAAAAATCGTTGATCAAAATATCAAACTCTTGCAGCTTTTCGAAGCTAATTATTGTGCCACAAAAAAGATTTAATTCTCTATTACAATTACTATCTTTGGGCCGTGCGTCAAATACCCAACATATTAAGTACCATTCGTATTATTCTGGCTCCCATCTTCTTAATCCTGTATGTGCAGGATGAAGTGGTATGGCGTGCCCTTAGTGTTGGTATTTTTGCCGTAGCTGTGGTTACCGACTTTTTTGACGGGTATATCGCCCGCATGTACAGCGCCGAAACGGAATACGGGGTGTTTTTGGATCCTCTGGCCGACAAGTTTTTAACCTTTGCAGGTTTTATCTGTTTACCCTTTATTGATGCCACACAATTTCCATGGTGGGCCATTTCGGTCATTGTTTTCAGGGATATTTTTGTCACCGGCATGCGTATGCTGGCCGATTACCGCAATATCACCATGGATACCCGCCTGACGGCCAAAGCAAAGACCTTAAGTCAGATGTTCTTTCTTTACCTGGCACTTATGGTGGGCGTTTTTATCGAAACCGATGTATGGCTCAGCAGCTATTGTGTAGAACTCCTGCAATCGGGAATTTTGGGATGGCTGATGATGATTATCGTAGCCATCACCGTTTATTCAGGAATAGAATACGTTTTTATCAACAGAAAAATATTTTCAATACAGAAAGATGCCAAAACTGAAACCGATACTCGGTAGTTTCTTTAACGCCGGTTTTTTACCAAATGCTCCCGGGACCTGGGGCAGTTTTTTTGCGCTTTTCCCTATTTATCTTGTGGGATTGTATAGCCCGTGGATAGGCATGGCTCTTATCACGGGGCTATTTTCCTTTATTACCGTTTGGGTTTCAGAAGAGTGTGAAAAAGAATGGGGCGGTGATCCCTCTCCCCTGGTGATGGACGAGTTTGCCGGGCAAGCAATGGCATTTATCGCTATTCCTTTTAGCGGAATGCTTTCTCAAGATCTGCTCTTACTACTCGTTGGATTTATCTTCTTTCGCTTTTTTGATATCCAAAAACCACTTGGCGTAAATAAATTGCAGAATCTACCCGGTGGCTGGGGTATTCTGGCTGATGACCTTTTAGCCGGAGTCTATGCCCTAATATGTATGCAGGGACTTTTATATATTTTAGAAATAATTTAATAATATGCTAATCAGCGGCAGCTACTTTTTTGTATTATTACGGTTGCCTTGTTAGCAAGAGAATTACTAAACAGTTTTATATGATTATCGATCAAACATTCGCAAAAGAGTTAGCACTTGATTTATTAGATATCAATGCGGTTATCCTTCGTCCTAACGATCCCTTTACGTGGTCTTCGGGATGGCATTCCCCTATTTATTGTGATAACCGACTAACCATGCGGCATCCCAAGATCCGTAAGAAAATTGCCAAGAAATTTGTTGATTTTATTTTCGAAGAATATCCCGATGTGGATGTTATTACAGGAACGGCCACCGCCGGCATACCTCACGCTGCTTGGGTAGCAGAAAATATGGATAAACCTCTTTCGTACGTCCGTGCCAAAGCTAAAGCTTATGGACTCGGAAACCAGATCGAGGGCGGCATACAGAAGGGAGAAACAACGATTGTTATTGAAGACTTGATATCTACCGGAGGATCGGCCATTTCGGTCGTGGAGGCTCTACAATTTATCGGTGCCGAAATTGAGGCTGTACTCAGCATCTTTACCTACGGTTTTGACAAAGCCAATAAGCGCTTCGATAAAGCGGGCGTTCCCATGTTTACGCTTACCGACTATTCTACCCTTATTGATGTTGCCAGTGAAAACGACTATGTAAACGAATCAGACCTCGAAACTCTGGGCGAATGGCGCCAAACACCTGACACCTGGCCAAATTAGTGATTCTTTAACATATCATCCTGAACTTGGCTTGCCCTATTTTTTGAGGTTTCAGGGTCGATTGTATAATCAAGTATTCATATTGTATTAAAAGGATTTATTCAGGCTCGTAAAATTTCCAAACTTTGCGGGCCTTTTTTATAAATCTCTGCTCTACCTTCTCAATTATCAGCTTCATAAAGAGTGAATCTCTTCTTATATTAACCAATCTAAATAATCAGGAATAAAACATTGTCCACAGTGGATCAACGCAATTTTTACATTGAGACGTACGGTTGTCAGATGAACGTCTCTGATACCGAAATCGTCAACTCTATTTTGATGGAGGAAGGTATGCAACCGGTGAATGAGCCGGAAGATGCCGAGGTTATCTTCATCAACACCTGCTCGATTCGTGAGAACGCTGAAGAACGCGTCTGGAATCGGCTTAAGGAATTTAAAGCCCTCAAAAGAGAGCGAAAGAATCGTGATATGACGGTGGGCGTGCTGGGTTGCATGGCCGAGCGTATTCGTGAGCAGATCATGGAAAAAGAAGAACTCGTTGATCTCGTTGTGGGGCCCGATGCCTATCGCGATCTGCCCAAATTGCTTTCTGATGTTGAAGACGGACAAAAGGCGGCAAATACTATTCTCTCACTTGAAGAAACCTATGCCGACATTAAGCCCGTACGCCGCAATGACAACGGTGTTAGTGCATTTGTTACCATTATGCGGGGCTGCGACAACATGTGCGCGTTTTGTGTAGTACCGTTTACTCGCGGACGTGAGCGAAGCCGAACGGCCGAAAGTATTATTGAAGAGCTGCAACAACTCAGTGATCAAGGTTATAAAGAGGTTACCCTGTTGGGACAAAATGTTAACTCCTATGATGATGGGGAACACTCTTTTGCCGAGCTGATGTACAAGGCCAGCCAGGTTGATCCCGAAATGCGCATTCGCTTCTCTTCCCCCCATCCCAAGGATTTCCCCGAAGAACTACTTGAAATTATTGCCGAACAGCCAAATCTATGTAATTACATCCATATTCCTGCTCAGTCGGGTAACAACGAGGTACTGGAACGCATGCGACGTCCCTATACCCGGGAGCAATATTTAGAGCTAGTTGAAAAAATGCGCAATATCATTCCCGGCGTTACGCTTTCAACCGATATTATTACCGGTTTCTGTGGAGAAACAGAAGAAGAGCACGAAGATACAATGTCATTAATGGCCGAGGTGAAATACGACTTGGCTTACATGTTTGCCTACTCCGAACGCGGACGTACTCTTGCACAGCGGAAATACGAAGATGACGTCCCCGAAGATGTAAAAAAACGTCGCCTTTCTGAGATTATTGAACAACAGATGAACATTCAGGAGGAGCTCAACAAGAAAGAAATTGGCCGGCGACACTTGGTGCTTGTAGAAGGCACAAGCAAGCGGTCTGACGAACAGCTGTGTGGACGTACAGATACCAACAAAATGGTTGTCTTTGATCGTCAAGAGCACATTGGAAAAGGCGACTATGTAGAGGTAACTATTACGGACTGCACTTCTGCTACCTTGATGGGTGATGTCATCAAAAAGAGCAGCATTCAGGAGTACAACCAGGAAACAGTTGCCGCATAGCATTTTTACTGAATGATTTTAAATCATTCAGGGCAAGTACATTAACGAATAGATAATTGCTGAGAAACGCTTGAAAAGCAGCTCTCGTTATATTAATTACTGCCGAATCTTTATGTATCTAAAGCAGTAATTATTACCTTTAACAATATAGAACAGTTTTAACACCAATTTTTTCAAACGAGCTTCTCCCCTATGGATCGTGAAGCATTTCAAGAACGATTTGGACTTATCGGAGAATCTGCCGCACTTAAGCAGGTTGTCGACAAAGTTATACAAGTGGCGGATACAGATATTACTGTGCTGTTAGAAGGTGAAAGTGGCGTCGGTAAAGATGTGACGGCAAAAGCCATCCATGAGATAAGTCACCGCTCCAATAACAACATGGTGATTGTCAACTGTGGTGCTATCCCGGAAGGCATCATTGAAAGTGAACTATTCGGACACGAAAAAGGAGCTTTTACAGGGGCTCATGAAGCGCGGGAAGGCTATTTTGAAAAAGCCAACGGCGGCACCATTTTTCTGGATGAAATCGGTGATACTCCTGCCAATATCCAGGTAAAATTACTTCGGGTGCTCGAAACCGGGGAATACTTCCGGGTAGGATCAAGCAACGTACGTAAAACAGATGTGCGTGTGTTAGCTGCTACCAACAAGGATTTATGGCAACTGGTCCAGGATGGTGATTTCCGGGAGGATCTCTATTACCGGCTGGATACCGTAAAAGTGAAACTCCCCCCTCTTCGTGAACGTCCCGATGATATTATCCCAATTTTCAGAAAATTTGTTACTGAATTTTCTGCCAAGTACGATTCAGTATTCAAAGGCTTTTCGGATGATGCAAAAGAACTTTTGATCTCTTACCGATGGCCGGGCAATGTCCGTGAACTTCGAAATGTAGCCGAGCAGTTGGTCGTACTCGAGAAGTCCCAATTTATTGATACCGAAAAACTTCAAAAGTATCTCAAGGGACGACAACACGAAGGGTCGGCTGATAATCTGCCTATACTTGCTGAAAAAGATTCACAGGGTGGAGCAAACGGAGCCTTCGGTAATGACGACCAGCGGCTTATTTACCGAGCACTGGTTGAACTGCAAAGTGATATTGGTGATTTAAAAAAAATGTTGGGAACCTTCCTCTATTCAACATTTTCACAAAAAAACATGAAGGCTCTTCCCCAGAATATCCAGGATGAGTTTAGCCAGGGCAATATGTCTGATGTTGATATGAATGTAGATATCGGTGATGCTGCAGAGGAGGAGATCGGCGGCGTAGAATCATTCGCCGAAGCAGATATTTCGGAAGAAGAAACGGATGATGATAATATATTCTATCAGTTTTTTAACGATGATGAAGTTCCCTCTATAGAAAAGGCGGAACAGTTTCTAATCGAACAGGCACTCAGAAAATTTGACGGTAATCGCCGCAAAGCATCCGAAGCACTGGGCGTTAGTGAACGAACTCTTTACCGTAAGCTGGACCAATATGATCTGCAATAATAAACGAGGAATACTTGCGGTACTACTCATCGCCTTTGTTCTAAGCGGGTGCTTCAGATATAGCTTTACGGGTACTTCTATTCCAGACGATGTCAACTCAGTTTATATTCCCTTTTTCGCCGATCAATCGTCGGGTGGTATAGGAAACTTGAGCGATCAACTCAATACGGCACTCGTTAATCGATTTATAAATCAAACCAAACTTCAGCTTTCAAATTCACGAACTGCTGCTGATGCCGTTTTAGAAGGATCCATCGTCAGTTATGCCAATGAAGCATTTAGTGTTACCGGCGAAGGCCAAAGCAGTTTAAACGAAGTTTCCATTTCGGTACGGGCTACATTTCAATACACGGATAAGGAACAGGCCGAATGGAGTAGCACATTTCGCGGATCAGATACCTACGATACTAACGAAAACCCTATTGAAGGAGAAACCAACGCCGCCGAGGAAGCACTCAATCAAATAGCCGATAATATGTTCAATGATGCGGTAAGCGGTTGGTAATGTCGAATTACATTTTGATGGTCGGTACAAATCTATTTATATAATAAGCGTACAAAATTGGTCGGGAATCAGTAAAAAATAAAAGATGCCTCAGTTACCGTTTAAAATTCCAAAATCACTGGCTTCTTATGCCGAACATTTTGACGAGGAGCCGATAGAAGCTACGAAACGACTACAAAAACAGCTTAAAAAGCGTGGCCCCGATGCTGTTGGTCATTTTCTGTTGGCATGGTTTTACCATTTAGAGGGAATGGATGATCAGGCTGTTGATGAAGCTCTTAAGGCTCGAATTTTTGCTCCGGGAAGCCCCTTTTTTGAGAAGCTCCACTATTATTTGAGTCATCCGAATACCTTTGAAGCATGGACCCCTGACTCTGAAACTGTTGCCTCTCCAAAAAGCACACAGTCAGTTCATGAACCGGGCCCCGTTTTAAACCTTGATTCTCTAATACAAAAGCTTGCTTCGGTTGAATCAAAAAGGATACGTCCAGACGAGAAAGAAGAACCTGAAGACAAGAATAACAAAAAGGTTTCCGGCGATAATGTTGATGATATCGTCTCGGAAACACTGGCTCAAATTCATGAACGTCAAGGTAAGCTGAATGCAGCTATTCGAACCTATGAACGGCTTATAGAATTAAGACCACAAAAAAGAGAGCAATACCAAGAAGAGATTATTCGGCTCAAAGCCCAAAAAGGGCAAGGCAGCAACGAAGAAGAATAACAGCTGCTGCTTATTCTTTTACAAAAGGGTTGGCTTGCTTCTCATGCCCGACCGTTGTCTTTTCTCCATGACCGGGATACACTATCGTATCATCAGGAAGCGAATATAGTTGCTCTCGAATAGACTCTTCCAACACGTTGAAATCTCCTTTATATAGATCAGTACGACCAATGCCCTCTTTAAAAAGAGCATCCCCTGCAATCACTATGCCGTCGGATTTACTATAGAGTGACACATGGTCGGGAGCATGACCGGGTGTATATCGAACATCAAAAGAGAAATTGCCAATATTCCATTTATCAATAATTGGCAAAACTTCCGGATCAAACGAAAAGCCATCAGAGGTAAACCCAAACATAGCTGCTTGCGAGCCAAAGTTATTCCAAAGATGGCGATCTTTATCACTCAAATAAACAGGAACATCAAAATCATCAACTACTCTTTGCAATCCCAACACGTGGTCGACGTGAGCATGGGTTAACACAACTGCAAATAGTTCTAAGTCCTGCTCATCAATTTGTTTTTTGACTGTTTGAAATTCAGAATCCTCTAAGAAACCGGGATCAATAATCAGAGCCTGCTCTCCTTCAATCAGCAGGTATGTATTTTCAGCAAAGGGACCTACAGTATATTTGATAATATTCATATGTAACACTCATCATAAGTATTATAAAATAAAAAAGGGATGCATCTCCTTACGGAATGCATCCCTAAATTTCTTAACCTCCAAATAGACTTAGTCGTCTTGCTTCCCGTAACGCTTCTTAAAGCGATCGATACGACCAGCTTTCTTCTGGAAGTTCATATTGCCGGTATAAAAAGGATGGTTTTTAGAATCAACCTCACTTCGATACACACCGTCTTCGGTATCTATCGTACTGCGAGTTTTAAATTCCGTGCCATCGCTCATCACAACCGTAATCTCTTCGTACTCTGGGTGAATTCCGTCTTTCATGGGATCTTTAAATTTCTTTATTGCTTTATTCGGTCGGTAAATATAAGGGCTTAGGAGCCTACTTGCAATCGCAATCACTGATCAAAATCATCGAAATCGTCCAGATCATCAATAGATCCGAGCATACTTCCCAGCATATCAGAATAGCTGCGAGCATCGTCTAACTCCTCTTTACCCACCATCGAATGCTGATGAAGAGCCTCGATAACAAAATCCATAAGTACATACTGATCATTTTCCTTATTAATTAATGAATTTTCACCTGCCAAGGATGAGAGTCCATCAACGCCGTCAAGTAATTCCTTATATTCATTTCGACCCATATTATCACTGATTTCTAATGTATTGCCATCGGCAAACCAATCCAACACCGGCTGATAAATATTCTCATCACTTTTCTTCTGTTCGCCGGGATCAGGAAAATACCGGGCAAACGTCTTCTTTATCCCCTTTCCGATGATATGCTTCGCAACATTTGAAGCCCCCTCCTGTTCGCCTTCGTACACCAGCTCGAGCTTTCCGGTCAATGCAGGTACGATATGATATAGATCTGTGATGCGTGCCACCGTTTCAGACTCATTATTCACAAGCGCCCGACGTTCAGCTGCAGATATAAGCTGTTCCATCGCTGTAATGGTCATTCGAGTAGACACCCCGCTCTTCTGATCAATGTACTCTGAATCCCTTGCTTCAAAAGCAATATGTTCCAGTAATTCCTCAATCACCGGAGGAATGGTCACATTCACAGCTCCATCGCGGGAAATCCAGGCCTCCTGCTGAGTAATCTTCATGCCCGTTTCCAGCTGTTGGGGATAATGGGTTAAAATCTGGGAGTCGATACGATCTTTAAGAGGCGTAATAATACTTCCCCGGTTTGTATAATCTTCGGGGTTCGCAGAAAAAACCATCAATACATCCAAAGGAATGCGAATATTAAAGCCTCGAATCTGGATATCACGCTCCTGCATAATATTGAGCAGTGCCACCTGAATGCGCGGCTGTAGGTCGGGCAGTTCGTTAATAGCAAATATTCCCCGATTTGTTCGTGGGACCAATCCAAAATTTATCACATTTTCATCGGCCAGCGTTAACTTCTCAGCTGCAGCCTTGATAGGATCGATATCCCCAATAAGATCAGCCACAGCTGTATCCGGCGTCGCAAGCTTTTCGCCATACCGCTCACTGCGATGGATCCAGCGTATAGGAGTATCATCCCCTTTTTCATCCACAAGTTCCCGAGCCTGTTTCGAAATTGGGTTAAAGGGATCATCATTAATCTCCGATCCTGCAATAACTGGCATATACTCATCCAAAAAAGAGATCAACTGACGCAATATTTTGGTCTTTGCCTGCCCCCTAAGCCCCAGTAAAATGATATCGTGCTTTGCCAAAAGCGCATGCTGCAACTGTGGGATAACAGATTTGTCATATCCCAGAATACCGGGAAATAGATTCCCTCCCGATCTAATTTTCTCAATTAAATTTTGTCTAATCTCTTCCTTAACCGGGATGGACTCCCAGCCCGATTCCCTTAATTGCCCTAACGTTTGAACAGTATTATGCAAGTTATCCATTGACCTCTCAATAATTATTGTGATTTGGAATAGTTAACAACCCATAAATAAACAGAATCATTTCATCATGAAACGGATATAATTGTTAGCGCAAACATCTCAAAAATACATAGCTTAATCACAGTATAAAAAATTTACCGATTGAGTACGTATTTACTTGAATCTCTCCTCATAAATTGTTAGATATCAGGAGACATGAAAGCGCTTACATATCCTGTTGGGATTAAAAATTTTCGCGCGTTATGTAAGCGCTTTCATTAATAGTGAAATTGTAAATGATCAACACATTTTACCCTCTGTTAAAGAGTATGTTCAAGACTTATCCACAATAATCTAAACCAACCTCTATGATACCAATCAAAAAGCTACTCATTACGTCGTGCTTGATGCTGGGGCTTACGCTTCCCGGATTAGCACAGAGTTCCGTATCGGGAACCGTAACAGACGCTCAAAGCGGGGAAACCCTGCCCGGCGTTAATATTACTGTTAAAAATATGCCCGAACGCGGAACTGCAACTACTGCAGACGGAACCTACTCACTAAATGTACCATCGTTGCAAGATACGCTGGTCTTTTCTTTTGTAGGATTCGTTAAGCAAGAAGTCCCAATCAATGGACGCACAACCATTGATGTTGCTCTTTCACCTGATGTACAACAACTTGAAGACGTTGTGGTTATCGGTTACGGTACACAGGAAGTAGACGATAATACCGGATCGGTTACCTCTGTAAATTCTGAAGATTTTAACGAAGGAGCGATCACATCTCCAGAGGAGTTATTTCAAGGTAAAGCAGCTGGTGTTACTGTTACATCAAATGACGGGGCCCCCGGTAGCGGAGCTACTATTCGAATTCGTGGTGGATCTTCCCTGTCGGCCAGCAATGATCCCCTATTTGTAATTGACGGGGTACCGCTCGATGGAAACGCCGTTTCTGGTATGAGAAATCCACTCAACACGATTAATCCAAATGATATTGAGTCGATCTCTATTCTGAAGGATGCCTCTGCAACAGCCATTTATGGTTCTCGTGCTTCAAACGGTGTTGTTCTAATTACTACCAAGCGAGGCACCGCCAATCAGCCATTGGAGGTTGCTTATACCGGCAAGTTTTCTTTCCAAACAAAGACCAAAGAGTTAGATGTTCTTTCTCCCAACATGTTTCGATTTGTGGTAGAAAGTGAGCTGCCTCCTTCTGCTTTTGATCTTACCAGCGATGGAAATACCGACTGGCAAAGCCAAATATATAAAAATGCTTACAGTCAACAGCATAACATAAGTCTCACAGGGGCCTTTAAGAGTGTTCCTTATCGCGTATCCTTAGGATTTAATGGCAACAACGGGATACTGAAAACATCCAACATGGATCGTTTTACCGGTTCTATTGCGGTAAATCCTACATTCTTTGATGACAACCTTAAAGTTGACCTTAATATTAAGGCCTCCCAGGTTGACAACCGTTTTGCAAATCGCGGTGCTATCGGATCAGCTGTAACCTATGATCCGACCAAACCAGTTCATGCAGAAAACGATTTTGGAAATTACTATGCTTGGACTGACCAAAATGGCAACCCCATTTCCATTGCAACTTCCAACCCAGTGGCGCTGTTGCAACAAACTATCGATGAGTCAACCGTCTACCGGTCTATCGGTAATGCCAAATTTGATTACACACTCCCCTTCGAAGAAAACATAACAGCTACACTGAATCTGGGTTATGACTATTCTGATGTAGGTGATGGTAATTATAGGGTCACTGACGAAGCCGCATTTGAATATGTTGGACCGGGAGAGCCAAATGGTACTCGAACTACATACGACCAACGTAAAGAAAATGAGCTGCTCGACTTCTATCTTAATTATAAAAAAGAAGTAGAGTCAATAAACAGTGACTTTGATGTTACTGCCGGTTATTCCTGGGAGCATCACTACGAGGAAAGCTCTAACTACGTTACCAACTATAATGTACAAGATACACTGGCCGTTGACGAAGACACCGACTTTAAAACCGAACACTATATTGTCTCGTTCTTCGGTCGTCTTAACTATACCTTTAATGATAAGTACTTGCTGACAGCTACCTTACGTCAAGACGGTACTTCCCGTTTTGCTGAAGATGAACGTTGGGGACTGTTTCCATCTGCTGCGCTGGCATGGAAAATCCACGAAGAACCATTCATGGGTGGCTTTGAGGATCTCTCGCAGTTAAAGCTGCGATTAGGTTATGGTATTACCGGTCAGCAGCGTATTGATCAGGGGGACTATCCTTACCTGGCACGATATACCGCCAGTCAGCCTACAGCCCGATACCTATTCGGTAACGAGTTTATAACGACGCTTCGCCCGGAAGGATACAACGCTAATCTGAAATGGGAGGAAACAACCACCTATAACATTGCGTTGGATTACGGCTTCTTCAACGATAGACTGTTCGGTTCTTTGGAAGCTTACCACCGGGTAACGGATGACCTGCTAAATGTGGTTCCCGTACCGGCCGGTACCAACTTCACAAATCGGATACTATCTAATATTGGCACGCTGGAAGTTCAGGGACTTGAAGCTAACATAACAGGACGCATAATCTCTACCGAAGATACGTACCTCGAAGTTGGCTTTAATGCTACACATAATGTGAATGAAGTTACCAAACTCACCAATGTAGACTCCGAAGACTATATCGGCGTAGAAACCGGTGGAATCTCTGGTGGTGTAGGTAATACCATTCAAATACACAGTGAGGGACATCCCCGAAGTTCGTTCTATGTATATGAACAGGTGTATGACGAAAATGGAAACCCCTTAGACGGTGTTTATGTTGATCGTAATGGAGACGGACAAATAACGGCCGATGACAAATACCGGTATGAAGATCCTGCTCCCGATTTTACCTTTGGGCTTTCATCCAAGTTTGAATACAAAAACTGGGATGCATCATTTTCTGCCCGGGCGAATGTCGGTAATTACGTTTATAACAATGTAGCATCTAACCACACGGTTTATGAATTCATGTATAACAGTACCGGCTTCCTTAACAATGCAATGAATGCTATTAATGACTATGGCTTCAGCGGTGCTCAATACGAATCTGATCACTACGTTGAGAATGCTTCCTTCCTGCGCATGGATAACATGTCGGTAGGATATACGTTCAACAATCTATTCGATCAGGTTCAATCGCTGCGTGTCTCCGGTACCGTACAAAATGCCTTTGTAATCACCAATTACAGCGGGCTGGATCCCGAGGTTTTCAGTGGAATTGATAATGAAGTATATCCACGTCCTCGCACCTTTATCCTTGGATTAAGCCTCAACTTCTAATTGAAATTCTTTAAAACCGACCATTATGTTTAACACAAAACTTAAAATTGTCTCGGTAGCATTAATTGCCATTATGGCTATTACTGCTACTTCATGTACGGACGATCTCAATACCAGTCCGATTGATGATGATGTACAAACATCAGAGTCTGTTTATACGAGTCCGCAAAACTATCAGCAGGTACTTGCCAAACTATATGCAGGCTTTGCCACTACCGGACAGCAAGGGCCCGCAGGTGATCCTGATATTCAGGGTATTGACGAAGGCTTCTCAAGCTATCTTCGTCAGCTGTGGGTTGCGCAAGTAATCTCAACAGACGAAGCAGTTGTTGGATGGAATGACGACGGCCTCCCAGAATACAATTACCAGGCCTGGAACGCTTCCAACGACTTTGTGATGGCTCTGTACAGCCGTATCTACTATCAAATTGCCCTGGCTAACGAGTTTATACGCAATGCCCAAGGCAATGAAAACCAACAGGTGCAGCAGTATCTTGCCGAGGCTCGCTTCCTGCGTGCCCTCAGCTACTGGCATGCCCTTGATATGTTTGGCGGCAATGTACCTTTTGTAACTGAAGAAGACCCTGTTGGAGCCTACCAACCGGAACCCATTGGAGCCCAGGAACTCTTCAATTATATTGAGAGTGAACTCACCGACATTGAAAGTGAAATGCCCGCACCCGGTGATAACGAATACGGCAGAGCCGACCAGGGTGCCGTTTGGACACTTCTGACAAAACTCTATCTCAATGCTGAAGTGTACATAGACCAGGCTCGTTATGGAGATGCTGTCACCTATGCCAATAACGTCATTGAACAGGGCGGTTATACGCTTGAAGAGGATTACGGCGACCTATTCCGCGCTGACAATCATACAGCCAATGGACTTATTTTCTCTATTCCTTTTGATGGGGTAAATACCCAAACCTATGGTGGAACAACATTTATTCATCATGCAGCCATTGGCGGTGATATGAACCCCGCTAACTTCGGTACCTCTGAAGCCTGGGGCGGTCATCGTACGACACCAGAATTTGTAGATATTTTGGAATATTCTGGATACCAAACCCCTAATCCTTCCGGCAATGATGAAATATATGTCCCAGGTGGTTACCAAGCTTCCAGTGGGTATGGCAGTGACTGGACTCCAGCAGATGCTCCTGCTCTTGTCTCTGAAAACAATAATGATGTGTATACTGGACTTGTTTATATAGGTGTTTCTAATGCTGAACTAAAGTTTACACCCGATCAAAACTGGAATTCTAATTACGGTGATAACGGTGCTGATGGAACCCTGGAAGCTAATGGGGCAAATATTGCTACTGAACGCCTAGGACTTCATAGAGTTACAGTTGATCTAAATAACAATACCTATGAAATTGAATATGCAGACAGTCGTAACTCATTATTCAAAGATGGCCAACAAAAAGAAATACCATCGGTTGATGTATTAGCTGAATTCACCAACGGTTATGGCCTTACCAAGTGGAAAAACTTGACGTCAAACGGACAAACTGGATCAGATCAGGTATTCGTTGATATCGACTTTCCGATGTTCCGTCTTGCCGATGTTTACTTAATGTACGCTGAAGCAACACTTCGGGGCAATTCTGGTGATCCTAACAAAGCAGTAAATCTCATTAACGAACTTAGGGATCGCGCTCACGGAGACGGTGTCCTTAATATTGATCAGTCTGACCTGACATTAGACCTCATACTGGACGAACGTGGACGTGAGTTATATTGGGAAGCACACCGAAGAACCGACTTGCGACGTTTTAATCAATTCACCGGTGATCAATATATATGGTCTATGAAAGGCCAAGATGCAGAAGGAAGGGCTACCGATGAGAAATATGAAATATTCCCTATCCCGGCATCGGATATCAACTCGAATCTAAATCTGGAACAGAATCCGGGTTATTAAACAGTTTGATGTAACGATCTTAAATCTTAAAAACGCATTATCATGAAGAAACTAAGCCTATTATCAATTCTACTTGCAGGGCTCCTTGTCTTCTCCTCTTGTGATAAAGAGGAGCTGGGACCCGTAGCAAATACTTCTGAGCCGGGTGCTCCGGCTATGACTTCACCTTCATCCGGTGAAAGCTTTACCTTAACAGAAGGAGAAGCAGACAGTGTACTAACAACTATTGAATGGTCAAAGCCTGACTTCGGTTTTCCATCTGCACCGACATACAGTATAGAATTCACCGAAACTGGTAGTGATGGTTTTGTTGAATTCGCTCAAACCCAGAGTACTTCTTATGAAGTTATTACTAAGGATATCAATAACGCACTGATTTCCGAAGAGTTTGTCACAGGACAAGAGCATTCTATTGATCTACGTATTGTGGCTTCTCTCCCAGATGAATCTGTAGGAGCTGCACATTCTGAACCAGTAACAATCTCCATAACTCCTTATTTCGCAGAAGTTACCTATCCGGAAATTTACGTACCAGGTGGTTATCAATCAGCAAGTAATGAAGGTGGCGACTGGGATCCGGGAACAGCCCCTGCTCTTTACTCTGTAAATGATGACGATACCTATGAAGGGTATGTATACATGGCAAATGCCAATAACCAGTTCAAGTTTACCCCTGAACGTAATTGGGATAATGATTGGGGGGATACCGGAGCAGACGGCACCTTAGAATCTGGTGGAGACAACATTGCATTGTCTGATGCTGGCTATTATAAAATGAATGTAGATCTCAATGAGATGACCTACGAAACCCTTAAGACTACTTGGGGAGTTGTCGGTGATGCAACAGGTAGCTGGGATGTGGACCAAGATATGACCTATGATCCACAAGAGAAGGTTTGGACCATTACGCTTGATCTTTCAGCAGGTGAAATGAAGTTCCGTGCTAATGATGCTTGGAATCTAGATTATGGAGATGACGAAGGTGACGGCAGACTTGAGCAAGGTGGAGGAAACATTGCTGTAGATCAAGCTGGTAACTACACCGTTATCCTTGATTTGAGTGAAGCGCCTTATACGTACGAGCTCAATCAAAACTAATTTTTAATTAACTCAAGATACAAAAAGCCCACTCATCCAGATGATGGGTGGGCTTTTTTATTAACTCCTTTTTTATGCGACGCATAGCTACGACACTCCTCTTTTTACTCGGGCTTTTGATCACAGTCCAGGCACAAGTTACAACCGATCCTGAATTCCCTGTTTCCGGGGAATCGGTAACCATTACCTTTGATGCTACCGAAGGCAACACTGAGCTGGAAGGATATACGGGAGATGTCTATGCCCATACCGGCGTTATTACCGACCAAAGCACTGACGGTTCTGACTGGAAATATGTAGTCGCCGATTGGGGCGAAAATATCCCCAAAGCCAAAATGGAGCGCGATCCGAACAATCCCAATCTTTATACGTTGGAGATTTCTCCCTCCATTCGAGAATTTTACAATGTGCCTGAAAGTGAAACCATTGATCAGATGGCCTTTGTGTTTCGAAGTAGCAACGGCTCACAACAAACCAATGATCTATTCGCCGAAGTCTATCAAAACGAATTTAATGTAAGTATAACCTCCCCCACCGATGACCCCGCATTTACCTCAAAAAACAGTACCGTTACCATCGAGGGAATTGCATCTACCAACACCGGTAACGAACAGCTTACGCTTTTTGTAGACAATCAGCAGGTTGCACAGGTCAATAGTAATTCTATTCAGTATGATTATCCTGCTCAAAATGCCGGTAACTTTGAAGTCCGCCTTGAAGGAACCGACGGTACCAACACTGATCAAGTAACGCAACAACTGGTCGTCAACCCTGAAATCACCCAACAAGCCCGTCCCCAGGGACTGCAAGACGGCATCACCTATGTCGATGCCAACACAGTGCGATTATCTCTTTTTGCGCCTAATAAAGAATTTGTCTACGTGATTGGAGACTTTACGAATTGGGAAATAGATCCCAATTACTTTATGAATAAAGAGGTTGTGAATGCCGACAGCAGCTATTACTGGATCGAAATTTCCGGCCTTACACCCGGCGAAGAGTATGGATTTCAATATTTTGTGGACGGAGAAGTACGAGTGGCCGATCCCTACTCCGAAAAAGTCTTGCAACCGGATGACCAGTATATCAGCAATGCCACCTATCCCAATTTAAAGCCTTATCCCAGTGACCAAACAGACTTTACCGCAGGTGTGCTACAACCCGGGAAAACAGAGTACCAGTGGCAGCACCAAAGTTATGACCGCCCCAATAAAGAAGACCTAGTTGTCTACGAATTATTGGTTCGAGACTTTGTCGAAAATCACGATTTCCAAACCCTTACCGATACATTGGACTATCTTGACCGCCTTGGCGTGAATGCCATAGAACTGATGCCGGTCATGGAGTTTGAAGGAAACATCAGCTGGGGATATAATTCAGCCTTCCTGTTTGCTACCGACAAGTATTATGGTCCTGCCGATGATCTTAAAAAATTCATAGATGAAGCCCACTCCCGCGGCATGGTGGTCATTTTAGATATTGTGTTAAACCATGTATATGGACAATCTCCACTGGTTCGGCTGTGGAATGAAGGAGATTACGGGCAGCCTACTACCGAGAACCCTTATCTAAATGTCCAATCTCCAAATCAAACGTATTCTTGGGGATATGATTTTAATCATGAATCCCAAGCCACAAAATACTATGTAGACCGCGTAACCCGCTACTGGCTCGAAGAGTTCAATGCTGACGGCTATCGCTTCGATTTTACCAAGGGTTTTACGCAAAATTCCGGCGATGGCTGGGCCCGGGATGAAGATCGCATTCGATTGCTAAAGCGAATGGCTAACCAACAGTGGGCGGTTGATGATTCTTCCTATGTAATTCTTGAGCACCTCACGGAAAACAGCGAAGAACAGGAATTAGCTGATTATGGCATGCTGCTTTGGGGCATCATGCATGGTAATTACAAACAGGCTTCCATGGGATACGAGGATGGAAGTAATTTCTCTGGTGTTTATCATGAGAACCGAAATTGGAGTAAGCCTCATTTGGTTGGTTATATGGAAAGCCACGATGAGCAGCGTATTATGTATGAAAACCTTAATTACGGTAACAGCGGTAGCAACAGTTCCTATGATATAAAAGAGCTAAATACAGCGCTTAATCGAATTAAACAGTCAGCTGCTTTCTTTTTCACGGTACCCGGTCCTAAAATGTTTTGGCAGTTTGGTGAACTCGGATATGATTTTAGTATCAATCGATGTGAAGATGGTTCTATTAACAATAGCTGCAGAACTGCACCTAAGCCCATCAGATGGGATTACTATCAGGATGAAGAACGCAAAAAGCTTTATGATTCCTATAAAGCCCTTATTCGCCTTCGTAATTCCCATGAAGCCTTTACTTCGACTACCTCCAATGTTTCGATGGACGTAAGTAACGTCACTAAACGCATTACGATTAGTCATCCTGAGTTAAAAGTTACAATAGCCGGCAATTTTGGCGTTACAGACACCGAAATGCAGCCGAAATTCTCACAAACCGGGGACTGGTACGATTTCTTCTCCGGGGATACCCTATCGATCAACAATACCGATACAACCATTGCGATGAATGCCGGTGAATTTCATATCTACACTACTAAAAAGTTTGAAGCCCCTGCTGGAGATCTCCTCCGCTTTGTCCCCACACAGATTAATCTTGATATATCAAAGACATTTAATGGAGCCTCCTCCCCTCAGGACTATCAATTGATTGCTTTGCCCGGCCAATCAAATGAAGCACTTAAAGATGTTTTGAATGGTGATCCAAGTGTTGACTGGCAAGCGTTCTGGGATAACGGAACAAGCGAAAATTATATGATGAAGTACGACGGTAGTTCTACCTTTAATACAAATCCCGGTAAAGGGTTTTGGGTCACAAGTAAAGAAGACTTTACCTATACTCAGACTGTTCCTACTGTTGAACTTAGTGAGAATAACCAAGCCTCAATTCCACTCCACGATGGTTGGAATATTATATCGAATCCACTGCATACTGATGTGGCATGGAGCCAAGTATCGTCAGCAAATGACGCTAATCTACAGCCGTTATGGAGTTTTGACGGATCCTGGAGCCAGGCTACTGATTTTGTTTCGGCCCGTACAGGTAAAGCCTTTTATTTCTTAAATGACCAGGGATTAAATGAACTGCTCATACCCTATGAAGAGACTTCAGCCAAGAAAAAAACTGAAGTTACCCAAACAGAAGTTCAACTCATTACACGAATAGATGGAAAACAAACATCTTCGAGCCGTCTCACTTTTGTAGACTCTGAACAACCCCCTGCTGATGCTATAGCTCCGCCTTCGAAGTTTGAAGGTACTTCTTTACGGTTCAAAGCTGATACCAAAGATCATAAATCCTCTCGCACAAGCTCATTAGCCCATATTTATCGCAATAAAAACAAGCAGGAACATCGATTAAAGGTCACACTGTCGGCTACACCGAAAGAACCGGTCACTATTAGTGCTGAAGGATGGGATAACAATCCGAGCATACAAATGGCCCTGTTGGATACTGATTCCGGACGCAAATATGATTTAAGTAATAAAAATGAAATAACCATTATCCCAGACAACGAAAAAACCTCTATGCTACTGGTGATCGGAGATACACGGTATATCAATGAGCAACAAGAGGAGCTCCTGCCCCAAAAAATTAGTGTAAATCCTAATTATCCTAATCCATTTAATCCATCCACGACCCTGCGATTTTCACTTCCAGAACAAGCAGAAGTTCATGTGCAGGTATACAATATTTTGGGACAGCAGGTCAGTACGTTAATTAATAATGAAACCCGACAAGCCGGAGTTCACACTATAACATTTGATGGGAGCCGGCGGGCCAGTGGCTTGTATTTTGCTGTTTTTGAGATCGGCGACCAGCGGTTCGTCCAAAAAATGACGTTAATCAAATAGGAAACATTATGAAACGAATGTATAGATTATTTGCCATATCATTTGCCCTTTGTGGGTTCCTGTTCTTTACCTCTTGCGGCGGTTCTTCAACGGGTCCGGATAACGGTGGAAATGGTACTGATGAAGCTCCTTCAGCTCCTGCTAATTTTGATGGAACTTCAGGTGATCAGGAAGTTGTACTTAGCTGGGATGCCAACAGCGAAGACGATCTGGCAGGATATAACTTATACCGTTCTACCAGTAGTATCTCAAACACCTCGGAAATGAGTCCCGTCAATGGATCCGAGCTGATATCAAATCCGGAGTACACTGATACCGGTGTTGAAAATGGAACCACATACTATTACCGGATTACAGCTGTTGACGAAGGTTCCAACGAAAGCAATACATCTTCACAATTGGAGATCACTCCATTTTCGGGTCCACCCGACAGACCAAGCTAGTTCACAACCCAATACTTCAAATCGACAATACGCTTCATTCTTTAAGGAAAATGAGGAATATCAAGACTATAAATTTCATATAGCAATATCTTTTAGATAGGCATAAACTCATAAATCTTATCTGGCAATATTATGAAAACCAATTTACGTTGTTTACTTCTCTCATCTATCTTCGCCTTCTTTCTTTTCGGATCCGTTAGTGCCCAGGATTACGCCATTGAGCGCGTAGAGCCTCTCCACTGGTGGGTTGGAATGAAGAATCCCGAACTCCAGGTTATGATCTATGGTGATGATATTGGCAACCTCTCTCCTGCTATAGACTATGATGGGGTGGAAATCAAACGTATCCAAAAAGTTGAAAACGACAACTATCTGTTTGTCTATTTGGATATCTCAAAAGATACAGATCCCGGGAAGTTTGATATTATACTTTCAAGAGATGGAGATCAGGAATTAAAGTACACTTATGAACTTAAAGAACGCGAGCAAAATTCTGCTCAACGAGAAGGCTTTAACTCCTCAGATGTTATGTATCTCATTACTCCCGATCGCTTTGCCAATGGAAATCCCGGCAATGACAGCGTAGCTGGATATGCTGATAGCCTCGACAGAGATGATGACTACGGGCGTCACGGTGGAGATATCCAAGGAATTATCGATCACCTTGATTACATTGATGAGATGGGTTTTACGGCTATCTGGCTCAATCCCGTAAAAGAAAATGCGATGGAAAGCTCCTCGTACCACGGTTATGCCACTACGGATTATTACAAGGTGGATCCGCGATACGGAAGTAATCAACTCTATAAAAAACTGAGTGAGGAAGCTGAGAAACGAGGCATTAAGCTCATCATGGACATGATCATGAACCATTCGGGTTCTAACCATTGGTGGATGGATGATCTGCCCACAGACGATTGGGTACATTATCCTGATAATTATCAGCAGACCAATCACCGCCGTACAACGCTGCATGATCCCTATGCTGCTGATATCGACAAGAAAAGAATGACGGACGGATGGTTTGTAAAGTCTATGCCGGATCTAAATCAAGACAATCCCCTGCTGGCCGACTACCTCATTTACAATAGTTTGTGGTGGATTGAATATGCCGGATTACGAGGCATTCGTCACGATACTCATCCCTACGCCGGACAGGAATTTATGGCCGAATGGACATGCCGTATCATGGAAGAATATCCCAACTTTAATATTGTGGGCGAAGAATGGTCGGTTGATCCGTTGGTATTATCAAAATGGCAGCGTGGCAATGATAAGCCCGATAATTTCAGTTCATGCCTACCCAGCTTAATGGATTTTCCCATTCAAACTACCCTTGTCGATGCTCTCACAAGTGAAGAAAGCTGGGGCAGCGGCTTCGTTGATCTCTATGAGACATTAAGCTTCGATTATGCTTATCCCAACCCCTTAAACATGGTGATCTTTCCCGATAATCACGATATGGATCGTTTTTATCGACAGGTAAATCAGGACTTCGACCTGTATAAAATGGGATTGGCCTATATAATGACCATGCGCGGTATTCCCCAATTTTATTACGGTACCGAGCTGTTGATGAGCAACGAAAAAGGACATGATCACGGACAGATTCGGGAAGATTTCCCCGGCGGATGGGAAGGTGACACCAAAAATGGCTTTACCGGGAAAGGGTTATCCGACAAACAGAAAGAAGCCCAGACATTTGTAAAAAAGTTGGTCAACTGGCGGAAAGATAATCCCGTTATTCATAGCGGTGAACTGATGCAGTACGCTCCCAAACATGATGGCGTTTATGTATACTTCCGATACAACGAACAAAAATCAGTGATGGTAGCTTTCAATAAGAGCAAAGAGTCTATATCGTTAAATAAGGATTACTATTACGAACGGTTAGATGGCTTTACCACAGGAACTGATATTATAACAAATAAAACATATCAACTGAATGACCTTAAAATTCCGTCACGATCGGTATTAATTCTGGAGTTGGAGTAAACATAGAACAGAGTGAAGCTCCGCTCAAATCCCAAGGATATTTTACTTCAATAAAAAATGCCCTACACTTTGAAAGTGCAGGGCATTTTTATGTGCCGTTAACTTATCATTATAAGAAATCTACTCAACATGGAATACAGCTGTTGTCAAATGGGCTAACAATCAGTTACTCTGCCGGTTCTACAGCTTGCGGATCATTCATTTCCTGAGCAGCTTTATCATCCACAAAAATCATCATAAGGGCAGCAAAGGCCATCGCTCCCCCTCCTGCTATGAGGGCAAAAATTGCTTCCCCGTTGAAGAGGTTTCGGAGCATCGTTCCTAAAATACTGGCCGCTACAATTTGAGGAATTACAATAAAAAAGTTAAAAAGTCCCATATATATCCCCATCTTCTTGGCGGGAATAGCGCCTGAAAGGATAGCATAGGGCATCGCCAGGATACTGCCCCAGGCAACACCAATACCAAGCATCGGCAGAATGAGCATCATGGGATCACTTATCAAGTAAATACTAGCAAGACTTATGCCTCCTATTAACAATGATACGGCATGCACAATCTTGCGACTTGTCAGTTTTGCAACATACGGGAGTGCGAAAGCTATAATAGCAGCAAAACCGTTGTATATGGCAAACAGTATGCCCACCCAGTCAGCTCCTTCGTTATAGAGCACTGACGTTGTATCACTGGTTCCATACACATGGGAGGTTACCGCTGCAGTAGTATAAATCCACATGGCAAAGAGAGCAAACCAAGAAAAGAACTGAACAGCCGAAAGTTGTACCATGGTCTTAGGCATACTCAAGAAATCTGAAACAACCACAACGAGCCCATGTTCATCTTTATCCAGATATTTTTGCATAAAGCCAGCCACAGCCATAACCAATCCGAATACGGATACACCAATACTGAATATGTATAACTCCTGCTCAAAGTTGGCGCCATAAATATAGTAGGTTAATGCAAGTCCGGCAGCAATTAAAATGGAACCTATGGTAAATTTACGCTTGGCGTTTCCTGTATCAACTTCTCCCTTTTTTGCAGCGTCAATAATTGAACCTTCTCCCGGCTCGTTTTCTGAATAACGCTCCAACTCCTCGGGCGGATACTCTTCGGTAGTCCAAACGGTCCACAAAACAGCTCCCAGAAAGGTTGCAGCCCCGATATAAAACGACCACTGTACCGCTGGTGGAATTTCACCAGGAGCTGCGGTATTTGCCAAACCCACCCAGTTGGTCATAATATAAGGTAACGCCGATGCTATCACCGCCCCGGTGCCAATAAAGAAGGTTTGCATGGCAAAACCTTTGGTATGCTGTTCAGCAGGAAGCATATCGCCCACAAATGCACGAAAAGGCTCCATCGAAATATTGATCGAAGCATCCATTATCCAAAGCATACCGGCGGCCACCCAGAGAACGGGCGAATTGGGCATTATAATTAGTGCTATCGATGCAAAAATGGCCCCAAACAGGAAATACGGTCTTCGTCGACCGAGACTATTCCAGGTTTTGTCACTAAGATGACCAATAATCGGCTGTACCACTAGGCCTGTAACGGGCGCGGCAATCCAGAGAATGGGAATATCATCAACGCTGGCCCCAAGCGTTTCGAAGATTCGGCTGACGTTTGCGTTTTGGAGAGCAAAACCAAACTGGATGCCCAGAAATCCAAAACTCATATTCCATATTTCCCAAAAACTTAGTCTCGGCTTTTCACTGTTCTTATTCATAGCATCACTTTTCGGGTATAAGGTTAGAGTATTTGTAATCGAAATTACTTTTCAAGTACCAAATAGCTATGAGCTTCAAGCGTCACTCCCTCACTGTCCACTGTAATATTTTCTCCGCTAAACACATCAGTATAGTTAACCGAATTGTCCAGATTAGGGAAAGAAATATCCTGCTCGCTATCTTCGAAATTAAGGATCACGAAAACCTCATCATCACCTTTTACGCGTTTATAAGCATATGTTTGTCCAGATGATTCGGTAGGTACAGCAACAAAGTCACCGCCATATTGACCATTCCAAAGGGCTTCATTGCGATCTTTCAGCTCAAAAAGAGTACGATAGAAATCCTCATATTCAAAACCGTCCCACTCGATGGGATCTTTCTTAAAAAACTCAAGCCGCTTATCAAGTCCGGTTTCCTGTCCACTATAGATCAACGGCATGCCATCTATAGTAGCAGCCATCACGGCGAAATTTTCAAAATTATCTCCAAAGAGTTCCTCATCCGTTCCATTCCAAGAGTTTTCGTCGTGATTCGAGGTAAAATAGAGTCGATACGCATGAGCCGGGAAACGCTCCTCTTCTTGGGCCATATACTCCGTTATCTCATTAACAGAGGTATCTCCCTGTGCTATCTCCGTTGAAAGGTGAAAATATTCCCAAGTGTATGTTGCATCAAACCATGGATGCATATCGGGGGTATTCCACTCGGCCAGCCAGAAGAAATCTTCTTTAGACTTATTGACCTCGGGAATGGCTTTTTTCCAAAAGTCCAGCGGGATATCATGACCGGCATGATCTACGCGATAGCCGTCAATATTCGTCTCGTCAATCCAAAACTTCATCCGATCGATCATCTTATCCCAGAGCTCTTTGTTCTCGTAGTTGAGCTGAGCAATATCGGTCCAGTCAGCTTCGTAGGTAATCGCGCCCGTGGAATCCTTCATATAGTACTCAGGATGTTCTTCAGTCCACGGATGATCCCATGCCGTATGATTAGGTACCCAATCTAAAAAGAGTTTCATATCATGTTCATGAGTCGCCTCAACCAGATCCTTAAAATCCTGCATCGTCCCAAAGTTGGGATTTACCGCTTTATAATCCTGAATGGAATAATAGCTTCCGAGCTCTCCCTTGCGTTTTTCCTTCCCAATGGGGTGGATAGGCATCAACCAAAGGATATCAACCCCCATCTCTTTTAGTCGTGGGATATGCTCTTCAAAAGCTTTGAAAGTACCCTCTTCGGTATATTGGCGGATATTAACTTCATACATGTTGGCACTTTTAGACCACTCGGGATGTTCAATATGATTCCGTGCCTGCACATCCTCTTCTATTGATTCAGTGCACCCCAACGTCAGTAACGACGCTGAAAGCAGTAAAACGAGCGGAAGTATTCTGGTATAAAACGGTGAACGACTATTCATTGCAGTATAATTTTAGTTGGTCTTAAAAATGTTAGTTACTCAGTACGGGTGCTGATATTACGACTTCTTTATCGTTAGAAATCTCATACTTATCTCCATATACAAAACAGGTTGACCCACTGCCCTTTTCACAAGTAATAATAACCTGCTCAGGTTCAACTCGAACATTAAGTCGATTACCCTTATGCAAAATCTTAAATGAGTAGGCTTCCCATTCGTCAGGCAGTGACGGTGAGAAATGAAGCTGTCCTTCTTTAGCCCGTTTCCCGGCAAATCCCTCTACAATCGACATCCAAGTACCGGCCATGCTGGTGATATGCAATCCCTGGTGTACTTCCTTGTTGTAATCGTCGAGATCAAGGCGTGCCGTACGCAAATACAGCTGGTAGGCCTTATCACTATAACCGAGCTTTGAAGCAATTATAGCATGGATACAAGGCGAAAGCGATGATTCGTGTAGTGTTCGGGGCTCGTAAAAATCAAAATTGCGACGAATTGTGTCCTCATCAAAATGATCTTCAAAAAAGTACAACCCTTGTACTACATCTCCCTGTTTTATAAAACAGGAACGCAGAATGCGATCCCACGACCAATACTGGTTAATGGGTCGGTCACTCTTATCAAGCTCACTGGCCGTTCGCTGAACTTTATCCAGGTAGTTATCCTGTTGAAGGAAAATCCCGAGATCTTCATCTTCACCAAGATAAACCCTATTTAGAATATCTTTCCAGCGTTCAGCTTCAGCATCTTTGTACGAAGATTTTTGCTGAATCTCCTCAAATCGTTCCGGAGATTCATTACGAACTTTGTCAATGGCTTCCATCGTATAGCGCATGCACCAACAAGCAATGTACGAAGTGTACCAGTTGTTGTTAATATTGTTTTCATATTCGTTTGGACCGGTCACGCCCAGCATTACGTACTGCTGACGCTTCTCGGAAAAGTTAAACCGCTGACTCCAGAATCGTGAAATGGCGATCAATACCTCGAGCCCGGCTTCTTCGAGGTATGATTCGTCACCCGTATGACGAATGTAATTGTAAATTGCATACGCAATAGCGCCGTTTCGGTGGACTTCCTCAAATGTAATTTCCCACTCGTTATGGCACTCTTCTCCGTTCATTGTTACCATGGGATACAATGCAGCCCCATCGGTAAATCCAAGCTTTTCAGCATTTTCAATAGCCTTTGGTAAATGACGATAGCGATACCACAACAGCTGTCGAGCCACTTCATTGGGAGCCGTATTCAAATAAAAAGGCAAACAGTACGCTTCTGTATCCCAATACGTACATCCACCATATTTTTCCCCGGTAAATCCTTTGGGACCTATATTCAGTCGTTCATCTTCTCCGGTATATGTTTGGTACAGTTGGAAAATGTTAAATCGAATGCCCTGCTGGGCCTCCTTATCACCCTCAATATGTACATCACTACCCTTCCAGATATTATGCCAGCGATCGGTATGTTCCTGCTTTAGTTGCTGATAACCAATCTCTGCCACATCGGTCACTGCTTGCTTAGCATGCGAATGTAAGCGCTTACGATCATGGTTCAAAGAAGATGCTACAACAACATATTTGTGAAGTTGAATTTCGTCATTTTCATCTACCGGTACTTCATACGACTGATCAATATACATCGTAGAAACAGATGCCGTTGCATCAAGACCTACTGACTCCCCATTTTTTTGAATACTATTTTTCATCGCCGCCGCAACATGGAAATCAAGCTTCTTCGTTTGCGTAGTAACTACACCACCATCTTCAAAAGAATTCTGGGCTCCCTCTTCCCAAAAAATCTCATCATAATTGGCATCTTCGTTATACACTTCTCCGTTGATATAGGGAGAAAGAGTAATGGTTCCTGAAAAATTCAGTGTCTTGATCTCATATTCTATCACTCCTACTTCGGTCCGTTCCATACTCACGAACCGACATGCTTCAACCAAAATTTTATTCCCGTTTTGAAGCTCGGCAACAAAACTACGCTGTAACAATCCCTTCTTCATATCCAAGGTGCGGGTAAAATCAGAAACGGCACATTTTTCCAGATCCAACTGTTCACCGTTGATATAGATATCAATACCAATCCAGTTTACCGAATTGAGTACCTTAGCAAAATAGTCTGGATAGCCATTTTTCCACCATCCAACTTTTGTGGGATCTGGATAATAAATTCCCCCGATATAACTGCCTTGCAGAGAATCACCGCTGTAATGCTCTTCAAAATTAGCCCGCTGCCCCATATGTCCATTCCCAATACTGAAAATACTTTCAGATGAGCGCTGGCGCTCCGGATCAAATCCTTCTTCTATAATTTTCCATTCGTCAGTTTGCAAATACTTGTCCATAGAATCGTACTTTTTAGATCAAAATCTTATTTCTTAGCTGTCACTTGTCGTTAAGTTTTTTGAATAACTTTTCTGGCGTCAGGCCAATAAAATTGGGGATAACGAGATTAGCATCACCTAAATACTCTGCGGACCCGACCCCAACACTGATAAAATTACCATTGTTAGCAGCCTCAACTCCCGAAGCAGCATCTTCAAATACAATAGTTGACAAAGGATCGGCTTGCAACGCTTTTGCACCTTTTAGAAAGACTTCTGGATCGGGTTTGGTATTTTCTACTTTTGTCCCGTCAATAATAACTTCAAAGGTGTCATTGAGCTGCAGGTAGTCAATAATAAATTGTGCATTCTTGCTTGATGATCCGATTCCCAGCGGAATTTCCATTTCTTGTAATGATTCTAAAAAAACGGGCACTCCTTCCAGGATATCATCAGGGGTTAATTCGGCAATAGAGTCTTGGTACCAGCTATTCTTTTTATCCATTAGGCGTTGAATCTCCTCCTCGGGCAATTGACGATCGTCAAGAGCTAAAATCTTTTCAATTGATTTTCGTCGACTTACCCCTTTAAGCTGCTCATTAAATTCCTCACCAAATGATATACCCAGTGATTCAGCAAGTCGCTGCCATGCTTTAAAATGAGCATCTGATGTTTCAACAATAACGCCGTCTAAATCAAAAATACATGCATCAGGTTTAGTCATAAATCACAAAAAATTATTTATCATAACTTAATTGATAGAAGTCTTGTCAAACTTCTTCTTTAATTTCTTTTTCGGTAGAGGATCGCAGAATCAACTCAGGTGCAAAAACTTTTTGCTCAGGATCCGCTTCTCTGTCCTTCATTCGATTCATTAGTTTTTTAGTCGCCAGAGTCCCCATATCATACATTGGCTGACGAATGGTCGATAAGCCTATAAAGTTCGAAATTGTGATATCGTCATATCCTATAATGGGTATCTCCATCCCTTTTTCTTCCATTGCTTTCATAGCTCCAACAGCCTGTATATCCGAAGTGCAAAAACAAGCCTCGGGCGGATTCGGCAACTCCAATAATTTAGTCATCGCCTCGTAGCCATTCTGTTCCGAAAAACCATCACGATACATAGAATCGCCTGTTACAATGAGATCTTCCTCAACGGCAACACCTGCATCCTTTAGCGCCTTTCTATACCCCTCTATACGCTGCCTTCCCGGCTTTGAGGTCTTCATGGCACTAATTATGGCAATACGGGTCATTCCGTTATCTAAGAAATAGTTCATTGCTTTTTCAATACCCTTCTCATTATCGACAGAGACAGAATCCATTCCTGGGTAAGACTCGTCAATAAGAGTAATGGGCATATCATAATCCTGCAGCTGATCGAGTTCAGCATCTCGCAGATGAGTAGAAATAAAAAGATATCCATCAGCCCACTGGCGCTTGATTATATTCTCTACCTGCGGAAACATGGTATCTTTGCCATTGCTCTGCACATTGAAAATATTCAGATCATAATTGTAATTGGATATCTCATCTTGAATACCTGCCAACACCTCCATAAAAAAGTAATTGGACAAAACCGGCACTACCACCATGATAATATTCTTTTTCTTACGTGCTAAACCCTGCGCGTAAGCCTGCGGATAATACCCCAGTTCATCAGCTACTTTTAATACTTTTTCTCTTGTTTTATCCGCAATGCCATCGCTGTTGTTAACTACGCGTGAAACGGTAGCTATACTTACACCTGCTTTTTTTGCAATATCATATATTGTGCTTCCAGCCAATTGTTATTCCTCTAAAAACCTGATTAAAAATGACAGTTTATGTAAAAAATGTAAGGGCTTACATTTCTAATAATAACTAATTTCAAGGATTTCTCAACTCCTCATTTGTTTGCTCGAAATACGCCTGCAAAGCCGTAAAACGGTATTTCCTAAAAAGAACTACTCATTTTCGACATTCTGAAACACATGCAAGAGCGCGCGAGCTTTTATTTGTGTTTCTTCCCACTCTTTATGAGGATCAGAGTCGCCGGTAATTGCTCCCCCTACAGCATAAAACAAATGATCATTTTTGATGATCGCGGTTCTGATAACCACATTAAAATCAAAATCACCATGAGGAGTTATATATCCTATGGCCCCGGAATAAATTCCCCTTTTATAATCCTCGAGTTCTTCAATCGTCTCCATTGCACTTATTTTGGGAGCCCCTGTCATCGATCCCATCGGAAAACATGCTTGGAGGATAGTAACCGGCTCATCATCTTCTGCTTCGGCGGTAACGGTAGATACCATCTGGTGTACTGTACCAAACGACTGTATCTCGAAAAGTTCCGGAACTTTCACTGTACCTTTTTTTGCTATCCGACTTAAATCATTTCGAACCAAGTCTACAATCATCAGGTTTTCGGCCTGTTCTTTCTCTGATGAAATCAACGCTTTCTTTAACATCTCATCTTCATCCGTGGATCTCCCACGTTTTGAGGTCCCTTTAATCGGCTGCGAATAAACGGTGCCTCCCTCCTTTCTTAAAAATCGTTCAGGCGACTGACAGCAAACCGAAATTCCGCTGCATTGCAAATAACTTCCAAAAGGTACAGGCCCTACTTCACGCATCTTTTTGTATAACTGCACTGGAGAACCTTTAAAAGGAGCCTTCATTTGATGAGAAAGGTTTATTTCGTAAAAGTCTCCCTCTGCAATAAGAAACTGCGCCTTTCTAATTTTTTGGGTATATCTCTGACGACTTGTTTGGGGATGTAAGCTTTCAATCTCAAGTTTTCCTCGTGGAGCAATGCTCTGATCAATTTCAGTTTTCGAAGGCATGTCTCCGATGATCACATCCTGATTTTTGGTTTCATGGTCATATCGCAGTAAAAATTTGGGCACCATAAAATACATATCCGGCGCCCCCACCGGGTCATCATTTGAGGAATGTAACTGCTCAACATGATTCTTTAAATCATAGCCTAAATAGCCAAACAACCAGCTATCTACTCGGTTTCTAAATTCCCGTAAAGCTTCCCATGGATTTTTGGTGTACTCTCTCTTTTTATTACCTGCCGTTTCAGAAATTTGATCTTCGTGCGCCCTGATTGTTGCCTCTGGCTGTGCTGCTAAATACGATATTTGCGATGAAGGGTGATGTTCAGACTGGGAATGCAGCAACATCACATCGCCGCGAGAGGAAAAAAACTGTGTTAATGCAAGCAGATCGGTCATGCTAATTATGGTTTTAGCGATTTTACGTTATCTCGACGAAAGACTGTATACCGATTTTGTAACTGCTCGATGGCAGGATGATCAACTTCAAAGTCTTGATCATCAATCTGTTTTACAGCTAAAACTTCTCGGACTGAATTACAAATCCACACAGCATCAGCATCATAAAGATGATCGAGAGAGTACTTGCCTTGTTCAGACTTCCAATGATTATTCTCTTCTAATATATCCAAGATAATTTTTCGCGTAATTCCGGGGATAAGATCACATTCTTCATCAGGTGTATAAATTGTATCTCCCTTTACCCAAAACACATTTGCAATAGTAGTCTCGGATACAAACCCATTAACCGTTTGCATCAAGGCATCATCACCTCCTTTGTCGGCAGCTGACTGGGCTGCTAAAATATAATTAATGCCATTTGTAAACTTTGCGGTTGATGGCATCGATTGAGATGGAATACGTCTTTGATCAACCGTAGCCAATATCGGATGAGAAAAAAACTCAGGCCAATCCGAAGCTGTAACAGAGTAATGTATACTACTATCACCTTGCGGATGATATCCCCGTTGGCCATCCCGCCACACTTGCAACCGGACAATTGCATCAGTATGTAACAGCTGCTGCTTTTCAAGCAGTTCCCATAGTTTCTTTTGAAGTGTATCAATTTCTAAGTCGTTCCGCACTTCCATCCCTAATATCTCCATTCCTGAGTGCAAACGAGTGATATGTTCTTCAAGAAGAAGTGTATTTCCCCGGTAGACTCGTAAAGTATCAAAAACACCATCTCCGTACATGAGTCCCCGAGAAACTACAGGCACAACCGGCTGGTCTGCCAGGGTAATTTTACCATCATAAATAAGCCAATTATCACCGGGTTCCATTTTTTATAAGCACTCGTAAGCTATCATATTGACTATCATCAGAATATCCCAAGAACACATGCCTAAGATCAAGTTGTCGATCATACACAAATTGAACAGGCAATCCGGGCATATTAAACTCAGAAAACTGTCTTGAGCCTGCCACAAAGTGAAAGGGAAACTGATGTTCTTGGATATATTGCTCAACCTCCTTCTTTTGAAGTCCCACTGCCGCGGCTAAAACCTGCACTTCATCAGGATACTGGCTCTTAATTTTGGCCAGTTCGGTATGCGATCTCAACGATGCATCCGACCAGTTCGACCATAAATCCAGTACAATATAAGTTCCTTCGTAATCAGCTACTTTTACGCTGTCACCAGACTGCACATTATTCCACCAGGTCGTTTGAAGAGAATCCTGCGCAAACATCCGCTGCTTAAAATCAGATTTTTCGGCCACGCGGTTACTAACAATAAAATAGGCAATCAGTGAAGCGGCCACTACCGCAACTATGAGTAAAAAGGTATTAAAATATTTTGGATCTATACGCATAACTAACTCTGTTCGGGAGATAATACTGCACCGGAAATGGGCGGAAGCGTAATCGCTGTTTCTCTGCCTGTTATTTCTGCACGATTACCGGTAATAACATTTTCCAGATGCTTTTCTTCTTCAACTTCAAAATGATCAAGGGATATTTTGATTTTCTGCGTCTGACTTGAACGATTTATAGCCACCAGGCAAAACTCATGTTTATTTAAAAAACGGGCAAAAACAACTACATTCGCATCATTTTCAATCAACAGCTCCCGGAATTTACCTTTTCGCAATGCCAAATGCTCATTCCTGATTCTACCCAGTTTTTTATACCAGTTGAACATCCCCTCATCAAAAGCATTCTCATCAGCGGGACGTTCTTGATCCAACGGATGTGTTGCCTCCGGTTCAAAATCAAATTCTGGCCATACCATCGGTTTTCGGTCATCGGGATCGTCAGCCCCCCACATGCCGGCCTCGGTGCCGTAAAAGATCATAGGAGCACCCACATATGTATATTGAAATAACGCAATGAGTCGCTGCAGGCGACGTTCTTCAGAGGTCGGTTTACGAACGTCAAATCCTTCTTCAGGCTTAGTCTCAGTATCAAACTCGCGACCGGGATTCACAACCATCGATGCCAGGCGTGGCGTGTCATGGCTGTCCATTAGATTCTGCTGTACCAGTTCAGCCTCGTTCGGCAATCCCGCCCTTATTGATCGCAGTCGTTTCATAAATATAGAAGCCGAAACCGATTGATCAATCATATAGTTCTGTACCGCTTCGGTAAAAGGATAGTTCATAGCAGCGGTAAAAAGTTCACCGTTAATCCATTCCCTGCCCTTGTCTGTCCATATTTCTCCGACTGTATAAGCATTGGGATTAATACGCCGAACCAATGCACTCCATTCTTTCCAAAACTTTTGACCGATTTCTTCAGGCACATCGAGCCGCCAGCCGTCAATACCATCAGACGGATCACCATCTCGATCCGGATCCATCCAACGTTTCGTAATTGCAAAAATATGCTCCCGAACGGGCTTTAACAGCGTACCATCAACCTCTTTTAACTCGGGCAAACTTTTGACTCCCCACCATCCATCGTAATCAAATTTCTGGCCGTTGCCATCCGCAAACGAGTTGACGGAGTACCAGTCTTTATACCGGGATTTTGACTGCTTCTCTTTCACGTCCCTGAAAGCCCAAAAATCAGTACCCGTATGGTTAAAGACCCCGTCAATTATAATTTTCATCTCCCGTTTATGGACCTCTTTAATCAACTTTAGAAACAGTTTATCCGCCGATGTCCACTGCCACGTATCCGGGTTCTCGGGGTCTTCCCGTTTCATAATTTCCACATCACCCTTGGGATCAGGGCCAAAAAAGCGATCAATATGGTGATAGTGGCTGGTATCATACTTATGCAGAGATACGGCATCAAAAACAGGATTTAAATATATTCCTCCGATTCCCAACTCTTGCAGGTAATCCAGCTTATCAATGATACCCTGCAGATCACCGCCATACCGGCGTTTAAAAACACCATCTCGAAAAGAATCTCCCAATGATTGTTCCCAATCAGTCTGTTTATACCAGTCACCGGTCCAAGGAGATATTTTCCATCCTTCTGGTCCACCAACTCTTTCACGTGTTGGATCGTTAGAGGGATCTCCATTACGAAAGCGTTCAGGAAAAATCTGATACCAAATTACATGCTTTGCCCATTCCGGTGCATGGTAAGAAGCATTAACAGTATTTCCGTTATCTGATGTATGATTGAGGCTTTGGTCCATTATCGCAGGTTAGCACAACCTTTAAATTGAAATGATATCAGCCGTACGAAGCAATTCCTTATCCATTTTAGGATTTTGCTTGGTTGCCTTTTCAAAATCAGTGTAGCGGATTTGACGATCACGAATACCAACCATAAGATCTCTCTTTCCATCTCGTAACGCCTCAACCGCAATAACCCCAAGACGGCTTGCCAGTACCCGGTCGGCACAACTCGGTCGACCACCGCGTTGAACGTGACCCAAAATGGTTACTTTGGTTTCATAGCGATCCCCGAACTCATCTTTCACTTTTTCTTCGAGATCATAGACGCTGCCATTGTTATCGCCTTCTGCAACAATGACCAATCGTGATGTTTTATTACGTTTTGATGTTCTTGCCAGTGACTCAAAAAGTTTCTCTACCCCTCGGTCTTCCTCCGGTATAAGAACCTCTTCAGAACCGGCCGCAATGCCAGAATACACGGCAATAAATCCGGCATCTCGTCCCATTACCTCAATAAAAAACAGTCTGTTATGGGAAGTGGCTGTATCCCGAATTTTATCTACCGCCTCAACAACTGTATTTACAGCGGTATCAAATCCCACGGTAAAATCAGTCCCGTAAATATCGTTGTCGATGGTTCCGGGAATCCCAACAATGGGCAAATCAAACTTTTTACCAAATTCCATAGCGCCTGTAAAGGTACCGTCTCCACCGATCACTACAAGGCCATCAAGCTGGTGCTTCTTAATATTTTCCCAAGCCTTTTGCATACCCTCTTCTGTTTTGAAATCGAGACTGCGGGCCGACTTTAAAATCGTACCCCCCTGGTGAATGATATGCTTTACTGAACCGGCATTCATTTTTTCGATCTCGTTCCGGATCAACCCTTCGTATCCCTGGTAAATGCCATAGGGCGTTATATTGTAATACACACAAGTTCGAACTACCGCACGTATGGCGGCATTCATGCCCGGCGCATCACCGCCGGATGTTAATACACCTATTCGTTCCATTATTTATTGTAGAATTGAAATTCTTAATTATTTTGATGTGCCAAATGCAACTATCAAAAGGCCAACTTCAGCCGCCTAAGATAATGATTATTGCAGATCATAAATAAGTTTTCTGCACTGTTCTTTTAGTCTGGGATCATCGGGGGTTCGGCTTTTCAGTTCCACTGCATTTTTGCAAACCGAAACAGCCTGCTGGTCGCGTCCCATCTCATCGTAAACTTTAGCCAAGTCATAATAGTACAAGATATTATTATCATCTAGATCTATAGCCTTTTGAATAGCATCGGCAGCTTTTTGATTGCTTGCATCTCCTGGAATGCCCCCAAACAGGGTGTTGGCCGCCGCCCGTTCTATCCAGCTCAAGTTCGCCACCTTAAAATGCCAACGTCCCAGCACGTGCCAAGCTCCTGCATGATTTTCATCATACTCCAATGCTTTATCAACATGCTTTTTGATAGCACGTGATGCGGCAACCCGTTCTCGAGCCCCAGAAATAAGTGCTTTGCGTCCCATGGCAACCGACATCACAAAATGAGATTGGGCATCCGCAGAGTCCACTTCAAGAGCACGTTTCGCAAGGTCGATACCTTGGTTAAAATATTCTTTTTGATCATCCTCGTCGTTAAGCCTGTTTCCAATCCGAGAATACAAGAAGCTTGCCCGCCATAGTGCTCTATAATTTTGAGGTTCTTCATCCAGGATATTTCGATACAGTTCCAGTGCTTCTTTCTCCTGAAAAGATTCATAAAGAGAATCGGCACGCTGCTTTTGATCCACAATATTTTGCTGGGCCAAAAGAAGTAATGGAAAGGCTAAAAAAACAACAGAAGTTATAATACTTTTTCTAAGCATATTTATAAAAAATTATATCAAAACTCTTATTCATTAAACCCAGCGAGTAATATATTTATCACAACTCATTTATACCACCTTCCGAATTGATTTCATACTCAGCTGTAATAGTATTTTTTTGTTCTAACGGATACTTAATATCACGAATGGTCTCAGAACGAATTAACATCTTATTTTCTCCTTTCCCATCAACCGATATTTTTGTGCGAATATTGTGAGCCGGAATCTTTTCGTACATCCCTACCGTGTTAAAACTACGTAATTCTCTATCCATAAAGGTAGCAACAACGATTTCTGCATCACGATATGCTGACTGATGCTTTAGTAAAAACCATCGTACCAACAACGGTTCCAATGATTGTTCACCCAACAACGTTAATTGTCGACCTTCCTTTTCTGAAATACATAGATCTGCACTATTCGTTAACTCCTCCAGCATATCCCAATCAAGTGAAAAAGAAATTTCAAAGTTAGAGCTAGAGGAACAATCCGATATTTCAACTAAATCATCCGCTAAATTTTGGGAATTGCTGTTCTTTGTTAATTCTCGGTCGGTATTCTTTTTAAAACTGGAATATTCTTTTGAATCAAGATACTGTTGGTCAACTCTCTGTTTTTGATCCTCATCAGAACAGGAAATAACATTTATAACCACAGAAAACACAATAAAGAAATACAAGAACTTCCCTTTCACCATGGCAGTAAATTGATTCAACTATTTAGAAGCACCCTCTTCAACCGCTTTACTTTCCTCTTCCCCATTGGCATTCCCATAATTTCGCATTACATAATCATCCAGCATATTTCGAAATTCTTCTCCAATTCCTTCGCCGCGCAGTGTCTTATAATGTTCACCGTCCATATAAACCGGAGCTTTGGGTTCCTCAAAAGTACCGGGCAGCGAAATGCCGATGTTGGCATTCCGCGATTCTCCCGGACCGTTAACCACACATCCCATTACCGCAACATTCATCTCTTCAACACCCGGATACACATCACGCCAAATGGGCATCATTTCACGCAGATAATCTTGAATTTCATCTGCAAGCTCCTGGAAATACGTACTGTTTGTACGTCCACATCCCGGACAAGCTGTTACTTGCGGTACAAAGTTTCGAATACCCAATGATTGCAAAATCTGTTGACAAATTCGGACTTCTTTAGCCCGGTCTCCACCCGGTTTAGGCGTCAGCGAAACGCGGATAGTATCCCCGATACCCTGTTGCAATAAAACGGACAGTGCAGCTGTACTCGATACTGTTCCTTTCATACCCATGCCCGCTTCGGTAAGACCTACATGCAACGGATAGTCGAGCAGTTCGGCAATACGTTCGTACACGTGTACCACATCCTGAACATGCGACATCTTGCAGCTGATAATAATCTTATTAGATGGCAGTCCTACGTCTTCAGCCAACGCTGCAGAGCGGCGGGCACTTTCAACCATAGTATCCAGCATCACTTGTTTGGATGATTTGGGAGTCTCGAGCTCGCTATTAGCATCCATTTTCTTAGCCAATAACTTCTGATCCAGCGAACCCCAGTTCACACCAATACGCACAGGCTTGTCATGCTTTATAGCCTGCTCAACAATAGTACAAAAGTTCTCATCCCGCGTTTTGGTACCGGTATTGCCGGGATTGATACGAAATTTAGACAGTGCTTGTGCTGCCTCCGGATAATCGACCAGCAGCTTGTGACCGTTGTAATGGAAGTCACCGACAATAGGAACAGTTACATCTTCCGCAAGAAGCTTTTCCTTAATTTTGGGAACAGCCTTTGCCGCAGCGTCATTGTTTACAGTAATGCGAACAACCTCCGAGCCTTCCCTATGCAAGTATTTAATCTGTTCTGCTGTAGCGTCAACGTCCGACGTATCTGTATTCGTCATCGACTGCACCACAATAGGCGCACCACCGCCTACCGGCACATCACCAACCATTACTTGAATAGAATCTCGTCGTTTAATGTGAGACATAATATCGTTATTTCTTTTTCTTATTGTACCCTAAAGAACCACAGGTACGATAAAAATCATTCAAATTTCTGCAATTAATTTCTATCACTGAGCTCAAAGAGCTTTTGCTTTTCCTCATCGGTCAAACCATCATAACCTTTTTGAGAAATTTTCTCCAGAATCGCATCAAGCTCAGACTGATTCGTTTCATCAATAATTTCCACATCAGAAACGGAATGCATATTCTTGTTTTGGGGACGGGATTTCTTCTTCTGATAAACTCCTTTCAATCGATACCAAAACTGTTCAATAGGTAATACCCAGCGACTCAGGTCATTGCCCTGGCGATGATATTTCATCAACAAATAACCCATGCCGGCTCCCGCAAGGTGAACAATACGTGCTGTCCCATCCGATGAGCCCAGAAGCAAAGCATCGATAGCTATAAGACCAGCTACTACATAGCGCGCCTGGATGGGAGGCAAAAGAATCAACATAATAGGCATGGTCGGGTACAACATTGCAAAAGCAACCATAATACCATAAACGGCTCCTGAAGCACCAATAACGGGATTAAATCCCAGCACCGGGGCCGCAATAATATTGAATAACGCCCCCCCTATGCCAGCACCAAAAAAGAGAACCGAAAATGTCCGCGGTCCCATCGATTCTTCAACTGATCGACCCAGCCACCAAAGCCAAAGCATGTTAAAAAGCAGGTGAAACGCACCACCATGCAAGAACATGTAGGTAATCGCTCTCCATGGCTGAAAAAGCGCCGTCTGCCAATCCGGATAAAAGGCAAACGCATCAATAAATAAATTGCTGTAGGTAGGACTGAAGATACTCAGCAGCGTCTGGATGATAAAAATGGCTACGTTGATCGTAATAATCACACGAATTGCCACCGGCAATCCCCAATAACCGCGCTTTACTGAGTTACCGAAAGAGTCGTTATACATATTCGTAGTCCACAGTTAATGCTATTGATGCATTAGGTAAAGTTAATAAAAATTTACTGTTAGTAGTAAGATTCTTCACTTTTTAATCCCCAATATTTTATCAGGATAAAACCGATAAGCATCCCTCCCAAGTGAGCAAAATGTGCTACGCCGGAGTTCGCTCGAGTTAATCCACTGATAAGTTCAATAGCTCCAAAAATAGCTACGAAATACTTTGCTTTTATGGGAATAGGTGGAAATAGAAGCATGATTGGTCGATTTGGAAACATCATACCAAAGGCCAGTAAAATTCCGTAAACGGCTCCTGACGCTCCCAATGTAGGTGCTCCCCCTCCGCCAATCAACATATGCAGCAAAGCAGCACCAATGCCAGTCAGAAAGTAGTAGATTACAAAACGATTAGTCCCCCAGAAGTTTTCGATAGCCTGCCCAAACATCCACAGGGCAAACAGGTTAAAAAAGATATGTCCAAAACCGGCATGCAGAAACATATATGACACTAACTGCCAAACACCAAAACGACCGGAACCAATGGGCCAAAGAGCTCCATAGGTAAACAAGTACTCTGACACCACCGGTGTACTTAGAGCTACAAATGCCAATAAGTTGATAATCAGCAGGTGTTTAACTGCCGGAGGAAATATCGATAGTTGGGTATTGGGACTGTATTGCGGGGATTGATAATTCAAGAATAAATGATATTTATTAGTAATTTATTTTGGTGGAATATACGGGTACTGATCGTGAATTCTAATAGCTTATATTATGCTTAATAGGAATATATAGATACGAATTCAGAGTCTTTTTGTTGTAAATTTTATGAAGCCGGGTACAGCTAATTTTATAATGAAACAAATATTACTAAGCCTCATAACAAAAATAACGCTTACTTTGTTTGAAAGAGCACTAAACTACATGTTAGCTACTGACTTCCATATTGATTCATATAATCAACTGTAAGGGCAACCATTGATTTTACTCCAAGCTTCATTCCCTTTTCCTCAATATAAAAATCAGGCGTATGGTGAGGAGGCGCCTCAGCCGGATCCATGCCTTTCGGCATTCCACCGACAAACCAGTATAAGCCGGGTACTTCTTTTTGATAGAATGAAAAATCTTCGGCTCCGGTAATGGCGTCCGATAAAATCACATCTTCTGTACCCGCAACACCCTTTAACGTAGGAAGCATTTGATCGGTAAGCTCTGGATCATTGTACGTCACCGGATATCCTTCTTGAATTTCTACCTCAGCCGTTGCTCCCATGCTTTCTGCCGTTTTTGTTGCCACATGTCGTATTTTTTTGTGAATGATATTCTGCATCTGAGTATCGAGCGTGCGAATGGTGCCAATCATCTCCGCTTCTTCCGGGATGATGTTATTGCGTACTCCGGCCTCAATTTTTCCAACTGATATTACAGCTGCAGCTTTCGTAAGCTCAGTTTGACGGCTAATGATTGATTGTAATCCCTCAATAATTTTTGCCGATGTAACAATAGGATCGACGCCAGTCCAAGGTGTAGATCCATGAGTTTGTTTTCCTTTCACTGTAATCACGAAACGATCAGAGGCCGCCATAATGCCTTCGGGACGATATCGAATTTTTCCCACTTCAGTTTGTGAATTAATGTGCTGACCAAAAATTACATCTACATCAGGATTTTCCAGCACTCCTTCCTTCACCATTAATTCAGCACCCCCTTCCTCACCCGGTGGCGCTCCTTCTTCAGCCGGCTGAAAGATAAACTTAACAGTCCCATGTAAATCATTTTTCATATCAGCAAGAATTGTTGCTGCGCCCATCAGCATAGCAATATGGGTATCATGTCCGCAAGCATGACTCACCCCTACTTTTTTACCAAGATAGGTTGTCGTTTTCGTTGACTTAAAAGGTACATCGGCCCGTTCCTTAACCGGTAAAGCATCAATATCAGCCCGCAGTCCAACAACCGGGCCCTCTTTACCTCCTTCCAAAACTCCTACCACTCCGGTATGCGCGATCCCTGTTTCAACTTTTATTCCCAGATCACGCAGATAGTCAGCAATATATTCAGCAGTTTCTTCCTCTTTGTTCGAAAGTTCTGGGTTCTTGTGAAAATGGCGCCGCCACTCCACCACCTGATCAAATATTTTTTCAGTCTGCTCGCTGATCTGCTTATATACTTTCGGGGTGGTTTCTTGCTGTGCCAAAGCAGGCCATTGTAACCCTAATAAAAGTACTGCAATGAGCAATCCCGTGCTTATTCTATCCATAATATTACGATTAATTAAAAGCCATAGTTATCGATCCTTCTTATTTTGTTGAAATAAATTCAGATCTGCAAAAAACGAATCCATTCATCTTATCTAAAATTATTTCCCCCTTAATCGTACAATACAATCACGGACAAATAAAAACCCCCAGGGCTATAGATACCCTGAGGGCTAATACAAATGACCGTTAATCAGATGCTATTATTTTACAAACAGCATCTCCCGATAAATGGGTAACGGCCAATAGTCATCTGCTACATGACGCTCCAGATAATCGACCGAATCACGAATCTTTACCATTGCCGGCCGTACATTATCCTTTACATATGTAGCACTCTCTAACACCGATTCTCCATTACCTTGAAGAACTATCTCTCGAAGCTCCTCCAAAGCATCGTTGAGATCATTTAAACCGGTATTTACTTTTTTAAGCATTTCAAGTGATCCTCTGTTCTCAAGACCCAATCCGTCAATGCGCTCTACATTATCGGCAAGCTCATTCATATATCGTACTGCTGCCGGATAAATCATCGTTTTTGCCATCGACTCGGTTGTATCAGCCTCGATATTGAGCGTTGTTAAATACTGCTCAGCCCAGATTTCCTGCCGAGAATGTATCTCACGCTTATTAAGTACCTGGTGCCTCTCAAACAGATCAATATTTTTCTCATCTGTTAGCATTGGAAGAGCATCCATGGTGGTAGGAAGATTAAGCAATCCCCGTTTCTCCGCTTCTTTTTCCCATTCATCGGAATATCCGTCACCGTTAAAAATGATATCATTGCAATCCGAAAGTGCCTCTCGAATCACTTCACCAAGCGACTCTTCCAAGTGTTCGCCATCTTCAACCTTTTCCTCAAGATCAGTGCAAAGTTTATCAATGGCATCCGCCACAATGGTATTTAACACAACAATGGGGAACGAGACAGACTGACTGGATCCAACGGCACGAAACTCAAATTTGTTGCCGGTAAAGGCAAAGGGTGAGGTTCGGTTACGGTCTCCCGCGTGTTTGGGCAGTGAAGGTAATACGGGAGTTCCTAATCCCAATAGTCCTCTCTTCTTAGATTCCTTAGCTCCGCCATTTAATAGCTGACCAATAACATCTTTGAGTTGTTCACCGATATACGCCGAAATAATAGCCGGTGGAGCTTCATTAGCTCCCAGACGGTGGTCGTTACCTGCATGCGCAATACTAATACGAAGGAGATCCTGATGCTCATAAACAGCTTTTAAAACAGCGGTAAAGAAAAACAGGAACTGCATATTGTCATGGGGATTGTCACCCGGCTCCAACAGATTCATTCCATCACTGGTACTTAACGACCAGTTGAGGTGTTTACCACTCCCATTTAATCCATCAAAAGGCTTTTCATGCAAAAGACATTCAAAACCGTAATTACGTGCTATGCGCTTTAATGTAATCATCATCAACTGCTGATGATCAGCGGCAATATTACACGTTTCAAAAATGGGCGCAATCTCAAATTGCCCGGGTGCCACCTCATTGTGTCGTGTTTTGACGGGGATTCCAAGTTTATACAGTTCTTTCTCGGCCTCCAACATAAACGATAATACTCGTTCCTGAATAGTACCGAAATAGTGATCGTCGAGCTCTTGCCCACGCGGTGGCTTCGCTCCAACCAACGTTCTCCCGGCCGTCATCAAATCTGGCCGACGATAGAAAAACTCCTGATCAATCAAGAAATATTCCTGCTCACAACCGGCGGTTGACGTAACCCGCTTGGCATCAACATCAAAAAGGTTAAGTGCCCTTTTGGCTTGCTTATCCAAGGTTTCATTGGAACGCAAAATAGGCGTTTTGTGATCAAGTGCTTCCCCGGACCATGATGCAAAAGCAGTGGGAATACAAAGGTAGCAGCCATTATCATTTTCCATGATAAAAGCCGGTGACGTAGGATCCCATGCAGTATAACCTCGGGCTTCGAACGTTTGTCGTAATCCCCCGCTCGGGAAGCTGGAAGCATCCGGCTCACCCTGAATTAAGTCTGATCCCGAAAATTCGGCAATCGCCCCTCCTCCCTGGTTAGGAGTAATAAAGCTGTCATGCTTTTCAGCAGTTAGTCCTGTTAACGGCTGAAACCAGTGTGTAAAGTGAGTGGCCCCCTTCTCAGTAGCCCAATCTTTCATGGCCACAGCCACAGCATCCGCTACTTCAGAATTCAGCTGTTCCCCTTCTTCGATTGTTTTTTCCAAGTCTTTCCAAATAGCCTGGGGAAGTCGCTCCTCAAGGTCCTCTTGCTGAAATGTATTTTCACCGAATATTTCGGTGATGTTCATTGCCTCTCGTTCTTCACCATTCGACTTCGGTGACCAGTTTCGAGCAGCCGCCAAAGGATCGTATCGTCTCATTGCTTTTGTCATTGGAGTAGTTGGTATCAGTACTTTGTTAGAATTTTAAACTGCCCTAAATATAATCGATAGATAACCCATAACACAAATTATTTAATTAATATTTTATTAACATATTATTTTTAAAGGCCTAATATAATTTTTTATTAACTTTTTTAATTAAAATTGGCGTAATTGCCATTCCTGGCTAAATAAATTTAACACAAATTGAAAATAGCTTGTTTTTTTAAGCGAGAAATTTATTGCTATAATTGGAGCCAAACTTTTCCACAATTTTTTCCGCAATTTACACATGAATAGTTCGAAAATGCTGAGCATTTGGATCAAGGCTGCGCGTCCGCAAACTCTTCCGGCAGCTTTTGTTCCTGTCTGTGTTGGTGCTTCCTTAGCATATCATGATCAGTTACTTTCATGGGATGCTACACTCGTTGCACTACTATGTGCTTTTCTTATTCAAATAGGCACAAACTTCGCTAACGATTATTTTGACTTCAAGAAAGGGGCTGATACCGATGAACGGATTGGCTTCGATCGAGCTACAGCAAAAGGACTTATTTCTGCGGATGCAATGCGAAATGCCACTATTATTACCATGGGAGTGGCTTTTCTCTTAGGATTATACCTTGTTTGGCATGCCGGCTGGGTTATCTTCTGGGTTGGTGTGGCCTCTCTTATCTTTGGTGTACTTTACACGGGCGGGCCCTTCCCCCTCGGTTACAATGGACTCGGGGATGTTTTTGTATTCATTTTTTTTGGCATTGTTGCCGTAATGGGAACCTATTATGTTAATGCCCTGGAATGGAGCAGCGCTTCCTTCTGGGCTTCATTAGCCGTGGGAGCACTTTCTACAAATATTTTGGTCATTAACAATCTGCGCGATGTTGAGCAGGATAAGGTTGCCGGAAAAAATACGCTTGGTGTACTATTCGGAGAAGATACCCTTCGGTGGGAATACCTGCTGATGCTGTTCCTGGCATTGGCCATCCCCCCTCACTTTTATTTTCAGCTGGGATATAGTGCAGCTATATTTCTCCCTTTTGTAACCGCCCCCTATGGATTTGTACAACTTTATAAAGTTTGGTTCTGGGATGACAAACAGAAATTTAATAAAGTATTGGAACATACGGCTCGTTTCATGACCTTTTATGGAATTCTGTTTAGCATAGGAATTATCACAGATCATCTATGAAGTTAGCCTGCTACTCATATCGGCTTCCATTCTCAAAACCACTGCATACAAGTGGACAAACATTTCATCATCGCAAGGGCTTTCTTTTATCACTCTCAACAAAAGAACAGCTGTTTTATGGAGAAGCAGCACCTTTGCCGGGGTTCTCTACCGAAACCTACAAATCAGTCCAAAAACTTCTGACTTCTCACAAACAGACAATCACCAAAAATTTATGCGCCCCAAAGCCAATTAACAAGCTTCAAGAGTTTTATCAGGATTTCAACATCCCTCCCTCTCTACAGTTTGGGATCGATGCTCTTGCATATCAGGTTGAAGCCTATAATCATGACCAATCACTACTCTCTTATCTATTCCCAGATGTATCCCCACAAGTTGAAGTCAACGCCTTGGTTTCACTACAAGAAGAGGATGATTTAAAAGATGTGGTAGGTAATATGAGAGCCGGATTTAAAACCATCAAATGTAAGATCGGGCTTCAGTTTGATAAGGAGCTTGAGTTCCTTCATAAAATTAGAAACACATATCCTGAACTGACCATCAGAGTTGATGCTAATCAGGCCTGGGATCTGGAGAAAGCCCTGGACCACTGTAATAAACTCGATAAACTGAATATTGAATATTGTGAAGAGCCACTGACCGAGACCACTCCAGCTAATCTTGAGCAATTATCTCAACAAACAGCCCTGCCTATTGCATTGGACGAGTCAATAACTCAACATTCTTACTGGCCAAATTTACTTCCTTTCACAAAATATCTTATTATGAAGCCAATGGTTGTTGGCAGCTTCCAGAAAAATATTGAAACAAAACGACTTGCAGACACTCATAATAACAAAATTGTGGTTACAACCAGCCTTGAAAGTAGCGTTGGTCGACATTTTACAGGGTTAATAGCAGCAGGATTGGGAACCCCACAAACAGCACATGGACTTTCAACCGGTTTTTTATTTGCCCGAGATATTTTCCCAGAAAAAAAGGGAATTTCAGAGGGATCTATTGATTTATCCTCCCGACATCTACAAACGATCAATTTTGACCAACAGCTTTTTACAAAACTTTTTTAACGGTGGGTAACACAGACCAAATACCAACATTTACAACGCCCCGAGAAGATGACCTCTTCTTGGGTTCCAGCTTTGGTTTGCACTCTTATGGAGATCTCAAGCAATTTGAGCGCTTTTTTCTTCAATTCTTGTTCGATTTTGATCACAGCTTTGAGAAACCTGTTGGGTTTCTTGCTCCCTCTTCTGACACCCTTATTTTTGCAATTACCGCCTGCTGGAATCTTGGAATCCCCTTTGTTTCATTTGATACGAAAGCCACGTCGGAGGAACTTGATCGTCAGCTTGAACAGGTTGATCCCGGCTTAGTTTTTGTCGGGCAAGAGTTACAATCAAAAATCAACCATCCCGATGCCATAGATATCAAGCAGCTTGATATAAAACGATCTCTTGAAATTGATGTCATGCTTGGTTTCGAAGCTAAAAACTTTAATCCGAAAACTGACCCGGACAATATATTCGGATATTTTTTCACTTCTGGAACTACTACCGGTACCCCTAAAATTGTCCCACTCAAACGACGACAGATGCTTTTTGCAGCAAAGGCCTCAGCCGAAAACTTTAAACCTCGCAAGAATCATTTTTGGTTACTTTGTTTACCATTAAATCATATTGGCGGTATTTCAATCATTTTGCGATCTCTCCTTTATGGATCTGCCATCTTTCGGATGAAGAGCTTCCATCCCAAAATGATTACTACGTTTTTAACGGAAAATAAGCTTTTCCAAGCGGCTTCATTAGTCCCAACAATGCTGAACCGCTTGTTGGAGCGATCCGGTTTTTTTGTTCATCAAAACTTTAAAGCAATTTTACTTGGGGGTGGTCCTATAGATACCAACCTGATCAAGGAGTGCAGGAACAAAGGTATTCCACTGGTTCCAAGTTACGGTATGACCGAAACCTGTGCTCAAATTGCTGCCAATCCGATTCTTAAACCCAGCGGTACATATGGACCGTTAAAAAGTGTAGGGACAGTATTTGAACCAAACAGAATTCAAATTCGAGATGAGAACGACGAGACAGTAAGTATTAATACGGCAGGTGAAATATGGATTAAGGGACCACAAGTTTTTGACGGATATCTACAACTTGATAATAAAGACTTTTTTGATGCAGACGGATGGTATCGAACGGGTGATTTTGGCTATTTTAATGCTAAAAAACAGCTTTTTATTGATTCCCGTCGCTCTGATCGCATCATTACAGGTGGTGAAAACGTATCTCCTTTCGAAGTTGAATCTAAGCTCAATGAACTAAAAGATATCGACGAATCTGCCGTATTTGGAATATCTGATAAAGAATGGGGTCAAAAAGTTGTGGCCGCTGTAGTAACCGAAAAAGGAAGATCCATTAATCCCGTCACCATCCAAGAGGATTTAAAACAAATCCTTGCTGATTATAAAGTCCCCAAAGAGATTATTCAGGTTGAGGAGCTTCCCAAAACAAGGACGGATAAAGTTATCCGCAGCAAACTTCCTGAGCTGTTCTTAGAGCGAGCAAAACAAAGTGAAAAATCCTGAATACATTATACTCTTTTACCCAATGTATTTCAGTCCTTTTGTACCAATATCCGACCGGTAATACTTATTGTCGAAATCAATTTTTTTCACTTCTGTATAGGTATTTTTAATAGACTCCTGTAGAGAATCACCGGCACCAACTACACTCAATACACGTCCGCCGTCGCTATAGATTTTGTCCTCCTCAGTTTTCGTCCCTGCGTGGAAAATGAGCGCATCTTTAGAAACATCTTCTATTCCCGTGATCTCTTTGCCTTTTTCATAATCCAATGGATATCCATCCGAAGCCATAACAACACTACAGCGATATTTGTCATCAATTTTGATTTCTTTAGTATTCAGTTGTTCATTCACGGCAGCATCCATTAAATCCAAAAAGTCAGATTCCAATGACGGCAATACTGCTTGCGCTTCAGGATCGCCCAGTCGACAATTAAATTCAACAACCTTGGGTCCGTCTTCGGTAATCATTAATCCGCAATACAGAATGCCTTTATACGGGTTTTCATCCAACAGCATAGCTGAAATTGTAGGTAGTATTACCTCTTTTTCCACGCGTTGCAGCATACGATTTCCTATTACGGGCGTCGGGCAGTAAGCCCCCATTCCGCCCGTATTAAGCCCCGTGTCGCCCTCACCAATACGTTTGTGATCTTGGGCATAGTGTAAAACCTTGGCGGTCTTTCCATCCGATATAACGAATACCGATGCCTCATCTCCCCTCAAAAATTCTTCAACCACCAGTTTTTGCGCTGCATCTTCAAAGCGGTCATCTTCTTTTAATTCGTTTAATCTTTTTTCAACTTCCTCTGCCGACTCGCAAATAAAAACGCCCTTTCCACCGGCCAAGCCGTCAGCTTTTAATACTACAGGATATTCGTCCTTACTTTTGATAACTTTTAGGGCTTTGTCAAATTCATCACGACTATAAGTTTGGAAGTCCGCAGTCGGAATGCGGTTCTCCTTCATAAATTCATTGGCAAACTTTTTACTGCCTTCGAGCTGTGCCGCAACCTTGGATGGACCGAAAACCTTATGTCCTTTTTCCTCAAGGAAATTAGTAATACCATCTACCAGTGGCTTTTCCGGTCCTACTACCGTTAATGCAATATCATGCTCTTCAATAAAAGTAAGAACTGCTTCAAAGTCTGCCGGGTCAACATCTACGTTGGTACCTACCTGAGCCGTACCCGGATTCCCCGGGGCGATAAAAAGGTTATCTAACTTATCTGATTTGGCAATACTCCAAGCCATTGCATGTTCGCGACCGCCGCTGCCCAGTAGTAATACATTCATAAATTGTCAGCTATTAAATATTGAAAAAAGATTATAAACTATTGGCTCTTGAAAATAAACTTCCAAGGTCCAAAGCTTCTAATTTTGGAACCTTGAAGTTGTGAAGTTTTTCAAACATCCCTATTTGTGATATACTAATACTTCAGCTCCTAATCACTTTTAGAAAGCTCCTCAGCAACATGGATAATATCCGTAAAACTATCAGCTTTCAATGACGCACCACCGATAAGCCCCCCGTCCACATCAGGCTGCTTAAGAAGTTCTTCAGCGTTATGTGGTTTCATACTACCACCATATAATATTCGAATATCGTTTGCAACATCATCGGAATAAAGATCAGCAACAACTTCCCGAATCATCGCGTGCATTTCCTGTGCTTGATCAGGGGTTGCCGTTTCACCGGTTCCGATCGCCCAAATAGGTTCATAGGCTATGACAAGATTAGAAGCATCTTCATCCTCAACACCGATTAAAGCAGCTTGTACCTGTTTCTTAACACGCAACTTATGCTCATTGGCTTTACGCTGCTCCAGCGATTCGCCAACACAAATGACCGGTTTTATTTCATCGTTCAATGCTTTATTGACCTTGGCATTTACCGTTCGATCCGTTTCACCAAAATATTGGCGACGTTCAGAATGACCCAGTATTACATACTCACAATTTATCTCATTAAGCATATCGGTGCTTACTTCACCTGTAAAAGCACCATTGTCTTCAGAATGAACATTTTGGGCTCCCAGGGCAAGACCTCCTATATCTTGTAATTCAACAGAGGCCGTTGTTAACGAAATAGTTGGCGGACACACTAATCCATCAACAGACTCAGGCATATCTCCAATAATATTCTCTATACCCTGCAGAAGAGTTGATGTCTCTTTAGGTCCACAATTCATTTTCCAGTTTCCGGCAATTAAAAATCGTCTCATTGTGATGACTCCTCACTGTTATCTTTATTAATAATTTTCTGAATACCTTGTATTACATCATCAAATTCATTGCCTACATACTTCCTGATAATTTGACCATTCTCATCTACAAGGAAGCGGGTAGGAATCATTCGAATATTAAATTTTTCCAGTAACTCTTGTCGATCGAAAGCTTTTGCATCGGCTACCGGCCATGGCTTGACACGTTCTTCAAAAAAAGCATCCACTGTAACCTGACTTTCATCAAGAGGTAATGTTACTACCTCCAACCCATAGTTTTTATAGATACTGTGTATTACGACCGTTCGATCAAATTGCTGCTGATACAATTGATTGCTCAGTCTAGTTACTTCCAGAATATAAGGCGTTCCCGAAAGTGAATCACGGCTAATTACCTTGCCATTCTGAGAAAATTCAAACTTTGGAATGCTATCACCCGGTGATAGATAGTTGATGTCATAACTCATGGACTCAACCCAGTTACTCGTTGAATCTTCGGGGTACGCCTCTTTAAAAGCAGTAAGTTCTTGCTGCGCCTGCTCTACCCTTGCACTATCGTAAAGCAGTTTTATTCTTTCGCGGGCAATGTATTTCGAATTATTGGCTGACTCTGTCATTTGCGATAATGAATCCAAATATACCAGCGCCGAATCAAGTCCCTTGTTCTCTGCCATATACCGTTTACCAAAGGTTGCCCCCAAATCACTCAAATCATCTTGATCATCAACAATACGAATGCGGTTCATCATTTGGGGTTTGTCAAAACTTTCCAGGATTTTAATCGCCTCCCGAGCAGCAAATTTCGATGCAAAGGTACCTTCTTCCTCCTCATAAACATCCCAATATAGATTAGTCCATTTTTGGAGTTCTTCGCGCAGGGTATCCCCTTTAAGCTGTCCGGCCCGCGCCACCTGCATCACCCTCCGAAAATTCTTACCCAATCGCTGATAAGTTTCCAACGCATCATGCTCACGGGATGCTATATTCAGCGTTTGCCTGATATTGGGAAGCTGGCCCGTAATAAAAACGGAATCATCCTCGGCCAGTATAACCCCTCCGCGCGCTAAATTTCTGTTATTTCGGCTTACAAGGAAGGGATATCGCCGCTTCTCTTGAAATGTCGCCATTCCCGAAAAACTACCATTAGAATCGGTTACAGCATGATAAAGCGTATCGGCATCTACATTAGCAGAATCTTTTTGGATGATAGTAAACCCAATACCCGAAAAATCTCCACTGGTGTCTATTGAGTCTGAAACAGTAAAACTTCCGGAAATGTGTGCCGTTTTTGTTTCCGATTCACTTGAACATCCCCAACTGAGTACCCCGACAATCAGAACAATAAAAAAATACTTTAACCTGGTTAGCATATAATATTTCTGAATATGTAAGATTTTATTTTTTGATAACGTACCTACTCTTGATCCAGACGATCCGAAATCATCTCTCGTACCATTTCCGGATTCGCCTTGCCTTGTGAACGCTGCATAACCTGTCCTATAAAAAAGCCAATCAATCCTTTTTTGCCATCTCTATATCGCTCTACCTCATCGGGATGTTCCTCAATAACTTCATCAACAATGGGCTCCAAAAAGTCAGTATCTGAAACCTGTACTAAGTTCATTTCTTTCGCCAACTCTTCGGCAGTCTTATCCTCCTCAAGCATGGCATCATAGATTTCGGTCATTGCTGATGAATTAATTTTATCGTCCTCTCTCAGCTGTACCAAGCCCGCCAGCCGGTCTTCAGATATCGGAAACTCCTCAATGCCAATACTGCGATCATTTAACGTTCGTAACACCTCGGTTAGAATCAAATTAGAAACCGCTTTTGGATTACCCACATGGAGCAGTACCTCTTCATAGAAGTCTGCAAGATACCGGTCTTCAGTCAACGTTTGCGCATCATCATTACTCATATCAAACTCATCAATAAAGCGTTGCTTGCGCACATCGGGCATCTCGGGCAGCTCTTCCTTGATATCTTCAAGCATCTCGTCTGTTACCACTACCGGTGGAATATCCGGCTCGGGAAAGTAGCGATAATCATGGGCTTCTTCCTTAGAACGCATCATGCGGGTCTCCATTTTGTTGGCATCCCAGAGCAAAGTCTGCTGTATAACCTTTTCGCCCGATTCAATGAGCTCAATCTGACGCTCGATTTCAAAATCAATAGCTCGCTCCACATTACGAAACGAATTCATATTTTTGAGCTCTGTTCTTGTGCCGAACTCTTCTTGTCCTTTTGGCCGGACCGATACATTGGCATCACATCGCAAACTCCCTTCTTCCATGTTGCCATCACAGATTTCCAGATACTGTACAATCTGTTTAATTCGCTTCAAATACTCATATGCCTCTTTTGCCGATCGAATATCCGGTTCCGATACAATCTCAATTAGGGGCACTCCCGCTCGATTAAGGTCGATTAGCGTGTTAAAAGGGTCCTGATCATGAATAGATTTTCCGGCATCTTCCTCCATATGGATACGTGTTATGCCGATCTCCTTATCCACTCCATCCGTCGTTATATTAATATGTCCATCGTGGCAGATCGGGGTATCATATTGCGAAATTTGGTATCCCTTGGGAAGATCCGGGTAAAAATAGTTTTTCCGTGCAAAAATTGATTTTCGGGCGATATCACAGTTCGTAGCCAACCCCATTTTAATAATATAACGCACCAGGTTTTCATTGAGTACCGGCAGCGTTCCGGGATGTCCCAAACAGAGTGGAGAAACCTGGGTGTTGGGCGACCCGCCAAATTCTGTAGAAACCGGGGCAAAAGCTTTACTTTCTGTTAATAACTGGGCGTGCACTTCTAGCCCAATAACTGCTTCGTAATTCTCGTTAACCAAACTGCTCATTACTTATGATTTATGTTACTTTAAATGGAATATTCTAAAATACGATGTCGACCCGACATGAGCTCTCAATCACAGAAAACAAATGCGTTTTCATGAACTCATTTTGGTGACGAAAGATATTAAACGTCTGGGACTTTTATTAATCATTCTGGTATAAAATCGGTACATCTTACTGTAATTACAATGAGACTTAAAGAACTGCATGTATTTGAAGAAAGCAACCACCTTTTGTGGGGTCTAATTATTCTGGTTGCTACATCTTTGGGAACGTATTTGCTGGTTGGTTCTTTTGTGACAATGGAATGGTATCCTTTTAATATAAGACAGCTGCTGGCATTAGGGCTTTTTGGGATTAGCTTCGCCGGAATTATCAGTTTATCAGAACCGCTGTACCATTTTATACTCTACTTTGATGATGACCTGCTAATCATTGATATCAAGAAGGGAGATACAAAAACCGATACCCTTAAGATTCCCGTCGATCATATTCAACACCTGAAATTTGCCCCGCATAATCCCCGCGATGCCGATGAAGCCCTGTTCGATTTCTCCACAAATTACCACCTGCTCTATAAGAAAAAAGATGATGCCACCTTTCATAAACTTCTTGGAGACCAATCTGCCTCAATCACTCTTAAGGTAGATGATATAGCAGATATCATGCGATTTATCAGCAACCGAAATCCGGATATTGAAATTCCAAGAGAACAAGCTGCCTATTTTAATCTGTAAACCGATGTCAATTAGTGTTTGTTATTCAACCCACCGTTACATTCTTAAGAAACCTTAAATAAATAAATGCCACCACCCTAAGGCGATGGCATCAAAGGTATCTATCTCTATCAGAGTAGTTTTATTTATTAGAAATTAGCATTAACCAATGGAGCATCAGTTACAGACTTCGCCGCTGCCAGAACCCCAACGTAAACTACCACCTTGATCAGCAACCCCAATCTCTCCATTTTCGTAATCAGCGGAACATCGAGGATCTGCCCCATTAGACCAAGTATTTCCTAAGGCAGGGATTTCCGAAGTCACCTCTCCACTACGCGAAACCTGAACGTCCCAGCCTCCGACGTTTTGAAAAATATTATTTCCGAGTTCCTCTGAGGTACCTAAGTCCACATAGAAATCATTGTCATTAGGTAAATTAGGACCGCCAATATCTATCGCACTCGTATTAATATCTCTAAATGTTGTGCCCCTGACTATCAATGTACCGTCGAGTTGTCGAATAGCATCATACGCCAAATTCACATTTGACTCTTGTGTAAGAACTCCCTCTATAATACTATTCGTAACTTTCACAACCGATCCCCTCATCATAATGGCCGACCACTGTGTGAACTTAATACTCGAGTTATTGACCTCAATATTAGTGTTGGGCTGAGTATTGTTCATAACGATACCATACTTAAAACGTTCGCCCGATTCTGTACCAGATTTACTGGTAATAGTAACCTCTTCAAGCGTTAAATTAACTTCATCCTTTAATTCAAACGCAGAATCATTTACGTTTCCACTACCAGCATTGAACATGGAGTTTTCTACATTTATAGTGAGGTTATTAACGTCATCTACATCAATAACCCCCCCATCTCCTGGGTTTGAAAAATCGGTATCTGAAATATTAAATTTCACATTTCCCGTATTAAATCGATTCGTGTAAGCCAAACTCACATTATTACCATCGAAGAGATTGCGAGCCCCATCATATCCCTTTAATTCCAAAGTGATATTATTGCCGGTCGAAATACCTTTCCCTTCCTCGGCATTCATCGTTATGGTTACGTCTTCTAAGACCACAGTTGAGCTATTCATGTCGGTTCCACTCGTCACAAATACCGCATCCGGATCACCATTAAAAGTACCGCCGGTATAGCCGTTTTCAATTTTTAAATGTCGGAGTGTCACACCTTCTCCTACGTATATTGCAGGATCACCATCGACGTCAGGACTTTGAATATGGATATTATTTCGATCTACTCCCTGATCTCCTTTTACAATCAAGTCACCTGAAAAACTCAAAGGAAAACTTTCACCATTAGCCTGATCATATAATCCCTCAGCAACACGTATTGTATCTATATCCAAGAAGGCATCATTCTCATTTTGATCATATACAGACAGTGCCTTTGTGATCGTTTTTAATGGACTGTTTTCCATATATCCATTAATATCTCCGTCAGCACCATTGTTGGCATCCACAAAAAGACGCTTTGCAATAGCCGAAAAAACCACCTCATCGGTATCACTTTCATCATCCGAAGTGACCTCAAGCTGCAATGTATACTCTCCGGGCAAATCCGGGATAAAGCTGGGACTCTCTGTATCTGCATCACTTAATGACGCACTACTATTTGCTGGCTGGCTATCAATTGTCCACGAATAACTTACGCTACCACTACCGCTCGACCCAGATCCATCTGCCACTATCTCAAAGCCTACAATTTCATCTGAGTCACTGCCCGCATCTGCCGTTGCACTTGCTACAGGTGAATTATCTCCACCTCCGTTATCATTATCAGGCCCCGTACTGCTATCACTGCACCCAAAGAAAAGCATTATCGATATGAATATACTGATTAGTGTGGCTTTATTAATCATACTGTCAAGTTTTTAAATTCGGTGATTGAAAGGTTTCTATTATTATATACGATAGAAAAATGCTAAGGAGCTCAAAATTAAAATGCCACCGCCCTAAGGCGATGGCATCCAAGGTATCTATCTCTATCAGAGTAGTGTCGCTTCTATTTATAAAAACCATAATACTCGGCTACTTCACTATAATTTGAAAGATCCAATTTATCGGGAATAATAGTATCCCCTTTCTGTTTGCGGTTATCCACCGTTTCGCTGGATTCTATTCGTACGATCACGATTGGATCATAGACCTCACCCGTGCCCTCTGATCGACTTATTACAAAAGTTCCATTAACATCTGCATAATAAAATTTATAAGTAGAACCATATGCAGTACCTGGAATCTGATATTTCCAGCCATTTTCACTTACCATATACACAAGCCACGCACTTTTATTAATTTCTTCCTGACTTAAGTTTATGCTTACACTCATTTCGTGGTCAGCTGAAAAATCATGCTCCGGAAAGATATACCGCGTTACATTGGCATTACCATCAGCACCTTTCAGATTTAAAGGAGTTCCCCAGCCACTGGCGGTTTTGGGGCCATATAACTCATAGTTGCTTTTATCAAGATAATAATCTCCCTCAACACCTAATGAAGCATCGGGAGTACCGGTGCCTGCATAAATCTGGCTGCCATCGGCCCCATCCTGTCCGTCAGCCCCATCTTGACCGTCTTCACCCATTAATACAATAATCGGATTTCCCCATCCATCATCTTTGGGTCCGTAATATTCGCCCGAGGTGGTATTAAGATAGTAATCCCCCTCTTGGCCAATATCAGAAGTGGGAGCATCGGGACCGGCGTACATAACGCTGCCGTCTTCACCTGCAGGTCCAATCGGCCCTACCTCTCCCTGCGGACCTTGGGGACCTTCTGATCCCGAAGGTCCTTCGCAGGCTAACGAAATTAAGCTTACCAAAAGAATACTTAATACAATTCGACTTACTTTATACATAACTCTCCATTTTTTTATTTAGCTATTATTAGCTGTTGAGGTTCCATAGGTAACTACGAAATGCAGAACAAAATCAGCTCAAAAGAAAAGGCGAGGCACTATTAACGCCCCGCCTTTTAACAGCTATTTGAATATAAAACTATACCCTACAATAAACTTAGTAGGTGTATAAATCGTCATTGTTATTATTTAGATACGTAACGTTACTTCCTATATTGAGCTGAGCTCCTCGACTATTTCTTACAATAATGCCATAGTTAGCGCTATTCTCAATGGCTGCATTTGATAAATTCAGGTATGCATCACTATGAACCCCTAAATTCCCAGAACTCATATATATATCCAGGTCTTTGCCGCCCCCATACTCTATCAAGATATGGTCCATCTCATTCTCAAGTGAGCCCGAAGAAACCCATATACCTCCCCAAGCACCTTTGGCCTTAGATCGACCACTAAATACAATAGGATCGTTGGCTGTACCTAATGCTTTTATATATCCGGGACTGTTTCCTCCGGGAACTTTTAAAACTACATCAGTTCCCATTTCAAGAAGTGCTCCAGCTTCAACTGTTACCCCTTTCTCGATGGAGACGGTAGAAGTGAAATAGTAGGTTCCGTTATTCAGATTGCTCCAAGTCTCAGACCCGGAAGATTCTGTATCTCCTCCATAAACTTCAACGTCCCCTCCATTGAAATTAGTTTGATTATCGATAAAATCGATCTGTGTTAGATGAATATGCATATCGTGATTAGCGTTATTGTCAAACTCAGAGTTCTCCAAGGTAAAATCGGAACCGTCTCTTCGGGTTTCAATTCCATAACCCGCACTTCCTGTAAAGGAAACATTACGAAGGGTTATCTTTGCATTATCGATCACCATATTGGTTTTTCCAAAGTAGGTTGCCATAGTAGTACTGCCACCATAGCTGATATCTACGTGCTCCATGATATTATCGACGGAGGCAGAACCGATAAATATACCGCGCCATGCCCCTGCAGTTTTACTGGTACCGGTAAACACAATTTTATTAGATGCTGTCCCTACAGCCTCAATAACAGCACCATTGCGCACAACAATGCCGGCATCCGGAACAAACTCAAATTCTACACCTTCATTAATTACGATGTGATGCTCAAATTCAACATTGTTTTCGATTTGAAATTTGGCACCATCCAATGCGGCAACGGTCATATCCCCCGTAGTACCACCGCCAAAAGCCGTCACATATCCTCCGTCAAACGTACTTCCCGCATCCACATACCCTATTTGACTAATATGGATGTAGGCATGATAATCGCCATTTTCGGAAAAGGTCATATTCTGCATGGGAAATTCAGAACCGTCTCTTCGGGTATGAATTCCATGTCCACCGCTGTTGGTAATAGAAACATCTGCCAGCTGTACCTTGGCCTGATCAATCGTAAGTGCAGCAGGGTCAAAGTAAATACCCGCTTCTTTACTACCAGCATATTCTATGGTTGTATGACTTATTTCATTTTCTACGGTATTTGATGAGATATGAATACCTCCCCAATATCCATTTGATTTTTCTTCGCCTGTCAAAGTAATAGGCTCTCCCGCAGTTCCTGACGAAACAAATACTGAATTATCTGAATTGATATGAAGGCCGGCATCTGAGGCAAATTCTACCGTTACACCCGGCTCAATAGTCAATTTAGCACCAGATCTAACATCTATATAAGCCGTTACGCGATAAAAATTGTCTGCGGTCCAAGTTTCATCTTCAGTAATATCCTCACTGATTATCACAACATCCGATTCAGCCGCTATCGTAACATCATCCTGATCGGATTCACCATTCCCATCACTAACCGTTACGGTAGCCACATAGTCGCCGGCCACATCGGGAGTAAAAGTTGGATTTTCTGCCTGATCATCAGACAGCTGTGAGCTACTTCCGGACGGGCTATTCAAATTCCAGCTAAAAGAAAGGTTATCGCCGTCGGGATCCGAGGACCCTGATGCATCTAAAGTCACCTGTTGCCCCACATCAATAGTTTGCGCATCTGCATCAGCCTCAGCAGATGGAGCCTGATTAGTTGGTGGATTATTTGTACTACCCGTATTGTTAGAACTCGAAGGACTGTTGCTGCAAGCACTAAATAGCATTAATGCCATGATCGATATTCCAAGTAACATTCGTATCATCTTCATAGTCGTATTTTTTTAATAGTTTTTTAAAGCCAGTTATTAGGGAATATTCCCCGCTACTAATGGAATACGCAGCCAAAAAGTGAAAGAGCTCAAACCAACCCTGTTTTTTTGACCGGTCAAGGTATAACTTTTTATAGAAGAGAGTGTGTATAAGTAAACTGGCGTATAACGAATAATTTATGTTAATTGGGTCAAAATTAATTCATCGTGAAAGCATAAGGCATTAATATCAGGGATATGCCTGTCAGCTTTGATTAACAAAATAGACTACAGACAAAATGAGTACAGGCTCAGAAGTAACACAGCTACTTGTACGTCTTAGGAAAGGGGAAGAAGGAGTTTTTGACAAAATATATCCTCTTATCTACAAAAAATTACATCGTATGGCCCACTCTCATATGATCCGTCAAAGTCCGGATCATACGCTTTCAAAAACGGAGCTGGTACATGAGGCCTATCTTAAAATGATAGATCAAACCCAGATTGAATTTAATGATAAATCCCATTTTTTAGCTATAGCGTCGCGATGCATGCGACAAATTTTAATTGACCACGCAAGAAAAAAACATGCTCAAAAGCGAGGTGGGCAAGATAAAGATCTTACGTATGTTGATGGTATCCTGAATGCCCAAAAACAAAAGGCCGAAGAATTTATAAATATAGATGACGCATTAAATGAATTGGAAAAGCTAAATGAAAGACTGGTCAGAGTCGTTGAAATGCGCTTTTTCGGAGAGATGACCATTGCTGAAACGGCCACTGCCCTTAACATATCTGAAAGTACTGTAAAGAGAGATTGGATGAAAGCACGGGGATGGCTCTATAATAAGTTAAAGCAAAGATTTGAAGTAGAGTAAGTGAACTGATTCATGCAATATACTTCGTATATCTAGATAGGTGGCACGAACTTAATACACTGCCCTTTCAGACAACAATAACTTATACAGGTCTATGACATGGGTGATCTAAACTGGGATAAAGTTGAAACAATTATTGACGAAGTTCTAAACCTTCCCGAGGAAAAACGATATACCTATATAGAAGAAACATGTGGCCATGACCAGCGCCTAAAAAGTGAGGTTACCCAACTGATTGAATCCATTTTTGATTCAGAAGGATGGCTGGAAGATTTAAATGATAATAAGCATGAGTTTTATAACGATGTTTCAGAAGACTTAAAATCTCTTAGTTCCAATCAAGATTTTGTTGGTCAACAAGTTGGATCCTATACGATCAAGAAAAAAATCGGTCAGGGCGGTATGGGGTTGGTATATTTGGCCAAGCATGCCGATGATAATTTTGAACATCAAGTTGCCATCAAAATAATACGGCAAAATCAGGCCACTGAAACAAACATAGAACGGTTTAGAAGAGAGCAGCGTATTTTAGCCGGTCTTAAGCATCCGGGAATTGCTCAGCTTTATGACGGAGGCGTAACAGCCGAATCATTTCCCTATATCATTATGGAATATGTTGATGGCATTCCAATCACTGAATATTGTCAGAGACATAATTATTCGCTTGAGGATCGGATTGCCTTATTTGAACAAGTTTTAAAAGCAGTCCGATATGCCCACGAGAATCTGGTCATACATCGGGATCTAAAACCAGACAATATCTTAGTTGATCAAAAAGGAAATATTAAAATCCTGGACTTTGGGATTTCAAAAATATTGCAAGATGAAGATGACCTCTCTCTCACGCGAACAGGATCACGAATTCTGACGCCTAAGTATGCTGCCCCCGAGCAGATTACACAAACGAACATTACTACTGCAACGGATTTATATTCGCTGGGAGTTATTTTTTATGAACTTTTGGCAGGTGTTCCACCTTTTGACTTCGCTAATTGCACCACCTATCAGGCCGAACAAATAATCCTTGAACAGAGTCCTCCCAAACCCAGCTCCAAAGTCTCTGATCCTAAAATTAAGAAGCAACTCAAAGGAGATTTGGATGCCATTACTTTGAAAGCCATCCGTAAAGAACCTGACTATCGTTACCGTATGGCTAATGAGTTTTTGGAAGAACTAAAAAATTATCAAAAAGGAATCCCGGTTACGGCACATGAAAACTCTTTTAGCTATCGTAGCCAAAAATTTATTACCCGACATAAACAAGGAATCACTGTCACGGTCGGAATTATCCTACTCCTTATCGGTCTTACCGGCTTTTATACCTGGCGTATAGCCCAGGAAAGAAATCAAGCCCAGCTACAAGCCCAGCGAGCAGAACGTCAGGCTGAACGGGCTGAACAAGTTTCTAAATTTATGATTGATTTGTTTGACAGCAATTTGCCTGAACGTACACCCGGTGAAGACATTCCAGTAAGTGCAGTCATTGATGCGGGGATAACGAATCTAAATAAACAGCAATTAAGTCCGGTTAACCGGGCAACAATACTTGGTGTGATTGCCCAAGTGCAGGTAAAACTTTCTGAAATTGAATCTGCCCGACAACTAAGCAACGAAGCTTTTGATTTAATAACGGATTCCGTAAAAAAACATAATATCAACACGGTAGTTGTACCAACGATATACGGACAAATTGCTTACCAAGCTGGTAATTTTGAAGAAGCAGTACGGGCGTTTCAAACAGGTGATTCTTTATTTAAGGCAAATAATCTTACCAACACATATGAATACCACACCTTAAAGTACAATCTGGTTAATCTCTATACCGAACAAAAAAAATATCAAGAGGCTCTTAAAGTTCTTGATGAATTAGATCCAGACGCTTTTGGTATAGATAGAGAAGCAGTCATAGAAAAAAGCGATTATTATAACTATAAAGCCATCACTCTTAAAAACTTGGGACAACTAAGAGAAGCATTGCCAATCTACAAAAAAGCTCTCAAATACAGATTAGAGATGTATGGGGCAAATAACCCTGAGGTCGGTACCATATATCACAATATTAGCAATGTATATATCTCTTTAGATCAGTACGAAAAAGCTTTGGAATATAGCAAAAGAGCATATGAAATTAGGAATAATGCTCTAGGACCAAATCATCATCTAACTGCATCAACGCTTTGGGGGCTTTCTCTAATCAATCGTAAATTGGGCAATTTTGAAGAAGCTCTTAAATATGCAGAAGAATCGGGAACGATACTGAAAGAAACCCTTGGACCAGATCATTGGAGATATGCCTATACCATTCGGGGACAAGCTGAAGTTTTGATAAAAATGAATCAGTTTCGAAACGCAAAGCAAAAAGCTGATAAAGCAATTGGAATAATTAACGCCAATTACCCATCAAATGTCACATTCAAAGCCCATTTTAATGCAACCTATACAAATATATACAAAGGGTTAAAAGATCTTGATAAAGCCGCAGAATATTTTACTAAATCGATTAATTTCCTTAGAAAAGGCATGGGAGATAAACATCCACTTTTAGCAGAAATGTTGATTAGTTATGCAAAGATGGAAATAGGCAGAGAAAACTATGAAAAAGCCCAACATCTTTTAAAAGAGGCCCTTGAAATAGAAAATTATAACGGAAAAAGTGATGAAGAAGTACAGGCAACTAAAAAACTTATTGATGAGTGCGCAAATAAGATAAAATCCACTTCAAAATTCTCTTCCACCTGAGTTATAACCCAGCGCTTTTATACTTTTATCCCATCGATTACCACATCAAATCATAAATAATATCAAACGATATTACAGGGATAAACTTATTGTTGCTTCCAAAAAAGTTACACCTCTCATTAATTCATAGTAGTAACTTTGAAATTCTCCTATTTTTTCTTCCCCATCTATCCATTCCAAATAGTTGAGTAAACTTTATTTAGTTTTGAAACTCACCTTATTCTGTAATTAATTTAACACTACAGAGAATCAATTATTTTAATTTTAGGCTGTAAGCGCTTACGGCCATCAAAGAATTCATATTATTTCATCCCACAACACATTCATCATAAAAATCCTTATACTTAGCACCTGAAATTGGTGGCAATGGTAACTACCAATTTTAATTTTTCGAGCTGTTAAATTAAAAACGCTAAAGGAATCTAAAATCACTTTTCAATGAGTAAGCATTCACATCCCCGTAGCAACATCGGACTCGATTATTTAGGGTTAGAAAACAACGAAAAGGCTATTTGGAACCTCACTCCTCCAGAACTTTACGAAGAGGCTATTGAAAATGGAGAGGCTGTTTTAACAAAGGATTATGCACTGCGTGTCCTTACAGGAAAATATACCGGCCGCTCCCCAAAAGACAAGTTTATTGTTGATCAGCCCTCAATACACGACGACATCGACTGGGGCGAAATTAATCAACCTACGGATGAAGAGGTTTTTGAAAACCTTTTTGAAAAAGTAACTGATTACCTGCAGGACAAAAAAATCTATGTGAAAGACTGCTATGCAGGTGCCGATGAAAAATATCAACTGAATGTAAGAGTAGTAAGCGAAGCAGCTTATCACGGACTCTTTTCTCACAATATGTTTATTCGTCCTACGAATGAACAGCTCAAAGATCATGAGCCAGATTTTACTGTACTTGCTGCTCCCAATTTTAAAGCTGATCCCGAAGAGGACGGAACAAGAAGTGAAGCGTTTGTACTCGTAAATTTTGATAAAGAAATCATCCTTATCGGAGGAACCCTGTACTCCGGCGAAGTTAAAAAAGGAATTTTCGGGGTCATGAATTACCTGCTTCCCAAGCAAGATGTGATGGCCATGCACTGCTCGGCCAACATGAGTGAAGACGGTGACACTGCCGTATTCTTTGGACTGTCCGGAACTGGAAAAACGACGCTGTCATCCGATCAAAGTCGAATACTTATTGGAGATGACGAGCACGGTTGGAGCGAGGACGGTGTGTTTAATATCGAAGGAGGATGTTATGCCAAAACCATCAACCTTTCTGAAGAGGGAGAACCCCTTATTTATGCAACTACCAAGATGCCGGGGACCATTCTCGAAAATGTTGTACTCTATGAAAATCGCGAACCGGATTTTGACGATACCAGCTATACACAAAACACGCGATGTTCCTACCCTATTCATTATATCCCCAATGCGGCAGATGATGGAAAAGGAAACCATCCGAGCAATGTGATCTTCTTAACGTGTGACGCTTTTGGAGTACTTCCTCCTATTTCTAAGCTGACACCTGAGCAGGCGATGTACCACTTTATCAGCGGGTATACTGCAAAAGTTGCCGGGACGGAACGTGGAGTGACCGAACCACAGGCAACATTTTCAGCATGCTTTGGCGCACCTTTTATGCCACTACATCCTACAGTATACGCCGAGCTGTTGGCCGATAAAATTCGAAAACATAATTCCACAGTGTGGTTGCTCAACACCGGCTGGACTGGAGGGCCTTACGGAGAAGGTCACAGAATGAAGCTGGGATACACTCGTCAAATGTTGAGTGAAGCCCTGGAAGGGAATCTCGATAATGTCACTTTCGATATCGATCCGGTATTTGGCCTTGCTATTCCTAACGAAGTGGATGGCATTCCTACCGAAATACTTACCCCTCGAAATACCTGGAGCGACAAGGAAGCCTACGACAACAAAGCAGAAGAGTTGGCAGCTATGTTTGCTGAAAACTTCCAGCAGTTCGAAGATGAGGCAAGTCAAGAATTGATTAAAGCAGGTCCTAAAGTATAGAAACAGTATGTCGGTGGCAGTAGGCAGTTTATAATCAACTGCTTACTGCTTTCCACCAACTGTAATTACCTATCCCTCCTCCATCACTGCATTTAGCTTATCAAGATTATCCTGCACGCGCAATGCTTCAATAACCTCTTCAATCTCTCCCTTCATAATATCTTCGAGATTATACAGCGTTAAATTAATACGATGGTCGGTCAAACGGCTTTGTGGAAAATTATAGGTCCTAATTTTGGCACTTCGATCACCCGTTGAAATTTGACTATTCCTCTCTTCTTCACGCTCCTTCCGCAGCTTTTCCTCTTCCTTTTCATATAGCTTTGAACGCAACATCTTCATGGCTTTATCCTTATTCTGGTGCTGCGATCGTTCCTGCTGACATTCAACCACAACGCCACTGGGTTCATGCGTTAAACGTACAGCTGAATCCGTCTTATTTACGTGCTGACCTCCCGCTCCACTGGCCCGAAACGTATCTACGCGGATATCCGACATATTTACGTCTATATCTACCTCTTCTGCCTCTGGCAATACTGCAACGGTGGCAGCAGAAGTGTGAACCCGTCCCTGTGTTTCTGTTTCCGGAACTCGTTGAACGCGATGTACGCCGCTCTCATATTTCATCTTTCCATAGACCTCTTCGCCTTCCAGCTCAAAGTTAAGTTCTTTGTATCCCCCTTTTGTAGATTCACTGAGCCCCAGAATGTTTAATTTCCAGCCTTTTTTGTCTGCATAACGTCTATACATATCAAAAAGGTCTCCAACAAAAATAGCAGCCTCATCACCGCCGGTACCAGCACGTAATTCGACAATGACATTCTTTGAATCATCCGGATCTTTAGGAATTAACTTAAACTTGATGGCTTCTTCCAACTCTTCCAATTGTGGTTTGAGTTCTTCCAGCTCGAGTTCGGCCATCTCGGTAATTTCCTCGTCATCGCCTTCTTCTATCAGCTCCTTGTTGCCCGCAATTTGATTTTTAGTCTCTTTCCATTTGTCATAGAGCTCCACTAATTCCTTCAAATCACTATGTTCTTTAGTAAGTTCTGTATAGCGATCTGGATCATCATACACCGACGGATCGCTCATTGCCGCCGTTACTTCTTCAAATCGTTCTTTGACCTGTTCTAACTTTGCCTCAATATCCATATAGCTGCTTCCTTTGAAAAATATTTTTCCATTTTACGGTCGTTAAAATACGATACTTTCCGCAAAATTAAGAATAGATAGCGGATTCAAATTACCTCATCTATTTTTCTTAATTACCAACTGAATAATTATTAAGTTCGAGAAAAATTTATGAAATCATAAAACAACAGATTGATGGATAAAAATTCATTATCGGCAAACTTTAAAATTGGCTTTTTAGGTGCCGGACAGTTAGCTCGAATGTCTGGATTACAAGCATTTCGGTACGGCATTCAGGTTGCCGTTTTTTCTGATCGAGATGAAAATGAACCCGTACAATTTATGACACCGCATTCGACCACCGGCTCTTACGATTCTGTGGATGATCTTGCCCATTTCGCCAAAGAATGCAATGTTCTTACGCTCGAAAATGAATTTATTGATTCGACAATTCTCAAAAAAGCCCAGGAACAGAGTGGTACCTCAATTTTTCCATCCCCCTCCTCTTTTGCTCTAATCGAAAATAAGCTTATCGAAAAGCAGACTTTTGAGGATGCCGGAATTCCTGTTACGCCTTATGCTTTAATAAAAGACGAAGAAGAGCTGGAAACCTTTGGAGAAGAACATGGCTGGCCTTACTTACTTAAATCTTCAAAAGGAGGATACGATGGATATGGTAATGAGACGGTTGCTAACATGGATGAAGCAATAATTGCGTATGAAAACCTGGGTGGTAACAGTGGTCGTGATATCGTCGCCGAAGCATTTGTTGATTTTACACACGAACTGGCAGTGCAAGTCGCCCGCAATGAAACAGGACATGTTGTTTATCCCTGCTGCGAAACAGTGCAGAAAAACCATATCTGTGTGGGTGTCAAATCACCGGCTCCGGTTGCAGAATCTATTCAACAAAAAGCCCAGGAACTAGCTATTAAAGCGACGGAAACTATTGACGGGAAAGGTATCTTTGCCTACGAGTTTTTCCTCACAAAGGATGGGAATCTACTTCTTAACGAGTCTGCTCCTCGTCCTCACAATTCGGGTCACTATACCATTGAAGGATGCGTTACATCGCAATTCGAAAATCACGTCCGTGCCGTAATGGGGCTACCGCTGGGATCTACTGAATTACAGGCTCCTGCCGTAGCAATGATCAACCTCTTGGGAACCGATGAACGCAGTGCCCAGGTTGACAGTGCTTTAGAAGCATTAAACGAAAGTGACGGACATCTTCATATATATGGTAAGCTCGATAGCCGCGTAGGACGAAAAATGGGACACTTTACATTGCTTGGTGATGACGGAGAAGCTATATATACAAGAGCTCAAAAGGTTACAAAGGAGATCAGAATTTAGGCAATTATAATTAATTCTGTTTTCTTAGTTCTGAATTCTATATTCGAACTCAAAGAAAGGTGAACTAAAAAAAATAAAACTGCATGAGTACCGAAAAACCTGAAGTTGGGGTAATTATGGGTAGTGACAGCGACTGGCCTACCATGAAAGCAGCCTGTGATATTTTAGACAAATTTGATATCCAATATGAGAAAAAAGTGGTTTCTGCCCATCGTACTCCTGAAGATATGGCTGAATACGGCAAGTCAGCCCGAGAACGGGGAATGAAAGTAATCATTGCCGGTGCAGGTGGTGCAGCCCATCTACCGGGAATGACGGCTGCCCACACGACTCTGCCTGTTATTGGGGTACCGGTCAAGACGAGCACACTGAGCGGCCTTGACAGCCTTTACTCAATAGTACAAATGCCACCAGGAGTTCCCGTAGCAACGGTAGCAATCGGCAAAGCAGGGAACGCTGCCCTTCTTGCTATTCGTATGTTAAGCACCGAAAATAAAGACCTGGCTGACAAATTATTGGAATACCATGAACAAATGGCTGAGGATTCCCGGGCAAAGACACAGAACTTAACATAACTTGTTATGCATCTGCATGAACAGGATTTCTTAATGCGACAGATTCAACTCCTAACGCAATTGCTTCAGCAGATTATTTTCAAGAAAAATAGCAATCAGTATCAAGAGGCCGTAGAAGAAATACAAAACGCGCTAACGAAACTCACCAAAGATCATCCCAAAGCATTCCACCAGCTTAACTTTGAAGAAACCCTCGAGCTGTTCAGTCATAACGAAACTTTTGAATCTGAATTGGCTTTGGCAGTAGCAGATCTTCTTGTAGAAGAAGGGGAACTGTTGCATGAAAAGTCCTTTGAACGTTCTCAAAAATCCATGGCCCAGGCACTCATTTTGTATAAAAAATCACTACAGGCCCCGAATGCTTCTGTTCCATTGGATATCAGCAGTAAAATTGATAACCTTGAAAAGAAAGTGACAGAGAAAAAGCTCGAGCAAATAAACAGTACTCTCAATTAAAATAACTGCTGTGTCTGAGTACAATGAAAAACTGGAAGACTTACTTGATCACCATCTGATTGCAAACGAAGAGCTCGAAAAAAGAAAAGAAGGCGGCGGGGTCGGGTATCTGATTAACGGAAATATGTGCTTGGGTATTTATGAGGATCTGCTTATCGCCCGAATTGGTGAGCGGTTGGCCACATCTCTTGTAGATCGTCCCGGTATCAGGATGTATCTCCCGGATAAGGGATTATATGATGATTTTGTTATGGTTGAAGAGAAAGTATACTCTCATACAAAAGCACTTCGAAAATTTATCGATCAGAGTATCTCTTATACCGGCAACTTACCGGCCAAAGACCATGGCAAAACACAGCAAGACTCTTAAATAGTATAATAGAAGTCGATAAACACCTATTAACTTACACTACGATTCTGACAAAAGGATTTTCAGTCTGGGCTCAAGCTCTTTGTTTGTAAGAGCACCAACGGCAAAGTACTCCAAATTACCTTTTTTATTAATAACATAGGTTGTTGGAATACCCATGGTAGGGCCATATTTCTCCATAATCGTACCATCATCGATCACTATCGGATAGGATACGTCATACTCCTCGATAAACGGTCGTACTACTGACTCTCCCTGTTCGTCAATGGATACTCCCAGAACAACAAATCCTTCATCCTTATATTTTTCATAGAGTTCCTGTAAGTCAGGGGTTTCTTCGCGACACGGAGCACACCACGTTGCCCAAATATTTAACAGTACCACCTGGCCTTCGTAATCCGAGAGTTTAAAGGTTTCATCATTAAGCAGTGTGACTTCAAAATCCCGGGCCTTTGCTTCACGCTGGGCAGGATATAATTTGGCGGATGCGGGATCAAGCTGCTCCAGAGGTTGGGTGGGCCTTTCTTTTTGAGATTTATTCTCCGAATTACATCCCAGGAACAAAAAGAGGGATATGAATAAAAATACTCCGTAAAGGCAAAATAACTTCCTCATAATCAAACCTCTATTCCCTTAGTTGGTCAATGCTGGGCAAACACTTCGGTACTGCCATCATTCTTAAGCAGATACACCTTATAAGGTTCATTTGGCTTAGTGTTCATTCCCGGGGAACTGGCAGGCATACCCGGTACAACCAAGCCTCTTGCATTTGGCTTCTCAGTTAGCAAGCGCCGGATATCTCGAGCTGGAACATGTCCCTCTACTACATAGTCTCCAACTACTGCAGTATGACAAGCACCCAAGTTTTGTGGCACTCCCTGATCAGCTTTAACAGCATACAAATTTGGAGAATTTACTGATTTGACCCGGTATCCATTACTCTGCATATAAACAGCCCATTTGTCACAGCATTGACAACCTTCATTTTTATACATGACAACCTCGGCCGTCGAGTTATCATTCTGACGTTCATAATAGTCATCAATGATATACCAGATGGCACCACCGGCAATTAGAATAATTAGTGCGGCATAGGAGAAAAATTTACGGGGCTTCATAAGAGATCTATTTACCGTTTAAGAAGTGAAAAGTACCTGAGGGGGGACTCGAACCCCCACGACCGCAATGGCCACCGGATTTTGAATCCGGCGCGTCTACCAATTCCGCCACTCAGGCATTTATTCAGAGAAACTGAATATAAGAGATAAGCATATATTTCTACAACCAAATTTATACTTTTTTGATATTATAGAATTCGTCCCTTGATAACTTTAGAGTAAAAAAGCTATTTCCATTAAAACATGCGTTTAGAAAAGCTTAAACCATCTTTAAATATATTATGAATTCCTGTTAGGATAAGTCTTCATAACTTTTGGAACAATAAATGCAGTAAAGAACAGAACTGAATTATTTCATGCTATTGTTCTACGCAAACACTCCCCGTTCAACCTGCTTACTCTCTGTTAACAGACTTTTTATCTCATCCATCAACGCTTGGAATTCTAAAGGTTTCTCTATAAACCCATCGGCTCCTACCGCATCTACCTTTTCACGAATTATGGTATCAGCCTTTGAGGAAACTAAAAAGCATGGAATACTCTCCCCTTCCGGAAACCTCCTGACTTCTTCAATTAGTTCAAAGCCATTGAGTTCAGGCATGTGGATATCCGAAATAATTAAGTCCGGTCTGTCTAATGAGATTCCCTCAATTAAATCAGGCCCATTACTATAAGCCTTAACAGCAAATCCCTCTCTTAGTAAGACCTTTTCCAATAATACCAACTGTATGGGAGAATCGTCTGCAATATATATCGTTTCCTTCTTCATTAACTTCTTAGCAATTAGGGTAACGGGTTAACCTTTAGATCTGTAGTGGATAGTGAAATTAATATGACTTAAAGTAAAGTTTTTAACACTCTGTGTCGTTTAAGTTTTATTAATTAAACATTTTCTAATGGCTTTAAAACCGTGTTAATATCTGTCACTTCCCTATTAAATGTCCGGCACCCAATTTTTGGATTTATTCATCATCTATGTATTTATTTATACATTTAGTATTTAATTTTACAATTATTATGAGCGAAAAAAATCAAGCTTCTAATTGTAAAATCAGTATGAATTTTGCATACTAACAGAAATATATATCATCCCAATTTGCAATAGTTTTAAAATATTTATGGCCCAAGATTCAAAATTGCAATCAAAAAAAGTGCTGATTGTAGAAGATGACAGCATTCAACAGATATTCCTTGAGCGCATTATTAATCAAATGGGACATACCGTAATTGGATCCAGTTCTAAAGGTTCTCAAGCTATTGAATCAGCACTACGAATTGGAGCCGTTGATATTATTTTGATGGATATTAACCTTGCCGACGATGTTGATGGAATTGAGGCAGCAAAAGAAATTAATAAACACCGCGAGGTAAAGTTGGTCTATATAACTGCTTCCGAAGACCCGGAACACCTTAAAAGGGCTAAAGAAACAGATTATGTGGCCTATCTTACCAAACCACTATCGAAAGAGAGCTTAGAAAGTGCCTTTAATAAAGCATTTGTAAACGCTTCATTGTAATAGGATGCTTGCTATTACAAAATCTTAATTCTAAAGGCTTTTATTAATAGTTTTTAATTAGTGGTTCTGCTGTGAATTTAAGAAAATACACTTCACACAAAACTAACTATTCGTGCTATGAAGGTATCTGAAGCTTTTTTAGTAAACACAAAGAATTTCGCACCAATTATCGAAACATTAGTTAATTACGATGCTGATGACATCGTAATTAACAGCGATCTTCTTGAACAACTTTCATATTCTGATCCTAACGACTTGTTAGTTATACGAATACTGAAAGATTTTTCCATCATCGATAATGATGGTAAACCGGCCAAACATTTTGAAGAGTTTCAAAACCCCGAGACAACTAACATAGCATTAGCCAAAGGGCTTGTTACCGCTTATAAAGGAATTTTTGATCAGCACCCTGAAATTCACCGGCGCCCTCCCGAAAAAATTAAAGAGGTCTTTGAACAGCATTTCAGAGATAAAAAAACCGATCTTATCATTAAATATATTTCAGGAACCTTTGAAAAAATTGTCTCTTATGTTGGGGTATCCACTGTTGATGCTGTTTTGGATGGGGAAGTAGACAATGAGAAGGTTGCAGCTGAAGTTACAACCGTTGAAGCATCTGAGAAAAATACCAGCAGTAAAGGGAATAGCAATATTGATGATCAATCCGATCATGATAAAAACAGTCAGCCTGTTCAAAAAGAAGAGATAAGTAACAACAATATTGATGATTTTTTAGATAGTTTTGAAATCGGGGGCTCTAAAAGCAATTCTTCTAATACCCCGGTTAGTCCTACTCCGAACTCTTTGGATAAAGATGACGAAACGGAGGATTCATCCATTCAGGAATTTGTAAACAGTGAAGATGATGATGAATCCGAAATGTCGATTGAATCGACTGAGGAAAATGGAAAAGACTTAGATACAGAAGAACTTTCTGATAATCATGAGGAAACAGAAGAGGAAAATACTATGGAGATGGATAATAACAGGGATGAAACAACAGATGAAGATAATTTAGATCTTAACGTAGACGATCAATCAGATCAGAAATACAAACCCACCCCTTCTGAAAACAATCAGGAAAAAGTAGCCGCAGATATTGATCCCATCGATCTGGAACTGCCCATGTCACAGGCAACGAAACCAAATAATGTTATGCAAAATGTAACTAAAGAGCATCAATTCGTACAAAAAGCGTTGCTTCGGAAATCTGATTTACTCCACAAGATGAAGCGATGGGAGGAACTGGTTCCGACACTCGAAGAAATTATTGATCGATACGATAACCAAGAAAATATTGATTTCAAAGATGCGGTAGAACGCGCTGTTATTCGCAGAGCAATAGCTTTATTAAAGCTCGGTAAAAATGACGAGGCCCTTCCTGCTTTAAACTCAGTTATTAGTCGCTTCAAAGACTCAGATAACAAGGAGTTTTACGAACAGGCTTCACGAGCTATGCTTTTTAAAGCTAATATTTTGGAAAACAAGGATGCCTCTTCTGATGAATTACTGCCTCTTTATAATGATATCATCAAAAGGTTAGATTCTAATTCCGAGCTATTGTTGAAAGAAAAGCTTGACGAAATTCATTGCAGACGATTTGATTTAATCCTTGATGAAAATGATACTTCGTTATTATTGGATGCCAGCTCAAAACTTATCAGTAGATTCAAGGATTCTAATAAACATCAAGAGTATTTGCAAAAAGCCATGATTATCCGTGCTGAAACCCTTGATGAAATGGGCGAAGATGAAGCAGCCCTCCAGGCTTACGACGAATTTCTAAAGCGATTTGGAAACTAATAGCCCATAATTAAAATTAATTTTATTTAAAGGCGATGTATGTTACATGCATCGTCTTTTTTATTGCTCTTTTGGGGATATTATTTCTTGTTTTAATACATTTATTCTCCAGTTACAAGGGAAGATATAAGCACATAATCACAGGGGCGAATGCATATTACTAAATTACGAAGAGATACTCCCGGCACAGAAAATGTCATTCACTTCAATAATGCCGGAGCGGCTCTAATGCCAAAGACTGTCTCAAAAAGTATCATTAATTACCTGCGTGAGGAATCCTTATATGGAGGATACGAAACAGCCGATAAAAACAGGAACTCTATAGAAGAAACATATTCTATTATTGGTAAATTTATAAACGCTCATTCCAATGAAATTGCCCTACTCGAAAATGCAACTGCAGCGTGGAATATGGCATTCTTCTCGATCGATTTCAGTGACGGAGATCGTATACTGACCTCAAAGTCAGAATATGCAAGCAATTATCTTTCCTATTTACGACTTCAGGAAAAGGTGAATGTTCAAATTGAGGTTATTCCCAATGACGAGCATGGTCAAACCTCAGTAACGTCGCTCAACAACATGATGGATGGGAAGGTTAAATTAATTAGCATCACTCATATACCTACCAATAGCGGACTGGTTAACCCTGTCGAAAAAATTGGAGAGATTGCTCAAAAGCACGACTGCTTTTACTTGGTTGATGCTTGTCAGTCCGTAGGTCAATACCCTGTTGACGTACAAGCAATTGGTTGTGATATGCTCTCAGCCACAGGACGCAAATATCTTCGAGGACCTCGGGGTACCGGTTTTTTGTATGTTAACAGTGATCAAATCAGTAATCTCCTCCCCCCGTTTATTGATTTACATGCTGCTGAATGGACATCAAAGACTACATACCAAATTCGTAATGATGCTCGCAGATTTGAAAACTGGGAAATGAACTATGCCGGGGTTATGGGATTAAAAAAAGCTGTAGAATATGCCAGTGATATTGGGATTCAACGAATCTGGAAGCGTATTACCAAGTTGGCAGAAAAGCTCCGCTGGGAACTTGCTGAATTGCCGGATATCACCATCCATGATATAGGTAAAACAAAAGGAGGCATAGTTACTTTTACAATAGATTCCATATCCGCACAGGAAGTAAAAAAGTATCTTTCTGACAAGAACATTAACGTTAGTAATTCATCGAAAAGTAGTACGCTGTTAGATATGGAAGAACGAGACCTCTCCAATCTTATACGAGCATCCGTACATTACTACAACACCGAAACTGAAATCGAGCAGTTTATTACTGCTATTGATAATATTGCAAATTAGCAATCCCTATTCCGATTTCACCGTTGGAAGCAACTCATCTTTATACTGCAACTCGTAAAGTTTGCGATAAATACCCTCTTCTTTTCCAATAAGCTGCTGATGAGTACCGCGTTCCCTGATCTCCCCTTTGTGCATGACTAATATTTTGTCAGCCCCTTGAATGGTTGACAAACGGTGAGCAATGACAATGGATGTACGCCCCTCCATCAGCTTTTTGAACGCTTTATTCACCGTTTCCTCCGTCTCAGAATCTACGCTGGATGTCGCCTCATCAAGAATAAGAATATTGGGATCATAGACCATCGCGCGGATGAAACAGATAAGTTGCCGCTGTCCCATCGAAATAGATTGCCCCCGCTCACTGAGCTCATAATTATACCCATTCGGCAGCTTATTGATAAAAGCATCAGCTCCAATTTCACGGGAGGTTGCAATAACTTCTTCTTTGGATATATTCGGATTTCCAAGCGTAATATTTTCCATAATACTACCTGAAAAGAGTGCATTGTCCTGCAGTACCAATGCAAAATTAGAGCGTAACTCACTTAGGGTTAGATCCCTTATATCTTTTCCATCAATTTTAATTGAGCCTTCATCGATATCATAATAACGAAGTAACAAATTGATAATCGTTGATTTTCCGGCCCCGGTCGCCCCTACAAAAGCAATTGTTTTTCCGGGTTCTGCCTTAAAAGAAACATCCCTTAACACGGTCTCTTCTTTATTATAGCTAAACCAAACATTTTCAAACTCGATTTCACCTTTTACTTCTCCAATCTTCTCAGGCTCGGCCGGATCAGTGATTTCATTTTCAGTATCCAATACATTGAAAATTCGTTCAGATGATGCCAGAGCTGATTGCAACGTGTTAAACTTCTCGGAAAGTCCCTGTATAGGCCGAAAGAAATCCCGCACGTACTGTATAAAGGCTAACAAGATTCCAAACGTTACTTGCCCCATTAAAGCACGACCTCCTCCATACCAAATCACTAAAGCCATAGCTAAACTGGCAATAATCTCTACCAGCGGCCAAAAGATGGCAAAGTAGAAAATCGTCTCAATATAGGCATCACGATGAGCAGCGTTAATATCTTTGAACTTTTCCCGTTCCCTCTCCTCTTTATTAAAGAGCTGAACGATGCCCATACCGTTAATATGCTCCTGTACAAAAGAGTTAAGACGTGATATTTGATCACGAACGTTAAGAAATGAAACCCGTACTTTTGCTTTAAAAACAAATGTAGCATAAAATAGTATCGGCAATACTGAGATCGCAACCAGAGATAGCTCCCAACTCATGCTGAACATAAAGTACAGAATGAAAAAGATCCTGAACATATCCCCGATGATATTGACCACCCCATCACTTAATAAATCACTTAGTGCCTCAATATCACTGGTAGTTCGGGTAATCAGGCGACCAATGGGATTTTTATCAAAAAACTGTACATGCAGAGACTGTATTTTTTTAAAAACTGCATTGCGCAGGTTAAAGAGTGTTCCCTGACCAAACCAGCGGGTTAAATAAGTATTAGCAACGAGTAATAAGAACTCACCGACCAATGCACCAATAAGCAATAGAACAATCCATAGTAGTCCCTGAAAATCTTTATTGCGGATATATTCATCAACAGCGATTTGGGTAAGCTTAGGACGTACCGTACCCATGAAGGCCGCACTCAGGGTAAGTGCAATGCCCAGTAATACATACCATCGATAAGGTCGAATAAATTGATAAAGCCGCCGAAGCAGATCCGAATCGACGGCTTTATCAGTTGTTGAGTTGCTCACGCCAAGGATTTATTTAGAAACGGTCAAAATCATCAAATGGGGTACGCGGAGTAATCTGCTTAGGTTGTCGCTGATTACCGTTATTACCACCATTATTATTGCTTTTATCTTTTTTACTACCGCTCTTATTTCTTCGCTTTCTTTTTCTACCGGAATCACTGTCGTTGCTTTTACTGTACTTATTTCGGGTTTTTTTATCTTTTCCCGAATGGTTTTTCCGTTTTCGGAATCGCTTTTTCTTTTTCCGGCTCCGTTTCTTCTTATTATCCGAAGAGGAAGATCTTCCCCCGCTATTATTATTACTATTGTTGTCTTTATTTTTGTTTTGGTTGATCTCCTTGAGATAAACCTTTGGTTGGATAATTCCCTTTTCGTGAGCTGGATCAGTAAAGATCGGGCGTAATTCAGTGGCAACCCATGTTGGGAAAAAGTCATCTCTGGCTTCTCGAAGCAACACATACTCATTGGTATAGCGAGCAGAGAAGTGCGTGATTACCAACAGTTTGGTTTTTGCCTCATTCGCTACCCGCGCAGCATCTTTAGCTGTAGAGTGTCCCGTTTCTTCTGCTTTCTCAGAAAGGCTCTCACTGAATGTAGCTTCATGGAAAAGCACATTTGTATTCATTGCCAACTTTACTGAGTTTGGGCAGTATTTTGTATCTGTTATATAGGCAAAACTATCTCCGGGACGAGGATGTCCGACAATATCTGCTGATTTTACAACAGTACCGTCATCAAGTTCGACATCATTACCCGCCTTTAATTCTTTGTATTGCCAATCTTCACTGATACCCTGTTCTTGGGCTTTTTCGGCATCAACTTTTCCAGGCTTATCTTTTTCTTGGAAGCGATATCCAATACAAAACTTAGTATGATTTAACGGACGTGCTTCAACATAGAACTCATCTTCATCAACAACACGCTCCTCCTCAAATCCTTCCTCAACTTCAACAAAGTTGAGCGGATATTTGAGATCTATATTAGCAAAATCAAAATTCCATTCCACAAATTCCTGTATCCCCTTCGGGCCAACAATGGTTAATTCTCTATCTCTCCGCTGAAGCTGAAGCGTCGAGAGTAATCCAATAAGCCCCGAATAATGATCCGTATCAAAATGGGAAATAAAGATACAGTCGATTTGTGAACGTTTTAATCCACCTTGCAGCATCCTCATTTGTGCGTTTTCTCCACAGTCAAATAAGTAAACGCTGCCTTCTCTCCATACAGCTACTGATGAAAGGTGACGTGTAGCCGTTGGTGTAGCAGAACCGACACCTAATGGTACAATAATCATTATGATACCTCTTTTATTTTTTAGATTAGATCGCTGTCAAACAATCAATCTTTGTTCGTTGATAATTCTATTTGTTATTTATTTTATTCATTAAATTTCAGCCAACTCCTGTTCGATGAGCTGTTTGTTGTACATCACTGAATAACGACCCTCTTTTTCAAGCAACTCTTCATGAGTTCCCTGTTCTACAACTGTTCCATCTTCAAGATAGTATATAATATCTGCATCTTTAATTGTTGAGATGCGATGGCTTATCATTAAGGTTGTCCTTCCTTTTAGCTCTTTTCTGAGGTGTTGTAGAATGGCCTCTTCAGTTTTTGTGTCAACTGCACTTAACGAATCATCGAGTATTATGATTTTAGGATCTCGAATCAAGGCCCTTGCGATAGCGGTTCTTTGTTTTTGGCCGCCCGACAAGGTTATACCTCTTTCTCCTAATATGGTCTCAAATTTTTTATCAAATTCCAAAATATTGTCGCGCACTTGTGCCTTTTCAGCTGCTTCTTCAATTTCTTCTTGCGTAGCATTTGTCGTTCCAAATGCAATGTTTTCCCCGATGGTATCAGAGAATAAAAATGTATCTTGAGGGACAAGTCCAATACTTTCTCTAAGTAATTGCAGCGGAATAGATTCAATGTTCTGGCCATCGATTAAAATCTCTCCCTCCGTTACGTCAAACAGGCGTGGTACCAATTCTATCAACGTAGTCTTGCCACTTCCCGTTCGCCCTACAATAGCTGCATTTTGTCCCGCCTCTACCTTTAAATTTACATCATTTAAAGCATATTCTTCGGCACCGGGGTATTTAAAAGAGACATCATTAAATTCTATTGTTCCATTAATATGATCTATCTGCTGATCGGTATGTGCTTGATCCTCAATCTTCACATCTTCGGTCAACACTTGGTCGATCCTTTTCCAGGATGCCATCGACTGTTGAAAACGATTTACCGTATATCCCAATGAAGCTACCGGCCAAGTCAAGTATGCTACATACACGATAAACTCAAGAATGTTCCCAACCGTAAGCTGCCCTTCAATTACAAGTTGCCCCGCTTTCCAGACAACTATCACCACTGACAACCCAATTAGTAAATTTAGTGTAGGATGGAAAAGAGATTCAACCAGATCGAGCCGTAATTTTTTCTTCCGGTACGATTCACTTTCATCCTCAAACCGTTGCATCTCATAAGCCTCACGATTGTATGCTTTTATAAGACGAATACTTGAAAACGATTCCTTAGCTCGTCCCGCTATCGTCGAATACTGCTCCTGAATAATACGTGAATAATCATTGATATAACCGCTTACCCAATAGGCAAATGCAGACAAAAATGGCAGCGGCAGTAAAGCCCACATCGTCAATTCAGGGCTCACAATAATCATCATGGTGATAATAAATCCCATGCGCGTTAACGTATTGATCGTATACATATAAGCCGGACCAAAATATTCACGCACTTTAGATACATCTTCTGTTGCACGAACATAGACTTCCCCTGAATCATAATTACTGTAAAACCGCTGGGGCAATTTTAGCAGCTTATCAAAAATGTCATTACGGAGATCAAATTCGATTTTACGAGATGCTACAATTAATGTTTGGCGGGTAGCAAATAATAGAAACCCCGAAAGGAGAACAGCTCCCACAAGCAATAACGCATTTTTGGCCAAAACCCAACTCGCACTACTGTTAAATAGCACCTCGATGATAGAATCAAAAGAATCAGGAGATTCTTCTACATTAATATTAGAAACTTCATCCACCGTACGTCGCAGATATACCGGTATCCAAATCAAAAAGAAATTTGAAGCGGTCAGAAAAAGAGAACCAAGGATAATGGTTCCCTTGTATTTCTTAAAATATTGATTGAGCTTTTGTAGCGACCCCACGGGGACCTTCCTATTTTCTATCTGACTCTCTCAGATTATTAACCTATAAATGTTATGCAGTAACTTCAGTATATTTCTTATTCCAATACTCAGAGAGGTTATATCCTGATACAAAGGCATTTTCCAGAGAAGAACCACCTAAGTAGTCTCCTATTAACGCGAGCGGAGCGTCTTCAAGTTCCAACTCCATAAAATATTCATTAATAGGATTTTTTGTTTTAAAGTACTTCCAGTTTTCGATATGAGTAGATTGCGGGCGAAGAACCCATGATCCAATGATGTTTGAAGCTTCTTCTAACAGCATTTCTTTTACCTCTTCTTCACTTTTTTGTGCGTGTTTGCGGTAAAAGTCCGGGGTAGACTGGATCACAAGAGCTGTTTTATCGGTATCCAACTTTGACGACTCATTACTAATCCATTTCAAAGCACTCTTTTCACATTCAATTCCCTTCCAATCGGGCACCTCTTGGCTATCATAGGTCGCCGCTAATGAGAAACAACCATCATAGCGTATGTCATCAATATGTCGGATAATACGACGTGATTCTGTTCTATTTTGTGCCGTTTGCAAAAGACCATAAGCCTGAACAGCAGAAGTAGCAAGAATAACGGCATCACATTCAAAAACACTAATATCAGTGAGATTAATCATCCAAGATCGTTTTTTTCCACGATCAGGACCAATATAGGTCAATCCTCCGGCCTGCTCTTCAGATTTAATATCTACCCATCGACTCATACTTTCAGCCAAAGATTGAAGTCCATTTGTACCAGTATAACGCTGGCGGGAATCTGAATTCGGATCAATGTCAAAAACTTCCATTCCATCGTATAGGCCAAAATCTTTCGTCCATTTCTGTACGGATCCTTTTTCCAACTGCTGTTTTACAAAAGTGCCAAATGTATTGGTACTTACATCAAAATGGGTAAGCCCAACATCCAGATTAAGACTATCAAGCTCCACTGTTTTGAGGCGACCACCAAGCGAGCGACTTTTTTCAATAACTGTAACATCATGACCGGTCTCAGCTAATCGCTTGCCGGCAATAAGTCCCGAAATACTTGCGCCAATAATTCCAATAACCATTCTGAGTACTCTTTTTTACTGTTTTATTTTCAGTCCTGTAAAATCCGAAATATTACGCCAAAATTCTAAGTTAATTAGCGATAAATTTAAAAGATGCGCACTCGTGGAGAAACAGCTTCTTTATCTAAAAGGGCCGGCCAATAAGCTACAATGCCGCTTGCTTTCGGCCGCCCCCCCGCAAAACCGGTAACTCCACTGGGACCGGTCAAAATGAGAGGAGCCACTTCTTTACCAAAACGGTTTAAATCTTCTTTACTGCTTCCTGAAAGAGAAACACGCATTTGTACCTCTTCCTGCTCACCATCCAACTGCTTCTTCGTAATAGGTTGCTCACTACATCCATTCACGCCAACATATTCAACTCTGAAATCATCATACTCAAGTCCCAGTGCATCTGCCCTGCCCTGCAATATTTCTCCAGCCCTTTTTGCTTTTTTTAAAGCTCCCGGCCATGAATACACCAGTGTTGACGATAACTTATACCCATCATTATAGCTGGCTGAGATTTTATAGGTTTCTGTTTCGGGTTTACCTTTTATACCAGAAACTTTAACCCTATTGGGCCCTGCCTTCTCCAAATTAACAGACGTAAAATCGGCAATACAATCAGGAGTTATATATTCAGTAGGATCGCCAATTTCGTATAGCAACTGTTCTTTTACGGTTTGTTCACTAATTAATCCACCGGTATCATCATGTTTTGTCACATAAAAACTACCGTCGGGTTTTGCTTCAATAATGGGAAACCCGATATCCACGAAATCATCAATCTTTTCCCAATCAGTAAAATTACCCCCAGACACCTGAGCCCCACATTCAATGATGTGCCCTGCAATGGTACCCGCCGACATTTTATCATAATCATCAAACGACCAGTCAAATTCGTGAATCATTGGGGCCAGCGTTAGTCCGGTATCCGTAACACGTCCTGTAACCACAATATCAGCGCCCTTATTTAAAGCCTCTACAATGGGCCGCGACCCAAAATAAACATTCGCGCTAAGCAGCTCATCCTTAACCGAAGTAATAGGTTCTCCGGTTTCCATATTGTTAAGGGGATGCCCTCCCTCAATTAGTGAATCAAGATCATTCAGAATATTATCACCATCGACGACCGCTACTTTTATGCCATCGTACCCCTGCTCCTCAATAGCTTTCAGAATTTGTTCTTTGCAGGCTTCAGGATTTACTCCTCCCGCATTGGAAATTACTTTTATGCCTTTTTCTGCAATATCAGGCAGGATTTCACTTATTACCCCAACAAAATCACGGGCATATCCATAATCAGGATTACGTAGTTTCTGTTTCTGCATGATAGACATAGTTACTTCAGCCAGATAATCCATCACCAAATAATCAATAGGTCCCTTTCGTACTTGGTTGATGGGTGCGTTTGGTAAGTCTCCCCAAAAACCTTGGCCTGAGGCAATCCTGATAGAATCTTTCACGGTCTGCATTTTTTTTTATTAGATTTATATCTGTTGCGAAGATAAGATTTGCACCAACACTATAAAAATAATAAGTCATTTCAAATTCGTCGTTTTTAAATATTTGAGTAAATATATTTTAAATCCAAAAATAATAGATAACATGTTGCAATTTGGATATCACTTTATGACTTTTAGCATACTTTTTGAAATTAGAAGGAGTAAGATTTGAAAATAGTTATCATTGGTGCAGGCGAAATTGGCTACGATCTTGCCAGCGTGCTGTCAAAGGAAAAGCACGATGTTACAGTACTTGACCGTGATCCGGAATGTCTGGACAAAGTATCAGAAAGTCTGGATGTACTAACCCATGAGGGCAATGCTACTTCGGCAAAAGATCTCGTCAATACGGGGGTCAAAAATGCAGATATTTTAATTGCTGTAACCAGTATCGACGAAGTGAACATGATTGCCTCCATGATGAGTAAGCGGCTGGGTGCTGAAAAAGTTATTGCCCGCATCCGCAGTGATGAACTTTCTCGTCCCAACGCCCCGCTTAAACCTACCGACTTAGGCATTGATGTGCTCATCCATCCTGAACTAAGTGCGGCATACGAAATTGTTCGCCTCATAAAACGTGCCTCTGCCAACGATCTGGTAACCCTTGCTGATGGGAAGATGCAAATGATCGGCCTTCGTATTGGCAAACAATCTCCGCTTGTTGGAAAGACGCTTCACGAATATGCCCAGGAAAATTCTGATATTACTTTTCGGGTCGTTGCTATATCACGCAAAGGGCTTACAATCATCCCCAGCGGTAAAGTTTCTATCCAGGCCCTTGACCATATCTTTATTTTGGCCAAAACCGAAACAATCCCAGAAGTTATAGAAACAACCGGTAAGCCAGACATTGAAATTAACCGTGTTATGATTGCAGGCGGTTCGCCCATCGGAGCTATGATTGCTCGCATCCTCTGCCAGGAAGATAAAAAATGGAATATAAAACTTATTGAACCCGATTTTGACACGGCGCAAGAGCTGGCAAAGGAATTTAAAGACGTACTAGTATTAAACGGCAATCCCACCGATCCCGATTTACTGGCAACAGAGGGTATTACCGATACTGATGCCTTTATCTCTGTTACTAACGATGAGGAATCCAATATTATATCGTGCCTGATGGCAAAACATCTTGAAGTAAAAAAGACCGTAGCATTGGTTTCAAAATCGGATTATATTCCCCTTAGCCAAACTATCGGTCTCGATGCAGCCATCAACAAAAAGTCGGCCGCTTCTAATGAAATTCACCGCCACGTTCGGGGAGGACGTGTTATTTCCGTTACGGCCCTACAGGGAATTAAAGCAGAAGTTATTGAACTACAGGCAGCTCCGAAATCGAAGGTTACAAAAAAGCCAATTCATAAAATTAACTTTCCAGAGGGATGCGTTATCGGCGGCATTTTAAGTAACGGTACCTCAAATATCGCAACGGGCGAATCACAAATTCAGGCTCAAGATCGTGTTATCATATTTTGTCTGTACGAAGCAATTGAGAAAGTAACCTCGCTATTTCAATAATGGCCAAAACCTATCTCGATAACATAACCCGGGCCCAATTTAATTTATCAACTGTTTTAGGCATTCTGGGGGCTTTCATATTTTTTCTGGGCTTTGCACTACTTTTGCCCATGATCATTGCTTTTGTTTATGATGAAGAGGTATGGCACACATTTCTATATTCAGCCTCTATTGCTTTCTTGACTGGTGGGATACTTTACTACCTCTTTCGTACTGATGAAGAATTACGCATTCGAGAAGGTTTTTTAGTCGTCAGTTTAACCTGGCTTTTTTTATCACTTGTAGGCGCCCTCCCCTTTGTTATCTCAGGAATTCTCCCCAGCTATACCGATGCCGTTTTTGAGACTATGAGTGGGCTAACTACCACAGGAGCTACAATTTTAGGGGGAACTACCAACTGGGGATTTGTCAATCCTGAAATAGAATCGCTGCCACAAAGCATGCTTTTCTGGCGATCACTTGCCCATTGGCTTGGCGGTATGGGGATTATCGTTTTAACACTGGCCATTCTCCCGTTACTGGGCGTTGGTGGCATGCAGCTTTTTCAAGCAGAATCACCCGGACCCACTACCGACAAACTTACGCCACGTGTTCAAGAAACTGCCAAACTGCTTTGGGGCGTCTATGTTGCCTTTACCGGTATCGAGTTTCTGCTCCTCTGGGTTCATCCCTCGATGGATTGGTTTCAAGCCATTAATCATGCTTTTGCTACTCTTGCTACAGGAGGGTTTTCTACTAAAAGCGGGAGTATCGCAGCCTTCGATTCGGTCTACATTGATGCCGTAATAACCCTATTCATGTTTTTGGCCGGCATCAACTTTGCAATGCACTTTCGGCTTCTAAAAGGCAATACAGAATCATTTTTTAATAATCGAGAAATTCGTTTTTATTCTCTCATCACAGCGATTTCTATTGTAGCCATCAGTGGTTCGCTCTGGCTTTTTGACGGGTACGACATTGGAGGCGCCATACAGTATGGAGCATTCCAAGCGGTATCGATAATAACCACTACCGGCTTTGGTACAGATGACTATGAACTATGGCATTCCTTCGGTGCATTCTTTCTATTTCTACTTTTCTTTACCGGCGGGTGTGCAGGTTCAACAGGCGGTGGTGTAAAAATGATTCGCTGGATGATCATTATTCGCAACTCATTCCGAGAAATAAAACAGATCATTCACCCCAAGGCTATCTTACCCATCCGTATAGGTGATAAAACCATCGACTACAATATTCAACGCACCGTGCTAAGCTTTTTCGTCCTCTACCTTATCGTCTTCGGTATTGGAGCACTCATTATGGCCACGATGGGATACGATATGCAATCGGCCATTGGGGCAAGTATTGCTTGTCTCGGAAATATCGGTCCGGGATGGGGAGAATTCGGACCAACAGATAATTATGCTCAAATTCCACTCTTCGGCAAATGGGTATTAATTATCATGATGATGATTGGCCGGCTCGAAATTTTTACGGTTCTGCTGATCTTTACTCCTACCTTCTGGAAACAGTAGCTGCTGGAAATTGGAAGTTTTAAGAGAAATTACAGCACATATTTGTGCCGAAGCCTAAACTACGCTCTATTCTGTCTTATTATTGAGCCATCCAATCCCACTAAAATCGAATCCAATCGGTGTCTTCAAGCCACTGAATTAGGGCCGGCAAAAAGGTAAGTGCAGCAACCAAGGTCATTCCAATGCCGATTACGGCCATCATTCCCAGTGATTGCAAGCCGGGATGATTTGTAAACAACAATCCTGAAAACCCAAGCATCGTTGTTAAAGAACCTACTGTTACATGCTGACCTGTACTCGACAAGACATCCCACATGCTGTTCTTACCCTCTTCGCGATAGCGATGCGCCAAGTGTACGCCATTGTCTTCTCCAATACCCAATATGGCCGGCAGAACAACAAGGTTGTAGAAGTTAAACATCATGCCTGTAAACATCATAATAGCAAAAAGTAGTAATAAGCCAACCAGCAACGGAAGCATGGCAATGATCGCCCATCGTAGTGATCGGAATGAGATCAACATCAGGATAAATACCATTATGAACGTAGCTACGACCATATAAGGGCTCTCCTCTCGCATTAGCTCCAGCATTTCAGCAGCTATAATTGACGTACTGGCCGCGTAAAACACCTCTCCACTATCGAGCTCTACTCTACCAACATCATTTTTAAAGGCTATGGATTTTTCTCCGTCTGATAATCCCACACTGGGATATACCATCACAAAATTACCAATATCTCCATCCTGGGTTACAAACTGACTTTTAAAGTAGTCTGGCACCTGATCAATGTTGAGCTTTTGCTTGGTCTGCGAAGCTCTTCGTAGCTTGTCGAGCTGTTCATCTTCCTGATCAACAAGGAACGGATCTTTTAGCAGTTCACGAACTTCGGCAATCTCCTGTAGTTTCGCTTTGGCCGCAGTATCAGAAGGCGGGAAGCGCTCGGGCAACGCCTCTACATCTAAAATGGTAGGACTTGTTGTATCAGTCTTCATCCGATGGCGAAGCTTCTCTAAAATCTCAATAACCTGATCCTCATTGTCGGCCAGAATATAGGCGGGATTTCGCTTATCAGAGCTTGAGACCTGATTTTCGAGCTTATTGAACTCTACATATTCGGGAAATTCGGGTTCCAGTTCTCCAAAATCATACTGAAAGTTCAAGTGCTGATAATTGAATACTACAGTAACGGAGATGAGCAATCCCATCACAACAATGGAGCGAGCGAATGGGAAACGATGAAACAGATTTTCTGAACGATCCTGAGATGTTTTACTCTCATTAAATAAAATCCAGTTAAAACGCTCAAATATAACCAGCAATGAAGGTATTATAAATAACATACATAACAGTGCCAGAATAATTCCGGAACCCGCTATAAAACCAAATTCAGAGAATCCTCTAAACTGTGCCAATATCAATACGAAGAGTGAGAATGCCGTTGTTAGACCACTGACTAAAATTGCTGATCCTGTATTCTCATAAGTATCTATAAGTGAGTCCATGATAGGTTTTCCACCTGCACGAAACTCGATATATCGTGCATAATAGTGGATACCATAATCGATTCCCATCCCAAAGAGGATGACAAAAAGCACTGATGTCATTGTATTTAGGGTACCAAGCACGAAATAGGTAACTCCAAATGTCCAAGCCAAACTGATTACTAGGGGGATCCCAATTACCAAAATGGGTACCGGTAATCGCAGCAAGTGCTCCCAAAAGCTGTGTTCTTTCCCTTCCTTGTCGCCGCGCTGGTAATTAATATACTTTTTAAAAGAGAAATAAAGCATCACTAATAACAAGACACTTGAAATACCCGAGGCAAAGCTGTTCAGAACATCGCTCATGATGGAATCTATTTCAGAAAGGTGTCGCTTAAGACGTCCACCGTACTCTACTTCCATCTCAGTATTATATTGCTTCGGATTCACCTCGGCAAGTAACGAATCATATGAGGCAAACATCCGTCGCAGATAGCTTAAATTACTTTTGGAGCCTGTCGGGTACAACTTAAATACAGCAATAGTGCTATCGGCGCTGATGGGATATTCGGAAGGAATTAAAGCATCATAACTCTCCTCAAACTCTCCTACTTCTGAGGATTCCTCTTCCTCATCGTCAAAGTTCACCAGAAAAGGATTAGCCTCCTCTTTGGCTTTTTGAATCTCATCCCTCAGGTATGATTTAATATCTGCCAATTCATTTGGGGTAGCAAAATAAAGGGCATTATCTTCTAAAAAGTCGGTCTCTTTACGAAACTGAGCCCGTTTAAAAAAGTACCGATCTCCCTCATTATCGTAGAGCTTCAAGCTTTCCCGGATCAGATCCTCAATAAAACGCTTGTTATCTTCGAAACTGGGCGACTTAACAGCCACTTCCATCGCAGTTTCACCTCCCACGGTATTCTGTAATTCATCCAGAGCTACCACATGGGGGTTTTTATCAGGAAGTAAGTTGGCCAGATCGGTATCTATCTTTAACTGTAGAGCGAAACTACCTAAAAATATTGCAGATAGTACGGCAATTCCTAATACCCAAAATGGATGCGAGGCGTTAAATTTTATCAGGGGACGAAAGAAATGGAGAATTTTTTCCATTAAAACGGGTGCATTATTTTTTTAGAAGCGGGGAAGTTAACCATTTTATAAACATATCTACAATGAATAGGTGAGATTACTTCTCGGGTTTCAACATAATATCGTCGTAATCAGCCTTAACATAACTATTTGTACTGTCCCCGTCGCTAAGTATCAGGATGGCTATTGGATTCTTAGGCGGATCATCCCCAAACATGCGTCGATAATCTTCCACGAGGTTTCGCTCAAAGGTGATCCATTTACCTCTATCTTGTTCACCCGAATTGACAACAATTATCTGTTGATTGCCAAATAATTTTGATCCGGTCTCCCCTTCCGGCAATGTGGTACTCCATGTATAGCGGATCGATTTGGGAACTTTTTTCACCAGTGCCACCCGCCCCATACCAAAGACAACATAAATACTTGCTACCGAATCATTTCTATCGCTTGATTTCTCATTTGCACCTTCAGGAAGTTTATGAGCCCGCACTTTCCACGAGAGTATCGGAGTCTCGTAAAGATTAATGTCATAAATATTTTCCTTATCCTCATTGATTAAGGGGAAACTCATATGTTTGGCTCGAGTACCTTCATAACGTAGAAAATTGTTACTTCCCTCTTTTTTTACCTGATATTTATATGTTTTCTGTTCCTCGATACTATGTTTATATAAAGGCTTGTTTCCATCCCGGTCATACCAATCCCCTGGTAAGTTACCAACCCAGTTATCTTCGAAGTCCTCCAGAAGAATCGAACCATTGTCCAATCTTTTGACATCAGATTGTCCAAAACCCAAAGAATGAAATAACGTAATGAATAAACAAAGTAATAGAATTCGCCTGTAAATAATTTTCACTATGAAATATCGATTGAACAATTAGATTTATATCCGTCTGTTGATGTTATTTAAACTTTAAAAAAGTCGGTATATTATCTCATCACTGCTAAAATCTTCTGAGCAGAGGTATCCCAATTAATTTCTGATAAAATTCGTTTCCTTCCGGCTTCTCCCATTTGATGGGATAATTCATCATTTGTAATTAACTTCCATATCGCCATAGCTAATTGTTCAGCATCATTCTCATCCACCAGCAGACCTGTTTCCCCGTCAACAATAGCATCGGGTATTCCCCCTGATTTACTTCCTATAACCGGAGTCTTACAGGCATTAGCCTCTAAAAATACGATACCAAATCCTTCTACATCAGGAGGATCACTTTTAGCAGGCATCACAAATACATCTGCCAAACTATAATAATAGGGCAACTCTTCTTCGGGAATACGTCCCAAAAACTTTACATGATCTTGCAAGTTTAATGTATCACATAACCTTTTTAGACGGAAACTATCGGGACCACTCCCTCCCACAAGGTAAACCACGTTGGGGTTTCTAGACACAATCTCGTTTAACGCATGAAGCACTAAATCCATTCCCTTACGAGATACTAATCGGCAGATAGAAAGAATAACCTTCTTATTTTCGACTTTAAGTTCTTTGCTCAATGCTTCTGTGTCTTTTTTGGAAAAAAAATGTGGATCCGTACCATTTTTCACTATCTGTATTTTTTCCTGTGATACTCCTTCATTTTCAAGCAGTCCAGCAGTATATCGACTAACCGGAAAAAACCCATCTACCTGTGATAACAATTTTTTTCTAAATTTGTGTAACTGCTTCGAGATAGCCCCTCCCTGACCTGCAAAAGGTTCAATCAACAGTTCTCTGGCATGCGCTGCAACATAAATTTTCTTTGGGTATCCGATCATTTTTCTTGTGAATACTGAGGCAATAACGGTTTGCCATTGGGCATGTAAAACAGTATCAAAACGGCTCTTCCCAATCACATCAAGCAATGCCATGGGAGCAACAAATGGCAATAAGCTATCCTTGACAGGAACACGAAAAACCTCAAAAGGTAAATTGCTATCCATTGCCTGCGAATGTGAAGGAGCAATTACACCGAACTTTTTGACATTAGTTCGAAATCGTTTTGCCAGTTCGAAAGAATAGGTTTCAATTCCTCCTGTTTTCGGTGGAAAGTCTTGCGTTATAAGCAGTAAATTCATCGGAACTAATTTGCCATAAGTTGTTTTTTTGGTATGGCAAAAGTACATATATTTAACCTGAAATTTTAACTATTCGAGAGCTTATTTTGGAGAGAAGAGAACAACTCAAGGAATACCAGAAAGTAACCCTTATCACATTAGTGATTTATGGACTACTCGTTGCTACCCACCTTGGAGAATTTTGGCCCTTTAGTATATATCCGATGTTTTCCCAAGCTGGTAATCCATGGAAAAGAGCTATTGTACAAGATGTCACTCAAGAAAATATAGATTCTCTATGGAAAACAACTGATAAAAATGGGCTGCCTGGCAAAACCGTTGCGCTTAACGAACTAAATGTTAATACAAATGACATAGCCAATTATCTATCCAAAACAGAGGTTTGGACCCCCAAAAAACAATCGGGCGTTCGCAAACTGCTACAGAAAAAAATAAATGAAAGCAATTTATTGGTATATCAAGCCAGAGGATCACTAAGCGAAAATGACAAGCCTAAGGTGGATTTTATTCCATATCTCTACCTTTCATCAGACACAACCCTATTAAATAAAGATCTAAAAGTTAAGTAGACGTGAATTTTTGGAAAAATCTATTTAAAACTGAAAAAGGGCCAACAAAAGGAGAAGCACTTTTTTTTAAGCTATTTGAGCTTTTTGTTGTGATATTTGTTTTAAAATATGCCTGGCAATGGGGTCCTTATATTCAACAAATTGGAGAAGTAGTCCTACCGCTGGGTATTGCCCAGTATATTGATGTCTCTTTTATGTTTGAGCATAATATATCTTTGTTCAGTGCTGCTCTCATTTCCCTTTTTACGATTATGGGGTTTCTTCGAATATTTCCAAAATATTCTTACCTCATAGCGCTGGGCCTTTTTCATTTACACTATGTATCTCGTTTTTCATTAGGAGAAATTTCACATGGTTCTAATTTTATTGGGATGAGCTTGTTAGCATTAGGGTTGGGCTTATTTTTCTTTGGAGATAAGCCTGTGCAATACCGTCGATTTATTATGGGATTTATCTTTTTCTTTTTTGGATTGGGATATACCTCCGCGGCTGTAAGTAAGCTAATCGGAACTGGCCTTATATGGCCTTCAGGCGAACATCTTTGGCTTTGGATCGCAGAGCGTAGTGTTGACGTAGCTTCAGCTAAAGGACAATTTACACCAAATATGATTCAAGAATGGATTATGGATTATCGGTTCCTCGGCACTTTATCTCTTATTTTTGGCCTTTTAGCTGAATTTTTTGGGTTTCTCTTCTGGTTTGAGAAAACACGTCCCTATATTGCCACTGCACTTATCATGATGCACTTTGGAGTATATTTAACTATGAGTATCATGTTTGATGTTTATATCTATGAATTACTCATCATAGGATATCCCTGGGCTAAACTTATTGACCGCTACCTCAATTTTGAAGAAAATCCATTCCTAAGAAAAACATACCGTTGGAGTATGAAAATTTCGTAATTTTACTATTTAGTCACCTACCCATTTAATCACTATTTTCAGTACTTTCTCTCGGGTCTATTATCGGACCATCCAGCTTCGCAATTGCCTGCCGATATTGATATATTTTCATCCCTTTTTAAATAAAAATAAAATTATAATTCAGTCGATGAGTTTTAAAAAACTGTTATGCTTTGTAGTTCTTTGCACCCTGATTTTAACGGGAATGTATTCAATAGCTTCGGGTCAAAATCAGGAAGGTAATACAAATCCTGACCTCAACATCGACTTGGAATTTGGAACAGCTATTAGCAAGGAGAACGAACTTCCATTCTGGCTGCATAGTAGCCGTTGGGGAATCATTGATCGAAACCAGACTAACGGCTTTGTTCGAGTAGCCCCGACACTTGACCTAGGAACGGCTGGTCCAGTTGAATTACAGGCCGGAGGCGAACTTATTAGTCGTATCGCCGAGGATAATGCTATCTTTTTTAACGAAGCTTACCTACAAGCCAACTGGAAGATATTTAGATTTGTGGGAGGACGAAAAAAAGAAAGAATCGGTATGACCGATAGTAGTATGACGAATGGATCGATGATTCAAAGTGGAAATGCTTCGCCCATCCCTAAGATTCGTATTTATACTCCTAAATTTGTAGGAATACCTGGAACTCATAATTGGCTTAGTTTTAAAGGATATTTTGGACACGGCTGGATGGGGAATGGTCGTTATATAGATGATCCTTGGCTACATCAGAAATATTTCTATTTAAAAGCCCTTCCCAAAAGTTATCCCCTACAATTATTTGGAGGGATTGTGCAAAGTACCCTCTGGGCAGGTACGCATCCAACATATGGTGATTTACCCGATGGACTAGGAGATTTCTGGAATGTATTTACAGCCCAAGAAAGTGATGCCGAAAATGCGGAACCCTCAGCAACCGGAGAAGCGGTGGGCAGCTCCATAGGTATTTATGACTTTGGAATTAGTTATGATTACAATGGATATAGTGGCATCATACATCGCCAATTTTACATGGAAACTGGTGCTGGAGCAAAGTTCCGAAATGTGTGGGACGGTCTCTGGGGTGCATCAATTACGTGGAATAAGGAATTTCAGCTGATAAATCGACTGTCGTGGAGTCATCTTTATACAAAACGGCAGAGTTCTCAGGAACACCGTGGGGATCCTCCTTACGGTGCAGATGGTTATTATGGAAATAGCACCTATCGTAGCGGATGGACGTATCATGGTCGCACTATTGGAAATCCATTAATGTTTACGGATGGCATTGGCATAGGAATAGATAATAATATCGTAATTGCTCACCAGTTTGGTTTGGGGGGAGAAATCGGAAAAATCAATTATTCGCTAACAGGAACCTACAGCAGAAATTATGGATCAATAAGAACTGTAGGTTTTACCGGACGTCAAGACCAGTATTCTTTACTGCTACAAACTTCAGTGAATATAAAAAATAACATGGATCTAAATATGGATTTAGCCTATGACACTGGTGATCTATATCCTGACCAAATAGGTGGGATGGTCAGTTTAGTCTATAAAATTCGATAATTATTTTATTGGTTGTGTTTGTTTTGCTTATCTACCTATTACATTATCAATGAACTTCCTTATCCAATTGGCGACTCAGAGACATCTACCCAATGAAGCCTCCCCTATCCCGAGTCACCTTCAGATGTAGCCTTCTGGGTAGAATCTGTCTCTTCTTTTTTTATTAAACTCCCTTTAAATGCTAAAAAAGAATAGAGTCCCAAGTTCATTAGTTTTGTTAACACATTACTTGCCAATAATATTCCAGCAATTCCTGCTCCCGAAATGTTCAAGAATTTAGATATCTCCAAACTTGCGCCTATAAATAATAAATCTCTACTCGGTAAGAACGGTATACGTGTAGAAATAATCTTAATACCCATATATGTAAACCAAATATATAAAGGCACTTCAGGCATAACTACCATCCACTGAATAATCTCTACACTATAGACAAATAGCAACCGAGCTAAGTGTATACCAAATATTTTAGATGCCATTCCCGAGGACATTGTAATAATATAATGCCTAAAGTAGATGAGTGATGCTAAGATTAATACTACAGCCAAAGCACCATAATAAAAGTATTCCCGATCAACCTCGATAATCTGTTGTAAATTCAATTGGCTAACATACAGGAAAACAGATAGCAATACCGCTGCAACCAGCGTCGAAGTAATTGAAGAAATAATATTATTATCTTTAATTACTCCAAATATGTATCCTGAAGATTCTTTTAGATTATTTTTTGCCCAGATAAAAAAATAAGCCTCTCCTGAATAACCCAGCACATCTGCATTATATATTTTCTTCTGTATGAAAACTGGCAACCCTTTTTTAAAAGAAAAATTGAGGGAAGTGCCATATATAAATTGCTCAGACACTGGTAAAGCAAAATACAAAAACAGAAATAACACATAGAACCACGGTGTCACGGGTAGGGATTCCCAAACACGCTGCCATCCAATTTCAGTAAGCTGATAAATCAGATATCCAATAACTATTGCAATAAAAACATACTGCAATGTTTTTGATATTCGCTTACCTGTCTTTGTTTTCCAAAAAGACAGCCATCTTTTTTTAAGCTTAGAAAAGTTCAATTTATCTGTCTAACAAAATTTAGATAAGGCAGTTTTTACTGCGGTTATTTTAAATGAAAAATACTTGGAAGGAAACAAAGAAGTTCATCAATAAAAAAATGTGAACGTTGAGATATTAGTCAAAACCTTATGGTAAGTTTTTTAACCGACTTTGACTGTCTCCTAAAACGGGGGCTTGTTTCTTTACCAGCCGATTCCATGTGCGCTCGGAAAACTCAAAAAATGGCTGTTTTTGATGATACCATCCAAAGTGCAGGCAATACGGTGTTGTCTTTAAGTAATCCCCTTTTCCGGGTATGAGTGAAAATAAACTAATCAGAAGCTTACGAAGCACCTTACTCTTTAGGCCTCGAAAACTGTACACAAAACGGTCACTATAGTATTTACAAACCACATACTCGAAATCAGCATCGTGGGACGTCAGATCCGAAATATAGTCCAATTGTGGACTGGTATGACCCTGTAGCCATGGGTATACAGGCAAGTCGAGTTTTGACATAGCCATAGCCATACTCCATTCACAGGATTCTTCACTGCGGCCCTGCTCTAATGTGCGACTACGGAAATGAGTTTCATCTTTTCGATCCAGCATTTTCTGAGCCAGCTCAGACACTTTCTTAGTCAAATTATAATCTTGGGCATATACCATTCCAGTTTGTACACGACTCAGATAGGTAAGTCCAAAATGGTCCAGCGTACGCTTTCTACGTCGAAGCAAAATATCAGCGACAATGCCAATATTCTTGGGTCCCCCAAAGAAATTATCAGAAATTTGTGTTCCCGTTACGGTAAATGGATAAGGTTCAAAAGACTTCCACAAATTTTCGGGATCTTTGCACCAAATGATATCACTGTCGAGAAAAATATTTTTCTCGAAAAACATGAATTTATGCAAATGGTGCTTAAATCCGACAATAGAAGTATTCTCTTCGGGTAAAATATGTATATGGTCAAAAATGCCCGTTAAACCGTGCTCTTCGAGAATATTTTCATGCTTTTCTGTACATGCCAACGCAACGGGACGATCCTCATCATATCGACGCAATGAAACCACCGAAGCTACCGCATGCTTTAGGTAACGTGGATGTCCGTAAGTGGCATATACGTATCCTTCGGGTGCTAATCGTTTCTGTTGTACGGATTTAAGCATAAAAATAGGCTAGTTTCTACGAATATAAAGGGATCATGCCACTTTATTAAACTTATTTAGCAGCTCTTTTGCGGAGGGTTTCTAAAAGAGAGTCGTATCCTTTTTTACGGATAATATTTTGAAATTGGCGCTGATAAGATCCGGCTGTTGAAACATCATCAATAATCATATCTGTGACAACCCATTGATCACTTTCTCCATCATATTTCATCTCATAGCTAACTGGGGTTCGCACCTTCTCAAGCTGAGCTAATGTTTTAACCGTTGCAGAACTGTCCTCTACATTTATTTGCTCGTATTTTACATCTGCACGATATATATCCAGCTTATTCAGCGACTGGTCACGAATAATTGTCGAAAATAAATCGACAAACTCGGTTCGTTTCTCCTCGGACAAGGTATCATAAGTAGCTTGCAAAGCCTGCTGTGCCATAGCACGGTAATCAATAATCCCGTTGATAATATCTTTTAACTTGTCACGCTGTTCCTGGGTGTATTCTGTGCCTTTTGGGCCAAGCAAATCTTTTATTTCATCATCTCGTTCTTCCAGTAAATTACGTACAGTGGAACTGTCTAATTGTGCAAAACTGGTTATAGGATTCATTAACACAAATCCGAAAAGAATTGATATAAATACTATCGTCAGTTTTTTAAAAAAAATCATTGTATTAATTCTGGTTCGAAAGTTCTAAAATGGGTAGTCCGGATTTACGATATAATTCAGCTATATTATTATTAAAATTAAAGACCTCACGTTTCAATTTAACTCGAAGCTCCAGCTCTTTTTTCATTGCATCAACCAGATCCTTGGTATCTCCCATACCAAAATCGTAATCCAGTTGTTCCTGGCGTAGCCATTTCTTACTGGTTATGTGAGCCTCGTCTGTTTTATCAACTTTAACTTTAGAAAGCGAAGTCTCTTTATACGCCTGATTAATTTCCAAAACTATACCATCAACGGCGGCGGCTTTCAAATATTTTGCTTGACGGTACTGAATTCTCCCCTTGTTGATATCAGCTTGTATGCTTAAAAAGTCAAGATTTTGGCGGATCCCAAATCCAAAAGAGCCCGATGCATAGTTCGAATTATTGATAATAAAAGGGTTGCTTTGCCGCGGACGATTAGGAGTATTTGCAAAACTCCCTGTTAACCCAATAAAAAGAGAAGGGTAATTCTTCTGCTTTTGGGCCTTCATACCATATTCAGCAGCATCAATACCCGCCTCTATGGCATCAATTTCGGATCGGTTGGCAAGAGCGTACGAACGATAATAATCTATTTCCCTTAATTCCTCGGCAACAAGATCTAAAAAATTGGTATCAGGAACGTATACCGTATTTTCCTCAGCATTTAATACATAATTCCAAATACGCTGTGTCATTGCTGCTTCCTCGCGTACTTCGGCCGCACGAATATCAAATTCAGATTTGAATACCTTGAATTTGAATAAATCCGATTCATCAAAATCAGCAGCTCCCTCTTCTTGCTTTTCCTCAATCTGTCGTTCTATCCTATCGATCTGACTTTGAGCCTCATCGAGCAATACCAAAATTTCATTTGTTAACAAATAACTTTGATACAGTTCAAATAAACGTAGGCGCAGATTTGCCTTTTCTTTTTCAAATTGCTTTTGAGCAGCAACGGCGGCAGATTTCGCCGCTTTTACTGCATTTTTAAGAGCTCCCCACGAAAAAATTGGCTGTATGGCAGACACTTCTGCCCGGGTAAATACGGCCCAGTTTTCCCAATCATTTTCCAATTCGGGATCCAGATAGAATTCATCCTCCGGCAAATTTGTCTGGCTTCTTACCCCAGGTACAACCCCATGCTGAGTACTAAGTTCAAATTTGGGGAGATATCTCTTGGCCTGTGCCTGATCAATTTGGTTATTTGCAAGAGACACTTTTCGCTGCTCGTATTCTATTTGGCCTGAATTTTCAATCCCTCGCTCTATAAATGATTCCAAGGAGACCTTTACGGTATCCTGTCCCACAGAAATCATAGGAAGCAAGAAAAAGAAAAAAAGTAATGCAGATATATATTTTTTCATGCTCATATTATTAGTGAGAAGTATTACATCAATTAACGAACAACCAGTACATTTATTTAAATAAAAAGCCCCTCCCGTTAGGAAGGGGCTTTCTTAAGAGCGGAGGGAGAGGGATTCGAACCCCCGAGACCTAAAAAGGCCTGCCGGTTTTCAAGACCGGTGCATTCAACCGCTCTGCCATCCCTCCAATGTGTCAAAAACTACTTATGCTTCTTCCAGAGCCTGAGCACCTGAAATAATCTCAGAAATTTCGGTAGTAATAGCACTCTGTCGTGCTCTATTGTACTCAAGCTGGAGATCTTCCTTCATCTCCTGAGCATTTTCCGTAGCATTATCCATCGCTGTCATTCGGGCACCCTGCTCTGCGGCATTCGATTCCAGAATAGCTCTCCAAAGTTGTAAATTCAAGTGCAAAGGTAACAGTTTTTGAAGAATATTTTCTACATCCGGTTCAAAAATATATTCAGTAGAAGAAATTTCTTCTTCCTTATCTACTAACTTTGTAGGATCAATCGGTAGTACTGCCTCCACAATTCTATTTTGAGCTATAACAGACTTAAATTCGTTATATGCAACTTTTACCTCATCAAAGGTACCCGATTTGAAGTCATTAACAACTGATTTCATAATTTCAGTTGCTTTGTTAAAAACTATGTCATCCCAAAAACCAGGATATTCTGCAATTACGTTATAATCACGTTTTCCGAAATATTTAATTGCCTGACGACCTATGCACATTAGTGATAGATTGCCATTTTGGTGATACTCGCTGTATTCTTCGTTAATGGTGTCTTCAATAACTTTAAACAAGTTGTTATTAAATGCACCACATAGCCCCCGATCAGAACCGATAACAATTATTAAAACATTATCCTTAGATTCAGGTGTGCGTAAAAGCACATTATCTTCACTGGAATTTTCTACCAGGCGCCCCACAACTTCTTTCATTTTAGAAGCATAGGGCCGTGTTTCAATAATGCGATCTTGCGCTTTGCGCAGCTTGGCGGCAGCTACCATTTTCATGGCACGCGTAATCTGCTGCGTGTTTTTAATTGATTCTATCCGATTTCGTATGTCTCGAAGATTGGCCATGGATTACGCTTCCTCTTCTTCTTGTGCAGCGTTGAGTTGATTGATTACCGTTTTGGCAACTTCCATCAACTTGTCACCAAACTCTTCATCAAGGTTTCCTGTTTCAGCAAGCTCAGACATTTCATCGTCATATTTAACATGTACAGTCTCAATATATTCTGCCTCGAACTCCTGAATTTGATCAACATCCAGCTCATCAAGCAAGCCTTCACTGTTGATTTTCAACAATGCTATTTGATCTTCAACCGGGCGCGGCTCATAAATATCCTGCTTCAAGAGTTCGACCGTACGTTCTCCACGCTTCAATTGACGTTGTGTAGCGGGATCAAGATCAGAACCAAACTTGGCAAAAGCCTCAAGTTCACGGTACTGAGCTAAGTCAAGCTTCATAGTACCGGACAATTTCTTCATGGACTTAACCTGAGCAGAACCGCCTACACGTGATACCGATGTACCAACATCAATAGCGGGGCGTACACCCGAATTAAACAGATCCGTATCCAGGAAGATCTGTCCATCAGTAATTGAAATTACATTTGTTGGAATATAAGCAGATACATCACCGGCCTGTGTCTCGATTATTGGCAATGCAGTTAATGATCCGCCACCTTTAATCTTCGGCTTCAACTGCTCGGGCACATTATTCATCTGCTTAGCAATCTTGTCATCGTCAATGATCTTAGCAGCACGCTCAAGCAGTCGACTGTGCAGGTAAAATACATCGCCGGGATATGCTTCACGGCCGGGAGGTCTTTTAAGTAGAAGTGAAAGTTCACGGTATGCAACAGCCTGCTTTGACAAGTCATCAAATACTACCAGGGCATGGCGTCCCGTATCACGGAAATATTCACCAATAGCCGCACCAGCAAATGGTGCTATATAACGCATTGGAGCCGACACACTTGCCGGAGCAGAAACGATCGTGGAGTAGTCAATAGCGTCGTTATCTTCTAACGCTTTCGCAATACCAGCAACCGTAGATCCTTTTTGACCGACTGCCACATAAATACAATGTACCGGCTTGTCGGTATCTTGTGTTTCTTTCTGGTTGATAATAGTATCAACAGCGACAGAAGTTTTTCCCGTTTGGCGGTCACCAATGATTAGCTCTCGCTGTCCACGGCCAATGGGAATCAATGAGTCAATAGCTTTAATCCCTGTTTGGAGGGGTTCTTTTACCGGCTCGCGATAAATTACACCGGGAGCTTTACGCTCGAGAGGAATTCGGATAGTTTCTCCAGAAATAGGTCCTTTTCCATCGAGAGGACGTCCAAGCGGATCTATAACCCGACCCAGAAGTCCATCCCCTACGTTAATAGAAGCAATATCTTTTGTTCTTTTAACGGTATCCCCCTCTTCAACAGCGCTGGTTTGACCAAAGAGAACCACACCAACATTGTCCTCCTCAAGGTTAAGTACCATACCGCGAATCGAGTTACCGTCCTCATCTATTGAATCAGGCAAATCAACAAGTTCACCGGCCTGAACTTTTGACAATCCATATACGCGGGCAATACCGTCCCCTACCTCGAGAACTGTTCCCACATCATAGGTGTCCGCTTCACTATCAAAGCCGGATAATTGTTTACGTAATATTGCTGAAACTTCGTCTGGTCTAACTTGACTCATTGGTTCAAATGTTATTTAAAACGTCTTTAATTTCTATTCTACAGTTGTTGACAATAACGATTCTTCAAGCTGTTTAAGCTTGTGTTTAACCGTTCCGTCTATTACTGTGTCCTCAATGCGAATAGCCATACCACCTTTCAGTTCTTCATCGACAGTGATATTCATATCCACTTTTTTCTGCGTTTTTTGCTCCAGGTTTTTATGAAGTAGTTCTTGCTGTTCACTACTCATCTGCTGGGCAACAAACACGTCCACAGTAATAATGCCGGCATACTCCTTATACTTCTCAATAAAAGCCTCGGTGATCTGATCTACCAGATTTATACGATCTTTGCGAGATAGCAGCTTAAGAAACAACTTCGTTGGTTCTTCAAGCTCATCAAAAAAGATCTTCTGCAAAGCTTGTGTCTTGTCATCAAAATTGATGACAGGACTTTGTAAAAATAGAACCAGCTCTCGCGATCCCTCCAACGTGTTATGGATGTACTCGATATCATCTAATATTTCATCGACCTCATCCCGCTCTTTGGCCAACTCAAGAAGGGCGGTCGCATATCTTCGGGCTGCTTTTGTTGTAGGCATCTACCTTAGTTTTTTGAGATGTCTTTTATAAAGCTTTCAACCAGCTTATTATTCTTTTTCTCATCCAATTCAGAATCAATGATTTTGGAAGCCGACTGTACGGCCAAACGTGCCACTTCGTCGCGAAGCTCCATCATAGCACGTTTCTTTTCCTGTTCAATGGTTTCACGGGCCTGCTCAATAATTTGCTCAGCCTCTTCCTTGGATTTTTCTATACGTTCTGCACGGAGCATTTCGGCTTCTTCGATAGCCTCTTTGCGGATTTCTTTTGCCTTTTTCTCGGCTTCCCGCAATGCTTTTTCATTATCCTTAGAGATCTTCTCAGCACGCTCTAAAGCCTGCTCAGCCGATTCCAAAGAGTCTTTGATGCGGGTTTCGCGCTCTTCCAGGGCATCCATTATCAATGGTACTGCGTACTTGCTCATTACGGCAAGAAAGATTACCAATGACAAAGCTACCCAGAGAGCAAACCCACTACTAAAAGAGAGTATGCCGCCTCCGCCTGCTAAAAATAGCATCATAGTTTAATTTCAATAGTTTGAATTAACCACCACCAATTCCGAGAGCAAGTAGGATACATACAATAGCTCCAATAAGTGCCACACCCTCAATAAGAGCAGCGGTCAAGATCATAGCTCCACGAATATCATCAGATGCTTCAGGTTGACGTGCAATGCTTTCAACCGAACTTTTACCGATCATACCGATACCGATTCCAGCACCCACTGCTACAATTCCTGCTCCGATTCCTGCTGCTAATAAACCCATATTTTTTACCTGTTAGTTTAGTTTTAAGTTTAGGTTTAGATTATGTGATATAAATAAGTCGTTATGCGTGCGCTTCAATTCCTTCTTCATGCGCATGTTCTTCGGCAGCCATACCAATAAAAACAGCCGATAGAAGCGTAAAAATATATGCTTGTAAAAGCCCAACAAATGCCTTCAATACGTACAGTGCTACCGTTAATGGTACTGCGAAGAGACTCATGCCAATTCCGGCAAAACTTCCAAAAAGATCCGCAAAGATAAAGATCAGTCCCAGAATACAGATGATCATAATTTTACCAGAGAGCATGTTGGCAAATAAACGTACGGCCAAGGCAAATGGCTTGGTGAACAATCCGATAATTTCAATGGGGGTAAGAATAATGCGCATCCACCCTGGAACGCCGGGAAACCAAAACACATGTTCCCAGTGATCTTTTGAACCATTCCACTGCGTAATAAAAAACGTGAATGCCGCCAATACTCCTGTAACTGTAATATCTGCGGTTGCTGTCGCCCCCCATGGCAACAGACCAAAAAGATTCATGAATGAAATCCCAATAAATACCGTAAACAAGTAGGGCACAAACTTCTGATACTTACTGTCAGATATGTTTTGCTTTGCGATATCATCACGCACAAATACAAAAACAATTTCAAAAAGATTCTGAAACCATCCCTTCGGTTCTGTTTTTCGCCCAACTCCTTGCTTGTACCTTCGTGCCATTGCCACAGTTATCCAAACCGTTAATACCAACCCAAACCATACATACATCAAGTGTGAGGTAATAGAGAAATCCATGGTAATCTCTGCCCCACTGGCGGGCACCAAAGATCCGTCCTTACTTATAAATTCACCGGATTCAATAGCACTCTCCGTACTACTATAAACAAAGAAATCACCTTCAACTAAAAAGATGCGAGGAAGAGGTACATAATAACCCAAGACCGCCAACTCGTGATGGTCGACAACCTTTCCTACTACGTCAATAGGAGCGCCTTCGGAATCTTTCGTTGATTGATCCGAGGCTTCTGTTAATGGGGTAAAGAAGAGAACCAGTAAGAGTGTTACGAACAGTCGGCGGCAGGCCCTTAGCATTAAATTCTAATTATCAGTTTCAAGTAGTTTGTTGATTAAAATAATCTCGATTACAGAGTGGAAAATATAAGAAATTATGAAGCTAACTGTAAAGTAAATTTCATGAATTTTTATGGTCTTCAAAATCACCACTAAAGCTACCAAAACTAAGAGAAATCGGACCCCGAGAGAAATATAAAACCGAGTAATAAAATTTGAGCTTTTTTCTGTCTTAATTCGTTTTATGACAAAAAAATTGCTGCCAACAAATAGGAAGCTCAGAAAAAAACCGATACTTGCAGCCGGGTAATATTGATCTCCCAAAAAGGAAGTGACCCCCATAATGATTAGAAAAGCAATACAAGAATTCCATAAAAATTTGTGCGCCAACTTTTGCACCTGCTGATCCAAACCCCACCCCTGTTTTATTCTTTATTCAATCGGTCGCTCAACCTAAAGATGAGAATAAATATATTTATAATGCCCACAACGCAACCCACCAACAGCAGCCAGGGACTGAGGTCAAAATAACTATCTAGCCAATATCCCAAAAATATAGGAATAGATAGCGCGGCTGCTATTTCTCCTCCTAATGATACATACTCTAAATAATCAGTTGACTTTTTACTCGTCAATCTTTTTTGGCTTTGGATTTTTCTTTAGCGCCAGAACTATCTGATTTGCCATCCTTTGGTTTTGAGCTTCCCAACTTTGAAGACAAACCATCACTATTTTTCTTGATTTCGTCTTTTATATTTTCACTCATGTGGAATGAGCCATTTATCTGTGATCCCTCTTCAGCCAAAATCGTTTTTGTATAAATATCCCCTTCGATAGTAGCCGACTTACGAAGAATAAGCTTATTGGTAACCCGTACTTCACCATCAATATTCCCGGCTATATCGGCATCAACAGCTTCAATATTACCATCAACCTTGCCCGTTGATGAAACAATAATTTTACCTTCTGCTTTTGCCTCACCATCCAAGGTGCCGGCAATTCGGACATCGTTTTTTGTTTCCAAGGTGCCTTTAAGATTCGTGCCTTCGCTGATCATATTTACTGAGGGTAAATTTTTGCCGGATTTATTAGAACTCATAGATTCCTTCTCTTTCTTATTGTTATTAAACATAAACTTCTTATGATTTTATTAAGTACGTATTCGGATTTTGGGGTACTCCGTTCTTCCAAATTTCCAAATGTAAATGAGGACCGGAGCTTAATACGCCCACATCACCAGTTGTTCCCAAAATATCACCTTTCAAAACAATATCACCGATAGATTTTGAAACGCTTGCCGCATGTTTATAGACGGTTATAATACCACTACTATGCTGTACATGCAGTACATATCCATAATTAATTGTCCAATCCTGATTAATTACGGCTCCATCTGCTATTGCTTTAAATGATGTACCCTGTTTGGTAGCAATGTCAATACCATAGTGCCCATTTTCGGGATTAAATCCTCGAGTGAAGGTCCCATTCACAGGGTAATCTGTCGGGAATTCAGGTGCCTGCTTAAATATATTCGAGAAAATTATCTCATTTTGAGATAACATCCCCCTATTACTTACTTCAGATGTAAAATCAAGTTCCGATCTTTTTTTATTTACTGACTGCATTGCTGCGCTCCCCCCTTCTTTTACAGCAAAAGCTGTATCATCACCGGATGCAATGACCTGTTGCATCTCAGCCAACTGTGTGTCACGCGCTTCCAAGGAATCTTTGAGTGCCTGAACTTTTTGTGATACAGTGATGACTCGTTCGCGAAGCTCTGCATCATGCTGATTATATAAGAGGCCACTAACTGGCGTAAACATGACAAACAGCAACACGATAACAGTGACAGTCAACAATGATACATAAAATAAATTCCACAATCTCGAAGGTTTGAAATTGTAGGATGTGGAAGATTCCGGATCATCATCAAAAACAACAAAGGTGAGATCCTGATCCTGGTTTTTAAATAACCGTTTTAAAAATTCGAACATGGAACGTTTTTTTTACGCTTCGGGCGTTGGTCCGCGATAGTTAAATGGAACATCTATTTCATCGTTATTATTTGATATAGCTCCATTCTCATTCTCATAACGCTTTATATTTTCAGAGAGAGCATTCATCAATCTTTTAGCATGATCGGGAGTAAGCACCATTCGTTTTACTACTTTTGCCTTAGGTGCACCCGGCATAACTGAGATAAAATCGAGAATAAATTCGGAAGGTGAATGCGATATCATCACCAAATTAGAATAGGTTCCAGAAGCTTCTTCTTCGGGTAATTCAATTTGAATTTGTCCCTGCTCGAAATCTTTTGTTTGGTCTGCCATAATAAACGTATTACAAATTAGATTTGCCGTTCTTTACTCATCGGAATCTAAAAATCCATGCTCATCCATCCACTCATCATTGTAAATCTTTGAAACATATCGCGTGCCACTATCTGGTAAGATAATGACCATAGTATCATCTTTACCAAAATTGTTATTTCGGGCATATTCGAGTGCTCCATATACAGCAGCTCCGCATGAGCCGCCAACAAATAACCCTTCTTTCTTAGCCAGCTTTCGCGTCATCTGGAAGGCATTTTTATCATTGACCTGAATTACCTCATCCAATAGATCAAAATCCATATTTTCGGGAATAATATCTTCTCCTATCCCCTCTGTCAAATAGGGATGAATTTCATCTTTATCAAATTCTCCGGTTTCAAAATAATGTTTATAAACCGAACCTTCGCTGTCGACGCCAACGGTTTTGATCTCAGCATTCTGTTCCTTCAGATATTTTGAGGTTCCCGACACAGTTCCTCCGGTACCCATTCCTGCCACGTAGTGTGTTACTTTACCTTCCGTTTGCTCCCATATTTCAGGTCCTGTAGTTTCGTAATGTGCTTGGGTATTACTCGGATTATCGTATTGGTTGGGATAATATGAATTGGGGATTTCTTCACTAAGTCGTTTAGCAACAGAATAGTAACTGCGCGGATCATCGGGTTCCACATCAGTCGGACAAATTTTCACTTCAGCTCCCAAAGCACGCAGCAAGTCTATTTTTGCCTTGCTCTGTTTATCAGTTGTCGTAAAAATACAATCATATCCTTTAATAGTAGCCGCAAGTGCCAACCCCATACCTGTATTTCCGGACGTTCCTTCAATAATAGTCCCGCCGGGCTCTATAAGTCCCTTCTCCTCTGCATCCTCAATCATTTTAAGTCCGATTCGGTCTTTCACACTTTGCCCCGGATTAAAATACTCTACTTTAGCAAGGATAGTCCCTTCAAATTCTTTCGTGACTTCATTGAGCTTGACCAGCGGAGTATTGCCGATAGTTTCTAATATGGAATTGTAATACATCTTATAATTCGTATGGTTGCTATTTGTATAAAAGTTAAAAAATGTAAGCGTCTGAATATAGGAATTTTGAGTTGTCTACTCGAAAAATTATTTAAAATGGACGAGCAGTAAGGCCGAAAAGTGTAAATAGTTCTTTATTCGAAGGGACAACTCTGTTATCTTCCTCAAAAATTAACACTTAACAAAACTGCATATGTTTGTAGAACAGAAGAAGCCGAAAGATTTTGACTGCGGATATAATCTTGATCGAATGATTGATTCACTGCCACGTATTGAAGATGAAGAAGAGCGGGTAGAATATGCCGAACGTGCTGTAGGACTTATTAAACAAAGCCATCCAAACTGGGTTGATGAGGATGGGGAAAGTAAAGCAGCGTGGGATCACTTTTTTGAATTAGCTGACTACGATCCGACGGACTATGGTATTTATAATCCCTTTGATTCCGAATAGAACAACGATGCCCGGTAGTTACCTGAAACCTATTCGGCTACAGCAGCTTCTACCTGGTTAGATTGAAAATCTTTTTCCAGCAAACTAAAAATCAGCTTATCACAATACTCATCATTTTTGATGACATGCTCTCGCAACTGCCCTTCTTGCTGGAAGCCAAGCTTTTCAACGCTTTCTATCCAAGAAGTATTAAAGTCAAAGGCTGCTGTACCAACTTTGTGCATCCCCTTCTCATTGAAACAGTGATCTAACACAATTTTTAAGGCTTTCTCATCATACCCCTTGTTAGCATATTTGCGATCACCGATGGTACAATTTACAAAACAACGCTTGTTGTACTTATCGATGGCATGAATGTCTACAATACCGATTAGCTTATCGTTTTCAGACAAATGAATTTCGAACAACTCGCTCGTTTCATTACGCTCATCCAAAACCGACTTAATCCGTTTTAAAAATGTCTCGAAACTCTCATGCTGGTGGGGATAATCAGAATCGTAGTAATTTAACTTCTTATCGTTATTCCATTTATAATGCACGGATACATTCTGAAGATCAAATTCCTTTATTTCTACCATGGGGCTATGTAAGTAAATGATATATGTCTGTGCTGAAATATTATCGGTTGAATTTTCTTAATCTTAACGTAGACATGCAAACTTATTTTCCCTGTTGGGTGAAAGCGCTTTCAATTTAAGAGGATATTTAAAGAGTTAATTATCATTATGGAAAGATCAATTTTCAATTTATATTGAAACTTATGAAAATTGATGTTGAACAAGTGTAACTACTCCATGAATGACGATCTATTATCGGAAGTAAAAGACCACCCGGAAACTCCGGTTTCTCATCTTAATGAATCGGAGTTTAATGATTTTTTGAATAGCCTTTTTAAAAATCCTGTTTCACAATACGCCACCTTCAGTTTCCCCATTCAGTCTATTGATCCACTGGCCTACCTGGAAATGTGCTGGCAAGAAAATACCTTCCAGTACTATTGGGAAAAGCCAAATGACGAATTTGCGATTGCTGCAAGCGATGAAATTACTACAGTTTCGGCCGACGGTGCCAATCGATTTAGCACGATCAATGACAAAGTTACAAAGGTACGCCAAAATACAGCTGAATTTTCAGCCATCTCTCATCCGTATTCAGGATTGTTTTTACTTGGTGGATTTTCCTTTTTTGATCAAAATGACGGTGAACTCTGGAAGAACTTCCCTCCTGCTTCATTTACCCTTCCAAAATGGATGATCATTAAAGATGGTAAATTCACACTGGCTACATTTTCAGTTGATCTAAATACGTTTAGTACAGCAAATGAATTAAAAAAACACATCACCAGCCAGCTTGAAGATCTAAACGAGACCTTAGAACAAAAAAACTCGACTGTTAGTATTGACCTAAATGGAGAAACATCAAATATACCTCTCCCAAAACGAAAATCAGATTATCAAAAATGGTCTGATTCTGTAAATGAGGCTAAGGAGCTCATTAGTAAAAAAGCATTTAAAAAAATTGTCTTGGCACGCAATATAAAAGTATCCAAAAGGGCCGAAACTTCCTCTACCCAAGTTATTAACAACCTCCGTAAACAATATACAAGCTGTTACAACTTTCTCATTCATAAACCCTCAGGAGATAGCTTTTTGGGATCTACTCCTGAACGATTGATATCGGCCCGAAATAAATTACTCCTTACAGAAGCATTGGCGGGAAGCATAGGAAGAGGAAATACAGCTACCGAGGATGCTTTCTTAGAAAAGAAATTATCCGGTAATGGTAAAGACCAGAACGAGCATAATTTTGTAGTACAAGATATAGAGGAACGCTTGGCCCCCTTTGTAAAAGAATTGAACCGAAATAAAACGCCCGAAATAAAAAAGTTATCAAACGTCCAGCATCTCTACACCCCAATCCGTGCACGTTTGAATGAAGAATCAAATTTATTTGAAGTACTCGGCCAGTTACATCCAACCCCAGCTGTGGGCGGATATCCCTGGCAAAAAGCAGCGCCCCATATTAAAGACCTTGAACACTTTGAACGTGGACGTTATGCTGGCCCCATTGGATGGATAAATAGCAAAGGAAATATGGAATTTGCTGTAGCTATACGTAGTGCTTTATGTACCAAAAATTATGCGCATTTATTTGCAGGATGTGGAATTGTAAAGGATTCTGATCCCGTCACCGAATGGGAAGAAACAAATCTTAAGCTAAAGCCAATGCTTTCGGCCCTGCAATATGACTAACCAACACCAAGGCAATACTGCCTTACAATGGACCAATACTTTCTTCCGAGCACTTTACAAATACGGCATTGAACATGTTGTGGTTTCTCCCGGTTCACGATCTACTCCTTTAACACTGGCAGTGGCCTCAAATCCGAATATTCAAAAACATGTGATATTGGATGAGCGCTCCGCTGCCTTCACAGCCCTTGGCATTGGCAAAGCTACTAACATACCCGCCATCTTAGTTTGTACTTCTGGAACAGCATTAGCGAATTATTACCCGGCCGTTATTGAGGCTCGTCAGTCTGGTATACCCATGATTTTAGCAACGGCCGATCGCCCTCCACACTTGCGAGCTACGGGGGCCAATCAAGCTATTGACCAGCTTAATATGTTTGGCGATTACCCGGTCTTTTTCCATGAGGTCGGTGAACCAAAATCTAATAAAAAAGACCTGAACAGACTTAAAATCCTGGCACAACAATCAATATCCATATCCAGAGAAAAGCGAGGACCCGTACACTTAAATTTCCCGTTTCGTAAGCCATTGGAACCAACGGACGAAGTACTGACGCAGGTTGAAAAGGAAAATCAGAGTCAACCAAATTCTGGTAAAGAAAACAATAACAGTCCTACATCTCTTCGCTTAGGAGCGGCACTGCAAGAAACACTTTCATCTGCACAAAAACCGCTTATTATTATCGGTCCCACAGCTCCCTCTGATGATATGGATTCTATTTCTAAGCTCGCTAATCAGCTTGACGCTCCTATCCTCTCCGAATCTTTCATTAACAGTTCACAAACTATCCACAGATTTGCCGGATTTTTACGTAATGAACATAAGCGAAATCAATTAGAACCAAATGTAATCTTGCGCTTTGGCTTTCAACCTACAACAAAAAGTCTTGAGATGGCATTGAAAGAGTGGAAACCCGAACATCATTTCCATTTTGCAAGCACAGATGCCTGGCAGGATGCCACTTTTTCGGAAGCAGAACGCATCCCCTGGATGGGACAAAAAATTCATATGAATAATACTTTTACACTAAATAACACCAACTGGATGGATAGTTGGAAAAAAACCGAACATGATTTTTCCAACTATTATCAACAAACAATTAGTCAGCATTCAGAATTAACCGATGGTAGTATATATCATCAGTTAACAGGGCAAATTCCGCAGGACCACTTTATCGCTGTTTCTAATTCTTTTCCCGCTCGCGATATTAATTTATTCGGCAAGCATCCCTCAGATTCGCTCTTATTTCTAAACCGCGGAGCCAGCGGTATAGATGGTGTTACCTCAACAGCTATAGGTATTGCTAAAGGCCTGAAAAAATCGGGTATTCTTTTTACGGGTGACCTAGCCTTTTTACATGACACAAACGCCCTGCTAAGTCATAAAAATATGAATCAGTCCCTTGTTATAGTCGTCATCAATAATCGGGGTGGATCTATATTTAGGATGTTGCCAATCCATGATAATAAACAACATTTTGAGCCCTACTTCGAAACACCCCAGAATACGAATATCAGCACACTTGTAAACGCTTATGGCATTTCTCACTTTTTAATAAGTTCGCTCTCCGAATTGAAAAAAGTGGATCTGAACTCGATATCACGTCAAACAAACAGACTGTCTATTATCGAATGTCAAACTAACGCTGATGCTTCTATGCAATTACGAAAACAACTCTGGAATTACTAATTATGGAACGTATTTCTGTCAATGATCATGAATATGCAATGCATATTCATCAGCAGAGTAATAATCTGCCCCATTTGTTGATGTTGCATGGCTTTATGGGTGATCATCGTGCTTTTGATCACCTTGTTGATAACCTAAGTATGTTTTCCAATCCCATAAGTATCGATTTGTTGGGACACGGAACCTCTTCGAGGCCTACTGATCCTTCAAGGTACAATGAAATCAATCAAGTTGATGATATTATCAGCATCATTCATACAAAAAATCTGGCTCCCCTATTTTTATCTGGCTACAGTATGGGCGGACGATTAGCTTTGAAAACAGCTTTGCATAAACCATCATTGTTTGAGGGATTAATTTTGGAAAGTACTAATTGCGGCATATCTGATTCTCAACAAAGAAAGGATCGGCAAAAAGTAGATGCAACAAGAGCTCAACAAATTGAAGAAGACTTTAACCATTTCTTAGAAGATTGGAGCAAGCTCGACCTATTTAAATCGCCAACACCTATAGACCAAACACTTTCCCAAAAATATCAAAAGATACAGTTCGAGCAGTCTCCCAAAGCGTTATCAGCTTCGTTACAGGGATTTGGAACCGGAAGCATGACTCCCGTTTGTGGCAAACTATCAACGTTGAGTTTACCCACACTCCTACTGGCCGGCTCGGCCGATGAGAAGTATCAGGAAATCAATCAATATTTGGTAGAACAACTTCCAAATGCTACCTTTTCGTCCATCACAGCCGGTCATCGGGTCCACCTCGATAATCCGACCGATTTTATCGACAGTATAAATGATTTTTTAAAAAGTATATAAACAGAATTATTCAATACTCATTACTACAATGAACTGGAAAACCGTCAACGAATACGAAGATATCACTTTCAAGAAATCTAACGGCGTCGCACGTATTGCCATCAACCGACCGGAAATTCGTAATGCATTTCGTCCCAAAACCCTCTTTGAATTGCAGGATGCTTTTTTGGATGTCCGCGAAGATTCATCTATTGGCGTAGTTCTGCTTACAGGTGAAGGTCCTTCACCGAAAGATGGAAAATGGGCATTCTGCTCCGGTGGTGATCAAAATGTGCGGGGAAAGGCCGGATATAAAGATGATGCCGGAACGCCACGATTAAATGTATTGGATCTGCAACGATTGATACGTTTCATGGGTAAAGTTGTTATCTGTGTTGTCCCGGGATGGGCCGTTGGCGGCGGACATAGCCTACATGTAGTTTGCGATCTCACCATTGCCAGTAAGGAACACGCAATCTTTAAACAAACGGATGCCGATGTAGCCAGCTTTGACGGCGGCTTCGGCTCTGCCCTGCTGGCACGACAAGTGGGACAAAAGAAAGCGCGCGAAATCTTCTTCCTTGGTCGTGATTACTCAGCACAAGAGGCTTACGATATGGGGATGGTAAATGCGGTTGTTCCTCATGATGAGCTCGAAGAAACAGCATACCAGTGGGCTCAGGAAATCCTTAAGAAAAGTCCCACTGCCATTCGCATGATTAAATATGCATTCAATTTAGTTGACGACGGTATGGTTGGACAACAGGTATTTTCCGGTGAAGCAACACGTTTGGCCTATATGACCGATGAAGCCCAAGAAGGACGTGATGCCTTTCTCGAAAAGCGCAAACCAAACTGGGATGATTATCCTTGGATTGGATAGGATAACTTGGCATAACCCTGAACTCACTACGTACCAACCATTTGATATTTCAGGGTATATCTCTCTTAATATCCTAATAAATACGAAAATACATTCAGGATGACATTGTATTAGGTGTACCAAATTAATTACAAAGCCTGTATAGCCTTTCTATCCATTGCAAATAAAATACGTGAGTCAGCTACTTTATAATCAGTTTGGGAGGTGAATCACCCACTACAAAAGTATCTGCAGCAACTACGTAAACCGTATACACAAGGGTATCTTGTGGGGCTCTCTCTTTTACTGTAAGTCTGAGTTTTTTATTAGCCTCAACTCGTTGAGATCGTCCATCTTCGAACAATCCCTCCTCGTAGGTAAAATAGGTATTTATATCTTCGGGAAATGTAAAAACCATTTCCGATCCGATGGCCTGCCAATTTATGTTATCCTTGCGGGATGAAACGATGGTGCCCTTGTTCTGGCCCTGGTTATCTTTAACTCTCCAGGTGTTATCCCGATTATCTTTTTGAATTTTTACATTAATGGTAGCAAGCATATGTTCAAATCCCAAGCTACCCGTCGTACCCACAAAAAGTATTAAGACAAGTGTGATTATTAGTTTATTATTCATAATTGATTTTATAAGAGTTATTGGTATTAATTTTTATTTAAGTTATTGGCTCCCTGTTGCTTCAATTTTTTCTTCAGCTCTAAGTACCTTTTATCAACGGCTAATTCGCTTAATTCTACCTGAGAATCGATATAATCTAACAATGACGCATCAATCCACTGCATCGCTTTTTTTCTCATACCAATCTTTTCAAAAGTAGATACCGCCCGCTTTCGTACCCCTTCTTTATCAGGATCAATAGCAAGAGCTTTTTCGATATACTCAAGGGCTTTTTCCTTGTCTTCAATATCAGAATAGTAAGCTCCAAGATCGGCAAATACTTCAGCGTCATTGGGATTTATCTTTAGTTGAATCTTAGCTTTTTCAATCGCCATTAAATATGAGCGAAGAGCCTCTTCATTACTCCCTCCCAATTCATAAGCTACAGCCAGATTTCCCCATAAGATGTAATGATCACTGTATTCTGCAACAGCCAATTCATACATCTCTGCAGCTTCAAGATACAATCCATCAGAAAAATATATGTACGCTAAATTGTTAGCTGTAATAGGATCATGTTCAATAGCCATTGCACGTTCAAACATATGACGGGCTTTTTCATTTTGCCCGTCATATAAATAAGCCACACCAAGATTTGAATAGGCACCACTATTCATAGGAAGGATATCCACCACTTTTTGAAACTGTTCAATAGCAGATGGATAGTCTCCACGCTGAAGATAATGCTCTGCCAGATCTTTGTGACCTTTCCAGTAATCAGTTTTTAGTTCAACAGCTTTCAGATATGTTTGTTCTGCTTTTTGGGGAATCCCCTGCATATCATAGACGCTTGCCAATCCTCGTATAGCAGAACTTGATTTCCCATCTATCGCTAACGCATTTTCAAAATGTTTGAGGGCTGTTTCATAGTTGCCAGTACCCGTATTCAATCTGCCCAGCATTACCTGTATTGCCGTTAACTTTCCGTTTAATTCCTCTGCCCGACGCAAGTAAGTCCTGGCACTGTCAACATATTCGGGAGTTTTCCTCTTTTCGTATACTTCCCAAAACGCTTCTCCCAATCCGGCATGAGCTAACGCATACTCTGTATCAAGTTTAATGGAATTCTTAAAAAAGCGAATAGCATCATCCAAATGATCAAACTGGTTTACGTTATTAAGAGCACCAACTCCCTTGAGATACAGTTCGTAAGCCTCCGGTGTAGAAGTTTCTCCCTCAGACAAACTTTCAGATACCCTGGAACTAATATCAATATTTAACATTCCCAGCATTGCCCTTACCCCTCGTTTTTCGAGATCGGGAAGATTATTTGAAGAGACAACCACTTGCCTCGTTTCAAGACTTCGCATGTTGTCGGCATCTACCAGCTCTAATAGCAATCGGGTAGAATCCTCTATCGATTGAAGGGATGATGAAATAGCCAGATTAATTCCAAAAAGCTGTTTTGCTTTCGTTATGCTTTTGACATTTTCCTTGCGCAATTCACTCGCAGGAGTAATCCAGTAGGAATCTTCATATTTTTCAATTTCAGTCAGACGGAAAGAAAGCGTTTCGACAAGTCCCACGCCGATACCATCAAGGGGTTCTTGTTCACCAATAATTTCAATAGGAAGCACAGCCAATAATATTTTGTCGGGTATCCTACTATAAACATTCGAAGGATTACTAAATACTATCATCAACAACGCTAAAAAGATGATGCCCAATGTACTTGCTACCCAAATGCTCTTTGATCTACCAGACCACCGTTTTAATGAAGAGTCAAAATAGTTCGTTTGTAAACTATCTTCATTTAGATCAGAAGTTATTTCACCAAAACTTGAATAGCGCTTTTCCCTGTCCTTTTCTAAACATCTGGATATGACGTACCTAATTTTTTCCGGTACTTCAGCTGTATACTCTTCTATTGGGATGGGCTCCTCCTCAGTAATTGAATACATTATGGCCGGTTCATATGAACCCTGAAAAGGAAGGTTTTGAGTAAACAACTCGTACAATATAACACCAAACGACCAAATATCTGTTACTTCATCGGCATCAAACCCACGTAATTGTTCCGGAGACATGTAGGCAGTTGTACCCAAGGTTGTACCAGTCTTGGTAATATGATCTTCGCCCCGAAAATAAGCTATCCCAAAATCCATGATTTTTACATCGCCCGATCGAGTAATCATGATATTATTCGATTTAATATCACGATGAATTATTCCTTTATCATGGGCCGCTTTTATACCTGCTGCAATCTGTTTGGTTATTTTTAACTGGTCAAGCAAGGTACACTCTTCACTTCTAATCCACTCTTTCAGCTCAATACCTTCAATATACTCCATCACAATAAAAAGCTCCTCAACCTTTTCGATTGAGTAAACCTGGGCAATATTGGGATGGTTAAGCGCTGCAGATGCCCGTGCTTCTTTTAAAAATCTGGCTCTTTCAGTGTGATCTGATGAAATGTGACGTGGAAGAAATTTTAGCGCAACTTGACGACTTAGCTTCTTATCTTCAGCTAAATAAACAACTCCCATCCCTCCTTCACCCAGTTTTTTTACTATTTCATAATGTAGATATGAGGTAGTCATAATGAGTTGAGTTTGCCGATTTTATAATATCAACGCCCTCATTTAGGTATTTATATTGTATGCTATTATTAATTTAGGTATAAACTTCTAATTTTCACCTATTTATCTTTAAATAATTGATTATAATTATCTTATAATTATTCATATTACTTTCTCCTATATCAACAAAAGCACAGATAAAAATTGGATAATCTCCTCAAACAAAATCAGAATCTGCAACAAGCAGTAAATGAACTAAAGGTTCTCAATGATATTGCAACAGCTATTTCTTCGCTCAACAAGGTGGAGGATATAATTGATCAAATAGTACTAAAATGTATCAAGCACCTTAAGGTTGAGGAAGGAACTGTTAGCCTGCTCAATGAAGATGAGAATTCAGAGGAATTCCATACAATGATTAGACATCGCGATACTTCTGCCTCTGAATTACCGATACACCTTGACAGTAGACTTAAGGGATGGATGTTTAAAAACAGGTCTGTATTGATGAGTAACAACATCTATGAAGATCCTCGTTTTAGTTCGCTAAACAGTGATAAACAACCATTTGATTCTATTCTTTGCGTGCCTTTAATAGTAAAAGACAAATTAATAGGCTATCTGGCTGTGTTTAATAAAAAGGAAAATACTTTTTTTACGGATCAGGACAGGAGATTACTCTCAATCATTGCTTCCCAGTCGGCACAGGTCATAGAGAACGCCCGTCTATACGAAGAAGAAAAGGCCTTGATAGGATTGAAAAACGAAATGAAAATGGCACAGGAGATTCAGATCAAATTACTCCCAGAGGAGACTCCACATATCAATGGAATTGAGATTGCCGCATTAAATAAACCAGCGAAGGAAGTGGGAGGTGATTACTATGATTTCTTGAAAGTAGATTCCAATAAATGGGGATTTTGTATAGGTGATATCACTGGTAAAGGAATGCCTGCAGCTCTTTTGATGGCAAATCTTCAGGCCACCTTTAGGAGTCAGGCTATAATTTCAAGGAAATGTAGCGAATGCCTCCGAGGAACAAACTATATGCTTTATCAAAGTACTGAAGTAACAAAGTTTGCAACTTTTTTTTACGGTGTTTTGCATCAAGAAAATGGACAAACGATACTCTCCTATTCAAACGGCGGACACGATCCCCCGATCTTATATAAGAAAGATACTAACCCCCAATTTTTGGAGGCCACCGGCTTGCTATTGGGAGTATTTGAGAGTAGTGAATATAGTGAAAACTCAATTAACTTAGATGCTGGCGATGTATTGTTTATGTACACCGATGGAATAACTGAGGCATTTAATAGTAAGGGAGTAGATTTTGGTCTTGACCGTTTAGTTGAACTGGTAGGAAAAAACAGGAATAGCTCGGCCGATGAAATCATGAACCTGGTTTTGCATAGTGTGGGGAACCATGTAGATGAGGCTCCTCCAAGCGATGATATTACTATGATTATTATTAAAATTAAGCAATAACCAATTTTCAGACCCAAATATCCCTTAATATCTAATAGAATATATTAGATCAGATAATCCCCGAAATCTCTATCCCCCCTATTTCAGCATATTTCTACCGGAAATAAAAAAAGCCCGCTGCACTACACAGCGGGCTTTTGCAATTGAGTTATTTAACCTTAGTAATATTTATGAGCAACCAGTGGTTGATCCACAGGTAATGCACTTCTGACAAGTTCCGTTTCGGACCATTGTCATACTACCACATTCGGGACAGGAATCACCGGTATAGCCAAGCTCTTTGGCTTTTTCGTAATCACTCTGGTAACTACTGTCATCAGCTGTGGTTTGTGCTTGCTTAGTTGGTTGCGATTCAACTACAGTTTCCGGTTGATCTGGGCTTCCATTGTTATTCGGCTCCTGCGAAGTGTCTTCCCGATTCGCCTTTTCCTTCGACTGTTTCTCCTCTTCAGAAGGACGAATTTTGCGTGTCATTACTTCTTCGGCAGGAACATGGGCCAGATCATCGCGACCAAGGTATGTTACAGCAAGCTCGCGGAAAATATAGTCGATCACCGAGGTAGTCATCTTAATATGCGGACTTCCGCTAACGGTTCCACTCGGCTCAAACTTGGTGAACGTAAATGCATCCACAAATTCTTCGAGCGGTACGCCGTGTTGCAGGCCAAGTGATATTGCAATGGCAAAACAGTTCGTCAAGCTTCGGAATGCGGCTCCCTCTCGATGCATATCAAGAAAGATTTCACCGAGCTGACCATTTTCATATTCACCGGTTCGCAGATATACGCTCTGCCCTCCAATTTTCACCTTTTGGGTATATCCATTTCGGCGGCTGGGCAAGCGCTTGCGCTCAGCCACATATTTGTGAACAATCCGCTCAGCTGTTTCTACCACCTTGTCTTGTTCTGCCTTCGTTTCTTCATCCAGATCTTCTTCGTCCAGATCTTCAAAGACATCACTGAGACTATTCAGCGGCTGACTTAACTTGGAACCATCACGATACAAGGCATTGGCCTTCAGCATCAACTCCCAGGATTCCATATAGGCATCCTTGAAGTCTTCAACCGTAGCTTCATTCGGCAAGTTGATCGTTTTCGAAATAGCGCCCGAAACAAACGGTTGGGCAGCTGCCATCATGCGAATGTGTCCTTTAGGCTTGATGTAACGTGTTCCGATGCGCCCACAGCGATTTGCACAATCAAAGACCGGCAGATGCTCATCTTTCAGATGCGGAGCTCCTTCAACCGTCATTGTACCACAGACATAATCATTAGCCTCCTGAATCTCTTCTTTAGAAAATCCAAGATGCTTGAGAATATCAAACTGAGGATTGGCCAGCTGCTCATCAGAAAGACCGAGCTCTTCCTTGCAGAAGTCTTCGCCCAGGGTCCACTGATTAAAAGCAAACTTGATCTCAAAACTGCTTGGCAGCGCTTCTTCAATGGCTTCAAGCTGTTTGTCGCCAAATCCCTTTTCGCGGAGACTTTCCTCATTGATATGCGGACAGCCATCCAGCGAGCCATGACCTTTGGCATAGTTAATAATTTCTTCACGCTCTTTAGGACTGTATCCCAGATTCTGGAGTGCTCTAGGAACACATTGATTGATAATCTTAAAGTGTCCGCCACCGGCAAGTTTCTTGAACTTCACCAGTGCAAAGTCTGGTTCAATGCCCGTTGTATCGCAGTCCATCACCAGACCAATTGTTCCGGTTGGAGCAATTACGGTAACCTGAGCATTGCGATAGCCGTGCTTCTCTCCCATCTTTACGGCTTCGTCAGAATCTTCGCGAGCAGCCTTTAGCAAGTTATCGGGACATTCATTCGCATCAATGCCCATGGGCTTTACCGTCAGATCCTCGTACTCATCAGGATCAACATTATAAGCCGCACGTTTATGATTTCGAACGACTTTGAGCATCGGCTCTTTATTCGCTTCGAATCGCTCAAAAGTTCCAAGCTCTTTGGCCATTTCGGCACTGGTCTTATAGGCATTCATGTGGATAATACTCATCAATCCACCGGCAATTGCACATCCTTCATCACTGTCATACGGCACGCCCTGTACCATCAGTGCTGCACCGAGATTAGCAAATCCAAGCCCAAGCGTACGATATTTGTATGAGAGATCTGCAATCTCTTTGGATGGGAACTGTGCCATCAGAACAGAGATCTCAAGCACCACCGTCCACATGCGCGATGCATTACGGAGCGATTCAACATCAAATTCCTCACATTTATCCGTCTTGAAATACTTCATCAAGTTTAACGAAGCCAAGTTACAAGCCGTATTGTCGAGGAACATATATTCCGAGCATGGATTACTTCCATTAATCGGTCCGTCATTGGGGCATGTATGCCACTCGTTGATAGTATCGTGATATTGTGCTCCCGGATCGGCGCATGCCCAGGCTGCATTTGAGATCTGATCCCAGAGTTCACGGGCCGGCATTGTCTTGTGGGGTTCAGGCTCACGTCCTTCTTCGGCAGCCTTTCGCTTCTCAGTTCTCCAATACAGATCCCACTCATCATCATTTTTGACGGCTCGCATGAATTTATTAGGAATACGAACAGAGTTGTTCGAATTTTGTCCACTCACCGTGCGATAGGCTTCGGAATCCCAGTCCGTATCATAAGTTTCAAACTCCAGATCGGTATACCCTTGTGCCGCCAGCTGAACAACACGTTCTATATAATTGAGTGGTACCTGATCTTGCTTAGCCTCCTTAATAGCTTTGCCAAGCTCTTTGTTTTTTACAGGATCACGACTTACCGCACCGTTGAACGTCCGTCCGTCTATTTCTACCGGCTTATTGCAAAGCTGGATAATTTTCTTGAGATGCTTCTCCAATATTTTGGAACCAGCCACCATGGAAGCGACTTTTTGCTCTTCCCGGACTTTCCAATTCACATACTCCTCAATATCGGGATGGTCAAGATCAAGGGTTACCATTTTGGCTGCGCGCCGCGTGGTACCGCCCGACTTAATAGCACCTGCTGCTTTATCCCCAATTTTAAGGAAGCTCATCAACCCGGATGATTTACCGCCACCGCTCAAGGGCTCTCCCTCACCGCGGATCTTGGAAAAGTTACTTCCTGTTCCGGATCCATACTTAAAGAGACGTGCTTCACGAACCCAAAGATCCATAATTCCACCCTCGTTAACGAGGTTATCATCAATGCTCTGGATAAAGCAGGCATGTGGCTGTGGATGGGAGTAGGCATCGTCAGATTCTGTTAATTCTCCTGTTTTTCCATCTACATAGTAGTGCCCTTGCGACGGACCATTAATGCCATACGCCCAATGCAAACCGGTATTAAACCATTGGGGACTATTTGGGGCCGCCATTTGATTGGCCAACATATAACTAAGCTCATCGTAAAAAACCTTTGCATCTTTTTCAGAATCAAAATAATCATGCTTCCATCCCCAATACGTCCAACAACCTGCAAGGCGGTGAAAAACCTGGCGACTGTCATACTCTCCGCCATAATAATCATCTTCATCTATCCCTTCCTTTTTCATGGCTTTCTCATCAGCTTCTGATCGCTGCAACCATTCCGGTACTCCCTTTTCTTTTACTTTCTTTGTGATCTGTGGGACGCCCGCTTTACGGAAATATTTTTGGGCAATCACGTCGGTAGATACCTGTGACCACGTTTCAGGTACAATCAACTCTTCCATTAAAAATACGGTCGACCCGTCAGGGTTTTTTATCTCTGATCTTCGACTCTCAAAATCCATGTCTCCAAATGGACTATCCCACTCCTCTTGTGTATAAAATCGTGTAAATTTCATATGACTAACTCCGGTTTACTTTAATAATTTTTGACTTAACTGGTAGGCTCTGAAAAAGCACATATCATCTCGTTTTCTTCTAATTAAATATAAAGGAATGCCACTATGGAGCAAGCCAAAAAGGCCAAAACTTTTCCACAAAATGCAGAAGTTATCCACAATTAACTAAAGAATATGACTGAAAAATTGCGGACTTTTTTATCCGGTATTAGAAAAATTGCGGACTTTTTTATCCGGTATTAGAAAAATTGTGGATAACTTTTATCAATCCTGTAAAGGAAACCAAAGTTCCACTGAAAGGTGCTTTCAAAACCTTACCTTTTATTGTTCAATACGTTGCAATTTATCCAAATAAAAGGCCTCCCATCATCAGTAATATGAAAGGAGGCCAAAACTGTTAGGATTTCGTTCTACAGCTGATATTGTAATTTAATAAAATATCCTCGACCTCGGGTCTTATAACCGTTAATCTCTTGATAGTCAGTATCAAATAGATTCTCAACTTTCAATAGGGCCGATAAATTTTCCGTGACCGAATAGTCCACTGTTGCATTCGTTACGTTATAACCCGAGATATCATTGCGATCCAGGGCCCCATAGGGTCCCAAGCTGGCACTGTAATAAACATCATCTCTGGAACCGACATATCGGGAATCGACTTTAAAGCGCAATCTGTCAGTTGCTAAATAGGTTGCGCTGATAAAAGCATTTACAGAGGGGCGTCGGGTTAAGCCTTCAATTTCTTTCTCCTCGGTTACATAAGCTCCGCTCTCATATATTTGCACATGATTTCCCCCCGTATATGCTGGGTCAATATCCTCCGGCGAAAAGGTTATTGTTGATCGGGTAAGCGATGCATTTCCCTGCAGATTTATTTTAGGAGTTATTCTGGCAGAGGCCGAAACTTCAAGCCCTGATATCTCCTGTCCGGAAGCATTGATATACGTGTCACCGAGATAGTCTGAATCAGGAAAGCTTGCACTTAAATTTTCAATCGCTGTGTTACCATCCCATAGGTACACGTATTCAATCACATCATCTACTACTGTTTTAAAAGCAGAAAACTCAAAAGAAATCTGATTACCAATCTCTTGCTTCCATCCTACCTCATAGGATATCGATGACTCGGGATTCAGATTCTCATTGCCACGATTTGTATAGCTGCCTGCACTTTGTGACGGCGAATACAGCTGGTAGAGTGACGGTGCATTAAACCCACTGGTGACAGCTCCGTATAAAAGTGTCGATTCTGTAAGCTGAAGCTTGGGATTCACCTCATAAGTAAAGTGAGACCCAAACTCATCGTGATGAACCAATCTTCCGCCCAATCCCAATGAAAACAACTCTAATTGATCGTTAATCAATCCTCCATTAAGAGTAGTCTGAGCATAGCCGTTATATATTATTTCCTTCAGGCCCAACGAATCCAAATCCGTTGTTGATTCATAAACACCAAATTGCGATCGGCTGTAGGTATAGTTACGAGTAGACATCGTTTGTCGTGATGCAGAAGCACCGGCCACAAATCGGATATGATCCCCATCTATGACAGCCTTCAGTTCATTTTCCCAGAGCGAACCCTCGGCGTTAAGTTCGGTATAAATTCCATCATAGGTACCACCGGAACTAACAAGTGAAGAATCGTTTACGAAGTCCCTGTTTAAATCTGAGTAAGCGCCTTGGAATTCTATAGCTGCCTGGTCGGATAATTCCACACCGCCTCCAAAATTAAACAGGTCGCGCTCAAATTCGGTGTAAGCATTACTATCATCTTCATAACCCCCCTGATCAACATCACTGTGCTGATCCACACGTCGATAAGATGCATATAAATCATACTGGTCCGTCGAATATCCAAGTTTACCAACTAAATCAAGTTTATTAAAATCATCCTGATCTTGCGGATTAAAGGTATTGGCATCGGATACCGTATCAATGGTTGCATCCAAGCCGTTGGCCAACTGAAAGTTGGCACCTACATTCGCATACCATCCATTCTCTGTAGTATAATTGGCAAAAAGACTATTAGTCGTAGAATACGTTCCTTCGCCAAATCGTCCGTGTTTGGTCTGTGCATTTATGTTAAATCCTTCTCCGCCCCTCTTTTTTGTGATAATATTGACAACTCCTCCAATAGCTGAAGATCCATAAAGCGTACTGTGCGATCCGCGGACAATTTCTATCCGCTTTATTCCAGTAAGTGAAAGCTCCGAAAGGTCAATGGAATTATTATTGGTAGAGGGATCACTGATTCGAACGCCATCAATCAATACAACAGAATGATTGGAATTAGCATTACGGATAAATCCCTGCTGTAATGAACCCGGGGTTTGCCCCGCTCCTATCATGTGCACACTCTGCTGTTGCGCCAATAACTCACTGACGTTTGTATAAACAGCATTCTGAATTTCATCCTGTGAAATAACAGTCACATTGCGCCCCACCGATTGTGGCGACTGTTCGTACTTGCTGGCACTAATAATAATTTCGTCCAGCTCATAGATTGTGGTATCGGCTTCTACATTATGCTGTTGAGCCATTGTTGGCGTGGTAATCCAAAGAAAAGCCATCAAGGCAAATAGCCCTGAGGATAATCGTTTAATAGTGTTCATAATTAAGTATTAAGGTTACAAATGATGATTTATTCATCACTCGTACCTTTGGGTATAAAACTTGGAAGGTATAAATACGCTCTGATAGCCAGAAACGACATTTACTCTTCGCTTTTCTCCCGAAAGCTACGAATGCTGTGCGTTGGCAGGTCTTCTGGCTTGTTCCGCTTTTGACAACCTTCCCGTCCCATCCCGGTACAACCGAGAGAAACAGTGGTTCAAGAAAGATCAAAAGGTTATGGAACTCACAGCATCGGGGAATGCTCCGGATTTTCCCGAAAATTATCGAGAGCACCGGATTCCCTTTTAATCCCATCCCGAAAATATGTCGAGGATGGGAACCAATGCACGGGTCGAAAATACGAGGCACACCGAATAAATCAAAACCTATTGGGATAATTTCTAATTCTTTCTCAATGCACCTAACAGATCTTTTATTGAGGAATAAGAATGCTCCTCCTTTTCTGAAATGATTTTCCACAAGAACGTTTCTTGCTTTGAATGAGCCTCAACCTTGAGAGACGTTCCATTCTTTTCGACCACCTCATAACCTTCACGCTCAAGTGCTCGTCGGGTCCAGAATACTGGGACAGCATCACCGGTTAAATAGATAGGCTCTTTATCCGGATTATGCAGTGTAAAAGAGCCAGTACTACGATCAAAGTCAAAGCTGTCTTTTTCAAAAACAGCCTCAAAGGTGCCATCTAACACAAGGTCTTCGGGTGTCCCTGTTATTACTTTTCCATCACGACTAATGAGCCACAAGGTATCGGCAGCCTTGAGAGCCAAATCTAACTCATGGGTCGATAACAAAATACCCTTTTTGGTATGATGGGCCAGCTTTCGCAACAAGCGAATAATTTCTACCCGGTTCGGCAGATCCAGGTGAGCTGTAGGTTCGTCGAGCAATACGGCAGAAGTATCTTGGGCCAGTGCCCGTGCAATCATTACTTTTTGCCGTTCACCGTCACTGAGATGCAATACATCCCGGTCAACAAACTGTTCAATCCCCGCAGAGGCAATAGCCCATTCCACGATCTCTTCATCTTTTTTATTAAGCGATCCAAACCAACCGGTATAGGGCGATCGCCCAAAAGCCACTAATTCATATACACTGATGTTCCCTATCGTAATACGATCAGTCAAAACGGTACTTACTTTTTGCGCAATCGTTTTTACACCGAATTTATTCAACTGTTTACCGTTCAACAGGACCTCTCCATCCAATGGATAATGTAGGCCGGCCAGCGTTCGAATCAACGTAGATTTTCCCGATCCATTGGGACCCAACAGGCACACAACTTGTCCACCCTGCAGCGCCACATTTATGTCGGAGGCCACAACCGTAGCAGACTTCCGTCCTTTTGGCGGAAATCCAATATCCAATTCGTTGGTCGATATGATGGAAGACTGTTTACTCATCAAAATGAAGCCTGCAGGTTTTTGCGCTGAATGATTACCCAGATAACAACGGGCGATCCTACCATCGATGTAACAGCACTAATGGGCAGCGTAGTTGTCGATCCCGGTACTTGGGCAACAATGTCACAAGCAAGTAATAAAATCGCTCCCATCAATAGAGTAGCTGGAATTAACACACGATGATCGTTTGTGCCCATCAAAGACCTGGTAAGATGAGGTACGGCGATGCCCACAAATCCGATGGGCCCACAAAATGCGGTGATGCCTCCCGCCAACAAACTGGTACTCACAATAATCCAGATTCGAGAGCTAAAAACCGATAGTCCCATGCTTCGTGCATAATTTTCTCCCAATAACAAGCCATTCAGCGGTTTTGAAAGTGCCATTGCTATTCCGCCCCCAATCAGTGTTATCACCGCTAAAATCCACAACTGATCAAGTGGAACCCCCCCAAGGCTTCCAAACGTCCAAATAAGGTAATCCTGAATCTGCTCGGGTCTGCTGAAATACTGCCAGATGCTTACCAGGGCGATTGTCAGGTTCCCGATCATTAATCCGATAATCAACAACGTTACATTGTCACGAACTTTAATTGATATAAGAAGTATCAACAGTAAAACGCCAGCCGCCCCCAAACTGGCAGCAATTACAATCATCCAACTGCCGAACGCCGACAGCTGTTGAATAGCAAAGATGCTGGTAATGGTTCCTCCGGCCAACATTACAATGGCTACCCCGAGACTTGCTCCTGCCGTAATACCCAGCACCGACGGACCGGCCAGCGGATTGCGAAAAAGTGTTTGCATTAGTAATCCCCCTACTGATAATGCGCTGCCTGCTAAAACGGCTGTTACTGCCCGGGGAATACGGATATTAACAATTATTTTATTCCAGGCTTCACTGGTCGCTTCCCCTCCTATCAAAATTTGGACAATATCACTCAGAGGAATATCGACGGATCCTAAGGCCAAGTTCAATAGTAAAAGACCTATAAGACCAATAATAAGCAGTCCAAAATACAGCGGACGAATCCCTGTCTTATGTCGTGGTGTTATGTCTGTACGTTCGTTCGCCATCAATCAATTTTCTGATAATAATAGAGCTTGTGATCAGGCAGCAATTGCGGGTGGAAAATTTTAATAAGGTCTGCCAATATTATTTCGGGATGCACCACGCCCGACTCCCAGAAATCATTGCCGCCGGAGGGACTCATCCGTCTGTTATTATTATAGATTTTCCCCGTTTTAAATGGCTTAAAATCCTTAAACCGAGAATCTTTTGCTAAAATATCCTCTTTAGTTTTTGCTGCACCGGGATGGATCCAGATATCTGCTTCTAATCCAATCTCGTAAATTACTTCAAAACTCTTGCGGAGTCCGCCCGTCTCATCCGAACCAAACCAGGGGTAATCGGCTCCGGCATCTTTTAAAAATTGCGCAGTAAAGCTTTCTCCACCCGATACAAACCAGGCTCCTTTGTATGGCATATTATTAATAACCGTAGGCTTTTCGCCTATGCCATCTACCATTGATTTAAGGCGATTATATTCATCAGCAACCGCGTTGAATTTTTGATTTACCAACTCCTCCTCATTCAGCAAAGCAGCCAAAACTTTAATCCATTCGGCCTTTCCGAGCGGTGTAGTTTCCAGCCACTCGGAATTGACCATCACATTAATATCAGAATCCATCAAGACCTTAACATTATCGAATTGTGAAGACTGTCCGCCCGAAATCATCAGCAGATCCGGATCCATTGCCAATATTTTTTCCTTATTCAACTCTCCATGGGGTAGACTTACCATTTTTCCCTTCTCCAATCGACTTCGAATATCCTTGCTGTAAACATAATCCGCCCCTACCATCCCAGTAAGAATGTCGGTCGCGTTAAGCATTTCTGCCAACCCTATATGGGTTGTCGATGTCGTCAACAGGCTTTGTATGGGGATGGGTATTTCCGTCGTATTCTCAATCTCTACCTCATCAGTAATATCACGCGGTACCAGTGAATATCTGAGGGTGTCTACCTGATCCTGAAAGGGTTTAAGGATCTCCAGCAATTTATAATTCTTGTGATAGGTAATCCGGAATCCCTCAGCATATTCCGCATGTACAGAATCAGCAAATTGTACTTGCTTGATATTGTTAGAATGTGATTGGTGATCAGCTTGTTTTTCAGGTTCACATCCACCAACCAAAAGGGACATAATCAAACATCCCAAAAAAAGTATAGGTCTGTAAAAAAAGCGTATGTTTTTCATGGATTTAGCTTTTCTCCCGAAAGCTTGTTTCCGTCATCAATACCGGCAGGTCTTCTGGCTTACTCCACTTTCGACAACCTTCCCGCCCCGATCATTATCAGGACAGTGGTTTATGAAGGATCAAAAGCTGTTGGAGCTTACAGCAGCGGGGACTGCTCCGGACTTTCCCATAAGTATTTAAGAGCACCGGATTCCCATTTTAACTGTATCTCGAAGGAAATACAGACCTGTATTGAATCAGTAAGTAAAAATTATATTCTGTGACTGATAATAACGGTATTAATATTGAGAAGCCAATTTAGAATAAACTGATGATGAGCTTACCTCAAAAGATTAAAGCATGTAATATTGCTTCCATTTCTGTATCACTCTTTTATATTACCATTCTAACTTTTCACTAATTTAATTACTGCTATGATCAAACGATTTGGCATACTCTCCCTAGGCTTAATGCTTGGATTTGTACTGGCTTTTACTTCCGTCCATTTTTTAAATGATGATATTACTCCACAGGTTATCTCCGAAGCCTCGAAATTAATCGGCATTGATTTCACTGCGGCAGAACGTGATTCAATGATTGCCGAACTCGAAACCAGTCGAGAATCATTTCAAAGTATTCGTAATCTTGAACTGGATAATAGTGTTCCTCCAGCACTGAATTTCAACCCTATTCCCCCAGGCAAAATGATTAGCAAAGTAGAGCAAGCTAATGATTGGAATTTAGCGAAGAATATTACCCTTCCGGATCAACGATCTGAGCTGGCATTTTACACCGTTGAAGAACTTGCATCATTAATTAAACAACAGAAAATTTCTTCGGTTGAACTCACTAAATTCTTTCTCGATCGCATTGACCAATATGACGACACGCTTAAGGCCGTTGTGACTGTCACTGAAGAGATGGCCTTGGATCAAGCCAAAAAGATGGACCAAGAACTTGCTGACGGGAACTATCGGGGACCATTGCATGGTATTCCATACGGGCTTAAAGATCTATTTGCAGTAGAGGGGTACAAAACTACCTGGGGAGCCGCTCCCTACCAAGACCAACAAATAAACAGAACAGCAACCGTCGCTAAAAAGCTGGAAGAAGCCGGGGCAGTATTAATTGCTAAAACCACATTGGGAGCTTTGGCCTATGGCGATGTATGGTTTGGCGGCACAACCAAAAATCCGTGGAATCTGGAACAGGGCTCAAGTGGATCATCCGCAGGTTCAGCAGCGGGTACTTCAGCCGGCCTCTTTCCTTTTGCGATCGGAACCGAAACCTGGGGCTCGATTATTTCTCCATCCAACAGAACTGGAACAACCGGATTGCGCCCTACCTTTGGACGCGTAAGCCGGCATGGCGCTATGGCATTAAGCTGGAGCATGGACAAGGTTGGCCCAATCACTCGTTCAGTTAAAGATGCTGCTCTCGTTTTTGAAGCCATTCATGGTCCCGATGGGAAAGATCAATCGGTTTTTGACCTTCCTTTTATTTATAAATCGGACATTAACATTAGAGACCTCAAAATCGGATATCTGAAATCTGCTTTTAAAAGTGATTATGATAATCGCAAGCGAGACAGCCTCAGCCTGGCAAAACTGGAAGGACTCGGTGCAGAGCTTGTACCCATCGAACTGCCGGATTATCCTGTCTCAGATCTAAATTTCATTTTAACGGCTGAAGGGGCTGCCGCTTTTGATCAGCTTACTCTTAGTAACAAAGATGATCAGATGGTCCGACAAGGGAAGTCTGCTTGGCCAAACTTATTTCGAGCGGCACGCTTTATTCCGGCTGTAGAATATATTCAAGCAAACCGTGCCAGACAGGTGCTCATCCAGAAAATGGATTCGGTAATGCAGCAAGTAGATATGTACGTCTCCCCCACCTTTGGGAGTAATAACCTCCTGCTCACTAATTTGACGGGCCATCCTTCTGTTATAGTCCCCAATGGTTTTACGGATGAAGGACAACCCACAAGTATCACTTTCGTTGGCGACCTTTTTGATGAAGGGCTTATCTTAGGAGTTGCGGAAGAATATCAGAAGGCAACGAATTTTCATACCAAACTTCCCGAAATGTTTGCCCAATAATAATTCCTGAACTTTGTTTTCAAAGGCTGCATAGTTAATACTGTGCAGCCTATTGTATTCATCTTCTCTCACAGCTGTCCTGCCCTCCCTTAAAAAAATCCGTAACATTTTTTTGGTACTGTCCGTAATGCAAAACAGATAGTTCTTAATTGGAAACCTTTCAAAATCAGAAAAATTTACATGAAGACGTTATCAAATTGGGTTGTTTTAGGAGTACTGTTTTGCCTGTCAATTATGGCCAGTTCTTGTGGTTCAGAATCACAGTCAAAAAATGTAAGTGATGAGGATTCCACTTCTGCTATTCCTGTTGAAATTGCCAAGGCTACGAACGGCGATATTTCAGCATATTACTCGAGCACAGCTACACTTGAAGCTGAAAATAAATCTACGGTGGTATCCAAAGTCCGGGGAATGGTAACAGAAATCAGGGTCGAGGAAGGCGATTTTGTAAATGCAAATGAAGTCCTTGCCCAATTGGAAGATGAACAGTTGGAATTAGAAGCACAGCGGGCCAAGGCTACTATGGACCGCCTCTTGAATGAACTGGATAGAAAGGAAGAATTGTTTAAGAAAAATCTTATTAGCGCCCAGGAATTTGAAAACGCTAAATATGAGTATCAAGCCCAAAAATCAGAATATGAACTTGCCCAATTAAAAATAAAGAACTCAAAAATCCGAGCCCCGATCAGCGGAGTTGTTTCGGATCGACTCATCAAGGTTGGCAATATGATTAACACCGATCAGGAAGTCTTTGAGGTAACCGATTTTGATCCCATACTGGCCGTTCTTAAAGTCCCGGAGCATGAAATGTCAAAAATACAAAAAGGTCAGCAAGCCCTGTTGCAGGTGGATGCTATCAAAGATGATACTTTTCAAGGAAAGGTACTTCGCGTAAGCCCGACAGTGAATCCACAAACGGGCACTTTTGAAGTCACTGTTTCTATCCGGGATGAATCCAAGCAGTTAACACCTGGGATGTTTGGTCGCGTGCGTATTGTTTACGACACCCATCAAAACGCTCTTATGATTCCCAAGAATGCCGTTATCGAAGAGGACGGAATGAGCAGTGTGTATGTTATCAAAAATAGCATGGCTTACCGCCAAAATATAAATACCGGATACTCTAATGGAGATAATATTGAAGTACTCGAGGGGCTGGCTCCATCCGACACGGTGGTAACCATAGGACAAAGCAGTCTGCAAGACAGCGCTTTGGTCGAAATTGTATCCTTATAACAAACAGCAGCTTATCATTATCTAAAAGGGATTCACTATGAAATTGATTGACTTTTCCATCAGACGCAAGGTAACCATTGCAATGTTTACCATCGGCATTATCCTTTTTGGGATGGTTTCTCTCAGCCGCTTAAATATTAACCTGTTGCCGGAACTCAGCTATCCTACCCTCACCGTTCGAACTGATTTTGAAGGAGCTGCTCCTGCTGAAGTCGAAAACCTGGTGAGCAAACCTATTGAGGAAGCTCTGGGAGTTGTAAAGAATGTACAGCAGGTCCGCTCTATTTCTCGATCCGGCCAGTCTGATGTTACCCTGGAATTTGCTTGGGGTACCGACATGGATTTCGCCAGTATTGATGTTCGCGAAAAGCTCGATGCCCTACAGCTTCCGTTAGAAGTAGATCGCCCGGTTATTTTACGCTTTGACCCCTCCCTGGATCCCATTATGCGGTATGCTTTTTACATAAAAGATAAAAGCCCGGACCAGCCCCAAAACGTCAATTATGCCAGTTATCAAAAAGAGGAGTCAAAATCACAAATCAGTAAACTCAAGCAGCTGCGGCGTTATGCTGATGAACAGATCAAGAAGGATCTTCAATCTGCATTGGGGGTAGCCTCTATCAAAATAAGTGGTGGCCTGGAAGAAGAAATCGAAGTGGCTGTCAATCAGGATCGTATGTCACACCTTGGCATTTCGATTGATCAAATTTCCCAAGTATTGGGAGCTGAAAATGTAAATCTCTCTGGAGGTCGTTTAGAGGAAGGCACACAACAATATTTGGTGCGGACGCTCAATCAGTTTCAATCTGTCGAGGATATCAAAGAGGTAGTAATCAGCAGTCAGAACGGCAATCCCGTCTATTTAAAGGATCTTGCTGAAATATCCCAAAGCTATAAAGAGCGAGAAGCTATAACCCGCCTTAATGGTCAGGAGGCCGTCGAAATAGCTATTTACAAAGAAGGCGATGCCAATACGGTGAATGTAGCCAAAAATGTAGAGGCACAGATGGATAATCTCTCTGAACGCCTTCCTGAAGGTATGGCAATGACAAAGGTATTTGATCAATCTACATTTATTTCTTCAGCAGTGAGCGAAGTCGTTAATGCAGGAATAATTGGCGGCATTTTAGCCATTATTATTCTATATCTGTTTCTTCGAAATCTTTGGGCAACCGTAATTATTTCCCTGTCAATACCCGTATCGGTCATCGCCACTTTCAATCTGATGTACGGCAATGATATTACCCTTAATATCATGTCATTGGGCGGGATTGCACTGGGCATTGGCTTACTGGTTGACAACTCCATTGTGGTGCTTGAAAATATTGCGCGTCACCGCGAGATGGGCAAAAATCCCCTAAAAGCCGCTAGTGATGGCGCGGGAGAAGTAGGTATGGCCGTGGTTGCTTCTACCCTCACAACCATTGCTGTATTCTTTCCGCTTGTCTTTGTGCATGGCATTGCCGGACAACTTTTCCGTGATCAGGCGCTGACAGTAACGTTCTCCTTACTTGCTTCTTTGGTCGTAGCAATCACCTTGATCCCAATGCTTTCATCGTTGGCAGGACGCGAAAAATCAGAAATTAAAAAACCAGAGCTGAAAAAACCTAAAACAAAAGTAGGTAGCTGGATGCGAACCGCCCGGATCTTCATTTTTGAAACCATTCCAAGTTATATCATAAAAGGCGGTTCTAAAGTTATCAGCGTTATCAGTAAGGGAGCCATGTTCGTTTTGAATCCTATGTTAAATGCTTTTGAAAAATGGTTTGACTCATTGGAAGATAAATATCCCACTGTTTTGCGATGGTCATTACGCCACCGTTTTGCAGTAATTGCCTTTGCATTTTTGAGTCTTATGGGCTCACTTATGCTAGTACCACAGCTGGGTATGGAACTTATACCCTCCCTTTCGCAAGGGGAATTTAACGTAGAGTTTAATCTTCCTCCGGGAACTCCTATCGAACAGACCGATCGGGCCCTGCAGAAGGTTCAGCAAGCGGCCGGTGACATTGATCCCATTCTAACAACCTTCGCCGTCGCGGGGACCGGTAATCAGATGGATGCCAATCCCAATCAAGGTGGGGAAAACTGGGGTGAACTGAATGTTACGTTAGCAAGCGGTGCGGGACGAGCCCTGGAAGAAAGCACGATGGATGAGCTACGCACTGATTTGCAGCGTATACCCGGCTTAAACTACAAGTTTTCGCGACCAGCCCTGTTTACGTTTAAAACTCCGGTCGAGGTCGAAATATCGGGTTATAACCTGGAAGACCTGAAAAAGGTTAGTGATAACATTCTCCAAAAAATGTCATCCAATGGACGCTTTGCAGACGTAAAGTCAACAATGGAGCAAGGCAGTCCTGAGATTCAAATTACTTTTGATCGCCCCAAGGCGGCATCACTTGGCTTGCAAGTCCATGAAGTTGCTGATGTGGTCGTCAGTAAAGTGCGAGGAGATGTCGCAACACGATATTCGTGGAGAGATCAAAAAATTGATGTTCTTGTCCGTGCTAAAAAACAGGATCGCTCGTCAATCGAGGATATCCAAAATATTATCATCAATCCCAACAGTGAGTCACCCGTTCCGCTATCAAGTATTGCAAATGTACAGGTTGATACTGGGCCGAGCGAAATTCGAAGAGCAGCACAACAGCGCGTTGCAATTGTATCTGCAAATTTAAATTACGGCGACCTTGCTACTGCTGCGGATGAAATTCGCACTATCATCGATGAAACAACAATTCCAATGGGCATACAAGCACAAATAACCGGTCAAAACGAGGAAATGGCAGATTCATTCCGTTCACTCCTTTTTGCTCTGTCACTTGCAGTATTTCTGGTCTACCTGGTAATGGCTTCACAGTTTGAGTCGCTGCTCCACCCCTTTATCATCCTGTTTACCATTCCCCTGGCATTGGTTGGCGCCATCCTTGGTTTGTGGATTACCGGATCCACGATAAGCGTTGTCGTATTTATCGGGTTAATTCTGTTGGCCGGTATTGTGGTAAATAATGCTATTGTACTTATTGATCTTATTAACCAATACCGCGAGCGGGGAATGAACAAAATCAAGGCCATCCTTGAGGGAGGTAAATCGCGACTTCGCCCTATCATTATGACAACACTGACAACCACGCTCGGACTGTTACCGTTAGCTATAGGATTTGGGGATGGTGCTGAATTACGAGCACCGATGGCAATCACAGTTATTGCAGGACTCATCATCTCGACCCTGCTTACCCTTATTGTGATCCCCACGATGTACGCTATTATGGATCGCAAAGTGTATAAGAAACAACCGGCAATAGAACAATCAGATAACTAAAACGGAGGAACTGCTGTTATGAAATTTACTGATCTTTCGTTAAGACGGCCGGTAACTACAATGATGGTTTTTATCAGCTTCGTGATCATCGGGATCATTGCCAGTCGTATGGTACCGCTGGAATATTTTCCGGATATTTCCTTTCCCGGAGCATATATTAGTGTCCCCTATCAAAATTCGACACCGGAAGAAGTGGATCGCAATATTACACGCCCCATTGAAGAGGCTATTGCCACTATTAGCGGCATTGAACGCATTAGCTCAACCTCCAGTGAAAACCAGGCCGGGATCTTCGTACAGTTTAAAATGGGATCAGATATAAGCCTGAAAGCAATGGAGTTAAAAGAAAAAATAGATGGCATCCGTAATCAGCTTCCGGATGATTTAGAACGTTTTACCATCAATAAATTTTCTGCGCAGGATAATCCGATGATGAACCTGCGCATTTCCAGTGAGCGAGACCTTTCCAACGCCTATGATCTGCTAAATCGTAACCTTAAACAGCGCATTGAACGCATTCAGGGAGTAGCAAAAGTAGATCTGTATGGTGTTGAGAAAAAACAGATTAGAATTGAACTGATCCCCGAGCGACTCAAATCCCACAATATAAATCTTAATGAGCTGGCCCAAACATTGCGGCAAAGCAATTTTTCGGTAACAGCCGGAAAAATTGAAGACGCCGGAAAACGATATCTGGTACGTCCAACTGGAGAAATTACAGAACCGGCTGAATTCGCCAATCTTGTTGTCGGCCCCGACAATCTAAGGCTAAGAGATATTGCAACCGTTGGTTATGGAAGCCCGGAACGGGACTATGGTCGTCATCTTGATCAAAAATATGCCATTGGACTGGATGTATTTAAAGAGTCCGGTGCCAATACCGTGGAGGTTGGCGATCGCGTAATAGCAGAAATTGATGAAGTGAATAAACTGCCCGAGATGCGTGGGATCAACATCTTCGAAATGCACAATCAGGCAACGGGAATCATTAGTTCGCTTACCGAACTATTTAAAGCAGGACTATTAGGTGCACTATTCTCTATCATCATTCTCTACCTGTTTTTGCGGCGTATCAGTACAACGCTAATTGTAGCACTGGCTGTCCCTTTTTCATTGATTGTTACCCTAGGCCTGCTCTATTTCATGGAACTATCGCTCAATATCCTTTCCATGATGGGGTTAATGCTCGCGGTGGGTATGCTGGTCGATAATGCTGTTGTGGTAACCGAAAACATCCATCGCAACCAAAATATGATGGATGATAAAATCGAGGCTGTAAAACGTGGCGTAAAACAGGTAGGAATGGCTGTTACCGCAGGAACATTAACAACAATAATTGTATTCCTGCCCAATATTATCAGTGAAGATTCGATGATTGCAATTCAGCTTTATCATGTTGCTATCACCATTATTTTGGCACTCACGGCCTCCCTCTTAATTTCACTTACTGTTATTCCTCTGTTAACCTCCAAAATTTCGCCTCCTGAAAAAAAAGAACAAACCGATTGGGTTGATCGTCTGCAAAATTGGTATGGTGGTATGTTAAGCTGGCTACTCAAGCGCAGATACCTATCAGTAGCATTAATTTTAGGTACTCTTTTAAGCGTTGCTATACCAATGAATGCGGTAAATGTAGAGATGTTTGGAGGCTCAGAATCGCGGGAACTTAGATTGCATTACCATCTTAATGATACCTATACCCTTGAGACAGTCGAGGAATCAGTAACTCGTGTTGAGGAGTATCTCTATGCCAATAAAGAAGAACTCGAAATTGATGCCGTGTACTCGTATTTCGAAACTGGCTCCGCAACTTCTACCATTCTTTTAACAGATGAGGACGACGCTCAAAAAGATGTTACCCTCATCAAAGAAGAAATAGAAGAACAAATGCCAAAACTTGCAATTGGCGAACCATCTTTTGAATACCAAGACCGGACCGGCGGTGAGCAACTGCGCGTTTTTGTTATTGGAGAATCTACAGAAGTACTGACAGATCTTGCTGAGGAAGTTGAGCGACGCCTAAAAGATATTCCGGGTTTAGCCGATGTACGATCAGAAGCCGAAACCGGCACCGAAGAGGTTCAGGTTCAGGTAAATCGAGAACGAGCACGTAATATGGGCGTTTCATCCCAACAAGTGGCCCGCCTGGTTTCCAACTCAATGCGGGGAATGAATTTACGGCGGGTCCGTAGTGAGCACGGGGAAACAGATGTCGTTCTGGCTATTCAGGAATCTGATCGAGAGACTATTGAGGATCTAATGCAGTTACCGGTTAGTGTTGGGAATGGAGAATCTGTGCAACTTGCATCTCTGGCCGATTACAAAATGGATCGCGGACCCCGAACCATACAACGAGAAGATCGGCAAACATCGCTGGGAATTACAATCAACCTTGACGGTATCACAATGGACAAGGCCCAAGAGCGGATCTTCCCTGTTTTAAATCAAATCAATTATCCTTCCGGCTACGGTTGGAGCAAAGGTCGAAGCTTTGAACGTGATCAAGAAGCTATGGACGAAATGATGGTCAATATTCTTTTAGCGATGTTTTTAATCTATCTGGTGATGGCATCACTCTTCGAATCAGTTCTTTTTCCCTCAAGTATTATCACCTCCATCTTTTTTGGAATTGTCGGGGTCTTCTGGTTCTTCTTTATTACCGGAACAACGTTCTCGTTTATGGCAATGATCGGCATTCTCATTCTAATGGGTATCGTGGTTAACAATGGAATTGTACTAATAGATCATATTCATCAACTTCGTGAAATGGGACTATCCAGATTTGAAGCGATCATCAAGGGCTGTAAAGATCGTATGCGTCCCATTTTGATGACTGCTGGAACAACGGTACTTGGGTTAGTTCCTCTCTGCTTTGGAACAACCCAAATTGGCGGTGATGGCCCACCCTATTTCCCAATGGCACGGGCTATCGTCGGCGGGCTCACCTTTTCTACCGTTGTTACTCTTGTTATTTTACCGGCCATATATCTTATACTTGATGATGTAAAATTATGGGGTAATAGAATTTGGCGAAAAGGACGTAGCAACTAACACTATATATACTCCAAGTTACAGATTATATCCCCGATGCTTTGGAAGTATCGGGGATTTGTTTTATTTCAGATACCCAACAGATTGTTTACTTTCCTTTTTTTGAATTAATAGTAATACAGTGAGCGATATAACTTTTCAGGAGACCTTCAAAATCCGGGCATCAGAAATTGACTTCAATCAGCGGGCAACCCTTCCCGCTATTTGCAATTTGCTACAGGAAGTAGCAGGAAATCACGCCCGTGAGCTCGAGTTTGATATCACGGACCTGCAAAAAGATAAACTCACCTGGGTATTGCATCGGCTTCATGTACAAATGGATCGTTTCCCCGAATGGAGAGAAACAATTACGATAAAAACCTGGCCTTCCAGCGGTGATGGACTGCGGGCCTACCGGGATTTTTTAATAATGGATGAAAACGGCAATATCATCGGTAAATCGTTGAGTTATTGGCTCATCATGAATATCAAAAGTCGTCGGCCCGCTCGCATTCCAAAAAAGATACTTGAGATGGCTCCTGAGAATGCGAATCATGTTCTACCCGTCACTGATGCCACTTTTCCTGAAATAGACCAACCGGACTATTTGGAAGAGTTTGAAGTTCGAAAAACAGATCTTGATCTCAATCGACACGTAAACAATGTTCATTTTATAGAATGGGCTCTCGCATCTTTACCAGACGATGCTACTGTAAATGAAATTGATATACAATTTACGGCTGAATCAGTTTGGGGTGATACTGATATAGTAGAAGTAAAAGAGCAATCAGCCAATTCCAACAAAAAATCTTTCAATTATCAAATCCGAAGAGCATCCGACGACAAAGTTTTAGCTAAAGCATCCTCAAATTAAAATACCCGACACCTTGAAGAATGCCGGGTAGTAAAAATGGTCTTATATTGCTCTCAATAGAAACTTATCCCCAGTCGGGTGCAAAACTTGGGTCTACGAGACGCATCGATTTTTCAAGTTGGTCAATACGTTCAAAATCCTCATCCTCAAGATAAAAATCGAAGACTTCGAAATTCTCACGCAGATGCTCTTCACTTGAAGCTTTGGGAATAGCAACAACATTTTCCTGCTCAATTAACCAGCGAAGTGAAATTTGAGCCGGAGATTTGCCGTACTTTTCAGCAATCTCCTGCAGATCCTCATTTTCCATTACCTTGCCTTGTGCCAAAGGACTATATGCCGTAATCATAATATCATTTTCAATGGCGTAATCCAGCAGATCAAGCTGATCAATAAAGGGGTGGAATTCGACCTGGTTACAAAATATTGGAGCACGGATTTCTTCTTTTACTTTGGTAAGCAAATCCAAGGGAAAGTTACTGACACCAATGTTCATCGCCTTTCCCTGATCACGCAATACCAGCATGGATTCAATCGTAGCACGTAAATCATACTGATCATTGGGCCAGTGAATCATAAGCAAGTCAACATAGGGAGTATCTAACTGTCGCAGTGTCTCCTCGGTAGATTGAAGCACATCATCGGCTTCAAGATTCGTATGCCAAATTTTTGTACTGAGGAAGATATCTTCGCGAGGCACGTTTGAAACGTTAAGCGCCTCCGCTATCGCTCGCTCATTTTTGTACATTTGTGCCGTATCAATATGTCGATAGCCGATATCAAGTGCCTTTCGTACTATTTGTGAACACTCTCTGTCGTGAAGTTTATATGTTCCAAGACCAATTTCGGGCACTTCAAGACCCTGAATATTTTTGTATTGCATTTGTATTAAAAGGAGTACTCCATTCTTGTTAGGATTAAAATCACTTTTTAAACAGTTTGAGGTACTGTATGATTCACTGAAAATAGAGAAAGTAGGTTAGATCAAAAAATCTATTCTCTATCAGGTGGTTTTTATTACATATATTATTTAAATATCGCTAAAATTCTCACTCCTCTATCAGTGAACTTCAGTTCCAAGTCTAAAGTAATACAATCTGTACCAAATAATGATCAGGTTTAGTGATTAATTATTTAAGGAAGAAAATAAGAAATACTAATAAAAGCTGTTTTGTTTTTTCCAGATCTATTTGATCAAAGTCATCTTTCGTGTAAATACCCTGTTTCCCACTTCAAAACGAGCAATATAAATACCACTCGGCATATTACTCGCATTCCAGGTTTCTTCGTGTGTTCCCGCCTCTACCATTCCATCAACTAAGGTAGCAACCTTTTGTCCAATCATATTCCAGATCGTCAGTTTTACTTCCGTATCCTCAGCAATTTCGTACGGAATAGTTGTCGTAGGGTTAAATGGATTAGGATAATTCGGATTCAACTTGATAGATTCGGGAAGGTCTTCCCCATTTGATATTTCTGCGTTTGGGTTTACAACAAGCATAAACCTGGAAAATCTTTCACTGGCTTTACGTTTATTCAAAAGACCTTGATTTTCAGCCGACTTATTTTGTTCGTTTGATAAAATGTTGAACTGATACTCCTGAGCAGTACGGAGATCAATTTCCCTATCCATTTTCTCATCAATAAGCCAGACATCCCATTCATTGGGAAGATCATCAATATTATCCCATCTGAAAGTCAACCTCGTACGCCCACTTGCATCAAAAGAAAGAGGGATTTCCAAATTGCTTTCCAAATCCTCAGGCAAAACACTTTTTTGCAAGTGGTTCTCTCCATATCTACCAAATAAATTGATTGAACGGGGATTCAGTGACAGTAACTTAAAGGCATCAAAACGATCTATATCTATCGTGCCATTTTTATTAAATTCGAGATAAAAAGCATCAAAATTATCCTCACCATGTAGTTCTACATTAAAGGCAAAGGACTCTTCCAGGTTATTCCTGTAAAATTCGGTCTCGGTTTCTGCCTTTAATACACTTTTATCAAAAGTGAATGTTTTATTATTTATTTCATTTGTAAATCGTACAAAAAATGCTTGAAAAGGAGGGATTACATCACCATAAGATAAGGTATTAAATTTTCCATTGCCGCCGTCTGCTTCATGGTCCCACACATAGATATTTGCATTTACACCCGGATCAACGTCTTCCAAAGCATCAATTAAAGCTTCAACAGAAATATCCGTTGCAAAAGGATTTCCAAGAAGATTCCAGCCTTCATCTCCGTCTATTCCATTTTCTCCATTAGAATTATTTGCGGAAACGGTAACATTTACCGTATTGCTGTTTTCATTTCCATTGGCGCTAATAATTTTGGGAAACCCGCCCTGTATACCCTCCTTATTAGGGGCATCATCTTCAAACATATACACTATATATCCCTTTCCCGGAGACATATTACTTGACATGTCAGTAGGAGTTAAAAATGACTTCTGTTCCTCAGACCAACCCGCCAAAGTAAAAGCGCCGGAAGGATCATCTGATCCGGGAACCCCCTGCATTTGTAGTTTGCCAAATAGATCGGCAAAAGAGGTATTTTCGGTAGGCGTTGAAATCATTCGCCATCCCGCCGAACCTCGAATGCCAACTGCATATTTTGAGCCAAAGGCTTCTCCATCTACTTTAGTGCCGGGAGAATATAAGGCATCATTATCACTAACTGTTGAATGTTCTACAAAGTCACCGACAGCTTCAGAACCTCTGACAATTGACTGGTTATTATCTGCAGAAGGATAATCTAAGCGCATTATTTCATTACCCCCAGAATCCTCAAGCCGTATTGTACCGCCGTTAACCAAATTTAGCGTTACAGATTCGTTACTGCCCTGAATCAATGCACCGCCATAGTTTCTTTCGGGAATGACCTCATCATTTCCAAAAAGTACTAACGCACGATTGGCCGATAAAATAGTACCGTCAGGGAACGTGTGCTTTAGACCGGATTCATCGAAAACTTTCCATCCACTAATATCAATATCAGAATCCTGGTTATTTACAATTTCAATAAATTCATCATTAATAGTTCCCCTACCACCTCCATCTGAAGGATTCGTATATACTTCATTAATCACGATATCAGGAGCATCATCATCTTCAATGGTAAGCGTTAATCTATTCGGACCAATGATCGTCCCGTTGGAAATATGTTGAAGATGGAAAACAGCTTTTTCTGAATTTTCAAATTCAGCATCATCTTCTAAGTTTAACGTAACCGTTTTGATGGTGCCATCCCCTTCGCTATCATCAAAGCTGATGGTTTCGGTATCGAATTCGTTTCCTACCTTATTATAAAAATCCTCATCACTTTTGGCTGTACTCGAAGCACCCAAATAAGCTATATCCACCTCTACTGCCTTGCTATTGGATTCCACTAATTCTACTCTAAGTTCTGCAGTACCACTATTCTCAAATACCTTAATCGATGATTCAGCAAATGCAACAGTGGGAAGATCAACTATTGAAAAGGAAGAAGTGTTAAATAGTATACCTTGTTCCCCTAATCCATCTGTGGTTGACCAGTTACCCTCAACTTTTTGGATTTCTTCTTTCAGGCTTGAAACGGCCCCTCTTCTTGTGCCAATATATTCTCCATTCGCATTGTCACTACCTCCGATATTAGAAAGAGCAGTAATACCATTAGTTAACCCTGTATTATCCAATTCACCAATATCCCAACTACTGTCATTAGTAATAGCAAACAAAAAAGTGGAAGGCGTATCTTCAGGCTCATCGTCAGATGAACTTACATAAAAGTATAGCTCGTCATCACCATTTGTTAAATCAAAATTACCTGACACGTGAGAAACCGTTCCCCCGTCAGAAGCTGTTTTAGAATCAGGATTAATTACAACTACATCCCCAGTATTAAAACCATCCGAGGGTACCGTATAAGAATATACTCCCTCATTTTCGCTAAAACTTTCAGAGGTGGCATCCCAAGAACGATCGGTGAAATAAATGGTTGTTCCGGAAGCAATATCAACAAATGTCGTTAATGCAAAGTCATGATCTCCATCCGCATTATATCCAATAACAGCTATATCTCCGGTAGACTGGCTATAGCCCTCCTGCAGGGCAAAACCCAAAAGGAGTGCAGATATAAAAAATAATTTTAGAAAAGAACTTCTCAGTAGCCCTATTCCCATACACTATTCATTAGAAAATGGACAATTTCATGACAGTATAACATTAACTAATTACGTGTTTTTCGCAATCTTTATCAAAAAATTAGCGTGCTATATATTACGTTACACATTTTTTAACAAAGAAGGGTTACAATCGCTGTAACCGACTCTCACTTTTCTTTTTTAATATACCCAGTACGTTGCTATCCATAGTAATAATCATCTCATATTTTTCTCGTGCCAACGCAAGCTGATTTGTCTTTTCCAACAGACGCGCCCTGTTAAATTGGAATATGATATTTTTAGGATAACGACTGCATAACTCTTCTAAGTGATTCAATGCTTTTTTATTCTGTTGCTCTCGTTCATACAAATAGGCCAGAATCATTTGAGCATCATTCCTTACGTAGCTCTTCGACTGTGCGGCTTTTTCCAATGCGTCAAAACCCTCCTGCATATCTGCCGACATCCCTATCATATTAGTAACCCACTTCAAGCCGTTGGGTACACTCCCCACCATATAATAAAACATACCCTTTCCAATTAATGCTTTAGGATCATTGGCATCGAGTGCCAAAAGCTGACGAGTATATGTGAAGCCCTCCATCCCGCTTTGCAGAGCTTCCTTATAATTCTTTTCGGCAGCCGCAACTAAACTCCGGTATCCATACAAACCACTAAGCATCAATACCATGGTAGTGTCACTCGAATCTTTATTGAGCTTTTCCTTACTCACCTTTATGGCTTCCTGTGACTTGGATAGAAACTGTTCAGCAGTTTGCTTTGTACGACCGCCAAAATAGTACTTCCAGAAAGGAATCATCGATTCAAAAAAGTAAGCGCGCGAGTCATCAGGCTTATCCTGTCGAAGCTCTTTAAATACAGCCTTAGCTTCTACCCAGTCAGCCCGATAAAAAGCGTCAATCCCTTCCTCCAATTTCTGTTCATAGGACAAAGAATCTGAATGAACATCAGTCGGGGCAGCATATAAATCATTTGAAATAATACTACATGCAATTAAAAGCCATGCCAAGCGAATTTCAGTCATATGCTTAGGCTAACAGGATTCTTATGAAAACACATCATTTAACAGTGATGTTTTTGTGATGCAAGTTAGAGAGCCTAAACATTACATCTCAATAAATAAGTTCAAACGAACTGTTAATCGTCATCAAGATGCATTTCACCCAATAAGCCTTCGCTATGGGCAACAGCCACCGAAACTGCGGCATCACCGGTTATATTAACCGCCGTTCTGCACATATCCAGGATTCTGTCAACTCCTAAAATAAGAGCAATACCTTCTACAGGAACCTGTATAGCCTGCAAAACGATGACCAGCATAATAATTCCTGCGCCGGGTACTCCGGCCGAACCTATAGATGCCAATGTAGCAGTAAGCACGATTGTTATCTGCTGAGCAATTCCTAAATCCATTCCCAATGCCTGAGCAATAAATACCGCAGCTACCGCCTGATAAAGGGAAGTTCCGTCCATATTAATAGTAGCCCCAATGGGCAGTACAAAGCTGGAAACTTCCTCATCTACACCTACATTTTTTTCGACGCGCTCCATTGTTACCGGTAGCGTAGCCGCACTGGAGCTGGTACTGAATCCCAAAAGCATTGCGGGACGAATAGCTTTGAAAAAGTCACGCAACTTCATCTTACTAAAAAGCTTAAACAGTCCGGAATAAACAATCATCAGGTGCAAAAACAATCCCAATACCACCACAAAAGTGTACCAGAATAAAGCTCCCAACAAATCTAAGGCCTGTCCAATATCATCACCCGCAAGATCTACAATCACCCCCGCCATAAGGGCAAAGACCCCATAGGGAGCTACTTTCATTATCAAATCTACTATCTTGATGATGACTTCATTCAAAGAATCAAAAAAGTTAACCAACGACTTACTTTTCTCCGTCGGAATCTGCATAAGACCAATCCCCATAAGAAGAGCTACAAATACAACCTGCAGCATATTGCCATTGTCAGAAGCCGCCTTGAAAAAGTTCTCAGGAACAATATCCACCAAAAATGTCATCGGACTTCGATCCATAACTTCCCGGGCAGACTGGTCAGCGCCCTCAATATTATCCTGATATCCGACCATAAGTTGTTCTTGGGTTTCAACCGGAAGAAAGTTGCCGGGCTGAATAATATTCACCAAGGTCAATCCAATCGTAATCGCCAGCATAGTAGTAACAATATATATGCCAATAGTTTTTCCGCCCATTCTTGAAAGTTTGGCAATATCGTTTAGGCTGGTCACCCCTACAATAAGAGAGGCTAATATTAGGGGTACCGCAATGAGCTTCAACAGATTTATAAATATGGTACCGATAGGTTGTATATAGTCTACCGTAAAGTTAGATAAACCGGCAACGCTGGCCACCAATCCCCATATTAATCCCAATACAAGTCCAATGATTATTTGCCAATGTAGTCGCTTATACCATACTTTTTTCATGCAAAAAACAGTTTTAAAATTATTGCCAGTACGCCGCCGATCCCTGTCGAAATGGTATTTACCAAATTGTTCGAAAAGGCAATTTCTTCATTAATTACCGGAAGCGTTACCGAACGTTTATTCTGTTGAAAAAGAGCACCAAGATAAGAATCAAAAAGACATCCCAAAACAGCAGCCCCAAAAATGAGTATAAAAACGGAAAAATGAAGTGAAAAAACGTAAACACTAACCCCGGAAATCATTGTTGCAGCCACAAAACCTGCTGTGGTTCCCTTAATGCTTACTCCTCCATCCGTTCCGGGTTTCACATGTTCAAAGTTTGTAATCAGATAGGTATGTTCTGGAGTTCTACTACCCAGCTCTGTAGCCCACGTATCAGCGGTGGCTGTAGCAATCACAGCTATGGCTCCGACGAAAAATACAGGAGTATTAAAAACGGTGCCACATATAAGGAATACAACCAACCAAAATCCATTCGCCCATACTTGCAACCCGCCTCTTCTTGCACTTTGTGAAATATTTTCAGCTCGCCATTTGGATCGGTCGGAAATGATAACACTGCTCAAAAAAAACAGTAATAACAGGCCGGCTAACTTCCATCCCCCAAGACCAAAAGTAAAGGTGCCAATAACAATGGCTGAAAACATACCATCAAGTGACAGTCCTCGAAAAACAAAAGCCGAAAAAGAAAAAAGAGTGGCCAATAATACTCCAAGCAATATATTCCATTGCTGTGATGTATTGGCAGCAGTAATGAATATGACAACCGCTGTAAATAGAAATAAAGCGTTCAGCTTGCGATCCATCAGCCCAAGTCAAAAGGTTGTCAGGATGTTTCTGATGAGTTCTGATCATGTTTCAGAATAGCAACAATAACCGCTGCATAACCACTCATAATAACAATCGGAGAAACATAGAGGGATATAAAACCTTCTACTTCATTCTCGAGGTACATTGCAGAAAAGCCAACAATAACCAAGAATAATCCCAATGCCAGTACTTTATAGTTCCAGGCATCGAAAATCATCGGTTGCTTAGAACTACTTCGCCTGTGTTTTTGTGATCCCATTATGATTAATCATTTTAAATATGTTGACAATGAATGAACAATGTAACGAAAGCCTATCTATTATCTTTCATTACAATTCAGCGGCTAAAGTAACGATTGATTTATTGAGCTACAAAAATACTGTTAAAACTCAAAAATACATCCCCTTAGATTTCCAGATCTCATTGTAGTAGATAGTTATTATTTTACATTACCGCTTTACATTTTCTCTTTGTATATGGAACTATTGATTTAATTATTGCCAAATTAACCTCTTTCATTTTGAAAACCATTATCCTTGCGTCCGGAAGCCCCCGACGGAAAAAGCTTCTGCAAAAAATTGGTTTTGACTTTACAGTTCATGCCAGCGATGTCCCCGAAGACTATGAGTCTCATTGGTCAGCAAGCAAAATTGTAGAAACTCTTGCCCATCGTAAGGCCCGAGCCGTATCATCACATTATGGTAATGCGCTAATTATTGGTGCTGATACCATTGTGACTTTTAATGATAAAATTCTTGAAAAACCGTCCACTCCTTCCGAGGCAACTATCATGCTGCAACAACTGAGTGGTAATTCTCATAAGGTGCTAACAGGAGTATCATTATTAAAAACAGACAGCTCAAACAAGATAACCGATAGTACAACGTTTATTGAGACAACAAATGTTATATTTGGAGACTTGCCTTCAAAACTGGTTAACGCTTATATAGAAACAGCAAACCCAATGGACAAAGCCGGCGCATATGGCATTCAGGATGCCCACGGTGCACTTTTCGTGAAAGCAATAGAAGGAGACTATTACAATGTAGTGGGATTTCCGCTCCACAGATTTTATAATACGATGAGATCATTTGCACCGGAGTTCCTGTCCCAGTCCAAAACTTATTAGTATTCCGATGACTCTTAAATTCTTTTTAAAAAGAATCCTGCTTTTGGTTTTTATTTCAACCGGAATACTATACCCTCAGGCGGTACATGCCCAACAAAATGAAGCCTATTTTAAAGCTGATCAGCTGCTGAAACAACAAAAATATGAGGAAGCGGCTAAACAATTTAAGCAACTATATAACAATGAGCACCGCTACTTGTATCTTAGTAAACTTACCCAAAGCCTGATTAATCTCAAGGAGTATGAACGAGCAATTGCAATAACGAAACAAGCAGTTGAAAATGGAAGACACCGTCCCCAAGCAAAAATCCGATTAGGAGCATTATATCATATCAGCGGTGACATTGAGCGTGGAATACAAACCTGGGACGAAATCCTCAAGGACTATCCAAACAATCAGCAAGTATATTTGCGCGTTGCCCGTACAGCCAGCGATCGGAAAGAGTACCAAAAGGCTATTGCCATTTACAAAGAATTACAATCTCGGTCGGGGCAATCAAATCTTATTTCTTCAGAACTCGGGGAAACGTACATGCAGGCGGGCAGTTATGAGCAGGCAATCCGTGAGTTCTTGGGACTAGTGCAACAGAATCCCGATCGGTTAGGTTATGTTCAGCGTCGTCTTATGCGTTTCAGGGATGATTATATTTATGACATAGCTATTCTGGAAATTTCTGACTTTTTAGATGAGCTCCCTCCCTCCCATCCCAGTTATAATAATCTCCAACAGTTAGAAATTTGGCTGCTGATGGAGCGGAAGCTTTTTGAACGTGCAGTGGCAACAGCAAAAAATATTGAACAGCAATCATCCACTCTTACCTATAGCCTGTACAATATTGGATCCAAATTACTGGCTGAGCAGAAGTTTGAGTTGGCGGAAGAAGCGTATTCCTTTTATATAGATAATGATGTGGTCCCACTTAAAAACAGAAGCCGTGAAGAGCTGGCCAGCGTGTATATTCAGTGGGCAAAATACCTTGAGAATAACAACCTGGACCTCACATCAAAACCTTCTACTCTTTACCAAGAAGCTTTTTCTACGCTTAATAACATTCGTAATAATGCTCCCAACTATCATCGCATGGATCAGGTCTTAACCACCCTAAGTGAATTATCACTGGATGTTCTCCATGCGCCTGATAAAGCTGAAAAGTTTCTTGCGGAGCTTGACAATTTTTCCGGCGAAGATCGCAACAAGGCCAATCAAGCATACATAAAGGGAAGACTACATCTTTATGAAAAAGAATATACTCGCGCCCGCCTATCATTTTCAAAAAGCAATAAACAAGAACGCATAGGAAACTTAGCCGAAAAAAACCGCTATTACCTTGCATTGACTGACTTTTTTGCCGGTGATTATGAATTTGCCAAAATTCAGCTGAATGCACTCGAACGACAGACCACTTCATATTATGCCAACGATGCTGTTCAGCTCAGGCTCTGGATTCAAACAGGATTACAGGCAGATAGCACAGGGGCAAAAATTGAGCCTTTTGCTAAACTTATTGAACATCACTCACGCGGCGAACAGCAGCAAAGCATCGCCATCCTGGCGCATCTCTTTCAAAACGATCGTTACAATCCCTTACTCGGATACGCTCTGCTTGAATCAACAGCCGTTAAAAAGAAAAAGAATGCTCCTTTTCTTTATCGAGCCTTAACGACTTATTTAGAAACACAGGGGGGCAACTCCGCACTTCAGGAACAGCTTATGTGGGCTAAAATACGGATGGCCGATCAGCTGGTAACCAACAATGATCTCAAATTAGAACAGTTGTCCACTGAAAACCAACCCAAATCTTTTAGCGATAAATCGATCAATATTCCACAAAAAGTTGATCAGCTGTTACCCCTTTACGAAGAACTTTTATTGCAATTCCCCAATGGATTTTATGCAACTTTTGCACGCGATCGCATTCAAGAACTTGAAGAAATACAGGTCTAATACCATGCTACGTTCTTTTTTGATATCCTTGTTATTTATTCTTTTTGCAAGCCTGCCGGGATTGGCTCAGGACAAACTCTTTATTCCTATGGATGCCTCCCAAACCAATCATCTTAAAGCGTATGGCATCATTTTCAACAACCTGCAGGATGGTAACTCCTCACAGTGGTTGCTCAATTACAAAGGCGGCAGCTTTATGACGAACTACTCCGAAAAGCTCGCTAAAAAGTCTCGTCTTAGAAACGTAAAAATCAAGATAGTTTCAAATTCCGAGGCTGCCCAAATCATCAGTCAGGTAGAACAGTCCAACGCCAATACCTCTGTTATACAGCTCGATAAAGCCCCCAAAATTGCTGTCTATACCCCCAAACAAGCCCTCCCCTGGGATGACGCTGTTACTCTGGCCCTAAACTATGCAGAAGTTGAATATGATAAAGTCTGGGATCCTGAAGTGCTCAATGGTGAACTTTCAAAATACGATTGGCTGCACCTGCATCACGAAGATTTTACAGGCCAGTATGGTAAATTCTGGGTCTCATCACGCAATCAGCCGTGGTACATTAAACAGGTACGCAAAATGGAGGCTATGGCCAATGAATTAGGTTTTAACAAAGTAAGTAATGAGAAAAAAGCGGTTGCAGCTAAAATTAAAGAGTATGTCGGTAACGGCGGATTTATGTTTGCAATGTGCTCGGGTACGGATACCTTCGACATTGCCCTAGCAGCACAGGACGTGGATATTGTTCCAACCCAATTTGACGGTGACCCCATGGACCCGAAAGCCCAACAGAAACTTAACTTTGAGAATACTCTGGCCTTTACTGATTTTGTACTCAGTACTGATCCTGCAGAATATGAACACGCCAATATTGATGTACCCGTACAATTAGATGAAGTAGATCAATCAATTGACTTTTTTACGCTCTTTGAATTCTCGGCCAAGTGGGATCCGGTACCCACCATGCTTACCCAAAACCATGTTAGCAGCATCCGCGGTTTTTACGGACAAACAACCGCATTCCAGAAGGATAAAATCAAAGAATCAGTTGTTATTTTAGGCGAAAGTCCCGGCCGGGATATGGTTAAATATATCCACGGTAACTATGGACAGGGAACTTTTACTTTTTATGCCGGACACGATCCCGAAGATTATACGCACCGCGTCAACGATCCACCGACCGACCTGAGTTTGCATACGAGCAGTCCCGGCTATCGACTGATTTTAAACAACATCTTATTTCCTGCTGCAAAAAAGAAAAAACGTAAAACCTAATTCAGACAATAGAAGTCGGATGTTCGAATTTTGAATTTTTTGTGCAAATAAGACTCATCTAACTTCTATCTTCAAACCTCTAACTTCTTAAAAAAATGGCAGATAACAGAGAACCTACTCACAACTTCGATGATCTTGTTGACATCGTAGAAATTCTTCGTGACGAATGTCCGTGGGATCGCAAACAGACCCACCAAAGTATTAAAGATAATCTGATTGAAGAAGCATACGAGGCCGTTGAATCTATTGACAATGAAGATTTTGAAGAACTGCAAAAAGAACTGGGGGATGTGCTACTGCACGTTGTATTTCACAGTCGTATAGCCGAGCAGACAGATACCTTCTCTATCAGCGATGTGATTTATTCCATTCAAGAAAAACTAATTCGCCGCCATCCCCATGTATTTGGGGATGAAATAGCTGAGGATGAAGAGCAAGTGGCCGAGAACTGGGAAAACATAAAAATGAAGGAAGGGAAAACCTCTGTGTTGGATGGGATTCCCAAACAGCTCCCCGCCCTCATTCGCGCCCAGCGTATGCAGGAAAAAGCAGCAAATGTGGGCTTCGACTGGCCAGAATTCTCTCAGGTTTGGGAAAAAATTGAAGAGGAGCTTCAGGAATTTAAAGAAGTTTTGGAAGACGGTGATTCACAAAAAAGTCGCGAAGAGTTTGGCGATCTTCTTTTCTCTTTAGTAAATGCCGGCCGCTTTTTTGACCTCAACGCCGAAGACAGCCTGCGATCTACGAACAAAAAATTCACCAAGCGATTCCAATATATCGAAGAACAGCTTAATCAAGAGAACAAAACGTTATCTGATGCAACGCTGGAAGATATGGATAAGCATTGGAATCAAGCCAAAGAGACAAAATAGCCTATAGCAAATCTTCGATTTAAGACTAAAAAGTATTAAATTTATCGTCGTCAGGTAAACGCTGTTAACCTAACTTTCGTTATTTAACTGAATCATCGGGTTTATTGGTTGATAGCGTTCAACTTATGCCTGATTTTTAGATCTGTTTTTATTACATTTAACCGAAACAAAAAGTATATATTCAACCCAAAATTTCGGAGTATAGAATGGCTGAGAGTACAAATACAGAAATTGACTTAAGTCAGTATCCGCACATAAATCAAGGACTTGCAGGCATCGTAGCCTTTAGCAGTACCAAAAGTTTTATCGACGGACAAAAAGGTGAACTTATATATGCCGGATACGACATCGACACGTTGGCTGAAAATGCGAGCTTTGAAGAAGTTTGCTTTCTTTTATGGAATGACCGGCTTCCTAACCAAGAAGAATTGGATGCGCTGAATACAAAGCTCCAAAATAATCGAGAGTTACCCGAACCGGTTTTAAACTACATTGAAAGCACCTCCAAAAATGCCGAGCCCATGGCCGTGCTTCGCACAGCTGTTTCTATGCTCGGAGACTTCCACGAAGTACAAACTGATGATGTCAAGGAATTTCGCATCAATCAGGCCATTTCTATTACCGCAAAAATTCCTACCGTTATTGCGGCCTTTGATCGTGCACGCAATAACAAAAATATTGTAGCTCCTCTCGATGAAAAAAGCACAGCCTATAATTTCCTTTATATGCTCAATGACGAAGAGCCGGGCGAAAAGGCTGAGCAAACCATGAATCTTTGCCTGATTTTACACGCAGAACATGGCATGAATGCTTCTACCTTTACTAACCGGGCTATATGTTCAACTGAATCAGATATGTATTCTTCAGTAACAGGCGCCATCGGTGCTCTTAAAGGGCCGCTGCATGGGGGAGCAAACCAGCAGGTTATGAACATGCTGTTGGATATTGAAGAAAAAGATGCTGATCCCGTTGACTACGTACATGGTCGTCTGGAGCGTAAGGAAAAAATTATGGGTTTTGGTCACCGCGTTTATAAAACGATGGATCCACGGGCTCGAATTTTGCGCGGAATGTCTCAAGAACTTTCCGAAGAAACAGGACATGAAAACCTGTATGAATGGTCAGAGGCTATTCTCAAAACAATGAAGGACGAAAAGGATATTGATCCTAATGTTGATTTCTTCTCAGCTACCGTCTATTACTCAATGGGAATAAAGCCTGACCTTTACACTTGTATATTCGCTATGAGTCGCGTCTCTGGATGGACAGGACATTATATAGAGCAAGCCGAAAACAATCGTCTCGTTCGTCCGCGCGCTCTTTATGTCGGCGACAAAAATAAAGAGTGGGTTTCCGTTGAAAACCGATAACTTTTGATTGATCCTATATAAAATAAAAGCCCCGACACTCCGGGGCTTTTTTATTTTAAACAACCATTTTAGCTAACCCATTAGCACTTTGAAATTGAAAGAAATCCAGCAGAAACAACTTTCGAATTTAATAACCTCTGCCAAACACACCGACTTTGGCAAAAAAAATGACTTCGAATCTATACAGGGATTCCAGGATTTTACCGACCGCCTCCCGATCTGTTTTTATGAAAATATCCAATCTCAGATAGAGGAACTCAAACAGGGAAAACAGGATATATTCTGGCCGGGCAAAGTGGACAAATTTGCTGTTTCTGCGGGTACATCGGGTGAAGGCAAGCATCTGCCATTAACAGAAGAGCGCCTGGAGTCTGATCGGTCTTTCATGCGTAAAGTTGTGCGCAGCTATATCGTCCAGCGGCCTAATATTTTTGATCTGTGGGGTAAACATATCAGTATTCCCGGTACCCTTGAGCAAAAAGAACAATATCAAATCGGTGAAATCAGTGCTTACACTGCACAAAATGCTCCTTGGTGGTTGTCCCCATTCCAAATCATATCACCGACAAAACTCAGCCAGCTACCTTTTAATGAGAAAGTAAATCAAACAGTAAAGGAAGCTATCAATAGTGATGTCCGCGTAATTACAGCCGTGCCCAGTTGGATTCTTACTATGTTTAAACGCGTTCTTGATGAGACCGGAGCAAAAAGCATCAAAGAGGTTTGGCCCAACCTTTCACTTTTGGTTTGCGGAGGCGTAAAATTAGCCAATTATAAACCTCATATCGAAAATCTACTAAACAAACCAGGGGTCGACTTTATTGAGACATATGGGGCATCTGAAGGGTATTTTTCTTTTACGGATAAGTTGACTAAAACAGATATGAAGCTCGTAGTGGATAACGGCATATTCTACGAATTCATCCCTAATCCCCTACCCGATCAGGAATCCATGGCTATACAGGAAACGGTACCACTCTGGGAGGTAAAGCCAAATACCCCTTATGCTATGCTCGTTACTACCAACTCCGGTTTGTGGCGATATGCCCTAAACGATATTTTGGAATTCACCCAAACTAATCCACCACGAATTAAAGTGATGGGAAGGGTTAGTGAAATGCTCGATGATTACGGTGAAGCCCTATACGCCTATGAAGCCGAAGAAGCCTTGCAAAATATTTCAAAAGAAATGGATATAGAAATCGGCAACTTTACGATTGGTGCTACACTTCAGGAAGGAGCATCTGCCCCACAACATTTTTGGTTTATCAGAACACAAGAACAACTCCACCGTGATACATTAGATCGACTTGCAAAGAAAATAGACCAAGAGGTATGCGAAATTAACAGGCACTATGCGATTCGCAGAGAAAGTGATGCCCTGGGGCTGCCAAGCGTTTATTCTATCTCTCAACAACAAATTAACAACTGGCTGGCAAGCAAAGGAAAAGATAAAGCACAGGGCAAACTGCCATCTATTTTACGAGATGAAGAAGATATAACCTTCTTTAAATAAGATCCTTTCCCATTTACAGGATTACTTTTTTGATAGAGAACTATTTTTATACTTCAATCTCCTCCAGTACTCATCAACTTCAATTAGAAGCCATTAATTTATTGAATACTTACCACACGTATCCCCTAATAAAGAAGAGGATATAAATCAACACTAAGACAACTCCACTCCATCGAGAAATAGATCTCTGAATCATTAAGAGCGCAATAAACAATACTGTGCCCAGTGATACGGGCAGATAAAAGCTAAAGACTTCGGAGCTTATAGGTACCGGGCGAACTAAGGCAATAATTCCTGCATTACACAAGAAAAACGCCAATACAGATCCCACCACATTTCCAAATGCTATTTCAGGGCGTCCTTTTAGGGCTGCTGGCAACTCACGGGCCACCTCTTCAATACTTACTAAAAGTGCAATAATTGTTATCCCAAATAGGGTATCAGATAGGCCAAATCCAACCATAAGTTCTCTTGACGACCAAACTACCCACTCACTACCAACGATAATTGCTACCAGCGATCCTGCCAGCATGGTAATCGATTGCCACCGACTCAAATCTGTGCCCTCTTCTATAGCTTCAGCAGCTTCACCAGTAGGACGAACCTCTAACCCTCTTCGTGCAAGATAAATCAAATTCCACACAGCCATACAGTATCCAAGTAATAAAATAATCCCATCGAAACGAGACAACTCCCCATCGAAACTGAGTACTCCAAATAATACCACTGCAGCAACTGTTAAAAGCGGGATCTGCATTGGAACTTGCTCAAATTTCATCGGGGCAATAACCGCCGTAATCCCAAGGGCCAAAGCCACAGCTACCATTGCCGATCCTATAATAGTACCAACAACAATACCGGTAACCCCCTCATAAGATGCCACCGCTCCCAATCCCAGATTTTCCGGATCAAATCCAATGACAATAACGCTGATTAAAAAAGTAGAAATTCCAAGTTTGGCAGACGTACCGACTGTTGCCTCGACCAACTTCTCAGAAAAAAAGACGATCATCAGAATCCCGGCTATAAAAACGAATAAAGAAAATATCACAATATTCTATCAGTAAGCTTTAATCTTGAGTTTTCTTTGTAAGGAGTTTCCCATTTTTTTAAAAAAACTCCAATATATTGTTAGCCGATTATATATAATAGTTAATATAAAAAAGGCTGGGAATCTATAAGATCACCAGCCTTTTGAAACCAATTTATCCGGTTATCCGGTAAGTAATCTTACTTTACCACCAGATTTACAATGCGTTCCGGGACAAAAATCTCTTTCACAAGATTTCCATCCTCAAGATACTTCTTAACGTTTTCCTCTGATTTTGCCTCAGAAAGCACAAACTCCTTATTCTTGGCTTTCTCCCGCGGTACATGAATTTCTCCACGAACTTTACCATTCACCTGAACAGGATATAACTGCGTATCAGATATCAGGTATTCCTCATTAAACTCCGGCCAGTCGACATAAGCAATACTCTCATCATGTCCGAGTTTCCGCCAAAGCTCTTCAGCAATGTGCGGCGCAAAGGGAGACAACAATTTAATAAACTGCTCCAATATTGGTTTTGGATGTTCCTCCCATTTATTGGCCTCATTGATGAAAATCATCATTGCTGATATTGCCGTATTAAATGATAGATCTTCAATATCTCCGGTTACTTTTTGGATACATTCATGGAGCACTTTTAACTGCTCTTTAGAAGGGGAAGCTTCAGTTACAGATTCATTCAACTCGCCACTGTCCTCATCAATGATCAAACGCCAGACACGTCCCAAGAAACGATAAACACCGTCTACATCTTTCGTGCTCCAGGGTTTTACTTGCTCCAGAGGCCCCATGAACATCTCGTACAGGCGCATTGAATCTGCCCCGTACTGATCAACGATATCATCCGGATTCACAACGTTGCCACGGGATTTAGACATCTTGTGGGCTTTTGAATCCACCGTAATCTCTGTGTCTTTGATCACGAATTCATCACCCTGTTTTTCAACCTGATCTTCACTCAGCTTTACACGCTCCACATCCTCAACCTCGTCAGCAATATCGGCCGAGATCCAATTACCATCTTTTTTGAAGCCTGTAAATTCCACTTCCCCGAGAATCATCCCCTGGTGTACCAGTCGCTGGAATGGCTCTTTAGTAGAAACTACGCCACAATCATACAGCACTTTGTGCCAGAACCGTGCGTACAATAAGTGCAACACGCTGTGCTCGGCACCACCGACATACATATCCACCGGCATCCAGTAATTTTCTTCATCCGGATCCACAGGACCATCCTCAAATTCAGGGCTACAATAGCGCAGATAATACCAACATGAACCCGCCCATTGAGGCATGGTATTCGTTTCACGCTTGGCCGGCTTCCCGGTTTCAGGGTCTTCGGTATTTACCCAATCAATCGCTTTAGCCAGAGGCGGTTCACCGTCTTCGGTAGGCTCAAAATCATCCATCTCGGGCAATGTAACCGGCAAATCATCTTCTCTTACCGGTTTGGGTTCTCCATCCACGTGGATAATAGGAAACGGTTCCCCCCAATAACGCTGGCGTGAAAATAGCCAATCGCGGAGTTTATAGTTAACAGCTTTTTCACCTTGCCCAATATCCTCGAGCCAATTCGTAATTCTTTCAATGGCTTCATCAACCGACAATCCATTCAGTGAAATATCATCATTTTCAGAGTTGACCATCGTCCCCTCTTCCGTATCGGTATAAGCGCCTTCAGAGACATCTCCCCCCTCTACAACTTCGACAATATCCAGATCAAACTTTTTCGCAAACTCCCAGTCACGGTCATCATGCCCGGGTACCGCCATAATCGCTCCGGTACCGTAGGTCACCAATACATAATCCGCAACCAGAATAGGAATCTCTTCTCCAGTCGCCGGATTAATAGCACTTACACCGGTAAAAACACCTGTTTTCTCATCACTCAGCTCGGTACGCTCCAAATCAGACTTGCGCGCCGCTTCTTCCTGATACTCTTTTACCGCTTCTTTTTGATCTTCAGTTGTAATCTTATCAACTAAATCGTGTTCCGGTGCCAATACCATATAGGTAGCTCCAAAAATCGTATCCGGACGCGTAGTAAACACGCGAATCTCCTCGTCATACCCCGAAACTTTAAAATCAATATTGGCCCCGATTGATTTTCCGATCCAATCACGCTGCATCTTCTTGGTTGACTCAGGCCAGTCCAGATCATCTAAACCTTCAAGCAGGCGATCGGCATATTCGGTAATCTTCAACACCCACTGACGCATAGGCTTTTTAACAACGGGGAAACCGCCTACTTCACTTTTGCCGTCGATCACTTCCTCATTCGCCAGAACGGTCCCCAGCTCGGGGCACCAATTTACAGGCACATCATCTTCGTAGGCTAACCCCTTCTCATAAAGCTTCAGAAAAATCCACTGCGTCCACTTATAATAGTCCGGATCGGTTGTATTGACTTCGCGATCCCAATCATAGCTGAACCCCAGATCCTGCAGCTGCTCGCGAAAGCGGTCTACGTTTTTTTGGGTCGTTTCCCGGGGATGGGTCCCGGTCTTCACGGCATATTGCTCAGCCGGTAAACCAAATGCATCCCACCCAATGGGGTGTAATACGTTAAAGCCGTTCATTCGTTTGTAGCGCGCCAGAATATCAGTAGCAGTATACCCTTCCGGATGACCTACGTGCAGTCCCGATCCACTGGGATAAGGAAACATATCCAACACGTAGTACTTGGGCTTGTCGTGATCTTCCGGCGTTTTAAAAGTCTTATTTTCCTGCCAATATTCTTGCCACTTGGATTCAATATCTTCTGGCTTATACGAGCTCATTCAATCGTTTTTTAGTCTTTGATATTAATTGTTTACCAAACTAAAATGCAAATAATACTGAGGGAGCAGATTTTTACAGATTTATTCTCTGTTCTTATAGTCGCAATCTGCTTAATCTGCGTTTTATTACCTATTCTTTAGTCGCCAAAGATAAGCAAAAATTGGACTGGTTTGAAGAGGAGATTATCCCCTCTCCTCAATCACCCTTTCGTAGGCAGCTTTAACCTTAACACCGGCAAGCGCTTCATTTACGTTAAACAGATGATCCCCAATTTTTTCTAATCGGTTAAGGTAATCAAGAAAGACAAAGCCTACTTCATTGGAATAAGTATTTTTTTCGAGTTGAGAGTAATGAAATTCCAGTAAATCATCACGACAGTCATCAATAGCATCTTCGATGTCAATTGATTTATCAAGATTAATCTCCCCTATTTCCTTATCCAGGTTCTCCCGAACATTTCGAATAGCATCATGCACTAAATCAAGCAGTTCATTTAACTTCTTCATTGCAGATTCAGGGAGTTCTCGACCCTCACTTTGCATTCGCTCAAAAGTTTTAGACATCTGAAAATAGATATCCGCCACTCGCTCAAGATCATTAATCATGCTGTGCATCCCACGTATACGACGTGTAGCATCTTCAGTAAGATTATAACTGGAAATTTTAGTAAGGTACTCAGCAATTTCCAATTCAATATTATCAGTGATCGCCTCTCGTTTTTCGATTTTATCCAAGAACTGATCCTGCCGGTTTTGCTTATTAAACAACAATCCCTGCATGCTGAAGTGCATCTTCTCAATAAGCTTAGCAAACAACTGGATCTCTTTATGTGCTTGAGACATTGATAATTCAGGAGAAGACATCATTCCCGAAGAAATGTACTGCAATCGGTGCTGTGTATCCTCTTCTTCTTTCTGATACCTTTCCACCAGACGAACGATGTAGGGCACAAATCCAACGAGTAACAACACATTGAGCACATTAAATACCGAATGAAAAAGGGAAAGAGCCAACGTAGCATTAGCCCGTCCGATTTCACTTGTGGCATGAAGAATAGACCCGGACTCTGGGACAAAATAGCTCATCAAGGAATCAATCCCCATCAAAAATGGATCAATTAGAATCATCATCCAGATTACGCCAAACATATTAAATACAAAGTGGAAACGGGCGGCCCGTTTGGCATACACATTACCTACCACAGCGGCAATATTTGCAGTTACGGTAGTTCCAATATTTTCACCCAACACCATTGCGGCCGCTATCGGGAAATCAATCCACCCCTCGAACAACATAACCAGTGTAATTGCCATGGCTGCCGAGGATGACTGGGTAACCAGAGTGAGTACTGTACCGGCAATCACAAAAATAACAATAGATGCAAATCCAAACTCTGTAAATTGATCCAGAAACATAAACATTTCCGGGTTTTCCTGGATATTGGGCACCCCATTTTTAATAAAATCGAGCCCGATAAATAAAATACCGAAACCAATCATCGCTTCGGCAAGGTTACGCAGCTTTTCACGGCCGAAAAAAATAAAAGGGAAAAAGACACCAATTAACATCATGGCAACCGAAGTAATCTGCATCTTAAATCCAAAAATGGAGATCATCCAGGCGGTAACCGTTGTCCCGATATTCGCCCCCATTACCACTCCTGTTGATTCCATAAATGTAATCAACCCGGCATTCACAAAGCTCACTACCATTACGGTAGTCGTAGACGATGACTGGGTAATGGATGTAGTAGCAAAGCCGGTCAAAATGCCTCTAAACCTCGTACTGGTCATCCCTTTGAGTATAGCCCGAAGCTTATTACCTGCAATTTTCTGGAGGCCATCACTGAACACCTTCATCCCATAAATAAAAATTCCCAATGCCCCAATAAGCTGCAGAAAATCCCAAAACGTATAAGTCATTATTCGTTTATTTTAGTGCTGATCAATATTTGCATGACTACTGTATCCCAGAAAAAGACGCGGGGAAATATAACGGAAATCAATATTTTTTAATAGAAATAATCTAATTCAAATTGATACCGCTGGTATTAACCAACACATTGTTTATACTGTTTTTGAACAGGAGTTAAATTTCACAAATAATGACTATCCCAAATTTTAACAAGCTTGTAAAGCGAGGATATATCATTTTTCTGGTGCTTTTTGCAACGGCTTCTCTTTGTTGTGCCCAAGCACCGGGAAACCAATCTGACGTCAATTGGCTAATTGAAGTTCTTAATATCGAAGATGGATTGACTGTTGCCGATATTGGAGCAGGATACGGTGATCAAACACTGGCTATTTCTCAACACATCGGTTCTAAAGGCACGATCTATAGCACCGAACTGGGAACAGAATCAGTTAAGGAATTAAGACAATCTGTTGAAAATACTGACTTCTCAAATATAACAGTGCTGAAGGGACATCCTGATCGAACTAACCTCCCAAAAGAATGTTGTGATGCCATCTTTTTGCGACGCGTATACCATCATATCACTAATCCAAAAGCCTTTAACAACAGCCTCTTTACATCTCTAAAGCCCGGCGGACGTTTGGCCATTATTGACTTCAAACCCCGGGGATCCGAAGCCGATCCGGATGGACGAGCATCCGGCAGCCAGCATGGAGTAACGGCAGATACGGTCGTTAAAGAACTTAGGCAAGCTGGGTTTTCGCTTATAAGCACAGAAGAAGGAGTCGGAAGAGATATCTATGTGGTTATGGAAAAACCATCGAAGAACTCCTGATTTTTTATCGCAAATACCCTGATTCCCCATATTTCTTTTACCGTTCGGTATTTCTATTTAGATTGTCTGTACTAATGCCCATCAAACGAACGGAGGTTGACTATGAGTTACGGACACGTAAAGTCGGGAGATCCGATCAACCTACAAACACTGCGCGAAGAGTTAGATGTGGATACTTCGTATGCGTTGGTAAAAACTGATCGCATGGAGGTTATCCGCATGGCACTACCCAAAGGTAAAACGGTTGAAGAACATTCGGTTGACAGTGAAATATCAGTCTTGTGCTTGAAAGGAGAAATATATTTTGATATTGATCATGAAGCACAAACCTTAACACCCGATGATTGGCTTTACTTAAATGCCCGCCAACCTTTTTCTTACAGTGTCAAAGAGGAAACTATTCTGCTGGTTACCATTATTTTTTGAAAACAACGATCTCAATAAGCAATACCAAAAATTGTATATATCCAAAGGTGTGATAAAAACTCATTTGACTGACCTACGTTTACTTTGATAGAATTGTATAAAGCTTGGAAAGTAAAATTGGATTAAAAAAATGAACGGTATTTTTGAAATCAGTTTAAACGTATAGTCCAATGAATTTTAAAGAATCCTTAAACGCTTGATCTATGTATCCAAAAATTTTATAGTTTCTTATCATTATTCCTTTAACCAACCACATTAGTATGAAAGTAAGACTCAGCTCTTTACTATTCGTTATTCTCTTTGCAGTGGGAACTATGTCTTTGTCTGCACAAGATAATGCTAAGACAGTTTCAGAAGCGAACTATAATGGTCTCGAATTTCGCAATATAGGTCCGGCCCTGTTTTCGGGACGTATTGCAGATATTGATATTCATCCCAATGATGACGACATCTGGTACGTTGCTGTTGGTTCTGGCGGCGTTTGGAAGACCACGAATGACGGTGTAACCTGGGAGCCAATCTTTGACAGTCAGTCTTCATTTTCCATCGGCAGTGTTACTATAGATCCGAACAACCCGAACACTGTTTGGGTGGGCACTGGCGAAAACGTTGGAGGACGTCATGTTGGATATGGCGATGGCATCTACAAAAGTACCGATGCCGGTAAGACGTGGAAAAATATGGGACTCAAAGAGTCACAGCATATTTCGCGAATCATTGTCCATCCTGAAAATTCGGATATAATTTGGGTTGCAGCACAAGGTCCTCTGTGGAGCAGTGGAGGTCAGCGAGGCCTCTATAAATCTACCGATGGTGGGGAAACCTGGGAAAAGAAACTCGGCGGTAACGAATGGACCGGCGTTACGGATATAGAAATTGATCCACGCAATCCTGATAGAATGTACGCTGCAACCTGGCAGCGCCAGCGCATTGTACCCATTTATGTTGGCGGTGGCCCGGGGTCTGGTATCCATAAAAGTACTGATGGCGGCGAAACTTGGAAAGAAATCAAAAACGGTATTCCGGAAAATGTTGGAAAAATCGGAATGGATATCTCCCCGCAACAGCCAGATATCGTTTATGCTGCCATTGAACTTGACCGGCGCAATGGCGGTGTATTCAAATCTGAAGACCGGGGAGAATCCTGGAAAAAAATGTCGGATGCTGTAGGCGGCGGAACCGGTCCGCATTATTATCAGGAGCTTTATGCCTCTCCCCATCATTTTGGAACGCTTTATCTAATGGATGTGGTCACGGAGGTGTCCACAAATCACGGAAAAACATTTGAAGAGATCCCGGTTGCCAATAAGCATGTTGACGATCATGCCATGGCATTCAAAAAAGATGAACCTGATTATTTAATGATCGGTTCTGACGGGGGTATATACGAATCTCATAACTTGGGTGAAGATTGGGATATGGTAAGAAATTTGCCGATTACCCAGTTCCACAAAATCTATGTTGACGACGCCGAGCCTTTCTATAATGTTTATGGCGGTACTCAGGATAATGGTTCTCAAATGGGACCCTCACGTACCGATAATGAACGAGGAATTGCAAATCGCGACTGGAAAAAGACATTGGGGGCTGACGGACACGATGGTGCCACCGAACCCGGAAATCCCAATATTTTCTACGGTGAATATCAGCAGGGCGTTCTACATCGTGTGGACAAAAAAACCGGCGATGCCGTATTGATACAGCCACAACCTGACCAAGGTGAAGAATACGAGCGTTTTAACTGGGATTCTCCCGTAGAAATAAGTCCCCACAATCCTACAAAACTTCTGTTTGCTTCTCAGCGCGTTTGGGTCACAGAAGATCGCGGAAATACCTGGGAGGCAATCTCCGGTGATTTGACGCGTGGTGACCAAGAGCGCCTGGAATTTCAAATTATGGGCAAACAGCGCAGCTGGGACAATGCTTGGGATGTAAATGCAATGTCGGACTATAACACCATTACTTCACTTTCCGAATCGCCACTGCAAGAGGGATTGATTTATGCCGGCACCGATGATGGACTCTTTCAGGTCACTACAAACGGCGGTGAAAGCTGGCGTGAAGTAGAGTTAGGTAATATTGATGGCGTTCCTAAGACAGCCTTTGTGAATGACATTAAGGCTAGTTTGTTTAATAAGAACACAGTCTATCTGGTGCTTGACAATCACAAATACGGAGACATGAGTCCGTATATTCTTAAAAGTACCGACCAGGGCAAAAGCTGGGAAAGCATCAGTGATGATCTTCCCGAAGATCACGTGGTCTGGCGAATTGTACAGGATGATGTCAATAAGAACCTGATGTTTGCCGCCACTGAATTTGGCGTGTTCTTTACTGTTGATGGCGGAGAAGAGTGGACGAAATTGGAAAGCGGCATGCCAACTATTGCCATCCGTGATCTTGTAATTCAGCGACAACATGATGATCTGGTTGCAGGATCATTCGGACGAGGAATTTTCATCCTCGACAATTATGCACCACTTAGAGAAGTGAGTCCGCAGATGCTGGATCAACAGGCGAAGCTCTTTGAAGCACGTGATGCATTCTGGTATGTGCCTGATCAGGAAGTAGAAAATCTCGGGGCTAACTTCTTTACTGCTAAAAATCCACCTTTTGGAGCCGTATTTACTTACTACCTTAAGGATGACCTTCAATCACTCAGAGAACAGCGGCTTGAACGAGAAGAAGAACTCGGTGATAATGAAGACGTACCCTTCCCTGGCTGGGATAATCTGGAGGCCGAAAAACGTCAAGAAGGTCCCAAAGTTATTCTGACGATCAGAGACAGTGACGGTAATGTCGTTCGGAAAGTAGAAGGACCTACATCGTCTGGATTCCATCGCGTTAACTGGAACCTTCGGTATCCATCCAAAGATATCGTAGAGCTTGAGCAAGAAGAAGGCGGATGGTACGACGGAGGCTTTATGGCTACGCCCGGTACCTATACAGCAACACTTTCTCAAAAAGTGCTGGGAGAAGTCAAGCAGCTTTCGGAGCCGGTGGAATTTGAAGTTAAGCCACTTCGTGAAGGTACGCTTGAACGCGCCTCAAATACAACCATCGATGAGTTCCGAGAAACGCTGGAAACATTCCAGCAAAACTTGACGCAGACCGAAAACACACTTGAGAAGCAACTCAATCGTGTCAACGCCATGAAAACCGCGCTATCCAGAGCTTCACAAGAAGATACTGTATTGGCAAAACGACTGCACGAGGCTCGTATCCAGCTGCTTGATCTTAAGAAGCAGATGGACGGCAGCGAAGCCAAGCAAGAAATCGGTGAACGTACGCAGGTAACCCCCAGCTCTCGTCTGTATGTGGGTTACAACGCCCTTGGATCAACATATGGGCCTACGCCGATGCATGTAAATACGATTGAAGCAGGCCGAGCCGAACTGGATACAATCCAACAGAATCTGAACCAGTTCGTAGAAAATGTAATGCCCGAACTCAATCAAGCACTTGAAGCTACAGATGCACCACCGATTGAGGACAATTAATCATTACCTCAATTACATTCATTTAATAAATAAAGGGACGCTGAAGCGTCCCTTTATTATTTGATAGCAGTTAGAGAAGGATATCACTTAAACTAATTAAACAACTACTTCAATATATTTACATATCTACACCTTCAGGGTTCCGATAAAGTGCTCGACGTTCCGTTCAGCACCTCAAAAGGCAGCTTGTGTAAGCAATGTTATTCAGCTGCGTGGTTCATTAAATTTTCTTCGAGTTTGCTGATTGAATGCAATGTTTTTAGCATCGAATCGGGGGTGACTGAAATCGTATCTATCCCATTGGATACCAAAAACTCCGCAAAATCAGGAAAGTCTGAAGGCCCCTGTCCACAAATTCCTACTTTAGTACCCGTTTTTCGCGCTTTCTCTAACAGCATTAAGATCATGCGTTTAACCGCCATATTTCGCTCATCATAGATGTGGGCCACCAGCGACGAATCACGATCAAGCCCCAGCGTAAGTTGGGTTAAATCATTAGATCCAATGGAAAAACCATCGATATGTTCAGCAAATTCTTCAGCCATCATGATATTCGAAGGAAGTTCAGCCATCAAATACACCTCGAGTCCGTTTTCACCGCGTTTTAATCCATATTCGACCATCGTCTCCAATACTTTTTCCAGCTCCTCTGGCGTCCGACAGAATGGAATCATCACTGTAATATTTGTTAATCCATATTCATCACGCACCCTCTTTATGGCTTTACATTCCAAACCGAAAGCCTCCTTGTAGGCATCAGAATAGTAGCGCGATGCTCCCCGCCAGCCAATCATCGGATTTTCTTCCTCCGGCTCAAAATGGATACCGCCTACCAGATTGCGATACTCATTTGATTTAAAATCGGAGAACCGCACAATCACCCGATTTGGATAAAAAGCAGCCCCAATATACGCTATGCCGTATGATAGTTTTTTGATGAAAAAATCTGCTTCATCTTCGTATCCAAACGTAATCTCCTCGATTTTTTTGGTGAGTTGCTCATCTCCAATTTCACGATGATGCAGCAGGGCCAGCGGATGGGCATTAATAAAATTGTTGATAATAAACTCTTCGCGGGCCAATCCTACCCCTGCATTTGGCACCTTGCTAAATTTAAAAGCCATATCGGGTGATGCCACATTAAGCATGATAGGTGTTTTAGTGGTCGGCAAATCGGAAAGACGATGGTTTTGCTCCTCAAAGGCAATGGCTCCATCATACACCTTTCCGGTACTCCCCTCGGCACAAGAAACCGTAACAGTAGATCCGTTTTCTAATATTTTTGTTGCTTTTTCGGTGCCCACCAACGCCGGTATCCCCAGCTCCCGAGCTACAATTGCTGCATGACACGTCCGTCCTCCCTTATTGGTGACAATGGCTGATGCTTTTTTCATCAGCGGCTCCCAATCCGGATCGGTCATTTCTGTGACCAACACTTGACCCGCTTTAAATTCGACCTCATCAGCCGAACCGTCTCGACCATCAAGTGTGTGAATAGTTTTCACTTCTCCACAACCAATACGATCCCCCACCGCAGTACCTTCTATAATAAGCCGTTCATGACGATTTTTGTCTTTGATATGAAACTCTGTTAAGCTGTCTACTTCCTGATTTGAGTGAACAGTCTCGGGACGGGCCTGTACGATAAAAAGTTGATCGGAAAGTCCGTCATAGGCCCATTCTACATCTACGGGGGTCCATCGGCCATTTCGTTCCGTATAATAGTTTTCAATTTCAACAACCCATTTGGCAAGTTGTAAAGCCTGTGTATCATTCAAACAGAAGGACCGTCGCTGCGATTCTTCCAAGCTAAGCTTTTTCGTAAGCTCATTAGGCTTATGTCCATAGGCCAATTTGTGGGTTTTATTTCCCAGCTTCTTCTCGATGATTGCATGTTTTCCCTGTGCCAAGGTGGGTTTAAAAATAATGAATTCGTCGGGTGATACTTCACCCTGAACCAACAGTTCCCCTAATCCAAAAGTACCATTTATAACTACTACATTTTCAAAACCACTTTCCGGATCCAGAGAAAACGAAACGCCTGAAGCACCCAGATCGGAACGCGCCATTTTTTGAATCCCTACCGAAAGCTTGGCTTCCATGTGATCGAAGCCCGCCGATGTTCTGTAGGAGATGGCCCGGTCTGTAAAAAGAGAGGCAAAACAAGCCTTAACAGAATTAAGCACATTATTTGCACCGCGTACATTCAGAAAGGAATCTTGCTGTCCCGCAAATGAAGCATCGGGTAAATCTTCTGTCGTCGCAGAGGAACGAACAGCGACATCGGTCGCATCCTTTCCATATTTTTGAGAAAGCTCCACATACCGTTGTTTAATCTCCTCGCGCACCTCTTCCTCAAATTCACCGTCAAGAATCAGCTGTCGGATATGCATTCCCGTTTTACGAAGCTGTACAAGATCCTCCACATCTAACTGTTCAATGAGTCTTTTAATCTCTTTGGTGAGTCCATTTTGCTGCATATACCGATCATATGCATCTACCGTTAAAACAAATCCATCAGGCACATGGATACCCCGCTCAGTTAAATTACCTATCATCTCGCCGAGTGATGCATTTTTTCCGCCCACAAGGTTAACCATATCCATATTTACATCTGAAAGATCCCGAATAATAGTGTTGGTAGCCATTCTCTCGTAGTTTTTTTATTAGCAGAGGTGATTGTCAGCAACCATCCCTCTCATATTTTTTTAAAACGTAAATAACCTCAGGAACTCTCTTCTTTTTTGAGGCTGTCAGTAATTCGTAGTACAATATTATGTTAGATCTGCAATATTGTACTACTGATCATAGCTGATATATACACGCAATAAGTATATTGCTCAAATTCTATCTATCGCGCAACTATTTTTAAAAGATTAGATAAAATTTAATCCTGAAGCCAAGTTAGGGTATCTACACCGTCGGGCTTCCAAGATAAAGAAGGCTGCTGGGCATTTTGCAATAACTCTACTTGCTGCTCCATTCCATCAATTGCTTTTTCAGAATCTGTGACATACACACTCTGCAGCTGTTTATCGAACTGTTCCGCAAACTCGGCGACCTTTGATTGATCCCCCTGTACCCAGTAACACACAAAATCTTGATCAAACTCAAAGCCTCCCTCCTGTAGAAGAAAGTATTCGAGCCAAAGCTGCGGACGCTCAACGGCTTCGTTATAGGCAAACTGCTGCTTAATTTTTGGGGATGGGTACTCGTGCTGGGGGTTTTCGAGCCAGTAGGTTTTGACCTGGTCTGCTAACTCCCCTCTAATCTCATCCAGTGAGAACGGTGAAACGACGATAGCCACCGATCGACATCCCATACCACCATATCGAAATATGGCTTCTGTTAAATCACTCATTGTCTGCTCATCTTTTCTGTCGAGATATGCCATCGAAAAGTGAGCAGTACGAATTAATAAGCGGGTATTCTCGTGGTTCAATGACAACTTCTCAATAGCTTCTTTCACTCCCGGCACTGATGATTCTGATCCGGCAAAAACAACGGCGTCATGCGGCATACCTTCAAAGTCATCCAGACGATGAGTCCATTGTACATCCATATCAGACCACATGTCAGTTTTCTTCACCTCATTCAGAAAGGTCGGGAGTAAATACGGATCCTTACGTGAAATTTTGCCGGTATAACGAGCACCGCTCAACAGTGTGGCAAACGCATCTTGAAAACCAACCAGCGGTAAATTTCCAGCGTGCAGGCACAGCACGTTTTTTTGGGATGCGTTAGATTCATCGCCTAATCCTGCACGATCGACCCACGCTTCTATTGCTGATCGACTGATACTCTTATTTATTGCTTCAATTGCAAAATTGACATCCTCAAAACTAAAGTAACCCTCCCGCACTGTCTGATCAATGGCATCTTTTAGATAAAGATTGTCACCAGAAAGCCAGTTTTGGGTAGCTTCAAGTAAAGTATTAATTCGTTTTTGGATGTCTGCCATGGGTTAAATCAATCTTTAAATTCTAAAACTTTCAGGGATTCTTTTCACTGCTCCCACTCAATCTTCATCAATCAAAAAATTACAGCCGCGTAGGTCTTTGGGATTCCAGCGTCCCAGTACCTGGAAACGTCCCTTGTTATCCATAACGCCCTTATCCGCCGTCAGCAAAAACGAACAGCTGTGTACATTTGCCAGATCAATAATGCCAATTACTCCCTCTTGGTATGGTGGTAGAACCTTGTTCGGATTCTCGGGATTACGGATGGTAACCTGCATCCACGGAACGGTTGAAAACCATTTTCCCGAGGCATACGCCTGACTCAATAATTCTGCCATGCCGTATTCGGAATGAATGCGACTGCCATCCAATCCAAAACCTTTGGCCAACCTTTTATGAAGCTCCCCACGAGTAATTTCCCGGCGATGAGTTTTCATCCCCCCGGTTTCAACCACAATGCTATTAGAGGGTAAGTTGAAATCGTCAATCTCCAATAAATCCAGTAACCCAAAGGCTGCGCCAAATAAAATTAACTGTTTCCCCTGTCGCTGAACTTCTTTGATGGCATTGGGATTGACCGGCTCACCCAGTGGCAAAAATCGACTCAATCCACTGTTATCCTGATCAATAAGTTTCTGGATCATGTAGATCAGCGACGAATGTGGGTTGCCCGCATAGCCGGGCGTATAGCCCCAAATTACCGCATTGTCCAAATCATAAAAGTGTTGAAAACCCTTTAAGAGCGACTGATCATACAGGTTAGCATCATGCACCTGATGAATGCTCCGTTGCATGTCGGAAGTACCACTGCTTTTGAATACAAGCTCCGTCTCCTGGCTGGGATGAGCAGTTACTGCCGCGTCTTTAAACGCCTTGATCGGTAGTAAAGGATAAGAGGTAATATCATCCCGAACTCGGTTTAAGATCTTTTCCTTTACGTTTTTAGATTCAGATTCTGAAACAAGTTCGGTTTCACACGAGGCTGATATGTCATCCAGTGCCACACAATACCTCCTATACACCGGATTGTGCTCAAACTGATATTCAAAAACCTGTAAGGCTATATCACTAAGAGATGAGGAATCATTAAATATTAATTGTTTCCATTCATCCATAAATTATTCCCCTTGACCCTCTTCAAAAGCATTCAAAATCTATTCTAACCCCACCCGCTTAAAAATCCGATCCACGTTTCGGGTATGGTGATCCAGATCAAAAGCTTCATCAATTTCTTCTTCACTGAGCTGTTCCTGCACCGTCTCATCGGCCTCTACCAGATCGCGGAACATCGTCTTCTCCTCCCAAGCTTTCATTGCCAAAGGCTGAACGGTGTCATAGGCCTTTTCACGAGACATGCCCGTATCAATGAGCTTATGCAGCACGCGCTGGGAAAAAGTTAATCCAAAAGTCTTATAGATATTATCATGCATATTATCTTCGAAGATCGTCAGCTTTTCTACTACACCAGAGAAGCGATTAAGCATGTAATCAAGTAAGATGGTAGTATCAGGCAGGATAATGCGCTCAACCGACGAGTGCGAAATATCACGCTCGTGCCAGAGTGGAATATTTTCGTAGGCTGACATCATATAGCCCCGAAGCACACGCGAACATCCCGAAATATTCTCTGAGCTTACTGGATTACGTTTATGCGGCATTGAAGAGGATCCTTTCTGTCCCTTTCGGAAAAATTCTTCCGCTTCCCGAACTTCACTGCGCTGCAGATGACGAATTTCCACGGCCATCTTCTCCATGGTTGATCCAATCAGTGCCAAGGTTGAAATATAATCCGCATGACGATCGCGTTGCAGGGTTTGCGTTGAAATTGGAGCCGGGGAAAGTCCCAACTCTTCACAAACATAGGCTTCTACTTCCGGTGGGATGTTGGCAAAAGTTCCAACCGAACCACTCATTTTGCCAAACTCTACGTTTTCCGCCGCTTTCTCGAAACGCTCAAGGTTTCGCTTCATCTCTGCATACCAGAGTGCGCACTTGAGCCCAAAAGTCGTTGGCTCAGCATGCACTCCGTGCGTACGCCCCATCATTACCGTATATTTATGCTTTTGGGCTTTCTCAGCCAGCACATCAATAATTTGATGAATATCTTTTCGCAGAATCTCATTAGCCTGTTTCAGGCGTAGGCCGTTGGCGGTATCTACAACATCCGTGGAAGTAAGTCCGTAATGTACCCACTTTTTCTCTTCCCCAAGCGATTCTGAAACCGATCGCGTGAATGCCACTACATCGTGACGGGTCTGCTTTTCGATTTCCTTAATCCGATCAACATCAAACGAGGCATTTTCGTAAAGCTTTTCGACATCTTCCTTGGGAATCTTCCCCAGCTTGCTCCATGCGTTGCAGGCAGCCAGCTCGACCTCTAACCAGGCTTGAAATTGGTTTTCCAGCGACCAGATATCGGCCATTTCTTTACGGGAATATCGCTCAATCATTGCTAAAAAATTTGGGCTGTAATTAAATAGGAAGTTCGCCCAAAGATATCGGATTTTTTAACAAAAGTAAGAAGTAATGATTAATAAGTTATCAGCGATATTCGAGTAAGATTATCGGCGTGGAATTTTAATCCAGCTCCCCTGTTCAACATGGGCACCAGATTCTATCTGGTTGAGAATCGCCACATCCTCAGACGTAATATCCATTGGCAAATCATCCACAAATACCGACAGCGACCGGGACTGATCTAACTTTTTTGTTTGCAATCGCACCGGCTCTCTATTTAGCTTATCCTTATCGGTAAGTTCCGAAAAAGAATAGCTTGTTTCTTCAAAAAACGGTCGATAATCCTCAAACTTTTGTGCCAGGCTGTAATTCGTAAACCGATAAATGTTGCCATCATAGGCTACTCCATATACCAAAAATTTGTAGTTGGTCCCATCTTCAGTTGTAGCTATGGCAGTAGCCTCGTATCCACTTAATCCATTTTGCTGAACGGACTGCTGCGACTGAACCGTAAAACCATCCTGAGCTACATAATTCATAACCGAAGCTTTGGGCGAACCAGCTTCACTATCAATCTGCATCAGGGAAATAGCGTCCTGATTTTGATTGACAGCTGCTACCAGTGTAGGTTGATTGACAATTTCCCAAGTATCAGGATAATCAAACTGAAATTTCAACTCCGGATGATAAAAATTGCCATCTTCGGTAAATCCTTCTCGCGGATTTTGACCATAAACTATTCCATCAATCACGCTCATATACTCATCTGTATTTTCAATATCCTGTTCATATCCCTTTTGCTCCCATTGCTGTGCCAATTCCGGTATACGCTTGGCACGTTCCGAAGGATCGGGATGCGATGATTGCCAACTTGGAATACTTTGTCCCGATTGTTCTGAGATTCGTTCGAGCGCTGAAAAGAATCCTGCCCCATCTTCAGCTTCATAATGCTTCATCGCTGCATATTCTACCCCCAACTGATCGGATTCCCGTTCATCATCCCTTCCGTAGCTTAGAAATAAAAACTGGGCCGCTTGACTCCCTAATTGAAGAACACTTTGTCCCGGTACTCCCAGCAACTCCTCACCGGCTACAGCGCCGCCAATAAGTGCAATTTGTCCCAATTGCTGTTCAAATGCTCGTTGGGATGCATGTCTCGCTGCCACGTGGGCAATTTCATGTCCCAATACCACTGCCAGTTGTGCTTCGTTTGTAAGATGAGCCAATAATCCCCGAGTAACGTAAATATAACCGCCGGGCAGTGCGAACGCGTTCACTACGGGACTGTTGAGTACCCGAAAATAGAACTCTGTATTTCGATACTTGGGATCGGTATCTTCGCGCCGCATGTGGCTTACTTCCAGTACTTTCTGACCTATGCGCTCAACATATTCCTGCACTTGCCCATCATCATATACACCATACTGTTGCTGAATTTGCTTATCCGCCTCTTTTCCAATTTCCAGCTCCTGCTGCCAACTATACCCATAGGCCCTTTTTGAGCCGGTTATAGGACTTTTTTGAACCGTGCAAGAGCCAACAAAAAGTATCAGAAGGACAGCTGTAAAAAATAATCTCAGAGAAGACATCATTTTCTTAATGAATTATGTTAGTAGTCAATAGTTATAAATATACGTAATTCCTAAATGTTCCTGTTAGACAATTTAATCTTACTCCATCTTTCTCTGCCAATGCTGGAAAATCATCATCATAGCCAGAGTATCAAGTTCACAATATTTTAGCAATGCATTTTGATAAGCTTCGTGCCTTGATTCATTCAATTCCTGCGCAATCATCTTGCCATACACGACCATTGCTTCGGTGCCACGACGAATGGGGGAATCACCTGTCTCTGTCAAAATATTATAGGGGTTTCGGGCGCCCCCCTGTCCATCAGACTGCCACCAAATAATTTGATCAAAATTGCTACTTGAATAGGGTTTGGAGTAGATATCTTTTAAATATGAACTGTGGCTCATCACCGATCGCAGAACATCTTTTATGCTCAACGAGCTCTCCATCTGCCTGTTATAATAAAAATTCTTTACCAAGCGACTTAAATCAGCAATATAAGGCGGCTGCGAATGTGAAGAGTCGGGGCGATTGATGATCTTTTCTATCCAGTTTATTAGCTGATTAGCATCCGAAATTTCATCTCGTTCATACTGCAATTCCGAACGAATTGTTTTTAATGCATTTCGTTCAAAGTTAGAATATTGTACGATGGTACCTTCTTTGATATCCGGGATTCGTTTTAACCTTCTGATCAGCTCGTAGTTAGCGTATCCACTTTGTAAATCATCAATCCACTCACGATGTTTCCAATTTCCATCGTGATACAATGTATGACAAGAAAACTGGAAAACGACCAAATGATACGGTCGCCGATTTTTACGAACCGGTACCGCATAGTTACCCGCCTCAAAATCAAGAAAATGCAATGGAAACTGCCATCGATCAAGCTCATCAAATAATACGGGTCGAATTATTTCTTCAGGCACCTCTTTATCCTTCTTCTTATGGACCTGCAGTGCCTGACGCATTTCTTGTGAAATACGTCCTTCTGATTGAACAACACTTGTTGAACTAAAAATGGAATCGTCAGGAATGTCTTTCTGATCATAGTTGCCATTTGCAAGACGCCGATTCGTCCCGGGACCAATTAAATCAAAGATGTGATTTTCGGATGGATTTTCCTCTGACATAACCGACGACCAACATTCGTTAAATCCACTTTTATTTCCTTTTCCAAGTCTCTCCGGCTCAATACGAAATTCACAACTTTTACACTTCTTCCCCACCTTAGATTCAGGTTTATCATTCCCAAAATACACCTTGGAAAGATAATGCAACGTCTTTTTCAAGGTAGATTCTGGCAAATAATACTCAGCAAAATTTGACTGATTAATCAAGCTATTAACAACCTCAGTTACATTCAGCTTCGCCAACAACTCCTGATTTGAGGCATCAACAGATTCCGTTTTAGAACTATAATCCAACGGATCCAATAACAAGGGCAAATTATCGGTATACGCACTGCTCGACTTCTCCGGCATCACCAGTATCGCCTGAATATTCAGATTGGAATGATTCATTTGTATTAAATACACCTGATAGGCGAAATCGAGCAGGTACTTTTCCCATTTGCTATTGATATGTCCTTTAGAGTCTGTAATCCGATGTTTACGAGAATCAAATGCCTTGGTTCGAACATAAAAAACCGTCAACTGATTGTCGGTTTTATGAACAATAGGTAACCGAGCCATCATCTGCTGGTGCTCAAAAACGGCATCAAAAAGTACAACCTCCTCTCTCTGTAATAACTCGGAGGTTTTATAAGCTGCTTTTTTTACTTGTTTCTCATCAATAAAAATTCCATTGGGATAAACAGAACGAGCTAATGCAGTAAGCAACCTCTTATTATAAACAGCATGCTTAATAAATGGTCGCGACCGCTGGTTCTGGGGATAATCCTGACGGTAGTAGTACAGCTTGACCGGACATTCCAAACCCGCACCAAAAAGATGTCGGGTCAAATATTTATCGCGATCTTTAAATCGTGCCATCCGAGGTCACAATATTAACTTCCGGAACGAGGGCAATACCAAACTGTTCTTTTACAGACTTTTTGATCTGATCAGCCAAATTCAAAATCTCTCCGCCAGTAGCTCCTCCATGATTTACAATTACCAATGCCTGCTGTTTATAGGTCCCGGTATTCCCAACTACCTTTCCTTTCCATCCTGCCTCTTCAATCAGCCAGCCGGCCGGTACTTTGGTTTTATATTCTCCCATTTTGTAACCCGGCGCTTCAGGGTATTCCTCTTTGATGCGGTTGTAAATTTCATTTTTTACAATGGGATTTTTAAAAAAACTCCCTGCATTGCCCAACAAATCGGGATTGGGCAGTTTACTATTCCTGATATCAATTACGATATCACTGATATCCCGAATCGTTGGTTGATCAAGATTTCGCTTCTCAAGCTCTGCCTGTATTGCTCCATACGAAGTATTTAACACAGGATTTTTAGACAGTTTTAAAACTACATTCGTAACAATAACAATTCCCTTAAGCTCTCCTTTAAATATACTATCGCGATAACCAAATTCGCAGTGCTCCTTTTCGTATCGTCGAGTCTCTCTACCCTCAATATCTACGGCCTCCAAATACTCGAAAACCTCTTGGAGCTCAACACCATAAGCACCTATATTTTGAATAGGAGCTGCTCCCACCGTTCCCGGAATAAGCGAAAGATTCTCAATACCTCCCCATCCCTGTCCTACACAATACCGAACTGTTTGATGCCAGTTTTCACCTGCACCAATTTTTAGCCAGACATAGTCATCCGTTTCTTTGACTACCTCTCGTCCCTTTATCTCGATATGCAGTACTAATCCATCAAAATCCTCCGCAAAAAGAACATTACTGCCACCTCCCAAGACCATAATTTTGAGTCCCTCTGTCTTTGGGTGTCGTAATATTCCTTTGAGCTGGTGTTCCGATTCTACGGAGGCAAAATAGCGTGCCTTTGCAGAAATATTTAAAGTATTATGAGGTTGTAAATCGACATCAGTTTCCACCAGTGATTCAAAAGCGGTATTCATTTATTTAATATAGGCTATTTCATAAAATTATTATGATTTTGGACGCTCCTGAACTTTAACGCGCAGCTTTTTCACCCTATTGTTTTTTACAGAATGGATCGTAAGTTCCATATCGTTATAGTAAACTCGTTCGCCAACATTAGGAATACGTTCCGTCAGATGATAAACAAGCCCTCCGAGTGTTTCATATTCATCATCTTCCGCGGTAAGCTCAAGATTTAGGATATCCTCCATATCATCGAGGTCGATCTTAGCATCAAAAATGTACACGCCACTTTTAAATTTTGTATAAAGACTTTCTTCCACATCATCATACTCATCAGATATTTCTCCGACAATTTCCTCCAGAATATCATCCAGGGTAATCAGACCCTCCGTACCTCCATATTCATCAACCACAATAGCGATATGCGTTTTTTCCTGCTGAAAATCGCGAAGCAGGTCATCCACTTTCTTAGTAGACGGAACAAAAAGGGCTTTACGTGCAATAGTTCGCCAATTTATCGTTGTCCGTTCAATATCCGAGTTTATATAAGGCAACACATCTTTTGAGTGGATAACTCCTAAAATATTATCCAAATCGTTCTCATAGATCGGCATACGCGAAAGGCCCTTTTCACGTATTAGCTGCAATACTTCGTTCAGGGAATTATCAGTAGAGATTGCAACAATATTAACCCGTGACGTCATTATCTCACGAACTGTAGTCGTACCAAATTCAATTACATTTTCAATAATTTCCCGCTCGTCACTTCTAATAGACCCCTCCTGCTCACTCACTTCTGCCATCGTCATAATATCTTCGGAGGTCATCTTGCTGTCAGGTTTGGGCAATCGTTCTTCCAAACTTAGCGTACTGTTAGCGATAAGACTCGAAAGCGGAGTGAGTAGCTTAAATAATACATAAATGAAAGAGCTTACCTGCCGAGCACTTTTCAGAGGATTATTTATAGCAATTATTTTGGGCGTAATTTCACTGAGAATTAGAATCATAAACGTTAAGACAACTACTTCCAACGTGTAAATTAAAACCTCTGAAAGCCCAAAATAGGCGACAATATTCCCCGCTACTACTGCTGCCAGAACCGACGCCACAATATTGGCGAATGTATTGCAAATCAAAATTGTAGCCAATAACCGTCGCGGATATGCCAGCATTTTAGTTATCTGGCGATCTTTGGAACCCTCTGTATCCTGATCAGTTAACAGATCTTGTTGATTAATAACTGAGAAAAAAGCTACCTCAGCACCTGAAAAAAGAGCAGAAAAAAGAAGTCCTAAACCAATTATAACAATCTGTATCGTTAGCGCTACAGGATCTATTGTAGAATCGATGAGAACAGATTCCCCTTGTTGGGAAATAAAATCGAAAATAAACAGTAAACTACTCGGGTCGTCCAACTACCTATTTTTAATTTTGAATTGTCTTAAAGCTATTGACTGTAATTATACAGTGCAAGAAAAGTAAAAGCGGCAAGGGATCGTCCCCGCCGCTTTTTTAAGTTATGCTAAATATAATACGAATACCACTAAAATGGTAAGTCGTCATCAATATCATCAAAATCCTCATTCAGATCGACATTGCTCGATACCGGTTGAGAATTATCCGGCTTTGGAGGAACATCGCCACCACCTTCACCTTTACTGTCAAGCATTGTCATAGTCAATGCCTTAATCTCAGTAGAGTATCGCGTTTGGCCCTCTTTGTCTTCCCACTTTCGTGTTTGAATAGGACCTTCGATATAAACCTGTGATCCTTTTTTTAGGTATTCCTGACAAATTTCAGCCAAACGTCCCCAGGCCACCACGCGGTGCCATTCGGTGTTCTCTTTCCATTCGCCCTGTTTGTCTTTATAACGCTCAGAAGTTGCAACTGATAAGTTGGCTACAGCTGTATTAGACTGTGTATAGCGCACGTCAGGATCTTGTCCCAATCGACCAATGATCATTGCTTTATTCAGTGAACTCATAATATTTCCTCGTTTATTTTTTATTGTTTCGTTCTAAAGGTAAGATATATTTTGGAGGAAATCCTTACAGAAAAAATTATAGGTTAACCCCTTACCTATTTTTATAATAGGTAAAAAATTTATCCTTATTTTGAAATTGCGGGAGATGCATTACACTACATAGATAAACTTGAATATCATTTTAACTTAACTTTCATCATGTGGATTAGGACATTCATACTTTCGATCATATTAATTGGAAGCTGTTTTCAGTCTATTTCCGCAAAGTCTTATGAAATCCCTGATGTTCGAGTCGAAATAACCATCAACAAAGATGGTACTGTTCAAGTTACCGAACATTTAACATATGTTTTTGACGGATCTTTTTCTTGGGCAGAATACCAAATCCAACGACAGGGTTTTTCAGCAATTACAAATATCCAGATCCTAGAGAATGGAAACTCTTACATTAACAAAAATACAGAAACCCCTGGTACTTTTAGTGTTGCAAAAAATAATGAAGCAATTAAAATAACCTGGCACTATTCCGCGGAGGATGAAAAACGAACGTTTACGATATCCTATACTTTGCAGGGAGCGTTGACAGTCGGACCTGAATGGTCACAATTTTTCTGGAATTTTTTATCTGCAGATAGAGATAAGTCTACGAATCAGCTTAATATTAATATTCAACTGCCCAAATCAACTTCAACTGACTCCCTTTTCAGTTGGACACGAGGCCCTAAAGGGCAATTTGACCTCCAACAAACAAGCGAGACGTTTACCATTGACGGTACGAATATTGATGACGACGAATTTGCAAAAGTCAGAGCTGTATTCCCTACTTCAGTTTTAAATAAGTCGCAAATTTCTGTTACGGATGCTCAATTCTCACTTACTCAGGCTCAAGAAGAGGAGAAAACATATCAACAGGAGCGCAATCAACAGATAGAACGTCAGAAATACCTCGATAATCTTTGGAAAACACTGAATTATGTAATTATTCTGCTTAGTGTGGGCATCTTCTATGGGCTCTACCAAAAATATGGAAAACGACATCCTACCTCTCGATTTTCATCTACAGAAACAATCATGATACCGGGAGAAATTCGTCCGGCTACTATTGGTTGGCTTCTTCAGGGACGAAATATCACCAGTAATTTACTGATGGCTACAGTTCTTGATCTGGCCCGGCAGGGATATTTTAACATTCAAGAAGAACCCCCCGAAGAAGGCTTTTTAGCTAATGACAAGCCTACTTTTTCTATCGAGCGAATGGAAAAACAGCTGAATGAAGAGTTAAAGGGATGGGAAAAACAAATTGTCTCTTTTGTTGAACAACGTATCGATGATGGACACCATAAGTTACACCATATCTTTGAAGGAACTAATTCCGAGGTATCCTCTTGGTTTACCAAATGGAAGAACAACTTTAAAGAATACGCATTTAACCAAAGCTGGATTGACAAACAAAGCTATACCGGATGCTACTGGAATATTGCCGTGCAATCATTCCTCGTGATAGCAAGTATTCCGGCCATCATCTATGCAGGTCCAGTTGGATTAATCGCTCTTTTTGTTACCATGTTTGCTTTGATATTTTCCTTCCTAATAATTCGTCGCACTCCCAAAGGAGAAGAAGTTTATCATGAATGGGACAAATACAAAGAAGGCCTTGAAAATGCTAAGGCACACAGTATTTCATCCAATAAGCTGGATAAACATTTTATCTATGGGCTCGCTTTCAGTCTGGGAGAAAAAGAGCTCCAAAACATCATTACTACCAATACTGATGTAATGCCCGTTATTGCCTGGATTTCTTTTAGCTCAAGCACCAGTTCAGTAGCAAATGTAGCCAGTAGTTTTTCAACCCTCGGTGCAACAGGGGCCACTTCCTTTCCCGGAACATCTGGAGGTGCAGGAGCTTCTGCAAGCGCTGCAGGCGGTGGTGCTTCGGCAAGTGCAGGCTAATACTCCCAACCAATAAGGCTTTCAATCTGATCAACTTCTGGGGGATCATGTGGACTCAGTGCACTTTCAAATGTATCTGACAAGTAATCAAGTGCAATTTCAAATCGCTTTTTGTCCTCCAGTTGTTTCTCCTCAACAAGTAATGCCATCTGAAAAAGTCTGATTAATTGCTTGAACAACGGCTTGGCAGTGGCTTCGATTTGATCACGGTCATTCAGGACACTGATGTCTTTCCATATGGTTTTTGTTTCGGTCAGCTTCTCTGCTATAAGACCACCATAATCCGGTGATTGATCTGCGGCCTCTTGAATCATTTCAAAAATGATATCCAGTCCCCGGGATTTTTTGACAGCACGAAGGATATCCAACACAATAATATTTCCCGAACCCTCCCAAATTGGCAGCACATTGATATCTCGCAGTAATTTGGGCATTACAAAATCCTCGATGTAGCCGTTGCCTCCCATTAACTCCATGCATTCACGAACGCTGTAAACGGCATTTTCGGCTGACCACCACTTGGCCATGGGGGTGATCATTCGAAGGAGATGTTGCTCATCCTTATTCCCTTTTTCAGCCGCATCCATTGCCCGCAACCCACGCCATACCAACAGAAAATCACCTATATATTTTGCCCCTAACTCGAGAAATTTTTCTCTGATGAGTGCATGGTCAACGGCTCGTTTTCCAAATGTTTTACGGTGGTTCAAGTACTGCCACGCCTCAATAATAGCACGGCGATTCCCAGCCAAGGCAGCCACCGAATTATAATTGCGTGATATGTTGATCATCCGCGCCATAATTTTAAACCCTTCCCCTTCTTTTCCGAGCCTTTTTCCAACCGTATCCTGGAACCGTACCTCAGCCGAAGCCATCGAGCGTACCCCCATTTTATCTTTCAGACGAATAATCTCCATCGGATTTCGCTCTCCATTTGGTAACTGCTTTTCTACAAGAAAAAGTGACAATCCACGAGTACCCTTTTCCAAGGTTCCAGTTCTGGCTAATGCCATAATTACATCTGCATTAACATTACTACAAAACCATTTTTCACCATTCAATCGGTATTTATCTCCACTAACTTTTTCGGCTTCACACAAATTAGCGCCTACATCCGACCCACCTGATTTCTCGGTTAAAAACATAGCTCCCGAATAAATTTTGTCCCCCTCTTTAGCTGCCAGTTTTGGCAGAAGACGTTTTTTATCTTTCTCATCAGCAAACTCTTCAACCAAATAGGCTGCTCCGTCGGTCATACAATGCGGACAGTATTGTCCCAATTCGCTCATCGCAAATAATTGTCCGAGGGCAAAACCCATTTGATGTCTATTGCCAATAAACGCTTGCTTTCTATCAGGATGATATTTTAAATAAAACATCTCCGATTCAGCCGCGACATCCATCAAGTCCCAATAGGCTGGATGAAATTCGATTTCGTCGATGTCTTTCCCGAACTTATTGCGTTTTATAAGAATCGGTCCGTTTTTATCCGCCTTTTGTGAAAGCTCATCCATTTCATTTGCCGCAGTTTCACCCAACTGCCTTAATTTTCCATTTAGGAATTTTCTGGCCTTCTCAGAAAAATGTTGGTCGATGTAATTGCGGAGAATTGAATCAGACTTATAAAAATTTTGGCTTGTTTTAAAATCATCAGTCAGCACCTGGTTCTTTGGATGTGACATAATAAACCTCTCTGTATTTAATAATATTTTATAACGCTAATGCATTATAAATAAAATAAGGACGGGTTTATATCCCGTCCTTATAGTCAAAATCCGGACCCGTAAAATAATACTGAGTTAAGCTCAGTACACTATTCAGGATGCCACGTTACATTCTCCAAGTTTTACTTATCCGTGAGCGCAACTACGCCGGGAAGATCTTTGCCTTCCAAAAACATCAGGCTGGCTCCACCTCCGGTAGAAACGTGTGATACTGCTTCTTCAAGCCCGGCTTGTTTAATAGCAGAGGCCGAATCACCACCACCAATGATCGTTGTTCCACCGAGCTTCGTTGATTCGGCAAGAGCTTCTGCAACGGCATTCGTTCCATCAGCATAATTTTCCATCTCAAAAACACCCATGGGACCATTCCAGACGACCGTCTTGGCATTTTTTATGATATTACCAAATGAAATAGCAGTCTGCGGGCCAATATCCACTCCCATCCAGCCGTCTTCGATCCCATCTTCATCAACGACTTTATGCTCGGCATCATTATTAAACTCCTTTGCTGCAACAGAATCGACAGGCAAGACAAAATTTACGCCTTTTTCATCGGCCTTCTGCATCAGTTCTTTAGCTAAATCAATTTTATCATCCTCAACCAGCGAATCTCCAATGGGCAGTCCTTTGGCTTTATAGAATGTATAGGTCATACCTCCGCCCACAAGAATACTATCCACTTTATCCAACAGGTTTTCAATGACCCCTATCTTATCTGAAACTTTTGCGCCACCCAGTATCGCTACAAAGGGACGTTTCGGATTATTAACGGAATCGTTTAAATATTTAATTTCTTTTTCTAACAAATACCCCGATACAGCTGGCTGTAGAAAACGTGTTACCCCTGCTACCGAAGAGTGTGCCCTATGGCTGCTACCAAACGCATCATTACAAAACAGATCACCATGATCAGCCAATTGTTTACAAAATTCGTCGTCATTGGCCTTTTCACCTTTGTGAAAGCGTACATTTTCGAGTAAAATAATCTCCCCTTCCTTGGCCTTTTCAATAACAGATTTTGCTTTCTCTCCAATACAATCCTCGGCAAAATATGCTTCTGTGTCAACCAATGTTTGCAAATGATCAGCTACCGGTTTTAAGCTAAGTGATTTGTCTACTTCTCCGCCAGGACGACCTAAATGACTCATCAGGATGAGCTTTCCTCCATTCTCAATTACGTAGTTGATAGATGGTAATGCCTGTACGATCCGATTGTCATCACCAATTTCACCATCTTTAATAGGCACATTAAAATCCACGCGCATTAACACTTTTTTGCCTTCCACCTGTACATCTTCAAGCGTCATCTTATCCATAAGTAGCAGTAATTTTAAGCTGATTAATTAGTAGTTTCGCAGCTGAATTTACCAGCTTATTGAAAGCCGTCCAAACCCACCATCAAACCAAGTCGGTTCGTCAATTATGTTATATGTTCCCCTGCCTGTCTGCTTATCTCCGTCCAGGTCGTATGATATTCCGGCAAGGAAATAAAAATGTTGGCTATACCTGTATCCAATTGTGTACGTAAGACGAGCATTATAATCTCTCACAATGCTGTAATTTCGTCTAAAATCAAAACTTCGTATACCGTTTTCATCTTTTGGTCCCTGGGGACGACTATATTCTGCGTGAAACTCCAACCCCGTTTTAAATCCAGAATTGATGGGATCATATAATATTCTACTTTTTATACTGATAGGCTCCTCCAAGTAATCAAAAGGATCCCCATGTCGTATTATTTTTTTAGGAACTTTTTTGCCCTTTATTCGATCTCTGTTAAATCCATACCATAACCATTGTTCAAAACGAAAGGCTTGTAATCGCCCCATGGCATATAATCCCAACTGATTTGTTATCTGCCAATTGCCGAACTTAAAATTATAATTAGAATCCAAAGTGGGCTTCCTTTTTAATTTTGAAAAAGTACGCTGATACGTTAATCCAACGGTATAAAGAGGGTGGTCATACTCAACCAATGCTCCCAAATAATGGGCCCACTCTTCATCGATATAGATACTGGTATCGGCATGCACTTCTACTCTCTTGCGTGTGTACGTTTGCAAACCACCCAATATTTCAACTTTTAGTCTATTGTATTGTGGACTAGTATATTTCATTGAAAGTAGTTCCGGTCTATTGGAATATTGATGAGTAATATCATACCGTTCATTCCAAGAGTTTCGACCTTCTTCAGCTAAATCCTGAACAACATTACTGCCCCAATCCAAAATGCTTGCACTAACTTTCACCATCCCGTCATCAAAGTTTCCGTATCGATAGAAAAAAGTGGCATCGAGATCAGCTTTATACTGGCTAAGGGTATGACTCACGCCCAAATAGTGCTTACCAATAAGATTTCGGGTATAGCCCAAATGAAATAGAAATCGGTTTGCACGAATGTTTTCTGCATGATATCCATCAATAGAAATTTCATCCTTCTCACTAATAGCAATATCACTTTTAATCGTATTTTCGATCGCAAATTCTGTAGCATTTAAACTACCAGTTGACATTCGGTAGGCATTTTCGGCTTGTTCAAAATTATAGTCCTGAAATAACGTATAGCGATACGTAATTAAATCCAGGTTGTGTTCGGGACTCATTTCGATAAGATGCTCGCGAAATAACCCTCGGTTAAAGTGAGTGCCTCCATAATTATGTGAGCGATCCAACATAAAGTTCCTAATCTGCTGTTCCCATCCCAGTAACGTAGCTGTCGAGGTAGAATCCTGTCCACTGGCAGTGTTAAACAGAGAGAGCTGAAAAACAAATACTAAGACACTCAAAAGTACAATTCTGGAAGAAAACTGATTTCCCATTGATGATAGTCAATCTTTTATATTACTTAATTATTTTTGACAAATAGGATATTCCAATATTTCCTATGGTAGTGTAAACTATCAGTACAGTCAAACTCTGTTTTTCTATCCAAAATTAAATATCTTTGACTAATAAATTCCAACGCTAAAACAGGAGATATGGATACCGTTTATTTCGATCACGCTGCTACTACGCCCGTAGATGAGCGTGTACTTGAAGCAATGACCCCTTACTTTACTGAACATTATGGAAATGCCAACTCTCCCCATGGGTTAGGTAATAATGCAAAAGTAGCTGTCGAGGAAGCAAGGGAAAATATTGCTGAAATGATCGGTGCCGAACCGGCTGAAATTATCTTTACAAGCGGTGGTACAGAAAGTGACAACAGTGCCATCAAGGGCGTAGTGAATGCCACGGGTAAAACAGAAGTCATTACCTCTCCGCTTGAACATCATGCGGTGCTACATACCGCTGAGGCTTTAAAACGTCACGGTGCTAAGCCGGTGTATCTGGAACCAAATTCCAAGGGAATTATTACTGCAGAGAAAGTAGAGAATGCAATTAATGAAAACACAGCCATGGTATCATTGATGCATGTTAATAATGAAATTGGTTCCATCAATCCACTTCGAGAGATCAGTGAGGTTTGTAAAGAATGTAATATTCCCTTCCACTCTGATACCGTGCAAAGCGTTGGAAAAATTCCGGTAGATGTAGATGAGCTCGGTCTTGATTTTCTGAGCATCAGCGGACATAAAATTTACGGGCCAAAAGGCATTGGCGTGATGTATATGCGTCATGCTACTCCATGGATTCCCTGGATGCATGGCGGTTCGCAAGAACGACGGCGACGCGGCGGAACGTTAAATGTCCCAGGCATTATAGGCTTGGCCAAGGCAATGGAACTGGCACAAAACGAGATGGACGACCATCGTAAGCACTTTATTAAACTGCGCAAAAAGCTCATTAACGGCCTTGATGAAAAGTTTGGCGATCGCTATCACATTAATGGGGATACCGAGAATGGCGTACCTCATATCATCAATATCTCATTTCTGGATTCAAACGGGAATGGCATCGACGGGGAGATGCTCATTCTTAATCTTGATGTAGAAAATATTTGTGTTTCTAACGGCTCGGCCTGCACTTCCGGAGCCATGGAACCCTCACATGTGCTCAGCGGCATCGGACTCGAAAATGAGATTGCCAATTCAAGCATTCGTATAAGCCTTGGCAAACAAAATACACTTGAAGACATCGACTACTTTCTCGAGAAGATTGAAGTTGTCGTAGAACGCATGATGTCAACGGCAAAAGTATGAGTTTCAAAAAGAGAGTCTGCGTTTATTGCGGATCCAAAACTGGAAATAACTCCTCCTTTATTCCACAAACCAAGGCATTAGGTCATGCCCTGGCATCTAACAAAATAGGATTGGTGTATGGTGGCGGATCGGTGGGACTAATGAATGAAATTGCCAATGCCACACTTTCGCGCGGAGGCCAAGTCCACGGTGTTATACCCCAGCACTTGTATGACATGGAGGTGGCGCACGAAAATCTCACTGCCCTACATATTACCGATACCATGCACGAGCGAAAAGCAATGATGGCCGAACTTTCAGATGCATTTATTGCCCTACCCGGAGGATTTGGTACATTCGAAGAACTGATGGAAGCCATTACCTGGTTGCAGCTTGGCATACACAAAAAGACGGTGATTATATTCAATATTGATGGGTATTATGACAAACTGATCGAGTTTATCGACGAGGCAGTAAAAAGTCAGTTTATCACTGAGGATAATAGAACATTGCTGAAAACAGCAAACACCATCGAAGAATGCCTAAATCACCTTCCTTTTCACAACTGATGGGTTAACCAAAGCTTGTTAGTCCCGGTTTATACCATCCTAACAACGTGCTTATCACCACAAGTATATATACAACTATCGAACAGCAATAAGCAGCACTCCACTTTTTTAAAGCTTCAACTCTATCATCAGCTTTATTTTCTTGTATCCACTGGACAAGTTTTTTACTTCTTCTTAGATCGAAAATGATTAGAGCAAGAATGATTACAAAAATAAGTTGCTTCAACGCCAGCCAGGGATAAAGCTGAACATCAAACCATCCCCATTGCGGACCTTTAGGAATATTCGAAAGTACCCATCCTGAAATGATTATCCCTCCGGCGCCAACAATGGTGCCCCATTTTGCTAACCGACGCTCGGTTTGTATCAGTTGGTATGTAGTAGAAAGACTTTTTGCCAGATATATTCTAAAGCCATAGAGCAGACTTCCTGCAAACGCTCCAAACCAAATGAGATATGAAAGAATGTGAATCCACCGAAAGAGTTCATACAACATTCGAACTTCTTTTAGTTGGAAAAAATATCATTAATCAGATGACCGTATTTATCCTCAACTATTCGGCGCTTAATTTTCAATGTGGGCGTAAGCTCTCCGGTTTCAACAGTAAATTCATTCGGTACAATACGGAAATCCCTGATCTTTTCGTGTGATGCCAAATCCTTAGAATGACTCCGGACTTCTTTGCTATAAATTTTCTGCACCTCATCTTTTTGGATCAGATCTTCAATAGAATCATATTCAATCCCTTCTTCCTCGGCATGTTCCTCAAGTGCCTCGAAATCCGGTACTATTAAGGCCGCCATATAGGGCTGACGTTCCCCGACGACTACCAGCTGATCAATCCATTTGCTGGTTTTAAAAAGATCCTCAATCGGTCCCGGGTAAATATTTTTACCTCCTGCATTTACAATCATATGCTTGATCCGGTCAGTAATCTGAAGTTTTCCATCCACAAACTTTCCTACATCTCCGGTATGTAGATACCCATCATCATCAATCATTTCACGGGTGGCCTCATCATTTTTCCAGTATCCTTTCATCACATTAGGTCCTTTACAAAGAATCTCACCCTGCTCGGAATTGTGATCGGTTGGATAATTTTCACCGCTGATCTCAGCAATAATTTTACTGTCCTCCAATCGCTGAATAGCGACCGTAACACCCGGCAACACCTTACCGACAGTTCCCATCTTCTCGTCACCATAAGTATTGCAACACATAACAGGCGATGTTTCAGTTAGTCCGTAACCCTCAATAATGTGAAGTCCTGCTCCCATAAAGAAATGGCCAATCTCGGCCGGTAATGCAGCCCCACCCGAAACAAAAAAGCGAATACGTCCACCAGTGCGCTCTTTCAACTTATCAAAAACCAGTTTATCGGCCAGTTTCTTCTGCATTGAAACCAAACCACGCTCTCCATCAGCATATTTGCGACCTACTTTCTGGGCCCAATCAAAAATTTTCTGTTTAACAGCACTGCCCTCTTCTACACTTTTGGAAACAAGATTGTAAATCTTCTCGAAGAGTCGCGGCACACTCATTATTATTGTTGGATGGGCCTCTGTCATATTTTTCGCCACTGTATCTACACTTTCAGCGTAATAGATCTCCGCACCGCCCGCCATCATTGCATAATAACCGGCCGTTCGTTCAAAGGAGTGACAAAGGGGTAAAAACGACAGGCAACGATCCGTTTCCATAATGTCAATGCGTTGGTGCGCTGCCTTAATATTACTCACAATATTTCGGTGTGTAAGCATGGCTCCCTTGGGCTTACCCGTTGTACCTGAGGTATAAATAAGCGTAGCCAGGTCTTCAGGCTCTATAGCCTTACTTCTTCGATCTATTTCATCTTGGACTTTTGGCAATTCCTTGGCTCCCTCAGTCATTACCTCATCAAAAAGAGAAACATATGCATCGTCCAAATAACTGGAAATATTAGGTTCGTCAAAAGCAATAACACGATTTAAATGCTCACAGTTATCAAATACTTCACGCGCTTTCTTAAGTTGTATGCCCGTAGAGACAAAAAACATTTCTGCCTCTGAGTTCTTCAAGATATACTCACACTGCTTGGGTGGCAGCGATGTGTACAGCGATACATTTACTGCCCCAATCAGGTGCATTGCTAAATCCACCACAGCCCACTCATACCGGTTTTCACTAAGGATAGCCACACGATCACCGGCTTCAATGCCATGTTTTATCATATAAGCCGCCAACGTGTGGGCATCTTCATGAACTTGGTCCCAGTTTATTGTTTCGTAGGGTTCATCCGTCTTGGGCTTGCGGGCAAAAGCCGTTTTATCGGTCCCTTTGTATTTTTTGGATAAATTCAGAAACAGATCCGTTAATGTTTCAAAAGCTACAACTGTGGGCATAATCAAGAGTTAATTACTGTTAAACCATCAATCACAATCTATTTATACTGCTCGAATATAACATTCTGAATCGAAAATTCAGCACATGCCAATATTTCTCGTTATTATTGCTAGTTACAGGTGTAGTGATTGAATTTTTTTAGGTATCCCAAATCCTTATATTAAAAGAAAAATTGATGTTATGGCACATCCGGCAAGTGAAGAAACAATTGACTTAGTTAAAGAAATATTCAGCTCATATCTAAAGGAGCACAATCAACGGCAGACCCCCGAGCGCTTTATGGTTCTCGAAGAAATTTACCGGGCCGACGGTCACTTTGATGCCGATGATATCTTCTTCAATATGAAAGAAGGCGGTACCCGTGTCTCCAGAGCAACAGTATATAATACCCTTGATCTTTTGGTAGAATGCGGATTGGTTCAGCGACAACAGTTCGGTGAAAACCAGTACTATTACGAGCGTGCGTATGCCTATCAACAACACGATCATATCATCTGTAAAAAATGTGGCAAAGTTTTAGAATTTTGTGACCCACGTATTCAGGAGATCAAAACGATGATGGAGAAAATCCACAAGTTTGATATCTCAGGCCATTCACTCCACTTTTTTGGTACTTGCCAAGATACCGAAGCCTGCGAAAAACGACAGCAAGAGCAAGTCGGCAAAAAGAAATCAAAAGTTAACTCGTAGTTGTGTATCCACTTTACTTCTTGAGTAATGATTAGCCGGGCCAAGCCTGAACATCTTAAAAGTATAAATAATATCTATAATCAGGCGGTAAGAGATGGATTACGCACCGCTCACACTGAGCCAGTTTCTCTGAACAAACGCAGGCAATGGCTTAATAATCATCCCAAAGATACCCACCCTGTTTTTGTTTATTTGGATAACGATACCGTGCTTGGATGGCTTTCTATCTCCCCCTACCGGGCTGAGCGACAAGCACTAAATGAGGTTGTTGAAATTAGTTACTATGTGGATTATGATCATCACAACCGAGGTGTTGCCTCTGAGCTGATGAAATATGGCCTTACATTTTGCAAAGTGGCAAACTACCGAATTGCCGTGGCCATTTTAGTAAGCGGTAATAAACCCAGTGTAGCACTCCTCAAAAAGTTTGGGTTCAGCGAAAGTGGACGTATACCGGATGCCCTCCATTTCGATGGTGAGTATCGAGATCACCTTTATATGTCCAAAAGGCTATAGGTATTAAAACCTTCACTAAATAAACCACGGAAATTCTAAAGAATTTTGATCCGTTTCCCCATCAAAAATTAATTTCTTTTCTATTAAAAAACGTCGTAATATCGTATTTGTAGGAGGCGTTTCGATTCCTATATCAACTAAAATAAACCGGTATTAGACGAATGAATATTTACGTAGGAAACCTATCATTTAAGGTTTCAGATCAAGAATTAATGGAAGTATTTGAGAAATTTGGCAATGTAACTTCTGCCAAGGTAATTAAGGACCGGGAAACCGGCCGTTCAAAAGGATTTGGATTCGTAGAAATGAAAAATGACAGCGAAGCTCAAGCTGCTATTGATGACCTAAATGGCATCGAAATCAAGGGTCGTACAATTAAAGTGAACAAAGCCCGTCCTAAACAGAAAGCCGGCAGCCAACAATAAGTTTTTGTTGAGTCTCTTAAAAACCCCGAAATTCTTCTCGGGGTTTTTTGCTTAGTTGGCATTAAACTATCGATCGGGATTTTTAATTTACCCATGATATCTGTATTTTATATTATTATATAATGATATATTGATAGTATTATGGATACTGACCAACCGTTACTCGATGAACAAGCCATTCAAATAAAAGCAAAATTGTTTCGTGGTTTTGCGGATCCCTCCCGGCTAATGCTTATTGAAGTATTACGCAACGGAAAGAAAAGTGTAGGAGAATTAGTAGAGATAACCGGTCTTTCTCAACCGAATGTGTCTAACCATTTACGCTGTCTTTCTGATTGTGATCTGGTAAAAAAAGACCGGAACGGTCGTTATATCTATTACAGCCTCAGTGATAAGCGCATAACAACGATTCTTCGGCAATCGGAACAACTTCTATCAGAAGTCGCCAAAGGCGTATACGATTGCACGCGATATAATTCAACAAATGGATTAGAAAAAAATGAGTAAGAAAGAAGTACAACTCAGTGTTAAAGGCATGGACTGCTCGGGCTGTGCCAACAATGTAAAAAGTGCGCTCGAACAGCTTGAGGAAGTAGAGTCTGCAGAAGTCTTTCTTTCCGCCGAGAAAGCAAAAATTCGGACTAAAACCGATTCTCCTGACCTAAGTGCTTTTAAAAAAGCCATTGAGGACATAGGCTATCATGTCCCTGATGATACTACAGATCAACCTGAGGAGGAAAACGAATCTCTCAAGGAAAAAGCCCAGAAATCTTTCCGACTATTTGGACTTGTTTTCGGAGTAATTTTGCTGGTCGTAATAGCCGGTGAATGGCTGGGGCTTTTTCAGGCATTAACAAAATGGGTTCCTTTCTGGGCTGGAGCAGTTCTTGTACTTTCAATGGGATATCCTGTATTTAAACAGGTTATCGTAGCCGCAAAAAAGGGACTTGTTACCCCACATGCTTTGATGGCACTGGGATCACTTACGGCTTTGGCTGCCGGAGAATGGGTTACGGCCGGTATTGTGGTATTTTTCATGCGTACCGGTGATTATATCGAAAGCTATACGACCGAAAAAGCCCGGGATTCACTTCGCTCGCTGACAGAACTTGCCCCAGAGACTGCCACCGTGTTGCGGGACGGCTCCGAAAAAGAAATTCCCATAGATCAGGTTAAAAAGGGAGATCAGATTTTAGTACGTCCCGGTGGTAAAATACCGGTAGATGGAACCGTCATTGACGGGCAAGCCACCATTGACGAATCTCCCATTACCGGTGAATCAATGCCCGTCGAAAAGACAGAAGGATCCAGTGTTTTTGCATCTACCATTGCGCAGGGCGGATTTCTTACCCTTCGAGCCGAAGCAATCGGAAGTGATACCACCTTTGGCAAAATTATAAACATGGTGGAAGAAGCCGAATCTCGGAAAGGTGCTGTACAGCGTTATGCCGATAAATTTTCGGCCTGGTACTTACCGGTTGTAACTTCCATTGCCATATTGACCTACCTAATTAGCGGCGACCTGATGGCAACCGTTGCTGTCATGGTAGTGGCCTGTGCCTGCGCATTTGCCCTTGCAACGCCCGTTGCCCTGCTGGCTTCGGTGGGATCCAATGCTAAACGCGGCGTACTCATTAAAGGTGGAAAATATATCGAAGCCCTTGCCCGGGCCGATGTCCTGCTGATTGATAAAACTGGAACGCTGACTTTTGGCCGGCCTGAAATTTCGGAAATTATTACGCTTAACGGAACCACCGAGGGCGAACTGCTCATCATGGCGGCCAGTGCCGAGCAATACTCCGATCACCCCCTAGGAAAAGCCGTCGTTGAAGCCGCTCAGAAACGGCATCTTAACCTTTCCAAGCCTGAGAATTTTGAAGAAATAACGGCAAATGGAGTCCGGGCTAAGTTTAAAGATTATACCGTAACCGTTGGCAACGAGCGGCTGATTGAAAATGGTAAGCAAGTTATCCGCTCCACCATCGACAATATTAAAGCAGAAGGCAAAACGGCTATCATTGTGCAAAAAGATGGGCTGCCGATTGGAATACTCGCGGCCCAAGACACAGAACGTTCTGAAGCAGATATTGCGCTAAAGAATCTTCGCAAACAACATTCGTTTAATACTGTTGAACTCCTAACAGGAGACAATACCGAAACGGCTCGCCATTTAGCAAATAAATTGAACATTGATTTCAGAGCTGAACTGTTACCTGAAGACAAAATTGATATCGTCAAACATTATCAGTCTGACGATCAAACCGTGGTGATGATTGGTGATGGCGTCAATGATGCCCCTGCCCTTGCTCAGGCCGATGTAGGTATTGCCATGGGGACCACCGGCACAGATGTGGCTATCGAAACCGCAGATATTACCCTGATGCGCGATGACTGGAATCTTGTGCCCGACCTTTTTACATCTGCCAACAAAACGATGAACATTATCAAATGGAATTTTGGATTTACGACCGCCTATAATTTAGTGGGACTTTCTCTCGCAGCATTCGGCATCCTCCCTCCCGTTTTAGCTGCTGCAGCACAGTCACTGCCCGATGTCGGCATATTGCTTAATTCATCACGATTGATAAAAAAGTAAATTACATTGGCCGACTCAATCATAACCCGGTATAATAATAAGACAGAAAAGTATGAGCAAAAATGGGAAAAGTATCTCCAACATACCCACCAAAAGCTCCTAACATATATCGAAGTAACACAATCAGATATCATATTAGATCCCAGCGGAGGCACGGGATTACTCGTCAAAAAACTTATCGCCCAAGATAGTACCTTCAAGCATTTTGTAATTAATGATCCTTCTGAGAAAATGCTTGGAATTGCACGCCAACGGCTATCCGGCAATCCCTCAATTATTTTTGAGAATCAAAAGATTCAAGACCTCTCCTACCCGCAGAATTACTTTAGTAAAATCATCTGCTTAAATTCCTTTCACTTTTATGAACATCAGGAGCAAGTTATAGATCAGTTTTACAGACTCCTGAAACCGGGTGGAAAACTCTTTATCCTGGATTGGAATAGAGATGGATTCTTCAGAATAGTCAATACCTTAATACGATGGTCAAGCTCGGAATATATAAATACGCGATCGCTGCATGAGTTACAGCAAATGATATCTGATAAAAGTTATAATGTGCGAGAATCACATTGCTGGAACTGGCGCTACTGGAAGTTTTTGTTTATAGAAGCAGTTAAATAAAAATCAACTTGGTACTGTTGGGAGCGAACAATATCTTTAGCGCAAATTTTAATGATAGTATTACATGAGTGACGATGAAAACATGCGCATTTCTTTCAATGGACGATCTCGATGAGTTTGTAGTCTATGATCATCTGCTTTTTGAGCCGCTAAAAGAGTTAGGATGGCAAGCCGAGGAGGTTTCCTGGCGCAAGAATGATGTAGATTGGAATCACTTTGATGCCGTGATTATTCGCAGCCCGTGGGATTATCAAAAGAACCCCAAAGCTTTTTTGGAAGTACTATCTGAGATCGAACAATCAGATGCCCTGCTCGAAAACAGCCTTGAAATCGTCAAATGGAATATTGACAAAACGTACCTGCGAGACCTGGAATCTCACGGTGTCGAGATCGTCCCAAGCCGGTGGCATAAAACTTTTAATGCCGATCTGTTTCCTGCTATTTTTTCTGATTTAAAGTCAGAGGAGATTGTTATCAAACCGACCATCAGTGCCGGAGCGGATGATACGTTTCGAATTCACAAATCGAATTATGACATTTTTATTGATGATCTGAAATCTACTTTCAAAAATCGCCCCTTTTTAGTGCAGCCATTTATGGAGAATATCACTGCTGAAGGCGAGTTTTCAGTTTTCTTTTTTGGAGACACCTACAGTCATACCATTCTCAAGACTCCCAAAACAAATGACTTTCGTGTACAAGAAGAGCATGGAGGTAGGTTAACCTTAGTTGAACCGGAAGACGATCTACTAAATGTTGCCCGTACTATGCGTGATATGATTGAACCCGAACCCCTCTATACACGCGCCGATTATGTTCGTACTGATAATGACAGCTTTGCACTGATGGAGCTCGAACTCATCGAACCTTCACTCTATTTCAACATGGACCCGGAATCCCCAAAGCGGTTTGCGAAGGCATTTGATAAATGGATGAAAAAGAAATCAGTCCATCAGCAGTGAAACAGTAATCATGTAAGGTAGTATCTTCGTAGGTTTTACCCTACTGCTCAATACTCACCACTCACTACATATTCCCACTACTATGTAAACACATCTTTTATTTTAGAAAAGAATCCTTTTCCATCATCTTCTTTATTTGAGGCCTTGAAATGCTCATTTCCTCTCAGGGCTTCAACGTGTTCACGCTCTTCATCGGAAAGATCTTTCGGAATGTAAACATTTACTCTAACATATTGATCACCGGTTCCTGAGCGATTAAGTCCGCGAATGCCTTTTTCACTCATCCGTAATAACTTGCCCGGCTGTATACCCGGTTCAATATTTATTTTTGCCTTTCCTTTTAGCGTCGGCACCTCTACTTCGGTACCCAAAACAGCATCAGGCACACTCAGAACTAAGTCGTAATAAATATCATTGCCGTCTCGCTCAAAATGCTCATGCTCTTTCTCCTCGATCAATACAACCAGCGATCCTGCTTCTCCGCCACGTTTACCGGCATTTCCTTTTCCACGAAGGGTTATATAATTACCTTCGGATACCCCGGATGGAACATTCACTTTTACAGTTTTTTCTCCTTTATATCGACCTTCTCCATTACATTTCGAGCACTTATTGCGGATAATACGACCTTCGCCACGGCATTCGGGACACGGCTGTACATTTACCATTTGGCCAAGCATCGTTTTGCGAACCTGTCGAACTTCGCCGGTTCCATTGCAGGTCCCGCACATCTCAAAATCCTCTTCTGATTCTGCACCGGTCCCATTACACTCATCACATTTGATCTGCTTTTTCACCTTTAGCTTCTTCTCGGTACCAAAGGCAATTTCTTCAAGGGAGAGCTCAATCCGCAACTTCATATCCGAACCGGGCTGCCCCGAGGAACGACGTCCGCGCGAACGACTACGTCCGCCGCCGAAATCACCGCCAAAAATATCGCTAAAGCGACTAAAAATATCCTCAAAGCCAATATCTTCGAACCCGGCGGCACCGCCTCCAAATCCACCGCCGTTTACACCACGATGGCCAAATTGGTCATAACGCTGACGCTTTTGTTCATCTCCCAACACCTCGTAGGCTTCCGAAGCTTCCTTAAATTTTCGCTCGGCTTCCGGATCATCAGAATTGCGATCCGGATGAAACTTCATCGCTTTCTTGCGGTAGGCCTTTTTAATTTCATCTTCAGATGCATCTTTGCTTACGCCGAGTACGTCGTAATAGTCAAGTTTAGACATGTATTAAAAAACTAACTAACCTTATAAATTTTATTCGCTTACAATTACTTTTGCATGACGGATGGTACGATCGCCCATACGATAACCACTCTCGACAACGTTGAGAACGACATCACTGCCAATGCTGTCATCGTTAGGCTTTTGTCTCATCATAGCGTCGTGCAGATCTACATCAAACGGAACGCCTTCCTGATCAATACGCTCCACTCCATATTTATTGAGTACTTCTTTAAATTTACTGGCTACAAGGTTTACACCATCCATCAGGGTGTCATTAACCTCGAGCTCTTCAGCTGCTTTGAGCGTACGCTGCAGGTCGTCATTAATCTCCAGAAAATCTTCAAGCGCATTTGCTTTGGCCGTTTCATACACTTGGGAGCGCTCCCGTTGTACGCGCTTGCGATAATTTTCCAACTCTGCAGCCTTTCGCAAGTGGTTATCCTTCGTTTCGGCTAATTCTTTTTCTAATTCCTGTACTTTTTGATCACGTGCTACAAGCAACTCACGCAACTCTTCTGCATCAAAATCTTCATACTGAGAATAAAGCTCCTCAGCTTCGTTTTGTTCTTCAGCCGACTGCTGTTCATTTTCGGCTGCTTCATCTGTTACCTTCTCTTTGGATTCGCTCATGTGTAACTATCTTACAATTAAATTCTATTTATATTCTTTAGGGTGCAAGGCTGCAAATAGCATGCCATCACCATATACCTCGAAAACTGCTGACAAAGTTACGGAAGTTCTATTTCTCAATAAAAGGAAAGGTTCAGAGTGTCAGCTTTCCCACATCAATTTTTAACGCACCAACACTAAAATTATTAGTCATTTTCTTCATAGAAAAACTCCAGCATATTGCCGTCAGGATCGGAAATAAACACAAATCGCCCCCTCTTGCGATTTGCCGGCCCACTTAAAATTGATACTTCATTTTCACGGAAATACTCCGCCATCTCGTCAACTTTTTCTTCTGAATCCAGGAAAAACCCGAAATGATCTACACGGTAATCCCTTGATTCCGGATCATAGCTTGTTTCTGCTTCTACCAGTACAAGCGTATCCTCATCACCAACCTGATATACCGCCATACTCTTTCCCATTTTTCGGAGGAGCTCAAATCCCAAAATATCCCCGTAAAACTCTTCTGCGCGCTCAATATCGTTTACTCGAATGGTAATATGATTAATACCTGATGGACTAAAATCTACCATAATAATATTATATAGCTATTTATTTAATAAATTCTGAAAGTGTTGATAACACAAAAATCCTTCATCATCATTCATTTTTTTGCTGCAGCTAAGTATAGCCTTTTTCCACCTTAATTTCAGCCCGTCTAAATAGTATAAAGAGTCGAAATAGTTAATAAGTTTTTGTTACTTTTGTTGGGATTTTATCCTCGAAAACCTAAAACCCTGACAACTGTTGAGCACCCTCTATATAGTTGCAACGCCCATTGGAAATCTCGATGATATCTCCGAAAGGGCTATCGAAACACTTAAATCAGTTTCATATATCGCCTGTGAAGACACGCGTACCTCGGGCGTATTGCTGAAAAAACTCGGGATAAATACTACTACCTTTGCCTTTCATGCACATAACGAGCATCAAAAGGTAGAGCATCTGCTTAATATTTTAGATGCCCGACAAAATGTAGCTATCATTTCAGATGCCGGAATGCCGGGTATTTCCGATCCGGGATTTTTGGCCGTTCGTGCTGCTCACCAAGCAGGACATTCGGTGTCCGTAATTCCCGGCCCTGATGCCGCCACAACTGCCTTGGTTGCCAGCGGATTGCCATGCGATAAATATGTATTCGAAGGATTTCTACCTCAAAAAAAGGGTCGCCAAAAGCAACTTAAACAGTTGGTAGACGAACAACGCAGCATTGTTCTATACGAAAGCCCTCACCGTTTGATCAAACTGCTCGAGGAACTACGGAAATATATGGGCGACCAACGTATGATCGCGGTCTGTCGAGAACTCACCAAAAAATTTGAGGAAGTTGTACGCGGATCAATTAAATCGGTGCATGATACATTTCAGCTGCGAGATGATATAAAAGGAGAAATAGTCGTTATTATTGCCTCAAAAGATTACAGCGAATGAAAAACGCAATGCAACATTTCTGGGATAATCAGTGGCTGTTATCAATAACCGTGGGAGTGCTGTTGGGCCTAAGTTATCCCCCCATTCCATTACCTTTTCTCGTCTTCCCGGCATTCCTGTTCATTTTTCGTATTATTGATCTATCTAATTCTGCCCGAGAAGCAGCCTACAAAGTTTATCCGGCCTTCCTCATTTGGAATATTATTACCACCTATTGGCTGGTGATGGCGACTGTAGCCGGCGGAGTGGCGGCCATTCTTGCTAATGCTGCAGTAATGACTATTCCTGTGATGCTTCAGTATAAAGTACAACAGCAGAATTTTGTTCCGTGGCTCATCGCCCTGCTTCAAACAGCTTTCTGGCTCAGTTACGAATATCTGCATCATCTCTGGGATTTGGCCTGGCCGTGGCTGGCGGTGGGAAATGCATGGGCTAATGTACCGCAACTAGTTCAATACATTTCTGTAACCGGCTATTGGGGCATCTCATTCTGGGTGATCCTTACCACAGCGTTAGCCTACCAGTACTTGCAAAAACCCAGACGAACTACAAAATTTGCAGTCGTTTCAATACTCCTGATATTTCCTGTTTGGTCCATTTTCATTTCCTCTTTTGGAAGTCAAACCGGCTTCGAAAAAAACCATGAAGTGGTGGTGGTTCAACCTAATTTCGACTCCTACAAACCCAACGGCGGGTTTAACAGTGCTCAACAAGCCAATAATCACCTTCTATCCCTTACGGATTCTGTAATTACCAAAAATACCCACCTTATTGTCTGGCCGGAAAATGCCGTACAGAATCAAATTTTAAACATTAATGGTTATCGAGAATTTTCGGATCGGACAAAAAAACGTTTACGTAGTTACGCTAAAACATCAGATGCCACGCTTATTACCGGGGCTACTTTTTTTGAATTTTATGAAAACGATATCCCGCCCCTAACTTACGAAGACCAGCGTGGGGCGTACCTGCCCTTCAATGCAGCCCTCGGCTTCTATCCCAGTAAACAGATGGAGGCGTACCGCAAACACAACTTGGTGCCCATCGTAGAACGTATTCCTTTTGTTCACTTTTTAAACACCATTGATTTTTTCGGATGGGTAGACTGGAATCAAATTCAGGGATATGGTAAAGGGCATCACCCCGATCAGTTTTCAGTCAATGGAACAGAAACGCCGGCGTTAATTTGCTACGACTCAGTATTCCCCAACTGGATTCTCAACTACGTGCGCAATGGAGCCGGCTATCTTACGATTATCACCAATGATGGGTGGTGGGGTAACACCAGCGGACACGAGCAGCACTTTGCCTATGCACGACTGCGTGCCATTGAGTTTGACCGCTGGATAGTGCGTAGCGCCAATAACGGTATTTCAGGCATCATCGCACCGGATGGCTCCGTAAAAGTAAAAACACCCTACTGGAAAACCACTGCTTTTAACTATGATGTACCTGTACTCACATCCCAAACATTCTACACTCGCTTCGGGGATTGGTTGCCCTATTTGATGATAGCTTTATCAATATTTGGGATCGGGGTTTCCTTTTTGGGCAAGAAAAGAGATTCGACCTAAACTGTTATATAGAACACTCCAGATATGTTAGTAAGTTCAAAAGATCTTTATCTACTTAATTCGATCGAATTGATACCACGATATTAAATCGGATGTCATGATCAGTACGGCCGTAGACTCCTGATGTTTTTGGGATCAACCTGTTGTAGTTGTACTCAAAGTTTGCCTGTATCATCTGTGAAAACTGGTATCCAATAACTGCTGACCCATTAATTCGTGCCTGTCCACCGGTGACCGTGCTTGAAAACTCAGCCCGGTTAGGATCCTTGATAATATCATTCGGTCCGGCAGCTAATGCCTCATCAAGATCGGAGTCGAGCTCAAATTTCTTTTCCTCATCTTCGATATAGCTTCCATTAAGCGTGATATCTACAGCATTATCCAACCGCTTGAAAAACGGGATTTTAAAATCACGAATAGTATAGGCAAAGGTTAGTTTTAGTCCCTTGGAAATCCGTTCAATCACTGTAGAGTTTGATAGTGCTAAACTCGTCACCTTACTCTGTTCATATTGTATATTGGTTCGCAAATTTGATTCCCACGTCAAGTTTAACCCCACCAACGGGCTAAATCGTTTCTCAATATTAATACTGTTGGGTTCAAACTCGGGCCGACGATTGGTCACTGAGTAAGCTCCCAAAGAAATGTCGGGCAGCAAGCTTTGATCGGCATTATAAACCCATCCCAGACGGTATGTACCGCTATAATTATGCGATATCGATGCTCGAGACATTAGATCTCCAAAAAGAGGAATAAACTCTTCCAATCCTGTCCAGGTGATACGCCATCCGGGTAATGGGAAGGGGGTAAAACTACGATCACCTATAGCTCCCCGGTTAAAGATAAGATATGACTGTCTGAAATCTTCCTGGAGTGCAGTTCGACCCAACACTGTTTGTCCATCCCCATTACCGGTAGAATCAGTAATAACAGTATTGTCCCCGATATCGTTAAAAGCAGTCCTTAACTGTTTCTTAAAAAATGCTTCATAACCACTGCCAAAAGCCCAAATACTTGAAGATATAGAACCATTCTGCGAACGTACCGTACTACGGTTTTGATTGGGATCAATAGTAATTGACTTGGTATTGGTTTCATTCCACTTCGAGTTCCATGACAAATCTATGGTTAAATTCTTAAATGGTTGCAACCGCGATCGCACGGTAATATCATCTGTTAAATTATGATTTGATGGCAACTGTAATGACGAGGTTTCACTCGGGTTATTAATAAGCCGATCAAGCCCGATTTCGTTTGCAAAACCTGTACGATACGAAAACGGCGGGGAATATTCTCCGCTGCTTCGCCCAAACATATCATATAGGGGTGATGTGCCGGCATATCCACGTTGAAGCGAACTCTGCGAAATATTAAATGAGAAGTCCATCGACTGGATGCTCAATATCGCTCCCACTGCTTTTTTCCCAATAATACCAAGTGTTTTACCCAGTTGATCTTCAGTCAATGCCCCAGTAGTATCAGCCGAAGAAATATTATTCCCTCTCCCATTGTCTTGTAGATTCCGATACCATTCCATGCCGCTAAGCAAACTTCTGATATTGAAATCCAGCGTCTGGTTCAGTGAAAAGTTATTTGATACATTGGCCCCTAAAGCTGATCCGCGGGGACTATTCCTCCACTGATATCCCCCACTGTAATTAGCTGAATAGTTAATCCAGTCCAATCCACTCACCTTGTTCAACTTGGGCTGCCAGCCGGCCGTATACGACTCTTGATAATTACTACGCCTGGATGACAGGCTATCAAAAATGAGATCATTGAGCACATCAAATGTGGGACGCACGGAATATTGGGTAGAATCAGCCATGATATTACCCGGGCCGGCCTCATCAATCCCTGCTCTTGACAAATCAAACACCGTAAGAGAGCGAAAAGTAGTTTTAATACTCGGCGTAATGTTATACCCAAAGCCGAATTCGGTATCGTATGTAAAGCTATGCGATTGTTGCAGTGCATTTTCTACATTGGGATCGACCACTCGTCGAAGCTGTTCGTCATATTCCCGATCCATGCCCATCGAAGCATTAATAGAAGCCGGCGTATACCCCAGCTGTATCCCGGCTAAAGGATGTAACAAAGGCACCTCTCCAAGAAACCCCAATGGTCTGAATACCTTTGTTTGAGGAAAGCTATAATTGTAACGCACCGAACCACTGTAATTCCAGTTATCCTGTTGTTGATACTGTGGATTTCTTCGTTCCGTAACGTTGTAAACATAATTTATGGTTGTATTATCGAGTGTATATTCGGTCAGACTTGATTGGGATCTCGACTTAGACAGATTCGACACATTTATAGAATAACTTTCGGTTACTGTCTGGCTTTCTCGAATACGCTGATCAATAATTTGTTGTTTCTGAGCATCAGAAATATCGTCACGGGCTTCCACAGCATTTTCAAATTCCGAGAGACGGACATCACCCTGGTTCGGCAAGTATCGAGGAGTGGACGAAGATCGACGTGTGGAAAGTGATACCGGAATATTCCAGCCAAAGCGGTCTGGTATAAACTTATGCATATTCACCGTTGAGTTCAGATCATATGCCTGCACATTAGACATGCGGCGCTGTCCCAATCGAGAATTAAGTGCTCCAAAACCATCCGTTTCTCTGTTAAAATTTGCATTAACCGTGGCAAAATCCGCTAATTTCATCTCCGCCTTGGCATTGGCTGCCCAACCCGATTTATTATCAAAACCCGACACGCGCAACTCATTGAACCAAAATTGTCCATCCAAAGAGGCAATTCCTCCCTCATCCGGATTTTGGGGATCAAAGGGATTTTGGATCCCCATACCAATTTCACCAACCCGGTCCAACGATGGATTTCCTTTTATCCCAATTACCGCCCCAGGCGGTGCATTCTTAAGTAAATCACCACGTTCAAACACTGTATTCCCTTCAACGCCTTGCTGATCACGCAGTTGTTTTAATTCATTAAACGCCCGCATCAAAATATTCATGCTGTTTTCTTCATAGAGCCAGACTTCCTCGGCCTCCATTTCACGTTCAGCTTCACTCATTTCACTCAACTGTTTAGTGCTGTACGGATAATTTGGATCGGACGGTGAAATGGGCTGGCGATACTCATAATAGTTATTGGTCAGATCGGTACCAAAGCGTACAACCAGTTCCGCATCACTACGATTATCATATCCCTCACCGTGCACAAACATTCGCACGTTAGAGTAGTTAATCATATTCAATCCCCCGGGATATACCCGCTTCATCATTTTCAGCTCGCCCGGACCCAGATTTTCCACATTCATCGTTATCGATTGCTCATTGGCAATAGTCTGCCGCTGTCGGTCGCGATTAACCGCTCGAATTGCTCCCTCTGGCTGGCGATATGGAATCGGACGCCGCTGGCTGTTCTCCTCAATATTTACGGATGAAATATTGAACTCACCCTGTGTTGTACCCTGTTGCTGATCTACATTTTCGGCGGGACGCCACTGGCTCCCTACCAGCTCAAAGGTAGCAAAACGCAGGGTAAATGGTTTTTCATATCCTGACAGCCAAACCCTGATATACGAGATATTCTGAAAGTTTTCGATACCACCCACTTTGCGTACCCACTCTTCCAATGGCAGTCGTACTTGGTACCACCGGTCTTCCTGATTTGGACCGTCTACTTTATCCACAATAAAGGTCCCCTCCGATCCGGGTTCTAATTCCGAAAAATCAGCGGGATTCCAGTCAATTTCATACTGGAAATAGGCATTATTCTGCTCAACAATAGATGGAGTAATAAGCCCCTCAGTATCCGGCTTGTTTGTTACAGCTCTTTTTTCCCCCTCGTTTGGCGGGGTATTGCCATCGTGATAGCCATACATGCGAAAAAATCGCTCCTGAAGATCACCATTTCCGGCCTGACTTTCTCCGTAATAAACATAGTCGTCATTGGATGGATCTTCTTCAATCTCCTGATATCGCTCCGTTCCAGCACCATATTCTGAAGCCATCGCTTCAAGAAAATCCGAAAACAGATTTTGCTCATTTTTATTATCAATGCCACCTTCGTTCGGTGCACCATCAAGCCCTACATCCGACAGTTCACGCGTATCATTTGAAAACTGTCCCTCCGGAGCCGGTAGCGGAGTAGGAATATACGACCGTGACTGCCCACTGATATTATCTTCCTGTAAATCCTGAGGGCGTCGAACCAATCCATCTTCGGTATTGGTTTTGAAATTGGGGATGACATCCTCCGAAACAACTCCTATATCGATATAAATCTTACCCTCATAATCCTGAAGATCTTGTGCAGTTGGTGACTGCCCGTTAGGTAATACCGTCTGCATCCAAAATTCGAGAAACTCAATGTTATTCTGCGTAAGATCTTCCTGACCCGAAGGCAGTGTAGTGGTCATCCCACTCCAAGTGCGCTCAGGTTCATCTTCCAACAGTGTTCGTAGATTTTCGTTGTAATTATATGGGCCCCGCTTTGTAGGATCAAAATAGACATCTAACGTACTGATAAAATTCTCCTCGGTTAGCACATCCCGATTAGGAAAAACATCTGTTACCTTTACCTGCTGTGTTTCAGGTGTAAAATCAACTCCACCCAAAATTTGGTCGATATTTTGTGGAATACTATACCAGGAAAAAGTCCCTCGAAGATCAGATCGAGCAATTTTATCGGCAATATTTGTGGATGGATTATCCGGTGGATTATCTTCAAAAAACACCTCATCCGGACCATAGCCCGGTACGGCCGCAGGTGCAGCTGCAAGATTCCACCGAGTGGGATTCATAAAGCTCAACCCGATATCTGAACCTTCAAAATCATCAATAAAGGAAAGACCGTTTTCTTCATCTTCAAATAAACGATCGTTTTCAATTGCATCACTTACCGCACTCGTTTGAGAAACCCCCGGACGTAGATGGGCAAACTCTCCACTTATTGTTAAGCTTGAACTTTCTTTAGTTTGTAACAGAGGAACCTGATCAATCAATCGTGTAACCCAGGGAGTGTCAAAATGAGCATTAGCATCAACCCCCACAACCGAGTTATTTACCGGCTCATCACCAATACGAATTTTATCCTGTAGCGGACGCTCTTTGAGGTTAAAATAGGTGCTTCCCAGCGATATATTATCCGTAAACTCATATTCAGCCCTTAGCCCGGTAAAGCTTTTCTTTCCTATCTGTGTAAGCTGATTATTTTCGTACTCAATTTTAATTTCCTGTCCACGACGAAGATATTGATCATTTAAAATTGTGATACTCCCGATCGAATAATCGACAGCGTAATCAGTACCTTCCTGTAATTCACGCCCGTTAGCAAAAACTTTTACTGATCCTTCAACCAATGAATATCCCAGCGAATAACTGGAAGAAATACTTCCCTTTGAACTTCCCTGAATGCGATAAAAGCTATTTTTTGAGCTTTGGTTCGCATTCACCTTTTTCTCATTGTACAGCTCATCAAAGGTGAGGTCACTGACACGGTCAGGAGGAGTCCCAGATTCTGTAAGTAATTGCTCAATGCGCGATCCAAAGGGTTCCAGATAAGGAAAAACAAGGGTACCGGTAGAGGGTTCCAGTACTGTGGTACTAAAATCAATTTTATTATCAGGATTCAACGCTCCCTGTCGGTCAACCCGGTCAAGTCCCAAATCTTGCAGTAAAATTTGATCACGCTGTGGCAGCGAGCTGCTCGGCACATTTTGTTCAGTATATTTAATATCCAGATCTAAGCCTTCTTGCGTCAAATTATTGGCTCCGAGTGAGTACACATTCTTCATCATCAAATCCCACAAAATATTTGAGGTCGTCACCGTTTGCGGACGTAATAACTTCAAATAAATACGTTCATTACCGCCCTGACTCACATCCCCCACACTTATAGTTTCACCGGTCTGGGAATCCCGATACTTAAAAGAAACAGCCAATGCCTGACGCGAACCCAAATTCCGTTTTATAGATATATAACCCAGATTCCGGTCCAAACTATAATCCGCCCCTTCCTGGAGGGGAACAAAATACCCTTCAACAAATGACGTGGATTCAACCCCAAAACTTTCTGCAGAAACCCCTTGAGAAGGATCACGATATTGATCCAATGTCGACTCATTAAATATATCTTGATCCTCATCAGGGGGTGAAAATGAGCTGTCAGGATTTTGTACCACCCCCAAGTCTCCCAATGCAATCGCCTGTCGTTCTCCCTCCTGTGATTGTGAGGACTCACGAAGCAACCAGACATTAATCTCCGTTAACTGTAATGCCTGCCCCTGCTGCTGTGGATTGGAAACATTTTCTTCGAACTCCTGGCGGGTAAAGAAATCCAGAAAAAAGTGTCTATCAGATTCGTAATCTCCCGGACGAATAGAAATCTCCTGCTCCTGAGCCCCACCCGTTATTGTTTCTGTTTTGCTATCTCCCTCCTGCTGAGAAAGTACTGACGTTAATTTCAGCGACCCAATTTGAGCTACAGACTTAACACCAAAAAGAGCACTACCACCCCGAATCAGCGAGTTTCCTGTTTGCATAGAAACGTTTCCCAACTCCAGGCGCTGTAAGATCTCATCCTCGTAACCATCATAAACAATGTTTAGGCGGTTCATAAAGTCAAAGTCACGCTCGGTATCCCAATCGGTTTGAATAGAAAGCTTATCCCCAATCGTACCCTGAATGTTCAGCTTTAAGCTTTGTTCAAAGGTTGGATCTATCTGACGGCGTTGATCTTCCGGTATTTCAGGGTTTTCAGTCTTTTGAATAGAAGCTCCCACATTCATATTAGCCGTTCCGTTAATACTCAGATTAACTTCCGGCTTGCCAAAGATAGTTGTAAACGCAGATTCCTCTCCACCGGGAATATCAAGATTAAAGTCAAGCAACCCCTGCCGGCGCTGATCTTCTGCTTGTTGCTCTTGAACAAGCATCTGCCAGTTATCCTTTAGATGGCGTTGCTTCGACTTTTCTGCATACTGCTCAAAACTCGTCCGGAAACTGGAAGCCATAGGCATTTCATACAGCAACCTCTGACTGTGATATGCACCCAGTGAATCGCGCTGTACATACGTTTCTTCTTGGGGGAGTTGTATGTAAAACAGCTTGGGTCGATCATCCGGAAAGGGATACGAAATGGGGGGAACTTTATACAAACGGGGCAATGTGTCGGATTGGGCAGGCGTTATTCGAAGTGAGTCCTGACCGACCTGTCCCATACTCTGCTCGGGACTTGCCACCATAGCTGCCAAGCAAGTAAGTAAAACGAACGTTGAAAAGTTAAATGCTTTGAGCTGCACGAAACCGTTGTAGAATATATTTACATATTATTTCAATCAGCAAATCTATGGTAGCGATTCTCTATATACAGCTCCTTTTATTTTTCTTGAAATGATTATGTCCCCATGCACTCAGCAGAATTATAATGGATTCCTGCTTTTCATAAAAGTACAAACTCTGGGTCTGTAGTCATAATAAATATCCATTTTGTAAAGAACCCATATAGACCTAATTTTAGGGTTCCAAATCAATCAACAATATGCGATTACTACCCAATAAATTACAATTAGATATTCTTAAGCGGCATATCGGCCCCTTCATCTTCTGTTTCTGTACGCTGATGTTCTTGCTGCTTATGCAATTTCTGATCCTTTATATTGATCTGCTTATCGGCAAAGGATTGCCGTTAGGAGTTATTTTGGAGCTTATTATTACGAACCTGGCGTCGATGGTCGTACTTGCCGTGCCAATGGCCGTACTGGTTGCTTCGCTTATGGCTTATGGGAAAATAACGGAATTAAATGAGCTAACAGCTATTCGCGCAGCAGGGATCAATCCTATCCATGTTATTAATCCCGTTCTGGTTGCATCTATCCTGCTTTCCATTTTCCTTATGTGGTTTTCCAATGATATTTTACCCGATGCCAATCAGCGAGCCCGGTCCCTTTTTATCGATATCCGCCTTAAAAAACCCGGCTTCGATCTCAAAGAAAATGAGTTTTACGATGGGATCGATAACTACACCTTTTTGGTCAAAGAAATTACCAATGAATCTGATTCATTACGCGATGTCACCATATATCAGCACCCCACCCGCAATCGTAAAGAAGCTTACATCAAAGCCGAAAAAGGACGGCTCGCAAGCAAACAAAGCGGACAAACGCTCACCCTATTCCTGAATGATGGATCAGTGCTTCGAAAACTTGATCGCAGACAAAAAGGAAAACTCATTGACGTTTTTGAGGAAACCCATTTTGACCGTTATCGCATCAGTTTTGATCTCTCAGATTTAGCCTTCTCACGCTCCAACCCTGCTGATCGATCTCGGAATGACCGTACAATGAATATTCAAGCAATGAGTAGTGTTGTTGATTCTCTGAATAATCAGATCGAAAAACAAAAGAATCATATAATCAAAAATAAAAACTACATCTACCCCACCCTTTCGAGACTAAATACAGGAGATAAAAGGGAGTCAGAATTAAAGCAGTCAGAAACAGATACGACAGACTTACCTTACGAAAGTAATTACTTGGTATTGCAAGAATTAGAATCAAAATCTGAACAACTACGTCTGCACGATATTGGCCTGATGAAACTGCGTAACTACAAATCCTTTATCGAGGATGTTGTATCTGATACAGAATGGCGACTTGAAAAAATTGCACAATACCTGGTTGAAATCCATAAAAAGTTTTCTATCCCCATTGCTTGTATTGTATTTGTTCTTCTTGGTGCTCCCATTGGCATGTATACCAAGAAAGGAAACCTTGGGTACGCAGCACTTATTGGTACGGTATTTTTAACATTTTACTGGATTTCCATTATTCAGGGCGAAAAAATGGCTGATCGTCTGTTTATTTCTCCCTTCACCGGCATGTGGCTGTCAGATATTGTACTTGGTGCCGTAGGGCTTATTATGGTAATAAGTATTAGTACTCCTTTTAAACTATCAAAACTGTGGAAGCATCGTGACTAAGAAAATTGATCGCTATATCTTTTTTAGGATGTTGGGCATCACATTATTTGTGATGATGGTGCTGATATTCATTTTTATTGTCATCGATTTTTCAGAAAACAGCGAAGATTTTACTGATAAGGGAGCTACGTTCGCTCAAATATTTGGAGTGTATTATCTCAATTATATCCCGGAAATAGCCCGCTTGATTATACCTGTTGCCGTATTCATTGCCTGTCTCTACTTGACGGGCCAAATGGCTGAACGCCTCGAAATTACCGCATTAAAAGCAGCAGGCGTAAGTCTGTATCGCCTTATTTTACCCTATCTGGCTTTTGCCTTTTTGATGACGGCGGTGATGAGTTATCTGGACGCCTATGTAATTCCTAATGCCAATGAAAAACGTATTGCTTTTGAATCAGAATACCTGTCTGGCAAATCGGATAAAGTGGATACTAATCGCATTTTTCGACAGGAATCCGAAAACTCCATCTTTAAAATAAATTATTTCAATCCCGATAAGGGTACCGGATACCGCGTAGATGTTGTAAACTTTGAGGGCGACAGCATAAGTGAAAAAATGTTTATCCAGCGTATGATATGGCAGGAAGAAAAACAACACTGGAAGCTCGAGAATGTACAAAAGCAAACCTTTACTGAGATGGGATACTCTGAGGTCCATATTGATTCTATGGATACCACACTCAATATCTATCCGCGCGATCTAACCCGTAAAACGTCGGACATCTACCAACTTACCTATCCCGAAGCTCAAAACTATATTCAATCCATCGAGCGAAGCGGCGCCGGCGGTGTAGAATTGCCAAAGGTACAGCTCTACGGGCGATATGCCTATCCCTTTTCAATTATTGTGGTGACTATCGTCGGGTTTGCCCTGGCTTCGGTTCGACGGGAAGGCGGTAAAGGATTCTACATCGCAGCCGGGCTGGCCGTTAGCTTTCTATACCTTGTGATGATGAAAGTGATTGAACCATTCGGCGGTCAGGGAGAAATTGATCCCATGCTGGCAGCAACGCTCCCTCACCTAATTTTTCTGGTAATTGGAGTAAGCATCCTCGTCAACGCCCGTAAATAATCCTTGCAATTAGCTTACTGAATAGTTCGGGGCTTCCTTGGTAATTTCTACCGTATGAGGATGACTCTCTTTATAAGCTGCAGCAGAAATCTGAACAAACTCAGCCTGCTGAAGGCTGGCAATATCAGGCGCTCCACAATAGCCCATAGCAGCACGAAGCCCGCCGGTCATCTGATGAACCACTTCACTTAAATATCCTTTATATGGAACTCGTCCCTCAATACCTTCTGGTACAAGCTTATTAATGTTATCCTCAACATCCTGGAAATAGCGATCTTTTGAACCTTGTTCCATCGCACCCAGGCTTCCCATTCCACGGTACGACTTATACTTGCGAGACTCATAGATAACCGTCTCACCCGGTGCCTCATCAACTCCGGCAAACATGGATCCCATCATTACTGCATGTGCACCGCCTGCCAAGGCCTTAGGAATATCACCGGTTTGTTTAATACCACCATCTGCAATAACACTTACGCCGGCATTATGGGCATATTCAGCAACTTCCATCACTGCGCTCAACTGCGGCACACCCACTCCGGTAACAACACGGGTTGTACAAATAGACCCCGGACCAACGCCTACCTTAAGGATATCGGCACCCGCATCAACAAGTGCTTTGGCAGCATCTTTAGTAGCAATATTACCGGCAATAAGATTCAGATCGGGATATTCCTTTTTAACCTCTTTGACCATATTCAACACCCCCTGCGAATGGCCGTGTGCGGTATCAATGGTAATTACATCAACACCGGAATCAACCAATGCCTCAACGCGATCCAGCGTATCCGCTGTTACTCCCACGGCTGCTCCCACACGCAGACGTCCCATATCGTCTTTGCACGCATTGGGAAAGTTCATCTTCTTCTCTATATCCTTAAAGGTGATCAATCCCACCAGCTTCATATTGTCATCGACAATAGGTAGCTTCTCAACTTTGTGTTCCTGCAGCAGCTTTTCCGCTTCTTCAAGAGTAGTACCTTCACGCGCCGTGATGAGATTCTCGGTCGTCATAATAGTACTCAGCTTCTTATCCACGTAGTGCTCAAAACGCAAATCTCTGTTCGTCACAATACCGATGAGCGTATTGTCATCTTCTACAATGGGAATACCGCCAATCTTATGTTTCTTCATAAGCCCGCGCGCTTTGCGAACCGTCTCATTCTTTCCTAATGTCACCGGATCAACAATCATACCACTCTCACTACGCTTCACCATGCGTACTTGGTCAGCCTGATCCTGAATGGACATATTTTTGTGCAGCATAGCAATACCACCTTCGCGAGCCAGGGCAATAGCCAGCCGATATTCCGATACGGTATCCATAGCCGAACTAATGACGGGAATATTGAGCGTAAGTTCAGAAGTTAAATCCACGCTTGTATCTACATCACGAGGGACAACTTCGGAATGGCCTGGGACCAAAAGGAGGTCATCATAGGTTAAACCCTGGCGTGTTATGCGGTCGAAAGGAGAGGAATTTTCCATGGTAGAAAAGATCTGCAAGTATTGTGGTTCCAGTTTGGGCAAAGATAAAAAAAATGTGAGCGACCTGCTTAACAGAATTTCCTTAAAAATGCCAAGCAAAATCGCTCACATACGCTTGCCCCAAGCGCCTCTCTTTTAAATACTCACAAACTTTTAATATGCAGGGCATCAATAGCTGTTTCAAGCGAGCAGATGCCATCACGATAACATTCTACCCAGTAAAACACACGCTTTCGGCGACGAGCTACATGGGGATCACAACTGGAATATTGACCGTTCAACTCATTAACCAAAGCCGATACATCATCCTTTATTTCCAGCTTTAAAGCATCGGGAATATCACCCCATCCCATCAGTTCAAACATCTGCTGGAGTTCACGGTGTTCTTTCTCAGCCTCTTTTAAAACTTTACGAAGAACAGGTTCTAAATTAGTATCGAGGGCCTTTTGACTCGTTTTGATTGCAGTATTCATAATGAGTTCCTTTGTTTAATTGGTGTTCAATTTTAACCTAACAATCAGTAGTGACACCAGTATGTCACCCCTATTTAAAAAAATGTCCCCTGTCTATCTATTTCCTCTTTTGTTTTGGTTGACAGTTGTTTTTTATCCCAAAAGCATCAATTTTATGCCCCACTGATAAAAACATATACAACTATTTATTTATGCATCATTTGAAAGCGCTTTCGTTCGCAGTTATTAGCTCTCTGATCATATTCAGTTGCGACGTAATGAATAAATTATCAACTGTTTCTTCTCCGAATGGAAATCTTTCGGTTACATTCTCTCTTTCCGAATCCGGGAGTCCTCAATACACGGTACAGCATGGCAACACCCAAATTATTGACACCTCCGGCTTGGGATTTGAGTTTCGAAACCTCCCACCATTAAAAGACGGGTTGCAAATTTCAAGCATCGAGCGAAGGTCTCATAATGAAACCTGGCAACCAGTTTGGGGTGAACAAGAGGAAGTCCGCAATCACTATAATGAACTACTCGTATCACTTAAAGAGACAGATAACCAAGAGCGAGTGGTAAAGCTGCGATTCAGAGTTTTTAATGATGGAATTGGATTCAGATATGAATTTCCCCTTCAAAAATCGATGACGGATAGTCTGTATATCATGAATGAGCAGACAGAATTCGCACTTACCGACGATCATACCAGCTGGTGGATCCCTGCCGATTATGACAGCTATGAGTATAATTACAAACAAACTAAGGTTAGTGAAATCGATGCTTCTGAATTTGCCGGTGAAAACGAACGCGTCGATCGTCAGATTGATAACTTCAATGCGGCTAATACCCCGATCACAATGAAAACGGGGGATGGCTTATACCTAAGCTTTCATGAAGCAAATTTGACTGATTATGCTGGGATGACACTGGGTGTAACCGACGATTTAACATTAGTTAGCGAGCTCGTCCCTTGGGCTGACGGTACCAAGGTAAAAGCTAAAGCCCCTTTCTCTACCCCATGGCGTACTATACAAGTCGGTGAAAGTGCAGGAGATCTGGCACAATCATTTTTACTTCAAAATCTAAATGAACCTAATAAATTAGAAGAAACCTCTTGGATAGAACCCATGAAATACACCGGCATCTGGTGGGAAATGCATATCGGGAAATCTTCTTGGGGGATGGAGGAAGCTGCAGAAGGCTCATTTGACACCCCGGGTGGTTCAACGCATGGTGCTACCACCGAAAATGCTAAACGATATATTGATTTTAATGAGCGGGCCGACATAAAAGGATTGTTAATCGAAGGCTGGAATACCGGCTGGGAATACTGGGGAACCGACTCGCTGGGCTTTTTTGATTTCACAACGCCCTACCCTGATTTTGACCTCCAAGAAGTTTCGAATTACGCGAAAGAACGTAATGTAGCGTTGGTCGGTCATCACGAAACATCGGGCCAGGCAGCCCATTACGAAACCAGGCTCGATACAGCTTTCCAGCTCTATCATGATCTGGGTATTCATCATATTAAAACCGGATACGCCGGAGGCATTATTCCAAAAGGCGAATATCATCACGGGCAATGGATGGTTCGTCACTATCGAAAAGTAGTAGAGAAAGCAGCCGAATACCAGATTGGTATTAATGCCCATGAACCGATCAAAGGTACCGGGTTGCGAAGAACCTATCCCAATATGATGACCCGGGAGGGAATACGCGGAATGGAATATAATGCATGGAGTGAAGGAATGCCTCCCGAGCATACCACTATTCTGCCTTTTACGCGCGTCCTAAGCGGTCCCATCGACTATACGCCGGGAATTTTTGACATCACTTTTGATGAATATTCCGATGAGGAACAGGTAAAGTCAACGCTGGCTAACCAGCTAGCTCTTTATGTGGTGCTTTACAGTCCCATGCAGATGGCTGCTGACCTACCGGAAAATTACTTAACTGATGACGGGAACTTTCACCCCATGTTCCAGTTCATTCGCGATGTTGCAGTGGATTGGGATGCCTCACATATTTTGGATGCAGAAATTGGAGATTACGTAGTGACTGCTCGAAAAGAAAAAAATAATGACACATGGTTTTTAGGAGCCGTCACAGATGAAAATGAGCGTACAAAAGAAGTATCTCTTAACTTTCTGGATACTGGAAAAACCTATAAAGCAACGATATACCAAGATGCTGACAATGCCCACTGGCAGGATAATCCCACTGCTTATGAGATCAAAACCCGAGAGGTTACTGCTGATACAACACTCGAACTTTGGATGGCTCCGGGAGGAGGAACAGCCATCAGTTTTGAGGCTTTATAAATATCAATTTATCAATGGAGACTTTAGATCATGTTTACGTTTTATCATAAAAATACGGATACCTTTGCAAGGTGGGTGCAAGACAGATTAGAAGAGATGGTAGTAGCCCACGAGGTTATTTACGTAGAAGAATCGGATCCCATATCCCTACCGGATGGTCTTACAAACAGCGATTTACCGTTATTAAGTGATGGACATGAGCATTGGACATCCCGGGAAGATATCAAAGAATTTCTCAATGAGTTGCAAAAAGATCTGGAATTCAGCCATAGTCTTACATCTGATGCCTGCTACGTAGACCCCGAAAATTCAAGCAAGTGTCTATAAAAAAAGTTTACTCCGGATAGATAGATTTTTTTGCGGCCAACAGTGTGTTTTTCATTAACATAGCCACAGTCATGGGGCCTACTCCGCCGGGCACGGGCGTAATCCAGCTGGCCTTTTCCTTAACACTTTCAAAATCACAATCGCCCACAAGGCTGTACCCTTTTTCTTTGGTTTCATCTGCTACGCGATTGATACCTACATCAATGACCACTACTCCTTCTTTGACCATCTCTCCTTTGATAAACTCGGGCTGACCTGCAGCAACAACTAATATATCAGCGTCAATAGTATGCTTCGTTAAATCTTTGGTAAACTTGTGACAAACCGTTGTCGTCGCTTTCCCCTGCTCACCACTTTCTTTATTCAACAAAATTGATATCGGCCGTCCTACAATATTACTGGCTCCCACCACTACGGCATGCTTTCCTTTTGTGGGGATACTATAGTGTTTAAGAAGTTCAATAATCCCGGCAGGCGTACAGGATCTAAAACTCGGCTCCCCTACGGTCAACCGGCCTACGTTCATGGGATGAAAACCGTCGACATCTTTTCGATAGTCAATTGATTCAATAACATCATGAGCAGATAAATGGTTAGGCAGCGGAAGCTGGACCAATATGCCATCTACAGAGTCATCATTATTCAGTTCATGAATAGTTTGTTTTAAGACCTTTGCGGAAACCGTGTCGGGCAAACGCATGGTATCCGTTTCAATCCCCACTTCTTTGCACGCCCTGGTTTTGGCCCCAACATAGACGTCAGATGCAGGATTATTTCCAATAAGGACCACTTGTAAAAATGGCGGACGGTGGCCCGCTTCTATCCAATCATCAACATCCTTTCGAACTTCATCTCGCGTTAATTGAGCAACTTTCTTCCCGTCTATTATCTTCGCTGACATCCTTAAATATTCTTAGTAACTAAAATTGCAATTTTTTCAATATTCTTATCAACAGACCTACATAACCGCCTTAGGTATTATCAACGCTCAATATCGTACTTTTTCATTTTGTTGTACATATGACTGCGTTGAATATCAATCGCTTCAGCAGTTTGAGAAATATTCCAGTCGTTTTCTTCCAGTTTACGAATTATAAATAACCGTTCAGCCGATTCCTTAAACTTTTGAAAGGTCTCTACACTATCAGCCAAATCAGTAAACGTATCGCTTTTCTTACCTCTGGAAAGCGTGAGTGCTTGTACATCTTCTTTACTTATTTCAGAATCATCCGCCAACAGTCCCAATCGCTCAATACCATTCTGGAGCTCACGCACATTACCGGACCAATTCTGTTTTTTAAGCTCCTCCAGTGCTTCATCTGTAAAGCTAATCCCCGAAAACATAATATCCTTTTCGGCTAATTTCTGCAGCCAATCTTGAGCCAATAGCGGGATATCTTCCCGTCGTTTGCGTAACGGGGGAACATGAATGGGAATCACATTTAATCGGTGATACAAATCCTCTCGGAATCCACCGGTTTCTATCTCGTCCAAAAGATCCTTGTTAGTCGCCGAAATCACACGGACATCAACTGATATTTTTTTTGTCCCTCCAACGCGGACAATAGCATTTTCCTGAAGGGCCCGCAAAACTTTTGCTTGTGCAGCAGCACTCATATCCCCGACTTCATCCAGAAAGAGTGTTCCACCATCAGCCTGCTCAAATTTACCAATGCGCTGACTGCTGGCACCGGTAAACGCTCCTTTTTCATGACCGAACAACTCACTCTCCAAGAGGTCGGCGGGAATAGCCGCACAGTTCACATCCACAAAAGGTTCACGACTCCGGTCACTTTTTTCATGGATCCAGCGAGCAACCAGCTCTTTCCCGGTCCCATTTTCACCCGTAATCATGACCCTCGAACTCGTTTGAGCCACCTTATCAATCGTCTTTTTGATCTTCTTAATGGCATCACTTTCGCCAATAATTTTGGGAACCTTGGGCAGACGTGATTTAATTGACCTGTTTTCTTCAGTCAATCGATGTTGATCAAGCGCATTGCGCACACTCACCAGCAGTCGATTCAAATCCGGGGGTTTCTCGATAAAGTCAAAAGCGCCCTTTTTAGTAGCTTCTACGGCAATTTCAATATTACCGTGACCCGAGATCATAATTACGGGAAACTGATAGTTTTCTTCCTTTAGTTTTGACAAGATTTCAATTCCATCCATGCCGTGCATCTTAATATCCAGCAGCATTAGATCTACCCGATGATCATCCAGCAGATTAAAAACCTCCTTTCCACTTTCTGCTTCAAGCACAGCATAATCCTCGAACTCGAGGATATCTCGAAGGGAATTCCGGATACTCTTTTCGTCATCCGTTATTAAAATAATCGGTTTTTTATCAGACATCAGGTGCTTAATATTTTACGTATATATTTTCTAAAATCTGTTCATGAATGGTATCAACATACCCAGTTTTTTCGGTGTAATTATTGGTCACAACCGAAAATATCAGTGGCTTACCCGAAATCCCCTCCATATAACCGCTCAAACTGCGTACGCCAGAAACATATCCCGTTTTGCCAAACACTTTTCCTTTAAGGGGAGAATTTATAAACCGATTCTCTAAAGACCCATCCTGGCCTGCAACTGGCAAACTCTTTTTAAAAACATCAAAGTGTGGATGATTTCTCATCTCTACCAACAGTGTGTTTAAATCTTCCGTTTTTAAAAGTGTTGAAGCCGCCATGCCCGAAGCATCCTCAATTTCAAGATCTGTGGTGTCCATATTCATGGATTTGGCAAAATCCTTTACCAAACTTATGCCTAGCTCAGTGCTACCGGCAGCATCAAAGTGTTCAGCAGCGGCTGTTTTAAGAAGCATTTCAGCATAAAAGTTATCACTCTCTTTATTCAACTGTACAAACATAGAATCCAGAGGTACCGATACATGCTCCGCCAGCGGTTGATATCTATTCTCATTCCAATCTTGTGGCTTGCTGTCTACAATGATGCCACCGCTAAGTTCAATATTACCATCTTCGAGATACTTCTTAAAGGTATCCAAAAAAAAGAGCGGAGCGTCATCAATAGAAAGTGACTCTTTTTCCACATATCCCTTTGGCAATTTACTTCCCAGTACGATAGTATTCGTACCGGGCTTTCGACGATAGAATTCATCATATTCCGTATCTGCAGGCGTAATTACCTGATCATTGATAAAGTTTACGTAATCCGTATCAAATGGGAACCACTCAATTTTCGGCTTTTCGCCCACATCCCCCTTAGCATAAACCGTCAGATCTACTGCATTATTATTGAATGATAATGCACTGATCTCTACCCCATAATAGAAAGAAAGGTCTTCCCAACTCCAACCTTTGGGATACGGCTGCTGATCAAAAAAAGAATCGTTGCCAATCAGGTTACCGTCAATTTTTCGAATACCTCGATCATAGAGCGCAGAGAATAACTTGTCAAATACATGAAACCGATCATCCCGGTAAAATCGCCCGCTTATAGATGGATCGCCAACACCGCGAATAATAATATCGCCCTGCCAGGTGCTATCCACCTGCCTGCCAAGCCCATACATCTTTGTTCGAAATTGGTAATCGGGCCCCAATTCATCCAGAATTGCTGCAGACGTCAGTAGCTTTAGATTTGAGGCAGGTCGTACCATCTTCTCAAAATTGTATCCCTCTAAAATTTTTCCAGTCGTATCACGAACAATAACTGACCAAAAAGCATCATTGGCACGACTATTTTCAATAGTATTAGCTACCTCAGGCGAAAAAACAACTTGTTGTGCCTGTACCGTGTTGATCATAAAAAGAAGTCCAAAAAGTACCCCCGCACTCAGACAAATAGATTTCTTTTGAGACATAAATCTCAGCTTAAATTGCTTTATACAAGTTTTAGCCATTCAAAGAAACATGCTCTTCATTTTTGAAGGCCTCAATAATTTCTTCCGCCGTTGAACAGCTACGCAATCGCTCTCTAAATTCACTATTATTCATTAACCTTGATATACGACTCAGCATTTTAATATGCAAGTTATTGCTCGCTTGCGGACCAACCAACAGAAAAACCATATTCACGGGCTCTTCATCGATAGCTTCGTAGTCAACCGGTTCTTTTAAAATAGCAAATGCTGCATATGTTTGATTAATCCCTGATGCTTTGCCGTGCGGAATCGCCAACCCTTTGCCAACCCCCGTAGACATTATCCGTTCGCGCTCAAACACAGCTTCTCTTATTTCCTCAAGTTCTCCATTAGATACCATATCCTCTAATGAAGCAATCATCCTCTCTAATATCTCAGCTTTATCTTTGGCTTTCAGATTTGGTAACACAGTTTCTTCATTCAATAAGCTGAAAATATTCATGCGGAAAAATCTAAATTATGTATTTCATATGCAGTTCAAATATACTCATCGTTTTTCATCTGTTACAACTTAATTACGCCATCAATTTATGGCCCCGAATTCTATATTTTCGTTTAATTGTTGGAAGCAAATTTTGTAAACTTTGCTGATGGATTTTTTAAAAGGAATTTCGGCAGTATTAGCCAAGGACTTACAAACAGAGCTTCGGTCAAGGTACGCCATTAATACCGTTCTGGCGTTCGTGGGAGCTGCCCTACTGCTCATTCTTTTTGCCCTCAATGCTGAACAGCTGGCTCCTACTCCCAAAAGTGCCCTCGTTTGGATTGTCATTCTTTTTGCTGCACTATCGAGTCTATCGCGTTCCTTTGTGATGGAAACCGACCGAAAAACCTTTGATCTGCTTCGAATCCATAGCAATGCCTCTGAAGTTTTCGTGGGCAAGCTGTGCTATAATTTTTTATTTACACTTACAGTAAACCTTGTCACGTTTTTACTCTATATTTTTCTTCTCGGGATGCCTATAGCTGATCTGCTCGCATTTATTTTAGTTCTTCTTTTCGGCACCGCGGGATTATCAGGAGTCTCTACCATGCTTGGAGCCATTGTCTCGCAAGCCGATCGAAAAGGAGCTATTTTTTCAGTTCTTAGCATACCGTTACTTTTTCCGCTGATTCTTATTCTCGTGCGTACGACCAAAGCAGCACTTATCGATGGATTTACCGATAATTATCTTAATGACTTTTGGGCTTTGGTGGGTTATGCGGGTGTAACCATCACGGCAGGAATTTTACTTTTTGATTACATTTTTGAAGAATAATACATTATGATCGACTACAAAGACTTCACATTTGATTTTGGTGATCGTCGCCTGGTAGGGCAATCTTTTGCCCGCGAACAAATCACGCGTATTATCCAGTCGGGGCGTATTAGTCACTCTTATCTTTTTTCGGGGCCTCCCGGAATTGGCAAAACCGCTTTTGCTCTTGCTTTTGCAGAACTTATAAATGGAGTCGACCATCTAACTGATTTAGGTGATCAAGCATTTTCCAAAAAATCATCATGGTTTACACATCCCGACATTCACGTTTTTTTACCGGTACCTACCAATGTATCAGTTGAAGAGTTACGCGAGCGATTAGAACTACTACGCGAAGATCCCTACGAAATTGTGGATTTTAGCCTCCGACCATCACTGACCAACGAGGAAAGCACCAAAAATAAGCGTGCTTTTTATCCCATCGATTATTTCAGGGAGGAAATTCGGCCTGCTGCCTATTATAAACCCAATGAAGGGCAAAAAACGGTTATCATCATGACCGGAATTGAAAGTATGAAAAAAGAGGCAGCAAACTCTTTTTTAAAACTGCTCGAAGAACCCGCAGAAGACCTCATTTTCTTGCTCACTACTGACAATACAGAAGCCCTGCTACCCACCATAATCTCTCGTTGCCAACACATCCAGCTATCACCTTTAAAGACAAAAGAGATTGAACAAGCTCTTATTGAACAAGATGGAGTGGACAAAAATGAAGCTTCATATCTGGCACGGGTTTCCGGCGGGAACTATGCAATGACCCGCTTTTTTGATGTTGACACTCTGAAAAGCACACGAGAAGCGATTATTGAATACTTGCGATACTCCTATTCCCAGAATGCCGTCAATATTACCCAAACAGCTCAAGACTGGCAGAGTCAGGAAAATCTTGAGGGGCTAATTGCTATCCTGAACGTTATGGAAGTTTTTCTGCGCGACTTACTTGTTTATCGGTCAACGCAGAATAAGGCATTAATAACCAATGCTGATCAGCTCGATGTAATTAAAAAATTCTGCGAAACATTGGCCGATGCACGTCTTGAGGATATGATAGAACAAGTTAACGAATGCAAACCGATGGTTTATCGAAACGTACAGGCAAAACTTATTTTTACGTCGTTAGCTTTTCGATTTTCAAGCTTGATGCGTGGCAATGACCCTATCATCACCAAACAAGACTCCTGGAAACATTTACCAGCTTTCTCTGAATAATGGATACACCAAAACGTGACATAGCATTTACGAAAATGCAGGCGGCAGGTAATGACTTTGTGTTAATTGATAACCGTTCAAAATCCTTTACTAAGGATGAGCTTATTTCATTAGCACCCAATATTTGTGACCGTAAATTCGGTGTCGGTTCTGACGGTATTTTAGCCTTATTTCCACCCGAATACGATAAGGTTGACTATACCATGTTTTATCGCAATCCTGATGGCAGTAACGCCGGCATGTGCGGAAACGGTGCCCGATGTATAGCCCTATTTGCTTACTCGATAGGATTTGACAAACAGCACCGGTTTAATGTACACGACAATGTATATGAAGCAAACATCCAGGATTCCGATTCTGTTATCATATCTTTTCCAATGGAGGCATTCGTTATTGAAAAAGATATCGACGGTGAAACCTTGTATGCTATTCATACTGGGACCGAACATACAGTAAAAGAAATTACAGAGGCTAAACTACAACATGAGGATGAGCTTGTCACTGAAGGAAAAAAAGTTCGATACCACGAGCACTTTGAGCCAAAAGGGACAAACGTTAATTTTATCTGTGGTACCGATTCAACCAACCTTAAACTCCAAACATACGAGCGAGGAGTAGAAGATTTAACCTTAGCCTGTGGAACCGGGGCCATCGCTTCTGCTCTCGTCTGGCACCATCTACAAGATAATAATACCTCGGCCCGGAAATATTCGGTTGAAACAAAAGGCGGTACATTATCAGTACATTTTTCATTCGATCGCAAAACAAACACATATAGCAATATTAAACTCGAAGGCCCCGCTCATTTTGTATTCAAAGGCACTTTTTTACAGTAAATTTGTTCTCATTCTGTTGGTATCTGCTGTTGTGGGATGTGCTACTGCTGGATCCTATGAAAAACAGCCGCCTTCACAATCAGAAAATCATTTAGAAGGAACCCTTGCGCTAAACAAGCAAAAAGCATCACCACATGATATACAAAGTATCCAACTTCATCCCGAGGGGCAGCCGGGACAAGCCCCTATCTTGGAACTAACCACTTCTCATAAATTACTTCTTTCCTTTGATTATTTAGGGACACAAAATCAGCAATTTAGAGTAACGGTAGAACATTACGATAAAGAATGGAATAAAAGTGGCATTGGCCCGAATACGTATCTCGACAGTTTTTCCGAAACTATCATTCAGTCCTCAAGAATCAGCTTTGGACAGCGTCCCTCTTATCATCATATAGAATTTTCCTTCCCCAATAATGAACTACAGCCTGCAGTAAGTGGAAACTATCTCATCAAGGTCTATTCGACTGATGACAATAACCTGTTATTTTCAATGCCCTTTTTTATCACCGAAGATGAGGGACAAATAGAAACACGGGTAGAACGGCTTTTCGCACAGCGCAAAGATGGCCGCCCCCTCGATAAGCTTTTTAGCACCTACAGTTATCCTGATTTTGTAGAATTTCCCCAATTTGATTTATCCATGTCATTTGTACAAAACCAATTCTGGGGACAAACAAAACAGGTTGAATTTCTCGATACTATCACGCCGGGTCAACTGCGAGGATATATTGAAAGCGACAATGCTTTTGTTGGAAATTACGAATTCAAGCACCTAAACCTTCAAAATTTTGATGCTGACGGTCAACAGATTCTAGAATATCAGCCCGGTGTTACACCGCCTAAAGTTATTTTGCGGCGGGATGTTCAAAACCTGGATACCAACCCTAACTGGTCAGAAGCAGCTATTAACATTGGCATCCCAAATGATAATCGTAATAGCAATTATGCACAGGTAGAGTTCAGACTGGAAACAGCAGATGGTATCTCGCCTTCATCAAAAATTTTTATTGTCGGGCACTTCAACAACTGGATGATTAATGAACTTAACCAAATGAGCTTTGACTCCGGCAAACGGATGTGGACTGGACAGGCATTTATAAAACAGGGAACGTACGCTTACAAATACGTAAATGTCCAAGACAACAAAGTAGATAATCTTTCCCTTGATCAGGGGTTTTTGTCCTCTCAACAGGAGTACTTGACCTTCATTTATTTTAAGGATCCCGATCAAAACTTTGACCGACTGTTAAAAGTAGATCGGCTTATAAAGCAATGAGTGCTTGACTCAAGAAAGATTTACTCGACTGACAAAAATACTACCGGCCTGATGATGAATCATCAGGCCGGATAAGCATTCCTAAAAATCTACCCCAATCGTAATATAGTGTATGGGATCGCTTCCAAATCCATCACGGTAATAGGGCCAGCCTACATCGTAACGGAGCGGAAATCCAAAGAGGATAGTACGCAGCCCAAATCCGGCTCCCATCAAAATATCGCCGTCGTTGACTGGGACATTGAACGTACCGTTACCGGTATTAATTTGACGCTGAGCCCTTTCACTAACTCGAAAATCAAGATCTGCTTCATTTAAAACCGCCCTCTGTCGCCCGGGCTGTGGGTTGTTGGGCAAAGTCTGCTGATAATACTCAAACACAACATCTTGTCCCCAAGCCATACCGGCATCAAAGAAAGCAACACCGTTTAAGTTATAAAGCGGCAATATGGGTATGGGCCCGGGTAAAATGGCGGCGAATAACGGGAATCGGAATTCCGCATTAGCCAAAGTAAATCGATCTCCATAGATAGCGTTATACGGATGCCCCCTAAGTGGGAGTGCAGGCAAGGTGAAGAACGTATCTCCCAACCGATCAGTTGGTATACTACGTCCCGAGTATTTGGCATTTATCCATCCCAGCATACCCCCCATAAAGAATGTCTGAGAATCTCTCCCGAATGAAGCCGCTCCCGATCCACGCAGAGCTATAGAGTATCCCGATCCCAAATTAAAGTACTTCCGATAATCACCGAGTATAGATGCAAATTGTAGAGTTTCATTCGTAATAGGCGGACTACCGGTAACACTTAGTGAGTACCGTGAACCACCGACGGGAGCAGTGTATCCCGGCATAGTTTTATCACTGGTAAAAATAATTTGGGGATAGGCAAAAGCCGCCGTCTCATTTTGGCTGGTATCAGCATAAGCAATGCTATAATCCTGTGCAATTCCAATCCCGGATAGCCCTACATCTATCCGGCGGAATTTATCGAAGGGGTATCGCATATTAATACCGCCACCGAATGACCGAAATCGGTACAGCTGACCGGAAAAGTCTTGGAAATTACTGGCATTATGAAAGAACGTAAATTGCCAATCAGTTCTGTTTTTCAAGTAAGCATATTGCAAAAAGTAGGTACTGTTGCGTAAATCCAAATTCAGATTCGTACCAAAAGAGATCCTGTGGTTCCCCAGAAGATCACTAAACTGAATCTGCGTTATACCGTATGTCCCGTAAGAGGTAGAAAAATTACCGCCGGCATAAATAATATCCGTACTGAATCGTAATCGATATTCTCGCGGGATATATCTGCCATCATCAGTTTGATTGCCTTCTAGGTTAAACTTCGCCTCATCCATATATTCTGCAACAAAGGCCGTGTCTTCTTCTACCGAAGAGTCAAATACATAATTTCGGAAATCAAAACTGTCTGTTTCTTCTTGTTGCTCTTCAGTCGTATCCTGCTCAGTTGTATCCGGTTGGATGGCAGTAGTATCTACATATGCCTCTTTTGGCTCAGGATCAATTTTCGACGCGACCGCTTCAGTTAAACTGGTAGAGTCTACCGGTTGTGTCTTCAACATTTCGCGTACATATTTGGTAGCCGGCACACGTTCACCCTTGGATTCATCTGCCCTTCTTTTAGCCCACTCATTAGGCTCTAGCGGCTGATCTTTAACTCGGCTCAATGGAGACTGAACCATAAAAATATCCAGATTACCATCATTAATAGAGTTAACGGCCAGTCGGCTGGCATCAGCACTTATCGACATCTGCATAACGCCCGTTTGCAGGTCCGTAACCGGTGAAGAGGTTCGATCCTGAAGATTCATTAAATAAATATTCGGGATACCATTTTCATCGGAAATGTAGAAAAGCTTGCCATCTCTACTTGTTGCCGGCTGCTTTTCATTCCAGTTTGGGGTTTTTGTTAGCCGCTGTGCAGTCGAAGAACCTATTTTAACCGAATAGATATCAGAAGTATATAAATCATCATCCATCAATAAACGAGACGTATTCTGTACATTATTCAACCGGACTTGATTACCTCGGTGCGAAACAAAATAAATCGTTTCAGAATCGGAGGCCCAGGCAGGCTCGTAGTCCGAGAATACATCATTAGTCACATTATTAAACTCCTGCGTCTGCAGGTTGTATACATAAATATCCTGATTAGGGCCAATATTACCGTCAAAGGCTATTTTATTACCATCAGGTGACCAGGAAACCGAACCGATGGCATCTACTTTGGGAAACTGGATCATCCTTACTTTGCCTGTTTCATAATCCACAATAGCTAAATTATCGGATCCCTTAGACTTGCTGGATAACGCAATTTTTCGTCCATCGGGCGACCATGTCAAGTTGGGATTGAGAATATTTAGCTCCTCAAAGTTTACATTATCCTCTCCCTTGATAAGGGTTTTTATTTTATCCCCGGTTATAGCACTGATTACCACTACATCAAAATAACCTCGTTTATTCGTAATCATCGCGATTTTATCGCCTTGAGGCGATACAGCCGGACTTGTATTGTAACTACCGGCTTTATCACGTTCGGTCAGCAGATCTGCGAATGAGGTTATATCCTCGCGGTTAGCCACTTCCGGCAGATACCGTTTTCGATAGTAATCCTGCCAACGCTTTGACAACTCCTCTAAACTCAACCCGAGCGTTCTATTCAGCGTCACTTCCAAATTTCTCTGGTTATACAGGGTCTGCATAATTTCGGTAATCTTTGGACGGCCATACTCCTCAGCAATATAGTTCCAAACCGACTGTCCTCCACGATAGGCAAAATAACCGCCAAGACGGCGAATTGGGGGAAGATAGTTGTTGATTGTCGCATCACGTATCCACATATCGGTGTTGGTATCCCAACCGAGAGAGGTATATTCGGCCATTCCCTCGTTATACCACAACGGTATTTGAAGAGCATTTCCACTAAGACGGGATTGTACGTTCCCTCCGTAGAACATATCATTAATGACAGCATGCTCAAGCTCGTGATGCAAGGTACTCCTAAATTCAGAATAATTCCCTGTAAATGGCATTGTTATCCGGTTTTTATACGCATCAGTAACTCCGCCAATCCCTTCAGCATCAACCGGTAATGGCACTACATTAGTCTGGGAAAAATCATTGTGGGAGTCGTATATAATCACCTGGATACGATCGGCAATTTCATGATCAAAGTCCTCACTCAACTGCTTATAAGCGGACTCCAGAGAATAGACAGTAAAGTTAGCTAAATCATAGTTTTTAGTTTTATAATAGTATATATCGAAATGCTCCGACTGCACATATCGCCAATCGAAATTGTCATACTGTACCCTGTTTTTTCCAAACGAGAAGTATTGTGCCTGCGCCTCTTGTATCATCCCACCAGCAAAAGCAGTAAGGAAAAGGGCTACCAGAAATTGCCGAAGAAGTTGAGATAATTTCATAAATGGATACACATTTTAATTAGCTACCGTCATCTACCAGTTTTAAGTCTATTTGTCGAGCTTTTATATCTGTTCTAACAACTTTAACACGAACTTCCTTCCCTAATTGATATTTCTTACCGTGATTTCTACCAATCAGGCAGTGTTGTTTTTCATCATATTCATAATAATCATCATCAAGATCACTAACACGAACCATTCCTTCACAGTGGATATCTTTTAGATCGACAAAAATACCACCGTCCATGACGCCGCTAATAACACCATCAAAATCTTCTCCCAAGTGTTCACTCAGGTATTCTACCTGCTTCAACTTAACAGAATCTCGCTCCGCTTCAATAGCAGCACGTTCCTGCTCACTACAATGCGATCCCAGTTGTTTAAGTTCATTATGCGAATAACTGGGTTTACCAGCAAGGTAGCTTTTCAATAAGCGATGTACCAATACATCAGGATAACGCCTGATAGGACTGGTAAAGTGTGCATAGTTTTCAAAACCTAACCCAAAGTGACCAATATTATCGGGACTGTATTCCGCTTTTGACATTGCACGGAGCATTAAGTCATTGATGGTCAATTCCAGCGAAGTATCCTCAATCTGTTCTAACAAAACATTTATCGCTTTCGAGCTTACCGTCGGGCTATCAATATGAAAGTTGATTCCTATTGGCTTAACATTTTCTTCAATATTCTTAAGTTTTTCAAGGTCGGGTTGGTCGTGTATACGATATAAAAACGGATAAAGATCTTTCGACTTCTCCTTATTCGATTGTTTTCGCAGATCCTCGATATACTTGGCAACCGTACGATTAGCCATTAACATACACTCCTCAATGAGCCGGTGAGCAAACAGACGTTCTTTCAGTTTTACATCAATAGGCTTGCCATTTTCATCTAGTACAAATTTTGGTTCGGGCGTTTCAAAATTAATACTACCCTCACGAAATCGTTTATCCAACAATACTTGCGCTAAGTCAGCAGCCATTCGTATTTCATCCGCATATGCACTGGTCTTGCCGTCAATAATTTCCTGGGCCTGTTCGTAGGTCAAACGTTGGTTGGAATGTATGACCGTTTCCTCAATGGAATAATCCACTCGTTTTCCATTGGGGGTAATCTCCATAAAACAGCTGAAAGCCAACTTATCTTCCCGGGGATTCAAACTGCAAACATCATTACTTAAAACCTCTGGCAGCATGGGAATTACGCGGTCTACCAAGTACACACTGGTAGCCCGATGTTCGGCCTCATCATCAAGCACGGTATTCCGCGGCATATAATGGGTTACATCGGCAATGTGTACACCCAGATAGTAATTACCATTATCAAGCTTTTTTATGCTTAATCCGTCATCAAAATCCTTAGCCGTGTCGGGGTCAATCGTAAGTACAACTTCATCGCGCATATCCCGGCGGCGTTCAATTTCTTTTTCAGTAATTTCTCGATTGATATCTTCGGCATATTCTTCAACTTCCTCCGGGAATCCGGCTTTAATTTGGTTCTCCGCTAATATCGAAAGTACGTTTGCATCATTCGTTCCCTCCTGCCCAAGTACTTCCACTATCTTGGCTTCAGGCAGTGATTTAGGGTGTACCCAGTCCACCAGTTCAAATACTACTTTTTCACCGGGTTGAGCATCACCAAGGTTATTGGGAAGCACAAAGAAATCAGTATGAGCCGACTTTTCATCAGGCTCAATAATATAATTCTGTTTTCCTTGTTTTTTGAGTATCCCAACAAATATACTTCTTCCTCGTTCTACAATATCAACAACTTTTCCTTCTTGGCGACTTTTTCTGCCTTTTTTACCCAAGAATTTTACTTTAACTGTATCATCTTGCAGGGCGGTCCCCAAGTGTTTTGAGGGTACTCGGATGTCTTCGTCAAATCCTTCAGCAATCAAATAGCCTGTACCGCGGCGGCTGATATCCATTTTTCCAACTACGGTATTCCGATCTTGTTTTCCGCCGTCTTTCCCGTTGGGAGAAAGCTGTACTGCTCCGCCCTTTCGCTTTACTATTAAATTTCGGTCATATAAACTGTTAATAGCATCTTTAAGATGCTGGTTGTCTTTCTTACCATCTACTTTTAAAATATTCTGCAAAACGTCGAACGGCAGATTTGCCTCCGGATTATTCTGCAAAATATCGAGAATAATATCTTCAAATGTTTCTTTCTTACTTTTCTTCATTTAATTATTAAAATAAAACTTTTAAAATTTCTTACTTCTTGATCCAAGTTACTTCTATTTAAGTAACACAAATTCACTATTCATTGTTTGCGGAATCTTTATTCATCCCAAAGATTCCTTTAATTCGATTTATTAATTCGATCCAAGTATTGAACTGTATCCGCGATTCAATCCCTAATCCATCTACATAAGGGGTTACGTCACCGGCTTGTGAACTTGCCTGCACGTTACTCAAAGCTTGATCTTGCCGGTGAAATGCTGTCAACGATAGCCCCTTCCTGATACGATATGTCGCATTTAAATCTCCAATACGGTCCCCTGTCGTGCTTTGTTGCCCCCCTCCAGTTATTTGTCCTTCCCGACGGAAAATCAATCGATCGTTATATAATCGCAAAGCAATATCTAAATCCACCTCATTATAAGCATTCAAGTTAAAGTCAATATCAAGGCGACTTACATCGCTATTAAGTAATGTATTTATTTGATTAGATAGTAGCGAACTCACCTGGTTAGACAAAAATGGATTCACATAAGTAGATCCACGTGTGAGATTCTGGCTTAGCGTTGCCGTACCACTGCCTATACCTTGTGTGGGAATAAACTGCCCCGTGAAAAGTATACTGGTGGCCTGCAACAATTTTTGCTGCTCATCTCGGTTGATCTGGTTAAGTGTATATTGCAAAGTTGAATTTGAGGAAAGCTCCATCGTAGACGGGAGTCTAAAATAGTAATTATTTTCAACACTATTAAGCGTTCCGTTAATTTCTACTATAAGATCCACCGGAACCTGTTGACTTCCATTTTGATTTTGGTCGTTCAGTCCATCCTCGCTTAGTAATGTTGCGACATTGGGACGAGCATTATAAACCGCACTTATATCCAAACGCGCATTGTCAGGGGGTCCTTCCCACACGATGGTACCCCCAGACTCCAACTGAAGGCGCCGGCTTATAATCTCACCGGTAACAAATTGGTAATTCCCGCCATCAATATTGTATTGCCCAAACATCTGTACGTCCTGATCCTGCATGGTAATACGAAGTTGCCCTGTCCCTTGTGCGGTAAGGACCTCTCCCGTAACAGGATCAAAAATAAGGTTCACACTTAAATTATTGGATGCATTGAAGCGCAGATCCAAATCAAAACGCTCGGTAAAGGTCATCTCTTCGAGGGCCTGTTCCAGTGCCTCTTCCGCCTGTTCAGATTCTTGAGTAGTACGTTCGACCACAGATTCTGACTTTTTATGTACCTCGTCAAAAGAATCCACAAAGCGAATAAATTTACCACTCTCCTGCAGTTCGGTCTCTTCAAGCAACGGAATCGAAACCTCAGAGTTGCTGGTAACCTCTACCGGGTTTTCGGTACGCAAATACATATCAGTATTAGACCCTGAAAGTCTTACAAGACCCGTACCCGATACGTTTCCATAAAATGGCACATCGGGATCCATATTACTATTAAGAAACTGTAATTGGTCCATATCCAATGATAAATCGAGATATGTAATGGGGTCAAAATCATTGAGATCTACCGTCCCCCAAATCGTTCCCGTACCCCCTTTGGTATCCATTACATTTAGCGAATCAAGAACTACCCCCTCATCTTTATTAAATTGTACCGGACCGCTCAAAAAGTAGTTAGTATTTAAAAATTCAGGTCGTGCGAACACATTCTGCGTTTCAAATTGAGACTGAAAATCATAGTCTTCTAAATTACCGGTAATTGAGCCTGTTCCTGAAGCCTGCCCCTCTACCTCCATGAAAACATTATCGGCTATTACCGCTAAAAACCACAAGTCAACCTGATCAAAATTTGCATCAAAATGATAAACCGTATCCTGTCGGACTTCCGGGTTAGGTGTTACAAAATATCCATCCAATCGAATATCCTGACCTATTCCATCGTTAGACGCAAGGTAATCCTCATATTTCGTACTATCGGTAATAATATCAATTTGGGTGTCAAACCGTTCCTTATCAGGTCTATATTCACTATTAAAATGTACGTCACCCACTGTACGATCATTCATTCGAAACCGATTCACGTTCAAATCCCCTTGTATTGTAGGTTGCTGAGTAAGAGATCTTGTGACTAAACTGCCATTTAATACACCAGCAAAGTCGACTTTTCCTTTTATTAGATCCGAAATCCTCTTCAGGTTTATGTCACGCAATGTATAGGTCAGAGAATCACTGCGGTTAGAACTTAACCTGCCCTGCAATCTGAAATATTCATTTCTATTCTGAAAGCTGAAGTCATCAAAATCGATGACTCCACTCCGAAAGTACTGCAATTTGGGAGTTCGTTCGTTAACCCAAGCGTAAAGGTTATTACCCACAAAAAATTCTTCGACCGATACGGCAATTGACGAATCAGAGATATTTGATTGAAGCGCCATATCGAATTGCGCATCGTCTGATATAGCTCCTATATGCTGTGTGAAATATACTGAATCTTGTTTTACAGCCAGATCAAAAACCGTTGAATCCAAATCAACCGACTCGGTCTCAATTTTGGAAATATCTGCTTCCCAGTCCACTGATGAAAACTCACTGAGCGTACGGTCACTTCTGAAGCTGGCGGTAAATTGTGTATTAACTCCCTGAACATTAATGTTATTGTAAGCAAGAGTATCTGAAGTCATCTCCGCCGACAAAAGCAACCGCCTTCCATCGGTATTTATATTAAATCTAACATCTGTTTCTGCATAAAGAGTGGGCAGTTGAGGCAAATATTTTTTGAGTAGTCCCAAATCCTTTGTTTGAATACTTCCGTCTATTACTACATTCTTGTCTTGTGGGGAGCTATTTAATGAATCAGTAAGTACCGGCTGACTCAACATTATTTCGGACTTAAACCTGTTTTTAAGATATGAACTCCAAAATCCGGTTTGGGAGATTACATCAGCCGGCGTAACCTCACCACTAACATTCAAATCAAGCAGTGAGCTGGTAAGTCGGAACTGCCGAGTTGAGCCGTCCGGTGAACTCAAATCCATGTAGAGCTGGTGGGGCCGCACGGAATCACCATCAATAACTGAAGGAGCTATATCAAGGTTTGCTTTGCCTTGCATACGGTCCGGATCAAATCCTTGAATATCCATACTATAATCAAAATTGAGTGCAGTCTCTGTAACCGTATTTTCGGCAAAAAAATTAGTCAGATTGAAATTGCCCGCATTCCCTTCTATGGCTAATGTTTGATTATCATCACTGAAGTTTACTGAAGAGGTCCCCTTCAGAAACTCATCGCTATTACGATATTCATACTTCTGGCTCCAAATTTTATTATTCAGATTTGAAGAGAGCACGAACCGTTCAAATTGATGGGACCCTATCCGACTATCTGTGAACGTGGCATTTAAATCAGTGACCGCTTTATCAATACTAAATCCTTTTCCTCCGACCTGAGCCTCAAAATTCAGAGCAGTTGTATCTACTCGCTCAGCAAAGAAAGGTGCGATATCCAAGTTCTCACCTGCGAAAGTGCCACTGTATCTAAAAGGTTCAACAAGCTGGGTTTCTCCCTCGAACTCAAGAGACCCGAGGGTACTCGACAGCGAAAAATCTCCCTTAATATGTTGCAAGCTCCCATTGGCCTGGCCAGAAATAGCCAAACTTTGGAGTTCCTTGTTATTGGGAATAGCCAGAGTATCCAGTAGCTGAGTAAGATCTTCATTTCGTAGGTTTACCCCTTCAAAACGCAACTGATACGAAAGGTTCTGCCGATCAATAATATTTTTGATAAGCCCATTTAAATTGACATAGCTCTCTCCAATACCCAGTTGTGCTCGATCTATCCAAAGAGAATCAGCAGACCCCTCGGTCCTAATGTCAATACTCAGAGATTTTTCAAGATCCGGGGTATAGGCTGTAAAATCGGCGATATCCTGAAGATCAATGTCATTGGAGCGTATATCCAGATCATATTGAGCTGCTTTAAGCTGCTCAGTTACATTGGGCTCCAAGAGATTCACACCATCAACCTCACCATTAAAAACGAACCGAGAACTGCCTAACGTTAAATAAAAGGAGTTGAACTCCAAAAAACGGTGATCATTATACAGCTGTCCTGATGCAGAAATATTCTCGACCTTTAAGTTATCAGAATCGGCAATAAATGACTCTATATCCAAATACCGTTGTAATTCACTCCAGTCTACAAAGAGCGAAGCATTAATATTATTCAGCGTAAACGAGGATGGAAGATTCCCAATCTGATGCTTGTCCGTCTCAGCCTTCAGATGAACAATCCCACTTTCGATATTCACATCCGGGGCAATAATTTCAATTCTACTCAACCAGGGATTGCTATCTGCCTGTTGGCGCTGTTCAGCTTCTTTTCTACGTTCAAGCAAAATAAGTCTCCCATTCTCACCAGATCGTAGACGAACTTCAGGCGATTGTAACGAAAAACCAACGATTGTCAGCTTATTTTGTAGCAATCCCCAAACATCAATTTCGCTATCAACCTGCTGCACCGATACCAATGTATCAGCTTCAGTATCATCGCTGCGCAGTAAAGCAACATCGTATAAACTCATCCGAAAAGGTAAAACCCCATCGATATCCCCAATATTCAGCTCTGCCTTATATGTCTGCTCTACCTGTCTCTCTATACGGTTAGCCAAATAATTTTTGGTTACATCAAGCTGCAAAACACCAATCACTATACCCGATAGAACAGCAGCTGCAAGTAATAGTACAAAGACTATTCTCCAAAAGTATTTCCAGCTTTTATATAACCAGCGGTAAAACACGTACGCTCAACATTTAGGTATTAAATTTATCAAGGGTATAGCTCCAACTTTTTTGAAGCAACGAATGATCTTCACAGCTATAAAGATACGGCGATCCCCAATCATTCAACAACACTAAACGAATAGTATTATCCTTTACTTTTTTATCGGATTTCATTGCATCTAAAAGTTCCTCGGTATTTACCGATAACGGGGACATCTGTTTTTTATATAACGAAAGAAAAGGGGAAAAACGTACATCGCTTACAGGGTGTCCTAACTGTCGCGAAAAATGACAAGCCGCAATCATGCCCACAAAAACTGCTTCTCCATGGGTAACTGCGCCGTAACCCGAAACCTTTTCAAGAGCATGACCAAAAGTGTGCCCAAAATTCAAATACGCTCGCTTACCCGCTTCAAGTGTATCTTCCTGCACAATATCAGCTTTGATGCGGGCACTTTCTTCAACAACATCTACCCAACGCTCCTTCGGCGTTAACGGCTGATGAATAAGTTCTTCTATCACTTCAAATAACTGAGGGTTCCGAATAGCAGCATATTTTAATATTTCTGCCATGCCCGTAATCCATTCCTTCTGTTCGAGCGTATCCAGAAATGCAATATCAGAAAATACGGCATCGGGCTGATAAAAACTGCCAATCAGGTTTTTGCCCGTAGTATGGTTAACACCTGTTTTACCACCGATAGAACTATCAACCATCGCCAGTAAGGTAGTTGGCATATGGATAAGTGGTACGCCACGTAACACCGTGGCTGCTACGAACCCAGCAAGGTCACCGGTTACTCCACCTCCTATAGCTAAAATTGGCGTAGATCGCTCTATACCTATCTCTAATATCTTATTCGTAATATTGTTCCATTCCCTTACTGATTTTGAGGACTCCCCCTCCGGTATTTCAATAAGATGAACATGCTCAAAATCACTGACGAACTTTTCTACCCTTTCCCCATGTAATCGGTTAACATTCTCATCAATCAGAACAAAAATACTATTTCGGTTGTAGTGAGTTTCGCAATATATCCGAAAGGAATGGGCCAGCTGCTGGCCAATATTAATTTGATACTCCTGATCCAGCGAAATGCCTACATCAATAATATTCGACATGGTTTCTGATCTTTTTCAATAATTGTTCTACTATATCCTCGACACTTGCCTTCCCATCATTTTCTATTTGAATCACTGCTTGTTCGTATAATGGAAGCCGCCTTTCATATAAAGCCGTCAGTTCTCTTTTTAGCTGCTTTTTATTTTTGGGATTTCCCTGTTCATCTAAAAGTAGCGGTCGATTTTCATCTTGTGATATGCGGTCTAAGATAACAGAAATCGGCGTTTCTATAAAAATAAGCAGTCCGTTTAATTTCACGTGGTCTACCATATGCTGATTTTGCAAACTTCCCCCGCCAAGTGATACCACGCCGTCAAATGTTCTAATCACCTCCAACACTGCTCGTCGCTCAGCAACGCGAAACGCTGGCTCACCGGATTCCTCAAAAATTTCTGGGATCGACTGGCCGGTTTGTTCTTCAATTTTATCATCAAGATCTAAAAACGATACTTCCAACCTTTTGGCTAATCCCCTGCCAATTACCGATTTTCCGGCACCCATAAATCCACATAAAAAAATACGTTCAGGTAAATTCGAAATCATGCTCACATACTTTGAGGTTTCATCGGAGGTACCATTTCTACTTGTTCGTCACGTTCAATAACAACTGCTCCCGGAGCAGCTCCTTTGGGCTTGCGGACATATTTCACTTTTGTGTACATAACGGGAGCAGATTTCATGCCTCGCGCCTTCGAAAAATAAGCTGCATAGCTGGCCGCTTTCAGCAGCACATACTGCGGCGGATAATCTTTTCTATTGCCCATTCGAATAACTACATGCGATCCCCCGACACCTCGTGCGTGCAACCAGATATCCTCTTTGTGGGCGTGACTGGTAAGCTGATCGTTACTCTTAGCACTTTTGCCAATCCAAATCTCAAACTTTCCTTCTTTAAATTTTCTGAAGGGAGATGTGGCCTGTTTATCATCGCCACTGCCATATCCAAAGTCTTCAAGCTTCTTTTTATTATCTTTTACCCAACTATTCAAATCAGGCAAATGATCAATTTCTTTGATTTTATCTAACAACTCCTCGACCTGCTCAAGTTCTTTTTTCACTTTTGGAAGACGTTGCCTGGCATTTTGATACGATTTCTTGGCATCTTTCGACTTCTCATAATAATACTCAGCATTATCAGCTATAGATTTTTCCTCCTTCAGCGGAATGGTAATTTCCTCATTATTTTCATAAAAATCTTCAATTGTAATTTCGGTAGTTCCCTCCGTTACCTGTTCATGTGCGTGGGCCATTAATAAGTGCCCGTATTTCTCATACTCTTCTGCTCGTTTTAGACTTTTCTCAGCCTGCTGCAATTGTGTTATCAGACTTTCTTTTTGGGATTTACTTCGCTCTAAAAACTGAAGAATATCTTCTTTCTTTTCGTGTAGCCGACGTAGATGGACCGCATTTTTATAAGCAAAAGCGACACAATCATTTACTTCATCACACTCTTTTTCGCTGGGAATATTCAACCATTCTTTTGACCAAAGGCAAAAGTCACCCGTTTTTAAGACTCTTGGATGTGGATCATCTAACAACGCCTGGGTAACCTCTTGGGTAAACTCCTTTACTTCTTCCGGAGACATTTCATCAACATGGTGCTCCTCAATCAAATAAGGCAATAAATTACGCGGCAAAAGCGGATTCACCTCAGTCATTTGGTTCTTGGCTGACCGACGGGGACTGACTTCTTCCAGAAAAGTTGGAGCTTCCGGTTTGGGGGGAGCCTCTCCCCTTACCTCCTCGGGATTCTTAAAAGAATCTATAATCACATCGTCTTCGATCAAAAAAACATTGGGATTTCCGCTGAAAAGCTTAAAAAGGAGATGTTGCCCATTCTCAAAATGGATGTATACCAACCGATCTTTATCCGCCAATTTAATGTCGATAATCTTTTTCCCTTCAAGCGACTCAAAAAAATCGATCACATTACTTTTCTTTGGCGGGCGATAGAAATCCAAGAACAGAGCTGTCTCTCTCGGATTTGCACTAAATATCAGCCGCGAAGTTTCTTCATCCCGATCAATATATATATGGAGCACATCTTTGTGGGGAGAGATCGCAAAGCTAAAAAAGGCATTCTCTATTTTTTCTTTTATCTCACGGTTTAAATATATTAGCGTGTAAAAGTTATTCATGCTTTATAGAGAAGTTCTGTAACGAAAATTTTTGAACTAATTAGATTGAAATAATGACATATCCGATATTCAACTCTGTAGTGAACCGGATAGAAAGTGATTTAAATAAGAGAGACTTTACGATTAATACCTTTCGCACTTGGAATGAAGATAGAATAAATGCAACGGGACTGGAAATTGAATTTGATCTCAAACCCAAATCTGATTTCCTAAAAGCATTATCCATCAATTTCGACTGGGATCGGTTCCGGGAAACGGTATTAGCCAAGCAACTGGAAGGCATGGAAGAACATCCTTTCTTGCAGGAAGACAAAATGGTTAGCACTTCAATTTCACCAGCAATCGATATTGAAATTACTTGGCTATTTGACGAAAAGGCTCCGAATCCTACGTTGGCGGCCGATAATGGTCACCACCGGTTAGAAGATGCCAGTCAATGGATGGAACAGATCAGTAAAGAGGTCAATGAACTGTTGGCTGATGATGATATTATCACAAGGTGGCATATCGAAGTTGAAGGTTCAGAAAGTGGGAAATACCTGTCTGCTGTGAATTTAATATCCTACTTTCAATATACGCTTGAAGATATGAATAGCCTTAATGATGTTCACGATTTTGTAAGTCGGTGCCTCCAAGAACTCTTGGTAAAAGCAAACCGGGTGTTGCGAATTGCGGATCAAACACTAGAGTCTCAAGCTGCATAAATTATCCAACCAAAATTAATTGCATAAAAAAAGCCTTCAGAACAGCTGAAGGCTTTTGTAATATCTTAACCCGTCACTACTTCTTTTTGTGACGATTTTTACGTAATCGTTTTTTACGCTTGTGCTTAGCAATTTTCGATCGTTTTCTTTTCTTTCCGCTTGGCATAACATTCACCTAGTTTTTTTATTCATCGATACCAACAGGTACCCAGTATAATCGTAATAACCTGATAAGATACGGATATCCCACAAATAAAACCTAAAAACTTAGAGGTCCATAATAAAAATTACTCTCCCTCATCCTCCATGATAGATTCATTGACGGACTCTTTAAAATCCTTAGACATCTTTAACACCGGCACATATTGTTCCGGCACAATAACTTCTTCATTTGTCTTTGGATTACGGGCCACCCGTTCAGCTCGCTTAACTACTTTAAACGTTCCAAACCCCCTTAACTCTATGTGTTCCCCTCTCTTCATTGCATCAATAACCGTTTCCATAAAGCCGTTGACAACAGCTTCGGTTTCAACTTTTGTAAGTCCTGTTGAAGATGCAATTACGTCAACAATATCTGCTTTTGTCATAAAACCTCACCTTTTGTAATCACAATTAACTGCTGTTTCTGTTAAATAAGCCGTAAATATATTGAGTTGATCTGATATAGTTATATCATTTTAACGTTTTTTAATGGTTTGTCATAGCAGATTATCAATTAAACTTAAAAAATTCGAAAATCTTTTTATACCTTCCGCTTGTTTGGTTCTCAAATATAACCCAAGAATATTATTAGAATATGGAGACATTTGATCAAATTATTAGCTGGCTTGTAGATCTTATCTGGAATACTCCCGAAGCCATGCCCGCCATGGTTGTCATATTATTGGCCTTCGGAATCTACATAACAGTACGTTTGGGATTTATTCAAATTCGCAGATTCGGTCATGGACTTAAAGTGGTAACCGGCTTTTATGATGATCCTGAAGATGAAGGGGATATTAATCACTTTCAAGCCCTAACAACGGCCCTGTCAGCCACAGTAGGTATCGGTAATATTGCCGGTGTGGCTCTTGCTATCCACTACGGTGGCCCAGGCGCATTATTTTGGATGTGGGTTACAGCCCTTTTTGGAATGGCCATAAAGTTTACTGAGGTAACGCTTGCCCAAGAGTATCGCGGCACCAATCCTGATGGCACGGTCTCCGGCGGACCAATGTACTATATTGAAAGAGGACTTGGAGAAAACTGGAAATGGCTAGCTGTCTCATTTGCCGTTACAGCTGCTATTTGCGCATTTCTTACTGGTAATGCTGTACAAGCTAATACGGTTGCCGATGTTATGAAGACCGATTTTCAAATTCCCGTCTGGATTACGGGTCTTATTACAGCAAGTTTAGTTGCAGCTGTTGTGCTTGGCGGTATTAAGCGAATCGGAAAAGTAACATCACGCCTGGTCCCGTTTATGGGCATCCTATATGTCTTGGGTGCACTGGTAATTCTATTGATCCATTACGATGCTGTAATACCTTCACTGGTAGCTATTGTCAGCAATGCTTTTAATCCAACAGCGGGTGCTCTGGGTGTTGGTTCCGGAGCCCTGATATTCACATTGAGTTATGGTGTTCAACGAGGATTATTCTCTAACGAAGCGGGACAGGGTTCAGCCCCTATCGCTCACTCGGCTGCCAAGACCGACCAGCCTGTTCGCGAAGGTGTTGTTGCACTACTCGAACCTTTTATTGATACCCTTATTATCTGTACGATGACAGGACTGGTAATTATCTCTACCGGAGCTTGGGATATGCAACACAAATCATCCATTGATCCCACTGCTGATATTGTCTCCTACACTTACACCGAAACAACCGACGGGACGTCACAAGCCGGCGATGCTCCTGTGATTTATTTCGAAGATGGACTACCCACAAATGGAGAAATGACCCACTATGAGGCGCCTGTTGATACCATGTTTACTGATGAAGCATACACTACACCATTTAACGGTCGTATCGAATTGTCTCCACGTCAAAATGAAAACAGTTTTCGAGGAGTAGCTGTTTACTCTTCAGATGATACGCAGTTAAGCAACCTCCACGGTGGAGTCGTACAAAACGGAGCCCCATTAACAGCAGCTGCTTTTGAGCGGGGATTAGCACCCATTATACCCGGAGGTGGTTTTCTGGTAACATTTGCAGTACTGCTGTTTGCAATCTCAACTTCTATTAGCTGGAGCTACTACGGCGACCGCGCCGCCCAATACCTGTTCGGCTTTGAATCTATCTTCTGGTACCGCCTCGCTTTTGTAGGAATGCACTTTTTTGGCGCCGTTGTTACCCTTACTACCATTTGGGCGTTTGGTGACGTAATGCTGGGTCTAATGGCCTTCTTCAACATTATTGCGCTATTTGCCCTATCAGGAGTTGCCTATAAGATCACAAAGAAATACTTTGAAAATCCAGATGTATAACCACAACCACTATGTCTGATTTCAAAAACGTAACGCTTGTAAAACATCCCGTAGTGAACCGTGACCTGACAATCCTGCGGGATGTCAATACCAATATTTCTGAATTCCGGGCAGCTATTAAGCGTATAGCAATGATCTTGGCCTATCATGCGCTTAAGGAACTTCCGCAAACAACATTTGAGGTTGAAACGCCCATCCAGAAAACAACCGGATACGACATCGATCAAGGGGTAATGGTTGTACCAATATTACGAGCCGGACTTAGCCTATCTGACGCTCTGCTTCAATTTATTCCCGATGCACGAGTTGGTCATCTGGGCATGGAACGAGATGAAACTACACACCAACCAGAAGATTACTATTCCAACATTCCCGATGGCGTTGAGGATGATATGGTACTTGTCGTAGATCCCATGCTGGCAACCGGAGGCAGCGCCCACGATGCTCTTTCTTTTTTAGAGAACAAAGGTGCTCAACATCTGCGTTTTGTATCATTAATTTGTGCACCCGAGGGATTACAAAAGCTCGAAGAAGAACATCCCAATGTACATACCATTACCGCAGCTATTGATGGCCATTTAAATGATGATGCTTTTATCGTACCCGGATTAGGTGATGCAGGTGACCGATATTTTGGAACAACATAATAACCTTCTTTCCTTTTTCATATGCTTGCTGACTATAGCAGGTATTACCTCTTGCGGTGACCTAACGCAAGAAGAATCCCAACAGGTCGACGAGGCCCTGAAAGATTCCCTTACGTCATCCACGGAAACCTGGGATATGGATATGGAAATTATGGAAGATGGCCAAAAGAAGGTCCGGCTGTGGGGATCTTATGCAGCCACTTACTCTAATGACGATAAGAGCGAAACTCGAATAAAAGGCCCCGTTACTGTTCACGTTTTTGACTCTGTAGGTGCTGTAAAAACAAAAGTATTTGCAAACAGAGCAGTATATAAACCTGAAGATACGATCTTTGAACTTTTTGGAGATGTACAGGTAGAAACAAGGGATAATCGCCACTTGGACTCAGAATATTTGGAATGGAACCAATCCACGAACAACATCAGTACGCCCAAATTTGTTATCATTAAAACACCTACCGACAGTATTGCAGGAACTGGCTTCGAGGGAGGTACCGATTTGGTAGACTATACCATTAAAGAGCCAAAGGGACGTGTAATCGTTGATTAAATGATCCACAAAACCACCCGGATATCACACAAAATCATTGTTCTGCTCCTTTCATTCTTAGCCGTACACTTGGTTGAATGGAATCAGTATGCTCAAGCCCAAAATCAGGTAAATATCTTAGAAGCTGATAGTATTCAAGGGGGACAGTACGAAGGCGAACGAGTACAGAAAATCCTGGGGGATGTACATCTGCAAAGCCAAAACATGGAAATGTACTGCGACAGCGCCTACCAGTTTGTCAATAAAAATGAGATCCGGGCTTTCGGCAACATTCAAATTGAAACCGAGACTGAAAAAATTTGGGCAGATACCCTTAGATACTACACCAACGTTGATTTCAGTCAGTTGCGTGGACGTGTAATTATTGAAGCAGACAGCACTACCCTTTTTGGGAATAGTGTTGATTATCGCTTTACCACCAAAGTCGCTAATTTTCTTGATGAAATCCGCCTTGAAGATCAACGCGGTACATTAGTTGCAGATTCCGGTTTCTATTACCGTGAACCCGATAGTGCGAAATTCTATGGGAAAGTTCAGCTATCCGATTCTCTACAATATCTCGAAGGTGATTCACTATTCAGTAATCGAGAAACAAAGTATTATGAACTCTACGGCGATATCTTTGGGGATGACCGAGATAATGACTCCATGATAAAAGGCCAGTATCTTGAAGCTGATTCCACAGGTCGCCGGCTTCTTAAGGGTAATGCCTGGCTTAAAAGTTTTCAACAAGATACTGCTGATACCACACAAACCGATACTACCCACATCCGGGCCAAAACTATATTGTCAAAAGAACAACGTTCAGAAACCGACACTACAGCTATCGTATTTGGATATGAAAACGTCCGCATCTGGTCCCCTTCTTTTGCATCCGTTTCTGATACGTCCAAATATACCGACAGCACCGAAACGTTTGAACTCTGGTCCAATGCGAAGTCTTGGCATAAGCAGGTGCAACTAACGGGACCGTATATCAGAGCCAAAATTATCAATGGCGATATTGACAGTTTGATTTCACACCCTAGGCCCTTTTCGGTGCAGCAAGACACCAGCATTAATCGCTTGAATCAAATTACCGGCGATACTCTCCACGCTGATTTTAAAGAAGGATCGCTGAATGAAATTTATGTTTTTGGTAATTCCAAACTGCTCCGCTTTACCAAAAATGATCAGGATGAACCCGACGGGGCCGTAGATCTGTCTGCACCAAATATTCGAATCTTTTTTGAAGATGGAGAGCTTACAAGAATGAAAGCCATTGGAACGGTCAACGGATCGTACCTGCCGGAAAGTGAGCAGACGAAAAAACGTCGGCTTGATGGTTTTAGCTGGAATCCGGAACAACGACCCCAGCGTCCAAAAGAAAAAATGAAACGACGTTTTCCGCCCATTCGAGAAGAACTCTTTTTTGAATTACCGCATCGATTTATCCGACATCTCAAAAAAAATCATCCCGACAGCAAATGGTTGAAAAAGGATTAAGATGTACAGCACTTTCGAAGTATTAATGCTGTACATCTTGAAGTTTCCCGTCAAGCTTCCTGCATCTCCATTGTCTCTTCCATAACGCGCTGCTGGATATCTCGGGGAACCTGATCGTAATGTGAGAACTCCCGACTATATCGAGCACTGCCCTGAGTTATTGATTTAAGCCGAGTAGCGTAGTGGTCAAGCTCTTCGAGCGGAACCTGGGCTTTAATTTTCTGGATTGATCCCTCCGAATCCATACCCATAATTTGTCCGCGCCGTGTACTGATATCGCTCATTACATCTCCCATATAATCGGCCGGAACCGTAACCTCAATATTATAAATGGGTTCCATTAGCTTGGGTTTTGCATCCATAAATCCCTTTTTAAACGCCATCAGTGCCGCAGTACGGAATGCTGCATCATTAGAATCCACGGAGTGCATATCTCCATCATAGATCGAAATACGCAGATCCCGGACACGACAATTACTTAATGGTCCGGTTTCCATTTTTTCCATGATGCCCTTAAGGATAGCCGGCATATAACGGTTATCTATGACGCCCCCCACAATGCAATTGCGAAAAATTAGTTTGCCACCCCAATCTAACTCTATCTCTTGGGTGTCTCGTACCTTCAGATCATTATGCTCAGGCATATGGTCCGTTAACGGTTCCATTAACATCGACACTGCAGCATATTGGCCCGCCCCGCCCGACTGTTTTTTATGTTTGTATTCCGTACGAACCGTTTTTGTAATTGTCTCGCGATACGGAATCTTGGGCTGAATATATTCCAGTTCGAGATTAAATCGTGTTTTTAGGGCATGTTTGATTACGGCCAGATGCTCCTCCCCCTGTCCGTGAACTATTATTTGCTTTAATTCCTGGCTGTGCTCGATCTTCATTGAAGGATCTTCACGCTGCAGCTGATGCAAGGCATTACCCAGCTTATCTTCCTCACCTTCATGTTTTAGCTCGATCGCCGTACGAATTACAGGCTCAGGAAAATGAATAGGCTCAATTTCAACTTTCCCTCCCTTAGGATGCAGCGTATCATTAACACCTGTGTCCTTTAATTTGACGGCAGCTGCTAAGTCTCCGGTTGGCACCTCATTAGCCTCTCCTCGTTTATTGCCATTTATCCAATAAAGTCCAGAAAGACGAACCCCATTCCCTGTCGCATGATTCACAAGATCTTGGCCTGGCTTTACTGTTCCTCCATAAGATTTAAAATAGAGCATATCTCCCACGTGCGATTCGGAACTATTTTTCCACACAAACATCAGCGGATCACCATTCGTATCAGGCTCAACATCTTCTCCATCAACAGATTTTGGGGGATTGGCCTCAAGTGGATTCGGGGCGACATTTCCCAAAAATCCCATAACACGCCCAGTACCCATATTGCGTTTGGCACAACAGCAAAACAGCGGAAATATATCCCGATTCAACAGCGATTGATGCAGCCCTTCTCGCATCTGGCTCTCTGTAAGCTCTCCCTGCTCTAAATACAGATCCAAAAGCGTTTCATCATTTTCAGCCACCGCTTCCACGAGTTCGTTATGCAACAGATCGGCCTGCGCTTTATGCGAATCCGGGATCGGCAACTTGTCGGGCTTACCGCCATCCTCAGGAAACTCATACATCGTCATTTTTAATACATCAATAATAGCATGAAAATCTTCTCCCTCGCTATAAGGATACTGTACAACTACCACTCCGCGGCCAAACCGTTCCTTGGCCATATCCACCGTTTTCTGGAAATCGGAATATTCATTGTCAGGTTTGTTGACAATTATAAGCGAAGGGATATTATACTTCTCTGTGTATTTCCAATGCAGTTCGGTACCCACTTCTACTCCGTATTCGGCATTTAACGCAAATATTGCGGTATCAGCTACTCGTAATGGCCCAACGACTTCCCCGATATAATCGGCGGTGCCCGGGGTATCAATTAGATTTATTTTACTCCCCCTCCAATCCAAGTTTAGCAGACTTGAAAATACTGACTTCCCCTTTTCGTGCTCAATTTCATGATAATCTGAAGAAGTACTTTTTTGCTCAATGGAACCGCGTCTCTTCTTACTTCCGGATTCAAACAACATTGTTTCTGCAAGTGTAGTCTTGCCCGACCCGGCATGTCCCAACAGTACAACGTTTCTAATTTTTGATGGCTTGTAAACATTCATAGGCTACCTCCGTTTTTAGGGATGTGGAAAATTACCAGAGCACTCTGTCATTATACTATGGCAGCGACATTTTTTAGAAATGCTGAAATGGATCTTGTTTCTTTCGACCATTGCTTACTCCGGTGCGTTGAATTGTCTTTAGACAAGTAAGGCAAAAAAAGATTTGAACTCAATACTTTGCGTGAAATTTGGTAACATTCGTGCAGATTTAATCAAACCAAAAAATTTTCATGAAAAGCATTCTACTTATACAAACGGGCGGTACTATTGCCATGGATGCCAGCGAAGATCAGAAGCCGACGCTAAATCCCCAAAAATGGACTGAGCTGATGTACCAGGCCATCCCGGAACTTTCGAAAATTGCTGACATAAAAATGGAGCGTCTCTTTTTTGAAGACAGTTCTGACATCAACAAGAAACACTGGGCAGCTATAGCAGAATTCATCCGCAACAACTATCAGGATTACGATGGGTTTGTAATTCTACACGGCACCGATACGATGGCTTATACAGCATCGGCACTCTCATTTGCACTTCAGGGATTAGATAATCCCATTATCCTGACCGGCAGCCAGGTGCCCATGAGCAACATCCGCAGCGACGCTCGACGTAATCTTGTGAACGCTATCGAAATGGCAACAATGTCACTTCCCGAAGTGGCCATCTGTTTTAATGATTTTGTCTACCGCGGTAATCGGGCGACTAAAATGAGTATTGGCGATTTTGATGCTTTTGCTTCTCCTAATTACCCACCCTTGGCAGAAATCGGCCTCAATATTGATATCCGCGATCACGTGCACACACCTTCAGAATCGTTAGAGGTAGCAACTGGTTTTTCTGATCAGGTTTTTCTCCTCAAGATCTATCCCAATTTAAATCCCGATTTTCTGAACCAAATTAATTTTAGTGATAACCGGGCACTCATCATTGAAGCATTCGGGAGCGGGAACTTCCCAATTCACGATGATCAAAGTTTGCTGCCCTTCTTCCGGAAGTGTCTTCAGAACGATATTCTTTTGATAATCACTTCACAGGCTGCCTATGATGCAGTGGAGCTCGATAATTACGAAAGTGGACGCAAAGCACTCGAGCTGGGAGCACTTAGCGCAAAGGATATGACGACCGAAGCAACCCTCACAAAAATAATGTATCTTCTTGCCAAGCATGACGATAATACAACAGTAGCCCAGCAGTTTAACAGGAATTTAGTTGGAGAAATGACGGAGTAATTATGTTTTTTGTTTTTGATGTTGAAACCATCCCCGATTTTGAATTTGTGCGTCAGGTTATTGAAAATCCTGAGACAAATGATGACGAACTACTAATACAGGCCAGTGAGGAATTAGCACGGAACTCATCCGGATTTCTCCCCCCGATGTACCACAAGATGATCTCTTGGGTGGGCTTGTGGATTGAAAATAACGGAATGCCGAAACAGAAAGTGGGCTGGCATGGTACCGATGAAAAAGAGGGGCTTGAAAAGCTTTTTGATGCCCTCAGTACCTATAAAGACTTCGGGTTGGTGCACCACAACGGACGCGGTTTTGATCTCCCTTTGCTCACCTACCGTGCCCTTAAACACGGGCTACAGATGCCTAAACGGTTGAATCACTACGATATTAAGTATCGTTACAGCAATGACAATATCGATCTGCTCGACGAGTTCAGCAATTACGGAGCCAGCTCGTGGCCCAAGCTTAAGCATCTCGGCTATCTTATTGATATCCCCTTTAAACAGACCGGTGAAGGCAATGAAGTACTCAAGATGTTCCGCGAAGATAAGCTGGCCGAAATCGAGCACTACTGCTATGAGGATGTAATGGCAACCTATGTTGTTTGGCTACACCTGAAGTATACGGTCGGTGATATCGACAAGGAGCTATTCGACAATCTTAATGATCGGGCAATGAATAAGCTTAAAGAAATTCAGAACGGAGAATAAGATTTATACTTATCTATCAGATGTCAATAGTCAGCCATCGGATGGATTAGTATCTTTACTGATAACCGGGAAGAACTACAAAAAGAACCGAGCTGGAGTTAATTCTATCCCTTCATTCACTACTAAATCTTCGTCCCGTCTTCAATTATCTCCCCTTTCGGGATAATGACAATACCATCTACTACATGGTAGTGGTCATATTCCCCGTCTTCCAGATGATCTCCGCCGGCAATACGCACGTCATCACCAATTTTAACATTCTTATCAATAATGGCGTTGCTGATAAAACAGCGCTGACCAATCCCCATGGGCGGATTATCATCCGTACTTTGCTCGATCTCTTCTTGCGACTGAAAGAAATCGTTACCCATTATAATAGAATGTTCGATGGTAGTGCCCTTTCCTATTCGAGATCGGATACCGATAACCGATCGTTCAATACGGCTGGCCTCGACCAGGCACCCCTCAGCTAATACCGAATGATCAAAAGTAGTGCCAGACAATTTTGAGGCGGGAAGCATTCGAGCATGTGTGTAAATGAAATCCTCATTGTCATATAGGTTAAATTGAGGCAGATCGTCGGTGAGTGCAAGATTTGCTTCAAAGAATGATTTTATCGTACCGATATCGGTCCAATAACCGTCAAACTCATAACTTTGCACATGGTAATCCTCTTTAATCGCCTCCGGAATAATTTCTTTACCGAAATCAGTTGCATCTTCATACTCAGCAAACAAATCATTGAGGATATCTTTTTTAAAGATGTAAATACCCATCGAAGCTAAATATACGCGACCGTCCTTTTTAAATTTCTCCGGGGTTTCAGATTTCCACTGGTCAAGGTCATCATAATCCGGTTTTTCAACAAAGCTTTCAATAAAGCCTTCTTTATTTGTTTTCATGATACCAAATCCGGTGGCGTCTTCAGCAACTACTGGAATAGTACCAATGGTAATATCGGCATCATTGTTTTCGTGTTTTTTCATCATCTTGCGATAATCCATCTGGTAAAGCTGATCACCGGATAAAATTAGCACATGTTCATGGCTATGATTCTCCATGTGATGAATGGATTGCCGAACTGCATCGGCCGTACCCTGATACCAGTTTTTACTTTCAGGAGTCTGCTCAGCGGCCAAAATATCTACAAAGCCTCTGCTGAATACATCAAAATTATAAGAGTTTTTGATATGTCGATTTAGGGAGGCAGAATTAAATTGCGTGAGCACATATATACGACGGACACCCGAATTAATACAGTTCGAAATGGGAATATCCACCAGTCGGTACTTACCAGCCACCGGTACCGCCGGTTTCGACCGCATCTTGGTTAATGGAAATAATCGAGTTCCCTGTCCACCACCTAAAATAACCGCAATTACTTTTCTACGCATAAATATTCTTTGTCTATAAGTTGATTATTGTTCAATCAGCTCGGTATACATTTTAATATATTCTTTGGCCGAGGCATTCCAAGAAAAATCCAGGTTCATAATTCTTTTTCGAATTCCGGCCATCTTTCGTCCACTTTTAAACAGATCGATCGCTCGTTGCACGGCATCTTCCGCCGCATGAAAGGTAAAATCGTTAAAGGTGATTCCGTAACCGCCATCTCTGCTAATATCAACGACAGTATCTTTCAAACCACCAACATTCCGAACAACAGGTACAGTTCCATAGCGCATACAGTACATTTGATTGAGACCGCAGGGCTCCACGCGTGAAGGCATAATCATAAAGTCGCTGCCGGCATAAATCTGGTGCGCCAGCGGTTCGTTATAATCCAACGTTGCATCAAAGTAACCGATAAAACGATTACTCATCGACTCAAACTGGTGATGCAGCTCACGATTCCCCGTACCTAAAACGATAAAATTGACAGATTGTTCTGATTCCAAAAATGAGCGAAATAGATCGGGTAACAGATCCGCTCCCTTCTCATGAACCAAACGACCAATAAATGATATAGTCGGATGCTGAGAATCCAGTCCAAACTTCTCACAAAGCACTTTTTTATTTTTCCGTTTCCCATCGGCCGTCTTGCGTTTATTGTATGAATGGGCAATCATAGGATCACTACCCGGATCCCAGACATTGGTATCAATACCATTGATAATACCCCGTGATTTCTGCTGCTCATTTTGAAACAGCCACTCCAAACCGTTGCTGTTGTACGACAGCTCTTTCATATAGGACTCAGAAACAGTAGTAATCTGCCAACAGGTTTTAAGTCCTGCTGCAAGACAGTTTAGTTTGCCATCCCAGTCGAGCAGGCCAAAATTCCGATCATCAAAATCAGGTAAGAGATGGGCTTTTCCCCGATCATACGCTCCGTGATACTCCGCATTGTGCACTGTAAGTGCTGTGGGAATATGTTTTAGATCATCATATCTATAACACTCAGTGAGCATAAAGGGTACAAGTCCGGTATGGTGGTCGTGGCAATGCAACAGATCAGGCTTTTCTTCCATCCCGTTAAACCAGTCTAATACCGCAATTTGAAAACTGGCAAAACGTTCAAAATCATCCCAATAGCTGTTGCCTGTATCGGCATCGGTATAAATGCCGGGACGATCGAACCGTCCGGGAATGTCTACTACGTACAACGGAAATCCAAGCGTATTTTCTGTCTCTCGCTCGATGGAAAATTCAAACTCCCAATCTCCCAGCGGTGCACTGCCCTGCAACACTGTCTCAAAAGTGTGATTCTCTATCCATTCATTAGCATATTTGGGCATCACGACGGATGCTTTTGTCAACTCTTTGTTGAGATACTTTGGCAGTGCCCCAACTACATCGGCTAATCCCCCAACTTTTGCAACGGGATAACATTCCGCACTTAAATGGAATACTTTCATTTGTGAAATCCTCTTCGAACTAAGCTATAATACTCTTTATAGAGCAATATCTTACTGTAATTAAATTATGTTGAAATAATCAAAACTTTATGCTTCAATCAAAATCTTTCTTTATCGATAACTTTGTCCTACTTTCAGTGAAAAATAATCATCAATAACACATATGGCTGTAATTGAAGTAAACAATATTTCAAAATCGTTTGGCGATACGCGAGCCGTTGACAATGTGAGCTTTGAAATTCCCAAGGGGCGCATTTTTGGGTTACTTGGTCCTAATGGCGCCGGCAAAACAACAGCAATCCGTATTATCAACCATATTCTTATTGCTGACAGTGGTACGGTAACGATTAACGGTTATCCCGTAAGTCCAAAGACGCAAAGCATGATCGGCTACATGCCCGAAGAGCGCGGACTGTACAAAAAAATGAAAGTCGGCGAACAACTTATTTACCTGGCCCAACTCAAGGGATTATCACACGAAGAAGCCAAAAAGAAAATACGATACTGGCTCGATCGCTTTGAGGCCTCTGCTTGGTTCGATAAAAAGATCGGTGAACTTTCAAAGGGGATGTCCCAAAAAATTCAGTTCATCGCTACGATTGCACATAATCCCGACATCTACATCTTTGATGAACCCTTCAGCGGTCTCGATCCTATCAACAGCGAAATGCTTAAAGAGATCGTCATCGAACTACGCGACAATGGCAGTACTATTCTGTTTTCAACCCACCGGATGGAACAGGTCGAACAGATGTGTGATGATATCTGCCTGTTTAATAATGGCAAAGCTGTATTAAACGGGAATCTGCGTGAGATAAAACAGCGCTATGGCAAAAACACCATCAATATAGAGTTTGAAGGTGACGATGCTTTTCTTGATGAGTTACAAGAAGTACGTATAAACAACCGATCGGCTAATTATGCTGAAATTCGCGTACTCAACGGACAATCCATGCAGGATATCCTCAAAAAAGCAATGAATCATGCTCAAATTTATAAGTTTGAGCGCGTTGAGCCCTCTCTTACTGAAATTTTTATCTCCACCGTTGGCGAAGACAATATTAATCCAAAAGAATTGAGTTAAATACATGAGTTTGCGTCAAATTTTACTCGTACTCAAGCGGGAATATATGACCCGCATACGCTCCAAAGCTTTTATCCTTGCAACTATCTTAATTCCACTGGGGATGGTTGCATTTGTTGGTATCGTCATAGGAATATCGGTCTGGGACTCCGATACGCAACAAACAATCGGCATTGCTGATCAAACCGAAGTATTATATCCTCGGCTGGAAGAGATGGCGCCCGATCGTTATCAGAATTTATCTGACCTCACTCAAGACTCCTTGAGAACGCTCGTGCAGCAAGAAGAAATCGATGGATTTATTGTTTTGGATGAATCCCATATTGGTGGAGAAAGAGATCCGGAATTTATATCCAGCGGCAGCGGAGGACTTAAGCTGCAAAATACGCTGCGTACTGATTTACGGGAAGTGATCCGCAACGAACGGCTTGCACGAGCCAATGTATCAGAAGATGTACAAAAAATTTATGAAAGTGACATTTCTCTGACGACGACAAAACTCACTGAAACGGGTAAAGAAACCGAAGACGACACAGGCTTTTTGACTATCGTGGGTATTATTATGGGAGCCATTATTTTTGGTGCTATTTCGGGATACGGCGGCCTCATTACCCGAAGCGTCATCGAAGAAAAAACCAATCGCATTATTGAAGTCATTGCTTCTTCCGTAAAACCTATCGAGCTACTATTTGGGAAATTGGCAGGTATAGGAGCATTGGCTCTTACCCAGATGACCTTCTGGGTTGCTTCTCTGTTGGGACTTGCCGCGGCCGCGGGCCCTTTGGCCGGATTATTTCTCAGCGAGCAGATGTCAAATATGCCTCAAGCATCCCAAACGGCCCAAGCTTCTCAAGGCATCGACCCTGAAATATTCTCGATCCCCGCTATTGAGACTTCGTTGATTATCTACTTCGCTATCTTTTTTATCCTCGGATACCTGATCTATGCTTCCATTTTTGCAGCTATTGGCTCGGCCGTAGACTCTGAAGCCGACACCCAGCAATATATGTTTCCTGTTATGGTTCCGATTTTTGTAGCCTATTTTATCATGTTCCAAACAATGAATAATCCCGACGGCACGCTCTCAGTCATCGGCTCCTTAATCCCCTTCTGTACGCCCATCGTTATGATTACCCGTATTGCCATTACCGATGTTCCATTTTGGCAGATCTCTCTCTCAATTTTACTGATGATAGGTACCTTTATCGGGACAATGTGGCTAAGTGCCAAGGTCTACAGCGTAGGGATACTCAGCTATGGCAAGAATACCAACTGGAAAGAACTTATGAAATGGATTCGCCAGGGATAAGATTTTTTCTTTCATCTTCAGGGTTTCTTCAACAAATATAATTCTGCATTTAAAATGCTTAACTATCTATTCTATTGGTAAAACCCTGAGGGTTCTCCCATTTAATCAAAGCATTTCATTTATTTTCTGGTGCACCCGCGCATCGTATTCATCCGGTCTGTAGTCTATTAAATACTCCCGGATCTCATCATTCATGTTCTGTTTCATCCCTTTCACGACCAAAAATCGAATACGCGGATCTGCATCTTCAAATAACTCTTCGGCCCGCGCCAACCAGTTAGAAGCTGCATGATCATGCTGAATTAAAATCTGTAATGCAGCTTCCCGAATATCATACGAAAATGGGCGTTCCGTAAAAAGATTAGCCTGTTCAATAGCATTTTCAACTTGTCCCACATTAGCGAGTTGTCTGATAGCAAAGATAGATCGTTTTCCCACCGTATCTGTCTGGGCAACTTTCTCTACAAATCCGCCAAATGACTCCTCGGCCATCACCACTGTTAACACTTCCATAGCCTTTTTAAACATGGGGAGCTCCTCAGCTCGTTGGGCTACCGCCTTTACTGTATTAACCACAGTATCATTCTGGGAATAGTTCTGCAGAGCCATTAGACCCGCCTCACGAATAACTTGATGGTCACTTTTCAAGGCATCTAAAAATACCTGTTCCGTACCGGAGGCCCCATTCGTAATATCCGCCATGGAAAGCAATAGTCCCGCCTCAACTTCGGGCTCTAGTTCCTGGTTCATAAAATCCTGAATAGCCAATTGCAGATCGGGATTATCGCTGTGATATCCAAGTTTACGGGCAGCGTTCGCACGCTCCTCTACCGATTCTCCCTTTCGAAGCTCATTAATCAAAAATGAAGACGGCTTGAAACTGTCGAGTGTTAGAGTCGGATAGCCTTTAGAAGATAATTGCAGCGTGTTAATCGTCGGTTGTACCTGTAGTACAATAGAGTCCTCCTTGCCGGTAAACGTTACCTCTAAGGTATCCACCTTTCCCGGATACACTTCATAGGCTTCTATCGTTGTAAGTTCTCCAAAGTGACCATGGGTAGCCGTAAATCGCAGCTTAAGAGTCCCCTCAGCTTCATTTAAATCGTAATGAACTTCATAAGCTACAGAATCCTTTTGAGTTGATGATCCCTCCTTATTGAAAGAAAATTGCGGGCTATCAAACAACGGCTGACCAATATTGTCGTACCAAAAGTCTGCATACTCATTCCAGCTGATCACGTCATCAAGATCCAACATCTTACTTATTGAATCCCGCATGAATCCTCTTACAGATTCATTTTGCCATTTTTCAATACCTTTTTGCCATCTATTCCAGCGCTCCGGTCCGAACACAGAGTATAAGGACTGAGTAAACCCCTTCGGCTGATCTTTCCTACTCAACGTGCCGTTTTCTGACATCAATTCCTTAATCAACAGTGTTTGACTCAGCGTTATGGCATCGGCCAGGCTCCACTGTCGCTCCCGTTGCTGTACTCCAAACCACTGGCCAATTATACCGCGCATCAATTGTGTATCTATGTCTCCACGATTCTTATATATAAATATAGTAGATGCACCCCACGATTTTGTTTCTCCATTGTGATCTTCTAACACCACAACCTGTAGCTGCTCAAAAGGATATTGACGCCCCAGTTTTTTCTCTACGGTTCCTAAATAATTTTGGACGGCCTCAAGTATTGCTTGCTGATCAACTTCACTGCCCAATGAATTCTCAACAGCTACATTTATTTTCTTTTCGCCGTAGCCTATTGATTCATTTTTAAAACCTCCGATTGCAAATGCCAAACTGGAAGCAGGTACCTCTTTCTGTGATGCAAACCTATAGCGCATCGCATCAACCGAAAGCACCTCCTCCCCTATTTTTGCTCCAGTAGCCCAAACCTGTACTCCTGATGGTACAGATATATTAAATGTTGTTTTCATTGTTACCTGTGGATGATCCACAATGGGAACCCAATGGCGTTGCGCCCGCGGCAACTGAGAACTCCATATCGTCTCATTACGGTTTTGAAGTACCCCAAACTGAGGACGTCCCGAATACCGAATAGTTACTTCGTACTGCGAACCCGCTTCTGTAGAATCATCCACAAGAACAAACAGGGAATCATTTTGGAGCGAATAGTCTGCCGTTTCCCCATCTACCGAAACATTACTCACATCCAAGTGAGAAGCATAAAGGGTTAGCGTATCGGCTCCGCTAATATTAGCCTCAACCTGATATCTTGCTTCTCCGTCGATACGCAAGTTTTGAGGCTGGATGCCCAAGCTCAGCTCTAAGTTGATGAAGTTAAAGTCCAGCTTTGGATAAGGCTCATGATCAAACGACTGGGCCTTTAAATTATCAGACACCAAGGCCATCAAAGTCACCAGAACAGCAAAAAAAAGAGCACGGGGAAGGGAATTAATACGACTTTTAAGCATGAGCAATATCAAATTAAGTATTTAAGAGTCACTTCTAATTTTCTGTCACACAATAATGTAACGCAATAATATAAGGAGTCTTACACTTTCCGATAAATCTAAGTAAAGCTTTTTTAATTTGTTCCCTCAGCTGCAAATGATTAGTCATTCATTTCTGTTTAACAGATGTGCAAAAAGTTTAACACTAAAATATTTTATTATGAGCTCAATGAAAGCAATGCAAGTTTCAGAACCGGGTTCCGATTTTGAACTCGTCGAAAAAGATATTCCCACTCCTTCTGCTGATGAAGTATTAATTAACGTTCAAGCCTGTGGAATTTGCCACAGTGATGCCTTTGTAAAAGATGGAACAATGCCGGGTATTGAATATCCACGTGTTCCGGGACACGAGGTAATTGGCACTATAGAATCGGTTGGTAGCAACGTTTCCGAATGGGATGAAGGGCAACGCGTTGGTGTGGGCTGGCACGGTGGACATTGTCATGAGTGCGAAGCATGCCGCAAAGGTGATTTCATAAACTGTGAAAATGCACAAGTTACGGGTCTAAGTTTTGACGGCGGCTACGCCGAGTATATGACGGCCCCGCAAAATGCCCTTGCCGATGTACCCGAATCACTCAATTCTGCTGAAGCGGCCCCCCTACTGTGCGCCGGTATTACTACTTTTAATGCTCTTCGCAATAGTGATCTGAATCCGGGCGATCTGGTAGCCGTTCAAGGCATTGGCGGACTTGGTCACCTTGCCGTACAGTATGCCCATAAATTCGGTTGTGAAGTTGTAGCCCTGTCTCGTGGTACTGAAAAACGTGAATTAGCTTACGGATTAGGTGCCGATCATTTTGTTGATACCAATGCCACTGATGCGGCCGAAGAACTACAGAAGCTCGGTGGAGCCAAAGTTATTTTGGCAACAGCCCCTAACAGTGACGCTATTACATCTGTCATTGACGGACTCGGTACCGACGGCACCCTCATGATTGTAGCCGCTACCGGTGAACCCGTCGAAGTAAGTCCGTTTCAATTAATCATGGGACGCAAATCTGTTCGCGGATGGCCCAGTGGTACAGCTAAGGATTCAGAAGATACCCTTGATTTTAGTGCCTTAACCGATATCACGCCTACTATTGAAACCTATCCACTTGAGGAGGCAAACGAAGCCTACGACAGGATGATCAATAATGAGGCTCGGTTCCGCGTAGTTCTTGAGATGTAATTCTTAATCACTAACTATTTACTTGGGTCGCGATGTTTTATATCGCGACCTTTTTTTATTGATTACTTTCAAAAACTTCTAAGACTTTTGGCAATAACTCTCGACTGCAGGAAAACCCATTTCCTGACTCAATAGTCTCATTACCATCGGTATCACAGAATATACCACCCGATTCTTGAAGTACGGTTAATAATGGTGCCGCATCCCAAATGTTTAATACCGGATCAAACATCAGATCTGCACGTCCCGTAGCTACGAGCATGTGACCATATGCATCGCCCCAAGTACGGTGGATGCGCGTTTTTTTGATGAGGGCTTCAAAAGCATCTCTATAACCAAACCCAGACGACGTATATACATCTGTACTCACGAAACTGGCATCAGACAGATTATTGCATGAACGCACGCTGCACGGTTCTCCATTAAGGCGTGCCCCCTTTCCTCTGGCTGCATCACAAAATTCATCCAATACCGGGGCATAAATAATACCGATTACCGGCTCTTTATCGACGACTACTCCAATGAGCGTGGTATACAACGGCACACCGTGAATAAACGATTTCGTGCCATCGATGGGATCCAAAATCCACTGTACACTGCTCTCAGGATTATGATCGTTGTACTCCTCTCCAACAATGCCATGCTCAGGAAAACGACTTATAATCTCTTCCCGCATAACCGTTTCCGCCTCCCGATCAGCCACTGTTACCGGAGAGTCATCCGCCTTTCGCTCCACATCGAATGATTTATTAAAATAGTTGAGCGTGCGATCACCGCCTTTTTTTGCAATTTCGATAGCCGCCTTATGAGCAGTATTCAGATCAAAATTCATGTGTATTTAAAGTCTTAGTGTGGTTATTTTCAGCAGGTCAAATATAGGACTCTAAATTCAGGATTCAGAATCCGAAAGATTCATAATTACCACTAAGATTTTTTATTTCATTACATGACTGATTCACAGATTGTTAGCAGTATAGCACAGGAATTAAACCTCAAATCGAAACAGGTTAAAAGTGTTGCTGATTTTTTAGATGACGGAGCTACCGTTCCCTTTCTGGCCCGTTACCGCCAGGAAGCTACCGGGGGACTCGATGAAGAAGATATCCGAAGTGTTCGAGACAAGCTGGAGTTTCACCGCACACTGGAGGATCGTAAGAAGACGATCCTGAAAACCATCGATGAGCAGGATAAACTAACCGATGAGCTCGAAGAAAAGATCAACTCGTGTACCGACCTAAATACGCTTGAGGATCTCTACCTGCCCTATAAGCCGAAACGTCGCACCAAAGGCGATATGGCCAAAGAAAAAGGACTCGAGCCACTGGCCGAGCTTATCTGGGCCCAAGAGATTGAACAGGGTGATCCCATGGAGCATGCTTCGAAATTTGTCGATGAAGAGCAGGAAGTAGAAACCGCTGAAGATGCCATGGAGGGTGCCCTCGATATTGTCGCCGAATGGATTAATGAGTCAGCAGAGGTACGAGAAAAATTACGGGATATCTTCCAAGAGCATGCCGTAATAAAGACTGAAAAAAATCCGGCAGTAGAAGAACGCACCAACTTTGAGGACTATTACGAATTTTCTCAAAAGGCCAAGAATCTGAAACCCTATCAGATTTTAGCCATTAATCGTGGAGAGCGAGAAAATATACTCTTTGTGAATGTAGAGCTGTGGGATGAGATAACCCTCGAAAACATCGATGATGTGGTTATTGAAAACGATATGAGCATTTTCGTCCCTCATATACAAGATGCGGTAGAGGATGCCTATAAAAGACTTTTGTTTCCGTCGCTTGAACGAGAGCTGCGCAATCAGCTAACAGAAAAAGCTGATCAGCATGCGATAGAGACTTTTGCTACCAACCTTTCCAATTTGCTGATGCAGCCGCCGCTCGATCATAAGGTGGTCATGGGCATTGACCCGGCCTACCGAAGCGGTTGCAAGGTAGCTGTCGTAGACGAAACAGGGAAATACCTCGAAGGTACTACCACCTATCCCACGCCTCCGCAAAAGAAGGTGGCTGAAGCTGAAGAAGTTTTTGACAAGCTTATTGATAAATACGGAGTGAACCTTATTGCGATCGGCAACGGAACTGCCAGCAGAGAAACCGAACAGATTGTTGCCAACTTCATTCAGAAACGGAAAGAGAATCATCCCGATGAAGAGCTCAATTATATGATTGTCAATGAAGCCGGTGCTTCGGTTTACTCCGCATCGAAGGTAGCAGCCGAGGAATTTCCAAATTTAGATGCTCCTCAGCGCGGCAACATTTCTATTGCACGACGTGTTCAGGATCCACTGGCCGAACTCGTAAAAATCGATCCGAAATCGATAGGGGTGGGATTATATCAGCACGATGTAAATCAAAACCAGCTGGCACAATCGCTCGATGATGTTGTAGAAAGCTGTGTAAATCAGGTGGGTGTGAACCTAAATACCGCCAGTGCCCCACTATTATCCCATATTTCCGGTTTAAGCAGCCGAGTCGCTAAACGCATAGTAGAACATCGCGAAACAGAAGGAACGTTCTCAAATCGCGAGCAAATCAAGGATATTAAGGGAGTCGGGGAGTTTCGCTTCCAACAAGCGGCCGGATTCATGCGTATTCCCGAATCTGAGAATCCGCTTGACAATACTGCTATCCACCCAGAAAGTTATGAGGCAACAGAAAAACTCTGCAACCTTTTCAACATTAAATTGGAAAAGTTACATGAGCAAACGGAAACAATTGCAGAAAAACTTAAAAATATTGACAAGGAGCACGTTGCCGAACAGATAGGTGTGGGAATTCCAACACTCGAATTAATCATAGAAAATCTACAGAAACCGGGACGCGATCCGCGTGAATCTCTACCCAAGCCGGTGCTCCGAAATGATATTATGAAGATGGAAGATTTGAATGAAGGACAGGTGCTCGAAGGAACTGTTCGTAACGTCGTAGACTTCGGTGCTTTTGTAGATATCGGAGTGAAGCAGGATGGGCTTCTTCACATCTCTGAAATGGCCGATCGAAAGGTCAAGGATCCACACAATATTGTGTCGGTCGGAGACATTCTAAAACTCAAAATTGTATCTCTCGATTTGGAGCGTGGCCGCATTGGATTATCGCTCGTAAAATAGTCTGATTTTCCTCTCCAATATTACCGTTAAATTTAGGGTTAAACAGTCATAAAACCTTAGACTGCTTAACCCTTATTTTTTATTTACCTCCCAATCAATCTGCAGGACTTTATAAATATCACCAACGTTATTTATCTACTCGTAAAATAACTTTGCTCCTCAACATCTATCTGAAATCCAATACAAAAATCTTCAAGCAACAAATGAAATTTGAGTAGAAAACCCATCTTTAGTTAATAACTGTACTATAAAAGCAATAAAAAACAGATATTTATTGAAAATTTATATTATATAATAGTTTTAAATATATGCGCACCATGTATTTATATATAATTTATAACCGTATGATAAATTGTCTTATTGCTATTTTTAACCCTCTACCTAAATAATTAAGGCGAGTATTCATTAGATAGAATCCCTTATTTAGGCAAACATTTATTTTCTATAACCTATTGATAATTAATAATTTATGTAACAATCCATTGATTCAGTTAATTCTTACCATTGGATCACTTAAAAGTGATACCTAAATAATTTAAGTGGCGCACCAAACTTGCATAAACATCACTTAAAGTATTTTGTAGATAAATTTTATAATTCAGTACCTGGTAAGGTAATTACCTCATATTAAATATGGCATATTACTATCCTTGACAATTTCATTGCATAAGTTCACACCGTGTAATGCCTGAAAGAATAAATATAATTATAGCAACTACTCTAAGTTCTTGGCAGCCAACAGAATAATATCAGAGAGCAACTACTTAAGCCACTTGTACCCTCTTTCTATGTCAAATTGCCATATCTTGGTGTGTTCAGCTTTTTGACACAGTCTTTTGCTCTTATAACCCAAAAATGACGGTGCTCCCCTTCTCCCAGCCACCGAAATTTTCCTAACATACTTTTGTATCTAAACTTACTTTCTTCAAATAATTATCAAGAAAATTATTACCCCCCCTATTTGAATCCTATCAATGGACCAGAAAAATTCTGTGTTTTATCATAAAAAAACACCCTATAGAATATGACTTTCAACGTTACCTTTTCTCTTCTGAACAACATCTATAATCCTCTAATTTTAATGCATTCTTCGGAGCAACATTCAACCTAAATCAGAGAACTATTTCCCGAATAATTTTTCCATAATCCGAGGGGCTTTAAAGATTAAACCATCCTCCCTTCCTGCCCGATTTTGTTTCAAACTTCCATTAATTTTTTGTTACTATAGTTCAACAAATTTATAGTATTTATTACATGTAATTACTTTTTCAAAAGGTTAAATCCTCGAAGTGTAACTTTCTATTTTATGAATTTTCAGCAACTAACTGAACAGTATCACCTGCCTGTTTACAATCGCTATCCCATTACCCTAACTAAAGGCAAGGGTGCCTATGTTTGGGACGAAAAAGGCAATAAATACCTCGATGCTCTGGCCGGTATTGCGGTCAATAGTTTGGGGCATTGCCATCCCAACGTTGTAGAAGCAGTACGCAACCAAGTTGGAGAACTTATGCATATCTCCAACTTCTACTACAGCAAGCCACAGGCTAAACTACTCCAGTTCTTGTCCAAAATTTCGGGATTGGATAAAGGTTTTATTTGTAACAGCGGTGGTGAAGCCATGGAAGCCTGCCTCAAAACAGCCCGTAAATACGGGGAAGATTACCAGAAAAAAGGTCCGATACTAACCGTTAGCAATGCGTTTCACGGGCGTACGATGGGAACCATATCAATGGGCATGGATAAGTACTCGAAGGGCTACGATCCGCTTTTAAGCGGATTTCAACAGGTCCCCATGAATGATATTGAGGCCCTTCAAACTCATTTTGATGAAGATACCCTTGGTATTGTCATTGAAACCATACAGGGATCGGGCGGACTGCACATGGCTTCCCAAGAATTTATGGATACCATCCAAAAGCTTTGTAATAATTATAATGCCCTTTTAATTGTAGATGAGGTCCAAACGGGTATTGCTCGTACCGGCAAAATGTTCGGCTTTGAGCATTACGGAGTACAACCTGATATCATTGGGATGGCTAAAGCAATGGGCGGAGGTTTTCCCATTGGCGCAATGGTCTGCTCTAATACCGTTGCAGAGACTATGGGTTATGGCGATCACGGCAGCACCTATGGCGGTAATCCTTTGGCTTGTGCCGCTTCATTGGCCGCATTAAACACCATCATTGATGACAATTTCTCGCAGCAAGCAGCTGACAAGGGTAACTTCCTCAAACAAAAAATTAAAGCCTTGAGCACTGATATTTCAGCAGTTGTTGATATTCGGGGGCGAGGCTTAATGCTTGGGGTAGAGCTTTCCTTTGAAGGACGTCCGGTTGTGGAAGAGATGATGCATCAGGGCGTATTGTCAAACTGTACGCAGGGTAACGTCATGCGATTGGTACCACCACTGGTGATCGATAAAGACGGATTAACAACCTTGGCTGAGGTATTGATATCGGCAATCAAAAAAACATCCCCATAAGGAAAATAAAATGATGGGTTTTTTGTTATAGTTACTTCAGTAAAATAACTTGACCAAAGAAATGGATTGTTATCAGTTTCTAATTGTGGGTTTTATAGCTGCATTATTATTGGGATCTCCATTGAACGGCATAGCCCAGGAAACGGATACCACCCGTATTTCTATTGAACAGGATGAGGAGGGCCAAGCCCCTATACGTCTTGACCAGCAGTATAACCGGTCGGTCTCGGGCGGTGCGCTTACCGATATGGGAACCTACAATGTTCCCAATCCCACACAGTATTATCACGCTCCTTTTGAAGCACAGGATGAACTGGATCGAGCAGTTGAAGCCTATCGAAAAGAGATGGAAGAGAACTGGTATTGGCACTTTTTGAGAGCCGTTAGCCCCTATATACGACTACATCTGGGGGTACGTGATTTCAATACCCTCCAGATTGTGGGTCGTGATAATCCGCTATTCCAATCCTATCAAAGTGACGAAAAGCGTCAGTAATCCTATCCGTCAAACAGCTTTTTAAACGTCTTTTTTACAGTTGTTAAGCTATCGTCATCAATCTGGAAATGAAATGTAGCACGAAGCGTATTTGGGCCAAATGGAACCACCTTTACCCCCTCTTCTGCTAGCTGTTGTACGGCTTTTCCGGCAGTCATATCTTTAACATCGAAGATTAAAATATTGGTTTCAACTGAATCCAGATCGATCGAAAGCTTTGAACATCCTTTAATAACTTTTGCCAGTTCTCGAGCCCTGCGATGATCCTCTTTTAGCTTTGGCAGATGATATTCTACAGCATGATCTGCGGCGGCTGCCAAAATCCCAATCTGTCGCATTCCTCCGCCCCACATTTTACGCATTCGTCTTGCCTTGATGATATGTTGCTGGGAAGATAGAATCATTGACCCCACAGGCGCCCCGAGACCTTTGCTGAAACAGACAGACATTGTATCAGCAATTCGGCTAAAAAAGGTGGGCTCTGTTTGTGTTGCCGTCATCGCGTTCCAGATACGTGCTCCATCAAGATGTACATTTAAATCATTTTCGTTGGCAAAAAAGTTTATTGCCGCAAGTTCCTGCTCGGCATAACAGCATCCCCCACCTTTGTTAGTTGAGTTTTCTAACGCAATAACCTTAGTCTTCGGCTCCCATTCCTGTTGCCCGCGAATAGTATCTTTTAGCAAGTCTGCTGAAAGCTTACCTTTTGATCCCTGCAACGGTCGTAACAATACCGATGAAAGATGGGAGGCCGCCGTAGATTCATAGTTAAAAATATGACCGGTTTCTTCGATAAGTACTTCATCGCCTTGCTCTGTTAATACATTAACAGCCAATTGATTGGCCATGGTACCGCTGGGAGTGAATAGTGCCGCCTCAAAGCCAAACATGTCAGCAACCTTCTCCTCAAAAGCATTCACGGTAGGATCTTCTCCAAATACATCATCCCCTACCTCGGCCTCGATCATTGCTTTCCGAATTTGGGGAGTAGGCTTGGTTACAGTATCGCTTCGCAGATCAATCATAATTCTAATAGAAATTATTCCGTATTTTGTAGCTTTCTTTCAGTACCAATCCCGCTATTTCGTTTTCTCCAATATGCTATAAAAGCTCTCAGTATCAATGTTGGTTCCACAGACGATAATACCCACATTTTTATCCATTATCTCACCCGAAAGCGGTCCTGTTGCTGCAGCCAGTGCTGAGGCACCGGCCGGTTCTACAGCCAGCTTTAGTTCCTCAAACATCATGCGCATGGTTTGGGCCATCTTCAAATCGGTAATAGTCACAACTTCATCAACAAAACGCTTACACAATCCAAAGCTGTAGGGAGCAGCATGCGGAGCCCCCAGGCTATCGGCAATAGTATCCACCTCATCAATTTCAACCGGCTCTCCAGCCGCAAGGCTTTTACTCATACTATCTGCTCCTACTGGTTCCACTCCATACACCTTACAATCAGAAATCATCTGTTTTACTGCTGCTGAAATGCCAGCACATAGTCCGCCTCCCCCAATAGGGACAATCACGGCATCTAATTCCGGGATATCTTGGGCAAATTCGAGTCCCACTGTTGCCGTACCCAGTGCGGTTTGCTCCCCTTCAAAAGGATGGATAAACGCTCGATTTTCTTCTTTTTCGATCTCCTTTACACGACGAAAAGCCTCATGCACATCATCGACTAGCTCAACGGTTGCGCCGTGTGATTTACATTTCTCAACCCGAAAAGAATTGGCCGTTTTAGGCATCACCACCTTGGCTGTGGTACCAAGCGACTTCGCTGCATAAGCAACAGCGATAGCATGATTTCCAGCACTCACGGCGGTGACTCCATCTTTAAGTTGCTCTTCCGTTAAATCCAGCATATTCATCAGCGCGCCGCGCGGTTTAAAACTACCGGCATGCTGTAAGAGCTCCAGCTTCATAAAAAGATTAGTTTCTTTACTCAACAACTGATCCTTCACATCGCTTTTCCACTGCCAGACGGGCGTTCGGCGGACCTTATCACCTAATTTTTCTCGCGCCTGTTCAACCTGTCTTGGAGTTGGAATTTTAATCGTTTCCATAGCTGAATAACTTTCGTTCACCGTATTAAACTGTTCTATTTACCAAATCTATTCTTTTATGCCCGGTAATCCTGCTGCGGGCTTGTCATTGCCCCACCATCGCTCGGGAGCTTTACGTTTACGCGGATAGATCTCATCAAGAGTTTCACCATTATACAAGCGTCCGTTTTTCATTACCCAGCGGACCGAATTGGTGTTGCGGACTTCGTCCAGAGGATTTTTATCCAAAATAACCAGATCGGCAAGCTTTCCTTTTTCTATGGATCCCAAATCCTGATCAAGTCCGAGCGATTTTGCCCCAAGTATGGTCGCCACCTGCAGGGCTGTATGATTACTCATACCTCCGGAATGTACCGCCCAAAGCTCCCAGTGATAGCCAAGTCCTTCCAACTGACCATGACTCCCAATACCACCCCAACCGCCGGCATTTACAAGGTCTTTCATAAACTCGGCATGCTTGTAAAAGGCATGCTCATCCTTAGTAGCCCAGAATCCTCGACGCCGGGCCTTCGATGCCAGCTCAGCATAAGGAGTAAAGAATGATAGTTTGGAATCTTTATAGGGCTCCTCATTAGCGTAAAACCACTCTTCGGCCCAAGGACCGCCGTATGTAACTAACAGCGTGGGAGTCACCGCCATCTTAGACTCAGCGACAACCTCAACCACTTCATCATAAATCGGATAAACAGGGAAATTGTGTTCATGCCCCGGATAACCGTCAATAAGTTGATTCAAATTAATTTTCCAATCCAGAGCACCTTCAGTAGTTGGCAGAATTTTCTGATCTTTTGCAGCCATCAAAATCCACTGGCGTTGCTGACGATTCCCCGCAATGTACATCTTGATATACTTAGTGTGGTAGTACTCACTATATTGACGCATCACATCTTTTGCATGATCCAGATCGCGGATGTTATACGCCCAGTATCCAAGCCCGGGGCCCGTAGAATATACACGCGGTCCAAGCATTTTGCCGGCTTTTACCATATCGCTATACGAAAGCACATCCGTGGTGGATGTCTGCGGATCCCGGGTCGTCGTAACACCATAAGCTAAATTCGCCCAATAATTCCATATCTCATTTTTATGGATCCCCCAGGTTGGCCACATATGCGCATGTGTGTCAACAAACCCAGGAATAATGGTCTTACCCGTTATATCAATCCTTTCTGCTCCGGATGGTACATCAAGTGTTCCGGTCATCCCAACATCTTTGATGCGATTATCTTCAATCAGGATATCTCCTTTTTCAATAACCTCATCACCGTCCATTGTAATGATGCGAGCTCCCCGCAGAAGCACAACGCCTTTGGGAATATCTTGCTCATAGGTAACTTCAATTACATATTCTTCTGGACTGTATTCTTCGGGCTCATCCTCTTTTTCATCCTCATCTTTTTGTTCTTTTTCTTCGGATTTTTCCTCATCCTCTTCAGCCTCTTTTTCTTGTTCTTCCTCTGCTTTTTGAACTGCTTTTACGCTGTCCTCAAAAGCTCTGGCCTCATCCAGATCATACACAAAGTGACCATTTCCGATGGACCAGTGAATCTTACGTCCACCGGTATCCCAATGGGGAAACTGTCCTCCAATTTCTGTCAATTTACGGGCAGGAAACTGCGCATTATCAGGGTCAGCAACCGATATATCAACTTTACCCCCAACCTTCGGCACCGTCGCTACATAAATTTCATTATTTATTTGCGCCAGCGCCTGATCCCCTTCGGGAGCCATCGTAATCAGTGATGCTTCACTTGGAGGATTATTCTCCCTGGCAGAAACAGGGTGTAAAATTCGTTCTTGGTGCGGAATGCCATTTTGATTTCCAAATCCGGCCGTAGTAATACCGGTCATCTCTGCATGTTCTTTCTCATCGGTGCCATCCCATCGTATGGAAACCAGCGTATTGTCATCATTCAAATAAATACGATCGTTACCTTTAACAAAATGCGGGTTGGTACGGCCGTCTGCTTTTGCAACCAACGTCGCCTCTCCTCCATCGGCCGGAATCCAAGAGATTTCATCCAGCGATCCAAAATAAGCGCCGGGACCAATTCCGTCATGGTAATCTTCGGCGGCGCCTTTCAGGAAAACAATGCGATCGCTATTGTAAGACCAGGCAGGACTGCCGTAAACAGCCGCCTGCGCAGTAAGTCTTTGGAGGTTTTCTCCATTTGGTCTGACTTTATGAAGATGTCCGCCTTCATCTTTATCCCAGGTAGCAAAAGCAATCCATCTGCCATCGGGCGACCATGTGGGATGTGCCTCCGTTACCTCCATCTCTGTAACCTGACGTGGCGTACCATCGGGAAAGTCCATCACATACAACTTATTCATCACTGTAAACGTCAGTTGATCTCCATCCGGCGACGGCTCGGCGTCTCTTATCTGCGTGGCAAGTGCTTCTTTATTATTGCTCACGGGGTAATCAAAATCAAGGCGCGGACCAAGCTCAATTTCGGTATCGACGCTAAAAGGAATTTGTTTCGCTTCTCCTCCATCAATCGGGATACGCCATATTTTTCCACCGTAATAGGCGACCAGCTCCTCGCTATCGGGAGTAAATGACATGCCGGGGTAAACACCCATCGTAGCGCGTGACTCCTGATCATCACGCTGAACAGGATAGGCCAACCATCGCTCATCACCATTTTCGCGATTTCGAATCACCAACCCTGTTTGATCCTCATAACGGGATCCGTAAACCAGCCACTGACCATCCGGAGAAATTACAGGGGTAAATGCTGAGCCATACCGAGAGGTGATTGTACTCCTTTGCCCGTTTTCTCGATCATAAACGCCCACCTGATACTGTGGAAGCTGTGCATTGTAACTCCATGCTCCCATTCGCTTAGAATAATAGATAAAGCGTCCGCCCGGACTTACGGCCGGATCAATTGTCCGTAGATTTTCCGGTTCATCAATAAGCTGTACGCCACTCCCCCCATCTTTATGATACATCCATAATTTATTGGTCAATCCTCCTTTGGCAGCGATAATATAATTCCCGTCTGGAGTCCATTCGGCAGAAGGATAACGGTTATCCTCACTCTTCGTAACCTGATGCAGTTCTTCGGTTTCTAAATTCATGTACCAAACCTCATCAGACCCATCTCGATCGGAGGTAAACAACAGGTTTTCACCATCGGGGCTATATCGCGGATGAGCATCAAATGCCATTCCATCGGTAAGCTGTTTGGCTTTACCGCCTTCAAATGGCATAGTATAAATATCACCGAGCAGATCAAACGCAATTTGTTGACCATCAGGGCTTACATCCACCGATATCCAGGTACCTTCTGACGTACTTATATCAATAAGTCGTTCGGCTTCAAGAGGTAAATCCGATTCTTTTGTGGTCGCAGTATCCACGGTATCAGACTGTAATGTCAAAAGTGAATTACCGGTTAAGCTCGTTGTTTTTAAGCTTTCTGCCTGTCCATTTAAAATTGTGATCAGCATGCAAAAAGCTGTAAGAAGAAGTGATTGGTAAATTTTCATAAGGATTCCTTTTCAATAAAAGTTTAGACATCAAGAAATAACAAGAATATGATAAAAATGGAAACGAGAAACATTTTTTTACACCTCTATTAAAGCCGAATAAGTAATTGTAGGTGTTTTTTTTATTTATCAATGACTTTTGGAAAATTACTAATCGTTCAATAACAAAATGGCCTGCATTGAGTGAGAATGGATTACATATTGATGAGCGAAACCACGAACCGGTACCTACAGTAACGGAACGACTAACACACGCCCTTTTCAGTACATTTCTTGGGTTTGCGCTGATTAATATTATAGCCTTCTGGATGTTTCCGGGGATGGGTCTTGGAGCCATTTATATGCTCTCCGGATACCATGCTGTAACATCAATAGCCAGTAGTTTAGTCACTGTTCTTGTTTATACTCTCCTGATCTTATGCTTTGTGTTCGGATGGTTCCAGGGCAAAAGTTTTTCCAGCCGACTTAAGCATTATATAAACTCATGGAAGTTTTGGTAGGAAAATAAACCCCTCAAGAATACAGATTCCTGAGGGGGGCATATCAAAGATGTAGCATTATTTTAATCGTGGGTATAAAAACCTTCTCCGGATTTATCACCGAGCTTACCGGCATCCACCATTTTAACCAACAATGGACACGGTCGATACTTTGGATCTTTGAATCCTTCGTAAAGTACATTTAAAATATCCAGGCAAACATCCAGACCAATAAAGTCGGCCAGTCGAAGTGGACCCATCGGATGCGCCATACCCAACTTCATCACCTGATCCACGTCTTCGGTTTCAGCCACACCTTCGTACACACAATAAATGGCCTCGTTAATCATCGGCATTAACACGCGGTTCGACACAAAGCCCGGATAGTCGGCTACTTCAACAGGATTTTTATTCAACAACTTTGCTGTTTCTTCAATAATCTCAACAACGTCTTCATCCGTATCCAGGCCGCGGACAACCTCAACCAGCTTCATCACCGGTACAGGATTAAAAAAGTGCATTCCAATAAATCGCTCGGGACGAGAAGTAGTTGCCCCTAATTTCGTTATAGATATGGACGAGGTGTTAGAAGCCAATATTGCATTTTCCGGCGCTGCACTGTCGATGTCAGCAAATACCTTTTTCTTAAGTTCAAAGTTTTCCGGTACCGCCTCAATAACCAGATCTACATCTTTCACCGCCTCAGCGGTATCGGTATGAGTCTCAATATTTTCCAGGGTCTGTACTTTCTGTTCGGCATCGATTTTCTCTTTTTTTACCATTCGTTCCAGGTTTTTATCAATAGTCGCCAATGCCTGGTCTGCCAATTCTTGATTCATTTCTACCAGGTTCACCGGAATCCCGTTCATCGCAAACACATGGCAAATACCGTTACCCATGGTTCCGCCGCCTATAACTGCTACTTTTTCAATATCCATATCACTTAAAATTTATTGGAATTAGTCGTTGATCATTGATGAAAGAGAGTATCGATTTTCTTTGGCATTTTCAACGCTCATAGAACTAAAATACATTATTCAAGAATATCATTTTTAAGTAAACTTTATACTATACAAATGAATGACACCTAACCTTTTTCAGGTTACTCATTAATTACTATGTTTGCTACATTCCTGGATTGCCCAAAATCATTATAGCCTGCTTATGAATAAAATTTTACGCATCACTCTTTTTCTTCTGATCTTAATTGTCGGAATTGGCAGTCTGGCTGTCTACTGGACATTCTATCGCCCACTGCCCGATTATCAGTCTACTCAAACACATGATACTATTCAGCACCAAGTTGATATTCATTGGGACGCTCATGGCGTACCTCATATTTATGCTGATAATAAGCATGATCTCTATTACGCTCTTGGATATGTCCACGCTCAAGATCGTCTCTGGCAAATGACCTTAAGCCAGATGGCAGCCGAAGGACGATTTGCTGAATTTCTGGGAAAAGATCTACTCCCCTATGATAAACTTCAGCGTACGCTTGGCTTTTGGGATGTGGCTAAAAAAATAGCTCCTACGCTCTCCGATTCTACCAAAAAATTGCTCCAATCTTACTCATCCGGGGTAAACTCCTATATCAAAACTAATCCCAAAAGTCTGCCCATACAATTTACGCTGGCCGATATGGACCCTATTCCCTGGACCCCAACACATTCCATCGCCCTGGCACGGATGATGGCCTGGGAACTAAACTTAGCCTGGAAATCAGAATTAAACTATGCCTATTTCGCCGAACAACTTTCTGAAGAAAAGTTCGCGCAACTGCTGCCTGAAAACCAATTCCTTTCATCAAATCTTAAAACTCATTCGAAATGGGCACAAACACTTATGCCGCTGGTCAAAAAAAATGAACGTCTAAATAAAATTATGGGACGGCAAGGCTCCCATGTAGGCAGTAATGCTTGGGCGGTAAGCAGCGAAAAATCATCCACAGAGACCCCTCTCTTAGCCGGAGATCCTCATCTGGGACTAAATATGCCCGGCAAATGGTACGAAACACATTTAAACGTCAACGGAAGAAACCTCTCAGGAGCTACTTTAGCCGGTGCTCCCATTGTCATTTTAGGTCAAAATGATCATCTGGCATGGTCACTTACAAATATCATGCTCGACGACACTGATTTTTTTGTAGAGGCGGTCAATCCCAAAAATCCAAGCGAATACGTTATCGATTCGCTGGCAAACGAAGCAGTTTATGATAAGTTCGAAATCCAAAAAGAAGTTATAAAGATCAAAGGATCAGATGACACGCTTTTTACCCGAAAGCTTACCAATCACGGCCCTGTTATTTCTGATGTGTATCCCGAACAACAGTACACTGAGAATCGCGTTATTTCTATGCAATGGACCGGCTACGAAGTAACTAATGAGATTGAAGCATTGTTAACTATGAACTGGGCGCAATCTTTTGAAGAATTTCAAGAAGGGGCCTACAATTTTAAGGTCCCGGGACAAAATTTCATCTATGCCGACAAAGCCGGCAATATCGCCCAGCTTTCGATGGCCAATATCCCCATCAGAGATGAAAATCCGCTCTTACTAAGAGAAGGCTGGAACACTGCTCACGATTGGCAGGGCTATGTACCTGACGATCAGCTTCCAACAATCATTAATCCCGATCGCGGGTGGGTCGCCAATGCCAACACCTCTCCTGCCGGCAACGACTACCCCTACTATATTTCGGTGTACTGGGAGCCCGGTTCCCGTATTAATCGGATTGAGCAATACCTCACGGAAAACAAGCAGCTTTCCCCACAACAGTTCCAGCAAATGCAAAATGACACTTATTCCCAGTTCTCTCGCGACCTCTCGCAGCAAATCCTTCCAGTTTTAAAAAATAGTAACCACGAATCATTCGAAACCCCCATTTCGTATCTGGAAAACTGGGACTTCAGCTATGATAAGTCAGAAACAGCTGCATCCATCATGGATGTATTTCTACTCCATCTTGCCCAAAACACTTTTGTTGATGAGATGGGCAAAACCGGGTATCAGAACTTTGTGCGTTTTTCTTCGATGCCCATCCGTACGTTAAGTCGATTTTTGCGTAACGGCAGTACCTTTTTTGATGATGTAAGTACTGAAGATACAACTGAAACCCGGAATGATATGATCAGAAAAAGTATGACGGAGGCAATTGATTTCCTGCAAAAAAACTACGGCAATGAACCGTTTGAGTGGCGCTGGGAACAATTACATACCATCACATTCAAACCCCAGCTTTTTGGAGAAGCTGCTGAGGATCCCGATGCTCCACAAACATTACAACTAATTGTCAATAACTTGCTCAACAATGGCCCACACCCCGTAAGCGGACATGATATGAGTATCAATAATGGGGAGTACAGCTGGAATGATCCCTACCAAATGGTACTGGGTCCCTCAATCCGCCGTATTGTTGATTTTTCTGATCTAAGCAAAACCTGGTCCATCAACCCTACCGGACAATCCGGAAATCCCCTTTCGCAATACTATGGAGACCAAACCGAAAGCTGGCTTAACGGACAGTATAAGTTTTTATACCAGGACAGTACTTTTTTTGATGAAAATCAGTTTAAAACTATGACCTTCATACCTGAAAACGAATAAGTTTAATGAATTGGGTGTTTCTTCGATGTTGATTCCGCATCGGCTTTCAGCTATGTTATCATCACTTTAGGATCGGCAATATTATCTTTTAACAATCCATGGCTAAAAATCTGAAAACTTCTGCTACAAACATATTACTGCTGGTTATATCGGGTACGATCTTGCTCTTATCAGTACAATCGTGCTCCGCTTCCCAAAAGGCTACTTCAACATCATCACCACCTGTTGGTAGTATCCAGCAAGAAAGCGTACTAAATAATCTTGCTCAACAAAATAACAAGCCTAAAAAGGCTACACCTGTTAACCAGCCAAAAGCAATTACGGGTTCAGTAAATGTGGATTCATTGCTGGACGAGATGTCGCTAAAAGAAAAGATTGGGCAGCTATTCTTTGTTCGCGCATATGGTTATTACAAAAGTAATGATAGCGAATCGTACCAAAAGCTATTGCGACAGATACAGGATTATCATATCGGGGGTATCATCTTCTTTAACGGGACGGTATACGGTCAGGCTGTTTTAACCAATAAGCTCCAGCAAGCCTCAACACTTCCGCTATGGATCACTCAAGATATGGAGTACGGTGCCGCAATGCGCGTAGAGGGTACAACACGGTTTGTTCCTGCCATGGGGGTTGCAGCAACCCAGAAACCTGAATATGCTTACTGGATGGGCAAAATTACTGCTCAAGAAGCTAAGGCGCTGGGGGTAAACCAGATTTTTGCCCCGGTATTGGATGTAAATAATAATCCCCTGAATCCCGTAATCAATGTGCGATCGTTCTCGGGCGATCCCGCCACGGTATCAACATTCGGGAATAAATTTATTGACGGCGTTGAATCAGAACATATCTTGCCTACGGCTAAGCATTTTCCCGGCCACGGTGATACAGACATCGACTCCCACCTGTCACTGCCTGTTATTGAATATGATTTTGCCCGCCTCGACTCTGTTGAACTCGTTCCATTCAGATCGGCCATCAACAGTGGGTTAAATAGCGTTATGAGTGCTCATATCTCATTCCCTGCCATCAGTCCCGATTCCTCTCTGCCTGCTACGATGGATCCCTCTGTTCTTAATCGCATTTTAGCTGACAGCCTAAATTTTGACGGACTTGTCGTCAGTGACGGACTCGAGATGAAAGGAATTTCCTCTCATTTTTCACCCGGCCAAGCAGTCATTCAAGCACTTAAGGCCGGCGTCGACCTCATGCTTCTAAGTCCGGATGAACTGACAGCTCTACACGAGATCGAACAGGCTGTCCACGCAGGCAAACTCTCCGAAAGCCGAATTGATAACTCCGTCCGTAAGCTACTCACATGGAAAAAGCGACAAGGACTTTTTGAAAACAGAGAAGTCGACATTGAATCGCTAAGTGCCAACATCAATACTCGAAAAAATCGCTTGATTGCTGATGAAATTAGCAGAAAATCACTTACGCTGCTAAAAAATAACAATGATATTCTTCCTATCAGGGCAGCTGAATATCCCAAGGTAATGGTTGTATCGGTCTCGGATGGCAAAAGCGGATATACCGGCTCCTCTTTTGTCTCACAGCTTAAGGATTATCATCCTGATGTCAGCTCTTACCTGTTAGATCAGCGAACCAGTAAAGAAGACAAACAGGAGATGATGGCAGAAGCCCAAACAGCAGATCTCATCATCATTGGCTCATTTATCTACGTTAAGTCGGGCCAAAAAGTACAGCTGGACAATGACCAACTGCCATTTTTAAAAAAATTAATTCTCAACAAGCCCTCTGTTTTAGCTGCTTTTGGAAACCCATATGTAGTGCAGGACCTCCCGGATACCGATGTACAACTTTTGGCATGGTCAGCCAATGGAGGTCAAGTTAAAAGTACAGTACCCGCACTGTTCGGCGGATCCGAAATAAGCGGACGACTTCCCATCAGTATTCCCGGCCTGTATTCTATCAATCATGGGTTATATTTACCACAAACCGCAGTGCGCTACGATGAACCCGAAGTCTCCGGATTATCACGTGATTCGCTTCGCAAAATTGACCATATCATGAACGAGGCAATATTTGATTCTACTTTTCCGGGCGGCGTTGTTACCGTAGTTAAAGATGGCAACATTGCCTATCAAGAGGGATTTGGATATGAGACATATAAAAAGCTCAATCCCATTAAAGAAGATGCCGTTTATGACCTCGCTTCTCTCACTAAAGTAACAGCTACTACAGCTGCGGTGATGAAGCTGGTAGAAGAAGGGAAGCTCAGTCTTGATGATAAGATTGGAAAATTTATTCCTGCATTTTCGGAGGGTCAAAAAAAGAACATCACCATAGAAAACTTTCTATTGCACAATTCAGGACTTCCCCCTTTTCGGGTCTATGTCGACTCCCTTGAAACTGAAGCGGAAATTATTAAAGCTATTAAAAATGAACCGCTGACTTATGAGACGGGTACCGATTATCGGTACAGTGATCTTGGTTTTATCCTGCTCGGAGAAATTATTGAACATGTTACCGGTAAGCCTCTGGATCAATATATGCGGGAAAAATTCTACTATCCTCTTGGAATGTCGTCTACGTTTTTCAACCCCAAGCAGGTAGGTCATCATGTCACAAGCCGAATTCCTCCTACCGAAATTGATACCGTTCATAGAGATACTACAATCCGGGCTGAGGTACATGATGAACGGGCCTATTTCCTAAATGGTGTTGCTGGTCATGCAGGGTTATTTTCGAGCGGCAGCGATCTGGCTATCTTCTGCCAAATGCTATTAAACGACGGTTGGTATGCCGGTCGCCGCTATCTTGAACCTTCGACCATCGAGAAATTTATAAAACGACAAGGCAAACACAGCAACCGCGGTTACGGATTTGATCGAAAAAGCGGAAAAAACAGTACGGCCGGATCTCTGACCAGTAAAAAAACGTTTGGACACCTCGGTTTTACCGGTACAAGCTACTGGATTGATCCCGAGCGTGATCTGGCAATTATCATTCTAACAAACCGAACGTATCCCTACCGGTCGTACGGTAAAAATATCAGCACCATACGTGCAAAAGTTGCGGATGCGGTTGTTTCATCAATTATAGAGTAATGGATATCAGCGACCTTTACGATCACAATTATGTACCCTATTCCAAAAAGACTTCAGTGGCTCTTGTTCGAAGTGAAAATGGCACGTGGTTTCCGGGAGTACGCATCGAAAATATTTCCTATCCCCTGAGTATCAGCGCTACCCAAAATGCACTTTTTTATTGCCTAAGCGAGGGAGAGCAACCCGCTGAGCTCTTCACGGATGAAGTAAATGCATCTATGATACCAAGCTGGGAAAAAGAATTTGGATTTACTGCAAACGCTATTAACAATAATGACTTGCAAAATATTACGTTCAAAAATCCAGTTCTGGATTCTGATATCAACAAAATAGATCACCTTAAACAACTGTTGGATATGGCAGTAGTTGGGGAATCAAATTTCCCGGTTTCCGCGATTGTAAAAACGGAGCAAGGATATTTTACAGGCGTAAATATCGAATGTACTTCCTGGAATATGGGCCTTTGTGCCGAACGCGTTGCCATTGGAAAGGCACTGACTTTTGGTAGTACGAACTTGATGAGTCTTGAAATTCACACCCGGAAAGGTGAATTCAGCAGTCCCTGCGGTGCCTGCCGGCAAGTCATTATGGAGCACCTGCCAAAAAAACAAATTCATCTGCACCATGCCGATGATTCTGAATCCATCCACTTTAGCGAAGACCTCCTTCCCCATAGCTTTAGTTCTTCCTCACTTTCAAACAGATAACTCTCAGATTTTTATATGAAATACATTGCAGCAATCGATTACGATCACTTAGATAACGGGGTTTTTCTAACCAGTCTGGCTCGTTCGCTTTCCCAACAGCAAGGTAACCCCGATCTGCGCCCTATTATCATTCATTCCGACAGCGAATACACCGAGCGCATTATCCAAACCGGAGTAATGCGGGATGAGGCTATGATCCGTAGTATCAAAGATTTAAATAACCGGCTAATTGCCCTTTTTGCCGATGAGGGCGTATCCGCCATCGGTATTAATCCATATCAGCGGAATCTGATAACCCAACAAAATGGGACGCTAACGCTCGATCATTCCTTTTTGGACACACTACCCAGCCAATCGGTATTACTGCTCTCCACACTGATACAAAACACTGAGGAAAACAAAGTAGAACCCTTATCTCTACCACGTCTTGCCACCTTTTTAAACGAAGAGTTACAGGCGGATGAGCTATTCCTTTTTTCCAAGGCGGACGAATCGGAAATATTTACGAATGATAAATCCGGTAGCGAGCTAAGCTGGGAAAAGATGAATCCCGAATTCAGAAATCAACAAATACCGGATGAATTCGATAATTTCAATCAACCCATAAGACTTGCAACAGCCCGGGATTTCAATCAATTGCCAGATTTAGGACAAACTATAACTGTCAGCAGTGATAAAAATTGACTTATTTAGGTAAAATCGATTGCAAACCACCCCATTTTTGGAAAAAAGTCCATTTAATGAATTAAAATGGGCTTTTTTACTTGACACAACAGTTCCATATACATAGATTCGACCATTCGATGTGTTAAAGAAAGGCATCGAAAGAATTTTTTTAAATATTAATACTAATCAAACGGAGTCATATAATGAGCCGATACGATGAAATGAGTGAATTGTTAGATCAATTAGAACCTGACATTAATAAGTTTTACAATAAGGGAAATAAAGCTGCAGGTACTCGCGCTCGTAAAACTCTTCAAGCTATGAAGAAGAAAGCGCAAGAAATTCGAATGGAAATTCAAGAGTGGAAAAACACTGGGAAAGTTGACGAGATCTAATTTCGTTTCTCCACTTACTTAATTTCTAAAGGCCGCTTATAGCGGCCTTTTTTTAATTGACAAGTATAGGGATTATCAAACAAAAAAATGCCGCAAGAAACTATCCTGCGGCACCTAAAAATGAAATTTGGTAAAATTCTTATTCTTCTTCGCCCTCTTCTACCGGCTCTTCTTCGTATGAGTTAACAGCCTCTTCAACCGTTCGATAACTGTTGAATACAGTAATCAGCTTAGTAACCATTAATAAACTTTCAATACGTTGATCCGCTCCGGCAATTCGCAAATCACCCCCTGCGTTGCGCATAGTTGTAAGTCCGCCAATTAATATTCCCAACCCAGAGGAGTTCATAAACTTGACGTTACTCAGATCTGCTACTACCTCTTTCTTACCCTGATCAATCAGATCATGCAGATCCTCGTTAAATCTATTGGCATCCGGACCTCCCATCAAGTCACCACTAAACTCTATCACAATACAGTTATAACGCTCGTTTATCGAATAATTCATAAGCTGATATTTCTTTTTAAATTGTCCCTCAAATTAACCTTAGAAATCATAATATACAAGACTTTGATAAGTATGCGAATTTGATAGATAAATCTAAAATTGGTTTAATATCCTCTAATAAGATATCTACAAATTGGTACTATGTTCGACCATAAAAAAACAACTCTTGAAAAAGGTAAATCCAACAAGTATGAACTTTTACGTGATGAACGCCCGATAAGTTATGCGGATTTTCTTCGTTTGTTAGAAGAGTCAGGAACATTTCGCCAGTTTTTTATTCACCTATTAGCAGACCTCCCCCTTCGTGCCTATCACTGGGAAACACCTCCCGTCACCAAGCATGCGTTAAATCAACCCTTTGAGTTTGTCATCACCAGAGCTCCCCATATCAACTTGCCTCCTGATCCCGGGCCATTTCGGCAATATTTTCACTCCGACAAAGAAGTTGTAGTATTTGACAATCTGGGTGGTGATGCCAAACTCGTTGCACCCACACCCGGTGACCAACAACAAAATTACTCTCATATAGGCGTTTTTACTGAAAATGCACCCAAGAAAAAGCAGATGGCTCTTTGGCAAACAGTGGGACGCATAATTAACAACCTCATTTCGGACGAACCGGTCTGGCTCAATACCGCCGGTGGTGGCGTGGCATGGCTTCATGTTCGACTCGATTCAGCTCCAAAATACTACCGGCATCATCCCTATACCTCAACAAACTGATCTATTGGCCTGTCCAGTGGTAATAGATCAGTCCGCCACCACGAGCACCCGAAATAAAGTCTGCGGCCCCGTCTCCATTAAAATCAACAAATTGAGGAGCGGCCAAACTCGGTGCTTTAATTGAAATTGGGAGTGATTCTTTATTAAACCTTCCCTTATTTTCTGTACCGCTATTCCGAAAAAATAAAAGTCCTTCAGTTTTACTTCCGATAAACAGGTCCATATCACCATCACCATCGATATCATGTAAAATGGGGACACTTCTATGGCCAACCTCAACATTGGTAAACGAATTTTTTTCGAGAACAAAATCAGGATTCTCTGTTGTTCCCTCATTCCGGTAAAAATGAAGTTGTCCCCCCGATTCTCCCACAAAAAGGTCCAGGTCACCATCACTATCGATATCAGCAAGTGCAGGTGCACTATTACTGCCCCGTTCCAGCTCTACAAATGATTCATCCACCTTTGTAAAACCGTCACCGGTATTTCGGTAGTAAGCGATCCGTCCTTTCCAAGTTCCCAGCAGCAAATCATCAAGGCCGTCTCCGTCAAGATCTCCTAATGCGGGTGCATAATGATAAGCATTTGGCAGATTCAACGTCCCAGACTGATGGAGTGATGGCTCTTCTGTTGTACCGCGATTTTCAAACTGATAAACAATCGATGATTTACGTCCGCCGGGATCAATTTTATTTGCTAACAGCAAATCAATATCGCCATCGCCATCAATATCACCGGTGGCCGGAATACTTTCATTTCCAATATCAATGCCGTGTAAGAATTGCTTGGTCTGTTGGCTGAATCGTCCGTTTTCATTTTGCTTATAGAAATACAGATTCTCGGCCAGGGTCTGACTTGCATTATAGGCTCCTCCCAATACTCCAATCAGGAGATCCTTTTTACCATCCTGTCCCCAGTCGGCAAAGGTAGGTGCATTATATCCGCTGGACTCTACGGGATTGGAAGATGGAAATGGCTGTGGCTCTCCTTGTAAGCCAGGATTACTGCATGATCCCCTATTTTCGATAAGTAAAAGACTGGGTTCAAAAAAGTCCCCCCAGAAAAGATCCTGATCACCGTCATCATCAATATCCACAAAGGTAAGCGTATTAGCCCCATGCATGGTACCGATTTGTTTGACGATTTCGATACCTTCAAAGTTCCTGTTTACTAATTCAAATTGGGGAATGCCCCGCTCGTCACGCCCTACCGATTCGTAGCGCGTGATCGTACCATCCAGTCGCCCGATAAACAAGTCCAACATGCCATCGCAATCGATGTCTGTAATATTCGGCATGTTCTGACGATCTGAAAAAATAGCCTCACCCTCCGCATCTTTTAGAGTATCTGTTGCCAAAGTAAATTTGGGCTCCCCAGAACTCCCGTCATTGCGATAGTACCGAATATAGCTGTAGGGCTGTTCGGTCAGCAAATCCATGTCTCCGTCTTGATCCAGATCAGCAAAACGGTACCATTCACCGATATCGAGATCATGATATTTGTCGCTTTGCCATATCAGCTCCGAGTCATCATTCTCAAAAAACATGAGCTCATTTGAATTCTCCTGCAGAAAAAGATCCGAATCCCCATCATTGTTTATGTCCACAAACTGTGGGCGCGGTGCATTAAATCCACCTAAAAAGGGATGTTTCATAGTGGTTCCCGTGCTGTCATAAACCGGGAATGGGGCGATCATTTTTTGAAATTTCCCAGCCTTTCCCTCCTGACTTAAAACCGCCGATCCGCTACATCCCCCGATCAACAAGGCAATGGTTCCAAGCAAAAAAGTTAAAAATCGAACAGACATTATATTTCTGAATCAGTTTAAGTTGGACTTAGCCGCCAGCTTTTCGCATACATATTGCTATTTACCAACGAGCATTGGTTCCAATTCCGGATGGGTAGGCGCCAACTTCGATTATTTTATCGATCTCATTCGTTTCCGTATTAATCACCGTGATGGTTCCGTTAGGATCGCCTGTATCTGATTTCCCTTCCGATTCAAAAGTCCCCTTTCGATTATTATTGGAGATATAGAGGTATTTCCCATCGGCCGACAAAGCACTTCCATGCGGCTGAGCTAATCCTTTTCCTTCAATAACGGCAGCTACTGAACGCGATTCCATATCAATCACGGTAACGGTGTGGGCCTGCTTATTACCGAAATAGACGTTCTTGCCGTCGGGAGAAAAAACCGGATGCCATGGCTGAGCATTTACATCAATGCTGCCGGTTACTTCTGGAGATTGCGGATCGCTGATATCAATAAATAGCAACTTCCCCGATACCTGTCCGGTAACCACCATTGTATTTCCGTCCGGAGATACCGCGAAATCAACAAAAACATGATTATTGCCCCCCAAAGTGGTCAGCTCCGTTTCTTCGGTCTCGTTGTTGAGTGAAAGAATTTGATTTGCAGCAAGACTGGCAATAAACGTCCAGTTTCCATTTGGTGTGATGGTTAAGGCATGGGGACGTGCAAAGAAGGTAGGTACCTCTTTCTGCAACCTCATATCAGATCGGTTTATAATCCCGATACTTTGCGGGGGATTTACAGCGCTCATCGATCGCCCTACCATTAATTGATCACCGTTGGGATGTAGCGATAGCAACCCGGGCACTTCCATTTCGACCTGTCCGACCAGTTCATTGTCTCGATTAAATTTTAGCACGCGATTTGCGCCAATCAGCGTCACATACCAGTATGAACCGTCCGGCTCAGCAACTGTATGATGCGGTTTCGCATTGGCCGAAAAGCCCAGCTCTTGCAGATCAATACGGTCTACAACCTCATTGCTTTCAGCATCAATGACTGATAATGTCGCTTCGCCCTGATTACAAACATATATTCGTTGATTTTTCTTCTCACCAACATCTTCTACGCTGCTCTGATCACCTTGTCCAACCAGTGAGGTAACAGAAAGCCCAACAAAGAGCAGTGTAACAAACAGAACTCTCAGCAAAAAAGGTATCCAATTTCGCATTGTTAAATAATGATCGAATTAGATGACAATTACTGTGCGCTTGCCGGATTTACAGGTTGATCTGCATTTTCCAAAATAAACAGCCCTTCCGTGGAGCTGGTCATGATAATAATATCACTCTCGAAGTAAGGATAATTACTCCATGTTCCGGCAAATCCAGGCTCATCTTCACCAAAAGGCTCGGTATCAAAGTATCCGATTTTCTTGGGTTTTTCGGGATTGCTAATATCAACAACCTGTAATCCGCTCACATAGTTCGACTGATACATCGTATTACCTTTGATGTATAAGTTATGATCCGATGCAGAGTTGTCGAAAAAGTATTCATCAACAAATTGAGGATCATCCAGATCAGAAAGGTCCCATATAAGCGTACGTGTGCGATCTACATTACCGGTCAGCTCGTCCAGTTCATCATTCTGGAAAAAATAGCGCTGGTCTTCGGTGAACCATCCCTGGTGTACATAGGCATAATCGGGATATGAAGCTGTCGACAGTGCACGCGGATTTTCTTTATCCGAAACATTGGCAATACTAATCGCAGTTTCGTTGGCACCGATACAAATTTCTTCACCCTGGTACTCTTTGTCAGGGCCATGGTACTTCACACATTGGGCATCGTGAGTATATCCCGTTCCGCTTCTTCCGGTTGAAGGATCCGCAAAACATCCCGCAAAAGTAGGATTTTTAGGATCTTGGATATTTACCATATGCAATCCGCCGCCGCAGGTTTGTCCCCCACCGCTGCTTCCAACTGCATAAGCAAAACCGGTATCTTTATTAATTACAATATTGTGGACACTGTGTACCTTGTCATAGATTGTATCTTCTTCTAGCGTCATTGGGGCACCTTCATAATTTCTAAGTTTTGTAAGGTCAACCACTTGAATTCCATGTTCTCCCGCATTATCAGCCACCACGTAGGCATGGTTTTTATAAACCTTGATATCGCGCCAGGCATTAGCTCGTGAACCTTCCGTCATCGGCAAGTTAGCCACATAAACAGGATTCGTCGGATCACTGACATCCACAAAAGACGTACCGTTTATGCGTCCTACCAATGCGTACTCCTTGCCGGTTTTGGGATCTGTCCATCCCCAAATATCATTCATACGAACACCGCGATCGCCCCCAATTTCTTCAATGGGTAAAAACGAGAGAAGATTTACATTACTACAGCCGAAATGCGAGGCATTTCCATCACTGCAATCCATTTTGTTCCCGGTAATGGGTTCCAAGACCGAACTGCTTTCACTAACCACCGTTGAAGCTACTGACCACTTTCCCGCATCATCCATCTCTAAAATAACAGCCGTTCCTGCTCCGTAATCGGCACCGGTAAGCCCAGCCACGGCAACACCTTCGTCGACAGCAACGGTACTCGCAAATTCATCACCTTCTTTGCGATCGGGGCCGCCTATCTTACTTACGCCAACCCATTCGCCGTTGTCTTTATTTTGTTTAAACTGATACAACGCTCCTTTTCTATCGTCAGCGCCGGGGGTACCGACCCAAAGCTTTCCATTAGCTACAGCCAGGGAAGATCCGAACCCGTAGCGCGGTTGGCCATCAAAAGCTACTAATTTACCGGATGGTTTCCAGGATTTATCAGTACCCGGCTCATATACAAACACAGCTCCGGATCCTGAAGCATCACGTGGTGCACCTACAAGTATCTTGCTATTGAAAACTCCCAAAGTTGAACCAAACCGAGCATTGTCAGCTACCTGCTCACTACTGAGGATAGCCTCTTTTTTCCATGATCCCTGATCATCGGATTGATAAACGTGTACGGCCCCGCCTTCTTCCGGAGCACCTACAAGCAGTCTCGATCCATCAACTTCAAGAGCTGAGCCAAAACGCAATCCCTTCGCCGTATCGGGATTAGCGAAACGATTCTGCTGGCTCCAGGTTCCTGAATCCGTTTTACGAAATACATATACGGCTCCACTGCCGTCCGTTTCTCCGGGTGCTCCCAGAAAAGCAAAGTCTCCGCTAAGCGCTACACTGGAACCCAAGCTACCCTTTTTACTTGTATCCGACAGGGCAAACTGAGCCGTCTGATTCCAAGATCCGTCATCGGACTTTGTAAAAAGATAAGCCGCCCCTCGTTCGTCATCGCTTGCAGGGGCACCGATAAGCACTGCATTTCCATTGGTTGTTAATGAAGCCCCAAAACCGTTACCAATTTCTCCGTCGGCTGCTGACAGCTCAAATTGTTCAGACCATTTGTCATTAGCTTGTTGATAAACATATACAAGTCCGGGATGGTGGGGATTTGCCGCCTCACCGATAAAGACTGACCCATTGTTAACCGAAACGGCCCGGGCAAAACCGGCCATACTTTCCATTTCACCTGAACTTGTTGTCTGGGCTTCTGCCGAATTAAAAGCTGTTGAAAGAAAAAGAGCAAAAAAGAAGATCAGTAAACGTTTCATAGAAATTGTGTTTTAAGGCTTTCTTTGATTGGCTTCCATATTTATCAAAATACTTGCTGACAATCAAAATTGAAAAGTAAAAAAGCGTTAAGACAGAGAACTTGGACGGTACTCCATTCATTTTCTATTCATGGAACTGCCAGCCCCCCGCACATCTTCCTGCTCAAACGAAAAGAGGAAAGTTGTACCGTCATTACACTCAATATTGAGTGTAGCTCCAAGCTGATCGACAAGGGAGTTGACCAGCGTAAAACCAAGTGAACTTTGCTCATCAATCGAAAAGTCTTTTCCTATCCCTTTACCATTATCTTTAATAATAAAAGTGACGGTTGAATCTTTCCTCTGCCCATTAATTACTATTCTCCCATCCTGACGACCGGGAAAGGCGTGCTTATAAGCATTTGTAACCAACTCATTAATGATGAGTCCACAAGGAACGGCCTGATTGATATTCAAATCTATCGCATCGATATCAATATCAAAACTAATATTATTATCTTCTGCTCTATGATACACATCTTTTACCGATGAGATAATTTGTTCTACAAAACTATCAAAGGAAAGATCGTTAAAGTTATCGGCTTCATATAACATCTCGTGTATAGTAGCCATTGATTGAATCCGCATCTGGCTATTTTTCAACACATTTTCGGTATGATTATTTTTAGCCGAAAAGGCCTCTAACTGCAAGAGTCCCGAAATAATCGCGAGGTTATTTTTTACCCTGTGATGAATTTCAGCAAGCAAAACCTCCTTTTCTTTTAGGGATTGGTCCAGCTCATCCTGATACTCCTTTAGCTCCGAAATATCCTGTCCGGTTCCAATCATATAGGTCTTTTGCTCACCCTCAAATCGCGAAGCATTATACAAGTACGGTACTAACTCCCCACTTTCTGTCAAGAATTCGGCCTGTATCGACGCTTTCCCCTCTTCAAAAACTTTTGTTACAGCTTGGGAAACACGTTCTTTATGCTTTTCAGGGAAGTATTCAAGCGGATCCATATACGATATTTCTAAATCGTTGAATCCCGTTGCCTTTCGAAAATAGTCGTTCCAGCGAATTGCATTCCCATGCTGGTCGAACATAAAAAACGAAACAGGAAGACTATTAATTATTTTATCACTGAGGGCTTTCTCTTTTTCCAACTTTTCTTTCGCCTTTACCTGGTCGGTAATATCCTGCACTGCCCCAATAACATGTGATATAGATCCGTTATCATCATAAGCTATCTTTCCCGAGTGACGAACCCACCGGACCTCTCCTCCAGATATAAGCAACCGATGTTCAAAATCCTGAAATGGTTCACCTGATTTAATACGAGCGGTAATATCATCTATAATTGAAATATCCTCGGGATGTACCCTCTCTTTAAAAAGTTCTACTGTAGGCTTCTGAGCCACATCATCAATATCATAGATATCATATACTTTTGGAGACCACTGCAGAGAATTATTCTTGAGGTCCCACCGCCAGCTACCCAGGTCAGCAAGTTCCTGACCTACCCGCATATTGGTTAACGTTTGTCTCAACGTATCCTGTGTCTCGCGCAATTCCGAAATATCAACTCCAATAGAGGCAATATAGTTACGACCACTTGTCACAAATTGGAAGCTTGTTAGGGCAAAAGGTACTGGTCCATGCTTTTTTGTTTTTAAATTTCCTTCGGCTTCTCCCTTTCCTGTTTTTAATACCTGATTAAACGCTATCTCAAGTAGTTCCGCATCATCAGCAGTAAAATGACTAACCAATGGAGAACCGTCAATTTCTGAATCGGTTTTACCTACTAATTGTTTGAAATTTTTATTCCATCGCTCCAAAATTCCATCTTTATTCGTCAGACAAAACACTCCCGGCAAATTGTTGATAATCTTATCTGAAAATAGCTTCTCAGACTCTAATTCCTTCAGTGCTTTTTCACGACGGGTAACGTCTCTTCCGGTCATATACCATCGGTTCTGATGGAATGTGAAGCTCAAATTTAATTTCGCTGCTTCTTCCTGCTCGGTTAAGAAACGTACAATAAATGACCTTTCGGTATTCTCTTGATTTTTTAAAAACGTTCTAACTTCATTTCTCAGCTCTTCATCGATGATACGCTCACCAAAGCTAATACCTTCCAGTTCAGACTTTGAGCAATTTAGCAATGATAAGGCTTCATTATTGACTTTAATATATTTTAGGCTGTCAGGATCAATAATTGCCTGAATATCGGAAGAATTCTGTAAAAGAATATCCGGCTTTTTTAGCTGGGCATTCTTTTTAATTAGCTCAAACCGAGAGACCACCTCTTTGCTAATCATTTTAAGACTCTCTTTCTGCTGTGATGTGAGAGACCGCTCTTTACGATCAATAACACAGATTGCACCAATGTTATGTCCGTCGGTGGTTTTTAGCGGTACCCCGGCATAAAATCGAATGTGTGGATCTTCCTGAACAAAAGGGCTTTCGGCAAATCGTTCGTCCTCGACCGCATTTTCGACGATCATAATATCATTATCATGATCCTGAATCGTATGATGACAAAAACTTTCTTCTCTCGTGATATTGGTTATATCCCACCCTACGCTTGCTTTTGTAAACTGCGAATTCTCTCCCAATATGTTAATTAGTGAAATAGGCGTTTCACATATACTGGAGGCAAGAGCAACCAAATTACTTAATTCCTCTTCAATATTTTTATAGGTCAGATTATATTCTGCTAATTTCTCAAGGCGTTCTTTTTCTCCCGCTCTGAGGGTATTGGATTGAGACATAACTAATTATAGGACTGTAAGATGATAAAATGGTGGAAATGAACTATCCTCTGGATGAATGTATCGTCACTGCACCATGATCCTTAAATCTGACCATGGCTGTTTAACTATAGTGTATGGCTATGGACAAGAATTGAACAAATGGAAGCAAGATAGATAGCGTCTTTTCCAGATGAGAAGTTAATAAAATTTTCTATTATCTAGCACCTCATGGTTGTTAAAATCCATTAATTGGAGTTAGAAAGCATTAACTCCATTTTCAACGGAGATAATCGTAATAAGATCTTCTTTATGTACAGTAGCTGAATAAGCCATTAGTTAGCGCTTTATTTATTTTTCTCATAGCCCGTCATCTCAATAAAACCATTCCCACCAATGCTCTCCCCATCCATCTCCCCTGAAACAGATAATGTGCCTTCATAATATCGGACAGATACATTCATTTCCTGATCGGGGAAAAGTGTTTGCAGATCCAATGATAGATCGACCTTTGGTATTTCCAATTTCCATGACGAAGGATAAACGGAATTACTATAGGGACTCTCCCAACGCTCCAGCACCTCAATTTGTACATCATTTTGATTTATTATTGTTTTCTGTCCCTCCGGACTGATGAGTGAGCCGGTCGTAAATTTACTAACAGATCCGTTGTTATTCCGCAGCTGATAATACATCAGGTCATACCCATTCGACAATTGTAAAGAGAACCAATCCCAGCCTTCTTGTCCATCACCCAACGCCGAGGTACTCCACTCATGGTCCATCCAGCTCGAACCCGATATCTCAAACCGGTTTCCATTTATTGTAATCGAACCTTTGGTTTCCATTCTTGTAAAAGACAAATAGTACGATGCGTTGCCCTCACTTTCTCCCTTGCGATCATACCCCTGCTCTCCTTGCAAGACCAGTGGTTTTGCGGGAACAACACTCAAATCTATAGAAGGCCCACCTTCCATCGTTGCACTTATCTGTACCGGAAAACTTTTGTCGGAACTATTGTCAGTATCTGTTCGCTTAATTTCCCAATCTTCAACCCAAATGCGATACGGTTCGGTCTGCGCACCGGCCAACCCCGCTGCCCCGCGGCTGTAACGTTCTTCAAAAACATGATTTTTTGCCTGAACATCCGAAATTGCAAAATGTCCCAGATATAACTGGTTCGTATTCCAACCTTTACCGAAGGCCAAACTATCTGCATCTCCCTGTGGTGGATTCAACTGATTTCTAAAAATGGTAAACTGATAACCGAACTGGCGTCCGTCTTCAGTAAAAAGATTCCCGGTATAGTACCACCATTCGGTTTTAAATCCCGGGTGAGGTCCGTGATCATCCGGAAAAACAAATTCACGGGGTCCATTGGCCCGTAGATACCCTTCCTGATCAGCACCTCCCATAGCATCAGCCACAGATACCGAGGCCTCAATTTTTTCAGTGTCATCATCGAAAGTATACCATAGACCAATGCCTAATAACACTATCACACACAAACCAAATATATATCGCATACCCCTTTTCATAATTCGTAATCTTTAATCATTTCTCAAGGCATCGGCCGGATTAGCCTGTGCCATTTTACGTGATGGATACAAGCCAGCGAGCAGAGCTGCCACAATTGCCAACCCTACCGCCTGTAGCAAAACCTGTGGGTCAATCATAAACTGTAGCGTCCACCCGAATGACCGTAGATTTATCACATATACCAAAATGTACGCCATAAGTATGCCCAGCGGTACAGACAAAATACCCGCCATTATCCCCATTATTCCGGTTTGACTTATCACATAATTCCAGAGCTGTCCGGGTGTCATCCCGTTCGCTCGCAGTACTGCCAACTCGCGTGAACGCTCCAATTGCAGAGCCATAAGTGCACTCAAAATACCAATAAATGCTACAATAATAGCCAGCATGCGCAGTACTATCGTCACCGTAAAGGTACGGTCGAAAATGGCTATAGAAGCTTCGCGTAGTCCTTTATTGGACCGGATAAACACTTCCTGCTGTCCCTGGGCTCTATTCCGAAGTCTTTCGACAAGCCGATCAACGCTCATACCATCCATTGCGTAAAGGGCAAGCCCCGAAATAGCCCGGTCATCAAAATATTGCTTATAGATATCCCGATGCATTGTGATCGTTCCAATATCTGAAGCATAGTCAAAATTTATTGCTTCTATGGTAAAAGCCTGCCGACCACGATCTGTGGTTATAAACAGTGAATCGCCCAATGAAACATTGTGGCGGTAGGCATAGGCTTCGGAAACCATTACAATATCTTCGACCATATACCGCTGCCAAAAGTTTTCTAAACTTTCTTTAAGCTGATATGTTTCTTGCGCTTCCACTCCCTGTTCAATAGCTACCAGCTGATCTGTTCCATAATTAGTTTGTACATCAACACTTCGGACGGTATGCCATCGTGAAACGCCTTCGGTTTCTTTCAGCAGTTCAACAAGCTTGGGCTCCAATTTGGCATCCGCTTTCCTGGATACAGCACTCGGCGGTTGTACATACACATCAGCCTGCAACTGCGCTTCAAGCCATGAAACGACCGTGCCCCTAAAGCTGTCAACCATCACCCCTACCCCCACTGTCGCAGCCACAGCAACGACTAATGCCGCTATGGCTACCGATGTTCGACTCAACTCCGTTACAACACCGCGTACCGACATCTTTCCGATAATGCCGTTTAGTTTACCCATCAAGGGACGAAAAACTGTGGCCATCCCTACGATAAGTAGTGGGATCATCATAGAAAATCCAACAATCATAAACAGTAGGGAGATATATCCCGCAGCAATGCCGCCATTTGGAATCAAAAGCAAAGTCCCTCCAACCAACCCAATGATGAGTCCATAACCAGCCAATGGAAGCAGGCGTCTTGTGATTTTAGATTCATTAGAAGAGCGTCGGAGTACCGTCGAAACCTCTGCCTTAGAAGCTTCACGGGCAGGCCAAAAGGCAGCAATAATTGTAGCTCCTATACCCAGCACAGCTGCTTTTGCCAGAGGAAATAATCCGATTGACAATTCCTGAACCGAAAGCACAAAATACAGATCGTTTATCGACTGGGTGACTAACTTCACCAATCCCTGGGCCATAAATATACCGGCAATAATTCCCAACAACGTTCCCAAAAAACCGATCAGCAGCGCTTCCTTCAGAATAATTGTCAAAATCTCGTTCTTCGTCGTACCCAACGCTCGTAACCTTCCAATAAGCTGGCGGCGCTGTACCACTGAAAAAGTCATGGTGTTATAGATTAGAAACATCCCTACCAAGAGGGCAAGCATACTCAGTGCTTGTAAGTTAAACTCAAAAGCACGACTCATTTGAGCAACGGTTTCCGACCTGGAGTCAGAACGCGTTATCAAAGTCCCTTGCGGCAAGAGACCTTTAATCCGAGAAAGTAACGCCTCTTCACGTCGATCAGGAAGGATAAGATCAATGCGTGAGAGCTGTCCTTGCATATTGAACATGCGCTGGGCGGTACTGATATCGACCAGCAGTATATTTTCGAGGGCGCGTCGACTCCGGTCATTACCCGCCTTAATAACTCCACTCAACAGTATATTCTGGGCTCGTCCACCTACCGATACTATCATCGTATCGCCCAAAGATAACTGAAGCTGTTCAGCCACCGGTTGAGCAATCAAACCGGTATTTTTTCCGGTGATAAAATCACCCAGTTCAATACCCGACTGTTGGCTGGCAAAATCACGAAACGGGGCTTCTGCAAGTGGGTCTACGCCCAAAATCTGAAACGTTTTGTTCATGCCAGAGATGCGCCCATACCCTTTCACGACCGGGGCAGATTTCCGAATCTTGCCTTCTATCCGGAGTTTTATATATACATCTTCATCCAAATTTTCCGCAGCACCCTTGATCTGGTGGGTAGCCTTCCCTGTTACTGCTTCAGTAGAGAGAGCAAAAGCCTTTTTGGCTGAATTGTTAGACAAATCGATAGAAACCACCACCGAAACACCCAACGCCACACCTAAGATTGATAATGCAAAATGCCAGGGATGCCGCAGTAAAAAACGAATACTTGAAAGCCAGAGTAAATTTTTTGATTTCTTGTCTCTCATTCTACAGCAGCGGCACTATGTTCAACGTTATGCAGTTTCCCTCCTTTTAGTTCCACTACGCGATCAGCTATTTGACATATATCCTGATCATGGGTAGCAATGATCATCGTCCGGCCATTTTGACGTACCAAACTATTTAACATATCCAGGATGGTACGACCTGTTTCATAATCTAAATTCCCTGTTGGCTCATCGGCTAAAATCAGCATGGGCTCATGCGCCAGCGCTCTTGCAATAGCTACACGCTGCTGTTCTCCACCCGAAAGACGATCCGGGTAACTATCTCCCCGATCTCCCAGCTCTACTTCATCTAAATACCGCTGAGCTTTTTCGATAATATCCCCATCGGTCTCCCCTTTCAGCTTTAGCGGCAAAAGAACGTTTTCAAGGGCCGTTAATGTGGGTATAAGATTGAAGGACTGGAACACAAATCCGATATGTTTTCGCCTGAAAAGCGTACGATCTTTCTCATTCATATCGGACAAATCAGTCCCACCGATACTCACTTCTCCAGAATCCGGCTTATCAATTCCACTGACTAAATTCAACAGCGTACTCTTTCCCGAACCGGACCGGCCCAGCAAAACAATCATCTCTCCTTCCTCAACGGAAAGGTTTAGTTCATCCAGCACCGAGCGGCTTTTATCACCCTCTTTGTAACTTTTGGTCAAATCTTTTAGCTGTATATGTGCGTCTTGAGCCATAAATTCATTTTCGTTTTTAGTAGTATGCCGACCAAACACAGCTTGAGTGTTATTGGTTCCGACAAAAAATGTTTTAGATCTTATAAAATTATAACTCGAGTGCGTACCTGCGGAAATGGCCTCTATTTAAATGCAGGCATTATTATTTATTTTTTAACATTATATTTACTATTGTTCATTATCTACTCTTTACTATTTTTTTACTGATCTGATTTTATTTTATGAGGCGAATTCTTTTCTGGGTACTCCTGCTTAGTTTATTATCTGCCTGCCAACAGCCATTGAAGCAAATTCACGTTGGGACCACTCCATTTTTTGGCGAAGCCGCATTTTATGTTGCCCAGACTGAAGGGTTTTTTGAAGAGCATGGGCTTGAGGTCACCTCTCATCCTCATTCAGCCGGCAAAGAATCATTAAAAAAACTCTATAGCGGAGAAATAGATATTGCCCACACGGCCGAACTTCCCCTTGTTTATGCCGTAAATGGATCGCCGGAATATAAAGGAGAGATGAGACCTAAGATATCTGCCAACATGATTTATAATAGCGATATGCAGAAGATTATCGCTCGCAGAGACAAGGGTATCGAAATCCCCTCTGACCTGAAAAACAAAAAGATCGGTTATTTTAAAGGGACTACTTCTGAGTTTTTCTTAGATACCTTTCTCCTCGAACATAGTATCCCCGATACTGGTGTTGAAAAGCAAAATATTAATGTAGCAAAGCAGCTGGATGCACTTAAATCGGGAAAAGTTGATGCCGTAGTTAGCTGGGAGCCTCATGCTTCCAAAATACTTTCAGAAATGGATGAGCACACTCATGAACTCGATACTAAAATTGATCACTCAACACTTTGGCTGGTCGTAACCTCTGACACTTATATATCAGACCATCCTGAGAACATAAGGGCTTACCTGCAGGCTTTGAGAAAAGCACAGATCTGGATAAAAGAGCATCCGGGGCAAACACAAACCCTGTTGGCCAATAAAACGAATGCCTCTAAAAAAATCATGGCTCACCTTTGGAATACTATTGATTATGAACTTTCGATAAGTGAACGGATGCTACTATTATTGGAGGACCAGCAACGTTGGCTTAAAGAGAAAGGATATGCTAAATCCAGTAACACGACAACTAATTTTGAAAACTTAATATACTTTAGAGCTATAGAAGAAGTATATCCCGAAGGAATAACCATTATAAGGTAAACTGAATTACCGGGGATCAATTAAGATGGGCGCTTCCTATCCCTTTAATGTTGGCCATTTCAAACCGTATATCAAACCTGCTGCCATTTTTCCATTCATACTGTATAGTAGCATCAAGTTGTTGGCAAAGCGTTTGAATAATGCGCATTCCCAGTGTTGACGCATTATGAATATCAAAATCTTTTGGGAATCCAACGCCATTATCAAAGATGGTGAGGGTCAGGTTCTGTTCATTCGCTTTCATGATAATATTGATCATTCCCTTTTTCTGCTCTTTAAATGCATGCTTAAAAGCATTGGTAACCAGTTCATTAACTATTAATGCAGCCGGGATAGCCTGATTTACATTGAGTGTTACATCCTCAAGCTGATAATTAATTTCGACCTCTGTACCCGTATTTAACGTTTCCCTTATGGTAGTTACCAACTTTTTAATCTGATCCGAAAAGTTAAGATCCGTAAAGCTTTCTGTGTCGTATAACAATTCATGGATTGAAGCCATTGACTGTATGCGAAGTTGGCTGTCATAAAGTTTGTCGGTTAAGCCTTCATTCTCACTTTCCATAGCCTGTAGCTGCATCATCCCTGAAATGACTGCCAAGTTGTTTTTTACCCGATGATGGATTTCCTGCAAGAGTATTGACTTTTCTTCCAATGACTCCTGTAGATCCTCTTCATAGCTGATATATTCCGTAACATCGACACCTATCGTTTGTGAAGCAGGTTTGCCCTGATAGGTAATCGGAACCCCTTGCAGCTGCAGGTACCGATGTTCTCCATCCAGTCGTTGAACTCTGTAGACCGTGGGATCTATCCCTTCTCGATTTTCTTCCAACCTCTTAATTTGCTCAATAGCCCGACTTTTCTGGGTTTCTCCTAAGTAATCAAATACTTGTGTGCCAATGACATGTTCTGCTGACTTGGCACCCAAAATATAGACGCCGGCTTCATTAATAAATTTTATTTTCCCCTCAACGTGGATTACAATCATATTTGGCGCCTGATCAACAAGCGCTTCCCACCGACTGAGATTTTCTTCAGCCTGTTTCCTCAGGCTTTGCTCCTCCTTAATGTGTCTACGTAATTCACTGGTCATCTCATTATAGGCGTTCGCCAACGTATCAAACTCCTCAAAACTGTTAAGATCGATATGTGTATCAAGGTTACCTTCTGCAATAGACTTGGTACCTTCCAAAAGCTCGTTAAGCGAGTCAAGCGTATGCTTACGCATCCTATATATTATATAAACAAGAAACCCAATACCCGGTATTAAGATAAGTAAGACCTGAATACGCTGATAAACCTGTAGATCACGGACTTCTTGTAGTCGACTTTGCTCAAGACGGTGGGCCACCGACAATAACAATTGAATATCTGATCGTATACGCGCCGTAGCTCGCTCTAATAGCCGTTTACGCTTTTGAGAATCCGTGTACGTCTCTGGTTTATTGTAAATTTCATTAATCAGTGTAAAAGATTGCTTAATCGACGGCAGAGCATTTGTAACGACTCTGCGAGTGGGAAACTTCCTTATATTTTCCTTGGTTGTTTCAAGATCTCGGTAAAGCGTGTTCCATTTCTCGAAATATCGCGATTCTTCATAGGCCAGATATTGCTCGGTTATGATATTAAGCTCTGTAGCTGTTTTGGCAAACCGATTAACACGATCTACTTGATTCAGTTCATCATTTATCTGCCACGTGGTATAGAACAAGAAGCCGAAGAGTACTACTACGGTAGCAACGGAAAGAAGCGCAACTGCATTTATGCGGGATTTAAACGTCATCGTATTACGGTTATACCTTCAGGATATACTTCTTCAAGTGCTTCTAAATAAATAGCATCACTAATCTCAGAGAGTTTTGTACTGTCATCAACATGTTCTTCTTGCACAAGCCAGCGCTGTTGTTGATTAAGTAAGTAGAGCATCCGCTCCCCTATTGAAATTTCGTAGTCAATTGAGTCCCAAATGTTCCTAATAATTTCCAATGAAGTGTTCGTATTCTTTGCTATCAGTTTTTGGGTCTCCTCTCGATTACGTTGGATATAATCCTGCGACTTCTTAAGAGCTCTAAGATACTTGACGATAGTATCGGGGTGTTTTCGGATAAACGTCTCAGACGAAGTGGCCATCCACAACGTAGAATGACCAAGTACAGAATTAAGCTTTAAGGTATTTTCGTTCAGCTTCCTTAGGATTTCGGAGGCATAGGGTTCCCAACTGACTACCGCATCAACTTGGCCGTTTTTTAACGCCTTGTAATGTTCTGTTATGTCGATATTTACCCTCTCAATATTCTCTTCCCGTAAGCCATGTTCTAACAAGAACGTATCAAAAAAGTACTCCGACGTTGTTTCAGAGTATAACCCAACTTTTTTTCCATTCAGGTCTTGAGGTTCATTAATGCCATGGTCACGACGAGCAATAATCTTTTGACTATTACTGGTATAGATTAATCCCGTAAATATTTTGAGGCTGACATCGTTGTTGCTATGCGGCTCTAACCCAGACAGAGCGAACACCACTGGAATTTCAGCCACATGTGCAATATCGACCTTTCCTTCGTATAAATCTTTCAGGGATTCCTTTCCCGCTGAATTGCTAAAGACAGTAACTTCTAATCCCTCCTCCTCGAAAAATCCTTCAGCCTGAGCCACATAAAAAGCAGCTTCTCCCCAGAAATCTGTAATACCAACTTTAATTGTTGTAAGATCTATAGACTTATTCTCCTCATTACCACAACCGATAAACAAAGCTAACACTAATACGAGTGTTAACTTTATTGGAAAAACAGCATAGTTATACTTTGAGAAGAATACATCCATAATATTTGGCTGTATATCCAAGATTGTTTTCATACATTATAGTCAAATTTGAGCAATAATCTTCGCATATGGATTAATTAGAATAAGCCACCATTTCCATTTCCTGAAGAAATAACACCGTGCTGAGCAAACAAAACGTTACAGTAAATAGTCTTATAAGGCTTGTCATTGTATTACTGTTATGCCTTCGGGATATACAGTACGCATAGGCTCAAAATTAATAAGCGATCTGAAATCAAAGCCGGAGGTATCTGCTAAATTATTTCTGCCCATCCATCGCGACTGATCGTCGAGCAGTGTAATCATTCGTTCACTCAGCGAAAGCTCAAAGTCTAAATGTTTCCAGGTAGCTTGCACGGCCTCTATCGGTACCCCCGTTCTTTTAGCTAATAATTCTCGCGCTGATCGTGGATTTTCTTCTATATAGGTTTGTGCCTTACGGATCGCTTTTAAATAATTTATCAAAACTTCCGAATTCTGGTTCCCGTAGCTATCAAGTGTTACAGCCAACCATAATGTTGAGTAGGTAAGCTTGGTATCTAAAAAAACAGCCTTTGCCTCGAGCTTCTCTTTGATATAAGTAGCATATGGTTCCCAGGTCACCGCTACATCTATCTCTCCACTTGTTATTGCTGCAAGCTGCTCCACAGGCGTCATATCCAAAAGCGCAAGTGAACGCTTGGGCACTTGATATTCAAGGAGAAAGGAATCTAAAAAATAATCCAGCTGGGTATCTTGATAAACCCCCACTTTTTTACCAGCTATATCCTCCGGGCTTTCAATATCCGCCTCCTTTCGACCTACGATATGCTGTATTTCGTCAGCATAGATCATATCCGCGAATATTTGAAACGGTGGAACCTGTTTTCCTTTATAATAGGAACTGTCAACAAGCGAATAGACCACCGGCGTCTCCGCTACATGGGCAATATCCACAGTTCCCTGGAATAATTCGCGGATCGATTTGCTTCCGGATGTATTCTCTTCAAACTGGACATTGAGTCCATAATCTTTAAAGTAACCCTGCTCTTGAGCTACAAAAGTGGCCCCCTCTCCTAAAAATGATTTGGTAATGCCAACCCGTACTTCGGTATGGGCGCGGGAAGTATCATCCTGGTTCTGGCATCCCCCGCCAATCAATAATAGTATTAATATGATAAGCAGATGGCGCATATCGATTACATTTAGATGCTTATTCTACTTATATACTGCTACTATCACTACAACGGCAGCATTTTGTATTAAATACAACTACATATCTAAGATTAACCAATTTTCATCAATGTGTTTACACCATGTGTTTTACAAACAATTACATTCCCCGAAGAAATGCTAATCCTTTTGGAATCCTAACGTAAACGTTGTCCCTTGGTTCGTGGAGCTAAAGTCATATTTACCTCCCAATTGATTGCTGAGGGTCTCGATGAGGTTCATGCCAAGAGATCCTTTGCGATCTTCAAAGTCGTCTGGCAGCCCAACTCCATCATCGCTGATGCTTAACCGGACCTTGCCGTTATCCTCTTTTACCCGAAGAGTTATATGCCCCTTTTCTCGTCCCTCAAAAGCGTGTTTAATAGCATTGGTAACAACCTCATTCGCAATTAAAGAGCAAGGTAATGTTTGGGTAATATCCAAATAGACTGTATCGGATTCACTTTCTAGCCTAATTTGGGTATCAGTCTCCATTGTACTAATCAGGTCAGATGCTAAGGTGGCAATATTATCACCCAATGCTACATTTTCTAAGTTATCCGACTGATACAGCTGTTGATGGATACCGGCTACGGCTTTAATTCGATTGGTGCTTTCCCGCAACGACTTTATAACTTCGGGATCATCTTCCTGAAGCCATTGAAGCTGTAACATGCCTGCCACTACAGCTAAGTTGTTTTTAACGCGGTGGTGTGTCTCCTGCAAAAGGGTATTTTTATTATCCAATGACTCCGTGAGTTGTTTCTTCTCCAATTCCCTTTCGGTTACGTTTTGGTTGGTACCAATCGTAAGCTCAGGGGTTCCATCTTCATCATAAAAGTGAACAGCATGTGCTTCTACATATTTTGTGGTATCCTCATTTATTTGCAACCGGTATACTTGATGATACAGCTCGTTACTTTTAAGTGATTTTTCATAGGCTTTTTCTATTTGGTCTCGATCTTCGGGGTGAACCAATTCCATAAAGAGCTCAAAGGAAGGAGTCACCGAATACGGCTCAAAACCAAATATGCGATACGTCTCCTCCGACCAAAAAAGTTCACCCTTTTGATGGTAATGCTCCCAGGAACCGAAATCAGATATTTTTTGGGCGGCCTCAATCCATCTGTGAAGCGTTTGGAAATACCCCATCGTCTTCCTTAGCTGCTTTAGTATTTCCTGTTGTTCCTTTACAGAGAGCCGCTTCTCTGTTTCCAGCTGTTGGATCAACTGGCTAAGATTTTGCTGAATTTGTGATTGGAGTGATTTCATATCAGTTGATATAGATTACGGTTGCACATAAAAGCAAACAAAACCGTTCTGTTGTAATCCTTTTTAACTTCCTCTACAGCTTTTTAAGCGACATTAAGGTCTCAAACCACACGATTTCAATCCTGATCTAAAGGTCAAGAACAAAAGAGCTATTCACTTGTTAAATAAGAGTATAATGAATCGTTTCCAAGACAAAAGTAGTAAACAAGCAGTTTGATTTTTTAAACTACTATTTCAAATTAAGGTGGGATCCTACTCAGCATTGCTGTCTGTAAAAAAAGCCCTCACAAGTATCAGTTGTGAGGGCTTAACTATTCATCAAGAGAGACGCCCTGGGTAAGGGCGCAGACAATGATAAATAAAGCGGCTAATATATCCAAGCATTTCAAGCTTGAAAAGGGCAAATTAGGCTTATAAGCCTACTCTTACTTGTGAAATAAATTTACTGCCATAGGCATATTCACCTACGGTGAAAGGGTGATTCTAAAGATTTTTTTTAATTGTCTTACCTCAAAACCACATCTTGATTAGCATCATCCAAGATGAAAATAAAAAAGGCCGTGAAATTCACGGCCTTTGATAGGTTGCTTAAATCTGTCTTATCTCGTTTGGGGAACACCGGAACCAATAGCCAACGGTGCAAAATTGGAATGCATCAGCTTCCATCCGTTGTCATAGAACCAAACTTCACTGGCCCTGGTTTTATACGCGATGGGTTCATCGCTTCCCTTCATGGTATATTCTCCATCATTATCAAAGGTTGTAACAGCCGTCTTCATATCGAGGCTAAAATATACCTTCAGATCCTTTACATCCCAGCGATTCCAGGTATGATTGACATCCTCCTCTTCAAAACTGGAATAAAACTCACACGGCTCCATATTTGAGTTACAACCTATCATCCCAAGTTTGTCCGAGTAAAACTGCTTCAACTTTTCGGAGTCATTTTTCATTTGGTATTTAATTCGTTGCTTGGTCTTGGACGCTATCGAATCAGTTAATGCTGTTTTATTTGTGTGTCCATAATAGATTTGAGCATTATATGAATAGGCCGATCCTGTACCGGCATAATCAAGAGCTTTCACCTGGTGTTCAAATGCCTTCGTATAATCTCCATTTGTAGCATAATGTTCAGCTATTGAATCATGCCCGTTAGGTCCATCGTGCGATAAGAATATCTTTTGCGCCGTTTCAATAGCTTTCTGCATATTCGGCTTTTTACCATACGTTCCATCCGCATAACGATACGACATGATGTTATAGGCAGGTGAAGCGTATTCAGGAAACGCTAACACGTATTCCGCCAACTTATCTTTACCATCTTCGAGGGGTACACTTGCCCAGAAAGCAAAAAGAGGCACATCCGGATAGGTTGCTGCAACTTGCTTCGCTTTGCTTTCAAATTCTTCGTTAGATGCCGACATCACACTTATCCACGCTATTTCCTGGTCGGTAAACTTTTTGGTATCCAACTTTTCCAACTGTGCAGTTCTGGATCCATACTCTCCACCCATAGCGGAGTTTATAAGTACCAATTTAGCACTACCGCATTTTTCATCAATCATGAGAGCTGCCTGCGCCATACCGACTGCTACCGGCCTCTCCAGGTTTACAAAATGAGTTATTGCTTTATCCGCAATTTTTTCAGCTTCACTGTTACATGACATCTCAGTCACCCATTGCGCACTGGCCAGCGTCGCTAACAGACATAGTACAATTGTTAAATAGATTGTTTTCATAATAGTCACTTAAGATTATTGAATTGATGGTGAAAACATCACCACCTACATATAACGAAACTGTCACCCAACAAACCGTTATATTTTTCTATAAAATATTGTTTTTTAAATACTTATAGATAGAATCAGTCACTAAAAAAGCCCAACAATTGGGGTTGAATAAGCGGTAGCATTTTCTATGTCATATTGGAACTGGAAAAATTAAAAAACGGGCTGATCTACAAAAGTTTATGATGAACTATTGGAGTTTCGATAGGAAAACAAGTTAAGACTGGCAGAAAATATTGAGCAAGCAATCCGTATACGGAGATGACGAATAAAGATCAAATATTCTCAATTATTAACAGGAATTTAAGGTTACTTTAAGTAAATCATCTTTACATTACGCAATAGATACATTCAAACTGTTTATTCAAATCATAATAAAATTCAAGGTGTCTACTATGAAACGTTTCATTCTTACATTCTCAATTGCTCTTTTAGTAGCCGGAACTTCTTTTGCCCAACAAAAGCAGGGCGATATGAATCAAAAGAAAAAACAGATGCGAGAGATGATGCAGGATTCCACCATGCGATCCATGATGATGGAACATATGGCCCAGAATCCCGAAATGCGCAAGCAGATGATGCAACACATGATGAAATCCAAAAATATGGATCACTCGGGGATGAAGAAAAACATGCAAAAAATGATGAATGATCCGCAAATGAAGGAGCGCATGCAAAAGCATATGGAAATGATGCAATCCATGATGGAGAACGGGGAAATGAATCATTCCAAAATGATGGAAATGGCTGGCGACTCATCAATGATGAAAATGCATATGATGTGTATGCAGATGATGCAGGGTGACATGATGAAGGGAAATAGCAAGATGAATAAAAAAGACGGTATGAAAGGAAGTAAACATCAACAGCATCATAACTAACGATGGACGGGATTCTACCATTATACCCACAATTGTCCCGGCACTTTAGTTTTGTAGGCCGGGATCTTTTTTCTGTTTTGATATCCTACCGTTCGTAACAAACATCGGCTTATGTCGATATGTGTCGAGCTATGAAGCACGGGGATTTTCTATTTTTATACATTTTAATGATCAAGAGCGGTTTTATACATCATTTGTTTGATGCGGAAGTAAGGTGAATTCGAAATATTGAGGCGGAAATCAACCATCACCTTATGTAGCGCAGCTATGAAAGAGAATACCAAGACCACCGTTTATGATTGGCCGACACGAATTTTTCACTGGCTTTTCGCTTTCCTCTTTTTGGGAGCTTATCTCATTGTTGAAATAGTAGACGACGAAAATCCGCTCTTTACGCTTCACATGATGGCGGGACTAACCATTGGCTTTCTATTGATTCTGAGAATTACTTGGGGATTTGTCGGGACCACCTACGCTCGTTTTTCATCATTTAAGATGAATCCGGGCGAACTCATGGGATATCTAAAAGAGGCCGTCGTTACAAAAACCAAACGATACCTGGGACACAATCCCGCCTCCAGCTATGCAGCGGTTATCATGTTTATTTGCGCTGCGGGATTAGCCATCACCGGAGTGATGATGACAGGTGGCAGCGGAACAGATTTTTATGAAGAAACACATGAGCTGTTGGCCAATATATTTCTGATTACCGTAGTGGCCCATGTCGGTGGCATTATATTCCATCATATTAAGCACAGGGATTCGCTCTGGTCAAGCATGTTCGACGGTAAAAAGAAACCGCTTTCAGAAAAACCCGGTATTACGAATAGCAAACGACTGGCCGGAATGCTATTTTTAATCCTTACATTAGTGTGGACGGGCTACTTGTATTCCAACTACGATAGTACGAATCAAAGTTTAAATTTCTTTGGACAAGAGCTGGTCCTGGGTGAAGAGGAGCATGAGCCTGCTTACGAAGGAGAAACCCATGAAGAAGAAAATGATGACGATTAAGCGATAATAAAATGAATAGCAATGAACGATGGATCATTGCCGTGATCCTGTTTGTAATAGCAGTGTTGGCATCCATAGATATCTATAATGACTATTTTGAAGGAGTAGCCCTGTGGCATATTTCGATTGAAGCGGCCGTGGGATTTGTGGCGTTGGGAGGCGTTTTTTATTTGGTTCGTGGTCGCTTCAAGTTGCAGCACTCATTGGCTAGAGAACAACAGTTTTCGAAGGATCTGCAAGCTGAGGCCCAGAAATGGAAGCAGGTGTCTGAAAAATATGTCAAGGGACTGAGCATCGAGATCGAAAACCAGCTGGATCGCTGGAACTTGACGGAGGCCGAGAAAGAAGTTTCCTTTCTGCTGTTAAAAGGATTAAGCAACAAGGAAATTGCTGAAGTCAGGGGCACCAGCACCCAAACCGTTCGAAGCCAGACAAATGCGATCTATTCCAAGTCGGGACTTTCGGGACGTTCGGAACTGTCGGCCTTTTTCCTTGAGGATTTACTGCTTCCTCAAAAGCAGGAAACAAATTAGTATTCTATATTTACAACACTCTATATGTCAAACAAAAGAAAAACTCCTCTTGAAAATCCTTCTTTAGAAGGGCATCAATGCACCATTGACCTGCGCCTAGAGAAGCTTGGATTGGTCCCATTTTTTCAAGAGTTATCCGAAGAGCAGCTCCGCGAGGTAAATAAAAAATTTACGGCCAGCCACTATGCCAGAGGAGAAACGATTTACCGTCAAGGTGATTCCGCAACCATCCTTCGGGTGGTCGTAGCCGGTAATGTTAAATTGGTAGCCCATACAATGGAAGGAGAAGGTGTACTGCTGGCGATGCTACAGCCGGGCGATTTTTTCGGGAATCCCATGGCAGGCAGCAAGGATGTCTATAATGAAACCGCAGAAACGCAGACCGATGCATGTATTCTTTCAATAAGACTCTCGGATTTCCGGGAGATCATGAACGGGTACTCATCTGTTGCAATGACGGTGTTAGATATCACGAACGATCGACTCAATGAATCCCGCCAACGCATCCAGCATCTTTCTACCCTTCCGGTAACAAAGCGTATAGCTCATATCCTTGTTACGTTAGGCAACAAGTTCGGCGAAAAACATCACCACGGACTGCTGGTTCAACTTCCCCTATCCCGCAAAGATCTCGCTGATATGGCCGGCACTTCCCGTGCCACAGCCAGCAGGGTTATGAGCCGGTTCCAAGACGATGATCTTATAACATCAGGCCGCCAATGGGTAGCAATCAAAAATAAACCGGAGCTCTTGCGGATTTCGGCCGAAGATTAATTCTTCATTGTACTTGCAGCGTCGCTAATCCATTCTTCTGCCCAATAGTTTTTTCCTCTGCAATAAATTATTTGCACTAACTTGATCCAGCTCATTTTAGTGCTGTTGCCCGCCTATTACCTTTTGAGTGAATTAAAAAGACAAACCACACAAAAGGTACTCATTATGACATACTTACAATCACATATAAAAACCACATTAGCTTCAATTTTTACGGTAGCATTATTGCTTGGTTTTGCTTCTACCAGTCAGGCCCACTGCGATCGGGTTAACGGTCCGGTAGCGACGGATGCCCAAAAGGCCCTTGAAACCGGCGATATCTCTCATGCGCTTATTTGGGTAACAGACCGGCAGGCCGAAGAGCTCAAATCCACATTCGAGCAAAGCCTGAACGTTTATACCAAGGGGGATGAATCCCAAGAGCTTGCCGAACGCTATTTTATGAGTGAGACAGTACGGCTGCACCGCGAGGCCGAAGGCATGCCCTTTACCGGCCTAAAACCCGCTCAACCAGGATCGCAAGATATTCAGGTCGCGGAACAAACGCTTACCTCAGGCGAGCTGGCCCCTGTTACCGAGATGCTAGCGAACGAAATCCAACAAAAAACCACAGAACTTTACAGCAATGCTATGGAAGCCAAAAGTAAGAAGGATAATAGCGTAGAAGCCGGCCGCAAGTGGGTAGACGCCTACGTGAAATACATCGTGTATGTCCACAAGCTATATCAAAAGATTCAGGCTGGACCAGCCCACGGCGTTGGCAATAATTAATGAATAAACACCAATAAAAACCGAATGACAGAGGAACCTATTATGAAGACTACTCTACGAAGCGATGAACTGAGCTGTCCCACATGCGTAGATAATATTGAATCCAGTTTGAATCAAACAGAAGGGGTATCCAAGGCCACGGTTCATTTCAATACCGGACGCATTGAAGTTGAGCATGATCCCGAGACTGTTTCCGAAGATAAACTGGTAAAAATAGTTGGTCAATCGGGATACGAAGCGAGAATCTCTCAATTTTAATTCTTGAAATGATGGAATCACTACGAAAGCTATTCCGCAGTTTAGCCAATCCCTCAAAACGCAAAAAAGTACTGGTCATCGTCAGCGGCTTGCTCATCACCGCCGGGTGGACCGCTGACTTCTTTTGGGGTTCAGCCCTACTATTTAATACGCTGATGATTGGGGCTGCGCTGGTTGCCGGATCTGAAATCGCACGGCGGGCATGGCAGGGATTGCAGAACCGGCATACCAACATTGAGCTACTCGTTACCATTGCCGCAACGGGCGGGCTTGCCATTGGCGTGTATTGGGAGGCCGCGGCGGTAACATTCCTGTTTCTGCTTGGCGGCTGGCTGGAAGCCCGGACCATGAGCAAAACCCGGGATACACTGCGGGAGCTCATCAATATGGCACCGGAAACTGCGATTGTCGTAGATGATGGAGATCGAACAGAAATTCCCGCCCGACAGGTTCAAAAAGGAATGCTGGTGCTGGTCAAGCCCGGGGCAAAAATTCCGGTGGACGGCATTGTTGAATCTGGCGGGACAACAGTCGATGAAAGTGCCATTACCGGAGAGCCAATCCCGACCGAAAAGCATCCCCAGTCGGAAGTATATGCGGGCACTATTAATCAAAATGGGAGCATTCAGGTGCGGGCAACCAAAGCTGGAGGCGATACCACCCTGGCCAAAATCATTCGACGGGTAGAGGAAGCCCAAGAAGAAAAAGCTCCTACGCAGCGTTTTATTGAGCGATTTGCAAGCTGGTATACGCCCGGCATTGTGGGGCTTAGTATCGCATCCTACCTATTTACCTGGAATCTGGAGCTGGCACTGACATTGTTAGTGATCGGATGCCCGGGAGCACTTGTGATATCGACCCCGATTTCCGTCATAACGGGTATAGGTAATGCCGCGAAAAAAGGAATTCTTATTAAAGGAGGCGAATACCTGGAAAATGCGGGTAAAGTTACGGCCATTGCACTGGATAAAACCGGGACCCTGACAACAGGTAAACCGACTGTTAGCGAGATCATTCACTTTTCAAAAGAGGCCGCTTTAGCCGGTGTTGATCCAGAGGAGGAGTTTCAGAAAGTACATACGGTTTCTTTGTCTGATCAAAATAATCAGTCACTCCCATCAGAAGGGGAAGAACTTCTCTATTGGGCTTCGATAGCCGAATCAGTCTCTGAACATCCGTTGGCGGAAGCTATTCTGGCCGAAGAACAAGCGGGCCATATTACAGAACCCGACCAATTTGAATCGCATACCGGACAAGGAATTGAGGCGGCATTGGGGGACGATCATATCTTTGTGGGGAAAACCGAGTTTATGAAGCAAAAGGGAGTATCCATTGGTGAAGGTATTAATAATGAAATTCAGAATCTGACCAAGAAAGGACGCACCGTTGTGTTGGTAGCAAGTAACAACGAACTACTTGGGGCTATCGGGATAGCCGATCAAATGCGCCCAAATGCTCCAAAAATGATATCAAGACTCCGGGAAAATGGCATTGAACGCATCGCGATGCTTACCGGTGATGCCCAACCCACGGCTGAAGCCATTGCCGAAGAAGCAGGGATCACCGAAGTGCATGCAGGCATCCTCCCGGAAGCCAAAAATGATATCATCCTTGAAATGCAAAAGCAGGGGTATCAGGTGGCAATGATCGGAGACGGCATCAATGATGCCCCGGCCCTTGCCTCGGCCAATATCGGTATTGCTATGGGCGCAGTCGGTACTGATGTAGCCATTGAAACAGCTGATATTGCCCTAATGTCGGACGAACTGATGAATATTCCAGAGGCACTCCGCCTGTCATCAAAAACACTGAGTAATATTCGCCAGAATGTAGTGATTGCATTGGTGACGGTCGCTGCACTTTTGGCTGGGGTATTTACCGGTTCCGTTCATATGGCAAGCGGCATGCTCGTTCATGAACTTTCAGTTATGGCAGTAATATTAAACGGCATGCGATTACGCTGGATGTAATTTGTATGCACTAATCACCACAAAAAATCCTCTTCCATTTTAAGCTTGTTTTAAGGCAACTCCTATTATCTTGTGATTAGTATGTTGTTCTATCCGACATACATGTTACTTAGGAATAATAAAATTTATGTGGAGACAATATGTTCTTCGACCATCATTTTATAGGCATGCATTGGATTTGGTGGCTCATTGTAGTTGGTATTATCCTTCTAGTTGTTTTCAATGTCATCCCCTATCGTCCTAAAACAGAACTGGAAGAGAATGCCATGGAGATTTTGAAGAAAAGATTCGCCCGCGGCGAAATTGAACGGGAAGAATTTGAAGAACGGAAGCGCATTATTGAAGACAATCACAATCCATAGTAGTTAATTATAAGTTACTCTACTTATGACTCAGAGAGGTAAACAGCACACGCGCAGCCGGTACGATTTAATTGCGCCACTCTACAATGTTCTGGAATGGCCTATTGAACAGCTTCTTTTCAAGTCTTGGCGTAAACAGCTCTGGGATCAAATAACGGGACCCAACGTGCTTGAAATTGGAGTCGGGACCGGCAAAAACATCTCCTATTACCCTGAAGATATTGAAGTAACAGGCATTGACCTTTCTCCGGGCATGCTCAAACAAGCCAAGCAACGACTGACTGAAAAACAAGAAGTCCATCTTACCCTTAAAGAGATGGATGCCCAGCAGATGGATTTCTCTGATGATACCTTTGATGATGTTGTTGCCACTTTTGTGTTTTGTTCTGTTCCTGATCCCATATTGGGATTAAAAGAAGCGCTGCGCGTGACCAAGCCCGGCGGCAAACTGCATCTGTTGGAACACATGCGTGCTGATGGTACTGCATTAGCATCTGCAATGGATAAGCTGGATAACCCCATTCATTATCTGAGTGGGGTCCATATTGCTCGGAGAACAGTTTCAAACGTTAAATCGGCGGGATGGGATATAGAAAATGTACACGACTTAACATCCGGAGGAATTGTAAAAAAGATTAAGGCCATAAAACCCCATTAACTTTTGGATTCTTCCATCAAAGGCAATTCAACGACAAACGTACTCCCCTGCCCTTCACCGTCGCTGTATGCCCGAATCTTACCATCATATAGCTCGATAATCGCCTTTACCAACGGTAATCCTAATCCACTGCCGGGACTTTCCTGAACGTCCTGCTGACTAGCGCGGTAAAAACGCTCGAATAGATGTTTTTTCGTTTCTTGATCAAATCCAATACCTGTATCATTAAGATGGAGTACCGCCTTGCCACTAGATCGCTGAAGGCGCAGGTCTATAGCTCCACCTTTTGGGGTATATTTTAATGCATTTTCCAGGAGATTATTAAGAACTTCTTCGAAATAAGCTCCATGCGCCTGAACTTGCAGGTCCGGATCAATCTGAATATTCATATTGATATCCTTTTCCCGAGCCTTCTGTTTATATTTTTCTGAAACCACTTCAGTAACGCGGCTTACATTAACGATCTCCGGCTCAGAACGATGTACTGATTCTACCCTTGACAACTGAAGCAACAGATGCACCATCTCACTCATGCGACGCGTTTCCGTCAGCATTCGCTGGATGGTTTCGCGATACTCTTCTTTTGAGCGTGGCTTGCGAAGCATAATTTCTGCATCGCTTTGCAAGGATGACAAAGGAGTCATGAGTTCATGTGCTGCATCAGAGGTGAAACGTTTTTCCCGCTCAAACCCTTTTTGCAGTCGATTTAACATCATATTAAAGGTTTCTGCCAAATCAGTAAGCTCGTCTCGCACCTGATAGTTTACCGGAATGCGTTTATCCAAATCAGTAGCAGTGATTGATTTTGCTGCTTCATTGATAGAAGCTACCGGCGTTAATGCTCTTCGGGATAGCCAATATCCTCCAAGGATAGAAAAAGCGACACTGATAGCAATCAAAACCAACAGATATTGCCTAAACCGACTTAGCTCCTCATGCAGGGTCCATTCAAAGCCGGTCACCTCCAACCAGCCACAAAGCTGGCCACTATTATCTCTAATCGGATAAAACAACGTCCGGGCCGGAAGATCCTGCCACTGACTGCTGAAGGAATATTCCTCGTGTGTTTCGGGAATTTCCGTATCCAGCGGCTGTATCGTATCCGAGAAGTTAGGGCTTCTGTAGATCAAGCTGTCTTTCTGATTATACATCCGAACATAAGTCCCGTACTCTACCCCACTTTCAAGTGCAGCGTTCCTACTATACCCTGTAAGATCAATGGAGAGTGAATCTTCGGTGTTTATATGGGGAAGCAACTGCTCAGCTTCAAAACAAAGGTGCCGATCATAATTATGATGAATGGACTGATGAAAGGTCTCGTATAGGAAATAGCCAAACAGGCTGAGCATCACGAACAGACTTAGCCCATACCAGAACGCCAATTTTTTAGAAATAGATAACCGGTCAAAAAATGAGGTGATATGTGCCACTATGTTACTCTTCCGTCTGTGTTAAATTGTTATTGAGTCGATAACCCGCTCCACGTATGGTTTCAATGACCTTTGAATTATCTTCCATAAACTCTTCTTCACATTCTTCAAATGATTCCGCCAACTTCTGGCGCAGCGTTGAAATCGTAGCCTCAATGGTGTTATCACTTACGTGATAGGCCGATCCCCATACCCGTTCTGCCAATTGGGTCTTAGAAAAAACCGTCTCCGGCTCATTTAGTAACAGTTCCAGCAGTATAAATTCCTTGGGCCTGAGTGATCGTTCAATATCACATACTTTAACCCAGTGTTTACGTGAGTCCAGTTCTATAGGTCCCACCGAAACCGCTTCTTTATCTTGCATCTCCGGTGATCGCCGCCCCAATGCCCTGACACGGGCAAGCAGCTCTTCAAACGAAAATGGTTTACCCATATAATCATCGGCTCCCGCATCAAGCCCCGACACTTTGTGATCCAAATCACCGAGTGCGGTAAGCATAAGAACGGGAAATGTCCGGTCTTCTGCACGCCAGTGCTCCAAAATTTGCTTGCCATCACGGTTAGGCAACCGCCAGTCCAATACTACCATATCGTAATCATTCACCAGTCCCTGCAGCTCAGCCTCCTCTCCGTCGTGCATCATTTCCACTACATGTCCCTCTTCTTCCAGTCCACGTTTTAGTGAGCTGGCCAGCTGTTTTTCATCTTCAACTAATAATATCCACATAAAACCATAATTCTATTTCATGAAATAACACCTTAAAGATAAAAGACACTGACCAATAATGTTTTAAGCTTAATTTAAGGTTCGTTTTGTATGTTTCGGTTCGATATTTGAAAAACGACGCTTTAGCTAATTAAAAACAATAGGATACGCTGATTTATGAGTGACGACAACAATAGTGGTATGAATCGCCGCACCTTTCTCCGATATGCTGGCTCCCTGGCAGCTTTTGCCGGTGCAAGTGCGGTATTACCGGGCTACGCGTTAGCGGGCTTCGGCAGCGAGAAGCGAGAAGTGTTAACCCCCAAAGGCCCCGATAATGTCATTGATCTGACCATCGGTAAAATGCCGCACAAGATTGATGGCAAGCGAGGCGAAGCCATTGGTATCAATGGCACGGTGCCCGGTCCGCTGATCCGACTCCAGGAAGGAGAAGACGTGATGCTTCGGGTAACAAACGAACTCGAAGATACCACCTCGATCCACTGGCATGGGATTTTGTTGCCGTTCCAGATGGATGGTGTGCCCGGCGTTAGTTTTGATGGCATTGCCCCCGGTGAAACCTTTGAATATCGCTATCCGGTTCGGCAGAATGGCACCTATTGGTATCACAGTCACTCCGGACTTCAAGAACAGCTTGGTCATTATGGTCCAATGATCATAGACCCAGCCGATGAGGATCCGGTCGAATATGATCGCGAATATCCCATCGTGCTCTCCGACTGGACGTTCGAAGATCCCCACGACGTGCTGGACAATGTCATATCATTGGATGCCTATTATAATTATCAGCAGCGTACAATCGGAGAGTTTTTTAAGGATATTAAAGAGAAAGGATTTGGAGATGCGTTTAAGGACTACCACTCATTCGGTAAGATGCGCATGAAGGCGACTGATCTCCTGGACATAACCGGTGCCACGTACACCTATCTGATGAACGGTCGCGGGCCTGACTCCAACTGGAACGCCTTGTTCAAAAAAGATGAAAAAGTGCGCCTGCGATTTATTAATGCCTCGGCCGGTACCACTGCTTTCGACGTTCGCATTCCCGGCCTGGAGATGACCGTAGTAGCAGCCGATGGTCAGAATGTCGAGCCGGTGCCCATCGAAGAATTCCGTATCGGTATTGCTGAAACCTATGATGTCATCGTAGAGCCCAAAGAAGAAAAACCCTACACCATTTTTGCTGAATCCCTCGACCGTAGCGGTTATGCCCGTGGCACACTTACACCGCGTGAAGGCATGTCAGCACAAGTACCCGATCTTCGCCCCCGACCCAAGCGCGATATGAAAGACATGGGCATGATGATGTCGATGGGAGACATGGATATGGAAGATGGTAACATGAAAAACATGGATCATGGGGATATGAATCACGGAGACAAGGAGCATGGAAACATGAAAATGCCGGCCATGAAGGAGACACCCGTAAAACATGGTCCCGATACACACGGTATTGGTGCCGCTGCGATTGCACAGAACCAGTTTGACCGGCTCGATGAGCCTGGCATTGGGCTTGGCAACGACGGGCGCAAAGTACTAGTATATAACGATCTGAAAAGCCTGCGTCCCAACAGGGATAAACGTGATGCCCAACGCGAAGTAGAGCTGCACCTAACCGGTAACATGGAGCGCTACATGTGGTCCTTCGATGGAAAGCAGTTTCACGAAGTGGACGGCCCAATCGAATTCGAGCACAACGAGCGGTTACGACTCACGCTGGTTAATGATACTATGATGGAACATCCGATCCACCTGCACGGCATGTGGATGGAGCTGGAAAACGGTAACGGGCAATACAATCCCCGGCAACACACCCTGCTCGTGCAACCTGCGCAACGGATTTCTGCGCTTATCACCCCGCGCGATAAAGGACGCTGGGCGTTCCACTGCCACATCCTCTACCACATGGAGCGTGGCATGTTCCGCGTCGTCCAGGTAGCCGATGAAGACGGCAGCATTTATGGGCAGGACTATTCGTAAATAGGCTATGCGAGCTTTTGCAAACGAATTCTATTTGATATACAAAATTGCAACATAATGAACATGATTAAACACGCATCAACATTCATTGTCACGACCTTCGCTATCATCGTCATTGCTGGAAGCTCCGTTTTTGCTCAAAGGGCACCGGAGTTCAGCAATGATCTGATGATGGACGATAAAACCTACGGCTATCTGGTTGCCGATAAACTGGAATACCGTAGCATGGACGGCACAAATCCAGTAATGTGGGATATAAAAGCCTACATCGGCAAAGATCTGGGTAAGTTCTGGTTTAAGTCGCACGGAGAAGCGGTACCGACTCAAAGTGAGGCGCATATAGAATTTCAGGGATTGTACAGTCGAGCCATCAGTCCATATCTTGACATCACAGGTGGCGTCCGTTATGATTTGGCCTATGAAGAACACAACAAATCCCGGGGCTTTGCCACGGTCGGCCTTCAGGGCAAAGCGCCCTATTTCATACATTTTGAAAGTGGAATCTATGTAAGCGAGGCCGGTAATCTCTCCGCAGATCTGGAAGCCGAATATGATCTGCTGTTTACTCAGCGACTAATTGGTCAGCCCATTGTTGAAACCAGTCTTGCCGTGCAAGAGGTCCCCGAATGGGGTGTGGGATCCGGACTCAACAACATTGGACTTGGCTTCCGTCTACGCTACGAATTCGTACGGGAATTTGCACCATATATCGGAATTAACTGGGAGCGTAAGCTAGGCAAAACTGCCGACATGGCACGCTCCGAAGGAGGACATGTCAGTAACTTTAGCATGCTTGGCGGTGTTCGCATGTGGTTTTAGCGGATTATTCTATTACTTTAACATCAATATCAATTAACGGGGGTAACATATGCATGATTTTAATTTCTTTGGAGGGGGATGGATGATGTTTGTCTGGTGGTTTTTAATTATCGCACTGGTCGTATTTGCCATTCGCGCAGTCATGAACTCTGGTCAATCCAGTCACAGTCAGCGTAAAGAAACACCGATGGAAATCCTTAAACGCCGGTATGCAGAGGGCGAAATTGATGAAGAGGAATTCAAAAGGCGGAAACAAGAATTACAAAAGTAACTGAAATGGATAGAAAAGCATTCTTAAAGTATACCGGTGCCGGTGCTGGTTTCTTATTGACCCCTTCTGTTATTACCTCCTGTATAAATGCCAGCAGTAATGAATCAGATATCTATCGCTATCCCCTACGATTTCCCGATACCCTAGACAGTGATCAGCTTCGGGCTTCTCGCGACGACCTAACAATTGCTGAACAATATACATTGGACTCCCTACAGTTTAATGGGAGCCTGCCGGGTCCGACTGTTCGCATAAAAAGAGGAGAACAATTCCAGGTTCAATTTCAAAATGACATTGGGCAGGAAAGCATTATCCATTGGCATGGTATGATTGTACCTCCTGATATGGACGGTCATCCCAAAGACGTCATTTCGGAAGGCAGCTATTCCTATAATTTTACCATCAATCAGCGAGCCGGGACATATTGGTATCATCCGCATCCCCACAAAATTACAGGCCCACAGGTATATCGAGGATTAGCGGGATTTTTTATCGTAACGGACGAAGAAGAGCAGGCGTTGAACCTACCATCCGGGGATTATGAACTACCGCTGGTCATCCAGGACCGAAAAATAGATGACACTGGTAATATTTACTATAATCCTACTATGCCGGAGCGCATGATGACCGGCTATTTGGGGGATCATATCTTGGTGAACGGTGTACCCAATCCATATCACGAAGTGCAGCCACGCCCCTACCGGCTGCGGTTGCTGAATGGTTCAAATGCCCGAATCTATAATATCGCTTTTCGCAACGAGCAATCGTTTACAGTAATTGGCTCCGATGGCGGACTATTACCGCAACCCGTTGAAACCACCGAACTCTTGCTGGCTCCTGGAGAGCGGGCGGATATACTGGTGGATTTTTCCAACGGATTTTCTGGCAGCTCTGCGGAATTAATCAGCAAGGAATTCTCGGTCCCTTCAAACGGTGGCATGATGGGCAATATGTCGCAAATGATGGGAGGCGGCGGACCTGAGCAAGGCAGTGAATTTCCACTAATGGAGTTTCGGATAGATAGTACCTCTGGCACGTCAAGTTCTATAAATCTGCCCCAACAACTTTCTGAGGTTAATTTCCCAACTGAAGATGACGCCGTACGCACCCGAAGAATAGAATTAAACATGGAAATGATGACCGGCCATACTATAAATGGACGCCTTTTTGAAATGCTTCGGGTAGACGAAGAAGTAACCCAGGGAGATTCTGAAATATGGGAATTCGTAAACAACTCTGCTGTCCCTCATCCCATGCATATTCACGCGGTGCAATTTAAGGTACTAAGCCGAAGCGGTAGCCGGGGCCTGCTCCCTACCGAGACCGGGTGGAAAGATACCACCCTGGTTATGCCGGGTGAACGAGTTAGTGTCATTATGCGGTTTGATGCTCCCAAGGGATTGTATGTATTTCATTGTCACAATCTCGAACACGAAGATGCAGGAATGATGGCGAACCTGGAGATTGTACAGTAATAAGCTACTACTTTACATATTGCTTGATAGCTATTCATTCTATATCCCTGTTGCTATTTTTAAAGCTTCTTATGGGTACACACTAATTATAATGTTTAGTTGACGTGGAGCAGAAAATTAATTGAAACTATGAATTTAGCTCTATTTGGCGCTACCGGTGGAACGGGAAGATGTATATTGAGACAGTCTCTACCCAATGGTGAACATAGTATCAAAGCCTTAGTCCGGAGTCCCGGAAAATTGCAAATTGAGGATCCGAATCTGAATATTATAAAAGGGAATATTCTGGACAGGGAGGATGTTCATAAAACCATTTCGGGTACGGAAGGGGTCTTGTGTGCATTAGGCAATTCCGGAAACAATCCGAATAATCTACATACCAAGGGTTCCCAACATCTAATATCAAGTATGAAAGATCTAAATGTGGATCGAGTTGTTATTTTAACCTCGATGGGATTGGGCAGCAGTCGCAATCAAATTCCATGGTATGGAAGATGGTTCACCAATCTGTTTCTTCAGGACTTGATGGCTGATAAAAGACGTCAGGAAGAATTAATCGAGGAGAGTAAGCTTGGTTGGACGATTATCCGCCCGGGCGGATTGATCGATGGAGAGAATACCGGAGAAGTTTACAAGGGAACTGATTCCGATATTATGGCCGGACCGATTGCACGGAGTGAGGTAGCTAGATTTATGTTGGATACGGTCACTTCGAACTCGTTTCTGCATGAAAAACCGGTAATTACGACGAAAAAACGATTCGATATGAGATCTATGTATAGCCAGATTAAACAGTTATTTGAACGAATACGCACAAAGTAAAGCTAATATCGGAGGGGCAGCGGAAGAGAGTTAAAAACACATTCTCATTAAGTTATACTGACTGCTATGATGGACTTTTTAAATCTTTACGGAGAATCAGCAAAAACGGCCCTAGGGTTTTTCTGGAAATCCGGCTGGGCCTTTGTGCTCGGCTATTTTGTGAGCGGGATGATCCAGGCCTTTGTGCCCAAGAAGGAACTCACCAAATACATGGGGGACGCCGATTTCAAAAGTATTTCCCTGTCCACCTTCTTTGGCGCAGCCTCCTCGTCCTGCTCTTTTGCCGCTCTGGCGGCAGCCAGGTCACTGGTCAAAAAGGGAGCGCACTTCATTGCGGCTGTCGCCTTTATGTTTGCCTCTACCAACCTTGTCATTGAGTTGGGCATTCTGATCCTCATTTTTCTGGGTTGGCAATTCCTGGCCGCCGAACTTATTGGCGGGCTGGTACTCATTGCGATAAGCAGTCTGCTCATCAAATGGACCTATCCCGAGAGCTGGCTTAAGGCAGCCCGTAAAAAAGTGCAACAGGATGACGACGGGCTGACCGAGGATTTCGACTGGAAAGATCGCATCACCAGCAAAGAAGGCTGGCAGCTAGTGGGACATAAATTTGTCAACGACTGGAAGATGGCCTGGGAGGATATCCTTATTGGCTTTACCATTGCCGGATTCGTGGCTGTGCTGGTACCCGAATCGTTCTGGACGACCCTCTTTCTGGCGGATGCCCAACACCTGCCCGACTGGCTGGTGGCCCTTGAAAATGCCGCCATTGCTCCTTTCGTGGCTGCCTCTACTTTTATTGGCTCAATGGGTAACATTCCATTGGCAACCGTACTTAATCAAAATGGGGTGCTATTTGCCGGTATCATGGGCTTTATCTACTCCGATCTGATGGTGCCCCCACTAGTACATATCAACGCTAAATACTACGGCTGGCGGGTCGCCCTGTATATTGCAGGAATCATGTTTGTCAGTATTGTGCTTACGGCTTTACTGCTAAATGGACTATTCACCTTTCTCGACATCGTGCCTGAGAGCCGGCGGGTAGTATCAGAGATTACCCAGTTTAAAATCGATTATACCTTCTGGATGAATCTCGTCTTCGTATGGATTGCCGCCGGACTGGTATGGCTGCATAAAAAGTACCTACAGAGCCACAAAATGAAAATGATGGACATGGAAAGTGGCGGTAAAATCAAGAAAATTGCTGTCTCTATATTTATTATCATTAATGTTTTAGGAATATCCGCATTCGCTTATACGCAACTGATATAATCAATAGAAACTCTTGTTATGGAACTTATTCCCGAATGGGCACCCAACATTCACCCGATCCTAGTTCACTTTCCCATTGCCATTATCTTGCTGGCGGTATTGATGGACTTGCTGGACTTTTTTCTGCCCGACCAATGGTGGGATGAGCTTAAAACAACGATTCTATATGGGATTGGAGCCATTTCGACAATTGCTGCTTACTATACGGGGTCACTAGCGGCCGACACCGTGTTTTTGCCGTCGGGAGCGCAATCGGTTTTAAATGAACATGCTGACTGGGCTCTGTGGACCGTCTGGTTCTTTGGAATTTATGCCCTGCTAAGGATTCTGCTCCACTGGTATCAAAAAATGAATCAGCAGATCATTCGAATTGGCCTATTTGTCCTTGCCTTGCCCGGCATATTCTTCCTTTATGAAACCGGTGATCACGGTGCAGAGATGGTCTTCGGCTATGGTGCAGGTACCGGTCAACTGACTGAAAAACAAGAAACCATACCGGTAACCTCAGACAGTCTGCAAGAGAGCGGATCAACATTTACAGTCAGTGAAAATGGCAACTGGTCATGGAAAACCGGTCCCAATGGCGTTAGCACCTTGCTTTCCCAGTTCCGGTGGCTGGAAGGATCACCGTCTGACCTGCGACCAACCATTGTAGGAAGCGGCAATAATCACCTGCTTAAAATATCTGTGGACTCTACTACGAATTTCTTTGCGGGTAAAAAATCATTCCAAAATGTGCAGGTCGATTACTATCTGAATCTTTCTGATTTTGATGGAGAGGTCTCGCTTGTGAATCACGTGCAGGATGCCCAAAACTACGATTTTGTAACGCTGTCTTCCGACGGCACAATATCCCAAGGTCGGGTTAGCGAGGGCAATAGAGAAGTCTTTGCCAAAGAATCCTACTCCGCCGCATCAGGCATGCTATTTATTCGCACCGTCGCCAATGGGACTCATTTTCGCGGCTATATTAATAAAGAGATGGTGGTACATGGCCATGGTAATGCCCCTGAGGCCGGAAGTGTGGGAATAAAACTAAATGGAACTGGAACAATACTTATTGATGTCATTAAATTCACAAATCTGTCTGAAAATGAATAGAACTGACAAAAAAATAAAATTCCGATCTACAATAACTTGTCCCGAATGTGGAAGAGAATCTACAGAAACAATGCCAACTGACTCTTGCCAGTATTTTTGGGAGTGTCCAAATTGCCAAGAGGTATTAAAACCTAACCAAGGAGACTGTTGCGTGTTTTGCTCATATGGAGACATCCCCTGCCCACCCATTCAGAAAGAACAAGCCTGTTGCTAATAGTGGAATTTATAGCTTTTTAACCGCCAACTTTTTACTTGTTCTATCCTAAAGAATCACCTAATCAAGGGTGTTATTATTATGAGTATAGGATAAACAATTCCTCCTTTGGATCTGAGATGGATGTTAGTTTATACAATAGTATATACATAGCCTATTAATGCTGTTAACCCCTAAGTTGCGATTTTGGTTTTACTGTTCTCAAATTGTGCCAGCAATGCCGGTATCACAATCATGTTAAGCAAAGTAGAGCTAATCAATCCTCCCAGGATTACCTGTGCCATTGGCGACTGTATCTCATTGCCAGGCTCACCGGCAGCCAGTGCCAGTGGAATGAGAGCCAGCCCAGCAGTAAGAGCCGTCATCAGGATCGGATTGAGACGCTCCATTGCGCCCTGCCGAATGGCGTCCATAAAGGATTTACCTTCCTCCCACCGCAGGTACTGGTAGTGGGACACGATTAAGATTCCGTTTCGGGTAGCAATACCAAACAGTGTTATAAACCCAACGAGGGAAGCAATTGAAACAATACCGCTGGTGAACCATACGATGAAGATACCGCCGATCAGCGCAAACGGCAGGTTCACCATTACGAGGAGTGCTGTTTTCAGGGAGCTGAACTCCAGGTACAGCAGCATGTAAATGAGCAGGATGGCAACGATACTCAGCAGCGAAATAGTACGGGTCGCCTGCGCCTGACTTTCAAACTGTCCGCCGTATTCCACAAAATAGCCTTGTGGAAAGTTGACGTTTTCAGAAATATTGTCACTGATCGCATTAACGGTACCACGCAAATCACGCCCTGCAACATTGGCCGAAACGACTATTTTACGCTGCACGTTCTCGCGGCTGATGGTGTTGGGACCACTGCGCGACTTAATGCTGGCCAGCTCCGAAAGGGGAACTACCGTCCCATCTTCAAGCGTTAATTCCGCATTTTTTACAGCCTGGATACTCCCCCTGTGTTCTTCGTCGTAGCGAACCATCAGATCAAACAACCGGTCCCCTTCGATAATCTGTGAGACCGTCTCACCAGCAAAAGCCACATCTACCTTCTCCGACAAATCACCAATATTCATGCCATAACGCGCCAGAGCTCGGCGGTCGGGACGAATCTGGATTTGTGGGACGTTCTGCTGCTGTTCAACCGAGAGATCCACAACACCTTCGACACCCTCCATCTGGCCTCGAACCTCCTCGGCCAGAGTCCGCAGGCGGTACAAGTCGGGACCAAAGATCTTCACGGCGATGTTGGCTCGCGTTCCCGAGAGCATATGGTCAATACGGTGACCGAGGGGCTGACCAATCGTGATATTGGTTCCGGAGACTACACTTAAATCAGAACGTAGTTCTTCCAAAACCTGCTCCTTGGTCGTTCCTTCCGGGATATCTAAATCGGCATTTATTTCTGATGCATTGACCCCCTGGGCATGTTCGGACATTTCCGCGCGACCCGTCCTGCGAGCTGTACTAGTAACCGCCGGGTGGTCCAACAATATATTCTCTGCCCGTTGACCTATTTCGTTGGATTCATCCAGTCCGGTGCCTGGAATAGTGACGGCGCTGATCACCAGCGTACCTTCATTAAACTCGGGCAAAAATGAGCTTCCGAGGTACGGTACTATGAGCAACGTACCCAAAAACAAAACCAGCGTGCCAGCCAGCACACTTTTCCTAAAGCGTAGGACGCTATCCAATATCCGGTCGTAGCCTGATTTAAGCTTTTTCGTAAACCAGCTTTCTTCCAGCTTGCCTTTCGCTGCTTGTGCCGGCAGCAGATAGTAACAAAGTACGGGGGTTACAGTCATGGCGATAACCAGAGAGGCTCCGATGGATACTATGTAGGAGAGCCCAAGTGGCTGAAGCATGCGTCCCTGCAGTCCGCTCAAAAAGAAGAGCGGGATAAAGACGATCATGATAATCAGCGTAGCGTTGATGATGGAAGTTCGTATTTCCTTGGATCCTTCAAACACTACCTGCATCGCCGATTTCTGCTCCGACTCCGGGAGCTTCGCATTCTCCCGAAGCCGCCTGAATACGTTCTCCACATCGATGATCGCATCATCTACAATCACCCCGATGGCAATAGCCATCCCACCTAAAGTCATGGTGTTGATGGTAATATCAAAGAATTCCAGTACGAACACTGATGTAATGAGCGCAAGTGGTATGGCCGTGAGGGAAATCATCGTGGTTCGGATATTAGCCAGAAAAAGCAGTAGAATAATCACCACCAGTATAGCTCCATCACGGAGGGCTTCAATCACGTTGTCAATAGCAAGATCAATAAAGTCGGCCTGACGAAAAATATGGCTGTTGATGCTAAACCCTTCGGGCAAATTTTGTTCAATCTGCGCCAGCGTTTCATCGACTCTTTCCGTGAGCTCAAGAGTATTGGTATCCGGTTGTTTTTTAATAGAGATTATTACGGCTTGATCTCCGTTGACGGAAGCGTCCCCAATTTTCTGAGCAGCATCAATGGTAATGTTGGCAACATCACCAATGGTAATAGGCTGGTTATTGCGTTCGGCCACTACCGATTGCCTGATATCCTCCAGCGAATTAGCCCGCCCAATCCCGCGAATGGTATACTGCTGGCTGTACTCTTGGAAGAATCCTCCCGAAAAGTTCTCATTGGAGGATTCAGTAGCCTCCATCACTTGATCCAAAGTTATATCGTAGGCTTTCAGCCGATCGGGGTCCACGCGGACCTGATACTGTTTTACCCCTCCACCGATAGGTACGACCTGTGCTACGCCGGGAATCGCAAGCAGACGTCGCCGGATCTCCCAATCGGCAGCGGTACGTATTTCCAATTCCGAATGCCGGTCACTTTCTACACTCACCAACATAATTTCGCCCATGATAGAAGTGATAGGCGCCATCACGGGTGGTGGAACTTCCTCAGGTAGGCGGTTACTGACCATTGAGAGCTTCTCGTTTACAATTTGGCGGGCCTGGTAGATATCAGTACCCCATTCGAATTCTACCCAGACAATGGAGAATCCTTTCGAAGTCGCAGAACGCACTCGTCGCACGCCACTGGCACCATTAGTAGCTGTTTCAATCGGCAGCGTAACAAGCTGTTCGACTTCTTCGGGGGCCATACCGTGTGCTTCCGTCATCACCGTAACAGTTGGGGCTGTAAGATCGGGAAACACATCCACAGGCATATTGATGACCACATACGCCCCGGCAAAGAATAGCACGATGGAGGTGACAACAACAACGAGTCGCTGCCTCAGTGATCCTTTAATAATTGCATCTAACATATCAGTACGATTTAACTAATTGGAATTTCTTAGCGTATTTAGTGCGTATGCCCGTGGGAAGGCGCCTCGGAGGAGAGCGATGCCAATTTTACCTGGTAGGCATTTTCGGTCACTACGTGTTCTCCACCTTGCAGGCCGGAGGTAATCTCTACCCATCCCCGATGTTCAATGCCAGTTGTGACCCGCTGCTTCCGGAAGGATTCGCCGGAGACATGTACATAGACATTGTAATTGCCTTCTTCCTCAATTAACGCCGACTGTGGGATCGCCAGCACATTCTCTTTGGTATCCGTATTAATATGTACTGTGGAGAACATCCCCAATGGCAACCCCTTTTGGGGGTTATCGAGCTCATAAATCAACGGTAGTGTTCGGGTTTGTGGATCAATGCTGTTGGCACGACTGATTAACCGTCCACCCAGCTCACTAACTTCATACAGGCGATCGTCACCCTGCACCCGAAATGCAGCCTGTCCGGCGTTGGCAATGCGGCTCTGTTTGGCGGCCGGAACGTTTGCCTTGAGCCACACCTTGGAGGCATCCGCTATGCGGTACAATGGCTGTCCGGCTTCAACCTGCATCCCTGGCGTGACAAAAGATTCAACGATCGTACCATTCATAGGAGCTTTAAGAGCAAATCTATAAGATTCTGCTGTTTTCCCGTACCCATCAATAGTTGTAGTGTCCACTTGGATTACTTCGTTGATCGTCTGGTAGCGCGTCAATGCCTGTCGGTACTCAATGCGAGATTTCTGTAGCTCCGTCTGGGGAATGGCCTCTTTTTGGTACAAACGTTTGGACCGCTCCAGGTTGGCTTTGGCCAGCTCAAGCTCAGACTGCGCATTGATAAATTGCTGGGCATAGTTATCGCCGCCCCCCGATTGGATAGCAGGATTCAATACCGCCATAGATGTTCCTTTTGACAGCTGCTGTCCAACGACCGGAAGGTTGCTGTTTTGACTGGAGAGGATAATTCCTGAAAAAGGAGCGGAAACAACAGCCTGGCTATTTTGCGCGGCCATAATTTCCCCGGTAGCATCGACGGTTTGCGTAAGCGTTCGCTGCTGCACCTCTTGGGTGGCGAAGGCAATATCCCACTGCTGCTCTTTTAGAAAGGTAATCAGGTTGGGATCTTCCTCCTCGTGAGTAGCAGGTATATCTTCTGCAGAATCATAAACGGGAATGCCATTGACCTGTAACGTATCATCTACCATTCCCTGAATGATGATCGTAAGGTCGTACCGTCCTGCCCGATCAAAGATGACATCAGGGCCATAAATTCCAGGAGTTTGTACTTCTGTTTCGGTGAGGGATCCTTCGTTGCCCCGCTCTGAGCTAAACACAAACTGCACTTCAGATTCAGAAATGGGCTGAAAATCGGAAAGTCGGGTCAGATGAACGGCAAAGGTAGTTTCCTGTCCTACAACCAGTTCAGGGTACTCCATGAACAGTTCGGTCTTATCCGTCCATTGCGTAATGACACCGGCTCCTTCCAGATGAGGTTCTCCTTCCTGGTGCTCGTGGTCCGATTCTCCATCATGGGAATGAGCTTGATCTTCCTGGGCTTGCTGTGCAGGCTGCTCATGAGTATGATCACCTTCTTCACCATGCGTATGACCTTCATCACTGGCCCCTCCGCATCCCATCATTACCAGGGATGTACAAAGTATGATTAACGTTACAAGTTGTTTCATTGCATCAAAATTTGTTCGTGATAAGATTATTAGATGTAATAGAATTAATGACTGTGTTCCTCATCTCCATGTGAATGCGTATCCTCTTCATGGGTATGATCCCCATCTTCTTCGTGGCTGTGGTCACCTTTTTCATCATGGGTATGAGTGGAATCATGATCTGTTTCATGGTCACCACCTCCAATACGGACGGCGTCACTGTCATCTGTATTTGATTGTTGAGCAGGAGCTTCATGTGTATGATCCCCATCTTCACCGTGGTTGTGTCCGGAATCATCTGATCCACATCCTGTTATGGTTAATCCTACTGCGATTGAAAAAATAATAAGTAAGCGTTTCATGGTATTAGTTGTTTTGAGAGTTAGAAATTCGTCCTGCAGATTGTACATTCAGTTCAAAAAGTGCCAGATTATAGTCAGCTATGGTTTCGTAGATCATCGTCTGCCCATCGACATAAGCCTGGGTGGCATCCAGTAGCTCAACAAGCGAGTACCGCCCTTCTTGATAAGCAGCTTGAGCCGCTTCCAGCATTGATTGATCCATCCCGTCCTGCTGCATCGACTTCCACTGCTCCAACACGAGCTCGACTCGCTCGTAGGCCGTTGAGACCTGGTTGCGTACCGCCTGCTGCTTTAAAGTCAGTTCGGTCTGGCGCGAACGAGTTTGTGCTTGAGTAATCGTTACATTCCCCCGATTCTGGTTAAATATGGGAAGTTTGATGGAGCCTCCGATGACAAATCCCTCAGCGCCATCCGATTGATTTTTATAGCCGAAATTAACGTTCAGGTCGGGTAGGCGATCTCGCTTTTCAACCTTGTATTGCAGCTCCGAGGCATCAACAAGCTGCTTCAAAGCAAGAAGATCCGCCCGATTCGCAAGGGCATATTGAACGAGAGCCTGCTCTTGCATATTGATGGGATCGACCGTCAGACTATCTGATAGCTCGATTTCAGTATCCAGCTCTTGTCCAGAAAACAAATAGGTGGCTAGCCGATCCCCAGTCTGTTTTAGGTTTAGTTGAACCTGGTCACGCTGTTTTCGGTATCGGCTGAGCTCCACGTTAAATCTTTGCACCTGCAGGCCAGAGAAACTGCCTTCAACCTGTCGTGCTTTTGCAGAAGAGCGTGCTTTGCGAATGACTTCCAGCGCCCGATTATAGATTTCCAGTTTCTCCGAGAGCTGCCAGTATTCAGCATATAAAGATTTTACTTGCTGGATTAACTGTAACCGATCATATTCAAATTGTAGTTCCACTGCCTTTTGTGTTTTCGAAGCACTTCGACTACGCAGAAAGGGTTGCCCCAATAGTTCAATAGGTTGCGACAGCATATAAGTCGTTTCCTGGTAATCGACTGTGCCAGCATTTAGCTGTTCTCGATTGACGCTGACCTCGGGATTGGGATACGATTTGTACTGAATCGACTCTCCCTGCTTGCGCAGTCGATCATATCGGGCCAGCTCCTGCTGGAGGCTGTTCTGTTTAAAAAGCTCAACGGCTTCATCAAGTGAAATAGAGGTTGATTGTGCATGGACCAACGCCGGAAATAATACCAGCAAAAGGGTCCACCAGATATACCTTGTCATGGTGGTTGAATTGTAATTAATGGATACGGTTAGGAAAGAATGTCCCTAAAAAGGAAAATTAAGCTATAGGAGGGCCACGACGAGAAAAAGAAGAGAGGTGATATTGATTGCCTGCCGGCCTTGGGGGCGGCAGATCAAAAAGTGTCGGCGACAGCCGAAGAGTTACATTGACAGCATCAGATCCAGCATCCAAACAAAGAACCATAAATGACTGTATGTCTGGGCTTACCTGATATGGGGAAGTTAATGTCCCAATGATATCATTGGCCGTGCTCACCTCATGCTGATGAGTATCGTCTTCTTCGTTATGATCAGCTTGGGTTTGCTCATCATGGCTTTCATGGGCATGAAAATGAGCATGAACGTCCAGATGACTGCTAATATGAATATCTAAATCATGAAGGTGAGCTCCTTGTCCAAAGAGTACACAGAAAAGGGTTGCTGCTACGATCAGCAGACCGGTAGTAATTTTGACGATATGTTTATTGTTTTTAAACACCCTAAAGAATAGGTAGAAAGGGTGTTAATATCAAAATAGGAAATCAGCATTCTTTCAACTTATCACTACACCAATATTTGGTTTCTCCAAATATGCTAGACAACCTAAAATAGAAGATTTTTGAGATTGAAAGTACTTGGTCTTCCACACATAACCAATAGGAAACTGGAAGCAGAATGGACTGAAATAAAAAAGGCTTCATCCATAAAGATGAAGCCTTTTGCTCCACGTTGCGGAAAGTCTTTCCTCTACAATGGCCTATCAGAGTCCTAAGACGGGGTCCTAAAGGAAATGAGTACAAAATTGACTACCAAAAACTGCTCAATTTGCACCCAAATTTTTATCACGCGAACCAAAAATTTTACACAAATTTTATTAACTCAGAATCATCAAAAAAGAAGAAAAAGAAACGGAAAAGTCGGGCTGAGCAACGTAAAGTTTATCAAGAACTGCTCAACTCAGGAAAGGTAAAAAATCAAGCTGAGATTGCCCGAAAGTTCGGTTTGTCTCGTGCTTGGGTTTCTAAGGTGTTGTCATCATCAACCTAATAATACCAATCGGTACAAACAGTGATCACTGCAATTGCGAGAATCTAATATTAACCCAAAGCCCAGCCAAGACTTATATCTAAAGCTCTATTTCATTTCCTCAAAAAGGCGAAGCTAAAATAAGACTTTTAAGTTGACCTGCCTGTAATTTTTAAAGGGCTGAGTATAGAACTGTTGGGCTTTTTTAATTTTCAATAACCTAAAGCTCACCCGTTCTCTTGTGCATTTTTAGCCGCATTTATTAGATATATTTCTCTCCTCGTACTACTTCCGCATCTTGTACATACACGATGACCGCATAGTGCTCAAAAAGATTTTCCGCAATATATTCTACTATGGCATCTGCCACTTCCTTACTGACCAAACTTTGAATACGGGTATCGGGGCCTTCCCACTCGCTGGCTCGCACCCCTCGTGATCCTTTCCCGGTAGCCTGAGTCAATGTATATCCTTTGGCCCCCAGCTCTTGTACTTTGCGAAGTAGTCGATCTTCCAATATTCGTTCTGTAACAATTGTTACAAGCTTAAGAGTCGTCGTTTTCATAACAGTGTTGATTTAGAAAATGATTGTTTAAAGTGCAATATAAATATTTAGCCCATTACATTATCCACTCGGCGAAAGCATAATAAAGCGGTATCCCAAGGGTGATATTAAAGGGAAATGTTATCCCCAACGAAGCCGTCAAATAAAAAGTGGGATTAGCCTCGGGTAATGCAATGCGAACGGCTGCGGGGGCAGCAATATAAGAGGCACTTGATACCATAGCCCCAAGAACAGCACTACCTGCTATTGAAAGTCCTACCAATCCGCCAAGCCATACAGCGAGTAATCCATGAAAGATTGGAACCAGAATTCCAAAGCCGATTAAGAATCCCCCCACTTCTTTAAGTCCCTCCAGTCGACGAGCCGTTATAACACCCATCTCGAGCAAAAATAATCCCAATGCTCCTTTAAATCCCGCCTCAAAAAATGGAGCAATAGGTTCGAACTCCGTTGGCCCCGCGATCCATCCGATAATTAATCCTCCTGCCAACAATAAAATGCTTCGGCCGGCAAGTACTTCATGAAGCGCCTCTTGCCAAGAACCGGCTCGCTTTTCGCGCGTAAATGCGATCATCAATCCTACCACAATTGCCGGAACTTCCAAAATTGCTACAAGGGCCGGCATAAATCCCTCTGACATCCGTCCGGTCATCGTACCAAAAGCTATAGCCACAATAAATGTTACCGCCGATACCGAGCCATAATGGGCTGCAATGGCGGAAGCATTAATTCGGTCAAACTTACCCAAGCGTCGCAAAACGTTATATGCAATAATAGGCGTCAGTATGCCTAAAAACAATGTGATCAGAGCCGGGCCGATAAATTCGCTGATAGGGGTCTGGTTTAATTCTACTCCCCCTTTCAAACCAATAGCCAACAGTAAATAAATGGCAAGTCCGTTATACAGGGGTTCAGGTAATTTCAAGTCACTGCGTACCAGTGAAGCGATTACTCCCAAAACAAACATGAGAATAATGGGAGAAAGTAAGTTAGACGCCAGCGTTATAATGTGCTCCATAATGATTTTTTAATGCTTAGTGGGATATTGATATTTTGCAATTTGTGTTTGGGGTCCGCTCAGAATAGAGATAGATATTTCATCAACTTAGTTGATCTACTTGCTTTTAGCGGTAACTTTGACTTCCGCATTTATCTCAATAGATAGATCTTTCTCCTCAACGCCGTTAAGCATCTCCAGAATATTTTCTCGGAGTTTGATCAATTCTTTAACTCGTTTCTCAGAGGTTTGGTCTTTCTCACCAGTTCGCTCCCATGTCCGTAAATTATTTAGACTGTAAAAACGAGTAGTTCCGGTCAATAGACTCATCAGCAATTCCCGCGCCTCTTCCAGCGGATAGGCTTCCTTTACAAGTGAAAATTTGTTATTTGATTCCATAGATTGAGCTGTCATGTCTAAATGATTTTCAAGTTTAAGCTGTAAGTGTAGATATGCTTTTAGTCTTGGTGAGGGCATGTATCAGCCCACCAAGAATTTTAAAACGCCCTATGATACAGCACTTGATTTATAAGTAATAATTAATACTTTTAATATTTAGCATAAACTATAGTTTATATATGAATTTCACCCTGCATCAGATTGAGGTATTTGGAGCGGTAGCCCGGCACCATAGCATGACGAAGGCGGCCAATGAACTGCATATGACACAACCAGCCGTTTCTATACAGATAAAACAACTGCAGGAGGCATTAGGTATTCCGCTTATTGAGGTGATAGGCCGACAGGTATACCTGACAGAGGCGGGCCGGCACCTTTATCAAATGCAGCAATCCATCCAGAATGAAATTGAGTCATTTTCTTCCACTATTTCACAGCTCAAGGGGGGATTGGAGGGTACTCTCACTGTTTCAGCAGCCTCCACCACCAAATATTTTTTACCCTATTTATTGGGAGAGTTCCAGCGAAGATATCCCCAGATACAAGCTTCCCTAAAGGTCACAAATAGAAATGAAGTACTGGGTCACCTTAAGGACAACAAATATGATCTCGCAGTCTTAACCCAAGTACCGGATGACAAGTCTATAACAGCAATTCCTTTTCTTGGCAATCCCCTGGTTATGTGTGGTGCTCCCGACCATCCTCTTAGAAATGAGAATGATATAAGTATTCAACAACTAAAAAATGAACCCTTTGTATACAGAGAACCGGGTTCAGGTACGCGTATGGTATTGGAGCGTTATCTAACCGAGAATTCTATCAACGTAAACCCAATTATGGAATTGGGGACAAATGAAGCAGTTAAGCAGGCAATCATGGGAGGAATCGGCATCTCGCTAATTTCGAAGCTAAGCCTTGAAAACGAGCTTATACTCAATAAAATATCTATTCTCGACGTGCAAGAGCTACCTATTATGACCAACTGGCATGCCCTATACAAAAAGGAGAAGAACCTATCTCCGGTCACCGAGAACTTTTTGTTGTTTTTACAGGAAAAAAATCTTGACGAACTACTCCCTTAAGTTTCATTTTAATGATATAAGAGAAGTGTCTTCCATAAACGAATAGGAAAAGAGGAAGCTTTTTTGCTTCCTCAAACCATTGGATACGAGTCTTGTAAAGAGAGTAGAAAGCAGCAAGAAAATACCTACATGTAGAATTGAACCCAGATAAAAACTAAGGGTGCCAAGATTCCAAACAATATTTAGCTGCATTCTTTCATCATTCACAGGAAAACAAATAGTAACCAACTATTCTTTTTCCAATCTCTTGCCCCACTTTTCCAGATCCCCCTCCATCACACCACTTTCACGTCTTATTTCTGCCTCCAACGACTAACAACAATGAAATAATATCAGATTGTAATCAAATATGTGATCAATACTGAAATTCTGAGATAAACTTTCTTCCTCGGACAGTAGCTAGAGTTAAGGGTCTATTCACCCTGATTGGCTGGCCTACCAATCAGATTCTTACGTTATGCTCCTGAATTATAAATAAATGAGACTTCTTTGCTTAATTATATACATATGCTTAAGTATGTATATAATTATTTTCATTGGCCAAATTAGTCAAGTGATCGGAAAAGCTTTAAGAAGAATAACCTCAAATAATGTTCGGAGTCTAATATGAAAACAATACGCCTTATAATATCGTCAATACTTTTACTTTTTGCTGTTCAATCGATGGCTCAAGCACAATCAACAGATATTACAGAAACGTTTAAGAAACACTTCAACAAAACTGTTCAACAGGTTGAGGAAACAGAAAGTGCAGATCAAAAACGAATACTTCTTAATGAATCATTTGCCAAAATGCTCGAAGCTGTTGACCGTATCGAATCACGGGCCAATTTATCCAAAGATGAAATAGCCCAATTAAACTCTTTTGAAAATGGGATACTAGAAAAAAAGAATGAGTTAAACGGCTCAGACGGATTTGATAAGGTTGCAGACGAAGACCTTGATGACTTCTCAGAATACTCTCAAGATTTCATGGAACAGGCTGATAAGACCTTAACCATTGGTCTTACGACTGCCCTTTTGATTGTTATCATACTTCTGTTGCTATAATTATTTAATATGCTCCGTTCATTTTCGGTATTTAAAGTCCTTATTGGGCTGACCCTGCTAGCGGGATTTATTTTATCGGGGTGTAGTCATACTTCTGAATTATTCAGGGATGACGCTATTGATAAAAATGAAAACGTAGCCTATTCTGTAATTTATTATATTCACGCCGACGCTGACTATTTGTATCACAATACTGCCGGGAAACCGGTCCGGGCAAATCGGCAAGTACTTGATGAAGCGCTAAAAGTGGCGGAAGAAGCAGAATCGGGAGAAGTCTTTATCTTTTATCAGCGTCCGGAAAAAAAATTCTTGGGCCTGTTTCCGCGAAAAAGTAACCGCTTTTATCACTATACAAACGGAGAGAAAACCAGCCAAGTAAATTATCGCCATTCTGATAGCAATGAAGAATTTCTGGCAACGGAAGCCAAGTTATATAATCAATACCAAACCTATTCCGAGGATGAAAAAAAACGAAATTTCTTTCTTTATTTCGGACACGAAATACCTGATGACGGAGGGAATAAATACCACCAAACATTGCCGGATATTGAAGTAAATATCGCAACTTTTTCTTCGGGCATTCAGAAGTTTCTGAACAAAGATAATCACTGGTATGACCTTATAGTGCTCTCAACTTGTAATAATGGGACACCCGAAATGGCAGCTGACCTTATGCCATTTTCCCATGTTATGCTTGCTTCCCCGCAAAATCTCCACCTTTCTCATATCGATTCACAGAAGTTGGACTTACTGGAGAGCAATCCTGATGAGATCACTAATTTCCAATTAGCCAACTCGATGGCCAAACAGACCTACCAACGTCTTGAAAAAGAGATCCACACTGCGATTACTCTTAGCGTATATGAGCTTGACGTGGTGAAAGAATACCAAAACGAACTTCGCACCTTTACTACAGCATATGATACCCTAGATCAAAAGCAATCCTTTTCGAATAACATTGATTGCAAACACGCTTCGTTTTTTGATGAGGCCACCTTCGATAAAGGAGTGAAAACATGGTACAAACCGGCAAGTTTTGGAAGAAAATCGTACAGTTCTACTCATTCGGGCTGGGGCTGTGTACCAGTTATAGAATAATGAGAGAAATTAGTACTCATCCTTTCTTTATTCCCAAGCCTATTTCAAAATTTGCAAATTAAACTAGTCCTTGAAATAGCTCAATAAGCAAAAACGCCATAAAATGGGCTTCAGTGAGCAGACACATCATATTTCTTGCTTTTCCAGTCTTTAAATTCGATCACCGCTAAAAGACATTAAGTTTCGTGGAAAACCCTATCTTTTATGCTATCTACTAGGTCCTATCTCTGAAATAAACTTCTTTTTTCTAAGTTCTTGTATAAAAACTAGCGTTCAGGATCATTCCATTAGATACTCCAATATATACATCTTTCGGTAGATCGAAATAAGGAGATATAAATAATAGCTCACAGCTCTATTCTCGATAAAAACTCTCAAAATAAAAAAAGGCTTCATCCGTAAAGATGAAGCCTTTTTGCTCCTCGTATACAGACAATATGCGGAAAGTCTTTCCCCTACAATGGCCTATCAGAGTCCTAAGACGGGGTCCTAAAGGAAATGAGTACAAAATTGACTACCTAAAACTGCTCAATTTGTACCCAAATTTTAATGATGCGAACCAAAAATTTTACACAAAAGTTGTTAACTCGGAGACTAAAAAGAAGAAGAAAAAGAAACCAAAAAGCCGGGCAGAACAACGTAAAATTTATCAAGAGTTGCTTGATTCTGGAGAGGTCAAAAATCAAGCTGAAATTGCCCGAAAGTTTGGTGTTAGTCGGGCTTGGATATCAAAAGTACTTTCTTAACTACTATGACACAAAACGAGTTCTTCCTATTGTTTCGTCTACTTTTTTATAATGTAAAAACAGTATAGGAAGTGCCCTAATAAATCGGTGCTCCTGTGACAGCTTTAAGGGTCTCAGCTCCTCGTGCTAATCGCTGAGGACTAGGTAGATGTAGGTCTCGGTGTATTGGACTTATACCTATATGCCGCCTTCCCCGAGCTCTCTGTATGGGTATAGTGGGATTTGAGGCTTTCTACTCAATCCTAATTACTCCTTATGTTCAATATTTCTTTGGACAATTCGCTGAACCTCCCGACCTGCCAAGGTATCAGTTTCCGTCTCGATTCCGGCCTCCTTAAATTGACGATTAAGATTCGGAGTGTTCGCCAAGTCAAAGGGGATATGGCTACCTAATTGCCAGATTAAACTTGACAGTTTATTAGACCCCATAAATTGATCGTCAATCTTTTGTGCTAACTGATTGGTAATATCGGGAAAACCGGCTGCAAAAGACACAAAAACGGTCTCTTTTGCAGTATCCTGACGTTTGATATACGTATTCAGCTCCTCTCTGTTCATCTTGTCTACCCCGGCGATTAATCTCCATCCTTTAGCAAATCCAGGAAAATTGGTCTCTGATGGAGTAATGTTCGCCCAAAAATCCCGTTGTTTTTTTGTAATGTTTTTATGTGCTAACGAAGACCAATGTTCAATAGAACCAGGTTGGAACGTTGATATTGACTCTAAAATACGCTGCGCTTGGGCGTTTTTTTCTAAGCTTATTAAAGCCAATGCACTAAACAATTTTGTTAAATCATTTAACGGATCCTGTTTGATTCTTGCCTCCTGCAATTGATGAAAAAATGCGGCATACCCAAATGCAGGTAACATTTCAATCCAGGCTGCCCCTCGGCGGGCGTAGATCTCGTGAGCTTCAGTATTGTTCTGAATTTGCGAAATCAAGCTCGGGAGTTGATTCCAGCTTGGGGATAGATACTCGAGGACAAATCGGTAAAAGAGTTGAACTTCTGGATTTTCTTCGTGCTGAATAGCGCTATTTAGATCGCTTCGCATTTGCTCGTAGGCCTTCTTTAAAGAGAGCGTATCAGCAGTATTCTGTAAATCACCGGTAAGTATATGGACGTATGGGTCAGAATGATCAAAATAAGGAGCCGCAAAGGTTGAATCTAACTGAGAGGCCCGTTCAAACCACTTATTGGCATCCCATAGTTGTTTAAGCTGCCAATTGTCATGGGCGTTATAATATATTTTTAACCCCTTAAGATAGGCTTCATATGCTTTCACATTACGGGTCCCAATAGCGAACATTTGCTTTCGTTGTTCTTCATCAAGGTATATATCCAATGTTGATACAATCTGCTTGGCAATGTCCAGCTGGACTTTAAAGACTGAGTCCGTGCTGGCATTATACGTGTCAGACCAGATGTGACTACCATCTTTAGCACGTATCAGCTGAGCCGTGATCCGCATTTGGTTATTTACTCTGCGCACTGATCCCTCCACAAGATGAGTTACATTCAGGCTATCAGCAATTTGGGTCGCCGGTAGCTTCGTATCCCTGAATAAAAAAGTGGAAGATCGCGCCGGTACGCGCAGTTCGGATATGTGGGCCAGACTGTTAAGAATTTCTGCGGTTAGCCCGTCAGAAAACCATTGCTGGTCGCCTTTTGGCGAGATATCCTCAAAGGGCAGTACGGCGACCGACGTTTCCGTTGTTTTTTGAGGAGCTGCTTCGTAAATCTGGTTTGCATTTCCCTCGATAAGCCACCAGCCGACAAACAATATCAATGTCAGTACTGCAATGACTAAAAGACTACTCTTACCACCAAATTTGTTCCCAAAACCAAAATTGGGTCCTGTAATACTCAACGTAGTTGAACTGCTGCTGGTATTTTGCGCTGCGGCCTCACTCTCAGTTTGAGCTTGTGAAGACTGCTTCGAAAGCTTGGCTGATAAATCTCGTATATTTTCCAATTGCTTCTTCGCTTCTGTCGCACTTTCAAGGCGATCCTTAGGCGCTTTCGCCAACAGCTGGTCAAAGATTTGGATAAGCTCTTCCGGTGCATCTGGCAGATACGTCTTTAGGGGAGTAGGCTCTTCGTTCGCAATAGAATATGTAATCGCCGCTAGGTGCTCCCCCTGGAAAGGTTTGTTACTGGTAAGCATTTCATAGAGAACAATGCCCAAGGAAAAGATGTCCGACCGATGATCGACCTGTTGGCCTCTAATCTGCTCCGGTGACATATAAGCAAGGGTACCAACCATGTCACCTGTTTTAGTGATATCACGGTCCTGCTTGAGTTTGGCAAGCCCGAAGTCCATCACTTTGATATGCCCATCCTCATCAATCATAATGTTTTCGGGTTTGATGTCCCGATGAATAATATTATTCTGGTGGGCTTTAGCAAGCGCGTTTGCAATCTGTGTGCCATAGTCCAGGGCACTTTTCAGACTCATTTCGCCAGCGTCAACTTTCGCCCGAAGGGTTTCTCCATTGATGTATTCCATCGAAATAAACTGCCGATCTTCATACTCATCCACACTGTATATTGTGCAGATATTGGGATGCTTTAGGGCGGCCGCGGACTTAGCCTCACGAATAAAGCGCTGGCGGTCTTTCTCAGTAGGCGTCAGCGAATCAGGCAAAAATTTCAGCGCCACGGTGCGGTCGAGCTTAGTGTCCTGAGCTTTGTAAACCACGCCCATTCCACCTTCGCCGAGTTTTTCAAGAATTTTATAATGTAATACTGTTTGGCCAATCATTTTTTGTCTCCAAATAAATAATAAACCTAAAAGAATTCTTTCGGCTTAAATTTCTTTCCTGTAACTACGGCCAATTTGCTGACATCTATATCACGACTAGTTACAGAAATTGCAGATCCCTCTTTACTTTCTAATGACATCTTCCACTGGTAGAGTTCTGCCAATGTATGCTGAACTTTTTCGAGTAATGATTTAAACATACCTTGTTGTTCATATAATTCAACCGATTGAAGATCATCCCAAATCGTAAAAGAAATCATTTCCTTATTTTCCTCATAATTATCAATTAAAAAAGCGTAACGACATCCATTTACCTTTTTTAGTTCCTTTTGAATCTCGTCATGATATATTTCTTTGAATTCCGCCTCCATCCCCTGCATTAAGTTTAGAGAGAGTATGCGCAAATATTTTCTATTAGTCGGTATTTCTTGTGTAACAGTTTGCATATCTACTTTTACGGGATAACTCTTTATAGTAAGTTCCTGCTTGACAGGTTCATAACTCAGAACATCATCTTTGGTAAGTTGAATTTTCCATTCTGAACTTTCCTCCATGAATGGGGTCACCAAATCTAGATTTTTCTGAAAAATTCCTGATTCGACATAATCCCGAACTTGCTTTTCACTTTCCCAGAGGGTAAGAGATACTAATTGATTGGTTTCTTTGATGTCCTGTAATAAACCAGCAAATACACAACCTGGAATTTGTTCCAGTTGGGGCATGATTTTATCTCGATATATCGATTCTAACCCATCCAAAATTTTGGGTTTTAATCTTGCTTCTACTAAACGCATCAACATATAACGCCTTCTTTTAGGGATGTCGGGAAATAACAACCATCGTCATATCATCAAATAGCTGGCATTCCTCACCGTGTTCAAGACTAGCATTAAAAATGCTATCCATTATTTCTTGGGCAGATTTATTACAATGTTCAATCAACAACTTCTTCAACCTCGCTTCACCAAAATCTCGGTCCTCACTGTTCCGACAGTCAATAATACCATCCGAATAGATCACCAGTTTATCTCCCGGTTTAAATTCCACAGTCTCCTCCTCGTATTCCTGACTTTCAATCACACCTAATGGTATTCCGCCGGTTTTTAATCGCTTATTACTTTCATCCGAATGAATTAAAAAAGGATATTCATGCCCCCCGCTTGAATACTGCAAGGTGTGAGAATTGACATCCAGAATACCCAGAAAAAGAGTAACGAATTTTTCCATATTCGTACTCTGGAACAGTTGCCTGTTAGCATGTTTTAACAACGTCCCCGGAGAAGGCTGGTAAATTACTTGCCCTCTTAATATAGCCTGCAAATTAGACATCAGCAGCGAAGCAGGCAGCCCCTTTCCGCTTACATCGCCCAGGCATATAGCCCATCTATTGTCGTCTAGTTGAATAAAATCATAATAATCTCCACCGACGGAATGGGCCGTAACATTTCTTCCACAGAAACTGTATTGTTTAACATCTGGCTGTTCTTTAGGTAATAACTGCTTCTGGATTATACCGGCCAGTTCTATTTCTCGCCTCATCTTTTTCAACTCCTGCTCTTCCTCATGCAGACGAGCATTCTCAACCACTTGTGCTGATTGAGAAGCAATTATAGAAAGCAGGCGCTCGTCATCCTTAGTAAACGCCTTCTCCTCTTTCTTGTTATACAGTGTCAGAATTCCAATGAGCTTAGAGCGGTTCATTAATGGAGCTGATAATATTGAATGTATTGATTCTTCCCACTCTACATTTTGAAAGCGGGAATCATTGGTAGGATCATTAATAAGCAAGGGCTTCTTATTGATTTGCATCCATCCCAGCAAGTTCTGATTGAGGTGCAGCGGAGAGTGATTCTTCCAGCTTACCATGCTGCGAACCAGCGTTTTCCCGAGATTTTCCTTGTTTTCATCAACTAGGTTAATATCACCCTGTTCCGCTTTGATAGAACGAATAGAACGATGAATGATAGTACGCATAATTTTCTCACTATCTACGCTACCGCTGATGGCAAGTGAAAGATCATTTAGCGTGGCCAGCTCATCGAGTGCACTCCGAAGTCTTTTATTCTTTTCAGATAGCTTTTGTACTTCTCTCTTAAGATCGACAACCTGTTCCTTATTTGTTTTATTCAAACTCACTAGATCCCTCTCATTCAATACAATTTTATCAATAGGATAATAGTATAGTGGACATTAATCCTCTCAGATACAACTATTCATTTGCTCTTTTTAACCTCAAACCAAGATAATTTATTTGTAACGGATATGGTTTTTAGCGATTATGCTATTATCGGTTAGAGAAATGCACCAATACTTGGAGAGAAAAAGCTAACAAAGAGATATATAAGCTACTGTTTTAACAAAGCTGGCACTCATTCAAACATCCTTAAAATAACGAGGGAGTATTATGAACTATGGCATCAATGAAAAATACAATTGCATTGTAATCAAACTTAACGGCAAAGTAATGGGAGGACCTGATGCTAAAACATTTAGAAATGATTTGGCCAAACTGATAGAAGAGGAAAAGAAAAACGTAGTTGTGGATTTAAGCAATGTAAAGTTCATGAACTCCTCAGGATTGGGAATTTTAATAGGAGGACTAAAAAAGATGAATGAAGCAGGCGGTGATTTAAAAATATGTGGGGCCACAGATAGAATAAAGAGCCTCCTTATGGTTTCACAGCTGACGAAAATTTTTGATACACATGAAACACTTGATGAGGCGTTGGCTGCATATAAATAACTTATAGAGAGTCATTGTTCATACTATAAAGGCACAGAAGTGTTGGTTTATCCATCAAATGATATCCTTAAAATAGCCGGAGGGAACAGATTCACACTATGTCTTAAGAAAGGAAAGGACTCTTGTTTTCTTATGCTTGCTACCAATACTTTAAAGCAAAATGGTACAAAATAAAAAAGGCTTCATCCGTAAAGATGAAGCCTTTTTGCTCCCCGGGTAGGATTCGAACCTACGACCCATCGGTTAACAGCCGATTGCTCTGCCGCTGAGCTACCGAGGAATGTAACTCGTTTGAAAAATCTTTCAACCGTTTCAAAGAGAGGACAAATATAATAGATTCAGGCAACTCAAGTCAAGAATTTTTTTAGCTTTTTTCATACTTAACTTTTTCCAAGATAAGTCCCTGTGCAGCAGCACCGTGACCGTTCTTTTGTTTACTGGGTTTATCAATCATACCATCAAACTCTTTAACACTGCGCTTGCCTTTCCCTACCTCTACCATTGTCCCTACCAACCTGCGTACCATATGGCGTACAAAACGGTTGGCCTCAATATGATAAGAGAGTAGATAATCCTCCTCAGTATATGACGAAAGCATAACCTCACAAACCGAATCGGGGTTTTCATTATCAGGTTTAGTAAAACTGTCAAAGTTGTGTATTCCCTTCACCTTTTGTGCGCAGTGACGCATCGCATCCAGATCCAGCTCATCGAGTACCATTTCGGAAACTGACCTTAGCAGTGGTGACGGCCGGCGTATTATTTGGTACCGGTAACAACGTGTCGCAGCATCAAAACGGGCATGGAAATCGTCAGATACCTGCTGCAAATCCCAAACTGCAATATCATGTGGTAGTACCCCTAATAGCGCATACAAAACACTGTCCGCATCAAGTTCATCGGGATAGTCAAAATGAGCCACCTGTCCCTCGGCATGTACCCCGCTGTCGGTACGCCCCTGTCCAATTACATCGATGGGCTGAGTTAAAATTCTGGACAATGCCGATTCAATCTCCTCTTCAACGGTATTGCTATTCGGCTGCTTTTGCCAACCGCTGTACCGGGTCCCATCAAATTCTATTGAAATCTTATATCGGGGCATTCGCTAAAATTTTAGCCTCAGATTGGCAATCTATCCGTACGGTATCCGCTCAGTTGCTGCGATCCTGTGAACTTATCCTTTTTTTCGTTCTCTATCCCAATGTCGGAAAATAGAAATGCTAAATCCAGCCATCAGCAAAAAAGTGCCCAGCCAAACTACAGAAATAAACGGCTTTTCTTCGGCAACGAGCAGCACCCATTGCTCCTCAACTTTGGTATCAATACCGCGAATTTTAAGGTCAATACCACCATTCGAGGGATCTACGCTGGTAAATTGAATACTTGCATCATCATAGCCGGGGATAGGTACTGGCGGTGCATACGTCCAGTTTTCATTTTCCTTCACATAAATTGAAAATAGAGGTCTGATAGGAACGGATGAGTCACTGCCACGCTGGGTCAACTTTAGATTAGCCCGAATCGCCACAATGGTACTGTCTTTCAATTGCTGATTATCTACCTCTTGAAAATCGTTAAATGTAAGATCAAACTCTCCCACTTTAATGGTTTCTCCGCGGGCGATACTTATTTCCTGCACCTGCACAGAATCCTCTTTTGTAGCCGATGCATTACTCTCTCCCCTTCGCTCTGCTGCGGCTTCTTTGGCCTCTTCATTTCTTCGCTCAACAAATGAACTGCCTGCCACATACAAGTAAATATCACTCATCATTCCGGTGCGTACATCCGGATCGACTGACCACTGGATATTAGATTGCGAAGATGATGACAACATCGGATACACCTGGGGATTTAACACAAATTGTTCTCCATTTCCATCGGCAGGCTCAAACTTAATACGATATTCCTGTTGTCCCGGCCGCTCCTGGTTTTTAAGCGTATATCCTTCGTACGTAACTTTATACCGGTCATCTATAATCTTTGGCTGGTTTAGTTTTAGCTCCAGAAAATCCACCTTCTGGGTTTTCTGAAACCCCTGCTCATCGGTTATTTCTCCCCGTTCAATGGCAGCATTATACTTTTTAACGGATTCATCCAATAACATTTCGTTATAGGCCGAAGAGGCCAATATTCCGAGCAGTAGCACCCCAAAACCAACATGGCTCAACGTACCTCCAATAAGGATAGGTTTTTGGCGAATGAGCCGATACATAATTACCGAATTACCAATCACAGCAAACCAAGCTGCCAAGAGATATACCATATAATAGATATCACGAACATCTCCTATTATGATGGTAGCCAGTGTTGCAACACAGGTTATCGCAACCGGCCACAATAGATCAGCGGCCAAAGATTCTGCATCCTGGCGTTTCCAAAACAAAAACTGTCCCAATACGGTCATGAGAGCCGCAATAATCGCCAGAGGCATCGTCCATTCGTTATAAAAGCTGACTTCGGGAGGCGTGGGATTCTCTACAAACAAACGCCCGATGATCGGAGAACTGGTCCCCAGAATTATGACAAGTCCAATCAGAAACAGCATCATCGCCCCTGCAAAAGTCATAAACTCACGGCTCAGAAGTTTGGACTCATTCTCTTGAGAGGGCAACTCTTTATATCGGTAGAAAAACAGCCCCAGACCAATAATTGTAACAGCCCCCATAAATACTACGAGCTGATTGTAAAGTCCCAGATCCACAAAGCTGTGTACTGAAGAATCGGATAGTATACCTGACCGTGTTAAAAAGGTTTCGTAAACAATGGCTACGTAAGCCAGTATCGCAAAAATGATGGAAGCTTTTTGAGAAGTTGAGCTTTTGCGCTGGATAATCATGGTGTGGATGCCTGCTGTACCCAAGAGCCATGGTACAAAGGAGGCGTTTTCAACAGGATCCCAAGCCCAATACCCACCGAAGGAAAGGGTAACGTAGGCCCAATACCCCCCTAAGAAAATTGCAGTTAATAATGCAACATTAGCCCCCAGTGTCCACGGCAGTGCGGGATTTACCCATTCGTTATACTTGCGTTTCCAGAGGGCCGCCATAGCGAAACAGTACGGTACGGTCATCATGGCAAAACCCACAAATAAGATAGGCGGATGAATCATCATCCAAGGACTTTTGAGGAGGTCGTTCAACCCCTTGCCATCCTGTGGTACAAAGTCGGGATTTGATTGTAAAAATGGCGCATTGGGCATAGCTTCGGCCAGCGAACGAAATGGAGAAGCCCCCAGCTGGAAATCACCAATAGAAATACCCGATACCATGGAAAGTAAGAAAACCTGTGTAAGAGTCAGGAAGAAGAGCACAGGACCACGATACGGCTCACGGGTCCATTTCATCAAGCCAAGTCCGATTATTATGGAAAATAAAATCCAGACCATAAAGCTGCCTTCCTGTCCGCCCCAAAAGGCAGATATCAGGTATTTCAGCTGGAGGTCACTGCTGGTGTAATTGTAGACATAATAGAAATTGAATTGGTGGGTAAGGATGATATACAACAGCAACGCTGATGCAATCACCAGGAAAAATCCCTGCAACCCAAATAGCCAATTCGAAATTTTAAAATGCTTATACGTATCGTTCTGAGCGTATATAAAATATCCAATAGCCGCCAAAATCGCGCTTACGAATGCGGCGTTAATAAATAGGTCTCCTAAAAATCCAATCATGAAATGTTAACTCTTTGAGGGCATTGCTCTTTTAAATTCCGCTTCATCGGCATTGTTATACTTGGAGGGACATTTCATTAGCATGTCGTTAGCATAAAACACGTCGTTTTTCATCTCCCCGATAACAACCAGCTGATCGGCCTCTTCGAAATTATTGGGCTTGGGCTTTGGATAAACCACCCGACGGACATTACCATCCTCATCTTCCATGTAAAAGGAAAACTGTTTGGTCTCCATAGAAAACCCGTACTCTTGCGAGTCATCCCATTGTCCTACTACATGGGCCCCCTCCATTCCGGCAGCCTGTTCAAAATTTACGTATGTGCTAATGCTGTTTCCGAAGTTATACATCAGCAATGATGTAAACCCGACAATAGCGATAATTCCAATGATCAGTTTAGGTTTCATGAGTTTCTTTCTGCGTTAGCTTTTTCAATTTCTCCTTCCAGTTTACTTACTTTCTTATCTACCCGAATGATAAAAAACAGGAGTACAAACCATATAATAAGGCTCACACCCAGTACAATAAAAATGAGGTCGTATGAGGCCGCTGTTTGAATCAGCGGACTTGCCTGGTCCAATCCGGCAGTGCCATCCCACTTTGGAGAGTAACTTTCCGTCAATGTATCAGCGGCAGCAACCGTATCTTCTTGTGCCTGTATTGGTATAAATCTCATGTTCGTTGTTGATCAGTTAAATGCTTAACAGTTTTGTAGCGATTTAGAATATCATTCAGCCACACGGCCAGTCCAATAAATCCGATTACTGCAGGGTAAAATATATATCGCAGTTCGGGCGCCGTAATTTCACTGAACGCGGGATTTCCATCCGCCCCCGGGTGCAGGCTTGGCAGCTGCCGCGGGATGATATACAATAAAAACGGGATGGTAGTTGCAGCAAATACGTTAAATACGGCCGCAATCTTGGCTCTTTTTTCAGGATTATTAAAAGCAGTACGCAGTACAAAATATGCTACATAAATCATCATTCCCAACGCCGATAGGTTCATGCGCGGCTCTGCAAAAGTCCACCAGGTTCCCCAGGTAAAACGCGCCCAGATGGATCCGGTTAATAATCCGCAAATTCCAAAAATAAGTCCTATCTGTGTTGCAGTTTCCGCTTTGCGATCAAACTTCATTATGGGATTATTCAAATAACGAATACTATAATAGAGTCCTGCCGCAAAACAAACCGACATGGTAAACCACATGGGCACATGCAAAAACAGGTTGCGCGCCGACTCTTTAAGAATAGGAATATCAGGTATGGGAATAAGAAAACCGACACTGATAACGACCGTCATCCATATAGCGACAATATATTTCCAGGGTTTTAGTCTCATGAATTAATACATCTTACCTCAAAATGAGGCGGGTGATTGTGAAAGCCTGATAATATACGAAATCTGTTTTGGAAAAATTAGTCTTTTCGCCTTAGTCTTTCCCGAATTTTACCTAAGTTTACAACAGATTAATAAACTGCTATTAAGCTCAACTATTATGGCCGATCAAACTTCAGATAAAACCATTACACTGCAACCCAGCTGGAAAAATCATTTACTCGGATATACCCTGTCGGTTTTATTTATCCCTCTTTTTGGAGTTGGTCTGATAGGTCTCTATTGGGTTTATAAACGACAAAAGAAATACGAGTATACCTTTAGCGACACGCAAATCTCTTCACGAGATGACAAATACCAACGCAATATTGATCTGGTAAATATCGAAGGTGTCTCGGTGCAACAAAGTTGGCTGCAAAAGAAAACTTCTGTCGGAGATATTGAGCTTGAAACCACAGCTACGTCAATGACCCTCCGCGGTATAGCAGATCCGTTCGGCTTAAAGGATATGCTTGAAAAAGCTATTTCCATTCAAAAAGAACGACGAAAGAAGAAAGAGAGTACAAAACCGGAACAGCCCGACCGAGAGCCGGGAACAATGGAACGCATGGATTACCTGACGGGGTTGTGGCAACAAGGGCTCGTGTCAGACGAAGATTTTGAAAAGGAAAAAAAGCATTTCGAGTAACCTTATTTACTACTTCATTGCCCGAGCAACAGATTCCTTAGCATCTTTTTCCTGGTATAATTGCTCCTGCTGGGTAATCGTAGAGTGCCAAATCATCCCCACAACTGACAATCCCAGCGCAAATACTACCATCGCTTGCTGAATAGTTAGCCATTCATTTTCCAAAATCCATGAGGCCATCATTACCGATGCTGATTGGGCCAGCGTAAATAGCAACCACTCAGTGCTAAAAATACGTCCGCGAAACGTATCAGGAGTGCGACGCTGCAACAATACCGTACTCATCACCCAATTGGCTCCGGATGCAGCATGTGCTATAAAGACAAAAAGTAACATAAGACCTAAGCTGGTCGTCAGTCCAACTACAGAATACATCAATCCGGCAAAAATCATACAAAATCCCATTGCTCGCACCCAGTCACTTTCCTGATTGAAAATGCGTCGTCCGATGACAGGTCCAATGCCGGTACCAACGCCCCGAGCCGAATAAAGCAGTCCAAGTCCGATACTGCCCATCATCAATACATCCTCAGAAACCAGAATAAGCATATAGGTTAACGCTCCCAGAAACATGGTAAAACATCCTTTGGCCAACGTGGGACGCAATACTTTATGCGTGTGAAACAGGTACCGAAACCCCTCTTTTATTCCTGTTAATGGATTTCGGGTTCGTTTGCGCTCGGCCGCATCCATTTTCTTTTGCGGAATAACAGCTCGGTAGATAAACCACGCAGATAACACATAACTAATAGCATTGATAATAAAGACCAGATCGGTACCCAAGCCCGCTGTTGCCAATCCGCCAATACCCATACCAATGGTAAAAATGATGCTCCAGCTTGCCGCTGATAACACATTCGCATCCACGAGTTCTTTTTCTGTAGTAACATTTGGGATAGACGAAGTTTTGGCGGGCTCAAAGATAGCCGAAAGCATCATTTGCAAGGCAGTTAATACATACGCCAGCCAAAGCGTTTCGTAGGATACGACCAGCAACAATCCCAGAACAATCATACCCCGCAGAAGATCGCAAAGAATCATTAAATGCCGGCGATCAAAACGATCTGTAATATAACCGGCAAAGGGAGAAAAGCTGGCCAGACTCATCATCTTCACTACTATAATCAGTCCCAGTAAAAATTCAGAATCAGAATATTTTGTGATTAGTGCATAAACGGCCAAGATGCCAAACCAATCACCAAAATTGGATATAATCTGGCTAAGCCACAACCTGCGGTAATCCTGATTTTGAGATACCAGATCTATGTATGGTTGTATTTTATCAAACATAACTCATTTCTTTTAGCCACGGATTACAACTGATCTAAACAGACGTATCCATAATAATCTGTGTAGTTCTGCGGCCTAATTAACCCCCGTACTTCCAAAACCGCCATCACCGCGCTCCGTTGCGGAAAGGGTTTCCACTTCATTGACTTCGGCTTGAATTACAGGTGCTATCACCATCTGGGCGATACGGTCGCCATGGTTGATAGTAAATTTTTCATTCCCCAAGTTTACCGCCAGCATTTTAAGCTCTCCGCGATAATCGGCGTCAATAGTACCCGGTGTATTTAACATAGTGATACCGTGCCGATAGGCCAGTCCGCTACGGGGGCGTATCTGTGCTTCATACCCTTGCGGCATAGCCATTTTCAAGCCCGATGGAATAAGTTGTCGTTCACCGGGCTGCAGGATTACTGGATTTTCAAGAGCAGCACGAATATCCATCCCCGCTGCAAATTCCGATTCGTATGAAGGAAGTGGTAAATCCTCGGCATGAGGTAATTTCTTAAACTGTATCTTCATGGGTTATCTGCGTTCTTTTTTATAATCAATAAGTTGCACTTTAACATTACCCAGCCAAACTTTAGCATGGGCCTCGGCGGGAACCCGCAAATCGTCGGCGATATACCACGCCTTAAATTTTCCTCGAAATCCAAACGGTCCATCGATATCGGCATCTCCTTCACTGAAGTACGTTTTTACCGGCTCCTCAAAAGCATCGTAATTTCGCATCTCACCTTTGGTACTATTTGTAGCATCGATGTATCCTTTTTCACGTTCTAAATATACCGGCAGGCGATAATCTTGATTGGTACCTGCAAACAAGCGGGAATAATAGAAAATTAGCTGACCAGAACTTGAGGGCTCCGTTAACGAAAGGGTATCAACGGGACTCATATTCTCTGATATGTATACCTTCTCTTTTTCATAATCAAACTCGTACACCTCTGCCTCAAACTCATCTTCATCCAAATTATCACGCCAATAGAGTTTTGTATAAGGCGTACTGTCGGTTTCCACCATATAAGTGTTGTAATGATTTTCTTCTTCACCGACAAAAGGGATGCCCGAATTTGATGTTATAACTGTGCGTAACCACCATATTTTTTGTCCCTGATAAGTAGTATCTCTAATAATTGTGGTTTTCACCTCTCCGAGCTTAAAGAATCCGAACTTTACTTTGTAGGTAAACACCTCTTTCCACTCCAGCAACTCTTCCATCGTGGGCGGCCTGTCTGGATGTTCATAAGTCAACAACGAATCTTGGGCATGTACCGCTGAGGGAAATGCTAAACCTCCTAAGATAGAGATTACTATAAAACCGGTGATTCCCAACTGCTTCAATAGTTTCAAAATAATGTCTTAAATTTGTTTTAAATAAGCGTCCAAAGTTCCCTATTATATAGGTGAAATTGAAATATTATTGAAAAGAACTTTCAGGAATTTCGTTCATGATTTCCAACAACTTTTATCCATATGTAATTATTTTCTTTTTAGCGGGATTCCTGCTTGTCGCGGGATGTTCAAAAAGCGATGACCAGCGCGAGTTTGAGAATCAGTCTCTCTCAGCTCCAAACGATTATACGGAGACTCCAACCGAAGGAGAAATTATTAACAATGATCCCGATGACTGGCGCGTAAGTCCTATGTACCAAAGTCGCATTTATATTGGAACTGGAATATCCAGCTTTGAACCGCCCTATCCCAATCCTCTAAACTATAATCAAGATTTAAATATTTTTATCTACGTAAGTAATGTTGACAATCTCGATGAAATAAGGGTCTACTCTTTTGAAACAAATCCTAATACTTCTGAACAGTTTGTCACCCTTGAGGATAATATTTCATCTCCATCATTGGTATCAATTAGATTAAGCGGACAAGAAATATCCGGTCAACCAGGTGGATCAGAAGCCAACGGGCTCTACAGAATCCGCATCCTCGACGGGAACTTGAATGTTATTACTTATGGAGATATAAAAATTGGCACAGAGTAAGTTGTTAAAAAGCAATCTCCCTCCTATTTTCAAGCTCTCTCAAAAAAAGAAGTACCATGGGCAAGCACAAAATAACAAAAACCGAAAAAAGAGTTCTCGAGCGTCTCATTTTTCCCGAAAAGTTCCAAGACATCATGGAAGAAACAGGATTGCTACAAGGAGAACTACGCGATGACCTAATAAACCTATTAAGTTTCGGTTTTGTCGAGGCCTATGAACGAAGTGGGAATAAAATTACCCTCACCAGTTTTTATGATACTGACAACCTACAGGATTTTACTTTTCAAGCTACAAGCAAGGGACTTGCAGAAATTAAATCGCGCTAATTATGAAATTTGAAGCTGTATTTGACGATACCACTACCGAACTCGAAATAGCGGAAGATGCTAACGAGGTTGTTTTTGATGATGATTCTCAAACCTACGAGTTTCATCGTCAGGAAAACGGACGCTATCTGCTCCGGATAGGAACAAAACTCTATAAAATTGATAATGTATCATACGACAAGCATACTGTAACTTTTACCCTGAATGGCAACTGGCACTCGGTAGACGTACGCAATGAGCAAGACCTGTTGTTGGACCATATGGGCTTTAAAACAGCCGGCGAAATTGGCGAAGGCGAACTTAACGCTCCCATGCCCGGGAAAATATTGGAAGTCCTGGTCGAAGAAGGTGACGAAGTCGAACTCGGCGATCCTGTTGCTATTCTCGAAGCCATGAAAATGGAAAATGAACTTAAAGCTCCCATCAAAGGCGTAATATCATCTATAGCTGTCGAACAGGGAGACTCACTCGAAAAAGACGCTCTAATTTTAGAAATCGAAGCAAGTGGATAAATTTGTAATTGAAGGACCTACTCCTCTCCAAGGCACTATCCCCATCAGCGGATCAAAAAATGCGGCGTTGCCCCTAATGGCCGCGGCTATTTTAGGCGATTCGCCTACAACCATTACCAACGTTCCCAAACTGCGCGATATTTACACTTTTAACAATGTAATACGTGTAACTGGCTGCCGCGTGGATTTTGATGAGGATGAGGGCGTGCTAACCATCGATCCCAAAAACCTAACGCATTACGAAGCGCCCTATGAGCTCGTCCGAAAAATGCGGGCTTCCTTTTATATGCTCGGTGCCCTGTTGGGAAAATACGGCGAAGCCAAAGTATCCCTACCCGGCGGCTGTGCGTGGGGACCGCGACCCGTTGACTTGCATCTTGATGGCATGCGCGAAATGGGTGCTGATATCAAGCTCAACGAAGGATATGTCATAGCCAGCGCACCTGAAGAACTCGATGGGGGCACCTTTACCCTCGAACCCAGCAGCGTTGGAGCGACCGTAAATTTGGTATTGGCAGCGGTGCTTCGTGCTAAAGAATTCACCATTAAAAATGCTGCCAAAGAACCTGATGTCGTATTACTGTGTAAGAAGTTAACAGAAATGGGCGCTGACATTGATGGAATTGGTACGCGTACTTTGACCATCCGAAAAGTAGACAGCCTACAGGGTATTACTGCCCGCAACGCTTCCGACCGTATTGAAACCGGTACGTTTATGATCGCCGCAGCTATGCATCCACAATCCAATGTAACATTGACTAATGTGGACGTGGATGATCTCGGCCACTTTCCGGAAATTTTTCGAGAAACGGGAGCAGATATTACGATTAATGACAGCACCATACATATTAAAGCACCTAAGCAGATCAACCCTACCTCAATAAAAACGAAGGTCTATCCCGGCTTTCCTACTGACCTGCAAGCCCAATGGGCTACCATGATGACACAGGCGAACGGAACATCAAAAGTGACGGATACCATTTATGATGACAGGTTCAGCTATGTGCCCGAATTAGTGAGATTGGGTGCTGATATCGACGTCAACAAAAATACAGCCCATATTGAGGGAAAAACCGAACTTAAAGGTGCTTCGGTGATGAGCACCGATCTACGCGCCAGCGTAAGTTTAGTTCTGGCCGGTATGGTAGCCAAAGGGAAAACCGATGTCTTGCGTATTTATCACCTTGATCGGGGCTACGAAGATCTGGAAGAGAAGCTTACCACTGTTGGTGCTCGTATAACACGAACGCAACAAGAAGAGTAAAGCTCCTGCATAAATATTGGTTGCACAGCAGAGCTGCACAACCAGGTTTCATATTTTCTGTCCTTACTCCAGGTAATCCATCGGGTCAACGAACTCGATGCGTGGAGAATCTTTTAGCAGTGGACGTATGAAGGGGGAATGTCCGGCCCCAAACATCATAAATATGCGATCGCCCGGCTCGGCAATTTTCATAAGGTTTGCAAAAATGCGCAGATTTCTCCTGTAATAATCAGCCGTCACATCCGCTCCGACAAATGAGGTGTCATTTGACAACGAAAGTGATCGCACATAAGGTTCGTGGTATTTCTTCACGCTCTGTTCGGTATTCATATATTGGTAGAGCTCAAGCAAGGTGCCATTTTGCAACAAACTGTCTTTTATCATGATATGGCGACTACTTTTGTACTCTTTGAAATATTCTAAGAATTCAGGCTGATGTTTTTTGGCGAACCTCATCATCTTGCCCATGTTCATCGGGATATAGTGATCCACGGCATACACGTGATTGTGATTTAACCGGTTCGCCAGCTTAAAGCCAATCTGATACTGCTCACTGCGTTTCGATACAAAGTCACCGGTCGAAAAAGTATCAATTTGACCTGCACGAAATTTTTGATATAACGAATCAAAAGCTGACTGATACTTCCTTTGAACTTCCAGTGCAACTTTATTGGGATTAAATTCAGCTAATACATCTCGAATATCCTTCAATTCTTTTTGCTTTTGATCGGTAAGTACATCCGGAACCTCCATATTTATAGCATCTCTACCGGGGTTATCGAGGTGGGTAGTTCCCAAAAACATCACTTTGATCGGTTCCCGATCTTGCGCCTGCATCGGCAATGCAAAGATACTAAGCAGCAATATGACAAGAGCAGTTAACTTCGATTTACTAAGCACAGTCAGTAATTTCATCATTGAAATCATTCTGTATGAGGTTTCTTTTTTTTAAAAGGTGTGTTATCCGTACGAATGAAAACCAAAAATGTTAACAATATCCCAATTGCAGCCATTTGATCCTCCCTTTGCATACCTCCCAAATATGACCGCTTCGCGAACTCCATCAAAAAATTTACCGTTTACATAATAGCAAAACTACTTGTATATTAATGTGATACTTTGTACCAAGTATTCAGAGATTTTAAATAATTTAGGTTTACCTTTTGCAGCATATTATTTACTCACAAGCACTACTTAAGGTTTTATTCACTTTTTGGAAGCATTTGAACTTCTTTTTGAAGAATGCGGCGAAGTTTATGAACTCGCTGATTTCTTGTGATCGTTTCCTGCAAGACATACCCTCCTCTGAATACGACCTTATTACACAAACAAATTTTTCTCCTAACAGGAATTTTAATTTAGCGGTTGCTGAAATCCCGCTAAGACGAACGAACTGTAAGACTGTTGTTATTATGAAAGCTATTGATTTACTGATCAGGATTATACGTCCGGAGGACAGCAACTGCGTGAAAGAAGAATATTTCAATGAAAAATCAAATCATTATTCACGCTTCGGGAAAGCAGACCCGGATAGCTCTGCTGGAAAACGGCGAACTGGCCCAACTTTTTATAGAATCTGATGAAAACCAGCGCACGGTAGGTAATATCTACCTGGCGAAAGTTCACAAAGTGATGAGCGGTATCCGTGCAGCCTTTATTGACATGGGTACCCCTAAAGATGCTTTTCTGCACTTTTCTGACGCAGGCGACCATCTGAAAGAGTATGTTCAAATGCTTAACGGGCGCGATGCCATTCATAAGAATGTGCGCGAGGAGCTCAAAAAGACGGACTTCAACCAGATATCCAATTACGAGAAGCAGAACTGGGCGGGTAAAATTCTCAATCCCGGTCAAAAGCTATTGGTTCAAATCGTTAAAGAGCCTATTGGCTCTAAGGGACCGCGTATCTCTACGGATATTACCGTTGCGGGACGTTTTCTTGTGCTCATTCCCATGGGTGATTATGTAGCCGTATCCCGCAAAATAAATAACTACAAAGAGCGTCGGCGTCTCAAAAGCATTGTAAGCTCAATGGTTCCCGATGGATTTGGGGTTATCATCCGAACGGTTGCTAAAGGACAAGATGAGCAATCTATTGAGGATGATATGCGCGATGTTCTCAAGAAGTGGGAACGTATTCTGGAGCGCCTTGAAACAGCTGAACCCCCGGAGCTTCTTTATAAAGATCTTGATATGACCGAGAGCTTGGTTCGTGACCTTTTTGCCAAGCAATACGACCGCGTGTTGGTTGACGATCCCGAAATGCACAAAAAGATTAAATCCTATGTCAGCCAGGTTGCGCCACAGATGCTCCCGAATGTAGAGCTCTATAAAGGACGTGAGCATATCTTTGATTTCATGAAGGTTGCCAAAGATGTGGATTCCATCTTTAGTCCGCGTGTGCGTATGCCATCTGGCGGGTACCTTATTTTTGAGCAGACTGAAGCCATGTATGTGGTAGATGTAAACTCCGGCCCCTACGCCGCCAAAGAGAAACAAGAAGATAATTCACTGAAAACAAATCTTGAGGCAGCGCGCGAAGTAGCGAAGCAACTGCGCCTGCGAGATATCGGGGGAATTATTGTCGTTGACTTTATTGATCTGCGCAATGATAAAAATCGCAAGAAAATTTACGACGAGCTCAAAAAAGAATTCAAGAAAGACCCCGCCAAGACCAATGTTATTGGCATGAGTGATTTTGGGCTGGTTCAAATTACGCGTCAGCGTATCCGGCCGAGTGTGGTCAACTCTGTCTCAAAAGTATGCCCAACATGCGGTGGATCAGGTAGCGTAGTCACCAAAAACACTATTATTGCCGACCTTGACGCTTGGCTCAGCAAATTCCGCACTACTACCGATTATCGCGCCGTTGATATTTATATCAACCCATATCTAAAGGCGTATCTGGAAAAAGGCTTACTTAGCATTCGTCGAAAATGGATGTTCCGCTACTGGCTCAAAATCACACTTGTCGCTGATGATTCTATTTCGTTGAACGAGTATAAAGCTACCATCGCCGGTTCTGATATCGATATTACGGATGTGGTTATGCAGGAAAATAACATCGATGAGCTTATTGAAAATGAAACAAGTGATTTGGACGATCTCGATGACCGTCCGGGAAGAGGCGACCTGGATTATTACAAGAAAGATAATGGATCCGGTTCGGGCGGACGTCAAAAACGAGACAAGCGAAAGCCGCGTCCAAGTCGATCAGGAGACAGCTCAAAGTCGAAGTACTACAAGTCTGACTCCTAACCAATACTTTTAATCCCAAAAGAATTGAAACAGAATAGAATTCGATGAGTTTACCTGAGATAAAAGCAACAACTGTATTAGGCATTATTCACAACGGAGAGGCTGCCCTTGGCGGCGACGGACAGGCAACAATGGAAAATACAGTGATGAAGGCTACCGTTAATAAAGTGCGTCGCCTGTACGAAGGAAAAATTGCTGCCGGTTTTGCCGGCTCTACAGCCGATGCCTTTACCCTCTTTGAGAAATATGAAGAAAAACTAAAACAGTATAATGGAAATTTAAAACGCGCCGCCGTTGAGATGGCCAAAGAGTGGCGGCAAGACAAATTTTTACGAAAACTTGAGGCTCTTTTGGTCGTAATGAGTAAAGATCAGGCTCTGCTGATTTCGGGTCAGGGAGATGTTATCGAACCCGATGATCAGATTTTAGCCATCGGCAGTGGCGGACATTATGCGCTTGCCGCTGCACGGGCATTAAAGGAGAATGCTCCCGATTTATCAGCCCGTGAGATGGTGCATAAAGCACTCGATATTGCAGCAGACATCTGTATCTATACGAATCATAACCTGAGCATATTAGAAATTGAAGATTGATGAGTACTTTACAAAAGACAGTTACACAAAAAAATCTTACGCCGCAACAAGTTGTAGCGGAATTAAACAAGTATATTGTTGGACAGGATGATGCAAAGCGATCGGTTTCCATTGCTCTGCGTAACCGATGGCGTCGCATGAATGCCGACGAAGAAATCAGAGATGAAATTTTACCAAATAATATTCTTTTAATCGGTCCTACCGGGGTCGGTAAAACCGAAATTGCTCGACGCTTGGCTAAGCTTGCGGAAGCCCCTTTCATTAAGGTTGAAGCAAGCAAATTTACGGAAGTTGGCTATGTGGGCCGCGATGTGGAGTCAATGATTCGTGACCTCACGGATATCGCCATTAATATGGTCAAAACGGAGATGCGCGATCGTGTGGAAGAAGAAGCCCGTGAGATCGTCGAAGAACGCATTTTAGATATCCTCATCCCTCCTGTAAAGAAAAACCAAGGTAATAGTAATAACAGTTCACCCGGGTTTGATGCCAATTCAGGTGATCAGGATTTTAATCCCCAAAGCGCTTCTGATCAGGAGTTGAATGAACGCACGCGCAAGAAATTTCGCGAGAAACTCCGCAACGGAGAACTTGATGAGCGAGAAATAGAAATTGAAGTGCAAAAATCCGGTCGTTCCCCCATGATGCAGGTCTTTGGTCCCCAGGGCGGCATGGAAGAAATGGGTATCAACCTACAGGATATGCTGGGCAATTTAGGTGGACAAAAGAAAACCAAACGTAAGGTTACCATTGAGGAAGCCCGCGAAATTCTATTAGAAGAAGAAGCCGAAAAGCTTATTGATCACGAATCGGCCGTTCAAGAAGGGTTGGAACGTGTTCAGAAGCAAGGCATTATCTTTATTGATGAAATTGACAAGGTGGCCGAGTCATCCAATAACAGCAAAGGCGGTGGCGGCGGTGGACCCGATGTAAGTCGACAGGGCGTACAGCGTGATATGCTTCCTATTGTAGAAGGCAGCAATGTTTCTACAAAACACGGCATGGTGAAAACCGATCATATGCTTTTTATTGGCTCAGGAGCTTTTCACGTCTCCAAACCTTCGGATCTTATTCCGGAATTGCAGGGTCGCTTCCCTATTCGCGTAGAGCTTAACTCTCTTACTGAAGAGGATTTCTTTGACATCTTAACGCAACCCAAAAATGCGTTAACCAAACAGTATCAAGCGATGTTAAAGTCTGAGGGCGTGGATATTGAATTTACGGAAAATGCTCTAAAGGAAGTGGCCTCAATTGCTGCTCAGGTAAACGACCGCGTAGAAAATATCGGGGCCCGAAGACTGCATACCATCTTATCATCACTGCTGGATGAGCTGTTATTTGCTGTCCCCGATGATATTAGCTCCGGCGATATCACTATTGATAAAGATTATGTGAACAAACAGCTGGATGATCTTGTTAAAGACAAAGATTTAAGTCAATATATTCTGTAATTCTACGTTGACAAACATCAAATTAATCAACTACTTACAGATTAACACAGCAGGTACTCATTTGCTTACGTTAATACGTTATTTCTGTAGCGGTACGTTTAGGAAGTAACTACTGCAATATAATCACCAATACCTTTTTGCACTATGAGCATGAAAAAGTTTATCATCCCCAATATTGTAACCCTTTTTGTACTGTCTTCTTTCTGGCTTGCCGGCGTTGAAACCGTCGTTCCCGGAAATGACACATTACAAAAAAACATCAAAAAATACGTTCAGACACAACGACGTATAATCGACAATTATGTTGATAAAGTTGAGGTCACAGAACTGTATAAAAACAGTGTCAAAGGACTGGTCAAAAATCTATCAGACAGTACCGCAAATCTTAAAAACACCCCGGCCGATACTACTTTTGAGGATTTAAAAATTAAAAATCTTGGCGAATCGGTCGATAAATTTGAACAAGCATATCTTTATATCACCAATAACTATCCTGATGAAGATATGACAGAGCGCACCGAAGATGCGCTTCAATCTATGTTTAAGGGGTTAGATCCACACTCGGTTTATATTGAACCTTCACTGAGTGATGACATCGACGATGAGTTCTCGGGCAAATTTCAGGGTATTGGCGTACAATTTAATGTCATTCAAGACACCATTACGGTAATTACAGCCATTGCGGGCGGTCCCAGTGATGCACTTGGCATTCGATCCGGAGATCGCATCATTAAAATTGACGGTAAAAGTGCAATAGGATTTACGAATGAGGATGTTCGTAATACGCTACGTGGGCCCAAAGGTTCTGAGGTCGATGTAACCATTAAGCGACCAAATGTAAAAGATCCCATTGAGTTTACCATTGTCCGTGATGATATACCCCTCTACTCTATTGGAGCCGCTTACATGATGGATGAAAAGACCGGCTATATCAAAATGGATAAGTTTATCCAAACCACCCATGAAGAGTTTATGGAGGCTATGAAAAACCTCCAAGACAAAGGTATGGAACGCCTGCTGTTGGACTTGAGAGGTAATCCGGGCGGTTATCTGAGCCAAGCTGTTGCTATTACCGAAGAGTTCTTCCCCAGAGGCACAAAAATTGTTTCTACCAAAAGCCGGCATACCCGATTTACCTCGGCCTATTACTCACGGCGTGACGGATTCTTCAAAGATAAACCACTCATGATTCTCGTTGATGAGGGATCAGCCTCCGCAAGTGAAATTGTAAGCGGTGCTGTTCAGGATCACGATCGCGGATGGATTGTAGGACGACGTACATTCGGTAAAGGGCTGGTACAGCAGCAATACGAATTGGTTGACTCCAGCAAAATTCGCGTTACGATCTCCAAGTATTATACGCCCTCGGGCCGATTGATACAGAAACCCTACAACAAAAAGGGCGGTGAGGAATATGCCTACGAAATCTATCAGCGCGGTGTTGATGCCAAGGGCGATGCCATGGAATTTGTATCCCATGTCCCTGACTCATTGAAATATTCTACTGATGCCGGGCGAACGGTTTACGGTGGCGGCGGAATTGTCCCCGACCATATTGTACAGCCTGATACAGCCCAATCAAAGATTGTAGCTAATTATATGCTCCGCAATCGGGTCGGCTTTAATTTCGTTCGTGATTATCTGGATGAAAACGGAGATGCCTTCCGCAAAAGATGGGAGAACAACTTTGATCAGTTCAACAAAGAATTTGAGTGGTCGGAAGAGCAGATAAATGAAGTTTTTAGCCGCCTCAAAGAAAACAATATGATAGTAACCGATACACTATCAAAACCTGATTTTAAATCTGATACTCTCTTTGTTCCTGAGGGACATTTTGAGGAAATTGAATGGATGCCTCGTGGACTTATCAAAGCAGAATTGGCGCGACAGGTTTGGGGACTCAAAAAATATTATCCCGTCAGAAATAAACTTGATGAAACCATCGATGAAGCAATGAATATGTGGGATGAGGTAGCAAAGCTGGAAGAGTACGCTGCTACGCACACCACCCCATCGACTAATCGGTACTAAGCATTTTTAAACGACGACTTAACAAGCCCGGCTCCAAGAGTCGGGCTTTCTTATTTATAGGAACTGACTCATAAAGGCTATTGCAGCCGTTTCTGCACGCAATCGATTAGGTCCCAATGAAACTAACTCCGCTCCCTCATCTGTAAGGTCACTAATTTCAGATTCCGAGAACCCTCCTTCTGGACCTACCAATAAAAGTGTTCTATCAGAATCATGAATGCTTTTGGAGTCAATACGTGTCTTAGTTTCACCTACTTTTTCGTGGGCAACCAAAATAGTATCCGCTGAAATAGCCTCCAGCATCATATCCAACGAGCGGTAAATATTCACATTACAAAGATGTGATTGCAAACTCTGTTTCATCGCCGAAATTGCAATCGATTCCAGACGATCCATGCGCACATTTTCTTTGATCGTACGTTCACTTCGAAATAGACCTATTTGAGATGCCCCCAACTCTATAGCCTTTTCCACAGCAAATTCCAGCCGATCTCTTTTCTTGATGATTCCCATCCCTAAAATAAGGTGTGGTTTTGAACGGGACTGATGTTGCACATCTTCAATTTCTACTTGCACGGATTTTTTTGTAATCCGGCGAATTACTCCCTTGTAGCGGCCACCTTCCCCATCTACAATCACCAACTTGTCCCCTTCCCGGGCTCTCATCACCTTGGAGGCATGGACGGCCTCCTGATCTAAAAGCTCAGCAAACCCATTGTTTATCTGTGATGGAGGAGCATAAAAAATATTCATCACTTATCGTTTTTTTCGAAATGGTTCACCGGGAACAAACTCCGTCTGTCCGGTTTCCAAAACAATTTCAACATACGGAGCACATAGCCCACAGTTGTTGCTGCAATAATTCTGGTTTTGAAGCTCATCAAGTGAGCTAACATTATTTTGATTGGCGTACTGTTTTATTTCGACAAACGCCCGATCGTGACAAATACATTCTGTTACATTATTTGGAGCCATAATAATTCAGCTCTTATCTACTATTGTTTAAAATGCTTTCCTAATCGAAGTTCTTGTCCCTGATAATTACTCTCAATATCATCGCCATACACAAATTCAGGAACTTCGGTGTTTGGTTCAAATTTCATACTGCAAAACGTTTGTCCGTCTTCTATTAAAAAAGGTACATCGTGCGAACGGACTTCAAGCACAGCGCGTGCTCCTTTGTCCTCCACTCGGCCGCCAAAACCACTGTCAAAAAAGCCGGCATAATGGGTTCGCAGCTCACCCGATCCCGTATCATAAGCAATCATTTCAGCAGCTAAATATTCCGGAATGCGACAACGCTCTTTAGAGGCAAAAATATAAAATGCTTCCGGTTCTAAAATAAGATGATCATCCGGCTGATGATAAATAGGCTCCCAAAATTCCGAAACCTCATAATGGTTAATATTGTCAAGATCGATATAGTCGCGATGCTTTTTAGCCTTGTATCCTACAATTTTACCTTCTGAGGCGTGTAAATTTACGCTCAAAAAGAGTCCGTTATTAACTTTCAGTTCGTCTACATCCACAGGATTCCCGCCCTCGGTAAAAAGCATCGGATCGGAACTGTGTGTGCGCAAAATATCCTGATCGGAAAGCACGGTATACCCATGCCGAATGCGTAACTGATTCAATCTATGTCCCGTTTTAACTTTTATGGGGAACGACTTGGGAACAACTTCTAAGTACATTTTCCCTTTATAGCCTGATCTTATTTCTTCAAAACGGTGCGAATAATCTGTGATTACCCGCGTAAAGACATCGAGGCGCCCGGTGGTACTCTTGGGGTTGGCCTTCGCAGAAAGGTGCTCTCCGGATACAATCTGGTAATCCACTCCGTTTTCGTTACCATTAAATAATGTTTTCTGCGGTGAGATGTGCGACGGTAAATGCAGCTCTTCGAGCAGCGGAATGATGTATACGCAATTGGGTTCTAAAATAGCTCCATCAGTTATTGAAAAATCATACTGACTGAGCTTTTCCAGCTTCTGATCAACCGATTCATCTTCGGGCAGAAAACTGCATCGTACCCTATAGGCCTTTTCCCCTAAACGCAGATCTATTGAATTAGGCTGAAACTGATCATCCTGCAATGGATATCCATCAGCATGAGAAATTATGCCTGCATTTGCCAATACACGCAATTTTTGAACGGGAAGTATCCCCTTAGTTCGCAGATGTACTTTTTGAATCTCGCTGCTCATCAAAACCTATCTTAAATTAAAACGTTAATGAATATTTTTATCTTATAGAATCTGAACTTGCGCCCTAATATAGGAATTCAGTAATCAGAATTCAGAATCGATCTTCTATAATTACATACCGATTTCCTAACTAACTTCTCGTACCATGCATATTCTTTTTTGGAGCGGCGGCAAGGATGCCTATTTAGCGCTTCATTTTTTCAGAGAATCGCATCCGAAGGCGGATTTAAAACTGCTCACAACCTATGATGAGTCCAATGATGTTGTTCCTCATCAAAATATCCCGCTATCTGAAATAAAGGAACAGGCAGATCATCTTAACTTGGATCTTATTTCCGTCCCCCTACCCTCCAACTGTCCTAATGATATTTATCTGGAACGGATTGAAAATGCCCTGAATAAATTAGAAGAACCCATCGATAATCTCATATTTGGTGATTGGTATTTGGAAGACATTCGACAATGGCGCGAAAACGTGTTTAACGAAATGGGATATTCATGCCTATTCCCTATATGGAAAAAAGATCTAAACGAACTGCTTCCTATATTACTTCTAAAGTCGATAGAGATAAAAATAAGCGCAGTTGAAGAAGACTTCCAATCACTATTAAAAACAGGAGAATCCTATGATCAAAAGTTAGTGATGCAGCTTCGGCGGCTTAATGAGATCGATCCCATGGGAGAAAACGGGGAATTTCATACCAAGGTAATATTCAAAGATCCTGATACACTCGATGATCAACCATTAATACCAGGTAGTCGATAGTACTTTATCTCCTTTCACAATCCTATCCACTACATCCATTCCGTCAGTGACTTTTCCAAATCGTGTATAATTTCCGTTTAGATGTGGCTTCCACTGATGCATTATAAAATATTGGCTACCCTCGGTATCAGGACCTGCACTGGCAGTACCAACTGCCCCACGCACAAATTCCTCTTCTGATGCTTCGGTGGGAACCACAAAGTCGGGGCCACCAAAACCATCCTCACGTTCAATATCTCCGCCCTGTACTACAAAGTTGGGAACTACGCGGTGGAACGGCACATCATCATAATGTTCCGCACTATTCAAGCTGTCGATCATTGCCACCGTGGCGGGAGCACTGAGTGTATTCATCTCAATATGGATTCTACCTTTTTCAGTTTCCAAAAGTAACGTCGGCTTGGGCCCGAGTTCCCAAAGGCGATCCCAATCGGGCAACCGAAAATCCGTTTGGGATTCTTCCGGTACCTCAACATCCCATCCGGCATCTGCCAGTGAACGATTCAGCGGCACATAACTTTTAGAAGCAAGCGAGTCGATAACCGGCCTGGCCTGCTCCTCAAATCGCTCTTTATACAGCGAACCAAAGTTCTGATAAACTTCGATATCGCCGGGAAGTAAAAAAACTGACAGGCTCCCGTTTATGCGATCAAAATCTTGTGCTCCAAAAAGTGATTCATTCTCCAATAACGATGTCGCTGTATAAGTCACGCCACGATCTCCGAGATCCAATGCACTAAAAACAATATTTCGTATTTGCTGCCTATGCTTTTTAACTATATCTACATCGTACTGCACCATACTTGCTAAACTTTGCAGCGCGTACATTGCAGGCAACGACTCACCTTCACTAATTAAATCTCCAATGCGCTGCAAGTAGTTTTCTTCGGACTCGTACTGCTGATAAATCCCCAATACCTCAGGCCATAAATAAGGATTTTCATCAGGAATGCTTGCAAGTCGGTCTTGATGGTTATCAACAATCTGCTCATTTACCTGTTGCATTGTCGCTACGGCCTGTAGCCAAACAGCATCAGCTAAACGTTCATCGGATAGCATTTCATCCTCAATATATTGATAAAGGTCATTATCCTTTTCGATACTACCATCCAAACTCCTAAGCGTTTGAATCTGGACATGAGGATTTTCATTCGTCAATAAAATTTTGGCTGCTAACGAATTTTTATCATTCAAGGGCACTTTGCCAATAGACATAGCCAACTCATATGCCAGCTGAGCTTCATGATCGAGCATTTGTTCACCATTGTAGAAAATAGTCAAGGTATGAGTCGTACGATCGGGGAGAATCTTATTTATGTATTGATCCACATCCCGACTCATTCCCGTTCCCATCAATTGCCATCGATTAAATAAGGTATCTTGGGCAGCAGCAGTTAATCGAGACTCATCACTACGATACCAACCATACAAATAAGCCCGAGTAGCCTTATAATTTTCGGTACTAAATGCCTTTTGAATAATCCGAACTTGTTTATTATAAGCTATATCAAATTGCTCCACCAGCCGCCCCACTGCCAGTGCCATGGGGTATTCACTTTTCCCTAAATTTTTATTCAACTGATCGACCAAAAAAGCAAGTGTTTGCTGATCTCCCTGTTGGCCAAGCGCTCTCGAAATTCCCGAACGTAATTCAGGACGTTTGACCCAGCTTTGTTCGAGCTCTCTAATCTCACTTGCAGTAATAGCATGTTTACTTATTCCAAGCCAAGAGGCCTCAGAATTCTGCTCCTTGGCAAGTTCAATAAATTGATCAATCGAATTGACAGGGGTATTGGCAAATGCCCGCCATGCTTGCTCTCGTACTTTGGGGTGTTGGTGAGATAAAAAAGGTTCTAGGAGCTCTATATTTCGCTGGGTAACAGCTTCATATAAGTCCGTATAAGTTGCAGTAAGCAGCGAATCCGTAACGGGATTCGCACTTTTATACGGTCCCGACCCACCGGCAGAATAGTTAAGTAGAACGATGACACCGACTACCAAAGTTATCAAAACTATCCAAGATCGAAGCCGGACGTATTTCATTATAGATAAATAGGTTGCAAATAATTAGAGAGAGGGTTTGTGATCCTGGGCTTCTTCAACGCGGTCAGCATCCTTTTTTTGATGTACGGTCTTCAATTTACCATTTCCATCTTTACGAGCCTCATAAAGCTGGGAATCCTTAATCCATGCTCGTCCCCCGTCGTGTTGTAAACGTTTCCCATTTTTAAACATAAAAGCTTGTTCATGCAAATCAGGCAAATTCTTCTCCATAGCAATTTCTTTTTTGTTTGATGTAATTCATTCCAATAATACAATTTTAACAACTATAATTCATAAGATTTTTAGCTTTGCTTTGAGCTTCGAAAAGCTTATATTTGGCATTCTCTAGCCAAAAGAATTTACAACACAAAATTAGACAATTAGATGTACGCAGTAGTAAAAATAGGTGGACATCAATATCGCGTTTCAGAAGGCGATGTCCTATTTGTTGACAAGCAAAGTGACGAAACCGATCAAAAGCTTACTTTTGACGAAGTATTATTAACAAATGATGACGGTAATGTAACAGTAGGTCAGCCTGTTGTTGAAGGTGCTGCTGTTGAAGCAACTTTGCTTGATAATGTAAAATCAGACAAAGTTATTGTCTTCAAAAAGAAACGTCGCAAGGGATATCAAGTTAAACGCGGACACCGTCAACCGATGTCCCAAATAGAGATCAACAGCATTTCTACTTCCGGCAGTGGAAGTAAGAAAAAAGCTGAGAAAGCAAAAGATACTTCTGATTCTGAAGACACAGGACAAATATCTACTGATATGACAGCAAAAGAGGCTATCAGTCATATCAGAAATACTGATCTTGAAGATCTCAAAGGATTTGTTCCCGATGATGAAGAACGGGTTACCGTTTTGGATGCATGGAACAGTAAGCAAGAAGGATAATTCAGAAATTTTAGATTGTTATGGCGCATAAGAAAGGACAAGGATCTACAAAAAACGGTCGTGATTCGATTTCGAAACGACTTGGAGTTAAAAAATATGGCGGAGAAGTTGTTAAAGCCGGACATATTATCGTACGTCAGCGTGGTACTAAATTCCACCCCGGCGATAATGTGGGCCGTGGCGGCGACGACACCCTTTTTGCCAAAGCTGACGGACAGGTTACCTTCCGCGTTCGCTCCGGTGGACGTAAATATGTAAGTGTTGAGCCTGTTTCATAACAGTACTTTTTTACCAGATTTTAAAGCCTTGGTTTCTTAACAGACCAAGGCTTTTTTTATATTACCTTCTATGGAAAAGAAAAATATACCGGGTCTGCCCCACCTACAATTTCGCAACCTTTTTTGTATTGGTCGTAACTATGTTGAGCACGCCCAAGAACTCAACAATGAAGTTCCAAGCCAGCCGCTTGTTTTTCTAAAACCGACCAGCACCATCATTTTTGATAGTGAGAGCATTCAGATTCCTCCCCAAAGTAAAAATGTGCATCATGAGGTAGAATTAGCCGTTGCTATTGATAAGGGTGGTACGAATATCCCAAAAGAAAAAGCCTTGGAACATGTTGGGGGTTACGGCATTGGGATTGATGTTACCGCTCGCGATATTCAGCAAAAGGCTAAAGAAAAAGGGCATCCATGGACCGTAGCTAAAGGATTTGATACCTTTGCTCCTCTCAGTACTTTTATCAAAAAGGATCAGGTCGAAGATCCCCAAAATCTTAATTTACAGATATCAGTAAATGGCGAAATTCGCCAATCAGACAGTACTAAGCTGATGATTCACACCGTAACTGACCTCATTCACTATTTGTCAACCATTTTTACCCTCCAACCTGGTGATGTTATCTTAACCGGCACCCCTAAAGGAGTCTCAGCTATAACCCAAGGAGACAAAATTGAGGCTTCTTTAGATAATGGACTGACAACAATTTCTGTAACTGTGGATTAACCGATGAACATTCGCCTTCTCCTTTTTACTCTTTTTATTGGGATTTTTGCTCACCCATCATCAGCCCAAGAGTCGAATTCCTTTGATCCAACACAAGGCTACTATCTATGGCCAACAGAAGCCAGCCATTACCTTTCTTCTACTTTTGGCGAAACAAGAGCGGCACACTTTCACGCTGCTTTAGATATTAAAACCTGGGGACGGAAGGGATATGAAGTTTACGCTACGCGAGATGGCATCGTCGATCGCGTTGCTATTGGCCCACGAGGCTATGGCAAAGTGATCTACTTAAAACACAACGATGGCTCTTATTCAATATATGCACACCTACTATCTTTCAACGATGAACTTCAGCAACTGGCTGATTCTGTTCGTTTTGCTGAAAACTATCAGTTTGAAATAGAGAAATTCTGGGGTTGGCGTAATATTAAGGTCAAGCAGGGTGACCTCATCGGATACAGTGGCGCATCCGGCATCGGTCCACCCCACCTTCATTTTGAGCTTCGAACACCCACTCACAAACCATTTAATCCCCTGCTGACAAATTTATCAGTTAAAGATAACATTCCCCCACAAATTCGCGGACTTTCTATTGAACCGCTCAGTTTTAAATCAACTATTGAAGGGAATAATGCCATCTACACAAAAAGACCAAAAGTTAGTAATGGAACATATAGCTTTGGAACAATCACAGTAAACGGGCCGGTAGGGTTGGGCGTTAATGCTTTTGATCAATCTAATAATGTCCACAACACATATGCTGTTTATGAGCTTAATCTTAAAGTAAATGGAAAGCAGCTTTTTAGTTCTAAAGTTGACAGTTTCTCGTATAATGAAACGCACCAGATGTTTATTGACCGCGTCTATCCCCTTCTAAAAGATACAGACAAGGGATTCCAGCGACTATATGTAACAGATGGAAACTCCCTCCCATTTTATAACACAAACCGTCATAATGAAGGCTTAAATCTACCCTCGGGAACGCATAATGTTACTATCACGGCAAAAGATTATTATGGCAATAATTCTACAGCCAAACTCACTTTGAAAGTTTCCGATACCTCACCTCAACAAGAGAATCGATTATTTACAAATCGTAATTCAACCCTAAGTAATATATCCCCCGAGCATTGGAACTGGTTTTCAGATTGGGTGATCATTCCATACAATCAATATGAGTACACGACAATTGATTTAGGTAATAAAAATCAACTTGTTGAACATGCCAACGGCATATCGGTAAATTTAACGGGTCAAAAATATCGCTTTGTTCATACCCCGGAATCAGGACCACTTCAACTCTACCGAATCACTCCTAATTCCACCTCTTTCATTTCTGCCGCAGACCAAAACCATTTTGCAGTATTTCCTGACCAAGCATTTACTGATACGGTTTCGGTGGGCATGTCTGTTAATAGCTTTAACAAAGATTCCTTAACCGTAGATTTAATTCCGAATGCCTACCCGGTTAACGAAGAGTTTTCATTTTATACCACCCGTAATAGAGCTTTAACCGATACGTCTAAGCTCTCATTCTATAGTTTTGATCAAGAAGATGAGGACTGGGAATTAATTCCTACATGCTTTACAAGCTCTCATATTATCGGCAAAGCTAAAACGATGGGACATTTTTCTTTGATAAGAGATCTAACAGCACCTAAAATATCTAACCCATACATACGGCAGCGTGCCGATGACAAATGGGTCATATATATCGATGCTATCGATAATCTTTCTGGTATTGATTATTCCAGATCTAAGATATTCGTCAATAACAACCAGGGCATTGCCGAATTTGAACCTGAAAATGATCGCTTTGTTTATTATCATCCTAATTTCGTGCCCGCCGCCTCTATGAACGTTAAGGTTATTGCCTATGATAAAATGGGAAACAAAACAGAACAGGTTTTTGAATTAAAAAGGAAGAAATAAAAAATAGGGAGAAACTGCGCGCAGTTTCTCCCTATTTTTTACAAAAACTGTCTTACTGTTTAAAGATGTGCAGTACAGCCAATCTCGACCTTGCAGTTTTTCGGTAGCGTTTTTACTGCAACCGTTTCTCGAGCAGGCGGTTCATTTTCGAAATACTTACCATAAATCTCATTAACGGTCCCAAAGTTATCCATATCATCCAGAAAAATGCTACACTTGATAACTTTATCAAAACCGGAGCCGGCCTCGTCCAAAACAGCCTTTAAATTTTGCATAACTTGTTCTGCCTGAGAACTAACATCATCTCCCACAAACTCCATGCTGTCGGGATCTAATCCTATTTGTCCCGAGCAATACACTATGTCGTCATGGACAACTGCCTGACTATAAGGACCAATAGCTTCTGGTGCACTTGATGTATGAATAATCTTCTTCATGATCTATAATATATTATTTAATTGAAGTTGCATTTTTATTTTTTAATTCCAGTAAAAACTCATTCAGATAAAAGGCGAATTTCTCGGGATGTTCCATCATAGGAGCATGCCCACATTGATCTATCCATTTAAGACGAGAATTGGGCAAATCTTGCTGAAACTGTTCGGCAACTTCGGGAGGCGTAATCTCATCCTGCTTACCCCAAATCAACAACACTTCTTGATCGATATCAGCCAGATAATCTTCCATGCTGTACTCGTGTGTTTCCCGGGCAATGGCCAACACGTTCAACAAGTTCGATCGATCATTAATCACTTCCATTATTTCATCCATGAGTTCTTCCGTAACAAAATCATCATCATAAAATGTAATTGCTGCTTGTTTACGCACATAATCACGATCGTTGCGACGAGGAAAAGTGGATCCAAAATCTCGTTCTTGCAGCCCAGAACTTCCAGTTAAAATCAATGCCTGAACATTCTCCGGATGTTGCACCGTGTACTCAAGGGCCAAGTGTCCTCCCATGGAATTACCCAATAAGATAGGATTTGTGATTTCCAATGCCTCCATGAAAGAATGCAGCCATTTCGCCAAATTCGTAAAGGTCAGCTTTCGGGCCTTAAACTCATAGAGCGGGATAGATGGAACATAAATATTATAGTCATCTATATATTCAACTAATGCATCATAATTACTTAATCCCCCAAACATACCATGCAAAAAAACTAGACTGGCAGAATCTTCTGTTCCTTTTGAAATGTTGAGATATTCATAACCGTTGTAGTGATGACTTTCGAAATGACTGCTGCCGAACATATATTGATACCTGGGTTAATAGACTGTTATTTTTTATGTACGTAATATAATAAAATTATGCATTAATATTGCAGAAAGGACTATATATGATTACTTTCTGCACTTACGAATGGATATTCTAATAACATTGAATTTATAGCAATCAGAAACCATGTTTATTAAAAAATTACCACATCTACTTGTAACATTGCTCGCGGCGATATTAATAGGTTGCGGAACTTCAAACCCATTAGCCGACGAAGCGCAAAACAATCTTAAAAATCAGGATTTCGAAGCCGCAATTTCTTCAGCTGAAAAATCCATTGAAAAGTATCCCGGTGATCCTTTAGGATATTATTACAAAGCCGTTGCACTTGGTGAACTCGGTCGTTCTAAGGAAGACCCTACCGAGCGAACTGAATATTATAAACAAATGAACAATGCTTTTGAAACCGCAAAAAGTGTTGCTGACACTTCTGAAAACGTACCCGGCGAAATAAATAATATTTCCGGAGTTAAGGTCGCCATTTGGCAAACTGAATTTCGACGCGGTGTTGATCTTGCTACAAATGACAGTGTGAGGAGCTCCGTAGAGAACCCAATGGAGCAGTCATTGCATCATCTGCGCAATGCTACTAAAGTTCAACCAGATAGCGCCAGCTCTTGGAATGTTCTTGCCCAAATTGCAGCAAGAAACAATGAATTTGAAGAAGCTGTCTCTTCCAAAGAGAAGTACATGAAGATAATCCCTGAGTCAAAAATTGATACGGTAGATTATCTACACTTGGGCAACTACTATTATAATTTAGACAAACATGACAAAGTAGTAGAAGTTTTCGAAGATGGACAAGAACGGTATCCCGGGAGTGAACGCATTGCTTCTGCTCTTGCTGACGCCTACGGAAGAGTTGGAAAAGATCAAAAAGCAATTTCTACTCTTGAAAAACTTGTTGAGCAGGACCCTGAAAATCCACAATACCGATTGGTCATGGGTACCAAGATCTATCAACAAGCAATGCGGATCAGAGATACCTTGGGTACCAATTCGCAAGAAATCATGAAACTGCAAAAGAAGTTCAACCAGGCAGATCAATCTAAAAAGGATGAAATAAAGAGTAAGATTGAATCTCTCAGCAGTGAAAATGAACAGCTGATGGACGAAATGGTTGAGCTAACTGACAGAGCGGAAAAAGAAATAAAAGTTGCTCTTGAGCATCGTCCTAATGATCCTGCAGCCTATGAAACGCTGGGTGTTATTTATCAAAATAAAGCTAAAACCTATTTTGACCGACGTAACCGCACAGCAGATAACGAAGAAGCAGCAAGGCTTGACAAAATCGGAAAAGAAAATATTCGTCAAGCCATGAAGTATTACGAAAAAGCTGTTGAGCTTGATCCGGACAACGAAAGCTACTGGAGAAGCTTATTCCAGATTTACACCTTCTTAGGTATGGATGAAAAGGCACAAGAAGCGATGGAAAAAGCGGGAATGGAGGAATAATAAACCCCCTATAATTTAACAACCTACCAATTTCTTTATGATTCATTATTACACCCGAATTGCAAGCTTAGTGCTTGCATTCGGGTTCTTTATTAGTTGCTCTACACTACAATCCTCAAATCAAAAATCTGCTTCCTCTGAAAACCTTTCTGAACAGCAGATTCAACGGCAAATAAAATCTCTGGATGAGAATATTTCCTCAAATCCTGAGCAAGCTGATTTATATTTCCAAAAGGGTAAGCTCCTTACAAAACTTGCTCAAAAGAAAGGAAACCCTTCTGAACGTGTCTCTCCGTATACCAGTGCTCGTCAGGTTTTAGACCGGGCCTCGGCACTATATGGTGATGCTACAAACTCAAAAGATAAGGTCAACGATTTACTCAATGTAACTTGGAGCTTAGAACATAATCAGGGCGTTAAATTACTGCAGGGAGAAAACAAAGAACAGCCCAATTATGACGGGGCTGCTGCTCATTTCAACAATGCAACTGTCATTATTCCTGATAGCTCCATCTCTTACACAATGAAGGCACGTGCCTTATACAGAGGACAACATCCACAAGAAGCGATTCAAACGTTAGAAAAGGCCCAGCGAACCATTGATAACCCGCCTGCTCTCCTTTTAGAACAGTTGGCGTATTTATACCTGAAAAATGACACTCCCAAAAAAGCTATAAGGGTTTATGAACAAGCTGAATCCTTTTCAAATAACAACCTGAATTTACTTCATGGACTTTCGAATGCTTATATTAATGCAGGAAAGCATCAGAAAGCAATAGACATATTAAAACAGCTGATTAAGAATGAACCGCAGAATATAATTTATGGCCAATCCTTGGCTACTGAATTATATTTTTTAGGGAAATCAAAACTGGACTCTGTTGCTAATACACTGAAAAATGGCAATGCATTTGATAAAACAGCACTTGACAGTGCGAGCACCCTATTGACCAAGGCCGAAGAACAATTTAATCAGATTTCTAACGTGAATCCGGGGAATCTTGAGATTCAAGAACGCACTGCTACTTTTTACTATAATAGTGCTTCGCAATATCAAAAGATTATGCCATTAGTATCGGAGGAACATCAACCCCGACTGCGAGAAAAAATAAAGCAATATTTATCAGCTTCGATTCCCCTTTTTGAAAACCTTGTCGAACAAGATCAGAAGAACCAAAAGGTCTGGGAAAAACTTTTTCGGGCTTACTCTATTTTGGGAATGGAGCAGGAAGCAGAAAATGCAAAGGCTAATTTATAATACTTTCCAGCAATGAAATTCAACACCAAAGCGATTCACGCAGGACAAGAACCGGAAGAAACTTCTGGAGCTGTTATGCCTCCAATCTTCCAAACGTCAACATACGCTCAAGAAGCACCCAATGTGCACAAGGGATACGATTATGCCCGAGTAGGCAATCCCACTCGCACGGCTCTTGAAAAACTCATAGCCGGACTGGAAAATGCTGATGAATGTGCTTGTTTTGCCAGCGGTTGCGCTGCAATGGATGCGGTTCTTAAGATGTTCCGACCCGGAGATCAAATTATTGCCTCAAATGATCTTTATGGGGGTACGTATCGATTGTTTACAAAAGTATTTGCTCCATACGGTATCGATTTCACATTTGTGGATATGACTGATATCAACAATGTCAAAGATGCTGCCACCGAGAATGCAAAACTTCTCTGGATTGAAACCCCAACGAATCCATTACTGCGGGTTGTAGATATTGAAGAGCTTACAAACTTTGCTCAAAAGCAGGATATTTTATCACTCGTTGATAACACATTTGCATCCCCCTACTTGCAACAACCTCTTGAGCTGGGGGCTGACATGGTACTTCACTCGACCACTAAATATTTAGGCGGTCATTCCGATGTTATCGGAGGAGCTGTAGCCACTTCAAATGAAGCAATTATGGAACAGCTTCGATTTCAAGTAAAAACAACAGGAGCCGTTCCCGGTCCAATGGATTGCTATCTAACTTTGCGAGGAATAAAAACATTGTCAGTTCGCGTACAACAATCCGTAGATAATGCAAAAAAAGTTGCATCATTTTTAGATGATCATCCCGATGTTGACGAAGTTATTTATCCCGGACTGAAAAGTCACCAACAACACGACATTGCAAAAAAGCAGATGAGCGATTTTGGTGGTATGGTTTCATTCTCTTTAAAGAATGATTCCATGGAAAAGGCTCAGGAATTTATGAGTAGAACAACGATTTTTACCTTAGCTGAAAGCCTTGGGGGCGTTGAGTCACTAATCAGCCATCCCGCTTCAATGACGCATGGATCAATCCCCAAAGAAGTTCGAGAAAAAGCGGGACTCAAAGATTCGTTAATCCGACTTTCGGTTGGTATTGAAGATGCCGACGATCTTGTAGAAGATCTGGAACAGGCTTTTGAATAAATTCCAGGTCACCAACAAATTCATAACCTAAAAAGTAGATTAAATTATGCGTAATGTAGTTATTGTTGATGCCAAACGGACGCCAGTAGGTTCTTTCGGTGGAAGCTTATCCTCATTCTCGGCACCAGAATTAGGAGCGGCGACTATTACTGAATTGATGAAATCATCCGGGGTTAGCCCCGAACAGATTCAAGAAGTGGTTTTTGGAAATGTACTCACAGCCGGTGTTGGACAAGCTCCTGCACGTCAGGCGGCATTAAAGGCCGGACTTTCTGAGCTTACTCCCGCAACAGCAGTCAATAAAGTATGTGCTTCGGGCATGAAAGCTATTATGATTGCCGCCAATCAAATTCAGCTCGAAGAAGCCGATGTTATTGTTGCCGGAGGAATGGAAAGCATGAGCAATGTCCCCTACTATCTGAATAAACATCGTTTTGGATCTAAATTGGGGCATTCCGAAGCTCAAGACGGGATCATCAGAGATGGTCTGTGGGATGTCTATAATGATTTCCACATGGGTAATGCAGCGGAAATTTGTGCCCGTGAATGCAATATCAGCCGTGAGGAACAAGATGAGTTTGCCATCACCTCTTACAAACGAGCTATTAAGGCCCATGAAGAGGGTTATTTTGATGATGAAATCATCGAGATGAAAGTAAAAGATCGGAAGGGCAATGTATCTAAAGTTACAATGGATGAGGAGCTCAAGCGAATTAACTACGACAAAGTACCTAAGCTGAATCCTGTATTTGAAAAGGATGGAACCGTAACTCCTGCTAACGCGAGCAGTATCAATGACGGCGCTGCAGCTGTGCTTTTAATGAGCGAAGAAAAAGCTGAAGAACTTGGATTTACACCACTGGCTCGCATAGTAAGTCAGGCAAGTGCAGCAAAACAACCGGAATGGTTTACCACTGCTCCTGCCGATGCCATGCCCAAAGCAATGAAAAGAGCCAATATTGAGAAGGATGAAATCAACCTTTTTGAAATTAATGAAGCTTTTTCTGTGGTCTCTCTTGCTAATGAGCAAATTTTAGAGCTCAATCCGGAAAAAGTAAATATTCATGGTGGAGCAGTTAGTATTGGTCACCCAATCGGCTGTTCGGGAGCACGAATTATTGTAACGCTACTTCACGCTCTCAAACGTACAGAAGGACGTTATGGATGTGCCGGTATTTGTAACGGCGGCGGTGGAGCCTCAGCAATGGTTCTTGAGATGCTTAATTAAAATCCATTAAGAAACCCAAAGCAGGATGAACTATTTCATCCTGCTTTTTTATTTTTCATTTATTCTGATAACTTTATATCAGGAATTGTAGTCTTACAACATATATATTGCTATTTTCTGTTTAAATCCTGAATGTACTTCTATCAACCGATTTTGTTATGATTAAGAAAGCATTACCCACTTTTGCCCTTCTACTGCTCTTGACAGGTTTATCACATGCCCAGGTAGGTATTACTTCGGTGCCATTTTTACAAATCGAACCCGATTCTCGGGCCGCCGGAATGGGCAATACCGGTGTCGCTATAGCCGATAATGCCTCCGCAATCTTCTGGAACCCTGCCGGACTTGGATTTCAAAAGGGAAATCAAATCAATTTTACCCACAGTGAATGGCTTCCCCAGTTTAATGCTGATTTATTTTATGATTACCTGGGCGGTAAGTATCACGTAGAAGGTATTGGTACCTTTGGCGGACATGTTACCTTTTTAAACTTGGGCGAACAGGAAAGACGGGGAGATGAAGGGCAACCACTTGGTAGGTTTAACAGTCATGAATTAGCAGCCGGTTTGTCTTATGGTCTCAAGCTGAACGAGAATTGGTCCGTCGGTTCTGGAGTCAGATTCATATATAGCAGTCTTGCAGATGGGCAAGTTAGCCAACAATCCATAAATCCGGGATCCAGTGTGGGCGTTGATCTTGCCGCCATGTACAAATCAAACAGTTTTAAGTTTATCGGTAACGACGCCAATATTAATGCTGGATTAAATATCTCAAATATTGGTCCAGGTGTAAACTATACTGATAATGCCCAAAAAGATCCTCTGCCAACCATGTTCCGTATTGGATGGGCATTTAATACCAATCTTGATGAGAACGGTATCCACAAATTGACGATTGCTAATGATATTTCGAAGGTCATGGCCCGTCTCGACTCTGAGGGAAAACCCAAAGGAGTTGTTAATTCTCTCTTTTCATCCTGGGGAAGCTTTACTCGTAATACCGGAACCGGAGAGGTTACCCTTTCCCTTCCCGAACAACTTATGTACGCAGTAGGTACAGAATATTGGTATAATGACCTTTTTGCGATACGTGGCGGGTACTATTATGAGGATCCCAATAATGGAGATCGACAATACATGACATTAGGTGCTGGAATCCGATACAAATTCGTAGGAGTGGATTTTAGCTATATTAATACACTCGGCGCTGAAAACCACCCTCTTGCTAATACAACCCGTTTTGGTTTGCTCTTAAACTTCTAATCTGAGCAACTGTGAGGACAGACTTTTTACAGACTAACTACCTTTTTGATAAAAGCATGCTATTTGTAAGCATGCTTTTGTTTTTGGGCCTCGTATCATTTTACGCAACCCGAGAACCCTTTAATAATATAGAATCTGTCAGTTTAGACCGCGAAACCTATTTTGGTTAAATATCTTGAACAACTCAAACAATAGTCATAATTACGATCTTGAGTGCATCCAACGTAAAACCGCCGAATACAATCCCGACAGCAACTGGCCAAAAGTAGGTGTTAAGCTTCTGCGCAATGTGGAACGCAATACCCTATTTATATACCCGTAACATATCAGAAGTAATTTTTCGGACGTTATGCCTGATTACGGTTCTCAGCAATATTATGCGTTCAACACAAACTAAACTGGAACAAAGGTAGAATGCCGAATAACTCTCAATTTGCGTCAAGGATCACTACAGATTTTAATAACAGATACCACCTATTAGGGAACATGGTTTCGTTTCTATTATTAAACCACATAGCATAAACTTTTAATACTTGTTTAAGGGCAACATTACAAACAACGCATGCCGGAAACAGTAACAAAATGCTTAACCTACATTACACCTTTGTACTAAAATTCATTTTTAAGTAATACCCAAAGAATCATATTTTTAGCATATGTGGACACAAATAAAATCATTACTCACAAATAAAATATTTTACCTAGGATTGGGAGGTTTAATTGCGGCCGGAGCCCTGTTTCTCACCCTACTGGATTTTGTAATTATGCCGGCCTACACCAATTACAATGAAGGGGTTACTGTTCCCGACATTACAGAAGTTTCATTAGAAGAAGCTCAGGAACGCCTTACTTCTTACGGATTACGATACGAAGTTTCAGAACGTCGATCGAACTCCGCTTATCCAGCTGATTATGTGATCGATCAAATGCCGGCAGCTGCAGAAATTGTGAAGCCGAATCGAAAAGTATATCTCACTGTTAATACAGAAACGAATCCCACCGTTCAAGTCCCAAAAGTAGTAGACTTATCACTCCGTAACGCTCGGATCCAGCTCGAAAATTACGGGCTGCGCGTAGGTACTATAAGCTATGAATCATCCCGCTTTAAGAATGTTGTGCTACGACAGTCGGTACCGGCCAACAATGTTGTACCTAAGGGTACCATGGTAGATTTAGCGGTAAGCGACGGTCTTGGTGAAAAAATGGTAGATATCCCCAATATTAAGGGATTACGTCTATCTGAGGCACAACAGAAATTACAAAAAGTAGGTTTACGTATTGGTGAGATCCGATTTCAACCGAGTAAAGAATTTGATCCTAACGTCATCATCAATTACGAACCACAAAAGGACCAAATTACAGAGGGAGAAACACTAAAGCTTATTGTCTCTGAACGATTTGAAGTAAAAGAAGAAGATGAATCCGGAGCCGTCATTGACACCTCCAACGTATCCTCACCAGAAGATAACAACAATTAATTGATATGGATTTTACGCTACCTATTTTAGCCCCTTCAATTTTAGCATCCGACTATACACGCCTTGGCGAAGAAATCGATAAATGTAATCAAGCTGATATACAATGGCTACACTGCGATATCATGGATGGTCATTTTGTTCCCAACATCAGCTATGGGCCTAAATTTGTTGAATCAGCAGGAAGTTGTACAGAAGCTTTTTTAGATGTTCACTTAATGATCGAAAATCCCGATCAATATATCGAGCGGTTTGTGGATGCCGGGGCTGATCAAATTACGGTACACCAAGAGACTTGCCCCCACTTGCATCGCACTATCCAAAGTATCCATAATTATGGGGTTACCGCTGGAGTTGCTATAAATCCGGCGACCTCCCTTCAGACAATTGAACCTGTAATTAACGAAATAGACTTGGTTCTTCTAATGAGTGTAAATCCCGGATTTGGGGGGCAATCCTTTATTGAAAACACCTATCAGCGATTACAAAAACTAAGTGCCATGAGGGATGAATACGGTGCCGGTTTTCTTATTGAAGTGGATGGAGGCGTAAATCTCGATAATATCCAAAAAGTCACCCAATGCGGGGCGGATGTTCTTGTAGCTGGTAGCGCTGTGTTTAAAGCTAAAAACATCCCAAAGAGAATTGAAAATCTGACAGAAAAAGCAAAAATGGGAAAAGGAACAATTGCTTAAAGCACTTTCTGACGATTTACAATAAATTCATACTATTTCCTTATTTTAGGGGTTCAGATTTCTAATTAAAGTAGAGGCCATTTATCGCAGATCAATCGACCGTTAACGAAGAAACCTACCAAATAAATGATGTTGAACCCGTCCTTATTTTAGGTTTTCAGGACGAGTATCTTAAAAAAATTGATGAGGCGTATCCCGATTCTAAAATTACGGCGCGGGGTAATACCATAAAAATTTCGGGTTCCGAAGAAGACTGTGAAGAACTCTTGGAAGTTTTTAGCGAACTCGAACGTATGGCCGCACGTAATGAAGATCTTACAGAAGGTGACCTCGAAACCGTTCTCGCTCTGAAACATAGCGACCGAGAAAGCCAAAAGCCCAATCCACTTCGTGACACCCGTATATCAGGCGATTTTATTCTCAATACCCATACCGGGGAAGCCGTTACGGCCAAAACGCCCGGACAAAAGGAGATCGTCGAAGCTGCCAACAAAAATGATATTGTATTCACAATCGGTCCTGCGGGAACGGGAAAAACGTATACCTCTGTGGCCTTGGCCGTAAGAGCACTAAAAGAACGAAAAGTCAAAAAAATTGTCTTGGCCCGACCTGCTGTTGAAGCTGGTGAAACTCTAGGATTTTTACCCGGAGATTTACGCGAAAAAATCGATCCTTACCTCCGGCCTTTGTATGATGCGCTGGAAGATATGATTGAATATGACCGATTGGAGCTTCATTTAGCCAAAAACAGTATTGAAATTGCCCCGCTGGCGTATATGCGGGGGCGAACGCTCAACAATGCTTTTGTAATTTTAGATGAAGCTCAAAACACTACCAATATGCAGATGAAGATGTTCTTGACGCGTATTGGATTTAACAGTAAAGCCATTATCACTGGAGATATCACTCAAACCGATCTTCCCCATAAACAAAAATCGGGACTTATTTCCATCCAAAAAATCCTTAAGGATATTGATGGCATTTCATTTGTTTACCTGGATGAGAACGACGTGGTTCGCCATAAATTAGTGCGTGATATTATCGAAGCCTACGACAAGTACGAAAATAAAAAGAATAAGAAATCGTAACATGGCGACAAAGGAAGTAACTGCCCACCCTCTCTACGAAGGAACGTTTAGCGTTGGTCTGGATAAAAAATTTAATCGCATTGATCGGGATGATCCTCCTGCCAAAGGAGCGCTGAAAATTTCCCTTAATCCCTTCTTAATCCAATCGGGTGACAAAAATATCCTTTTTGATGTAGGAATCGGTGATTTCGGAGAAGATACCAGTACCGATCATATAAAGAGTAATCTCGAAGCATTTGGACTAACCGAATATGATATCACCGATATTTTCGCCAGTCACCTTCATTATGATCATATAGGCGGACTGGCAGGGCAGTCGTCGGGATATTGGGAACTCACTTTTCCCGATGCAAATGTATGGGTTTCCCAAAAAGGATGGGAAAAGGTAAAAGATATGGATGAGTATTATGATGAAGAAAAAACAGAGTTTATTCATTTTATAGATGCCAAAGCGAACCTCCAATTCGTGAATGAAGAGGATCATCCATATCCCGAGATACAAATCAAAAAGATCGGTGGACACACTGAATTTTCGCAAGCTTTGTTTTTTAATGACGGTAGTCAAAAGTATTTGATGGCCGGGGATGTCTTAGCCACCCGCGGGGAAGTCAATCGGAAATTCGCGGCAAAATATGACTTTGATGCCGATCAAAGTATGGAAGTGCGAAAAGAACTAACACAACAAGCCTACGAAGAACAATACACTATTATGGGCTATCACGATTCGCACCATCCCCTATTTAACCTAACTGATTTCGACGAACAACAGGGATACAAAATTGAAGCTATTTAATAATGTCATTACCAAATTTCACTAACGATATTTTTAGTTTTCTTGATGAACAAGATCTTCCCAATGATATTGAAGCAGCCATTATTCTGGGATCAGGCCTGGGGGGATTCGTCGATCAAATAAAGCATCCTAACGTTATCCCTTACGAAGATATTCCGGGTATGCCCGTTTCATCAGTACAGGGACATGCCGGGGAATTGATTATCGGAAAGATAAACGAACGCTCAGTAATTGCCTTTTCCGGGCGATTTCACCATTACGAAGGATTCTCTTTCGAGGAAACCGCTACCCCCGTTTACATTGCAAACTATCTGGCTGCTGATAAACTAATTATTTCCAATGCTGCCGGAGCCATCAACACCTCCTTCTCGGTTGGGGATCTGATGGTCATCGAAAGCATCATACGCAATAATTTAGCGATATCACCGCTGGGTCATCAAAAACATCGGTACCAACATCATCAGTGGGTACCAAAAGTCAGAAAAATTGCCGCAGAACTCGGGCTTGTCACACAGCTGGGTAATTATATGTACGTAACCGGCCCTAATTACGAAACTAAAGCAGAAATCAGATCCTTTCGAAAAATGGGTGCTGATGCCGTGGGGATGTCCACAGCCACCGAGCTTTTCGAGGCCGCCCGCCTTAACTTAAAAAGCACCGCGATCTCGCTCATTACCAACATGTCAACCGGTGTAACGGGTGAAAAGCTCGACCACGAAGAAGTAAAAGCTGCGGCCGATGCCCGTAAAGATGATTTTGCAAAGCTCGTCAAAGCCCTCATCGAAAAGTTATAACCACTGATATGTATGTTATACATCCAGTGTCTTTTGGCTGCTATATTTATCCAGATACTGCTTGAGTTTTAGTTTTTTTCGGGTAGAATTACTCGTCATATAGCGCACCTTTCCGTAGATGGGACGCTCCTGCCAGGCACGATCAAAACGACCAAAAATCCAGAAAATACCCGAATAGCTATTGGGGTCACGTCCGTCAACGGCATAACGATTATTTAGCTCAATCAGATAAGCCAGCGCAATTTCGGGATTCGGCGTCCACTCCAGTACTTTTTTGCCCCATAACATACGAAGGTAATTATGCATCACTCCCTCCTCTCTAAGCTGTGTTTGTGCGGCATTCCAAATCTCATCATGAGTTTGAGACTGTGCAAACTCTTCCAGCTCGTAAATATATTCTCGTGGGTCATCTTTGTGCTTTTCAAGTGTCTTTAACGCCCAGTCTGGCAATGTTTCGTACTGATCGTAGTCAGGCTCATGATGCGCAAAATGAAATCCAACCTCCCGCCACGTTATCACTTCATCCAGAAACGCATCCACATTGGGATCGCCATTAAAAAACCCACCTGTAGATCCTTTGTTAAATGTAATATTATCCAAATCCCATCCTTCGGGCTGATGCTCCAGCACAGTATCCACAATTTCGTATTCCGATATCTTGCCAAAGTGCAGCCACGGACTTAATCCACTGGTCGCATTAATATCGGGATCGTTGCGATTCTCATCATACTTGGACAGCCCATATTGGACAAAATGTCCCAGTTTCCCCAACGCTGCCTTGCGTGTTCCCTGTAAGTCAATTTGACCAACTGCGTGATTAATGGGTAAGGAACTAATAAATATTCCAGGACTCTTAAGCTTTTCCTCTGCCGAAGGATATTTTGACAGAAAGTTGCTCCCCAGCTCAATCTTCGACTTATTTTCAAGATCTGCCAACGGACCTTTCTTAGGGGGATTGGTGAAACACTCCACAAAATTGCGTTGCATGATCTTACGAAAGAAATAGGCGTTGTAAGGTGCTTTATCCGTAAGTCCCAATGGAATAAGTCCATTAGAATCTACCGTGATATAGGGTACATCTAATTTTGGACCTACTTTCTCATTATGCTCACGTATGATATACACCGGAAACTCATCCGAAATCACGGTACATGCGTTTTCTGCCAACTTATAGAGCAAGCCGTCCCCTGCACCAGGCTTGTCTTCCAAAAATGAGTAATAGTTAATATTGTTCTCATTCGCATACGAAAGGTTCTCTGCCATCCCCTCCATCAAAAAGTGATGGAAACGATCAGAAGCCCAGGGATAATCACAATTCAATCCTTCGTAAATTAATAGCGGCTTATCTAACTTGTTAGCCCATCCAACAGCATATTCCAGCGCGAAATTGTATTGAAAGCGCCGGTTTATCTGCATCCAGTATAGTACATAATCACCATTGGAATTTGGCTTTCTTTCATTTCGCTTAAATACACGTTTACTGTTAATATTTTTCATGATAAATTTCAGAATAATATACTATTCGGGTGGAGCCATAAAAGCGGGGCTCACAGGTTCTTCGACCGTTGATTCGACTATTTCTTCAACTTCTTTCACCTGCTTATCGGTAAGCTTCCAATCAAAGACCTTCTCAAAGGTAACTTGCTCCGGTTTTCGGGCGCCCCATATAGCTGATTCAATTCCTTTATCTAAAATCCATCGGACGGCCAGGTGAATCACTTTTTGATCAAAATTATTATCCGCATATTTTTTTAACCTTTCTACTGCCTCAAGATGTTTATCAAATGTTTCACCCTGAAATTTCGGATCTGCATTCCGACGAAGATCTCCTTTATTAAAGGTTCGATCTTTACTCATCTTTCCGGATAACAGTCCGCGACATAGCGCACCATAGGTCAACAATGTTATATCATTTTCCTTGCAATATGGAATGACATCCGTTTCAATACCGCGCTCAAATAAATTATACGGTGGCTGACAGACATGGATGGGGGCCGTTTCCCGGAATTCATCCATCTGTTTCGGGGAAAAGTTTGACACCCCAATGGCTCTAATTTTTCCACAGTCAAGAAGCTCTTGTAGTGTTTCAGCTGTCTCGGCAAAATTGGTTTCTAAATCCGGCCAGTGCACTTGGTAAATATCAATGTAATCTGTTTGTAACCTTCTAAGAGAATCATCTACCTCCTTAAGAATACGTTCGCGAGTTGAATTGCGTTGGATATTCCCGGTATCATCCCACTCTAAACCAAATTTTGTTGCAAGCCGTATCTCATCTCGATCACCAAACTCCTGTAGAGCCTGGCCGACCATTTTTTCGCTCTTACCGAAGCCATACACCGGAGCAGTATCGATAGTCGCCACCCCTTTTTCGAGCGCTTCTATGACCGTATCTACCGCCTGCTGGTCGTCGGAGCCACCCCACATCCAACCGCCGATAGCCCATGTTCCAAGTGTGACTCTCGAAATATTAAAGTCTAAGTTACTAACTTGTTTGAATTCCATACTTTATAATAATTTTAATTAACCTGAATAACGATCTAATTGATTTAAAAAATGCTTGGTTGATTCCTTTATGGCTTTTTTGTTCTCATCAGATTTCTTGTCGTACATATTCACCATAAAACTATTGCGTCCACTCACTTCAAAAGCTTCGCGCTGTTCATCTATAAAATTCCAATACAAATAGTTAAACGGGCATGCTCCTTCTCCGGTTTTCTTTGTAACGCTATACTCACATGACTTACAATAATTGCTCATCTTGTTAATATAATTCCCGCTACTCACATACGGCTTTGAAGCAAGAATACCACCATCAGCAAATGTTGACATCCCCAACACATTAGGTAACACTACCCATTCGTAGGCATCTACATAGGCAAACCAGAACCACCTGTTCAGCTCGCGCGGATCGGTTTGAGTAAGATTACTGAAATTACTTAACACCATCAATCGCTGAATGTGATGCGAGTAGCCCTGTTTAATCACCGCCTTTAAGCTTTGCTGCAGACAATGCATGTCCGTATCACCGGACCAAAAAAGTTCCGGCAGTCCTTTTGCAAAATTCATAAAATTTGCCTCACGAACCTCCGGCATCATCTCTTCATAATAGATACGGATAAATTCACGCCATCCCAGAATTTGGCGTACCAATCCTTCAACAGAATTGATTGGCGCGTTGCCATTTTCATAAGCTTTAATTGCCCGTTCACAAATTTCCCATGGAAGCAACAACCCATTATTCAAATACAGTGATAAGGTGGAGTGAAAAAGTGTTGGTTCGTCAGTAGCCATAGCATCTTCATAGGGTCCGAAATCTACCAACCGTTCCTCAATAAATTCATCGAGCAACTGAAGAGCCTGTTTCCTGGTCACTGCATATCGGAAATCCTCAACTTTACCAAAATGATCTGAGTGTCGATCTACCACAAGTTCTAATACTTCTTGAGTCAATGTATCCGGCTCAAAAGACGTAACCTCGGGCACAGAATATCCTTTGGGCAGCGATTCTCTATTCTCATCATCATAGTTCCACTTTTCTCCTATCGGTTTATCGCCATTCATTAAATAGCCGGTTTGCTTTCGCATATCCCGATAAAAGTATTCCATGCGATAACCGGGCTCAATATTTTCTTTCCATTGCTCAACATCTGCAAAAAAGAAGGTGTTGGGAATTTCAGTAACTCTATCCTCAAACTCCCTTTTAACATCATCAATACTCATGCGGGTATCCCATTCCGAAGGCGTCATATAAGTAAGCGACAAGCCCTCATATTCTTCCAGCACTTCCACAATTCCATCACCGAAAGACTGATCGGTGGCATGGTAGTAAACAGGATAGCCCGCTTTAAAGCACTCCAGCGCAAAGTGACGCATGGAACTAAGTACAAACGTTATTTTTTTCTTGTGATATGGTAATGTCTCTCCTTTCGCCTTGGACTCCATAAATATTAACAGCGGCTTCTGTTCGCGTACCCAATCTGGCCACACCGACAAGTTTAACTGGTCGTGCAGTACAAAAACGGATCGGTCAAAAGCGTTTGGATCAGAATACGGTATGCGGCTGTCTATTTCTTTTAAATAAGACCTGGATGACATTTTCGAAAATTGTATTCAATGAATGAGTTATATCAATATATTTATTCACAATGAAGTTCCAACAAAGTGTATATACTATGAGTAAACCAATTATTGGTGTGATGGGACCCGGTGAGAGAGCCTCTCAAAAGGATATAGACCATGCCTATGAACTTGGGAAATTAATTGCTAAACAAAATTGGATCCTCTTAACAGGTGGGCGAAATATGGGCGTGATGGATGCCGCCTCTAAAGGAGCAAAACATTCGGGTGGGTTAACTGTCGGTATTCTTCCATCTGAAAATAAAGACGGTATATCTGAATTTGTTGATATCCCCATATGTACAGGGATGGGAAGTGGGCGTAACAATATCAACGTCCTTTCCTCGGATGTAATAATAGCCTGTGGAACGGGTGCGGGTACAATCTCCGAAGTCACGCTTGCACTAAAAGCCCAAAAACCGATAGTCCTGTTAAATCCTTCGAAAAATATGGTAAAGCTACTGGACAAATTGTCCTATCCTAACCCTGATATCGCCTCTTCTCCCCAGGATACTATAACCCTGATTCGTCAAATTATTTAGATAATTCTCGGTTCAGTTTGACAAAATGATTAATACTATTATATTAGTATTAACTGATTAGGACCTAACATTAATTAGAACGTATCAATCATAATTCAACAACTAGAAGATGAAAAAATCACTGACTCCTCTTGGAGAAACTGAAATGGAAGTGCTTAATCATGTCTGGGATATGGAGGAAGCTACCGTAAAGGAAGTTCGAAAGCGAATTTTGGAAGACAGAGAAGTAGCATATACCACCATTATGACCGTCATGAAAAACCTGTCTGAGAAAGGCCTGCTCAAATATCGTAAAGACGGCGTAACCTATGTCTACAGTCCTGCGCAAAAACCGGAATCAGTTCGCTCGAATATTATCACCGATTTGATGAAGAAAGCTTTCAAGGGATCACCAAAAGAACTGGTACAAGCTTTGGTAAACAGTGATGATCTGACTTCGGAAGACCTCACTGAAATTAAATCTATGATTGATAATATGGAGGATAAACAATGATGGAATTCGTTGACTTACTTCAATCGTTTGGCGATCAAATGATCGAACACTTTTGGCTTCCAGTGATAGTTTGGACCTTTGTGGCTGTCCCCATTACAATATTTTTATATAAAAGGGCATCGCTCGAACCTATCTATCACTATCACAGCCGCACGGCCCTTCTATTGGTGCTTCCACTCGGAGTCCTCGGGGCTTACCTGATGGATATTATCAGCCGTGCCACACAGGCAGCGGGTGAGGGAATGTTCATTGTCATTCAAAATCCAATAACTGTTTCCGGGAATGCTTCAGCCCCCTCCATACTAAGTGGATTGAGCAATCCCAACTTTTGGATAGGTGCCGGTAGCATAATTGTCGGATCAGTAGCAGCGTTACTTGTGCTTAAGCTTATTTTTGATTTTGCTCAACTCAAAAATATAGAGCAAGAATTGAATTTTTCTCCACTTACCAGTGACAAAGACTTGCTGGGAAATCTCCCATCCGAAAGTGAGAAGTGCCGAAACACATTAATCGCCTATTCTGATAGTGTAAACATTCCTTTTACTTACGGGTGGCTGAATACCAAAATTGTTATTCCGGCTGATCTAAAAAAACAACCTTCTTCGCTCGCTATGGCCGTGCAGCATGAGTTGATACACATTAAAAATCGCGACTTTCTTCTGAATAACTTTCTGATAGTGATAAAATCTCTTTTCTGGTTTCATCCACTAATTTATAGACTCTATACGTTACGCGAAGAATACAGAGAAGTAATATGCGACAACGAGGTTTTATCCAACAAAGAATTTTCACAAAAGAAGTATGCCTCTCTCCTCTTTGATCTTGCTAAACGAGATCATCAGCAAAAATTGGCCCTCAGTATGGCTGTTAATCCTTCTTCACTAAAAAAGCGAATTCAAATCATGTCTAACCAAAATAGTCTATCTATGAATTTTCGATCGAGTTTTCTAATTACTTTTTTCGCTGCCTCACTGTTAACACTTACCATTTCTTGTACTGATATGTCACAAGATGGCATTACCAAAAGTGAAATAGAACAAACCCAAGCCCAAATAGCTAATACACCATCTACCCCCAAGCAACCGCTATACATTGTAAATGGCGAAGAATGGGATAATGATGAATCTTCCATTCCAAAATTATCTCGTTTGAAGACCAAATACATAGAGTCGATAGATGTATTGAAAGGAGAAAAAGCCACACAGGAATATGGAGAAAAAGGCAAGAATGGTGTCATTAAGATAAGTGTATTAAATCCCGACAAAGCATTTTCTGATCTTAAAGAAGAAGTTCGCATGGATCCCCCTCCTCCACCTGTTCCCGGCTCCAAATCAGACAAAGGAGATTATTTTGTAGCTGTTGAAAATATGCCGGAATTAGTAGGCGGACTCGCTTCACTACAAAAAATAATGACCTATCCCGAAGAAGCAAGTGAAGCGGGTGCCGAAGGACGCGTGATCGTACAATTTATTGTTGATAAAGAAGGCAACGTTGTAAATCCATCTATCATTAGAGGCACTCATAAAAGTTTAAATGAAGAAGCACTTCGGGTAGTTAAACAGGCCGATTTCAAGCCGGGAACACAAAACGGTAACCCAGTGCGGGTTCAATACTCGTTGCCTATTAGCTTTAAACTTTCAAACGATGATACAGAATCATAACCTTACCTCTTCAGAGATCTAAATACATTACTTTCTTCTGTTAGATTTAAAGCGGGACTTCATAGGTTCCGCTTTTTTTATTTTATTAAGGGTGATTAAAAGAAGGATATTATTAATAACATAAACTGTTTGTGAAAAAAACAGCAGCGCACGGAGTCCATTTATTTACTGCTTTAGGTGCAGGATTAGGCTTGTGGGCTCTCATATTAACATATAACGGGTTTTATAAAGAAACGGTTTGGGTACTGGCGATAGCTGCCATCATCGATTCTGTTGATGGCGCACTCGCACGGCTTACAAAAACAAAAGAACATGCCCCGGCTATTGACGGAGCCTTGATGGACAACATTGTTGATTTTCTCACGTGGACCATTGCTCCCCTACTCTGGATTTTTGCAACAATGGATATTCCCACATGGGTGCTCGTTATTTGTGCTATAGCAAGTGTCTTCGGATTTGCCAACACCAAAGCAAAAACCGAGGATCACTTTTTTCTGGGTTTCCCATCTTACTGGAATATAGTAGTATTTTATATTTATCTGCTTGAATTGCCCGTTATTTTTGCTTCAGCAGTTTTACTTATGTTTGCAATAGTAACATTTCTACCCGTTAAGTTTGTATATCCGTCGCGAACTGAATATTTACGGCCATTTACCTTAATCCTCGGCAGCATCTTCACAATTCAGCTTATTGCATTACTATACTATTTTGACCAATCTCCGCCGTGGCTAATTTATAGCTCATTTCTGTTTCCGTTCTACTACTTTGGGCTTTCTTTTTTTGTAAATATTAAATCAGCCGAAACATCCCCCTAACTCTTTCGTATTATTTCTACAAAGAATAAACAAAGCCATTAACTCATATTGCTTATGGGAGCTCGACTAAAAAAATCACGAACTGATAAAATGATTACCGGTGTCTGTGGAGGCATTGCAGAGTACTTGGGATGGGATCCCACGATTGTTAGAATTATTTTTGTTATAACTACTTTTCTTGGATGGGGCAGTCCTGTTCTCCTCTATTTCATCCTTGCGTTGGTAATGCCGGAATAATATCCCTCAAACTGACTAATCAGTTTTGAAATTATAGCCCTATTTCATAACTATGGATAGTTATTCACCTTAACTTAAAATCCTGTTATGAGAATAGGCATTGTTGGTCCTGCAGACAGGGCAGTTGCATGGGAAGAGCATTTACGTCCCCATCGTACCGTAACAGAAGTTGTCATTGCCGGCAAGTTGTCTGAAATTGGTGATGTCGATGCTTGTCTATTAATGGATGAAGACACTGAAAACCTTAGTCGTTTACTTGCAGCAGTAAAATCAGGATATCATACTTTTTTAATAGCTCCTATTCCCACCAAAACGAAGCAGGTTGAAAAAATTTATCATGCTGCTGAGGAATCAAATGTCCTCGTACAATTTTCACACTGGCCTACCCTTGCACCTGCGTCAAAATGGATGACCAAGAAGATTGAGAAACCTTCATTTCTGCAAATCAATCGCGAGCTGAGTTATTCAGAATTTGTAGAGTCAGACCATCCTTTTGAGTATTACTGGATTGATGAGCTCGCCTTTTGCCTGCGATGGATAAATGGATCAGTTCATCATATTGACTTAAAAACTGTTGAACTTTCTGAACAGCATTTATATGCATTGCATATGATGTTGCGTTTTGAGAGCGGTGCAACAGCAAATATGTTTGTCAATGTAACAACAACTAATTCTCGTCATCATCGGCAGGCTGCAAATAATCATTTTATTTTAGACTGCGATGTATTAGAACAATCTGTACGATTGGGGGAAGAAAATGGGGATGGTCACCTGTTCTTCAACAGTAAATCTTTTGATGCCAGTAGAGCCGCCGAATTAGCGGCTTTAAGCTTTCTTAAAGCAATACAGCTTAATCGCGAAACAATCTATAATGCCTACCACCTGTGGGAGCTAAATAAAACAATTGATAAGATTAAAAAAAGACTAACCCGTGTTTAGCTTCCCTTCTTGTGCATCATCTTGAAGAATCCCTTCAACTCTTCGCGTGATCCCAGCTTGTCAATAAAATTAAACTGCCCGGCAGAAAGGCGTTCACCGCCGTCAATAACCACACATTCTCCGGTAATATAGGGCGCCATGTCCGACATTAAGAATGTTGCAAGATTAGCCAGCTCCTCTTTATCTCCATAACGTCCGGCCGGAATTTTAGACAGGAATTTCTTTTCTGCACTTTCATCGGGAACTAACCGCTCCCATGCACCTTTAGTGGGAAACGGCCCCGGCGCAATAGCATTTAACCGAATGTCATACGTCGCCCATTCATAGGCCAGCGATCGCGTCATAGCCAGCACTCCCGCTTTACCGCAAGCAGATGGCAGTACAAATGCCGACCCCGTATCTTCTGAATAGGTGGTTACCATATTCAAAATATTGCCTTTCTTCTTTTCATCAATCAGGTAATTCCCAAATACATGCGTGCAATTGAATGAACCGTGTAATACAATATCGACCACGGCCTTAAAACCAGCTGGACTCAAATCTTCGGAGGCCGACAAAAAGTTCCCAGCAGCATTGTTAACCAGACCGGTCATCGAACCGAAATCAGATATAATTTCCCCGATCATTTCCTCAATGCGATCATAATCACGAACATCCGCCACATAGTATTTTGCTGAGCTGTCATTGTCAGCATCTTCAATTTCCTCAACAGCTTTCTGGAGTTTTTCTTCTGTGCGCCCACAAATAGCAATATTGCTGCCCAGTGAAGCAAATTTCTTGGCCATAGCCAGTCCTAATCCACTGCCACCGCCGGTAATTAAAATTGTTTGACCTGCTAACGTGTCTGTTGTAAACATAATAATCTTTTAAAAATTAGATTGTTAGATCCTGAAGCAAGTTCAGGATGACAGAAATACTACGCTAAGTTTTCGAAAATACCGGCAGCACCCATGCCTCCGCCTACGCACATGGTCACCATGCCAAACTGTTTATCCAGGCGCTTTAAATCGTGCAGGATCTGAGTTGTCAGCTTCGCACCGGTACAACCAAGAGGATGTCCCATTGCTATAGCCCCACCGTTTATATTGACGATATCTTCGTCCAACCCAAGCTCGCGAATTACTGCCAGCGATTGAGCTGCAAAAGCCTCATTTAATTCTATTAAATCAATATCCCCCAAGTTAAATCCAGTTTGCTCAAGAACTTTTGGAACAGCCTCAACCGGACCGATGCCCATAATCTCGGGCGGAACTCCTGCTACTGAGAAGCCATGATATTTGGCAATAGGTTCAAGCTCTAATTCATCGGCTTTTTCACGGCTCATCACAATAACCGCAGCTCCAGCATCATTCATCTGAGATGAATTGCCGGCTGTCACTGATCCTCCCTTCTTAAAAGCAGGATTCAATTTGGATAAAATTTCCTCGGAAGTATCGCGACGCGGCCCTTCATCGGTATTGAAGATAAATTCGGTCTCCTCAACTTCACCATCTGCCGTCACCTTCTTCTCATTCACTTCAATAGGTACAATCTGATCATCAAAATAGCCTTCATCCCAAGCCTTAAGCGCACGTTGGTGACTGCGATAAGCAAAGGCATCCTGATCTTCACGACTTACATCATATTTGTTGGCAACATTTTCGGCGGTCAAACCCATGTTTATATAGATTTCGGGATAATTGTCCACTAGCTCGGGATTTAACCTTGAAACATATCCCCCCATAGGCACAAGCGACATCGATTCAACGCCTCCTGCAATAATTACATCAGCACTGCCTACCATAATCCGTTCGGCGGCCTGAGCAATGGTCTGCAATCCCGATGAGCAGAATCGATTCATCGTAGCAGCTGGAACCGAAGGCGGTAACCCTCCCAGCGCAGCACATTGACGAGCGATATTCAGCCCCTGTGCCGCTTCGGGAAAAGCACAGCCCATAATTACATCTTCAACCTGATCGGGCTGAAGATTCGGAGCTCGCTCCAAGAGGTTTCTAATCACATCTCCCCCCAGCGTATCCGGCGAAGTAAAACGCAGTGATCCTTTATTTGCTTTTCCCGTTGGCGTTCGCGCAGCAGCAACAATTACAGCTTCTTTCGTAGTCATAGGTGAAAGTATTAAGTAGAAAGTTTTTGTGAATTACTTAATTAAGTAATTGAGAAATCAGCATTCTCAGTTTCTCAAAGGCTTACCCTTTTTGAGCATGTGCTCGATTCGTGCTTGGGTTCGTTCGTCCTCCAGCAGTTCCATAAAAGCTTCTCTTTCGAGTCTCAGGATATAATCTTCAGGAACTCCTTGCGGCTCACTCAAATCCCCGCCACTCATTACAAAGGCAACTTTTTCGGCTACTACCTTGTCATAATCAGTTATAAAATTGGCCTCGTGCATGATATGGAGCATCATTTTCAGAGAACTCAATGCCTGATTTCCAAGTACTTGTATCTTTGGTTTTACGGGAGGATAGTAGCCGGCATCAGCCATCCGACGAGCTTCTTCTTTGGCATTTGTCAAAAGCAGATCCCGGTTCATGATCATGGAATCCGAGTTCCGAAGATAGCCATACTGCCTGGCTTTGGGTGCTCCATCTGATACTTTAGCCATGCCAATCGTCTTAAACTTTTCTTTGATGTTAGGCATAGGATCAACTTGCTCATCCTCCAACAAGTTTTGCATAGTTCTCAGAAGCATTTCCTTCGTCCCTCCCCCTGCGGGTAGTAATCCAACGCCCACTTCAACTAATCCGGCATATAACTCATGATGTGCCACTACTTTATCCGCATGGAGAATAAACTCAACCCCACCGCCTAATGAACGACCAAAGGGAGCTACAATCACGGGAAACGGCTGATATCGCAATCCCACAACTACATCCTGGAAATTTTTGGCTGCCTTCCGAACACGCTCTTTGTCTCCTTTCTGCCACGCTCCCATAGCTTCCATCAAGTTAGCTCCGTATGTAAAGTTGTCGCCATCATGACTAATAACCAAGGCATCAAACTTTTTCCTCACAATATCACAGGCCTTGTCCAACGACTCGATAAGCTCAAATCCGAGAGTATATTTTCGAGTACGAAACTCAAAAAGAGCAATGTCATCACCCATGTCATACAATCCGGCACTGTCGTTGCCAAACACTTCTTTATTATTGGTTTTTAGTGTGGTGACCTGAATAGCACCTTCCGCAGGCGGACTCAACTCTTCGGCTTCTCCGGTAGCCAGATTATAAACTGTGCCTTTCTGTTTGTCATAAAACTGATTTCGACCGCTATCCAACATATCAAGAACATTTTGGGGAACATCCAATCCTTCATCCTGCATACGCTCGACGGACTCAGCCACCCCAATTGCATCCCAGCGTTCAAAAGGTCCCAACTCCCAATTGAAGCCCCATTTCATTGCTCGATCTATAGCTTCCACTGATTCTGTAATCTCAGGAATACGGTTGGCAGAATACAACAGCAAATCACAGTGCACATTCCATAGAAACTCTCCAACTTCTGTATCACGATTAACCAAAAACCTGAGTCGTTTTTCAGGCGTATCAAATTTCTTTTTGGCTTCTTTAGCACTTTCAAATTCAGGATCAATCTGCGATTCGTATTCACCCGTTTCGGGATTAATCACTTTGTATTCCTTTCCTGTCTCAGTACGCACCTTTTTATAAAACCCTTCTCCGGCTTTATTACCATATTTCCCATCTTCTACCATCTGTTCGAAAGAATCAGGCAAATCAAATACTTCGCGCCGCTCATCATCGGGAATAGCTGGATACAAATTAGTAGCCACATGATGAATCACGTCTAAGCCGGACATATCCGCCGTGCGAAATGTTGCCGCTTTGGAATAACCAGTGAGCGTGCCCAGCAAATAATCGATCTCTTCAGCTCGGAAACCCCCGTTAAAAAAATGCGGCATAATACTAGCCATCGAAAATATCCCAATGCGATTAGCAATAAAGTTAGGGGTATCTTTACACTGCACAACCCCCTTGCCCAGATTACGTTCACAAAAACGGGACATATATTCCGCCACTTCATCTGCAGTAGATTCTGTGGGGATAATCTCCAGCAGTTTCATATACCTCGGCGGATTGAAAAAGTGCGTACCCAAAAAATGTGCTTTTAATTCATCCGAACAATCCTCACTAATTTTTCCAATGGGTAGTCCCGAGGTATTAGAGCTTACGATCGTACCTTCACTTCTGATATCATCAATCTTATCCATCATATCCTTTTTGATATCCATCTTTTCAATGATGGCCTCACAAACCCAATCCACTTCCTTGATAATATCCAGATCATCAGTGAAATTTCCCGGCTTAATACGATCAACATACTCCGATAAACCCAGCGGAGAGGGGTTCATCTTCTTTAACTGATTAATATTATCCAGCACCTGCTGATTGGGATTGTCGCTCTCCTCATCTTTAAGATCAAGTAGCCAAACTTCTAAGCCCGCATTCACACAGTGTGCCGCAATTTGACTACCCATTGTTCCCGATCCGAGTACTGCTACTTTCTGAATATCGTATTTACTTGTAGACATAAATATTATCGTATAATTATTTTATTACTAATAAGTTGATCACAAACGTCTTCGCCAACCAAGTGAAGAGTATTTATTTTCCAGCTTCGGTCTTCTGTTCCTCTTCTTGATACATTGACTCAATCTCATCCTCATAACGTTCTTTCACTATAGGACGTTTAACCTTTAGGGTGGGGGTAAGTTCACCAGACTCAATTGAGAAGGGCGTTTCCAAAAGAACAAATTTTTTGACTGTCTCCCAGGGTGAAAGTTGCTTATTCACTTTATCAACTTCTCGCTGTATCAGTCTTTGCACTTCCGGATCCTCGTTTTCGGGATCTGAAACGGACTTTCCACGTCCTTTTAGCCACTTTCTTGCATTTCTATAATCAGGGACAATCAAGGCTGAACAGAACTTACGCTGATACCCTATCACCATGGCCTGGTCGATGAACCCACTTTCGCTCAACAAGTTCTCAATAATCTGAGGAGCAACATACTTACCTGTAGAAAGCTTGAAAACGGACTTCTTACGATCTGTAATGTACAAATAGTTATCTTCAAGTTTGCCTACATCACCCGTCATAAACCAACCATCATCGTTAAAAACCTCATCTGTTTTTTCGGGATTATTGTAATATCCTTCCATTACATTAGGTCCCTTGGCAAGAATTTCACCATCATCAGCGATCTTGATTTCCACATTTGAGAGTGGAGTCCCGGAACTGCCAACACGCATATGATCTTTATCATTAACCGACAGCACAGGCGACGTCTCGGTAAGTCCATACCCCTGCATGCAAATAAGTCCCAGCGCATTCATAAAACGGAATAAGTTAGGTGATAGCGCTGCTCCACCGCTTACCATACCGAGGAGGTTTCCTCCGAACAAGTCGCGAACTTTTGAATACACCAGCTTATCAGCAATTTTATGTTTGATAGCATTGAGGCCACTTGGTGGATTTTCCGGATCGTACTCCTCCGCTCGATTTATCGCCCAGTAATAGAGCTGCTTTTTGAGCCCACTCATCTCCTGCCCCTTCACTTTAATTCCCGTATGAATTTTCTCCAGTAACCGGGGCACCGTGGCAAAGTAATAGGGTTTCACGTATTCAAAATCTTCCCTGATTTCATCCACATCCTCAATATAAAAAATGGGATACCCCATACTCAGATACATATAGGTAATCATTCGCTCAAAGACATGGGAAAGAGGTAAATACGACAACATTCTTTCGTGTTCGCGAACAGTTTCATCAAATGGAACGCGCTCCAGCGAAGCCAACAGATTTGAAGCAATGTTATTGTGCGTGAGCATCACCCCTTTGGGATCACCCGTCGTACCCGAAGTGTATATCAAAGATGCCAGATCATCAGGCTCCACTTTAGATCGTAATTCCTCAAAAAGCTCTGGATTTTCTTCATGCTTCTTAGCTCCCATTTCTAATATATCACCAAACTCCCTGATGTTTTCATGCTTTGACCCAAAAATGGAAATAACTGCTTTTACATTCTCAATATCTTCGACCATAGACTGAGTATCAGCAAACAGCTCATCGTTCGAAACGATATGCACCTTGGCCTCAGAATTGTTTAGGATATACTTAATCTGTTCCCCGGGCTGTGTAGTATAAATAGGCACATTAACCGCCCCAATAGAAAGAATTGCCTGGTCACAAATTACCCATTCGGCACTATTTTCGGAATGGAGGCTTATTTTATCACCCGCTCGCACCCCGAGCTCATATAATCCCAGTGCTAAATTGCGTACCTTTTCCTGAAACTCATCTTTACCCGTTTTTATCCATTCTCCATTTCGTTTTGTAGAAATAAAAACATCTTTATCATGCTTTTTTATACCCTTTTCAATCTCTGAAAAAATGGTTGTCGGATCGTAAGCCATAACGCTACTGTATTTAATTGTTGATGACAATCTTTACCAATAATTTAAACGAATGCGGATGATTTAAAAGTCTATTTAAATTTTTTCTTCAAATTTTATACCTAACTTTACATCCACTAATCAATTGTAACAGAATCATTTATGTATATCCAACCAAATATTGAAAAACGAGTAGAAAAATTTCTTTCGATCTCTGAAAAAAATATGGGCGATGCTCTTGGAATCGAATTTATCTCGTTTAAATCTGATGAAGTACAAGCTACGATGCCGGTCAATGAAAATACGGTTCAACCCTTTGGTTTACTCCATGGCGGAGCCTCTGTTGCTCTGGCCGAAACGCTGGCATCTATCGGTGCATGGCTAAATATCGAAGAAAAAGACAAAACAGCAGTGGGTGTTGAAATAAATGCTAATCACGTACGTTCTGCAACCAATGGTGAAACCGTACATGGCGTTTCCAAACCCGTACATAAGGGACGTCAAACTCAGGTTTGGGAAACGAAAATCTTTAATGAAGATGAAAAGTTAGTGTGCGTTTCTCGTTGTACGCTGGCTGTTACAGATATTTAGTAGAGTTGTAAGTACCAAGTATTAAGTAATCAATATCAAGGATTAGCCCTCCCTTACCACTCAATACTATAGCCTACTCATACAGCTGCTGTAGTAATTTTCGTTTGGTGACGGGAAAAATAGTCTCCCGAAATGGAAAATCAAGATCAGTATTGAATGCAAAGGTAGCAGGATTAGGTAATTCTTTATTTTCATCAATCAGATCCAGCTTGATAGCATTTGGGGAACGATAAGCATCGCCTTGCTCCAATCCTTTTAAAAAAGCTGTTTTAAGAGATCTATACTTATCCTGCGAGCTTTCAAAAACGGTCAATTCATATTGGTACAGCAACAGTTTAGACTCCTCGTTATCAGGTACAAAAAAATATCCCTCATCTGTATAATTAGGGATAATACCCACTTCTTCGAGTTTTATTTCATCGTTTACAAACTCGTATATGGTCTTCCCTTCTTCGATTTTCGCCTTTATCAATGGCAGCCCCCACTCAATCAACTCTTCTACTTTTGCCAGGTCTGATCCATCTACAAAGACCACTTCGTGCTCAATAACTTCATTTACAAAGTCGATCTTTTTTATCCGTTTAGGAAACTCGTCTCGTAAATCCCGTAGGCGATTTAAAATATCATCCAAGGTGGTGTAGAGCTCTACCAGATGACTCAAATGTGGATAAATTTTATTCATCTGGAAGTCATCAGATATTGATTTAAGCCCCGCTAATATCTTGTATTGCTGAGATTCAATATCAGATTGAAGATGTGTAAAAAGGTTAAGATCGAGTGAATGAACCATAGTGACCTCCTGCTTTTATACCGTGAAGTAGATGATCCCTTTTTTCAACCTTAATTAATAACGAAGAGAGGAGCAAGTTTTATTGTAATGCTGTTGAATATTCAAGATTCAACATTGCACTATCTAACTTTTAACCTACAATATTTATTCCTTTCGAAACTGCACATCTTTCCATTGTTCAAAATAGTGGGTCACTTTTCGACGCTGATACTTTCCTGTGGAGGTTACCGGAATTTGATCCCCAAAAACAACAACCTTTGGTGATTTTGAAAATGGCAAGTGTTCACGGCAATACTCCAGAATAGCTTCCTTATCTTCCTCTGCATTCTCTTTAAGCTGAACATAAGCACCAACCTCTTCACCGTACCAGTCATTTTCAAATCCTACGGCAATGCCGACTTTCACGCCCGGGGCCTTATTGATCACCTCATCAATTTCGAGGGGCGCCAGATTTACGCCACCACGGATAATCAACTCTTTCAACCGGCCGGTTATAAAAAAGTATGGCCGCCCTTTCTCATCATTGACATAAAATCCCTCATCTCCGCTTCGGAACCAACCATTTTTAAAGGTTTCTTCGTTGGCATCTCGATTGTTATAATATTCGAGCATTACATTTACACCGCGAATTACAATTTCCCCACGTTCTTCTTCCTCCAGCTCATTTCCGTCTTCATCGTGAATAGCCATCTCATTTGCCGGAATAGGTACCCCAACACTGGGATAGCCGTAATCAGCAATCCACTTTTTGTGTTCATTTTCATCCAAATCAACGGGAAGAAAACAGGAATAACAAGTAGTCTCGGAAAGTCCGTAGCCATGGATGATTGGGATATCAAAGCGCTCCTCAAAGGTCGTTGCCACTTTGACGGTTAGCGGCCCTGCCCCGCAAATTGCGTGCTTTAAGGTTGAGGTATCGGGCATCTCTCTATCCCCATAGTAATTATTGAGATACTGCAGCAAGGTAGGCACCACACTAACGATATGAACACCCTCTTCTTTAATGATGGAGAAAAATCGGCCGGTCCTGAATTTTTGATTGAGCACCGTTGATCCCCCGGCAAAAAGTGGTGTCATCAAAGTAACTACAGTACCATTTACATGATGGATCGGAAGCACGCACATCATGCGCGTTTCCTCATCGATATTATGCCAATCCGCGATACTCCGGGCATCTTCGAGCAAGTTACGCTGACTTAACACTACTCCTTTGGGCGGACCGGTTGTACCAGATGTAAATACAATCAAGGCCTCGGAATTACCCAAATCATCATCGGGAAGTGCAAGATCTCCTTTCTCTCTGGTAAAGTTTTCAATTTTACCTTCACAGACAATCCATTCCACGTTTTTCAAATACTTGTACGACTCCAAGATCCCCCGGAATCGCTCCCGGTATTCAGTACGCACAAACGCCAGCTCTACTTCTCCATTTTCAAGGATGTAAGCAATGCGCTCATCATCTTCTCCCAGATTAATAGGTACCACCACTAAGCCCAAAAGCCAGGCAGCAAAATATTGAACCACAGTGTGCCAGTGGTTATGTGAAATCGTAGCAATACGATCACCGTGGCTAAGTCCGTGGTTCTGCATAAATCGCGCGCAGTTTATCACATGCTGATAAAATTCAGCATAACTAACCTCAGTCCTATTGTCATTTTCATCAATATAGGTCAAATAGTTGCCCTCCTTATCCGAACGTTGCTGTAATAGTTCAGGAATATCCGAAACCGGCAAGGGGGGCAACTGGTTGGAGGTATTACGCGCGTAGTCAATTTTTTGCTGAAGTTCTTTAAAATCCATAAAGCAACTGTTTATTCCCCATTGATCTGTGCTCAATTTTAGGTCTTGAAGTGCGGAAAGGCAAATGACTTCCCGATTTTGAACGAACTATTGTGCGAAGTATGTTTTAATCTTATAAAGAAAGAGATACTATCTTTTATGAAAACACTGAATAGTTTTCTCATACTATTAATTACAGCGGCTGGGATATGGCTTACATTCGACGAGCCGGTACCTCTGTCATCCGACCATTTACCTTCCCCATCTTACGCAGATACTCTTGCCGCTGATACGCTGGAATGGGAACGGCCACGGTTTGATCAACGCCAGATTGAACGACATAAGATGGTTAAACAGGGTATAGAAAACCGTGGCATTATAGATGATCAAAAAGTACTGGAAGCCATGCGCCATGTTCCCCGGCACTTTTTTGTGCCGAAAAACTACCAGGAGCATGCCTATGCAAATCGTCCCCTCCCAATCGGGCACAACCAGACGATTTCACAACCCTTAATCGTAGCCTATATGACAGATCTACTGGATATTGAGGTCGGTGAAAAAGTACTGGAAATCGGTACAGGCAGTGGCTACCAGGCAGCTGTTTTATCCGAACTCACCCCACATGTATATACGATAGAAATAGTAAAACCACTTGCTCATCAGGCCATCAAGCGATTTAAAATACTTGGATATAACACCATTCAAACAAAAATTGGAGATGGCTATAAAGGATGGCCGAAGCATGCTCCATTCGATAAGATCATTTTAACAGCTGCCCCCGAAGAAATACCTGAACCTTTAATCAATCAGCTGGCTCCTAAAGGAATACTGGTAGCACCGGTTGGCGATGTTGATGATCGTCAGGTTTTAATAAAAATTACTAAAACAAAAGACGGAGAAATAAAAAGGGAACAAAAAATGCCGGTTCGATTTGTTCCCATGACCGGTAAAAGTCAAAATCAATAACCAGATCTACATTCTTTACTGGTTATCATAACCCAGCATTTTGTTCTCTTCATCTAATATTCGGGCGGAAGTCAACTTGATATCAGCATATTTCCAAGCTTCATTAAACTGATTTTTAATTTCTTTTGCTTCACTTTCTCTTCCCTGAGCCAACAAACTCTGATGCAAGCCAAAAAGCGCCCAGCCATTTTGGGGAAACTCTTTAAGGTCATCACGGAATACCTGTTCGGCCTCAGTTGATTTTCCGGCTTCCAGCAAAACGGTACCGAGGTTATGCCGTACGGGGAAGAACCAATCCGGCGGCTCGTTGTAGAGCAATTCATCCTCAATTGCGATCGCCTCTTCCAATAATGTGATAGCTTGATCGTACGCATTATTTTTAGCAGCGATTTCCCCCTCCAACACACGCGAAGCTATCTGCATGAGATCATAAGCGTGATTCATAATAATAACCGTTTTCAGTGATTCATTCGAGGCAATAGTTTTCAGCTCATCAAGATGTTGCCTTGCACTATCCACCTGACCAGTGGCTACAAAAGCCATTCCCTGGGAATAATGCCAAACACCCCGGGGATACAGCAAATCTTCATCGGGTTTTGAAGTAGCCAGGATTGTATCCCATTCCCCAAACCGTACGTTTCCATACATCGGAATAGTCCAAAAATGCTGCAAGAGCCCCATCCCCGGCTCCCGCATTATATTAGTATCAACATGCTCAAAAGTGCTTTGGGCAGCTTCTAAACTGCGCTTCTTACGTCCTTCCAAAGTCGCTGTTGCCCATAAAAAATGATGGTTGTGTGGCATATATCCCAGTGGATACATCCCCTGCTGATGGCATTGCGCCACGTATTCATTATCGGATTTGATCGCTCGCTCATTCGCCTCCGATGCCTCGTGATACATCCCTACGCGGATGTAGGTGTGGGCTGGCATATGAACCAAGTGTCCCGCTCCGGGCACGGCATTACCCAATCGTTTCGCACTTTCCAAGGCTTTTTCGGGATTGGGTGAAGCTTCGGAAGCGTGAATATACAAGTGGTTAGCCATCGGATGATCAGGATCTTTTTCTATCACTCGTTCCAGCGTGGCCATAATTTTTGGTGTCCACGGTTTCGGGTCCCCTTCCTTATTCCAAAAATCCCACGGATGGAGGTCCATTAGGGCTTCGGCATACATTACCTGCGCCTCCATATCATTGGGATACTTTTCGACCACTTTGCCCATTGCTTGTGCATAGGCACTATCAAGCGGTGTACGATCTTCGGGTGGGGTTTCAGCATATCGATTAGCCAGAGCATTGATATAATCCTGCTCGCGTTGGGTGCCATTGGACTTCAATTCCTGAGCTTTCTGTATAGCTTCCCATGCTACCGGGATTGCATCAGGCAGCATAGGTAGATTCAAGTTTGGTCCCTGTACCAGCGCAATGCCCCACCACGCCATCGGGTGCTCAGGCTGAAGCTCAACAACCTGTCGAAACGAGCGCTCAGCTTCTTTATGGTTGAAACCATATGTCAACAGTATACCCTGATTAAAATATTTAGCTGCAAGCGTATCATCTAACGAAACATCAAAATGATGATTTCCCATCCCCTCAAATAAAGGTGCTGTTTGGTTGGCGAATAGATTACGATCATCCGGTTTTTCAGTACAACCGACAAATAGAAAAAAGCTCCCCACTATCATCCCTATAAAAAAAATATCAGGTACAAATGAACTCTGTTTACTTTTATACATTACTCCCTCAGAATTAAAAGATTATTAGAATAATCTTTTATACCTCGCAAAAGGAGTTTGGGTTCCTCTTTTATTTAATGTGAGGATTAGCAAACGCTCCTTCTTGATTGCTTTAAGTCAGTGACCTATCTATTTAGCTCTAAATCAATAAATGTGGGTATATTATTAATGTTTGAATACCACAGATTCGATAGTAAAAAACATTATCAAATGTAAATCGGCCGTTTTAGAGATAGGGGATTATAATAATGATATAAAACTTATTAGACAGGCTCCCAAGAGTTGAAATACGATGGTGAATCTTTTTTATCAAACGTAAATTCTAAGTTTACAGATTCTTTCTCTTCCTGACCTTGAACGCGGTGTACCTCAGTATTCAATTGTTTTGTAAGCTTCCGAATCAAGGTCCCATCCAATGAATCTGCAACTGCAATCTCAAATGGTTTAGAAATGCCCTCAAATCTGGTTTTAACCAATTTTTCAGTTCCCTCAACACTAATTGTAATTTCAGTATCGCTATTGGCATGACGGTATTCGTGTCTACAGATAAGAGTCAACAGCTCGTTAAGCAATAATCCAAATGTCACTGCTTGACTGATCGTCAGCTTAAAAGAAGAACAAACCAAATTAAATCGAGTCCCGTCAATTTCACCAAAATTTGCTTCTACTTGCTTTACAATACTTTCCACATAAACATCCATATTAACATCAGCAGCATCTTCGTTCTGATAGGTCTGCTCATGTACTTTTCCCATCGAGTAAATGCGTGAATGGCTTTTCCGCAACTCCTTTTGCACCATCTGACTTTCCGAATTTTGAAGCTGAAGTTCAATCAGTCCCGATACTAATTGCATATTATTTTTAACCCGGTGGTGGATTTCAGCTATTAGTGCTCTCTTTACCCGTACCTGATCCTTTAATGTTTTATTCCATCCCTCAACTAATCGAATACCACCTAATCCCGCGGCAAGTAAGATTACAATGGCAATCCAAGCTGTTAACTCAAACGTTTGTGAAGCACTTAAAATCTCATTTGCAAAACTTGCAGAGGTGTCTTTCAGTGCTTCCTCCATACGCAGGGTACCCAACTGTTCGGCTGAAAGTATAAAAATAACCAGTACAGTTACTACAGATATAATGGCACTATACACCCATCCAAGTGAGATATCGGGACGTTCTGGGACATCAAAATATTTATCCTTAACACGCTCTATTTTATCACCAACCAAAAAAAGAATGGGAGCATTAATAAATACGAGCTGAAGAAATGTACCAGTCCACCAACTTTGCCATGCAATGAGTGTTTCTTCAATCGTCAATTCTTGTACATGGCTCCATATTAAAGATCCCATTGAAGAAGCCATTGATGCTACCAATGCAACACCCACAAAAAACGCGAAATGGGTAACACTGTCTAAGGTATAATTAAAATGAGTGCTGTAATATACGACCGCAAAAATGGCCATTCCTAAAACTACCGCTATGCCGAATAGTATAGACCATTGAGTAGGCATATTAAAAGCCAACGCCACCATAAAGGTTGAGAGGTAAGCAGGAATAAATCCCCATTCAAATCCCAACCAAAAAAGCAATAAATTTGATATTAAAAGCGGGGGATAGAACAGCAAAAACAACGAAATTGCCTGGCTGGTGCTGGCTAATGTATCCCAGTCTGAAGGGATCCAATAAATTACCGATAGAAAACTGAGTACAAATAGTACAATCCATAAACCCAGCAAAAGGCCTACCTTCCTGCTGAACAACCCATATTCTTCCAGCAAATATCCCAGCGGCAGTGGTCGCCAATACCCTCTACTTTGATCACTCCCACTCCCTTTTTCTTCTTTCATCTAAATAAACTTCTTAATTTTGTCTTGAACAGATTAGTCTATCCCTTCTGAAATTTCCTTATCCAATCACATATTTAGTTATCAATTTTGCATTGATTCTACCATAACTTTTTACAAACACAAAAAAATAGGAGCTCAATTAAAAAAAATTAATAGTCAATAAATCATATGAAACTTTTGAGCTTTGAAAATTATCATTAGCTTAATTTCAAAGCATTTTCATCATCTTCTTTACCTCTTTTTAATTTTATAACCCATGATACGAACCCGATTAGCAGTCATTATTTTTTGTCTCTTGCTCCCCTTTCAGACCTTTGCTCAGGAATCCTCAGCCGTCAAAGATAAGAATGACATTGATCGTATTTTAGAATTAATTCCGATCAAACAAACTTTAAATGAACTACCACAGGAGCTAAAAAACCAATTCTCACAGAACCCGTTTGGCATAACAACTTCAAAAAATGAACAGTTGATAAAACTTTTCGACAAAGCATACGATACTGATTCACTTTCTAATAGTGCTCATCAAAGCTTTGAAGAAAACTTTGATCATACTTACTCTGACTCCGTTCTTTCCATGCTCAAATCAGATACGATCAAACCTATTTTAAAATCTGAAGCCAATTTTCATACCATTCAGGGAACTCGTAAACAGATTGTTACAAAATATGAACTTGAACAAGATGAACCGTCACAAAAACGAATTTCCATTATAAAGGATCTTATTGAACGTAGGTCGGCCAGGGAATCCGGAATTGAATCTCAGACAATTTTATTTCGCTCGCTGGTCATTGGCACCGATACCATTAGTAGTAGGCTTAGCTTAAGCGAAGCGCAGGTAACGGGCATTGTCAACAATTTTAATAATCGTCTGCAGATGCAATTAGAGGATGAGTTAACTAATAATTATCTGGTTATGTATCATGAACTTTCAGATAGGCGCCTCAAAAAGTATGTGGATTTTTATACAACCGAAGCGGGAACCGAATTAAAGGAATCTCTAAACAAAGCAATTCACACTGCTTTTCAAGAAGCGTCTAACCGATTTATCTCGAGTATTGAATCGCTGTAAATCAATATCACCCATAGTTGTAATCATTTTATAATTCTTACTCCATATGAAAAAGCAATTTTTAATTATACTGGCTTTTGCTGTTACGTTTTATAGCTGCTCTACAACGCAACAGGTTACTTCTGATGATAAAACTACTGAACAATATGAACAAGAAGCAGCTCCGGACTCAGTAAATTTTGATTCCATGCTGGAACCACCCAAAGGATGGCATCACTGGGATGAAGAAGCCACTCGATTCCGTGGAATAAGCAGTGACAAAGCTTACTACGAATTACTCGCTAATAAATCCCCCAAAAAAACAGTGACTGTTGCGGTTATTGATGGAGGAGTAGATACCAATCATGAAGATCTCGATGATATTGTGTGGGTCAATGAAGATGAGGTTCCAAATAATGGCAAAGACGATGATAATAATGGATATGTAGACGATGTGCATGGCTGGAATTTTATTGGCGGTGCGGACGGAGAGAATGTCAATCACGATACTTTTGAATTAACCCGACTTTATAGAAAACTAAAGAAAAAGTATGGGCAGATGGGATCAGCTACTTTAACCGCCGAAGAAAGAGAAGAATACCTCTACTACCGGGACATCAAATCGGATTATGAAGAAAAAATTCAGGAGCTCAGCCAGCAGTATAAAAACATTCAAAATATAGAACAGAGTAAGGCAGAAGCCGAAAGTATTTTAAAAAAACATTTCTCCGACTCTTCTTATTCCTACAAACAGCTCCAAAACCTGCAGCCTACCAGCCAAGAGCTGAACTTTGCTAAAAATGTGATGCTGTATGTGATGGAAAATGACATTGACTCAACGCTCATTGCCAAACAGAAAAAACAGATTTATGAATTCGCAAAATACGGCTACAACCCTGATTTCAATCCCCGTAATATTGTGGGAGATGATTATGAGGATAAGTCTGAACGATACTACGGCAATAACGATGTAGCAGGACCCGATCCTTCTCACGGAACACACGTGGCAGGAATCATAGGAGCAGAACGCAATAATGGGATTGGGGTTGACGGTGTTGCAGACAACGTACGAATTATGGCTATCCGCGCCGTCCCCAATGGTGATGAAAGAGACAAAGATGTGGCAAATGCCATTCGGTATGCCGTGGATAACGGTGCCGACATCATCAATATGAGCTTTGGTAAAAGCTATTCTCCCTATAAAGAAGTTGTTGACAAAGCAGTAGCTCACGCCGATAAAAACAAGGTGCTCATGGTACACGGGGCGGGCAATAGTGCTCAAAATGTTGATACAACTGCAAATTATCCCACGGATAAATATAGCAGTGCCGTAAGTGATTCTACTGCTACTCACTGGCTTAGTGTGGGAGCCACAAGCTGGAACCCAAACCAAGAATTTGTCGCTAACTTCAGCAACTATGGTAATAAAACGGTAGACCTGTTTGCTCCCGGCGTGGATATTTACTCCACCATGCCCGATAATGAATACAAATTTCAAGAGGGAACCAGTATGGCATCTCCGGTTGTAGCAGGGACTGCGGCATTACTTATGGCTTATTATCCCGACTTAACCACCGAACAGATTCGACAAATTATTCTCGACAATACCAAAAAATACCCCAATCAACAGGTCACGGTTCCTCATGAAGGGAATCCCCAGAACGCCCAAAAGGCTCCTTTTGCTAAACTATCTGTTTCTGATGGGGTGGTAAATGTTTATAAAGCTCTGCAAGCAGCGGCACGAATGAGCATGAAATAATAAACAGTTTACTCTCATAGCTCTACCAGTTTTCCTTTGTCTCTTACATAATCTACAAACTGGTTATAAACTTCATGGGATGTTATCGTAGAACTATCTCCGACTACTATAAGTTTACGTTTAGCACGAGTTAACGATACGTTGAGCCTTCTAACATCCTCAAGAAAACCTATGCGTTTATTTTTATTGCTCCGTGTCAGTGATATAATTACAACTTCTTTCTCACGTCCCTGGAAACCATCAACCGACTTTATTTCTAAGTTCTCTGTATCAATTTTACGGTCCAGCAAATCAACCTGATCTTTATACGGACTGATCACAGCAATATCTTCCGGCTGCATGCCTGATCGCAGTAAATTATACGTCATCTGTGCTACCAACAGCGCTTCTTCAGGATTTTCTTTAGAGGTTGACCCCTGCCGTATTCGTTCTGCAGCATCACGTTCGGCTGTATCTGCAAATATAATCGGCTCATCCGGATCCAGAACTTCCGTCAGATTGTTATCAAACACATTGATATCCAGTTGAAAGTCTTCGAGTGTATGCTCTTTAACACCTTCATCAGCAGAAAGTATCCCATCATAGAATTGCTCATTTGAAAATGACATAATTTTCTCGTGCATGCGATACTGTACCTCCAGCATATTTTTGATTCCAGAATACTTTTCGGCAAGCCGCTCAAAAAGCGTGTCCTCTAATCCTTGATCAGCAGCCTTGCGATTTTTCACCGTCGGTGGTAACTGTCGGTGATCTCCTGCCATTACTACCTTTTTAGCACGAGTAATAGGAATCAGGCAACTCGGTTCTGTCGACTGCGTAGCCTCATCAATCACTACGAGGTCAAATTCCCGATTTTCCATTAATTCACTTCCTGCCGTGCTGTTGGTAGTACAAATAACCTGCTTGTTCTCCAGAATTTCATTTACGGCTTCCTCCCGAAGTTTATCCGCTTTCTCAAATAGATCTTCAATTTCATCCTGCAGCTCAATCCAGCGAGCCATCTCCTGGATTTTATCTTCGGATACGCCTCGCGATCCGCGTCCATCTTCAGCAAGCTCTTTGATTTTGCTATTACTCATACCTCGTCGATATTTACCGGATGGATGCGTGAATCCCTCCTGCTGTTCTTTTTTCTCGAATGCCTGAGCACGCAGCTCTTCCGACTTGCAATACTGGTCATTTTGCTCGATCAGGCTGTCCAGAGTATGTTCTTTCAGCTGGGGCGTTACCCGCGCCGGATGCCCCACCCGAACAGCTTTTACTCCACGATCTAACAGAAAATCCAGAACATTATCGACAGCAATATTTGATGCCGCCGTAGCAAGTACTTTCTGTCCGTTGGCCACTGCCTGTTCAATCACCTCAATAGCTGTTGTGGTTTTACCGGTGCCCGGCGGACCATGAATCAGATGAAAATCTTCGGCACCCAGACTGTAGGCTACCGCCTCTTTTTGGGATGCGTTCAACTCTTTATTGAACCATTCATCTACCTCTGCTTTCTCTGACTCTTCTGGCGAATCCAAGCCCACTATAATATTTCGAAGCTCTGCCAGACGTCCCGTAGCTTCTTCAGCCCGCCTCAACGCATCCTTCATCCGTTGATAGGTAATATCATTGACATAGAGATCCATCCGTAATCCCTTACCAAAGATGAAACTCCGAGGCTGATCAAAAGCAACAGTTATAGAGTAATTAGTTTTTTGTACGACCGTACCCGTGGGATTATCACTAAGCAACGGATCTCTACGCGAAATCATCACTAAATCGCCAACAGCTATTTCCGTATCCGGGAGCGGCTCTCCCTTATGCTGACGCATAAATTTCACCAACTTACCTTCAAGCGCATTGCCTTGGTCACGTCCTCTTAGATGAAGAATAGCTTTACCTTCAGCCTCGCGCTGTTGGCCGGAAAGAGTACGAATACTTTCTTCATGTTCTCGCATTTCCTCTTCGCGCTCCAGCTCAACCAGCCCCCGAAATCGGTCCATATAATCATAAATCGTTTCAATATCATCAAAATCTTCCTCTTCAATATTACGAACCGATACTCTGGAATGGCCCACCTTTTTTCCATTAAGTTGGGTAGCCAGCTCTTCTGCTTTACCATTATTTACTTCTACAAAAGCTTTTGAGCCATTAATATCGATATTTCCAATAATTCCGGGATCGATGTTCGTCTCGCCACCAATAGCACCAAGAATATCGCCCGGGCCTTGACCTTTCAATTCAGTGATTAAAATATTGCTCATAACCTTATTCTAATCTCTGCTTATCTTCCTTTTAGTTTGATTTAGCTTCATCTAAACACAAAAAAAAGTGACAGAAATTCCAAGGATCATCGAAAATCACAAATTAATTATAAGAATAGAATTAAGAGGAATGTATAAATCATAATATATGTCCAAAAACTGATAATACTTGTCCACACAATTGATGATATTGACGTGTTGAGCTTTTTCTGTGTGGATATGTTTTATCTGGATTTAATGCCGGAAACGATTACAAATTCTCCCGGTATATCATATCCGGCTCCATCACTGTAAGGCTGAATCGATTCAATATATTCCGCATGGGCCTCCTCCTTGGTATGCTGATCAAACTTGCGATACGCCAAGGCTACTGCTCCACCTTGGAAAGCGGCAATGATTGCCTGTTCATCAGAATCGAAATGTAGTGCCATATCAAATCGCCAGACATTGATATCCTTAAAACCGGCTTTTGCGAATGTCTTTTGGAGCGTTTTATCTGTTCCCAGTTGGAAAAATAACGGACACACATCTGACTCCACGCGCCGGTCTATAATCGGAAAGAGCTCAGCCCAACCACAGGCGTTACGTCGTCCCCAAACTAGTGCTGTTGCACGTCCCCCCGGCTTAACTACACGATACATTTCCTGGATCGCTTGGTCGGGATTGGGATAATACATCAATCCGAGTGAATTTATAGCGATATCAAATGAGTCATCGGATAAATCTAAATCTTCAGCATCCATATGTTTAAACGAGATATTCGAGAACCCATTTTTTTTGGCTTCTTCTGCCGCTTTTTCAAGCATCCCCTCAGAAAGATCGATAGCTACCATTTCTCCTTCTTCTCCAACGGTTTTGGCTATCGGCAAAGTTATCAGTCCTGTTCCGCAGGATATATCCAACACCTTTTCTCCTTTTTGTATGTTCGACTTTTTAAGCAATCGTTTTTGTGCCGGCCAAAGTTGATGCTGCCAACCTGTATCATAATGAGGGGAGGAATAATCCCATCCGTATCGCTGTACTCTACGCTGTAGTTCGGGTTTCATAATTGTTGAACTAAGTGTTGATTGAATTTTAATTTTTTATAGCAACTACGCAGCAAGACTCAAGCCTAAGCTCACTACCGTTAAATTCCATTTTTGGATCTAATCTTGACGTTGTTTTCAGCAGGGAAAACCCATTCTCAATTAGTATTTCTTTCCATTCTTCAACTTTATACAGATTGAATCCAAACTGTACGAATGGAAAATTGAGCATGCTTTCCCGGGTCCTCATCCCTGTATAAAATCTGCCTCCCGACTTGAGTACACGGTGAATTTCTTGCAGATGAGGCTCAGGCTCATCCCAAAAATAGATTACCATATTGCAAAATACTTTATCAAAGAATTGATCGTCATACGGAAGCGCATCACTACATCCCCACTGAAGATCCAACCTGCCGGAAGTAATAGGTGCGCTGTTATTTTCCTTTGCAGCCTCAACCATTTCTTTGGAATAATCTATTCCGGCAACTTTCAGTCCGTTAACATTTGAAAACAGCTTGTCGAAAAACTTACCGTTGCCAAACCCTATTTCCAGTATCCGGTCGTTATCCTTTGGCTCTATCAGATCAATCACCACATCATAAAGAGGTTTATTGGCTTCATTCATTTTATAACCAACTTCTTCAGCTAAATCTCCCGAAGGTTGACGGAGTTGTTGGGCTATAGTTTTCGGTTCGGGTTCAGATCTGAAATAATTTTGAAGTTTTTGCAGAATAGTTGGCGTCACGTTGCCTCCTTCTCTTTTGATTTGATGATCACTTCCCGCTCAACCGGAATAGCTCGACTAAAATCATCTAACACCGGACTGTGTTTATCTGCATCTTCGATCATCTTCATTATTTGATCTTTCGTAGCCGGACTTTCAATGTAAACTCTGTACCGAATGGCCTCAAATCCGGGCGGATCATCTGTAATATGCAACATGCCGCGAGCATCAAAATCTGACTCAACATCAATTTCAATCTTCTCTATTGGGATTCCCATCACCGCCGCCCGCTGCGAATAAGCAATCGCCAGGCAACTGCCTAAGGCACCGCGCTCCAAAATTCCGGGTCCGGGCCCCGCATCGTTACCGCCCTCAGATTTACCAATATCAACCTTGAATTTCCAATGTTTGTGCTTCACTTCACAGGTCGTTCCGTCAAACAATCGTACTTTTGTTGTAGCCGTACTCCTCGCTTTTGACGGACGCATTTGCAATGCCTTTTTGTTTCGTTCAAAGGCTTCTTTTATCGTTTTTGAATCGGCCATAACTGATCCTTTTTAGTTTCACTTTTAATTTGCCGCGAGAAAATTACGTACCTCTTTAAACATTGGTCGCTCCACTTCTTCGGGTGATGCGGTGGCAACCAGCGCCTTGTAGTATTCTTTGGCTTTATCCATATTTCTTGCCAGCTCGGCAGCGCGTCCCGCACCATATAAACTTCGGAACCGATTCGCGGATATAGCCAAACTTTCCTCATATGCTGTTAGGGCTTCTTCTGGACGATCCATCTTCAAAAGCATATCTCCCAACAATTCTCTTGCCGGTAAAATATGTCCCGGCGTGATGGGATGTTTATCAACGGAGTCCTCGGTATCAGCGGCTTTTTTCATGAGAGTAAGAGCTTCTTCTTGATCACCCTGCTCAAAAATAATCCACGATTCAACGACCTTACGTTGGGCATCGGTCAGTACAGCCCAGTAACTTTTCTCTTTTTCTTTCAACTTTTGATACAGATTGTTTAGCGAATCCACTGCTTGACGAGCACCATCTAAATCACCGGATCGCGCCGCGCCAATACCACGAGCAAAATGGATCATCGATTGCGTAGCCGGGTACTTTTCAAGCGAATAGTTATTGGGAGAATGCAAATCAATTTGTGCCGCCTTATTCCACTCTTCACGTTCCAAATTATAGCGCGCCTTTGAAGCGGCAACCGCATAGGCAGATCCCAAATGATCTTGCAAATTTTTAACCTCAATCGTTTTCTGAGCTACTTTTTTTGCTTTCTCATCCTCTCCCCGTTGCAGGTGAGCATACGTCAGATAGTCCAGCGCATGAACATAATGCATCGAAATTTCATCTTCTGATGACTGCCGCAATGCCGCCTCTGCCGAACGCTTATTCCAATCAATAACATCCGACCAGATACCCTGACGAACAAAAATATGGCTCGGCATGTGCAAGGCGTGCGGCACATCGGGAGCAACTTTATCGTAGGCCCGAGCTACATCAACAGCCCGCTCTGCCAACTTTGGATTATCATAAGCGTGGATAATGTAATGAAACAGTCCCGGATGCTCGGGATGTTGCTTGTGCAACTCTTCGAGCATAGCGCCCGCTTTTTCCTGATGACTCAGCGACTCGTCATCGGGCGGTGCCGTAGCCAGATGTCCCAGCGCGTAAAATGCGGCTGCATCTTCATCATCAGGATACTGCTCGTGCAAAGTGCGATATCCCTCCTCAAAAGTAACAAGCTGATCACGATATGAGGTGGCCTCCCAATTTTCAAAAAATGGGTCCACCGCATTGATATACGCCATTTCCCGATCATTAAGATTCGCCATCTCTTTTGCCTTTGCTAAGGCTTTACTGCCCGCTTCAAAATCGGCATCCGATGGTCGCTGTCCCCAGAGTGGGTGGATATAACTCATGGCAATACCCCACTGCGCCATTGTGCACCCGGTATCCTGTTCGGCGACTTTATTAAACCTATTTCGAGCCTGTTCGTACATCATATGATGCATCAAAGCCAAGGCATGATTAAAATCAGCCTGAACTTGCTCATTGCACGAAACATTGAAATCAACTTTCCCATACTGCTGAGACTGGGCGTTCATCTCCTGAATGGGTACTACTATCATCAATCCTAATGCATATAAACAAATAAGTATTTTCTTTTTCATAATTCTCTCCTCGTTTTTCTATCAATTTTAAGAGCAATCTTAAGAATTGCATGACTGCCCTTTTTAACTTTTAGTCAATAATGGTTAAGCAAGTTCCTCTTGCTTATATTCTTTTTCCTTGATACTCAATCCCGGAAAAAATTTGGGCACACGTTTTCTGTAATCCTCATATTTATCTCCAAATCGTCGAACCATCGCTCTTTCTTCGTAGTAAACACCTATTACGATGTAGAGCGTCATCCCGCAGGAAAAAACAAGATGCCCTATTGTCATATGTGGGATAGACCAAAATGCGATTAAAAATCCGAGCATAAGCGGATGGCGAACGTATTTGTAGAATCCCGGTTCCATAAATTGCGGCGGGTGTTGTTTACGATCCCTCATATAATTCCAGACCTGTTTCAATCCAAAAAGATTAAAATGATCAATCATCCAGGTTGAAAGGAATACAATCAACCACCCAAGCCAGAACCCCCATTGCAGTACCAACGAAGCCCAAGCTGTTCCGACTTGCCAGACCGTTTCGGGCAATGGTTGCCAGAACCAGAGTATTAAAATCAGTGCAATAGCCGAGAACAACACATAAGTATTTCGCTCCACCGGCTTAGGTACTAATTTGGTCCACCGATCTTTGAAAGATTTCCGCGCCATTACTGTGTGCTGAATCCCAAACAGGGCAATCAATCCTAAGTTAATTAACAAAGATTGGAGCAGTGGTCCGGCTGTGCCCGAGTTTACTGTTGTCGGGACATAGGCTTCAAAATTTCCGAGAAAAAGTATCATCCATAGAAAACTCACGAAGAAAATCAGATAACAGACAACACCATAGATAAATGCGATTAGTTTTTTCATCATATGTAAGATTTGTCGTTGCGATTTAGCAATATTGATTCCGCCTTTTATCCAAAACAGTTTACTTGGCTGAAAAAGCATCGATGGGCTCCTCAAACGCAATAAAGAGCACACACGGCTCTTCTGAAACACATGATGCTTTGTGGCGTTGCTCGGCTGGTCCATATGCGTACGTGCCAGCTTCCATCATTTTCGGATCCTGTCCCTCATACTCAACTTCCATTTCTCCTGATACCAATACCATGCGCTCGGCTGAATGATGCCAGTGATTGGGCACTTTTGTATTCCCTTCCAATTTGAAGAAAATATCTGCGTTGGGTTCTGCAGGATCTCCCTGGAGAACAGCGATGCTACAACTTTTGGGCATAAATTCAGGGCAACCTCCCCATTCAAGTTCTTCCGCATCAATACTGCGGACAAAAGCATCTCCTTTATTATTTTGGGCTATCAGCAAAGTTGGCAAAAGCAACAATGTTAAAATAGTGCTCACAAAAATTGATGAATTAGTATACATAGCGATTGGATTTTATTGATTAAAGTAAACATCTCCGACAGATATCAACCTATCTCACACAATGGGAAAGAGCAATTTTGGGAAGGTCAACAATAGGTAAACAGAATATTAAAACAAGGTCTATGACTTATAAACAGCGAAATATTAACTCTCTTTTTCTATTTCTCTCTTTTCAATCTCCATCATAAACTCGGTGAGGTTTTCCTCGGTCTCGATATCCAACTTTTTGCGAAGACGATAGCGAGCCGTTTTTACGCTGTCGGGCGTAATCCCCAGAATAGTAGCGGTCTCTTTGATGGACAGATTCAATTTCGCCAGTGCTGAAAGCCGTAGTTCATTAGGAGTCAGATCGGGATACTGCTCTTTTAAGACATTGAAAAAATCAGTATGTACTTCCTCAAAGTAGAGGCGGAACTGCTGCCAGTCATCATCAAGACTGAAGCTGTAATCCACCAAATTTCGCAAATTTTGCAGCGACTTATTGATATTTCCGTTATCCTGCTTACGAATCGAACTGATCTTATTTTTAAGCTCTTTCATCGTCTCGTTTTTCTGCACCAGATGAAGTGTGTGGGTCGTAAGCTGTTTATTTTTGAATTCGAGATCCTTCTCCAATTGTTTTTCTTTGAGACGAATATTTTCAAGTTCCGTGCGATTCTTATTGATCTTGAGCCGTTGGCGGTTATAGATCAACAATCCGATTATACCAATCATCACCAATCCGGCCAGAAAAGCCTTCCTCATAAGTGTTTCGCGCTGATTTTCTTTTTCAAGCAATGCAATCTCCTTTTCTTTCTGAGCCGTCTCATATTTGGTTTGCAACTCGTTGATCTGTCGGGATTTTTCTTCATTCAGAATGCTATCCTCTACAGCCCTTAATTTTTGCTGATGGAGGAACGCCTCTTTGTAATTTCCGATAGCACTATAAATATCCGAAAGTAGTTCATGTCCCACTTTTACACCGAGCTGGGTGCCAAAGTCTTGGGAGAGTGCAAGTGTCTTTTCGGCATGAACCAGTGCCGAATCGTATTTTTCTGAGGAATAATATACCTTTGCTAGGTTTTCGTGGATAATTGAAGTGAGATCTGGGTCACGATCATCATTCATTTTTAGAGCACGATTTAGATAATCGATAGCTTCATCATAGCTATTTTGCTGCATATATATGCGCCCGATATTGTTCAAACTGTTGGCTATGCGGATAGTATATTCCAAATCCCTGCGCATTTTCAGTGCTTGAAAATGATATTCCAGCGCCTGCTCATAATTTCCCTGATCTCCGTACAACAATCCCAAATTATTGTAATTGATCGACATCCCATGCCGATTATCTAACCGCTCATTGATTTCCAAAGCACGCTTATAAAATTTCTCGGCCCTTTCCTCATTTTCTAGTTCAAAATAAACCAAGCCGATATTTCCGGCTATTGAAGCTATAGCACCATCCATATCATTTGTTTCACTTAACTCGAGCGCCTGATAAAAATGTTCCAACGCCGAATCGTATTGGGTCTGTTTCTTATAAAGATTTCCGATGTCATTAAGTTGCGATACTATCCCCAGCGTATCACCTAATTCTGTGTTATGGGAGATGCCTCGTTGATGATGGCTAAGCGCCGCTTCGAAATTGCCCTTTACTCCGTTAGAATAACCCAGCTCGCGATGTGCTCTGGCAATACCCTTGGGATAATCAATTTGTTCAGCAATTTCGAGTGCTTGCCCGGCAAACATGATTGCCCGGTCCGGATCCGTAAAAGAAAGGTCAAAACTGGAATCAATGAGCGTATGTACCAATGTCGTATCCGAAAAATCAGGATTTGACGGAATATCGACCTGTCCATGAGATTTCCCCCAACAGACAGCCAGGAACAATATGGTAGTAATGATCCTTTTGCCCATCACACTTGACAGTTTCTAACAATATATAAAAGTAGGGCTTCTTTAGTAAAATCAAATAGTTAGCGTTAATTTTATTTTAAAATAAATCATTTCACATAAAAAAAGCCCGGCAAGCTTTAACCTGACAGGCTTTTATGATTCGATAATTAAAAACAATTATTCTTCGGCTTCCACCTTCTCCGCTTCGACTTCCTCATTCCAGGAGTACGGATAACTTTCATCATCCAGTTTCTTGGCTTCGGTCGTCAAATGCAACGGATGAAAAGTATCAATCATCACAGCATACTCATCGGTTGCCTCTTTGCCGATGCTACCCTCATATTTTCCGGGATGCGGACCGTGCGGTATACCACCCGGATGTTGCGTTATGCTGGCTTCTTCTACCCCCTTACGGCTCATAAAATCACCCTTCACATAATAGAGCACCTCATCGGAATCCACATTTGAGTGGGCATACGGAGCCGGAATTGACTTGGGATGGTAGTCATATTTGCGCGGACAAAATGAGCACACCACATAATTATTGCCTTCAAATGTCTGATGCACGGGTGGCGGCTGATGAACACGTCCCGTTATCGGTTCAAAATCCTTGATATTAAAAATCCACGGGTACAGGTAACCATCCCAGCCTACTATATCAAAAGGATGGTGCTCGTACCAATATGATGTATACCGGCCCTGTTTTTTAATACGAACCTCAAATTCTCCCTGCTTATTTACAAAAATAGGCCCCTCGGGTCGACGAATATCACGCTCACAATACGGACTGTTTTCTAAAAATTGTCCTTTGTCAGATAGGTACCGATTAGGGATATCCACTGGACCGGTCGAATCTACGGTGAGCATCCGGTTTTTCTCGGTCTCAAAAACAATCTGATAAATGGTGCCGCGCGGTATGTAGATATAATCTCCCCATCCAAACTCAAGCTTCCCAAACATCGTATGTACATAGCCTTCACCCTCATGGATAAATAACAGCTCATCGTGCTCCCCATTTTTGTAAAAATAATCCATCGGCTCAGTGGGACGTACGGCACCAATCTGTACATCGTTGTTATAGAGCAATACTTTTCGACCCATTACCGGATCACCGCCTTCTTCAATATTGGCGGTTCGAAGGTGATGATGGCGAAGCATTCCTTCATCCCACTTTTCAATCTTGACCTCTTCTCCCTTTTCCACCTTGAATGTTTTTGTTGGCGGATTATGATGGTACATCAGTGACGACACCCCGTGAAATCCCTCGGCACCAAACAAATGCTCTTGATAAAGTTCTCCATCAGGCCGACGAAATTGCGTGTGACGCTTGTGCGGTATCTTTCCTAATTGATGATAAATCATGGCTGTATCTGATTTAAGTTAATTGATAGTTTTGCCAGCCAATATTTAAATAACTCTCAATAGAAAAATTAAGCTTCCAGCATTCAGCTATCAGTGAATCTTTCTCCTTTCGATAGCTGAGGGCTGACAACTGAAAACTGTCTTTTCTATAAATTCCCTCTTTTATCCTGTTCACGTTCGATAGCTTGGAAAAGTGCCTTAAAATTTCCTTTACCAAATCCACGGGCCCCTTTTCGCTGAATAATCTCAAAAAAGAAGGTCGGTCGATCCACCACAGGCTTACTAAAAATCTGTAGCAAATATCCTTCATCATCGCGATCCACCAAAATACCTAAGTCCTCCAGCTGTTCGATGGACTCATCGATTTTTCCAACACGATTTTCCAGCTCCTCGTAATAGGTTGTTGGCACATGCAAAAACTCCAACCCACGCCCCTTGAGCTCCTTCACCGTTTTGATAATATCTCCCGTTAACAGTGCAATATGCTGAACGCCGGGGCCTTCATAGAAATCAAGAAACTCTTCAATTTGTGACTTTTTCTTACCCTCAGCCGGTTCATTAATCGGAAACTTAATCATTCCTCTTCCTCCGGCCATTACCTTCGACATCAACGCCGAATATTCTGTGGAAATATCCTTGTCATCAAAATGGATATACTGCGTGAAGCCCAGCACATCGCGATAGAAATCAACCCAGTCGTTCATTTTTCCCTTTTCCACATTTCCTACACAGTGATCTACATACTGGACGCCTACCGGTTCAATGCTTTCGATGGGTGATTCTGCAGGTTCAAAACCCGGCATAAATATTCCATCATAATTCGACCGATTAATTAAAGTGTGAATAGTATCACCATAAGTAGCTATAGCAGCTTTGCGGATGGTACCATGCTTGTCTTCCAAATTATGAGGCTTCTCAACACCTTTTGCTCCCCGCTTTATCGTTTCCTTATAAGCACGATCTACATCTTCGACATGCATGGCTATATCATGAATGCCGTCGCCATGTTTGGCAATATGATCGGCAATGGGTGAACTGCTACTAAGCGACGAAGTAACTAAAAAACGTATATTACCCTGCTGCAATAAATAAGAAACGCGATCTCGATTTCCGGTTTCCAGGCCGCTATATGCTTTGAGCCCAAATCCAAAAACCGTTTGATAAAAATGACTGGCTTGTTTGGCATTACCTACATAATGCTCTATAAAGTCAACATCCTGAAGTCCAAGATGGTCATCAAATTCTTCTTCAACAGGCCGGTCCAATGTAGCAGTCTGATTAGTTTGTGCTCCCATCTTGTGTTTTCACCTCTTCGATTTTTTTAAGTATTACATAAGTTAATATAGTATCCATCGGTTTACGTCTCAAATTATTTAATGATACGAACATTTTACTTATAAGATTTATTCTTTGACAGCCTTTTACTGAATGTATTTGTTTAATTTGATGTTCATGTATATGTTCGGGTGAAACCGGTTTCATGAAAGCGATAATTAGGAGTAATCAAACCAAGATGAAAACATTTCAGGAACGCATCGACAATGGAGAAACGATTGAACCGAAAGACGACATGCCGGATCGCTATCGACAGCAGCTCATCCGGATGATGTCGCAGCATGCACATTCCGAAGTAGTAGGTATGTTACCCGAGGGTAACTGGATTACCCGTGCCCCTTCCCTTCGGCGAAAAATGATCCTACTTTCTAAAGTTCAGGATGAAGCCGGACACGGACTATATCTCTATAGCGCTACCGAAACACTGGGGGCAAGTAGAAAAGAAGTCATCAATCAGCTACTGGAAGGCAAAGCAAAATATTCCAGTATTTTTAACTACCCAACTCTAACATGGGCTGATGTTGCAGTCATTGGTTGGCTTGTTGACGGGGCCGCCATTATTAATCAAACTATGCTTGCACGCAGTTCTTACGGCCCCTATTCCCGTGCTATGGTGCGCATTTGTAAAGAAGAGAGTTTTCACAAGAAACAAGGCTATGAAATGGTCGCAACGATGGCCGATGGTACTCCTGAGCAACAGGATATGATTCAGGATGCTGTTAATCGCTGGTGGTGGCCAACACTCATGATGTTTGGTCCACACGATGAGAATTCTCCCAACAGTGCTGAACTTATCAAATGGGGCGTGAAGTCGAAAACCAACGATGAACTTCGTCAGAGTTTTGTTGATCGCCATGTTGCTGAGGCTCATGAAGTCGGACTCGAAATTCCTGATGATGACCTGGAATACAACGAAGAAACAGGGCACTGGGAATTTGGAGAAATTGACTGGGATGAGTTCTGGAATGTCGTAAAGGGAAATGGTCCTATGAATAAAGAGCGTATGAAAGCACGACGCGAGGCCCACGAAAATGGTAAATGGGTTCGTGAAGCAGCTGAAGAATATGCCCGTAAACAGAAATTAAGCAAAGAAAAAGCTTCGTAACTCCGTAAGGTCATACTTCAATACGACCTTACAATTACAAACAATAAAGTTTTATGAGCAAAGAGAACGAAAATAACTCAGAAGATACGCAATGGCCGCTTTGGGAAGTCTTTACTCAGCCCAGAGATGGCAAACCTCATGAACATGCCGGCAGCTTACATGCCCCGGATGCAGAAAAAGCGCTTGAGAATGCCCGAGATGTCTATACGCGCCGCAAGGAAGCGGTCAACCTCTGGGTAGTACCCAGCAACCAGATAGTGGCATCAAAAGGAGAAGATGAAGGACCATTTTTTGATCCGGCTGATGATAAGCCTTATCGGCATCCTCAATTTTACAGTGTACCCCGAGTTTCAAAACGACGATCATGAGTACAGCCACGAAATCTAAAGAATTGACAAAACAGAAAGCACTTTTTGAATACCTTGTCCGTCTGGCTGATGACCGCCTTATTTTAGGTCATCGCCTCTCGGAATGGTGCGGACATGGTCCGATCCTCGAAGAGGATATTGCACTTGCTAATATTGCATTGGATTATATCGGCCACGCAGCTAACCTGTACGAATACGCTGTTGAAATTGAAGGGGAAGGTCGCCATCGTGACGATTTAGTTTATTTCCGCAATGACCCTGAATATAAGAACTTGAAGCTGGTTGAACTTCCAAAAGGCGATTTCGGATTTACCATTGCCCGACAGTTTTTGTTCTCCTCGTACAGCTACTATTTATACCAGTTATTATCGGATATTGAGGATGAACAAATCCGAGGTATGGTTGAAAAACATTTTAAGGAAGTAAAGTATCACCTGCGTCACAGCCGGGAATGGATACTACGACTCGGCGACGGTACCGAAGAAAGTCACAGCCGCATCCAAGATGCTTTTAACGACATGTGGACCTATGTTGGCGAATTATTTTATCAAGATGAGGTTGATGAGTTTTTACAGGAAAAAAATCTGGCTGCCGATACCGCAAGCTTCAAATCCGACTGGAAAGATTTAGTAACTGATACCCTTGAGGAAGCCACGCTGGATGTACCCGACTGGAATCAGTTTATGGTAGAAGGCAGTCGACAAGGATTACATACCGAACACCTGGGACATCTACTGGCTGAAATGCAGCACCTGCGCCGTTCGTACCCCGATGCAGACTGGGAGTAGTTTATCATTATTGGTTATTAGCTATTGGAGGTATAAAGCTAATAAACCATAACTTAATACCGTTAGTAAAATGTTATGGCTACAGCAACCACATATAACAAAAATGAAATTTGGGACCTTCTGTCCGAAGTTAAAGACCCGGAGATTCCAGTCCTTTCAATTATCGATCTTGGAATAGCTCGGGAGGTTACAGTCAAAGATGGAAAAGTGATAGTCCGTATTACTCCCACCTATTCCGGATGCCCTGCAATGAAAGCAATTGAGAAGGACATTGAGAAAACCCTTAAAATTAACGGGATACAAAATTTCGAGGTAAAAAAGGATTTTTCTGAAACGTGGACAACAGATTGGATGTCGGATGATGCCAAGAAGAAGCTGAAAGACTACGGTATTGCTCCACCCGGTAAAACGGAAAAAGACGACGACTTCCTGAAAACGCTAAAGGGATCAAGCCGAACAATATCTTGTCCCTATTGCGATTCTACTAACACCGAATTGCAGAGCGAATTTGGTTCCACGGCGTGTAAATCACAATACTACTGTCACGACTGTGACGAACCCTTTGAACATTTTAAGTGTATTTAGAATAGCCACTGATTACCAGATTAAAAAACAATTCATCATTTAGAATCTGTCTCTATCTGTGGCTTAAACGTATTTAGCTATATGAGTCAATATATTTCTACTTCTGTTGAAGACAATATTTTAACGCTTACACTTGATCGCCCTCAGAAGCTCAACAGCTTTATTGAACCGATGGCCAAAGAGTTGCAACAAGAACTTGCCGACGCCACGAGAAATGAAGATATACGGTGTGTGTTATTAACGGGTAAGGGAAAAGCATTTTCTGCTGGACAGGATCTGCCCGAAGTTGTTGATAAAGGTGATGATTATGAGCTCGGAGAAACTGTCCGAAAAAGCTACAATCCTATCATCAATGCCATTCGGGAACTCGATAAACCGGTCGTCTGTGCCGTAAACGGAACGGCCGCCGGTGCCGGTGCTAATATCGCCCTGGCTTGCGACCTGGTATTGGCCTCAAAAGAATCCGTTTTTGTTCAGTCATTCAGCAAAATAGGACTTATTCCTGACAGTGGGGGGACCTTTTTCCTTCCACGGTTAGTTGGCCTGCAACGAGCCAATGCCATGTACTTGCTGGACGAAAAAATATCCCCTGCAAATGCTGAAGAAATAGGACTTATCTATAAAGCAGTAGAAGCAGATCAACTGATGGATGAGGCCCAATCCATTTGTCAAAAGTTGGCTCAGATGCCTACTAAAGGTTTTGCTCTTTATAAACAAGCTATTAACCAATCCCTATCCAATAACTTGGATGAGCATCTTGAACTGGAGGCTGACCTACAAACCGAGGCTGGCAAAACTGATGACTATAACGAAGGAGTACAGGCGTTTCTGGAAAAGCGGAAGCCTGATTTTAAGGGGAGATAATGCTGTTCTCTGACCAACGAACTTGAGTTGGTTTTGGAATTGAAATCATTATTTTCAGAGTGCAATAATTTGAAATAATTATTATAAAAATGGATGATGAGATTATTGGCGTAGCGGGCGCAGGCACTATGGGACAAGGCATCGCCCAGATTGCCTCCCAAAACAATCACAAAGTGTATTTATATGATGCCTACCCCGACCAACTTGGTAAAGCTAAACATGCCCTCCGAAAAATCCTGCAACGACAGGTCGAAAAAAAACGCATGAGCCAAGAAGAGGTGGATGCCATCATGGATCGGATCCACTTTGAAGAAGATTTAACAAATTTTGGAGAATGCAGCCTTGTAATTGAAGCTGTTGTCGAAGATCTCGATATCAAACAGGATGTTTTTCAACGACTGGAGGGCATTGTTTCGCATGATTGTATTTTGGCTACCAATACCTCCTCCCTTTCAATCGCTTCTATCTCCTCCGCACTTAAGAAACCTAACCGTTTCCTGGGAATTCATTTTTTCAATCCCGCTCCCATTATGCCCCTGGTAGAAATTGTACCGGGCATTGCTACTTCTGAGGAAATCACCCAATCCGCACGACAGCAAATTGACAACTGGGACAAAACCACAGTCTTGGCCAAAGATACGCCCGGCTTTATCGTCAATCGCGTAGCTCGACCGTTTTACAGTGAGGCCATTCGTCAATACGAAGAAGGCGTTGCAGATATTCCCACCATTGACTGGGCTATGAAGGAAATCGGTGGTTTCCGGATGGGACCGTTTGAGCTGATGGATTTCATTGGTCACGATGTTAATTATAAAGTGACTGAAACGGTGTTCAAGGAATTTTTCTATGATCCGCGATTTAAGCCCTCTTTTACACAGAAAAGACTCGTCGAAGCAGGATGGCTCGGGAAAAAGTCCGGAAAGGGTTTCTATGAATATGGCGATGATGCTGACAATCCTGAACCAACCAAAAATGAGGACTTAGGACAAAAAATTGTTGATCGCATTGTAGCAATGCTTATCAATGAAGCGGCCGATGCGGTATTTATGAACGTGGCTACGGTCGAAGATGTGGACTTGGCCATGACCAAAGGAGTCAACTATCCCAAAGGATTACTAAAATGGGCCGATGAGATAGGATTACAGGAAGTGCTTGATCGTATTACAAGATTACAAACTGAATATCGGGAAGATAGATACAGACCAAATCCATTGTTGAAGCGGAGAGTACGCAATGGAGAAACATTTTATTGAAATTAGAAGTTAGAATTCTGCGTTCTCATGGATAAACAGCAGTTGGCTGAAAAAGTAGTCGATAAAATGATGGCGGACGATGCTTTTAGCCAATGGCTGGGCATAGAAGTCCTCGATATTAAACCGGGCTATGCAAAGCTGGAAATAACGGTCCGGAATGAAATGGTTAACGGCTTCAATGTTTCCCATGGTGGAATTGCTTTTTCGGTGGCTGATAGTGCCTTGGCCTTTGCATCAAACAGTTATGGACGAGTGGCCGTAGCAATGGAAAATAACATCTCGTTTATGAAAAAGGTTATTTCGGGTGATACGTTGTTTGCAGAAACCGAAGAACTTAGTATTGGCCGACGTATTGGCGTCTATAACATCAGCATTACCAATCAGGATGAAGAACAAATTGCACTATTTCGTGGAACCGTTTTCAGAACCCAAGAATATCATTTTAAGGAAAATAATTAGAACTTAGTTTTGAATAATGAGAGGATCAGAATGAATTCTGGCCCATTGCTATTCAAAACATACAACTCACTACTAACTTATGTCTGAAGCTTATATTATTGATGCCATTCGAACTCCCATCGGCAAATATCGCGGAGCCCTCTCTCCCATCCGAGCCGATGATTTGGCAGCATTGACAATTGAAGAATTGATGAACCGAAATTCAAACATCGATCCTGAGCGCCTCGAAGACGTGGTCTTTGGATGTGCTAACCAGGCAGGCGAAGACAACCGTAATGTGGCTCGCATGGCAGCACTGCTGGCGGGTCTCCCAACTTCAGTACCAGGAGAAACCGTTAATCGGCTCTGTGCTTCGGGCATGAGCAGTGCCGTGATGGCCTATAAATCGATCAAAGTGGGCGAAGGTGACTTATTTATCACCGGTGGTATGGAGCATATGACACGTGGGCCGATGGTATTGGGTAAAGGGGAAGCACCTTACTCCGGAGCCACTGAAATGCATGATACTACTTTTGGGTGGCGTTTTGTAAATCCTAAAATGGATGAGCAGTACGGCAGTGAAGCAATGGGGCAAACAGCTGAAAATATTGTAGAGAAATTTGATATAAGCCGCGAGGATCAGGATAAATTTGCAGCTTGGTCGCAACAGAAAGCAGCCAAAGCTACCAAAAGCGGACGCATGGCCAAAGAGATTATGCCTGTAGAAATCCCACAGAAAAAAAGTGACCCTGAAATTTTTGACGAAGATGAATTTATCCGTCCGGAAACTACGGTCGAAGTTCTTAGTAAATTGCCGGCTGTTTTTCGGGATGGAGGAACCGTAACTCCCGGAAATGCCAGTGGAATTAATGACGGTTCATGCGCAATGTTAATAGCCGGTGATTCAGCCATTAAGGATTTTGGCCTTGAGCCAATGGCTCGCATTGTCGCTTCAGCCGTTGTTGGAGTGGAGCCGCGTATCATGGGCATGGGCCCCGTCGATGCCTCAAAGAAAGTCTTAAAGAGAACCAGCTTGTCAATGGATGACATGGGAATTATTGAACTCAATGAAGCTTTTGCGGCTCAAAGCTTAGCTGTTCTCCGTGAGCTGGGGATCGACGATGATGATGCGCGCGTAAATCCGCATGGGGGAGCTATCGCACTGGGACATCCGTTAGGCATGTCCGGGGCTCGCTTGTTACAAACAGCATCTATTGAATTAAATGAACAGGATAAACAATATGCACTTTGCACGCTCTGCGTAGGCGTCGGACAAGGCATGGCTGTTATTTTAGAAAAAGCGTAGTTCTTCATAACCACTAAGACACTTAGCAAGCTAAGTATGATTATCTTTTCTTTGTAATCTTAGTGTCTCAGTGGTAAATAGAGGTTTTTATTATGGCAATATACGAGTTCGAAGGTTTAAAACCGGTTGTAGATGAAAGTGCCTATGTTCACCCACAGGCTGCTGTAACGGGTAATGTAATTATCGGCAAAGATGTCTATATAGCTCCCGGAGCAGCAATCCGCGGTGACTGGGGAAAAATTGTGATTAAGGACGGTTGCAACGTGCAGGAAAATTGTACCATACACATGTTCCCTGGTGTAACCGTGGTGCTCGAAGAAAGTGCCCATATAGGACACGGAGCTATTATTCACGGCGGACATATAGGCCAAAACTGTCTTGTTGGAATGAATTCCGTAGTCATGGATAATGTAGAGTTGGGAGCTGAATGCATTGTCGGAGCCATGTCGTTTTTAAAGGAAGGGATGGAAATACCAAAGCGAAAGCTTGTAGTTGGGAATCCTGCAAAAATTGTCAAAGATGTTTCCGACGAGATGATCAAATGGAAAACAAAAGGGACCGAATTATATCAACAACTCCCCGCACAGCTTCATGATTCGCTGAAAGAATGCGAACCACTGCGGAAGGAACCGAAAGATCGACCGAGCCAGTCAAAAAAGTACGAAACATGGGGAAAGGCTAAGAATTCAGAATCCTAAAACTCATATTTAATTTTTCGTCATTTCGAGTGTAGCGAGAAATACTTGTTTTATAAATAACACAAAGATCTCCCGCTGGTCGAGATGACAATTTTAACAAAAGGCGAGAAAGAAAATGAAAGTACAAAGCTACTCCAAAGGTCAATGGATTGAGGATGGAAAGGAAACAGATCTTATCAGTGCTGTAACGGGAGATTCTGTTGCCCAATTAGTTGAAGCAGATCTCGATTACAAGGGAATGTGCGAATACGCCCGACAAAAAGCAGGTCCAAAACTCCGATCGATGTCCATCCACGAAAGAGCCTTCAAAATTAAATTTCTGGCACAATATCTGTTGGATCGAAAGGAGGAATATTACGAATTATCAACGCATACCGGTGCTACGAGACAGGATTCCTGGATCGATATCGAAGGTGGTATCGGCAGTATGTTTACTTTGTCCAGTAAATCACGAATTGAACTTTCCGATCTTCCCTATCACGTAGAAGGCAATCACGAGCGGCTTTCGCGCGAAGGTACATTTGTTGGTCAGCATATCTGCGTTCCTCGTCACGGAGTAGCGGTCCATATCAACGCATTTAATTTTCCGGTTTGGGGAATGCTGGAAAAACTTGCTCCCTGTATTATTTCCGGGATGCCGGCTATCATAAAACCTTCTCCTACAGGTTCGTACTTAGCTTACAAGGTTTTTAAAGATATGCTGGAATCAGATCTTCTTCCCCAAGGCGCCATCCAGTTTATTGCTGCCAATGTGCCGGGCGATCTGCTGGATCACCTCAATAGTCAAGATTCCGTTTCCTTTACCGGCTCAGCCCAGACGGGACAGAAACTAAAAGCACATCCCAACATCGTGGCCAACAACGTGCGTTTTAACCTGGAAGCCGATTCGCTAAACTGCTCGATTTTAGGGGCTGACGTCACCCCCGACATGGAAGAGTTCGATTTGTTTGTAGATGAAGTTGCCGATGAAATGACGGTAAAAACGGGACAAAAGTGTACCGCTATCCGCCGGACGTTAGTCCCAAAAGAACAAGTTCAAAATATAGTTGATGCATTAAAAAATCGACTGGATGAAACCTCAATTGGTAATCCCGCTAAAAAAGAAACAAAGATGGGTCCGCTGGCCAGTGCCACACAAGCTAAGCGTTTTGAGGAACAGGTTTCCTCACTATTAGAAACAACAGAATCTGTTTACAGTAATGGAAATGGACAACATGATGGCGCTTTTACTGGTCCAAAAGTGCTACTATGCCACAAGCCTTTGGAAATCGATGAGGTACATAAGGTTGAAGCTTTTGGTCCTATGACCACAGTCATGCCTTATCAATCTAACGACGAAGCTATTGCATTGGCCAACAAAGCTGATGGTTCACTCGTGGGCTCACTGTTTACAGCGGATGATGATATTGCTCGTGAAATCACGCTGGGTTGTGCTCCTTATCACGGACGTTTTATGGTGGTGAACAGAGATTGCGCCAAAGAGTCAACAGGACACGGTTCCCCGATGCCGCACATGGTACACGGTGGTCCGGGGCATGCCGGCGGCGGAGAAGAACTTGGAGGAGCACGCGCTATTATCCACAACATGCAACGTGTGGCATTGCAAGGTTCACCGACAACACTGACCAACATTACAAATCAATATATCAAAGGCGCTGATACTGAAGAGGCAGACATTCATCCCTTTCAACAGTATTTCGAAGATTTGGAAGTGGGCGAAGCCCGGACCACCGACACTCACACCGTCACGGAGGAAGATATCGAACGGTTTGCTGATCTATCGGGAGATGAATTTTATGCCCATACCGACCCGGAAGCGGCTGAGCGTTCCCTTTTCGGTGAAGTTGTAGCTCATGGCTATTTTGTACTTTCTCGAGCGGCCGGGTTGTTCGTTCATCCCGATGAAGGACCGGTTATTCTCAACTATGGATTGGAAAACCTTCGGTTTGTTGCTCCCGTTGCTCCTGGTGATACCATACAGGCTAAACTGATCGTGAAAAGTAAAAAAGTTCGTCAGAAAAAAGCCAAGGACAAGTTTCCATTTGGTATTATTTACTGGGATGTAGAGGTAATGAATCAGGATGATGAATTAGTAGCTGAATATACAATTCTGACTCTCATTAAACGCCGTGAGGTCTTGGATATGGATATTTTTGAAGAGGGTGAATGAAATCTGCTTAGAAAAAGAAATGAATTAATTCTGTAAGACTAAATGCTAAACGATCATACTTATAGGAATTCTAGACAATACTTAGAATTTAAAAACGACCAACTTATCAAAAATGTCTGAAAACGGAGAAATAACAACCAATATTGAAAACAACGTAGGAACTATTGAATTTTATCATCCCAAGGGGAATTCCCTGCCGGGACAAATGCTTCGGGATTTAGCTGAAACAATTACCAAGATGGGTAGTCACCCCGAAGCTCATGTACTTGTTTTAAAAAGTCGAGGTGATGGTGCCTTCTGTGCCGGGGCTTCATTTGATGAACTTATCAATATTGACAGTTACGAGGAAGGTAAATATTTCTTCATGGGATTTGCGTTGGTGCTCAACGCCATGCGTCAGTGCCCAAAGCTTATTATCGTCCGCGTGCAAGGCAAAACCGTTGGCGGCGGCGTAGGTATTGCATCCTCAGGAGATTACACCATAGCACACGAATCTGCAGCTATTAAGCTCAGTGAACTCGCTTTAGGTATTGGTCCTTTTGTAGTAGGTCCCGCCGTAGAACGCAAAGTGGGTACTTCGGCATTTAGTACACTATCAGTTGACGCCTCAAGCTGGAATTCAGCCGAATGGGCTCGTAACAATGGATTATTTTCAAAGGTCTGCGAGAATCACTTTGATCTGGATGAAAAGGTAAACGCATTGGCTAAACAGCTCTCAGATTACAGTCCCGATGCGATGAAAGAATTAAAAAAAGTACTTTGGAAAGGGACAGAGAATTGGGATGAACTTCTGGAAGAACGAGCAGAAATAAGCGGACGGTTAGTGCTCTCTGATTTTACCAAAAACTTTATCGAAGAGTTTAAAAGCTCCTAAAACTTTTTGGGAAAATGGACCACAGAGATGTTCAGGATGCCCTCAGAGAAATAGCAGATCCTGAAGTGGCAGAAAGCTCTGCCCGTTTTTTTAAAACGGGTCCCGGAGAATACAGTGAGGGAGACCAGTTTTTGGGGATCCGGGTTCCCAAAGTGCGCAAGATCGCTCGAGAGTTCAACCAACTATCTCTTAAGGAAACTGAGCTGCTTCTTCATTCCGACTTCCACGAAGAGCGACTTTGTGCATTAATCATGCTCATAAACAAATATCAAAGAGCAGAGAAAGAAGAGCAAAAAGAAATATTTGACCGCTACCTGAATAATACCGAATACATCAATAATTGGGATCTGGTAGATACTTCTGCACAACATATCGTAGGTCCACACCTCTCAGATAAAAAACGTTCTATATTATATAAGCTTGCTAAGTCCGACAATTTATGGGAAAAACGCATCGCCATCTTGAGTACTTTCTACTTTATCAAAAATGATGACTTTGAGGATACCTTGGCTATAGCTAATCTCCTACTTAAGGATGAACACGATCTCATCCATAAAGCAGTGGGCTGGATGCTTCGAGAAATTGGGAAACGAAGTGAACAAACTTTAAAACGTTTTCTCGATGAGCATGTTGACCTTATGCCGAGAACAATGCTACGATATGCTATCGAAAAATTATCGGAGTCAGATCGACAAATGTATCTGTCAAAGTAAGGGATATTACTTATACAGGTACCTTTTCTTCAGGCTCCTCCATTTCAAATTCAAGAACGAATTGCATTCCATTCTCAATATTCTCCAGAACATATTCTCCTTGCAGCTGACCACTCAATGTATCTATAAGTGTCAGACCCAATGAGCCATTCTGCCCAATAGAAAAATCTTCAGGTAATCCTTTTCCATTATCTTCTACAATAAGCTCTATCTTTCCGCTCTGCGTGTGTTTCGCGGAAATCTTTATTTTACCCTTTTGTTGATCTGTAAAAGCATGTTCATAGGAATTGCTAACGAGTTCATTAAGCATTAAGCCGCATGGAATGCCTTGGCTAACACCCAGCTTAAAATCATCGATTTCAATATCGACCTCAATTTCCTTATCCGTATAATTAAATGAATAGGCTATAATATCTATAAGCTCACGAATATATTTTTCGAAGTCTATTTCAGCAAGCCGCTCGTTTTGATATAGTTTCTCATGGATCATTGAGATCGATTGCACCCGGCGCTGACTTTCTGAAAGAACTCGATTGACAAATTCATCCTCTGCATAGCCCCTTTGCAATTCAAGCAATCCTGATATAACCGCCAGATTATTTTTTACCCGATGATGTATTTCTTTGATGAGTACTTCTTTTTCGGCCAAAGCCTCCTGCAAATCCTCAGTTTGTTCATCCACAAGCTCCTGGAGACTTTGTTTCTCCAACATGCCGACTCTTACTCTTATATATCCATATATTAAACCAATAGTGGACAACGCAACTAATCCATAAAACCAATACGTCTGCCAAAATGGATGGGCTACTGCAAATTGGTATTGTGCTTCATTTTCGGACCACTCAGAGTCTTGAGTCTTAACTTGTACAATAAAATTATAGTCTCCGGGATCCAGATTAGTAAATATTGCAGTTTGTGAATTCGTCGGACCAGACCAATTGTCATCAAAACCTTCCAGTTTATATCGAAACTTTTCGCTGGATGTGTTGCCAAAAAACGGAGCGTTATAACTGATCGAGTAGGTATGCTGACCATATGGAAAGGTAACTTCAGGAAATAAAGGCCTGCCAAGTTTATATGATAGGGAATCCTCGTACTGGGTCCAATCTATATCCTGCGAGTTGCGTTGGACATTTGTTATATGAAGATTCAGATCTTTTGTTTGCTCTCCAATTTTATTCGGTCTCAGTTCTAAAATTCCCTCCATCGTCCCAAAAAGTACCCGATTATCACCAATAGGTAATACAGCTCCTTGATTCGTTTCAATGCCATTACCACTATCAGTTAGACGATAGTGCATCAGCTCCATATTCCCCGTCTCCCAATAGCCGGGGACATCCAAACGGTAAATACCACCATTGGTACCTTGCCAAAGCGAACCTGACTCGTCAAACCATAACGCTTGTGTCGTCAAAGATTCCATCCCTATTTCTTTCCCAAAACTATCAATCGATACAACATTCCCATTTTCATCTAAGTTCAAGAGGCTAACTCCTCCTCCGGTACCTAACCACAAATTCCCTTTTTCATCTGAAGTGATAAAATTGATATACCGGTGATTTATACCATCTGTAGTAGTATAGTTTTTAAAAGTTGAACCATCATACCGACTAATACCATTATACGTAGCAAGCCAGAAATATCCTTTATGCTGATAAATCTGATAAACAATATTAGAAGGAAGCCCGTCACTACTCGAGTAATTCGCTAACTCATCACCTTTTTGATGGAACAAGCCTACTTCTGTACCAATCCACAGCGAACTGTCCGGACTAATATGAAGATCATAAGTAAACCATAAATCAAAGTTATGAGCCTCAGAATAATTGGTGAAGTCTCGGCCATCGTATCTATAAATTGCATTATCCGGCATTAGAAACAATAGGTCACCACCCGGTAACTCAGTAATATCCCATACTTCTTTTGAGCTGTCATATCTCTTCGGAAACCCTCTCGATTTAAAATTCCCACCTTCAAAATTATATACCCCTTCGGATGTGCCCACCCAAATATTGTCCTCACGATCTTCATGTAAACTATATATTCGCGGTGATACAACTCCTGACTCTGTCCCGTAAAACGTAAATGCTTCTCCCTCATACCGACTGATACCGTCCTCATCAGTAGCTACCCAGACATTTCCATCTTCATCCTCATAGAGATCATAAATATAGTTGCTGCTTAACCCATTGTTTTTGGTAATATGTTTAGCTGTGTTATCCGAATATACAAATACTCCTTTAGAATACGTTCCAATCCACATACTACCATCAGAGGCAGAAATGATATCATAAATATAATCAAGCTCTTTGCCGGCTAACTCCGTGATAGTTGAAAACGAAGTCCCATCCCACACCGTTACCCCATTACTGGTTGCAAACCACAACTTGCCTTCAGAATCGGGAACAACACGATAAATCTCACTTCCACTAAGACCATCCTCAGCAGTAAAGTTCTGGAACTCCTTGCCCTCTTTGAGCTGATTATTCTTTAATATCGAAATCCCACCGCTTGTAGCAATCCAGATATCACCATTGTCAGCTTCCCAAAAATCCCAGATAGCATTATGTATTAATCCATCTTCGGTAGTTATGCGATCAAGTTCTGAACCATCGTAAATAAATATTCCCGCATCAAAGGTACCTATCCACAGCTCACCATTGTTCATCTCATCGACAGCAAAAACATCAGCAGTATCTAATGCGCTGTTCTTAAAAGGATAAACAAACTTATTGTCTTCCATCTTCGCTATACCACTCTGATAGGTAGTAACCCATAGATTTTCCTGGCTATCCTCAAAGATAATTTCAACGCTGTTATCTTTGAGACCATCTTCTGTGGTATACGTTGTAAATTTTTCGCCGTCAAATTTAGCCAGTCCACCGCCATAGGTACCGGCCCACAAGTAACCATCATGAGTTTGGAACAGACCATGTACCTGCGAATGTGGAAGACCATTATTTACAGAATAAGATTTGAAATTGTATCGCTGGGCTTCGCCAGGCAACACAAATATCAATATGATCAGTAAATTAAAAAATACACTAAGGGTATATTTCTTCGCGGATCCCATAAAAACACCTAAAGCAATCTATCTAATTTTGTGCAAGAGGAATGTAAGGTTATATACACCCTCTCGCTCACCATCCATCCTAAAAGTATTCGAAACTAAGTATTCACAACTTTTTCTGCTTCAAATAATACAGAAATTTTTGCACTATCTTCATTTTTGAAAGAAACAGTTCCTTCCAACTGTTTAGCCAATGTCTTAATTAAAGTAACTCCTAAAGATTCTATATTCTCTTCTCCAGAGAACCCTCTCCCATTATCCTTTACCGTTAAATTTACTTGTTTATCGACCGCTTTTAATAAAACTTCAATTTTTCCCTGCTGTCCCTCGTCAAATGCATGTTTCAATGAGTTTACCACCAGTTCGTTAATTAACAATGAGCAGGGAATAGCCTGATTAATATTCAATACAATCTTATCAAGATCAGTCGTTATTTCTACATCCGATTTTGTGCTGGAATATGTGCTGTGAATCGTTTCTATCAGATCCCGGGCATACTTATCAAATTCAATGACGGAAAGACTATCTGACTGATATAGCTTTTCATGAACAAGGGCTATACTCTGAACACGAAGTCTACTCTCCTGGAGAGCAGAAACGACAAGGTCATTTTCAGCTTCCCAAATCTGCATTTGTAACATGCCCGTAATTACGGCTAAATTATTTTTTACACGGTCGTGGACCTCTGCCAAAAGCACTTCTTTATCTTTTAACGACTGTTTGATCTTTTTTTGTGCCTCCTTTTCAGCACTAATATCACTGGCAACAAAAACATATCCCTCTGCTGCTTCGTCTTTGCCATTAATTTTGCCCCGGGAAATACTAACCGGAATAATGTTTTTATCTACTCCTATTAACTCACCGGTATACGTTCTGTTGCTATCTGTATTTTGCTTTGTGAAAATATTTTTGGGCATCTCATTGAACAACGTATCAATCGATTCTTCTAATAACTCCTCCTCGGTAAATCCAAGGATATCCGACACCGCTGAATTAATCCGGATAATCTTAAAATCTCGATCAGTAACTACCAACAGGTCAGCCATAGCTTCTATAATACTATCCACGTAATCGCGCGAAACCGTTATTTTACTCAGATTTTCTGCCATCCGGTCAAAAGTAGAACTCAACTGTCCCAATTCGTCATTCGAATTATAATTAATACGGTTTTGCAGATTTCCTTGTCCCACACTTTGGGCTGCAGCTGCAATCTTTGAAATCGGGTTTGCAATCGATCGATAAATAAATAGGGCAAGAACAATGGCCACAACCAAGGCTATACCGGTAGCAATGACTAATATATAGCCGACCCTGTCGAGCTGGCTATTAAGTCCAGCAATTTGTTTTCGGTGGGTTTCTTGGATATGATTTCGCAATCGATCTATTTCTGGCAATAAGTTTGATCGAAAGTAGGGCTCTATTGTTACCGTAAAAAACTCTTTGCGATCTTGGTAATTTTCAGTACTAATATTCTGAAATTGGATCAGAAGTGAGGAATAATTTTGATACTTCTTTTCTAAGTTCTTTAACAGGCTTAGTACTTTTGAAGAGTCTGTAGAGGGTTCAAAAAAATTATCCTGATCAGACTTTACCAGCCTTTTCAATTCTTCCAGACTTTTCTCAAACTCACCGAGCGATTTATTAATCTTTGCAATCTGAACTTCTTTACTCCTATTACTCCTGCTATAGTCCATCGAGAGCGTTTCGCGATAGCTGTCCTCCAATAAATATTGGGTTCTCGTCAAGCTTTTAAAAAGCTGAATACTCATCTCACCGGCTAAGGTAACCTCTTTGATAGCCTTATCGCTTTCGAATGTTACCTGATCTTTAACCGCATCATTAAAATAAGATGCCGTTAATCCAATCGCTCCCACAACAAGGACTACAATCGTAAAACTGCTTATTAATTTAGTGCTAAGCTTCATAAAAATTTACGATCCCACCGTTTTTATAAATAATCCAGCAAAAGTAGATAAGCCAATGTTAATGAGCTTGTTATATTCCCAATCCAACAAATTGATTTAGCGATAATATCATCCAGCAAACAAACGCATGATATCAATCAGTAATAGATTTTAAAAGAAGTTATTCTAATCTCTTTTTTAAACTCTTATACTAAAAAGCTACCAGCGCTTCTATTTTATCAATAATTTTTTCGGATGTTGGCAACACTGCATCCATCAATTCAACATTGTATGGAACAGGAATATCAGGCATAGTAAGCCGTTCAATAGGAGCATCCAGGTACTTGAATGCCTCTTGCGACAAGACAGCACTAATTTCAGATCCAAAGCCAGCGGTTTTTGTATCCTCATGAACAATCAAACAGCGATTGGTCTTCTGGACTGATTGTAATACTGCTTCTTTATCCCACGGCATAATCGAGCGAAGATCCAGAATATCAGCAGAAACATCCATGTTATTTACAGCTGTTTCTACCTGTTCACACATAGCTCCCCAAGTTACCACTGTTAAATCGTCCCCTTCCTGCAGTTTATGCGCTTTGCCAATTGGTACTACGAATTCATTTCCCGGATAGGGTTTACGGGCATACTTGGCATCCAATAAATTACGGTGTTCAAAAAAGATAGTCGGATTATTGCTACGCATCGCGGATCGCAAGAGTCCTACGGCATCCTGAGCATTGCTGGGCATTACAATCTCCCATCCAACTGCGTGAGCAAAAAAGACCTCGTTGCTGAGACTGTGCCATGGATCACCACATTTTGCAAAACCACCTGGCATACGCACCACAATAGGTGCTGCAAATTGATTGGCTGTACGCCAGCGGATGGTACCACAATTGTTTAGCTGTTCGGTTGCCGGATCAGCGTATTTTCGAAACTGAATTTCAGCTACGGGCATCAATCCCTGATAAGCTAATCCCACTGAACGACCAATGATTCCCTCTTCGGAAAGGCTCGTATCAAAAACTCGCGATTCGCCGTGCTTGGTCTGGAGTCCCATCGTCACAGCATGAACCCCTCCTTTTGCTCCCACATCTTCACCAAAAACTATCAGCTTGGAATTCGTCTCAAGCTCGTAATCCAACGTCTTTCGAATAGCCTCTACAATGTTGATGCGCTGCTTACCGGCTTTGGGAGATTCAGAACTTTTTGGAAACGTATGGTCAGAGGGCGCCAGTCCACCAATGAGTTGAGTATCCAAACTTCCATCTTCATCTACTTCTGAAAAAGCATAGCGTTCGGTTTTCGCGGGGTTAGGCTCGGGACGAGCCAAGGCCGCTTCAGCGGCTTCTTCAATATCTTTATCAGCCTGTTTATCAAGCTCGGTCCAGTCTTCATCAGAAAGCCGATCTGGAACCAAAAACGTTTTTACATGATCCAGCGGATCATTCTGTTGTTCCTCTTCAATCAAATCCTGGGGTTTATATGCCTGGTTATCCTGATATGAGTGACCATTCAAACGTGGCATGGTAAGATGAATCAAGGCCGGCCCTTTTCTATCCCGCACATAATTTACCGATTGGCTAATGAGATCAGCCGCTTCCACCGGATCCGTTCCATCACCGTCAAAAATTCTGATATTTTTAAAAGAGTACAGGTTCTTTGCAATATTGCCACCCGGCGTTTGAAATTCACCCGGAACCGAGATCCCATATCCATTGTCCTCAATATAGAATAACATGGGCAAATCCTGTGTTGTAGCAATGGTCAAGGCTGACCAAAACCCATTAGTTGCAACGGAACCCTCTCCGCCTAAGACAACAGAAATTGCACGCTCATATTCTTCTTCATCCAGCTGGTCTTGGCGATACTGAATACCCTGAGCCCAGCCAACTGCCGGCGTATACTGTGATCCAACATCACCGGCCATAGGCAATACGGTAGGTCCGTCGATACCGGGTTTATTGCAAACAACTCCAATATCTCGGCCGTCACTGTATCCGCCCGACTTCGCCATGGGCGCTGCCATGGCATCTTCCAGACTCAATCCCAGAGAAAGCATCAACGGGCGCGATCGGTAGTAAGCGCTGGCTGCATCGTGCTTATGCGTAAGCTGTGATCCCAATAAAATCTGTCCCAATTCATGTCCCCGGGCCGAAAACTGATACAACACATCTTTATTTGGGACAAGCTCATTTTCCTCTTTATCATCCATAGCTCGAGAGGTCAACATCAACTTTGCTAACCAATTCCAGTCGATCGACGATATTACTTCGGGCATTTCGTTCTGTTGCTCTTCTTTAGTGGGCATAACTGTTAAATTTTTAATCAGGTTATTACAATAATTCCTATACGTTCATCACTTTTTCAAAACTGTGCTCAAAATGCTTCATCTCCTTTTTACGTCCGATCGTAATCCGTACACAGTTCGGCAATCCGAAGGCGTTAATTCGCCGTAAAATAACGCCCTCCTCCAACATAGCCTGGGTAAAATCGATAGCCTCCTGTTCACCAGGAAAAATCATCATCACTGAATTAGAGATCGACGGAACATAATTCACGTTATGTTTTTCAAAAAACTGGTAAAGCCTGTTTTTTCCTTCTTCAACTACATCTTTCGTCTTTTTTAGGAACTGCTGATCTCCAAGTGCTGCCAGAGCTGCTGCCTGTGCCGGCGTCGTAGGTTCAAAGGTCAGCTTGGTTTTCATCATCTCACTGATGATTTTCTCGGATGCAATCGCATAACCAATACGAAATCCCGCCAGCCCATAGGCTTTAGAAAAGGTGCGAAGAGTAATCACATTTTCGTAATCATAATCTAGTGAATGAGGATAATCTGCTACCTCTTTTGCATATTCATAATAAGCTTCATCCATAACCACCAAAACATCACTCGGAACCTTGCGCATAAAGCGCTCAAACTCTGAATCAGTAATATAGGTGCCTGTGGGATTGTTGGGATTGGCGATGTAAACCATTTTTGTCCGATCACCGATGCGATCTGCCATTGCTTCGAGATCAAAGCGATAGTCGTCGGTCACAGGTACTTTATTAATAGATATTCCGCGAATATTTGCCTGAACAAAAAAACCGACGAATGTAGCGTCGGCAGTAATAGCTTCTTCATGATTCAGGAAAAATGTACGGCAGATATTTGCGATTACGCTTTCAGAACCTGCAGCAATCATAATATTTTCCGGCTGTACATTATTCTGTTCAGCCAATACTTCGCGAAGTTGCCTGGAAATCGGGTCCGGATAATCCTGAATTTCCTGCATAGCCTTCACAACTTCATGCTTTACATTTGGGCTGCATCCCAACCTATTCTCGTTAGATGCCAGCTTGGATATTTGCGGTGGCTGATATTCTTCTTCGACTTCTGTAATGGTTTTACCTGCCACATAAGGAGATAAATCGCGAATGTTAACCGGCACTAAGGGACGATCACTGGAATCAGCCATAACTACCAAATTGTGACTAAAATTTAAACTTTATTTCAGGAATAAATACGTATAATTTTCGGCTATAAATATGAATAAATTAGGCCACTTTAACAACGCAATGAAGTCAAAACTTTTAAATGATAATCTACGTTGTAAGGTCTAATTGGGATTTGTACATTCATAAAAAATTAAACTATTATTATGTCGAAAGTTGCTGTTATTACTGGTGCCAGTCGCGGAATAGGTTATGAAACTTGTAAAGAACTGGCCGAAGAAGGATATCATGTTGCTGCCGTTGCCCGGTCAGAGAAACCATTGAAAGAACTGGCCAATTCTTATCCAGATATTTATGCTATTCCTACTGATCTCACCAAAGAAAATGAAGTTGATAGGCTAGTAACACTACTGAAAAAAGATTTTAAAAGCGTTGATATTCTAATTAATAACGCAGGATCCTTAATTAATAAATCGTTTGAGGAACTTACGCTGGATGATTGGCGAGCACAACTCGAAAGTAATCTGATCAGTGCTGTTCATATAACAAAAAAGATGCTTTCCTTATTTAACGACAGTGCTCATATTGTGAACATCAGCAGTATGGGAGGATTTCAAGGTAGTGCTAAATTCCCGGGGCTTGCTGCCTACAGCGTCTCAAAGGGAGCATTAAGCATCTTAACAGAATGTCTCTCGGTGGAATTATCAGATAAAAACATTAAGGCTAATGCCCTCTGCCTTGGTGCAGTACAAACAGAAATGCTCGAAGAAGCTTTTCCCAGCATAGAAGCTCCGTTAACTGCAAATGAAATGGGGAACTATATTGCCAATTTTGCCATAGAAGGATCTACATTTTATAATGGAAAAATTCTTCCGGTAGCACTTGAAGATCCTGAATAATATCGGATGGGATTCTTAGGCTATATTTTCTACATTAACTCTGTAATTTTAATGATACAGCAATCAAGGGTCGTGAAAAAATATTTTGCACTATTACTCATCGTTATTTTTGGTATTACACTAACTCAAAACAAAACAAAAGCACAATCCATAAAACTATTAGGTAGTAGCACCCTAAACGGGGCTATGAACGGAGTTTTGCTCGGTGGAGCAACCATGGCGCTTCAAAATTCTAATGACTATAGACCTGTTGAAGTGGGACTTGGAGCAGGAACACTCTACGGTATTGGATTAGGTGCTTATGATATGTCCCAAATTGACAAGGGAGAACAGTTTTATATTTCCGGCACCTTTAATGACGGTACAAACCGATCGATCCTTGTATTACTCGATACCATTTATGGTGCTGTTGGCGGCATGGTGGTTGGGACATCAGTCACTTTAATCTTGCAAGAAGAAATTGGACAGGGATTGCAATATGGAGCAGGTGCCGGTGCCTGGCTGGGTATGGGTTTTGGATTAATCGATACTTTTATGCTTGCTGAGAGACCTGCGAACTTACAGGCTACTAATATTTCTCCTCCACAACAAAACGTTGAAGGTCTTATAACCTATAGCAATGCTGGGCAATCAATACAGGTTGGAATGATAAGTCCCGGATTTATTGAGCAAAAACATCTATCCGGCAAGCAATTAAGCACCAGTTACGAACCCTCACTGAATCTTGTCAACCTGAAGATCAATCTTTAGCTAATCTTCAGCTTCCCCATTATAATCCTCAGGAGTATCAAATTGGGCTCCTTCTTCTGGTTCTTTGGCCAGTGCTAAATAACGGATAAGCTCTTTAACGGTATTAGAATGTCCCGAAAGTGATGGGTGCAATCCATCACTCAAATAATTCCATGCTGCGGGACCAGGTTCTTCCTCCTCCTGATCTTCTACACTGTCATCCTTATCCTTCATTCGTTCTCCAAGAGGATCAACGATATATCCTTTTTTACCAGTCAGTATTTCCCGATACTGGCTCAGGTCTTCCTCGAACAAGTCAAAATGGAAAAGCCGCATCTGCTGCTGCATTTCGGTAATAACCGGTGGAGGCGTAAGCCAGATTAGCGGATTATCCGTCACCTCACTGACAACTGTTTCAATCGTATTCAGATTTTCCCAGAAATCAGCCAGGGAGACTAACGTGCGATCCGGCGATACGTGTAGGCGCTGCGCATCAAAAGTTCCTAAAGCCACAATAACCCAGTCCGGATCGTGATCTAATACATCACGATTTAACCGCTTCAGTGCATCAGTAGAAGTGTTATAAGAAACTCCACTATTCACAAAAGTTAAATCTGCATCCTCAAGCCCAATTTCCAAAACATGTTGGAAGATATTAAACCAGCTTTGCAAATCATCGGTAAGGGAGTCTCCAATAGCAACGATGGTATCTCCCTGTTCAAAAGGAAGATCTTCAATCCATTCAGCCACTTCCCCATCTTCCAATAATTCAATTGCAGCCTCTTTGGCATTTGAAGAAAAACGATCGCGCAGCTCTTTTAGCTCCTCTTTCTCTAATCCCATCAATCCGGCCATCGCTTCTTCATTTTCAATACCGGGTAGTAAGGGATATCGTTTTTCCAAGTTTAGAAATTGCAATAAATAATTCTCTAAGACTTCCTTCTCTTCTTTACTTGCTTTGTGCTCACTCATAAAAATGCGTTATCTCAAAAATTATTTTTCTAATTTTTTAACAAATTTTGAACGACTTTCGGAGTTCCTTCAGCTGCACGCTCTTGAACATGTTCCCATCCTTTAAACGTTCGAAGTTCCGGAGTGGCTGGATCAATAATATATTTCGGAATATTTTGCTCCACTAAGTCTACCAGTCCAGCTGCGGGGTAAACGACAAGGGAAGTACCTATTACAACTAATATGTCAGCCTCAGGAACAATGTTTGCAGCTTTTTGCATGTTGGGTACCGGTTCACCAAACCAAACGACATGTGGTCTTAACTGTGCTCCATCCTCGGCTGTATCTCCTACTTCAATGGTATTACCACCAATATCATATATCAGCGTTGGGTCCTCTTCGCTGCGAACCTTCGATAGTTCACCGTGTAAATGGACTACATCCGATGAGCCGGCACGTTCATGCAAGTCGTCTACATTTTGGGTAATAATAGTCACATCATATTGCTCTTCTAACTCAGCCAAAGCCTGATGTCCTGCATTGGGATCTACAGCATGTAACTGCTTTCTACGTTGATTATAAAACTCCAAAACAAGTTCTTTATCTCGTTCCCATGCCTGTGGTGTAGCTACTTCTTGAATGTCATGACCTTCCCAAAGGCCATCAGAATCCCGGAAGGTTTTCAAACCGCTATCAGCACTCATGCCGGCACCGGTTAAAACTACCACCTTCTCCATAATTTTTTATGTTAGGTTGGCAGAATACTTATTAGCTGTGAGCATGCTGGGGTAAAATAGACTCTAACCAAGAGCTTGACTCTTCATAATCCTCAACAACACTGGGAGCTTTCTCATTGGCAAAAGACGCCACCATTCTTTCCACATCAGTTTTGAGGACTGCAATAGCATTATTGATCAGATCTTTATTAAAGCCTTTATCCCCTAAACGTAAGGTAAACTCAAGGGAAATTACTCGGCTTAAGATTTTTCCCAATTCAACAAGCCGATCCTGGGCCAAGGTATGGTCAATTTTAAAGTCCAACAGATCAGAAAAATAATCCGAAGCACGTTTTGTAAGCTTAAATTCACTCAAAAACTTATGGAGATTTTTAAGTTTCAACTTGCGCATATTTTTCAATACTGATTCAGAAATTTGCTGATACAGTATATCATTGGACCCTTCAAATATCTGAAACGGTCGACTGTCAATAAGGGCACGTCCAGCAATATGATCCAATCGATACCCCTTGGCTCCAGTCAACTGCAATAAAGACTGAGCTGCTTGTTGCATTAAATCCGTAGTATAGGTCTTAATAGCATTTGCTGTAAGATCCATATTTGACACATCTTTGGTAAGCGGAACATTTTCACTGGTAAAAGCACACATTGCAGAACAAACGGTAAATGAAGATTGTAGCCTATTCAGCCTTTTCTTCACTTGGTCATAATTAAATAAACTTTGTCCTCCAACATAGCGTTCTTTGCAGTGGGTAATAGCTTCATCCATCAATCGCTTCAAAAAACCAATACCCATCCCTGGAAATTGCAATCGACTACGGTGCAGTACATCCAGCATCATCTTAATACCTATAGACTTAGGCTGTAATTTATACTCCTCTGGTACCGTAATATCGATCTTGTTTCTACCATACGGCAACATGTACAATCCTAAGTTTTTATAGTATTCTTCTACTTCAATGCCTCCGCGTTTACTATCATGGATAAAGAAACCGATGTCACGCCCCAAATCACCGTTACCACCTTCTTTACGAGCTGTTATTAACCAAAAATCCGCAGCTCCTGTTAAACCTGCCCAATGCTTGGTTCCACTAACTTGGAACCTATTACCTTCATCAGATTTGATCTTTTTAAAAGAGGTCTGCATATGTAATGCATCAGAACCAAAATCCGGCTCTGTTATCATTAACCCACCCATATTGTTGTGGTACAAAAATCTATCAAATATGGACTGTTTAACTTCTTCCCGCCCATAGTTAGCTACCGGTTGCAAAAAAAGTGCCCCGTTAATACCCATCATTAATGAAAGCGGAAGTGATTCATATGAACTGGCTTCCAACATTGACAGTGCTTCATGTGTTTCAGCTCCACGTCCACCGTACTCTTCCGGAATAAATACACTCAATGGTTTGCAATCCATCACTTCATTAAAAATTTCATCAGGCAAACCACGACTTAAACTTAATTCATCAATATCTCTCTGAACATTAAAGAGACTATGCAACTTATTTTTGTATTGACTGATAAATTCAGAAAAATCCATAACTATTTACAAATTTGAGAAAGTTTATAACACCTGTACCCTTAGAAAGAAAATGTCCTTGTAAGTAATATACCGAATAATATCCCTTGGTAAAAACGTATAAGCCCTCTTATTGGTAGGTTTTATACATTAAAATAAAAAAGGTGACCCACAAATGGATCACCTTTTATACCAATAAAAAAAAGAGCGGGCGGGGACCTACGCTTCCTCCCGGTATGGGAAGTACCATCGGCGCTGCCGGGTGTCACGG
>CAJXMJ010000002.1 GCA_913056455.1 uncultured Fodinibius sp.
GAGCAGCCTGCCGAAGTTAACAGCCCTGACTTTGGGACCGAAGCCGGCATGGACCCTATCGTTGATCGACCTGAATAGTTATGTATTAATATCATTAATTAATTATGGATTTACGACCAAAATATAATAGCTTCAACTATCCCTAAGTAAAAATATCAGCCCAAACTTGGTGATATGTTCCTAACATTGTTAATTGGCCTTTTGCAATTAAACGTTGCAGCTACTGACAGTAACTTGGTCGAGCAATCAAAATCGCAGGCCAATTACTATATTAATAATATTGAAAAGCACCATAATGTTGAGGAAAATATTTGGGCCTTAACAATACTTACTACAGACCATCCCAAAGTCCGGAAGACAGTAGAGAAAAAAATCAGAGAGAATAATTACAACAACGAGGCACTATATTTATTCCAGGATATAGAGTCCAAATATGCTGATCAGCTTGAAAAGATAGTTTTAAAAACTGGATCTAAAAAATTACTGGTCGACTTATTATTAGTAACAGAGAGTGACAAAAAGAAAATTTATCAGAAATTTATATCAAAATTTAATATCGGCGAACAAAATAATGCTATCGACTATCAAGCATTATTCCAAGCACTTTTAAATGGGGAGAATATCTCTGATGAAGTTCTAATTAATAAGTCGTTTAACCTTCCCCACCTTTTCTTATTATACCGAACTCATAATCAACTTAGTGATACTTATATAAATACTTTATCCAGTAATTGGAGTTCAAAAATTGGCTCAGAGCAAACTCTTCTTACATCTCTTTATCTCGCCAGTTATCTAAGACTTTTATATCTACAGTACAATTATAACCAAACAGCTAAACTATTTGATCAAATAATTGTAGATAAGTGGTTCCCTAATTCCAACCTTAGGCTCAGACTTTTTAAGTATTTAGAGTATTCCATGTATCGACTGGGGTATTATGACCGAAGCCTTAAGATTGTACGTCAACAAACCTTACCTTTGGCAACCTATCTGACGAAGGAGCAGGAACGAATCAGGATCAAACAACTGCAAGGAGTTTATCTTTATAGCATAGGAAAAATTAAAGCAGCTGAACAAATATATAGTGACATATTATCGGAGATAGAAAAAAATGAAATAAATATATCACGCTCCTCCTTATATAATAATATAGCTCTTGCTTACCATAAGCTGGGCAAGTATAACAACTATTTAGATTTTCAATTCAAAGCTCTTTCTATTGCCGAGAATAAAAATAATTATGATCACCAACTAAATATTTTAAGAAATCTATTTGTTTATTATAGAGAATCAAATAATCCAGATGAAGCTATTAATTATTTAAGTAAGGCGGAAAAATTAGCGACGAAGCAAAACAAAAATAATGATCTAGGAACTATATATACTCTTTATGGATCATTTTACAGAAAATTCAAAAGTAATTTTCAAAAAGCACATTCATTTTATTTAAAAGCCACGTCTGTACTAAATTCAGAAAATAATAAGCGCCAGTATTTAAAACTGTTAAATGAGATAGCTTTAACTTTTGAGGAACAAAAAAAATATGCCCAATCGTTAAAAAAGCACAATGAAATAATCTCATTGACAAACCAGGAAAAAGGAATAAGCTATATTGATGCACTTATCAACAAGGCACAAATTTATTTAAAGAAAAAAAACATAACTCAAGCCCAAGCCCTAATTGAGAAATTCAAATCCTTTGATCTAAACCAACTTGATTTTAATCAAATTGTTAAAGCAAAAAAGGTTGAGGCTGAATATCTCTATAAGACTGGCCAAAAAAACAAAGCAATTGATATTCTCAAACCTACCTTAAATCAAATTGTTGTACGAGCCCAAAGCAGTGCCGATCTTAAATCCGGGTTTTGGCATGTAGAGGATGAATATCTCGATGCCTTTGAACTGGCAACATCTATTTATATGGATACGGGTCAACCCGGCAAGGCCATTGAAAAATTGGATCAGCTCAAAACCATTAATGATGCCTCACTCTATCAAAATCCATTGGTTAAGTCGAGCTTGCTAAACGAATCGGAATTAACAGAATATAAGCAGATCACAAATCAGCTTGATGTCGTTCGCAAAAAACTTCTAACTGCACCTGAGGACGAGAAGTTTGGGATCCGGCAGCAAATCAATCAGTTAAATACCAAAAAGCGAAAATATGATCGCAAGCTGAGTAAGAATATCGACCTGGACCCTACCTCCATTCGCCAAATTCAAAACAAACTGTCAGCCCGGGAGCTCTTGCTGCATATAACTGAACTAAAAGATACATACTACATCGCAAAAATATCTCGTACTGATATTGATCTTAAGACGATTAAACTGGATGAAAATATGAGAAATCTGTTTAGCACTGCTGCTCAACAGATTGCAACACACGAGACAAATCTCGACTCTCTTTATACGATTTCCCAATTGCTCGAACTAAAAGAAATTCCCGATTACGTTAATAAAATCACGCTTGTTCCCGACAGCTATTTCTATCAGCTTCCATTAGATATACTGCCCTTAAAGAAACCTGCTAAAAGCTATAGCTACGGGGAAGCCACGTATGCCATAGAAAAGTTCAAGACGCAATACTTAACTACCCTCGAAGAGTTCAAAACTCCTAATCCCCCCTCATCGACTTCTAAGGAGAAGATGAATTACGTTGGATACGGGGTATCCAATTTTGACAATTACTCCAACCAATCATTGGTACCGTTACCTTATGCTCAATCCGAGGTCATCAAAATTGCAGAAAACCTTACTAATCTTTCGCGGGTTGAAACCTACACCAATGAGCAATCAACCAAATCCACCTTTAAGCAAACAGCTCCACACTCTCGAGTTATCCATTTAGCCACGCATAGTGAAGTCTCAGAACGTGACCCGATGTTTTCCACTGTCTATTTTAATAAAGCCACGACCGACAGCGACAGCACTTTTGACGATCGGTTTTTTGCTTATGAATTATTTGAGCTTGATCTCAGCAATGAAATGGTAATGCTTAATTCATGCGAATCGGGATCGGGATCATACATTCAGGGGACCGGGGTAATGGGTATCAGCCGGGCATTACGATATGCCGGCGCCGAATCATTAATACTCAATTTATGGTCGGTAAATGATATGCTTGCCTCCGAATTTGCTGTTCAATTTTACTCAAACTTAAATAAAGGAAAATCAAAGGCTGAAGCGTTGAGAGCTGCAAAAAAACACTTCTTGAACACCAACAATGCGGATCCTCATTTCTGGGGACCCTATATGTTAATTGGGAATACGGATCCAATTGTTGAACCCCAACAAAATAAAAACATGGCAATGGCCGGAACATTTATATTCTATTTCTTGCTCATGGTTGGACTCTCCTATCTTAGCCAGCGAGGAATCATTTTTTCGAAACAATAATCAGGTTGCGTACAGGTAATAGTTTTTAAAAAAAAGACGGAAAAGCACTCTCTCAAGATAGAAAAGAAGTGGTCATTCACCCATAGATAGTAGTGATGAATAACTATCTTATCCTTGTACATGTTCCTAATATTAAGCAGTACAGCGATTTCCGATCAATCGGATAATGCATTTAGGTAACTTTGAGCAACTCGGCGATATGCTCCGTTTAGCTCATATGCCTTTTCAATATTCGTTCTGGCATCAACCAGTTGATCCAAATGGAAATAAGCATTACCAATATACCAATATGCCTTCTCTAACATAAGTACATCGACACTGTCTTGGTGAGCTACAACTTCTTCGTAATGCTCAATAGCCTTATCATAATTCCCATTATTGTAGTAAAGAGAACCTAAATTAAGACTTAGTTCGGCGACCCATGCCGGTTCTGTCGCATTCTCAAGCTCAGACTGCAACAATGATATCGCTTCATTTTCACGTCCGGTATTCGCAAGCTTAATCGCATTCCGTATCACCTCTTTATCAGAAGAAGTAGCAGAAACGGCCCCATCACCGGAACGATAATAATCAAGCTCTATACTTGATACAGGTTCCACCGAAGATTGCTGTTGGGTGGAGATATTCATCACACCCACTACTGCAATAAGCAGTGCAATTGCCGCAGCTGCTGCATAATACCAGTACTGCTTCTTATCTGTACTTTTTTGCTCCTCTCTTTTCTGCTCAATGACGGCTTTGAGATTCGCTACACTTTTGAGATAATCCAAGTGATAACCATCCTGAATTAGCTCAGCCCATAATTCATCAACTTCCTGAGCGGAAAGCTGACCATTTACATACTGGTCAATTTTCTCTTCCAGCTCTTTCTTGTTAAAACTCTCGATCATAATTTTTTTCCTAAAAATTAACACGCACACTCAATGCATTTACGTGTATAATAATGTTAATAAACCTCATTCATTTATTTCTTTTTGTTCATAATACAAGAGTAACCTGATACCTATTTGTTACAAAGTTTTCACCCCGAATTACTCTATTCAAATAACGAGTTGCTATAAATAGCTTTAAACGTAATTATTGTGTACTTATCCTGCAAAGATTAAGAAAAACTAATACCCCAACCAGAATATATTCTCCTAGGATTAATACACTTTATCGAAAGGGTATCGCATTCCTTTTTTCAATAAAGTAAAGTACTATTAAACTTCTATCTTATTATTACTCACACTAAACCTATGCTATCAGATAAAATCACTGGTATGATTCGTATATTACTAATTACTCTTCTCCCCCTGCTAATCATAAATACTTCCTACAGTCAATCTTCATCAACTGAAAAAAATATATCCCTGGATGAAAAAATCGGGCAGATGCTTTTAGTAGGATTCCGGGGAACAGCACTATCTGACACCAATCATATTGTGCGTGATATAAAAAAGTATCACCTGGGGGGTGTTATCCTATTCGACTATGACGTTCCTTCAAAATCATCGGAACGCAACATACAGTCACCCAATCAATTAAAAACGCTTATTAGGGATCTTAAGAGTTTATCTGACATCCCACTTATTGTTTCTATCGACCAAGAAGGCGGCAAGGTAGCCCGTCTAAAACCATCGATGGGGTTTCCCGATATCAAGTCGGCAGAATATCTTGGAAAAGTAGATAACGTTGACAGCACCAGGTTCTATGCGCAAAAAATAGGACGGTCATTAGAAAATCTTGGAATAAACATGAATTTTGCTCCCGTTGTTGATCTTAATGCCAACCCCGATAATCCTGTGATTGGCACCTTGGAGCGCAGCTTTTCTTCCAATCCCCAAAAAGTGGCAAAACATGCTTCAATCTACATTAAAACACTCAATAAATATGGCGTCTGGTCGGTACTAAAGCATTTTCCCGGACACGGAAGCTCAAAAAAGGATTCTCATTTAGGCGTAGTCGACGTTACCGACACTTGGTCTAAGAGCGAGTTAATCCCCTATCGCAAGCTTATTACCAAAGATCTGGGAGATGCCATTATGACCGCACATATTTTTAATCGGAATATTGACCCCGATTATCCCGCCACCCTTTCCAAACCTACTATTACCGGGTTACTGAGAAATCAATTAAACTACCAGGGAGTAGTCATTTCTGATGATCTCATGATGGGAGCTATTCGCCAAGAATACGGTCTTAAAACTACCATCAACAAAGCTATTAATGCAGGCGTGGATATCTTGGTATTTGCTAACAACTCTATTTATGATCCTGAAATTGTTCCTAAAGCCTATAAAATTATCCACGAGCTCATAGATCAGGGAAAAATCAATCGCAAACAGATCAACCAATCTTACGAGCGGATAATCAATTTAAAAAGCCCGAATGAAAAATAACCATTATGGAAAAGTACACCTATCAATGGTTCATCCAACAGTTTCAGAGAACCAAGGATAATGCCGAAGATTTTATCCTATCAGTTGACGAAAGACTCTTTCTAAAAGCACCTACAGAAAAGCAGTGGAGCATTGCAGAATGTTACAGTCACCTGATAAATTACGGGGATCTATATTTTGATAATATTACTTCAGCCATATCGAAAAATGCTGATACAGCAGCTTCTCTCAACAGCCCTTTTCCACCCCGCTGGTTAGCTCAGAAAATTATCTCATTTTTTGAGCCGCCTTACAAAATGAAGTTGAAAACGATTAGCGCAATGAAACCTGTTGACACCTCGGAATATAATAGGATGGAACTACTCGATGAATACTTAAATTTGCAAGATCGTCTAATCGGGCAACTTGAAGATGCTCACCAAAACAATGTTCACCTCGGCCAATCAAAAGTTACCCATCCCATTTTTTCAATAATCACAATGACGATGGCGGAATGCTTTCTCCTGCTTGAAGCACATCAGCGCCGGCATCAGTGGCAGGCAGAACAAACACTGCAAATACTAAAAGAGCATCAATCACAAGAAAGTTAAAACGTTATCCCTTTCATTTCTGCCCCCTCCTAATTGGGCATAACACTACGTCCTCACTATCTATTAATAATATTTGTTCTCATAAATCGAAGAAACCTATATACACATAGATGTTGTTGAATTTATTAGTATAGAAAAGGAGACTGTAAATAGAAGAGTTTTGAGTCACTGATATCTATCCTGGATAATATAGATCACCAGCCCAAAAAACCTAATCGGTTTCCTAAAGAAACGGGATTTTCATCACAAATAGGTGAACATTTTGTAAAACCTCTTTTGCTTGATCAATAAATCATAAACCGACCGGCCGCTACGTTCTTTATACGTATAAAGGTAATAAACTTTAATGATATTGGAATTTTTTCGGATGATATTCGCGTTATAGACCGGTCCATGAGATCAAGCACAAATCATATTATTGCTGTAGTACTGGAAGGCAAAATAACCCTCCGCAAACTAATTAAAGCTATAACTCTATTTATGTAGCAAGAGGTGACTGTTCAACGAACAATCAAAAATTACGAGTAACCCGGATTTTTTAATCTGGGACATAGTAACAGATGTCATCCATAAATATATTTGACCATGAACACCTTTAATCCCGAAACATTTGAGACCAAATTTGCCATTTCTGATATCGCCACGGATCTATATATACAGGGTGATGGGCAGTTCTTAATCAAAGACATTGCCAAAAAGATAGATATTACCCCAGCCGAAGTTTTTAACTATTTCCCCAACAAAAAGTCGATTCTTGAATTTTATTATGCCTCGCTGATCATCCGGTATGAGATGATGATTGACGAAATCGATGACTTCGATTCTTATACCCTAAGCGAAAAGCTATCCAATTTTGCGTTTACCACTTTTGATATGCTCCAGGAAAAAGAAACCTTTGTAGAAGCAACACTCTCCGACAATATTCTCAACAGTTTTACCAAAACGGATTTTGAAAAAGAAATCGAGCGGCTTATCAAAAAGTTTCTCGAAAATGACGATCACATAGCAATCTCCTCTACTCTGGTATTGAACTCCTATTCGTACACTTTTCTGCGCAGACAATATCTTGAACTCCTCCGATTCTGGTTGAATGATTCCAGCGAGAATAAGGAACTTACTATGGAGCTCACCGATAAGGCTACGGCCGTATTTCAAGAACTAATGTATAATCCTGTACTCGATAAAAGTTTTGATCTGGTTAAGTTTTTGAATGCCAACAGAAAAGCTTTTCTCAATAATATTCCCATTGTAAAACAGTTCTGTTCAAAAATAGAAAACGAAAATTTATGAGTAATGAATTTCCATCCTCCAAACTTGAGCGCGGTAAAATATTTGCAAAAACCGGACTCAAAGTTGGGACAAATTATGCCAAGCGATACCTCAAAAAGTCAGTCGGCAAAAAAGAATCCGAGCAAGAAGGCAAGCAATTTCATACCCAGAATGCTCGAGAGGTATTTAACGAATTTACAAAACTCCGCGGCACAGCACTAAAGATTGCCCAATCCCTTAGCATGGACGATGGAATGTTACCCGAAGAGTTTGCTGAAGTAATGAGCGAATCGCAGTATAGCGTTCCTCCCATCAACAAAGCCTTAGCCCGCTCAATCATCAAAAAGGAGCTTGGGGATTATCCCGAAAACCTATTTTCGGATTTTAATACTGATGCCATCGCTGCCGCATCCATTGGACAAGTGCACGAAGCCAGACTTAAAAATGGACAAAAAGTTGCGGTTAAGATTCAATATCCCAATGTGAAAAATACCATCCACTCGGATATGTCGATGGCAAAAACACTGATGAAGAGGATCGTTAGCGGCAACGGAAATTTTGATGAATATTTTGATGAAATTGAGGCTACGTTGATGGAAGAAACGGATTACCATCAGGAAGCAGAGTATCTCAAATATTTTAACAAGCGTTTTTCTCAGGGTGATATTGTTACCCCAAAATATGTGCAAGAACTATCTACCGATAAAGTGCTAACAATGTCCTTTATTGAGGGTCAACATTTGAAAGAATTTTTAGCCTCAAACCCCTCCCAGGAAGAGCGGAATCACTTTGGGCAATTGCTATGGGATTTCTTTCATAACCAAGTTGAGCAACGAAATTTCATCCATGCCGACACGCACCCGGGCAACTTTTTCTTTCGCGATGATGGGAAACTGGGCGTAATTGATTTTGGGTGTGTGAAAAAATTCTCTGAGGAGTTTACACACAACTACATGCAGCTATTGCCCAAGCATTTAAAGCAAAACGAAGAAGAAATTCGGGACCTTTATTTAAAGCTGGATATCATTAAAGAAAATCCCAAAAATCCCAAAGCTGAAGAAGAGTTTTTCCAATTCTGCAAGGCGTATGGAGATACTTTTGCCAAACCATACATGGGAGACGAATTCAATTTTGGTAATCCGGAATTTAAGGAAGAAATAAACCGCTATGCTCGCGAACTACCCATCCAAAACGAGCCTCGAGGCGATAAAAACTTTATCTATAGTACCAAAGTCCATATGGGGCTTTACAGTATGTTGATGAAACTAAAAGCCCAAATTGATACCGAACGCAGCAAAAGGCTTACCCGCAATATGGTTGATACCATGAGTCAAGAGAAACTAAGTTAGATGCCTCTCCGGAGAATAAAAAAGCCTGCGGTTTAAACCGCAGGCTCATCTATTAAATGTAAGGAATGTTACTTCTATTCTTGTATATCATTCAAGAATCGAAAGAAATCACTTTCTGTTGAAAGAATAAGGGATGTTTTATCATCAAGTGCTTTGTTGTACGACTCCATCGTCCGGGTAAAGTCGTAAAGCTCTTGCGCTGCATTTGTTTGATTATATGCTTCCGCATAAATAGCTGTTGCTCGAGCATCAGCCTCACCACGGATCTCTTCCGCCTCGCGAAATGCCTCTGATTCTATGGTCTGCAATTCGCGCTCTTTTTCACCATTGATTCGAGCCGCTTCTCCCTCACCTTCTGATCGGAATTTATCTGCGATACGATTACGCTCACTGATCATTCGATCATAAACCGTTTGGCGTACATCCTCAACATAGTTTATCCGTTTAAAGCGAAAGTCGAGCACCTTTAGACCCAGATCAGATGCACGTTCGTTGGCCAGCTGCTGAATCATTGTTTGGATAGAATCGCGACCGACCGAAATATCAGCCAAAGTATCTTCCACAATCTCTGTAATAGTGGCATCCGATTTGGGGTTACGATTGGACGTCCGCACTACTTCTACCAGATCATGAGAAGCTACCGCATTCCGAGTTTCTCCATCCAAGATATCATCAAGACGAGATTGAGCACCTCGCTCATCACGTAATCGTTTAAAAAACTGCAGAGGATCAGTAATCTGCCAGCGGGCATAGGTATCCACAAAAATAAATTTTTTATCCTTTGTTGGAACCTGATTACGATCACCGTCCCATTCCAGATAACGCTCATCAAAGTAGTGAGCTCGCTGAATGAACGGAATTTTAAATTTCATTCCCGGATCAGTAACCGTATCACCCACAGGGTCACCAAACTGTGTGACGACAACCTGCTCGGTTTCGTCGACGATATAAAAGCCATCAAATGCTATCAGAAATAATACTCCTAAAACAACAAGTAGCGAAATGCTTTTCCAATTCTTCATATCTAATTACCCTGACTATTTGAGTTAGCATTTGCCTTATTCACGTTTACGCCATCCATCTGCATCTGGAGTAACGGCAAAACGCTATTCCCATTTTGGTCGGTTATGATTTTATTACCCAGTTTCGGGAGAATATCCTCCAGCGTTTCAAGATACAGACGCCGTTTCGTAACCTCCGGAGCTTTGACATATTCTTGATAAAGCTGGTTGAAGCGTGAAGCTTCACCCTCGGCACGATTTACGCGATTTACCGCATATCCCTCTGCTCGTTGAATCGTTTCCTGAGCTCGTCCCTTTGCACGGGGAATTACTTTGTTATACTCAGATTTCGCCTGATTAATGAGTGTTTCTTTTTGTTGCTGAGCTTCATTAACCGCGTTAAAAGATGGTTTTACCGGGTCGGGAGGATTGATATCCTGTAGCACAATTTGCTCAATACGAATACCCGATTCATATTCATCACAGATTTTCTGGATCAAATCCTGCGCTTTCATGGCAACTTCAGCACGCCCCACAGTAAGTACCTCATTTACCGTTCGATCTCCCACTATCTGGCGCATTGCAGATTCAGAGATATCGCGTAAGGTTTGCTCCGGATTACGAATTTTAAAAAGAAAATTATAGGGATCCGAAACACGATACTGAACAACCCATTCTACATCCGCAAGATTGAGATCTCCGGTAAGCATAAGTGATTCATCCCTGTATCCCTCTTTCTGATAATTTGATCGTACTCCAGCACTCGTTGTTCGGTATCCGAATTCATGCTTTAACTGACGTTGAATAGGTACATACCGAACTTCCTCTATAAAAGGTGCTTTAAAATTCAGGCCGGGATAAGCCGTTCGAGTAAATTCACCAAATCGAGTTACAACTCCCACTTCTTCGGGATTCACCGTAAAAAAGGAGGAAAAGGCCACCACCACAACGAAAACTCCCAAAATGATGTATTGGATATTACTGCCTAACTTCTTGAGTTGTGGCGGTATATCCATGCCAGAAAAATTATTGTCTTGTGCCATATAATATTGGTTTTCTTATTAGAAAATGTTTAAATCGTTGATTTACAAACCCCTATATCTTGAGGCATATGATAGTGGTATCATCGACCAATTGATAGTCGCTAAACTTCTGAACTTTCCGTTTAATATCCATCGATACTTCATTGCTTGAAAGTTTATCCGTGTCCAGTGACTCGACAAGCGATATCAAACTATCAAAACCGAAGCGTTCGCCCTGAGGATTTACGGCCTCCGGTAATCCATCAGAATAGAGTAAGAGAAAATCCCCCTTTTGTAACTGTACCTCATACGCCTGATAATCCACATTCGCCTGCAATCCTAAGGGATATTTGGGAGCCGGGGTATTGATAAATTCAGCATTTCCCTCCCGTTTTAGAATAGGCAAACAGTGTCCTGCATTTGCCAATTTCAGTATTCGGTTCTCAAGATGGTATTGGGCAATTATACAGGTTATAAATGTTTGGCGATCAGTACGGGTGTGCAGTGTGGGAGCAATTTCTCGCAGAATGGAATCCGGAGTATCTTTATGCAGACGTGAAAGTAATAAACCGCTGGTAAAAACGGCATGCATAGCAGCCTTCATCGCTTTCCCGGAAACATCCGCAATAGTCATATTTAAGACCTGACTATCTGCCGTACCGTTACTACTGACAATGTAATCAAAATAATCTCCGCCCACCTCAAATGATGGCATAAAAAAACCGTACACGTCTATTCCCTCTGCTGAAGGAGGACGTAGTGGCATTAACTTAAACTGGCTTTCCCGGGCAATCTCAATCTCTTTTTCAACACGCAGGTGATTCGCCATCCGTTCCTGATATTCCGGAATATATCCGCCCATCTCCGAAACAGAATTCCCGTACTTATATGCTATTAGTCCATAAACCAGGGGTAGACCCAGAATAAAGAATTGCGTCCATGCGATATAAGCTACATTCATACTTGCGGATCCCCAATACGGCATCACCAGTAAGACCGACATAAATACCCACCATCCTGTAGCAAAAGACAGGAGCCCAGACCACTGCATTGTATAAATGGCAACAGCACCTATTGCCGTAAAAACAATCAGATCATACCACTTAGGACCCAGTATTTGGAATAAAATCCCAGACCCCGAAAAAAGAACCCCAAGAAGTAACATACCAACTCCGTAATAGAGCCAATTATTTTTAATCTTAGATTGCAAAAACCCCGTTGTAACTCCCACATGTCCCAACGAAATCAGCCAGGCATTAATCCATACCGCCATATTGATAGTTAGAAGTTTGGGTTGCATGCTTGCCTCAGTAAAGCCATTTGAACTGTCGGCCTGATAATACTGAGTACCTAATAAGTATAGACTAACTCCAAGGACACCTAATAAGACCCCGGCCAATGCATATCCGCGCAGGAGTCCTTCTCCAGTTTCTCGAAAGAAAAAACGTTTTTGCCAAAATGCATCTAATAAATGTAACTGCTCCTCATCTTCAGAACGTGCCATAGCTTCCCACCCGATATAGGCCAATGCTGCATATAACCCTAAGATGGCTGCAAATATTAAGTTATTAAGTACAAAAAGAGCCTCGCTTGTTTGATTCCAAAACCCATTCATAGTGTTTATAAGGTAGAATACACGCCATCCCAGCACACCTAACGTAACACTGATCAAAATAAATAATGCGCGACGCCACTCGACCTGTCCCTTGTTTATATACTTTATACCCAGAAAAACAATAAGAATAGCCAGAATTGCCAGTGACCCAAACCTTGTTGCAAGATCTGCATTACTAATACTTTGAGGGGGATCTATTTGTTCGGGCTCAAATTCATCCAATGCCTTAAATTTTTCAATAGAAACCCCATACTGAACACTAGCCATATTGGGGGTATTCCTTTCACGAATAATGGGGCGAACCTCAAGAGATAGGCTTTCGGGACCTGACAAATCACTCTTTTTGTCCCATTGGAAAACCATATTATTTCCAACACGGGAATCCGATAATTCTATCGAATGCTGACCAACCCCGGGTTCTGTTGTCAACAGGGTATCTCTAATATCAACGTAATCAAGCTGGTAATTCTGGAGGTTGTATCCCAATATATCCTGTACAATCCGATTGGCTATTGAAAACAAGGAATCACCGGAAACGAATGTTGGATTAGGATTATCAGCATATTTTGAAAGCCGACGTACGTTTCCCTCTTGATCGTAGCGGATATCAAGACGTCCCAGCTCACTCATAAAATCACTTGCCTCATGGGAAAACCCATCATCTTTACCTTGGGCTATGCCAATACTAACCTTCCACCCAGAAAGATGCAGCCCATTTTTATTGAGTTTTGCCGGAGAGGGAAGATTATCTCCAACCGAGTCCTTCAACGCTTTATAATAATTCAGATGCTGAGTTCGCTCGGTCATAACTTGCAGGCTGTCTAAAGAAAAGCCAAGCCGCTGAGAAAGCTCAGCAGTTCTATGCTCAATTGTAGATTTGCTCTGCTCAACAGGTGCTCCGGCGTTAAAGGCAATAAAAGAATGCAATACAAAAAATGCTGCAAATCCAATAACTCCCAGGAATGTCCAATATGTTAACCGTTGCCCCATATACTAATGATTTTCATTTTCTCAATCTCTCTGATCATCCAATCTAAGGACTCACTATCATGAATAATTAAGTAGAATCCAATATACAACCATCAACGAAAATACCCTACGAAATTCCACAGCTAATGTTTCCATCTTTTAATATTACAGATCCTAAGAAGGGATAACACTAAATCATTATAAAAATAAAAAAGCCGATGGAAATAAACTCCACCGGCTAAAAACTATAATATGACCTTAAGATTCAGCTTTCTGCCTCTTCAGTTTCTTCCTCACCGTCAAAAGCTTTAAATACCATCTTCAGGTCATCAGCAATTTCTACTTTGGTACGCCCCTCAATACGATGGCGTGGTATCATTGCTTTAATTTCTCCATCTTTGAAATAAGCAAAAGCTGGAGAAGAAGGGGGATACTCACTAAAGTACTCCCGGGCTCGCTCTGTAGCCTCTTTATCCTGTCCGGCAAAAACCGTTACCATGTGATCAGGTTGAATATCCGATTCATCAAGCGCTATTTTTACGCCTGGACGTGCATTACCTGCAGCACATCCGCAAACGGAATTAATCACCATTAGCATCGTGCCATCATTATATTCATCCATAGCACGATCTACATCGTCAACGGTTTTCAACTCCTCAATACCCAGATCGGTTAATTCTTCGCGCATCCATGAAACGTCAGGGCCTGCTCCAAGTCCAAATTGCATAACTAAATTTATTTATTTCGGCTTTATGTGTATTGTCAAATATAAGGCTCAAATATGAAGTATGTAAGAAGAAAAGCACTCCGCATTACACGGAGTGCTTTCAACCTTCTAAGAACCTAAGCCCCTTATTGAGCGTCGTTGTAATATTCATTCACTTGATCCCAGTTGACCAAGTTCCAGAAATTGTTAACATATTTACCACGCTCGTTCTGATAATGCAGATAGTATGCGTGCTCCCATACATCTACACCCAGAATTGGTGTCAACCCATTCATATACGGGCTATTTTGATTAGCCGTTGAAAGTACTTCAAGGCTACCATCTTTATTTACGCACAACCATCCCCAGCCAGAACCAAACTGACCGGTTGCGGCATTATTAAACTCCTCTTTGAAATCCTCAAAGCTGCCAAACTCTTCCTCAATAGCAGTACCGATATCACCGGTAGGTTCTCCGCCGCCATTGGGAGAAAGAATCGTCCAGAACAATTTGTGGTTCGCATATCCACCACCATTGTTGATCACGGCTTGTCGAATATCTTCAGGTACTTCTGTAATACGCTGCAGAACTTCCTCAATAGACAGATTGGCAAATTCAGAACCTTCTAAAGCAGCGTTTACTTTATTGGTATATCCCTGATGATGTTTGCCGTGATGAATTTTCATCGTGCGTTCATCAATATGTGGTTCCAAGGCATCATAATCATAGGGTAGATCAGGTAGTTCGTAAGCCATAATAATAGGTTTTTGGGTTTAAATAGTTATTAATAATAAAAATTGAAATAATGTTATCTCATTACGGTGCAATACCTTAAATTTAGCACCTTTAATGCATAGTACCAATCAAAAATAGATTTCAAATCGTTCCATCAAATGTCATTTGGCCGAACGTAAGAAATGGAGATTTCTTCCTCATTTTGTTCTATTTTTCATAGATATAAATTCAGTTTCACTTTTAGTTTTTAAATTCCATTATGAGTCGAGATTACGATATCATTATTATCGGAACAGGGCCCGCAGGTTTCTCGGGTGCCATGCAAAGTTCCAAATTTGACAAAGATGTTTTAGTTGTTGAAGCCCATAAGAAATATTTGGGCGGGACATGGATCAATACGGGAACCGTACCCAGCAAAGCCCTCCGCGAAGCCGCTAAAAATATCCTCGATTTCAATGAGCAATTTGGAGACCACGAACGTAAAAAGCCCTACGAACGCTTTCAGATGGGCGACCTACTGCAATACAAGCAGGAAATCCTGGAAAAAGAAAATCAGAAAGTCAAAAATGACCTGATCAAAAATGAGGTAGATGTAGCTCGTGGCTTTGGTCGCCTAAAAGATAAGCACACGGTAGAAGTAGAAACACATATCGGATCTACGGAAACGTACACAGCAGACTTTATCTTAGTTGGTACAGGGAGTAGTCCCATTCCGCCCCAAAATTTTGAGGTTGATAACGATAAAGTGCTGGACTATAAATCCATTCTTGAAATCACTCATATTCCCCGTCGGCTGGTCGTTATTGGATCTGGCGTAAATGCTATAGAATATGCTACTATCTTCGCCGCTTTGGGAACACGTGTTACCCTATTAAACAGCAAGAAAGACTATCTCACCTTTTTAGACCAAGAAATTAAAGAGCACCTCCGAGATTCGTTTCGTAAAAAAGGAATTACAATTAAAAATAATGTGAGTGTTGAAGATGTTTCTTTCAGTGCTCTTCGAAATTATACCGAAGTAAAATTCAGATCTAAATCAGAGGATAAACGCCTGCAAGTCATCGAAACCGAACACGTACTCTTTTTGGGCGGACGCAAATCAAATATCGATGGCCTCAACTTAGACGCCGTGGGTGTTAAAACCGATGACAGAAATTTTATTGTCACTGATGATTCCTTTAAAACAAATATAGACAATATTTATGCCGCCGGCGATGTAATCGGCTTTCCGCGATTGGCTTCGGCTTCTTTCTCACAGGGTAGACTGGCTGCTTGCAATATGTTCGGTATCCCGACCCTCGAAGTACCCGACCAGATACCCTTCGGTATCTATGGTATTCCGGAGATCTCAAACATTGGTATTACGGAACAGGATGCTGAGGAAAAGGGCTTGGATATTGCCGTTGGACGAGCCTACTTCAAAAATATTGCCAAGGGAAATATGAGCAATAATTCCGAAGGTATGCTCAAGTTAGTTTTCGACAAGAACTCCCTCAAACTGCTTGGTGTACATATTTTAGGAGCTGATGCTGCAAACCTCATCCATTTGGGACAATCGGTTCTGTCATACGGAGGCGATATCCGATACTTCATCAATCATGTAATGAATTACCCAACCCTAAGCGAAGCCTATCGTATAGCTGCTTTTAATGGAGTCAATCGTGTTTATAAAGCAGGAGTTAAATACGAAAATATTCTTGAGGATAAAGACGGAAAATAGGTTCTCGTTATCCTCTATTGAGCTCCAAAATACTATACGTAGTGAATGGCCATAGGCAAGCCCGTAGAATCTGTAGGAGGATCTTCAGGCAAAGTTTTCATCTCTTTTTCCGTTGATTGAAGAGCAAACCAGGCCAGAGACATAGCATCCACAATATCATCTTCATCCACCTGGTTACGACGATACTCTTCCTTAATATCACGGAAAAAATCATCAGCATATTTGCTTCGATCTTTTAACAGCTTCAAACGATGACGCAATCCCTTTTTGGTAGCTTTCTTTTGCAGGATCGAGTTGTTGCCATTTAAAATACGAAACAACAGCTCCGGATGACTTTCAAAAACCTTCCCCTGCAGCTCTTCATTGTTTTGCAAAAACTGATCTACCGTTTTGATATTCGGCGTAATATTCCAGGCTTGAGTGGAAATTTTTTTGCCCGTAATTTCGTAGCTGGTCATCGAAGCCTCGGCATAAGTCGGAGCATACAAGGCCGGGCGAATGGGCGGATTAAATACGCTGGTTTGATAACCCGGGCCTAAAACATCCCGAAGTTCATCATCACATTCTCGCACATACTCCTCTTCCGTTAAGCCAATCGGCACATCTATAAAAATCCGGTCAAATTTTTCAAAGTACTCTTTCAACTCTTGATCTGATTCTAACAGCCAATACCCGGCGTCTTCATCGTCTAAACTAATCGCAATCCAGCCCGCTCGACAACCGTCAACTCCTAATGTTTTCAAATCTATAATAATTTAATTTTCTGATTCCTATTCCTGAGCTGCTTCCTTGGCATATTTTTTCAGCTCAATATGCAGATCGTCTAACTGATCCTCATCCACAAAATCAGGACTATTATCCATTAGGCTCTGCGCCTTCTGATTTTTTGGGAACGCAATTACATCACGCAAACTGGTTCCTCCCGTCAAGATCATTATAATACGATCTACACCGAGAGCTATACCCCCGTGAGGTGGTGCTCCATATTTAAAAGCATCCAACAAAAACCCAAAACGCTTTTGCGCCTCATCCTCATCAATTCCTAATAACTCAAACATGCGGGTTTGCAGTTCCCGATTGTGAATACGAATGGATCCACCGCCAATCTCATAGCCGTTAAGCACCAAGTCGTACGCTCGGGAACGAACTTCTTCAGGATCCTCATCGAGCTTATCCAGATCTTCGGGTTTTGGTGCCGTAAAGGGATGATGCAATGCATGATATCGATGATCCTCTTTACTGTATTCCACCAACGGGAAATCGGTGACCCACAAAAAGTTGTAAGCATCTTCATTAATCAGGTTGTGTTCTTTACCCATCATTATGCGGAGCTGTCCCATCTGACTATAAACTTCAGTCGACGGCCCTGCAAGAATAAGTACCAAGTCTCCCATATCAGCTTCGGCTCTTTCGACCATCGCTTCAACCGTATCATCCTTCAGAAACTTACCTACACTACATTTTACTCCGTCATCCTCATTCAGCTTGATATAGATCAATCCAGCTGCACCGGTCTCTTGTTGCACACGCTCAGTTAGCCGATCAATAGCACCTCGACCCATATCTCCCTGGTCGGGGACCGTAATACCAAGCACCGCGCCTCCTTTATCAACTGTGTTGGAAAATATCTTAAATTCAGAATTGGCAACGAGATCAGAAAAATCTGCAAACTCAAGGCCAAACCGTGTGTCCGGCTTATCCGTACCATAGGTCTTTATTGCCTGATCGTACGTCATTCTTTCGAATGAAGTCTCAATTTCTTCCTCAACCGTATCACTCATGATTTTTTTCATGAGTCCTTCCGTGGTTTCCATCACGTCTTCCTCATCCACAAAAGACATTTCTACATCTATCTGTGTGAACTCGGGCTGGCGATCTGCACGAAGATCTTCATCTCTGAAGCACTTCACAATTTGAAAATATCGATCAAAGCCAGATACCATTAACAGCTGCTTATAGGTCTGTGGACTTTGCGGTAAGGCAAAAAACCGGCCCGGATTTACGCGACTGGGTACCAGATAGTCACGTGCCCCCTCGGGGGTACTTTTCATCAATACCGGTGTTTCGATTTCTAAAAAATCATTGTCATAGAAGAACGAACGCGTTGACTGGTAGAAATCAGAGCGTAAAATCAAATTATCCTGGATCTCCGGACGTCGAAGGTCAAGATAACGATGCTTAAGTCGAAGCTCCTCACTTGTTTTTATACCGTCTTTAATTTCGAAAGGGGTTGTCTCAGCCTTGGAATAAATCTCAAGGTCAGTAACGCGGATTTCGACGCCACCGGTCGTTAATTCCGGATTAATATTTTCCTCACCTCGTTCTTCGACAACGCCTTTTATTCCGATCACGTATTCCGTTCGAAGCTCTTCGGCCTTTTCATGAAGCTTATCATCAGTTTCATAAAACACGATCTGTGTTATACCATAGCGGTCGCGCAAATCAATAAATATCACACCGCCCAAATCACGTCGTGTTGCTACCCAGCCATTCAGCACTACCTCTTCGCCGGTATTTTCTAATGTTAATTCAGAACAGTGATGCGTTCTTTTCCAGCTCATAAATGTTACTACTTTCTAAGAATTTAAAATCGTTTTTCAGAAGCTTTGAAAATAAGTAATATGACAACCAATCGCTTATTCTTATTTCCCTTTCATCAGACATTTCTGAATTTCAACTGCTTTGATTACTTTATGTTTATAAATAGATCTATCAGACAATTAATATCATTGACTGGTGATGGTATAAACAAAGCTTACCCATGGCTAAAATCTCTGTTCTTATAGCAGATGATCATGAAATCGTACGATTTGGCATCAGTACGTATTTATCCTCATCTAAGGATATCGAAATTGTAGGCGAAGCCTCAACGGGAGATGAATGTATCCAGCTATTCCAAGAAACACATCCCGATATCTGTATTCTCGATATTGATATGCCCGACAAGAGCGGAATTGAAACGGCAAAGGAGATTCGGGAATTTGAAGAAGAAACTAAAATTCTCATCCTCTCTATGCACATTAATGAAAACATTTTGCGGGATGCCCTTGAAGCCAACATCAATGGATATCTTTTGAAAAATACTGAAAAAGCGGATTTACTGCATGGAATCCGGGCTATCATAAAGGGTCAGCAGGTTTTTAGTGACCCAATTTCTGATTTAATGAAGGAGTCATTTCTAAGCAAGGGTAATCAGCCCAGCAGCCACGACCACTATAATATTACAGACCGAGAACAAGAAATTTTACAACTTATTGTTGATGGCCTGACCAGCAAGCAAATTGCTGAAGAATTATATATCAGCCCTCGCACCGTTGATACCCACCGAGCGAACCTGATGAAAAAACTTGAGCTCAACAACATTGCCGACTTAGTTCGATATGCCATTCAAAACAAGTTGGTTTCAGCAGATTGAACCAAATACGTACTTTTACGTAGACAAAATACCAACTTATAGCTATTGATGCTGGAGTCAATGTGAAGTACATTATAAATGCAAATGGGGTAATAGCCGTCTGTAGATGATATTTAGCAGTTATCTGTGACAGGATAACTGCTAATTTTTTTGGTACCTATCCTGCCTGATCAAAGATAATTATTCTAATAGCCCTTCTTCTAACGATCTCTTTTCAAATAGGTCGGTTGAAACACTTCTCAATAAGCTTCGTACCCTTCTTCTCATCATAACTGAAATACATATTCTTTTTGTTATGCAAATAATAAAAATGGATAAAAAATATACCGGTCTCTTACCCCTCCTTTTACTCTTTTTAATAAGCGCTCTTTTTACAAACAAAGCCAATGCCCAAAAAGGATTAGAAGTCAAAAATGACACGTTAACCGAATCTGTATTAATTCACCCGGTAATAAAAACTAAAGAAGATGAATCATTATTCACCAGAGAGCATACTTATCGCAAGCAACTAAGGTTAGGGGATCAACTTGCCCGCGATTTTGTGGTATCCAACATTGCCGAAGATGGCAGACCCATTATCTATAAAAATGAGGGTGAGAAAAATAGTGATTACTTCAGCTGGAAAAGAGAGGTTCTTGCTCCGTTTGATGCTAAAGTCAAACGTATAAATGACCCTGGATCAACTAATAAACCGGGCAATATGGACCGAAACGAAAGACCCGGACTTATCTTTTTTGAAAAAGAAAATGGACTTAAACTGATATATGCACATGTTCAAAATATTATGGTCGAAAAAGGGGACCATGTGGAGGCAGGTGAAGTCGTCGCGAAAGTAGGAAATAATGGCAATTCACGTGCTCCTCACGTGCATGTGGGCGCCTGGAAAAATAAAACACCCCTACAAATCCAAGTAGATTTATATGCCGTTCAACGAGAGTAAGAAGAGCAGAAAATTGATCTCAACTAACTGATTTTATCTTTACAAATAACAAAACCCGAAGTCTTTACAACTTCGGGTTTTTGCTGTACCGTGGGGCGGATTCGAACCGCCGACCTCCGGGTTATGAATCCGACGCTCTCACCAACTGAGCTACCACGGCATGCTGATCAAATCAAGAGTTGCCAAATATAAAGCAATTCTTATTAAATATTAAGTGCTGCCTCTAACTTTTTTCAATCCGTCCAACGGAAAACCGACATCTTTTTTTGAGGCTCATCGAATTCGCCTTATTTTCCAGCTTACAAATTCAAAATACATTCTAAGCACTGAATTCCGTTATTTCTCATGGCAAAGAAAATTACCAAAAGAACCGAAGATTTTTCACAATGGTATCAAGATGTAATTCGCGAAGGTAAACTGGCCGACCACTCTCCTGTGCGTGGCTGCATGGTCATTCGTCCCAACGGCTATGCCCTCTGGGAAAACATGCAGGACTCGCTGGATCAGATGTTTAAAGATACCGGTCATGAGAATGCATACTTCCCGCTCTTTATTCCAAAATCATTTTTGTCGAAAGAAGCCCAGCACGTCGAAGGCTTTGCCAAGGAATGTGCGGTTGTTACTCACAGTCGTTTGCAAAGCACCGATGATGGTGTAGAGGTGGATCCCGATTCTAAACTTGGAGAAGAATTGATTGTTCGTCCCACTTCTGAAACGATTATCTGGGATTCTTATCGTGACTGGATTCAATCCTACCGCGACCTCCCTATCTTAATTAATCAATGGGCCAATGTGGTTCGTTGGGAAATGCGAACGCGCCTTTTTCTTCGTACCATGGAATTTCTGTGGCAAGAAGGCCATACCGCACACTCCACGAAAGAAGAAGCCGTGGAAGAAACCCGGCAGATGCTGGAGGTCTATCGCACCTTCGCCGAGGAATATATGGCTATGCCCGTAAAAACGGGAGTTAAAACAGAATCAGAACGGTTTGCCGGAGCGGTAGATACGTATTGTATTGAAACACTGTTACAGGACAACAAAGCATTGCAAGCGGGAACTTCTCACTTCTTAGGACAAAATTTTGCCAAGGCATTTGATGTAAAATTCCAAAGTGCAGAAGGAGAACACGAATATGTATGGGCCACCAGCTGGGGCGTTTCTACCCGACTCATTGGCGGATTGATCATGACGCACTCCGACGACCAGGGCCTTGTACTGCCTCCAAAACTGGCGCCAAACCAAGTGGTTATTGTCCCTATCTGGAAAAGTGATGAACAACAAGAACAAGTGCTCGATTACTGTCAGGAAATTATTGATGAGCTCGACGCTCTTAACATCCGCATAAAACTGGATGACCGAGAAAATATGAGTCCCGGCTGGAAGTTTAACGAACATGAAGCAGCGGGCATCCCCTTGCGCTTGACGATTGGCCCGCGGGATATCGAAAACAACAATGTCGAACTGGCTCGTCGCGACACACTGGACAAAAATATCGTCAGTCGCGAGGGTATTGCCCAAAAAGTTGATGAACTGCTCGACACCATCCAGGATGATCTTTATGAGTCGGCTCAAAACCGCATTCAGGAAAATACGCACTCTGTTGATTCATATGACGAGTTCAAAGATGTGATCGAAAATGAAGGCGGCTTTATCTATGCTCACTGGGATGGAACAGCCGAAACCGAAGAGAAAATTAAGGACGAAACAAAGGCTACGATTCGCTGCATCCCGCTTGAAGATGGCGAAGAAGGGGAATGTATGGTAACGGGCGAACCTTCTAAACAAAAAGTTCTTTTCGCTCGCGCCTACTAAACAATACCTATGGAGCAGTCGCCCGTAGACAGTACACTCAATGTTTTTGACCGCTTTGCCGAGGAAGGGATAGCACGTCTGATTTCTGACCTCGGCAATCCATTATTGATGCCACCGGCTGTATTTCTGGGCGCCTCTATTCTTTTAGGCCAGCCACTGTTTGCAATATTACAAGTTACCGGTATCGCTGTAATCTGCTACAGCATACTACCATTTCTGCTCACACTTTTCATGTTTCGGCGTGGTATCATCCATTCTCTGGATTTGCCACTTCGAAAAACGCGCACCTTGCTGTATGCCTTTTCTATTCTGAGTGCAACGATCGCCTCTTTAATCATTTATCAACTCACTCCTACCCTCCATTTCTTTATTTTTATTCTTTCACTTGTTTTCTTAACCAATTTAACGATCTCCTTCCTTCTTAACCTAAAATGGAAAGTAAGTATACATTCGGCATCAGTATCGGTAGCAGGTACTATTTATTATGTTATTTTTCTCTGGGGATATACCGAACTTCATACTATCACATTAATTTTATCCTTAATTCACCTTTTACTACTTTTACCTTTGATGATGTGGGCACGGTACCATCTTAGTGTTCACTCATTGACAGAATTATTTGGCGGAGCTATCGCCGGAGTTCTGCTTACAATCATTGAGCTAATCATATTTACAACTATATGGTAAAAGAGACCCTCGACGCGCCCTACTCTCACTATCTGTTTGATACAGAACTGAGTCAAAACATTGACCGGCGTACCATTGAAGAAATGGGAATCGACGGTTTCACACTGATGGAGATTGCCGGATCTACAGCCGCGAAGATACTACTTCAGGAAAAAGAATTAACGCACGGTGTCTACCTCTGCGGGAAAGGAAATAACGCCGGTGATGCTCTTGTGGTAGCACGATACCTCCTTCAGCATAATGTGGAAACAACTATCGTGTTTTTAAGTGGATCAAAAGATCTTTCTCCCGATACCCAAAAGAACTTGAAGCTTCTCAAGAAGTTCAATTCTGACGACAAGCTAACATTTTTTGATAGTTGGGAACAATTCACCCTACCAGATGAATTCGACTTTATCGTTGATGGCATGCTCGGTACCGGGTTGACCAGCAATGTCCGCGGCGATTATACTCAAGCAGTGGAGTGGGCGAACCGACAACAACAGCCCATTTTCGCTATGGATATCCCAACCGGCTTGCATGCTGATTCCGGTAAAACGATGGGATGTGCAATTGAGTCCGATACCACATTCACCTTTGGAGGACGTAAATTGGGTTTATACCTCAAGGATGGCCCCAAAAAAGCCGGCTCAATCCGTTACTGTGAGCTTCCATTCCCCAACGAGTTTAAAGAAGATTGTAATACCTACCTGCTTGATGAGAGCTGGGTTCAGATGAAAACACCTACTCCCGGTCAGCACAAATATAATTCAGGCGTACTTTATATTATAGCTGGATCCGAGGGATTGACGGGGGCCGCCATTATGGCAGCTAAAAGTGCTTGGGCAGAAGGATTGGGAGCCATAATCCTAATTTGTCCACGGGGAGTGCTTTCTGTCTATGAACAAGCACTGCCATCTATTATTAAGAAACCTGTGGGACATCGTGATGACTACCACTTCAAGGCCGACCACGCAAACAGTGTCTTAAAAATACTGTCCGAAAAAGAAGGAGCCCTGCTACTTGGTCCCGGTTTAGGCAGAGAAGAATCAACTGTTCGCTTTGTTAATGAGATCCTCTCACAAAACAACAAGCCCACGGTTATTGATGCTGATGGGTTATGGTGTCTTGCACAAGTTGAGATTGAGAATTTTTCCAAAACTGATCAATCAAAATGGGTTTTAACCCCACATCCCGGAGAGTTACATCGTTTGGTATCCGACACTGGATTGCAAGAAGATTCCCGTTTACAAACAGTACGAAAATATGCACAAACCGTTGGCGTTACCATACTTGCAAAGGGGATGCCCGGAATAGTTGGAACACCAGAGGGCAAATCTTATCTAACAAACTACAACACTCGGTACTTTTCCAGAGCCGGCAGCGGTGATGTGTTAGCCGGGAAGATAAGTGCTCATTTGGCTTTTGGCCAGCGGCCTACAGTTAGCTGTGCCTATGGATTATTGAATGGTAAACAGAAACTCGAACATTATTTAAAACATCATCAGGATTTACCTGAACCACGCGATTTTATATGAAAATCTCTTCCACTATTTATTCTTTCTTATCGAATCACAGCTATTTATTACCCGCTGGGGTAATCACACTAACACTGGGTATGCTGTTGTTAACGTTATTACCCGCTGACACTATGGGCGAAAACCAGCTTTGGGAATACGACAAATTAGGACATGCCATACTTTTTGGCAGTTGGTCGTTATCGGTTGGACTTTACTACCAAATTCATAAATCAAAAGCAGTAAAACTCTGGATTATATTTGTAAGCGGCACCGCTTTTGGATTACTAATTGAGGTCTTACAACATGTACTGCCCGTTAATCGGCAAGGGGATCCTGTCGATTTTTTATTTGATGTACTGGGATGCCTCGTAGCCATTTGGCTTTTAAAAACAATATTGCCAGAAGAAACTGAGAAATAATGTGTCGATCAGAAGAATATAAGGGCATTTTTTGGTAAATAATCACAATTTGAAAAAATAATGGAATAATTTGCCCTCTTTTCCTGTTATTTAAGTGGAGATTAAGTAGAATAATTTGTTTACTTACAATTCCTAATAAATTTATTTCAATTTAACGCGGAGATTTAAGCATTATGGGTTCTGAAAGAAAAAAGCCACAGGCTGATCTTAGAAATTACTACACAATCTTTTTGCAGCTGGGCATGGTTGTCGTCCTACTAATTTTCATTACCGCAATGAAAGTGCAGTTCGTAGCAGAACAGCAGGATGTTGACCTTACCCAAGAGCAGGAAGTCGTTGAAATGGAGGAGGTAACACAAACAAAACAGGAAGAAAAGCCACCACCCCCTCCACGTCCACAGGTACCTGTTGAAGTACCAAATGATGAAATTATCGAGGATCAAGATATTAATATCGATGCCGAGATTAATATGGACGAACCTCTTCCCGAGCCGGAAGAACCTCAAGAGGAAGAGGAGGAAGACTTCTTTGTTGCTGTAGAGAACATGCCTGAACTAAAAGGCGGTTTGGGTGCACTACAACAAAAGATTAATTATCCTGATATGGCTCGAAAAGCGGGTATTGAAGGAAGAGTTATTATCCAGTTTATCGTAAATGAGCAGGGACAAGTTGAAAATCCCAGAGTTATTCGAGGAATTGGCGGTGGCTGTGATAAAGAAGCATTGCGTGTTGTAAAACAGGCTGAGTTCGAACCGGGTCGTCAACGTGGTAATCCCGTTCGCGTTCAATACAGCCTGCCTATTACATTCAAGCTGCAGAATTAAGAATTTCTCTTAACATCTAATTAGTAAAAAAGGCCTGCTTTTTAGCAGGCCTTTTTTTATTGAAAACTATCTAAGAAGCTTAGCAAACGGCTATTGACCCATCCTTCATGAAATGAACTGCCGGTATTGTTCTTCAAAAGCTTTCAGCACTTTTACCAGATTCTCATATCCCACTAAAGTTTGAGCTTTTCTACATGGTATCCAGCTCACCTTTTGGATGTCTTCTTCGCTTTGAGGTTCAAACACAAGGTCCGAATCATCCGGAAATTGCATCCCAAACCAATGTGTGGTTTTCCCATAGTGTATCCCGTCCTGTTCGTATTCGTGATAGGTTTCCGGGAGTTGGAAAACAATTTCAGGCAAAACTGATACTCCAACCTCTTCGCCTACTTCACGAACAGAACACTCTCTAATGGTTTCCTCTTCTAATTTCCCTTTGGGTAGGTCCCACACACCACGGCGAAATATTAGCAGGACAGATGGATCGGTATTTTTCTCCCTTTTAAAAACAACACCTCCTGCCGCTGTAACGGGTTCAACAATATCCATTACTCCTCTTGATCTCCTGACTCTTCACTGTCTTTATCTTTCTCATCAGCGTAATTCATACGCAAATTATTCAATGTTTCAGTCAAATAACTTTTTAATTGATCAGGAAGATTCCCCTCTGTGAATTCTTCGAGCATAAGCAAGGTATCAATAGCAAATTTAGCTGATTTCAGATCCCTTTCTGTGCTTCCCGTCTGGGGGTTTTCCAATTTGCCCATCCCCATCATAGCAATCTGCTGATGCTGTTGCACCAACATCATAAAAAGCAATTGCTGCTGTTCGTCTTCAGATAAATTATCTCCATTGTAATTTGTCTTATCCATACCAAAATAATTTTTTATTCTAAATTGATCTTAAAATAAGCTCTTTAACGTAAAGAATTAATTTTTACCTGCAATCCTTTTTCTTAAAAAACTCTTTAAATATTGTCAGCAACCAAGTACTTTAGAGGACTCCATCACAAAATAATTAATGAATATAATCCATTGCATGGCTGTTCTGAAACCATTTAAAGCTTGGCACCCTGAACCAAAAAACGTAGAACAAATTGCTTGTGTTCCTTATGATGTTGTAAACGTCAAAGAAGCACGTTCACTTGCTGAAGGTAATCCCCAAAGTTTCCTCCATGTTGTGCGACCCGAAATTGATTTGCCGGAAGGAACCGATCCGCATGATGACGAAGTGTACGACAAAGGGGCAGAAAATTTGCACAAATTTTTGACGAATGGCACGCTGCAGCAGGAAGATGAACCGCAAATCTATGTGTACCAACTAATACGAAACGGACGACCTCAAACAGGTATTTTTGCCTGCGTATCAGTGGAAGACTATGACAATGAAGTAATACTCAAACATGAACTTACACGACCCGCAAAAGAGGACGACCGTACGCGCCATATCCTCACGCAGCAGGCTCACGCAGAACCGGTGATGCTGACGTATAAAGATGATGAGGAGACTGAAAACCTTATTAGTCAAACCACCCAGAAAAAACCTCTTTTTGAATTTAAAGCTTCTGATAACGTCATCCATAAATTATGGCGAGCAGACAAAACGAAAGCATTTGTTGAGGCATTTGAATCAATCTCTAACCTGTATATAGCCGATGGTCATCATCGGTGCAAAAGCGCATCCCGCGCAGCGGAACAGAAAAAAAGGAATAACCCGGATCATACTGGTGATGAGGAGTATAACTTCTTCCCGGCCGTTATTTTTCCTATGTCTAACATGAATATTCTTCCTTACAACCGTGTGGTCCATAGAATCCCCGATAATTTTTTAAGTACGCTACAGGAGGAGTTTAACCTTACCCCCAATGGGTATGCTAAGCCATCCGAAAAAGGAACAATAAGTATTTATATAGATGGGTCCTGGTACGGTATGGAACTTCCATTGGATCAAAATCCCAACAGCGTCCAAAAACTTGATGTACATCGACTCCAAGAGTTTGTACTTTCTCCTCTATTGGATATTTCTGATCCCCGACGAGATGAAAACATTTCATTTGTCGGCGGCATACGAGGTACCAAAGAATTAGAAAATCTTGTGGATAACGGAACGGCTGACCTAGCTATCAGCATGTTCGCTACAAGCATAGAAGAACTGGTTCAAGTATCTGACGAAGGCCGACTTATGCCACCTAAATCAACATGGTTTGAACCCAAGCTACGATCGGGACTACTCGTTCATACTTTTTAATTGCTAACATTCTATCAATCCACCTATGAAACGTGTTCACAACTTTAGTGCAGGACCTGCGACACTACCACTCGAAGTATTAGAAAAAGCCCAAGAAGAACTTACCAACTTTCAAGATATGGGACGATCGGTGATGGAGATCAGCCACCGAAGCGCCCAATACACTGAGATCGACCGGCAGGCAAAAGCTCGTCTCCGAGACCTTCTCAATCTCGGTGATAATTTTGAAATCATGTTTCTTCAAGGCGGTGCCAGTTCACAATTCATGATGGTTCCCTTTAACTTTCTGGATGAGAATCAGACAGCTGATTACATCGACACCGGACGATGGTCAAACAAGGCGATCAAAGAGGCAGAAGTTTTTGGCAATGTTCATCGCCCTTACAGCAGTAGTGAAAGCGGGTATGATCGCGTTCCATCCAACGATGAACTAAATTTTAGTGATAACCCAGCTTATGTCCACTTTACCTCAAATAATACTGTTGCAGGTACCCAGTTTCCCAAGGAACCCGAAACCAATGGCATTCCACTGGTTTGCGATGCTTCATCGGACTTTTTATCCAAGCCCATAGACGCATCTCGTTACGGGATAATTTATGCCGGGGCTCAGAAAAATATTGGACCCGCCGGGGTAACGGTTGTCATCATTCGCAAAAATTTCCTGCAAAAAGCAGATCCCGAGGGTGTTCCGACTATTTTACAATATCAAACACATGCAGAAAAAATATTTAACACTCCTCCTACCTTTAATGTCTATATGGTTAATTTGGTATTAGAATGGATTCAGGACAAGGGGGGCTTGGAATACTTCAAATCCTTTAATGAAGAAAAAGCCGGACTACTTTACAGTGAGATTGATCGTGATGATTTTTATCGCGGTGCCGTCGAAAAAGATTTTCGCTCACTCATGAACGCCACTTTTCGACTTCCATCCGAAGAGCTCGAAGCCAAGTTCTTAACAGATGCGGAAGAACACGATCTCTATACCTTAAAGGGTCATCGAAGCGTAGGGGGTATCCGAGCCAGCATGTATAATGCTTGCCCAATGGAAAGCGTGGAAGCACTGGTTGATTTTATGAAGACGTTTAGAAAGAAAAACGGATAAACCGCTTCTATAAAGTTACATCAAGCCAAATACGGTTAAAAAATGATCAATCATATTTGGTACAAAAATCAACAAATAAAAAATACCCCAAAGAGCTCCTGCAAGATGAGCTTCGTGATTTATCTTGCCGCGCTCTTGTTTACTGGCGTACATACTGTAGATTAAATAGAGGATCGCAAAAACAAATGCCGGGATGGGAATGGGTATCAACATCAAATAAATTTTTTCCATCGGGAATAGAAATATAAAGGCGAAAAGAACTGAGCCTACTGCACCCGACGCTCCCAACGTAGCATAGTTGGGATCATCCTTAAATTTTATGACTGATGGTATCCCGGCCACAATAAGCCCCGTCAAATACAAGCCCGAAAAGTAACCGGCACCTAATATCCGTTCCATTATGGGACCAAAAAAGTAGAGAGTAAACATATTCACAAAAAGATGGCCCAAATTAGCGTGAAGAAATCCTGAAGTAATAAGCTCGTACCACCTATTTTCCCTAACGGTGCGATAAGGTTTTAGATATCCCCTTTCAATAAAGTTGGGATACAGATATAAGGCTCCCAGCGATACAATTACGTTGGCAACAACTATATAAAATGTCGCAGGATAACTTGCTATATAATCTTCCATATACGGTTATTTTTGATCATCGAAGATAGACAAGAGTCCATTCGATCTCCAATTTATTTTTCTTAGACTTGCTATCAAAGCATCATAGTAGTTATATTTGACACTTCTTAAAGCCGATGTAGCTCAGGGGTAGAGCGATTCTCTCGTAAAGAATAGGTCGCTGGTTCGAATCCAGTCATCGGCTCAAAACCTCTCTTCTTTTTTAGATATATTTTTGCTGTACGAAACAAAATCAACTGTATCCAGTTGCAAAAAATTAACTTGGTTTTAGTATAAGCGCTGTGGATTTTTATATCCTGTAAAAATATATTACTGCATCCTTTAACCCTGAGGTATTATTACTTTGCGACTTCTTCTCCTATTTATCTTGGCGATCAGTTTCTTCATAAGTTCTTGTGGTACAACCTCTCGGTTTGGTAAAGCTGATGATGCGCCTAAACCCAGCAAAACTGGCGAAAAAATCGAGGAAGGAGTAGCCAGCTGGTATGGCCCCAATTTTGATGGCAAATTGACAGCCAATGGAGAAATCTATGATATGTATGGTCTGACGGCCGCTCACCGGACGCTTCCCTTCAATACCGTTGTCAAAGTTCGAAATATGGACAATGGGAAATCGGTTACAGTTCGCATTAATGATCGCGGACCCTATGCTAAAAATCGTATCATTGATCTATCCAAAAAAGCAGCTGACGAAATCGACATGTTGGGATCTGGAACAGCACCTGTTGAGCTTATCTTATTGGAAGGAGACTTAGAAAACTCTCGGATAACCGATATAAAAGTACCCACGTACACGGTACAACTTGCCTCCTTTAACCATGAGCATCAAGCACAATCCCACGCCAAAAAAATACGCGGTGCCCACGTTGAAAAGATAAATATGGGTAACAAAACGGTTTATCGTGTATATCATGGCGTCTATACCGATAAAAATAACGCTCGTAAAAAACAGCGACAGCTCAAGCGACAGGGATTCAGTGGCTACGTTAAGCAGATCGAAAATTAGAGTTTTAAAAAGTTGCCCATTCTTGGAATGTAATCTACCCATATTGTGGTTGTAGCACCTGAATTAACCATACATATTATATACAGATGAAGAAAAAAATCATTGTCATTGGTAGCGGCTTTGGTGGGCTTGCTACCGCATCTCGACTATTATCACAGGGATATGACGTCGAAATATTTGAAAAACGGGACAAACCCGGCGGCCGCGCTTACGTTTATAAAATGGACGGCTTTAAGTTTGACGGCGGGCCAACAGTCATAACAGCACCCTTTTTATTTGATGAAATTTTTGAAGCCGCCGGTAAGAAACGGGAGGATTATTTCGAGCTTGTGCCCTGCGATCCTTTTTACCGGATATTCAATTCTGAAGGACAAAAATTTGATTATAACGGAGATCACGACTTTGTACTAAATGAAATTGAACAATGGAATCCAGCCGATAAAGAAGGGTATACCAAATTTCTTAAAACAACCAAAGCAATTTTCAACAAGGGGTTTGTTGAACTGGCCGATCAGCCGTTTTTGAACCTGTGGGACATGATTAAGGTAGTGCCTGATCTCATCCGCCTACAATCCCATAAGACGGTCTACAAGTACATCGCACAATATATAGAAAATGATTTCCTGCGCAAGGTTTTCTCGTTTCACCCCCTATTGGTGGGTGGAAACCCCTTTGATACAACTTCCATCTACGCAATGATACACTACCTGGAACGCGAATGGGGAGTACACTACGCTATGGGGGGGACCGGATCTATTGTAAATGCTCTGGTTCAGTTAATTGAAGAACAAGGGGGTGAATTCCATTATAACGCCGAGGTAGATGAAATAACAATCACCAATGGCAAAGCAACGGGTATTCGGCTAAACGATGGAAGTGAACATACTGCAGATCAAGTAGTATCAAATGCAGATGTAGCGTTCACCTATCGCAATATGATCCCAGAAAGTGAACGAACAACGTGGACAAATCGTAAGATTGAGCGGACGAAGTACAGCATGTCACTTTTTGTCATTTATTTTGGAACCAAAAAGCGATATCTGGATTCTGAACTCGACCATCATAATATCATTTTAGGTGAGCGTTATGAAGAACTGCTCTCCGATATATTCCATGATAAAAAGTTGGCTGAGGATTTTTCACTGTATCTGCATATGCCCACAAAGACCGATCCCTCTCTTGCACCGGAAGGCTGCGAAGGATTTTATGTGCTTTCCCCGGTACCTCATTTAGACAGTGACACCGACTGGGATCAAAAAGCAAAGCCATATCGCGATGCCATCATTTCGTTTTTGGAAGAAAACTACCTGCCCGATCTCGAAGAAAATATAGTAGTTGAACACCATATAGATCCCCTGCATTTCCAAAAGACCCTCAACAGCTACAAAGGATCCGCCTTTTCGGTAGAGCCTATTCTTACCCAATCAGCATGGTTTCGACCCCACAACAAATCCGAAGATATAGATGACCTATATTTTGTAGGTGCCGGTACTCATCCTGGTGCGGGACTCCCGGGTGTACTCTCATCTGCAAAAATTGCTGAAGATTTGATCTGTAACGAGAATGGATAATTTCGAATTTCAATAAAAAAGTCCCGGACACTTTTAAAGTGCACGGGACTTCATTCATTTCAAACTTTATGTCTTATTATAAAGGCAGGTTATCATGCTTTTTCTGAGGCACTTGATCTACCTTATTCTCAGAAACCTCCAGCGCACGAATTAACTTTTCCCGTGTTTCGCTGGGCAGGATTACGTTATCAATGAATCCACGTTCCGCAGCTTTGTACGGATGCGCAAACTCTTCTTTATAATAATCAATAAGCTCCTGCTCTTTGGCTTCAGGATCATCCGCAGCCTCAATCTCTTTGCGGAAGATAATTTCAACTGCCCCTTTTGGCCCCATAACAGCAATTTCAGCCGTTGGCCACGCTACGTTATAATCCGCGCGGATATGCTTGGAATTCATCACGTCATACGCTCCGCCGTACGCCTTACGGGTAATGACTGTCATCTTTGGTACCGTGGCCTCGCAAAATGCATATAACAGCTTAGCACCGTGTTTAATGATTCCACCCCACTCCTGATCCGTGCCAGGTAAAAAGCCTGGAACGTCTTCAAATGTTATCAATGGGATATTAAATGCATCACAAAAACGAACAAAGCGAGCACCCTTCAGCGAAGCATCGATATCCAGTACTCCGGCCAGCGAAAGTGGCTGGTTAGCAACTACGCCTACACTTCGTCCGTCGATTCGAGCAAAGCCCACTACAATATTGGTAGCATAATGTTCGTGAACTTCCATGAACGAGTCTTTGTCTACAATACCCTCAATTACTTCCTTTATATCATAGGGTTTGTTGGGATTATCAGGGACAATATCATCCAGCTTTTTAGCCTTGGCAGAATCCGGCGCTTTTGATTCTTCTCGCGGAGGTTTCTCCTCACAATTCTGTGGCACATATGTTAAAAGCTTGCGAAGCTCCTGCAGGCAAATAGCATCATTTTCTTCCGTAAAATGGGCAACGCCCGATTTCGATCCGTGAGCACTGGCACCGCCCAATTCTTCGGAGGTCACCTCTTCATGCGTCACGGTCTTCACCACATTCGGCCCGGTAACAAACATATAACTGGTATTCTTGACCATAAACACAAAGTCGGTCAGCGCCGGACTATAAACCGCCCCACCGGCGCATGGTCCCATTACCGCCGAAAACTGGGGCACTACGCCCGAGGCCATACTATTCCGCCAGAAGACTTCGGCATAGCCGCCCAGCGATGAGACACCTTCCTGAATCCGTGCGCCGCCCGAATCATTAAGACCAATAATGGGTACGCCATTTTTCATCGCCATATCCATAACTTTGCAGATCTTTTCGGCATGGGTCTCCGACAAAGATCCTCCAAAGACGGTAAAATCCTGACTAAATACGTAAATCGGTCGCCCGTGAATCTTTCCAAAGCCGGTAACAACGCCATCGCCGTCAATTCTTTTATCTTCGAGACCAAATTTATGACTACGATGTTTTACAAAAGGGTCAATCTCTTCAAAAGATCCCTTATCCAGTAAAATATCAAGGCGTTCGCGCGCCGTCAGCTTTCCCTTGTCATGCTGCTTTTGAATTCGCTCTTCGCCTCCGCCCTTTTGCGCATCTTTACGTTTTTGTTTTAGTCGCTCTACCTTTTTATCCGAAGCCATCTAATTTTCTTGTTTATTGCGATTTTGTTTTTCCAAAAAATAACTCTGCAGGCGATCAGTAAAATCCACTGCTTCCTCAGAGTACATATCAACTAAATTTCGTTTGAAAATATCTTTCTCAATATACTTACTAACATCCTGCCAGCTATCATAGGCGGCAATATCCTCAATTGCCTGATCAAAAGCACGGTCAGATCCGCGGAAGATCTCCTCTATAAACAGCTCTTCATCGTCCGCTAACATATTACGGAGATTTTCGATCTCCTCATCCGAAGCATTTTCCTTTGTCAAATCAATAATAGGTTCATCAATAAAACCATCCTCATCGACCTCCTCGTCTTCTTCAGCTCCGAGCTCTTCTTTATATTCCTCGATCTCATCCTCACTCATGTAGCGCATCCACATAGGTGTCTCTTCAGAGCTATCTGTAATCTCAGTGTCCTTGTCAGGTTCTTCTTGTTCTTCTGTGGGTGAAGCGCTTTTTTCTGATAACGAATCTTTTCGTGTTTCTTCTTCTATCTCATCGGAGATATCTTGTTTCTCTCTCTCTTCCTCTTTCTCCTTGTCTTCGTTCTCCTCACTTTCCGATGTTACTTCGTTCTCCTCATCCTCTTCAGCTTCTTCTTTAAAAACGGCATTTAGCGAATCATCCTCTTCATCTTCTTTTGGCTCATCTGACTTCACCTGCTGATCCTTCCCTTCCAACTCCTGTTGCTCACTATCCTCAGCTTCTTCTCCTGACTCATCCTTTTCTTTTGATACTGAGGCAGAGGGCTTTTTATCATTTTCTTCGTTCTTCGAAGGCGGCTGATCCTCAAAAAGTGAGGATTGATCATCTTCATATCCATCAAAATCCAGCAACTCCGGTGATGAAAGTACTTCGATAAATTCAGCTCGACTAAGAACAGTATTCATCAGATCAAACTTCCGGGCAATCCGAGGCATCTTTTTATCCTCGAAAAATAGTCTCAGCAAATTGGTGTCAATACCGTCATCCTGCAGCTGAAAAAGAGGTTCCAGCATTTGAGCCCAATTTAAAGGAGAATATCCCGAAGTTAACTTTTGATCAGCCTGAGTAATAATAGTTGAGCAGCGCTCTTTGCTCAACGTTTCTAAATCCTTCTTCTGAACATATCGAGAAAGCACAACAGCAAAATGTCGATATACGACAACAGCCTCTAATCGCTGGTGCAACTGTTCGGCCGAAAGCTCATCTTTAGCTCCAAAAATAACGTCCGGAACATTCTTACGCGGCTGCACAAGTATCTCCAAAACATCAGAAACGGCCGTTTCAATTACTGCCTGTGCATAACTGGCCGGCAGACGGGCTTCATCTTGAATAGCATCAATAAACTGTTGCCAGGCATCGAGCACCGCATCCACACCGGTATTTGCCCAATCTGTTTTGGGGATATTCATCGAATCGGAAAGATTACGCTTTAGCTCTACGCTAATACGGCGAACAATAAAAGATGGGAACTCCCAAGAGCGAAGTTCTTCAATACGATAATACTGATCGTTTTCGGGCAAACGATCTATTAACTTCTGCGTTATTTTCTGAATGCTTTGTCTCATAATTTTTGGGAAATATATTGTCTAACGAAAGGCAATACAACCTAAGAACGGCTCAATATGTTAAATCCTGAGAATCTTTTGAAATATCCTTTCTATTTTGGCCGACAAATTTATAAACGCTGTGTCACCAAAGTTTTCATTTAGGATTTGATGATCCCTTATTACCTTTGGCCTATGGTTACGCTATCCGTCAAACAGTTAAAAAAATCTTTTGGTCCGAATATCATCTTTTCGGATGTCTCCTTTGATCATCAAGCCAGTGCCCTTGGTATTGCCGGGCCTAATGGCTCAGGAAAATCAACATTTCTTAAATGCCTTGGCGGACTTTTGCCTCCAACTTCGGGAGATATTGCGTGGAAAGATAATGGAACTGCACTCAATAAAACAGCTCTTAAAAACAAATTGGGATATGCCGCTCCCTACATCAATCTTTATAATGAGCTGAGCTGCAGGGAAAATCTGGAGTTCATTTCAAAGATGCGACACCAGTCGGATTTCATTAAAACGATTGATTTGTGGATCTCCAAGGTGGGTCTACGGCATGCTATCAATCAACCGTTTGGAAAACTATCAACGGGACAGCAGCAACGAATGCGGCTGGCTTCGGCACTTTTTTATAATCCTGACATTTTACTTTTGGATGAGCCGGGATCTAATTTGGATGAAGCGGGCCGAGCGCTGATTACAGAAATAGTTACAGCTTTTGATGCCCCTGAAAAACTGATCATTATAGCATCAAACAATCCCGATGAGCTTGATCTCTGCGAGCGGGTCTTTTCTATTCAAGAAGAAACTTTTGTAAAATAGGATCAATCCATCTGACAGGTTTCACCTTGGCAGCACTCCTGTACATTGATTCCACAACTAGCACACTGGCCGTGGCCATGCACCCAAACCAACGGTGCTTTGGCCCCGCAATAGGTACACCGGCGTTTTTTTTCCGAATCTTCCGAAGCAGTTGAAATCGTTTGATTTGCCATAATTACGATTGTGTTAATTCCTCATATGCTACGCCAAGATTATCCGAGAGAGTCCAAAAATCGGCATAGAGAAAATGATCGAATTCTTCGAGTGTTTCTTTATTGGTTATCTCCTGCTTGCTCAGCCCCTGTTCAATCCCTTTCTGGGCATAATTCAATACTGCTGAAAGATAGTTCTCCATCACCCCCAGATCATCCTTGTTACCTGTTACTCCATACTCTGGTTTGGCATGACCAAAAATATAAATAGCATCAGAAGGATACTCATCCGCAACAGCTGATAAAATTTTGATCCAGCTTCGCATGGAAGCGCCCGACGGCCGATCGGTATAGGGATTCATCCTATTAAATACTAAGTCGCCCATATGCACAACATTAGCCTGCTCAAAATAGACCACTGAATCTCCACTCGTGTGCCCGGGTCCATAGTATTTGGCATGAATGGTTTCATCTCCCAAGTCCATTTCCCAGCTCTCGGAATAGGTAGTATCAGGAAACGCTGTATTCCCTTCACCTTCACTCTCCTTATTTGCTTTCTGCATCAGTTTCGGCACATTATCATGGGCAATCATCTTTTCAGCTACACCTTTAAATATCGGATTCCCACCGGTATGATCACCATGATGATGCGTATTGATAAGCAGATTTAATGGCTGATCCGTCTTATCTCGCAGTCCGTTTAGGCAATTTTTTGCAGTTTTGGGGTATTGAGAGTCAATAACCGCCATTGCATCCGGTGATGCCAGCCAACCAATGGTACCACCCCGTTCTGTAAAATATCCGACATTGCGGCGAAGTGTTTTGAAACGGCCTTGGTTATTGGCAAAAAGAGATTTAAACGGAAGGGCAGCTCCAGCTGCCAACATGGAAGAATGAAATAGAAATTGACGTCGGTCCATAGGAGCAAAATTTGATTGTTGTTATTCTTTCCGGAATTAATTCACATTAACGAAGTCTATTCAGTGGTTCAACCTCTTTATAATCATCACCATTCCGGACGATATTAACAATGGTTTCTACAGGGCCAGATCTTCACGTATTAACAAAAGAATTGCAGCGTGCGGACAGATAAGATACTTCTCATTCTCGAATTCGATTTCATGGGCTTTATCCTTCAAAAAGATCGCTAAGTCCCCCTCTTCAGCCTGCATCCCAATATACTGTGTTTGGCTTGTTTCTTTCCAGGCTTCATCTACCTCATTAGAAGGGATTGGATAACCAGGTCCCGTCTTAACCACATATCCACTGTGGATATCTGCTTTTTCCTTAACTGTTGCAGGCAGTACGAGTCCGCTTTTAGTCGTTGTTTCCATGTCCCGCGGCTTAATAAGCACACGATCGCCAACAACAATAAAATTTTCTACTGAATTTAAATATTCTTGAATCATCACAATTATTTACTTTAAAAAATCTGCGATTGTATAAACGCCCAAAGTTAACGTGTTTGTATAACAATCTGAACTAAAGATTCTCTCCATATCCACTAAAATTATGGACTTAACAAATAAGCTATGCATTGTTACGGGAGCTAATTCCGGAATCGGCAAAGAAACCGCCCGTAGCTTTGCTGCCGGTGGTGCCTACGTAATTATGATCTGTCGTAATGAGGAACGTGCCAAAACTGCTCGACAGGATATTATAGATGATACAGGTAATACCGGCATCAAGATTATTCTTGCTGATCTGGCCGTACAACATGATGTGCGTTCTGCAGCGCAACAGATCAATCAGGAGTTCGATGAAATTGATGTACTCGTTAATAATGCCGGGCTCATTGCTAATGAGCGGGAAGAAACCATCGACGGCATTGAAAAAACGCTGGCCGTAAATCACCTGGCTCCCTTTCTGCTAACCAATTTACTTTGGGATGGTCTTGAGCAATCACAGGGTGTACGAATAATCAATGTATCATCTGAAATGCACAAAATTGGCGCTAAAGTATTTGACTTGAACAATCTTCAGCTTACCGATAATTATTCTGCCATGAATGCTTACGGCGTTTCCAAGCTTTGCAATATTATGTTTACTCATGAACTGGCTAAGCGAGCAAAAAATAACACTATCACTGCTTATAGCCTGCATCCGGGGGTAGTTGGAACGCAATTAGCCGAAGAAGCAGGATGGCTGACGAAACTTTTTTATTGGGTGGGAAAACCGTTTATGCGATCGCCAAAGTTGGGGGCCGAGACAACTATTTACCTGGCAACATCTGAGGAAGTCACTTCTGCAAGTGGCCAATATTTTAAGGATAAGGAAGTAGTTAAACCCGCTGCCATCGCCTATAATGATGATATCACTTCACGGCTATGGGAGAAAAGTGCCCAATTGACGGGATTATCCTAATACAAAAAATCGCTTCACGCGAATCTTTCGGGATCGCCAGATTAAATTACCGACTTTATCTTCGGTGATTTTATTCTCTTGCGTATCACTATCAGAAACCTCTTCCGGCATTTTTTCTTTAGCCTCATCCAAATGAAGATTATCCAAGAAAAGCTTTAGCTGGTTGCGATCGAAATGGGAGTAGCGATTTTCTAACGCTTTAATAACATCGGGCCAAATTTCGGGTCGCGCCGACCATTCAATACCCAAACCTATAGCATTCTCAGGAGCATCTTCACCCAAACATATATTCAACCGTTCATTAATATCGGTGGGTACTGGTTCATGACGCAATAATTTGGGGCCCAATTCATCACCGTTGGAACGCGGGAAAAAACTTTTCCACATCTGATTTGTGTAAGGATGATGGTAGTAAACCTCATACCGTTTACTATCCTTACGTAATTGTTTCATCTCATTTATAAGGGCAACCTGTTTGTCGTGATCAATAATATACATGGCATCATGTTCTTTTAGATTCAGGGTTTTATCCCCGAGCCAACATCAATATCAGTAGCAACTCCATCTATATGTACAAAACATTCTAACATTTGTTCCTTTAATACATTTATTTTCTTTAATCCTTCGATTGCATTCGGTTAAAGAATATCTCATACTTCCTTTTGTGATGTTATTTAAACGCCCAGCACCTTCAATTAAGTCAACTATTGATGGCTATCAGAACCTACCGGAATCCCCCATCGCTAAAACCTATATGCACCATTATTTTATGGGGATTCTTTTTGGCAGTGCCTATTGCTGATTCTATGGGACAATCCACTTTTGACCGTGGCAAAAGATACTATCACCAGAGAGATGCCAATGCTGATTCCTTTAAAGCAGATCCTACCAATATTAACCGAGCTATTGATCTATTCAAAGCAGCCTTAGATCAGAGTATTAAGCCCGAAGAGTCAGCCACATATCTCCTGCGGTCTTACTATTTCAAGGGGATGTTTACCGGGATTAGTGAAGACCAGCAAAAGGAGGTATATGACAAAGGACGCGATTTGGGAGAGAGGATGATGGAACGCTATCCCGATTCAGTCCCCATTAAATTCTGGTATGCTGCCAATATCGGGCGCTGGGCAGATGTACACGGTTTTGTAAAGGCTGCAACCAACGGCATCTCCAAAAAATTGAGACGAGTCTGTGAGGAGATTATTAAAGAAAACCCCCGGTACCAAGACGGAGGAGGATATCGTATTTTAGCACAGGTCCACTTTTATTCCCCCCATATCCCGATTGTTATGGGCTGGCCCTCAAAAGACAAGGCATTCGAACTTGTTCAGAAAGCTTTGGAGATCGCACCAGACAATCCCACAAATAAAATATTGTATGCTAATATATTACTCGAATTTGATCAGGATGAGGAAGCAAAAGAACAACTCCACCAAATCAAACGCATGAGACCCCGAGCCTCTCACACCGTTGAAGATCGGTACGTTCAATATCGCAGCCAAAAGCTATTCGAGGAACATTTCCATTAACGCAACAGGTTTAAAACAAATCCAATGACATCTCTGCTAAGCTGATCCTCTTTAATCCGCCCGTTAACCTGCTGATTAGAAACCGTTACCTCCCCATGGAATGAAAAACTAACTTCTTTATCTTTACTGTTGGGGGCCTTCAATGTGATCCTGAGATTAGGCTGACTCCCATCCCATTCAATTGGCTGTTCCAACGGAATAGAAAAATCGAGCATGGGATCTTTAAATCCACCGCCGGTATCGATCGCAGAAAATTCCAGGTCGATGTTATGAGATTCATTGAGATCAATATCTTGCCCATCCCATGTTAATGACGTTATTTCAGCAGAAGTCTGTATTTTCATTTGGGTACTATCTTGTATTCCTTAATTTCAGTCCAATAATAGGCAAGCTGATGATCTTTTAGAAATGCTATGGATAAGAAAGAATGTCCCGGTTGTGCAGTAGAAGTGGATGCCGATGCAGAGATCTGTCCCATTTGTGGATATGAGTTCCCAAGTCAGCCGATACATTATCAAATCGCAGCGTGGATTATGATTTTGTTGCTGTTATTATACTGGGTGGTTTTTTAGAATCATTTCGCTATTCAAAAATTACTATGAACTTACTCTTTGAATTTATACCCGTAGATGATGTCCCAAAATTACTTGGTCGTACTCTGACCAATAATCCGATATATTAAGTTCTATGACTGGGCCTATTATAGGTAACTCCAAGGAGTTATAGCTATACATTTCTGAACTGGTTCAATAACGTATAGAGTTACAATGCTTGAAGCATGCAGAGGTTGTATCTACTATCTTCAAGTGTAACTCAGCGCAAGGCCGATTTTATTACCAGGAAAGAATCCCCGTTATATTTCAAACGGGGATTCTTTTTCTTAGGACTAAATTCTCTTGAAGGTTAATGATCTCTACTCTGATGTTACTAGTCCCAAAACTGGCTTTTAACTCAATTAGCTTCTCTTTTGATGGCGCTGAAGTATTGCGTTACCTGATGGTTATATTTCTGCTGTATGATCAGCCTTGACTGTTTAGTAATTAATAATGAAATAGTTTTATTACCTTTCGTCGCTCATATGATACAGGATAGTTTATTAGATAGGAAGAAAATTCATGAACCAGTTCAGAACCATATAGAAATTGTTAGAAATGATTTTGTGTAGGTGTAAGAATAGATTGGGTTTTAGAAGAGGTGCCAGAACTTTTTCAAGCATCTTGACCATAACCATTATGCTTTTGCTAGCGCTAATGCCTTTGGTCAAATCAGAAGCTGTTGCTTCCCAAAACAATAACATTAGTATTATAGCGGACTTGCTGGTAGATAGGAACAATGACGCCCGTCCCGATCGGCTGGGTAAGAAGGTCACTGTAAGAGGTCGGGCTACGGTAGGAACCAACGTTCTTAATAACCAATACCTGCTTCTTTACGTGCAAGACCACACAGCTGGTATTATGGTCTTTTCCGATACACTGGAAGTCTCCGTATCGAAAGGTGACAGCCTGCTGGTAACCGGTACGCTCAAGCTCCATGCCAGCAAGCCTGAGATTGTGGTTGACGATCTAGAGGTATTACACTCAGAAACCCGTAGTCCTAAACCAAAACCACTGAGCCAGGCTTTTACGGATCCTGAAGGACACCGTGGATTGCTAGTAAGCGGGGAGGCTATCGTAAAAGACAGAAACCCTTCGAAAAATATTAAGATGCTTCGAATCTCACCCACTAACGGAGGTGCCGACTCACTTCACATCTTCGTATCTCGGGCTAATATTCATTATGAGAACTTTAACTTTGATGCCCTTGAAGTGGGAGACCGGATCCACATACGTGGCATTCTTATCCGATATATCTCTGACTTCACTGGTAAAACGCTCTATCAGGTCTTGCCTCGTAGGCCAGACGATCTCACTATGAATAACTTACAGCCAATGGTAAGCGAGGGATCATTTATCTATGCAGATACTGACACCACATCAGGGATTATTTACATGTTACTCGAAAGTGGTCTGTGGGGATATAACTTGTCCAACAAAAGCTGGCGTTTCTTAGATGCCCTTGAGGATTTTGAAGAATCGTTTAAAACCTATGAATTCGGCTTCAATGAAAAAACCAATGTGATCCAATTATGGTCACGGGGGATGGGAAAGCTTTTTAGTATTAACCCCGAAACATATGATATTGAAAGAGAAGACCATTCTGCTGAACACCAGAACCAGTTTGGACATTTTCCCTTTTTCCGAGACAGTACGCTTTATGCTTTCGGGGGATTCGGCTACTGGAATTACCACAACATGATAATTCACTTTAACCATTCACAAACTCAGTGGGGGATACAGTCTGTTGGTCCTAGTTCACCGTATCCCAATCGCCGGATTCCCACAACAGGTATGTATGATCGCCAAAAGGATCAGCTATATATTTTCGGGGGACGTGGCACTGAATCAGGATATGCTGGAGACCGAAATGCAGTTGCCCAAGATTATCGAGATATCTGGAGCTTTTCGTTTGATAGCCAACAGTGGAACAAGATCATGACTCTTGAACAACCCGAAAATGGGGCGGGTGGAATCATCCATCCATCAAAAATAGGAAAAACCAACAAGGGATCCTCCTCATTATATCTTCCGGAGAAGCAGCTATGGTTTATTCCCACTGTTGAACCTAACCCATTACATGACACCTTTTACTTCAGGACAGTAAACTTATCAACGCAGAATACAAGAGGAATCACATCACCGGATTTTGATCGTTCTAATAACTTTATCCCAACAAATTATTTTTATAATCCTGAGGCTGATGAAGTGGTTTTTGTAGGAATCGAAAATCTCGCAAACGCTAAGAGCTATCCCGTACGTATTCACCGAATACCCGCTGATTCCCTGGTGGGAAAGATCAGTGATCCACCTTTTTATCTCTCCGCTAACCTATACTACTATCTGATCGGACTATTCGTAATCGGAGGATTTCTGTATTGGTTCAACAAAAATATGAGGAATGGTAAAAAGGCAGAAGAACAAGAGAGTGAATCCCTATCCTATCACTCACTTCTTCAGGCCAGCTGGTATAATGGCCAAGAGAAAAAATTGTTAGAGTATATGCATGGGCAGGATCGATTTCTGAATTCACAGGAGATCGAAGAGCTACTGTGGAATGATATAGAATCTTACGACTATCGCCGGAGACTTCGGAACGACATTCTCAAAGAAATAAACAGGAAGTTTAAAAAGCACTTTCCCGAACTCGAGCGTTTAATTCTTCGAAAAAAAGATCCCAATGATAACCGTCGCTATCTATATGGGCTTAATAAACAGCTCATCGAGGATTAGAATCCCCAAAAGAACTTGTTAAAACAATTAAGGCATATTTGCCCTCCTTTTGGGGTTGAAGAGTATTCTCGGTAACAATGCGATAACAACTGCTGTGTGTATAGCCACTTAGCAAACAGAAAGGTACTTTTCAGCAACAAAAAAGGCCCTTCAATAGCTATAATCTACTATTAAAGAGCCCTAAAAGTCGGGACGACTGGATTTGAACCAGCGACCCCACGACCCCCAGTCGTGTGCTCTACCTGACTGAGCCACGTCCCGATTGCTAAATTTCAATATTTAAAAAACTAAAATCACTTCCTGTGATTAGCGTTGCTAAAGATAGGGCTGTCGGTTGCAAAACTCAACCTATTCTTCAATAGATTGGCACAGCTCAACAAGTACGCCATGATTATCTTTTGGGTGTACAAATGCCACCAATTTGCTGTCAGCTCCAAGGCTGGGTTCATCGCTCAGCACCGTAAAACCTTCATCTCGCAAGCGATTAAGCTCGGCATGGATATCATCCACTTCGAAAGCTACGTGATGCATGCCTTCGCCTTTTTTGGCTACATATTTAGCAATCACTGAATCCGGATCTGTAGCACCCAACAGTTCCACCTTAGACTGCCCTGTTTCAAAGAACGCCGTTTCCACTTTTTGCTCTTCTACGACTTCGCGCTTATAGCATTCTCCGTTCAAGAGCTTTTCGTAGGTGTCTACCGCTTCCTCCAAATCATCAACCGCTATACCGATATGATCAATATGCATAATAATAGGATTCAGAATATTGTAATTCCGTATTCAGCAGTTTCCTACTCAATACTTGTTATTCATAACTAATTAACCGATAAACTCACATACTGTAGCGCACGAACTCCATCAAGATTGAGAATGGGTTGTAACTCCTCATCCGACATACTTTTGTCTACCGAAACAGCTGTAATGGCATTCTCTCCTTTCTTTGTACGGCCCAAACTCAAATTTGCGATATTAATGTCTTGATTTGCCAATGCACTACTGACCGAGGCCAACATTCCGGGCTTATCTACATTTTGATACATGATGATATCACCCTCCAGGCGTAACTCAATGCCAAAGCCGTCAATCTCAACAATACGGTAATCCTCTTCACCAAACACCGTGGCAGAAATCTTCTTGTAATCTGCTCCTTCATCCAGTTTGATGGTAATCAGATCATTAAACGTTTTTGTCTGACTGGCAGTGGTTTCACGGATGTTAAGACCACGTTCCTCGGCATAATGACGGGCATTGATAAGGTTAACGGATTCACTCACGTGATGTGAAAGTATTCCCTTCAGGATAGAATCTGTTAACACATCCGCAAACTTGGTACAAGTTCCGCTGTATTCAAATGAAAACTCATTGGCATGCTCGGGAGCCAGCTGAATCGCTACGCTGCCCAGCTTTTCAGCCAGTTTTAAATATGGTTGTACCTCTTTATTGGTGATCAGCGATATCGATTTTCCGTTCAGGCTTCCCTTAAAACTTTTTTGTTCCAGAGCATCGGCCATCTGATGGGCAATCTGCTCAGCCACTTTTTCCTGTGCCTCCTCAGTAGAAGCACCAAGGTGTGGCGTAGTGATTATCTGAGGATGTTTTAATAATTCGTAAAGTTCTTCGGTAGGAGGCTCACTGGAATAAACATCCAGTGCAATACCTTCAACGTATCCCTCTTCAATAAGGGTATTCAGATCCTCTTCTTTGTAAATGCCGCCCCGAGCACAGTTCACCAAATACATTCCTTTTTTGAGCTGGTCCGCATTATCCATCGAAATCATATTTCGAGTCTTCTCAGTCAGCGGAGTATGGACGGTCAGAAAATCAGCCTTACCAAGCAACTCATCCAATTCAAGCAATTCCACACCCAAGCTTTCAGCTTTCTCCACCGATGCGAAAGGATCATAGGCTTTAATTGTCATTCCGAATTTTTTCATACGCTCGGCAACTTCACTGCCGATCTTGCCCAGTCCCACAATACCAAGCGTTTTGTTATGCACCTCGGTACCCATGTACTTTTTTCGATCCCATCCGCCACTTTTAACCTTATTGACGGACTGAGGAATATTCCGAGCCAGCGCTAAAATCATCCCACAGGTATGCTCGGCCGTTGAAATCGTATTCCCGTCGGGGGTATTCATTACCAGCACCCCTCTTGCCGTAGCTGCGTCAATATCAATATTATCAACTCCTACTCCGGCTCGACCTACCACTTTTAAATTCTCTGCCGCTTTCAATACCTCCGGAGTTACATCCGTAGAGCTCCGCACTACAATACCGTCATACGACTTTATTTCGTCAAGCAACTCCTGTCCACTTAAATTGTGGTTTCGAACAACCTCTATTCCGCGTTCTTCAAAAACTTTCTCACAAAGTTCATCAACATTATCTAACAATAATACTTTATATGACATGGATATGTGGAATTATGATTGATTTAAAATTCAGCAAATTCAGTTATCAATTGTTTGACTTCCCCTATTCCTTTTTTGTCTTTTGTTGAACTGACAACAATAGGCACTTCAATATTCATTTCATCTAAAATTCGTTGTAATCGAAATTTAGATTGCTGCTGCTTATTGTATGAAAGTTTATCAGCCTTCGACAACACCACAGCAAACGGCAGTCGATTCGTCCCCAGCCAGTAGAAAAACTCCTCATCAAGATCGCTGGGTTCATGCCGAATATCCACTAAATGAAGAACTAAGCGAAGTGTCGATCGCTCCAACAGATAATCTCGAATATCCCGTCCCCAGCGCTCACGTTCTTCTTTGGATACCTGTGCATAGCCAAAACCCGGCAGGTCAACCAAAAATAACTTGTCATTCACCTGGTAATAATTCATCTGCTGCGTTTTGCCCGGCACATTACTGGTACGCGCCAATCCCTTATGATCGACCAAGGCATTAATCAGGGAGGACTTCCCTACATTCGAGCGACCTGCAAAACAGATCTCAGGAAAATAAGGATCCGGACAAACATCCAGTGAAGGAGCACTCGTGACGAAATCAGCTTTTTTGAAAGGCATTATATAATTTCGTTTTCCTCTTTTTCGATGCCAAAGTTAACAGGAACGGGATACTCTTCCGTAAAGCAGGCAGTGCAATATCCTTTGGGGGATACATTGGCCTCTTTTACGGCGTCAACCAATCCATCAGGCGATAAATACCGGAGACTATCCACACCGATCTCTTTGGCCATTGCCTCAATATCCTGATCAAAACGGTTGGCCATTAGTTCCTCAGGGGTTGGAAAATCCATTCCATAATAACATGGACTAATAATAGGCGGAGAACTCACCAAAAAGTGAACCTCAGCCGGGTTATCCTGCCTGATCATGTTAACCAGATAGCGTGAAGTCGTTCCACGCACAATAGAATCATCTACAATAATTACAGAACGACCTTCGATGACGCCCTGTACTGTATTAAACTTAGTACGCACTTTTTGATTTCGGGATTCTTGTCCTGGTGATATAAAAGTGCGCCCCACATAGTGATTTCGAATCAACCCGATCTCAAATTTGCACTCATGTCCTAATTTCTGATTTTCATGCACATATCCCAGTGCAGCAGTATTACTTGAGTCCGGCACCGAAATTACAATGGGCTTTTTATCACCGGGTGCATTTCTAATCACCTCATCAAGCGGATGTTCTTTGGCCAGATACTTCCCCAAATTACGGCGGACCTTATCCACATTTTCACCAAATATCTTACTGTCGGGACGTGAGAAATATACATACTCAAAAATACACTGGCTCGTGTCAGTCCCGTACTCTGCATCCAGATGGTACGATTCCGGCTCGGAGTCGGCTGTTGCATCCAGATCCATAACCAACACTTCCCCGGGCTCAATGTCGCGAATAAATTCGGCATCAATAATATCAAATGCGCACGTTTCACTAGCCACACAATAGGAGCCGTCTACTTTACCCAACGCTAACGGTCGAAACCCATTGGGATCACGAACTGCAATCAATTTATCGTCAGTTAACATCACCAAGCTGTAAGCTCCCTCAACCTGCTCAAGTGCGTCTAACACCTGGCCCAGCTGGGTTTCTTCTTTACTATGAGATATAAGATGAAGGATGAGTTCAGTATCTGACGTGCTCTGAAAAAGGACTCCTTCTTCCCTGAACCGATCGCGAAGCTGCTTGGCATTTGCCAAGTTTCCGTTATGCCCTATCGCAATATTACCGCTGCGATATTGAACACGAAACGGCTGTATATTCGCCGGATTTTTTGAGGCACCCGTCGTTGAATATCGATTATGGCCAATAGCTGCCGTTCCTTTCAATTCCTTTTCAAAAATCTTTTGATCATCAAACACATTGAGCACCAACCCAAAATCTCGGTGAGCGGGCATTATCCAACGGTTTTGATCTTCATCATAATAGGAGGTCACAATTCCCGCTGACTCCTGCCCTCGGTGTTGTAATGCGTGCAATCCGTAGTAGGTGAGAAAGGCTGCGTCGGGATGGTTTTGCATCCCAAAAATGCCGCAATAATCGCGTGGCTTGTCGATCATTAGCTAATTGATAAGAATTGGTTTCCAGTGACTGGGAAGTTAATAAAAATAGCGCAGTATGTGGAACCAAATGATTAATTTATTTTGGTGGTTTGGAAGTATTATCCAGCCTTACATTTACTTCGCTCATATCTACGGCAGTAGAAACCTCAGAACTGAACGTGAAACAATTTTTGACTAAGGCCGTGCGTGCTTGATCCATCAGCTCTGATTTTACATTGGCCAGAAAAATCTCCTGCTTGGAAACATCCACCTTAATCCAGAAAAAACCGGTTAATTCTACAAAGTTTGGCGTAAAGCCGGTAGTTTGAACCATGGGGTCCGGATTTCCAACTACGTTCTCATTATCTTTTATAACTTCCAACAGAATACGACACGCCTTTTCGGCATCATCACGGTAATCAATTCCAATTGTAAAAGAACCTCGGCGCAACCCGTCTCTAGTATAATTATACAGCGGCTTGGCAAGTAACTGTGAACTTGGAATAAAAACGTCACATCCATTGGCCATTCTAATGTGAGTATGGCGTAGTTCAATATTCTGCACCCGACCGATAACACCTTCGGTCTCTATAAGATCACCGCTAGTAAAGGGACGACTAAAGGCCATAAAAAATCCCGCCAGAAAATTTTCGCCAATATCCTTGAACGCAAATCCCAAGATTATAGCAGTGATACCCCCGCTTGCCAAGATACTGGTTGCGATACCGGATAACCCCAAAATATTGAGCGCTACAAGAATACCAATAAGAAAAATGAGAGCATAAATTAACTTCCCGAAGAAATTCACATTCGATGATGTCAGCGGAGTCTTGTCTAATACATTTTTATAAATCTTACGACCGCCTTTTGCGAGAAAGTGAAACAAAATGAGGATTATTACGGCAAAAAGAAGTTCGGGAAGTTTTTCCAAAAATTGTTCAAAAAGCTCTTCAAAACGACGGTATAAAATTTCCATAATCCCTTTACTTTTTCTTGAATGATATTCAAAAAAACAATTGCAAACTCTCTAAACCTCAAATCGTCATCTCGACCCAGACTACACCTAAAGCTTCGTCAGGCAGACGGTAGGGAGAGATATTATTTTTGAGTGTTTAATGGTAAAATATTTTTAACCGGATATTTATCATCCCAGTATAGAGGATGCGAAATGGCATCAGGTTTTACCTGTCCTCCTCTAAGAAAGAGAAAAAGTATTAGTTAGGAAACTTATTTTTGAGCGGAAGCAAAAGAAAATAGTCACACCTCTCTCCATAAGTGATTCACAAATAAAAAAAGCTCTTACAGATATCTGCAAGAGCTTTTACTGAGAGAGCGGGAGACCGGAGTCGAACCGGCGACCTTCTCGTTGGCAACGAGATGCTCTACCGCTGAGCTACTCCCGCTAATACGTCAAATCCTTCAAAAAAGAGGTTCTAGGCTACTTGACTGCCAAAGGATTCCCTCTTTTCAAAGAGTCCCAAATATAAGGCATTCACCTTATATATATCAAGAATAATTAGCGTTTTTCTACAAAACTTTTTAGGCTAAAAAGGCTTAAAGAACGATAGTCTCTGACCGCTTGGGACCTTTGGATAAAATAGTAAGTTCTACACCTAAATAATCTTCAATAAATTGCAAGTAGTCTTTTGCCGCCTTAGGAAATTCCTCGACGGTAGCGCAGTTCTCCAGAGATTCATTCCAGCCGGGCATGGTCTTAAAAACCGGTTCAATATTCTCAACATCAGGCAGATCCAGGGGGAAGACATCAGTCTCTTCGCCTTCGATGTTATAAGAAGTACACAGCTTTATTTCTTCAAAATCGTCAAGAATATCGAGCTTAGTGAGTGTAATTTCGTTCATCCCATTTAAGCGCACCGCATATTTAAGAGCAACCAGATCAATCCAGCCGCAACGACGAGGACGCCCAGTCGTGGCCCCAAATTCTTGCCCTGCTTCACGCAGTTTTTCACCGGCATCATTGGTCAACTCTGTAGGAAACGGACCATTACCAACGCGCGTACAATATGCTTTGGTAATTCCCATCACTTTATTGATAGCCGTAGGTGGAATAGCCGAACCGGTGCATGCCCCTCCTGAGGTTGGACAGGAGGAAGTCACAAAAGGGTAGGTTCCATGATCAACATCCAGCAAGCTACCCTGAGCCCCTTCCAGTAAAATTTCATCACCGTTTTCTATCGCATCATGCAACAAGGCAGAAGTGTTAGTAATATACGGTCGTATCGTATCGGCGGCTTCAAGCAGATCATCAATAATAGAATCAGCCTCAATGGGATCATGTTTGTAGACGTGCTGTAAAGCTTCGTTGATATCCAAAATATTGTCTTGCACTTTTTTGCGTAGTGCTTTGGGATGTAAGAGATCCGACATTCGAATCCCCACACGTGATACTTTACTCACATAGGCCGGACCAATACCTCGGCCGGTGGTGCCAATAGCATCATCACCTCGATGTTCTTCTTTGACCTGATCGAGCAACTGGTGATAGGGAAGAATTACATGAGCCGAACTGCTGATCTTTAAGCGATTTTTAATATCACCGCCGATAGCTTCCACTTCTTTGATCTCCTCAAGCAGGGCAAATGGATCTATAACCACTCCATTACCAATAATACAGGTGGCATCTCCATTGAAAATACCTGATGGAATGAGATGAAGAACAATCTTTTTGTCATCAAATTCGAGGGTATGCCCGGCATTAGCACCTCCCTGATACCGAACAACGTAATCAGCATCTTTGCTAAGCAGATCCACTATTTTCCCTTTTCCCTCATCGCCCCACTGGGCTCCTACAACAACACGAATGGCCATAATATCAGTTTGACATAAAAAAAGGGGTGAACAGTCACCCCTTTTCTAAATTAAATTTAAAATATATTACTCTTCCTCTTTTGAATTGCCGTATGATTGAACCGCTTCTTCGAGCGACTTAAAGTGCTTAAAAACGGTAATCAACTTAGTCACAACCAACAGGCTTTCGATCTTATCAGTGGCATTTGCGATACGCAAATCACCGCCTGCTTTACGCATCGTTGTAAGACCGCCAATAAGCATTCCCAAGCCCGAAGAATTCATAAACTTAACTTTGCCTAAATCGGCTACAACATTCGTTCGATCCTTTTCGATCAGCTCGTGAAGCTTTTCGTTTAGCTTAACAGCATCAGGGCCACCCATCACATTGCCCTTAAACTCAATTACTACACAATTATATCGTTCTGATACATTAAAATTCATTTGGTTGCTCCCCGCTGGTTAATATTAGGAGTTAATTTAATAGTTAAGCTTTTTCTTTGTATCGCTGAATTTCTACAACCGCTGAACTTGCTACAAACAACGAACTGTAGGTACCAATAATAACACCAAGCATCAATGCAAAGGAAAAGCCTTTAAGCACTTCACCGCCAAATATAAATAGAATGGTTACCACAAAAAAGGTAGTCACAGAGGTAATTACAGTACGACTCAAGGTATCGTTCAAACTCCTGTTAACCATCTTATCGTGATCCATCGTTTTATACAACAGGCTGTTTTCCCGGATACGGTCGAACACTACCACCGTATCGTTAAGCGAGTAACCTACAATAGTCAAGAAGGCGGCAATAATCGACTGGTCCATCTGCAAGCTAAACGGCACAATATCTGCGAGGAAGGTAAAAACTCCAACAACAATTAATACATCGTGAAACAATGCTGCCACCGCGCCAGCAGAATACGTCCAGTCTTTAAACCGAATGAGGATGTAAATAAAGATCACGATCAATGCAAATATAATAGCATTCAACGCCCCCCGTTTGAGATCTTCGGCAAAACGTGCTCCAACAATATCTGTCTTAATAACAGAGGCCGGGTTATCCGGATACACCTCCGACATGGTATTGGTAATGAGCGATTGTACCGTAGAAATATTCTTGGGGTTATCTGTACGGATTAAGACTTCTTCCGGTGAACCAAAAAGTTTGACAACCGGCGTCCCATCCAGCGGCTCCGAGAGTTCAGAGCGAATATCAATAACATCAACAGGCTGCTCGAACTCAAGAACAAATTCTTTACCGCCCTTGAAGTCAATGCCGTACTGCAATCCTTTTGTCAGGATTCCAAAGATAGAAGCCACAAGCAGAATGCCGGAAACGTAATAGGCAATCTTATGACCTTTCAGAAAGTTAAAATCAGGATTTTCAAACCATCTCATAATTAAAGTCCCTTATTATAAATGTTAAATTTCTTTGTTATTAACCGAAGCTAATCTCGGCAGATTTATCGCGTGTCAGGTAATCTACAATAACGCGTGTAATCACAATTGCACTAAACAATGATGCCACAATACCTGCCATCAGGGTAACGGCAAAGCCTTTAATAGGTCCAACACCAAAACTATAGAGAATAATACCTACAAAGAACGTGGTGATGTTGGCATCCATAATCGCACTCATGGCGTTGGAGTAGCCGCCCTCAATGGCAGCGCGAATCGTTTTACCGGCTCGCTGTTCCTCCCTGATTCTGTCAAATATCAGTACGTTGGCATCCACGGCCATACCGATAGTAAGAACAATACCCGCAATACCGGGTAACGTGAGTGTTGCCTTAAAAGCTGCTAAAATACCCAGTATAAATATGATGTTGAGCATCAGTGCGAGGTCGGCAATAGCCCCACCGGTTCGGTAATAGACCATCATAAAGATCGCTACAATAATTAGTCCGATGATAGTCGAATAAAAGCCGGCCTGAATTGATTCCTCACCAAGGGTAGCACCAACCGTGCGCTCCTCGACAATATCAAGGGGAGCAGGAAGAGCACCCGAAAGTAATATGTTAACGAGGTCTTCGGCTTCGGTAACACTTCCCAGACCGGAAATAGAAGAGCGACCGTTAGAAATTTTTGTCTCTACATTGGGATAAGAGTACACATATCCATCAAGGACAATTGCAATCGGCTTGCCAATATTTGCCCCGGTGATACGTGCCCAGCGTCGAGCACCCTCTGCATTCATATTCATTGATACTCGGGGCTGATTGGTAGCCTGATCAAAATTAACGCTGGCTTCGGAAATAACATCTCCGGTCAGCTCCACTTCTGATCGCACACCAATAAGCTCAAATAACTCTTGGCCCTGCTCAGTCTCCGTAAATGGCGTTGCGCCCCACATCAGCTCAATATTTCGGGGCATCAGCTCCTGCACTTCAGGTCGCTGCAGCAATTCATTTACGCGAGCAGTATCTCTACCGGTGGTATATCCAAAGGTATAAGGATTCTGACCTCGAGGATTTAGCACTTCAAGCAGTGGATTTTGAGCAGCTCCCTGCTCAACGGTATCGGTAGTATCTGCCGACACCTGATCGTAATAACTTACTATGCGATCTTTCGCATTGCTGATTTGGTCCGGTTCGCCTACTAATCTAAATTCGAGGCGGGCCGTACCCTTCAACAGGTCACGAATACGCTGTTTATTAGCCACTCCGGGAAGCTCAACCACAACACGGTTATTTCCCTGCTTAAAAATCGCAGGTTCGGTTACTCCATAGCGGTCAACGCGCGATCGGATAATCTCCATCGCCCTGTCCACTGCTGATTCCCGCTGTTTTACTAAATACTGCTGTATTTCTTCGTTTGTTGATCGTCGCGTGATATTTTCGGTATCAGAGCGATAGTAACGACTTAATCGACCATCGGGATTACGCTCTTCAAACAACTGAACCATCTCCTCAATAAAATCAGTATTATTTTCGAGCGCACGCTGCTTGGCATCATCAACTACATTGATAAGTGTTGAGTCCGCATTTTCGCCCGCTAATTCTTTTAGAAATTGTGCTGTACCAACCTCTAATGTTACGTGCATGCCGCCTTGCAGGTCAAGACCCAGCGACAAAGAGTTCTGACGCAATTCTTGCAGACGTTGCGCATTTTCTTCCACATATTCAGCACGCTCGGCTTCCGGCAAATCATCAATATAATTTTGCTCCAACGTATGAACCACTGTCGGCCACAAATAATAAATAGTAAGTGCCAGAAAGGCGATAATAGAACCTATTTTAAATCCATTACCTTTCATAATAAATCGTTTTAAAAATTAAGAATAGAATTTCGTTAACTGTACAATACCCGCTTCTGCGAGATATAATTAAAGAATAGAAGATCTCTGTTCAACTACGGAGCACCAATAGCAATCCCGTCTGTCATCGGTTGCATTGCCGTAGCGAAATAATCATCAGCATCAGTTGTGTAAGCATCGATATCCCAAATAAATTCGGGGATCAGTGATGCAGCAGTAGCTGATCCTATTGCTCCGTTCTGATCCAGTACAATAGAAACGAAAGCTTTTGTAACGGAGGGAATAGGTATACCGGCCATAGCGTTACCGGTTTGAAATTGACTCCACTCAATTAACAACAGCTGATAGAAGTGCATTGAGGCTGTTGATTCCGCAAACGAAAAATCAAAGTTCGCGTTATTACTTCGTACAAACTGAGATGCTTCTTTTATAAATTCATTCAAATTACCGGCTGATTTACGAAGATCATCCAGTTCCTTTTGCAACCCAATGCCATAAGAAGCCTTGACCTTGGTATCCAACCAATCTGCAAAGTCCTGTGAGGAACGGTTAACTTGAACTTGCTGAACCATATACAAGCCAAAGCCTGTACAAATCACAGCAATTACAGAAAGACGAATTATATATGTGCGGAGTCGATTCATCAGTGGCAGAAAATAGGGAGAATGTAAGAACGGGACAAACCTTTTTCTGCTTTCCTAACATACCGTCTCCAAAAGCTCCTATGAGAGTCGTAAACTCATACTTATTATTCTTCCAACCCCGGCTGATGCTTTTGAAAAAACATATCGTCAAGCCAGCCATAAAATATGGTAATCATCAACCCGGCAAACGAAGCAAACAAAATATTACTCGAAAGGGGCATCTGTGAATACAACACAGTTTCGAACAACACTGTTATCAAAACAGTGAGCAATACACATACCAACAAACATTTTGCGAAAAAACTCATATAAGCCTCCGGTTTTTGTTAGAAGGATATATGCAATAATGTCGAAAGTACTTCAACCTGCCAAATTTTGGCGGATAAAAATCTAAAACCTTTCTTCGACACACCTTTAAGAGGCCGTAACCGCCTGTTTATCCTCTCGATCAAACTCCTCTTTCAGATATTGCCCCGTATAACTTTCATCCATCTTGGCGACCTCCTCTGGAGTTCCTTCGGCAATAATCTCACCACCACCAATCCCACCTTCGGGTCCCAGGTCGATGATCCAATCTGCTGCTTTAATGAGATCGAGATTGTGCTCTATCACAATCACGGTATTTCCTTTGTCCACCAGCTGCTGCACCACATCAACAAGCATGCGAACATCCTGGAAGTGCAATCCGGTTGTGGGTTCATCCAAAATATATAGCGTATCACCTGTACCCACTTTGGCAAGCTCTCGAGCAAGTTTAATACGCTGCGCTTCACCGCCACTCAGCGTGGTACTGGGCTGACCCAATCGCAGATAGCCGAGACCAACATCAACAAGCGTACCCAAAATACGATTGATAGCGGGCACTGAATCAAAGAAGTCATGAGCTTCATTCACCGACATATTTAATACATCAGATATATTTTTACCCTTATAATAAATTTCAAGGGTCTCCCGGTTATAGCGTTTGCCATTGCAAGTTTCGCAATCTACGTACACATCCGGCAGAAAGTTCATCTCAATTTTTCGAACGCCGTCTCCATTACAAGCTTCGCAGCGACCGCCCTTTACATTAAATGAAAATCGCCCTTGGTCGTAACCGCGTATTTTGGATTCCGGGAGCTCCGCAAAAAGCTTGCGAATATGATCAAAAACCTTGGTATAGGTGCCGGGATTTGAGCGGGGGGTTCGTCCGATCGGACTCTGATCCACCGAAATAATCTTATCCAAATTATCAATGCCGTGCACTTCATCAAACGGCAGTGGCACTGATTTCGAGTTATAAAACTCCGACGAAAGAATGGGCTCCAGCGTCTGGTTGATCAGGGAACTCTTTCCGCTGCCACTTACACCCGTTACGCAAATAAATTTACCAAGCGGGATATCAACATCTATATCCTTGAGATTATGTCCACGTACTCCTTCCAGCCGAACCGACTTACCATTACCATCACGCCGTTCATCTGGATAAGGAACAACCTCCTCATCTTTTAAAAACTTGGCTGTCATTGAATCCGGATCGAGATCTTCGGGCTGTCCTTCGGTAACAATTTCTCCACCATATTCACCGGCCCCGGGTCCCATATCGATTACGTAATCCGCAGACTCAATGGTTTCGCGGTCATGTTCTACCACGATCACACTATTTCCCAGATCACGAAGCGTCTCAAGCGAATTGATCAGTTTGATATTATCTCGCTGATGAAGGCCAATACTGGGCTCATCCAAAATATAGAGCACGCCTACCAGCTGCGTACCAATCTGGGTAGCTAAACGGATGCGCTGTGCTTCGCCCCCACTAAGCGACTGCGCTTCACGATCCAGCGTCAAATAATTCAGGCCAACATTAAGTAGAAAGTCCACGCGATCCCGCACTTCTTTTAATACCTGACTGCCTATCTTTTGCTGCCGTTCGGTGAGATCAAGATTATTAATTGTATTCCGAAGTGTAGTAATATCCATTTGCACCAGCTCATCGATCGTATATCCATCAATACGATATGAAAGTGCCTCTTTATTGAGCCGACCACCACCGCATTCGGGGCAGTCAATCTTGCTCATAAAGGCCTTCGCCTTGTCACGCTGTTTGTTAGAATTGCTCTCCTCGTACTTTTCGTAAATCATATTACGCAATCCCTTAAAGGAGTGCTTATAGGTGACGTTATCATCACGGAAATCATAACTGACGTCATACTTAGTATCTCCTCCCCCCTCAAAAAGCAGATCCAACTGCTCCTCGGTAAACTCTTTGATCGGCGTTTCAAAATCGAGTCCCACCGAATCGAGCACCGCTTTTATCTGTTTAAAGGCAAAAATATCGCGGGGTTCTCCAAGATACCGAATGGCTCCCTCCTCAATGGTCTGTTCTTTATTGGGAATCACCAAATCGCGATTTACATCATAGGTATAGCCCAAGCCGTCGCAATGCTGGCAGGCTCCATAGGGAGAGTTAAAGGAAAACATATTAGGAGCAGGATCCTCGTATGCCAATCCACTTTCGGGATCAAAAAGATTCTGTGAATACAGATGATCCTTGAATTCCACCTCTCCATCCTCTTCCTGAGGCACAGCCAAAATCACATTCCCCTCGGCCATCTCCAGCGCCAGCCGTACGCTTTCAGCGATGCGCTTTTCACTTTTTTCGTTGATCACAAACCGGTCGACCACTACTTCAATATCGTGCTTCTCATAGCGTTCCACCTTCATATCCTCTTCCAGGTCCATAAATTCTCCATCCACTCGAACCTGTACAAATCCCTGCTTCATCGTCTGCTCAAATAACTCCCGATAGTGGCCTTTTCGTCCTCTTACCACGGGTGCCAAGCAATAAGCTTTCGTACCTTCAGGCATATCCATAATCGTAGACACCACCTGATCCGCCGTCTGCTTTTCCATCTTGTTTCCCGATTTCCACGAATACGGTACCCCAACGCGGGCATAGAGCAAACGCAGGAAATCGTATATCTCGGTAACAGTGCCTACTGTTGACCGCGGATTTCGGTTAGTCGTTTTCTGATCAATAGAGATTACGGGGGAAAGTCCGTCTATAAAATCGACCTCAGGCCGTTCCATCATCCCCAAAAATTGTCGGGCATAAGCGGAAAGCGATTCCAAAAATCGACGCTGACCTTCCGCATAAATGGTATCAAAAGCCAGCGATGATTTCCCCGAACCGGAAATACCGGTAATAACGACAAGCTCTTCGCGGGGTATATTAACATCTAAGTTTTGCAGATTGTGTTCGCGCGCGCCACGGATAACTATATTTTCTCGCAAAGGTAATCCAGATTTTATGATTCAATAAAACTTTAAAAGATAAGGATAAATCGTATCTTTTGAAGCCTATATTTAAAACTGATTTTCGGTCTTGAAAACCAGTGTAGATAACGGGAAACACCGTCATTTCATTCAATAACCATGGAGCAACTTTCTATCGATTTAGCATCTCTTTTTAAATTCTGTTTTCAGCAGTACAAATCGTATGCATCTTTTATTATTGGGGCAGCCCTTACATTTATTGTTTTAGCCGTAATTCCACAGGTCTATTTTATGATGCGCGCTCCCGAGACCCCCACCGTAGAAACGCAATTTATTTCCTTTTTATTAACCGCAGTGCAAATCTTCTTAAGTCTCGGCTTTACCAAGCTAATGCTTCTGCTCGTGCAGGATGCCCCTGTTAGCGTTGCCGATATGTTTAACAACTTCCGTATCTTTTTCAGCTATTTTGTTGCCAGTTTTATTTACGGCCTGGCGGTTTCTGTGGGATTACTTCTGCTCGTACTTCCAGGCATCTGGATCGCTATCCGATTTCAGTTTTTTCCCTATTTTATCATCGAGAATGGCGACTCATCATTTACTGCCCTCCAGAAAAGTTTTAATTTGTCACAAGACCTTCTCCTAGAACTCTTTGTATTCGGAGTTGCAGTGGTATTTCTAAATCTTATCGGGGCCCTGCTGTTTGGAATAGGTATCATTTTCACCTATCCCCTGACAACCATGGCTACTGCTGTCATCTATAGGAGCTTAATCGAAGAATCAGAGACTATCCCTGCCAACTCCTACCAACCCTGATCAGGGATCTTACTGCAAAGGAACATAGATTAGCATTCAGGGTTAAAGTATGTCACACAATTTAATCCCAAAAGAGCAGTAACGTTTTACTATGCCAAAGATCGTCTGGAAGGCCATCATTATAATAGGTATTGCCACACTTTTAGCCTCATGTAAAACATCAGAACCTGCAGAATCGACCAAAGACTATTTATTTCCCTATTTGGAAAATCAGCAAGTAGGTTTTTTGGATACTACTCTTAATAAAAAAATTGATCCCCAATTTAAATTTGTCGACAACAAAACTTGGCCCTATACCTTCTCTGAGGGATTAGCAGCCGTCAATTTTATGGGAACGATCGGCTATATCGACCGCCAAGGAAATATCGCAATTGAACCAAAATTTGATCATGCCCAAAATTTCAAAAATGGCACTGCTTTAGTCCGTAATAATGGACAGTACGGATTTATCGACCGAGATGGCGAATATATTATTGAGCCCAAATTCAAAAATGCGGGAATATTCAACAATGGTCTGGCCCCTGTACAGACACAGAAGAAAGGCAGCTGGGGATATGTCGATCACGATGGAAATTTTCAAATCCGGCCACAGTTCGAAAAGGCCACCCCGTTCACTGAAGGGCTGGCTCGTGTTCGAACATCAGAACACAAAGAGTGGGGATATATCAATCCCTCAGGTGAAATGGTAATACCTGCAAAATACCAGCGGGCTAAATCATTCTCAGAAGGATTAGCTCCTGTACAACTGGGATATAAACAGTGGGGATACATTAATAAAAACGGTGCCGTTATCATCGATTCAAAATTTTTGAAAGCCGAACCCTTTTCTGAGGGAAAAGCAGTCATCGCTATGCCTGTTGATAACCAGAACCTGGAACAGAAAAAATACGGTTATATTAATAGACAAGGAGAAATCATTATTGAGCCCACCTATGAAAAGGCTTTTTCATTTCAAGAAGGACGAGCAAAAATTAAAATTAACGGCAAGTTTGGATTTATTAATAAACGCGGCCAACTAATTGCAGATCCCATCTACGATAACGCCTGGGACTTCAAGGGCGGTTTTGCCATGGTTAAACTTGGAGGGAAATACGGTTATATCAATAAAAACGGTGTTTTTGCACTGGAACCAATCAGCTAAAACTTTGGTTTATTCGTGTCACAACTTTTAACACCCTATTACTTCTGATAATTGCTCCTATCCGTAATTTTCGGTAATCTTAGAGGTTTTATCAGAAAGGACAAAAAATCGCTCAAGCTTTAATGTATTCCAAAAAATCAGTGGCTTCTGAAGTAGCAAATCCCAAAGACTGGTCTCCCCAATCCTGGAAGCAATTTCCAGTTAAACAGCTTCCAACATATCCGGATCAAGCAGCACTGGAGCAAGCCTATAATGAATTACAAAACAACCCTCCCCTGATTACCTCTTGGGAGGTTGAAGCACTGAAGAAAAAGCTGGCTGATGTAAGTGCCGGAAATAGCTTCTTACTGCAGGGCGGCGACTGTGCCGAAAGTTTTGCGGACTGTAAGTCCCCAAAAATTGTAAACCTGCTCAAGGTTTTATTGCAGATGAGCTTCATTCTGATTCATGAAATGGAGACCTCCGTCATCCGGGTAGGACGTATTGCAGGGCAATATGCGAAACCGCGATCGCGAGATTACGAAATCGTTGACGGAGAAAAAATCCATAACTACCGCGGTGATCTGATCAACAGTATTACCCCAACCGAAGAAGCACGTAAGCCCGATCCCAAACGATTAATTGAAGGATACAATAAGGCGGCACTTACGCTTAATTTCTTGCGAGCACTATCGGATGAAGGATTTGCTGACTTGCATCACCCCGAATATTGGGAGCTCGACTTCATGAAAGAAAACGAGTACTACAAAGAGTACGAGGCGATGGTAAACTCCATACAGAAAGCAGTTAATTTTATGGAGACCATTACCCCCAATGAATTTAGTACGACTCAAAAAATTAATATTTACACCTCGCATGAGGGATTGAATTTATATTACGATTCGGCTCAAACACAACAGGTTCCTCGTCGTGAGGGTTGGTATAACCTGAGTGCCCATATGGTTTGGCTTGGAAACAGAACACGCGATCTGGGGGGTGCCCATGTAGAATACCTGCGCGGCATTCGCAATCCAATTGGCATAAAAGTTGGTCCAAACTATGATCTGGATCATACCATGAAATTGATCGAACGGCTGAATCCGATCCACGAGCAGGGAAAAATTGTACTCATTACCCGCTTTGGAAAAGACGAGGTGGAAAACGGGCTTCCCGATCTTATCAAGAACATTAAACATGAGGGTATGCCGGTCGTTTGGAGCTGTGACCCTATGCACGGTAATACATTCAAGACAGATGAAGACGTCAAAACTCGTAATTTTGATGCCATTGTTTCTGAGATCCGCAAGACCTTTGCCATCCATCGCGATTTGGGCAGCTATCTCGGAGGGGTTCACCTCGAACTTACCGGTGATAATGTTACCGAATGTGTGGGCGGCGCTAATGGTCTGCACGAGGGACAGCTTCACAAAAATTACGAGACTTACTGCGATCCGCGCCTTAATTATCAGCAGAGTTTAGAGATAGCATTCCTTATCGCCAAGGAGTGGAATCAGAGCTACGGATAGGCTCTTACTATGAATAAATAGTTATTCCGATTTATTCATAGAAAGAATATCCAAAAGCATTCTGCCACAAATACAGCGGAGCTGACGGTTTGACCAACCATGCAGTGACATTTTTTTCTTACCTGCTGACACCTCTGAAATTTTCGCGCCCTATCTATGGCTGAATGACAGGCTTTTGCTTTTTAAAGGCCATTGGTACAGCTCTTGCAGCCATAAAAGTGAGTTTGAACAAAACAAATATTCCCAATATAAATTCACTTACGAGGTGTTTATTATGACTTTAATGAGATATTCCAAACCCGGTAAAAATGCATTAGACAAAAACTTTTCAGACATCATGGATGAATTTTTCAATGATGTCGTAAATGATCGGCGCGGTAATTTTATCCCCAGCATTGATATTTCTGAAACTGACAATCAGTTTCAAATATCTGCTGAACTTCCAGGTATGAATAAAGAAGATATTGATATCAGCCTGGAAAACGGACGACTTGCCATTAGCGGTAAGCGTAGTTTCGAAAATGAAGAGAAGGGCAAAACATTTCATCGCGTCGAAACAAAATATGGCTCTTTCGAGCGCTCTTTCCAATTGCCGGACAATGTTGATGAGGAAAGTATTTCAGCAACTTATGAAAACGGATTGTTGAACATCAGCATTGACAAGAGCGAAGACAAAGTGAAGAAACAAATTGAAATTAGCTAACCTCAGCTAATAAATGATTCCCAATCCGCGGGAGTTGCCATGAACCGCAGCTCCCGCTTCTTTTTTTTAATCAATAGCACAATAATTTCCTACTCTCGGATGTTTATTGAACTGTCAGAAATTCAAAATTATTAATCTCGATCTAAACTGAGTTCATTATGGAAAAAATTCGTTCCTCTAATTTGCTATGGGCTTTTGCAGCTGTATTGATTGTCGGTTTTTATACCGTTGATATGCCGACAAACAATGCATCGGTGCTTTCGTTGCCTGATTTTTCCTCCGATAAAAAAGTAACCCAATCGGAGAAAGCTCCATCAAGAACCATTGGCGAGCTGAATGATGCTATTGTTGAAATCGCTGATAAATCAAAGCAAGCGGTAGTAACAGTCAAAGTAACGCAAAAGGTTGAAGCGCGACCAAGTCCATTAAGCCAATTTTTCGGTAATCCGCGTCAAGAACCCCGGGAGTATCAGCGGCGCGGGCACGGCTCCGGCGTTATTGTTTCTAAAGATGGATATATTCTAACGAATAACCATGTTGTAGAAAACGCCAGTGAAATTGAAGTAACACTTTTTAATGACAAGAGTGCTGATGCCGAAATTATCGGCACTGATCCATTAACGGATATTGCTGTAATAAAAATTGACAAATCCGATCTAAATGTCATTAAGCTTGGCAGCAGTAAAGATCTGCGAGTAGGCGAAATGGTACTTGCTATCGGTAGTCCATTAGAAGCAAACCTTGCCCACTCCGTTTCGATGGGAATCGTTTCTGCCAAAGGTCGTTCTATTGGCATATTGCAACAGAGCGGCGGGTATGAAAACTTTATTCAGACTGACGCCGCCATTAATCCCGGCAACTCCGGCGGTCCTCTTGTGAACATGGATGGTGAATTGGTTGGTGTAAATTCTGCTATTGCATCACGATCAGGCGGAAGTGACGGCATCGGCTTTGCCGTACCAGCAGATATCGCCAAGCGTGTTATGAAATCCATCATCGAAAATGGACGTGTGGTCCGTGGTTTTCTTGGCATAACCTCAGGTGGAGAAGTAGATGCCACCATGGCACGGGCTCTTGACCTCGAAAAAGCATATGGTGTTATCGTATCAACCGTTCGAGAAGATGGTCCCGCCGATGAAGCAGGATTACAGGAAGATGATATCATCCTAACAATCAATGGTGAACCTATCAGAAGCTGGGGAAGCTTCCGTACTACTGTTGCTACTTCATCACCGGGAACGGAGATAGAGCTTGGCATTAATCGAGGAGGATCTGAGAAAACTGTTACCGTTACGCTTGGTGAACTCCCCACTGATCTGGCAAACAATATGCAGCCTCAAGAACGTAGCCAAGATATTCAGAAGAAACTTGGCTTTTCAGTAGAGGATCTTACGCCGCGTATTGCCCAAGAACTGGAACTCGGTCAAAATCAAGACGGAGTGGTAGTTACTCAAATATCGCGACAAAGCGAGGCCTACCAGCAAGGACTGCAACGCGGATTCGTTATTACAGAAGTTGATCGGCAGGAAATTTCCAATGTGCGGGATTTCAACCGAGCCATGAATCAACTCGTTGAAGAAGGTAAAGATGTTGTGTTGCTTCGTGTAATTACACCCGGCGGCAACAGCCAACTTATTGCTTTTGAGCTCTAAAAGGTTAGCACAATCCCTGATAAAAAGCCCTTCGGTTCGCCGAAGGGCTTTTTTTATGACAAGCTGACGAGTTTTATCATAATTTTTGACAAAACGTTAGCTTTTGGATTGTGGCACCTTATTTGCTCTATTATTAATGAAATTGAAGAAAAAGCTCTATAATGGCACAATTTCATTATGGAATATAAAAACTATTACGACATACTCGGCGTTAGTAAGAATGCCTCACAGGATGAAATAAAGAAGGCATACCGTAAGAAAGCCGCTAAATATCATCCTGATAAAAATCCTGACGATCCTTCGGCGGAGGAAAAGTTCAAGGAAGTGGGTGAGGCATACGAAGTGTTAAGCGATCCCGAGAAGCGCGAACTTTATAACAAAGTTGGCAAAGACTGGAAAAAGTATCAGCGTGCCGGCGGATCTGCCGATGGATTCAACTGGCAAGATTATGCCCGACAACAAAGCCAAGGTCGAGGTGGTTTTAGCGGTCAGCAAAGTTATCAAACTAATTTTGACCTCAATGACTTGTTTGGGGGTGGCGCCCGGAGTCGCGGAGGAAGTAGCGGCAGGGGCGGTGGATTCTCAAGCTTTTTTGAAACCATTTTTGGAGGCGGTGGCAATCCGTTTGAACAAGCACAACAGCAACAGTCTCGTGGAAGACGATACCAGAGTAACGCCCGAAAACAAAGCAAAAACGGGAAGCAAAACATCAAGGCTAATGTAACTATTTCACTTAAAGAGGCTTATGAAGGAACGTCCCGAACCCTCCGTGTTGGCGGAGAAAAAATGAAGGTTAAAATACCTGCCGGTATTAAAGACGGGCAACGGCTTAAGCTGAAGGGCAAAGGCCGAAGCACTCTTTCCAGAGGAGCGCGCGGAGACCTCTATTTGACTGTTAATATTAATATGCCCGAGGGATACGAACGTAAGGGTAACAATATTTACTATGACCATCCCATTGATCTTTATACGGCCGTACTGGGTAGAGAAACTGTAGTAAATACGCTGGCAGGTAAAGCCAAGCTAAATATCCCCGCCGGGACTTCAAGTGGCAAGCTATTTCGATTAAATGGTATGGGCATGCCTGAATTTAAAAACTCATCAAACAAAGGAGATTTACTTGTTCGGATCCAAATACAAGTGCCTGAGAAACTCTCCAAAGAAGAAGAAAAGCTATTTAAACAACTGGCCAACAAGTAAAATCAAAAGAAACTTTGGAAACAATGGTTCGGGCATCAGCTCGAACCATTGTTAATTTTACCGTTATGAGACAATCCTTTTCTTCTCAAAATCCCGAAAATTAACATAGATTGATATAACCAGCGCCATAAAAAACAAGATCGCTGTTGCTGTATCCACTAGAGCAGTACTAAAATTCAATCCCGTTAATAACTCTACTAAAAACTCAATATAAGAAGCTGGCATCTCGGTATATCCCAATTCCTGCCGTACCTGCCAATGCCAATCGGTGCACGGACAGTATCCGAATCCATACCAAATCCCCAGAATAAACCACGAAAACGCCGTAAGCAGCAAGGTGGCAAAATTCCATCGGCGGGTTGCCTCCCAGATCCATCCAAAAAGATTAAAGAGGATCAGTGTTGTGTGAAAGATGATAAAACCGATATCGAGCAAGGTATACATCTCAAAAAATGATGTTAAAAATCCCAAAAGCATTTACCTTTCTTCTAAAAAGTAGTGATATTCAGCTCCTTACAAAACACCAATACAACAGCTTTAAATCATGGTCTTCATTTTACTGATCGTTTCCCTCCTATTCACCCCTTCAGATGACCTTTCAAAGAAATATATGTGGGGACAAAACGGCCATCGTGTCATAGGTGATATTGCTGCTGATTACCTGACCCCCGAAGCACGGGAAGAGATCGATCGTGTGCTTGGACATGAGTCAATGGCTATTGCCAGCACCTGGATGGATAAAATAAAATCTAATCCTACTTATGACCATACACACGACTGGCACTGGGTTACCATCCCCAATGGAATGACTTATGAAGATACCGAAAAGAACCCCAATGGAGATCTGATCAATTCTATTCGAACATTTATTGAAGAACTCAAAAGCGGTAGCCTATCTGCCAAGGAAGAAAAGAAAAAACTCCGCATGCTTATTCACCTTGCTGGTGATATCCATCAACCCCTGCATGTAGGCAATGGTGAAGATCGCGGTGGCAATGCTACAAAAGTCGAATGGTTCGATGAAGAATCAAATATTCACCGCGTTTGGGATAGCCATATGATCGATTACACGGAGCTCAGCTATACCGAACTCTCCGCAGCAATAAATCATCCCTCGGATCAACAGATAAAAAAATGGCAAGAAACGAGTGTTCTGGACTGGGCGTATGAAGCCATAGAGCTTCGGGAGCAGGTCTATGATTTGCCCGAGGATCATGAGATTGGCTATAAATACCAGTACGAAAATCGTGACCTGCTGGATCGTCAATTACTCAAAGGCGGTGTACGATTGGCCGGCATACTAAATGATATTTATGGTGAATAATATTTAGTAGACCTATAAGGACACGGTGCACCGTGTCCTTACCTTTTCTCGTAATAACTGCATTGGCTTCTGCTTTGGACCTCTCCGATGTCTCGAACTTAACCAAATACTTCCTCCATCACATCTTCGTGGACGGCAATATCTCCCTCGCTAAAAAGGACAAATCGTATGAGCGAAACATATTCCAGGGTATCAACTCTTTCTTTAACAGTTTTAAAAGCAACGCGTGCAGCATCATTCATCGGATATCCAAATGCCCCGGTTGAAATAGCCGGAAAGGCAATCCGCTCGATCTGGTGATCCTCAGCAAGGTCCAGTGCCTTTTTATAACAGTTAGCCAACAATTCATCAGATGGTTCATCTCTTCCATAAACGGGCCCCAAACAATGAATGATATAGTCGTTCGGCAAATTGTGTCCACCCGAAATAACGGCTTCACCCGGCTCTATCGGTGCCATTGATCGCGTTTCTTCCGTGAGCTCAGGTCCGGCTGCCCGATGAATTGCTCCTGCTACTCCCCCGCCAATTCGGAGCTCCGCATTAGCAGCATTTACAACAGCATCAATATCCGATTGGTTGGCAATATCTCCTCTTTTCAACTCAATTGTTATATCTGACTGCTTTGTTTCTCTCATAATTGTTCCCTCTATTTCATATTTACTAGTCAAAACATAAAATGTATAACTCAAATTCAATCACCATCCCAAGATAACACAAATCCAACTTTATGAAGTATCATACTGACAGATAACTGTCAAACAGACTCTATCTCAAATTTAAATAACTAATTCCCTACCATAATTACAGTTAACAGCCCAAAGCGTCATATTAAAGAGCAATAACACTGAAATTTAGGCACATTTTAGGATTCGGTACGATATTGGCTTTTATAATAGTGAAATAATAAAAAGGAAATTTTCACTAAGTATTGATTCATTATGAACTTAGATAAACTTACACTAAAAGCTCAGGAGGCCGTTCAAGCAGCAGTTGATCTGGCCTCCAGTAATAACCACCAGGCGGTTAGTCCAACTCACCTCCTTATGGCTTTCCTGTCTGATTCCGACAACGTCATCAACACAATTTTAAATAAACTAGGCGTGCGGATTCCACAACTTAAAACCGAGCTTGAGCAGCGTATTGATAAGCTTCCGGTTGTAAAAGGAGCATCCGTATCCGGGCAATATTTGTCGAATGATTCCAAAGAAGTCTTCGATAATGCCCAAAAATCTGCTGACAACCTCGGCGATGAGTATATCAGCTCAGAACATGTGCTTATCGGGATGCTGGAATCAAAAGGCGAAGCCGGCAACCTGCTAAAACAAAACGGCGTTGCCAAAGACGATATTCTCAAAGTACTTGAAGACGTCCGCGGATCCCAAAAAGTAGATGATCCCAATGCCGAAAGCCGCTATAACGCCCTCAAAAAATATGGTCGTGACCTCAACGAACAGGCCGAAAAAAACAAGCTTGACCCGGTGATCGGTCGCGATCAGGAAATACGCCGCATCATGCAGATTCTATCTCGGCGTACTAAGAACAACCCCGTGCTGATTGGTGAAGCCGGCGTTGGTAAAACGGCCATTGCCGAAGGACTGGCCCTGCGTATTAACAAAGGTGACGTACCCGAAAGTCTTAAAACCAAACGTATTGTAGCGCTTGATATGGGCGCCCTCATGGCCGGAACTAAATTCCGAGGGGAGTTCGAAGAACGACTCAAAGCTATTGTCAATGAAGTTCAGGAATCTGAAGGCGAAATTATTCTCTTCATTGATGAGATTCATACCCTCGTAGGAGCCGGTGCTACGGAAGGAGCCATGGATGCAGCAAACATCTTGAAGCCTTCACTGGCTCGTGGGGAGCTACATGCCATCGGTGCTACCACGCTTGATGAATATCGGAAACATATCGAAAAAGACCGCGCACTGGAGCGACGAATGCAGAAAGTATTGATTAATGAACCATCTGTTGAAGATACGGTTTCTATCCTACGTGGTCTACAAGAACGATATGAGTTGCATCACGGCGTTAAAATTCGCGATGAAGCCTTGGTCGCGGCAGCTGAGCTCTCACACCGATACATCAGCGAACGGTTCCTGCCGGATAAAGCTATTGACCTCATTGACGAAGCAGCTTCTCGCTTACGACTTGAAATTGATTCTATGCCTGAAGAGCTCGATCAGGTTGAACGTCAAATTCGTCAACTCGAAATCGAACGTGAGGGACTCAAGCGAGATCAAAACGAGGAAAAAATTGAAAATATAGAAAAAGAGCTCGCAGACCTCGAGGAAAAGCGTAACACCATGCGCAATCAATGGGATACCGAACGGGATCTCATAAAGAAAACGCGCGACCTAAAGAAAGCTATTGAAACAGCTCGCAATGAAGCTGAAAAGGCCGAACGCGAAGGCAAGTATGACAAAGTTGCCGAGTTGCGCTATGGTACCATTAATCAGCTTGAAAACGACTTGGAGGATACCCAAGAAAAACTTGAGGAAGTACAGGAAGGCCGTGCCATGCTAAAAGAGGAAGTCGAATATGAGGATATTGCTGATATCGTATCTCGATGGACCGGCATCCCTGTGCGTAAGATGCTTCAAAGCGAGCGTGAAAAGCTTGTCCACCTCGAAGAAGAGCTGCACAAGCGTGTAGTAGGACAAGATCCCGCCGTGGAGACAGTATCGAATGCGGTACGTCGTTCACGCGCCGGACTGCAAGATGCCCAGCGACCCATTGGCTCATTTTTCTTTCTCGGATCTACGGGGGTCGGTAAGACTGAACTTGCCCGATCACTGGCTGATTTCCTCTTTAATGATGAGGATGCCATGGTACGAATTGACATGAGCGAGTACATGGAGCGCCATAGCGTCAGCCGATTGGTAGGTGCGCCTCCCGGCTATGTAGGATACGATGAGGGCGGTCAGCTTACCGAAGCTGTACGACGAAAACCATACTCGGTAATCCTGCTGGATGAGATCGAAAAAGCCCATGCCGATGTATTTAACATGTTGCTGCAAGTGCTCGATGAAGGTCGCCTCACCGACAACAAAGGTGTAACGGTCGACTTCACAAATACCATCATTATCATGACCAGCAACATCGGCTCACACTTGATTTCAGATAAAATTGAAGAAACGGGTGGCGAATTTACCGATGAAGTCTATAATAAGCTTCAAGACAAACTGATGGATCAATTGAAGAAACAGATTCGTCCGGAGTTCTTAAACCGCGTGGATGATGTGATCGTATTCCATCCGCTGGAGAAAGAACACATCCGGGAAATTGTAGATATTCAATTACAGCGTGTACACAAGATGCTCGAAAAGAAAGACATCAAGCTTTCGGTTTCTGACAATGTCAAAGACTGGCTGGCCGAACGGGGTTATGATCCCGTATATGGAGCACGACCGCTTAAGCGGCTTATCCAGACAAAAATCATTGACGAGCTCGCTACCGAACTGATCAAGCGTGAAGAAGAAACTGAAACGCATTTTGAAGCTACCATCAGCGAAGATGGGGAAAGCATCGAATTTGCGGAAGTTTATGATGATGCCGAAGCTTGGGCAGGATAACACGGATTCACAGTTGCTGTGATAAATGAATAGCGCGGGAATTAATTCCCGCGCTATTTGTATTTACAGTAAATTTTCTGGGTTCAATCCTCTAATTTGATTTCAACAAAACCATCTTCTGAACGATCGACTGATCTTCAAATTCTAATCGGCAAAAATAGACTCCTGATGCATAACCGGATGCATTCCACGTTTCGGAATGGTTATCGGCTTCATAAAATTGGTCTGCAATTTCATGAACCTTCCGGCCGGTGGCATCCCAGATCGTTATCCGAATATTACCAGAATTTTCAATGCTGAAATTAATAGTCGTTGATTCCGAAAACGGATTGGGATAATTACCTTCAAGGGTAATCTTATTTTCTGTTTCAGTCGACTCACCAATCTTAGCATCCACATGGTCGCGAATTTCAGGCAGTCGGACATATAAATTTTCACCCGGACACAACGTATTACACCCGTCACGATGCCCACTGATTGTAAACAAGTTTAAGGCGCTCGACGAGTGATAACTTCGAGTAGTTGGATCAATATTCTTTTCATCGGATTTCCATGCCAGCAGCTCTTCTAAATTATCTAAAACATCCGACGATGGGGTAGTCTCTTCAAAATTTCCCAACAGACAAACGCCCATAGTATTAGAGTTCGTGCCACAGAAATGAGCACCCTGCACTTCATCATCTCCGTTGACCCATCCCCGTCCCTGATAAATAACACCATTCGGATCAATCAACCAGTTATAACCAATATCACTCCAGCCATTGGTATTAACATGATAATCCCAAATGCTACGCACCACTGCCGGCCAGTCAGATGAAGAATTGGTACCTGCCGAATGGTGTACAATCTGATGAGTTACATTTGTTAGCGAAACTGGTCCACTTGGATTCTGACCGTCCGGGCAATCCCATTCTGTGCGAGTTGCATAATCGGGCATCGGATAATTATCGTTCTCTGACTTCTGCCCCTGAGGCTGCTGAAAGGCTTTCTCTTTCAGCTCATGGAGCGTTTCTTCTGAAGTAGCACCCGGACTGGTAAACGAGAAACGCATTGAACGAAGTAATGAAGAACTCCCAACATTATTCATCACAATCCTGAATTGAATAATTCGGGTAGTTTCAGGCAAATACTGTAATCCCCCTACTATGGTATCTTGATGTGTAGTCAGGTGCTCGTCTTTATGAACCGTTGTCCATTCCAACCATTGTTGAGAATCTGTCAAAGATCGGATTTGTAATTGGATATTATCAGTCTTCTTTTCAGAATCATGGATAAGGCGATTACCAACTGCCAAAAAGGGAGCAATACTATCTATCGGGACAGTTATCTCTTTGGAAATTAGGATTGTCCGTTGACTGGAATCGTCTGCCTGAATTCCTTTCGCTGTCTGCCTGACATTACTGACGGACTTTAGTTTTTCAGTCGTACCAAAATCAATATCAACATACTCGGTTTTAATATCCGACGAATCCTTAGCCCAGCCCGACTGATTTTTATTCCCCTGTTGAGCATTCGCTGTCACAGCCAGCAGTAATAAGATTAATAATCCACAAAGCAAATTGCCAACTGAATCCATACGTAAGGTATTCTCTGACTATTTTTCATTAAAACGGAGCAATTTTATTGAGAATCCAGATATGGTAAATACGTAGAATAGAAGCTATTGTTCCCTATTGGCAAATTCTTATTTGCAATGGATACATTAGTCATTCAGCAAATTCTCAGGATTCAAACCCTCCAAATCATCCGTAATAAACTTGCGCCCCTCGCGGATTTTCTCCCCATCCAAATATACATCGGCACCTATACATACCAGATCCCAGTGAATATTACTCTCATTGCCATTCGGCGCAATCTCATAATCATTGCCGAGCGTAAGATGATTCGATCCGTATATTTTTTCATCAAAAAGAATATCATACATCGGTTCATCGATAATGGGATTCAGACCAAAACTGAACTCTCCAAACTGTCGGGCTCCCGCATCGGTATCCAATATTTCTTCAAGTGCTTCATTGTTTGAGGAATCCGAATCAATAACAACGCCGTCACGCACTTCCAGCTTCACGTATTCAAACGGCTTGCCCTGATACACGCTGGGTGCATAGGTAATATGTCCGTTTACTGATGAAAGAATAGGAGATGAAAAAAGCTCGCCATCCGGAATATTTCGTTTCCCAAAACAGGGTACCCAAGTCTGATCTTTTACCAAAAACTCAATATCGGTCCCTTCTCCTTCGAGACGAATCATATCCGTTTCTTCGAGCCGGGCTTGTAGCGGCTTCATCGCATCGGCCAGCTCAGTATAATCCAACAGACAAGCTTTATAATAAAACTCTCTGAATCGCTGGGTTGGCATCTTGGCATTCATCGCAAATGCTTCTGAGGGATAGCGCAGCACCACCCAGTTAGTATTATTTACGCGCTCTTTATAGTGTACGGGATCTACAAAATGGTCGGCATATATTTTATTGGCCTCCTTACTCACATCGGCCTGCTCATAAATATTCAGAGCCGCACGTATTCCCACAAAAGCGTCCATCTTTTTCATGAGTGGAAGCTGATCGTTTTCCGTCTGTCCTTTCCAAAATTCTTTATCCCCGGTTTCTACAAGCATACGACGAATTTCAGTGTCTTCGATCTGTACATAGGGATTAGCATCCATCTCCCGAGCATATTCTACCAATGCCCGAAGCAGACCAATACCATTTAGTCCCACCAGCTGTAGCATTACATTTTGTCCCTTTTCTAACTCACAGCTGAACTCTAAGATTTTCTTCGCTAATTGCCGATCTTCGTTTGAATACATGATTATTGTGATTTGAAATATTCTGTAATTAATAGCTCTTAGTTATTGGATAGCTTGTAGCGCATGTTTTCCTTTAAAAGAAAGTAAATGCATCGAGATCCTGAAACAAGTTTGCAATGACACTATTTTAAAAAGGTCTCCCATCTAACTACTCAAGAATAAACCTAATAATCATAATTCCACTTCAGGTCTACGCCCTGCCGGATATCATTTCCCTGTCGCAGAATCAACTTCAGATCCTCGCGCAACATATACTCCAATAAAAAGCCCGTATCCGGCGTTGAACCTGTGATAACGTTCTGGATAGCAAAGAATACTTTGGGGTTCAAATACCAGCCGGTAGTAATTGAGGTTCCCGTTTCTCCACCGGACCGGGTGTTATCAATTTTTACTACATCTATACCAAGCCGCTGGGTTGCCAGCGCTTCAACCCGATCCAAAAGGACATCCAGAGCTACATCTGCGGCTGTTGTATTGCTTCCGGAACTGGCTACAACCTGCTTCCAAGAATCCAAAGCATAAAAAGGCTGACCAAACAGTGTATAGCTTATAATATTTTCGAGCTCCATTGGTGGCTGACTCTCATATCTGAACTCAGGTTTCTCAACCGTACCTTCAATAATATACCAGATTACAATATCTTCCTGAGTCTGCGGAGGTTCATATTTTGTTCTAATCTGAAGCTGTGGATTTTCCGGATTACCGCTAAACGTTACGACCCCTTCTTCAAGGTTAAAACGTTTTCCAAAGGGACGTGCATACCCATTTGGGGCACTCATATCTCCAAAAAGCTCCAAGTCACTTCCACTTTTTTTAACCAAATCCAATACCCCGTCTAACTCAAGTTCCATTTCAAGGTAGCGCTCATTCCGGATAAAAAATCGCCTATTAAATCCAACATCCATATCCAGAGCCATAGAATCATAAATATTAACTGATGTGGTTTCTTGATCCTCAGAATCCAACTGTACGCTTTCAACAGATTTTTCACCGAAATTATCCAGCTTGATAAAGCCACTTAGAAAATTGAGGCTCCCAGAAATATTCGGGCTTGTAACGGTTCCCCGAACCTGTGTATTAAGGTTGATGACAGCATTATACTCAGAGGTATTGGCCGCGCGAAAGTTTTGAGCATTTACCGTAATATCCATCTTTCCGGGAATTAACTCCTCCAATGCAATTGTACCATTCGCTCGAATATCACCACTTCCACTTTCAGCTGTAAAATTGGAGAGTCGAATTTGATCGGGGGCAAACTCAATTGTTGAGGCTACCTTCTCAACCGTAATTCCAGCCGGTACTAAATGAAACCTCCCGCCTATCAACTCCAGATACCCATCCGCCTTCAAATCTTCAATGGCTCCCTTAACCTGTACAGAGCCATCAAGACTACCTCTCACTTGTCGCATAAGCAACGGATCTATAAAATCGTTAAGAGCCCTCAGGTTAAACTCATTCGTCTCTATATTTACAGCAATATGATCATGCTGTTGCGGCAAATTAACCTGAAAGGTCTTCATATCGATGAGCAGGGGAAACCGAGCACTAATTTGTGCCGCACGTTGCTTTAGCGACATTACAGTAGCATCCAGTGTGAGTTCCTCATCGGCGTGCCGGTAGTTTGCTCCTGCCGTTACAGAATCGATTGCGACACCCGACAGTACCGCATTTTTTAGGGATAAATCTGCATCGAATTCAGGATCACCGGCCGTACCATCAAGCGTTCCCCAAAACGAAAGGACACCAGTTGTTTCCATATTTTCCATTTCCCCAAAAAGAGATTGGAAACGATCGATAGATATATCCGATACTCTAAGATCACCTGATACCCGCTCTTCGAAAAATGCTTCTTCAAACGTCTCAGGATCACCCAGTTTAAAAGGCAAATTAGTGTGCCCGCTAATAAGCTCTGCTCCATCATCCGTGAGTGATAATGTACCCTCTATACGCTCATCAGCAATATCCGTGAAAATCGACAACGAATCGAAATCTGCCCCTTCGAAGGAAATCTCTGATAACAATATATCGCCCACTGCCTGTAAATCGGTACCCCGTCGGTCGATATTGAATTCCCCGGATAGCATTCCCTCAAAAAAGGTCTCACCCAATAAACTGCTCTGAATCACTGCTGTATTCAGATCATTTCCCCTTACAAAGCCTCGCTGTTCATCTGTACTGATAATTGGTAACCCAACCTCCAAAAATGATCCATCTCCCGAAGAAATACGTAGCGGTTCTATACGCAGGCTATCATTTTGATACTCCAACTCAAAAGACTCCTCAAGGGTCAAAGTTCGAAAATCAGTAATAAGATTTAATTCACTGGTATTTATGCTAATAGAATCTGTTGCTACCCGGTAGGTTCCGGACTGTTCGATACGACCTTCTGAGGAACTTGAAAACTTAAAATCATACTGCCCCCTGGCAGTCTCATTCCTATAATCGCCCCGCGTTTTAAGACTTAGGTTTTGGAGTCGAACCCCCGAAAAAATCGGTTCTTCCAGGTTTAAGTCGGTCAGATAAAACAACGTATCTCCAACATTGATATCGACTGATCCTCGAGCACGATCGGCTGTGAAAAGTGAATCATATGCTATGTTATTAACATCCAACTTTCCAAGAAACCGAAGGCCATTATCCTTAAACGGACTTAATGTACCCGTAACATTGCCTGCAGCCTGTAACTCATCAGCATCTATCAAGGGGGCCAGTGACGATAGATCCTTAAGTTCTAGATCTAAAAATAATTCATTGTCGACATTATGTAAGTTCAGAAAATTTAACTGACCACTAAAGGTTCCATCTGCAATACCACTTTGCAACTGGGTACTGTCAACGGTCACAACGCTATCCCTTATCGAAAAACCAGCATAAATAGCATCAACTTTCTCACCATTAATAATAGAGGAATCGACCGCTACCCTTGATTGAAGCCGCATATTTGCAGGCTCAAACCCCGTTCCCTTTCCGGTGATGTGCCCATTTAGCGACGTACTAAAGTTCTGTCCTACCAACAACGTACCCAAATCCAACTCCTTAGTTTGCAGCTGATACTCATACGATGGTGTTGTCGTCATGCCCCGCATCGAAGCGGCCATTTCAATATATCCGTCATAAAAGTTTAACGTCCCATCTGTTGTAAAGCTATCCCTGCTAATCCGACCACTTACTTCAGTATTTGTAATACTGTGTCCCAACATAGCCCCCTGCTGCATATTCAAAGCATACTTCCATGGTTCCTCCTGTGGATACCAATTTCTACCCTCAAAGGTGAAATCAAACGTTAAATTTCCGTCATAGCTCATATCCTGCATCCAGTAGCCCGGGTTTACTTTCTCACCCAGAACATGGCCTTTTAACAAAGGATACTCCGACCAAATGTCCTCGGCCGACAAATTGAACTTCATCCTTTGTTGCTTCTCAACCCCTTCCATTGATAAGGCAAGAGAGCTATTTTTGACTTCTGCCTGACCCGATAATTGTTGCAAATTATAAGTATCGGTTTCGATATCAGATGCCGAAAACGAAAGTTCTCCGGCTGCCTTTGTTAGATTTGTAATATTTGCCCGCCCATTAAATGATACATCCAACTTTTGCAACCGCGGATAGGTCGTATCAGCTAATAACGTTGCCAGATCTATTGCTTCGCCTGTGGTTCGAACCCGCTCTACAACCAGCTCGGATTGCCACATAATACGACTCGTCATTTCGAATGATCGTATCCCTGTCCCCTGCATGGAAAGCCCAAGATCAAACTGCTCTGGATTTCCCCGTACTGAAAACGTTACATTTACATTTTCCCGAATAGGATATTCTTCAATTATAGCTGCAATATCAGACCAATAAACCGGCGTCGATTCAATTCCCAACTGTACACTCGTATCAGCAATATCAGCATATCCATTGGCTTCAATTACCGATTTTCCCGTCGCCAGCATCAACTTTTCGAGCGTTATCTTCTGGTCATTTGCCGAAGCCGCAGCCTTCAAGTCGAGCGATTGGTCCAAGTCCCTCTCGGTGATATTTAAAGAGAAGTCGCGCAGATCTGCTTGATAAATATTGCCATCATAACCAAAACTGCTATTAATATTTAATTGACTGATATGATAGCTCGATCCCAATGGCAAGCTATCGGATTTTACAGAGACAGTACCGTCATCCAACAGAAAATTTGAAATATGGAAAGGGATCATTGCTGATTCTGTTGTGTCCGAAGACTCGGCAACCAATCGTTCAACATTCCAGCCTTTGGAATTCTGTCGGGCATTTAGTTTGGGCTGATAAACTTCCAGATCAGTAACAGCAATTCTTCCTCCCAATAAAGCCCAAATATTGTACGAAGCATATACAGAGTCTACGCTTGCAACGGTATCTTCTTGTGTTAATGTAAGTTGGGATAGGGTAACCTCTTCCCATAAATCGCCCGACAACTTTTCTATAGACAGCTTTGCAATGAGCTGGTCATTCGCCGTTGAAACAATAGTGCTTCGCACCCAATCTTGAACAAATGTGGTCTTCAGTGATAGGCGAAACACTAATCCAAGTATAAAAACAGCCAAACACAGCCAAAGTAATCGCTTGCCCCATCGTTTTAAGATATTATCACTATGCTTGTTGTTCTTCTGAACCATTAAAATGCCTGCCCTATACTAAAATGAATACCTATACGGTTCCATGCATTACCGTAATTCGTGCCTTGGTATATATCCAAATCCTGATCAGTAGGATTCAGTTTGTATCCAATATCGACCCTTACCGGCCCCAATGGTGATTGATAACGAAGTCCGCCCCCTATCCCAAACTGCAGGGGACGTCGAGGAACACGAGCAAAGGTTTCCCAGATTTGTCCACCATCTAAAAAGGCGGCCATCCCCAGTCCATTAATCAAAAATTCCAGTTCCTGACGTATCTCTACATTAAATCCAAACATGGCCCTACCCCCAACAGGAACGTACTCACTGAATCCGGTACTGTCGACTCGTACCCTTTTCGGCCCCAATTCGTGGCGATACCACCCTCGTACCGAATTGGTTCCGCCCAGGTAAAATCGGATGTTACTGGGCAACGAATCTGAAGAAGTATGGAAAAGACCACCTCCCTGCACTCGCGTTGCCAGCATGGTTGAACTCGAAAGCCTCGTGAAGCGACGGACATCTGCAGACAATTTTTGAAAGTTAAATGAGGCAAACCCAAAAAATCCGGAAGATTCAAGATAGGGCTGTATAACCCATCCTTCCTGCTGTCGACCATACCCCTGACTATAATAACCGGTTAATTGTAATGAAGACAAATCGTACTCTAACGTTGTATCCGGCAAACTAATATCTCTCTGCCTGGAAAGCTCCTGGTTTTTCGTAAACTCATAGGTGGCTGAGGCCGTTAACTTTCGGCTGTACTGATAAATAAAACTATTGGTTATACCTGCACGCAATAATTCGTAATTGCTCTCCAGCAGATGTTGACCAAATGGGGATATGATAAAACTGCTTTTGGTATTGTACACATACGGAAATTGATACCCTATATTTATGTACTGCTCAATAAAAGATCCTCTTGCCGTTATACTAAAACGGTGACCTCGATGGGCTACATTCCGATGAGTCCAACTGGCTTGCCCCCGCAGCTTATCCTCTGTCCCAAATCCTGCTAATAACTCAACCGAACGTTGTTCATTTTCGCGAATCCGCATTAACAAATTTAAGGTAGAATCTTGTGGCTGATCGGGAATACTTATCGTTGCAAATCGAAACAAATGATGGTTAAAAAGCTCTTGCTGTGCCTCCTGCAGCTTTTCAAGACTATATTGTTCGCCTCGTTGTAATGATGCCTCGCGCAGCACATAATTTTTACCAATGGTTTCAATACCTTCAACTTCTACCGAATCAATATACGTTCGGGGACCTAAATTTGTCTGTATAGAAATATCAGCCGAAAGGGCCGAAGAATCTATAACTGCATCAATATTAACATCGCCATAGGCATATCCCATATTTTTAATCATATCTGAAAATCGCCCAACCACCTCAGGTTCCTTTATCATCTCATACCGATTCCCTTCCTGGTAGTGGTGCTGGCTTTGCACCCGTGCAAATGCAGCGCTTTCCCAGACCTGCTGCACATTTTTATCTGCTCCCTTAATTTCATATTCAACATCCTGTATTCGAACAGGAGTGTTTTCCTCTATTATAAAAAATACTTCTTTTTTCCACTCTTTATTCTTTGTTTCAATACGATATGCTACCTCAACATTTATAAATCCTCTCCGTTTATAATAATTGCGGATACGGATTACATCTCGCTTAACGTCTTTTTCATTTAACTCAAAACCCGTCTTATCCCAGAATTTTAGTTTCTCTCCAATTCCCGGAGCTTCTGTAGCAATCTGGTTTTTCAAAACCATTCCTGAATATGTGGTATTGCCTTCAAAGGAGACATTCCACACCTGAGGAACTTTCTCGGCATCATCAGATATATCTTGAGCTGCAACTGAGATGACACCTGAAAATATCACCAATATAACCGAAACTATATATTTCAACAGGACAGGTAGCCGCACGCAGATCTTTTTGAGGATTGACAAAGTATGTTTGAAGATATGATCAAAAAAAGCTAATCAATAATAAAATTCATCAAACGATTAGCAAATATTTTTTGATCGCCCTAAAAACAAATCATGATTTTAAGTAATTTGAATAGTACTTTCGACTTCTGCATGAAAGACAATAATAACCTGTTTGCCATGGCTAATTGCATGTACAAAGTTTTATCGATCCCTGTTTTCCTTCTTTTATTACTCTTTGGGGGATGTTCTACCTCCGAGGAATTTTCTGGTTATCCCTATGATCCAGAAGGAGTTACCGAAACTTCTGACAAAGAAACAAATCCTCATTATACAAGAGTCATAGGGGTTAATGACGGTAAAATATGGGTTAGTAATGATTTCCCCGGTGCCCGAATGAGCGACTTCTATCAGGTCAACGATTCCCTATACCGAGTTACCATCAACCCGGAACGCGATGCCATCAATAACAGCCCCTGGTATGCGTTTCAGATCTGGAGCACCCAACCGGATACTATCAAACTACAGCTGGATTATGAACATGGCCAACACAGGTACATTCCGAAACTAAGTGACGACAGTCGGCATTGGCAGCGTATTGACAGCACCAACTATTCCGCCGATACTACGCGGGGTACTGCGACCCTCACACTCAGTCTCGAACGTAAACCGCTTTGGGTATCTGCACAGGAACTATTAACCCAAAAAAATTATACCAGCTGGACCGACTCACTGGCTAAAAAACCGTTTGTTTCACACGATACGGTGGGATTTTCTCACAACGATCGCCCAATCGTAAAGCTCCATATTTCTGAAACAAATCCCAAGCAATCGCGCGGTGTCATGATTATTACGGGACGGTTGCACCCCCCTGAAGTTCCTGGCGCAATTGGTACAAAAATTTTTATAAACGAACTTACCTCTGATACTGCCCTCGCTCGTGATTTTAGAAATAATTTTGAAGTCTGGGCATATCCCTTTGCCAATCCCGATGGCGTACAGCAAGGCCATTGGCGCTATAATGCTCGTGGGGTAGATCTCAATCGGGACTGGGAGCATTTCAATCAGCCCGAAACACGGGCCATCCGCAATGATCTACTTACTCTAAAAGGTGACAGCCTGCGCAAAGTCTATTACGGCATTGATTTCCACTCTACGGATGAAAATATCTTTTATCCCATTAATCGTGAGGAAGAAACTTTTCCCGACGATTTTACTTACCAGTGGATCGACTCCCTAAAAAAGGAGTATCCCGACTATCCCATCGAAGTTGAACCCTTTCCACCGAATTCTCCCATTACCAAAAATTGGATTTTCCACACCTTCGGCGCCGATGCCGTAACGTATGAAATTAGTGATACTGCTCCTCGTGATAGCATGAAAGCAGTAACCCGCGAAAGTGCTCGCATAATAATGCAACAACTACTTGATGAAATTAGCAACTAACATTTAAAAGCATATCATCCAAAAAATAGGCGCGTCTATTAATACCTCATTATTCATGATTTCTTTATCTTCGATTGCTATAATCGGCATTGTTAAATTACAGGGATTCTAATCCCTTAAAACCAACCGAGCTTTTATAAACCGATGGCACATTCGCACGACCACGGACATCATCACGGTAAGGACCAAACCGAGGGACGTCTGTGGATTTCCATTATTCTCAATTTTATTATCACTGCTGCAGAATTTATTGGCGGAATGATATCCGGCAGTCTGGCTCTACTCTCTGATGCACTCCACAATCTAAACGATACCACTTCGCTTGGTATCAGCCTGGTGGCAAGAAAAATTTCCAAGAAAGAGGCCAACCGCGACAAAACATTTGGCTATAAGCGCGCTGAAATCATCGGTGCTTTCATCAACCTCATCACCCTTGTCATTATCGCCCTCTTTCTGATCAAAGAAGGGGTTGAGAGATTTTACAATCCCCAACCCATCGACGGCATGGTGATGTTCATTGTGGCTATCATTGGGTTGCTGGGCAATGTGATAACTGCCATTCTGCTGTACCGTGATTCCACCGAGAACTTAAACCTCCGCAGCGCCTATATCCATATTCTGTCGGATGCCTTTTCATCGGTGGGAGTTATTATCGCAGGTATATTAATCCTTTGGTATGAGGTATATATCATCGATACTATTCTTACCCTCATTATTGCCGGATACATTCTCTGGCACAGCTACTACATGCTGCGACAAACCATCAATATTTTGATGGAAAGCACCCCGGCCGATATCTATATTCCGAACGTACAGCAAGCCATGACCGAAGTAAACGGCGTACTTGATATCCATCACCTGCACGTTTGGCGACTCGACGAAAAAAATATACTCTTAGAAAGTCACGTTGTGATAGATGAGGAAAATATGGGTCAGATGGAATCCATAAAATCAGCTCTCAAAAATTTACTAAGCACCGATTTTGATATTCATCACTCTACCCTCGAATTCGAGTTTGAACCCTGCGAAGAACATCACGAAAGTCCCTGCAACTAAATTGATTAACTATGAATTCTACCCTCAAGTCGTTACTGGTTTCACTTCTCCTCGTAGCAACATTTACAGCTTGTGGACCTGATGCGCTCTATGACCTCAGTGAAGACACGTTTCAACTCCGAGACTCCGACAGTACACTGGTCAACTTTCCAGCTGACTTCAAGGGAGATGTCTCGCTCATAACGTTTATTTACACCAACTGCCCTGATGTATGTCCTGCGATCACAGCCAATATGACCAATATACAGCGCAAACTCGACGACACTACTGGCATCAATTTTATCGAAATCTCTTTCGATCCTGAACGCGATTCTCCTTCTGTCCTTAAAGAATACCGGGATTTGTATGGTCTCAATGAGCAATTCACCATGCTTACCAGTCACCCAAATGACAGTGATTTACTGCTCGACAAGCTCGATATTGTCGCCGAAAAAACCATCATAGACTCCCTCGGCTACGACAGCACCAACTACGCCATGCGCCACTCCAATACTCTTTACCTGATGGGCCGCCAAGGCTACATCCGTGCCGAATATCCGGCACACCGCGTCACTTCCGAACACGTTAAAGACGATATAAACTACCTCCGATCAGAATGAAACCTATACAACACCTATTGCTTATTTTACTATCCGTCTGCTTCCTGCTTTTAGGATGTGGTTCTGAATCGAATTCTTCTAATGAGTCCGACACTACTAACAAAGTCGTTCTCGGAAAAGTTACCCTCGACAACGCCTGGGCACGTCCCGGCTCACAACAGGGGAAAAGCGCTGCATACCTACGCATCTCCAACGGTACCGCATCTACCGATACCCTTCTATCATTCAGCAGTGATGCCGCCGAGAGTGTAGAGCTACACGAATCCATCAAACATGACGACGGCACTACCAGCATGCAACCCGCAGGACAGCAAGTTATTCCATCCACTGAAAAACTCCAGCTCCAGCCCGGTGGTATGCACCTTATGCTCATCAACTTGAAAAAGGACATAACCGTTGGTGACTCACTGCGAATTTCCCTGGATTTTGCTCGCGTCGGCACGCTTACAGCTACTGTCCCTGTACAAATACAGCAGTAATCCGTTAGAATACTTCACATGTTACAATCTATAATAGCAGTCGGCGTAGGCGGTTTTTTCGGTAGCATTCTTCGCTATCTCATCAGCCATTATATAAATATCAGTACCCACTCTACTTTCCCATTTGGCACTCTTACAGTAAATGTTGTTGGCTCATTATTGATTGGAATTATTATCGCCGCCACACTCGAAGGAGATCTCACCAAATCCATGCGGCTGCTTTTTGCAACCGGATTTTGCGGTGGCTTTACGACGTTCTCTTCGTTCTCTTATGAATTCTTTTCTCTGCTGCAGCATGAACAAACCGGGTATGCCTTTTTATATGCTACTGCCAGCTTTGTTTTAGGATTAGCTTTTGTCTGGCTCGGTTTTCTTCTCATCAAATAAAAAAGGACGGGATTTCATCCCGCCCTGAAAACAATCCTAAAACCGATCACTCTTGGATATTAGAAGTATCCTATCATTCCTCAAACTGCAGAATATTTGCCTCTGAACCACTTGGAAGTGAGATATTCAGCATGTTCGAAATGGTCGGGGCAATCTGTGGGATCGCTGTTTTCCTACTGGTTTCTCCCTCCGGCACATTCCATCCGTAAAAAAGGAGGGGCACGTGCGTGTCATAGTTATACGGTGACCCGTGAGAAGTTCCCGTCGGATAATCCGAATCCAGCCAGCCTGATTTCAGCTGAATAAACACATCTCCCGAACGATCATAAAGAAATCCGCGCTGATACATCGCCTCTTGTCCACTGCTATAGCGTTCATACTGGTAATTATATGCCGTATTCGTTGATTTGACCCCCTGAAACTGCAGCAGAAAATCAGCTGCTTTTTGCTGAACCACCTTTAGCGAAAGCCCATTCTCATCGACTAAATTACGATCTAAATATACCTGCTGATTCGTATAGTCCTCGATCCATTCTTCATTACCAAACTCCGTCTTTAAAAATTCTTCGAGTTCATCCACAGCTTTGTCACTATCGAAATAACCGCCAGGCAGGTTTTTATCGATCAACTCCTGGGGCACATCTACCACGCCGTGGTCGGAAGTCAGCATTACCAAATAATTTCCTTTTCCCACTTGTTGATCAAGATAATCGAGTAAACCTGCAATATTGCGGTCGAGTCGCAGATAAGTATCCTGAAGTTCAACAGAGTGCGGGCCATACATATGCCCCACGTAGTCGGTAGAGGAAAAGCTGACACTCAGAAAATCAGTAACATCCCCGGATCCCAAATCCTCACCTTCTATAGCAGACTTAGCCAACTCTGCAATTAGCGTATTACCAAAGGGAGTTGAACTAATAATTCCGTATTCATCACCGCGGTTTGCCCTTAAATTATGGGGAAAAACTGGAGCATCTTCATTCTCAAACGTTCCTTCATAAGGCCTGTTATCGGCACTGCTCTCGGTATATTGATCCATGGGCAAGAGCGTCTCCCAAGTGCGACTTGCAAAATCTTTGGCCAACTCTCTGTCATTAAAATCTCGTAGCCATTCCGGAAGCTCAGAAACATACCAGGAACTGCTTACAAAATTACCGGTTTCTCCTTCATACCAATAAGCAGCATCTCCAAGATGACCCGCCGGAAGCACTGCTCCACGGTCTTTGATTGAAACAGCAATCACTTTACTCTCAGGACTTGCAGATTTTAGCTCATCGGTAACGGTAGTACTCGACAAATTGCGAGGCGACATTTTCCCCGCGTCACTGTCAGTACCGATTGGTGAAACCGTGGAATCAGAAACAACATACATACTCCGATCGATATTACGATCGTACCAGGCATTTCCAACAATACCGTTTACAGATGGAGTTGCACCCGTATAAACCGAAGCATGTCCCGGCCCCGTATAGGTTGGGAAATAATTAAAGTGGTTGTTGTTAAAACTAAATCCCTGCTCGACTAACCGTTTAAAGCCATCCTCTTCAAATTTATCCCAATACAGTGGAATATAATCGTAGCGCAGCTGATCGACCACAATTCCAACCACCAGCTTGGGATTATCAGCTGCAGATTCAGGGTTAGGAGTTTCTTGGGCCCATCCTGTTGAAATAAACATCAACAACATGAGAAAAATACTACAAATGGTTTTAGTCAATTTCATAAGTCGCCTGTTTTTGAATTTCATTATCTGAGGCCAAAAAGTAACTTCTTTTTTGTAATTATCGAATTATGATTCTGTAAAATAATTTAGGCCTGCTAGTGTTAGCATATACTATGATAATAGCATCGGCCAATAGATAATGAATAGTTTTTTTAATACTTTAATAGCTGCTACTTTTTCAGAAACCAAATAACAAACTGCCAAGTGATTAATGCCATAAAGCATATTTTCTTTTTCGCGCTCATTCTTGCGTTAGGTAGTGTTATATCCCAGCAAAATGTTGCTCAATTGGGTAATATTGGCAGTTCTGAATCAAGCTCAAAAACGTTTTGTCAACAGCTTACCAACGGAAGTATTTCTCAACCTTCCCCAGAAGTTGATCCCCTTTATCAACATGCGTCTAAATCGAATGCCGATGACGCACAGCCCAAAACCATTACGAGCTGTAATTTATTAATGAATCTCCTTCCGGCAGAAAGTGATTTTTCTCTCAACCCCGGAGAACAGCATCTAAACATCGGCTTCTATAACACCGTACTTTCCTCTCAAATATTTGTATTTCAAGAGCCTGACCCTCCTCGGCTCGGTTGATATATATCCGATCTGATTTTTTCTCTCAGGTCGAACTATTCTTTTATATCAGTAGCACCATTCGATATACCTACTATGGTTCGCTATCTGATCATTTATTAACTCAACCAAATTGAAATGCAGAATTATATCCAACTTTCTGAAAAGAAGGCCGAAGGTATCTTTAGAATTATGCTTAGCCTGATTTTTATCGTAGCGGGTGGAAACCACCTGTTTGCAACCTCTGCCGTATCCGGCAGGCTTCAAAACTCAGAACTAGGAGCCTGGCTAACCACCTATTTTCCTGCTGAGCTGCTGGTATTGTTAGCAGGTATCGGCTTGATGGTAGGAGGACTTTCGCTTCTACTGGGATTCAATACCCGGCTGGCAGCATTATCACTATTTCTCATTATCATCCCTATTACCATAGTTATACAACTGCAAGGGCTTCATACTTTAGGACCACTTTTAAAAAATATTGGCTTGATGGGTGGACTCATCCATTTTATGGCTAACGGCAGTGCTCATTATTCAGTAGATCATTATCTGGCTAACAGACAACTTGAATACGAAAAAAAATTTAGATTATGAAAACTTATAAACTACTTTTTCTTACTCTTTTTCTATTTGCAGGAACTTTTATTTCAACGCAAGCACAACCATCTACAAGCGAAAATAAAACATCAGCAATACAATCCAATGAACAAAGCAATAACTATGCACTTCTTGTCCGTAACTACAATCATCTAAGAGCGGCCGTTAAAACCGTTGAAATGATGACAGAAGATGACCCAAATGCTGTTAATAAGTTTGAGGTAGTCATCTGCGGCAAAAAAATAAGGAATATTAACAAGCATAAATCACTTATTAATGAAGCCCAACAAAAAGGCATAACGTTGACAGCTTGTGGAATGTCCATGAATAACTTCTCGATGGATAAAGAAGAGCTGCCTGCAGGTGTAGGCGTTGAATCCAATGGACTTATCCGCATCTTTAAATTGCAGGAAAAAGGATATAAAACGATTACTCTTTAAACTGATAACAGATGCAATCATTAAAACAACGTAAAGAGTTAATCCCGTTACTTGCAGTAGTTATACTGCTTGGGATTGCCAGCTATGATTTATTCAGCGAACAACAGGATAACGCTGCAATCGTTAATTCCGGAAAAATGATTGATCCCTCAACAATAAGCGGTCGAGCAGCCTGTGAGGTTCCCATTCCGGATATATCAAAGCGGAAACAATCAGAACAACCTGCCTCCGAGGCAAAAGAAATTTCCAACTAAGAATTTAATTAATCATGAATTTCTCTCGATTTTCAACAAATATATTTTTCATTATCCCAATAGCCCTGTCAATAATTGCATGCGGCACCCCAAAAGAACGGACCTCTGCTGATAACGCAAAGGCAGCCGCAGGGCAAACTGCTAACACTCAGAACTCATCTCAACAAGAATTTAAAATGGGCCCTGACTTTACTCTCGAAACAATGGAGGGTAAGAACTTTACTTTGTCTGATCATCGAGGGAAAGTTGTAGTGCTCAACTTTTGGGCTACTTGGTGTGGCCCTTGCCGAAAAGAGATCCCCGATTTTATGGAGCTCCATAAAGAGATGAAAGATAACGGCGTACTATTTGCCGGCGTTTCTCTTGACGAGCAAGGCTGGGAAAAAGTCCGTCCCTATGCCAATGATATGGGCATAAATTATCCTATTATGGTGGATGATGGAAACGTTTCTCGTCAATATGGCCCCATTCGCGCTATTCCGACCACATTAATTATTAACAAAAAAGGTCAAGTGGAATATGTAGCACCGGGAATGCTTACAAAAGAAAAGCTGAAACCTATACTTACCAAGTTAGCAAATCGATAGCACATAATTTTATATATGGATTTATGAACTCAACAAACGAAAATAAAACACCAGGTTGGAAACGAGGTCTTATAGAATGGGGCATTATTTTTGCTATCGGGGCTATTCTTTATGCCACCGGATGGCATACTGAGGTATTAGGTACCTTGCAGCGGGGAATGCTATGGACCGGACTCTTTGATGCCGATACCTCCAAGATTGAAAACATCGACGGCCCCATGCTCTCCGATTCAGATTATCGTTTTACCATGGAAACCGTTGATGGCAAAACCCTATTGCTAAATGATTTTCAGGGTGATGTCGTTTTCGTTAATGTGTGGGCTTCATGGTGTCCGCCTTGCGTAGCCGAGATGCCGACAATCGAAACCCTATATGAAAATGTAGGTAGTCAGGATAATATCCGATTTATCCTTCTTTCCATGGATGAAAAACATCAAAAGGCAGTCGATTTCATGGAGAGAAAAGATTTTGCAATGCCCTATTACTTTCCTGCCTCTCCACTGCCCGACCAGTTTCGCAGCCAGTATCTGCCTACAACCTACATCATCTCAAAAGAGGGGCAAATCGTATACAAAAAAGAAGGAATTGCCGATTATAGTTCAACCAACTTTGCGCAATGGTTGATTGAACTTGCTCAGAAATAATCAATAAATACAAGATAAAGTCCACTTGAAAGTGGACTTTATCTTTTTTCAATTGCTACATCCAGCGACGTACTTCAGATTTATATTTGTGATATTCTTCTCCGAACTTTTCTTCCATTACTTTTTCTTCAGGAATAATCTGATAGCGATTCATATAAGCAATAAAAAGTGGAAGTATCGCAAACACCAGCACATTGCCGAGATAAAAGCCATAGCCTATTAAAATAAGCAGCAGTCCCACATACATAGGATTTCGCGAAATGTTATAAACTCCGCGTGTCACTAAATGACTTGCTTTGTTTGGCTTATGAGGATCAATTGAAGTGGACGACCTATAAAACTCAACCAGCCCGTACGTACCAAATAGTCCACCCATCCCCAAAAAGAAGAAGCTCATCCACCACATAGTTCCAAACGATGCCCAACTAAAAACAAGATATTGATCAATCCACCACATAGTGACAGCTATGATCAATGTAATAACTGCAGGTGGAATCTTGAGCTCTAATTTCATGAGTTTTTCATCTTTTTTTCTTAACTATCAATAGTGTGAACTTAATAAAAAGATTTTTTTTAACTGCACCTATATTGAGGTAAGATAGACTAAAGTTATTACTTGCTATGCGTACTGCACAAGAGGCTAAACAATTCTGGGATGATCGCTATTCGAGCGGGAATTATATCTATGGAACACAACCAAATCTCTTTTTTAAGGAACAAATCGATAAACTTGAACCTGGTAAATTATTATTACCCGCCGAAGGAGAAGGACGCAACGCAATTTATGCAGCACGCGAAGGCTGGCAGGTTGATGCGTTCGATATTAGCCAAAAGGGACGTAAAAAGGCACTGGAGCTGGCAAAACGCAATCACGTTACCATCAATTATTCCATCAGTAAATACAAAGACTATGAGTTAACTCCAGAGCACTATGATGTGTTGGCCCTGATCTACGCCCACTTACACAAATCTAAACGGCGTAAAATTCATCACAAAATCATTACAGGATTAAAACCCGGCGGACATCTTATTCTGGAAGCTTTTTCAAAAAAGCAATTTGGCAATGAGTCCGGCGGGCCGCAAGATCTGGAAATGCTTTACGATTTAGATGAACTGCTTGAAGATTTTAACGAGCTTACCATCAAACGCGCCGATGATATTGAAATAGAATTAGAGGAAGGAAAACACCATGAAGGTACAGCAAACGTAATCAGGCTCTTTGCTCAAAAATAAAAGCCCGGCATACTCCGGGCTTAGGCAATTTGGCAAATATACTCTACCGTTTGCTTGCTACGCCTGCTTCAACCAAGTCTTGAAATCCACCGATATTATAGACATTCTCGAAGCCGTTTTTCTTCATGAGTTCTGTGGCCTGACCACTTCGGTTACCTGTACGGCAGTACAAATAATATGTCTTCTCCTTGTCAAGGGAATCCAATGAAGCCTCAAAATCTCCATTCAACAAATTAAGCTGATAATTAACATCCGCCAAATGCCCCTCGTTATATTCCTTCTGGGTGCGTACATCAATAATCACACCGGGCGTTTCGTTCACCTTTTCCTGAAACTGCTCAGCATTTATCCGTGTATTTTCAGCGCCGTTTTGTGCACAAGCTTGTGCTACAAAAAGTGTCATCACTGCTATTAATCCAATAGTAAATAAACGTCTCATCATAATATTTATCACTTTTACATTTATCATTCTTTTTCAAAACCCGCATTTACGAGGCTCTGTAACCCTCCTATATTATACACATTTTCAAAGCCATTTCGTTTCATCACCTGCGTAGCTCGTCCGCTGCGTGCCCCCGTCCGACAATACAAAAAATAATTTTTGTCTTTATCTAACTTTTCGATGTTCTCCTCAAAATCAGATGAGGAAATATCATAGTTATAATCAGTCTTTTTAAGATGACCACTGTTGTATTCACTTTTGGTTCGGACATCAATTACAACACCCGGCCCTTCCTGCAACAGTTCTTTAAATTTCTGAGGGGGTATCATGTCTTTAGAATTTTTCAATTTATTGAGATAAAATAGTGCCACTGCAACACCTATTAATATAATTACTGTTAATGCATCCATCCTTAAATCGGTTACGTTGTATTTAGATATTCATAAAAATAATATAACCGCCCATCCAAATAAGAAAGACAGCAAATCCTTTTTTAAGTCTTTCATTAGATATTTTTCCTGCCACTTTGTTTCCGATTAAGCTACCAACGGCACCAATCAAACTAAAAACCAGTACCAGTTGCCAATTTACACTCAAATCCAGTCCATTGAGAACATCGAGGTATTTATAAAATCCGCTAAAACTTTTAAGAGCTATAATCAGCAGACTCGTTCCTACGGCTAATCCCATTGGTAATCCGCCTAATAACACCAGCGCAGGCACAATCAAAAAGCCGCCGCCTACACCAACTAGTCCCGTCAAAACTCCTACAGCAAGCCCTTCGAGCACAATCTTCCACCAGGCATGTGATATTTCATTTTCACCGGCCGCCTTGATATGATTTTTGTCCCGAAACATCATAACAGCAGCAACAAGCATTACAACTGCAAATAACAACAACTGGAATGTACCGGATACGAATTCAGCAATCATAGCTCCACCGTACGTTCCCGCCATGCCCGGTAATCCAAATAAAATGACGCTGCGCCAATGTACTTTTTGTTTTAGAGCATATGGGATAAAACCGGCGAAACTGATAGCACCCACGATACCGAGTGATTCAGCAATGGCCACTTTTTCTGATTCTCCCGCCAAGTAGATGAGCACCGGAACCGTCAATATAGATCCGCCGGAACCCAGCAATCCCAATGATAATCCTACCAATAATGCCCCAATCCAAGATAATATCATAATAGACCTAATATACAATTAATTCGGATGGTCGGCTATCAACCGACCATCCGCAGGTTAGGGGATCTATCAAAAACAGAAGTGCTAACATTATAGTTAACCTTCTGTTTGCTCATGGGAAATTCTTCCTCTTATAGCATCTAAGCTTACAAAAAACCATCACCCAAATAGCAGATTAGCTTTTTACCTTTGCCTCGGTTTGCGAACTTTCCTCCACGCCGATACCCAGCTTGGCAAAAATCTGTTCGGCCAAACACCAACTTGTTAGCGACGACTGGAATAAATTCAGTCCTACAAAAAGGGTTAACAGAAACCAGTAGGGACTCACGAAATATCCCAATGCCACACTTACGGTTACCAGTGTACCGGCCAACATACGTATAGCACGTTCCATAGGCCGCATTATTGAACAACTTGCGTTTTGATCACTCATAATATTGCTTTGTAGATTATTGATATTAATTCTTTGTTATGCTGATTCTTCAACACTCAATGAATATGCATGCAGCGGATTCTGTTTCTCAGCTCCCGTTTCTTTGTTATAGATTGTTACTTCCTCCATAACTCGCTTGACACATTCTTCGTCTTGTATTGAAAAGAACAGTGTGGAATATACCCCGTGTGCATCCTTTGCAAACCAGTTCGAGATATCCGGCTGATACTCTTCGGTTCTAAAACCATGCACATTGGTTTCGCTGTAAATCGGAACCTTCTGCCGTGCTAAAATTTTGCGCACGTCATCGGTGTACTCTTCGATACTTAGTATGATTAATAACTTCATAATATGATGTTTTTGATTGTTGATAATCACGACCGGGCTCACAATCCCAATACCCGGCCGTGATATCTGCTTAACCTTACGTTTGCTCTCCTTTGAGCTCCTTCACTTTGTTCTCTACCATAAAGTAGATTAGCGGTATCATAATCAGGGTTAGTGCTGTGGATGCTACCGCGCCGCCCATCAATGAAATTGCCAGCCCCTGGAATATCGGATCGAACAGTATTACTACTGCACCGATTACAACAGTGCCCGCTGTCAACAAAATGGGCATGCTACGTACGGCCCCGGCTTCGATCACCGCCTGCTTAAGCGACTCCCCATCATCCAATCTTATGTTGATGAAATCGATCAACAAGACGGAATTTCGCACCATAATCCCGGCCAGGGCAATCATTCCAATCATGGATGTAGCCGTAAAGAAGGCCCCCAGCACCCAGTGCCCCACGAGAATACCAATCAACGAAAGCGGTATGGCAATCATCATAATGATGGGTACTTTGAAATCCTGGAACCACCCAATGATCAGCATATAGATAATCACCAGCACCACGGCGAAGGCAATTCCCAAATCGCGAAATACCTCGTAGGTAATCTGCCATTCCCCGTCCCACTTCAATGTATAATCGTCGGTCATAAACGGCTGTCCGGCAAATATTTGTGAGAGGTTATAGCCTTTTGGCATTTCAATATTATCGATCTCTTCGCCCGTGTCGAGCAGCGCGTACACCGGACTCTCGATTTCACCGGCTACCTCAGCCAGCACATAGGTTACACGCCGCTGATTTTTCCGGTGAATACTCGATTCAAGGGTATCCTCAGTTACAGTCACCAAATCAGCAACGGGGATCATCGTTCCTGATGCGGATTTCATATGTAATTGCTTGAGCTTTTCGATATCAGAACGTCCGGCCTTCGGCAATTTTACCGTAATGGGCACATCGTTCAATTCTTTTTCACTGTAAAGACGTGATACATCCTTCCCACGCAGTGCCATCGTCACAGTTTGTACCACTTGCCTGGATGAAATACCCGACATCATCGCTTTTTCGGTATTTACATCCAGCTTGTACTTCGTCTGTGGTGCTTCCACCATCCAGTCGACATCAACGATGCCCGCTGTTTTTTCGAAAATGCTTTTTACCCGATTTCCAACACGCTGTCGCTCATCAGTATCCGGTCCGTATACTTCGGCTACAATCGTAGACTGTACCGGAGGTCCGGGCGGCACCTCTACCACTTTCACATTGGCATCGTACTTTTCGCCCACCTTTTGGACCATGGGACGAAGTCGTTTGGCGATAGCGTGACTTTGATCGCTGCGCTTACCCTTATCGATCAGGTTCAACTGTATATCTGCCACGTTGGGACCTTTTCTCAAGTCGTAATGACGTACAAGTCCGTTAAAATTGATGGGGGCATTATCACCGGCATAAATCTGATAATCCTTAATTTCCGGCACGTCTTTTAAACTAAGCCCCACTTCACGAGCAACGGCGTTGGTACGCTCCAGCGTAGTGCCTTCGGGCATGTCAATAATAAGCTGCACCTCATTTTTATTATCGAACGGAAGCATTTTTACCTCAACCATTCGAAATACAAACAATAGCGTTGAGGCCAGAAGCAACACTGTTACACCGATAATAAACGCCCATCGCTTGAACGTATTTTCAAGTAGCGGCTCCATGGTACGAGCATACCACTTATAGATGAACGTTTCTTTGAGATCGTATTTCTTCTCCTCGCCATTTTCATCCTTCTCAGCATTACCGTGCGGCAGCAGAATATATGCCAGCCACGGCGTGATAATTAGCGCTACAATCAGCGAGAAAATCATGGCCAGTGAAGCACCGATAGGCATGGGACTCATATAAGGTCCCATCAATCCCGATACAAAGGCCATCGGCAGTACCGCAGAAATTACGGTAAAAGTAGCCAGTATGGTGGGATTACCGACCTCACTGATCGAGGCGATGGCCGCCTGCTTAAGCGGGAGCTTCTTCATCTTAAAGTGCCTGTGCATGTTTTCAGCGATAATAATCGAGTCGTCCACCACAATACCTGTCACAAAAACCAGCGCAAAGAGCGTAATACGGTTGAGGGTATAGCCGAACATGTAGTACAAGAAGAGCGTGAGCGCAAAGGTCACCGGTACCGATAAGAATACAACCAGTCCACCGCGCCACCCAAGCGCAAGAGCCACCACAAACGTTACGGCCAAAATAGCAACCAGCAAGTGTTCAAGTAATGAAATAACCTTGGCTGAGGCCGTCTTACCATAGTTACGTGTAGTCGTAACATTCACATCGGCCGGTATTAAACTACCATCAAGGTTATCGACTTTTCGTTGGATTTGTTCGGCAATCGCCATCGCATCGGCGCCCGAACGCTTGGCTACCGAGATGGTTACCGCGGGATACGATTCACCCGCATTCAAACCGGTTTCCTGTGCTTTTTGGTGGCCTATCCCGTACGAGACATATTCGGAAGGCTCCTCCGGCCCATCTCGAATCTCGGCAATGCTGTGCAAATATATAGGATCGCCATTTTGCACATCTACAACAACATTCCGCACCTCTTCGGCGGACTTAAAAAAGTCGCCGGTATCAACCAAGTACTCGGTATCGTTACTGCTGAATGATCCGGAGGATAGCTCTTGATTGGCCGCCTGTATTTGTCCAACTACCTGCATCGGATCAATGCCGTAAGAGGCCATTTTATTCTTATCCAGATTTACCGAAACCTGTCGGGTTCTCCCGCCGTGTATATCGGTCTGGGCCACATCCTCTATCTGCTTGATATCCAAGGCCATCTCATCGGCTACGCGACGCAAGTCAAAGTCACTATATTTGTCGCTCCATAACGTCAATGTCATAATCGGGACGTCATCAATAGAACGAGTTTTTACCATGGGTTGGGTCGCCCCCTCGGGAAACCGATCCATGTTTTTCATAATCTCATTATAGAGCCGAACCAAACTACGCTCTACGTCTTCGCCCACGTAGAAACGAGCCGACACCATGGCCTGGTCGGGCATGGAGGTAGAATACACATATTCGACGCCTTCAATATTGGAGAGTACTTTCTCGAGGGGGATCGCAATATTTTTTTCCACCTCCTCGGGCGTTGCCCCGGGATAGCCGACAAAAATATCAGCCATCGGAACATCAATTTGCGGCTCTTCTTCGCGCGGAGTCAGATAGGTTCCGTAAAATCCCAGCGCCAGAAACACAATCATCAGCAAAGGCGTCAACTTTGAATCAATAAACCCTTGCGCAATTTTTCCTGCAATTCCAGTCTTCATAATGATATATCTAAATAATTTCTATTTACTGCGTATTTACTTTGCGACCTTCGCGTAGCGGCTGGTTAACCGAAGCCACATACGATTCGCCCTGCGATAGTCCGGACAATACTTCTACCCCTCCGGCACTTTCGTTGCCAAGGCGAACCCAGCGAAGTACAATTTCAGATTCATCATTCAGCGTATATAACCCGGTCAGCTGTCCGCGCTCAATGATGGCAGACTTGGGCACGACGATCGAACGATTGCTCTCAGTTACCAATCCTACCTGGGCGAACATGCCCGATTTTATGCCGGGATTCTTTTCCAGCTTGGGCAGCATCACCTCAACAGCAAACTGCCGACTTCCGCGATTACCGGCCTGATTAATATTTTTCACAACGCCAATACCATCGCTGTAACCGGCGGCCTTGATATCCACCGAAACAGTGTCATCATAATTGAACAGCGAAATGTTGCTTTCGGGAACCGTTATATTCACTTTCATGATGCTTTCCTGTTCAAGCGCAATAATAGGCTGTCCCGGTGCGGCCATGTCTCCTTCCGAAGCCATCTTTGATACCACATATCCGTTAAAAGGAGCCGTCAACCTCGTATAGTCAAGCATATCTTCCACTTCCTGAAGCTTACTTTCCAAGGTCTTTACTTTGGCTTTGGCCATCTCGTACTGCGTGGATATATCATCCAGCTCCTTTTGAGTAGCACTTTCCTGCTCATGCAAATTCTTAATGCGATTGTAATTGGTCTCCACATTATTCAGCGCTGCTTTGGCTTCAATCAGGCTTGATTCAACCTGACTTTTCTGCGCCTGCAGATTATCATCTTTAATCTGAATCAACATGTCACCCTTGCTGACATAGTCTCCTTCTTCGAGGTCAAGCTGGGTGATTCGTCCCATTACTTTGGTACTCATGTTGACGGTGCGATCACTGCTTACCGTACCCGAAAAGCGGTGAGATACTGTTCCCTGCACATATTCTGCAGTCTGTGTATCTACCGTTATGGGCTGATCTTGCGCGGGCTGTTCATTGTCAGAAGAACTGCACGAGACCCCCACCAACATTAACACTACAAGTGCAGATAATAGTCTTCCTGATATGTTCATGATGCTATATTTCATTGTTCTATTTGTTTGATTGTTAAAATCTTATGGGAATATTAGTAAGGCATTTCACGCTCAAGCAGCAACTCGAGTGTTGCTACACTCAAATTATATTGATAGAGCGCATTGAGTCGCTGCAGCTTACTTTGGAGCAACTTAGTTTCGGCCTGCAGCAAATCAGTCGTTTTTTCCATGCCCTGCTCATAGCGATTATTTCGGATGCGAAAATCTTCTTCGGCCTGCTCAACAGATGCCTCAGCAAACTGAAGCTGTTCCTGTGCCTGGTCAAGTGAGCGCTGTGCCTGCTGAATCTCCATCTTGTTCTTAAAAAGGCTGCTTTCGTAGGCCAGCTCCGCCTTTTTCAACTGGGCTTTGGATTCCATCACCTTGCCCACATTTTGAAAGCCTTTAAACAGATCCCACTTGAGTGTTGCCCCAATCATATAACTGTCGCCCTGCGTACCGAAGGGCACTTCATCATTAAACTCATAGCTCCCAAACAGATTGATACTGGGGATAAAGTTTAACGTTGACGAACGCTGCATCTCCTTCGCAGCTGACATCCGGTACTTCATCGCCTCCAATTTGGCATTTGTTGCATTTTCGGCATCAATCATCTCATCCGAAATGCCGGGACGCATTTGCAGGCTGTCCGTAGCCTCAATGGCAATATCCTCTTCGATATTCAGCAGATACCGGAAATTATCCTGCACGGTTTTTCGCTGGTCACGAACTTTTGACTGCCGGCTTTTTAGCTCCAGCACACGCACCTTTGCCGCCAGATAATCGGCCTTATTGATCATGTCCTGCTCGTAATAGTTCTTGGCCTGACGTTCATTCTCCTGCGCCACCTCCAGTGATTTGGTAATCACCTCGTCCTGCTTCTCCATTAACTGAAGCTGATAATAGGTGTCCTTCACCTGGTAGCGGACATGCTGAATGGTCCCCTCCATCTGCTTTTTAGCGGCTTCCAGCTGATTTTTTACCGCCCGGCGCTGAAAAATCGCATCCGCATTAAACAGCGGCTGCTGCGCCTTAAACGTAGTGGTAAAGTTATCATAAGCATCGGGATCGTTTAGCCGCGTTGGATTAAAGTCGGCCTGTGTCACCGCCTCCTGCTTCAATTTAAACCCGAAAACATTGAGGGGATCATTCGTCGAAACTCCCGTTTCTTCAATCGAGAGCTGCGGCAAAAACGTAGCATTAGTTTGCCGATACTGTGACCGGACTTTCTCCATATCCGCCTCGGCCATCCGAATCTCAAAACTGGCCTCTTCAGTAATAGCAAGCGCCTCCTGAAGACTCATCTCCCGAACGTCTGTCGCATCGGTGGTATTAGATTGAGCCATCACTGACTGAAAAGAAAACACCATTACGCCAGCCAACAGCACTAATATTTTGTTCGCTACCTTGTCTATAATTCGCATTGTATTCCGTATTGTTTGATTATGTTCATCAGAGTGTTTCTTTACAGCTGATCGATTACTTTCTGCAATCGTGATCGCACTTCATCAGCAATGGGGTGCAGCTCGTCGTTCTCAACCGCCTGCATTGAGGCCACCGGATTTACGGCCGAGATCTCCACTTGTCCGTCTTCATGCTCTTCAACAATCACATTGCAGGGCAGCATTACACCTATTTTGTCTTCTTCTGTAAGAGCCTTGTGCGCAAATTCAGGATTGCACGCACCGAGAATTCGGTACTTTTTAAAATCTACGTCCAGCTTTTTCTTTAGGGTGTCCTTCACATCAATTTCGGTAAGTACCCCAAAACCCTCTTCTTTGAGCAGGGCTGTCACCGTTTCAATAGCTTTATCAAATGACTGATCGGTTGTTGCAGAGTAAAAGTATTCCATAACACTGTTGGTTTGATTGTTTTTTGTCATGCATGAATATAGGGACAGAAACTATAGTTGTCAATACAAGTAAATACATATATTCAATAGTCTTGATATATATTCTTTATAAAGGATAATTAAAGGCTATAACAGTAATATAGGAAGGGAAACATGCACAATACAAATAAATAAACTTGTATTAACAGGTATTTGATTTAAGTATTTTTTTATTTAGCTTATAGCAAATATGACTAATAACGAAGCAACTATGGATTTAAAGGAAGGCATACCACTGCACAAGCAGATCAGCGACTGGTTAAAGCAGGAAATTGAAAGCGGAGCTTTAACATCTGATGAAAAACTGCCCTCTGAGAATGAGTTAAGCCAAAAATTTGATGTGAGTCGCGTAACCGTTCGGAGGGCCCTACAAACCCTTGAAAATGAACAACTGATTTATCGCTGCCAGGGACTGGGTTCGTTTGTTACTGATCAGCGTACGCACCAATCATTTTCTATCCTTAATGATTTTACCGAAGAGCTGGAAGGCTCGGGCATGGAAGCAAGCTCCAAGCTGATATCATTTGAACAAGTCGATATCAGTGAGCAAAAGGACCTGCTCTCGTATTTGGATATTGAAAACAAAAAAATAGCTGTTCAGTTAGAACGTGTTCGACTGGGGGATGGTGAACCTATTGCTTATGACATCACCTGGATGCCTATTTTTTATGGTCAGCTGATTGAGGGATATAACCTTGAGGAAACAACTATCTTTAAAATCTTGGAAGATGAATTCGATATTCCTATCGAAAAGGGATGTTATCGCATTGAAGCATCAATGGCCGACGGCAAGTTAGCAAAACACCTGAATGTAGATCCGCAAACACCACTGCTATTAATGAATCGCATTTCGTACACCATTGGGGAAAAACCAGTGTATTACCAAAAACGATATTACCGAAACGATAAAATGGTGTTTGAGCTGATGGCTGAACGGAGAGCTTCGAATACTAATGCTGATGACGAACTACCTTTTAAAGAAATGATTCCTGTTTTTAAAGAACAATCCTAACTGCTGTACTCATCCTAATTAATTAAAGACTTATTATTATGAAAAAGAACATGGGAACGATTGATCGCACAATACGAACGCTGCTTGCTATATTAGTAGGGGTTCTTTATTTCATGGACGTTATAACAGGAACAACTGCCATAATTCTTGGTGTATTTGCAATAATCTTTTTAGGTACCAGCCTGATAAGTACCTGTCCACTATATATGCCCTTTGGCTTGTCAACACGAAGGAAGAAGTAATTTCTGATTTCCATAACAGCATAAGTTACAAGGCGACCTGCAATGGTCGCCTTTTTTATTTCTCCTCCCTATCATCCTGAGTTATAAATCGGCCCGTAATAAGTTGCCCTACAATCTTACCAAAAAATCTCTTACACTGTTTATTTGCAGAGTGTCAAAAACTATTTGAACTATGACAAGTAATGACCAACATATAACGCTTTCCCCTGTTAATATTACGGTTATTTACCTTGTTGTGGCCGGAATATGGATCGCCTTTACTGACACTCTGCTTGAGTCACTGGTTACTGACGCTCGAGCTCTTTCCATTTTGCAAACCTTCAAGGGCTGGTTCTACGTACTACTTACAGGGGCCGGCTTATATTGGCTGATTAAAAAACACGAGCAACAGCTTCAAAAAAAGGAAGTTCGACTCGAAAATTTGCTGGGCGAAGTCCAATCCGAAAAAGAGCTCAAAGATGTTTTATTTGAACGGATTCCCATCCTCATAACCATTTATGACCCTGACTTGGAAGAGTTCGAAGTCAACAGAGAGTTTGAAAAAGTAACCGGCTGGACCAATAAACAAATTGAAGAGGAGGATATTGATCTTCTAGAAGCAGTTTATCCTGATATGGAAACCAGGAAGGAAGCGGTAGCATTTATGAATAATCCGGGGGTCGGCTGGAAAGAATTTGATCTAACTAAAAGAAACGGGGAAATAATTCCAACTAGCTGGACCGATATTCGCCTTACCGATAACACTTCCGTGGGCATCGGTATTGACATGACTGATATTAAGGCTTCGCAGACAAAAATAAGAGAGTCAAGAGAGTTGTTAAAAAAAGTTTTCGAGAGCCTAGAATCAAGTCTGATCATTCTTGATTTCGAGAGCCGCACCATTATAGACTGTAATAAAAGGACCGAAGACCTATTTGGTTACAGTAAAGAAGAACTTGAGGGTAGCTCAACCCGCATGCTTCATATTAACGATGAAAGATTCAAAGAGTTTGATGAGATAGGGAAAGACGCTCTTACAGAAAAAGGAGTATTCCAGACCGAATATAAAATGCAGAAGAAAGACGGGACCATCTTTCACTCTGACCATACCGTATCGCTGGTTTATGATGAAGAAGGGGAAATTGATAAGGTGGTAAGTGTCATACGTGATATCACGGATCAAAAAGAATACGAGCAGAAGTTGCAAAAACGGCAAGAACGACTGCAACGGTCACAGAAAATTGGCCAAATCGGGGACTGGGAATATAATACCGAAACCGGAGAAATTACGTGGTCTGACACCATGTATGAAATTTATGAACGTGACCCGGAATTAGGTCCTCCCTCCTATGAAGATATTATAACATACTATCACGAATCGTCCTCAGACAATTACCAGCAAGTGGTTCGACAGGCCATTGAGAACAAAAAACCATACGATATTGACATAGAACTAATAACAGCAAAAGGAAATAAAAAATATACCCGAGCAATTGGAATACCAATTACGAATGATAACCAGGAGGTCACAAAATTATTAGGTATTGCACAAGATATTACTGAGCGTAAAAAGTCAGAAAGAGAGCTTAAAAAACGGAAAGATTTCATTGAAACCACATTGACCAATTTACCTATTGGGGTTGCAGTAAATACCATTGATGATGGTCAGGTAACCCTAATGAATGAACAGTTTACTAATATTTATGGTTGGCCCCGGGAAATTCTACATGATGTAGACAGTTTCTTTAATCATGTATATCCTGATGAGGAGTATCGAAAGAAGATCAGGGAACAGGTAATGAAGGATATAGAGAGTGGAAATCCGGAAAAAATGCAATGGGAGCGCATCTCTATAACTACACAAGATGGCGAAGAACGGATTGTAAACAATCAAGCTATTCCATTGTTTAGCCAAAACCTGATGATTTCCATTGTAACTGATGTAACAGAACAGCATAAGCTGGAACAAGAATTAAAGAAAGAAAAACAGCGATTTGAGCTTGTGGCCGAGACCACAAGCGATGTTATCTGGGATCTGGATTTTGAAAATGAGGAACTATGGTGGAGCCAAGGTTTTGAAGAAACCTTCGGCTATGAGCGGAAGGGGCTACGCGAAAACTATAAGGCATGGGAACAATACATCCATCCGGAGGATCGAGAAAAAATTACTAGAAGCTCCAATCAAGCGCTGGAATCTGATGCAGAGCAATTGACCCTACAATATAGGCTGATAAAAGCGGACGAATCTATTGCTCATATCGTTGATCGTGCTATCATCATCAGAGATAATGAGGGCAAACCGGTCCGCATGATAGGAACGATGGATGATATTACTGAACGCGTGGAAGCAGAACAGCAACTCCGTGAATCAGAAGAAAAATATCGCTATTTATTTGAAAATAATCCCCAGCCCATGTGGATATATGATCCCAATACGCTGGAATTTGTTGAAGTCAATCAAGCATCCGTCAATCACTATGGCTATTCCGAAGAAGAATTTATGGATATGACACTGCTTGATATCCGCCCGAAGGAAGACGCTGAAGCATTAAAAGAAAATGTAAAGCAAAATAAAGGAACCACCTCATATTCTGAAGAATGGGTACATCTTACAAAAGATGGGTCTCAGATAGATGTAGAACTATCAGCAGCTGACGTTCATTACCAAAAGAACAAAACCTATCGGCTGGTTTTAATCAATGATGTAACCGAACAAAAACGACTGCAAGAAAAAATTATACAGTCGGTTATTGAGGGTGAGGACCGGGAGCGTAAACGTATTGCACACGAGCTGCACGACGGACTCGGTCAATACCTGGTAGCAGCCAGCATGAATCTGCAATCAGCCAAAACAGATATTGAAAAATTAAGCGAAAAACGACAGAACCAGTTTGAAACAGGAATGTCGCTTCTTAAAAATGCCCTCTCTGAAACCCGAAGCATTGCACACAACCTGATGCCCAAAGCGATTTCGGACTATGGACTTATTGCCGCCCTCAAAAATCTTATCAATGATTTTGACAAAAGCACTGATATTGATTTTCAGTTTACTCACAATTACAATCAACTAAAGCTTAACAATCAGGCTGAAATTAATATTTACCGCATATTCCAGGAAATAATTACCAATGCCGTTCGCCACTCAGAATGCACAAAAATAGATATTGGATTGCAACTGAAAGAGGATTCACTTACAATGAAAGTGAAAGACGATGGCATTGGCGCGCAACTGGATACAAACGATGAACAAACCGGCTTGGGCTTGAGAAGTATAAAAACAAGAGTAAGCAGTCTTAATGGATCCCTTGATATTACTTCAGAGCCTGGCACAGGGATGGAAATCATGATTACCATCCCCGAAGTAAATAAACTAAAATCCAACAGTTCGGATCATGGCTAATATCAAGATATTATTAGCGGATGACCACGATATTGTCCGTGACGGAATAAAAATGTTGCTGGAAGATGAGGTAGGCTTTGAAATAACAGCAGAAGCAGAAAACGGGAAAGAGGCCATTAAGGCGTGTAAAGAACATGATATCGACTTGATTGTCATGGATATAAGCATGCCTGAGATGAACGGTATTGAAGCCACAGAAAAAATTAAAGAGGAGTTTCCTGCAATAAAGGTCTTGGCCCTTACTATGATGGATGAAGATCAACACATTCGCCAGATGATTGAGGCCGGAGCCTCGGGCTATATCCTGAAAAGTTCCGACAAAATTGAGCTGGTCGATGCTATTACCACTATTTTAGAAGGCCAACATTATTTCAGTGATGATGCCACCCAAAGCGTTATGATGGATCTTGTTAAGGGCACAACAAAAAAAGAAAACTCTGACCCCGGGAATATAACCGACCGGGAAAAAGAAGTCCTTGAACTAATTGTAAAACAGTATACCAATCAAGAGATTGCCGAGGAATTGTATATAAGCACCCGTACGGTAGATGCCCACCGCCGAAACCTTTTGCAAAAGACAGGGGCCAAAAATACAGCCGGACTCGTGACTTACGCCATCAAGCATGACCTGGCAGATATCGAATAAATATCTGCTCTTCCAAACACCGCTCCCGCACGAACCATTTATTCCATTCCTACTCTAATGAATTTTCTTTTCGCAGGTATAGGCTTTTTCACCTATCTCTAAAATAGGCTTTTTAGGTTATATCCAGCCTATGTCAAAAATAGTAGGTTTGTGTATATCATCTCAATAATTCAAGGGCATGCATATACTACTCGTTGGCAACGTATCTTCTATTACTACTACCATTAAAACGATGCTTCAGTCCATCGATAATTCTTCAGTTCAGCATACTGATTTAGCTAAACTAAAGAAGTCGGAACAACCAGAAGCTAAGTATGACCTCATTGTGGCCAACATTGAGGATTTTGACAAACCATCTACAAAGGTAGTTTCTAAAGTTTATACACAATTCCCCGACATCCCCTTACTTGTTATTCATTCATACCTTAACAAAACACTGATTATGCCGATGATAAAGGCGGGGGCTACCGGATACATTCAGAACAATGTATCAGAAAGCCAGCTCATTGAGGCTGTACAAAAAGTCGCCTCCGGAACGAAATGTATTATAGCAGAAACTACCTAATGTACAATACGCTTTTTTCGTTATTAAAAATATAGGCTTTTCACCTGTTTCCTGAACTTGCCCAATTGATGATTTTATGACCGTATTATCATCAAGCCAAACATTATGACTGACTCAGATATTTCTAACGTTACTTTTGACAACACTTTTCTTGATAGCCTGCTGGCGCACGTAGCCATTATAGATGCCAACGGGACCATTGTAGATCATAATGAAGCATGGAAAAACTTCAATGCAAATTCAGCGTCCATTAAACGTCCTAATATAGGCGCTAATTATTTCGAAGTCCTACAACAAGCTATTGAGAAAGGCGATGACTATGCGCTTAAGTTTTTATTGGGATTAAAGAATGTTTTAAATCAAAACAAAAAAGCCTTTACCCTTGCCTACCCTCTAAAAACAGAGACCAATTCTTTCTGGTTTAACTTGACCATTCGTCCCTGTAGTGATAACAACTCTCATTTTATAATGATACATGAGGATATCACAGCCTCAATGAAGGCCAAATACGAAAAGCAGGAAAATGAAGATCGTTTTGAAGTAAAGTTTGAGGAGAGCCTCGACGGTATTTTTATCACAGATAGCGAAGGAACTATTTTAGAAGCTAATCAAACAGCAAGTAAGATTTTGGGCTGGACACAGGATGAGCTTTTGGAAAGCTCACTGGACACCGTACTGAATACTGAAGATCCCAAATATCAGGCTGCGGTTGAACAGCAAGAAAAATCAGGCACCTATTCGTTGGAACTCGAATTCATTAACAAGCAGGGCAATACCATCCCCGCAAAAACAACCTCGCGAAGCTATCGCAATCCGGATGGCAAGCTAAGATCTATTATCTCTTTTCATGATCTCAGCCAGTGGAAAGAGGTTGAAAGCGATCTCATAAAGAATAAGAATTTTACTGAATCGGCACTGAACAGTATTCCCGGCGTCTTTTTAGTACTCGACCGTGAGGGCAATATCGTAAGGTGGAACGAGCACATGACCACAGAGCTCGGATATAGTCCACAAGAGTTGTCCCAAAAAAATGCCCTATCTTTTATTACTGATGATCAAAAAGAGGCCGTTCGTAAAAAAATGGAAGCGTGTTTTGAGAACGGCGAATTAGCTATTGAAACCAAAATCCATGCTAAAGAAGGGGGTATAAAGGACTTCTTTCTCTTTGCGAAGCGCTTTGTACAAGATGGGGAGCCCTACCTTGTTGGTGCAGGTATTGACATTACGGATCGTAAAAAGGTTGAGCGAGAAAATCGCAAAAACCAAATCATGCTGGAGCAGCTTTTTGATAATTCTCCGGTGGGTATTACCATTGTCGATAATGATGATAAGATCCACAAAGTAAATGATAGCTTTACTACTATTTTTGGATACTCAGAAGATGAGGCAATAGGTAAAAACATCAATAAGCTCTTAGCACCCAAGAGTAAAAAGCATGAGGCAAAAGCCATCTCTCTGGCTACGCAAAAGGGAGAAAGCCTGCAAACCGAAACCATTCGAATGCATAAAAACGGAAAAGAGGTTCCCGTTTTAATCGGTAGCGTACCTGTTGAATTAGAAGATGAGATCATTGCTATCTATGGCATATATGTAGATGTATCCACTCAGCACGATTACCGTGAGAAAATAAAAGATACGCTCCGAGAAAAAGAAGCCCTTCTTTCGGAGCTGCACCACCGTGTAAAGAACAATCTCGCTCTCATTGCCAGCCTTGTAGAACTGCAGCTTTTTGACGCTGAAGACGATAAGTTAGAAGGAGAACTGGAAAATATTAAGAATCGTATCATGACGATCGCCTCTATCCACGAGGTACTGTACCAAAATGGTAACTTTACGACCATCCCCTTCACCAACTTTCTTCAGGAACTGGCAAATTCTCGAATGGTTCAGAACAAACGGGACACGAACCAAGTACAAATTAATATTCCTTCCGACGAGGTTTCTCTCAATATCAATCAGTCCATTCCCAGTGGATTATTGTTGAATGAAATCCTCTCATTGATATTTAAGTTCACAGACAAAAGTAAAAGCTCAGTAATTGATATTCAGTTGCGGGAATATGGCAAAAAAGTGCATCTGATTATAGAGGGAGATCAGATTATTAACTGTCCCGATGAAGCGAAAAAAAGTAACTCATTACATAACATTCTAATCCAAACGCTGGTTAAACAGATCGGGGGAACACTGATTTGGCCAAATCCAGAAAGCGAATACCAAAAGTTTGAGTTCTTTTTTACTAAAGAAAACGGATCCAGTCCCGCAAGTGAATACCTTGAAGTAGCTGAATAACAAGTTTCCTACAGGACCGTGGATTTATTCTAATCCACGGTCAATTTCAACGGCGAACACAATCCCCATTGTGTTAAAGGCAGGCCTCTCCAAAGGTCTGCCTTTTTTTGTTTTGATTATGAAGCCAATATCTCATTTATCAAAAAAGTTTCATCCAAAATTGGTTTTTGCAGGTCAATGTTTATCATAGACCTTATGAAGGAGTTTTTCCAAACAATTTTACGCCCAGACCTCATCCGCTCTACTTGGCGAAGGGTGATCCACCTCTGGAAGCCAATGGCCGCGTGGACCATACTCGTATGGGGTGTCATTGCCACTATTTTAGCCCCTATTTCGTCTGCCGTACTTGGGATAGAATTTTTTCGCAGTGGCCAACTTATAATCGGAAATGAACAACTAATCTCGTGGCTGTTATCTCCCGCCGGCTTAGGTTATTTACTGCTTGGGACTACTCTGACTCTTACCGGTTGGATACTTCGATTTGCCGGTATCTTCCAGATTGTAGCAGATGATATCAACAAGCAATCGGTGGAGTTTCGACCTATTATATTTCGTATTCTCAGCAAAACTCATCTATTATTCCGCCTGTGCTTGTTCATCGTAGCAACAGGACTACTCCTTTTACTACCCCTTGCGGCGGGCTTGGCATTGATCTATGAACTATTACTGGATAGCTATGATATTAACTATTACCTCTCCGCAACTCCTTCTGAATGGCATACTGCCATCATAATATCAGTAACTTGGCTTTTGGGCTGGATGTCGGGAGTTGTTTATCTGACCCGCTGCTTTCTGTTTGCGCTACCCACATACCTGCACAGTCAAAAATCCATTAGAGAATCACTGCGGTATGCCTGGCATATTGGCCCACAAAAATTAAACCCCCACTTAAGGCCTATCCTTTCTGCTATCAGTTTTTGGGTAATCCTTCGTTTTATAGCAGATCTTATTCTTTTTACTGTCTCCTTCGGGTTAATAAACTGGGTAGGCGACTTCACAAATAGCTTACGAATCGTTGCACTGGCAACAGGGATATATGTAATAGCCTCTCTCTCCCTTGATGCCCTTATCTCTTTTCTGGGATTTTCGCATGTAACAACGCTTATCACAAAAGTATACTTTCAAGACTTTCAGCAGGTCAACACTGCATCTGCCCCACTCTCTCGAAATAAATTCAGAAAACTCGGTTCCATTTTTAAAAACATCTTTCGTCCAACCCACATCTTTCCGATAGCTGGGGCTGTTATTCTCATCAGTATTGGTCTCAGTAGCTATATGATAGAACATATCCCAGAGACAAAGAACAGCCAGGTTAAAATTGTAGCACATCGTGCCGGTCCGGCTCCTGCTCCGGAAAACACACCACACGCACTTGATCTTACTATGAAAACAAAGGCTGAATGGACAGAGATTGATGTCCGCCTAAGCAAAGATAGTACAATTGTGGTAACACATGACTTTGATCTTATGCGTATTGCTAATAGTCCGGCCCCTATCTCTGATACCAACTATAATCACATACAACAAATCCTTAAAAACGCTTATTCGACCGGTAATACTTCTCACCAACAATTACATACTCTGGATGATTTTTTAACTGCAACCAAAGGGAATATTGGCCTCATGATTGAACTGAAGAAACCAACGGAGGCTTTAGCACGTAAAGTTATTGGAGCTATCAGAGCAAAAAACATGGTGAATGACGTCGTTCTCATGTCTATGGACCTCGATGTCATTCGCTTCATACAAAATATAGCTCCAGATATTACCATAGGCTATATCTCTGCTTTTTCGATAGGTGATAAGAGTCAACTGCCGGTTAATCTGCTAGCAGTACATCACCGAGTAATTTCTGCTTCTCTAATAAATAAAACAGAACAGCAGGGCATAAAAACCTATGCCTGGACCGTCAATAGGGTCAACACTATGGCAAATATGATTGAATATAACGTGGATGGTATTATTACAGACAAACCTAAACTTGCGGTGCGGATAAGGGAAGAATTACAAAAGTTATCGGCAACCGAACGGTTTTTACTACAGTTCAACCAGCTTATAGATTTTAATAAATAAGCATGCTGCTAATTAAAGCTTCCAAACTTTATCATAATTTTAAAAATACCCTGCTCGCATATTCATAAATTTGCTTCTGTTTAAAATCTCTTACATAATGGAAATTAAAAGATAACTACTTGTCAAATAGTTATTCATCAATTAGAAGCAACTCATACCTATTTTTAACAAACTGCCAGACTATGAAAAAACTATTTTTTACCGTTGGTATCGTATGTTCACTTTTCACCGTTTCACTTGCCCAGTCCGAGGAACCCTTTGCCCGCTTTCCGGCTATCAGTCCAGATGGCTCTACAATTGCATTTTCTTACCAAGGGGATATCTGGACCGTGCCGACTGAAGGCGGACGTGCCTGGCGGCTAACTTTGCACGAAGCGTATGAAGCTTATCCCAAATGGAGTCCCGGCGGAGGACAAATTGCCTTCACCAGCGACCGCCATGGAAATGATGATGTGTTTGTAATGGACAAGAATGGCAGTCAAATCAAACGACTCACCTATCATTCTACCGGAGACGAATTAACCGGATGGACGCCTGGCAACAGTGTTATCTTCACCACGAATCGACTATATAACCAGGTGGAATGGGAGCCGGAAATTCATACGGTGGGAGCTGAAGGCGGCACGCCAGATCGCTTCTTTAACTCTTTTGGAATGATGGCGGAAATGAGTCCCGATGGACGATTTTTAGTGTTTGTCAGAGGTTACAATCGCGAATTTCGTAAGCGGTACCGCGGATCAGCAAACAAGGATCTATGGCTCTACGATCTGGAGAACGAAAGCTATCATCAGCTTACCGACTTTAAGGGAAATGATATGTATCCCACCTTTACCGATAGTCGAACCCTTTACTTTTTAAGTGAAAGGAATGGGGCTCATAATATCCACAAAATGGAATTGAACGATAACGGCAGCCCGAACTATTCCCCCATTGCTATTACCAATTTCAAGGATGACGGTATTCGCTATTTTGATATAGACGACCAAGAACAACGTATTGTTTACGAACGCAAAACAGGTCTTTTTACCCTTAACCCCCAAGAAGAAAACAGCCAGCGCCTAAATCTGGATGTTACTCAAGACCAACGTTTTTATAATATTGAACAGAAAACGTTTACTGAAGAGGCGCAAGAATTTGATGTATCCCCAAGTGGTAACTGGCTGGCATTTGTAATCGAAGGCGAAATTTTTGTCAAGCATAACGACCCGTCCAAACAACGTTCGGTAAAGGTAACGGATCATCCCTACCGCGATCGTGATGTGGCGTTTTTAAATGATTCTACACTGATATTTGCCAGCGATCGCAACGGCCAGTATGATCTATTTTCCCTTCGTCCGTCACAAAAAGATGTCAACGATCTTTTTGAAAGCCTCCAATTCCAAACGAAACAGCTCACCGATACCGAAATGGGTGAACGCAATCCCGTGGTTTCACCCAACGGAGAAAAAGTAGCTTTCAACCGCGGACGCGGACAGCTGGTGGTATCAGCAATTTCAGGTCGAGATAATTTAGGAGAAGAAACTGTTTTGGTAGATAATGGATGGGCCGAAGCCAGTGATGTAGCCTGGAGTCCTGACAACAAGTGGCTGGCGTACTCCATGCCCGATCTCGATTTCAACCACGAAATTTATATCCATCCCGCAGATAACTCTCAGGACCCGGTTAATATCAGCAAGCATCCCCGTCCCGATACTGATCCCGTCTGGAGCCCCGACGGCAGCAAGTTAGCTTTTTTATCGAACCGTAATAACGGCAATGACGATGTCTGGTTTGCATGGCTCAATGAACGTGACTGGCAGCGTACACAACTCGAGTGGGATAAAAGTGAAAAATCCGAAGTCGTCTCAGCAGAAGATACGGTGGGAGTGAATGTATCAATCGATTTCGAAGGTCTTTACAAGCGACTGAAGCAGGTTACTTCGATGCCCGGTGATGAATCAAATATTGCTATCTCCAAAGATGGACAAACATTCTATTTTGTGGGCGATGATGCCGATGAAGATATATATAAAGCGAAGTGGGATGGCAGTCAGATCTCTGCTCTTACCGATCAAGGGGTGAATCCGTACGACCTCCGCTTGAATACCGACTTAAACAGCCTCTATTTTATGCAGCGCGGTGGAAAGATCGGACGCTATAGTTTGGAAAAAAATAGCATCGAGCAGTTGCCTTATCGTGCGAGTATGAAAATAAATCATACTAAGCAGCGTGAGCAGATCTTCGAAGAGGCATGGCGAAAATTGAATGTTAATTTTTATGATCCCAATTTTCACGGTCAAAACTGGACGGCTCTTAAAAAGCATTACAAACCCTGGGCGCTAAAGACATCAACTGATCGAGATTTTCAGGATGTAGTAAACATGATGCTCGGTGAACTTAATGCCAGCCACATGGGCTTTTATGGGTCAGATCGCGCCGAAACACAAGAAACCAGAACCGGGCTTATCGGTGCTGAGGTGGATCCCGTTTCTAATGGCGTTCGAGTCGTTCGCGTCGTTCCCAACTCTCCAGCAGATCGTGAAGCAAGCACCCTAAATCCCGGAGATATTATCACCTCCGTAGGAGGACAGGAAGTTGACGAAGTAGATAACTATTACAGCTTACTATCCGACAGGATTGATACTCCAACCCTGCTAAAGGTCCAGGATTCTGAAGGAGAAAGCCGTGAGGTGGTCATTGAGCCTACCGGTGATCTCGGCGATCAGCTTTATAATGAATGGGTTGAAAAGCGCAAAGAACTAACCGATGAATATTCAAATGGCAGACTGGGCTATATTCATGTTGAGGGAATGAACTGGCCCAGTTTTGAACGTTTTGAGCGTGAGCTTGTTGCTACAGGCGAAGGCAAGGAAGGGATCGTGATCGACGTACGATATAACGGGGGCGGCTGGACCACTGATTACCTGCTAACCGTGCTAAAATATCGTCAACACGCCTATACCATTCCCCGGGGAGCTACGGACAATCTTTCAAAAAATAAAACAAATTTCCGCGAGCACTATCCCTTTGGTGAACGGTTGCCACTTTCCAGCTGGACCAGACATTCTATCACCTTGGCCAATCAGAACAGTTACTCAAATGCAGAGATTTTCTCCCATGCTTATAAACAGTTGGATCTCGGTACATTAGTCGGTGAACCAACGTTCGGGGCTGTAATATCTACCGGCGGGGCCGGACTAATGGGCGGCTCGTATATTCGACTTCCATTCCGAGGATGGTTTGTTAAAAACACCAATAACAATATGGATCGTGTTCCGGCGGTGCCAGATATTGAAGTCATAAACCCGCCCGATTACAGAACCGGTCAAGACAAACAGCTTAAGCGTGCTGTCGATGAACTGCTCAATCAGATCGACAGCGAATAGGACTGATAGCAACATTTTTCACCTTTCATATAAGCACCGGCTTTAGAACGTCGGTGCTTTTTTTATGCATTCCTGCGAATTGCTTTGGTACAGCTATTGCACAGGTGCAACACTTTTTAGTACCCCTCTTATCTACCGATTGGTAATCACTATAACATCCCCTCGGTTCATCCTGGTATATGCTTTATAAACAATTACCAGAAGAACATCTGTGGCACATGACTTGCATTTATAAAATATAAAAATGGCAATCAGTGCATCCCGTAAAAAATTTATGAAGATGCCTCAAACCAATAATGAGAGGTGAATATTATGAAAGCACTTGTTTATCACGGCCCCGGAAATCGCTCTTACGAAGAGAAGCCCAAACCTACCATCCAGAAGACAACTGATGCGATAGTAAAGATTACAAAGACAACTATTTGTGGGACTGATCTCCATATCATGAAAGGAGATGTACCCGCCGTTAAGGATGGGACAACCCTCGGTCACGAAGGCGTAGGAATTATTGAAGAAGTTGGTGAAGGGGTATCCAACTTTAAAAAAGGCGATCACGTTTTAATTAGCTGTATTACCGCCTGTGGAAAATGTGATAACTGTAAAAAACAGATGTACTCCCATTGCGAAGATGGGGGCTGGATTTTGGGACATATGATCGACGGTACCCAGGCCGAATATGTTCGAATCCCGCATGCCGACACAAGTCTGTATCATATTCCAGAAGGTGCCGACGAAGAAGCATTAGTAATGCTCAGCGACATTTTACCCACCGGTTTTGAAGTAGGCGTGCTCAATGGCAAAGTGCAACCCGGTGATGTGGTTGCCATTGTTGGAGCGGGTCCTATTGGGCTTGCAGCATTACTCACTGCCCAGTTTTATTCTCCGGCCGAAATTATTATGGTTGATCTCGATAACAACCGTCTTGAAGTATCAAAAGAATTCGGGGCTACCGATACCGTCAACAGCGGGGATCAAAATGCTGTCGATAAAATAATGGAACTCACCAATGGCAAAGGAGTAGATGTTTCCATTGAAGCCGTTGGCGTTCCTGCAACATTTGACATCTGCCAGGATATCGTCAAAGCCGGTGGGCAGGTTGCTGTAGTAGGTGTTCACGGCACCAGCGTAGACTTTAAGCTGGAAGAACTGTGGATCAAAAATATTACTATGACCACAGGATTAGTTGATACTTATACCATCCCCATGCTGATGAAAACCGTTGGATCCGGGGAACTGGAGCCCGATCAGCTGATCACCCATCACTTTAAATTAGATCAAATAATGGAGGCTTATGACACCTTTGGCAATGCTGCTGAAGAAAAAGCCCTGAAAATCATTCTCGAAAATAAATAGATAGATAAAAAACCTTCAACTTATCTGTTTATAGATGAAAAGCCTGTGCTTTTTAGTGCAGGCTTTTTTATTAGGTCATTGTACCCTTTCTACAGGATCTAAAATTCTTGTCGTTAAACCCGCCGAGACAGAAATATTTTGCACTTTTCATTTGCTATATAGATTTAATCTAAATAGTTTTGCCCATGTTATTTAGAAACGATTTAAATAGCTGAAATAATCTTTTGAAACACATTTCAACTAATTATAAAATTAACTGTATCAATGAATCTACACCATAAATTATCGAAAGGTTTATTTGCAGTATTAAGCATATTACTCCTTGCTTCTGCTGCTACATTTGCACAAACAGGGCAACTCGAAGGCGCTATAATTAATGCTGAAGAAAATAGTCCATTACCCGGTATCAATGTTGGAGTTGCGGGCACAACGCTTGGCGCTGCCACTAATACCGATGGAAAGTTTGTTATTGAGAATATTCCCGTTGGGTCTCACACCATAAAAATTTCCGCAGTGGGATATGAAAGAGAAGAACGTAATATCACTATTACTGAAGGAGAAACAAGTTCGATTACCGTTACACTTGAAAGAGATGTTTTGGGGATTAATGAAGTAGTTGTTTCTGCGACACGAAGTATCGAATCCCTTAATGAAGTTCCGGCATCAGTCAATATTCTGCGGGAGAAAGAGTTAAATGATCAGCTTGCCTTAAGTTCAGATCTCAATGATATGCTGGCCAAACAAGTTCCGGGTTTTGCCCAAAGCACGGAATCAGCGAGTAACTGGGGACAGAATCTGCGTGGCCGTGACTACCTGGTACTTATTGACGGCATTCCACAATCAACGCCACTGAGAGCGGTCAGCCGTGACCTGCAAACTATCGATGCAGGAGCTGTAAGTCGAGTAGAAGTCATAAAAGGCGCAACGGCTATTTACGGCAATGGCGCTACAGGAGGACTTATTAATTACATCACAGCCCTACCCCAAAAAGATGGCTTTGAGTCTATCAGTAAAGTAGGATCAAATATTTCCCTTTCTGCACCTGAGAATAGCATGGGTTACCGCTTTTCGCAACAATTTATGGGTCGCAACGATCAGCTAAGCTATAACCTCAAAGGATCGTTTGAAGAAAAGGGGTTATACAAGGATGCTACTGGGGATATCATTCCAACCAATCCACAGGGACAAGGCGGACTTTCCGATGCTTCCATCTACAACCTATACGGGCAAGTCGGATATGATATAAACTCCCAGCATCATATAGAAGCAACGTACAATTTCTACTCAAATGATCAGGAAACAGATTATGTAACTGTTCCGGGATCGTATCCAGACCAGAAAGCTACCGCGCAAAAAGGAAACGTTCGCGGAGAACCACAGGGAACTCGTGCTAATCATAATGCTCGTATAAATTACAGTTGGCTTGATTTTATAGGCAATACCTCTCTCGATGCCACGGCATATATTCAGGATTATGAGACCGTATTTGGTTATACAACCTACTATCGAGATGGTGGACAGAGTTACCTCCTTTCTGAAAAAGCCGGCTTTCGTCTAAACCTGGACTCTCCATTTACACTTTCTGAGTATGTAGAAGGTTCTATTGTATATGGTGTAGATCTGCTGAGTGATAATACCCAGCAAAAACTTCTGGACGGTCGGACGTTTACACCGAAAATGCAGATGGACAGTTATGCTCCCTACGCCCAGATCAAGGCTATATTCTACGATAACTGGGTACTAAAGGGCGGCATGCGTTACGAAGGTATCAATATTGACGTACCCTCGTACACTACCGTAGAGCGTATTGATGGTCAAGGAGGCTACCAGGGCGGTGTTAATATTGAAGGTGGATCCTTGGATTACAGCGCTTTTACCTATAACCTGGGACTTAGCTACAAGAAATTCCAGGCCTTCAATCCCTATGTAAGCCTTTCACAAGGGTTCTCAATTGCTGATCTTGGACGAACACTTCGCAGTGCAACAGAACCAACCACCGTACAACGTATTGATCCCGAGCCGGTCATCGTCCAAAATTATGAGCTCGGCGTTAATAGTTCCTTCGATATTTTCCGAGGATCTATTTCCGGATTTGTTAGTACGTCCGATTTGGGATCTTCCTATCAAGTAGACAATGATGGTAACTTTGGTATTGTGCGATCCCCTGAAATTGTATACGGTGTTGAAGTAAGTGCCAATGCCCGGCCAACTTCAAATCTTGGTCTTGGAGCTACTTACTCTCTGACCGAAGGACGATCGGATAATAATAACAATGGTAGCTATACCGATCCCGTAGACGAGTTTTTGGTCAATAGTCGTATTTCACCACCTAAGTTAACAGCCTACGCTGAGTACCAGTTTACATCAAAGTTAAATACCAAAATCACCATGCTGCACTCTGGCTCAAGAGAACGTTTTGAGCCCAGCAACGGAAGTTTCGCTCCTTATAAAAATAACGTGGAAGCCTATACGGTTTTTGATCTTACATCAACCTATGAGCTTCCTTTCGGGTCATTTAGCTTGGGAGTACAGAATCTCTTCAATGCTGATTATTTCCCAGCTATTTCGCAGTGGGCCGGAGCATATTTTGGTACCGGATACTCCAAAGCACCGGGAACACGGTTAAATGCAACGCTTAAAGTACAGCTTTAATCCCACATACCCTTTAGCTGTCGGCCCCCTTGCAGGTCGACAGCTTTTTTATTGTATATGAGTAAACGCTTTCTTCTTTCAATACATAAGTGGTTAGGACTTTTTGCTGGCATCTTTATCCTGATAATGGGATTGACAGGCTCAATCATCGTCTTCGATGACGAGATTGAGCACTTTATACATCATGATGTCATCCATCAACCGGATTCTAATGAACCTGTCTCTCTCGATCAGGCCTATAAATCCATTATTGAAAAACATCCCAACCGAGATGTCCGCTTTACACATATTCCCGAGCAGGCAAACAGGGCTATTGAAGCAGAAATCCGTCAGCCCGATAATAGACGATACCTGTACATTCATCCCGTAAATGGAAAGATTCTGCGAGACCTCGACAGCTACAATACTTTTTCATACTGGATGCTAAAGCTACATTACACGCTACATTCAGGATTTTGGGGTGAAGTTATCGTTCTTATTGCCGGATTTATGTTTATCTGTTCGATAATTACCGGTTTCTGGTTTTATCGAAATGCTCTGTGGCGAGTACTTACCTTTAAAATTCGCCCCCGTTTTCGTGATCTGAAATCCTGCTCCTCTGAACTGCACAGAACATTAGGTATCTGGTCTCTCATCTTTAATTTCATAGTAGCTCTTACCGGTATTGTTATTATTTCCATCATTGTGATGACCAATGCAAAAAAAGAAGGTCCCGATCCAATGCCTGATCCTCCAGCAGTGAAAACATCCATTGACGCTCTAATGGCTCAGGCACAGCAAACCTATCCCAGCTTCGATCCCTCCTACATAGGAATGCCTCGACAACCTGATGGAAAGATCACCCTATACGGTCACACGAATACCGACTGGCCTATTCATTACAAGTTTTCCAACTATGTACAATTTGATCCAGATACAGGCACACAAACGAACTCCTTTTTTATAAAAAATCAGCCGGTTACCACTCACTTATTAAGCTTTACCTATCCACTTCATTTTGGAAACTGGGGCGGTATTTTGATCAAAATACTCTACTGCTTATTTGGATTGACGCCGGCCATTTTATCCATCACCGGATTCATCATCTGGAAAAAGCGCAATGAACATAAACGGAAGCTGAAAAATGAACGGAAACAACGACCAATAGAAACGAAAACAGATAGAGAACAAATAGCTGTCCAGTCATGAAGAATACCACCACGGTTCTTACCCAAAGAGATAATCTCTGTATTGAACAATGCAGTTGCTGTGATAACATACATTTGATGTATCAGAACCTGCTGCTCAAATTTACGCCCGAAAGCTTTGCTGACTTTGAATCGGCATTAAGCAAGCTGGAGTTCGAAAAAAGAGCCGTGACCTTTGGTGATGGCTCCGATAAGATGTTGATCAACACTCCTCAAAAAGAAATTCAGCTGTGCTTCACCAAGTCAGAATTTGAACTGCTGCGTGAGTCTCTTAAAGAAGCACTATTGATGATTGAGGTAAGTCAAATTTTGTATTGCTAATCTCAGGCAAATTTTTGTTTTGTACCAAGAAGCTCCTACTTCCCCTATTGCACTCGCATTCAAATAACCCTGCCCCAATATTTAGACTTGGCTAAATATTTATTAAACCTTATCTTAATTTTAGTTAAGACTAAAAATTAAGATTGTCTCGATGAAAATATTTGTCCGCCTCCTATTTATACTTCTGACATTTCCTGTAATTGTGACTGCCCAATCACAAAGTGGTACAGTCAAGGGCGTTATAAACAGTGATGGACAGCCGGTAGCCGGAGCCAATGTAGCGCTCACTGAAATTCAGAAAGGTACTGCTACCAATGACAGTGGACAATTTGTTATTACAGATATTAGGCCGGGTACTTACGAACTATCTATCTCGGCTGTGGGATTTTTCTCCCATCACCAAGAAATATCCCTTAAAGAAAATGAAGAGGTCAGCCTCGATATTACGTTAGAACCAAAAACCGAAGAACTGGGACAATTGGTTGTGACGGGTACCATGCGCAAGACGTTCGTTAAAGAAAGTCCCGTAAAAGTACAGGTCGTCAGCAATAAGCATCTCCAAAATACCGGTGCGAACAATCTAATGGAATCGGTAAACTTTTTGAACGGCCTCTACCAAGAAGTCAGCTGCGGAGTCTGCAGCACAAACAGCGTGCGTATTAACGGGATGGACGGTCCCTATACCGCTATTTTGATCGACGGGATGCCTATTATGGGCGCCTTGGCATCAGTCTATGGACTGAATGGTATCAACACCAGTACCATCCGCAATATTGAGATAATCAAAGGACCCAATTCCACACTGTACGGCTCCGAAGCAATGGGGGGAGTCATCAATGTAATTACGCAGGACCCGTCGACCACTCCCCGACTGGCAGTCGACGGTTCGTTTTCTACACACAAAGAGGCCAACCTTTCATTAACCCACGCTGCTAAATGGGACAACACCCAAACTCTGATCGGAGTAGATGGCACCTACTTTGATACTTTTCTCGACCAAAACGAGGATGGCTTTGCCGACGTTACCAAACGCAAAAAGCTGTCGCTGTTTAACAAGTGGAACTTCGAACGTTCCAAAGCCCGACAATTTGACCTGGCCTTCAAACTCTATTTCGAAGGTCGCCTGGGAGGTACCGAAGATTACAGTAAAAACCTCCGAGGAAGTGATGAAATTTATGGAGAGTCCATCACTACAAAACGTTTTGAAATGCTGGGAAACTATGATCTGCCGATATCTTCTGAAGATATTCGGGCAGAATTTTCTTACAGCTATCATCAGCAAGATAGTTATTACGGAACTTATCAGTACACAGCTGATCAGCAGATTTACTTTACCAACCTAATTTGGGATAAGCGCTTTACGCCCTGGCGACAGCTTTTAGTTGGGGCCACTTCTCGCATCGATGCGCTTGACCAGACCTTTGATGGCATCCACCTGGGACAAGGCTCGCGGGATACTCGCTTTATTCCGGGGATCTTTTCACAATACGAACATAATTTTAGTGCGGATTTTAAGATGTTGGGTGGTATGCGAATAGATCATTACGATGAACACGGACTCATCTACTCACCCAGAATAAATGCCAAGTTTGACTTTTCTAATCACACTACCCTTCGCCTGAATGGCGGGACGGGATTCCGCATCGTGAATCTTTTTACCGAGGAACATGAGGCACTGAGCGGATCGCGCCGCGTTGTCATTGAAGAAGAGCTAGCTCCCGAACGATCAATCAACGGTACTATAAACCTTAACCAAATTATAGATATTGGAACCAGCGTGCTTAATGTCGACCTCGATCTGTTTTACTCTCACTTCAGTAATCAGATCATCCCCGATTACTCACAGCCCAACGAAATTCGCTATAGAAACCTTGATGGCTATTCGGTATCACGCGGCATTTCCCTGAACGCCGCCCATAATTTTCCATCACCACTACAATACTCTATTGGATTTACCTACCAGGATGTCTTCAAAACGAATAATGGAGTTCAAACGAGAGTCCAATTTGCACCCGAGTGGTCTGGCGTATTTACCGCAAGTTATACTATACCTGCTACAAAAATATCATTGAACTATTCCGGCAGGATAGTTGGAAATATGAAGCTGCCTGTATACGAGGGATATATTACAAAATCACCGGTATTTTCAGAACATAATATGAAGATATCCCGTAAATTTAGCGACCGAATATCAGCTTATATTACTGTAAAAAACCTTGGCAATTACACACAAAAAAATCCAATCATTGCAGCTGATAAACCCTTCAGCGATGAATTTGCCACCGACCACGTTTATGGGCCACTGCAGACCCGTCGGTTCTTAGCAGGCATCCAATTTAGACTGAAATAGCAAAAATAGTTGGTTTCTTACCTTTTAATTATATCTCTGCAACAAAGATATTCTTCGCCACTTCATTTCCAATAACCCGCTCTTTGCCTTCAATCAGAAGCGTAACCGGACCATCAAACGGCTCTTTCTGCTTAATTTGTACCTTTATACCCGGAAGCAGCCCTACCTTTTCCAGATAGCGCAGCAGTTCCGGATCCTGGTCTTTAACGCGACTAATGATATACTCCTGCTCCGTTTCTCCCTCAACAAGAGGGTGGGCATCCATTTCGGGCATTAATCCGTCTTTGGTGGGAATGGGATCACCATGTGGATCATGGGTGGGATCATCAAGAAGCTGGGCAATTTTATCCTCGAATCGTTCCGAGATATGATGCTCCAGCTTTTCGGCCTCATCGTGCACCTCATCCCAGGAATACCCCATCACCTCCAGCAGATAGAGCTCCAGCAGCCGATGGTGACGTATTATTTCGAGCGCAATCTTCTTGCCCGAATCCGTTAGTCGTGCTCCCTTATACGACTCATAATCAACTAATCCCATCTTATCCAGCCGCTTAACCATATTGGTAGCCGACGCCGACGACACATCCAGAGAATCTGCAATCTTCGTTGTTGAGGCCCCTTTGTCTTCTGTCTCCAGGGTATATATCGCTTTCAGATAATCTTCAACAGCCTGACTTAATACCATCTTGAAAACTTTTTATGCTTTATTTCTATTGCCTTAATATATAGAATATCTCCATATCATTACATCTCTACTCTCTCAATTAATATCTACCCCATGGTTCTTCAAGTATTGTCTAAATGATTTTTTGCCAGTTAAATCAGATCCCACGAAAGCTACAAGTTTATCAAAAATATGAGCGGGTAAAAATCCCGGCTGCCTTCCTATGGTATTTCCTTCTTGGTCCAGGAAAATAAAAGTCGGAGTAGAACTAGCTCTAAACCGACGTGCCAGCTGCTGTTCGGTCAGAGAATTTCCGTTAAATACTATTTTCCGATCCGACTCGATATCAACCTTTACCGGATAAAAATATTTGTGCAGGCTGTCCTGTACGGTTTGCTCCGGGAATACCTCCTCATACATTTTTTTGCAATATCCACACCACTCAGCATCAACAAAAAGCATTACTTTTTTGTCATTTTCTTTCGCTAACTCTTGAGCTTCGGAAAGTGATTTCCACTTTATATCCGATTGGGCTGTTGCGGGTAATATCCCGATAAGCAAAATAAATAAACCAATTAGGAATCTTTTTACACTCCACACTAATCTCATTAATAGTACCTATTTTTCATTCTGATCGTTTAACTTCATAACCATAATCGTCATATCATCATGTTGTTTTGCCTTACCAATAAAAGACTCCACATCTTCTGCTAAGAGGTTTAACATGTCACTAGCTGATTTATGGACGTTGCTTTTTATCATCGCATTCAATCGATTTGTACCATAAAAGTTTTGAGATTCACTTAACGCCTCAACAATTCCATCAGTATAAAGGACAAGTACATTGTTATCTTCTATGGATAATTCAACCTCTTCCAAGTGCTCATCAAAATTATCCCTCGACAAGCCAATACCAATTCCCGCGGGTTTTAATTCTTCCAATTTCTTTGTATCACCGGCCACTCTAAGTATTGGATTATGTCCGGCCCGAGCAAAACGAAATGTTTTCTCTTTCAGATCTATAATCCCATAAACCAATGAGATAAACGTCCCTCGCTGGGCATTGTCATAAAATAAACGATTCACTTTCTTCAAAATTTCAGCCGGTGAATCAATCTCTCGACAAAGACTGTGAAGAATTCCCTTGATAAAGGTCATATAAAAAGCGGCCTGAATGCCTTTGCCGCTCACATCTCCAATAGTTACTGCAATACGGTGATCATCAAGCTGAACGAAGTCATAATAATCCCCACCCGTTTCGTATGCCGGCTTACAAACTGCGGCTAAATCCAGATTCTTAAAGTGCGGGGTTTCTACAGGCAAAAAAGATTGCTGAACATCCCGTGCAATTCTGAGCTCTTGCTTGATACGTTGTTCCTGTGCCAGTTCTTCAACATAATCAGGGACATAACCTGACAGCGACTGCTCCTTCTCTCCCTTGATGATGAATAAGACTGCTGCGACTGTATTTCCAAATAAAAAGACCACTAAAAGAATAAATGCAGGCAGATCTGGAGAACCATTTACAAGCCAACCGCTTGAGGATTCAAGCATTAATACAAAAAGGAAATGAGTAAAAAAGACTGTCAGAATATCCCATTTTAGAAAAATAGCGAGGAAAACAATACCTAAGATCCCAAAAAGAACTATCTCCGAAACGGCCGGACCAATATTTTGGAATGTTGGTATAATTAAAATAACACCAAGAACGACAACTAATGAAGCCAGCCATTTTCTTTTATGAGTGCTATAAAACTGTGTTGCCGCAACTGCAAAGATGCACAATGCAAATAACAAGCTAAACCAAAAACTATTTAGAAAAAGATAAATAGGTGCCCAGGCTGCTTCGTGGGCAAGAAAAGTGCGTTCGATTTCAAGAAAGAGATTGGGAGCAAACGAAAGGGCAACAGTCCATATTCCACATAATATAAACGCCAGTACTATTGATCGGAGAATCATTTCTCCGATAGGCTTATTAAAAAACTTCCCCTGTCGGAGATAATCATAGCTGTACAATTTTTGTGGCCAGTATTGGCGCATAATCGAATCTCCTACAGCAAATAAAGCAAATACACCTACCGAAGTGAAAGCACCCGAAAATCCCATCTGTAATGCTAATCCAAGCAGGTCCATCGATTGAACATTGATCCCCATTGTCAAACTTGTTCCCCATTCTTGTAAGAAGATTGTTGCCGGCACAACCAATCCGGTCAAAATACCAGCAATTAATGCCGAACGAGTGTCGATTGCCCGGGAACGGATACGAAAGTAAAACAGGGTTATTAACGCAAGGATAAAAATGGGCACAATCGCTATCCTGCTAATTTCTAACAGCCCGGGCATATTTTGTTCGGTACCCTCTGGATTGTAACTGGCATCAAGGTTCACCAACGCTCCACTGGAAAGAAGACGAACATTAATACGAAGATCCTGTCCCATTACCGGGGCCGATGTATTTACGGTTACATCCGCGATAGCCTGTGAATGAACGGTCTCAATTTGAATATCTGAAAATTGAAACTGTCCAGGATTCCAACCGCCGATCTGCAAATAATAACCTGCCAACCGTTCGATATTAGCCCTTTGGAATGTATGCGAGCGTTCTGTATTAGTGACATCCGTTGTATCCGGAGTCGAATCACTGTTGTAATCCTCATCGAAATCAAATCGCAACACTCTATCCCAGGCTGAATCAGGCAAAGTCTTCCACAGATCTAAATTAGCATCGGCCTTAAAAGCATGGATTAGAGCCTTGCGATGCACAGGATAGTCAGGCAAACTGTTTTGTGGATTTAGAAATTCGATCAAACGACCCTGCTCATCAAGCCGCAAAGCAATATTCTCATTTCCATCACCTGTAGCTTCAGAGTCCTCTCTCGTATTGGAGAAGCTGATATTCCAGTAATAAGGATATAATCCCGACGGCAAAGAGTCTGACACAGCATTAATAAATTTCTGGCGACCGTTATCAAGCTGTAAACTGTCAAGTAAGTCGGTGTTACTCTGCAGTCCAACGACCGATACTTGCTGATCATCAAGAGAGTATCCTAAATCACTAATAACCTGATTCGCCGTTGCAGCGACCGAATCTTCGGCCATTGTTGTTTGTATAACACTGCGCGGATCCTGTGACGGATAATTCAAGAAAAATCCAAAGACACACAGCAATCCCACTGCAATAAAAATGAAGTCCCCGACTCCAAACGCCGTATTTTTATGAATAATGGACATGCAGTTTTTGACTGTAAGATATTTCTTTTGTGTTCACGCACGAATATGCCAAATTGTTACGTGAATTTCTGCTTTCTACATTAGCTGATTTAAAAATGTGCCTTATTGTATTCTCATATAAACAAAACGCTGATTATCCCTTAATTTTTGCTGCCAATCGTGATGAACACTATGAACGTCCTTCGCGAACAGCACAATTTTGGGAGGAAAATCCGAATATCTTAGCCGGCAAGGATTTAAAAGCTGACGGAACCTGGATGGGTATCAACAAAGATGGAGAGTTTTCAGCGGTGACCAATTATCGCGATCCTGATATTGAAAAAAAAGATCCACCGAGTCGCGGAAAATTAGTGCTCGATTTCCTACAAAACAATGAGAGTGCACCGGAATATCTTTCAAAATTGCAGTCTCATGCTGATCAATATATGGGTTTTAACTTATTGGCGGGATCACTAAATAAACTGGGCTATTACAGCAACCAGCAAAACGATATCCTATTATTAGATTCCGGATTATACGGACTCAGTAATCATCTGCTGGAGACATCATGGCCAAAAGTGCAGCGGGCAAAAAAGAACTTGAGTCATATCATTCAAGATGATTCTATCGCCCCCGAACCACTCTTCGACTTATTAGCTGACGACCATGAGGCGCCCGAGGAAGAACTGCCCGACACCGGAATCCCAAAAGACATCGAAAAGAAAGTTTCCCCAATCTTTATAAAGAGTGACGGATACGGCACCCGCTGCTCAACAGTTTTACTGATTGATCACAATGGGAAAGCCACCTTTGCTGAACGACGATTTAAACCAGGAACTATGGAGGTAGAAGAAGAGAACCAATACCATTTTTCTATTGAAAAATAGCTTCTTCCAAAGCAAATCCGGCAGCACAAGAGGATCCATCCTATTGATTTCATTGGGCATATTCCCCAAGAACATGGAAATCACCTACTTATCAAAGGCCTGAGGATATTCACCCTCAGGCTTTAGCATTAATAATCTTACACAGAGATCAATCCAACGAAGTGCTGGCTGCTTCTTTGCCCTCAGGGGTATATTCTTCGGGATCGGGAATTTTGCCAAATTGGAAAATAATGGCCACAATTATAGCTACTCCGGCCGGATAAATGATCCATGCAGGAACGCCAAGTACCATGATGGCAATTAAGCTCGCAACACTAATTACACCCACAATCATCGCATAAGGCAACTGAGTATTGACGTGCTCAACGTGATCGCACTGGGTGGCAATAGAACTGAGAATGGTCGTATCAGAAATCGGCGAACAGTGATCTCCCCAGACCGAACCGGCTAATACCGAGCTGACGCTGGCGTAAATTATTTCGGCCGTCATCGCATATTCTAAGCCGGTATTATTACCAATCTCCCAAGCCAACGGTACCACAAGGGGCATTAAGATACCCATTGTTCCCCAACTTGAGCCGGTAGCAAATGCTGTTAACGCGGACAAGATAAATACAATAGCCGGCAGCCAATAAGCATTCAGTGTTTCGCCGAATACACTCATCAGGTAATCAGCGGTACCGAGCTCAACAGTCTGAGCACTCAAAGCCCAAGCCAGCACCAATATCAACAGGCCGTCGAACATGGTATGCATCCCCTCCATCATGCCTTCGAGCATCTCCTTTGTCTCAAGCAGTTTTTTTGAAAGCGTCATTATTATCGCCACTGTAACTGAGAGCAATGATCCCCAAAGTAATGCTTTGTAGGAATCTGCTGATTCAATTATGGCCTGTACAGAACTCCCCTCTCCGGTAATAAATAAACCGGCAATTGTACCTACTACAAGGGTTACGATGGGAATTACCGCATTCGACCAATGTGACACTTTCTTCGTTTTTTCATCATCCTCAATCTTATCCTTCCACAGGTTATAGGTATCAAGTTCAGGGTTATGCTTCGCCTTATAAAGATTGATACGTGAGGTGAGCATGGTAGCAAAATCACGGCCCGACCAGGCAATAAGAATCACAAAAAGGATAGTAAAGAAAGCATAAAAATTATAGGGCAACGAGCTCAAAAAAACCGCGTAAGCCGACTCGTTAAAATTGGGCATTTTCTCAGATGCATCTGCAATAAATCCCACCATCGCTCCGATCCACGTACTTACCAATGCTATGGTTGCTACCGGGGCTGCTGTAGCATCTACCAGGTAGGCCAGCTTAGCACGAGATATGCGAAGTTTATCGGTGAGCGGGCGCATGGTACTGCCTACCACCATTGTATTCGCATAGTCATCAAAAAAGACGACAAACCCCATCAGGGAAGTCATCAGTTGGCCGTGCACCTTTGTTCTTACAAACTTAGTAACGCGTTGAATTACACCCCGCGTCCCACCATTGTCGGTGATAATACCCACCATACCCCCGATGAGAATAGTAAAAATGATAATGCTCATATGACTTTCATCCGCGGTAGCGGGTACGATATAACCGTCGAGTGCCGTAAAAAAGCTGGAAAAAACGCCGCCAAAGGAAATATCACCTGCCAAAAAAGCACCGCACCAAATCCCCAAAAACAATGCGAAAAGCACCTGGCGAAAAAGTAACGCAATGCCAATAGCTACGAGTGGTGGCAAGATACTGAACCAGCTCCCTGCCTCAATTCCTGTTTTAGCAGTTTCTTCGGCAGCTTGTGCCGCATCCGGAGAAGCATAACCAAAATTCATCAACAGCAATACTGAAAAAAGACCGGCTAAAACAAACAGTGCTTTCCGCTTCATTGAATCAATATTTGATTTACTTTTTTATTAATCGGTACCAAACGTACAATTGATCAGTGAAAATACAATCTCTGTAATAATTTGCCAGATTTTTTTTGAATCCCACTATTCCCTGTGAAAAATATAAAACCCTGAGAGCTTCAAAGACCCTCAGGGTTTATATCTAATGCTATTTTAGGCTTAAACTATCCCAACTTTTCGATTGCTGTTTCAATTCGGCGGATAGTAGTCTCTTTGCCAAGCAGCTCGATAGTTGGTGTCAAGTCGGGGCCATAGCCCATTCCTGAAATGGCAACACGCAGAGGCATCATTACGGGACCAAAACCAACGTCGTATTCTTCTATCACTTCTTTGATCTTATCCTTCAGCGTCTTGGCCTCGAATGCACCTTCGTCGAGGTCTTCAATCTTCTCGACATAGGCTTCCAACAGCTCAGCACTATCATCATTCCATTTTTTAGCAGCCTTGTCTTCGTACTCCTCGGGATCCTCAAAAAAGAATCGCCCCATCGTTACAAAGTCCTCAACCTTACTAACACGCTCTTTCATCAATGGAATAATCTGCTTCATATACTCCTCATCCGGATCAAGATCGTGCTCTTTAGCAATCTCTTGCACACGCGGCCAAAGCTCATCGGCCGATTTTTCGCGAAGATAGTGCTCGTTATACCAGATCAGCTTTTTATAATCAAATACCGCACCGCCTTTACTCACGCGATCCAGTGAGAACATCTCGCAGAGTTCTCCCAGCGAGTGGATCTCTGAATCATCACCCGGGCTCCATCCCAGATAAGCCAAAAAGTTAACCAAAGCTTCCGGCTCAAACTTCTGCTCGATATAGTCTTTAGTGTTTATCGGAATACCTTCGCTTTCGGCTTTACGTTTGGAAAGTTTACCTCCACTTGGTGACATTATCAACGGCAAGTGGGCCATCTTGGGCGGCTCCCAGCCAAAATATTCGTACATTAAAATGTGCTTGGGCGTACTGCTGAGCCACTCCTCCCCACGAATTACGTGCGAAATTTTCATTAGATGATCATCCACTACATTCGCCAAGTGATAAGTCGGCATTCCGTCGGATTTGAGTAAAACCTGATCGTCAAGCCCCTTGCTTTCAAATGATACAAAACCGCGAACCTCATCTTCAAAACGAATGGTCTCACGACGTGGCACTTTCAGTCGAATCACATATTCTTCTCCTTCCTCCAACTTGCGCTCGACCTCCTCTTCGGGCAAGGTCAGGCTGTTCTTCATCGACATGCGAGTAATAGCATCGTATTTAGGCGACGGATTACCTGACTTTTTCAACCGCTCTCGCATTTGATCAAGTTCCTCTGGCGTATCAAAAGCGTAGTAAGCATTGCCCTGCTCAACAAGCTGTTCGGCGTATTGCTCATACATATCCTTACGCTCACTTTGTCGATAGGGACCCACATCACCGGGATTTTCCGGACCTTCATCAACGTCCATACCGGCCCATTTAAGCGAACGTTGGATATCTTCCTCAGCCCCTTCTACATAGCGAGCCTGATCAGTATCTTCAATGCGGAGCACAAAGGTCCCGTCGTTGCCCTTCGCAAATAAATAATTATAGAGTGCCGTCCGAAGTCCACCAATATGCAACAATCCTGTGGGTGACGGCGCAAAACGTACACGTACACTACCTTCCATAAATCTTGGTAATTGGATTAATAATAATTTCTACTCAATGCACCGGAAAATAAGGCTTATGGGGCACTTGTGCTAATATTTAACAATTGACAAGTAATGAGTGACCGTGAATTTTTAATTCTTAATTTTTAATTCTTAATTCCATCATCAATGCAACCAAATGAACTTTGTTGATAGCATCACTTCTAATATGAAACTTGCTCTTTTAACCCCCCAGTTTGCCCCCAACCTGTACGATCTGGCCGCCATGCTGCAGGCCGACCAAATTATATTGCAGGATGTGGAGCGTTGGTCACGCAAAAGCCGTATCCATCGCGCCCAAATTCGTACTCCCGAAGGTACGCAATGGATTAATATTCCCATCCGGACGGAGGACCGAAAAAAAGCTGTCAAAGATGTTTGCATGGACCATTCTGAAGATTGGGTTACCCCATTGCTTCGAACGCTGAAATACAACTATCGCAACAGCATCTACTACGACTTTTACGAGCCCGAAATTGAGGCGGACTGGCAGTCGGCTTACAACTATACCTACCTGATGGATTTTATTCTCTACATCCAAAAGCGGCTTTTTCGCTTTATGGATATCAGTATTGATTATGTATTTGCCAGCAATCTTTCGGATTATGACTCCAACCCGGATTTGCTGGCACAGCGTTTAGGTGCCAATACGTTATTCCAAGAACATGACAGCCGCCACTACCAGCGCCAAGCTGAACAAAATAGTGATCCTGACTTTGAACATCCCAAATACCATCAACACTTCGAGGGGTTTGAGCCTTGGTGCTGCATTTTGGATGTGCTCTTTCAATTCGGTCCGGAAAGTTTTCGGATTACCGATCAGCTTAGCAAAAAAGTTGAAGGTTGAATATTAAAAGTTTACCCTTAAAAAACTTCATCATCTAACTTTATAACATTCAACCTTAAGATGGACTGCCAAAAACATCTGTTTTCATTATCCGATGACCATCATTACCTCAACTGCTCTTTTCTATCACCCCTGCTACAAAGAGTAGAAGAAGCCGGAGTTCAGGGAATTAAAGGGAAAAACCGCCCTTGGGAAACGACCCCGGATCACTTTTTTGAAGACAGCAATATCCTTCGATCACTATTTGCCAAACTCGTTAATGCTCCCAGTGCTAAGGATATAGCTGTTATGCCAGCTGTTTCATACGGACTGGCAACCGTGGCTAAAAACATTGATCCAAATAAAGGCAGTTCGATTGTTATTGCAGGAGAACAATTCCCAAGTAACGTATACGCCTGGAAACGATTTTGTAAGAACAACTATTGCCAGTTAAAGATTGTTGATCCGCCTGAGGGGTTCGAAAATCGTGGAGAAAAGTGGAATGAACGAATATTGGATGCCATCGACTCCAATACATTGTTAGTTGCCCTCGGCAATGTGCACTGGACAGACGGCACGCTTTACGACCTCAAATCTATTGGCACTAAAACGCAGAAAAACGATGCCTACTTTGTGATTGATGGCACACAGTCTGTTGGAGCCATGCCCATTGATGTGCAAGAAATTAAGGCCGACGCCCTAATATGTGCCGGCTATAAATGGCTGATGGGCCCCTATGCCATAACGCTCGGCTATTTTGGGCCTAAACTACAAAACGGCATTCCTCTTGAAGAAGGATGGATCGTCCGCAAGAATAGTGAAGACTTCAGCGGCTTGGTTGATTATGAAGATGATTACCAGCCGGGAGCTCAACGTTTTGATATGGGCGAACGCAGTAATTTCATATTGGTACCCATGATGATCGAAGCGCTCAACCAGATTTTGGATTGGGAGCCTCAACATATACAGACTTATTGCAAACAATTAACAGCAGATCTTGAGAACGATTTACCCGAATACGGATATCAAATTGAGGACCCGGAATGGAGGGCCCGACACATGTTTGGCATAAGATTGCCTAAGTCTGTATCCCTTGAAAAACTGCAGCATAAACTGGATGAACATAACATACACGTTTCAGTGCGGGGTTCGGCAGTACGTATTTCACCCAATGTTTATAATGATGAGCAAGATATTGCTATGTTATATAATGTACTTAAGGATGTGACAAGTGATACCTAAAGAATAATTTTACCAGCCGGATCAAACCATGACAAAGGAAAAATCAGATAACCCAAAACAAAACTACTGGCGCGTCTTTTGGATTGGTCTTGCTTACATTCTGCTGCTGGGCCTGTTTACATACTTTTTTAACCTCCCCATTTAACCGTTATGCACTGGATTGACTGGCTTGTTCTGATTGCATTTCTGGGATATACCATCTGGGATGGTACTCGACACGGCAAGGAGAGTGAAAATATTGAGGGCTTTTTTCTTGCCAACCGCTCGATGCCGTGGTGGGCCATGGGACTTTCTGTGATGGCAACCCAAGCCTCAGCTATTACCTTTATCGGCACGACGGGTCAAGCGTATGTTGAGGATATGCGGTTTGTACAGATCTATCTGGCAGTACCTTTTGCCATGATCATCCTCTGCATGACGCTGGTTCCATTCTTTAATAAGCTGCAAAACTTTAGTGCTTACGAGGTACTGGAAGAGCGGTTTGGCCTCTCTACCAGACTTTTTACCAGTTTCCTTTTTCTGATGTCGCGCGGGCTGGGGTTAGGAATTATTATTGCGGCTCCATCTTATGTTCTTGCTATACTGCTCAACTTACCGCTTTCTACAACGATTCTGATTATTGGGATTACCGCAACACTTTATACGATGGTCGGCGGCATCAGCGGAGTCATTCGCACCGATGTAAAACAGATGGCAGTAATGATGTTCGGCCTTGGCTTTTGCTTTTACTGGATTCACTATCAGCTGCCTCCCGGCGTTGATTTTAGTGATTCGCTCTATCTTGCCGGCACGCTCGGCAAGCTGGATGCACTTGATATCAGCTTCGACATCAGTGAGAAGTACAATATTTGGACCGGTGTTTTTGCGGCCCTCTTTTTGATGCTCTCTTACTTTGGTACCGATCAAAGTCAGGTACAGCGTTACCTTACAGCCAAATCGCTGAACGATGCCCGAAAATCGTTGCTTCTCTCTGCCTATGCAAAAGTACCGATGCAGTTTTTCATCCTCCTGTTGGGCGTCATGCTTTATGTCTTCTATATCTTTGGATCGGCACCGATAACCTTTCACAGTACCGATCCGGTAGCCGAAACAGAACAAACTGAACTTGCCGGCGAAATGCTTCAACAAGAGTACCAAGCTGCTCACATGCAACGAAGACAAGCTGCTTTAGATCTGCTCGATAAAAAATCACAGGCAAATGCAGAAGCTTTCAGGCAGGCAGACCAACATCTTAACAAAGTTCGTGAATCAGAACTGGAACGTCAGGAAGAAATTACTGAATCCAGCCGAAACGACACGAATTATATTCTGCCTTATTTTATTCTCCATGAAATTCCCATTGGCATTATCGGACTTATTGTTGCCGGAATTTTTGCTGCTGCTCTTTCGAGTATCGACAGTGAACTTAACGCCCTTGCCACCATCTCTATCGTAGATTGGTATAAACGGCTTGATTCCAGGGACCGCAGTGAAACGTGGTATCTGAAGTCGTCGCGGTTTACTACAGTGCTCTGGGGATTGCTGGCAACCGGGGCCGCCCTGGCTTTGGGCGAAACACGATCTATCATTGAATTGGTTAACAAAGTCGGCAGCTATTTCTATGGATCTATTCTGGGCGTTTTTGTTCTCCTGCTATGGGTAAAACGAGCAAATGGGGTTGGGGCAATGACGGGACTCATCTCAGGAATGGTTACGGTCTTTTTCTTTGATCGTCTCTTTGAACATCCCGAAACGGGCAACTGGCAATTAATTTTTCCTTGGGAAGAAACCCCAGAAGGTTTTACTAAAGCCATTGAATATTTATGGCTGAATCCCCTTGGAACGGTAGTCGTTGTTATTGTGGGGGTTTCCATAAGTATACTTTGGAAGAAGGTGAGCGACTAATCATTACGCTGACAGCTCAAAATTGGCATTATAATTCAATAAAAAAGCCCCGGCTATAAACCGAGGCTTTAAAATAAATAAGCTGTTATCGCTTTTAGCTTTCTGGATCAAGGATATTTTCAATCCGTACTTCAACATCAGCCAAGTGTGCTCCAGTAGCACGATCCCGAACACGATTTTGCGTATTCTGCACATCGTCTAACAAAATCTGCAACTGGTTTCGTACTATTGGTCGAATGTCGGACTGACTGACATTAACATCGGTCCAGCCCAGAAATTCCTTGAACGCTGATGGAATATCCGGAAGTTCTTCGGTCATCAAGTATTCCATGCGTTCCAGGTATGCACGCTGAAGGTTACGGCGGTGCACGCCAATTGCGCTATTACTATCGAGCTCCGACCAGATGCCGTTTCTAACGTCATCCATCATTTCAAAAGCATCGTAGGTATCTTCTGACGATCGGGCATCAAACTCGATAAGCCGGGCGATGCGCTGCGGATCGGTAAGGTCGTTAAGTACCCTCACTTGAGCACTTCGCATGTTATCAACAACTGTCGATTGATTGATGCGACTCAGCACATCTTCCTCTAATAACCAGTCAGGAGTCATAAAACCATAGTCAACCAAAAAGTCCATCGCCCGCTGTTGTGTTTCCTGGGAAACGAATGTATAGACCGGACCTTCCTGATTATAGGTTTTATGATTTTCGTACACTCCACCTACATTTTTCGTGACGTGTCCCATGTAGCGATTCCACTGGGCAACAACATTGCTGTAAAGTTCTTCCAGTTCAGCAAAATTGGCACCGTCGCGTTCTGTCCACTCAACTAAGTTCGAGGTAATGCGCTTCAAGTTGGCAATACCGAGCTCACTGGCCTTCATGGCATCGTTACCAAGGTCTTCGTTTTGTGAGCGAGGATCGATCTTGTTACCCGTTTGACGACCGTAAAAATATACCGGGTCATCAGCACGCTCACGAGTCCATTCGTTAAGCTTTGCTACTTTTTCCTCGTCGCTCATATCTTCAGGGAACCAGGTATAGCCCCACTTAACCGCCCACTTGTCATATTCACCAACGGCCGGATGGAAATCTTCGACTCCATCACCGGGCTGTGCGATATAATTAAAGCGGGCATAGTCCATAATGGATGGTGCCGTACCGTGCTTCTCGGTAAATGTCGGTGATCGAAGCGAATCGACCGGATATGCATAGCTTGATCCATAGTTATGGGGTAATCCAATAGTGTGTCCAACCTCGTGTGCCGAAACGAATCGTATAAGTTCACCCATCACTTCATCCCTAAATTGAACAGCACGTGCATCGGGATTTGCTGCAGCTGTTTGTACGAAGTACCAGTTGCGCAACAGGTTCATCACGTTATGATACCAACCGATATCACTCTCTAAAATTTGTCCTGTCCGTGGATCATGTACATGTGGCCCATATGCGTTCTGAATATCCGACGCAAAGTATCGGATTACCGAATAACGCACATCTTCAGGGCTCCACTCGGGATTTTCTTCTTCGGTGGGCGGATCTTTTGCAATAATCGCATTTTTAAATCCAGCCGCTTCAAAAGCTTTTTGCCAATCCTCAACGCCCTGCTTTAAATAGGGGCGCCACTCTTTAGGCGTAGCAGGATCAATATAATAGACAATGGGATTTTTGGGCTCTACGAGCTCACCATCCAGATAGGCTTCTTTATCACTGGGCACCAGTTTATATCGCGTGATGTACTGTTGCTCATTAGCCTTGTGCCGCTCCGTCCCATAATCGGTTTGCTGTATGCTAAAATATCCTACCCGTTGATCATAGGAACGAGTCTCCCATTTCTCTTTAGGCAACAATACCATGCTATGGTTTATCTCCAACGAAATTGTACCTGTCGAAGAATTTGACGGTGGATTTGAAGCATCATAGGTCATCCAGTTACGCGCCTCAATATTCTCCGGATAACTGTTGATATGCTCAATAAAAGAACGGTCTGTGTCTAATCGACGTACACGATATTCTTCCCGCTCATCGCTTTGCAAGCCGAGTGCCGGAATATCGCTGGCAAACAATTTTGTTACATCAATCACTACTCCGGAAGAATCCTTACCGAGCGATTTTACATCAAAAGAAGCGATGATAGGCTCAAAGTTTGAGTTTTGAACCGCTTCGTACACCGGCAGTGAATCACTGGCCACATTTTCGTAGGAAACGTGACGGAGCAGAATCTTATCGTCCTTTTTCTGCCATCGTACAACTTGCGTGTTTAACTTTTCGCCGCCATATCCAATTTCATCTTGCGTTTCCGCAATACGGGAAACGAGTAACATTTCGCGACTCAATAGCGAATCAGGAATTTCGTAAAAATAATCCTTGTCAATCTTATGGACATCGAATAATCCTGTATCGGTTTCAGCCTCGTCAGTGATAACTTCACTGTACGGCTTAATACCATTATCTGATTCCGAAGATGATGGCTCACCGCCTTTTGATCGGTCTTGAGCATTTTGAGTACTGGCGCATGCCCCTAATAAACCGACACACAACACCATAATACTCAATCGCTTCAATTCCTTGAAGATAGAATAACTCATAGATGGTTTTTTATTTTAATGTTAGTTTGTATTGACTGTTAAAGTGAGGGCTGTAACGAAATGAATCAACTATAAATCACTAATTAGATGTAAAAATATATTTCAACTACAACCTTGAATACTCTTCTCAACTTACAAGAACTAATGTAAAGTAATTCCATAATCCCCAATTAGTCAATTTGCTTAAGCTTTATTACCTTAAAACAGCCATCAGTAACCAAAAGAATATCATTGGAACATCTACTTTACTTTCTTAAAGACTTAAAACAGGTTGGAGCAGTAGCTCCAAGTTCTAAGTTTTTGGCCAAGGATCTTGTGACCCAACTAAAAGAGAAACTTGCTGATGCCAACTGCAAACCTTTAAACATTCTGGAAGTTGGAGCCGGTACAGGCTCGCTGACCAAACAGATAGCAAAGCTTCTTCGTCCCCAGGATTCTTTGGATATCGTTGAGATCCATAAAAAGTTTTATCAGATTATCGGTTCCAAGTATCGCCTGAATGATAATATTCGTATTCATCATGCTGATATTCTAAACTTTCATCCCCAGAAAAAGTACGACTTTGTATTTTCAAGTCTTCCCTATGAAAACATGCCGGAAGAGATAACCAAGCAGATCTGGGAGAAAAAGCTCAACCTCTGCTCCACAAAAGCATATATCAGCTATTTTAAGTACTTGAAATTCGGGGATTTTAAAAGCGACTTTGAGGAAAGTATTGTTAATACCTACAAGCATAACAAAAAGATTGTCTTTCTAAATATTCCTCCCGCCAAAATCTATACCCTCGAAATTAATAAAACTGATAAAGAGCAAGGCACTATCAAAAGCTCCAACGTAGCGTAATCAGAAAAATCCCAAATTTAGTACGGCCAGCAATAAGCTAAATAAGAACGCCCATCCGAAGCTATCAATTTTCATCCCCTCAATAAGCTCATCCACCAGCATCAACATTAGGGCATTGATGACAAGGATAAAAAGTCCGAATGTCAGTATGGTTATGGGCAGCGTTAGAAAAACCAAGATCGGCTTCACCAAGCTATTTATAATTGCTAAAAGTATTGCCACCCCAATTGCTGTAAAGAAACTTTTAATCTGTACTCCTTTTAGAATATAGCCAATTACAAAAATTCCGATACTGTTTACTAATAGTGACCAGATCATAAGAATTATCCGTTTTTGGTTAGAATTTGTCTACCATACGGATAATACTCCCAAAGGTTTTAGTTGTTATCTTTTCAACGCTTCTATCTTATCAGATAACTCGTCGAGGGCTTGACGACATAGTGAACAAAATTCTGAGACCTTCTCTCCTAAATCATCAGAGATTTCTCCCGTATTGGCTTGGTTCTCAATATCAAGAATGAGTTCGTGGGCCCGCTCCATCCCCATATATTTTAGATTGGGCTTAATTTTATGGGCTTGCTTATAGAGCTGCTGCCATTCCTCACCCTCGTAGTGCTCCTGAATGTTTTCAATAGCTGAAGGAACATCCTCAAGAAACACTTCGGTGGTTTCTATGACAATGGAATCATCACCCATTGCAATTTCGCGTAAATACGACAGGTCGGTTACCGGTTTATTATCCACAGAAATACGCTTTTACATTATACATAATTGTATGCTGTTACCACATACCAAATACGCATTTCTGCTATTGCATTACAAATTAAACTTTGTAAGTAAGCCGTCTTTTTATCCTGTCAACATTACGATACCTACAAGTACCAACAATGTTATTTTCAGAATCAATGCCTTCCAATTTTTCATAATAATATGCCCAAAACTAATTTTTACACTTTATCGGAAAAGCAACTAAGTAATAATCAATCCTTCATTTAATATCAAGTTATCAACATTGATATTTTTAAATACAATCACCTTTTGCTATCCGATTGTGCTTTCAAGAGAAATATACAGGCATTTTGTTACAAATTATTCGAAATAAATTAACTTCCCTAAGTTTTCCACATAGTTATCCACAGAAACGAGTTATTGTGTGGAAAGATTGGTTTTTTGTAGCCGTCTGGAGTTAAATACGACATTTATAGAGCTAAATGCCATGGCGGCTTCCGCCAAAACGGGATGCATCATTCCCATTACCGCCAAGGGAATCATTACCACATTATAAAAGAAAGCCCAGAAAAGGTTTTGTTTAATCTTTTTAAAAGTGGCTTCACTTAACTTGATCGCTTGCACGACCGACTGTAGTTCTCCTTTTACAAGGACAATATCACCTGATTCTATAGCCACATCAGTTCCCGTACCGATGGCGATCCCCACATCAGCCTGTGTTAGTGCAGGTGCATCGTTAATACCATCACCTACCATAATTACTTTGTTATCGTTTGACTGCAGGCGCCTAATCTCATTGGATTTCTGATCGGGAAGTACGCCCGCTATCACCTGTTCAATACCAACTTCCTCTGCCACAGCACGGGCCGTTCGTTCGTTATCGCCGGTAATCATAACCGGAGTAAATCCCATCTGTTTAATAGCAGCAATCGCACTTTTACTGTCTCCCTTAATGGGATCGGCAATAGCAATCAGTCCAACCAGCTCACCATTCACACCAACCAAAACAGTTGTCTTGGCCTGATTCTCATACTGTTCAATATCGCCTTGTGCATCACTACCAACCGATATATTCTCCTCTTCAAACAATGACGTATTACCAATAAGAACGTTTTTTCCTTCAATCTCTGCTCGTATCCCTTTTCCGGTAATAGCCTCAAATCCGGATGCATCCCACAGTTCAAGTTCTTGTTCTTTGGCATAATTAACAATGGCCTCTCCCAGAGGATGCTCGGATCCCCTTTCTGCAGCAGCTGCATATTTGAGCATTACTGCTTCCTCCCAATCTGATAATACCTTGATATCCGTAACCGACGGTTCCCCCTTGGTAATCGTTCCGGTCTTATCAAAGACTATCGCATCCGTTTCGCGCAACAGTTCAACGGCTTTCCCCTTTCGTATTAAAATACCATTTTCGGCTCCAAGACCCGTACCAACCATTAGGGCTGTGGGCGTTGCCAATCCCAACGCACAGGGACATGCAATTACCAACACTGCAATAGCCGCATAGAATGCCAGCGCTACAGAACCCATGTTAGGATTTATCCACGGAATAAATCCAGATGCCCAAACTGCAACCTGGCCGAAAAACTCCGGAAACAGCATCCATGCACCCCACGTAAGAACTGCTAATCCAATAATAACCGGTACAAATACAGCAGTAATACGATCGGCAAATTCTTGTATAGGCACCTTAGAACTCTGCGCCTCCTCAACCATTCGAATAATCTGGTTTAGAAAGGTCTCACTGCCAACCTTGGCGGCTTGCACCTTGAGCGTGCCATTTTTATTTATTGTTGATCCGATCACTTCATCGCCCTTCTCCTTGCGAACAGGCATCGATTCACCTGTTGCAAGCGACTCATCTACACTACTTTCTCCGTCGATGACCTTACCATCCGTAGGTATCTTTTCACCAGGGCGGACAATCATCACATCATCAACCTCCAAATCCTTTACGGGGATAGTCATCTCTTTGCCATTACGAATGATGGTCGCCTCTTTGGCCTCCAACGTCATTAAATTCTTTATTGCTTCAGAAGCACGACCTTTCGCCTTGGTCTCCACATAGCGTCCTGTCAGATGAAAGGCCATAATCATACCCGCGATACCCGCAAAGCTGTGGAACGGTGGTGCCATACCAAACACATGCAGCAGGGCTACAAATCCTGTTCCCAATGCTGCCAACGACCCCATAGCAATAAGTACATCCATATTAGGGGACCCGTTGATCGCTGATCTCCATGCTCCTTTCAGCGTTTCCCAACCAGGATAAAAAATGACCACGAATGAAAGAACAATCATCAACAGCTGATACACCATTTCCCCGCCGAGCGCATAGCCCGCAAACATTTCGGGGATCATCAGCAAAATAATAGGGATGGTCAGTGCCCACGACCACCACATCTTGTGATAGGCTACATCAAGTTTTTTTTTACCGGTTACATCCGGATCCTCTTTTTCATCATCTTCCTCCTTAATATCGTAACCGGCATTCTGTACCGCTTGTTTTAACATTTCGCGGCTAATCTCACCGTTTTCAAACTCAACAAACGCTTTTTCTGTAGCCAGGTTAACGGAGGCCTTGCTAACTCCTTCCACTTCAGAAAGAGCCTTTTCTACGCTGTTAGCACAACCGGCACAATGCATGCCTTCGATTTGCAAAGATTTTTTCATCGCTATATGGGTTCTGTTCTAAATTACACCTGAATATAACAGCTCTGGACAGCTCATCCCTTACAATACATCAAAATAGATGTGTAAAATTTTTGGATACTAAATACTTATACCGCGTCTAACGACTGACGGCCACGCTCATCGCTGTGGCTACGAAAAGAACTGACCGTTTCTCCAGTTATTTTTTTGAACTGGTTGGAAAGATACTGTACGCTGCTATAATTAAGTTTCCATGCAATCTCGCTCAGCGTCAACTCATCATAGGTGAGCAACTCTTTCACGCGCTCAATTTTCAGGTTGATGATATATTTCTCAATGGTCACATCTCCGTAATCTGAAAAGTACTTGCTCAAATAACTATAGTTGTATTGCATCTTCTCTTCCAAAAAAACAGAGACATTATCAGGATCTTCGGTGTCTTCAAGATACTTGAGATAATCGATAAGCTGAACCTTTATCTGCTCGAGCAATGCCTTGTCGTTCTTTTTGAGAAGCTCGAATCCTTTATCAACCAATTCTTCGCTTATCTTTTCCATTTCATCTGAACCAACCTCGTCGGTAACAGTAACTTTACCAAGCACAACAGATTCAACCTCGAATCCCAGATCTTCCAGCACTTGCTGTACTGTCATGATACAGCGGTCACACACCATGTTTTTGACTTGCAATGTTGTCATAACTCAATAAAACGCGGCAAATTGGAGAATCGTTTACACCTTGTAGATATCTCATAGAATACAAAAGGGCAAAGCTTTTGCAGCCTTGCCCTCCAAAACTCTCACAAGATAATACTATTCTACCGTTACACTTTTAGCCAGATTTCGTGGCTGATCAACATTGCAGCCGCGATTCACGGCAATATAATAGGAAAGCAGCTGTAGAGGTATGGTCGTTAGCATCGGAGAAAGGCAATCTTCGGTCTCCGGAATCGGACAAGAAAACTCAGAAAGGTCAATAACCTCATCATTATCTTCACCCGTTATCGAAATAATGCGTCCCTCACGTGCTTTCACCTCTTCAATATTGCTTATCATCTTCTCATTGGTATGATCCGTAGCGGCAACAACCACCACAGGCATCATCTCATCAATAAGTGCAATAGGCCCGTGCTTCATCTCTGCTGCGGGATATCCTTCAGCATGGATATACGAAATCTCCTTGAGCTTCAGCGCTCCCTCTAATGCCACTGGGAAGTTGTATGTTCGCCCCAAATACAAGAAGTTCGGTGCATAACTAAACAGGCGGGCCATATCTTTAAGATCATCGCTATTATCCAAAATCTTCTGCACCTTTCCGGGAATACGATCCAGCTCTTCAATCAGTCGCGCCGCATAATCCTCATCAAGCACACCTCGCCTTTGTCCCAGCATAATAGCCATCATCGCCAGTACCGACACCTGCGTCGTAAATGCCTTGGTGGATGCAACCCCGATCTCCGGTCCGGCATGCGTATAAACACCCGCGTCGGTATCCCGGGCAATGGTTGATCCCACAACATTACAAACCCCGAGCGTTAGTGCTCCGCGCTCTTTGGCCGTACGCAGGGCTGCCAACGTATCCGCCGTTTCACCGCTTTGCGAAATCACCAGCATCACGTCATCTTCATCAATAAGGGCTTCGCGGTAACGGAATTCCGAAGCGTATTCTACCTCCACAGACAGTTTGGCCAGATGCTCAAACAGGTATTCTGCAACCAGACCGGCATGCCAGCTAGTACCGCAAGCCGCAATAATCAGTCGCTTGGCATTCACCAACTTATCCAATACATCGGCAATACCGCCCAGCTGTATAGAATGATCTTCTACGTTAAGCCGTCCGCGCAGACAATCCGAAATGGCACGCGGTTGTTCAAAAATCTCTTTGAGCATAAAATGCGGATAACCACCTTTCTCAATCTCCTCAATACTCATCGCCAGCTCATGGACTTTCTTCGTAAGCGGCTCATCCTTGATGGTCTTCACCTCATACCCATCTTTCGTAACAATGGCCATTTCACCATCATCCAAATAGATCACCTTTTTGGTGTGCTCAACGATGGGCGAAGCATCCGAAGCCACAAACATTTCATCATCACCAATACCCAGCAGCAACGGCGACCCTTTTCGGGCAACGATGATGCGATTGGGCTCTTCAACATTCAAAATGGCCAATCCATACGTTCCTACAACCTGCTGCAGGGCCATCTGAACGGCTTGTTCAAAGGTAACTTCTTCACCGTCCCCATTTTCGTAAATCTCTTCAATCAACTGAGCAATAACTTCCGTATCAGTATCGGTATGGAACGTTCGTCCTTTATTCTTCAGCTCTTTCTTTAGGGTATTGTAATTCTCAATAATGCCATTATGGACAAGCGCAATTTTCCCCGATTCACTTACGTGAGGATGAGAATTTATATCATTCGGTGCTCCGTGTGTTGCCCACCGGGTATGCCCAATACCAACGAGGCCGTCACTGGGATCAGCGTTTAACTTTTTCTTGAGGTTCTGGACCTTCCCTTTTCCCTTCTTAATATCCAGCTGACCATTAAGCAAAGCGATACCGGCAGAGTCATATCCGCGATATTCAAGGCGCTCAAGCCCTTTTACAATGATATCACTTGCCTTCTTATTTCCTATATATCCTACAATTCCGCACATAGATTTCTTGTATTATTGTATTTGTTTCCTGATTCTTATACTGTCTCTCTCAGACTGAGAATTGAACAATACTAAAGTTATCATTCTGGCAGATATTTTGAAACAATTTTAATTAATCATTTATAGGTATAACCATGCAGCTGTGTTTCTTTGAAGATGAAAAGCTGACCACTTTTCATCCTCTAACCTTAACTCGTCCCACAGATAATCTTCGCATTGGTATTTTAACGCTTTCGGAAAAATGGGAGTATGCGGCACATCCCAAAAACATCAATCGAATAAGCCGTCCGGAGCTCAACGGACTGTTTGAAGGCGACGATATATCAACGGATGAGAACTGTATCTGGATCAACAGCCGGTATCTGCCCACTGAACAGCTGGTTATGCAAGTCAACAACTTAAGTGAAGGCCAATACCTGACATGTGGAGAGACGGTCATTGCCGCCAATGTTGATGGTGCAACCTCTGGGCAGTGGCTTGAAAAGGGTGAACCTGACTTCAACACCCTTTTTGTGCTCGAATCCAACGATTTTTTATCTATCAACAACCTCTGGGATTTGTTCCAGCTAAACGGACAAGAAATTGTTCGAGATATTGATTTGCTGGAAATAGACAGCAAGGTAAATGGCAGCGTTTCTGATCAAGCCGTACTGGAAAACAGAGATCAGATTTATATTCAGGAAGGAGCCACCATTGAAGCCGGCTGTGTGCTCAATGCTACGAAGGGTCCTATTTTTATTGGTAAAAACGCCACCGTCATGTCGGGGACTCACATTCGTGGACCAGTAGCCATCTGTGAAGATGCGACTGTTAAAATGGGCGCCAAAATTTATCAGGATACCACTATCGGACCTGTCTGCAAGGTAGGAGGCGAAGTAAACAACTCCATATTCCACTCCTATTCTAATAAAGGTCACGACGGATTTGTCGGCAATTCTATTATTGGACAATGGTGCAACTTAGGGGCCGACACAAATACCTCAAACTTAAAAAATAATTACAGTACCATACGTATTCCCGACTGGACCGACGGACAAGAGATAGAAACCAAGCAGCAGTTTTTTGGAACAATCATGGGTGACCATTCCAAAACAGCCATCAACACACAGTTGAATACCGGTACCATCTGTGGAGTCAGCTGTAATATTTTTTCTAATGATTTTCCTCCCAAACTCATACCCTCATTCAGTTGGGTAGGCTCTAATGTCATTCAAACCTATCGACTGGATAAGGCTCTTGAGGCCATGGAAGCCATGATGGCGCGCCGCGATGTATCACTCACCGAAGACTACAAACGGATGATGAGAGCTATTTTTGACACCAAAAATCACCCTCAATAAATACCGCTTGTAAAATATTTGGATAATAAATAGGTATTGTCCCTAATTAGCTCTACCTTGAAGCGTTATATTTAATTACCCACCCAGTAAGTTACTTCTTTGAAACGACGCGTTAATTCAACTCTTTTCATCAGACAGAGCAGACAGGTGTACACAAAGACACAGTTATAGTTATGAAACAAGGAAAAATAAAGTTCTTCGACACTAAAAAAGGATTTGGATTTATTGCACCTGACGAGGGCGGCGATGATATTTTTGTCCACAGAAACAATGTCGAGAACCTCGATTACAACCAAGGACTTGAAGACGGCGAAGCCGTTGAGTTTGAGGTAGAAGAAACTCCTAAAGGCTTAAGTGCTACGAACGTAACAAGCCTGGATTACAAATAGATCCGAGATTTTATATTGGATTTTAGAAGCCCGCTTTTTAGCGGGCTTTTTTTATGGGATATACTTTTGGCGGCAACTTGCCTTTTAAAGAAGGAACGGTAAATAAGTAGCTAATCGTGTTTCAAATTAGTGATGAAAACTCCTATATTTGTCACGCTGAAATTCTGGCGCCATTTGCCCAAGTGGCGGAATTGGTAGACGCGCATGCTTCAGGAGCATGTGGGGATCTTCCCCGTGGAGGTTCGAGTCCTCTCTTGGGCACTCAGATCCCTGTAAGTTATTGGCTTGCAGGGATTTACTATTTTAGGTACAAAGATAGGTGCAAACAATATTTAGAAGAATTCTCTTCTTATTCCCTCAATTCACTATATCAAAATAGTATTATTAATTGCATTTAGGTGCAAATATGCATTAGTTCCTCTGTTTATTTTTCTACCTAAAACTATAAATAAATCAAGATTAGTATGTTCAATTTCAAGAGTAAACCACTCATCTACACTTTTATCGTTCTTATCTCATCATCATTGATAGGTTGTGCAACTATTTTTAAAGGTTCCCAAGCTGATATAAATGTCAATTCAGCCCCATCTGATGCAACTGTATACATCAATGGTATTGACAAGGGATCTACCCCTCAAACTATGTCTTTAGATAGAGACGAAGACCATATCTTAACATTCAAAAAGGATGGTTACAAAGATGTTAAGGTAGAGGTTAATAAAAAGTTTGACGGTGCTACTACTATCTTAGGAAATATAGTTTCCTGGGCATTAGTCGGTATTGTTGTAGATGTCGCAACTGGAGCAGCTTACTCATTGAAACCTGCAGATGTACAAGCTAACCTAAATGAAATGAAGAATGCTGGCATAATTGACAAAATACCCGAACAAAAGAAAAATGGTATCACTGTCATTATGTTAACTGAAAAACAGTGGAAGCAAGTAAATACCGCTGAATAAGCTATCAGATTTTAAAAAAACTCTCAGGCGTACTCTAAACCCTGTAAGTCATTGGCTTGCAGGGTTTTACTTTTTTAGGGTATATCATAGATATAACAAAATGCTATTATTCAGCAAATTGATATTCCAAATCAGTAGTTCTTATATCAGCATTATTTAGATCACTTATTAGATCTAAGTCACTACCTGCATCTATACTTGTAACTATGCTTGGATTAGTCGAATGAATATCATAACCCAAGCTATCTAACTCTTCGATAACTGTTTCTGATGGATGTCCATGTTTATTTGGCCCAACAGATATAGCTAAGGGAGTTCCGGTCTCAAAATTTCTCCTTTTCCAAAACTCCTTATAATGATTTTCAATCGAACCATGATGAGGTACTTGCCCTAAGACCATGCTTTTATCAAAGTTTTTTAACTCCTTTATCCCAATCCTTTTAAGGCACGATTTAACAGCATCTGCGGTCAGAAGTATTTGCCATTCATTTGACTCTATTGAGGTAACTAATGAAAGGAGGTTTGGACTAGGTTGTTTTTTCAAGCTTAAATCATCCTTAAAAAAGGTCTTATAGAATTCATCCTTTTCTTCTTGTGATGGTGCAAGAATTCTTATAAAAACATTATCTGTTAGTTTTATATTGCTAGTAAGGTCATTTATTAAACCCCGTTTATTGATTAATCCCTCTTTATCTAATTTCGCAACCTTTCTGAAAAGATTAGCAAGAATGTTTTTATCTTCATAAGGCATCAACACAGACTCTAAGTATTTTCTATTTATATCTGTTGTATACCCAAATAGTTCTATCCCTATATTAGCCTTCTCACAATAATCCAAAATGTCGTTAAATCCAGTATAATGATCTCTATGCGGATGTGACAATAGGAGAAATTTAATCTTTTTAATTTTCCTATCGATTATATGGTCAAGCGCAGGATTATCACCGTCTAACTTTCTGCTATCAATTATACCAATCCCCTTTTCATCCCACTCTATTATTATGCAATCTCCTTGCCCAACATACTTAAATGTAACTTTTATCACTCTTGTTTACTTAAACATTTTTTAATCTATCGTTTTATGCTCAATATCATCTAAGTCTGAAAATTCTGGATGGTTCTCAAAGTTTCTTTTATCAACTAACTTTTCTCCATTATTTATTGTAAAAGAAATTTTGCCTGGTTTTTTAAATACTCTAACTAGAATATACTTTCCAGCTTTTAAATCATGAATATTTGTAAATAAACTTTTATCAAACAGTCGGGTTTGGAACTTTTTATTTTCTCTATCTACAAGGCAATCTAATTTTATTGTCGATTTACGTATCTCAATAACCCTTGCATCATAATTTTTAATTTTACTCCAATTTTCATTAACCCCGACAAGAGGTTGAGATTTACTTGAAGCATCTTTTTCAAAAAGCTCTGAATATTTAAAGTTAATATTTGATTGTAACTCAGAATACACCCTTCCAATTAAATTTTTAGCTGTCTTAACCTCATCTTGAATATTATCTTCATCAAAATCATAAGGCTCAGAACTCATTAAATCTTCTGAAAATAATTTTCGTTGTAAATCCTTATCTGAACTCATGATTGGATTGATTTTATTAAATTATTTTTCCCTGACTGAATTTTCTTCATTTCCATATAATCAAACTCATTACTAAAACTTTGTAAAGTATTATTTACTAAGCAACCTTCAGTTGGAGTTTCATCATCTACAAAAGCCGAATAATTAAATAGTGATAAGTTATGCTGTTCAATATCATCAGGATAATCAAGTGGCCCAAACGTGCAATTAAAACCTAATCCCTCTTTATCTAGTTGCCCTTCCAATACAACAGCACAATCACTGGTAGAGTTTATATTGGGCAAATTAATAAAAAAATTCTCCTTAAAGGATTCATAATCTTTATAAATACCTGGAAGAAGATCCCACGTTCTTAATCTAGAATATTCAAAACCTACAAAAGTATCCAACTCTTTAATATCATCTAGCAATTCATAGAAAAACCTTAGCTTATTATCATAATCATCTAGATTTGTCGTTTGTCCAATCACTATTACACCTAGGTTATTCCAGTCTGCAGTTATTATCATATCATCTTCTGGAAAATTTAAATATGCTCTTTCACTAGGTCGATTAACACTTTCAAAGCGCACATTTTCTGCAAAGGCTAAAAAGGGCGATACCAATTTCCTAACATGCTGTGAAAAATCAGTAATGGTGTTAAATTTTAATTGTAATTCAGTTTTTAATTCAACCATTTCTTTAGAGATTCTTTGCTAAATATTTTATATAGCTATATAAATAACTATTTATCCAATTAAAATCATTGTTAAACAATTAACTAATAACTTACATAATTTTGTAAAACAGTGAGTTATGGGACTATAAACAAGACCATTATTAAATAATTTAACCACGAGGAAGTCATTAAATATAAATTTCGCTTCTAAGAGCCTATCATCAGATGATTAATACCAATAACCAGGCTAATTAAATAACTGAATAATATATTTAGCGTTTATTTTATATAATGAAGTAAATAGAGATCAATCAACCCTACTGTTATGGAACGTCGTCTTGAATCATCCTCACTGGATGAACACCAAATGGAAGAGTTAGAAACTCTTCTAAAGAGTGAAAAGCTGCCCGCTTTAATTGATTCTTCCGGTAATCGGACAGAGCTTCCCAAACCTATATTTGAGATGCTATCCGACATTGTCCAGCATGTTAAAAAAGGGCACTCAATTTTTATGATTCCTGAGGATGAAACACTAACCACCCAAGCAGCAGCCAATTTCTTGGGGGGTTCAAGGCAACATTTGGTTGACCTTCTTGAAGAAGGAGAAGTTGATTTCCACTACGTTGGAACCCACCGAAGAGTGTATTTCCATGACCTAAAAGCGTATGCTGATAAAAGAAATAGCAAACGCAAAGAAACCTTGGATGAGCTATTCGAAAAGATAACCGACGCCGGAAAATATGACGCAAGCTATCAGGGTGATGATAGCTGATTATAAGATTTTACTGGATGCCAATGTCTTAGCCAATTATGCTGTCTGTAACCTTTATCTAAGGCTAGCAGAAAAGCCTCGACTCTTCTTACCTAAATGGAGTCCGGATATCTTAGATGAAGTTTATAATACTCATGTAAATAAATTAGATTGGCCTGAAAAATTGGCAAAACTCGTTTCAAGATGCTGTACGAGATGCTTTTCCCGAAGCTATGATAACAGATTACCAAGAATTGATTCCGGTCATGACCAATGATTTGTACCCCGAAAAACCAATGTTCGTGAGGGAGAGGGATTCGAACCCTCGAGACCTGGAAGGGCCTGCCGGTTTTCTGATATAGGTTGTTGGACCGCTTACTAATTGACTTTGCGACCAATACTGCGTGAATAACTTGGCTTCTATTGGTCCGCTTCTGCTTAGGATTTTTAGCCAATGCTAACTTAAAAAACCAAGGTTTTCCTATCCCCGGAAGCAAAGGTCATACATAGCTCATAAAGGGCGATTTCGGAAGTGAAGAAATTTAGGCCCCCGAGCCGGCTATCCTTAAAAAGGAGAGTACAGCGAAGTCTTTCTGCTTATAAATATGTGCTTTAAGGCGCTTAGAAGGGTTAATTTACATAATTAGCCATTATGCGACAGGTTTTATGGCTTAAGAAGAGCTTTTGGATATTAGGAATACAGTTTCCTACTATTGTTTTAGAAATACATAAATATAGGCTAGGCCAACTACAAAAGAGCTTACTAGGATATGCTATCCCCTATTTTAACACCCGCAATCGGAATTGTGACAATAATTAATTTAGCAGTTGTTTCATATGTAGCTTATCAACAATTTCATTTAAAAAAGACAAATGTTAACTACCAAATACACCATGACCTTTATGAAAGAAGATTGAAAGTTTTCCACGAAACAATGGAACTCCTTAGAAAAATTGTAAATGAACAAAAACCAAGCTGGAATGAATTACTCACTACACTAAGAAAAATTGAAGATGATGCGTACTTCCTTTTTGGTGATGAAATCCATGAATATATTAAGACCCTAATTGATAAAGGGCATGAGAAAAGAAGATTAAATCGTAAAATGGATCGGATAAATCCCACAAAAGATTCTGAATCGAGAGATAAAATGGAAAAAGCCTTAGATACAGAGGAAGAATTAGAAAGTTGGGTATTCGATCAATTTGATATTTGTAGGGATAAATTCGGCAAGTATTTATCTTACGAAGATTTTATAAAATAGGCAGTTGGGTTAACCCACACATTTTAGTTTTTAAGAAAATTAATATGAATTCAGCTTTTTTGATAGTAGCCATAATAGCTGCAGGTATATATCTTTATTTCAAACAGACAGTAGTTCAAAATCAAGAGAAATCGGAAGTAGATTTTCGAGATAGTTCTACTCAAAAGGGAGCTCCCTCACTTGACAAAACGATTGGCGAAACAAAACCAATATGTCCCTATTGTGAAACTAAATTAGAAAAGAAACCTTCCAGAAAGAAACAATGCCCTCATTGTGAGAACTATATTTATAAAAGAACTCGTCCATATGATGATGCCCACATTATTATTAGAGAGGATCAAATTGAAGATATGGAAGAACAATGGGCAATAGCTAATGGTCAATATGATTTATATAAGAAAGAGCAAAAACGAAAAGAAAGGATAAAAAATAGGTTAACTGATCAAAGTGGCAACGAGCCTACTAAAGAAGATGTAGAGTTTAGAGCTTTAAATGAAAAAGCTACTGAATATGAATTTAGAGGTGACTGGGGATTTGGTAGAAATATAAGGTTAAAGATGGCACAAAATTTAGGAAAACGAGAAAGGTTTTATCTAGCTTTTCGAATGTATTGCCATGTTTGTTTTATCGATATCAATGGTCCAAATAATACGAGTGGAACTTCAAATGAATATCCTTACTTCACTCCTAAAAACGCAATTTTGGCTCCAGGTGTAATTAGTCTCATGAAAGATTTGATTGAAACTTTGAATTATGATACCGAAGAAACCAGAAAGGAATTTATTGAAGTAACGACACCAATTCATGATGGAACGCCAACACCAATTTCACCCGAAAAAGCTTGGCCCAAACTAAAAAAAGAATTGTTTTAAAGACATGATCCCAGTCTAAGATGGACTTTTGGGTATTATGGATACAGTCTCCTGCTATTGTTTAGAAATGAAAACCACCTCACCTCTAAGGAATTATTGAACGCTTCATTTATTGACTCGTAGATCTTCGCCAAGACTTCGGCTATCTGTTCCACGGCTACATGATCGTCTAGGTCCTAACTAATCATCACATGAAATTTTTGTTTTTCACTTCTGGAACGCGCGGTAAATTTTCCCATTTCTTTTACAGCCCGTTTGTGATCGTTAGCCATTGAACTTTAATACGCAAACCAACCGGAAGGCTCCGGGTCTTTATCAATTCCGGATCACTTTTAACTATAAGGGTTTGCGTGTTTTATTGGAGCGCTTACAATCATCCTTCAACCTCCAAAACTATATCTGAAATTTTGTTAAAATCCTCCTTAATGGCTTCCAGTTGTTCGACCATTTTATCATCTGCCGGTGCTCCTTTATTCAACCTTCTTGCCATCTGGTTTAAATTATTTGTTGCTCCAGGTATCTGCTCATAAAGCACATCCAAAAACTCCCCTTTTGTTATTTTCTTTGAGAGTTTTAATTCTTGCTGATTTGTAGCAAAGGGTTCCTCGGCCGGGGGCAATTCTCCGAGAGCAACCTTCCGCAAATAAGCTCCTTTTGAAACTCCCTTCCCTCTACTTTCTTCACCCTGTTTTTTTATCCAATCATGTTCTTCTTGGGTACACCAAACGCCAATCATTTTATCTCTTTTCCCTCGCTTACTATTACTCATTTTTCTCTGTTTTAGATTCATATTTTCATCCCCGCAAAGGGAGGGAATACCCCCCCTTGCGGGGCCAAATTATACTTTGAGCAGTCGGCGTAGCCGAGCTGTGAATAGTCCAGCCGTGTAATGTGTCATTTGTTTGAGCGAAGCGAATATCAAATGTTAAACATAACACACTGCTGGCTATCATAAATCAATCGTGATTTCTAATCTAAGATTGAGTATAGCAAGCAGGCAAGCTGAGGTTATGTAAACTATGTGCCACATAACCTATTGCTTGCTATCACTCTTCTGCCAGATTACCGCAAAACCTGCATAATTTTAAGCGCTATTTTTTGATGACTTTCCTTCAAGTCATCCATCATTTCGAGCATTTTATCATCGACCGGTTGCCCCGAATTTAACCGCCTTGCAATCTGGTTCAGATTGTTGGTAACCTTTGGCATTTTTGAGTGGAAAATTTGCTTTAAATCCCGACGACTCATTTCGCTTCTAACGGGTACGAGTTTGTCTTCATTATAAAATGGTTCCTCTGATTGGGGCAAGACGCCAAGAACCACTTTTCGCATATAGTGGGTATAGCTAATTCCATGTTTCTCAGCTTGTTTTTTTATCCAATCTCGTTGGTCTTCTTTTAGTGAAATGGATGGGGTATATCTTTTTTGTTCATTCATTAATCAAATACCTTTTTTGGTTTATCTTTTTGAGGAAACAATATTAGGCAGGTGTAGCATTTAATTTTAATGCGTCATTGTCGTCACTGTCGTCACGATCAAGAATATTTAGTGACGACGTGACGACAGTGACGACGTTTTACATTCCATTACTTTTTATGATATGTAATCTAGCAGAATTGGTACGCTTATATTCATACTCAATACCCACCTTTCTTAAAGCTGGTGCTAACCTTTGAAGCCTATTTTTGAGGGTCCTGTTAGTAGGTAAATATTTTTGATTTACATCTGGATACATTTTTCGGATTCTCTCTAAAAGGTCAGTAGCAGTACCCTGATATTGAGTCTCTTGTTTAACAATGTTTCTTATTGCACAAGCTGTGTAATCACTATCCAGACCAGTTTCAATTGCTTCCTTTTTATTGTTTTTATAGTCATTTAACAGGGTACCACTCTCCCAATTGAATGCAGTTTCACATCTTGTTACCCATTCTGCAAAATCAGCCATTCTAGGTAATTCCTTTAATTTCGGCTTTACAGCTGCAAGACCAACTGAGATGGCATTATACAATGCGCCTAAGATATAGGGCTGTTTCTGCTTGAACTCATCCCATAATTTACGTTCATCTCTCCTTTCATCGCTGGGAATAGCCGGCAAATTTAGTACAATAGATCGATCCAAAAGATCCCCTCGGGTCGCTATCTCATCAATTCCGTTTAATATGATGGGCCGCTTTACTTTGTAAATCTTTTCATCATCATCAGTGTAAAGAAGCCGAGTACTAAAACCTGTACCTGAACAGATTCTACAAAGGGCATCGGAAAGCCACTTTTTAAGCCCGGACAGATTGTCTAAACAGAGTACCCGAGAGTTTTGAGCTTGAATAATCATTTCTCCCTCATCTTTTGGAGCACTTCGTATTGGCGCACCATTCGGATCAACTAATGAACGTAATATCCTTGCTGTTGTGCTCTTTGCACTTCCCTGTTCACCTTGTAGCACTAAAATGGGGCAGGCAATCTCTGGATTATGAGCGGTCAACAACCAGGCTATCAGTAACCTAAAATCAGAATCTGATTTTACATTGAGGAATTTACGCAAATCATGAATACTACCACCTTTAGCCGGTCTAGGCAGTGATCTCATAGCTTTAGGACGCCAAAAATTCGATATTTTGCTTGTCCCTTCCTGCCAGCCAACTCCCGTTATTTCAATCTTATTCGTGCCATACTCACTGGCTCGATCGATAATTATTGTTTCGCTTTGCTTAGACACACGAACGTTAACATTTTCAAGAACTGAATCATCATATAACGTTTTACTAACTGCTTGTTTTAATACTCTATTTATGGCATTATCAGAAGGCACTTCCTCATGAAAGTCATAATATTTCCATTGTAACCAGCTCTCAAACTGTGAAGATTGTACAGGATAGCAGTGGCCATTAACCCTTGCCCACCCCCGGTCACTTGAATCTCCAAACAAGTGCAACTCGTTAATTATTTCCATTAGCTTTTCCGACGTACTTTTCTCGTTACTTTTAGACATGTGGTTTTACTCTTAATTTCTTTTGTTGATGAATTTTGAGTAAAGCCGTAAGTTGATATACGGTTTTACTCTTGGGCTTGGAGCTAGAGACTCCAGGCCTTTTTATTTTTGTTTAGATTGGATCTTGTGGTTATTCAAATACTCTTCGACATCATCTATATGATATCGTATAGTACGGTGACCACTTTGTGAGTAAGAGAGCTGATTAGAGTCTCTTAAATGCTGTACATGGCGTCGCGAAACTTGAAGCAACTCCATTACATCATCGGTAGTCAGCCATTCTTTTCGGGTTGCCTTTCGGACGGCTGGGGGAACCGTTTCTTTAACATATTGTTCTACTGTTTCCGCTATAAACTTTTTCAGATCGTCTCGAGTAGGTATATAAGCTTGCATATTGTAATTGGTTTGTGTGAAATTTTCATTTTCCAATTACATGATATAGCGGGGGGATACTGGGAAACAATACCGGGAAATAGGTGGAAAGGCGGGAAAATCTCAAAAAACAAGAATTCTTGAGAATTATATGCGTTCAATTTCTGCAAGTTTATCAAAAAACTTAATCCATCGACGCTCAGGTTTAGTAGTATCTTGATTATCTTTATCAGGTAAGGCATCCGGACAGTCAGGATCTTTCCTAATTTTTCTTACTATCTCAGCTATAACATTTTCATCACGGTAAATCATAGCATAACGCATTACAAACACATAATCGTCAAAAGAGTAAGGAGAATGGGGGTTCTTGGAACGCTCTTGAAATTCCTGAGCGGCTATTTCTGGCATCATATCACTAATGGGTTCTTTCTCACTACTAGATAAATCATTCCATTCTGGCACTTTTTTATTGATGGAATGATTTAAGAAAATATAATTGAGTATTCTCTTTAAACCAGTTCTATGAGCATCATATAATATTATTTGATCATTGTACTTGAGAGCTTCCTTACAAGAAGACTTCATTCCCACAAAATCCCAGTCACCATCGAATATTGAATTCTGTAAATTCTCTTCCGAAAATTCATTTAAATGGTTTTTATAAATAGAATGCCATAAAAAAGAATAAGAGTTAATTCCTTTTACATTATTTCGCTTCAGTTTTAAAAGAGTCCAAGTAATATCTCGGAGTCTATCAATTCTTTTGGCAGATAGATTATTAAATAATTCCAGTATTCTTAGATGTGTTCCATTTTCTAGAAATCTCTTTAATTTTTGGAACGTTTTATGATTTGAAACCAAAGGCCAAAAAAATCCACGACCTATTGCATTTACTTTACTTGCTCTTAAATTTTCTTTTTTACTGATTTCTTCATCTATATAATTCTTAATAGTTATCAGGTTGTTAGTATACTCTACAGTATCATTTTTCGAATTATACTCAGTAGCATAGAGGTTAAAATAAAATTCTGCATACGCCCTGTGATAACCATATTCTTCTATCGATATACTCGGTTTCTCCATATAATTTGTACTAATGTTTGTACCTAATATTTTTAAGTAATTGTTTTTTATTAATATAGATCTTCTCCTTGTGGCCTATCACCAACTCTAACAGGTAATCTAAGACCTCTGAATAAAATAAGACTATCTATTCCAATGATTCTAAATCTACCAGCCGACTTATTTTTAGTTTTGCTTCGTGGGAATTTTAAATTCCCTGCATAAATTCGTCATCCAATGGAAAATGAACATTATTACACCCCCCTAAATCTATATCCTCTGATTCAATAGAATTAGAAACACATTCTAATAAGCCCAAAGCCCTATTAATATTAATTCTTGTATTCTCCCAAGCTTTAATAGCAGTATTTATATCATCGTCAGTTAAGCTGTTCTCTTGAGCTCATTTTCTAATTCCTTTTAAAATTTCTTCATGCAAATCTATTTTTAATTTTAGATCTTTAAGCAAATTATGATTCTTTAGGGGGACATGAGGTTTAAGAGTCTGAGCAAAGTTAATTTTCTTTGTATTTTCTGAATTATTCATAGAGATCTCTTTTTAATTTTATTGCCTGTTTTATAGGCCAAATTACTAACTAGTTAAAAGTTCCTTACATATCATCTAGCTTCTCTTTATCAAAACCTTCTAGATAATGTTCTGGTGATTTTTAAATAAGCATGTCTTAATACTTTGCTAATCTAATATAAATATAGCCCTTTCTTACGGCCATAGTTATCAGAAGGCCGTCTCCTTGATGAGAGATTCCTTTTTCTGCTTTGGGTATTGCTTTATTTCATACTCACGCCTACATGCTTGAGAACGATCAGGATGTCCTTCAACAAACACTACGGCTTTTGGTGGATGGGCTTGAAGGTATTTAGCTCCTTTCCCTTCCTTATGTTTATACCAACGATGGATAATATTATTCGTGGAACCTGTATACAAACTACCATCTGTACAGCGTATCATATATACAAACCAACTGTTCATGAATAAGTATATTTACTTATTAGTCTATAAAATAGTGGTTCGGTTAGGTCCCATATAATCTTCCACTGATTATCTGCTTTGATTTCAACCATTGACAGTTTTCCAATCTGGCTAAAGATTATCTCATATAGCAACTTTATCGCTTGCTTTCCTTTTACTTCTTGCCCCCCAGCCTGTAATGTGTATACCATCATCTGTGAATCTCAAAGCACCGACGATCTGCGTTATTATTTATATAGATTTGTTCCACCTCGGACAGAGCATCTTTGAGGTCAGATGGTATATGAATACTCTGCTGTGTAACTGATTTTAGCTTTTGTAAGCTTTTTATTGACCACTAAACTGCTGCATCATCCCATGCATAAATGTGAACTACCACTTTGGGCATCCGGATACGGATAGATAAGGGCATATTCTCCCGGTGTTAAAATCAACTAAAATAAGGTTTCCTCTTCCTTTATTCATATATATCAAACTGGCATTATGAGGAAAGATACCCTCATTTTTAATACGAAATGTAATTAGTTCTGCAGAAATAGTAAATCTTAGTGGTCGGCAACGGGAATGTGTTTTCCCGAGTCCCGACCATTTACAAGTAACTACTCAACAGTAAACTCTTTTACCATTCCAGCGGGGTTCGTCAGCTCAGAAATGAGCACATAACGACCCGGGGTCAGATCAATTTCAAAATAGGCAGTAGATCCAACGGGACCTTCATGCGTCCCTCCTAAGAAAGTTGCCGGTGCGGGATCAACCATGCCTTCCACATTTAGCCAGTCAATCCAGTGGGCTACGCTGTCAATATCTGTCTCCGGGTCAAGTTTGGCTAGGTGTAGGTCATGACCAAATCCTACCTCAGGATGCTCTTTAAAATTCACGGCAACCATCTTCCTTCCGGTAGTAAGATCTCCCTCTATCGCAATGTCATAATTAGTTAACGTCAAGGTGAGGTCGGCTTTTGGCGGTGTGCCCTTATTTTTACTCTGAGTGACCTTCAACTCCCGGGTCATGCCCTCCAAGGCATGGAACTCGCCTTCCGGCGTTTTCATATAGCATTCAAGTACATACGAACCGGGTTTTAGATTGACCGTATATTCAAGCACCCCTCCTGGTTGGATAATTCCTGGACCTCCCATGGGTTGTAGCGAACCATACCATTGGGGCAGAACCTCACCTAGTTTTTTTCCAGCCTGAGGCTTACTGATTTCTCCGTCTCTCAAGGATTTCCACACCTCATCAATAGGAACGCCAATCTCATTGATATAGTCATCCATTGTTTTATGGTCGGGCAACATACTCATGAAAAGAAAATGATTATACTCGCCTTCATTATTGAAGGTGATCTTCGTCCAGCCAGCAGGAACCTCCTCCGGGGCCTGGAACGCGTAATCAATGGCTGTAACTTCGAGGCTATTCATGCTTGCTGAGGCTTCTGCCAGGTTGAAGCTTTGAAGGTGGGATGCCATCTGCTTATTTGATTGACCATAAGATACGGCCGAGATTAGAAAAGTAATTCCAAGACTAAATATTATACTTTTACTCATTATTGCGTCTCCATTTTAGTTGATTGTTGGTTAGGTTGTAGAACTTCAAGAATGCCCATCATCCCGTCATCCTCGTGGTCCAGAATATGGCAGTGGTACATCCATTTCCCAGGATAAGTGTCGTAGTGAACGATGAAACGAGCTTTCTCTCGCTTGGGCAGGTTTATGGTGTCTTCCCATCGCCGGAAGGTGACCGGTTGGCCATTTCGGCTTATTAGCTGAAACTGAAAACCGTGCAGGTGAAAGGGATGATCCATACCGACCAGGTTTTCCACTTCCCATATTTCCGTGGCCCCATAAGGAACCGTCACATCCACCCGGTCCAAATCCATCTTTTTGCTGTTTATAAGTCCTTGACTCAGCAGCATCGTCTGGGTGCCGGTAGCTTCCACCGTATCGATAGGTGGCACAAATCGAAGAGTTTTGGGTATTTGAGCTAACTTCGTGGTCTTTTCTTTCGAATAGCTGACCCTTAATACATCTTTTGTTTCCGACCAGTCTTTCGGTCTGGTATGAGGCATGTAGCGATCGTAGGGAAGAGTTTGAAACACATACTCAGCATCCTTTTGGCCGGTACCCTGCACTAGAATCTCCGCCCTTTCTCCATTGGATAAGATGATTTCCTGTTTCTCAACAGGTTTCTCAAACAATCCCCCATCACTGCCTATATGCCAAAACGTGTGTCCCTCCAGAGCCAGCCGGTATATTCTTGCCCCTGAGGCGTTAATAATTCGCCATCGCTGGGTTTCTCCCTTTCGAATATCGATGGTGGGCATAATCTGATCATTGACAAAAAGGACATCCCCTTCCCTGCCATTCATCTCATCCATGCGGGCTTGTCGGGTACCCGGATCCGGGAAGTCGAGTTCTCCTTCCTCGGTGAATCTATTGTCGGATAGCAGGATAAGCTTGCTGCTAATACTATTAGGGAGTGGATCTTCTTTGGGATGCACGATCATGGCCCCATATAATCCCATGCCCACCTGCCAGGCGGTGCGATGATGTGGGTGCGGATGATACCAATACGTGCCGGCCGATCCCGGCAAAATCGTATATTCATATACGTACTCCTCTCCAGGGGCTACGGCATGCAGGGGACTTCCGTCGGCAGCAAAGGGCAATTTAATGCCATGCCAGTGTACGGTCGTCTCCTCCGGCAAATTATTTTTAAATCGTATGGTTACCTTGTCTCCTTCGGTGACCTCAAGCGTTGGCCCCGGCACCATACCGTTATAGGCATATACGTCTGTCAGCTTACCTGGAAGCAAAGAAAGACGATCTGGTTCAGCAACAAGGCTGACCTCAACGGTATTAGGCTTGTCAGATACATTCTCTATTGCCGGGGGATGGCGTAATAACTCCCCTGGCTTGCTTGCTAAATTATACTTGCCAGGCATTTCCGCAGAGCTATCCTGCAAAGCAGCACCATTATTGACCTGTGAGGTGAGTTGAAGCTGAGTGGGCTGGGCCATACCGAAGATGGCACCTACCCATAGTATGAGTACAATCCCTATGAAATGTTTGCGCATATATGATCCCTAAATATTTATTCCTCTCTTGAAATCCCAGCTTATATAGTATTTACATCACCTATAATAATAAGGCATAGATATAAAAGTTAATATATTTTTAATATGCAAGTAAATATATCCTATAAAATTTAGTCTGTGTGGGTAAATATCTTCGGGAAACAATCATAAAACAACTCGTAGAATTACTAATTCGTCTTATTTACTTTAACCCAATCGCACAGTAACCTGCTGTAAGGTAAAGCATTATAATTGACAATAAAGTTTTTAGTGCTATATTGATTCGTTTTAATAACAGGGATCGAGGGTAAACACTAACGGGGATACTTCAAGAGTAGGCATATCTGCGGTAGCCCAATAACATACGATTTGTTTATGATACTACGGGCTGCAACGCTATGCATCATTTTATCTGCATGTTCTCTAAAAGTTTTAGGCCAACCCGCCGCTGTAAATGTAGTGTTGGCATCAAATGAGACAAAACCCTATATCGTACAGGTAGAAATAGCCAATCACACATTTTCAGGCCCCGATGAAATTTCCAGTGGATGGACCACCCTCTCGCTAACCAATCACAGTGATGAGCATCACCTTATGATGACTCATAAACTGCCGCAAGGAGTAAGTCTGCAGGATGCCACCGCAGCGCTCGAGAATTGGAAAAAGAATAGAGAGCCTGCGGAATGGTGGAGTGAGGAAGGTGGGCGTTATGGGGGGCAAGGGCTGCTAGCACCGGGAAAAACCGGCCTTGTTACCATCTTTCTAGAACCGGGTATCTATTCGCTGGTCTGTGGGTTTACTTCGGAAGATGGAACTCCACATTTTGATAAGGGAGTCCCATCATATCTTAGGGTTACCAGCGAATCCAACGGAGCACCAGAACCGCCTGCCGATTATGAGATTTTCTTTGAAAACAAAGGCATCACAACAGACAAACCTGTAGTAGCCGGTCACCATACCTTTAAAGAACTTTTTGACACCTGGCATGATGTACAGCTTGCAAGGTTGACGGAAGATGTAAATATAAAGAACCTCAAAGACTGGCTGCCAGAGTGGAAAAGCCCCACCCCCGTACCTTTCATTGGTGGTCTTGAGCCACTGGAACCCGGACGTATCGCCTATTTTACCGTAGCTGTCACACCGGGGAGGTATGCCTGGGTCTGCAGCAAGCATCCCAAAGATCAGGTCATTCAATCTTTTACCATCAAATAAAAATCCATCCAGTATTTGAATCTATACAAGCGACCTTTGTTATAACTACAAAAAAGACACCATGACGTATCTTCAAAAACTATCGCTATTTACTACCGCACTACTATTCATCAGCCTACCGCTATTGGCCCAGCCGGAACCGGAAGCCGACCCCAATATCATTGACCTTACCGCCATGGACTACGCTTTCGGCATGCCCTCGGAGATCAAGTCGGGTTGGGTGACCTTTCGCATGAAGAATATTGGCAAGGAAGAACATGTAGCCGTACTCGAGAAAGTCTCGGATACTCTTAGCATAGAGCAAGTTCAGAATATGACCACTACATCTTTAGAGTCAGGAAATTTTGCTCCGTTATTTCAACATACACAGAATGCCTGGGGAGGGCCCGGGCTGCTTTCTGCAGGCTTAACCGGAGAGACCACGGTTTATCTTGAACCTGGAATCTATGTTATGATTTGCGGAGTTAAAACTTCGGAGGGAAAATTTCACTACCAGGAAGGAATGATCAAGTCCTTGGTCGTTCAGGAGAGTGAAAACCAAGCATCAAAACCTAAGCAGACGGTAGATATCACTTTGTCCAACTACGCTTTTTCAGCAAAAGAACCTCTGGGTAAGGGTGATCAAATAATCAACATAAAATCCGAGGAAAGTGGAAATCATGATCTACATATAGCGAAACTCAAGCCTGGGCAAAGTCTGGATTTATTCCGTAAATGGATGCGAACCGTGGAAGCTCCTTCCCCCTTTGAGTTTATCGGAGGGGCGGAGCAGACAATACCCGGAAACCCATCTACTTTTAAAGTGGAGTTTACACCCGGCAGATATGCCGTGGGTTGCCACAGCCATGCGGCATGGGGTGAAACCGCTCTGCTGACTATTCCTGAAGAAGGCTCAGCAGAACTCTCCTCTTTTTCGGAAAAGATGGGAACCATTGCCATTGAAGCAACCGAAAAAAACCTAAAAGTACCTGAGGAGATAAAAGCCGGACCGTGGAATTTCGTTGTAAAGAATACCACAGAATCTCCTCAAATGTTTTTGCTGCACAAAATGGATGAAGACAAGACGGGTGAAGATTATGTAGGTTTTATGGAGAGTATAGCCTTTAAAGGAAAATTTATTCCCGGCAAAACTATGCCTCCATACCAGATGCTCCCACTGATTGTACCACCCGTTATGCCAGGCGGGGAAAAGGAAGTATTCGTTCATATCTACGAGGGCTCTTATGTATTGTTGGGCCCGCTCACTCCCGGAGTACCCCTGCCGAAGGCCTGGAGTCCAGAGATTATTCATGAAATCACCGCCAAATAATAATACATACCATGACTTACTTCAAAGAACTATCCCTAATTACTACTGCATTGCTATTCATCAGCATGCTCTTATTATCCTGTGCGGAAAACGAGGCAGATATTTCTTCCTCCGAACCCTATGTTGTAGACGTTTATGCCGCAGAATATGCCTTCGGCATGCCATCAGAGATAAAGTCCGGCTGGGTGACCTTTCGGTTTGACAATAAGGGAAAAGAGACGCATGTAGCCCAGATCTATCATTTGGAAGGGGATATCAGTTTCGATGAATACCGTTCGATTCTTTCGGCGGAACCACGCCAGAGAGTACCTCATGAAAGCGTTATGGGTGGGCCGGGCCTGCATACTACCGGTGAATCAAGTGAAATAACTATTAAGCTGGAGCCCGGCAGCTATGAAATTCTTTGCGGGCTTGTTACCGAAGAAGGGGAGCCACACGCTTATCGGGGGATGAGAAAATATTTTGTGGTGACTGACGAAGTCGGTGCGGAACAGCCCCCCAAGCCGGATATGCGTATCGCCTTGGATGAATACCACCTGACAATTGATGGTGAGCTGCAGGGCGGGTCCCAAACGGTAGAAATCGATGGCCATCATACAGACTTTGATCTGCATCTGGTTACTCTTGAGGGCGCATCTACTGTTGATGAGGCGTTTGATTACTTCTCTGATTTAAGAGATCCCACCCGGGCAAAAATATTGGGTGGCGTGGAAGAAGGCCATACCAGTTATCTGACCCTACACATTACACCGGGGGATTATATTTGGAGTTCCCAGGAGTACGGACATTTCGGAATGTATGAGAAGTTTGCCATCAGCCCGGAGGGGAAGCAGATCCTAAAGGGCGATGCGTCAGGCGATACCGAGCAAATTGACGTCCGGGTAAAAGAAAATGCTATAGAAGCACCGGGGGAACTGTTTTCGGGAAACAAGAAAGTGGCATTCCATACCGATGATTCCCAAACGCATCAGCTGCGTTTTGCCAGTTTAAAAGAGGATTTCACCCGGGAAGATTATCTAAAAATAATGCAGGATCGGCAGGACGGGATTTCCAATAACGATGAATGGCCATTCAAGGGATACCTGATAAACGTTGATCCAATCACTGCAGATAATTCGGAGAGTTTTACTCTAAGGTTGGAATCCGGCAACTATCTTCTCTACTGCGCAGAAGATGATCAGGAGGGTGTTCCCCACAGGTTGTCTGGAGAAATGAAGAGTATTTCTGTGAAGTAGTGCGTAGATAAAACTGATCAGTCTTTTTTATAACCATCAAAAACATATTATGATCTATTTAAAAAAAATATCACTGCTTGCAGTAGTGCTGCTATTCATCAGTCTGCCGTCAATGGCACAGTCACAATCGGAAACCGAACCCTATGTTGTAGACCTCATAGCTAAGGAGTTTTCTTTTGAACATCCACCTAAGATTAAATCGGGCTGGGTGACCTTTCGTTTTAAAAACCAGGGTAACCTCACCCATGTAGCCCAGATAATGAAGCTAAAGTCTAACCTGTCGGCTGCAGAACTAGATTCCACATTTAAATCAGGAGGTTATCCCTCCACTACGAAAGTAATGGGTGGGCCGGGTTTACATTCTGGGGGCATGGCCAGTGAAGTGACAGTTTACCTTAAGCCTGGTATCTATGTTATGAGCTGCGGTACCCGCATGAAAAACGATGTTGCGCATTTTGAACTGGGCATGGTTTCCCGTCTGGAGGTGACTGAGGAAATAGGTGCTGAACATCCGCCGCAGGCAGACATGTCTCTGACCCTGGAAGACTATCAAATAAAGATGGGCGGGGACTTAAGGGCCGGTAAAAACACTCTTAAGATTGATGGCAATAACACCGACTATGATGTGCACCTGGTAGCATTGGAAGGGGAATCTACCGAGAAGGCCGCATATAACTATTTTAGTGACCTGCAAGACCCGACTCCGGCGAAACTTCACGGTGGAGTCGAAGAGGGACATATCTCCTATTATACAGTGGATATTCAGCCCGGGAATTATCTGCTCAGTTCACAGGAATTTGGCGTCTGGGGAATGCAGGAAAAACTGAGCATTTCTGACGGCGGTGACCTGACGATACAGGAAAAGGTGGATCCCCAAAAGCTGCAGATTACAATGGAGGGATATGATATCGCCATCCCCGAAGACATTGAGACGGGAAGATATCAGATAACCGTTAAAAATACGGGAACATCAGCACATGAGCCGGAGATATGGAAGCTGCAGGAAGGCAAAACTGCTAAAGACTGGCTTCATTGGATGGAATCGAATAGAAAAGACCATGAAGAAGGGCATCATAATCATACCGTTAAATTTCCGGGCGAAGGCTATGGAGGAATTAGATTTGATACTATAACGTCCACGCAGGAGCAAGTACTCACGTTTAATCTCGAGCCTGGCACCTATGTCGCTGTTTGTTATGCGGAGAATGAAGAAGGGAATTACCACATCGAAGAAGGAGAGATTGTTCAGTTTGAAGTACAGTGATCTTTGATCAAGACGAGATACTAAAAACCATAACAACGATGCATAATACCCAAAGATTATCAATACTAACATCGCTGTTATCGATGATCCATCAGAACCTTTCATTTGACTAAAAAAATTACGTGACTGCACAAAAAGTGAGAAAGTCTAAAAAGAATAATTCAACCTTTTCAATAACCTTCTTTGTAGGAATGGCGGTGTACATGACGGTTATTGTTATCGCCGGGTTCTGGCCGACCTACTTCGGACATTATCTTCTTGGTCAGGAGCTAAAAGAAAGTGGCTTGGTTGAAGTATCGGGGAAAACCCATATACATACCTTCGTTTTTATGTCATGGATGGTGCTTCTTTTATCACAAACGTTTTTTGCTGCTCAAAATAACATAAAAAAGCATGTTCGGATTGGCCGGTATGGGATTGGTGTAGGGGTGCTTGTCGTGGTTTTTGGGTTGGCGATGGCTTTTTTCCGAGCTGAAGCGGTAGTGTATTTAGAAATAGCTACCTGGTCTGAGATTTTTCCGTTTAAGTTCTTTTTAGATGATCCGTTCGTATTGATCTTTGAGTTTGCTATTCTCCTGGGCCTTGGCGTTTACTATCGGACCAAACCGGCCGCTCATAAACGATTTATGCTTTTTGCTACCATCGCGATAATGACGGCTGCCGCATCCCGGCTGCATTACATCTTCGGGCCATGGAGGTTGGAAATCGTGATTGCTTCCGTCGTTATACCAATCTGGGTGTATGACTTGTACAAAGAAAAGAAGATTCATTCAGCTACTTTAATTGGAACAGGCATTGTAAGTATATACATCATTAGAGCTTATCTATTATAAACTGCGAATATTTTGTCCCGAAGAGAAACTTGAAATCACTCAACAAATAAATATCTGTCATAACATAAACTCAACTGCATTATGAATAGTTGTAATTACAATCGAACATTAAAAAATGCTTTTGTTCACCTAGCAAAGACAATGGCAGTAATTGCCCTCCTGTTATTAACAAGTTCTCCAATGCTAGCCTTTCAGAGCGATGGGGAAATAACCGAGGCAAAAACAGCGTCACAGAAAATTGATTCTGTTTTGGCCGACTTCGATTCTCCGACTTCTCCCGGCATCATCGTCGGCGTATGGCAAGAGGGAGACTGGCTGTTTAAGAAAGCATACGGAATGGCAGACCTTTCTCAAGGGCTTGCTATTACGGAGGACACGAAATTCAACCTGGGATCTGTTAGCAAGCAGTTTTTAGGTTACGCCTTTGCTTTATTGCATCACAAAGAAGAGTTATCTCTTGATGACCCGGTATCAGACTATGTGGACGACTGGCCGGATTTTGAGCACGAGGTAACCCTGCGACATATGCTTACGCACACCAGCGGTACTCGTACTGCTTATGATATGTTTGGAATAGAGGGACGAGAACTCAATGATGATTTTCTTCCCAAAAGAAAAGCCTACGAAGCAATCCGGCAGCAAGGAAAGCTTGACTTCGTTCCGGGCTCGAAATGGTATTATAACAGCATGGCATTCACCATTCTCGCAGATATCCTGGAAACAGTGACAGAAACGCCGGCCGATGAGTGGATGCAAACTCATATATTCGACCCCTTGGATATGGACGACACGGTGATCGAGACCAAAGTAAGGCAGGTATTTCCCGGTCTTGCCGAATCCTACGAGGAAGATTCGGAATTCGGATATATCGAGTCTCAGTCCAACCGGGCTATTTTCGGGGCTGCTGATGTAATTACCACTATCGATGATATGGGGAAGTGGGCCGATAATATCTTGCATGGAAAAGTTGGAGGGCCAAAGGTGGTAGACATATTTACTGAGCCTTTTATACTCAATGATGGGGAAGATCCTGAATATGCACTTGGCATTGGGGTTACTAAATGGCGAGGACTGGATACCTATTATCACAGTGGTGGTCATGCGGGCTTTGTCAGCTTTATTCGAATATTCCCTGAATTAAATGCTGCTATAATTGAGCTGTCCAACAATAACTCCCCCAATACGGACACCATGGAGATTTCCGAATGGTATTTCGGAGAGCATCTGTCGGAAGAAGAGGCCGACCCAGAAAATGAAATTGCCAGTGATCCCGAAATCGAGATCTCAAACGATAAGCTGAAGCAGTATACCGGTCATTTTCTGGAAACCACCAATGAGGGACTGTATGCGTTAAATTTTGCGGCCACTGATAGCGGATTATCCTATCAGATTAATTATATCTCTGAGTATTTCCCATTAAAACCTGTAGGAGAGCATCTTTTTTATAATTCAAGATTTAACAATAATGTGGAGTTTGTTGTATCTAATGACTCGATAACTGCACTTAAAGCCACATTTTCTGATCAGGTTAATGAATACAAAAGAATTAAAAAGTGGGCCCCTTCTCAGCAGGAACTCAAAAATTTTGAGGGGCAATATGTAAATCCTGAAACCCACACGATATACACCCTCGAACTGCCGGGAGAAGAACTGGTAGCAAAACACAAGTGGAATCCTGACAGGGTATTAACCCCCTTTAAGAAAAACATCTTTTATGGATTTTATACGATCCTTCAGATCGAATTTGCGATTGATGATCAGGGCCAGCCCATAGGGTTTTATATGCACGATCCCAACTTTCAGTCCCTCTGGTTTGATCGAATAGATATAGACGAAGCGGTACCAGTATCCAGCAATGATTAACTTGGATGATTAAAGTAAATTGGTCGTAATTGTAGCGGCAAAATATTACAGCTATCAACGCTTTGACCAACAAAAAATAAATGTGAAGGTTGAACCCAGGGGGTAGCTTTATATAGCAGGGGTATGCTTTTCTGAGAAGACAAAATTTAAAAACAACATCGCATGCGGGCCCTGGTTAATAAATCAAGGCAGGGGTATTTCTGTGAGAATCCTAAAGATCCGAGTTAACTGCCTGAGCCCCCCTCCCTCTTGATAAAAAAGCCCCAAGACGTAATGCCTCAGGGCTTTATTATGGCCAATGCCGGGAGGCTAAAAACAAGGCACAATGAGTGCAGCCCCTTAAAAGCTGCTAGTCTCCCGTTCCAACCCGGGGATTGGTATCATGAAAGACGCCTTCGGGGTTAGGGTACCAAACCCAGGCGTGAAGCCCCCATACCCCCGCATCCTCTACGTGATGCCAATGGTCATGATCGCCGGGGAAAAGGTCAGGTAGATCCTCTTCGGAAGACACTAACACATCAGGTACAAGGTACTCTACGGCTACCAGTTTTCGGCTGTTCGGATCATTGGGATGATGGACATATACCAGTGCTTCTGGCATTGTTATATCAATGTTTAAGTCCATTAACCCACCATTTATATAATGGTATCCCATATTGGGTATAAAGGGTGTCCCCTGTCCATATCCGTCACTTTCTGCCATTGTCACATCATGATATTTGGCCGTAGCGGCTCGGATTTGACCAAGCATATTGTGATTGATAGCATTTTCCGGACGCTGTGAGTGTGTATTGAGTTGTTCAATCTGGCCATTAGGCATTGTCCCCTGATTTGAAACCAGAGAAGAATCACACCCCACACTTACAACTAAAACGCCTGCGAGCAGAATGTAAAGGGAATTGGTTAATAGGTAAAAATAAGCTCTACTAAGATATATTAGCTGTTTCATCGGAACCTCCATTTTTAAGTTACGGGGAGGCCGTCATGTAGTTTAGAAGGGCAATAGACTAATGTAACTGTATTCTATTAATAAAGTTCCTATTATTAAACAATGAACACATATAGAAAACAATTTATATAAAACTACAATTGAAAGTGCATAAGATCATATGAACAGGTTAAATTCGAATTCAATAAACTCGTAAAAAAGGACCTTGATCAGAAAAAGGAACGAAGTATTTCTTCACTCGAAGAACTTATATGTAGGTTAGGGGTGTCTGTTTGATTTTTTAAAATGGATTGGGATAAGGCGTCCCTTTAATTATTTATAATAGTTACCAAGCTTTCTTCCAACGTATTCGGCTCCTTCTTTAGTTAAATGTCCTAGGCCATCTATGTAATGTAAACAAGAACCTACCTGTGGGAAATAACCTTTTGTGGCAAATCCTTCCTTCTGATCAGTTACTACCTGCTCTATTGCCTTTGCGATATATTTATGTTGCCAAGAAGCCCTTACTTTTTTGAATGTTTTTTTAAAGGGTGAATTTTTAAAATCACAGTTACGTGTGCATTGGCAAGTCTCCTTGTCAGGCCCACCGACAATCGGCTGTAAAATGATTTTTTCTACAGTAGGCAGTTTTTGTTGTATAGTATCTATAGCTTTTTTAATGGCACCTGACCATTCTTTTACATTTTCACCATATGCTCCACTAATTGAGAAGAGCACACGATCAGGGGCATCGGAATTATTATTGCAAGGCGATATTATACTTTGATTCCACCCATCGTATTCCGGATTTGCCCATTGATCGACGCCGCCGCCCCCTTTCCAAAGCAGTTGCCAGCGATTATTTTCAACAATCGACTCGAAGATCCCGCCAGTAATATACCAGCCGAAACCCGGACCAGGCTGATCTTTTGACCCAGTTTGCCCCACCTGGCTAAAACCAATTACTTGGGTACATGAATAAATCAGATGATCAGAGTCTTGGGCAAGTATTTTCGTACCATCTCTCATTAAAAAAATGAGGAGTATCAAAAAGATAATTTTGCTTACGAATGAAAAAGAAAACAAGAGGTATATAGAGTTGTAATTCATACCTAGTAATATATTAATAGATTCCACATGTAGCACCTAATGACCTTACCCATAAGGCGAGTGCAGGACAAAAGTGAAGCCCTTTTTTATGCTTTTATAATTTTAATCTCCCTTATAATTACCAGCCCTTTTCTTAAGATAGGAATGGATCGCTTGTATTTCTGAATCTGTCAGGTGTGAGAGATACCCTTTAGCAAGTTTCGTCATAAACCCAATTTCCCGACCTCCAAGCGCCTTTCCTTGCCGCAACAATGTTTTAAATTGATGGGTCGAGTAACCAGCTCCGACAGCTAAATCAGCGGTTTGCCAGTAACTATCTTCCCCGGATAAATCTTCTCCATGGCAACGGGTACAGTGCGTCTGAGCTAAGTACCGGCCATAAATTACGTCCCCATCACTGGGTCGAGCTGGCATGGGAGATGAATAGATATATTCATCAACATCCGGCTCCCAACCCAAAAATACATGTGCAAATCCTCCGCGAATCAAGTCGGTAGTACTCAATGTATGACCGTAAGTAGAAGGCAAATCTACATTACTGAGATCGGGAAGACTTCTAATGTAGGCAATGAGTGCTTTTGTGTCAGTATCATTAAGATGATAGTACGATTCACTGGAAGGCATGTCCCCTCCTATAGCTGTTCCATCTTTGTTAATTCCATAGCGTATAGCTTTAACAAGTTCGGCGTTACTATATTGATGGCGAACTTTTGTGATATTAGGGCCCACGCGTTCTTCGGTTTCACGGCCTTGCAGCTGGTCGCCATGGCAATACGTACAGTGTAGTGTTTGTGAAAGCCGTTTGCCCCTGGCGATAAGTGTGGAATCGAGAGGTACCGAAATTTCAATATGTGAGGGAACTCGCTTATTGACATTTTGAATTCTAGCTACATCATAATCCTTTCTTAACTGATACGCTTCCCAGTAAAAATATCCGGCAAATAGTATTATCAAGCTAACAATGATCAGGATAGCTTTTGCTGGCCATTTCATAAGCGTTACGGCATGAATTTAATAATTTACTTTTTTAATTGAGTATCAACTTTACTTTCAACATGCTCTATGAGGTCTGTGATATCCTGATATGTCCTTTCGCTATGATTGTTAAACTTCACAATAATCATATCACCAGAATTATACGCCTCGGTCCTTTCCCTGATCTCATGTAACAGCGTATAGGTCACCGGATAATCTCCCGGGGTCCCCTCTACGTCTTTTACTGCTTCTACCAAACTGCAACGCAGGCTGTAGGCCGCGCCCGAATTGGAACAGTCTCGGTTATGTTCAAAATCGTCATCGGGACTCCAGCCCTCTTCGGTGGACAGTAGTTCGCCCATCTTTTCTATAATCGCTCGGTCGGCCTTTGTATATTTAAAATCAGGTCGCCTGCATTGTTGACACTGCATACTTTCCACCGACATACCAGCTTCAATGTCATTAACCCAGTCTCGAAATAACATGCCATCAGACCGGTAATAATAAAACAGGGATCGATCCAAGACTGTATGTTCTCTTCCCCCAAGTGTAAATGACCGGAATTCGGGATCACTTTTTCTAATATCATCCCTGTTGTTTTGAATCAACGCTGACACTTCAGGCTCCTCCGTTCCTGCCAGTGCAAGGAAATAATGTTGACTTTTGTCATAGGCCTGATCCACCTGATATAATTCAAGATTCGTCAGTTGTTGGCTTGCCGCTGACATATAAAGTTTTTCGATACCTATATTTTGGGCGTTGAGATTTCTAAATGCCCCATGGTTGTTATATGCTTCCTCCATATTCCACGAAGTTAGATCCGCTTGTTCTATTGCCGATTTCCGGTAGGCTCCTGCTGCATCACCGATACCCACTACACGAGCTTTTGGATAGTGATTAGCAACAATATTTGCATAAAAGGGGGTCGCCAATCCTCCGGCGCTGCTTCCACTTACTACAACGGTTTTGGGATTGGGGACGTTATCATACGCCCACTTTAGTGCCGATCTGCCATTTGGGTATCCCTTATGATGGACGGTAACCCCTTTTTCAGGTCCATCTTCGGTTTGATAACGATAGGTGGCTACACTGTCACCCATCACCACATCTCCCGTACAGGTCGGGACATATACCATCGTATAATCATTAAATGGATTATCGGGATGAGATAGGTTAAAGATTCCCTTCTTATTTCTAGGGTCATTGTTTGCCAGGTTATATGCGTAAGGGGTGGGATCTGTTTCCGTGGCGCATTGCTTACCGGTCCAGCATGCACCACCGCCGGTAAAGTATACTAACAACTTGTTGAAATTGGCCTTGCGGGTGAAGTATTTAAATTCCGAGCCATCGGCGCAAGCGGTTTCACCACCGGGTGCATGGGCTTGCCAGTTTTCAGAAGTGGTTGTTGTGGCAGACTGGCCGTGGACAGACTCAATCCCTGTCAAGACAACAACAATAAGCAGGACAACAAACAAGACAATTAAAGAAATCCCTTGACGAAATCTTTTCGCTGTACATATCATAATAAGCTCCCTTTTTAATTAAATGTCAGGGGAGCCATCGTAGATGTTACAAATGGGATAGGATAGCCAGTCAACACTTATTTAATATCCAAGTAACTTAAGATATGTAATAAAATCAAGCGTGATGGTCAAAAACGGCCCATTCCTTCATAACGTTAGAAGTGCAAGGGGCAAACAGAGAAACAATGTTTCCTTGAAATAACTTGTTAGGTTGTTAATACCAACATCCTTGTACCAGCAAAAATTAAGTTAATTCCCCTATCTCATGATAATCGGCCATCGCTGTATCGAACTGTAACAAATTATACTTCCCTTTTAAAAAGTATTGGAACAAAGAGTTGTGAATCATATTTAACAATTACATTCACAATTATAAACATGGGGTATTATGATCAAGATCAAATTAGGGTTTATCCTCCTATCTTTTCTTCTCATCACAGCATGTGGAAGTCCCGATCAAGAAAAGAAGACAGACAATAACATTGAGACACAATTGGTAAAGGAATCCGACTCACTATCAAATGAACTTTCGTCCGCTAGTGACTCCGTGGAGAAAAAGGTAAATGATTTGCAGGAGACCTTAGACAATCTGAATAATTAATCGTAACAGGATATTACATAATTTCATTATGAAACGACTATCAGAAATAACAATAGCTACAATTCTGCTGCTATTCATTGCAGCAAGTGTTAGTATAGCCCAAAACAAGAAAGGAAATAAGGGTAATAAAGGAAACAAAGAACAATCAGAGAAGGTGGAGCAAAAAGCAGAGCGTGCTGCCGACAGCCTCAAGACCCGGCAAGGCAAAGCGGATTCCTTACGCCAGAAAGCCAAGGGCCAAAAAAACAAAAAGGGCCAGGGGAATGCTTATGGTAAGAACAAAGGTGATATTACAGGTCGTGAGTTCGGACAAGCACGAGCAGCGGCTGCAAAAAAGCTCAAAAATGATATCGAACAGTTGGATCAAAATGTAGATTCAGCGGAAGTAGCAGCTGAACAAGCTGAAGAACGAATAGAACAAGCCGAAAAAAGACTGGAAACAGAGGAGTTAACCAAAGAAGAAAAACGACAAAAAAGACAACAGATTGAAAAAGCAAAACTACAGCTTTCTGAGCTTGAGCAAATGATTAAAAGTGAAAAGGCTAATCTGAGCAAAGCTCGTAATAAGCTTGACGAGATAGCGACCAAAAATGCTGCAGATAATACTGTAAGCGAACGTGAGGATGATGATCAGAATACAAATGAAGATGATTCAGAAGAAGATAGCTAAAAACTATCTATGAGTACATTACGTAAAGGGCCCGATTATCAAATTGGGCCCTTTTTATTTTCTCTTGAAAAATAATTTCCTCCTCTCACCTACTCGCAGTAGTACTTGAGCAATAGTTGGATTTTTATTACATAACAGATGTTGTGGTGTTTCTATTCATCTACTCAGATTGGTGCCTACCCCTACGCATATAATCAAATACCAATAAAACCGACGATCTCATTATTTTTCTTATCGTAACGAGAATAAGCCCCTACCTCACAGGTTATAACTTTCCCTGACTTGGTGATAAACGGTATTATTAACCGTTTTTGATTACTCTCGGGATCGCTCTTCTTATTTACGCACGCTAAGTATATTTGAACAGATTTCCAGCTTGGACATGATTTAATTAAAAATTCCTTGCATATCCTCATCAAGCTTTTCTTCATCGAAGCTTTTCAAATACTGCTCAGTAATCTTCAGATTAGAATGGCCGAGTGCTTTACTAATTGAATATAAATCAAGCTCTTTTTTTAGAGCATAATTGGCAAATGAGTGACGGGCAATGTGAAAACTCACATTTACGCTTATACCAGCCTTACTTGCCAATTTTTTAAGATTACGGTTCACAATTACATTTTTACTACTAATTTCTCGCCGTAGAGTATCACCATCCTCATATTTACGTTCTAAGAGCGGAAAAATATAATCAGAAGGGGTAGTATCGTTTGTTTTATAATGATTTAGGATTTCCAGCATCGGTTGCTGTTGCTTAATGCTCTTCAAGGAGTTGGTCTTATTCATGCGATATTTTAGACGACCATCAATTAAATTACTCCAGGTAAGACAACATAAATCCCCAAACCGTATCCCAGCATTATAAAAAGAGTACATAAAATAGTTCCTGGTATGCCAAAGCTTAGAACCTTTCTCTAGATCAAGGGCCTTAATATCATCAATTTGTTTAGGGCTTAACTTTACCTTTTCGACCTCTTCCGGTTTTACTTTCTCAAAAAAATCAAAAGGATCATGCTTATTTTTTTTCGATTGTTTAGCTTGATTAAACATACCTTTTATGCGTTGCAACTTTCTCCGAACGGTATTGGGACTATTACCTTCACGTGATCCATCTTTTTTCTCTGGCCCTCCCTCAGTCAACAAAAATCTTTGGAAATCGGAAAGAAAGTCCGCATCAACATCAGATAGATTAACATTTCGATCTCCTAAATATCGCTCAAGGTTATTAATCACCACTCCCATCTTGCGATGCGACCAGTAGCGGTCGTCTTCCTTTAATTTTTTTCGATATTCCTTCGCATAGCTAATTAAATTTCCTGTTTTTTTATCTTCAAACAGTTCTAAAATACTTTCAAACGTCGGCTTTTCATCACGTTTGATTAATTCCATTCGCCTTTGCTCCACCTTGTTATATATTCTGCTCAATTGGATATTAATGGTCCTGTAATTATCACAAGTTTTCCGGACCTCTCTGTGACGTGACTTTTTAGGCTGATAGAATTGATCTGGCTTAACGTCAATACCAGTACTTTTATATCGGGATTTCCGATCTATAGTAACACGCAAATAAATTGGTATCGTCCCATCATCCTTTTTCTTTCTTTTAAGCTGCGTAAAACCGAATGTAAAACTCATGGAATTAATTATCTGTTTGTACTTTTCATTTGGTACATCAAAAAGTACAAACAAAATATGTAAATACCCATAATAATGGGCTATAAATTTTACACAAAAATGCATTTTTATCTTTTAAACGTGGTTTTTGCACTTCATGTATGCAGGCGAAAGAATATGTTCGAGTCCTATCTTGGGCACTCAAAACCCTGTAAGTCATTGACTTGCAGGGTTTTACTATTTTAGGTGAAAAATGGGTGCAACCAAAAATACTTATCAATCATCTTTATTTGTTTTATCCTTATCCGACTGCTTAATTCCTTCTTTAAATGACTGCTTGACCTTTTTGAGTAGCAACATCATCTGTGAACCAAGCACCTTTTCAATGTATGGAACACAGGCCCGTCCGTCGCCATGTTCGCCGGATAGTGAGCCATGATAGCTCCGTACTAAGTCGGCAATTTCTCTATTACGAGGGTCACCCGCAATGAATACTACTCTTTCAACCCATCATACAGTTAGTTTTCCAAACTTATTTGACATACTTGCCACACAAATAATCAGCTATTAAGACTAGACCTCCTAAAAACCCACCGCCCAATATCTGTACGAAAGGCAGAAGCACTATGGCCACTCCCGCCTGTGCATTTTGTGGAATATCCGGCGTAAAATAGAAGGTTTTCACATACACCATTAATGAAGTAGCTACCAAAAGAATGGCAATAATCAACACCAGCCAGGCTTTTAACCCTTTGTCATCTATCCTATAGCTTAGCAGTCCTAAAACTGCATAGGGACTTATGATCAAGCACAGCATTAAAATATCAGAGATGAAAGAACTTACTGTAAACTGATATTCTACCCAAGGGGTTGCTTCTATCAAAAAAAATATCATCTTAGTAAGTACCCCCAAAAGCAAAATTATGCGAGATATTTTCGGAATCATTCTGCTGTAATTATCTGAATCCGAGCATTCATCTTATTATTTATATGTGCCATATAATGTAACCAAAGACAACTCCGATCACATCACAAAATATCTAACCGGGATTTTGAAGATACAAGCTGTAATATCTTGTTATAATCTGTTATTGCCATCCTTGTCTACCTGATCACAAAACCATTTTTATACATTTCTGAATTTATCGTACATTAAAATTCACTTTTCACAAGATATCGTTTAACTATGCGTGTAATAGGTATTATCCTAATCGCCATTACTATCATTTCTTGCGCCTCTACGCTCCCCCCCGTCGAGCCTTCATCAAGTATGATGAAAAAGGCTGATACCATTATCCTTACATTTAACGAAGCCCCCTCCCAAGCCTATGAGAATTTTGAAACCCATTTGGGGAATCAAGGATTTACCGTAATACGGTCTAATGAACAACCGCTTACACTCGAAACGCGGCACAAAAAATTTGACCCAACCATCCTGAGACTTTTCGGAAGCTACTCAATGAAGGTAAATGCCACAATGAAAGATTCAGCTCTCCACATAACAGGTACCCTGGCCAGCGGTACCCAGGTCGAAAATGCAGGTGGAAAGAACAGTCCCGTCAAAGATGGATGGAATAAGTTGGTTAAATTGGCCAAAGAATTTCCCCACCAGCAGATATACTACAGCAGAAATTAACGGCTACTTCCGTCAATATTCCGATCTGAGAGCTCAATATACAAGCTCCTGATCGTCTGCTCTACGGGCTGATCGGTCTGTACAGAAATAAGATTATCATCTCCAATTTCGCTTGGCGGATGGTATCGATTTTTGAGCACTTCAAAATCTTCCAAGCGGGCATCCGATACCACCTCATCGTCTTGGTCGCGCTGCTTCAAACGTGATTTTACCACCTCTTCAGGAGCATTGGCCTCCACAAAAAGATAGTCAACACCTTTCTCTCGAAATCGCTGCACCAGCTTTTCGCGGGACCTCCTGTTGCTAAAAGTTGCATCCAGAATCACACTTTGTCCCTTTTTAATACACGCTTCCATCTTCTCGGCAAGTGCCTGGTAGGTTTGCTCCGACATTGATCGGGTATATAACTGGTCCCTTTCTTTGTCCGGCGTTCGTTTCTGCAGTGGAACTCCGGCCATAGACTTTCGGATGCGATCAGATGAAAAGCGATCAATATTTAACTTCTGCTCAAAATGCTTGGCCAGCGTCGTCTTCCCTGTCCCTACGCCCCCCATAAATAACAACACGATAGGCTTGGATCCCAGTAAAGCATATCGAAGGGACAGATCGAAATACCGGGAGGCTGTTTGGGCAGCTTTCTTACGGTCCGCCTGCGGCACCTCCTCTTCTGTACTTTGCAGACTTTTGACTTTTCCCTTTACATAGGCGCGGTAACACTTGTAAAAGTCAATGATCTCCAACAGGTCGTGATCGTCCAGCTTTTGGGCCATTTGATCAATAAAATAGCGTTCTTCCTTCCAACAATTGTTGAAGTCCAGATCCATGGCAAAAAACGCCAAATCTACTGCTAAATCCCCATAACGGAACCGGTCGTTAAACTCAATGCAGTCATAAATCTGTACGTTATCGGGAGTAATATGAATATGCTCCAGGTGTAGATCACCGTGACCGTCAACAATACGCTTTTGAGCAACTCTGCGTTCAAAAAGCTCACTGCGACGCTCAAAATATTGATTGTTGAAATACTGTATCGCCCGATACATGTTGTCATCAATCGTTTCGCCGACAAAGACTTTGGTCTGATCAAAGTTTTCATCAGTATTCACCTTAATACGCTCAATTTCCCCATACTGCAAAATCTGTTTATCCGGCTCCTGATTATTATAGAAGTCAGCCAGCTTATCCGCTACACGGTCAAGGTGTGATTTTTTGAGTGTGCCGTTTTCCAGATAGCTGTGCAAAAAGTATTCTTCGGGCAACTTCTTCATCTTTACCGCGTATTCTACTACGGCATCAGTGTTTAAATCTTCTGAGATTTGATACCTACCATCCTCTTCTATTACTGATACAACCCCCAGGTAAATATCATCCGTGAGTCTGCGGTTCAGTTCAACTTCGCGGTGACAGTATTTCTTTCGTTTGTCAACGGAGCTGTAATCTAAAAAGCCAAAATCTACCGACTTCTTAAATTTGTAGACATATGGAGGTGCTAAAAATACATGCGAGATATGTGTCTGTACATGCTCAACCGTTTCCGGATGATGGGGATAAGCACTTGTCTTTTGCAAAAATGTTATTAGCCGGGAATCCATTGTATTTGATCTTACTCTTTTGGATAACTTATTGCTAATCATCAACAATTAGCGACCTACATTTTAAGGTAATAAATCACCCTTCCAAAAATCAGCATTCTTACTAATTTTCTTTTTCACACTACTTTTTACGGGAACTAATTTATCACTGCTAAACTATAATTAACGGTGTTATAATTATTTTTTTATGTAAATTAAAAATTCATCAATGAAACTATACTGAGGACAAGAGAGACATGAAATACGCCATATCAATTTTGACAGCTATTTTTTTATCAGGCATTTTTAGTATTAATGCTGAAGCCCAACTCCTAAACCGGCTCAAGAAAAAAGCAAAACAAGCTGCCGAGCAAAAGGCCGAAGATAAACTTACCGAAGAAGTAGAACGCGCTGCCCAACACGCTGTTGAACGCTCTTGGGATTCTATATTTGGAGATATCTCCTCTGACAGCAGCGGCAAGCGACTCCCGTTTACAATGGGCAGTAATGTCAAAACAGAGAATGCCTACCACTTTAACATCGTAACCACTATGGAAATACAATCGGTTGGGAAGAATGGAGAGGCCGAACCACCGATCATCATGGCTATGCATTTTCCCAAAGATGCGATGTATACCGGCACCCGATTCGAATCTGAAGAAATGAAAAAGGACGAAGGCGACCTTTTTATTATTTACGATTTCAAGAATGCCGCCATGCTGATGCTCATGAGCAATGAAAATGACAAGTTTTCCTTTGCTTATGACTGGCAGCAACAAATTGAATCCACAAAGTCTGATTCGCTATATCAGAATGATATCGACTGGGAAGAAGTAGATGAATGGCAGAATTATAAAAAAATAGGGAGTAAAAATATTCTGGGATATGACTGCGATGGTTACAGATCGGAAACCAACAATGAAATTATTGAAGTATGGGTCAGCCGTGATGCTGAATTCGGAATGAATAATATTTTTCAAGCCAATGCCAACGTTAAACAGTTGAAGGGTAAAATCCCTGAAGACTATCCCCAGGGAATGATCATGGAGATGCTTAATGAAGACCTTATAAATGGCGGTAAAACAACGGTGAAGGTCATCGACATCAATAAGAACGCCAATATCAGCTATTCCATGGCTGACTATCCGGCCATGAGCTTCGCTGCTAAGTCACCCAATAAATAAGTCATATTAATATTGATATAATCGACAGTCATCCCTATCCTCATCTATCAAATACGAAAAATTAATGTGTGACGAGTTATCATGGAAGAGCTGAAAGTAAAAGGGGAAGTAGTCGAAATTCTGGAGGAACAATCCGGACAGGGTAAAAATGGTCCGTGGAAGAAACAAGATTTTATCCTTGAGACCCCCGGCAAATATCCTAAGAAAATTTGTATCACACAGTGGGGCGACAAAATTGATCAATTTAATGTGCAAGAGGGAGAAGAAGTAACAGTATACGTTGATATCCAGAGCCGGGAATACAAAGGAAACTGGTACACCGATGTGAAGGCATGGAAAGTGGAGCGCGGCGACGAAGCCGGCTCACAAGAAAATAATCCCGATGAAAACGTCATTGATATGTCCGATATGGATCACGACGTGCCTTTTTAAGGGTTAAATAACTTGAGCTATCATATATACCGTGCCAGCCATCATTAATAGGAGTAATATTATAACGCTATAAGCTTCAACAGCACTGCTGCCATTCTTTTTCATTGCGCCTACTGTTTTTTGAATGGGTACTTTCCATATCCATACCAAGAGAGCTAAACCTAGTACTATTGCCAGCAGAATAAATACCATGGGCTCATTTTGAATGATTCATTTTTTATACGGCATAAAATTACAAACCATACGCTCCGTTTGCATGCTCCTTAACTTGCACTTTTAATCTTTTCTTACATTATTGGATAATAATTATATCGGGATACCAATAATATATAATCAAAAATAAAAGAGGAGAGCATATGAACTGGTACATCAAAGTATTGCAACAGTACACCGATTTTGAAGGGCGCGCCCGCCGCAAAGAGTACTGGATGTTTACGTTGGTCAACTTTTTAATCACGATGGCATTACAAGCCCTTACCTTTATGGTTGCAGGAATGAATCCTGAATCTACTTTAGGACTTTTCCTTTCGGGGATATTAGCCCTTTACGGTTTAGGCGTTCTTATTCCAAGTCTTGCCGTCACCGTTAGAAGATTACATGATACGAATCGGTCCGGGTGGTGGATTCTTATTAACTTTATTCCCGTAATCGGATTCATTGTAATGCTCGTCTTTTTGGTTCAAGACAGTCAACCCGGAACAAACCAGTACGGAGAAAATCCGAAGGGCAATGTTGATACAGCTGTCCTATAATTAACTGTACGATTTATAGTACGCGTCGGGCTGCTAAAAATCGATTTCGCCAATAACTTTTACCGAGCTTACTTATCATTACGCCGTTCGAAGTGGAGGCATGTAAAAACTCACCGCTATTAACGGCAATGCCTACATGCAGGGTTTTACGACCGGTTCTGAAAAATACCAGATCACCGGTTCGTACCGCAGCCCGGCGTATACCGTTTCCCACATTCAACTGTTCGCGCGTATTGGTTGGCAGGTCGATACCAAAATAGTCGTCAAAAATAACATTTACCAAGCGTGAACAATCTACGCCTGCTTGTGATGCCCCTCCGAGCACATACGGTGTTCCTTTCCAATCACGGTATGCCTGCATCAATGAAGCTTTGGCCTCGTTTAATGATGATACCACCATAGTCCTGTTTGAAGCCGAGGACTCCTGATCTGATGAAGCCGTATCATCTGCAGCAGATGACGAAGGATCCCTCTCCCCTGCTTGAGCAGGATTATTGTCTGCTACGGTACCGCCTGTCGGATATGATGATCGCGGAACTACTCCACAACTCATGGCCAATCCGCCGATCATAACAATTATTAAAACGCTTCGAATATGCATTTCCTGCCGGCTCTAAATTTTGAACTTACAATCTCCTTTAAATGATCTATATTTAAGGGTTTAAAGACAACCTTAAATTAAGTGTTTTTATTACGATGCAACTTCTGGTAAATATTGATCATGTTGCCACCCTCCGCAATGCGCGCGGGGAAGGATATCCCGATCCTGTTGAAGCAGCAAAAGTGTGCGAAGAAGCCGGAGCCTCAGGCATCGTCTTTCATCTGCGTAAAGATCGCCGTCATATTCAGACCGAAGATGTGTATCGATTAAAAGAGACCGTCAAAGGCGACCTTGATTTTGAGATGGCCGCCACCGACGAAATGCTGAAGATCAGCAAGGATGTAAATCCGGAACTGGTGACCCTTGTTCCCGAAAGCCGTGAGGAACTTACCACTGAGGGCGGACTCGATATGGAAACGGTTTTTGATGATTTTCACAATCGGGTATTTCCAGCTTATACGGATACCGACATTGCAATCAGCCTCTTTATTGATCCCAACGAAAAAGATATTGAACTGGCTGCTGAGCTGGGCACCGATGCTATAGAGCTACATACCGGAACCTATGCAAATGCATCCAATGATGCGGACAAACAAAATGAGCTAAAACGCTTGCATGATGGAGCGAAACTGGCTCACAAACTGGGTATGAAGGTCAACGCCGGACACGGTCTAAATCTTGACAACCTACAACCCTTGGTAGAAACAGTCCCACATTTGAATGATATCAGCATTGGGCACGCCTTAGTTTCATCTGCCTTATTTGATGGCCTTGATGAAACGGTAAAAAAATTCGTGCTCATTATGAATAATGCTAACTAACTGTATTAATTTTCGGAGCTAAAACCTCCCAATACTTATTACTATATGGAAAATACTAAAGATCATCGTTCGGGATATGTTGCCATCTTAGGCAAACCCAACGCCGGCAAGTCTACCTTGATGAACCGTCTTCTGGGAAACAAAATTTCAATTACCACTCATAAACCTCAGACCACCCGTCATCAAATTATTGGGATTCACTCCGAAGAGGATATGCAAATTATCTTTCTGGATACGCCCGGGGTCATTGACCCCAAATACGAGCTTCAAAAGGCGATGATGAAAACAGTAGATCGAGCCCGGACTGATGCCGATATCCTGCTGCTTATTGTGGACGTAAAAGATCATAACATCCCGGGGCGTATTTACAAGATGTTCTCCTCCATGAAAAACAAACAGATATTCCTGATCATTAATAAGATTGATAAGGTTACTGACCAGGAGGCTGAGGGAGTCGCCCGTAAACTCCAAGATGACTTCGATTTTGACGATACATTTTTTGTCTCGGCCCTAAATGGGAAGGGGCTGCAAAACCTCATGGATAATATTAAGGACCATATTAAACCGGGACCGCCCTTTTATCCCAAAGATATGCTAAGCGAGCAGCCGGTGCGATTCTTTGTGGCCGAGATGGTTCGTGAGCAGTTGTTCTTGCTTTACCACCAGGAAATTCCGTACTCCTCCACTATTGATATCGTCCAGTATGATGAACGTGACGACCTGGACTACATTAGCGCGGACATTATCGTAAATCGCAATTCGCAAAAAGGAATATTAATCGGGAAAGGCGGTAAGGCCATCAAAAAACTGGGAAAGAATGCCCGGGAGGTTATCGAGGATTTTGTAGGGAAAAAAGTGTACTTGGATCTTCACGTTAAGGTCCGTGAAAAATGGCGTGAAGATCCGAGTCGCGTGCGACATTACGGGTATTGATCAATACCTAAAATGCCAACTCAAATAGCCGTTGATATAACATCTACTACCATGGCAAACTTTTCAACAATCTTAACTCTATTTTTTACCGTCTTAACCCTATCTCTTTCTTCTCCGGCACTCGCTCAAGATTCCGGCGTTCTCGCTACCAAAAAAGATTCTCTGCGCGGCTCAATTACAGCTGAACGCGGCTGGTGGGATGTTGTTTATTACGATTTACATGTCACTATTCAGCCGCAGGATTCTTCCATTACCGGCTATAACAATATCACCTACCGCGTTACCCAAGAGCCCACACAAATGCAGGTTGACTTACAAGACCCGCTCATCATTGATCAAATAACACAAAACGGGAAGTCCCTTGATTATAACCGGGTTAAAAATAGTTATGCGTATATGGTGGATATGCCCGATAACCTCAAAAAAGATTCCCTTTATACCCTCTCGGTTTATTACCAAGGCATGCCTAAAGTAGCCGAAAATGCACCCTGGGACGGGGGATTTGTCTGGGCACAGGATTCACTTGGAAATCCCTGGATAGCAACAGCCAACCAGGGATTGGGTGCCAGCGTCTGGTGGCCCAACAAAGATCACCAGTCCGCAGAGCCCGACAGCATGAGCATCAATATTACGGTGCCCAACGAAATTAAGAATGTCTCAAACGGACGTCTTCGTGACACTACCCGCCATGATAACGGCATGACCACCTGGAGCTGGTTCGTATCAAATCCCATAAACAATTATAACATAGCCGTGAATGCCGGCAACTATGTGAATTTCAAAGATACGTATAATGGCAAAGGTGGCACACTGGATCTGAGCTACTGGGTATTGGAGCACAACCTCGAAAAAGCAAAAGAACAATTTCAGCAGGTCAAGCAGATGATGCAGTGCTTTGAAGAATGGTTTGGGCCTTATCCATTTTATGAGGACAGCTTTAAATTAGTCGAAACACCTCACTTGGGAATGGAACACCAGAGTGCCGTGGCCTATGGCAACAAGTATAAAAATGGATATAAAGGAACGGACCTTTCCGGAACCGGATGGGGACTAAAATGGGATTTCATCATTATTCACGAAGCAGCCCACGAGTGGTGGGGCAACAATATCACCACCAATGATGTGGCCGACATGTGGATACACGAAGGCTTTACCAGCTATGCGGAGTCCATTTATACCGAATGCCGGTTTGGAAAAGAAGCAGCCGCCGAATACAGTCGGGGATTACGGGATCGTATTGAAAATAAAAATCCCATGACCGGTAAGTATGGCTTAAATAATGAAGGGTCCGGAGATATGTATTACAAGGGACACAATATGCTGCACATGATTCGTCAGATTGTAGATAATGACGCTACCTGGAAAAGCATTCTGCGCGGCATCCAAAAAGAATTTCGCCACCAAATAGTAACCGCCGGTCAGATTGAACGCTATATTATCGAACAATCCGGAAACGATCTGGACGACGTTTTTGATCAATATGCGCATTATGCTGATATCCCAACCTTCCAATATTATATTAAAAATGATGTTTTATTTTATCGGTGGGAAGCCGATATCGATCATTTTGATATGCCCTTGAAGGTCACTTTAACTGATGGGAGCTATGCATTTATCTATCCCTCGTCGGATAGGTGGAAGCGAAGTAATCTATCACTTTCAGATACTGACAGTTTTAAAATCGACAAGAATTTTTACGTAAAAACAGATTCGTTGTCATCCCGATAAATTGATACTTGTATCGTAACAGATAATCGATTATGTTTGATTTGAAATTAAGAAGCCAAGACATGAAACGAATACAAAAACATATTTTCTGCCTCTGTTGTATGTGCATGTGTATGCCGCACCTGCAACCGGAGGACTGATTCGTTTTACCCTTGTGAAACAGATTCAAAGCCCTTCGGTCGATCCCGAAGGGCTTTTTTAGTTTCTATACGATTGTTCTTTTGATTTAGTGAGCACTCTTATCCAGAAAAGCTGAGGGATCAGGCCCGAAGACGCTTTGGCAACCGTCCCGCACCTCACCGTGCGGGGAAAAGGTGCCACTTCCTGCTCCGGTTATCCGGGGAAAGATGAGGGAACAGGCCCATACTCATGGTGAGTATGTACAAGCCTCTTCTGAGATCTTTACCCGACCGGTGCAGGATCTTGGAAGAGGCTTTTTTGTTTGAAATAGGATGTTAATTACAAAATCACATAACCATAAATACTAACACCATGAGTACTAACGGAAAAGAAGAACGCAATTTAAAATACGAAACACTACAACTTCATGCCGGACAGGAACCCGATCCTACTACCGGATCACGCGCCGTCCCCATTTATCAAACCACTTCGTACGAATTCGATGATACCGATCACGCAGCTGATCTATTTGGTCTAAAAGAATTCGGTAATATTTATACCCGGATTATGAATCCCACCAGCGATGTTTTTGAAAAACGCATTGCCGCATTGGAGGGAGGTGCTGCAGCTGTAGCCACAGCTTCAGGACAGTCGGCCCAATTTATGACCATCGCAACTATTGCGCAGGCCGGTGATAACATCGTTTCAACCAGCTTCCTTTACGGGGGGACCTATAATCAATTTAAAGTTACCCTACCCCGACTGGGTATCGATGTAAACTTCGTGGAAGATGATAAAGTAGAAAGCTATGAAGCTGAAATCGATGAGAATACCAAGGCGATCTACGTCGAGTCTATCGGTAACCCCCGCGGCAATGTACCAGATTTTGAAGGACTGTCTGCCCTGGCTGAAAAATACGGCATTCCATTAATTGTTGATAATACATTTGGCGCTGCCGGATCTATCGCTCGACCCATAGATTACGGTGCCAATATTGTTACCGAGTCGGCTACCAAATGGATTGGCGGACATGGTACCAGCATTGGGGGCGTTATTGTAGATGCCGGAAACTTTAATTGGGGTAATGGCAATTTCCCGGTCTTTACGGAACCTTCTCCCGCTTATCACGGACTTAATTTCTGGGAAACGTTTGGTCCCGATGGTCCCTTCGGCAATATCGCTTTTGCTATTCGAGCACGTGTTGAGGCCCTCCGTGATTTCGGATCCGCACCATCACCATTTAACAGCTTCCTACTCCTTCAAGGACTCGAAACTCTGTCACTGCGCACCGAACGTCACTGCGAAAATGCGCTTACATTGGCCAAGTGGCTCCGTGAGCAAGATGTCGTAGACTGGGTAAACTACACCGGACTCGAAGATCATCCTTATCACGAACGCGCCCAAAAATATCTAAATAAAGGAAAGTTTGGGGCCGTTCTGACCTTCGGTGTCAAAGGCGGGTTTGATTCTGCCCGAACCTTCATTGAAAACGTTGAAGTAGCCAGTCACCTGGCTAATGTTGGTGATGCCAAAACACTGGTTATCCACCCGGCATCAACCACTCATCAGCAGCTAAGCGAAGAGGAACAAGCCTCCAGCGGCGTAGAACCGGACTTAATTCGTGTTTCGGTAGGCATAGAGCATATCGATGATATTAAAGAAGACTTCAAAATCGCATTTAGTAAAATCAAACAACCCGCATAAATAATAATCCATCGGATGGCACATTCAGCCATCCGATGGGTTATTAAACAATATCAGGATGACATTTTTATTATGAGCAATAAACAATCACATACTTTTGAAAAACCTTTTGTTACCGAGGGAGGTGCAACAGTTCCTGACCCGACCATAGCATATCAAACGTGGGGAGAGTTAAATGCCGAACGTGACAATGTTATTCTGGTCTGCCATGCTCTTACTGGAAATACATCGGCTGACCAGTGGTTTGAAGGAATATTCGGCGCAGATAAAGCCCTTGATCCCACGGAGTATTTTATTATTTGCCCCAATGTGTTGGGCAGTTGCTACGGATCAAGTGGTCCCACGTCCGTCAATCCCAACACCGGAGAACGATACCGGGCCGACTTTCCCATAGTCACTATCCGCGATATCGTGCGTATCCAACAGCATCTTCTGGACAAGCTCAATATCAACGGAATAGAACTCGTTATCGGGGGATCAATGGGCGGAATGCAAGCACTGGAATGGTCCATCACGGATGACCGCCCGCAATCAGCTGTTCTTTTGGGAATGGGCGAAAAGCACCGTCCTTGGGCAATTGGTATTAGTCATACCCAGCGGCAAGCTATTTATAATGATCCCAATTGGGATGGAGGATTCTATTCCGAAAAGAATCCCCCCAAAAAGGGATTGGCACTTGCTCGTATGATCGCCATGAACAGCTATCGGCATCCCTCCGATTTTGACAAAAAGTTTGGGCGTCGATTACAGAACGGTCAATCCCAATACGAAGTGGAATCGTACCTCAATTATCAAGGCGAAAAACTTGTAGATCGGTTCGATGCGGTCTCCTACGTACGCCTGACCCAGGCGATGGATTCCCACGATATCAGGCGAAGTCGCCCGCGAATCCAAGAAATACTTGCAGCATTAACTATTCCGATTGTCGTTGTCGGTATCGACAGCGATATGCTTTATCCCGCAGAAGAATGCCAAGAATTGGCAAAGCTACTGCCAAACGGACGTTACGAAGAAATTTCTTCTCCACATGGGCACGACGCCTTTTTAATCGAATTCGGGCAACTTAATCCTATTGTACAATCACTACAATCAGAACTATCAGAACAAGCGGTTTAAATCAAAATGTCATACACAAAAACACATACCCTTAAGTTCGGCGGTTCTTCATTACAAAACTCAACACTGATCCGTCAATCAGTCAACATCGTAAAGGAGCGAATTCAGAAAGTAAAACCTGTTGTAGTCGTTTCAGCTATTGGCGGAGTTACTGACAAGCTGATTGAACTGGCCGACCGTTACCCAACAAATAACCATGTATCTTACCGGATTCTAAATGATCTTGAGAATCAACACCGTCGTATTTTTGACGAGTTGGCCTCTCCGGGACATCCAAGGCGTGGTGACCTGCAAGATCTATTCGGTGAGCTAAGAATGACTCTTGAGAACGAAAATTCTCGGAATAAAAATTTTAATGCATGGAAAGATCAGATTTTATCGATTGGTGAACGAGCCTCAGCACTAATTTTTGCTGCTGCTCTCTCGGAACAAAATATTGATTCGGTTTCATACGAGGCCTCCTATTTTATTAAAACTGATTCCACCTTCGGCAAAGCACAAGTGCAACGAGATGCCACCCGCAAACTGATTCAAAAATATCTTTTCCAGTCAAAGTCGGTACCTGTAATTACCGGTTTTATCGGCTCCAACGATCAACAGCAAGTTACAACGCTCGGGCGATCAGGCTCCGATTACTCGGCCGCACTTATTGCCGATGCGCTGGATGCAGATCACCTTGAAATTTGGACTGATGTGGACGGTGTGCTTACGGCCGACCCGCGCTGGGTACCCGATTCAGAATCTATCGAACGGCTCAGCTTCGGTGATATCACCGAACTCTCATCACATGGTGCACGCGTTATCCATCCCAAAACAATTCAACCCATCCAAAACAAAAAAACGACCGTGTTAGTAAAAAACAGCTACAATCCCCAACATCCCGGCACACTCATTACATCCGACTTTAACACCAACGGCTCCCTCAAAACGATCACTATCACCGGTCCGTTTGTAAGACTGCAAATTGACCAAACCTATGCTTACGATTTGTTTGTAAAGCTGCATGAATGGAGTACAAACAAACCGGATGCCAAGCCCATAGCGTTTACTCAACAATCAGAATTTGAAGCAGCTCGTTTTTTGCTCAAACAATCATTTTTTGAGGAAATCAAAGAACAGCTCTCCACATGGGCAGCTAATCAAAATACACTCTTTACCCTTGACGACAACCTCTATAAGCTTAAAAAATTTAGTAATCGTTTTAACGAGAGTGAAACGTTGTCGGGACAGATTATTTCCCTGCTTGATAAAAATGACATCCATCCGTTAAACATCGAACGGAACAAAGATGATCGATTTATCTCCTTTTTGCTGCCCGAAGAAGAGGCCCGTCAGGCCGGCCATTTGATCAATAATATTATTTCTAAAACAAAACCTATCGTCAACCTTTTTGTAGCGGGCACCGGGGCGGTTGGAAAAACACTCCTGGATCAACTAAAAAAACTGGAGGCCTCTGATTTTCAACTTAGATTGATCGGTATCTGCAACAGTCGAAAAATGCTGTGGAATACAGAGGGTATTGAGCTGGATAAAGCGCTTAATTGGAACGATGCAAAACAAACGAAATGGGATACCCTGTCGGACAAACTCACAAAAGCCCACCAGCGAAATATAATTTTTGTGGACGCCACCGGCAGTGAAGAAGTGGCCCGACTATACCCAAAACTATTTGCCAATGGAATCCATATTGTTACGCCCAGCAAATTGGCCAATACCTTTGAACAATCATTTTTTGACCAGTTGGAAACCCTGACTAAAAAACACAACACCTCATTTGAATATGAAACAACGGTCGGGGCAGGATTGCCGGTTATTTCTACAATAAATAACATGCAATCCACAGGCGATCAAATCTCTGAAATTTCAGGTGTTGTTTCCGGAACCATGACCTACCTATTCAATCAGCTTGAACAAGGGATTCCGTTCAGCAAAGCCATTATTGATGCCCGAAAAAAAGGCTATGCCGAACCCGATCCACGTGATGACCTTTCCGGAGAAGATGTGGCTCGCAAATTCTTAACACTTGCCCGGACGCTGGGCCTCAACATTGAACGAAAAGAACTGCAGGTGGAATCATTAATTCCAAAAGAGTTGAAACACGTTGACGGGAAAACCTTTTTAGAAAAGTTATCGGATTATGACAGTGAATGGAGACAACGCATCCAAACAGCAAAGGATCGGTACGAAACTCTACGATATACCGGCAAGCTACAAGACGGTAAGATTACGATTGGGATAGAATCTGTTCCAATAGATTCTCCCCTTGGTCAACTCAAGGGAACCGATAACCTCATACAAGTTTATTCTGAGTATTATAATCAAACACCCTTGGTGATACAGGGACCGGGGGCCGGGAAAGAAGTAACGGCAGCAGGCGTGCTAAGTGATATCCTTAAGACTGCGGATCAGTTAATCCTATATTAATCAACATTTTATAAGAGTTTTTAACCAAGGTTAGATTGCTTTAAAATAACTGTTTTTTATCTCTGTATTCAATAACATGGTGATAGACGCAATCAAGAATGTCCTTAATATCCAACTTCTAAAGAGAAATACATATTATGGAAAAACAAAAAAATAAGAGAGTTCTCAAGCAAGAGTTGAAGACTATTTGCCAAGAGTTGCAAGAGAAGATGAACATCATCAATGATTCTACGGGCAAAGGACATGCAAATGCCCGTTGAGAAAGAGGTTAACGATCTACATTACAGCTAATTACCACATGATAGAGTGGCTATTGGGGTAGTCAACTCTGTAAAACAAGAGGGCCGATCGGAAGATCGGCCCTTTTTTATTGGAAAATCATTTATAAATCCCTACCACACTCTACCACACCTCCCCCATTTTTAACATTCCAGCATTTAAAATATCCGTAGGACCATAAAAGTGCCTATATCATACCTGAAAGCACTTTTTATAGTCCCATACTAAATTTCCATTCTACTGAATTTCTTTCTCCTGAATCTTTCTGCAATAAATGCTTGACAAATTACATCCTTTAGGGGTACATTGTGGGGTGAAGTGGGAGAATGTGGGAGTTCTAAATCCACTTGTCGAATTCGATAATACTTGCTGTTAATTCTGGGGACCATATGCCAAGTTTCAAGGGGCAATACGAACATAGTGTTGATAATAAAGGACGCGTTAGCTTCCCGGCTAAACTGCGTAAAGCCCTCAATCCCCAGGCGCAAGAGCGTTTTACTATTTTAAGAGGTCTTGAACCCTGTCTTTATCTGTACCCAGAGGATGAATGGCAGAAAGTAGAGAATCAGCTCTCCCAGATCAACAGCTTTACTAAAGAGGGTCGCACAGTTAAGCGCAATTTCCTGCGTTTTGCAGAAGATGTGAACCTCGATAATCAGAATCGCATTCCTCTCCCTTCACAATTAACAGACTGGGCCGGCATAGATGGCAAAGCCATTTTTATCGGTAGTGGCGAACGTATCGAGATATGGTCGCCCGAAAAACTGGATGAAGTTGACTCCGGCCTTGATTTCGAATCGTACCAAGAACTTTTTGAGCGCGTGATGGGTGACGATGACAACCATAATGACGAACAATGATACATATCATGAGCATCAGCCGGTACTGCTGGAAGAATCCGTAGAGTATTTGATTACGGATTCCAGTGGGATCTATATCGATGCTACGCTCGGCGGTGGTGGACACAGCCTGACATTGTTATCTCACCTAAATGACGACGCTCAGCTTATCGGTATTGATCAGGATGACGAAGCCCTGGCGGCCGCAAATGCACGCATAGGCGACGACAAACGATTTTCTTCCATAAAAGGCAATTTCGGTTACCTCTCCAGGCTATTACCCCCAGAACTACATGGAGAGGTAGCCGGAATCCTTCTTGACTTAGGACTCTCAACACATCAGATAAAAGAAGCGGAACGCGGATTTACGTTCCAAAAAGAGGGACCGCTCGATATGCGCATGAGCAACCTCCGCGGTATTACAGCATACCAGGTGGTGAACGAGTACTCCTACGAAGATCTGCGCGATGTTATTTATCACTATGGTGAAGAGCGCAATAGCCGTAAAATCGCAAGTGAAATTATCGATCGACGTCCCATTGAAACCACTACTGAACTTCGCAATGCCGTGGAGGCCGTAGTTAAGGGTCAATATCAGATAAAAAGTGTGGCCCGCGTTTTTCAAGGAATACGCATCGAGGTTAACCGTGAGCTGGATATGCTCCGCAAGGTGCTCGAGCAATCGCTTGACGTACTTAAAATGGACGGCCGCATTGTTGCCATCAGCTACCACTCACTGGAAGACCGCATCGTCAAGAGATTTTTTAAAGCGGGCAATCATGAGGGCAAAATTGAGAAGGATTTTTATGGTAATCCGCTGACTCCCATTGAAGAAATTTCCGGCGGTATTATTCGTCCCACAGAAGAAGAGATAGAAAAAAATCCCGCATCACGAAGCGCAAAAATGCGTGTTGCCCAGAAAATAGAAATGCCGGAGGTGAGTTGATATGCTGATAAAATCTCCGATGAAAAAAGACAAGGTCAAGAAAAACCGGCGATCTAATAACAAAAAGTCGTCTCGTTCATCCAACCGTATTCTTATCAATGGTACAAATAAAAACAAACGAACCAATGGATCAGCTAAAAAGAAAAAGGGATTATCCCTTCCCGAGCTGAAGCCCTGGAAAGTAATTGTTGGTGCTATTGTATTAGGGGCACTGGGCATTCTTTACCTCAATCATGTATTTGCTACTCAGCAACTGTTGCGTGAGGTTAATCAGCTTGAGGCCGAATATAATCGTGTTCATCGAATGCATACCGACTATAAACTTATTTATGATCGGATGATTGGGCCCGCCCAAATCTATGAAAATGCTCAGGAAGCAGGCTTCATCAATGGCGGACCTGCTGAAAAAGTAATTGAGGTGGACAAGTAGATGAAAAACACTCGTTCTGCCATATTAAACCGGATGTTTATGGCCTTTGGCTTGGTATTACTAATACCTGTTGCCATAGGTCTACAGCTTTTCCGCGTGAATTTTGTAGAGGGAGATGAGCTACGTAACCTCTGGAACGAACAAGCTATTGACTATATCTCCATACCGGCGCAACGGGGTAATATCTATGATCAAGACGGCAGTCTGCTTGCGACTAACAGTGTTGTTTACAAAGCTGCCATTGATCCTAAAGTTGAGGAATTGACAAATTCGCAAGTTGTGCAAATCTGTGATACCCTGGCAAAATATACCGGTAAATCTTCACGGCACTACCAGAATAAAATAAAGCAGGCCCCTAATCGGTCACGATATGTGGTACTTAATGAAAGTATCGATACCGAAGCACATGAAGCATTGCGTCAGCTTAAAATTAGGGCCGTAATTCTGGAAGAGGAATATAAGCGAAATTACAACTTTGGGACATTAGCAGCTCATACCCTTGGCTTTGTAAATCACGATCTTGACGGCATGACGGGGCTTGAAAAAGAATATGACAACCAGCTTCGTGGTGAAGATGGAGTACAGCAAGTTCGTCGCGACCGAAATGGAAACATTTATGCTTACTTGGGCGCCCCTCGAAAACAACCGCAGCAAGGACATTCCCTACACACCACTATTGATTCTCATATTCAGGCTATTTTAGAAGAAGAACTTAAAGCCGGGATTGACAAAACCAGATCCACCAGCGGTTCCGCTATTGTTATGGATCCCCAAACAGGAGCCATTAAAGCGATGGCTAATTATCCCACATTCAATCCCAACAATCCTGCCTCTCTTAACAGTACGAACCGCAGGAACTTCGCGATCTCGGATATGATCGAGCCCGGCTCTACTTTTAAACTTGTAACGTCCATAGCAGCCGTTGAACAAGATAAGGTACAGTTCGATGAACAGTTTGAAACTCCTGAAGATGGCAAAACACTCATACACGGTCAGTGGATGCGCGACCATGAACCCATGGGAACTCTGTCGTTCCCAGAGGTGATCCAGAAATCTTCAAACGTGGCTACAGCTCAAATTGCCATGCGGCTGTCAAAAGACGCCTTCTACCAATATGCGCGTAATCTCGGATTTGGCACCCCCACAAATATTGATCTTCCTAACGAAGAAAGCGGGCGCCTTCCGAAACCATACGAATGGAGTCAGGTTACCTTGCCCTGGATGTCAATAGGATACGAAGTACAGGCCACCCCTATTCAGATCGCACAGGCCTACGCTGCTTTTGCCAACGAAGGAACAATGATGCGTCCCTATTTAGTAGAAAAGATTACAAGCGGTCAAGGTGAAGTCATTGAGAAAACAAACAAGGTGCCCGTACGGAAAATTGCCAAAGAATCTACGATCAATAAGTTATATCCCATTTTTAAGGATGTTGTCTCTGATTCGGGAACCGCTGAATATGCCCAGGTGGACGGACTTTCTATTGTAGGCAAGACCGGCACAGCCCAAAAATATATCGATGGACGATATCGCAACGAATATCGCTCTTCGTTTGTAGGCGTATTTCCTGCAGATGACCCTAAATACGTATGCCTGATTGTGCTTGATGATCCTGATACGTATCCCCCATACGGTGGAATTACTGCGGGGCCTATTTTCAGAGAAACTGCAAACCGTATTGCCGGCCTGGATAATGAGATCGAAAAACATATCCTTCAACAAGAACAAAACGATGAGGTTTGGGCTTTTGCTCCCGATCTAAAAGGACTGACAAAGAAGGATGCAAAAGCCCTATTACAGGAACAACAATTACCCTACAAATTACAGGGAAATGGTAACTGGATTACAGAACAACAACCTGAAAGTGGTACAGAGCTAACACCAACTGACGAGATAACATTATCGCTATCTAACACCATTGCAGAGGCTGAAATACAGGAATTACCCGACGGATATTCTCTAATTCCCGATGTAGGCGGTATGAGTATGCGTAAGGCAATGGTATTGCTAAACAACCGTGGATTTGAAACCAAAATAATTGGGTCGGGAACAATATACAGACAGTTCCCCCGTCCCGGCGATATGATGAAACAGGGACGAACCGTTATCATTCGCGGAAAAGCTAAACCACTGGAATCGCTAACAGCAAATAAATCAACCGAGTGACATTCGATAAGCTCATATCACTTTGCAAACCGATCGACGTCTCCGGACCGGAGCCAAACAGCATCGGTATGCTCCGTCAGGATTCCCGGAAGATTGAAGAAGGGGATGTATTTATTGCTATTAAGGGATTCCAGGTTGACGGGCATTCTTTTATTGATGATGCCATAGCCAATGGGGCTTCCGTTATCATCTGTGAAGATCCGTTTTACTCTGATGATGAAGTATCTGTTGTTGAGGTTCCGGATACGCGTTCCCTTATTGGACCGCTGGCACAAGAATTTTATGACAATCCCGCCAATAAGTTAACGCTTATCGGTATAACCGGAACTAATGGCAAAACGACCGTTGCCAATCTGGTTTACCAGACACTGCAAAATCTGGGTGCCAAACCGTCCCTATTGGGAACAATTGCCAAACGCATCGGTGATCGTGAAAGGGAAAGTAGTCTTACAACCTCAGACCCTATTGAATTAGCCAGTGATATGGCTCAAATGGTAGAGGCGGGATCAACACATTTGGTTATGGAAGTTTCATCACATGCACTTGACCAACAACGTGTTCATGGTATTAGCTTTGAGATTGCCGCATTTACCAATCTCAGCCACGATCATTTGGATTATCACGATGATCTGAAATCATACGCAAAATCAAAAAAGATATTATTCGATAACCTTTCTCCCGATTCAACTGCTGTTATTAACGGGGATGATGACTATGCCAGTTTTATTGTGATGGATTGTCCTGCCCGCGTCATTGACTTTAGCTTCAATAAAGCTCTTGAAGTTGATTGCCAAGTGCTTTCAAATACTATGGATGGACTGGTTGTCCGCATTGGAAAAATCATGATTGAAAGTCCGTTAGTGGGCACCTTCAACGCTTACAACTTGAGTCAGGCTTTTTTAATCTGTCGATCCATGGGATACCAAGATGAAGAAGTAAAAAATGCCTTGGAAGCTTCTACCGGAGCTGCAGGCAGACTCGAACGTGTTAAAGGCTCTGAAAAAGATGGAAACCCCGTTGTGCTGGTAGATTACGCCCACACCCCGGATGCATTGGAGAATGTGGCCTCTACACTGGCTGAAATCAAAACTGAGGGGCATACACTGCATATCGTTTTTGGATGCGGAGGCAATCGGGATAAGACAAAGCGACCTAAAATGGCCCGGATCGCTGAAACGTATGGCGACAAAGTTACCGTCACTTCTGATAATCCACGAAACGAAGACCCCGATGCTATCATCGATGCAATAATGGAAGGATTTGACAATGCAGAACCTATTATACGAATTACCGATCGAAAAAAAGCTATAAAGCAAGCTATTAAAGACGCCGACGCTAGCACCATGATTTTAATTGCCGGCAAAGGGCACGAAACTTACCAGGAAGTTGCAGGTAAGCGTCACGATTTTGACGACTGTGCTATTGCGCGAGCAGCATTAGGTAACAGAAATTCGAATCCTAAAAACAAGGATACCTAATGCTATACGAACTCCTACATTGGTTAGAAGTTAACTATCAGCCGCCCGGCTTTGGCGCATTTGAATTTATTACGACCCGAGCAGCTATTGCTGCAGCCATGGCCTTATTCATTAGTGTTATGATTGGCCGACGTATTATTGAATGGCTCGAGAAAATGCAGTTGCGTGAAGTGATCCGCGAAGATATTGGGCTGGACACGCATCTTGGCAAGGCGCATACCCCTACTATGGGTGGACTAATTATCCTGTTAGCTATCCTCATCCCGGCAGCTTTTTGGATGAAGATGGACAGTATTTACACCTGGATGATTATTCTCGTCACATTCATCCTGGGTGTCGTCGGCTTTGCTGATGACTACATTAAAGTAGTAAAGAAGGACAAATCAGGCTTAAGTGGAAGGCTCAAAGTGGCCGGGCAAATTACCGTTGGTTTATTACTGGGTCTCACCCTCTATTTCTGGCCGGAGTTTCAGGAATTCAATACCCTGTCTACGGTACCATTTTTGAAAAATGTGAATATTGATTATGCCGTATTGGGTGAAGCACTCGGCTGGGTCATTTATATCCCGATGGTCATTTTTGTGATTACGGCTGTAAGTAATGCAGTAAACTTAACCGACGGTCTCGATGGACTTGCAGCAGGAACATCAGCTATTGCAGGCCTTATTCTTGGGATTTTTGCCTATGTATCCGGTCGAACTGACTTCTCGGACTTCCTCGATATCATCTATCTGCCAGGAGCCGGAGAGTTGACCATTTTTGCAGCTTCATTGGTGGGTGCCTGTATGGGATTTCTGTGGTACAATGCCCACCCCGCCTCTGTCTTTATGGGAGACACCGGATCACTTGCGCTGGGCGGTTCTTTTGGTGCCCTGGCTCTTATGCTACACAAAGAACTGTTACTGCCCATTATTTGTGGAATCTTTTTTATCGAAACGGTTTCAGTGATCATACAGACCACTTATTTCAAATATACAAAACGGAAGTTCGGTGAAGGGAAACGGGTCTTCTTGATGACTCCGATTCACCATCACTTTGAAAAAAAAGGATTACCTGAATCTAAAATTGTAATTCGCTTTTGGATTATTGCCGTGCTCCTTGGAATTCTAAGCCTATTAACCCTTAAGCTGCGATGAGAGAAGTAGTAAATAAACATATCGTTGTTGTGGGAGCCGCCCGGAGCGGGCTGGCAGTGGCATCCCTGTTAAAGCGAAAGGGAGCCAATGTATTTGTAACTGATCACGGGACTATTGCTGATTCTGTAAAAGAAAAGCTTAACAGCCTTGAGATCGATTTCGAAGAAAACGGACATACAACCAAAGCGGAACAGGCAGCATTTTTAGCCATTAGTCCCGGTGTACCTACTGAAGCACCTTTAGTACAAAAGTATCTAAAGAATGGGAAAGAAGTGTTTTCGGAAATCGAAATAGCCAGCTGGTTCAATAAAAGTCCCATTGTAGCAGTAACCGGTAGCAACGGAAAAACAACCGTAACAAATTGGCTGGATCATACTTGGAATAAAGCCAGACGTGAACATATAACTGGCGGGAATATCGGATATGCATTCTCCGACAAAGTTGATCAGACATCCGAAAACAGTGAAGCCTTGTTAGAAGTCAGCAGTTTTCAGCTGGATCATATAGATAGCTTTCATCCACAAATCAGCGTGTTGCTAAATGTTACCGCTGATCATCTGGATCGATATAATCATGATTTTTCGAACTATGCGAAATCAAAATTTCGAATTGTTGAAAACCAAACCGGTGAAGACTGGTTCATCTATAACTATGATGATCCAACTATTGCCGGACATGTAGCTGCTATTAAAAAAAAAGAAGATATACCGCGGCTGCTACCCTTTTCAACGCACAAGGATCTTTCAGAAACAGACGGAGCTTTCGTTCGAAATCAAAACATCATCTTAAGAATCAACAAACAAGAAGAGGTACTGATGCCAACTCGTGAAGTCAAACTTTCTGGTAAACACAATTTAAGCAATGGACTTGCTACAGCCCTTGCTGCTCGTGCTTCTGAAATTAAAAGTGATGTTATCCGGGAAAGTCTTCGCACTTTCGAAGGGGTAGAACATCGTCTTGAATTAGTGCGGACTGTTAATGGGGTAAAATATATCAACGACAGTAAGGCCACTAATATAAATGCGGTTTGGTATGCCCTTGACAGTTTTGATGTCCCCATGACTATCATTCTCGGCGGACGTGACAAAGGAAATGATTACTCAGAGTTGGTTGAACAGATCCGAGAAAAAGTCCACACCATTATTGCGATAGGTGAAGCTCGTCCAATGATTGAGGAGCAACTACAATCCGTAGTTCCCAATTTTAAAACTGCTGAAGATATGAATGAAGCCGTACGATCAGCCAAGGACGTAGCTAAGCGCGGTGAAGTAGTATTGCTAAGCCCGGCATGTTCCTCTTTTGATATGTACGACAATTATGAGCACCGAGGAAATGAATTCAAAAAAGCTGTAAATCGACTTTAAAAAACTCAGCCTTGAGTTTTCAGTTATCCCATTAAAAGATAGCTGAAAGCTGAAGACTGAAATACAAAAATTATGCTATATACAACGCCAAATAAAAATATCTCATCCATACTGGGCACCAGTACAGATGACATTGATACCCCTAAGCAAGGGAGTGACCGTATCTTGCTGGTATCAGTGATTCTGTTGATGATATTCGGAGTTCTGGCTGTGTATTCATCCATCGCCTTTTTTGCCGAAGCAAAACACACTACGGCCGGCAGCCTTGTTGTAGGTCATGCCGTAAAGGTGGGTATCGCTTTTCTGGCCATGCTTATTGTCTCAAAAATTGACTATCACCTCCTGGCTAGGTTCAGCCGGCTTGGCGTAGTATTGAGCTGGATCCTGTTAATTGCCGTTATGCTATTCGGAAATGAAGTATTCGGGGCCAAAAGATCACTAAGTATTGGTGGTGTTTCATTCCAGCCGGCCTCCTTTGCAATACCGGCATTGCTCATTCACATTTCTGTGCTTCTGGAGCAAAAACAGGAATACATAAAAGACTTTAAACGCGCATTTCTGCCCATCATGTTTTGGGTGGTTATTACATGCGGCCTTATCGGGATTGAAGACTTTAGTACTGCAGCCTTGCTGTTTTCTCTGTCACTTTTAGTCATGTTTGTCGGACGTATTAGCATGATGCAGCTAAGTACCCTAATTCTCATCGGCGTTATGGGGGCCGGTGTTTTGATTTGGCAATCTCCCGAGCGACAGAGCCGCATCGATCAGTACGTAGACCAAGTAGTAGAAATAAACAGTACGAAATTTAACATTGAAGAAGGATATCAAGCCCAACAGGCCCATATCGCTATCGCTCAGGGCGAACTATTTGGAGTAGGCATGGGTAAAAGCACTCAACGTAATTTCCTGCCGGCCCCTTACAACGATTTTATCTTTGCTATCATCGCCGAAGAGTACGGGCTATTTGGGTCCGGATTGGTCATACTGATATTTACCGTCATCCTGTTCCGCGGCATTGCCAAAATCGCTAAAAATGCTCCTGACATTATGGGAATGCTTATTGCCGTGGGTTGTACTCTTACAATTGTGCTTTATGGATTTATTAATGCCGGTGTTGCCAGCGGATTACTTCCGGTTACGGGACTGCCTATGCCCTTTGTGAGCTATGGCGGGACAAACATTCTATTTGCCGGCATCATGGTTGGCATTCTTATGAATATTTCAAAATACGACAGCAGTAAAAAAGCAGTGTTTTATGCATAGTGCTGTAAGAAAGGACATATCATCGCAGACCAGACCAGACTCCGCTGCTATGGGCAATATAAAAGTGCTCATAGCAGCCGGAGGTACTGGCGGTCATGTGTACCCGGCCATCGCCATTGCCGATGCGCTGCGGGACTCCCACGCCGATACTGAAATACTTTTTGTCGGCACAAAAAATCATATGGAATGGGAAGCCGTATCAAAAGCAGGATATAACATCACCAACATCTGGATTAGTGGCTTTCACCGCCGTTTTACTCTTAAAAACCTATTATTCCCTCTAAAACTAGCAACAAGCATCATTCAGAGCTTCGGTATCATCAAAAAGTTTAATCCAGATATAACAATTTCATGCGGCGGATATGTTGCCGGACCTGTAGGCTGGGTAGCTACTAAACTGGGTATTCCCCTTGTTATTCAGGAGCAAAATAGCTTCCCCGGGGTAACTAACCGAATGCTGGGCAAAAATGCAGAGCTTATTTTTACTGCCTTTGATGATGCTGAAAAATATTTCCCCAGTGATAAAACACAACTTGCCGGCAACCCCACAAGAAAATCCCTCAGCCAGGAAAATCGTGAAAAAGCATTACACGCATTTGATTTTAGCAGCAATAAAAAAACACTGCTAATACTGGGTGGAAGCGGAGGTGCCAAAAGCATCAACCTAGCGATGCAAAAACATATTGAAACACTCCATAACGATTTAGGACTCCAAATTATCTGGCAATGCGGCAAACGCTATTACGACCAACTCCGCAAAGATGTACAACCACACAACTTTGGACAACTGAAATTTAAAGATTTCATCTATGATATGCCGGCTGCTTATGCAGCAGCTGATTTAGTAATTAGCAGAGCCGGGGCGCTCTCTTGCTCTGAGCTTGCTTTAACCGGGAAACCAAGTATTCTGGTACCGTCTCCCAATGTTGCCGGCGATCATCAGACAAAAAATGCGCAATCTATGGTTGATGCCGGAGCTGCAAAATTAGTAGCTGACAACGAATTGAAAGAAAGATTGGCAAATATGGTTCAAGAAATTATTAATGATGAACAGCAACTTAAAGAAATGAGCAAAGCGGCTAAAAACTTATCGCGACCCAATGCCGCCCAAGAAATAGCAACCGAATCACTAAAATTAATCACAAAGGAAAAGCAAAATTAGTGTCATCCTGAATTTATTTCAGGATCTAAATGGTCCTACTTAATAGATTCTGAAACAAGTTCAGCATGACATGTTCGAGATAAAGTGAATATATAATGAGTAAGCAAATACAAACACAACCGATTTTTGGAAGAACCCGCCATATCCATATGGTTGGGATCGGCGGCATCGGTATGAGCGGCATGGCCGAGATCTTGCTACAGAAAGGATATCACATTACCGGTTCGGACGCGAATATGGGTGAAACTATTGAACGCCTTCAGGAGCTCGGTGCTGAAATATCCATCGGTCATGACAAAGGAAATATCGAAGGTGCCGATGTGGTAGTGTATACCAGTGCGGTTAAAGCTGAAGAAAATATCGAAACCAGTGCCGCACTTGAAAAAGGAATACCCGTTATCAAACGCGCCGAAATGCTTGCTGAACTTATGCGCATGAAATACGGTGTAGGGGTGGCCGGCACTCATGGCAAAACCACTACTACAACCATGATTGGCCACGTGATACAGGATGGCAGTTTTGATCCAACTATCATGGTAGGTGGCAAAGTACACAGCTTTTCAAAAACCAATGCCGTAGTCGGTAAGGGCGATATCATTGTCGTTGAAGCGGATGAATTTGATCGAACGTTTTTACGACTTACTCCAAGCTTAAGCGTTATCACCAATATCGAGGCCGAGCACCTGGATATTTATGACAGTCTCGAAGATGTCAAAGAAGCATTTATTGAATTTGCCAATAAAGTTCCGTTTTACGGAGCCGTAGTACTTTGCCTGGATGATCCAAATGTCCGAAGTATTATTCCTGAGATCGAACGTCGTACTACTACCTATGGGTTAACCCCCCAGGCACAAATCAGGGCCGTTGATATTGAAGTCGATCATTTTAACAGCAAATTCACGGTTATCAAGGAAGGAGAAGAGCTTGGTGAGATCAACCTCCAGGCACCCGGAGAACACAACGTGAAAAATGCGCTGGCAGCTGTAGCGGTTGGGCTCGAACTTGATATCGACTTCAAAGATATAAAGTCCGGACTTGAACGCTTTGAAGGAGTATTCCGGCGTTTCCAACTGAAGACTGAAAAAGATGACGTAATAGTGATTGACGATTATGCTCATCATCCCACAGAAGTACAGGCTACACTTAATGCAGCGCGAAAGGGATGGAAAGATCGTCGCATCGTGGCCGTTTTTCAGCCGCATCTGTATTCACGAACTCAAGAACTTTATAAAGAATTCGGGCTCTCATTCTTCGATGCTGAAGTGAGTGTAATTACCGATGTCTATCCGTCGCGTGAAGAACCCATTGAAGGAGTAACCGGAAAACTCATTGCCGACGTAGCTAAAGAGTACGGACATCGAAAAGTGCATTATGTAAAAGACAAAAACGACTTGCCGGTGAAGCTAAAAGATATTATAGAGCCGGGTGATGTCGTCATCACCATGGGAGCCGGTGACATTTATAAATACGGCGAACAATTTGTAGAAGCACTGGAAGCAGGAATTTCAAAATTAAAATAATAATCATGTGTCATGCTGAATCCGATGTGTCGGGACAGGCTTTATTTCAGCATCTGTAACGATGAAATAGTTGAGAATAGACCCTGAAAAGAGTTCAGGGTGACATTAAATTTAATAAATGACTAAAAACGAGCAACATACCGAATCTCAAAAAAATAGTAACGCTTGGCCTTGGATTGCCGGTGCCATACTTGTTCTTGGATTAGCAGTTATGGCCGGACTTTACTGGGACTCAACGATGAAAGTACAGAGTGTACAGTTTGAGGGTAATCATTTTGTGTCAACACAAGATCTGCAACTGGTAGAAGTTCCAACGGGTATGAATCCCGACAGCATGAATTTTGGGGAAATCAGAAATCGATTTGAGAAGTTGCCGTATGTCAAACAGGCTGACATCAGTGTATCCCCGAACGGGACTATCAACATCCTAATAACAGAACGTCAGCCTGCTGCGCTATTGATAGATAATAAGAAGAAAATTTATGTCGATGATGACGGCATCAAGCTACCAATTGTACCGAAAAAAACGGTTGATGTGCCGATTCTCTACGGATTTAGGGCTACACCAATGCAGGATACGCTACAAAGTAAATCTTTTAAAACCATTTCAAATTTTCTGACAGCTGTTCGCAGCAACAATGTTGCTGATGCTACGATAAGCGAAATAGCTTGGTCTTCATCGAACGAAGGCATTGTAGCACTGACGAATCAAAATGGAGTAAAACTAATTTTTGGTAAAGGAAATTTTGATACCCGACTTCGCAACTGGGAAGCGTTTTATGGCAAAGTCATTAAGCAAAAGGGAATCGAAAAAATGCGTTCAATTGACCTGAGGTTTGAAGGTCAGATTGTTACGCGTGAAAATTAAAACATGAATTTAAATATAAATTGATCGTCATCCTGAACTCGTTTCAGGATATAACAAGGAATGAAACGAATTAAGATGCTGAAACAAGTTCAGCATGACATGATGACTAAATTAATCACAATAGTACGTGGATAACATTATGGAAGAACAAGAAGATAGAATTGTCGTTGGTCTGGATATTGGCACTACTAAAGTATGCGCGATTGTTGCATCCATCGATCCACAGGACAGAATAAATATTCTGGGCGTAGGAAAAGCCCCGAGTGATGGACTAAATCGTGGCGTGGTTGTAAATATCGACAAAACGGTAAATGCCATACAAACAGCTGTTGAGCAAGCCCAACTGGCTTCCGGAATTGAAGTAAATTCCGTGAACGTAGGTATTGCCGGAGACCACATCCGCAGTATGCGCAGCAAAGGCGTGATCACCATCAATAATCGCGATAATGAAATTACCGTTGATGATGTTGAACGTCTGCTAGAAGATTGCCAACGCATTATGCTACCAACAGACCAACAGATCATCCACGTCATCCCCCAGGAGTTTGTCGTTGACGGTCAAGACGGTATCAGTGATCCTGTAGGCATGAGCGGCATGCGCATGGAGGCCGAAGTCCATATTATTACGGGTCTCGTTTCTGCCGCTAAAAATATATACCGATGCGTTGAACGTGCCGGCTATCAAGTTGCTGATATTATTTTGGAGCCGCTCGCCTCATCCTATTCCGTACTTGATGAAGAAGAAAAAGAAGCCGGTGTGGTATTGGTTGATATTGGCGGTGGCACTACGGATGTGGCTATTTTCCAAGATAATACAATCCGCCATACGGCTGTCATTGCCATTGCAGGTAAAAAAGTGACTGATGATATCCGTGTTGGATTAAGTGTGCTTGATGATCAAGCTGAGAAATTAAAGCGGGAGCATGGCGAAGCATATGTGGATATGATCGAAGAGGATGAAGCCATTACTGTGCCCGGCATTGCAGGACGTCCACCTAAGGAAATCACAAAAAGCATTCTCGGCAAAATCATACAGGCTCGTATGGAAGAAATCCTGGAAATTGTTGCCATCGAAGTTAAACGAAGCGGCTATGCCGACAATCTAAGTGCCGGAGTCGTACTTAGCGGCGGCGGCTCGCTAATAAATAATGTCTGTCCCCTGGCCAATGAAATACTCGGCATGGATGCCAAGATCGGCAAGCCGATCGGGCTCAGCGGCGGACTTATTGAAGAAGTAAACAATCCAATTTACGCAACGGGTGTGGGACTAGTTATGCACGCTATAAAGACCGGTTCCGGACCTACAAACCAAGCTATTGTTCCGTCATCTACCAAAGGATCAAGTGTAGAAAAAGTAATGAATCGCATTGCAGAACGGATGAAGAGCTGGTTCAAGGAACTTTAAAAAAAATGCAGGCAGCCATATCTGCTGTCAAAAAGAGAAAACATATAGCAATCAAATAGCAATAAACAGTACACAGCAATCTAAAAAAGGAGTAAATATTATGTCTAACCTAAACTCTCGTTTTAGTTTTGACATCGACGGTCAAGACAATGCGAAAATAAAAGTGATAGGTGTTGGAGGCGGCGGAGGTAATGCCGTTAACAACATGATCGAAAAAGGCCTGACCAGTGTGGAGTATATCGCTCTTAACACTGATGCACAGGCATTAAAGAACAGCATGGCTGACCTTACCATCCAGGTGGGGGCCAACCTTACCAACGGACTTGGTGCCGGAGCACGTCCCGAAATTGGCAGGGAAGCCGTGGAAGAAAATCGACACGAAATTGAAGAGGCCATCGAAGGCGCCGACATGATTTTTGTTACGGCCGGTATGGGTGGCGGGACCGGAACGGGAGGTGCCCCTGTTGTTTCAGGTATTGCCAAACGCAAGGGTATCTTAACGGTTGGTATTGTAACCACACCATTCGACTGTGAAGGTCCAAAACGGATGAAATACGCGCTTGAGGGTATCACTGAGCTCAAGAAAAATAGTGATACCGTCATCGTTATTCCCAACGAGCGATTGATGGATATCGCCGACGAAGATACCACCTTGCTCGAAGCCTTTGAACAGGCTAACCAGGTTCTCTATAATGCAACTCGCGGCATTTCGGATCTCATCCTGATGCCTGGCCTTATTAATCTTGACTTTGCCGATGTGCGGACAACGATGCTCGACGGTGGTGCTGCCATCATGGGTGCTGCTAATGCAACGGGCGAAGATCGCGCAGAAATTGCAGCTCGTGAAGCCATTAACTCACCACTGCTCGATGGGGTGAGCATCAACGGTGCACGCAATGTATTGGTCAACATTTCTTCCGGAGCAAATCTCGGAATGCAGGAAACCAATACGGCAACGAGTATCATCCAGCAAGAGGCCGGAGAAAATGCTGAGATTATTCTCGGTACAGTGCTCGACGAAAGTTTTGATGATGAGCTGCGAGTCACCGTTATTGCTACCGGATTTGATCTGGCTGAAAGCAACAAAGAAGCTCGCGTAGCTCCCAATGAAACTAAGAAAGGGACTCAAAAGAAAGCCGATGACGATAAACTGGATATGCCGAAGGCCAGTGATGTTACCGGACACAGTCGATATTCCGCAACGAACGAACCGTTCTACAAAGGGGAGAAAAACCTCAAGCAGATGGACCAACCGGCATTCCATCGTCGCGGACTTAAAAACGTGCGTCCCCTTAACGATGATGAAAAAGAGGAAAAAGAGATGCAGGACGAGCAGGAGAAAAGTAACGAACTGCTCAACAATCGCCGCGAACGAATCGACAAGACTGATTCCGATCAGCCGGCATTCCTGCGAAAAATTATGGATTAATCGTTGATATAAATCCTGTTTAGATTGCTATCTACTTGACAAATGACTGGTAATTACCAGTTTTATTAATCCCTTTACTCTGGGATTTTGATTGCTATAAAATGAAAAGGAGTCCTTTGATCGGGACTCCTTTTTCTTTGCTTTCCTTTTGAAACGTTGTTTATATAACAAACATGCCGTACAATCGTATGCAGATACTGTTTTCAATAAAGAGTCGAATTTTGTACTGTTAATGCTTTAATATTCAACTAAAAGTTATCACGATGCGGTTTTCAAAACCTTTTTTACTCTCTGTTATCATTCTCCTTTTTTCTTTCCATTCTCTGAAAGCCCAAAAACAAAACCTTGAGCCCGAAGATTATGACCAATGGCAATATATTTCTTCGACCGAACTTTCTGCAAACGGGAACTGGTTTTCGTATAACATAAGTTTGGAAGATGGCGATGGCTGGCTGATCATCAAGGAGGTCGGAGCCGACTCCACTGAAGTACATAAATTTATGCATGGAGAACGAGTTGATTTTTCCCAAAATAACCAGTGGGCTGCTTTTTTGATTGGAGTCTCTGAGGATAAAAAAGAACAGCTCGAAGAACAGAAAAAACAGGTTCGTTACAAATTGGGCCTGATGAATCTGCAAACCGCAAACGTAGATACGTTTCAAAATATTCAGGAATATTCTTTTTCTGATGACGGGAAATACCTGGCTATGAAAAAATACAAACCTGAAGAAGTTGAAACTGATGGCACCGACCTGATCTTGCGTAACCTCTCCCGAAAAACAAATCAGTTGATCGGTAATGTTTCAGAATTTGCCTTTAACGATAGTGGCTCAAAACTGGCTGTTCTGCTCGATTCAAACAAAAAACTCGGAAACGGTGTACATCTATATGATTTACCCTCCAATCGTATTACCGTGCTAGACAGTGATACAGTAAGTTATAAAGATCTGAGTTGGCACGAGGATAAAAACGCCTTGGCATTTTTAAAATCTATAGAACATAAGGATTACAAAGATCCCACTCACCGCATTTTAGTGTTCAAAAATCTTGATACGACACCAAGGCAATTCACATTTAATCAGCAGAAAAGCGATGCTTTTCCCGAAGACTTCCGCGTTGTTGACTTCCGATCCTTGAAATGGTCAGAGGATGGCAACTCTCTGTTTTTTGGTATAAAAGAGTGGACAAAAGCCGAAAAACCTGATACCACAAAAGAAGAGTCCAAAGATGAACTGGGTCCCACAAACGTAGAAGTCTGGCATTGGCAGGATGACGATATCCAGCCCAAACAAGAAGTACTGGTTAATCAACTTAAAGAGGATAACCATCTCTCTGTCTGGCATCTTGACAAGCAGACTTTTGTACAGCTTGGCACCGAACAATTTGAGCAGGTACAGCTTACTGGCAAACAACAACATGCTGTAGCATACGATCCGCATCCTTATGAGCCGGCCTTCGAGGAAAACTGGCGGGATATTTATTTGATAGATGCTAACACCGGTGAATCCCAACAAATCCTGGAGCGTCACGAGCAGGTACGTACATCACCTGATGGCAAGTACCTGTTGTATTTCAAAAATCAGAATTGGTGGACTTACGATATTGATAACAAAAAACATCGCAACCTGACGAAAGATATTGACACACGATTTGAAAACTTTACAAACGTAAATGGCCGCGAACACCGCCGTCCCTTCGGAACAGGTGAATGGTCAGAAGACGACTCCTGGATGTTACTTTATGATCAGTACAATACTTACAAAGTTTGGGCGGATGGCAGCAATTATCGAAAAATTACGGAAGGTAGCAAAGACAAGATCCGCTATCGCCAGGTTCGATTTGAGTATGACAATGATGGTATCGCAACGAATGAGGATATTTACTTTTCGATGTACGGGGATAAAACGAAAGATCGTGGATATGCTCGTATTGACGACAGCCAAACGGCTGAGACGCTGATGTATGATTCCAAAATGTTTAATAGCCTTGCCAAAGCAGACTCAACCAAAAACTTCGTTTATCAAAAACAATCGGCCACTGATTCTCCCGATTACTTTCACGTAGATAATGATTTTAACGATCCGATAGCACTGACGTATACTAATCCTCAGCAGGACAAATTTTACTGGGCTGACGACAAACTCATTACCTTTACCAACGAAAATGGCAAAGAACTCGAGGGACGCCTCCTTTATCCCGCAAATTATGATCCGGACAAAAGCTATCCCATGATCACCTACATTTATGAAAAGCTCTCCCAATCAATGCATAGCTACAGTATGCCATCAAAGAAGAGTCCCTATAACGCGCGACGTTACTCTTCTGAGGGATATTTCGTCTTTCTCCCGGATATTACTTACGAGTTGAGTGACCCTGGAATGTCTGCTGTTGAAAGCGTCGTTCCGGCTGTAGAAAAGGTCATTGAAACCGGCATGATCAACGAGGAACAAATTGGACTTACCGGACACTCGTGGGGAGCGTATCAAACGACGTTTATCATCACACAAACCGACTTATTTAATTCTGCTGTTGCCGGTGCTCCGCTTACGAACATGATCAGCATGTATAATTCGATCTACTGGAATACCGGTACGACCGACGCACGTATTTTTGAAACGAGTCAAGGACGATTTCCTGATCCCTGGTGGAAGGATTGGGATAATTTCATAGACAATTCACCTATCTTTAACATGGAAGGCGTACAAACTCCGTTACTGGTTGAATTCGGTACGGATGATGGTGCCGTCGACTTTAACCAAGGTGTAGAACTATATAATACCATGCGTCGCATGCAGAATCCTTTTGTAATGCTGGTTTACGAAGGGGAAAATCACGGTCTGGCTCGCGAAGAAAATCAAATTGACTACGCCACCCGCGCCTTTGAATGGCATGAACACTACCTGCTCGGAAAGGAAGCTCCGGAATGGATTACAGATGGACTTCCCTACCTGGAACGACCCGCAATGCAGGAAAAAGAAGAGCAGCAAGACAATTAATTTTCTAATCTCTTTATTCGGAATTTTTGGTTGCTTTAAAATGAAAAGGAGTCCTTTGATCGGGACTCCTTTTCTATTGTTAATTTAATAATTTACTTGCCTTAATATTAGTCATCATTCAGGAGTATAGTTTCGATCAAAAAACCTCGACAATCAACTTAATAGCCATTGCAATGGCTAATAGCGAAAAGGCATACTGTAAATAACGACGATCAATTTTTAGATTAAACAACGCCCCGATAAATCCTCCTAACAATCCACCAACTGCCAGCGGAAAAGCCGCTCCAAAATCTACATACCCCCAGTTAAATTCTGTAAGTGTTCCTATCCCATTTTTGGCCAGTCCGAGCTGGATCCAACCTGAAAGAGAAATCAATACAATCGCCAGAGAAGAAATACTTACTGAGCGAGCAAAGCTTTTTTTAAACACCAAGTTCATCAGCGGTACCATCACCCCTCCACCACCAATACCAGCTAGGGCCGCTACAAAACCCCCGAGACCACCGGTTGCAAATGACTGCGGGAATGTTACAGGCGTTTTATTCTGATCAATTTCATTTTTATCCCGCGCACCGCGCCGATAGAACATATATGCCACATATAACAACAGCAGACTAAAAAAGATGACGAACACCTGCTGGCTGTAGTATGGGGATGTGATTACCAACTTACCCAGGTAGACGCCACCCGCTCCCATCAAACCAATGGTTATACCCTCTGACCAATAAAAGTTCTTCTGCTGAAACTGTCGTATCGAACTCCCAAAAGCTGCAATAAAGGTGCAGAAAAGTGAGCTTCCAATAGTTAAAACTACGGGGTTAGCAATGCCGGCATCGCTAAATACAATAAACAAAATGGGAGTAAATAAGATACCGCCACCCAAGCCAAAAAGCCCGGCGACAGTACCTGCTAAAACTCCCAGAAATAAAAAAATAAGTATCTCCATCAGATTGTAAACTCTCCTTGCATCACGGTACAGGCTTCCCCTGAAATTTCCACCCGATCTTCTTTATAATGACAATATACCGTTCCTCCGCGGTGTGAAACTTGTCGTCCAACCAGCTGTTGCTTTCCTAATCGATTGCTCCAATACGGAGTCAACATCGTGTGGGCCGATCCGGTCACCGGATCCTCATCAACACCGGCAGCGGGAGCAAAAAACCGTGATACAAAATCGAGATCATGCCTATCGGCAGCACCCGTTACGATGATACCCCGCACATCGGCTTTAGACATCGCTCGAATATCCGGATTTAAGTTGCGAACCTGCTCTTCAGATTCTACCACATACAAATAATCGGTATCACGATAGAGCTCTTGAGCCGGAACACCTACTGCCTCCTCCAAAAAATTGGGAGCCTCCTCCCGATTTAATGCTGCAGTGGGAAAGTTCATCACAAGCCGATCCCCCTTTCTTTGAACCTTTAATTCCCCACTGTTGGAGTCAAACCGAATGATTTGCTGATCGTAATTCAAGTGCTCAAAAAGCACATGGGCCGACGCCAGCGTCGCGTGCCCACACAAATCTACTTCGGTAGTAGGGGTAAACCACCGCAGCCGATAATCCTCATCTTGCTCGACAAAAAAAGCCGTTTCGGAGAGATTGTTTTCCATGGCTATTTGCTGCATGAGCTCATCGGGCAACCATTTATCCAACGGGCATACCGCCGCCGGGTTCCCCTCAAAAGGTTCTGAAGCAAAGGCATCAACTTGGCAAATCGGTAATTTCATCTCAATAGTGATAATTATTTTTAACGGAATCTCCCTGTGGAATTAACAATTATTTTACTCTTTTCAAATTCATCATTTCCGCGGGAAGAAGCTTATATTAAGGCGTATTTTAAACAATTACTTTTTTTATAGATCCTGAACCAAGTTCAGGATGACAGGAGACAGAAAACATAAATGCATTTATTCCCAGAACATCTAAGTAATAAAATTGGATTTGAGTCGATTCGCGAGGCTACCATTAAAAAAGCCCAGTCAGACATGGCTCGTGTTCAGATCAAATCCTTAATGCCTTTTTCCGACCGTCAGGTTATAGAACGCCGGCTGGCCCAGGTCAAAGAGATGATGGACTTGCTGTTGAACGACTCGGCCTTTCCCCTTCGTAACCTTCACGATGTCCGTGACTATCTCGATAAAGCTCGACCCGAAGGCAGTATTATTCCACTGGAAGCTTTTGTAGAAATTTTGGAAGTCAGCATTACTGCGCGTGTCGTTAAGTCGTACATCGACCAGAGAAAGGAACACTATCCCGCCCTCAAAAAAATTGCCGTGGGTCTTATTCCACTCAAAGATCTGGAGGAAATCCTTCAAGATGTACTTACTGAAAATGGTGAACTCCGAAGCGATGCCAGTCCCAAGCTGCAATCCATCCGAAATAAGATCAATAAACGTAAAAATGACCTGCGTACGACTATTAACCGGGTAATGGGACGCCTATCCAAGCAAGGTATGACATCTGATGAAGGCGCCACTATTCGCAACGGACGTATGGTGATTCCGGTTCAAGCCGAGTACAAAAGAAAGGTCCAGGGTTTTGTCCACGATGTATCTTCATCAGGACAAACGGTATACCTGGAACCGGTGGAAGCCCTTGACATCAACAATGAAATACGTCAGCTCGAATCGGAGGAAAAGCAGGAGATTGAACGCATACTCCGCGAGCTAACAACGCATGTTCGGCATCAGCGAGATTCCATCCGGCAAAATCTGGAAACGCTAACTACCTTTGATGTCATTTCGGCCAAAGCGCAACTAAGTATTGATCTGGATGGTTTTGTGCCCGTTATTTCAGAGTCTTCCCATCTATATCTGAAAGAAGCTTACAATCCGCTCTTACTTCTTAAAAACCTGCAGCTTTCCGAAGAAAAACAGGAGAAAGTGGTTCCCCTTGATATGGAGCTTTCTGAAGATGAGCACTGCCTTGTCATTACAGGCCCCAATGCCGGCGGTAAATCGGTTGCCTTAAAAACACTGGGATTATGCAGCATGATGATTCAATCAGGATTTGCTATCCCGGCTCGCGACAGCTCGGAAATCCCCATTTTTGACAGCATTTTCGTGGATATGGGGGACGACCAGTCCATCGAAAATGATTTGAGTACCTTCTCATCGCGATTGGAATGGATGAAACATACTTTGGACCATGCCAATGACCAAAGCTTGGTTCTGATTGATGAGGCCGCAGCAGGTACCGATCCCGAAGAAGGCGGTGCATTGTTTCAATCCCTCATTGAAATCCTGATGGAGCGCCAAGCCAAAACCTTGGTTACGACCCACCACGGTTCACTTAAAGTTTTTGCCCACGATCACGAACGTGCGGTCAATGGTTCAATGGAGTTTGATCAGGATACCCTTTCACCCACCTACCGTTTTAAAAAAGGTGTGCCCGGCAGCAGCTATGCCTTTGAGATTGCTGAACGGATGAAACTTCAGGACGAACTTCTGCACCGATCCCGCACACTGCTGGGCGAAGCTAAAAGCGATATGGAAACACTTATTACCGAGCTCGAATCCAAAACGCAGGAAGCCGAAGAGCTCAAAAAGAAATACAATCAACTGCAATCCAAAACACAAAAAGAGCGGAATCGTTACGAAGAAAAACGCTCTGCTATTGAAAAAGAAAAAGAACAAATCCGAGAGAAAGCACTTAAGGAAGCGAAAGAAATTATGGACTCCGCCAACCAAAAAATTGAGGAGGCGGTACAGCGAATTGTTGAACAGGGTGAAAAGGATGACGAAACAATTAAAAAGGCTCGAAAAGAGGTAGAGTCCCATCGTAAGAAAGTATCATCCGAGCTACAGGAATTAGAGAAAAAACAGGAACATTACCAGGATTCATCCGAACAGCCGGAAGTGGGTGACTTAGTACGTTTAAAGGACGCCAATACAACCGGAGAGTTAAAAGAGATAAATGGTAACAAGGCAGTTATTTCGGCCGGTGGCCTACGAGTTAAAACAAAATACAACAAACTGGTAAAGGTTGAGGATGCTTCGGATCGCAAACCAAAAAAACAAAAGGTTAAAGTCAATTTTGAAGACGGCAACCGATTCAAGATGGTAAAACCCCAACTCAGTATTCGGGGCATGCGGGGTGATGAAGCTATGAAGGAGGTCCAGCGTTATATTGATAACGCTTTGGCCGCTGGCAAAAATGATGTGCAGATCATCCACGGGAAAGGCGAAGGCATCCTAAAAAAGCTGGTCCACGAATATTTGGACAAACGCAGAGAAGTTGAAGGGTATGAGATGGCTCCTATTTCACAGGGCGGAGCAGGTTGTACCATTGTAAGGTTCCGATAACTATAATTTCTGGAGTCTACCCACTCTCAGAGAAACACCAACTCCTCCAAATGGCTGTTCGGTATTAACATTAAAAAAACTATTAACACCTACTCCCAAAAACTGAATAGGCTGCCATGATATTTGTCCTCTCAAGGGAAATCCAATAGTTGTTTCTAATGGGGCTTTTGTTCCCCTCCCAAATAAATCAGAATACCCATTACCTCCTACTACTGCCACTCCTGTTCCAGCCGAGAGATAAAAAGAACGATAGTTCATACTTCGACCATAAGTCAAGGCAATATCCCATGTCCCATTTCTAAAATCTAAATCTGTACTGGTGGCACCTATTGAAAAAAGATGGTCATTATAATCTATTCCCAACCCTGCTTGTGAACCTATTCCCAATGTAGTGACGGCGGGTCCTCCATGAATCCAAAACGAAATATCCGTATTTGTCGGTTTTACCTCCTGCCCATAGCTTTGCGAAAAGCTTGCAAAAAATAAGATTATAAACCAGCAAAAAACGAGCAGTTGTGTCCTGCCATACATATGTTTACTGCCTTGATAGAACATATCTTAAAACCTTGTATTCACTACATTAGCAAAATCAGAACCAAATGTATATGAAAGTGAAATGGCCCCATAAATGGAAAAGTCAGTAGCTAACTCTTTTTGTTGTAGCAAAACATCTTCTAAAGATGTTTCCCCTATGGGTAGGGAAAGTTGATCCTGAATCATCTCAAGCCGTGTATAAAAACTAAGTGAAAGACCTTCCGTCAACCGAATTGAAACATCTCCAAACATTTCTGCTCTTCGCTGGGCAAAATCGTGCAAATAATGTGACCCTTCGACTCCTCCCTGTATCTCTCCCCATGGTTGTTTTATCCGTACCGAAGCAGTTAACTCCTGATTAACTAAATGTTCGCTATTTTTTTGAAATATGGTTTTTTCATAATAATCAGCATATGCATATCCAACTCTATAAGTAAAAGTAAATGATTTACGAGTGGCTTTCTGATAAGGAAATATATTGTATTCAATACCTGGTGTTAATCGGAATCGGTGTTTGTAATTGCGATCATTTCGTGTCAAATAATCTCCAAAAACTCCCAGAGACCAGTGATCATTAAGACTCTTGATTACATAACTGTTAATTCCGTGTCGGTGACGTCTACTTGTTACCGGTTCGTCTTTTCCTTCGCGATCAATCTCAACAAACTCGTAGTTGAAATACGGTCGAATCCGGATCTTCCATTCATCAGTAACATGATCAGCATAAAACCCCCATCTCGAATCAAATTCTTTTTGACTCGACTCTAAATCCAATTGTAAACTTCCAGCATAAATTTCGAATACCCAATAATTCCAGGGATCTTCGACTTCTTGATCTGAACGTTGTTCAGGTTCACCGCCAAGATATTCAAATCGAAACATTGAAGGATCAGAAACTTGTATAGCATATCCCGCAAGTCCCGTCTCTATTACTTCGTTTAATCCCTCTCTCCTTTCATCAGCAGAAGCTTCTCGGTCTACAACATGATTTAAGGTATACTCTATATCTTTAAACTCTCTCCGTCCAATAAAAGAAAGTTCGTACTGCCGACCACCACCGCCCGTATTTACATACGTAATAAAAAGATGGATGTCTGCAGGTTTCGGATCCCTCACATAATTAACGAATGTAATTTCCCGACGTATATGATCATAGTCGCAGGATTGACAATCGATATAAACACTAAGCTCAGAGGATTTGGGAAAATCACCTGCTTCTTGTGCTTGTATCACCGGAGTAAGACCAAGTAAAACAAGCAACAATCCCATCCAAAATTTTCCATTATTACCAAACAGATTGATGACACTGAAAAACTCGCAAAAAATGTGATGGCAATTTTTAAAGTTTCTTTTATACACTACAATTATTCTGATAATCTCTGCCAGACATACTTAAAAGCCATTCTTACATCTGACTGTTAATACTTAATTCAATATAGATAAACTCAAAGGAAGGCTGATGGTAATAAACAATGCTCGATTAATCAGCATTGATTAAATATTAATACAACTTTTGGCCGTTATTTATATGTTTTTACATTGTATTTTATTTTGAACAAGTGATATCATCATAGAGTATCATTCTTCTATAACTCTTCCTTGATGATCTCCAAAATAGAATTCCAGCTCCCCTCAGCCTGCTCATCGACTGTAATATCCTCTTTTCCCAGTTTATCAGTCACAGCCTGATCACCGGAAATAATATGAGGATCACTAAAATTAGCATTCGGAAAAGCTGCCAACGTACGATTGATTGAACGACGGGAGTGAAAGATTACAAACTCCGGTTGATGGGCTGCAAAGTCTTTTCGGTATGCTTCCAATTTATTTTCCTGCGGACCCTCCAACGTAAACAATACCAATTCATTGACCTCCATATCAAGTTCGCGAAGCAGGGCAGGTAGATCTTCGGCAGTTTTATCCCCGCAGGGATAAAGCGTTTTGCCGATGCGCTTAATTCGCAACATAAATTCCAGCAGATCAATAGCTTTTCCTTCTGAATGCGGATGTACTGCCGGGATACCCTGCTCTTCGAGATAGTCTGCTGTATGTTGATTGAGTGCCAAATTCAGCTGATTACGTGCCTCCTCCATCTTGTCAAACTCTTGCAACCAACTTATCCAAAACTGGGCATTTCGCTTACTTGCAAGAACAATATTCTCATACTCCTCAATATTCTCCAAAGCATCCAGGATATCTGCATTATCTTCCAGCGCTTCGTAACGCTCAAGGGGATAATGTAGTATGCTCAGGGGCTTCTCCTCCAGCTTAGATCGAAAAACTTCAGTATCTTCTTTTGCTGCTGTCAATAAAACTGATCGACTCATTATTATTTCAGTACTTAATTTTTAACTCTAATTTTTGATCATTAAATAATTCCCTGAGGATATCAGATAGAGAGTATGATTAAAACAAACCCGTTTTAACCAAAATTCATTTAAATTGACATCCTAAAACATATATCCCACACCAATATAAATACGGCTTACATCCTCAGAAAATCCAATTTCCCCGCGTAAAATAAAATCAGGATTTAAAATAGACATCGACCCACCGAATCCCACGGTTTGATGGTATCCTTCAAACAAATCATTTGCATTATCTGTTTCCGTAAATACACGTCCCGCATCGGTAAAAAGCTGTCCCCCAAATTTTAGGCCGTAAAATTTGGGAAATTTAAGCAACCAGGTTCGTAGTTCCAGCGTGTAGGCCAATGAAGTGTTTCCCTTAAAACGATTCAGCGGATATCCTCTAAGCGTATTTTTATCACCTAACGTAGACAGTTCCCAATACGGAGTATCGCCTGTTGCATGACGCGCTTCTAATCGATTGGCAATCGTTAGCCAATCAAAGAGATAAAAATATTGGCGCAGCTCAAACCTTACTGTAGCTAATCCATAATTGCCAATCCACTTGGGTGCTCCGCGAACTTCCAACTCAGCCCTGTTACCACGATGGGGATCGAATTCGCTATCACGATTCTCCCAAATAAGCCCCGTATTTAAATTATTGACCCAGCCGCCCTCACTTCCGTTAGGCATTTGCAAAGCAAAAGATGACTGTTCATCACTTACATATGGGATATGATACTCAGTAGCAGCACCCAGCTGTAAATCAAGCTGTTTGCGACCCACTTCATATATCGGTTTCCGAATGCGATAATCCAGGCTGAATCCTATCGATCTAAAAAAATAGTATTCATCATCCCATCGGTCATCGGTAAACGTGGTTTCGTTTCCAATCCCAAAAAACTGATCTTGCGTATAGCGGTAAAAATAAATATCTGCTATCGATCTTATATCCCGACCGAAAGTTCGAGTCTGTTCATATCGAAGATCCACCTCAACAAATCCCTTCGTAGTAGCTATAGCCGACGTCTCTAACAAATTATTAAACGGTTGTTGGTTTCCGCGATAGTCGTATCGGCTAAAGATGAGTCCACCCAGCAATCCTTCATTCGAACTATAACCCAACGCCGGAACCAGTGCCGTTGATACGGAGTCCGAACCTACCGGAGAAACCGTCATCTGGGCATTACCCGACGAACTCATCAAGAATAATAAGAGGAATAATAACGATGCGTAGCGAACCAAAACGACCATATTTTATGATTCGAGGAGACCTTCTTCCTCTAAAATTTCGAGTGTATCTACTGCATGACGCAAGTGGGGAATTACGATACTCCCTCCTACAACCAGCGCCACGTTTAAGGCATCAACAATTTCATCTTTTGTAAATCCACTTTTCGCACTTTGTTCCAGATGATAATCGATGCAATCATTACAGCGCAGAACTGCTGAAGCTACTAAGCCCAGCAGCTCCTTAGTTTGAGCCGGCAGTGCACCATCTTTATAGGTATTGCTATCGAGATTAAAAAAGCGTTTGATACCTAAATGATCGAGATCAAACACCTTTTCATTTGCTTCTTCGCGTTCTTTACGAAATTCTTCCAGTCGGTTGCTTTCTATTTTGCTCATCCTTTTACTACATTCTGTTTGAAAAAAGACCTGTTAAGATACGACTTATTCTCAGGAAGTTTAATCATAATTCCAAGCCGGACGGCCGAGACTCCTTATTACCTGTGAGCAACAATAATACACGTCCTAAACATAAGCTTGTAGTTCTGGGTGACAGTGTCAGCCAGGGATTCCAAAATGGAGGGATATACCGCACTGATCTCAATTTTCCTAATTTTTTGCGTCAGTGCTGGGAACCTAAACCTGATTTTGATCAGCCACTATTTACCGCCCAGGCAGGCATTCCCCTCAATCTCGAAGTTTTGGCGCGTGGACTTTCGGACGAATTTGGCGACTCTATTGAATGGAATGAATATCTGCCGGCCATCACTCACCTGTACTCGACCCTGCGGCGTGTGAAGCGTTACTGGGAGGGTAAGATAAAGCCCCTTAAAGAAGAGCGGGATATGCCCTACCATAACCAGTCGATTTGGGGATTCGCCATGAATGACACCTGGATGATCACTGAACAGCACAGCCGCGAATATATCAAAACCCAGCCCGAGACCTACTCGATCTTTGATATGCTTCCCGACCACGCCATGTACGTTACTGCGCGATTGGTTCTCAATCCATCATTCGAAGACAAGTTTAGCCAGTTCACACAGTTGAAAAACGTCGAATACTTGCAAGAGCACGGAGGTATCGAAAACCTCATCGTTTCGGCAGGACATAACAACGTTATTGGGGCAGCATCTGATCTGAAGTATGAACTCTCCGAGGAAGAAGATTTAGAGAAATTCCCCTCCAAACGTAGCTATACGGTCTATCGCCCCGAGCACTTTGAACAGGAGTATCGAAGACTGGCCGAAAGGGTCAATAAAATTGGAGCCGAAAGGGTTATCACCCAAACCATCCCCTATGTCACAATTCCACCGGTTACCCGGGGCGTAAACTCAGATAAATCGCGAGAAGGTCATACCGGATATTTTGACTACTATACCCGCTTCTGGATTTGGGATGCTGATTTTGATCCCGACAAACATCCTCATCTTACCAAGGAGCAAGCCATTTCACTTGACCAGCACGTAGATGAATACAACAACATCATCCGGGAAGTTGCTAAAGAATACGGTTGGATTACTGTACCCCTTAATCGATATGTGAGCGGTATTGCACGACGTAGACTTGGCGGCCAAATGCGACTGCCTTATCCCAAAGACTTCTGCCAGGCCATGAAGCGAAATCCAGACACAAAACATCTTGTAGAGAACCCGGATAATCCCAAACTCAGTACTGACTATTTGCGTATTGACCGTAACTCAGAAAAAGTATACAAGGGAGGCATATTCAGCCTGGACGGCATTCATCCCACCACTATTGGATATGGACTTATTGCGCATCTATACAAAGAAACAATGGAGAAACACGGCATTGATTTTCAACGTCCGCTGGACTGGGATCATATCATAAAAAGTGACTCGCTGGTAACAGATCCACCTTATGTATTAGTAGATCTAAGAAAATTCCTGCGTTTTCTCTCAATGGGCCGGCAAGAAAAACTGTCGGTGGTAGGAAACAGCTTACTCAATCAATTGATGGATATCTTTTCGGCCCGAGACTAATCCCCTTTCAAAAAACCTTTATGGGTTTTTAAATACACATTAGGAGCAAATAAAAATCAATTTTCTATTTAGAATTAGTCTATATAGTTATTATTTTCTCTCGCTAATTATAATTAATATAAATAAACATAACCGGAAATGTTACGCACAGCACTATTCAAATTCGTGTTACCTGCCCTGGCGATATCACTAATTATATCCTCGTGTGATATCCTCGATAGCAATGATGATGACTCAAGTATTCAAGCTCCCGATACCTATGAATTTACCCGCAATGGAGAGTCAACAGTTGCATACCCCGGTCAAAATGATCGACTCGACATGGTTGAAGAAATGAAGGCCTATATTGCCACATCTCATGACGGGGAGACTATTTCCAAGCAAGTCCTAAACGACATGTTTGAAAATACGAACGGAGACGGAGGCGGGCACTTCACCTTTGAATCCCAAAAACAGCTCAAGAACAAAACGTTTGGCCCCGATCTTGACGACAATCTATTTGAGAATATTTTCGCTGATGCAGAAGCCGCCAGCGAAAATGGAAGTGCCGGTATTCGTGCCAATAATGGTCGAGCAGGATTGCTCGAGCGAGAAGGCAGCGGAAACGATATTTTAGTTGATGCCAAGGGACGTGAATTTACCCAGCTCGTAGAAAAAGGATTGATGGGCGCCGTCTTTTATCATCAGATTTTCAATGTATACCTGACCGACCAGAAAATTGGCCCCGATGTTGAAAACAGTGAAACCGAAGAGGGAGCCAATTACACCACGAAAGAACATCACTTTGATGAAGCATTCGGCTATTTTAATGCACCCGCTGATTTTGAATCGGATTGGTCGGATTCACGCACCGATGAGCTTCGGTTCTGGAGTAAATACTCCAACGGCTCTGACGAATTCCTTGGCTTCAATGATGCGATTATGGAAGCATTTATAAAAGGACGTACGGCCATTGTAAATGACAACCAAAACGAGCTGAATGAACAGGTTGATGTACTGTATGAAGAGCTTGAATTGCTTTCTGCTGCAACGGCTGTTCATTATATTAACAGCACGCTAAGCCATCTTAACAATGGTGACACCGGAGAAGCCTTTCACGCACTTTCCGAAGCCTGGGCGTTTGTTAATGCACTGAAATATAACCCCAATAGAAAAATTACACACGAACAGATTGACCAGATCTTAAACACTGATTTTGGTGAAAATGGTAACTTCTGGAAAGCAGAACCTAAAGATCTGAACAACGCAAAAGATACGCTTGTTGACACTTACCCCGCTCTTGAAGACGTAGAAGGTGAACTTTAAACATTTTTAACTCTCCGGAGCCAATCCGGTCTATACCGGTTTGGCTCCTTTTAATTTAGATCTGCCATGTTACAATTCAACAAACTATCGCTTTTACTCATCCTGGCAATTTTTGTTGGTGCCTGCAGCAGCACTAACTCAGACAATGAAACCAACTTCGATCGGGCTGCAATGCTCGAAAACTATGGTAATAACATCATTGTGCCCGCATTTGAAGATATGCAAGAAGCCACTAATGAGCTGAAAACAGCAGCGCAAAACTTTGAAACCGAACGCACTGTACAGCAGTTGGAAAACCTGCAAAACCAACTCAAACAAACCCGGCTTGCCTGGCAAGAGGTAAGTCCATTCCAGTTTGGACCGGCAGAATCAATATTGCTTCGCGCCTCCCTTAACACCTACCCGGTTGATACCGACAAGGTTCAGAATAATGTGTCTTCGGGCGACTACTCCTTTGGCACCATCGACAGTCGCGACGCTACCGGCTTACCTTCATTGGGATATTTACTGCACGGCGTTGGTGAAACACAAGAAGAAATTTTGACCATGTATACTGCCGACGTGGATGCCGAAAACCGAATGACATATCTACTCGGAAATATCAATTTCATTAAAGAAAAGGTTGATACGGCAACCGAAGAATGGCAATCATCCGGCGGTGATTATATCGGGATGTTTTTGAGTGAAGAGAATGCAGGCACTGATGTAGGAAGCTCTTTAGGCATGCTTATTAACAGCTATGTCAAACATTATGAACGCTTTCTGCGCGATGGTAAAATAGGCATTCCCGCTGGAGTGCGTAGTGCAGAAACTCCTCGTCCCTTAGCGGTAGAGGCCTATTACGCCGGATATTCTGTTGAACTCGCTTCAGCTAATTTACAGCAGGTAGGAAGGATTTTCACCGGCGGTGATAGTAGAGGATTGGACGATAATCTTGAAGAACTCGGAACCGAAGACCTATCTAATGAGATACAAACTCAAATTGATGAGGCACAGTCTTCACTCGATGGACTCAATGACCCACTTTCCCAACAGATTGAAGAAAATAATGACCCTGTCTTAACCACCTACCAAGAAATGCAGCAGGTGGTAGATCTTCTCAAAGCCGACATGACCTCCATCCTGGGCATCACTATCACTTTCCAAGACACCGACGGTGACTAATAGCTCATGATTCCCGAGGCGATCAAAAAGCATATTACAGGGCGCATTTCCATTGCCCCGCTGGCGGTATTCCGTTTCCTTTTCGGATTCATTATGCTCGTCAGCATCATCCGTTTTGCCTGCAATGGCTGGATTTACGATCTCTATATTAAGCCCGACTTTTTTTTCACCTTTTACGGATTTGACTGGGTCACACCGCTGGGTGAAACCGGCATGTACCTATTATTTTTGGGGATGGGTATCGCTGCCCTATCCATCATGCTCGGCTACTATTACCGGGTGGGTATTATCTTTTTCTTCCTGGCCTTTACCTATGTCGAACTCATCGACAAAACCAACTACCTGAATCATTACTACTTTGTCAGCATCGTCAGTTTTTTGCTGATGTTTGTGCCTGCCAACCGTAGCTTTTCCATTGATGTTCTACGCAAACCCTCGCTCCGTCGCGAATACGTGCCCGCCTGGACGATCAACATTTTTAAACTGCAACTGGGACTCGTATACTTTTTTGCCGGCGTTGCCAAACTCAATCCGGACTGGTTGCTCAACGCCATGCCGCTTCAAATCTGGCTGCCCGCTAACGCTGACCTCCCAATCGTTGGTCCACTGCTTGAATACACGGCAAGCGCCTACATTTTCAGTTGGGCAGGTGCCTTTTACGATCTCACCATTGCCTTTTTCCTACTCTGGAAACGAACCCGAATCCTGGCATACGTGGCCGTGATTGGATTTCACATGTTCACGTGGTTCCTCTTTCAGATCGGCATGTTTCCATTCATTATGATTCTGTGTACCCTCATATTTTTCTCAGCCGATTTCCACAAAAAAGTTATTAAAGTCATATCAGGTTTGAGAACATATCTTCCGTTTTCAATGCCAGAGTCAAAAACCGCAGAGAAAAAAGATTATCAGCTTACTAAAAGCATGAATGGAATGATAAGCAGTATCCTTATCATTCATTTTGTCCTTCAGTTTTTACTGCCGCTCCGGTTTATGCTCTATCCCGGCAATCTTTTCTGGACTGAACAGGGATTTCGCTTTTCATGGCGGGTTATGCTGATGGAGAAAGCAGGCCATGCTACCTTTCATATGAAGAATCCCGAAACAGGAAATGAATGGCAGGTTCGAAACTGGGATTATCTCACTCCGGAACAAGAAAAGGAGATGTCCACTCGACCGGATATGATTCTACAATTTGCCCACTATCTTGAAGATCAGTACCAAAAAAACTTCTCCGGGGATGTGATAGTTACTGCAGAATCTAATGTGACTTTAAATGGGCGACGCAGCCAGCCGCTGATAGATCCAACTGTAGATCTCACCGAACAAGAGCGGGGCTTTGCTCACAAAGACTGGATTCTACCCTTTAATGAAGATCAACAGAATTGGTTCAAAAATCTGCAATGATGAAACTTCGTGCACTATCCTTTTTACTTTGTTTTACTCTATTCTCTTTTGGTGTAACATTTGCTCAAAGTTATACTTTATCAGGTACCGTTACTGATAACAGTGGTGATCCTATTGAGGAGGTTCGAATTTATGTTTCTGAAGATAGCTCAAACAACGGGAACGCTGTACCCGTGCGATATCAATCCAAAACCTCCACCAATGAGCGGGGACAATATATCATGCGCGACCTGACAGCCGGCAGGTATATTGTTATCGCATATTATCCCGGCAAGCAAACGCAAAGCCAAACCGTAAATATCACGAGCAACACGGAAAAGAATTTTGAGCTTAAGGGTTTTGAAAGTGAAATGGCGGAAGTTGTCGTGGACGGTAAACAACAGCAGCAAACAAGCGGAATCACCCGCCTGCAAGCCGTCGAAGGAGTAACCATCAACGAGAGCAAAAAAAATGAAGTACTTGTTCTTGAAGATATGGTTGTTAACAAAGCGACAAACAACAACCGGCAAGTCTATTCCAAAGTACCCGGGCTGAACATCTGGCAGAGTGGTGATGCCGGCATACAAACCAGCGTGGGCGGACGCGGGCTAAGCCCCAAACGAAACTCCAATTTTAACACCCGGCAGAATGGATATGATATCGCCGCCGATGCACTCGGATATCCCGAAAGTTATTACACGCCTCCCGTGCAGGCCCTTGAACGCATCGAGATTATTCGAGGTGCTGCATCCCTACAGTATGGAACCCAATTTGGTGGCATGCTTAATTTCGAATTTAAAGATGGTCCCGAAGATACCCCTTTCGAGCTAAATACCAATCAATCGGTGGGCTCCTTCGGATTATTCAATTCCTTTAATAGCGTAGGTGGCAAGAAGGGAGACATTCGTTATTATGGATTTTACCAGTATAAAACCAGTGATGGATGGCGGCCAAATTCACAACTTGATCAGCATACCGCATATGTTTCCGTTGACCTCAACCTAAGCGAAAAGCTAACGTTGACGCCAGAGTATACCCACATGTATTATCTGGCACAGCAACCCGGCGGTTTAACAGACGCCCAATTTTATGAAGATCCGAGTCAATCGAACCGAGAACGCAATTGGTTTAAAGTAAACTGGAATATTTTTGCCCTTGATGCAGATTACATTTTTAACAGTAAAACCAGGATTAACAGCCGCTTTTTTGGCCTACTTGCCGGTCGCGATGCCCTTGGCAACCTGCAGCGTATAGATCGCCTTGATTTCGGTGGAGAACGCGACCTGCTTAAAGATGACTTCCAAAACTGGGGCAACGAAACACGCCTTATACACCGCTATAATTTTCTCAACGGCATCTCTGTTTTCTTGGCCGGCACCCGTTTTTATAACGGCTATACACATCGCCGACAAGGCAATGGCCCGGCCGGGAGTGAGCCCCGATTCCGATACCTTAATCCTGCGAACCTCGAAGGATCCGATTTTGATTTGCCCAGCCAAAACCGATCCGTCTTTATCGAAAATATTTTCAATATAACGCCTAAATTCAGCGTTACGCCGGGCATCCGTTTTGAATATATTAAAACCGAAGCCGAGGGCTACTACCGAAATATTGTAAGAGACCTGGCCGGTAATATACTGGTTGATGAGCGCATTACGGAAGACCGAAGTCGCAAACGTTCGCTCGTGCTTTTTGGCATCGGATCGAGTTATCGTCCGAGCAATCAACTTGAGATCTACGGGAATTTCTCCCAGAACTATCGCGCCATTAACTTTAATGATATCCGTGTGGATGTTGGTAACCTCGAAGTGGATCCAAACCTACAAGATGAGCGTGGTTACAATATGGATCTGGGGATTCGCGGACAGGTTGATAATCTATTCCAGTATGATGCAACTGTTTTTCACCTTTCGTATGAAGATCGAATCGGAACAGTACTGCGCACCGAACCCAATCCAAAATTTAATGGCTTAATCGATCGTACTTTTCGGTATCGAACCAACATCGCCGATGCCAAAATATACGGCATAGAATCATTTGCCGAGGTTGACCTGCTAAAACTTTTTAAGCTCGATACACAAACACGTCTCTCAGTTTTTACAAACCTGGCACTTATTCAAGCCACATACACCGAGTCTGATGAACCCGGCATTGAGGGTAATGACGTAGAGCTCGTTCCCCCACTGAATTTTAAAACGGGACTCACTTTTTCAAAAAACGGTTTTGAAGCGTCTTATCAATTTTCCTATGTAGCTGAGCACTTCTCTGATGCTTCTAATGCTCTCCGTACTCCCACAGCTATCGAAGGCATTATCCCATCTTACAAGGTGATGGATTTATCGGCTAAATACACTTTTAGCCGTTTTACATTGGAGGGAGGAGTCAACAACCTCATGAATGAGAAGTATTTTACGCGACGGGCTACCGGCTATCCCGGACCGGGGATTATTCCGGCTAAAATTCGAAACTTCTATTTTTCTGTGGGGATAGAAATTTAGAATATGCTCTTATTGTTGCAAATAAAATATTTTCTTGCGACGGGCATGCCGCATGAGCGACTGACAACTAAAAAAGTTATCTCACCCCGACAGTTGTAGGAAGAGAGATCATATCCTTTACTTTATTTACGAACAATTTCCGGTTGGAAACATGATAATTAGCGTGGGAACTAATTCCCTGTTCAGAATAATCAGCTTTTCTTCGTAGCATCTGGTCAAGATAAATTCCAATCCACTCCTACAATTAAAAAAGCCCTGTCATTGCTGACAGGGCTTTAGAAATACAAACTAAATGGAACTCTAAATAAGTCCTACTTCGCGAAGCAGATTCAGTGTTCCTTCCAACTGCTTTAACTGCTCGTAATCATACTCAGGACTTAGCTCAAAGGCCTCCTCAGCATTGAGCATATAATCAGGCAGTTCAATATCACGAATTACCGGATACTCATGTACTGATTCTGCTGCAAACTCTTGTGCGTGCTGCGATAATAAGAAACTTAAAAACCGCTGGGCTTTTTCAGAGTTCTGAGCGGTAGTCAGTTGCGCTGCGCCGGTTACCATCGCCAAATTACCCACATCACCTTCAGCAAAATGATACATTTTTACATTTGCATCAGGATTAGCTTCTCCACTTTCCATGGATGTATCAGAATCCGAATCTGTATCTGAATATTCGCCTCCTGCACCTCCGTGTTTCATTCGAAAAATGTAATAATGATTGGTAAGTGCAATATCAATTTCACCGCCGGCAAGGGCTTGTAACATCGGTGTATTTGAGCTGTAGGATTTTGGATTCAGGTTCTGCATCCCTCCCAGCCATTCTTTAGCAATATCTTCACCTTCGATCAGTCGCATACTTGTCATAAAATCATAAAAACTGGAATAGGTAGGCGTCCACCCTATCCGGCCATCTAATTCTTCCATACCGGTAAGGCCCATCACCGATTCAGGGAGATCATTGGGATCAACCTCATTAGGATTATACGCTAATGTTCGAAATCGTACGGTCACCGGAATCCATTCTCCGGATGAAGAAGTATAAGAAGCCGGCTTTGATGTCAACGAGTCGGGAAGTGCTACCAGCTTACCTTCCTGTGATGCATTAGCTAATGCCCCGGTCGTATTGGCCCAATAGATATCGGCCGGACTTTGATCGCCTTCTTCACTCATTACGGCCAGCAGCTCAGCATCATTACCGTATCGGACTTCGATATTGACCCCAGTTTGCTCTTTAAAGTCTTGCACCAGCGGATCAACCAATCCTTGACTTCGTCCTGAATATACAACCAACTCATCTTCGGCAGTATCTCCACATGAACTCAAGAAAAAAGCAGCGATTCCTACTGCCAATATTTTCAAAATATTTTTCATAATTATAAATCCTCAGTCTTCACTTCTCATTAATATTTTATTACTATCATTTTAGTGTGAGTAATCACACTAAGCTTAATTAGATTAATTCTAATTAAAGCACAAAATGTATTGAATTTATGATACAATGACCAATAAAAAACAATCGGTTGGCATACTTGGAGCAGGAATTTCGGGGTTATCAGCAGCATATAAATTATCCCAAAACAATATTAACATAACGGTCTATGAAAAAGACAACCAAGTAGGCGGAGCTATTAAAACAAATAGCAAAAATGGCTGGCTGGTTGAAGAGGGACCCAATACTCTTATGGTCAAATCGGAGGCAGTTTGGGATCTGCTTAGAGATTTGAATCTAATAACCAGCAGTATCGAAGCGAGCAAAACGGCCAAAAAGAGGTTCATCGTTAAAAATGGCCAACCCACTCCTCTACCGATGTCACTGGGTAGTTTTCTGACTACCAATCTCTTTTCTGTCAAAGCAAAATTTCGGCTACTCAAAGAACCTTTTATTTCTAAATCAAATAAAGAGGATGAGTCTATTGCCGACTTTATCACTCGTCGCCTGGGCAGCGAGCCACTGGACTACGGCGTAAATCCTTTTGTATCCGGAATTTATGCCGGTGATCCCAAAACATTATCAGTCAAGCACACCTTCGAGCCGCTCTGGAAGATGGAGCAACAGCATGGGAGTTTATTAAAGGGGCTGTTCAAACGTGATCGTAAAAACGATTCTCCAAAGCGGGCATTACTCTCTTTTAAAAATGGAAATCAACAATTACCTCAGACAATTGCTGATAATTTTAGAAAAAGTATTCAGACCGAAACCAACATCCAATCTGTTGTTAAGAATGACAATAAATGGATTGTTAATGGGCAGCAAAACAATAGTGCCTTTTCTGAAGAACACGATGTTATTTTATCAACACTTCCGGCACATTTACTTCCTACTATTTTTGAAGACTCAATATTCAAGCCACTCAATAGTCTATCCTATGCTCCACTCAGCGTTGTTGCATTAGGCTTCTCCGACGAGCAAATTGGCCATCCTCTAGATGGCTTCGGAATGCTTATTCCCGAAGCCGAAAACCGAAAGACCTTGGGCGTGCTATTCTCCTCGTCACTATTTCCCGATCGTGCACCAGAAAGTCACCACTTGCTGACATGTTTTGTGGGAGGTGCGAGGAATCCTGATTTGGCAGGAATATCCAAGAAAGGATTACAAGATATTGTTCTATCTGAGATTAGCGAACTGCTGAATATCACCGGGAAACCGGTATTCTCGCATTTCCGCTTTTGGCCAAAAACGATTCCCCAATATGAGGTGGGATATGACCACATCCTCAATCAAATAACAGAAATTGAAAACCTGAAAACAGGTCTATTTATCGATGGCAACTTTCGGGGCGGCGTCTCCGTACCCGACTGTATCTTATCAGGATTTGAAACGGCTGAAAAAATACAAACGTTTTTAAATGGACAGTAATTTTTATCGGAGTGGGTAACCTCCAATTCTGTTAAAAATTTAGTACCTTCATACACAAAATTGACAAGCATTATTTCCCAAGAAAATCCGAAATAAAAGCAATCTATTATTATGGCTAATGCATTTTTTGAAATTCGGGAACCAGAAAATGAGTCCTATAACTCATATGCTCCCGGTACGCCCGAGCGCGAGGAGCTCCGCAAAGAACTGGATCGATTAAAGAATCAAGAAATTGAAATTCCTGCGATTATTGGCGGCAAAGAAATAACAACTGATCGCCAGCAAGATGTGGTCATGCCCCATAATCACAGTCACAAGCTGGGAACCGTACACCTTTGTGGTGAAGAAGAAGTAGAGATGGCCATTGAAACCGCTCTTGAAGCTCGCAAAAAATGGGCGGATATGCCGTGGCAAGATCGGGCAGCAATATATCTAAAGGCTGCGGATCTTATTACCGGTCCATATCGCTACACCATGAATGCCTCTACCATGCTTGGGCAATCGAAAACGCCCCATCAATCCGAAATTGAGGCTGTCGGAGAATTTGCTGACTTCCTGCGCTTTAACGCCTATTATTTGCAAGAAATATACAAAGATCAGCCTTATTCCCCGGATGGTATGTGGAATCAAATGGAATATCGTCCACTTGAAGGTTTTGTCTTTGCGGTTACGCCCTTCAACTTTACCGCTATTGCAGGTAACCTTCCACTTGCCCCCGCATTGTGTGGTAACGTATCCCTTTGGAAACCGGCGTTATCCTCCATCTATTCCAGCTACTTTATTATGAAAGTATTAAAAGAGGCCGGTATGCCCGATGGCGTAATCAACTTTCTGCCGGGTCACGGTCCTGATGTTGGCAATCCGGTCCTGGAAAGTGAACACCTATCAGGCCTACACTTTACTGGGTCCACCGGTACGTTCCAACACTTGTGGAAAAGCATCGCCGACAACATTGAACACTACAATACCTACCCCCGCATCGTGGGTGAAACAGGAGGCAAGGATTTCATTTTTGCTCACGAATCTGCGGATGTCGATGCTGTTGTAATTGCAGCTATTCGAGCAGCCTACGAATACCAGGGACAGAAATGCTCAGCGGCTTCTCGAATGTATTTACCAGAATCCATTTGGCCTGAGTTTCGAGATAAGTTCCTCGACGAAGTCAAAGATGTGAAGTATGGGGACGTAGAAGACTTCACCAATTTCATGGGGGCTGTTATTGATCAGAAAGCATTCGATAATATCTCTTCCTACATCGACTATGTTAAAGAATCTGATGATGCCGAAATACTTTACGGCGGCAACTATGATGATTCGGAAGGATACTTCATCGAACCGACACTGGTTCAAGCACACGATCCGAAGTTCAAGACCATGGAAGAAGAGATCTTTGGTCCCGTGCTTACCGTATATGTCTACGAAGACGACAAGTTTGACGAAACGCTCGAGCTGTGTGACAACACCTCACCATATGCCTTGACGGGTGCTATTTTTGCCCAAGAGCGCTATGCGCTTAATAAGATGGCGGATTACCTTCGTCAGGCAGCTGGTAACTTCTATATCAACGACAAGCCGACTGCAGCCATCGTCAATCAGCAGCCCTTTGGCGGAGCTCGCAAGTCTGGAACCAACGACAAAGCCGGAAGTGCTGCCAATCTGATGCGCTGGATTTCGGTCCGTTCCATCAAAGAAACGACCGTTCCGGCTAAAGATTGGACATACCCATATATGGAGAAAGAATAATCATAGATCTTGAAATAGAACTTACCCCGACACTTCGGGGTTCAGGATGAGGAATAACTAAAAAAGCTCCCGATCTCTGATCGGGAGCCTTTCTTATATGGAAAACTTATTCTACAGAAGAATGATAGAACGGCTGATAAAGCATAACCTATGAGTCAATACCCAAATCCTCTTTCAGGTTGTTAAACGAATCCTTGACACTGTCAAGTTGATCGTCAATACTTTCTTTAAGATCATACCAGTTTTCGTCAGCTTTGGCTCTTAACTCTTCCAAATCATTTTCAAGCTTATCCTTTTTATCGTTGAGGCTTTCCCACTGTTTTTGGAGCTCAGATTTTTTTTCTTCTGACTCCCCATCAATTTTCTGTTTCAACTCATCCATTTCCTCTTCCATTTTAGCAAGCTGCTCCTCAACGTTATTAAGGAATTCCTGCTTTTTAACTTCCACTTCCTTTTGAGCTGATTGTACCGTTTCTTCAACCTCTTCCTGGGCTTCCTGCGTTCTTTGTTCTGACTTTTCGGTACAAGCAACAGCTCCAAGACCAAATAAAATTATTACCAAATAGATTGTTAATTGCTTCATGACAGAATAGTTTATTTTAGCATTCGTTGAATAACTTAATACCTATCATTTTAGTCCAAATCCCACAATTTGTTCCAACAATGATTTTGGGTTAGGCTTTTTAGATATTAAACCGAATTTCCTTTTAGACAATCAATCAACTATGAGAATCAGTATCTTGGGCTGCGGATGGCTTGGCCTGCCGTTAGGCGAACGGCTTCGCGATGCAGGACATCGGATTAAAGGATCAACAACCAGCAAAGAGAAAATACAACTCCTCAAGGGAAAAGAAATTCAGCCCTTTCTACTTGAGTTAACACCGGACTTACATTGCGAAAACTGCAATGACTTTTGGGCTGCCGATGTACTTGTTCTCAATATTCCTCCCGGTAGAAGCAACAATAATGTTAAAGAATTTCACCAGCAGCAGATACAAGCGGTCATTGATCGACTGGTCCATTCCTCTATAAAATTTGTAGTATTCATTAGCTCAACATCTGTATATCCTGAAAAGGGTGGAATCGTAAGCGAAGAAGATACCGAAAAAGGAAAGGCCACCCGTGCTTCTGGGAATGCTCTTTTGGAAGCAGAAAAGATGCTTCGAAAACAATCGGGATTTGAAACTACGGTTATTCGATTCGGGGGATTATATGGTCACGACCGCCACCCTGTTAAATACCTGGCCGGACGAAAAAATATTTCCAATGGGAATGCTCCCGTCAATCTCATCCACCAAAAAGACTGTATTAATATTATTCAAAAGGTGATCCAAGAAGAAATTACTGGGCAAACGTTTAACGGCGTTTCCGACGGGCATCCACCGAAAAAGATGTATTATCCCGCAGTAGCCGAAGCTATGGACCTGGAACCGCCAACTTTTGAAGACGACGAAAGCAAAGAGTATAAAATCGTTTCGAACAGAAAATTAAAGATGATGCTGAACTATAAATTCACCCATCCCAATCCCATGGATTTTTAGCATCTTAACTTTGAGGATTGTAATCCATTCCAACCCACTCTCTGTTCTCACCACTTTCAATTGCCTTGTGGATAAAATGTACCCCGTGAGCCCCATCCCTCACTTTGGGAAAGTCCAGTGCTAATTTATTAGGTTTGTCTCCTGACTGCTGAGCGGTAATTACCTCTGCAACATTCGAGTAAATATTAGCAAAGGCTTCTATGAATCCTTCGGGATGACCGGCCGGAATACGATTATTGTGTTTTGCCGCAGCAGAGAGATAAGCATTCCCTCTTTTGTGGATCTCTTCCGGTCCGTCAGGATACTTCACCTGTAAATAGTTGGGATTCTCCTGCCTCCATTCAAGGGCTGCCTCATCCCCATATAATCGAATTTTTAGGCCATTCTCTTCTCCTATGGCAACCTGAGATACAGACAAGATTCCACGCATTCCATTTTCGTAATGCAATAAGATGTTGGCATCATCCTCAAGCTTACGACCTTTGCCAAAGGTGTGAATATCAGCAAATAACTCTTTAAGCTTAGTCCCCGTAATATAGCGTACTAAATGTTCTGCATGAGTTCCGATATCAGCTACAGCGGCAGAAATTCCCGCCACACTGGGATCCAAGCGCCAAATATCCTCTTCCTTCTCTACCGAATCAGACAACCAACCCTGAGGATACTCAACCACAACCTTTCGCAACGATCCCAGCTTCCCATTCTCAACTAAAGCTCTTGCCTCCTTCACCATCGGATAACCGGAATAGTTATAAGTAACCGCAAAAATTGTATCATGCTCATCTACCAGTCGGCAAAGCTCTTCTGCTTCTTCAAGGGTATTTGTCATGGGCTTATCACAGATCACATGAATACCTGCTTCTATAAATGTTTTACATACTTGATAATGCAAATGATTCGGCACTGTAATGCTCACCACATCTATACGCTCATTATCAGGTAACGAAGCTTCTCTTTGAGCCATCTGCTGAAATGAACCATATACTCTTTCATTGGCTACACCAAGCTCCCGACCCAATTTCTTGGATTTTCTGGGATCAGAAGAAAATACTCCTGCTGTAAGCTCCATCGTACCATCCAAATTAGCGGCCATGCGATGGACCTTACCAATAAAACTACCGGGACCTCCACCCACCATTCCGTACCGAACTTTCCCTTTTTGATCCATCTGTAACTTTTCGGATTATACTTTTATATGCGCTGTAATATATAAATCTTTTGTCCGCTTGACGATCTACTCAAATCATATATCTTATGTACAAAATAACTCAAGGATTTTGTTGCTATGGAAAAGAAAATACACAGCTACGAATCAGACGAAATTACAGTAGAATTTGATAGCAAACGCTGCATTCATTCTGCGGAATGCGTTAAGAATTTACCCTCGGTTTTCAATCCAGATAGCAAACCCTGGATTACCCCCGAAGAAGCTTCTGCAGAAAAAGTAAAAGAGGTGGTACACCATTGTCCTACCGGTGCACTACAGTACAAGAAGGCCAAGGAGAACGAACTTCCGGCACGAGAGAACACTATTACCGTTGTACCCGACGGACCATTATACCTGCGGGGCAATATTGAGATTCAAAATGCAGAGGGTGAAACGTTACTTGAAGATACGCGAGTTGCCATTTGCCGATGTGGGGAATCTGAAAACAAACCTTTGTGTGACAATACACACAAGGACATTGACTTTGAAGCACCGGCTTCATTCGATAAAGCCAAACTGCATCCTACAAAAGACGGTGAACCATCTGAAAATAAACTAATTTTAAAATTGATGGATAATGGACCAATCTTGCTTGAGGGTACTTACCGGGTACATTCTATTGCAAATGAAGCTGTTAACAGCTCCAAAAATGTAGCCCTTTGTCGCTGCGGACAATCGTCCGGCAAACCATTTTGCGACGGTACCCATAAAGAAGTGGGCTTTGAGGGATAAGCTGATTTAGCCATTTTTGTTCACCACGGGCTCTCACAGTATCTGAATAAGAAAACCATATACCTTCACAACAGCTTCATCTGCCATCACTATATACTGCCATTCAAAAATATCAATCAATGTTCAATGTAAAGAATATTGATTGGATCGACTCCAGATAAAAAGTCCAAATCACCTATGCAGAAACTTTTTTTGATCATCGGTTCAATCGCTATGGCCTTTGCTGTGGGATTAGGTGCCTTTGGCGCCCATGGTTTAAAAGAAATACTTACGGATGAAATGCTGGATATCTTCGAAACCGGCGTCAAATACCACTTTTATCATGCTATTGGATTGTTAGTTATTGCTCTTGTAGCACAACTCATACCTAACTCTTCACTTCTGCAATGGTCGGGCTGGTTAATGCTTGCCGGAATCATCATATTTTCGGGCAGCCTTTATGTACTTTCAATAAGTGGAATTCGCTGGATGGGAGCAATAACCCCTATTGGCGGCCTATGCTTTATTCTGGCTTGGATATTGCTGGCCATTGCAAGCTGGCAAAATCTATAATCCAATATCCACTGCCTCAATATTTCAAAAAGTACTTGCAGTTCCCGATCATTATTATATTTTAAGACTAATTATTAAAAAACGTCTCATTTTTCTTGAGACTATCATCTATTACTTATAGACGCACAGTTATACCAGATTAACCAACATTAATATTTAGTTTTATATCAGCAACACATAACCTGTAGGCGTTTTTTAAAAACAACTCTTTACCAAGTAATCATTTCACATGAATTTAGAAGACTTCAGAGAATTTTGCATGTCATTTAACGGTGTAACAGAGGATTTTCCTTTTGATGATGAGAAAACCGTTGCCTTTAAAGTGATGGGCAAAATTTTTGCAATCACTGATGTTGATGAGTTCGACGGCGTAAATTTAAAATGTGATCCTGTAAAAGCAGCTATGCTCCGCGATCTATACGAAGATGTGCAGCCGGGCTATCACATGAATAAAAAACATTGGAATACTGTTAATCCACAAGGAAAGCTTGATGATGAGATTATCAAAGAATGGATTAAAGATTCCTACAACTTAGTCGTGGAAGGATTATCACGCAAAAAACAGAAGAAACTTGAAAAAATGGAAGATTAAGAGTCTTTTTACTTATTGCTTGTAAAAAGATTCTTAATCCTGTTAAGGCTTTTCTTTTCAAAATTCCATACAAACTCAAACTGCCCCATTATAAAACCGAACAGCAGAAACAAAAGCTGATAGGCCGGAAAGACAATTAGGGCCCAAGCAATAATCTCTAACCAAAGAGGGGTTGACGACCCGATACCAATCCAATCAAACACAATCTTTCTCACATAGAGGGTCGATATTCCTGTTATCGAAAAAATAAACAGGATTAAAAGCAGACCGCCAAAGGTATCGACGCCCCATCTCTTTTTCATTTTTTCAATGAATTCACCCACCACAACCCTCATGTTATACGTTATTTAGGGCTACTTTTATTGACTCGTCAGCAGCTTCAATAGTTTTTGTGAGGTGATCTTCTGTAAGCGAATTCGCCAAGAAGAGAGACTCGAATGGAGAAGGCGGTAAATAAACACCGTTTTCTAACATCTGATGGAAATATGCTTTAAAAAATGCCTGATCTGTCGTATTAGCGGTTTGAAAATCAATTACCTCTTCCTCTTCAGTAAAAAAGATACTCAACATCGATCCTACCTGATTAAGCACAAACGGCACCCCGTGTTGCTCTAAAACATCTTTGAGGCCCGTAGCCAGCTTAACGGTCTTTTCCTCCAGCTCATCGTAATGCATTGGATTCTGATGTAACTCCGAAAGCAATGCATATCCGGCTGCCATCGCCAACGGATTACCCGAAAGTGTCCCGGCCTGGTAGACATTTCCTACTGGAGAAACAACATCCATAATTTCCTGTTTCCCGCCGAAAGCCCCAACCGGCATTCCTGCACCAATAATTTTGCCATAGGTCACAAGATCAGCAGTAACCCCATAACGCTCTTGTGCTCCACCCATAGCTACGCGAAAACCCGTCATCACCTCGTCAAAAATAAGAACGATATCGTGGGCGTCGCATAGTTCTCGAAGTCCGGCTAAAAATCCTTTTTGTGGCGGGATACATCCCATATTGCCTGCAACAGGTTCTAAAATGATAGCAGCAACCTCGTCCTCATATTCAATTAACAGCTTCTTGACGGAATTCAAGTCATTGAAATTAGCGGTCAATGTATCTTTTGCCGTTCCTTCCGTAACGCCGGGGCTGCTGGGCTGGCCCAACGTAAGTGCTCCACTTCCCGCATTGATCAAAAAAGAATCGCCATGTCCATGGTAGTTCCCCTCAAACTTGATTACTTTATCTCGTCCGGTATACCCTCGAGCCACACGAATGGCACTCATGCATGCTTCGGTTCCCGAATTGACCATGCGGATCTTATCCACTCCGGGAACTATCTGCTTGACAAGTTCAGCCATCTTAACCTCAATCTCGGTAGGTGCACCAAAGGAAGTTGATTTAGCAGCTGTTTCTTTAACTGCTTCAATCACGGGTCCATAGGCGTGTCCCAGAATCATCGGACCCCATGAGCCTACATAATCGATATATTCTTTACCATCAACATCTGTGAGAATAGATCCTTCAGCTTTTTCCAAAAAGACGGGTGTTCCACCAACCGATTTAAACGCTCGAGCAGGGGAATTTACGCCTCCGGGAATAAATTTCTGTGCTTGCTCAAATAATTTTTTACTCTTTTCTAACATAAAACTGTTTACAAAATTTAACTGAGTTCTCATCCTGAAGTCGTTTCAAAACCTGTAACTCATCAATAAAAATGCTAAAATAATTTCAGGATGACATTAGATATTATTTCCTATTGGTTCCTCAATACCATAGATGCCGCCTTTGCAAAATAAGTAGCAATCAAATCTGCACCGGCACGTTTAAATCCAACCAGTACCTCCATCATGGCTTCTTCTTCGTTCAGCCAGCCCTTTTCAGCAGCAGCCTTTAACATAGCGTATTCTCCGGAAACATTATACACCGAAACCGGTACCGAGACGTTTTCTTTTACGGCTCTAATTACATCCATATATGGCAGACCAGGCTTTACCATCACAATATCAGCCCCTTCCTGTTCGTCGAGTTTTGCCTCCTTAATAGCTTCTTGAACATTGGCCGGATCCATCTGATACGTTTTTTTATCACCGAATCCGGGCGCTGAGTCCAGAGCATCCCGAAAAGGGCCATAGTAGCTGGAGGCATATTTCGCACTGTAAGCCATAATACCCGTATGCTCAAAACCTTCCTCATCCAGTGCATTACGCATCGCTCCAATGCGACCATCCATCATATCAGATGGCGCAACCATATCTACGCCAGCCTCGGCATGGCTTACGGCCATTTTTGATAACACTTCAACGGATTCGTCATTCAAAATTTCACCATCCTCAACGATACCGTCATGACCATAGCTTGAATACGGATCCATTGCGATATCAGTCATCACCAACATTTCGGGAAACTCTTCTTTAATCGCTCGTACGGCTTGTTGCATTAACCCATCGGGGTTAAGCGCCTCGGTACCCTTATTATCTTTGAGTTCATCAGGCACTTTGGCGAATACCAATACTGATTGAATACCTACTTCTTTCAGTTCTTGTATCTCATCCATCAGCAAATCCAGCGTATAGCGGTAGTAATCCGGCATGGATGGGATTTCGACTTTCTCATTTTCGCCCTCCATCACAAAAACAGGAGCTATAAAGTCAGCCGGTTTCAAGTTGTGCTCGGCTACCATATCACGCATGGCTGCCGATGTTCGCAATCGTCGACCGCGTATAAAAGGAAATTGCCCGTGTGTCATTTTAAATAAAATTTAAGTTATACAAACTCTTTGTAATTATTACTCTGTCATTTAGAGCAAAGCGAGAAATCCTTGTTCACTAATTACCAAACAAAGTCTCTCTCTCCCTCCAATCGAGATCATATTTCAATTCAAATTTCCTTCTGCCTCACCATATTCAATCCAATCAATAGGATTTTTTAGTCGATCAATAAGGTAAGCTTCTTCACTTCCTTCTTCGATATCAAAATCATAATCCCATCGAACGCGTGGCGGCAGACTCATTAAAATAGATTCCGTTCGACCGTCGGTTTTTAGACCAAATAATGTTCCGCGATCATGAATCAAATTAAACTCCACATAGCGACCACGTCTAATCTCCTGAAAATATCGATGTCGGTCGGTGTATGACTCCTCCTTGTGTCGCTCAACAATCGGTACATAGCTATCTAAAAAAACATCTCCCACCTCGGTTGTAAAATCGTACCAATCCTCAGCCGAACGCTCTTCATTGGGACGTAAATAATCAAAGAATAATCCACCAACCCCACGCCCTTCCGACCGGTGATCATTGTAAAAATACTCGTCACATTCTTTTTTAAATCGAGGATAAAGATCTTTGCCATGTTTATCACAGGCATTCTTAAGCACCTGATGGAAATGAACAGCATCTTTATCCCACAAATAATAGGGTGTCAAATCCGCGCCGCCGCCAAACCACTGATCGCGCACATCATTCATATTGGAATCATCATACAACTCAAAATAACGATAGTTCGCATGTACGGTTGGAACCATCGGGCTTTGCGGATGAATCACAAGTGAGAGTCCACCGGCCCAGAACCAACCCTGTTCCACCTCAAAACGTTTACGAATCAGCTCGGGCAGTTCTCCATGCACGCTGGATATATTGACACCTCCTTTTTCAAAAACATCACCCTTTTCAATCACGCGGGTATGTCCTCCACCTCCGCCATCGCGATCCCAGTCATCGTGTCGAAATCTTGCTTTGCCATCAATCTCCTCGAGGTGACCACAGATCTCATCCTGGAGATTACGGATATAAGATTCAAATCTATTTTTAATACTTTCTTTCTTCATACACTTAATCTTGGCCAAAGATATGAACAACCAAACTCTGCTTTTATCTGTGTTAATCTATGACTGAGTATTCTTTCACGGTATCAACAAAAACTCGGGCATTATCGACAGGAATGTTTGGTAAAATTCCATGTCCCAAATTTGCAATATAATTCTGAGTTCCAAACCGATCGATCATTCGTTTGGTCTGCCGTCGTATTTCATCTTGCGGCATCATCAATTTTGAGGGATCAAAATTACCCTGCAGTACAATATTTCCACGTGTTGCATCGCGCCCATATTCGGGCGTAATCGTCCAGTCAAGCCCCAATGCAGAGGCATTACTTTTAAAACTAAGTCGCTCAAGTGCATACCAACTACCCTTGGCAAAAAGAATGACCGGCACCTCGTCGATGGCATCACAAATCTCCATTAAATACGGCATCGCCCATTCATTAAAATCCTCAGGACTTAGTAATCCCGACCATGAATCGAACAGCTGTACCACTTGGGCACCGGCTTCAATTTGGGCTTTCAAATAATCAATCGTCGCCTTCGTCAATTCTTTCATCACGTGCTTGGCTGCATCAGGATGCTGATACATAAACGCCTTCGCCTTGGCAAAATTTTTAGACCCTTCGCCCTGCACCATATAGCAAAAAAGCGTCCAGGGCGCGCCGGCGAAACCGATCAGAGGCACACGTCCGTTAAGTTCTTTACGCGTAAGTGTGATAGCTTCCATCACATGATTAAGTTTACCAGGAATATCCTCCGCTAAAATTGAAAACGCATCATCCACACTACGGATAGGATTATCCATCACCGGACCCTTTCCTTTCACCAGGTCCACATCAATGCCGAGAGCCTGTGGGATGGTGAGAATATCAGAAAAGATAATAGCAGCATCAGGCTCTAATTCGTCAATAGGCTGGATGGTAATCTCACAAGCCAGCTCAGGAGTTTCCACACGCTCGAAAAAGGTGTATTTCTTGCGAAGTTTCATATACTGCGGCAAATAACGGCCGGCCTGACGCATCATCCATACAGGCGGACGTTCAACCTCTTCGCCGCGGAGCGTTCGGAGTAATAAATCATTTTTAAGTGCTGGAAAATCGTTGTTCATAAATACTTTTTTGATATGGCTACAGATCTACATGGATTAAAACAGATATATCTGTTGCAACCTGTGCTAATCGGCGGCCTCTGCATTTTCTTTATTAAAAATATAGTCAGCTGTGGTGCGCAAAAGCACTTCAGTGTCGGGCTGTTTGGCAATTTCTACGTGTTGATCGGAATGTTCTTTAAGCGCTTTAGCCGTCGTAGGACCAATAGCAAAAAGTGGTGGCAACTCCCCATCAAAGCCGGTGCCTTGAGCAAAACCTTCAACAGCACTGGGACTATAAAACAGGATACCACTCACCGACTTATTCGGCATTTCCACCGGATTAATAATAGTTTCATACACCTCCAGCTCAATCACTTCTATGCCATCATCCTGCAGACGGTCAGTCATCTCATCTCTGCTCAAATTGCCATGGAAATAAATAACTGAATTACTCTTTCCTTCCTGGATGATCAATTCAGCCAGATGTTTACCATCCTGCGTTCTCGGAATTTTAGCATCGAGTCCCAACTCCTGAAGGGCATCCCGGGTTTTTGATCCCACCGCAAAAAGCTGTACTTCGGGCCGCACCTGCAAACCGGCATTCATTAATTCTTCTAAAGCCTTAACACCATTGGCACTTGTAAAAACCCAATCCGATTTCAAATTCTCATTGATCACTTTGAGAACACTATCCCAGTAGTCGGGAAAGTTGAACTGCAGCGCCGGCTCAATAATGGGCTCCAGCCCCAGAATACGAGCGTACTCAAACTGCTGTGCAGACAATGGTCGCGTTACTAAAATATTTCGTTTGTCTTGTCGCATTTAATCACGAACAAATATGTATCCTGAACATTCGTCGACCCGATCATTCGGGATTTCAGGATAGATTCAAATTACTACGTTACAGATGCTGAAATAAATTCAGCATAACAGTAAACTTTCTTACTCCGATTTCATTTCATTAATAACTTTAATCGCACCTTCACTGAGCAGTGCTTGTGCAGCAGAGTGGCCAAGCTCACCGGCTTCCCCGACTGATACCTTTTCCTCAAAATCATATCGCTCACTGCCATCGAGAGTCAGGGCAACAGCCTTAAAATGAACGTGCTCTTCTTCAATGAAAGCATAGGCTCCAACAGGCGCGCTACATCCCGCTTCCATATCGTGCAAAAAATCACGTTCAGTAGTCGTACAAAGCGCCGTTTCATCGTGATTCAATTGCGATACGATTGTTTCCATCTCGCTGTCATTTTCACGGATCATCACAGCCATAGCTCCCTGAGCCGCTGCTGAAACCATCCAATCCAAGTATTCACTTATATGATGACCAAGATCGATACGTTCCAGACCGGCTGCTGCAAAGATAGCTCCGTCCCAGTCTTTGTTCTCTACTTTTTCGAGGCGGGTATTTACGTTTCCCCGGATATTTACAATTTCATGATTGGGAAAACGATTCAGCCACTGCGCGCGGCGTCGGTTGCTGCTTGTGGCAATCGTGGCTTTATAGTCAGGATTATCTAAAAAGTCGGTACCATCAGGCGCAACCAGCGAATCACGTGCATCGGCACGCTCCATGATTGCTGCCACTTTCAAAGGAAGAGGATTCTCCGTGGGCAAATCTTTAAACGAGTGGACGGCAATATCGATTTCGTCATTGAGTTGTGCATCATCGAGTGCTTTTGTAAACACTCCCTTGCCCCCCATTTCTGTAAGTGGAGTGGTCAGATCCAAATCACCTTCTGACTTAACAAAAATAAGCTCGGTGTCATGGCCGAGCTTCTGCAATTCCCGGGCAACCTTTTCGGCCTGCCACGTCGCCAACTCACTGTCGCGCGTTCCAATACGAATCGTTTTACTACTCATCTCCGGCTTTGGTTTCAAGTTTAAACATATCATTCACCACCTTGGTCACCTGTTCCGATTCGTGATGATCCCGCAAATGTTCAATGGAATAGGCTGCAATTTTATTTACAATCCGTCGGGTTAGATTTTCAACCTTCTCCTTATCTGTATCAGAAATTTTATTTTTAAAGAAATCGTATTCGTCTTCACGAATGGAATCAAACTTATTGGTCAATGCCTTGATGGTAGGTACTACCTTCTGTTTGCTGAGCCAGTTTTTATAATCAGTTAGCTCATCTTCGATAATTTTCTTAACAAGTGGAATATTTTCTTCTCGGCGGCGATAGGCTTCGTCAGTCACATCCGTCAAAAAATCCATGTTAGCCAGATCGACAAAATCCATTTCGCCGATTTCAGGATCAATATTTCGCGGCACCGACAGATCTACCATCACTTTAAACTTGGGATCAAGCAGTGAAGGCTTCATATCATCGAGCGTAATAACCGGCTCTTTTGCTCCTGTTGCCACAATAATCAGATCAGCCTCGGCAATTTCTTCAGGCATCTGCTCCATATCCGCCACCTGAAGATCAAACTTATCAGCCACAAACTCAGCACGCTCTCGCGTCCGATTAATAAGTGTGAGCTTTCTGGCTCCGAGATTAATCAAATTCTTGCACGTGACCTTTCCAATCTTTCCGGTACCGACAAGTAAAATGTTTTTATCTTTCAGATTATCGAAGGTCTTCACCGCAAACTTTACTGCCGCATAAGCAGTAGTAGCTGCCCCTTCTCCGAGCGAAGTTTCGTTGCGCGAGCGTTTGTGGGCACGGAAAACATGCTGCATCAACCGGTGAAGCTCACCGTCCACAGCATCCATTTCACTGGCCAGCTCATACCCTTCTTTCACCTGCTTCACTACTTGAAGGTCACCCAAAATTTGAGAGTCGAGCCCCACTGTAACCTGGAATAGATGCTCAACTGCCTGCTGCCCTTCTTTCTCAAATCCGTAATTATGAAATTCATCCAACGAAGCATTAGAATACGTAACCAGAAGGCGAATCAGCTCCTGCGGGGTAACATCCTGCGCAAAAATCTCTGTACGATTACAGGTAGATACAACAAAAAGGCTGTTGATACCTTCGCGCTTGGCTCCTTCAATAAGCTCTTTTTTTTGAGCTTTTTTCAGGCTAAACCGTTCGCGAACATCAATGGTTGCCTCCCAGTGATTTACGCCAACAGCACAAAAATCAGTTATTTGTGGTTGTTCTGACATCTATTTAAGCAGAAACTTTTTTAGATGTTTGCTCTTCCTGTTCAATATCAACTTCGTGATCTAGCTTATCCAAAACCTGATCGGCCAGGGCTTCAATATATTTTGGATGGTCATTAATACCTTCCATCACTTTCAGGTTTTCAAACTCATAACCTTCCTCTTCGAGATCCTCTACGAGCTCAACTCCCAACTCAAACAATGTTTCCACGTGATCAGTCACAAAAGCAATCGGGATCATAAGAAAATTCTTAATCCCATACTCGATATGGCGCTCAACCAGCTCAGCAGTATTGGGCTGTGTCCACTTCTGCGGGCCTACCTTGGATTGATATCCCAACCAGTAATCATGGTCGTACCCACGCATCTCCATTATGGCTTCCATCGTCTGATTAATCTCCGTTGTATAGGGATCACCACTCTCAACTTCGAGCATCGGCGTGCCGTGAGCACTAAAGATAAAGTGTGTTTTATTACGGGTTTCCTCATCCATCTCGGCCAGAGCCTCATCAATGCGATCGTTCATCGCAGAAAGGTACTTTTCATCGAGATGGTAATTCTTAACGTGAAACTCTTTCCAAGGCGTATCGTGTCCAAACTTCTCATCACGCTTGGTTTCCCAATCGCGGTAGCTACTGCCGGTTGTTGTCCATGAAAACTGGGGATACAGTGGGACCATCACCGCGTGGGTAATCCCATCCTCCTCCATATCTTGCAGAGTCGTCTCAGCAAATGGCAACCAGTAACGCATACAGGTATAGACCTTCACAAACTGATCCTCAGGCATAATATTTTTGAGATACTTCTCAAGCCCACGCCGCTGCTTTTCAGTCAGACTGTTGATAGGTGAACAACAGGTTGAAACTATACTTTTCTTACGATTCAGGCAGTGCTTGTTCCCCATGCAGCCCTTGGGACAGCCATTGATCTCTTCATAATCCTCCTGAACATTGGGAGCCCGAAACTTTGATATAACTTTCGCAAAAAAGTCTTGAAATTTTCCACCGCCTAATTTAATAATGTCTTCATCCCTAAAAAGATTATACAAAAATGGTCGAACGGCATAGTCGGCAGTGGGACCACCGAGGTTCATCAGTACCACACCTATACGCTTCTGTTCTTCTGGCATAAAACTTTCCCTATTTCAAGCCTGCAAAGGCTCATTTTACATTTCAAAATTCAACTGAGCACAGTCCTCAGTTATCATGGTGAAGAAAGCCATTCTTTGTGAAGGAAATTTGAAGAAGGGCTACCAAATTTTATTTAGAACGAGTCTAACCGAAAGAATTGAGATACCACCTATCCCTTAGGTAAAGTAAACCAAAAACGTGTTCCCTGTCCGACTTCACTTTCGACATGGATTTCAGAACCATGACCTTTTATAATACTCTTGACCACTGCCAAACCGAGACCGGTACCACCCTTATCCCGGGAGCGTGCCTTATCCGTTCGGTAGAATCGATCGAATAAGCGATCCAAATGCTCATCCGATATACCAATCCCCGTATCTTCTATAATAACCGTCACTTTAGAATCCTTCGTTGTATAGGTTAGATCCACAGATCCTTCATTCGTGTACTTCAACGCATTTGAAATCAAATTATCCAATACCTGTTCAATTTTTCCGGGATCACCAATAACGTCACAAGAATGCTGGTCAATATTTAATTCCAACCCTTTTTTGCCAGCTTGATCACTATACCAGTCTTTTATATGGCGTGCCGTATCAGCCAAATCAAATTTCTGCCTCTCCACAAAGTACTCATCAGAATCGTATCGCTGAAGGATCTTTAAATCTTTAAACAGGTGTGAAATCCGTTCGGTCTGTTTTTTGGCGGTAGCAATATATTTATCCTTTTTCTCCTCTGACAACTTATCAAGTTCCAGCATATCAAGCGCACCGGAAATAGTATGCAAAGGATTTCGAATTTCGTGGGTGATATCTGCAAAAAACTGGCGCTGCTTCTCGGCAAACTGCTTTATCTGCTCGGTATCTGCCCGCAGCTTAGAAGCCATCTGATTAAGCGATGTAGCAAGGGTACCAAACTCATCACTTCGGCTAATATCAATCTCCCGATCCACATCCCCGTCAGCGATATCCTGGGCCGCATCTTTTATCTGTGTAATAGGCTTCGTCACGTATCGAGCAATCCAAATACTTACAATCACAACCAGCCCTATTGAGATAAACATCCCGTAGTAGATGATCCAGCGAATAGTTTTTATCGGCTCATAGATCTCATCCTTGAATTGAGCAGCTTGCAGATACTTTGCTCCGGCTAAAGGTTGATCCAAGGACACATAACTTGTTAACACTTCCGAGTTTGGGTTTTCTGGAAGCAACGGCAAGTTGTTGCGAGCTTTGACGCTCTCCATAACACCAGCTGTCAATCTCCGGGACATAGGAATGAGCGTATCACTACTGGCAAAAGTATTTAGTTGTTGTCCGGTAGAATCATATATCGCCAACTGATATCCCGAAGTGCGCGCAGTTTCACGCAATCGCTCTTCAAACCTGGCGTCATCTCCTAAACTGGATACCGTTACTGCTAACCACCGCGTATCACGCTCCATCTCAGCACGCCCTTCTTCAAGCAGATAATCCCTTATAAAAACAATGGAATAGCTGCTAATGGACGTTATCCCAAAAATCAATAGCAGAATAAAAGTCCACGCAAGTTTTGAACGGATCTTCATATTAAAGGTGAAGCTGATTATTGGGTTTTATTCATTTTGTAATAAAATCATTTTTACAAACCTGTACACTCAGATTCACCAATGATTACACCTTTACGACTTCACGATTCAGGCCGTAACCGATACCACGATAGGTTTTAATCACTTCTCCGGCATCTCCCATTTTCAGGCGCAGGTTTTTAACATGTACATCTACCGTCCGGTCAAAGACATATCGATCATCTTCGGTAATATGCTCCAAAATCTCCTGGCGCGTATAAACACGTTTGGGATTCTGATAAAAGAGCTCAATCAGCGTATATTCGGTCGATGTCAGATCTATTTTTTCGTCATTTACATACAACTCCTTGGCATCGGTATCCAGATAGGTATCACCGTACTGCAGCCAGTTGGCATTTTGGGGATTTTGACGACGCAGAAGCGACTCCACGTGTGCCTTTACCAAGGGAAGGCTGGCCGGCTTGGGGATGTAATCGTCGGCACCGAGTTCGAGTCCCTCAATTTCATCCTGTTCTTCATCTTTAGCCGTTAAAAATATTACCGGAATGTCATTCAATACAGGATGGCTGCGAATGTGCTTGCAAATTTCCTTGCCGTCCACATTAGGAACCATAATATCGAGAATTGCCAGATGTATTTCTCCGGCATGCTGCTCAATGAGCTCCAGCGCTCGATTACCCTCATGGGCTACAAGCACCTCATAATCATTCATCTCCAGAAAGTTTGCCAGCATCTCTGCCGGTTCCTCTTCATCTTCAACTAATAATATGCTATGCTTTGGTCTCACAATAATTAATTTTGCTTACAATAATGAGTCAAAAACAGCTTTTGCTTATAAATCGTTGACTGTAATAAAATAGCAAACTTTGTTGAGTATCTGAACAAACCTTCTGATGGTATCATATCTACTTGTCAAACTTAACTCGTTTACGCATTTTGAACGACACTAATCCTCGTGTCATTCTAACAACTTCTAATTACCTATTTCATAATGTCATTCCAAGATAAAATTGCCTGGATTACCGGTGCTTCTTCGGGTATTGGAGAAGCCCTTGCCTATAAGCTAAATAATCAAGGAGCAAAACTAATCATCTCATCACGCCGCAGAGAGGCTCTCGAGGAAGTTAAGCAGAAGTGTAAAAATCCTGCTAACGTTCATATCATAACGCTTGACCTTGTCCAAACAGATCAGCTGGCGGCCAAAGCCGAAGAAGCACTCAATATCTTCGGACATATTGACTATCTCTTTAATAATGGGGGCATTAGTCAACGTTCGGAGGTAACCGATACAAAAATGGAGGTTATACGCAGAGTAATGGAAATTAATTTTTTCGGAACCGTAGAATTAACCAAAGCGGTTCTCCCCTCGATGATTGAGCGCCAGTCGGGCCATATTGTGGTTACCAGCAGCGTGATGGGCAAGTTCGGCACTCGCCTCCGATCAAGCTATGCCGCTTCTAAGCACGCACTTCACGGATATTTTGATTCCCTGCGTCAAGAAGTTTTCGATGACAATATAAAAGTATCCTTAGTCTGTCCCGGCTTCATCAAAACGAATGTCACGAAAAATGCCCTCGAAGGTGATGGCAGCAAGCATAACAAAATGGGTAAAGGACAACAAAACGGCATGCCAGCTGATGAGTTTGCTAAGAAGCTTATCCCAAAAATCTTAAAAGAGAAGGAAGAGATTTATATTGGGGGAAAAGAAATTTGGGGCGTCTATCTAAAACGGTTATTCCCACGTCTGTTGAATAAAATGCTGCGTAACACTGAGGTCACATAAAAACTCTCTTTTATAGCTTGTAATTCATAATCACCCAAGGCGTTTACGCTTATTTAAATACGCCAGCAGTGCCATATCAAAATCGCTCTGCGTATCCAACTGTTCGAAGTCAATCTGGAACTCACTGCAGGCCATCTTAAATTTATGCGTTAGCTCCTCAACTTTTTTCTGATAATCCTCGCGAATCTGGCTTGGCACCACCTCCATTTGTGATCCGGTTTCCATATCCTGCATTATCAGTCGACGATCCGAAAAGTCGAGGTCCCGTTCGCTTTTTTCTTCCAAGACATTAAAAAGTAATACCTCATGCTTAGAGTGACGCAGGTGCTTTAGGGCTGAAATTAGCTGATCATGCTTATCTACATTTTCAAACAGATCAGTTAGCACAACAACAAGACTTCGATGATTTAGGCGCTCGGCCACTTCGTGCATCGCCTGCGCGGTAGCAGTTTGGCGCTTGTTCTTATCAGCATTCTTCTCCTGCTCCAGTAAGTTCTCGAACTCTGCAAACAACATTCGAAGATGCGAATACGATGACTTTGCGGGAATAAAATTATTGATGCCTTCATCAAAAGTAATCAACCCGCAAGCATCGCGCTGTCGATTCATCAAATACATAAGCGAAGATCCAAAATGGATAGCATACCGAAGCTTGCTCCAGGGGCTAAAATACTTATAAAACATTGAACTGCTGGTGTCTAATAAAACATAGCAGCGGAGATTCGTCTCCTCCTCGTACTTTTTTACATAAAGCCGTTCCGTTTTGGCATATACTTTCCAGTCGATATGCTTGATCTCATCACCCGGATTGTACGGGCGATGCTCGGCAAACTCGACACTGAATCCGTGATGAGGACTTTTATGAAGCCCGGAGATAAAACCCTCTACAATCTTTTTGGCACGGAGTTCCAGCGGGGCCAATTGCGATAATAATTCGTGATCCAGCAGCATATCGTTGTTTCTTTTCAGTTGAAGCTTTAAACTAACGAATCTTTCCCTAATCCCGTATTCAATAATAGGAAGAGATAAAAATGGGTTTAAAGTTTATTCTTTTATACAAATGGTTATCTTAGGAACCCAAATTAGGGAAGAACCTTTCTGAAATATTGTAACTAAGTTTAATATCTATGGCGCAAGTAATTACATCTGCAGATCAAATTGATTTCACCGTTGATGAACGTCCATCCATGCCGTTACCTACCGAGGTGCTCATGGTACGCCCCCTGCACTATTCTGTAGATTATGTTATTAATCCCCACATGGCGGACCAAGTAGGCAAAGTTGATAAAATTGAAGCCAACAACGAGTGGAATCTCGTACGATCGCTTTTCGATCAAATTGGGATGAACATCCACGTTATTGAAGATCAGGAAGGACTGCCGGATATGGTGTTCTGTGCTAATCAGAGCTTACCCTATATCGACGAAGATGGTAACGAGCATGTATTTATGAGCATCATGCATGCCGATGAACGCAAAGATGAAGTCCCATACATCGAGCAGTGGTATCGGCAGAATGGCTATGAAATTCACTACTTAGATGAAGATAAAATTAGTGATTTCGAAGGATGTGGCGATGCCATATGGCATACCGGAAAACGTCTGTTATGGGGTGGATATGGTTATCGTTCTTCATTAGACGCCTATGAAACTATTTCTGATACTTTTGACGTACCCATTTTAGCTCTCGAACTCGTTGATGAATCATTCTACCATCTGGATACCTGCCTTTGTGTATTGGATGAACATACCGCCCTTATTTATCCCGAAGCTTTTACAGATGAGGGACTCGAGATGATTAACAAAATGTTTGATACGGTGATCCAAGCATCCAAGTATGAGGCCGAAGAACTTTTTGCCTGTAATGCTTCGTGCCCTGATGGTCGGAATGTGATTATTCAACAAGGCTGTACCGATGTAAATAAAAATCTGCGCGATAATGGATTTTCTGTTCACGAAGTAAGCACCTACGAATATCTCAAAAGCGGCGGAAGTGTCTTTTGTATGAAGATGTTGCTGTGGTAGTAGGTGTTGAGGTTCGAAGTGCTATAGTTTCGAAGTTTACCTCATCTATTATTCCTCAAATATTTAATGAGAGCCAGAGTTAGATTCCTGGCGTCACTTGCTTTGCTATACACTTCTTCCAAATCACTTTTATTAATATATTTCTGGTCATAAGCCACATAAAGCAAGCTTTTTACTTCTTCACAAGAACTTTGGGTATAATCCAAAAACCTTATAAACTCTTTTGATGAATATCGAGCGAAGCCTTCAGAAATATTCGTCATAGCAGAAACTGATGCTCTTTGAATTTGGTCTCGTAATCCAAAATCTTTCCGAAACTTTGGCTTTTTAGTCAATTCATAAACTTGGTAGACTAATTTTCTCGATTCTTTCCAACAATCTAACTTTTCAAACTTTTTTACAGTCGACATTTTACAGAAGGTTTATCGTTCTTTAGAAGTAAGATCATTATAAACCTTAATCCTTACAGTGGAACTGAACTTCAATACTCCAACACTTCGAAACTTCGAACTTGATGAAACACAAAGGAGAATCCCAGGGAACTGAATTTCGCTGCGCCTATTGCGGAGAAACCAACCACACCTTCGTGGACCCCTCCCAAGGCAATACGCAAAAATATATTGAAGATTGCCAGGTATGCTGTCGGCCGAATAAACTTTCTGTTTCCTATGACCAATGGAATAAAGAGTTCATCATCCAAAGTCGTCAAGCCCAATAAATATTTTGGAGTATAGAGGATTGAAGCATCCTATCCTCAATATGATACTACCCAGAAATCTTCTATACTTATATTAAAACTCCCGTTGAAAATAGAGCTTCCTATTTGTATATTTCTACAGTTTTGCGCTGGAGCTGAATAAAGCGCACAAATTTTGAAATCTTGATTTTCCAACAGTACTCTTTTGATCTACGAATCTACAAAATTTGAAGTAGATGGCAGGCTCAACTGCCTCAAAAAGTTTCCGAACGGCACTTCGATTCGGAAATCTCACATTCCATTCCCTTTTTCAAAATCCGACTCTTTGTTAGTCGGATTTTTTTTATGTCTAAACTTTAATATCACAAAACCAATATACCCTCACTATGTCACTCTATCCAAGAGATAAAGCTATCATTGCTCTATCCGACGGTACCGTGGAACACGGCTTTGCCATTGGTAAAAAAGGTACTACCGGCGGGGAACTTTGTTTCAATACCAGTATGGTCGGCTACCAAGAAATTTTTACCGATCCCAGCTATTACGGTCAGCTAATGATGATGACCTATCCCCATATTGGAAACTACGGCACTATGAATCGTGATGATGAAGCCCGGAAAGTTATGATTGCCGGACTTATCGTACGCTCTTTTTCGTGGGAACACAGCAATCAACAAGCCGACGGTAACCTCCAGGAATACTTGGAACGCAACGAAGTGGTGGGCATTACCGGTATCGACACCCGAAAGCTGGTTCGCCATATTCGCAGTAAGGGTGTAATGAACGCCGTCATCTCATCTGCTGAACTCGACGAAGACAAATTAGTGAAAAAAGCCAAAAACTGGGATGATATGGTTGGCCTTGAGCTGGCGACCGAAGTTACACGCCGCGAGCCGCAAACTGTTCACAGTGATGGTCCTTTTAAAGTTGCCGCCTTTGACTATGGAATTAAGCAGAGCATTATCGACAACTTAGTTGATCGGGGATGCACGCTCCGCGTCTTTCCCGCCAAAGGTAATTTCAAGGAAGAACTCGATAGCTGGAATCCCGACGGATTCTTCTTTAGTAACGGTCCCGGCGACCCGGATGCCACAGCGGAATATGCTCTGGATGCAGTTAACTATGCCAAAGAAACCGGAAAACCGATATTCGGAATTTGTCTCGGCCATCAGCTAATGGCACTATCCGAAGAAATCCCAACAACCAAAATGTTTGTGGGTCACCGTGGAGCCAATCATCCGGTGAAAAACCTGGAGACGGGACTAGTCGAAATCACTACTCAAAATCACGGCTTTGCGGTGGATGAAGAAGCGATTGACGAGTCAAAGGTGGAAGTAACACACAAAAACTTGAATGACGGCACCATTGAGGGACTGCGCTTTAAGAATTTCCCCGGCATGTCGGTGCAATATCACCCCGAAGCCTCACCCGGCCCTCATGACTCTCGATATCTATTTGATCAGTTCCTGGATATGATCAAAGAAGGAAAAGGACAACCAGCATAGATCTCATAAGTTCGTATGAACACGGTGCTCCGTGTTCCAACTAATAATTATAATCTATCAACGAATAGACCAGCAAAAAACACATGCCACGACGCGACGACATTAACAAAATTCTTATCATTGGATCAGGACCAATTGTAATCGGTCAAGCTTGTGAATTTGACTATTCCGGATCACAAGCCTGTAAATCACTTCGGGAGGACGGATACGAGGTTGTGCTTATAAACTCTAATCCGGCTACCATTATGACCGATCCCATGATGGCCGACGAAATCTATCTAAAACCACTTACCGAAGAATCCATCAAAGAAATTGTAGAGATTGAAAGTCCAGATGCTGTTCTACCTACGATGGGTGGACAAACAGGCCTGAACCTAACTCGAAATCTGCAACAGGAAAACTATTGGACAGAGCATGGAATTAAGGTCATTGGCGTGGATATCGATGCCGTTGATATTACGGAAGATCGCCAGCAATTCCGCGATCTAATGGACGATATTGATATCCCCCAGTGTCGTAGTCGCGCGGCCGAATCCATGCTAGAAGCCAAAGAGATAACCGAAGAACTCGGTGGACTACCGATTGTAATTCGTCCATCCTTTACTATGGGTGGGGCCGGTGGCGGTATCGTTTGGAGTGAAGATGAATTTGAACGCAAAGTACGCAGAGGTCTCGAAATGAGTCCGGTACATCGCGTGCTCATTGAAGAGTCTATTTTCGGGTGGAAAGAATATGAACTTGAACTTCTTCGCGACCCCAATGACAACGTCGTCATTATCTGTACTGTCGAAAATATCGATCCAATGGGCGTACACACCGGTGACTCGGTAACTGTAGCCCCCTCCCAAACGCTTACCGACAAGCAGTTCCAGATGCTTCGCGATGCAGCCATTAAGATGATGCGTTCGATAGGAACTTTTGCCGGCGGTTGTAACGTACAGTTTGCGGTAGAGCCGGGCAGTGATCGTTTTGTAGCTATCGAAATTAATCCGCGCGTAAGCCGGTCATCTGCTCTCGCCTCCAAAGCAACGGGATATCCCATTGCCAAAATTGCTACCAAACTTGCCGTAGGATACAACCTCGACGAGCTTCCTAATCCCATTACCGGTAACACCTCGGCCTGCTTTGAACCATCTATCGATTATGTAATTGTGAAAGCCCCGCGCTTTAACTTCGAGAAATTCCCCAATGTGGATGAAGAGCTCACTACTCAGATGAAAGCAGTGGGCGAAGTAATGTCGATCGGTCGAAATTTTCCCGAAGCACTCAACAAGGCATACCAGTCTCTTGAAATTGGACGCGCCGGATTGGGCGCCGATGGTTATAATGAAATCAATCGCAAAGATGTCCGGGAACGACTCAAAAAGCCCTACTGGGATCGCATGTTGAACATCCGAAATGCATTTAAGCTGGGCGCCTCGGTCGAAGAAATTGCTGACATCACCAAAGTAGACCCATGGTTTCTACAACAGATCAGATATATGGTATCCCTCGAGAACCGTACCGAAGGGCAATCCCTTGATACCATCTCCAAGGACGACCTGTTTGAACTGAAACAAGCTGGTTTTGGTGATAAGCAGATTGCCTGGATGCTCAGCCAAAGCAATGGGAAAGTCACTCAGAAACAGGTGCGTAAAAAGCGACACGAGCTAAACCTCAAACCATCATTTAAGGTTGTAGATACCTGTGCAGCAGAATTCCCCGCAGAAACACCCTACTTTTACTCTGCTTATGAAGGGGAAAACGAAAGTGAGGTATCCGACAAAAAGAAAGTGCTCATCTTGGGTAGCGGCCCCAATCGCATAGGCCAAGGTATAGAATTTGACTACTCTTGTGTCCATGCCGTACAGGCTGCCCAGGAAATGGGCTACGAGACCATTATGATTAATTGTAATCCCGAAACAGTTTCAACTGATTTTGACACCGCTGACAAACTCTACTTCGAGCCGGTCTTCTGGGAACGCGTGATGGATATTTACGAACACGAACAACCCGAAGGTGTCATCCTACAAGTAGGAGGACAGACGGCCCTGAAATTAGGCAAAAAGTTCGTCGAAGAGGGGATCAAGATTTTTGGCACTGAATTCGAGATGATCAACTTTGCCGAAGACCGCGGATCATTCTCAGAGTTTCTCCGGGATCTCGATATTCCATTTCCTTCTTACGGAACGGCAGAAGACGTAGAAGGTGCCCTTAAAATTGCGGATCGCATTGGCTACCCGGTGCTCATCCGACCCAGCTACGTGCTTGGCGGACAGGGAATGCGCATCGCTGTTAAACAAGAAGAACTCGAATTCTACACCGAACGCGTCCTCGATACCCATCCCGAAAATGCATTCCTCATCGACAAGTTCTTGGAGGATGCGGTTGAGGTAGATGTAGATGCCGTTTATGATGGAGAGGACATGCATATCGCGGGCATCATGCAGCACATTGAACCAGCTGGTGTACACTCGGGCGATTCAACAGCCGTAATTCCGACTTATTCACTAAGCGATACGGCTATTGAAAAGATCAAAGAGTATCACGAAAAGATAGCTTCCAACATGAATATCAAAGGGTTCTTAAACGTGCAGTATGCCGTTAAAGGCGATGACGTATACGTTCTGGAAGCTAATCCGCGGTCAACACGAACCATTCCTTTCCTTGCCAAAGCAACCGAGCGCCCCGAAGCACAAATTGCTGTGAAGGTAATGCTGGGTGCCAAGCTCAAAGACTTTGATAAAGAAGATTTAACCTCGAAGCTTAAAAAATGGGCAATCAAAGAACCGGTATTCCCATTTGATAAGTTTCCTGAGGTCAAAAAAGAACTCGGTCCTGAAATGAAATCCACCGGAGAAAGCATCTACTTTATGGAAGATTTCAACGACGAGCATTTCAAAAAACCATACGAGTTTAAAAACCTTTATCTGAGCAAGTAATAACCTTATATTTACCTACTTTTTAGCGGATGCCATCGTACAGAAACGGTGGCATCTATATTTTCATAACTGAATCCCACTTTCAGCACATTAATTTATAATTACGATTTACTCAAAGTTACCGGGTAAATCAGATTTACCAGTAATAAATGATTAAAGAAGCACGCAGCAAACTCAATAACGTTTTTGGATTTGAGGATTTTCGTCCTCTACAGGAAGATATCATTTCGAACGTTATGGACGAGAAAGATACACTCGTCATCATGCCCACAGGAGGCGGAAAGTCACTCTGTTATCAAATCCCCGCACTCCTTTTTGATGGACTTACCATCGTTGTATCACCGCTTATTTCGCTGATGAAAGACCAGGTTGAGCAGCTACAACAATATGATATTCCAGCTATTTATCTTAACAGCTCGCTTACTGAGCAGGAATACGAGCATAACGTACAGCGGCTAAAAAACAAGGAGATAAAGCTGCTATACCTCGCACCGGAAACACTGCTGATGGAACGAACACGCAATCTGCTTTCCAATCAAAATGTCGATCTCTTTACGATTGATGAAGCACACTGTATATCGGAATGGGGACACGATTTTCGTCCCGACTATCGTGAGCTCACTAAGGTTCGGGAAGACTTTCCCGGTGCAACATGCCTGGCTCTGACAGCCACAGCAACTCCTCGCGTGCGCCAGGATATCAAGGATGTTCTGGAATTTGAAGAGTCTGATACATTTTTAGCCAGCTTTGATCGCAAAAATCTGTTTTTAAAAGTAGCTGACAAAGAAGATCCGGTGGAACAAACACTCGATTTTCTCTATACGCGTAAAAAACAATCCGGGATTATTTACTGTTTCTCTCGTAAACAGGTAGAAGAACTTTTTGTGGAGCTGAAAAAAGCTGGGCATTCCGTTAAACCCTACCATGCGGGATTATCAAAGAAGCTGCGTAACCGAAACCAGGAGTTATTTATTAGGGATGATGTCTCTATTATCGTAGCTACTATTGCTTTTGGAATGGGGATCGACAAACCCAATGTGCGCTTTGTCATGCACTACGATATGCCCAAGAATATCGAATCGTACTATCAACAAATTGGACGGGCTGGCCGTGACGGGCTTCGTTCGGATTGCCTGCTTCTCTACAGCCGATCTGATAAGCAAAAGATTCAGTACTTCATCAATCAAAAAGAGGGTAAAGAAAAAGAGGTCGCCGAAAAGCACCTCAAAGATCTTATGAAGTTCTTGGAAACTGATGAGTGCCGACGTGTTCCGCTGATGAAGTATTTTGGCGAAACCTATGAAAAAGATGAATGTGGCATGTGTGATAATTGCTTATCAGTAGATGCCGAAGTAGAAGACCTAACCGTGCAGGCACAAAAAATGCTTTCCTGCATCGTCCGTACAAACGAAGAGTTCGATGCCTACTATATAGCTGATGTGCTGCGTGGATCCACAAAGGAAAAGGTGTTGGAAAATGGTCATGATGAGCTTTCTACATACGATATTGGCAACGAGTGGGCCAAAGAACACTGGATTCTACTGGCCCGCCTCTTGGTTAATCAAGAATACCTGAGTCGAGAAGAACAGCATGGTGCTCTACACATTACCGACCAAGGGAAAGCCGTACTGGATGGCAAAGAAAATGTATTTGGCGTACTCGACCGCAGCGATACCGTCGTCGATGACGAAGCAATAGACAGAACTTCTGCCGATGTCGAAAATAATTATGACAAAGACCTATTTGAACAGCTGAAAAAGAAACGTAAAGAATTGGCCGATCAGCAATCGGTGCCGCCGTATGCTATCTTTCCCGATACTACACTTATGGAGATGGCGTATTACTATCCCCAGTCCAAGGATAACTTAATGCCCATCTATGGAGTAGGCTCGGTAAAACTGAAAAAATATGCTACTGATTTTCTAAAAATCATCAACAAGTACTGTCGGGCCAACGATGTTGAAGAAAATACCGAATCATTGCAGGAGAAAAAGAAGAAACAACAGGAGTACGGTGAGCCGTATATGCGGATTGGCAAAGAGTTTAATGCCGGCAAATCTATTGATCACCTAGCCGAACAGTTTGGTGTTAAGGACGTCACAATCATCAATCACCTGAAAAAATATCTCAAAGAAGGACACAGCATACGTCCGGAAGGCATTGTTAAAGCTTCTTCTCTTTCTACCCGGAAACGTGATGAGGTTTTAGAAGTTATGGAGGAAGTCCCAACGCATATGCTGCGCAAAGTATATACCGAGCTCGATAAATCGGTAAGCTACAGTGAGCTGCGTATTATCCAACTATATTACATGGCAAAAAACAAGAAGTAGTTTAAGCGGGGCGGTGTATTATTTACCAACTCCTATATGTAAAGGGAATAAAAGCACCGTTTCCTAATTTTTTACTAAAGAAAAGTAACCGCTTTCCTCTTGCATTTATATCACATCTGAGGTGATCTTTTCTTATCATTCGGAGTGCAATAACCTAAACCCGAATATTTTTTATGAGTTCTCGCAATCTCGTTGTGGCATTTGGCGGTGTTTCTCCGGAGCATGAAGTATCAGTGCTCACAGCTATGCAGGTCATAGCTTCTCTGAAAGAAACAAACTATAATATCCTTCCGCTTTACATTTCAAAATCGGGCCGATGGCTAACAGGTACTCCCCTTCTGGAAATGGAAAACTATCAAGATCTTGATGAGCTCAAAGGGCAGGCTACTGATTGTACTTTTTCTCATGACAATTTAGGAAAACCGGTACTACTGGAAACAGAGAAGAAGGGCTTCTTCAATACATCTGAAAGCTATCCGATTTATGCCCTTATCCCGGCTTTTCACGGCTCGGAAGGAGAAAACGGGGCTTTTCAGGGCACATGCGAAATGTACAACATTCCCTATGCAGGCAGTGGCGTTTTTTCGTCAAGCCTGGGAATGGACAAAATAAAAGCGAAAGATATATGTCGATCTCATGACATTCCTGTTGTAGAGGGATTTGACTTCTTTGAATCAGAATGGGTTAAAGATCAACAATCTATTTTGACGCTTGCAAAACAGCTCGGCTATCCCGTCATCTTGAAACCCGTCAACTTAGGCAGCAGTATTGGCGTTTCAAGAGCTGAACATGAAGATGAACTTGTTGAGGCCGTAGAAACAGCTTTTCGTTATGATGAGAATCTGATGGTTGAAAAAGCCATTTCGCCCTTGGTTGAGATTAACTGCTCGGTGTTGGGTACGGTCCATAACCTCCAAACAAGTGTTTGTGAACGTCCGCTCGGCCAAGACGAGACGCTTTCTTTCGAGGACAAGTATCAGTCCGACAACGGATCCCAAAAAGGAATGGCATCAGCCGATCGTGAAATTCCCGCAGATATTTCGGATAAACTTACAAAAAGCATTCAGTCGCTTTCAGCGAAGATTTTCAAACTATTTAGAGCCTCAGGCATCGCCCGACTCGATTTCTTAATCAATGGAGATACCAAGGAGCTCTATTTTAATGAAATTAACACCATCCCGGGTTCATTCTCATTTTACCTTTGGGAAGAAAGCGGAATGAATATGCGCGAATTAATGCTAAAGTTAATTGACATAGCTACCGAACAGCATCAGAAAAAGGTCGGAAGGATCCGTTCTTATGATACAAACCTTCTCAACGAAAAAGCTGTTAAAGGAATTAAGGGCTTAAAAGGAGCTCAACAAGAATCGTCGGACAAATAATTATTAACTATAATTTTCGGATCATGTCATTATTTAGCTCGCAAAACTATCTACCTGTACTCATTGTATCATTGTTGCTGCTATGGGGTTGCAAACAACCCGAAACGGTTGTTATTGATGATTCCCCCACCGTTATGGCTCCTTCTGATACCACTGAGCAGTATCCGACCGCCGATGACGATTCGGAGTTCCGAAAACTTGTTATCGGTGAATACCAACCCATATCAAGTTTTGATCCTCTGCTCGCTGATAATGGAGCAACGATGCGGAGCCTGCAACTAATTTATGAGGGACTTGTCCGCCTTGATACCAACGGGGATATTATACCTGCGATAGCAAAAAACTGGAATATCAGTAATGATTCACTTTCCTATACATTTACCCTTAATCAAGATATTTACTATCACGACAGTGACGTTTTCAGCACGGGTACCGGACGACGACTCACCGCCCAAGATGTGAAGTTTGTATTTGAACGAATGGCCAAAGCCGGCAACCCACCTACAGCAGCAAAGCTGTTTTGGAATATTAAAGGTTTTGAGCCTTTTTACCAGGAACAGCATAAGGTTTATGATCCCCAAAAAAGAACGCTATCGGATATCTCAGGCATCCAAACCCCAAATGACAGTACTGTCGTTTTTAAACTCCATGAGCAAGATCCTCAGTTTTTAGAAAAACTGGCCACCCCCTATGCCCTCATCTATCCGCAGGAAGCTGTCAATGCCACACAAAATACTTTTGCTCCCGTCGGTACGGGTCCATTTACCCTTTCATCTCAAAGAGCAGATTCAACTTATATCTTTGCCAAATCTCAAAAATATCATGCTTCTGCCTCCATCAAACTAAACAGAGTTGATATTCTTACAAGTAGCTCTGAATCTAACCTCATGAAACAAATGGGATCGGGCGAAATCCATCTGCTTCCCGAGCTTGGGCCCAATATAATTAAGAATGTGACTTCAACTGCGGGATCACTTAAAACAGGATTTAGTGATCGATACACGTTAACGAAACGGGACCAGTTTTACGACGTCATAATCCGTTATAATCCGGCTGCAAATATTTCTAATGCAAATGCCAAACGCCTCTCACAGTTGGCCTATAGCAAAACCTCATCTTACTTTGAACAACTGCCGGGCTCCCTCGTCACTGCTGACTCTACTGCAAGTAAACTTTCTTCGGACTCAACCCTTACTGTGAAAAATCTGTATTCGGTTTTCTCGGAAGACCCATTTACACGGACATACCTGGGAAACCTTTCTAGAATATTAAATCAACAGGGAGTCAATCTGGAAATGACCAAATTTCGAATCCCTACAAGAAACACCGACCTGTGGGTCACTCAGCATTCCCCGCTCATTAATGACAATAAGGATAAGTTAAAAGATAGTTATCCCGAGTTATGTCGCTTTCGGGTGTATCCTACGGCACTACAGCGCAACGAAATAACTGGACTTGATTTCAATCGATACGGATGGTGGCTTGACTTACGCGATGTTTCCCTCCCCACTCTAGACAAATTAAATTAATACTATGAAATTTGCGGTTATAGCAAATCCCCGGAAATATTCTGTCAAGAAACCGTTTAGTGACCTATTATCGTGGTCAGATAATCACGATGTGAAGGTTTACTTTTGTTCAGATTTAACAGAGTTATACGACGGAGACGATCACCCCTCTGCTACCATTGTTAAAGATGAAGAAACTGCCATCGATCAAGCAGATATCATCATTGCCCTGGGCGGCGACGGTACTATGTTATACACCGCTCGTCTGATGAAAAGTATTCAAAAACCAATACTTGGTGTCAATAGCGGCCGGTTAGGATTCATGGCCTATACGCAGAAAGAGAATCTATACCAGGCGCTCAATTATCTTGTCGAAGACAAATATCGGATTGAAAAGCGTTACTTGCTGGAAGCGAAGGATAATCAGGGTGATATTTATCACGCCCTGAATGAGTTTCTTTTTTCAAAAAAGGACTCCACCTCAATGGTGAACGTGAGCGCCGAATACAACGAGATGTTTATCAACAACTATTGGGCAGATGGATTGATCGTCGCCTCACCCACGGGTTCCACGGCTTATAATCTATCTTCCGGCGGACCCATCGTGATGCCAAATACCGATGTTATGGTAGTAACACCAATTAATCCTCATACACTTACCACCCGTCCACTTGTATTGCCGTCAGATAAGCATCTTAAAGTGACAGTACAAAAGCAAGATCACGAGGTGCTATTTTCCTATGATGGACAAATCAAGGAGATTTCCGAATATCCATACGAGGTCAATATTAAACGCTCAAACTTTACCATTGATCTGATTGAACTGCCCAACCAAAGCTATTTTGACACCCTCCGTAATAAGCTGATGTGGGGCATGGATTCGAGACAACGATCTTAGTGTTGAATGTTAAAAGTATTAAGGTTCTAACACTGAAACATTCAACCTTCAATATTTATACTTTGAACCCTTTCAGTCCCTGATATTCAGGAGATAAAATATTATCTTAAACCTGAAATTTTTAATCTCCAAAACTATTAGTCTCATGAAAGTAACAGTAGTCGGTGCCGGCGGTAATGTCGGTTCAACGGTATCTATGGCCGTAGCGCAACGTGATTTTGCTAAAGAAGTTGTCATGGTCGATATCGTGCAAGAAAAAGACGGTGATAAAATTTATCCATCAAAAGGACGTGCCCTTGACCAGTGGGAATCTTCGCCCATCCATCAGTTTGATACCAAACTGACCGGAACGGTTGATTATGAAGATACAGCCGGTTCTGATGTTTGTGTAATTACAGCAGGTGTTCCCCGTAAACCGGGAATGAGCCGTGACGACCTGCTCGAAATTAATGCTAATATCGTTCAGGATGTTACTGAAAAACTTGTTAAGCATTCTCCCAATACTATCATCATCGTAGTATCCAATCCCCTTGATGTGATGGCACAGGTTGCCCTCGAAACGAGCGGATTCGATTCAAGTCGTGTAATGGGTATGGCCGGTATTTTGGATACAGCTCGCTATCGCTCGTTCCTTGCTGAAGAAATTGGGGTTTCACCCAAGGATATACAAGCACTACTGCTTGGCGGACACGGAGACACTATGGTACCCCTTCCCCGCTTTACTACAGTTTGCGGTATGCCGATTACCCAATTTATTGATGAAGACAAGCTTGAAGAAATTGTTGAACGCACCAAAGGTGGCGGCGGTGAACTTGTGAATCTCATGGGAACTTCCGCTTGGTACGCACCGGGCGCTGCTGCCGCACAAATGGTAGAAGCGATTATGCTCGATCAAAATCGTGTATTCCCATGTGCTGCTCACCTAAACGGCGAATACGGACAAAAGGATCTGTTCCTTGGCGTACCTGTGAAACTGGGAGAAGGCGGTATAAAAGAAATAATAGAGGTTGACTTAAACGACGAAGAACAACAACTTTTAGACGAGTCGGCTGATCATGTACATTCTGTACTTAAAGAATTCCGTCAGCTGATGGACAAATAAATCGCAATAAATTGAGGACGTAAGGCCCTCACTACTTGCATTTTAAAAAAAAGGACTCCGCAGATCATACCGGAGTCCTTTTTTATTGTGAATACCTTCCAAATCAACTGAAATTTGGAAGGACGTTTCCTCATCTTGTTTTCAGTTAATATGCATTCAATATTCAATTCTCCTACCAAACCATAAGCAGATGAAAGGAACCTCCTGACTCCTGCCTATTATTGAAAAACACTTTTATATCATTCATTTTACGATGCTAAAAAACCTTCATAAAAAAATATATCAATATAATTATGAAGACTGTTCATCATTTAATAACCATTTTGTTGTTATCATTTATCGTAACAAGCTGTAGCACATCCGGTGCATTTCGTTCAACTAATCTCACTGAGGTTCAATTAACTGAAGCCAATTACGAAGTGGTAGCTACGAGTGTAACCGGTGAAGCCACCGCCGGATATTTATTTGGAGCAAGTTCAGGTATTGGAAGTCAACAAATGCAAACATTTGCCCTCGCACGTGTTTCTGGAAGCGGAGAGATATATGGAGAAGCAATTGAAGATTTATGGCAAAATTTTCGCAGAGAGAATGATGCTGTGGAGGGACGTAATTTAGCTCTTATCAATGTTCGCTATGATACTGATGCCCTTAATTTATTCCTTTTTACACGACCAAAAGTATCAGTTAGGGCTGATGTGATTGAATTTAAGGAATAACTTGAGAACGAGAACTTCCTTTTCTCTAAATTATATTCAACCAGGGCACTTAGCACTCACAAACCGACGCAAAGTGTTGTGAGGTACTATTTAAATTATAAAAAGGACTCTGCAATCTATAGCAGAGTCCTTTTTCATTTTACCATCTAACCAAAGAAAACAGTTAGAAAAGGCCTGTAATAACTCCGTTATCATCTACATCCATATCTACTGCTGCCGGCCTTTTTGGTAGCCCCGGCATCAACATCATATTTCCACAGATAATTACTAAAAATCCGGCTCCTGCAGATAGTTGTACATCCGTTACGGTGAGCGTAAAATCTTTGGGCGCACCTTTTAAAGTAGAATTATCTGACAGTGAAGATTGTGTTTTGGCAATACAGATTGGGAGATCTCCATAGCCCAATTTCTTGTACCTTGCGAGATTTTTAAGGGCCTTTTTCTCAAAATAGATATCATTTGCCCCATATATCTCGGTAGCAATAGTATGGACTTTATCCTCTACCGGCTCATCCAAATCATATAGCGTAACTTTCTCAGGAACCGGGTTGACCTCTGCAAGATCAACAGTTTTTTCAGCCAGTTCTGTCACCCCTTCACCACCTTTAGCAAAACCGTCGTGGGCGGCACATTCTACGTCCATCTCTTTACAAAATTCATAGATGCGATCAATTTCATCTTGGCTATCGCCCTCAAATTTGTTGATGGCTACCACTATAGGTGCCTTAAACTTTTTCATGTTTTCGATGTGAGCACGAAGGTTCTCAAGACCCTTTTCAAAAACCTCCGGATCATTATATCCATTCTGTGCCTGTTCTACTGACAACCCACCATGGTATTTTATTGCGCGGCAGGTCGCTACAAGTACCACCGTCGATGGCCAGATATCGGATGTACGGCAAACAATATCAAAGAATTTCTCTGCTCCCAGGTCAGCCCCAAAACCAGCTTCTGTTACCACATAATCTGCAAGCTTAAGACCAATCTTATTGCCTAAGATACTGCTTGTACCGTGAGCAATATTGGCAAACGGTCCGGCATGAATCAGGGCAGGCACATGTTCAAGTGTTTGTACCAGGTTCGGCATAATTGCCTCATTCAAAACCACTGCCATTGCTTTGTGGGCATCCAAATCACGAGCGCGAACGGCTTCACCGGATCGCTTATATCCAACTACTATTTTTCCAAGCCGCTCTTTTAAATCTTCGCGCGAAGTCGCCAGCGCCAAAATAGCCATGATCTCCGAAGCCGCAGTAATCAAGAAGCTCGACTCCCGAGGCACGCCATTTACTTTACCTCCCAATCCAACAACAGTATTTCGGAGGGCTCTATCATTCATATCCATCGCACGGTTCCATAATGTATTTGTCACATCAATATCCAGCTCGTTGCCTTTATAGATATGATTATCCAACATAGCTGCCAGCAGATTATGCGCTGTTGAAAGAGCATGGATATCCCCATTAAAATGGAGATTTATTCGCTCCATCGGTATTACCTGCGAATAACCACCGCCGGCTGCTCCCCCCTTGATACCAAAGACAGGGCCAAGAGACGGTTCCCGGAGGGCCACAAGTGGCTTCTTACCTATCTTTTGCAATCCCTGACTCAATCCAATTGATGTCAATGTCTTGCCTTCTCCGGCAGGGGTAGGTGTCATCGCCGTAACGAGAATAAGCTTGCCATCGGGACGGTCTTTAAATTTCTCCAACACATTCAGTCGTATTTTTCCGGTATACTTGCCGTAAAACTCAAAGTTTTCTTCATCCAGCTCAAGATCCGCCATAAACTGACGCATATGATTGAGAGGGGCATCCTGCGCAATTTTAATACTTTCTTCCATAGTGATATTTATTTATTTCAGACTCCCAGTATAAAATTCCTATCCAGCTAACATCCGACAGTATTGAAAAGCCATTATTAGACAAAAGAGTCTTTTATTTCTTTTAGGAATGAGGCTAAGAAGAAATGTAACAAAGCGCAATATTTAATTGGCTTTGAAAAATTTTTTAGGAGCAGAATACCCCTGTGCTATTCATACCTTCCAATAGTTGGGCACCCTAAAAATAATTCTTTAATCACTGATTACATTACGGAGCCGAGACCAATACAATATCTTCGGCAACCAATCCTTTCTCATTTTCAATGAGATCAAATTCGAAAATGAGATCACGACTGGGCAGAAAATCAGTATCAAAGTTACTTTCAAACTGAGAAATATGAGCAAAGACCGTACTGTATGGAGATTCCTCAAAACGTGAATCAGTAATCCATAGGTTTTCACCTATATCGGTTAAGAAGCGCAGGAATCCGTACCCGTCGTTATGAGAAAAGTCGTAACAGACACCGCGTACACGAGAGCCCGGCTTACCCCATCCATAAGGTGATTCGATTGGCAGCAGACCCGGAATTAGATAGCCCGAAATATAAACATCCGACTCTTTCTTCAGATTTTCAGACATATCATCAAAACCGACAAGCTCGACGCGCGTACCCTTTCGCTGAACGGCATCCACCACACTTACATAACTTCCATTATTAGTCAAAAGTACAATTTTATCCAGGTCATCGGCCTGCGTAACCATATCTACGGCCATATCCATATCGACTGTAGACTTTGTAATAACCTCCTCCGTTTCTTCATCCCTATAATATTGTACAGGTTCTTTTATCACCTTGTATTCGAAATCGCGCAGCACTTCGCTAAAGCGTGTCGTTTTATCCTTATAGTCTTGATCTTCTTCGGCCCTTCGCTCATCAAAAGCCAAGTATACATTCATGCGGGAGGGAGTCATACCATCGCGACAGGCAAACTTGCGCAGTACATCGTACCGAAGACCAAAACCGCCGTTCATAGTTACATTTACCGCGTCAACATAAATACCAACTTTGCCCTTCATAATAATATCACCAAATAGTTTTAAATATTTGAGCTAATAGTTTCTAAAAGGGGCAGGCGTTCCCTAAAATGAACTATTCAAAACCGGGAAAATGGTCCTACTTCTTTTGTAAATAATTTGGTATTGCCAACAAGACCATGCCTGCTCCGCCTATTAATAACACTGTAAAGCGACTTGTCCATTCCGACCCCATCCACTCTATTACCCAAGGCAAGGCATACAATGAACCGGCAGCAATCAACATCATCAGAAATGTGCGTGCAAGTTGATAATTAACGGGATACACGCTAACACTTTTATAATAGAGCATTATCGCCATAGAGGCATAACTTAGAAAGGTAGCATAAGCAGATCCCATCATTCCGAAATGGGGGATCAACAAAAGATTGGCAACGACAGTTATTCCCGCCCCTATTAGCGTAATAACGGGCAACACTTTGGTTTCCTCTTCGATAAATATCCCGGCCGAGAAGTTCATATACCAGCCCTGAAACCAGTAAGCTCCCAACAAAACAGGCACAATACTCAAGCCCGACCAATATTGTTCGCCAACTAAATAGACATCGAGCACCGGCACTTTAATCTGGACGATATGCTGGGCAAATAAGGCAACGATCAGAAAGCATATTCCGGCAACTACATTAAAATACCGAAATACATCCCGATAAAGGTCAGGCGCATCGGGGTCGTCGGACTCACGTAAAAAGAAGGGCTGCCATGCCATTCGAAACATCTGCACCAGCAGTAACATAAATACCGACAGCTTATAACAAGCACTATAGATACCCACGACGTCATCAGGAGTCATCTCCGGACTATATAGCTCTGCCACCGTAGATTGGGATAGATAATTACCCAGAAAAAAACGGTCCAGTGTTTCGTTGATAGCATAGCCAAGTCCTGCCGGCACAAAAGGTAATCCAAACCTCAGTGCTTTACGAAATAGGGGCGTATCCCAATTCCCCGAAAGCATAGGAGCAGTAGCGATCCAAAGAGCAATTGCTGTTAATCCTGAAGCAATGAGACTTGCAAAAAATACCGCCTCGATACCCCAACCAAGTCCGAGAATCAGATAAAACTGCAGTCCGACATTCACCAGAATGTTCCCTGTTTTAAAAATAGCAAACAGCCATTGTCGGCGGACTAAGCGAAGTTCAGCAAAGGGGACCAGCACCATCGTATCAAACCAAAGAATGCCTAGCATCATCCAATAGAGATTTTGGCTTCCCGTGGATTCCAAACTCATGGCCGGCATTAAAACAGGAGCAAGAAAAACAAGAGCTACTACCAAGACTGTAGAAAGAGCTCCCAACCCCATCTGCAGGGTTTTAAACACATTTTTAGCCTGATCCCGATCTTTGGCATAGCGAAGGTAGGCTGATTCCATCCCAAAGGTGAAAATAACATTTAGAAAAGCGAGTCCGGCATAAACCAAACTCACCACCCCATACTCTGATGTGGGAAACACATCAGTATGCAGCGGCACCAGCAGGTAGCCAATAAAACGAGCTAACACACTGCTGATACCATAAATAAGTGTATCAGAAAGTAGTTCGCGTAGCTTTTTCAAATGTGAAAATTAGATTGTACTGTATAGCTAAACAAAGATCTCTTCCTACGATTGAAATGACAAGTCAAAGGTTATTTGCTTGCTATTAACTTTTCAAGAGCATGTACCCCAAGCAGATAGCTTTGTTTCCCAAAACCGGTAATAATCCCATTTGCTACTGCTCCCGTTAGCGTACGCTCCCGAAACTCTTCACGTGCATGAATATTGGAAAGATGTACTTCCACGATAGGAATATCAATGAGCTCAAGTGCATCACGAATTGCTACTGAGGTATGCGAAAACCCTCCAAAATTAACAATAACCCCATCAAAGTCACTTGCCAAAAGCGATTGAATAGCTTCAACCAATTCTCCCTCTAAATTACTTTGGAAAAACGTCATTTCATGGTCGGGAAACGAGTTGATAAGCAGCTGTTCAATATCTTTAAGGGTGGCAGCCCCATACTGCTCGGGATCGCGTTTACCAAGCATGTTTAGATTAGGACCATTCAAAACTGATATTTTCATAAGGATACCTCAGCGGCAATCTTATCTTTCAACTCAACCATCCGCTCCTCACTGACCGAAACGTTATGTCCCAGCGCCATCACCTGATTTGTTTTATATAGAGGAATCAAATGTACATGGGCATGCGGTACTTCCAATCCCTGAACAATAACGCCGGTCCGCAGCGGATTCAGCGCCTCATCGATGGCCTTAGCAATATGACGGGATACCGCCATGGTACTCTGCATCAGCTCGTCCGGCAGATCAAAAAAGTAGTCAATTTCCTTTTTAGGAACCACCAGTGTATGCCCTTCGGCAATGGGATTAATATCCAAAAAAGCAATATGACTGTCGGTTTCAGCTACTTTATGGCACGGAATTTCACCCTCAATAATTTTTGTGAATATCGTAGACATAGTAATTATTGATTTTCAATTATTAGATCTTGGACTCAAAGTATAGTAAAAACGCTGCAGTTATAATTTTTCATTTTTAATTCCTAATTCATAATTCATTCTATCTACAACTACTTGGTAGCCCGATATTCCATTTTAGACTCATTTACTTCAATAACTCCCTCACCAATTCCCCAATCCAGGTAACCCAGCACTTCTGACAAAACAAGAAACAAGGCACCCTTTTTTATAGCATTAGCAAAAATATGATACGACAAATCCAATAACGTCATCGGTTTTTTACGCAACAACTGTTTAATTTTCTGATATCGCTTTTGGTGTTCGCCAAGGTGATGATCAACAACAGAGGCAGCTTGTTCTATTATTTCTCCATGGCCGGGTAGCACTAACCCACCCTGCTCGCGGATCCACTTCAGTGATTCGCGATACTGCAATAAGCTTCTGTTCCGTTGATCTGTTTCTGCATCAAAATTAATTAACGCATTGGTGCTGATATGTCCCAGCAATAGATCGCCACCAAAAATTACTCCGCTGTCACTAATATATGATACATGACCGGGAGCATGGCCCGGCGTATGCACAACTTCGAACGAAAGATCTCCGCTATTAAGCAGTTCTCCATCTTGAATCCATTCAGGTTCAATCGCCAGCTGAAATTGCTGCAGCCAATCCAGCTGATCCACCATGTTCTGAATATGATCTTCAGGGATACTATGTTTTTGGAAAAAGGCTTCAAATAATTCAGCATCATCATTTCCACCAAAATTCGATCTCTCCAGAGGATGTCCGAACACCGTTGCTCCCGCACGATCAGCAAGCCGGGCAGCCTGTCCGTAATGATCAGGATGTCCGTGCGTTAGCCAAATCTCATCGATGTCCTCAATTGATAGCCCCTGTTTATTTAAATGGCTGGAGACACAATCAAAAGCCTCATCAGTATATTGACCGGTATCGACCAGTACATTTTTTTCGTCCTTTATCAGATAACTAAAAACATCACCCACGGCAAACGGAGTGGGAATTTTAATAGGAAAGATAGAATTTTTTCTTAAAATATCGGGGCGTAACACACTTGTTGCTTTAAATTTCAAAATACGTTGAAGGTACCATTTTTTTACCAAAATGAACCAATATACTCTACCTTTATTCCTAATTTCAAAGAAATAAAATTTTACTCGTTTTTTCCTTGAAATTAGTTACTCGAAATCCGTATATTTGGAATCTGTTTTTGACCCAAGAGTCGGTAGCTCAGTTGGTAGAGCAACGCCCTTTTAAGGCGTGGGTCGTGGGTTCGATCCCCTCCCGACTCACAATATGCAATGAAACTCTCTCTAAGCCTCTGCTGGTTGATAGCCTCAGAGGCTTTTTTTGTATAATTCAGAGTAAAAAAAGTAAAACGGTTGAAGAATCTTGGAATTTAAATACCGTTAACTTTCGTTGAATGTGATACATATTTATCCCAACTTTAGTTGATTTCATTTAATTCGTTTCTATGCCCGAGAATAAGAAGAAGCAAAACCCGAACAAAAACGACAAAAAAAAGAATAAAGGACTTCAAGGCCCCGGTGGTAAGCATCAGTATACCTTTTACTGGATTGTCTTAGCAGCGCTGTTTGGCTTTTGGCTATTCAGTTCGCAAAGCGGTGGATTTTTTGGCGGCCCACCCACCATTGATTACAGCGAGTTTCGTAATCAAATTACCTCCGGAAATGTCGAGAAGGTTCTTATACAGGGTGAACAGGTCACGGGGGATCTTAAAGAAGCAACGCGTCTCAAGGCGGCCGAGAACGATACGACCCACTATAAAAGCTTTAATACCTATCTTCCTTCTTTTGGGGATGATAAATTGATGAGCATGCTCGAGGAAAACGAGGTGCAGGTAGAAACACGACCCAAAAGTGACTTCAACTGGTGGACGGTACTGCTCTGGGGACTACCCCTTATATTCCTGATTATGATCGGCTTCCAATTCTTCCGACAAATGCGCATGCAGGGACAGAACATGTTCAAAATCGGAGAAAGTAAAGCCAAGCTGCAGGATGCTGAAACGGTCGACACAACATTTGATGATGTAGCCGGACTTGAAGGAGCTAAAACGGAACTTCAAGAAGTCGTCAGCTTCCTTAAAGATCCCGAGCAATTTGATTCGCTGGGTGGAGAACTCCCTCGCGGACTATTGATGGTAGGGCCTCCCGGTACCGGTAAAACATTACTTGCACGAGCAGTAGCCGGCGAAGCGGGCGTACCATTTTTTACGATTACCGGTTCCGATTTTATGGAGATGTTTGTGGGCGTTGGCGCCAAGCGCGTTCGCGATATGTTCAACAAAGCCAAAGAAAAAGAACCCGCAATCATCTTTATTGATGAAATTGATTCAATCGGTCGTAAACGTGGAGCCGGACTCGGCGGCGGCCATGACGAGCGCGAACAGACACTCAACCAATTGCTCTCCGAGCTCGACGGATTTGAGAAAAACGAAGGCGTCGTTGTAATGGCCGCAACAAACCGTCCCGATATTTTAGACAAGGCATTGCTGCGTCCCGGCCGTTTTGACCGACAGATTACAGTACATCTGCCCACGCAGGAACACCGTGAACAAATTTTGGAAATCCACTCTAAGAACAAGAAAATTTCGGATGATGTGGATATGGAAGAAATTGCCCGTTCAACACCCGGCTTTAGCGGTGCCGATCTCCAAAACTTACTCAATGAAGCCGCTCTTATTGCTGCCCGATATAAACGAAAAGCCATTGAACAGCAGGATATTGATCAAGCTCGTGACAAAGTAATGATGGGACTGAAACGCGAGGGCATCAGACTTACTGACCATGAGAAAAAGCTGTTAGCTTACCACGAAGCCGGACATGCTATTGTAGCGGCGGTATTACCTAATACCGATCCCATCCACAAGGTAACCGTAATTCCACGGGGACAGGCCATGGGTGTCACTATGCAGATGCCAGACAAAGAGAAATATTTGTATGAAAAGAAATATATGCTCGATCGCATGGCTGTAATGATGGGTGGACGTGCTGCAGAAAACCTCATTTTTGACACGGCAACAAGCGGTGCCGAAAACGATCTCAAGCAGATACGGAAGTTGGCACGAAAGATGGTGCTCGACTGGGGTATGAGTGAGAAATTTAACAATATCGCTTTCGGTAGTCAGCGCGAACAGGTATTTCTTGGTGAGCAGATGGGTAGCTCCAAAGAATATAGCGATAATACAGCCCGTGAAGTAGACGAGGAAGTCCTCAGAATACTCAAAGAGGCGTATGATCGTGCAATGACCGCTATCACCGAACACAGAGATATACTGGATAAACTCGCTGATGAACTTATCGAACACGAAGAGATATCCGGCAAAAAAGTGATGGAATGGCTTAATGGATCAGCGGACGAAGATGATACCGCTGAAGAAGAGAACCGGGAGATAACAGAGGATGATACTACATTAAAAGAGAACGAAGAGCCCGCTGACGAAGAAGAGTAGCAATAAATTGTCTGAAGTCTGAAGCTTTGAGGTTCTAAATGAATTTATTGCAATCTTCATATAAGGTATAGCAAGCTCAGTTGTATTATTGTCTTGGTACTTTTGAATTAAAAGCACCGATATCATGATTGATTATAAAATCATCTTTGAAAGCGGAGTAACTGAAACAATTACCGCCGGCAGCATTGAGCTAAACGATGTATTAGACAAAGTTGAGGTCAAAGATGATGATGGCAACGAGATTGATGGGGTATACCTAAACTTTGAGGACATTTCGGCTATCATTCCTCAGTCGTAATAATTATACATTTGCACCCAACACCTGATAACCAAGCCTTTCCTATAGGTTTTTTATCTACATTTTCGTAAGGTTATTTTTATCAGGTATTTAACTTATTGTCAATTTAGGAGGGAATATGCTCAAAGAGTTTAAAGAGTTTGCCATCAAGGGAAATGTAGTAGATATGGCTGTGGGTATCATCATCGGGGCAGCCTTTACCGGTGTAGTTCAGTCACTTGTTAAAGATGTATTGATGCCTCCATTGGGACTACTGATGGGAGGAGTAGATTTTTCAGAGTTTTTTGTTGTGCTCAGAGAAGGCAGCATCCCTCCTCCATACGCTACCATATCTGCCGCCCAGGAAGTAGGTGCCGTAACCTTAAATTATGGGCTGTTTATAAATACTGCTATCAGCTTTCTGATCGTAGCATTTGCCGTATTTATTTTGATACGCTACATCAATAAGCTAAAGCGACCGGAGGAAACGCCCGAGCCGGTGGCTCCATCAATTAAAAAATGTGACTACTGCTTTTCTGATATTTCTGTAAAGGCAACTCGTTGCCCACATTGTACTTCGGAGTTAAAAGAATAGTCTATAAGACTTTATTATTTAACCCCTCGGGGTTTAAGGTCTATTCGGATATGCAATATCCAAATTAAGCACAATTCTTTCACACAAACGCCACAACAATTAGCATATATAATACGGCACCTATTCCCGCAGCCATAAGAGCCAGAGGAATCTGTGTTTTAACGTGATCCATCAAGTCACTACCGGTAGCCAGTGACGAAAGTATGGTTGTATCCGAGATAGGTGAACACTGGTCCCCAAAAACACTGCCGCCTACGACCGCTCCAAAGCAGATTGTAATAAAGAATGGATCAGGCAGTATGGCCCAAGCCAGCGGCATCGCCACCGGGAATACTACCGCATAGGTTCCAAATGACGTACCCGCTGCAAAAGCAATTAACATACATAACCCCATCAAGATGGCAGGCAAAAACGTGGGCGTGATGGAATCGCCCACCATGGCAACAACATATTCAGCCGTACCCACCGACTCGGCCACCTCTTTCAGTGTTACCGCCAGGGCCAATACAATAGCCCCAATCGTAACTCCTTTGCAACCATCAATGAAACCATCCATCACTGTTTTAAGCTCCATTCCCTTAGCCAATGCTATAAACATCCCCACGAGTACGGCCAAGACAAAAGCCTCGGCAATCATCAGCAGCGGATCCTCGGTATTTCCCATAACATAAAAGGTGATTATATAAGGAATAATTGCTACCCCAAGCAGCGTACCAATGGGACCAAAGAAATCAATCAATCCCGAATTATAATCTTCCGGGATATCCATTTCTGTCAGTTCTTTCGAGGACATCGGATCAGAACCGTCCCGATCCAGCTTACCGGTTTCCCGAGATCGTTTAATGGCTTCGCGCATTTTTTTACTTGGTATCCATGGCAACATCTCCCAGGCAAAGAGTAGCGTCATCAATAGAGCCAAAATGCCATAAAAGTTGAATGGAATAGCCTGAATAAAGAAGTTGACAACATCCTGATTGGTCTCAAACAGTGGAATCGTCCCTACCAGCAATCCCGCAATATAGAGCGGCCAGACATTGAAGGGAATTACCGTAGCAGCCGGAGATGCGGTAGAATCTACCATATAGGAGCTTTCTTCGTGCGAAACGCCCTGCTCATCCGAAATGGGGCGAACAGTTGCTCCGGTTAAAACTGTACTAATAGTCCCCCCTTGATGAAAAACTAATCCCATCATCCAGGTAAAGAATTTGGCGGACCTTGGTCCGCGCACAACCTTATTTGCGGCCCACTCTGCAAAACGTTCGGCCCCTCCGGTGCGTGTCCAAATGCCGATCAGTCCACCAAGCGACCAAAGATATACCAACAAAATAAGCGCAAAATCCTCAGTCCCAATTGACGGTATCAGGTAAGCGTCCACAATATTGATGTTGCCGGAAATAAATCCTCCCAACACAATACCTACAAACAATGAACTCACCACTTCTTGGGTCCAAAAGGCTAATACAATAGCAATAAGCGGCGGTAGTACCGACCAAATCCCGTAATGGTCACCGTATTGGGGAAGTTCACCCGCAAAAATAATTCCCAATACGATTACAATAAGAGCAATAACAATATTAATCCGATTTCCTTTGGATAGCTGAGAAAGCATTGAATTGTTGGTATTTGTCATCCTCTGTCTGGTTGATGTTCAAAAGGTCAGTGCAATCTGTATAAAAGCGGCCATCAAATCAAATGGCATATTCTCGCAATAAATCATCATTTTGCTATATTAGGCCTCACAATATTTGGCGAATAGATTAGGGACATTATGAGCTACTCTGATTTTGGTTTTACAGAATACCTGCGAAGCATACTGGCAATTGCCACATTTTTTCTGATCTTTCTGCTGTTTACTCCAATTATTCTATCTCTTTTACTCATATCCTTTGGCAAGGCCTCCAACTTAGTTGTTGAAAAAATTGCCCCCATCATGGTGCGTCCGGTCATGTGGGTAAGCGGGATCTCTTTCGATGTAAAGATGCATACTGATGAACTAACCAGTCCCGCCGTCTTTATCATTAACCATAGCTCTACGGTGGATGTCCTTACCCTATTAGCCCTGGGATTACCCAAAGTTCGTTTTGTTGCTAAATGGGAATTTCAATACAACCCTGTTTTTCTGATTTTGGGGCGACTCACCGGCCAGATTTTCATTAAGCGCGAAAAGACTGAAAAAGCCATTCAAACGCTTAAAAAAACACATCGGCGCATTAAACGTGATCAGCTTTCCGTGATGATGGCACCCGAAGGTTCCCGTAAACATCCCGGCATTATCGGACCCTTTAAAAAAGGTCCCTTTCGGATGGCTATGGATCTGGATTATCCTATTGTGCCCATCTATTTTGAAGGGAATCGTGAACTTAGCAAGGGTGGTACCATGATCACTAAATCTGGCCACGTTACGGCCCACATTCATGAAGCTATTGATGTGTCAGACTGGACGGTTGACAACCTGCATGAGCACATCAAAGAAGTTCGACAACTATATTTGGATTGGGCGGGTGTCGAGGATGATGATGTTAAATCGATTTCCTAAATAATTATTTGCTAAATGAGCATTCTCAACATTGAAATTAAAGCCCGCTGCGATCAACCCGATCATATCCGTAAAATACTTCGCGAGCACAATGCTGATTTCAAAGGTACCGATCATCAAATAGATACCTACTTTGAAGTGCCTGAAGGAAGACTAAAATTGCGACAGGGTACGATCGAAAACAACCTTATTTTTTATAAGCGTGACAATCAATCCGGACCCAAGGCCTCAAATATTGACCTTGTCCCTGCAGAACATCCCGAAGAGCTACATGCGCTGCTCGATAATGCACTGGATACTAAAGTAATTGTGGATAAACAACGTGAGATTTATTTCATCGAAAACGTAAAGTTTCATATCGATGAAGTAAAAAAACTCGGAAATTTTGTAGAGATTGAAGCAATCGACGAAGATGGCACCATTGGGAGGGAGAGATTACAGGAGCAATGTGAAAAATACCTCCGGCTATTTGGAATCACCGATGACCAGCTCATTGCTCATTCCTATTCAGATATGCTCCTCGGAAATTAATCTCACTTCTTCAGCAATAACATTTTCTTTTCTACCCCTCAGTTGGTTACTTGCATTTACAATTGGTCCGCAAATAACCACTGTTATGAAATATATTTTATCATTAGATCAAGGTACTACCAGTTCTCGGGCCATCCTGTTCGATCGTCACGGTGCTATAAAGGCCATGGCACAAAAAGAATTCGAGCAAATATTTCCACAGCCGGGCTGGGTCGAACATGATCCCAATGAAATTTGGTCATCACAAACCAGCGTTGCTGCTGAAGTCGTTACAAAAGCTGATATCCGACCCAACCAAATTGCTGCCATCGGTATTACCAACCAGCGCGAGACAACCGTTGTTTGGGATCGCAAAACAGGTAAACCCATCTACAATGCCATTGTTTGGCAAGATCGGAGGACAGCCTCCATCACTGACCAGCTCAAGGATGAAAGTCTCGAAGAAACCTTTCGTTCGAAGACGGGATTGGTGCTCGATCCCTACTTTTCAGGCACTAAAATTAAATGGATCTTAGATAATGTAGATGGTGCCCGTCAAAAGGCAAAGCGGGGCGACCTGCTATTTGGCACGGTAGATTCCTGGCTAATCTGGAAAATGACCGCCGGCCAAAAGCACGTCACTGATATCACCAATGCCAGCCGAACGTTGCTTTTTAATATTCACGACTTTAAGTGGGATAAGGAACTTTTACAGATACTGGACATCCCCGAATCCATACTCCCGGAGGTAAAATCATGCAGTGAAATATACGGACATACGGCCGGAAATATTTTTGCTGCGGAAATACCTATTGCAGGTATAGCGGGAGATCAGCAAGCAGCCCTGTTCGGACAAATGTGCAATCAAAAAGGGATGGCCAAAAATACCTACGGCACCGGTTGTTTTATGCTAATGAATACCGGACAGCAACCCATCAATTCCCAAAATAAATTACTTACAACCATTGCCTGGCAAGTCAACGGAACTACCGAATACGCACTCGAAGGAAGTGTCTTTATAGGCGGGGCTGTTGTACAATGGCTTCGTGACGGGCTCGGAATTATCAATGACTCATCAGAAATTGAAGAACTGGCTTCTCAAGCTGAAAGCTCAGACGGTATATACCTGGTCCCTGCTTTTTCGGGTTTGGGAGCACCGCACTGGGATCCACACGCTCGCGGAACTATCACCGGCATTACGCGCGGCACTGATGTCTCCCATATTGCCCGAGCAGCATTAGAAGCTATTGCGTTTCAATCTGCCGACCTGCTCAAGGCAATGGTGGCTGACTCGGAAATCGATCTCAAAGAACTTCGTGTTGACGGCGGCGCTTCTGTTAATAAACTGCTAATGCAATTTCAGGCCGATATCCTGGGAGTTCCCGTTATACGACCTAAAATAACCGAAACGACAGCATTGGGGGCTGCTTATTTGGCCGGACTTGGCGTAGGTTTCTGGGATAATATCTCCAGTATTGCTAACCAGTGGAAAGCGGGCACTACTTTTTTGCCCGACATGGATGATCAAAAAATTCAGGGTCATTATGCGGGATGGCAGCGGGCCGTCGAACGCGCTAAAGGATGGAAACAAAAATAACGTACACCAATCACTTTACCATGGATCGCAATAAACTCCTTCAACAAGTACAAGACGATACCGAAATATGGGACTTCATTATTATTGGCGGTGGAGCCACAGGATTGGGTGCCGCGGTTGAGGCCGCGTCCCGAGGATATAAAACCCTACTTTTGGAGCAGCATGATTTTGCCAAAGGCACTTCGAGTCGGAGCACCAAGCTGGTCCACGGGGGCGTACGTTACCTGCAACAGGGCAATGTGGCGCTTGTTTTGGAAGCCCTTCGCGAACGCGGACTCCTTCGCCAGAATGCGCCACATCTGGTTAAAAATCAGTCCTTTATTGTTCCCAATTACGATTGGTGGGAAGGCCCCTTTTACGGAATCGGACTGAAGATTTATGATAAATTAGCGGGCGATTTAGGATTGGGCCCCTCTAAAAACCTATCCAAAGAAGAAACCTTAAAGCATATTCCCACACTTGAATCCGATGATCTTAACGGTGGCGTAATTTATTACGATGCCCAGTTCGATGATTCTCGTCTGGCTATCAACCTGATGCAGACCATTTTTGATCACGATGGCGTGGCTCTAAACTATATGAAAGTGACCGATCTGCTTAAAGCCAATGGACTGGTTTCCGGGGTCAAAGTCGAAGACCAAGAAGGGGATTACGATATCGAAATTCAGGGACGTGTTGTCATCAATGCCACCGGGATGTTTACCGATGACATCCGCCGAATGGATAATCCAAAAGCCAAACGACTCATGAAACCGAGTCAGGGAGTACATTTAGTTTTGGACAAATCCTTTCAACCGGGCGAAAGTGCAATCATGGTCCCTAAAACTGATGACGGACGCGTCCTCTTTGCCGTGCCGTGGCACGATCGCATTATTGTTGGCACCACCGATACTCCCCTCGAAAAACCGTTACTGGAACCCCGTGCCCAAGAAGAAGAGATAGAATTTCTGCTTACCCATGCCGCCCGCTATCTTACCAAAGATCCTAAACCCGAAGACGTGCTCAGCGTTTTTGCGGGTATTCGACCGCTTGTTTCACCTGAAGGTGACGATGATACGGCATCAATTTCCCGCGACCATACCCTGCTTATTGATCCGTCGGGACTGGTAACAATTACCGGTGGAAAGTGGACAACCTATCGCAAGATGGCCGAAGATACCGTCAACGAAGCAGCAGTAGTGGCCGGCCTTGACGAACGGGAGTCCGTAACTGAAAACCTGCGTCTGCACGGTTGGCTCAAAAATACCGATGCCGCAGATCCCTATGAACTTTACGGCTCCGATGCGCTGGCACTCAAAAAGATTGCCGGAGAACATGAAGGCTGGGATAAACCCATTCATCCAGACCTTCCCTATACACCCGCCGAAGTTGTTTGGGCAGCCCGTAACGAGATGGCCCGCACAGTCGAAGATGTGCTCTCACGGCGCACACGTGCCTTGCTGCTCGATGCCCGAGCCAGTATTGAAATGGCCGAACCGGTAGCTGATCTTTTAGCGGAACAATTAGGTCGAGACGATGAATGGAAGCAGCAACAAGTCGAGGAATACACCGAGTTAGCTAAAGGCTACTTATTGACCTAAAAAAGTTATTCATTCCGGAGCAGAGCGCCGGAAGGAGGATTCATAAATTACTATAACCAGAGCTGCAATTAGAAATATATTAGATCCATCGGATAGACACGACAAAGCCTCCAATGGAATTACAATTTGCCGCGTTGCATTAAGGCCACGTTTTCATATTTTCGGGAGTCCTCAACGAATTTCAGCATCCACTCATGGTCGAACATAATCCCGAAGCAAAGCAAAAACAATCTGAAGAAAGCGAACAGCGAAAAACCGATGTTTCGTATCGCCGACAACCTAATACCATTGCCGAGCACCAGGTTCGAGGACAAAAAGTTCTTCTCCGTTCCGATAATAATATAGAGCTGCAAATTACCGTTCATACCGATGAAATCATCCAGCTGAAATACGTGCTTGAAGGCGATCGTCCCTCTAATTTTTCCTATTCTATCGATCCGCAGTTTGAGCCCAAAAACCCTGCATTTTCGATACAAGAAACAGAAAAGTATGTTGAAATAGCTACGGATTCACTCCTGTGTCGTGTATCACAAAAAGATATGAAGGTCAGCTTTTGGGATACCGACGGTACCTTGTTATGTCAAGATGCCAAACCCTTCCGGCGCAAAGACAGCATTATGAAGGGCGTTACCGAAGTAAAAGTTACCAAGGAAGCACCCGGCGACACCCATTACTTTGGATTGGGCGATAAAATCACTGACGACGGCACACTGCGTGGGCATTCATTTGAAAACTGGAATACTGATGCCTACGCTTATGAGCTGGATGAGCATCGCGATCCGCTCTACCGGAGTATCCCTTTTTATCAAGCACTTAATAGCAATGGCAACGCCTACGGCATCTTCTTGGATAACACTTATCGTTCCCATTTCGATTTTGATTCAAAAAATAAGAAAACCTGTACCATTTCAGCCGATGGCGGATGCATGAACTACTATTTTATCTACGGTCCAGAGCTAACTACGGTATCCGAACGGTACGCCAAGCTTACCGGCACGCCCGAGCTACCGCCCCTGTGGGGACTCGGCTACCACCAGTGCCGATGGAGCTACTACCCCGAAGAGCGAGTCCGAGAGCTGGCCCAAGTCTTCCGTGACAAAGAGATTCCCTGTGACGCCATCTACCTCGATATCGACTACATGGCCGATTATCGCGTCTTTAGCTGGGATAACGATCGCTTCCCCGATCCAAAAAAATTAATCAGTGATCTCAAAGAAGAAGGCTTTGAAACCATTGTCATGATCGATCCGGGTATTAAAATGGATGAGAATTATGAAATATATCAACAGGGATTGGAAAACGACTATTTCTGTAAACGTCCCGATGGCGAACTGATGATCGGTCCCGTCTGGCCACCTAAAACAGTTTTCCCCGACTATACGAATCCCGAAGTGCGCCAGTGGTGGGGCGACCTCTATCAAGACCTGCTCACCGATAAAGGAGTCAGCGGCGTATGGAACGACATGAACGAACCGGCCGTCTTTGAAGTCAAAGCTAAAACCTTTCCCGATAACATCCGCCACCATTTCGACGGATATTTTGCCAGCCATAAAAAAGCACATAATATCTACGGCATGCAGATGGCCCGTGCCTCATACGATGGCATCAAAAAACACCACAAAAATAAACGCCCCTTTCTGTTAACCCGCGCCAACTTTTCCGGCGGACAGCGATATGCCGCCCTGTGGACCGGTGACAATATCGCCAACTGGGAGCACCTCCGTCATGCCCTCGAGCAGTGTGTGCGGCTCAGCATCTCCGGATACTCCTTTGTGGGGACGGATATCGGCGGCTTTGTCGAGCAGCCCAGCGCCGAACTCTTTACTCGCTGGCTGCAGCTGGGCGTCTTCCACCCGCTCTTCCGCAACCACACCATGGGCTACGAAGAAGAAGGCGCTGATGTCGTCAAAGAAGACCAGCAAAAACAGAAGAAACTACAATCCGATGCCGACCAGGAGCCGTGGACATTCGGGCAAAAATATACCAATATCAACCGCTCGGTCATCGAACTTCGCTACCGCCTGCTGCATTACCTTTACACCGCATTTCACCAATACGTAGAAGACGGCACCCCAATATTACGTCCCGCAGCCTTCCACAACCAAGACGATGCCAAGTCTGTAACCTCGCACGACACCTTTTTGTTTGGGGATAAGATTCTGGTTGCGCCTGTTATCAAGAAAGATGCACGCAGTCGAAAAACCTATCTCCCCTCGGGCAAATGGTACGACTATCGCACCAACGAGCTCCTTGAAGGTGACCAAACTCACACCGTTGAAGCTCCTATTTCAGAAATTCCCTTTTTTGTAAAAGCGGGAACGGTACTGCCCCTTCGCGAAGTGATGCAATACACCCGCGAACGCGATCCCGAACTGTTGGAACTCAATGTGTACTACGGAACGCAACTAAGCGAAAGCAGCCTGTATGAGGATCAGGGAGAAGGGTTTTCTCACAACGAGGGCAACTACCGTTTAACCAAATTTCAATTTAAATCGGATCCCCAAAATAAAACCGTAACGATCACGGCCGATCGTGAGGGTACTTTTGATCCTGAATATGATAAAGTAAAAATCAATCTCATCGGGCAATCATTTGAACCCGATCATATTGAAATTGACGGACAGTCTGTCTCACCATCCGAAGATCAAGGCGTATTCACATTTAAAATCGATACCGATTTTAAAACCATCAAAATTTACTGATATCCCTGATAGTAGTCACAGGGATTCCCCTATATTTTTAAGTCCCCCTCCTTATTATTCTGTAACTACTTGTTTTTCTAAAACTTATATCTAATAAAAAGGGGAGACTATTATGAGATCACTATTCGCGTTTATCCTGTGTATCTGTTTTTCAATTGCTATCACATTCGATGCTGTTGCCCAAGACATGCCAAAGGCCAAAAAGATGGAGGGACATATCTGGCACCAAGTAGTGATGGTGAAGTTCGAGCCCGGCATGGCTGATTCAGCCGCAAAAATCATCAACAATCATTTTATGAAAGCCGGCATGGAGATGGATTCAGATATGCCCGGTCCGCAGATTATGCGCCTTCGATCCGGCGAATGGGACATGCTGATGGTCTGGACATTGAAAGGCATCGAGGATATGAACTGGGAGACGTCGCCCGATGATGCTAAATGGATGGCTCAAATGGCTAAGCAGGAAGGCGGTATGGATAAAGCTATGAAGCTGATGAAAGACTATGTATCGCTCATCGATAATTCTACATCGTACTTAGCCACTACCCGTGACATGCCCGCCGAAGCGATGGGCAGTCGGGAGTAAATATATCATTCGAACATCATTAGATAGCAATTGTAACCTTTGTTGCGGAGCAAATTAACATTTAAACTGCGCGGGAATGAATTCCCGCGCTAATAGAAAGACCGTTTATAATTCCCTCCCTGCGAGGATACGGGATCGATTCGGCGGGTTTGTTATATTGATTGGGTTAGTCCTAAGAACACACCCCGGTTTTTGGAAAACACAAAAATCCCCTCTCAAGAGAGGGGATTTTATTCCTGCTAAATTCTAATAATGCAACCCGAAAAATATCTCATAATTACGCCGATGAAGGGAATTTACTATTGCCATGACCACTGAAGCAATCTCTTAAAAGCACATCTCAAATCCCCTCCATGGGAGGGGTGCCGAGACCTTCGAGGCGGAGTGGGTCGTTAATACCGCAGGAAGAATTCCCGCGCCGGTGATTATCAATCATGGCATTCTTCAATTCATTTCAAATTCTCTTACCTTTATATTTTTGTCCAGTTCATCAACCATGAGATAAATTTACAGCTAAATGATTCGGGTCACTCTCCGCTTTTACGGTGATTTAAACGACCTCCTTTTCGGTGGATTTACCGGCCCCATGGTACAGCGTAAACTGCCGGGACCTACTTCCGTTAAAGACCTTATCGAAGGATGCGGCGTACCTCATACCGAAGTAGATCTGATCCTGGCTGATGACCGCCCGGTCGACTTCTCCCACCTCATCCGGGAAGACCAATCCATTAGTGCCTACCCCTTTTTTAACCATCTCGATATACCCGCAAGCAAGCGCCTGCAAAAGCCCACCCTGCCCCACAACCGCTTCTTGGTCGATACCAACTTAGGTAAGCTAGCTCGCTACCTCCGGATGGCCGGCTTCGATACGGCCTATATTCGAGAGCAAGCAGACGAAGAAATCATCAGCCAAATGCTGGGAGAACAAAGGGCGCTGCTCTCCCGTGATCACAAGCTACTGATGCATAAAGTGGTGGAATACGGTTACCTGCCGCGGTCGGATGATCCTGCCGAACAGTTCCGTGAAGTATGCCGCCGTTTTGATCTGCTTGATAAGATCCATCCCTTTTCAAGATGCCCGAACTGCAACGGTGTGCTGCAATCCGTATCCAAAGAAGATATCACCGATCAGCTTGAACCCCTTACCAAACAGCATTTTGAGGATTTCTCACAATGCGTCGACTGTGGACAGATTTACTGGGCCGGCTCACACCGACGCCGACTGGATCCAAGAATAAAAGAGCTATTCAACCGAACCTAAGTACAAGATTTTTATAAATTCATTCTGTGTATCCACATCTCGTCCCAAACAAATTATTTCAACTTATCTATAATCTCCGGTATCTCTTTTTCCTCGAACGTCCGAATAAGCTTAAGGGTATGGGGAAGCAGAAATCCAGGGGGATCAACCACTTTCTTAGCCACCTTCGCGATGTGTTCATCCATCTCGCGAATAATATGTTCCTTCTCCTGCTCATCTGCATGCGTCAGGGTCACAGCAGCATTCCATGCGAAATCCCGCGCCCTCCTGATGCTGAAATTCACAACCGCCTCATCGCTTTGCTTGCCTACCCAGTCGATCAAAAACAGCAGCGGTGATGCCCGTGAAATGCGCACCTGCATTTCATCAATCAGTTCCTCTAGCAGGATATTCACCGTCATAAAATCCTTCTTAAGGGATTGTATCTGTCCGTCCGGAACGGTCTCGGCCGCTGCTATTCCCAAGTCCAGGTTGATATGTGCATTCATACCCAGCAGAAGGTGCTGCAAGATAACCGGTTTTGGGCCGCCGGGATCCACCGCCGCATCGAAAGCGATCTTCCATACCAACGATACCGGTTGGTCGTGCCGGTAGCCCCAAAAGGCACGAATATACTTCTTGGCAAAATCGACATCGAATCGCTCCATGCGCCGGGCATCCTCGAACTGTCCTTGTGCTATCCCCTCCGCTATCTTGGCCGTGGTTCTACGATATACAAAGGCAAAAATAGCCAACGGACTACCTTCTTCTACGGTAGTTTCGATGATATCATCGAGCTCATCTAGTACTCCGTCAATAGATTTTATTTCTGACATAGCTATAACCTTCAGTTAGATGACATTTAATCTGATTTTCTTTATTAATCAAAGTATAATGTTATTCTTAAAACATTCATTATTAATTGGGTGTAAGTTTTTACATGACCCTAGATAAACAGATAAGGTTAGCTGCTTTTAACTGGCTGAGTGATCAAGTAGAGAAACACGGTGATGTACTCAACCGGGATAAGTTGAGACAGGGTTTTGAATTCAAAGGTACACGAATCCCATTGGTTTCTCCTCAAGGTATTTTTAAACCCAAACAACTAGATCTGCCGCTGACCATTACTACATCACCCAAGGGGCCTTATAAAGATAGTTTTGATGAGAATGATTTTCTGCTCTATAAGTACAGAGGCACTAATCCGATGCACCGCGACAATATAGGATTGCGCAAATGCATGCAGAAAGAAATTCCGCTCATTTATTTTCATGGTGTTGTACCCAGTAAATACTTGGCCGTTTGGCCCGTATATATCATTGGTGATAACCCCAATACTTTGACATTCAAAGTGGCAGCTGACAACCAGTATGAAATTGAGTATGACGAAAACAAACTCAAAGAAGAAAATAATTACCGCCGAGCTTATATTACTTCTACTGTGAAAAGACGGCTTCACCAGCGGGGATTCCGAGAACGGGTTATGGCCGCTTATCAATCACAATGCGCTTTCTGTCAGCTAAAACATGCAGAACTACTCGATGCTGCCCACATTATTCCCGACAATGAGGATAAAGGAGTCCCGTCGGTAAATAATGGTTTAGCATTATGTAAGATTCATCATGCAGCTTTTGACCAGCATATTATTGGTGTTTCTCCTGATTACCAGATTAAAGTAAAAGACAACGTACTTCGAGAAAAGGATGGGCCGATGCTGAAGCACGGTATTCAAGAATTGCAAGATCAAAAACTAATATTACCTAAATCGAAGAAAGCGTGGCCGAAGCAGGAGTTTTTGGAGGTGAGATACCAAGAGTTTCAAAATACGTAACAAATAGTACAAAATGACAATTATTAAAGAAGCCCAAAAAGACCAACGAGTTATAGGGCTATAAACAAGCCCTGTATAAAGTTAGATAATGTTCAAATCCAGTCCAGGGCAATACAAGAAATATATTTTAAAGCTACTTCCTCTATTTCGCTTATCCTTTCGAAATTTCTCCCTTAAAATAAATACAGAATAGATTACCCCACCACCCTATTTATTTTTTCTAATTGACAACATTCTATTATATAATGTTTTGCCAGAGCATTATACCCTTTAAACCTTAGGAAGTAGATATATGAATGTATCCCGATTTCTAACCCTTGCCGCTAAGCCCGTGTTATTCCTGCTGGAATATCTGTTCAAGCTCGCTGCTGGGGTTATCGGCATGCTTGTGTTGGGGGCCGGCGGTTCTTTTTTTAGTAAAATGGGAACGGGCTTCAGCTCTATTGGGAATGTTCTCAATCAAATCGCTGAATGGCCTGACAGGCTTACCTATATCGGCACCGTAGTTCAGGATTATAACACCCTTACCGCCTCAGCATTTAACGAACGTTACGGTGGAAATGCGATAAATCGGCTGATGGAATTACTAAACGAAGGCGTGGCCTATGGACAGGCCGTATATCAAAATATTACTGAACAACCGGTTATAACCATTTTAGCGACCCTTATTGTTTTTCTTCTCTTTTATATCATCGGTCGGGCCTGCCGCTTTTATCGCCAAAAGGGACAGGGTTCTTTTCTAATTAAAAAAGAACGCGAACTTGGAAAACGGGTTTTTGATCAGCCGGAAACCTCTTGAAATAAACAGGCAAACTTCTATAGATCATAAATAAGAGTGATTGGGATTAGTTGTTCCCCTCCATTCTGGGCAAACCAACAGCCACATTATTTCAATTTCATGATCTTCGCCGCTCGTTTGGGTCCGATTCCTTTAACGGATCGAAGCTCTTCTTCGGTGAGCTCCATCAGGGCTTCTTTGCTTGTGATGCCCATCTCCACCAAGTTTTCGGCCACGCGGCTGGTCACCCCGTCAATATTGCTCAGCTCCTCGATGATCTGCTCGTTGGAACCCACCCTGCCTTGCTCGGCTTCGGCACCCTTTTCGGGAGGGGATTGTGAGGTCGTATGGTCTTCTGCAGTCGGTTTGTGTTGTTCTTCCGTTTCCGTTGGTCGCTCCCATTTTTTGCAGAGCCAGTACCCGCCGATGGGCAGGGCCGCAAGGAGTACTATTTTCAAGAAGAATCGCATAGTTTTAGGATGCTTATACAAACAGTTTATAAAAGTATAATCAAAAATTTAATACTTTCCTGCAATACGGTTTTCCTGAAGTATTTTCCGTTTTTTCACTCAGGGGGTCTGGAGGAATTGCGGGAAGGAAAAGCGCCAAAGCATTAGATGGTTTAGAGCAAAAGCGTACTTACGAATATCAAAAAAACAATATCTACAATTCCCACCAGCGCTTTTTTCGACTATTTTCTGGCGACAAAAAATAGTCATATCCATTGCATCAAAATAAAAGAAACACTACCGATGTTTTTGCCAATAAAGAAGTAAACCACTCCAATAACCTACTTTATTTTATCCCTCAATAAACCCATCAGTCCGCCAATCGTTGCCGCACCACCTCCCACCAACATCCAGATGGCTTTATCGGAACCGGATCCGCCAAACAATTGATCCACCTCAGATTGAAACGACTGGTATTCTTGGTATCCGAAATACAATAATAGTAGTCCACCGACCAGTAATGCTGCTGAAATAACCTTTCTCATGATATACCTTATTGGTTTTTAGTATACCCATAGCTACCAAATTTGGCGGCCAACAACAAGGCGACCCAAGCTTAAATATTTACCGCGGCCTTTACTGCTATTGTTCCGCGGGGATAATCACCGTTTTCAAATTCTTCCAGCTTACAGCTAGTACAATCACCCAGAGCAATGTCCACAGATTCACAATAACGGGCGACCCGATAATGCCTGTCTGGTCCAACACGCCCTGCTGATACAGCGCGTTCATCCCGATAATGACGACCAGCACATCAAAGATAAACGGCAGTAAAAGAAATCCGGTAAATCCCCACACCCGCTGGGATGATGTTATGCTTTTCCAGCAGCGTACCAGCGGCGGCAAACAGATCGCGGTTACCATCACAATAGCCAGGGCCCAAAGCAGGTTGTCTCCAAGATAGTCACCCAAGAAATATTTGAGTTCCATGAGCTCATCTCCCATTCCCATTAATGCGGTAAAAATTCGAGCAAAAGGCATGCTTCCAAAAATTAAAGCAAAGCCGACAGACTGTATTCCGGGTGAATTATCATACCGATTGCTCAGCAGATAGTATCCAAGATAAATGATCAGGTAGGTAAAAAGAGGTCCTGCTAAAGAGGCTATAATTGTCAGATCACCTTCGCAACAAAGCCCCCAGGTATTAAAATTTCGTTCCCCCCAGCATCCACAAATGATCCGGCCCACTACGGTATGCGCAATCTCGTGCAGCTCGTGCATCACAAATAAGAGCGCGACAAATGCGGTTGTGTTTTTTAAGGTAAGATTCAGTTTATATTCCGATGCGATCTTTTTGGCAGATTCTAAAGCCATTTCCTAAAGAATTGCATTTGAACTATAGTGATTAATAACTGCCCTAAAGCAGTTTTTTTAATCTATTATCTTGTGCAATTTTTGCTACGAATGATCTTTAGTAGTGTTACGCTAAAATATTTTCATTGCCTGAATCAGCCACAAACACACAGGCCGATTGCGTAGTTTCCACATACGATCTGAGCTGTTCCAAGTCTGGATCATTAGGTAATCCCATAAGATCAAGATCGGCTTGCGGGGCGTTCTGCAATGCTTCGTTAAAAGTCCCAACCTCCACATGTTTTAGGACATCCGGCAAACGGGCCGCATCCAACAGGTTATCAAGATAGCGATATGCTTCTTCAACCTGCGAATCTTCCACGACTGTAATAACTCTCATCTGTGCATTCCAGTTCATCTTTAATTTATAGGCTGTCAACAGGGACAGATCTACATTACCAAGCTCCATACTCAGGTCCCAGTCGGGGCTCTGTTCTCGTATCCATACATTGATAGCAGAACTCCGACCCAGCTGTGCTATAGGATCTTCAACATACAGCTGTATCCCCATCTTATTATGCCGTGCCTCGTTAATTATAGAGTGGATCTCATCATCGTACCGCTTGTGGCTCGGCAATCGCAGGAAAAGTATATTAGGCTTGAAAAATGTACCTTGCAACGTCTGCAACGAAGTCAATACCGCCTGTCTAAAATCATCCGAATCAATAATACTCCACCGGGTATATACATTTTCCCGGCTGAACGACATTGCAAAATCCATCAACGACTCCCCGAATTTGCTGTGGTCTTTGGTGCCTCCCATACCTACCAGTTTTACAGATCCCTTGGGATATACCAGGTTGCGGATAAGACTAAAGCTGCCTCGCAGTTCACGGGCACTGCGCACCGGCACCAATAGGTTGGCTTTCCAGGCTCGTTCGTTATTTTCGGGAAGTAGTGAAACACGTTTCGCTGCCCATTCTGCCAACGAAACAAAAAGACCACTTCGCATATCCCCGTAGGGGACCTTGAGTTTCCTGTTGGTAAGATACAGGTAGATAAGAATTACCAGGCTAAGAGCAATAATGCCAAAGGTAGAATTGATGATAAACATCGTGAATAAACACCCAACGGTTCCCAAAAATGGAACAAATTTAGGAATGGGAAACGTCGGACGAAAACTGATCATATCCATCTGCTGCTCAATAAAGACCACCAGGTTAATCATCATATAGGTGATCAAGAAGAACATGGTGATGAGCGGAGCGATGGTATTTAAATCCCGAAGCAGGAGAGTCGCCAGTACCAGTCCTCCGGTCAGTAGAATAGCATTACGGGGCTCTCCGTTTTCGGCCAGCTTCGAAAAGACTTCTCCACCCGGAAATATTTTATGATCGCCCAACGCCTGCAAAATACGCGGTGCCCCTACGATAGAGGCCAGCGCCGAGGAAAAGGTAGCTCCCAATAATCCGCCCAGCACCGCCGGGGCCCACAGCGCGTAATCGATCATTACGTTATAGTTGCTCACCAGCTCATCGACCGGCGCTACTTTGGCCATCCAATAGCCCGAAGCCATATAAATCACATAGCTGATAGCAATAGCCGAAAGGGTACCCAGCGGTATGCTTTTCTTGGGATTCTTAAGCTCACCCGACATATTTGCTCCGGCCATAATACCGGTAGCCGCCGGAAACAGAACGGCAAAAACCACCCAAAAGCTGACCCCCTGGAAATTCTCCTCCGGGGCACCGGGGAAATCACCCCACCACTGAATGCTATGCTCCATGGCTCCCGTAAAAACAGTAGCACCAACAGAAACCAAAGCCCCTACAATTACCGCTAAAATGATGTACTGTATGCGAAACGCCAGTTTGGCACTCAAAAAAGCAACCATAAAAAGAATGCCAAATACTGCCACATCTACTAAAATGGCATAATGGCTGGGAAAGATATACAGCCACCCCTCCCTGAAACCAAAAATATACATGGTAATGGCAAAGGTTTGCGCAAGGTATAACGGCACACCCACGCTACCGCCCACTTCCAGTCCCAACGATTGTGAAATTATGGAGTATGCACCACCTGCTTTGATGCGAATATTAGTCGTAATACACGACATGGAAAGTGCCGTAAAGGTGACAATCACAAAGGCAAGTGTGATAATCATCCATCCGCCCAAAAGTCCGGCATTCCCAATAACCCAGCCTTGGCGAAGAAATAAGATAACGCCCAAAATAGTAAGCAGCGTGGGAACAAATACTCCGCCGAACGTTCCGTATTTTTGCTGAACGGTGGATTCCCGCTCTTCTACCTGCTCTTGCAGCGTCGCTTCTCCCGGAGTTTGCTCAGCCATACGCAATCATCTATTAATTTTAGCTTGACTTGGAAATAACAATAAACAAAACTTCAAAAAGATGTTATAATTTTACTAAGTATTTCTAAAAAATTGCTTACTCATCTACTGCTAAACAGACTTCTACCTCGATTAGCACAAATTCTTGTCCAGCATAATTCGAAAATCCTGTCTAAACCCATACCTTTGCCCACAGTACTCATCGCCAATTCCCATCCTATCATAAGAACCCATGAGAAACGACGACGTCATCCAAAGTATTCGATATATGCTGGATCTGAACGATAATGAGATAGCACATATCCTAAAGCTACGGGGATACAAACCCGAACGAGGTGAAGTAGCCCACATTTTTAAGAGTCAGAACCTGCCCGATGATGAGAAGGGAGAAGATTGCGGTCACGTTCTCATGGCTTATTTTTTGGATGGCCTTATCTATTACAAACGGGGAAAGAGTAAAGATCATCCGCCCCGTCCCATCCAAACACCGGTTACGAATAATATGGTGCTTAAGAAGCTCCGGGTAGCATTTAAGCTACGTGAAAAAGATATGCATAGCATTTTGGAACGGGGAGGATTTTCGATATCCAAGCACGAGATGAGTGCCCTTTTCCGTCGTAAGGGACATGATAATTACCGGGAATGTGGGGATCAGATATTGCGGTATTTTTTAAAAGGATTAACCGATCGGATAAGAGATTAAAGGACTTTTTTTATGAATGATTATGAATAATCAAGAAGACATAAGCCAAGCAAGAAATTATGAAGCCCTTCTAAGCTGTTGGTTGAATAGTTTCTTTCCACCTTTTGGCATGAGGATTCTGTGGTTGAGGCATACAGAATGTGAATGAGCATTTCATACCGGCTCGATCGGGAAGCTCGCACTTTAGTCAAAGGACCATTGAAATGCTCACATTCAAAGGCCGAAACCGAATTCAGAATTCTAAGCGCTTGATCTTTTGGTTCGTTTTGGATCAAGCCAAAATGAACAAGGAAGAAAAAAAGCTACTACATTGACAATCCCACCTCAGAAGGGGGGAACACTAAATTACTCCCAGCAAATTAACAAGTTCGCATGCATCATTTTTAATTCAATTTCTGCTATTAACTCCCCACACAATATCCTTATATTAGGTGGTTAAAAACAAGCGGATATCCTATCCACTCTATCTTTCCAATTCTTAATTTAAAATTTCTGTTATCGTGAGCGATCAAAAAGTCATCTTTTCCATGGAGGGCGTAAGCAAAGTTTACAAGCCCAACAATTTCGTTCTTAAGGACATATACCTCTCCTTTTTCCACGGAGCTAAAATCGGCGTACTCGGCAACAACGGCTCCGGTAAAAGTACCCTGCTGAATATTATCGCCGGTAATGATGAAGAGTATCAGGGTAAGATATCACGTAATAAAGGCATTACTTTTGGGATGCTTCCCCAAGAGCCCAAACTCGATCCCGACAAAACGGTCAAAGAGATCGTACAAGAGGGCGTTCAGGAGCAGATCGACCTGCTGGCTGAATACGAAGAAGTAAATGCTGCTTTTGGTGATCCTGATGCTGACTTTGAAAAGCTGATTGAAAAACAGGAAAAGTTGCAGGAGAAGATCGAACACCTTGGCGCCTGGGATCTGGACAGCAAGCTGGACCAAGCGATGGATGCCTTGCGCACCCCGCCCGGAGATACAACAGTAGAAGTACTCTCGGGTGGTGAGGCGCGCCGCGTAGCACTCTGTCGACTGTTGCTGAAAAAACCGGATGTCCTCCTGCTCGACGAGCCGACCAACCACCTCGACGCCGAATCGGTGGCATGGCTCGAACAGCACCTGGATCGCTATGAAGGTACGGTCATCGCCGTAACCCATGATCGCTATTTCCTTGATAATGTTGCAGGATGGATCCTCGAACTCGATCGAGGCGAAGGTATTCCTTTCGAGGGCAATTACAGCTCCTGGCTGGACCAGAAGAAAAAACGTCTGGAGCAGGAAGAGAAACAGGAATCAAAACGACAGAAAACACTGCAAAAGGAACTGGAGTGGATACAGCAAAACCCAAAAGGGCGCCAATCCAAAAGTAAGGCCCGGATTAATCAGTACGAGGAACTGCTATCCGAAGAGCGTAAAAAACAGCGCGAAGAGATGGAGATTTTCATCCCTGCCGGTCCTCGACTGGGTGACAAAGTGATCGAAGCAAACGATGTTTCGAAGGGCTATGATGATCGACTACTTATTGAAGAAATGAATTTCAGTCTGCCACCCGGCGGCATTGTGGGTGTCATTGGTCCCAACGGCGCAGGAAAGTCAACGCTTTTTAAGATGATTACCGGTGAAGAAGAGCCGGACAGCGGTACTATTGAAATCGGCGAAAGTGTTGAACTTGGCTATGTAAATCAAAAACGTCCGCTTGATCCCGAAAAAACCATTTGGGAGGAAATCTCTGGAGGCAAAGATATGGTCAAGCTTGGGAATCGGGAATTGAATTCAAGAGCGTACACTGCCCGGTTTAACTTTAGCGGAAGTGATCAACAAAAACGATGCAGCGAGATTTCAGGTGGAGAGCGAAATCGCGTCCACTTAGCAAAGATGTTGAAAGAAGAGGCCAACGTACTACTTCTTGATGAACCAACCAACGATCTGGACGTGCATACGCTTCGGGCACTGGAAGAAGCCCTGCTCGATTTTGCAGGTTGCGCCGTCGTCATTTCTCACGACCGCTGGTTCTTGGATCGTATTGCTACACACATGCTCGCATTTGAAGGCAACAGCCAAGTGTACTGGTTCCAGGGCAACTACTCGGAATACGAAGAAAATCGAGAAAAACGATTGGGATCAAAGTATCACCCTGAACGTGTTCAGTATAAAAAACTGATGCGAGATTAGGGAAAAATTGCTAGCGCGGGCATTAATGCCCGCGCTGTTGATTCTATACGGCTTAACTGTTTTGACACGCCCCGATTCTGTCCTCTTAAAAATACTAACTATTACTCTCCAGATTTCTCTTCTAACAACGGCAGTTCGGAGTCTTCTCCTTCCGTAAGCTCATAGCCCCACTTTTTGAGCAACGGTTTCTCCATGGATTCATCGCGATATTCATCGGGAATCAGGATAGGAATTCCATAGATCACCGGAAAGTAGCGGCCGCATTCAGCACAGCTCAGGAGAGCTTCGAGAATTTCGCCTTCTTCACCTTCATTAATGATATCGATATCCAGGTCATGTTTATCGATCGGACAGCACAGTTTTTTCAGTAATGATTCAGTCATTTTTTTATCTTTTTAACCACTAAGACACATAGAGTATTATGCTTAGTGATCTTAATATTCTCTTAGTGGTTATGCCTATTCCTTCAACGTCTGTTTGTATTTTTTCGTTATTTTTCGAGGCTCTTTTGAATTCAGAATCCCCGAAATCACCGCTACGCCGTTAAAATCTAACTCATCAAGTTCACCAATATTTTCGGGCGTAATTCCACCGGACAAAAACAGCGGCATATCTGTGATTCCTCGGGCCTTTCGTACCGTTTCAGGCTGTACAATGGGACAGCTTTCCACCGAAGGCGACGGGAACATCGCGCAGAATGAGACGTAATCGAAATCATGATCTTCGGCCCATTTAACGACCTCCAGATCGTTGCTGCATGTGATTCCGGCGATAAAATCGCAACCGACTTCTTCTTTGATATGCTCGAAATTTTCAGGGATTGACTCAAAATGAATCCCGTGAACATCAGTATTTTTCAGTAGCTCCCAATCATCATTGATCAATACCGGCACATTGTATTTGTCAGCCATCTGCTTGATATAGGTAATTAATTGCTCTTTATCATAGTCGTTCATCCCATCCGGCCAGTGGTTCCAGATCTGTAAAATTCGGATACCACCTTCGAGCGACTGCTCAATTTTGTCCAGTAGTTCAGCCTGTTCCATCGTCGGATCAACGACCAAGTATATGCCGTTTAGTTTATTATTTGTCATAGATTCAACATTTTGTTTTAGTCATCTCGCTTGATCTCCTTCAAAAGGACTTTAAAACTTACTTCCAGCCCTTCTCCATCGCTTTAAAAAATGCATTCCAATACGGATCATTACCATCGAACTCAAAGGTTTTTTCTTTTCCACTTTCAATAAGGATGGTTCCTTCTTTTAAATCCGTTAATTCACCAACCACCGTTGCCGGGATCGACTGATCCTGCAGATGGCTGACCAAATTATGCTCTTGCCCATCGCTGACAGCCATAATCATTGATCCCGCTCCAACACAATAGCGATGATCAATTTCAAAAAGCTCGCAAATATTTCGAGGCGCCTCTCCAACAGGCAGCCTGTCGCTGTCCACTCGAAAGCCACAACCCGAAGCTTCAGCCAACTCAGAAATACCGCCCAACAATCCCCCTTCTGTGACATCATGCATAGCTTTTAACTCCTTATTCGGGGCCAATACTTCAGTCGCCATAAGCGCATCCTGCAGCGATGAGGTACGATAAAAATTTGTGCAAGCCTGCTCATAGATATCAGAGCCACACTCCTCTTTCACTGTTTCAGGAAAACTCTTCGCCAGGATTGCGGAAGAAACCAATGCACTTTCTTTAGTTACTATGATTTTATCGCCCGGTTCGGCACCGTCACTTGTAATAATTTCATCCAGCGGTGCCTGCAAAAACATCGTACCGCCCCCCGGCGTTGTCGAATCCTGATCGGGAACCTGCGCGGTATGTCCACCGGTTATAGCAATATCTAATTCTTCACACATCCGATGGATATGCGACCAATAGGTCTTGAATTTTTCAAGTGTAAAATCTGCAGGCAGATTCAACGTAAACTGGGCATACTGTGGAGCAAAGCCGGTAGTAGCTAAATCGTTGACCAGCAAATGTACCGACAACCAGGCCGATTCCTTAAGTCCCAGAGAAGGAATTAACGAGAGCGGATCACTCGAAGTCGCCAAGCCATTACTATTTCCAAGATCTATAACGGCTGTATCCACTCCGAATTTGGGACCGGTAATAACCTCACTGCGCTCTCGGCCATGTTGTGGGCCAATTATTTCCCGAAAAAGCTTGCTGTTGATCTTTCCACTGCTGTCTTCAAATGCACTCATAGTTATTCGTTTTCCTCGACGTCAGTTAGCTTTACATGCAGTCCAAAAAAGTCGCCTATCGGCAGTCCCCAGCGCTGAACGGGAAACCATTTTGGAAGACCGGTAGCCGTCCACTCGATCTCGTACAGTCGTCCCTCCAATGCCTCGTGAATCGTACTAATCAGTTTCTTTGGCGTATAAAAATTAGCGGTTTCGTAATAGGGATTTGCCCCAAAAACCTCCTGCACTCGCCGGCGCATCACTTTTGTAGAATTGCGATTCATGATACCGAAAATCATCCCGTACTTCCCAACTCGTACCGCCTCACGGATTACCTTGATTGGATCATCGTAATAGGCGAAGGTGGCAATGAAAGCCAGTGCATCAAAGGTATTATCCTTGAAGGGCATGTGATGCGAATCAGCCCACACCAGATCACCATCAAAATGTTTATTCCCCTCGCCCAGCATGAAAGGAGAAATATCTGCTCCTGTAGCTTCAATGCCGATTTCCTGCCACCAACGGGTAAAGCGCGTCGTTCCACAGCCGTATTCCAGCAGCGTCTCAACTCGCTCATCTTTTTGGATGAGTTTAGCCAATACTTTCTTCTGCCAGATCTCGGCCCGTTTATAGCGACCTTCGTAGTAGTCCTCATATACTTCGGTATGCTCACGATTGAAAAACCATTCCTCGCGCTCCTGCCACTGTTCAAGTTTTTTGGTGGCCAGCTCGAAATTTTTCTTTTGGATATTATTGCTCATTGCATCATCATAACTAATTGTAAATAGCTTCGGCTTTCTTCCGGATAATAACAGGCAGGCAATCAGCCAGAAAAAAGCTCACAATGAGCGGACAGGCTTCCCTACGCTGGTATTATCCAGATCAGGTCGATGGGTGTGATCTCAGCCCCGCCATGCGAGGCACCCCTGAAAGCTTAAAGTAATGATTTTAGAAGGATTGGTAAACAACTATTACATCGAATTCAGACCATATCTTTCTAAAAAGGGAACAGTTCCAACTATGGCTACACCAAGTCTGTTTATATCCGGTTACAATTCCTCTACGGAACGGGACATAAGCCCATCGCAACCTGTACAAGGAATGAGCCCACAATCAGTCCGATAGCCGTGACCATAACTACAGATCCCCACGAAAAGCGTGTATCTTCTTCTGTATTATTCCTGAAAAATCTAATCATATCACGTCTCTATCATTTCTTTTTCAAATAATGCATTGAAAAATAATTTTTCTCATCTGTCCATACTTTCTCTATCGAATACCAATCAGCAACCAACTCTTCAAATTCCTCAAGGCTGTATTTATATGAATTTTCGGTATGAATAGATTCTCCCTCCTCAAACCCAATTTCATGATCTCCGACAGAGACCATCTGTTTATCTGTTGATACCAAGTGCATTTCAATCCGTCCGGCCCCTTCATTATAAAATGCCTTATGGCGAAATTTTTCGATCTCAAAGTTCGCATCCAGCTGACGATTAATGTGAGCCAATATATTTTTATTGAACTGAGCTGTAACACCCTGCTGATCGTTATAGGCCGATTCGAGAACATCTATCTCTTTCTTGAGATCTACACCGATAAGCATTTCTGAGTTTTCACCCGTTATACCGGCGATATTTCTTAAAAGTTCCTGCGCCTCTTGTGGATCAAAATTGCCAATTGTTGACCCCGGAAAAAATACGACCTGATTTTGACGTGATCCCTCTGTAATTGGTAATTCAAAACGGGATGTATAATCTGCAAAAACAGGGATGATAGATATCTTCGGATATTCCAAACGCAACCGGTTAACGGTTTTCAATAAAAATTCTTCAGAAATATCCACCGGGATATATGTGGAAAGGTATGACAACTCTTCAAGTAAAAACCGAGTTTTGTAACTGCTTCCACTACCCAGTTCTATCAGCATTACATCTGAACCAATATAGTCTGCAATTTCTTTGATATTTTTTTGCAGAATTTCCTTTTCGCAGCGAGTTAGATAGTATTCGTCAAGGCGGGTAATCTGTTCAAACAAATCTGATCCCTTCTCGTCATAGAAATACTTGCTGGGAAGCTGTTTTTGAGACTTTGACAATCCCTCCGCTACCTCTTTCTGCATGAGATTGTCATCAACTGATGAAAAATCTTCCATATAAGAACATGAGCATTATAAAACTATTGCACAGCTAAAACGATAGGTTTGGTCTCTATCGTTCTCTATAGAAATAGATTTTTTTATTCGTAGAGTCCTTACCACTCTTGATCTTTACCCCTTTCTTCTGATTATATTGATAAACAGCCGTTCGCATGGAATTGACGCTTTTATCATCTTCGTAATCAATCTCGATAGCTTCCCCACCAACTTCAAGTTTGTCAAGTGCATCTAACAAAGGCTTAAACTTCGAAGACCTTTTCTTTGAAGTATAAATTTTTTCTCGATCTACAAACTTAATATCCATATCAAGTATATTTTTAAACTATTTCAATAAGCATATATAAAAGATACAATTTAATTTATAAAATAATATAAATACGAACTATATAGACTATATAAACATGCGATATAAAAAAAGCTTGCAGGAAATCCCTACAAGCTTTGGCAAAAATATGATAAAATAAACTTATCTATTATTGAATTTCATAAAATTGTTTATAAACGTAATCCCAAAAATCTGCTAAATTTGAACCTTTATTATGTGGGTTTTTTGATTTTGTAGATTTCATTGCATCAACACAAGCTTTTTCTTTGGCATCATAATAAGCTTTTAACTGATGCGCAGTGGGGTCCTCAATCATTTCTTCGAACTTCTCAATTTTCTCAGGCATAAATAAAAAGGCTTTGGTTCTTTTTGTTACATAACGGTAAAAGGGGGCAAAATGTTTCCTCCCAATTTCTAATAAAGCAGTTTGTCATTGATATTGCAATACCCAGCTGACAAATCTCTTTTGATCATAATATTAATAAGCATCCGCTATTGCTGGCACGCTCCTGTTAGATTGATCTGGTCCATTTGTTTTTGAAAGTCCAATAGCTCTTGCAAGAGTTTAACATGTAATAAATCATCACTTCGCTCGATGATTTTCATTTAGATTATTTAATTACTGTTGAAAGTTTTTATCAGATATGCACTTTTATGTCTATAAGACTTATGTACAGAACGAGCATTTACCAAAACTAATCAAGGAAGGAAGGAGTATTCAAAGGTTATGCTAAAATAACAAATCCCTGCAAGCTAACCACTTACAGGGATTGAAGTGGGCGCTGCAGGATTCGAACCTGCGACTTCTTCCTTGTAAGGGAAGCACTCTAAACCGCTGAGTTAAGCGCCCGTTTTTAGAGAGCACAAATATACGGATATTCTTTAATCTCGCAAAACAATTTATTGAACCTTTGGCACCAGAAAATTATAATTAGGTTAACAGTGTTAAGTTAATGCTTGACTTACGATTTTGATTCAACCATTTTAGTCGTAAATACATATTCGTTGGTTCTCATTTCAACATTTTTATTATGGCAGATCAATCAAAAACCCACACTCCTTTTGAAGCGGTAATCATAGATGGCGGACGTATTCCATTTCAACGCTCGGGCACCGGATACAAAAAACTGATGGCTTACGATTTGGGCCGCATAGCTATTGAAGGACTCATGGGCCGCGCCCCAATTAATGGCGACGATCTTGACCGCGTGATTATGGGTACGGTTATTCAAGAGGTTAATACCAGCAATGTTGCCCGTGAATCGGCACTGGGGGCCGGCATACCCAACAGCGTGCCGGCACACACCGTAACGCAGGCTTGCATTTCATCAAATCAGGCTATTACCAGCGCCGTTGAACTTATTCGGTCGGGGCAATCAAAAATTATACTGGCCGGCGGTACCGAAACAATGAGCGATATTCCTATTCGGTTTCGCAAAAAGTTTCGTCAAAAGCTGTTGGATGCCCGCAAATATAAGTCACTGAGTGATTTTCTTAAGTTTTTCAAGGGGCTTCGTCCTTCTCATCTACTGCCTGAAATTCCGTCTATTTCAGAATTTTCAACCGGAGAAACCATGGGCGAAAGTTGTGATAAGATGGCTGCTCGTTTTGGGATCAGCCGGCAAGACCAGGACGAATATGCGCTTCGCTCCCACCAGCTGGCAGCCAAAGCAACCAACAAAGGCTGGTTGGATGATGAGCTTTTACCGGCCTCAGTACCTCCCGACTTTGAAACAATAAAACATGACAACACCTTTCGGGAGGATACTTCCATGGAGAAGCTGCAGAAATTGTCCCCCGCATTTATTAAACCGCATGGCACTATCACGGCCGGGAATTCCTCGGCCTTAACCGACGGAGCTTCAGCTTCTATCATCATGGAAAAACAGGAGGCCTTGGATCGCGGACTTAAACCAAAAGCTATTCTTAAGGCTTATACCTATGTAGCCCAAGATCCCGAAGATGAGCTCTTACTCGGCCCAGCCTATGCTACGCCTAAAGTCTTGGATATGATGGGGTTGGAGCTTTCGGATATTGACGTTTTTGAATTCCACGAGGCTTTTGCAGGGCAGATCCTGACGGTGCTTAAAGCACTCAATTCTGATACTTTTGCCAAAAAGAAGCTGGATCGTAACAAAAAAGTAGGCGACATCCCGATGGAGAAGTTTAACTGCTGGGGCGGCTCACTTTCACTGGGCCATCCTTTTGGGGCAACGGGGACGCGACTGGTGACAACGGCAGCCAATCGCCTGTATCATGAGGACGGCGAACTTGCACTCGTTGCCGCATGCGCTGCGGGCGGACAGGGTCATGCCATCATCCTTCAACGCTTCGAGGGTTAATACCAAGATTTTTAATTACTCAGTCATACTATTATGAGCTATCTAAACACGGAAATTCAAGACAACATCTTAGTTGTAACGCTAGATCAACCCGATTCTAAAGTAAATAAGCTTACCGAGGAACTGATCTCAGAAGTTAAAGACCTGCTCGATAATACGAATCCCAGCGATATTAACGGCATCGTAATGGTCAGCGGAAAAGAGAACAATTTTATTGCTGGCGCTGATGTTGAAATGCTGAAAAACAAGAAGGCTCCTGAGGAAATTGAGGACTTAAGTCAACGCGGAAACCGGTTGCTCCTTCAGCTGGAGAACTATCCCAAACCAGTCGTTGCCGCTATTCACGGCTCATGTCTCGGCGGGGGCTTGGAAGTGGCCATGGCCTGTAATTATCGGGTGGCCTCCAAGCACTCTGATACGGTCATGGGTCAGCCGGAAGTACAACTGGGACTTTTGCCCGGAGGAGGTGGAACACAACGACTGCCCCAACTTATTGGCGTACAAAACGCCCTTACCTATATGCTTACCGGCAAAAACATCTACCCGCGCAAGGCTTATAAATTGGGGTTAGTAGATGAGCTTACCCATCGTGATGCGGTTCTTACCGCGGCCAAAAATGCGGTGGGCAAAATAAACAGCGGAAAGTTTGAGCGCGAGGATAAGCGCAGTCTTGTACATCAGCTGATGGAGGGCATGAGTCCGTTACGCAAAATCATCTATTCACAGGCGCGAAAACGAGCAAAATCAGAAAGCAAAGGTAACTACCCTGCCCCCGAAAAAATTATTGACTGCGTACAGGAAGGATATGAAAACGGTATGCAGGCTGGATTAAAACTGGAATCCAAAAACTTTGGCAAACTGGCAGCAACGCCCGAGTCGGAAGCAATGGTAAACCTCTTTTTTGCCATGCAGAGTGCCAAGAAAAATCCTGACAAAGAGAAGGCCAAAGAGATTCAAAAGATTGGAGTCTTGGGAGCCGGCCTTATGGGATCCGGAATAGCAGATATAAGTGTTAATAACGAATATCGTGTACTATTAAAAGACCAAGAGGTAGAACAGGCTGCCAAAGGGAAAAAATCTATCTGGGATGACCTCGACAAAAAACGTAAAAAAAGAATTATCTCTGAGTTTGAGCGCGACCGTATTGCCAGTCATGTAACGCCAACAGCTACCTATGACGGATTTGAAAATGTAGGGCTTGTCATTGAGGCCGTCTTTGAAGATCTGGATCTTAAACAATCCATCATCAAAGAGGTAGAAGAGGTTACGCCCGATGACTATATATTTGCTTCTAACACCTCTTCGCTGCCAATCAGTAAAATCGCTGAAGCTTCGCGCCGCCCGGAACAAGTCGTAGGCATGCATTACTTTTCGCCGGTACCCAAAATGCCGCTCCTCGAAATAATTACGACCGATCAAACCGCTGATTGGGTTACCGCTACTGCACGAGAAGTAGGTATCCAACAAGGCAAACATGTCATAGTAGTCAATGATGGCCCTGGCTTTTATACAACCCGGATTCTGGCGCCCTTTATGAATGAGGCGCTCATGCTACTCGAGGAAGGTATCTCCATAAAAGAACTGGACAACCACATGAAACAGTTTGGGTTTCCCGTTGGTCCGGCAGCTCTGTTTGATGAAGTGGGTATTGACGTAGCAGCACATATTACCGAAGTACTTAGCGACCTTTTTGCCGAGCGCGGTGTTCATCCCAGCAAAAAGCCGACAGAACTTTTTGAAGAAGGTTATAAAGGCAAAAAGAACAAGAAGGGCTTTTATATGTACGAGGATAAAAATGGAAAAACGAAGAAAACCGATCCAAATAAAGATATTTACCAATACTTTGAAGGAAGTGGGCGCAAGTCTATAGATAGACAAACAGTGCAACAGCGCATGACGCTCACAATGGTAAACGAGGCAGCCTGGTGCTTGCAAGAAAATATCCTGCAAAATCCTACAGATGGAGACCTGGGGGCTGTTCTTGGTCTTGGATTCCCTCCCTTCCTGGGCGGACCATTCCGATATATCGATCGGGAAGGAGCAAGTACAATTATTGAACGATTGGAAAAGTTTGAACAAGAACATGGCTCGCGATTTACTCCCGCAGATATCTTAAAAGAGTATGCGAAAAATGACAAGAAATTCCATTCGGAATAACTTCTCTATGATATCGTCTCGGGATAAGAATAGTAGCATGAATCTATATAACCCTATATGACAGACAAGATTTAAGGTATTCCCCAGAATTGGAGCAAGCCGCCAAAAATACTATCTTTGTACACTCTTTTAAATACGTTGATAGTAATTAAATAAGTTATTTCATGTTAAATATCGCACTATTATTAATGGGTTCTCCTGATGGCGGCGGAGGCTGGTCAAGTCTCATCTTCTTGGGAGCTATTTTTGCCATCTTTTACTTCTTTATCATCCGACCACAAACGAAGCGGCAGAAGGAGCTTCAAGAAATGGTTGACAACATTGAAAAAGGAGATAAAATTGTAACTTCTGGTGGAATGATTGCCAAGGTAACCACTGTTGATGAAGATACCGTACTGGCTGAAATTGATAAAGGTGTAAAAGCGCGGTTCAAGAAAAGCTCCATTTCGGATGTAAATCCCAATCAAGATTAATTAAGTCTCCAGAATTACATTATGGGCGCAGATATCAACTTCGATAGTATAGAAGACGCTATCGAAGATATTAAAGAAGGACGCATGGTCATTGTTGCCGACGACGAAGATCGTGAAAACGAAGGCGATTTTGTGATGGCGGCAGAAAAGGTGACCCCTGAAGCAATTAACCTTATGGCTAAATATGGCCGTGGACTTATCTGCGTACCCATTACGCGTGAAAAGGCGTACTCCCTGAACCTTGATTATATGGTAACCGAGGGTGCTGATCCCGACGAAGCCGCATTTACGGTATCGGTCGATCACAAAGAGCTTACCACCACAGGAATCTCTGCTGGTGACCGCGCTAATACTATCAAGGAAATGATTAAAAAAGATGCCAAACCAGGTGACTTTCGACGTCCGGGTCATATATTCCCGCTTATTGGCACTGAAGGCGGTGTTTTGCGACGCGCCGGGCATACTGAAGCAGCAATCGACCTGGCTCGACTTGCAGACCTACAACCGGCGGGCATTATCTGTGAAATCATGAAAGATAATGGAGCAATGGCGCGATTGCCCGACTTGGTGGAAATTGCTGATGAGTTCAATATGAAACTGATCAGTATTAAAGACTTGATTTCTTACCGCATGCAGAATGAATCGCTGGTGCGCAAGGTCGTGGATGTGAACCTCCCCACCATTTACGGAGATTTTCAACTCCATGCATTTCAAGAACGACTTACCGGGGATCATCATCTCGCGTTGGCCAAAGGAGAATGGGATGAAGAAGATCCGGTATTAGTACGAGTTCACTCTTCATGCATGACCGGAGACATTTTTGGATCTAAACGCTGTGATTGCGGAGAGCAATTGCATCAGGCACTGCTTCAGGTCGAAGAAGAGGGACGTGGCATTGTCCTATATATGAATCAGGAAGGCCGGGGTATTGGATTAGTAAATAAGCTTAAGGCATACAAGCTGCAAGAAGAGGGCTTGGATACTGTTGAAGCCAACGAAGCCCTTGGTTTTGAACCTGATGCCCGTGATTATGGCGTTGGCGCACAAATCCTGCGCAATCTTGGGATATCTAAAATGCGGCTCATGACGAATAATCCCGTCAAGCGTGTCGGCTTAAAAAGTTTTGGACTGGAAATGACAGAACGCGTACCCCTCGAGGTCGGTGCTTACCCTGAAAATGTAAAATACCTGAAAACCAAGCGCGACAAGATGGGACATGATCTAAAGCTTGATGAATTAGATCCTCACAGCCCTAATTTTATAGACAGTATTGTTACGGAAGAATAGTATAGTATTAACTGATTTATTCGTATATCAGTTAGTTGACTGATAACCTCTCTCTTCAAAAACTATCCTTCTACAGGACGCTGAATATCAGCGTTACTTTCTTCGCTTGATTGGTCTTGGCGTTTTGAACCCGAAAGGTTCTCCGGTACAATGCGCCTGTGGAATACCAACATAGCAATAATAGCAGTGCTGATAGCAACATCTGCTACATTAAAAATGTACGGAAAAACGGGATAGCCGCTGACCCTGAGATTAAAGTGAATAAAGTCGATCACATGCCCCTCGAGCAAGCCGCCATAGGATTCAATATATCCCATAATAAGGCGATCAATGATATTTCCTATGGCTCCGCCAAGGATCAATCCCATACAAAGAAGGTACCCAACCGTAGCCTCTTCTCGATTATAAAGTACGTACGACAGAATAGCGATAGTAGCCAAAATGGCAATGCCGCTGATCACTTCTGTTGAAGCCCAGCGCATACCCAGTGCCATGCCCGGATTTTGGGTATAGTTAAAAGTAAGCCAGCCCGGAATAAGATCAGCATAATGCCATTGTGGATTAAGGCGAATCCAATGCTTGCTAAGCTGGTCCAAAAAAATCACGATCAGCGCCGGGGCTGACAAGGCTGTTATTTTGCGTGTATCCAACTGAAAATATTATTTACGCTTGAGTTTTGCATCAATGCTAAGCTGGGTATGGGGCACAGCTTCAAGCCTCCCCTTGGAAATTTTCTTACCCGTTACTTTGCAAACGCCGTAGGTTTTATTTTCGATCCGCTCTAAGGCATCATCCAGGTAACGAATAAATTTCTTTGTTCTGTTAAAAAGCATGTACGTTTTTTCACGCTCTTGAGCATCCGTTCCGGCATCAGCCATATGGAACGAGTATGCCGACTCATCGCTCGCATTTTCCATGCTGTCGCGCAAGGTACTTTGAAGCGATTCAAGCTCTCGCTGAGCCTCTTCACGTTTTTTCAAGATAATTTCTTTGAAATATTCCAGCTCCTCATCTGAATAAGGGGAAACGCGCTCTGTATCTGTATTTTCATTTTTTGATGATGCCATAATTAGCTCACTATCTTAATTAGGGTTCCTTCTAATAGAAATGGTTGATTCACTATCGCCAATCTCCCAACTTTTTACAAAATCTGACACTTCTAATTTTTCGAATGAAATTTCTTCTGCCAGAGTTTCGCTTTTGATATAATCCTTCATCGCTCTTACTGCTTCTTCAATCTCTTCAGAGCTATCAAAACCAATAATAATGCGATCTTCTACATCAAAATCTGCCTCTTTGCGCATATTCTGAATACGATTGACAAATTCGCGAGCCAATCCCTCCTGGACAAGCTCTTCGGTCAACTCGGTATCCAGAGCTACACTTAAACCTTTTTCGGTCTCAACAGACCAACCTTCCAACCCGGTGCGGATAATTTCAAGACTATCTTCACCAAGCTGTACAATACCCTGGTCACCCAGATCAAGTTCAATAGACCCGGTTTCTTCGTATTCGGTAATCTCTTCGGTTGTTAACTCAGCAACTTTTGATGCCACCGGCTTCATCTTGCTCCCCAACTTACTGCCAAGCTTAGGATAATTAGGTTTTGCCGACTTGTGAACAATTCCAGAATCGTCATCCACAAACTGTACTTCCTTAACATTTACCTCGTCCAGGATAATTTCTTTGACCGATTCAATGGCCTGTCGGTCTTCTTCTTTTTCGATTGGCAGAATGATACGTGACAACGGCTGGCGAACATTGAGTTCCAACTTATTCCGCAAGCTCAACACCATGGATGAAATATGTCGCGCCAACTCCATACGATGTTCCAACTGCTTGTCAATCGCTGTTTCTTCTACCGTCGGATAAAATGAAATATGTACCGACTCTTCATCAGCTTCGGTCACCTCATTCAACCGCTGATAGAGCCATTCTCCCAAAAACGGGGCAATAGGGCTAATCAATTTAGCCAAGTCTACCAGACATTCATACAATGTTTGATAGGCGGCCTGCTTGTCAAGGCTTTTACCCTCTTTCCAAAAACGGCGACGATTTCTGCGCACATACCAGTTACTAAGTTCATCTACAAAATTTTCAATGGTACGCGCCGTTTTGGTAGGCTCGTAATCATCAAGGTACTCATCTACCAACTTCACGGTTGTATTCATGCGGGAAATTATCCAACGATCCATCTCCACACGATCACTAACCGGAATTTGAGAGCCGGAATACGTAAATCCGTCGATATTGGCATACATTGCAAAAAACGAGTACGTATTTACAATAGTATTAAAGAATTTACGCTGTGTTTCCTGAAGCCCATCCTCACTGAATCGAAGGTTTTCCCACGGCGAAGAATTACTCATCATATACCAGCGAACCGTATCAGCACCATACTCCTGGATAACCTCAAACGGTTCAACGGTATTGCCTTTAGACTTACTCATTTTATTGCCGTTTTCATCCAACACAAGCCCGTTGGATACCACATTTTTATAAGCGGGCTGATCAAAAAGCATCGTTCCCAGCGCGTGCAGGGTATAGAACCATCCGCGCGTCTGATCAACGCCTTCGGCAATAAAGTCAGCGGGGAAATTCTCCTTAAACTTATCTTTATTTTCAAATGGGTAATGCCATTGCGCAAACGGCATCGATCCGGAATCGAACCAAACATCCATCAAGTCGGGAATACGTCGCATTGTTCCGCCATCGGGACCTTCCCAGGTAATATCATCAATATGGGGACGGTGCAAATCGAGCTCCTTATCATCGGGCAAGCCCGCTTTTTTCTTGAGTTCTTCAACACTACCAACCACTTCAACATGCTCGGGATTCTTATCACTTACCCAAAGCGGAATTGGGGTACCCCAGTAGCGTTGACGCGAAACCGCCCAATCCACATTATTTTCAAGCCAGGTTCCAAAACGTCCGCTTCCTGTACTTGGCGGCTTCCAGTTAATCTTCTTGTTGAAATCCACCATTTTGTCTTTCACATCCGTAGTACGGATAAACCATGATTCCACCGGGTACTGCATCAACGGTGTACCTTTGCGCCAGTCATGTGGATAGTTGTGTACATACGTTTCATGCTTGTACATCAGGTACTTATCCTTGATGGCGCGTGCAATTTCACTATCGGCATCCTTGAACCATTGTCCCTCAAACTCGGGTACCTGATCAGTAAATTTCCCGTCTTGATCTATCGGATTAAATAACGGGATATCATGCTCCTGTCCCATTTCATAGTCATCAGCACCAAAAGCAGGTGCGGTGTGTACAACACCGGTACCTTCTTCCGTTGTCACAAAATCGGCTGAGACAACCCTCCATGCATCATCCTTATCAAATTCTTCAAGCGCATAATCAAATACCGGGTCGTACGTCCAGCCAACCAGCTCTTGGCCCTTATATTCTTCTACAATCTCATAATCATGGTCAATAACTTCATCGATGCACTCCTTGGCCATGATATAATACTCAGTGCGATCACCCTCGGAGAGTTCGATTTTGGCGTAATCGAGATTAGGATTCACCGCCAACGCCATATTTGAAATAATCGTCCATGGCGTGGTCGTCCAGGCCAAAAAGTACACATCCTCGGCCATTTCCACCTTAAACTTTACAAATATAGATGGATCCTGAACTTCCTCATAGCCCTGAGCAACCTCGTGCGAAGACAATACCGTTCCACTGCCCGGTGAATACCACTGAATTTTATATCCTTTGTAAACTAAACCCTTCTCGTGCAGCGTTTTGAAAGCCCACCATACTGACTCAATGTAATCGTTGTCGAAAGTAATATAGGGATCATCCAAATCAACCCAGTAAGCCATACGGGTGGTAAGCTTATCCCAGAGATCTTTGTATTTGAGAACACTGCTACGGCACTTCTCATTGTATTCGGCAATACCATATTCTTCAACCTGCTCGCGACCCTCGAGATCAAGCTCTTTTTCTACCTCAATCTCAACAGGAAGACCATGCGTATCCCAACCGGCCTTACGATCAACACGGAAGCCCTTCAGGGTTTTGTAACGGCAAAACATATCCTTAACCGTACGTGCCAACACGTGGTGAATGCCCGGCTTGCCGTTTGCCGTAGGCGGCCCTTCATAAAAGGTGAAGGGAATCCCATCTTCGCGAGTGGATACACTCTTCTCAAATATATCATTCTCCTTCCACCACTTGAGGGTCTCGACTTCGAGTTTTGAAAAATTTAGTCTTTTGACTTCGTCAAATTGTTTACTCATACAGGCCGTTATACCTTCTCTTTTGGCTTTTATAAAGCTACCAATATAAGAGTTTTCTATTCCTTACAGTAGCTTAAGTTTTCTAATAATTTTTTATCTAAATAAATGAACCCCTAAGATACAAGTCTTAATTCATCAATTCACATTCTGAGGCGTATTTTACATTATTAGCGACCTATAAAAAGCATTGCGCCAACAATTTGCAAATTAGAATTGCGACAAATCTTTACGCTATACTTTATTGTCCTCAGCTATTATTTTAGGGCCTATAATCTAAATAAACGAAATTAAATAATTGTCTCTATTTCATGGATATACCCGTAGAAGTCCCTATAACCAGAGAAAATCACTATAAAATTTGTTTTGTATGCCTTGGCAATATTTGTCGTAGTCCAACCGCCGAAGGAATATTCCAACACTTAATTAACGAACGTAATCTTGAAAACCATTTTGAGATCGATTCAGCAGGCACCTCTGCCTATCATGTTGGGGAATCCGCCAATAGTAAAAGTCAACGTACTGCCCAAAAACATGGCATTACACTCCATTCAAAAGCCCGTCAATTTGAGAGTTCTGATCTGGACTACTATGATTTGATCTTGGCGATGGATAACGAAAACCTGCAAAATGTGCGCCAGATAGCCCATGACGATCACGAGGATAAATTAGGTCTTATGCGTGATTTTGACCCAAACCCCGGTGACGGAGAAGTTCCCGACCCTTATTACGGAGGGCCAGAAGGATTTGAGAATGTATTCCAAATCGTGAAACGAAGCTGCGAAAATTTGCTTGATGAACTTGAAACACATGTAAAAAAATGATCCCGAATTCTGTCAAACAGCATATTCAACAAGCAGTAGACCAACCCATAATATCATCTCAACAAGTTTCCGGTGGTAGTATTAATCAAGCAGCAAAAGTTACGCTGGGAGATAAAACAAGCTGTTTTTTAAAATGGAATACATCAGCTGATCCGCATATGTTCATCGTTGAGGAGAAAGGACTTGAGCTGCTTAAATCAGCTGATACCAACCTGCGCATCCCCTCAGTATTAGCCACCGGACAAACAGACGAAGGCACAGGCTTTTTCCTGCAGCAATTCATATCCGAAGGTCGGTCACAACCGAATTCCGCCAGTGATTTCGGCCGAGGACTAGCACAGTTACACAAACATCACAATGAAACCTATGGTCTGGATCACGATAATTTTATTGGCCGACTTCCCCAATCCAATACCCCTCATGAAAACTGGATTGATTTCTTTATCCAAGAACGCATGAAACCCCAGCTCCAAATGGCCACTGACAGTGGAAAACTGGGATCTGATACTGTCAGTAGCTTTAAGAGGATGTACAAAAAACTGCCCGATATCTTCCCGGATGAACCTCCCAGCTTATTGCATGGCGATCTGTGGGGCGGAAACTACTTTTTTGATCAGAAGGGCAAAGCTACTATTTATGATCCGGCCGTATATTACGGGCATCGCGAAATCGAGCTGGCATTTACGCATCTGTTCGGGGGATTCCCAACCAAATTTTACGATGCCTATGAAGAGGCCTACCCGCTATCATCCGGCTTTTCACAGCGCAAGGACATCTACAACCTATATCCCCTGCTGGTGCATACTAATTTATTTGGCGGTAGCTATGCGAGACAGGTAGAGGGTATTGTTCGTCAATTTTAACGGTCATACCACTCGAAAAGCTTGTTCAGTAATAAGTAAATGGTATTTTATTTTTGGAACATAATTTCTTGAAACAATAATCATACAAACATGACAACACCCCCAAAACGTATTATCAGCTTGGTTCCAAGCCTCACGGAACTGGTTATTGACCTGGGCCTGCAAGAGCAACTGGTGGGACGAACCCGGTTCTGCGTACATCCCAAAGAACAAGTCGACGAAATCCCTATTATCGGCGGGACAAAAAATCCACGGCTGGATAAAATTCGAGATCTTAATCCCGATTATATTATCGCGAATAAAGAAGAAAATCGTCCTGAAGACATTGAAGCACTTTCAGACGACTTTGAAGTCAACGTCACTCAAATTGCAACTATTGAAGATGCACTAATTACTATTCATGAGCTTGGCAAAAAGTTCAATACATCAGAGAAAGCAGAAAGCTTGATCAGTGATATCCAAAACGTACTCAAAGATCGCCCACAGGTGTCCAAATTAAATACGGCCTATCTTATATGGAAAGATCCGTGGATGACGGTAGGCCGCGACACCTATATCCATGATATTATGAATCACTGGAAACTGCCCAATGTATTTGCAGATCAGAAACGTTATCCAAAAATAAGTCTTGATGATCTAAAAAAACAAAATCCCGACCTTATTTTATTGAGCAGCGAACCATATCCTTTTAAGGAAAAACATATGGCACAAATTGAGGAAGCATGTCCCGCGGCCCGCGTACTGTTGGTAGAGGGGGAATGGTTTAGCTGGTATGGATCGCGCATGAAACAGGCCTTTCAACGCCTCAACGGCTGGCGCAAAACCATTGTTTAAAAAAGAGTTACCTACTGGCAGTTGTAAATTGTTATACTATTAGTAGTTAATCGTTGGTTTCTTATGAATACTATTCTATCACATAACCGGGTCATATTCACATTCCTTTCAATTATTGCGCTATGGGTCATTTCCATTTCTCCGGTTTGGGGGCAAAATCAAACTGTTGAGGAACAAGAATATATCGCAGCCCAAACTGCCTATATTGACGGGTTAACCGCTTTTGAGAACAATAATTACGAGGAAGCAATAAGCCTTCTAAACAGGGCTTATGTAAAACTTCCGAACCATCCCGGAATTAACTTCGCACTAGCCGATGCCTATCTGCAAATAAATGACTATGAAAATGCAGAGTACTATAGTAAACAGGCTCGTATTCTTAACCCTGAAAACAAATGGTACCACCTTCAGCTTGTTGAAATTTATAAGGCTATCGGTAATAACGAGGCTGCTGCCAAGGAGCTTCGAAATGCCCTTACTCATCATCCCAAAGATACCGACATTCTGTTTGATCTTGCTCAAACCTATTCCCAATTGGGAAAGCTGGAACAGTCGAACACAGTGTATAACAAGCTTCTGCAACTAAAGGGAGAAATGATTTCAATACGGCTTGAGAAGCTTAAAAATTTTAATAAGCTGAACATGAAAGATTCAGCGATTGTTGAATTGGAGAAAATCCGGACGATGGATCCGGGCAACCTCTCTACACTTCACCTCCTGAGCAATTACTATTTGGAACTAAAGAAACCAGATGAAGCTCGTGATGTTATTGGCAATGCCCTTGAGATCAATAGCAACAATCCGAAATCACGGATGATCCTGGCCGACATTTACTTGACGCAATCCAAATGGGATAGTGCAGAAACCACCCTCCGACTTCTTATAGACGATTCAACATTTGGCAATAAAAGCAAAGAAGAAGTCGCCCACTTTATTTATAACAAATACAAAAATGAGCCTTCAAATCCTTCGATTCAACAGATAGCAAATAGCATATTCAAAAAACTTATACAACATTCCCAGGCAACCGGCAAAGCATATGCGTTATCGGCAGATTTCTTTTTGAACACGGATCAAAACAATTACGCTCTGCGCGCACTTGAGCGGGCAAATGAACTAACTCCCTCAAATGATTCCGCCTGGCAAAAAAGACTGCAACTTCTGCTTGAGCAACGACGATTTGACGATGTGATCGAAACAGGCAAGCAGGCTATTCAGAATGTCCCTCAAGATCCCATCCTGCTATATATGCTCGGCAACGCATATTTGTCTTCTCGTCAATATGAAAAGGCCGAAGAACATCTCAAAGAAGCATCAACCCTCCCTGCACGTCGCCCGCTAAAAGCCAACATTTTTGGCTCCCTGGCCGACACTTATGCGGGTCTGGAAGAATGGGATTCTGCTTTTGAATACTATCAGAAAGCCATAGATCTGGATAGTCAGAATCCTGTTATTTACAATAATTACGCCTATTATCTATCCCAACAAGAACAACAACTTCCCAAAGCAGAAAAACTGGCGCTTCGGGCTTTAGAGTTTTCACCAAACAATACTTCGTTCTTGGATACCGTTGGATGGATATACTATAAACAAGGCCAATTGCAAAAAGCCCAAAAATATATTCGGCAAGCTGCTAATTCGGCTGATCCCAGCGCTGATATCCTGGAACATATGGGTGATGTTTTACTTAAACTTGATAAGCCGAACGAGGCCAAAAAGTGGTGGCAAAAAGCGCTCGAAAAAGATTCAGCAAAAACACATCTCAAAGATAAAATTTCGGATTGAACGTGAAGCTACATCAACATTTAGTATACTACTTGATATGGGGATGTTTATGCTTGGCAATGATTTCCTGTTCGAGTACCCAAAAACTTATGGACGACAATTTTCGTTCATCCCAGGCAAACCTATCTCAAGTCATTAACCAATTGCCCAATTACAGCAATAGCTTACAAACTGCTAAAGGTAAAGGACGAGCCATTGTAAGCGAGCCGGGCAACACCGAGCGTGTTACCATCCGTTTTTCCAGCAACCGGCTAAAAAGCTTGGTAACGATCCGCAACGGCATCGGTATTGAAGGAGGAGAACTACTAACGGACGGAGACACCCTTCTTATTTATAACAAAGTAGATAAATATGCACGGAAAGTGCCGGTACAGGGAGCAAACCTTAGTCGCATAAACCGGCTGGCTTCCCTCAATATTTTGGATATGCTTAATTATCCCATCAAAGAAAAAGATGTTAAGCAATTTCTGGAAAATGAAACGCTATACCAACTACAGTTAAAAAGCGGTACAAAAGTTTATATCCATAAAAATTCACATACGATTCGACAGATCAGGCAGCCTTCATCTACCAATCTGCCGTATTCAAAAATTGAATATGAGGCCTACACCTCAATGAAGGGGTTCACCCTTCCACGTAGAATTAGTATATTCGGGCTTGAGGGTGAATCAAAAATTGCTTTACAATTAACAGCATTAGAGCTAAATACTACGCTTGACACATTAACAATTACATTGCCAGACGATATTCCCATTTATCACGAATGAAAAAAACATGTAGTCTCATAGCGATTATTGCCTGCTTTTTGATGGCTCCCGACCTCCTGTTGGGGCAGTCCGCTATCATGAAGGAGTTTAAGGAGCTACGAGAAAATGTTGTCGAAAAGCAGAAAAATACCCGCGCTGAAATTGAACGACTCAATAAGCAAATTCAGCAGTTTGAACAACGTCTACAACGAGCAGATGAAAAATATGAAGCGCTGTACCAGAAATACCAAAACTTAAAACAGCTCATTGCTCTTCAGGATGAAAAGCTCACTCAGCTACAGCAGGAACAGTCTCAAATCCAAGAAGAAATCACTATTACCACGGAATCGCTGAACGCTAAACGAGCACAATTAGAGCGGCTTATTGAGAACTATAAACAGACGTTGAGTTATCTGTATAAGCATGGACGTACCTCCCAGCTGGCACTTATTTTTTCAGCCTCCTCTATTAATCAAATGCTGATACGCTCTTTTTATCTCGAAAAATTCAATAACTATCGTGAGCAACAGGCTCAGGAAATTCGTCAAGCCGAAAAAGAACTTGAACAAACCAAACAGCAGCTGGTTAAAGCACAAGAAAAAAATGAGGAAGTACTACAAGAGATTCGAAATGAAAAACAGAAGCTGGCCGAAAAGAAAGAGCAGCAAGAAAAAAATGTAGCCCTGTTGCGAGAGAATCGGGAAGAGATCAACAATAAATTGAAGGAGGTTCAGCAACAAAAAGACAACCTTAATAATACGCTGACTGATCTCATCCGCCGGGAAGAAGAAATACGAAAAGCCCAGGAGCAAAAGCTTCGTCAATTAGAAGCCGAACGACAGAAAAAACTGGCTGCCGCCAAAAAAATTGAGGATGATGCCAAACGAGCTGCTGAAGTTGAAAAATACTCAGAGCCTATAAAGCTTGATAATTTCCTGGACTCCAATAAAATGGAAGAAATTGAAAACCGTTTTGCCTCCAATAAAGGCAAGCTCCCCTGGCCGGTCGATAGCAGAACGATTGCCGAACATTTTGGCAATAAAGTGCATCCCGTCTATGGAACAAAAACACCCAACTTGGGAGTAGAAATTGTAACGGACGCCCAATCTTCAGTCGAAGCTGTACACGAGGGTTATGTACTTGATGTACGGCCTGTCCCCGGCTATGGTGATATGATCTTTGTTAAACACGGTCGCTTTATCACGGCTTATGGTAACTTAAGTCAGGTTATGGCTCGTAAAAGTGAAGTATTGAGTCAAGGTGATATTCTCGGGCTTTCCGGCGATGAGGATTCCCCAAAAGGTGAAAGCCTGTTTTTCCTCATTCGTGAAAACGACGAAAACCTGGACCCTGAAAACTGGCTCCAAATGGAACCAATATCCAGCAACTACTAAATTAGCTTCCCCTTCTTTTTGTTGGTATTTTCAACATCATTTGAAAATAGAATTCGCTTAATTTCGATTCCGGTTCATCTTTTTATTAACACGTAATCAAGTTTTTTCCATGACCAACTGGCAACGTACTTTTGCATTCATTAGCGGCTCTCTTGTTTTCGGACTATTGTTCATCCTCATCTCTAACAGCTTTATCCAATATGTCGCCCACGAAGGCACTACCGGCTATCTCTTTCTATTCGGTTTTGGACTGATATTCCTAAATCTCAACTTTGGCATCAGTCGCAGGTTTGCTATTAAAGCATTAAACCCGGAAGGAGTTGCCTATACCATGGCACTTCTCACTATTTTGCCAACTATTTTCTGGGTCTATACCAAAGATGTGGGGCTACAAGAACTGCAATTAGTATTTGTACTAACCGTTATTTTCTCGGCCCTTTTAGGTACCTATTATGGCTTGCGCCGTGGGGCTATCAAACGTCAACGATATATTCAACGTCTTCGTGAAGCAAAACAGGATATCCCTGATTCGCTAAAACGACCCCATGACGATCTAAGCAAAAATTAGCACCGACCTATTAATTAAACAGGTAGTAATCGATTCCAATGTTAGCCTGTAGGTTTCGACTGTCAGCTTTAAAAAGACGATCGCTCTCCCAGTCATAGCCTATCTCAGTAAATATTCCTAATGAATTGGTAAGCCGAACAGCCATTCCGGCCCGGAGTCCAAAGCGAACTCTAAAGCCCATGTCTTTATCAGTATTAGCAAGAGTGCCCATTGCTAAGTTATTTCCAAACAATGAGTTTAATTGCACATATGGCTGTAGTTGGTCCGTTTTAAAGGGGTAACCGCGAACGACAGGCCCAATACCCCAGCTTCCTATCCCAAAGTTGGCGTCTTCACTATCTGTAAAAAAGCTGGTTACTACCTGAAAGCCTACTCCCAGCCGGGGAAACATAGTACGTACATTCCGATATACAAACTCAAGCTCCGAGCTGCCATCAAAATTCAGGGAATCGACATTGCCCTTATAATGCAAATCGCTGAGCCAATGAGTATTAGCTGTCAATCCGTGGATCCCTACATCATAATTTAAGGGACGTATCCCATTATTGTTGGCTGATGAATTTTGTGATTGAGCATAAATAACATTGGAAAGAACACCTATCGATAAAATCAGTAGTAATGCAGATGTTAAAATCTTGCAAGATCTTACAAATACCTTCTTATTCATTGTGCGTTAATTTATTACGATATACGATTAAAACGGACATTCAATGGCGTCTAAAATTGCCCAATTAATTATACAGTTACAATAACTGAATTAAATCTTTAATGTTGCCTTTTTTACGTTCTATAAAACCCTCTTGGTTTACTACAAATTGGATATACGTTTTTAAACTGATATACTATTTTTACAATTAATTTTTTATGACTTGGGCTACTTTTTAAACTATTCATTATATAACGATGCTTAAAAAGCTACTAACAGTTCTCCTGACCTTTGTTTTTCTGCTCCCCGTTTTGGGCGTCTCCCAAACACAGCAACCCGATTATTTTCCCAATCGGCTTATTATAAAGTATGAATCAGACCAAAAACTCCAGCAGATTCAAAGTAAAATTGGCAATAATCCCAAAACAGCTGTTCAGCAACTGCTTAACCAGTACGGTGCCCAAGTTAGCCGTCCCCTTCTTTCAACCAAAGCTCGTCAACTGGTAAAAACTCAAAAAATGCCGGCTGCAAATGATGTCCTCCGCATTCAAGAAGTTATTTTCAGCCACAGTATTGATCCGGCCCAACTTGCCTCAAAAATTAACAGGATGCCCGGCGTAGCCTATGCTGAACCTCGATATATCCGCTATATGAGTGCGCAACCCAATGATCCGGATATCCAGAAATTTGTGGATGCCCACAATTTTACTGATGCCTGGAATCTAAGCCAAGGCTCTCGAGATATTATAGTTGCTGTAGTAGATGGCGGAGTTGATTATACGCATCCCGAGCTAAATGAAAATCTCTGGGTAAACCAAGAGGAAATCCCCCCTACCACTTTTACACAGGCCGATGAAAACGGCGATAATGAAGTAACAGCTTCAGAAGTACGGACTTATCTCCAAGATAATGGGAGTGACTACAATGGCGATGGGCAGATAACGCTCGAAGATGCCCTGCATAATGACTCTGATTTTACAGACAATATCGATAATGATAATAATGAATTCACCGATGATCTTTTTGGATGGGATTTCTGGGAGTCTGGTAGCAACAATCAAAATATCACCCAAGACAATAATCCTATTCATGATGCCACAGATCACGGTACGCACGTAGCCGGTATAGCCACAGCAAACACAAACAACGGACAGGGCGTTGCCGGGGCTGCTTATAATGCCACCTATATGCCTGTAAAAGCCGGTGGGGCCCCAAACTTTGAAGACGTTATTGGCTTTGGGTATGAGGGTATTTTGTATGCCGCAAATAACGGGGCTGACATTATCAATTGCAGCTGGAGTGGCGGATCGGCCTCTGAATCTGAAGTAGATATCATAAATCTTGCCACACAAATGGGGGCTCTTGTCATTGCTTCAGCTGGTAACGAGGCCAGCAGAACAGGATATCCCGCCCGTTATGATAAAACAATAGCAGTAGGCTCGGTCGATACAGAGAATAACCGCTCTTCCTATTCCAATTTTGGATATAAGCTGGATGTCCTGGCTACGGGAACCGATATTCTCAGTACCTCATTTAATCACAACTACATTTCTAAAACCGGTACCTCGATGTCTGCCCCTGTTGTAAGCGGACTTGCGGTACTTGTTAAGGATCTTCACCCCAATTGGGGAGCTGAGCGCATAGGTATGCAGATCCGTGCTTCTGCCAATTATATTGATGATTCAAATCCTGACCTCAAGAATCAGCTTGGCCATGGTTCAATCAATGCCTACCAAGCATTAAATACTAACCTTCCGGGCCTAAAAGTGGTATCTCAAGAATTCATCAACAGTGAAGGCGATAAGCTTTCACTCGGCGAAGAAGGGACTATAGAAGTAAGGATAACCAATGTTGGAAATAATACATCCAACCTTGAATTGGAGCTTTTATCGTTAAACGAAAGTGAAGTAGAACTGCGAAACTCTCAACAGCAATTGGGTAGCTTTGCTACTGGTGACACCGTTGATTTGAGTTTCCCAATTACGATTGCAAGTGACTTTGACCTTACCGAAATGCCGACCTTTCGTTTAGAATTTCGGGACAACAGTATGAATTATGATGATTTTAATGCCCTCGTTTATGAAGATATGTTTTTTGAAATTCTTGCCGGCAATAATGTAAAAACATCTTTTGGGGCAGAGGGTACATTTGGTTTTTCTGACCCACTGTCCGGGCGCGGTGGTGTTGGTTTCATCCCTCGATATCCCGACGGTTCCGGCGGATATCAAGAAGGGAACAACCTGCTTTTTGAGGGCGGACTTATAATGCAATTTAATGAAGAGCTCCTTGATGCTGTTCGCACTACTGATGGGCGGGTCTCACGTGATTTCCTTCCCCAAGATGCTGTTACCGTCGAACCTACAGACAACTCAAATGGCCTAAAGGGATCTACCCGATTTGTAACCTTAAATGACAGTGCAAAAAGAGCTTCCATCCAACTGGAGACTTTTGCCTATGATGATCCTGGCATCCGCAATGTAGTTTTTGTTAAGTATACTATCACGAATCCTACTCAATTTGTGATAATGAACGATATGTACGTCGGCCTGTTCAACGACTGGGACATTGGAAGTAATAGCGGTAATAACAATATTGCATTTAGTGAAAGTGATAGCTTGCTCTATATCTCAGATGCCTCCTCATCAAGTAACCAACCGATCGTTGCCGTGGCACATTTAGGGCCACTTTCAGGTGCTCTTGCCATAGATAACACGATTGAGGGAAGACAGGACTCAGTCACTTTTGGCATTTATGATGGTTTTTCTGATGCTGAAAAGGAAGCTTCACTAACATCCGGAACGGTACGAACAGACCTACAAAACACGGATGTTTCTGCCGTTACCAGCTCGGGTCCTTACACATTAAATCCTGGCGCTAAAATAACAGTGGGATTCGCCTATGCCTTTGGAGATGATTTAAATGAACTGCGTAATCAAATTGGCGAAGCGCGTGCACGCAATCTTTTTGAAGTTTCTCCCACAGGCCAAGCCACTGCCGATGAGGTTCCTCAACAAACTGAACTTTTTCAGAATTATCCCAATCCCTTTAGCGAAGAAACCAACATTCATTTCAACCTTGAACAAGATTCCCATATTACAATAACCGCTTTTGATGTGTTGGGGCGTAAAGTCCGTGAAATCGCTAATACTAATTTAGAAGCCGGGGCCCATTTTGTAACATTCAATGCTGATAATTTAAGCAGTGGAGTTTATTTTATTCGCCTTGAAACTGATCACGGATCACAAACAATTCCTATAACGAAAATAAAAGCTCTGTAATACATCTCTGACTTATCTATACACCCATATTGGATCCTCTTTTCTCAACATTATTCCACAATTTGCCTAACTCTTAGAATAAGATAGAAATCTGATAGCCATTTCAGCATTCTGATATGAAGACAAACCTACGACATGTACCTCATCTTCGAGCTCCCTTCTGGTGCTTCAATGGTCATGTTCATACCATAGCCCGCTCTTTATTTGGGGATACCGGGCAACCTCCTTTGGATGGCATTGAGATTCCGACACCCGACAACGATTTTCTGGAACTTGACTGTCACATTCAACCGGATTCCGATGCCATCATCACCCTTTTCCACGGACTCGAAGGCTCAACCGAACGATACTATATGGTTGAGCTCATGAAGGTACTTATCAAAAATGGTTATTCGGTAGCAGGAGTAAACTTTAGGGGCTGTGGGTCAAAACTCAATGATCAGCCTCGATTTTATCACTCTGGAGAAACCAATGATTATCAAACCGTTTTCAACTGGATTTCAGATAACTATCCTGATAAAACAATTGGAGCCGTTGGTTTTTCGCTGGGGGGCAATGCATTGGCAAAATATCTTGGTGAAACCGGAGATGATAGCTTGGTTAATACCGCTGTTGCCGTATCGGTACCCTACGACTTGCGACTCGGTTCAATCATCCTGTCAAAAGGATTTCACCGTATTTACGAATACCGCTTTCTACGGACATTACGCAAAAAGCTTCATATGAAACAAAAGCAATTCCCCGAATTACCCCACTTTAACGGGTCTACTATTTATGATTTTGATGATAAGGTTACAGCCCCTCTTCACGGTTTTGATGGGGCCGACGATTACTATGAACAATGTTCTGCGCGACGATTTATAGATAGTATTAACATCGACACCCTTTTCATTCATAGTAAAGAAGATCCGCTTTGCCCTATTGAGGCTATGCCTTTGGCTAAGATAAATCAAAACCCGTCTACTGATTATATCATTACTGAGCAGGGTGGACACGTTGGCTTTTGGAGTAAACCCCGCGGTTGGCTCAACTTTATAATTGAAAACTACTTGAGTAGCAATCTATAGGAGTTGTCTATCCCCCATATCGATAATTTCATAAAACTGATCTTGGGTACCTCTTGATAAAAACTGTATTTTAATACACTCAATTTTCGAACATCAAAAAAACTCACATGGTCATCATTGTTGGTGCCGGTCCCATAGGATTGGCCACTGCTATTGAACTTAAACGAAAAAACATCCCTACAAAAATTATTGAAAGAGGCTGTTTAGTTAATAGCATCTTTCACTATCCTAAGGATATGACCTTTTTCTCTACTTCCGAGCGGTTAGAAATTGGCGATGTCCCCTTCATATCTCACAACCCAAAACCAACGCGCCGCGAAGCGCTGGAATATTATCGTCGTGCCGCCGAAAGCTATGATCTGGATATCCATCTCTACGAAGAAGTGCAGAATATTTCCGGCCAAGACCAGGCTTTTACGATAAAAACTGATCGAAGCAGCTATGAAGCTTCAAAAGTAGTGGTAGCTACCGGATTTTACGATGTTCCAAAAATGATGAATATCCCCGGTGAAGAACTCGAAAAGGTTCGTCACTATTATGATGAAGCCCATGCCTATGCCTGGCAGGATGTGCTTGTCATTGGCGGGGGAAACTCAGCTGTTGATGCTGCACTGGAAACCTACCGTACGAATGCCAACGTGACAATTGCTGTTCGCGATTCGCAAATCAAAGAATCTGTCAAGTATTGGGTGAAACCTGACATTCAAAATCGCATTAAAAATGGGGAAATTACCGGTTACTTTGATACCGCAGTGAAAACAATCAGGAAAAATGAAGTCGTCTTGGATACTCCCAACGGACTAAAGACCATTGCTAATGATTTTGTATTAGCTATGACCGGTTATAAACCTAACTTCGACTTGATGAAGAGTTTTGGAATTAATCTTACTGATGATAAAGATAAGATGCCTGTATATGATGAGAAAACTCTCGAAACTAATCGCAAGGGAATGTATGTAGCCGGCGTCGTTTGCGGCGGAATGGATACCAGCAAATTATTCATAGAGAATACGCGTGTCCACGCCGAACATATTGCAAATGATATCGAACAAAAGATAGGATAAAAAAAGAGAGGGTAAGCGACCTACATCACGCCGCTACGACCTCCTACCGCTGCTACCTTCCGGTCCTGACGGAGTTCAGAGGGAGCTGGCTGCGTAGGGCCTACCCTCGAAGATCAAAGATACGACTTTACTGAGGTATTTGGCAAACTAAATTCCTCTGAAATATCATTTTTATTCTATTATAAAAACCCCGTCCCAATCCTGAGGAGGCGGATTTTCTTTTAATGCCTTAGAACGATTTATATATACCAGAGATGGATTTGTAGAAATAAAGGAATCATCGTTCGGGACAATACTTTCCAACTCCGAAGATTCCTGAAATAATTCTATGGCCTGATCCCACGCTTTATTTTTGTAAGCTCCAACTCCCTGTTCAAACTTCTCCTTACAAGCAAAATCATCTTCATTCATTTTGTCGCGAAGTCCCATGATCTCATAGACCTCCACCGACTCCGTTCGTCCTTTTACAATAATGCGACCAAGATACCTAAACACACAACGTTCACCATATTTTTCAGCTTCTTCCTTGGTACTCTTGGTAACCATCGTATAAGTTCCAAACTGCTTAGCTCCACTTTCGCACCGGGACGCGAGGTTTACATTGTCCCCCATCATGGTATAATTAAACCGACTTTCCGACCCCATATTTCCTGTTACCATCACTCCTGTATTAATGCCAATACGATTTCGCATGTGCTCTACAACTTCTGGCCAATATTTATCCTCTCTCCTCCAGTGTTCCCGTAAATTAGCCAGTTCATAGTGCATAAGCTGAGATACAATACACGCTTCATAAGCATGATCTTCGCGCGGAACAGGAGCGCCAAAAAAGGCTACAATCGCATCCCCGATATATTTATCCAGAGTCCCCCCGTGTTCTTGTATAATGTTCGTCATGGCCGATAAATACTCATTAATAAGCTTTACCAGAGTCTTGGCAGGCATCTGCTCAGAAAAAGTAGAGAACGATTGAATATCACTGAAAAAGGCCGTCATATAAACTTCATCACCACCAAGCTCAGGCTCCTTCCCTTCTTCCACCATTTCATCAACAATAGCCGGCGAAACATAGGATGAGAATAATGCTTTTATACGGCTTTTCTCACGCTGTTCCTCAACATATTGATAACTCTGGGTAGCAACATAACCAACTGTTACTGCCGTCAGCATTGCGACGACATCCACCACCATGTTAAACGCCAAAAAAATCCAGATCACAATCCCTATAATAGATAAACTCACGAGAAAGTATAATCCAAAACCCCAAAATCCAGAAAGGCGACGGATAGCAAAGACCATCACAATAATAGCAATAGCCAAAAGGACCATATTTTTCCAGGGATCAATATGATAAATATAATTTCCTGATAAAATAGTTTGGATAGCATTGGCATGCATTTCCACTCCGGGCATAGTACCCTGTTCAGCAAAAGGAGTTGCATGCAAATCATGCAGCTCTGGCATGGTTGCTCCAACCAGCACAATCTTATCTTCAAAAACATCAGTATGCCTTAAACCAAAATTGGGATCAGAAAATGAGTTTATCTCAAATGTTGAATCTTCGGAAGCAAGAACAATGCTAGAATCGTCAATTACAGTCTCAAACGAATAACGGGGAAAAGTACCCGAAGGTCCAAAATAATTTATCGACATCAATTTATTCCCGACCTTGGGAATGTGGTATGGTCCAAAATCCAAGTATTTCTCAGTTTCATTGATCTGGTTTGAGTCAATCCGGGAATATATTTTCAGCAACTCCAATCCCAGTGAATAAAGCTGCTGCTCATTATACTCGAGATTCAATATATATTTTCGAATAGCTCCGTCACTATCGTAATGAGCTCTTACTATGCCGCTCCGACTGTTATTTGCATTTTGCAATACGCGATTAGGCTTTACGTGCATGAGTGACCTTGAGCTACTGCCCTGTCCTCTGCTCTGTTCTGTACTTTGGATATTGGAACCCAAAACAACATTACCATATTTATCTATTACATCTGCAAATACCGAGTCGTTGGAAAGATTATAGTTGTCCCGCTTGTCAAAAAGCACATCAAATCCAATCGCTTTTGCTCCTGCTTCATTTAGATGGTCTACAAGCTTTGCATGTAAACTCGTAGGCCATGGATATTTATATGGTATCTCCTGATCGGCCTGCTGACTAATCGAAACTATTACAATAGATGAGTCTTCTATAGAGATTGGACCGCGCAGCTCAAACAGCTGATCCGTTACATTCATTTTAAGTTCCGTTGCAGGAGGAGAAAAAGCCAGCATGAGGGTCAGTAACAAGCTGCCAAGCAGCAGTCCCGACAAAACAAGATTACTTTTCCATGTCTTTTGAACTACGGCCATAATCAAAAGTTGAAAATATAGCGCAGTTGGAGCAGATGGTCATTCGGATACACAATAGAGGAGGAGAGCAAATTACGAATATTCGAATACTTAAAATCTATAAGAAAGGAGTGTCGTTCACTTAAATTATACCTCGTCCGAGTATTTATCATAAAAGAATTACTTTCTCTTATCGATCCATCCTCTGACATGCCCGGCATGTAGTAATCATCAAATGAGAGCTGCGGAGTATTATTGTTATTAGTTACTAACGGAATAGATTCAGCCCTATTTTTGGTAAAGGCCAATGACATTTCAAGGTTTAGTTTATCATCAAAGATGAACAGGCTTCCCCCTACATGTGCACCAAAAATATTCACATCATTAAGACCCCCAGATGTTTCTGAGTTGTTGTAATTAAATCCAATATTTGTTTGTAGGGGCAGATTTTGAAATCGATTCACTACACGAACCGAAATGCTGTGACTTTCTGCATCTCCATACTCAAACACCCGATCAGAAGTATTCAAGAGGGAGTAATTGATACTGGCATTATGGGAAGCTCCCAGCAGAGAAAATTCCTTGCTAACCGACGCAGTAAACTGATAAGTATCAGACTGCCGGGGTGATACTGTAGCAAGCGTATCTCCATTTTGAATCGTAATATTCTGTACTGCCGCTTGCTCCGGCGTACCGACGACAGATGCTACAATCGGATTATTCAATTCTACTTCGTTATCTCTGGTACGCTTCATCACACCCAGACTAATCCTTGGCCAATCTTGATTAAGCGGATACCAGCTAATATTACTACGGTAGTTTATAGTGCCCGTGGTAGCGTCCCTGTTATTTACTACGTTATCACGCAGGTTGTCGTAACCAAGTGTTACATATAGCTGGTTCTCAAATAATTGGACGCGATCTCTCAATGAAAACCCGGCAATATCTTTTCGAATTGTTGTATTCGCCAGAGAGTTATATCCCGGCCCGACCCATCTATAACGTATCCGAAAATCGTTATTAAAATAGCTAAGTCCCAATTGAGACTGACCCGCCAAAATACTTGTTGGGAAAAACACCCCTGCTGAACTACCTGTAGCATCATCAAAGCGAATAGGTAATGTTTCCATATTTTCGTTGATAATGATAAGCCAAGAAAGACGATCAAGCATATTTTCGGTATCTTCAGCAATATCGAACCCAATACGATCAGCCGCCTGTTGTGTTAATATTCCATCAGAGATATCCTGATTAAGTAAACTAATCGCTCCATCAGCTTCAAAATGAATGCGATTATTGTCAAATTGTGCCTCTATATCCGATGCGGCCACAAAGTTACCTCTGGGGGTTGGATTCCCACTTACACCGAGCTCATCCGGATTATTTTCCAACTCCTCTCGATATTGGCTATTAAGATTATTTGCAAGATCAGGATTTATAGCCATCACATCATTAAAATCATTAATAAGACGAATTGAGTTGGTATCATCTTCAACCTTAATCACGTTAATACCAAAATTAAACCGGTCCTCTTTCTGGAATCCAATACGTCCACCGGCAATATTGCGCCGAAATGTTCCATTGTCTGCAGTACTTAGTGCATATGAACGAGCTGTGTTTTGTTCCCCTCCGAATGCATATTCTTCGACAGAAATTTCATCATAAATATTATTAATTCCACGTCGCAACTTTCCATAAATAAGCTGCAGGTTTAGTGTTTCACTCCAAAAATGAAACCCTGCATTAATACCCTGCATGCGTTGACCGGCAATAGTATAGGTATTGAGTGTTGGATACACATGGCCCGCCTCAAGTTCAAGCCAATTACCAACATATAAATTAAGTCCATAGCGATTTTGGGGCTGTAATCGTTGATCTTCCTGGGTTGTCAGCAATCCGAAAGCCGAATAAGAAACCTTCCCCTTTTGCCCGGATATTCTGACATTCCCACTCAACGCATCATTTGAATATCCACCCACCTGCTGATTACGCGCGCGTAGCTCCACGTTTCCCTGCGGCATCCAGCTTTTCTTCTCCCTTTCATCTCTCAAAGTACTTCCAGATTGACCGGGAGTTATGACTGAAAAATTCCAATCAGCAAGAACAATTGTGCTATCTTTCTTTTTAATTCTAATCTCAGCCTTATGCTCTCCCATCGATAAACCCTCGGGAGAATAGGTGTAAAAGTAATCACTGGCATTCGCTTGCTCGGTCACATCTTCTTCATCAACATACATACGAAAAGAAGATGAAGTATCAATTTCACTGGGATCATAAAACAAGGTCAGTGCTACAACCACATCCTGCTGTAAAACAGCCGAGCCGGGATCAGGTGAAAGAATTGTATAATCAATACCAGTTTCTTCTACAAAACGTTGCCGATCATCTTGCTGCGGATCAACGATCTCAACACGAACAGGACTTCCGGAAGCATTGTTACGTGGATAAGTAAGGGTCTCACCATTATTTAGATGAATTTGCAAATAATACTCCAGCTCACTTGCCTGCGTATCCTCAATTGTTAACTCTGTTAAGAAACTGGAAGATACAAGGGCTGCGTGTTTTTGACGGAATCCCATTTCACCATCTATCTTGTAAAAAATATATGCATCAGATACATCATTTGCATTAACTGATGGTGCTGAAAAACGAAGCTCAAACGGGGTGTTTCGTTCAACAAAGGTAGGTTTCTGATGTTGTATCGGGACAGCCTCAGGAATTGATAACGCCTCCACATCAAGACATACTATGCCTGTAAAAGCTATAAGGAATACTATCTTTTTTATTAAAGCTACCCCTTTCACCCGTAATAGTATCTAAAAGTTTTTAGTTTTCATTTTCAAAGACTTTCATTTCAATGACCCTTTCTTCTCCATCCTCATTGGTAAAACGCACTTTATAAATCGTTGGCTCAAGCTTCTCGTTCATTTCAGAATACTCTGCTTTTCTTTTCTCCAGCTCCTCATCCGTCAATTCTCCGGATTCTATAGAACCATCCTCCTGAACTTGACCATACATCTTTTCAGAAAGCGTAACGCTTTGTCCGGTCTGCTTTGATGCCACCTCTACGTTCCCTTCCTCAACCCAGAAATAATCATCAACGGTAGCGCCAAAAGAAGTTCCTTTTACAGATGCCACTGCCGAATTTGTGGTCACCTCAAAATCTTGTGACCCCCGTTCCGATACATTCAGCAGTATCTCTCCCAACTCCAATCCAATACGAGTGCTTGTATTTTGCTTATTCTCGATGTTACCCTGAATAATTAATCGGGAATCAGGCCTTATTTTGGCAATACTTTTATCCATAAACTGAACTAGGGCAAAACCATTCTGATCAGTTCTTAATGTATCACCATCAAAAAGGGGTTTGCCTCGCTCTTTGATATCTTTAAACTCTCCATTTTTCTCAATTCCGACACTTGGCTTGAACTTTTGCACAAAAGCCAAAGGGCGATCATTTGCGTCATAAACTTGTGCTCCGATGCCCAACACACCCATTACCAATAGCAACAAAAAGTATTTTAGCAGGACTTTCATGACAATAATTAATTTTCTATCAGTATTGACACATCCCCTTGCTCGTTTCTTCTATCAAGCTCTCTCAGCTTTTGTACAGCCTGTCCACTACGAAAGCTCTGTCCCTCAATTTCTACAGACTCAAGCGAAAAACCATTTTTACTAATCTCTCTAAACCGGTCACCTAAAATGCGCTCCAGGATTCTGGATACTTCTATCGCTTGTTGATCGCCAGATAATTTATGCATATCTGCGAGAGTAAAAGTCCAGATCTCCGATTCTCTTTCCTCAATACCATCATTTGTTTCCAGCTGACTCACAATTCGCCAAAAATATCGAGTACCGGGTTCTAAATTCTGCACTCCCGAACTGGGATATTGAAATCCAGAACCATCAACAAGAATATCCAGCATTTCATAATCCAGCAATGAACCAGATCCGTTTACCCCAACCAATTGAATAGGCTCTGTACTTATTGCTCCGTCCATCAATGACTGTGGGCTTTCATCACCCTTTGACGCTACAACCACCAACCGATAACGAACATCTAAACTACCCTGCCACTGAAAATTTGGGTATCGGCTTGATATAATAGTTTCAGAACCTACCTCACCTCCCGGTGAAAGCAGATAAAAACCAAGAGTCTTTTCTGCCAGATTTATGCCAAAACTGTCCGTTTGAGAGGCAAGTAATTCTCCATTTACTGAACCCTGATACAATTCTACCGTAATCCGATATTGATCAGCCGGAAGAGAAGTTGATCCCTGAAGTCCGTTATAAAACTCTCGTCCTCGCTCTGTGAAATTATGTTCAAAAAATATTCCCTCCTCAACGCCCGGCAATCCATTCCCCACGTTATTATTATTCACAAATAACTGTTGCCCAGGATCTAAACTAAATGGACGCCCCGAAATCTGCCGAACCTCTAAAATTCTACCAACTTTGTTGGATTCAACGACAACCCGTAAATAAAGATCGTTTAAAGATTCTGAACTATTTTGGTTTTGAAGGAATAACCGAAATAAGGAAGGACCTTTCAGATCATTAGCCAACAATGATTGAATATTTATGACCTGAGAATTCTCCAGCGTTTCATCGATTTCGAACTCCATAGAAAGCTGGGCAAAAGCTGGCTTTACATTACTTACCAGCAATAAAAAAAACAGAACACAAACAACCTGTCTGATATGTCGTAACCACATTGATAACCTCCCGTAATTATTACAACCTTTGCTATCAGTTGTTTATCAATTAATATCCCTTGATGTTTAGATATTAATTTAAAAATCTTGGAACATTTGTTCCTATCCCAAGTATGAAGCAGTGTTATTCAAGAAATGCGGTTCTTGGCAGAAATGCAAAACAAAAAAGTGGAGCTACGGGGACTTGAACCCCGGACCTCTTGCATGCCATGCAAGCGCTCTAGCCAACTGAGCTATAGCCCCATTTGAGAGTCGATAAATATAAGGAACTTTTATCGAAAGTTACACCCATTTACCAGATTAACTTTATTTTGTTTTTGATTATATTAGATAACATATTGTAGCCAATAGTTTTAACTAGCATTTATACTTTTTCTGGAAAACACTATCTTACAATTCATCACAAATCAACTTTTAACCTACACTCGTAACACGATGATTAATAAACAATTAATACTACTTCTTTCTTCCGTGTTTCTTGGGATGGCATTGCTTTCAGGCTGTGCCGGTACCGAAGAACTTAGAGCCCCTTCCGACCGTGATATGGAATATCTTCAATCATTAGATGAAGAGACTCTTCGCTCTCTTGATACTGATGACGATGGTCTTAGTGACTGGGCAGAAATGAATGAACATAACACTGATCCACTGAGCGCAGACAGTGACGACGATGGTCTCACTGATGCCGAAGAAATCAATGAATATGAGACAGATCCTAACAATGCCGACACTGATGGAGATGGTCTTGAAGACGGCGAAGAAGTTAACTCTTATGAAACCAACCCGCTGGAAGAAGATTCTGACGGAGATGGTTTAACCGATGGCGAAGAGGTTAACGAATACAATACGGATCCGCTAAGCGCAGACAGTGACAACGATGGTCTCACTGATGCTGAAGAAATCAATGAATACAATACAGATCCTAATAATGCTGACTCTGACGGTAACGGTTTTACCGACAGCCAAGAAATTGAAATGGGCACCGATCCCAATGACAGCAATGATCCTCCTTTCCTAAAGAAAGATGATCTTGGAACTGTTAACTTCGAATTTGATAAGTCAAACATTAATGATGCCGCTGCTCGTATTCTGAATGATAACATCAAGAAATTGATGAATTCTTCTAAATTCCGAATTCGTATCGACGCTTATACTGACCACGTTGGTGGCGACCAGTATAACTTGCGTTTGAGTAAGCGACGAGCAGAATCCGTCAAACAGTTTTATATTGAGAATGGCGTTTCTGAAAATCGCATTGAATCTCGCGGATTAGGTAAAGCGCCTCAACCATGTATGGATCAAACGGAAGAGTTAGGCTGCCGCAAGAACCGACGTGCAGAGTCTCATCCGTTAAATCCTTACCAATATGAGCCAAGTAACTAAGGATTAACCGAATCCTATTAAATTATTAAAGGCGACCTCGCTTCGAGGTCGCCTTTTTTTATTCTTCCCTTAAAGTAACAGCCTTCCTTTTTTAGCTAATACTTTGCTCAAATCCCTCTCCTATACCTTTTTACATCATCACCGCTTGTAGTTATGGTCTAATAATAATTTTTCCGCACGTTGTCATAGTTTGATGATAGCAATATCAAAAGCTGATACCTTCATCATTTTCAAGTTCAGAAGCTGTCGATCCTATCACCTCTACCTTTTTTATAAAATACGTACAGCGTAAGTCCAAGTAATAGAATTCCAAGCAAACCATAAACAAGCTGTAAGGGCGGTTCTGCGTGATAACCAACCATCAACACTTCCACTCCGATCCAAACTATTAAGGCTATACTGATTAAAACTGAGCCCGGCCATCCCCAACCTTTTTGCTGATATAAACCGTATAATACCATCATTGGACCTATTCCAAGTACAACAAATAGAATCACTCCGGGAATCAAATAGCTTGTAAATGGTGATCCCTCTAACAAATTCAGTGGCATTTGCAGTATTCCTCCACTCGGGTCCAATACAAGAGCACCTCCGCCATAAAGTCCGCTAATCCCCTGGAAAAACAGTAAGCCCATAAGTAGATAGAAACTGAGCGATCTGGATTCAGCTTTAGACATAGCTGGGCTCTTTAATATTTCGGAGAATCGATACCGAACAAAATATAGCCACCACTGCAAACAGTGGTATGATAATAATGGCAGGCATAATCGGTTGCCCCAACAATCCCATGGCAATTATTTTTGCCGTAAGAGCAACCATTAAAATAGACAGAAAAATAACGTATACAGGAGCCAGCAAATAGCCCATGGGGCTACCTTTAATGAACAGTGCACCTGATACAAATGCCAAAGGCAGTAAAAGTGCCAAGTCCAATCCTTGAACAATAAGCGTAGTATAATGTTCAACCTGCAATGGAATTATTGTGCCATCAAAAAAAGGCGGAACTACCACACCCAACCATAACAACCCGATAGTTATACTGTTAAAAACAAGAAAACCACCCACAATTTTTTTCGGAACAGCCTGCCCGAAATAGCTGGACAACTTATGTATATCAAATGACAAGGCCGTAAGTGAAAAGCCAAAAAATGAAGCCCCAAGTAACACCACATAACCAAGGAAAAGGATATTGTACATTCCCATAACCAAGTAGAAAAGATAAGTCACCAGGAAATATCCCAATGTGCCCGCCAGTAAAAGTCGTCCTTTAATTGAATCTTTGCGTGCCCATACCAACGCTATAAATAACAAAGGTACTCCCACAAAAAGCGTAATATAATCTTGCGCAATACCTTGCGGTGCCACATCCTTTGACATATGCTTATAGATACCTTTACCATAAACAGTAACGGTTTCACCTCGAACTGTTTCTACATCATAGGGACCGGGACCACCCGATGAGAATATCCCCACGGATGCAGCAATTACTGCTAACAAAACAATCATCGATGACAGAAGGGTAATCGTTCTCCTGTGTTCCATGCTGTAAGTGTATTTAGGAGTTTTAAGTACTAAATCCAATATATCCAAAAAAAGAGAAATCCCCGCAGTATTTGGCTACGGGGATCTGACTTTTAAAGATATGTTAAAGCTGTTTACAGTATCCAACTTAAGGTTCCAACAGCCCAGCGACCCGGCATTTGAGCACCAAGTACATCCTGGTTTTGCTGATCAAACACATTATCAACTTGCAGCCCCACTGATATGTGGGGAGTAATCTCATAATCGACCTTCACGTTCCATAAACTGTAAATTGATGATCTGAACGCATTAATACTTTCGCTTTGCGTTGCCTGCCTCTTTTTCCAAACAGCACTTACTGATCCATCTACCGGACCATGACTGATGCTGACAATTCCATTTACCAAGTGTCGGGCATAATTGGATATGTACTTAGAAGCAACATTCTCATCCCCAAAAAAGTCGGTAAAGGCATAACCCAGCGTGCTGTTAAATAGCCAGTTATCACCCAAGTTTTGGCTTATGGAGAGCTCCGTTTCTACTCCTGTAGTAGTTACGTTATTAATGTTTTGGGCATACAGATAATCTCCACCGGATTGCAGATTACTATCATTGCGGATTTGTGCCGTATTTGTCATTGCATAATCAATCAGATTCGTTGATTCACGGATAAATCCGGTTGCAGAAAAACGTACGTTCTCCCAGGGAAACAGGTCAGCTCCCATCTCACCGGACCAAGCCCGTTCGGCCTGTAGCCATGGATTACCAATGTTTCGCCCTTCCGTTAACGGACCTGATAAGTTGGTAGAAATAAAACGCTCTGTATAACTCGGAGCACGAACACTACGTCCCCCCGATGCCCGCAATATCCACTGTTCCTGCTGATAGGAAAAGCTAACCTGTGGCATCAACTCTGTGCCGTAATTATCATCATGATCGATCCGAACGCTTCCGGATAGGGTCATCGGATTAGTCGGTTGCCACTGCACCATTGTAAAACCTGCGTAATGCCAGTTACTGTGATCCCCCCTATCATTACTTCTAATCATCCGGCTATCCAACTGCGCACCATACGTAAGATCCCAGCTATCCGATAGTTGACGATATTGATACAGCTGTAATGCTCCTCGAGAGGTAGTATGATTATTACCCGGGAACTGTGGATTGAAAATATACTCATCATTCGTACGCTTAAATGACCCTTTTATAGTTGTTATACTATTTTGGGTGCTTCGCTGCAATCGCATCTGGTTCCACCACATTGAAACTGTTTCAGTAGCCTCATCTAATGGACTCGCGGTATAAAAATATTTAGCATTAAAATCGCGAAAGTCGTACCCTGACCGGAGTGCCAAATCCCAGTTATTATTTAGCTTTACTCCTCCTGAAACCGAACCGTTAGCTATATTAAACCGGTTTTTATAGTTATTAGCTAATTCTTGTCCGGGACTTTGATGCCACATACCACCTCCGCTAATACGATACTTTTCGGTGCTGTGGTAAAATCCGCCCCGCCCCATTTTGAGATCATTCTGTCCGTAACCACCTTTCAGGTGAGCAGTAGTCTGCTCCTCATTTGACTGACTTCCAAATGTATGTGTAATAATATTGATGACACCACCCACCGCATCAGCACCATATTGTGCGGCAGCAGGACCGTGGAGAACTTCAATTCGCTGAATTGCCCCCGGGGCCACCGGAATGTTAGAATTGAAATGAGCCGTAAGCGGATCGTTAATCCGCATACCATCAACCAGTACCAATACTTGTGAGAACGTACTTCCACGCAGGCTGAAATCCGACTGCGTGCCAAAGGCACCACGCGATTGTACCTCCACCCCAGGAATATATCTCAGCATTTCGTCAGGGGTATGGGCAGGAGTAGTTTCAATCATCGGAGCTGAAATTGTTGTAATGTTACGCCCCGATCCCGCAGCTGTTTGTGGAACCCTACTGGAAGAGATCACCACCTCTTTTGAAACTACCAGCGTGTCTAAAGTTTTGGCCTCCTGAGCTTGGGTAGAATGAGGAACTCCTACCACCATAAACAGGGAAATTAAAATTGCCGAAAATATTGCAGATATGGAATCCTTGTTAGATAGATACATTTTACAAATAGCTTTTGATCAATCCTTTTTTGAAGATGCTGAAGATATTAGTGGAAATCCTTCATTGAAAGAAAAACCCCCATCTTTTCTTCAATATAAAAACCCCGATGAGACTATTTCATCGGGGTTATAGCACAAAAAATAGATAAATAAACGATTAATGATTTTCGAACCATTCCAAGATATGTGCAACCTTACTCATCAAATTGCTCGGGCGACTGGCAATGCCATGTCCCGAACCGGGGATACGGACCATTACCGATTCCACTTTCTGTAACTGCAATGCCCTGTAATATTGCTCAGTTTCAGACATCGGCGTACGATAATCCTCTTCACCCGTCAGTAACATCGTTGGTGTTGTTACATTGCCCACCAATGATATGGGTGACCGATCCATGTAGTGGTCACGATTTTCCCATGGAAAACCCTGAAACCAATATTTATGATATGAAGAGCCATCTGACGTTAACACAAAACTATACCAGTTGATTACCGGCTTTGCTACTACTGCAGCATTAAAGCGATCTGTTTGACCAATAGCCCAGGCTGATAATACTCCGCCGCCGCTTCCGCCAGTAATGTAGAGACTGTCTGCATCCACATATCCTTTGTTAATTACAGCATCTACCCCCGACATCAGATCATCATGATCTTCGCTGGGATAATTCTTGTCGATATAATTCCCAAACTCTTTACCATAACTTGTACTCCCGCGTGGATTCGTATATACAACCACATATCCTCTGGCCGCCATCAGCTGTAACTCCGCAGTAAAGCGATCACCATAATTGGTATGCGGACCACCGTGAATTTCCAGAATAAGTGGATACTTCTTATCGGGATCAAAGTTGGGAGGCTTAATGATCCATCCCTGAATTCTCTTGCCGTCGTAAGAAGACTCGTACCAAATTTCTTCGACCTCACCCAGTGTTTTATGACCGAATAGATCTTTATTTATTTGAGTCAATCTATTCATGTTACCGTTTTCATCAGTAACGGCCACATCTCCCGGATGGTAAGGCGTGGCATAGGTGTAAGCGATATTCCCCTTGGAAGTGACCGTATATGAGCCGCTACCATAGGGGCGTCCAATTGTTGTTCCGCCACGATTATCGGCAACTTTTTGAATCTCATTGTTCCCATCCAAAGCTAGTAACCCGATCTTGCCATTACCCTCATCATCATATTGCAGGTATAATCCATCTTCGGTCCACTGTAGATTACTTACACTCCGATCAAAATCATCTGTCAGGGTTCGTTTGTCAGAACCATCAATATTCATCACGTAAGCATTACTTAGCTGGTAACTGTCCATATTATCATCATATCCCAAGTAAGCAATCTTATCTCCATCCGGCGAAACTACAGCCCCATAATCCGGTCCGCGCCGATCAGTAAGCTGCGTCATTCCCCCATCTTCAACCGAAATCTTATAGAGTTCAGTGTCGCGTTCCTTATACTGCCAATCTTCTTTTCGGTTGGATGAGATAATAAGATGCTCTCCATCAGCCGTCCATTCGGGCGAACTGTGATTGAAGTTACCTTCAGTGATTTGTCGAGGGGTACCGCCTTCGGCCGGAATTATGAACACATGAGTAAACCCATCCTTAACAAAACCTGATGCCCCATCACGGCGATATTCCAAGTCATCAATTACGTTAGCCGGTTCAGCCCAATCAGCCCCATTTGGTTTGCCGGGCAGCGAAACCATGGGCTTGTCTTCACGAGGTACAAACATAGTAAATGCTATATAATCTCCATCCGGTGACCAAGTTATTGAACTCGGCGACTGTGTCAGATTAGTAATTTTAGCCGTTTCACCGTTATCCATCCAGCGCATATACAATTCACTCGAACCGCTTTTGGTAGATGCAAACAGCAATCGATCTCCACTGGGTGACCACCGAGGCGAAAAGTTATTATTATTGCCAGACGTCAGTGGTCGATGCCGACTGCCGTCCATATTAACAATCCACAGGTTCGAGCGACGGCTATCTTCCATAATATCCATGAAATTTCGCTGATAGACGACCTGTTCTCCATCAGGCGAAATCTGGGTGTCGGAGACGTACTCCAGATCAAATATATTCTCGAGCGTTAAAACATCTGATTGCGCTTCTGCACCCGTTGAAAACAGAAAAGCAAAAATTACAAATAGGCATAAGTAACGTAGGTTTTTCATAGCTTTATGATATAGTTATATAAATATGAGTTTACCATCTGTACGTAAAAATTTCTAATCTCTGATTAGCCCCGAAGGATAAGATACCACACTTTCGTGTCCGTCTTTTCCAACTGCTGATACTCCAAACAGATAATTGTCGATGACAATATTTTTGAGTGTAAACTCACTAACATCTCCTACGTATCGCTGGCTTTCCCACAGCGGCTTTGACGTTGGACGCCAATAAATTTTATATCCCTTGATAAGGTCACTGTCCGGCTTTTCCCAGCGAAGAGTGGTTGAGGGTTCTACCGCACCACCTATTTCTACATTCTTAGGCTTTGGAGGTGCTTTCGCTAACGAAGCCATCGCCACCGCATTTACTGCCGTTAATTTCTTAGCATAATCAAAATTTACATGCTCGATCACATCTCCATATTCGATGCCGTCTTCGGTGCGGATATCCTGGTGCTGCTGTATATAATTTTCGTGCGCTTCCATAATACGAACACCTGCAAAACCGGCCTCATTGAACGGACGATGATGCCCGCCACGACCAAAACGATCCAGACGGTAAATCAACATCGGATCCATTTGTGGCATATAAAGTTCGGTGGTTTCATAGATATAGCGAGCCAATTGACGGGATTTTCCGTCATTTTCTCCTCCGTAAAAGCGTTTCATCTGCAATTCGCGCTCAGTGGCTTGGGATGAATAGGGCTCAGAAAAGATGCGGAATTCACGGTTATCAATCACCCCGTCAATGCCTTCAATATTTCCGATCATATCATTATTCAGAACGCCGATAATATCCCAGCCTTCTTCTTTAGCCATCTCCGCCATATGACGTCCGCCATACAGGCCTTGCTCTTCGCCCGACAATCCTGCAAATATGATACTGCTTTCAAACTCATAATCTGATAAGACCCGTGCTGCTTCGATTGCCCCTGCCATACCGGAAGCGTTATCATTAGCACCCGGTGCATCAATGGTATCATTCATCACATCCGAGGCGCGGCTGTCAATATCACCACTCATAATCACATAGCGATTCGGATGCGTATTTCCTTTTAGCACCGCATAGACGTTCACTACCCAGGTATCTTCGTCTATACGACTCTCAGGATCGCCCTCTACCAGAGTACGCTGCTCCCGAACCTCAAGACATCCACCGCACTGATCACTAATTTTTTCAAACTCTTCTTTGATCCATCTCCGCGCCGCACCGATACCACGGGTATCAGAAGTGGTATCCGACATCGTATGACGAGTTCCAAAACCGGCCAGCGTTCGAATATCTGACTCCAGCCGGTCAGCACTTACTTTATCAATGATATCATACATCTGAGGGTCAATACTAAGATCCTGCCCCTGAGCCGTATATGAATATGTAAGAACCAATATTAAGGGGAAGAGCAAAAAACGTTTCATAATCAAAAGTGATTTAGTTAGATGTTTTAAAACAACTTAGAGCCACAATTTTCTAACTTACAGAATTCGCACTTTTATGCGAATTGGTTTTACAAATTAAAACTTTTTTTGAAATCACTTCATGAGTTTGCATAATTAGCCTGTTGCAGTTACGACTTAATTTTCAGATATGATTGATGATGACAATATTGACGGGCAACCCGAAACTACGAAGTCGCGGCAGATTTCCAGCCGAGAACTTTTATTTATCTCAATTTTATCGGCTACTGCTTACCTCATCCTCGCTTTTCTAATTTACCGATATCTTCTCGAAGAACCCCTTAATATTGCTTTTAATCATGGCTATACCGTATCAACTCAACTCATTATCGGGATTCTATCCGGCAGTGCTGCAGCAAGTATAATCGGGGTAATCATAAATCACACCAGCGTTTCAGAGGTCTTGCATGATTTTTATATCGTCGACATGGTTTCAAAACTGAAGCTTTCCAGATTTGACCGCATTCAGCTTTCGGCATTTGCCGGGGTAGGTGAAGAACTACTTTTTCGCGGTGCCATACAGCCGTTGCTCGGTATCTGGGTCACCTCCTTTATTTTTATCGGCATCCACGGTTATTTTAAATTCAAATCTGCAGGACACATGCTATTTGGCCTGACGATGTTTGGGCTCAGCATGCTGCTCGGTTACCTTTTTGAATATAGTGGCCTAATTGCCGCAATGACTGCTCATGCTGTTTATGATGTCATTATGTTACGTATAGTACAGATAGGAAAATAGAATTTTAGTTTGTTATCAAGTTGAGAGAACAAACTAACACCTTCCAATAAATGCTTGTTCAGTTTAGCAGAAGCTCATCTGTATGGAATACTCTCGATCTCATAACTTTTAATTAGCCATTTCTAAAAATAAGCCCCCAATCGTCACCGTTCTTCCAGGCTTTACCGACATACGTTCCATAGACCATAATCTCCTCCCATTCATCAGGCGTAATATTGATTGGTTCATACGATGGATTCTCCGGTTGCAAGGTAATACCATCCTCTTTTTTTCGAATAGTCTTTAAGGTTGTTTCCCCCCGATAACGAATAGCACCAATCTCTCCATCTCTGGGCTCGCGGGGATCAATAATAATATAATCGCCGTCGCGAATATCAGCATCAATCATACTTTCTCCATCTACAATCAAGGCAAAATAGTGATCGGATTTTTCAGGATGAATCTCTACCGGCAAATGCCCGAGATTTTCACTAATAGCCTCATGCATAGCGCCGGCTGCAATACGTCCCTTAACAGGAATGCCGGGATAAAATCCACTTAACTCATTCCGCTTAGCAGGATGAATATCGTAATCTCCCCGACCATGCCTTGTTAAATAATTTTTCTTGGTAAGTGCCTGCAGGTGTTGGTAGATACTGTTAGAGGAACTATACCCAAACTCCTGCTGCATATGTTCATAACTAGGAAACTGCCCATAATCTTCATAAAAGGAGAGAATATACTCCCAGAGTTGTCGCTGCTTGTCTGTCAGTGATTTCATATGAAATTATTATACATAACATTATGAATAAATACATGAAATAATATAATAAAAATATGAAAAGGAATTTTGTAAGGATTTACTTCCCCAATGGTCTTACTAACAGATAAGCCGTTGAATAATATTCAAGAGAGAGTAGTTTTTTGAGCCCGCCTTAACCGGCGGGCTTTTTTTGTTCGCAACTAAATAATTCGATCCTCATCACTTAAGTCTGGAACCGTTCCTCGGTATCCGAACACCCATTTTACCAGTTTAACCATCCAGGTGGACTGACTCTGAACATACCACTGATCTGCAGCCCTTCGAACCCCAAGCCCATACGAAGGATAGGGGTGAATAGTATCAGCAATATTTCTGAGTGTGACCCCATTCCGCATCGCCAAGGCATATTCCCCAATGAGATCCCCGGCTTGCTTTCCATATATTGTAGCCCCCAATATTTTACCGTTCCATTCCTTGGCAAAAACCTTAATGAGTCCTTCAGTAGACTCATCGGTAATTGCACGATCAATTTTATCATAGGGAAATCGATATGTTTTGTATGAGGTATCCCTTTCCTTCAACTCTTTGTCTGTAGCCCCCACGTGTGCCAGCTCAGGATCGGTATACGTACTCCACGGCACATGTTCCCGATCAATCTTCTTTGGTATTTTAAGAAGTGCATTTGTCACCGCAACTTTGGCCATATGCTCAGACATATGCGTAAATTGGTATTGTCCAGTCACATCACCCACCGCATAGACATGCTTTAGGTTTGTCCGGCACCGATCGTCAACGGTAATACCATTATCTTGATGTCGGATGCCCGCTCTTTCCAATTGCAACCCCTCACAGTTGGCTGTACGTCCGGCAGCTATAAGTACTTCGCTCCCCTCCCAAAAGAACTGATCTCCATTAACTTCTGCCTCAATGCTATTTTTTCCATCTGAATTTTCTGATATCTTTTCTACATCAGCAGAAAGTTTAAAATTAATACCCTCATTCTCCAAATACTCTTGGAGCATTCCAGTTAACTCCTTATCGTCGTTTGAAAGGATACGCGGTAGCATATCAAATACAGTCACCTGTGTACCCAGCCGTTGAAATGCCTGTGCCATTTCAACACCAATGGCTCCAGCCCCAATAATCGCCAAGCTTTCAGGTTGCTCCTTGAGTTCAAAAATTGTCTCATTAGTATGGTGCGAAATCTCCTGAATTCCTTTGATGGGAGGGATCATAGCCTTACTACCTGTGGCAATAATAATATATCGTGAAGACACCTTTCTATTCTCCTCATCCTTTACAATACGAACGGTGTGGTCATCAACAAATAATGCCTGGCCAAATTCAATATCCACACCCATTCGACGATAGATATCCGGATCATCCGCTTCTTCATAGACATCTTTCCGCTTAGATCTGACGTGCTCCATCACAGACGAAAAGTCCAATCCCTGTGATTTTCGATAACCAAACTTTTTGGCTTCGGTTACGCTTTGTGCTACTTTCGAAAGATGCAACAATGTTTTACTTGGAATGCAACCGTGCCATGTGCAATCACCCCCAAGTTTGTCGACTTCCACCATTAAGGTTTTAGCCCCAAAGTTTGCGCCCATACCTGCTGCAGTAAGCCCACCGGCTCCAGCGCCAATTACAAGCAAATCATAATCGTACTTCATACCTTATTGTTTTTTCGTTTACCCTTAATTCGTTGATAGGTAGAGTAGAGCCCATACGCAAGCAGAAATATGATAATCAGATAGACCCACGAAGGAATATTTTCACCAGCTACTAATAGATATAAATAAGCTGAAGAAAGACAAAGGCCTGTAGAAATAACCGGCAGCGCTATCTGTTTGTCGCGTTTTAAATTTCTGATAATCCAAGCTACAGATCCCATAAAAAAAGGAATCGCACCAACATAAATAGCGGCAAAAATATAGGGATTTACGCTATAATCAGCCGACAATCCCATCATCCAATCATGCAATGTTTCTAATATCAAAGTCAAACCTACAATTTTAATTTATTGAATTACTCAAAAATACTCCTGAAACATTATCAAAATGCTGAAGCCACTTAGATGCTCCACCCATGTAGCTTCTTACTATTTACAATCTGTTTTTTTCGAATGACTTTTCCTACTATTTGGTTTTACACTTTCATCACAATTAAAATCGTAAGAATAAAGAATCTATACTCGTCAAGATTTCTAATATTATATATCAGTTGGTATAATCTTTCTTCGTTGCTTTTTTATCCCTGCAAATCACAGAAATATAAAACTTAAATCATATTTATAATGAGTGACAGCTATTACAATCCCAAGGACCTAAAAAAGTTTGAAGATGTTGGCGAATTTGGACCTGAATTAGCAGAAAAATTCTTTGATTACTATGGAGCCGTTTTTGAAGAAGGAGCACTGAGTGCTCGTGAAAAAGCGCTGATTGCTCTCGCAGTATCCCACACGGTGCAATGTCCTTATTGTATCGACGCCTATACAACCGAAAGCCTAGAAAAAGGAGCAAGCGAAGAACAGATGATGGAAGCGGTTCATGTGGCGTCAGCAATCCGCGGCGGATCATCACTTGTACACGGTGTGCAGATGATGAACAAAACAAAAGACCTGAGCATGTAATGCTCTATAGAACCAATATTTGTATTTCAGTCCAAATACTTTTAGAGCATACTATACACATATGATTAAATCGCTTAAAACACTTAGTCACGACCTTTCGGATCCGGCATATCAGTTAGATGTGCTCAACAATTATTCAGAATCACTGCGACAGCAGCCTAAATTTAAGGAGAAACTTGAAGAGGTTGACCTCTATCCGCTTCGTCCTACCGGCATCGAAATTTTTCAGATTAATGTAGGGTACATGTGTAATATGACCTGCAAGCACTGCCATGTGGATGCGGGGCCGGATCGTGATGAGGTTATGACCAAAGAAACCCTTGAACACTGCTTGGAAGCTTTGCGAAACTCCGATATATCAACAGTAGACTTAACCGGCGGTGCCCCGGAGATGAATCCCCATTTTCGGTGGTTCGTTGAACAGGTGTCAGACCTTGGTAAAGAGATTATTGTGCGGTCGAACCTGACTATCCTAACCACAGCCCCCAAATATCAGGAACTGCCTGAATTTTTCGCCGAACACGATGTGGAGGTAACCTGTTCGCTGCCTTTCTATAATAAGTCCCGTACCGATCGTCAGCGCGGAGAAGGTACGTACGACCGTTCTATTGAAGCACTAAAAAAACTCAACGAAATCGGTTACGGCATAGAGGGGTCCGGACTCGAGCTAAACTTGGTTTATAATCCAACAGGAGCTTTCTTACCCGGCAGTCAAGAATCACTTGAAAAAGAATTCAAGCGTCAGCTCGACCGCAAACACGGCATACGTTTTAATAACTTATTTACCATTACCAACCTGCCCATCAGCCGATACCTTAATTTTCTACTGGAATCAGATAATCTGGATGAATACATGGATCGACTAATTACCTCTTTTAATCCTTCCGCCGCCAAAGGAGTTATGTGTCGCAATACTATTTCGGTGGGTTGGGACGGAACCCTCTATGATTGCGACTTCAACCAGATGCTGGAAATGCCGGTAGAAGAGGAAGCCCCGCAGCATATTAGCGAATGGAATGAAGCCAAGCTTAACGGCCGAGAGATTAAGATCAATCAGCACTGCTTTGGCTGTACAGCCGGGGCCGGCAGCAGTTGTGGAGGTACTACAACCTAAGGAGAAAGTTCATTATGAATAAACAAGAAGGCAATTCAAACTACAGCGATAAGGTGCTTATCGTTTTCACTAAGAATTCTGAAAGGGGGAAGGTTAAAACAAGGCTTGCTAAAACTGTTGGTGATAAGAAAGCGCTGCAGGTGTATCAAAAACTTTTAAAAATCACCAAATCTGTTACCGATCAACTGGACGTCTCCAAGCAGGTTTGGTATTCTCGGTTTATCGACAATGATGATTTATGGTCGGAGGATGATTACGAAAAACACCTCCAAAAAGGAGATAGCCTCGGCATGCGAATGCAACATGCATTCTACAAAGCATTTACCGATGGATATCAAAAAGTAGTAATAATCGGAAGCGACTGCAGCGAACTCAGCCCTAAAATAATAGAACAAAGTTTTCGAGATCTCGAAACTTCTCAGGCTGTTATTGGACCTGCCAGCGACGGCGGATATTATCTGTTGGGAATGAGGAATTTCTATCCCTCTCTTTTTGCGGGTAAGTCATGGAGCACTTCTTCTGTTTTTGAAGAAACCATCCGTCAATTTAATGAGATGAATATTTCGTACGAAAAGTTACCTATCCTCAACGATATTGATACCGAAGCAGATCTCAAGGCTTCAAATTTGGTTATCAACCTATGAGTATCAGCATTATCATCCCTACTCTTAATGAAGCCGATTCTATACCCGAAACCATAGAAAAGGTACGGCGGCACAGCAATGATCACATTCTGGAAACTATTATCGTTGATGGTGGAAGTAATGATGCAACAGTTGATATAGCCAAAGCTACTGATGTCAAGACCTTTAAAAGCCCTGAAAAAGGGCGGGCGGCACAAATGAATTTTGGTGCCAAACAAGCAACTGGAGAAATTCTCTATTTTTTACATGCCGACACTCATCCCCCGAACAATTTTGATGACTCAATCAACAAAGCTGTAAAAAGGGGTTATCACGCAGGGTGTTTCCAGCTCACTTTTGATGATGATCATTTCCTATTACGACTTTACGGATGGTTCACCCGTTTCAATATTGATCTTTTCCGCTTTGGGGATCAAAGCCTATTTATTAAAAAAGATACCTTCCACGAGTTACAAGGTTTCCGTGAAGATCATATAGTAATGGAGGATCAAGAGTTCATCCGGCGTATCAAGCAGAAATTTTCTTTTATAATACTTGATGACCATGTAATTACTTCAGCTCAAAAATACCGGGATAATGGGATCATAAAGCTGCAATTAGTCTTTACGCTGATCCTTCTGCTTTATTATATGGGAATTGAGCAGGGTAAACTCGTAAAAATCTATAAATGGTTTATTGATTAGCCTACCCAAGACCTTTCAGGGATTTAAAAACTCCACCCTATACCAACCGTGCCCCAAGGCATGAAAGGCCAGCTTTCAAATGTTTGCCCTGCAAGCTCGATATCTTTGTTATTTAATGTATAGCCGAGACCAATTACAGGGCTCAAGTACAAGTTTCCGAGACCGGTATTCCAGTGGTAGCCGCCACGAAGTCCTATCGAATATCCGGTATGCGTTGTACTCTCTTTAGTGGATTTCAGCGTAATTTCAGCAGAGGCTACTCCAAACTCAGGACCAATATAGAACCCGTCCGTTCCGGTGATAAACCGCTCGGCTTGGAAAATCACGCCTTTGAGGCCAGTGGTAAAGCCTTCGTTTCCGTGCTGGGATTCTGGAACCGTGAGTTCCCCGTAGGCCTCGATGCTGTAGGTCCACGGCCCCTGCTGATAACTTCCGGTGATTCCTGCTCCACCCAGAATATAGGCGACCGGCTCTGTTTCAATGCTGAATTTCTGAACCTGTCTCTGATTCTGAGCATGAAGCGGTTCCATTAGTGTTACGATGAAAAGCAATGCGAATGTTGTGATTAGTGACCTCATAACAATTCGATGTACGTTTTCATTAGCATTCTTGTGATAATGTTACAATTGCTCTGGTCGTAATGTTACGATTGTTCTATAGGTAGTTCCTCTATCATCCACTCGGGATACCCTTCGTCCAAACGTTTCGCATTAAATCCTTTTTCACGAAGCAGCTCGACCGCATCATCGGCGAACACGCAAAACGGACCACGGCAGTACGCCACCACCTCTTGGTTTTTGGGAAGCTCCTCGATCTTCTCGGATAACTCCTCCACCGGAATATTTAGAGCTCCGGCAATGTGTCCCTCATCAAATTCCTGCTGCGGGCGGACGTCAATGACCGTTGTCTCTTCATTCTGCATTTTTTCAGCCAGCTCTTCGCTTGTCAACGTTTCCAGGGATTGCCGGGATTCCCGGAACTGTTGCATAACCCGTTCTATTTCAGCAATCCGTTCAATACCCAGATCTCGAAGGGCCTTCCAGGCCTTATATACACTCAGTCCTGCGAGTTGGTAATACACCCGGTTTCCATCACGCTGGGTCTCAACCAACTGGGCCTGCTTCAACACTTGCAAGTGCTGGGAGGCATTGGCCCCCGTGATGTCTGTTTCCTCAGCAATTTCGGCGACCGAGAATTGTCCCTGAGCCAACAGCTCCAATATTTCCAACCGATGTGGGTTTGACATAGCCTTTACAATATTAGCCAGTTGCTGATACACTTTGTTTTTAAACGTCCGTTTTTCCATATCTCAATATTTCTTTTCCGTTCAGTGAAACATAAAGCTAAGAAATCGTATACAACTATTCAATTAAACTATTGAATAGTTTATCGAAACCTCTTATGTTTTTCATCCACTGAAATAGTAATCCAATTAAACCTATTCAGATATGAGCAATACAACACCTATAGCCTGTGATCTCTCTGCAATAGCAGAAGAGAAGATTGAGGATCACAAGCACAACGCAGAAACTATTTTTAACGCCATAAACAAAGTTCGGGAAACCGAAGATGGATATGCATTTCGGCTTCCTCCGGAGACGGACCTCATCAGCAAGGCGGGATCCTTTATTAGCAGAGAACGCCTGTGCTGTCCGTTTTTTGAGTTCAGCATTACGGTTCCGCCCGAACAGGATCCAGTATGGCTGACCCTTACCGGTCGTACAGACGTCAAGCCTTATATAAAAGAAACACTTTTGCCGAAGCTGGATGCTCGCGTAGTAAATATAAATTAAACTGTCTATCAACTATGAGTTCTTCAGTCACACCTAATCAAAAAGTAGCCGACCTACTGGATCGCCATCCGAAGACCTACCGGGTATTTCGCAAACACGGCTGCCCGGACATGCGGGATGGGTTCTTCTCGCTGATGGCCCGCATTATGAGCATTCGCAATGCGGCCCGTATTCACCGGATTCCGGAGGATCAGCTACTGGATGATTTAGAACAGGCCATAGCGAACAATGAAGTGGCCGGCGGAGATGTCGAACTTGCATCAGAATCCTAATACAAACCAATAATATTATGCAAGCACTCCTTTCCGCCCTACAACAAACGCAAGTTATTGCCATGCTCGCAGGACTGATTCTACTGTTTTTATGGGAAAGCCTGCATCCTTTTTACGAGCATTTCCGCGGATCATGGAAAAACCGTGGCAAACATGCCGTTCGAAATCTCACGCTCGGAGCTCTCAACTCAGCCTTGGTGGCTATTGTTTTTGTCGGACTTTGGTTTGCTGCTTCGGTCTGGGCCGACGAGTACCAGTTCGGAATCATGCACTGGCTGCAGGATGGTATTGGCCTGCCGGCATGGGCCCATGCTGTTGGCGCCGTACTTCTGTTCGACGCCTGGAGCTACGTCTGGCATCGCATCAACCACGAAATCCCGTTTTTCTGGCGATTTCATCGGGTTCATCACTCCGACCCCAACATGGACGTGACGACGGCGAACCGTTTTCACATTGGAGAGATATTCTTTTCCTCCTCGTTCCGTATTCTCATCATCGGATTGCTTGGGGTCTACCTGTGGGAGCTCGTGCTTTACGAGACGCTCATGTTTGCTGTGGTCCAGTTCCATCATACCAATATCGATATTTCAGAAAAAGTGGATCGCATGCTCCGAGCAGTCATCGTATCACCCAACATGCATCGCGTGCACCATTCGCGCTGGCAGCCGGAAACCGACTCCAACTACAGCTCGCTGTTTTCGTTTTGGGATCGGCTGGCCAAAACCTTTCGGCATAATCCCCATCCGGAAAACATCGAATTGGGACTGGATGAATTTGACCGCGATAAAGATCAAACGGTAGCAGGCATGCTTCGCACGCCCATAGCAAAACAAAAGCGAGACTAATTGATAATTGAATAGAATTGGAACGAAAAAATTTCGAACACTATGTTATCAACAATTAAAAACTATCTAGCACGACAAGCGCGAAATCCCTTTGGGTGGTTTGGGCGAATTGTAGCTCCGCTGGTTTTTAATCACGAAAACCAACACATGGAGGATTTTGGCCTAGAACGTATGGACCCTCAAAAGGACGATTATATCTTGGAAATTGGCTTTGGTCATGGCCGGCTTCTCTCCAAGCTGGTTCAACAAGTTACGGAGGGCAAGGTACATGGCATTGATATTTCCGAGCAAATGGTCAAGGTGACGACCAATCGAAACAAGGATTGTGTTGATAATGGGAAACTTGCCCTCAAACAAGCCTCCATTGCAGATATTCCCTATCCCGAGGGCAAATTTGACAAAGTGTTTACCTGTAATACGATCTACTTCTGGCCTGATCCGAAAGAAAATATTAAGGAAGTAAAACGAGTCTTAAAACCGGGTGGAAAACTCCTCTGCGCTTTCAGAGATAAAGATCTCATGCAGAGCAAAAGTTCGGCCGTGACTGAAAATAGAGAAATATTTCAGAACCTGTACCCTCCTGAAGAAGTAAAACAACTATTCCAGGAAGCAGGTTTTAAGAAGGCACAAATACATGCGAAAATAGCAAATTCCGAAACAACTTTTTTAGCTGTAGGGACCCGATAGAAAATATTTCTTTTGCTAAAAACTTAACTCCTCTACTTTCGAAAAATTTTCAAAGAAGCTTACGGGATGCACTCTGCATCCCATAACAAAAAGCAGTAATATCAGTACAATGCTGTTGTTGCTTTCAAATCAAAAACAGATCCATGTCTAGAATCCAAAAATTCTTACCTGTACTTTTTTTGCTGCTGTTTATTTGCTCATCCGCATACGCACAAAAAATAATCAGCGGAACCGTCATTGATGCCCAAACACAGGAAACACTGCCCGCTGCCAATATCTTAATCAAAGACACCTATCAGGGTACTATCACCAACAGCACTGGCAATTTTTCGTTGACGATACCCGATTCGCTGCTGCCGGCCACGCTTCTTATTCGTTATATCGGGTATGAGACTCAAAAACTGGCAATAGGCCGGAACTCATCCGCAAAGCATAATATCTCTCTGAAACCATCCGTAACCCAAATGCAGGAAATTGTAGTTACGGATGAGGATCCCGGAATGCGAATTATGCGCGAAGTTATCAAACGAAAACAACAATGGCGTAAGCAGCTCGAAACCTATCGCGCAGAAGCATACACCCGGCAAACACTATCAAACGACACGGCCATTGTATCTATTACGGAATCAGTTTCGGAAGTTTTCTGGGACAAACAGCGGGGCCACCGCGAGGTACAAAAATCCAAGCGACAGACTGCTAACATCGAGGCTGCAAGTAACTTTGCGGGAGTAAGCTATCTGCCTAATTTTTATGATGACAACATCCAAATTGCTGAGTTTAATATGGTCGGCATTACTCATCCCGATGCTTTGGATTACTACGATTTTAAGCTGGCAGACCAGACCTCTCTGGATAATGAAACTGTGTATGAAATTGAACTAACGCCCGACCGAAAACTTCAGCCTCTATTTGTAGGAACCGCCTATGTACTGGCGGATGAATATGCCCTTATTGAAGTAAACCTAACCCCAAATGATGTGGTCACATTTCCACCCCCCATAAAGTCATTCAATACTAATTACGAACAACAGTTCAACAACTTCGGACAGGATTTTTGGTTACCCGTGGATGTACGTATTGGTGGAGATATCAAAATAAAAATGGTGGGCCTGGACTTTCCGATGATCAAATTCAAGCAGCTTTCCCGCATCACCAATTACGAGGTCAACACCTCGCTGCCCGATACTATATACGAAAACGAGGACCGATTTAGCGTTGACAGTACTACCGTTCAATCTGACTCACTGATTGCGCAACAGATTAATACCGTTCCGTTATCATCCGAGGAAGAGCTGGCTTATTCCACCCTTGATAGCACTGCCACCCTTGAAAAAGCGTTTAAACCCAGCGGTTTTTTAGCAAATCTTTTAGATGACGAAGAGGATGGTAACGAATCAAACTCCGGATTTCTGAGCTTTCTGGATGAAGTGCCCGGAAATATTGCCCCAGATGCGAGGTACAATCGCGTAGATCAGGCGTTTTTAGGATTACGCTATAACATTGATGCTACCGACCGGCTCAAGATTCGGGGACAGGGTGGTTACAGTACCGGCTACCGCGAGTGGAGTTATGGCGGTGGACTCACTATAGATTGGCTTCAGCAGAATTGGGGATTCGCGACACTTGGTGGCGATTATCGCGCTGGCACCAAAACCCGGTACAATTCTCAAATCTACAGTCCATATTATACTATCATTCCCAACCTGCTGGGACACCAAGGCTATTTTGACTACTACCGGGCAGAAGGATTTCGCCTTTTTTCAGGTTGGAATTTGCCACATAGCCTCTCTCTCGAATTTGGATATAATCATGAGCACCAGACATCACTGCCCACAACTACCGCTTATGATATTTTGGGTAGCTCTAACTTTCTTGCTAATCCAGCAATCCCTGAAGGAACCCTTAGCTCTATTGATATTACCACTGGATATAATATCGATGAAGGCTATAATTTTGGTGTAACAGCACAGAAAAAAGTGCAATTTACTATCGAGCATTCTTCGGATGCGCTTGGCAGTGACTATGAATTTACTCGCTATGCGGGATTTATATCATGGTCATTTCCAACATTTTATCAACGACGGTTTTTATCCAATACGCTCGACTTCAACATTACGGGTGGGACCTACAGCGGAGATCTGCCACCCCAAAAGTGGGGAATTATTGATGGCACCATTGGCTCTACCGCTCCATATGGAGTAATGAAAACAATCCGAAATCGCCCCTATCAAGGACAGCAGTACCTGTCCATTAATGTCGAACATAACTTTCGTACCATCCCCTTTGAACTGTTGGGATTACGACCATTGGTAAATAATAACATTGGTTTCATCGTCTTTGCCGGCGCAGCTAAAACATGGCTTCATAATGATAATTTCTTATCTCAATCGGGATTCCAACCAAGACAAACTAATGGCACTCACTGGGAGGTTGGAGCATCACTCAATGGGATATTAGGATTAATTCGTTTGGACCTGGCTACTCGCATAGACCAGCCCGCCATCCTCGTCAACATCAGCTTAGCACGCCTATTTTAGATACTCCGATAAATCGGAATAGGGTTCCACCTTTTATCTTTTTTTTATATACTTAGACTCATTTTAAATAGTGAACTTATCTGTCCAAATGATGTTCGATAGAAAAAGCTCGGCAAAAATCCTATACTCAGCATTAACCGTTATTCTCTGCGCCCTTGTAATGCTCCAATGCACAACCGAAAAAACCGATAATAATGGGTCAGCATCCCAGCAAGAGCTTAAAAAAGCAAAGGAAAATACGCCAGAACTGGCAGTTGCAATGGGACAATTGCAAACTTATCACCATAAATTTGCTTTAGCAGTTGAAGCAAAGAATTATCAATTAGCTAATTTTTATTTACATGAAGTCGAAGCTGCTGCTGATGGTATTAAAGAAAATATTCCCTCATACGAAGGTTATGACATCAGAAAATTCATGAAGATAATGTTTGATTCTGATGTGGAGCCATTAGAAACTGCATTAGCTAATAAAAACTGGGATAAGGTTAGGCAAAAAACGATAGACCTTACCAACTCCTGTAACTCGTGTCATAATGCAACGGCTCACGGATTTGTGAAAATCACTCCCGGCTTTGATAATAATCCCTTCAATCAGGATTTTTCAGTTTCAGAATAATTTTTAAGAGGCAGAAAGGTATTAAATGGGGACTATCTTATCATTTCGGCGGAAAGGCGCTCCTAGCTTTTTAGCTTATTCTTTCCGCGGGATAATAAACCGATAGTGACGGCAAAAAGGGCTGATCCCAGTATAGACCAAATAATAGGAAAGGTTTCGCCACCAACCTCAATAGGCAAAATATAGGTGAGTCCCATTTCTGCAGCCAGCCACTTGCCAATCAAAGCACCAATAAAGCCTACAACAGTAGAAATAAGGCATCCTCCCAGTGAATAGCCCGCAATACTTTGACCAATAGCTCCACAGATAGCGGCAATCACGAGAAGTAATAGAAAACTCATATAATCAAATTTGTTTAGTCGGATTCATCCAAAATTACCGCTGATTCAAGCGGCTTAATAACCACGGCGTCATTCGGCTCAAAAAGCACTCGATTATCAGTATGCACCAGGTATTTCTGCTCCCCCAGCTGCACATGATAGGTAATATCATGCCCCTTGAACTCTCGACCCAATACGGTACCCACGTTCTCCGGCTTTTGATCAGTGGGCTTTTCCAACGTTAAATGCTCGGGCCGTATAGAACAAAGCACACGTCCGCAGGCATTACAATTCAGGTTCATTGGCCCAAGCTTGGTAGCCACTTGTGATCCCCCGTCAGCATCCGCGTGGAATAAATTTGTGCGGCCCAGGAACTGCGCAACAAACTTAGTCTTGGGATTGTAGTAGACCTCTTCGGGCGTACCAATCTGCTCAATTTTTCCGTCATTCATCACTGCAATACGGTCTGCAAATGAAAGAGCCTCCTCCTGATCATGAGTTACAAGCAGGGCACTCATACCTGCCTTCTTAAGAACTTCGCGTACCTCTTTCCGCATAGAATCGCGTAACATTGCGTCTAGGTTGGAGAACGGCTCATCCAGCAGTACCAGTTTTGGCTTAGGGGCTATAGCTCGTGCCAACGCAACTCGCTGTTGTTGTCCCCCTGAAAGCTCACTGGGATTGCGATCTTTATAATCGCCCATCCCCGTCCGGCATAATACCTCTTCGGCATAAACAAGACGCTTGTGTTTTGGGATATCAGTGAGCCCGAATGCTACATTTTCAAGTACCGAAAGATGAGGGAACAGGGCATAGTCCTGAAACACAAATCCAATACCTCGATCCTGAGGAGCCACATGAGTCTGGGGAGACTCCAATAACTTTCCATCCAAATAAACTTCGCCTTCATCAGCGTGCTCAAATCCTGAAATAAGTCGGAGGCACGTTGTTTTACCACATCCGCTCGGCCCCAGCAGGGCAAATATTTCATGCTCTTTGACTTCAAAATCCAGTCTGTCTACAACCGGACCGTTTTCGTCAAAAGATTTTGTTAAATTTTTAACAGTAAGTAAATCATTCATCATCTCTTCAACTCCTTAGAGAATAAAAACCCCACAAATAGGGAGGAAAATAACAAAATTAACAGTGCAAAGGGAGCTGCTTCTGCAAACATTGCTTCTCCCGTATATGACCATACATTCAACGCCAAGGTATCAAATCCTATAGGCGATAATAAGAACGTTATTGATAACTCTTTCATTGCAGATAAAAAAACCAAGGATGCCGATGCAATAATTCCACCCCGTAACAGTGGCAAGGTCACTTTTAAAAAAGATTTTATAGATGAATACCCCAATGACTGCGCGGCCTCCTCAAGGTCTTCAGGAGCCTGATATAACGCACTTCGTACGGGCCCAATTCCTTCTGCCAAAAAATGCAGCGAATACGCAATTACCAATAATAGTAACGACTGATACAATACGGTAGAAACCTGCAAGGAGAAAAAGACAAACGCCAATGCAAAAGCAAGCGGCGGGGTTGCGTATCCCAAATAAGCAACTCGCTCAATGGGATTACTTAACTTTGTCTTATACCGAACTCCAATATAAGCAAGGGGCAACGCCATCAAGGTAGTCAAAACCGCAGCAGGGGCCGACGCCTGCACAGAGTTTAAAAAAGCCTCATATAAATTACCGGCCACGGAGGCAAAGGCTGTTTGATTTAGCCAAAAAACTATAGAGGACACTGGTAAAACGATAGCTACCAAAAATAAAATCCCCACAAAGGTATACGCAGGCACAGCCCACGGACCCAGTTCCAAGTAGTTTTTAGCTTTAGAAACCCCCCGTCCCAGACGATGAAATATTGCTTTTTTAAGCATTTTATATTCTAACACTAATGCACCGGTTGTTAGTGCTAACAACATAAGCGCCAGCCAGGCCGCGTAAATACGATCATAGGCGGCAATATATTGCAAGTAAAGAGCATAGCTAAACGTTTCAAATCGCATCAGCGAAACCGTCCCGAAATCACCAATTACATGCAGGCTTACCAGCAGCGAACCCGCCAGAAGGGCCGGCCTGAGTTGGGGTAATATTACTTTAAAAAATGTTGATTTAGCATCATGCCCCAGTGAACGAGAAACCTCCTCAATAGATCGATCCATACCGGAAAGCGCTGTACGTATATTCAAATACAGGTAGGGAAATGTACAGAGCGTTAATACAATGAGTGATCCCGAAAATCCATTAATGCGCGGTATTGTCCATCCAAACCAAGCCTGAAAAGTACCGTTGTATCCCCCCAGCCCCAACAATGCATAAGCCATGACATAACCGGGAATAGCAAGGGGTAACACTCCCAATATGGTAATAAATTTTCGGGCTTTTATTTTAACCCTTACCGACAAGTAGGCTAACGGCAAAGCGATCAGGATGTCTAACAATAACACCCCGCATGTCAATAACAGGGTATTGCCAAGCAGATATAAATTACGTACCCGGAAAACAACATTGTTCAGCATCTCCGGTGACGCATCAAAAGCTCTTATCAATAAATAAACAAGAGGTAATAAAACCCCTGTTGCAATAACTCCCGCAATAAGCAAAAGGTACCAAGGGGGAGATTTACTATTTGTTTTTGTGCCTATAATAGCGCTTATCCTTCTCTGAGAAGTGAAAAATTTAGATCAAATCTAAATAGAAACATCCTTGATAGCAACCTTTAACCTTAAATTATTACGCCTTTCTAACCCCCAATGACAATTCGAAAAAACTTAAAATGATCTTTTTATTTAATTAGTTTTGTACCAATCCTTTTTTTAAGTAAAATTAAGATTGAAAGCGCTAAAAAATCATCCCAATACATTAACAATACAAGGCTTATGAAACGAGTAGTTATTTTCCTCATAACTTCGGCAATGGCAATCAGTATGTTACAGGGCTGCGGTCCAAGTGAAGAAGAAATTCAACAGAGAGAACAAGCCCGGCAGGATTCATTGGAACGAGTTAAACAGCAGCGTCTTGAACAACAACGACAAGATAGTATTGAGCAAGCCCGACAAGATAGTATTGAGGCTGCCAAAAGAGAAAGACAACGTAACAGAATAGAATATAATAGCAACGGACCTTTTGCTGTTCAGGTTGAGGCATGGCGCTCAAAAGAAAAAGCTGAAACACAAATTCAAAAATGGGTCGATCGAGGCTACGAAAATGCTTACGTCGTAAAGATGGGTAACGAAGAGACCGGTGATATTTGGTTCCGCGTACGCTTAGGACGTGTTGACTCTAAAGATATGGCCGAAAAACTGCAGAATAAGCTCATGCGAAACCATAATGAAAAATCCTGGATCTCAATGGCCAAAGATGAACAGGGAAAATCGTCTGAGACGGAAAAAAAGACTACTGAGGAAAAGGAAGAATAACAAACCTATTGAGCATTTTGTATCAAAGCACCGCAGTTAATACTGCGGTGCTTTTTCTTTTAATGCCGGCCAAATTACAGTTATAATCGAAACATTGATGAAAAACAATTTATCCCAAATACCTACTGACCTTAATCAATTGGATAACTATCTGGATAGGCGGGAGTCAAAATGTGATTTAAAGGAAGGGGCAAAAGCCCAGATAATATGGGGGTCACAAGACCCGGGACAAACAGAATATGCTATTGTTTATCTTCATGGTTTCCGGGCTTCACATCCCGAAGGAGATCCCGTTCACAAAACTGTTGCTAAGACCTTTGGATACAATCTCTATTTAAGCCGAATGAAAGAGCATGGTATCAAAAGTGACTATCCGCTGTTATATCTCACTGAGGAAAAAATGCTCCAATCTGCTCGCTTTGCTTTTGAAATAGGCAAACGTATCGGGAAAAAAGTAATTTTGATGGGGACCTCTACCGGTGGGTCGCTTGCTCTTTACCTGGCATCAAAACCGGAACATCAAAATAAGATTTCATCCCTCATTTTATATTCTCCTTTAATCAATTTTCATGGGATAAACGCAAAACTTTTAACGAGTAAACTAAGCCGTAATATTTTAAAAATCGTACCTGGTAAAAAACATCTCATTACAACAAAAAACACGACTTATGCAGAAGACAAAATTTGGAATAAGCGCTATGCCCTTGCAGGGGCACTGGAGCTGGGAGCTTTTGTTGATCATTATATGAGGCCTTCTCTTTTCCAAAAAGTATCACATCCTACTTTTGTAGGCTACTATTACAAAAATAAAAATGAACAAGATACCGTCGTTTCCGTACCTGCCATTAAAAAAATGAGTCAAAACTTAAGTACTCGCACAAAGTCCCTCCATATTTCGAACTTTCCAGAGGCTAACAGCCACGTCATATGCAGTTCGCTTGTATCAAAATCCATTAATAGTGTTATCGATAACACCACAACATTTCTGAAAGGCCTTGACTCCCATAAAAATAGAGAAATATCGGGCTAAAAGGTATCTACAGGCAGGTAGGAAACGTTTAATTTATTAAATATTTGTAGAAGATATTGAAATTACTGTATATTGAAATGCGCTCAAGTAGCGTCTCTCTTGATGAATAGTCAAGGCCTCACGACTGATACTCGTGAGGCCTTATTTTTTTTGAATCATTTCTCTCTTCTTTCCGTAAGCCTTACGCAATACAAATATGATATTATATACCGGCTTATACCACTCCAGATAAATTTTTAGGCATTTGCTCAATTTTACGTACCATGTTCGTAAAATTTTTTATGTTTAGTCGTTCTTTCCATCGGGAATAGTTTTCTAACAACAAATCCGCAGTAATGAAAAACTTTAAAATTAATCACAGAGAAGTTCAGTCCTATGATGTTCTGGAGCTTTGCGGTGAATTGGATGCTCATACAGCCTCTCAATTAGAGGATTCTCTTAAGAAGCTGATTGATCAAGAGAAGCATCAAATAATAGTCAATTGCAAACAGTTAGATTACATCGCAAGTGCAGGTTTGGGCGTGTTTATGGCATATATTGAGGATGTTCGTTCGTTGGGGGGGGACATCAAGCTATCAAACATGAACTCTAAAGTATATAACGTATTCGACCTGCTGGGATTCCCCTCGCTTTATGACATCGTAGAGGACGAGGCTGATGCAATCAAAAAGTTTGAAAAAGAAGAAGCTGAATCATAATTACCTTGGCAAAATCTACTACATATAGTATTTCTGTACAGGCTTCTACCGAGCACTTGGCTGAGGTACGGAATTTTGTTGCTAAACATGCCAAAGAGTTTGGATTCAAAAAGCAGGATGTTGCCGACATTCAGCTTGCCGTAGATGAAGCTTATACCAACATTATTAAGCATGCCTATAAGCATGATGAACACAAAACAGTAGATATTGAGCTGGGATATAACAGTAACTTGTTCTGGATTTCTTTGATGGATACCGGAGATGCCTTTGACCCAAGCAACTACTCAAAACCCGATGTTCGACAGAAGATCAAAGAGAAAAAACGAGGTGGTGTTGGAGTTTACCTTATAAAAAAACTTATGGATGATGTAGAATACCACACTGAAGGTTCGGTTAATGAAATCAGGATGATAAAAAACAAATAAAACCTTGAGCAGCTCTTCCAACAAACATGAAGCAGGGCATTCCAGATTTGAGCTAAAAACGCTGCTTGAGACTTCGCGAATGCTTATTGAGTCTCAAGACATGGATTTTGTTCTCAATAATCTTCTGCTCATCACAATGGGTAAGCTGATGGTGAGCAAAGGCATGATAATACTTTATCAGCCCGGCACCGACAACTATATTATCTCTAAATCAAAGGGCCGAAACTGTCCTGAAGAAGGCCAAACTATTTCTTTTGATTGGGATGAAGAGATAGAAGAACAATCGGTGATACAATGCGGTGTTGATGATTTTGAAATGCCCGAGCTTATTGACGGTGATCAACATTGCACGTTTTTTAATCTGCAAACCAGCAATGAACATATTGGTTTTTTATGCCTCGGCTCCAAAGGAAATAAACAACCGCTCAATCAGCACGAAGTTGAGTTTGTTGAAAGCCTCTCTATTATATCCTCAGTAGCCATTGCGAACTCCAGAATGTTTACCGAACTGCGGCGTATTAATCGGATGCTCGATCGAAAAGTGTATGAGTTAAATACGCTATTTGACCTCAGCAAGGATTTCAACATCCTGGTTGATCGTGAGGAAATTATCCGGATTTTCAAGTTTGCCATGCTGGGACAGATGCTGATCCGCAAGTTCTTTTTCGTACTTAAGCATGAAGATGAACACAAGATGATGGCTGTCAGTGGGATCAGCGGCAAATTGTCTGACGATGAGGTGCAGCAATTATTTTTACTGGATGATGACCTCACCGAAGTAGATGAAACCTTAAAGAAGGAAATTCCATTTTTAGCCGAAAATAAAATTAAAGCTCTTATCGGACTTCAATTTCAAAGTGAACGCGTTGCCCTAGTTGGCGTTGGAGCACGGGCCAACGAAGAGGAGTACAGTACCTCCGACTATAATTTTCTGCAGTCACTCGGAAATCTTGCTGTTCTTTCTATCCAAAAAACATACCTGCTTGAGGAACGCATTGAAAAAGAACGGATGGAGGAAGAGCTCAATATTGCCAAAGGCATCCAAAAGGGGCTACTCCCTGATCCAATTCCAAAGAGTGATGAACTCGATATTGCTGCAACTAATATCTCTTCGTATCAAGTGGGCGGCGATTATTTTGATATCTTAGAAGCTCCTGAAGACAGGCTTCTCTTTGCGATTGGTGATGTAACCGGTAAGGGCATGCCCGCGGCTCTCCTGATGGCCAATCTTCAGGCCATGTTACATGTATTGCTTCCTGTTGATATATCTCTGGCGGAAGCCACCGGGCAAATCAATGACATTATTTACCAAAATACACCCAGCGATAAATTTATAACGTTCTTCTGGGGTATTTTTAATCCCGAAAATTACCAGTTTCATTTTGTTAACGCCGGCCACAACCCGCCAGTTCTGTTACGATCTGGGAGCAATGAAGTAGAAGAACTAACAGAGGGAGGGCTTATCTTAGGGGCTATGTCTACCATGACGCCCTATGAGGATCAGACAGTTACACTTTCAAAAGACGATCTCTTGGTTTTCTATACAGACGGTGTAACAGAGGCCAAAAACGAAGATAATACCGATGAGTACGGAGAGGAGCGATTATTTGACTGTATCAAAAAACACCGTGATATGTCTTCCCAAAAGATACAAGAGGCAATAATTAAAGATGTCAAAAGCTACTCAAGAGATATACAGTTCGACGATGTAACTATTATCGTTCTCAAGGTTAATTAAATAAGCCCATTACCCCAAAACCGGTTCCTTTCTTGTTATCTTCACTCATGGTTAAAATGCTTTCATAAGTGTTATATCTGTTTTTAATTTCCTTGACATACCGCACAGTTTCTATTCCCCGTGTAAATCCGTATCGGGCATCTTTATAATACTTTCGGTGCATTAACTTAAGAAGAGCATCTTCAACATTTTTCCACTCATTGGGATTCTTATTCTGATCAATCGCCAATCGGCGGGCATCGGCAATATGACCGGGACCCGCATTATATGTGGCAAGAGCAAAAGACCACTTATTCGTGCTGTCCATATATGAATAGTGATCAAGATGTTCTTTAATAATACGCACACCCTCTCTGACATTCGTTTCTACATCATAGAGTTTTTCTTCATTTGAAACTTCAGAAAAACGGGGCATAACCTGCATGAGTCCCACCGCACCAGCCCAGCTTTTAGAATTGGGATTGAATTTTGTTTCCTGTGCTGCAATAGAAGCTACCAACAGCCAGTCAACTCCGGCCGAATCAGCTACTTCCTTTATTAAATCATCATAGGGAGAGATTATGCCCGACTCTCTGCTCGACATTTCGGGGTTATAGTATTCCGCAATCTGCTGGCCTGACTCGAAATATCGTTGACGTAACACATTTAAAAACGTCGAACGCTTGGGCTCTTCCCCCACTTTTCCAAATCGAAAATGCTTATATAAAAAGCGATTTAGTTCCGTTTCAAGATCATTGGCATTGTTACGAATAGCCCAGGCAATAGTATCGTTTTCAGCGATTGTTGGTCCCCTGACCAACCCCTGCATATACCTGTTTGATGCACTAAAAATATTGTCATCTGCCACTGTTGCGGAATGCTTGTTACTCGATATTTCAAATAAAAGGGCTTCCGTATCTTTCGTATTGGACACCTGATTTGTCACCAACTCAATTCCCTGATCCTTTAAATTTTGCAAGCGATAGTAATAAGAACTATTCCGGCGTACCGTAATAGGTATTTCACGCTCTGCCACCCCCTCGATCGTTTGGGGAGGATCTTCTATTTCATCTGAAAACACCAATACCTGGTCAACCAAATTATAAGGACGCGTAAACTTCACATACTTTTTGCGCTCTTGGGTAGCTGTGTAATTGGCAGCTATCAAATCTCCCCTCCCACTGTTAAGTAAATCATAGGGGTTTTCATTGGGGCCGATTACAACCACTTCTAAGGCAAGGTCGTGCTCTTGGGCAAACTTGCGAACAAGCTCATATTCAAATCCCCATTCAATACCTTGATGCAGAAAGTAGGTATTTGAACTGTACCGGGTTATCATTTTGATAGTCCCATCCTGCTTTATATCAGGATAATCACGATCAACTGGTTCAGTTACCGTTACGTTTAACCCCTCTTTTGTATTTCCATCAACAAATTGATCAATGTCATCAGTGTTTATGCATCCTGTACTTAGAAGTAATACAGAAAGAGCACCTACCACACTGTTACGTATTGTTGATGGAATTAATGTCTTATTTTGCATAATACATCAATTGGTTAACGCCAGATGAATACTATATGCAAATATTTTTTACCAACGTATATTTTATCTCTTGAGGGCAAAATACCCAAAATTCTTTAAAAGTCGGCTATTTCAAGGAATTTCTAATGTTCATTAATATCCTATTATCAAATACCGATCTCAGTTCTGTAACGGATACATAACTGAAAATACATATTAAAATTGCCCGCGTATTGCTACAATACAGTTTCTTTCAGTGACACTCATCCCTGATGAATAGGGTCAGCAATATTGCATATCTAATATTTTCCAATAATGAAATTAAGCGTTCTTTCTACAAGCTTAAACGTAACCGAGGACTGTAACCCTTACTGAAGTACAGGGGAACTATAGATTAATTCACTGTACAACACGATTATCTGCAGTTCGTTTATTATTTACTGAAGGGGACACTGAGACATATCTTCCCTCCTGAAACCTACATTGTCGAGAAACCTTTATTTAAATATTTTCTGCTGTAAATTCCCAACTAAATACTCTTACATCCGCTACAAATTACTTTATGAAGAAATTCCTGCCTTTCCTCCTTTCTTGTTGTTTTATCATTACTGCTTTTAGCTCTCTACAGGCGCAAACGGCCACTATAAAAGGTCAACTCACTGATGATAAAAGCGGGGAACCTATTCAAGGGGTGAATATATATTTATCAAACCAAGAAACAGATTTTTCAAGTGGGGTTGCTACCAATCAGGAAGGGCAATATACGTTTCGGGAGTTAGCAGGCGGAAACTACCGTTTAAAAATTACAGCTGTAGGATACCAGCCATCAACAAAACAGATTGCCCTGAAAGCCACTGAGACACGAGTTCTGGATATTAAACTCCAGCCTATCAAATACCAGCTTAGTGAAATCGTAGTAAGCCATACCGAACAAGATGTCCCCAGTACTACGACTATACAACGCATAGAAGCTGACGAGATAAATAATATTGATCTTGGTACCGTTGCCGACGTGGCACGCTTGCTGCCGGCTGCTCACGTTGCTACCAACTCACGAGGACAAACCATCCTCTATCTTCGAAACTCTGCTGATCGGCAGACTGCACAGTTTTTTAATGGGGCCCTCATTAACGTGCCTTGGGATAATCGAGTTGATATCGGCTTTCTTCCTTCTTCAATGCTCGGAGGCATAACCGTTTCGAAAGGAGTGCCTTCGGTCGTCTATGGAACAAACACTATTGGAGGAGCCGTAAACTTTCGAGCTCGCTCGTTAACAGACCAGAAAAGCCAAACTGAACTTAAAATCTCAGGTTCATCGCCGGGGTTGGGCGGAGCATCAGTGATTCATATGGGCACAAACAACAATTTTTCATACACCACTGAGGTCGGTTACACTAAACAATATGATTATAAGCTCCCCGATGGAGCCACCACGCCATACAGCCAGCCATCAAATGAAACCAGAGTTAATACAGATCGGCGTAATGCAAATCTATTTTTTGAAGGGACGCAACAATTCGAAAACGGTGCACGCCTGAGTGCCTCCCTTTTTCATGTGGATGCAGAACAAGGCGTTGCTCCCGAAAGCAATCTTGATCCTTCACAAACAAGCGTACGCTATTGGCGATACCCCACTATTCGTCAGTCTATGGTTATTTTAAACGGAAGGGTTCCGCTGGATTCGGATACCCGCCTTCGCGGATCGGCGTGGTTTAATCGGTACTCACAAGATATTTACCAATATCAAAGTGTTGATTATGAAAATCTGGACCAAACACAGGCTGACCTAGACCTTACCGGCGGACTTCGTTTTATCCTTGAGCAAGACATTGGCGACGGACAGCTCGATATAGCATTAAACACGCTGACAACTCAGCATGAACTAACCATCGTACCCTATCAAAATAACAGCGCACAAGCTGACTCAAACGATACGTATGGACAGCAAATTTACAGCCTCGGTGCCGAATACACTTTCCCCTTAAGTCAGGATTTAATAGCTATGCTGGGCCTAAGTTATGAAGGAAGCGCCATCACCAATACCGGTCCGTGGGAAAATCAGGGATATGAAAATTATTTATCATCCACCCTCAGCCTTTCAGCAGGATTAACCTACAACATTTCTGAGCAATTTCGGCTGCGATCATCATTTGGTCGAAAACCACGATTCCCAACCATGCGCGAACTGTATGGCGGTGCACTGGGAAAGTTTGTTCCTAACCCGAACCTGAAACCTGTGACAGCCTATCTGAGTGAAGTTGGCATGGAGTGGCTTGGAACTACTTTCAGTAGCTCGCTTACTGCATTCCTAACCCGTACATATGACACTATCGACAAAAGAACCATCCAACAAGGCCCCAATGCAGGTAAAGAACAACGTATCAATCTCGATGGAAGCCGCATATTAGGGGTAGAGACAAAACTAACGACAACCCCTGTTGAGCAATTATCAATCGATGGTAGCTTTACTTATATGTATACCCGGGGCTTCTTCCAGGGCGATCCTCGAAAACTGGATGAAAAACCTGCCTGGGTAGGCAAGCTGAATGTTTCATATGACTTGACAAATCGCCTCAACATATTGTCACAAACCGAATATACGGGCGGAATCTATACCCGCACCGAACAAAATAATTTTGTGCTGTTACCTGATGCTCTCATTTTTGACGGCCGGATCTCATATGATCTCTTTCAGAATAACCAAAGTTTTAGCGGAGGCGAAATCTTTTTCCGAGTCAATAACGTCACTAATGACTTACGCGTCCTACAGCTGGGCCTGCCAGGTCCCGGACGCAAATTTCTGGCTGGCGTTAAAGTCCAATTCTGATTTCATTATTATTCCTGAGTTTTTCGCCTCCAAGTCAGCCCCACACCAATTAGTATGATAGCCATAGCTATTATTGAAGCAATCGGAGGCAACTCTGCAAACAGGAAAAAAGCCAATACTGATGCCAAAAGCGGTTCCACTAAAATAAGTGTCGAAAGCAACGTGGGGGACACATATTTAACGGCATAATTCATCGATCCATGACCCAGTATCTGCGGGCCAAAAGCCAATCCGGCTCCGGCCCAAACTCCTATTTTAGAAATTTCAAGCAGGTTTTTCCCCATCACTACGGCCATTAACACACAGGCTGCAGCCGCATAAAAGTATACCGGGAAGACGTAATCAATCCATTCGCGTTTTCTGCGAATTTTTTGGCCAATAAGAAGGTACACTACAAAAATAATCGCAGCAGTTAACGCAAGAAAATTGCCAAACAACGGGTCGGCAAAATCCTGTTCTATCTGGCTATCGGATATTCCCAGTAATACCGACCCGGAAAATGCCAACAATACTCCAATCCACGTTGTTTTTGCAAAGCCACGCTTAAACCAAAGTCGCTCAACCAGTATCATGATGATAGGATGAATGGTCACCAACACCGAGGCTGAAGCAACGGAGGTATAATAAAGGGAAGAAATCCAGAAGGTAAAATGCAATCCCAAGCATACGCCCGATAACGCTATCCACAACCGTTCTTTGCCTTTTCCGGAACGCTGCTCCCTACTTCTCAACCAAACCCAAAAAGGAAAGAGCATAGCCGCTGCAAAAACGGTACGATAAACAACCAAGACCAATGGGGAAGTGTCCGACGCAAAACGAACCAGGATGGGAGCAAAACCAAAAGCAGTTAATCCGGCCAGCAGGGCTGCCAGCACTTTTACTTTTGGATACTCCTCAGCCATATCACAAAGATAAAATTGAAATTATATTACCGGATCCGGTCCATCGATTTGACCAATTCGATATCATCTTTGATCTTTTTGCGAGCATATAACTGAGCACCCAGCGCCAACACCAATAATCCCAACCCAAGGGTTTCATCCCATAAGAAGGTACCGAAGCCGCCCAGTGAAATATAAATACCTATTGCAAAACCAATGGTGATTAATTGAATGATCAGTAAAACACTTACCCATTTGCGATGGTTTTCGCGATTTTGATATAGAAAAATTGTTCCCAGCGATCCAAGTGAAGCAATAGTCAAAATGATCGCAAAACCGAGACCAATCCAAGCTTGGGGATCATTCATTGCATGGCTGTAGAGCGCATTAAAAAATACGCTTCCATTCAATAGAAAAGCTAAAAAAAGGAGTACTGATTGAATCCGTTGTATCACGAGTCAGGCTAAAAGTTTAATTTCATTTAACTGCGATTGGCAAAGATACCATTTTTTGCAGAGTAGGTCATCCCCAAATATCTTAACTATACTTAAAAAAGCCCAGGCATTCCCCGGGCTTTTTGTCATATTTTGATATTGTTGTTATTCAGCCTGTACCCAGGAATCTGCCCCTTCCTTACTTTCAACACCATCCGCTTCGGGTGCTTTCACGATAATACCAGGATTCTGATCATTGAAAAAGAACATATTTACATTTCGTCGTCCCTTTTCAAACAGATAATACATAACCGGCACCAAAATAAGTGTCAGGAATGTCGCAAAGATTAATCCATTGATAACAGCAATAGCCATTGGAGCCCACCAAGCCGCTTGTTCGCCTCCCCAATAAAGGTATTCTCCAATATTAGTGAAGAACTCGGCCGGAGCACCTACAAGCGTAATGAAGTCCAAGTTAAAACCAATCGCGAGTGGCACCAGCCCTAACGTAGTAGTCAGTGCTGTGAGAATTACCGGCCTAAAACGAACTTTTCCTGCCTTTACGAGTGCTTCGAACAGGGGCATGTTATCACGTACACGAAGAATATCTATGTAATCAATTAATACGATGGCGTTGTTCACTACCACTCCGGCCAGTGATATCACACCAATTCCTGTCATGACTATGACAAATGGCATCTGGAAGAACACCAAGCCAAACAAAACCCCAGCCGTTGACATTATCACCGACGTCATCACAATAAAAGGCTTACTAATGGAATTGAACTGTGATATTAGAATAAATGCAATTAAGAAGAGGGCAATTAGAAATGCCATTGACAGAAAGTCTATAGATTCCTGTTGATCTTCCTGCTCTCCAGTCCATTCTACACTATACCCTGATGGAATTTCATTATTAAGATAATTATTCAATACCTGTTGCACTTCATTTAGTACAGCATTTGGATTATAACCCGATCGTACATCCGACATAACGGTAATAACCCGCTCTTGATCAATGTGTTTAATACCGCCAAGCCCTTCACTCATCTCCCACGATGCTACACTCGATAATGGGATTTGACGACCCTCATTCATGACCGTCAGATCCTGGAGAGCACTCATATTATCACGGAATTCCTCATCCAACCGAACAGTAATATCATACTCATCCTTTCCATCTCGATATTTTGATGCTTCAACACCATTAATCGCTTGTCGTACCGTATTACCAATCTGGCTTGTTGACAACCCATAAACCGCAGCTTTTTCACGATCAACATTGATACGTATCTCGGGACTTGGTTCCGGAAGGTCACTTTCTAGTCCGGAGAGTTTGCTATATACCGAATCGTTCTCAAGCATCGTTACCACTTTCTCAGATACCCGCTTAAGTACATCCATATTTTTTCCGGAAATCTCCAGGTTGATCGGCTTGCCTGATGGAGGACCTTGCTGTTCTTCTTCAACAGTAATATCAGCACCCGCTAATCCTTTCCCAAAATTCGAACGTGCATACTCCATGGCATTAAATGTGGTTCCTTCCCGCTCTTGATAATCCACAAAATTTAACACCACCGTGCCCAAATGGGAAGAGTTCCCCTGGTTACCACCGGGTCCCGAAGTAATAGCAGATCCTGCAGTACTGAGCACAGATTCTATATCACTATTATTAGGTATAGCTGGGACCCGATTATCTATAGAATCAACGATAGTCTTAGTAAACTCGACATTAGTGCCAACCGGTGCTTCAACCTGCACATAAGCGCGTGCCGGGGGGATATCTTCGGGGAAAAATTCAACGCCCGGATTAAACATCCAAAATGTGACAAAGCTTGAAAATAAAATCAGAAAAGAAATTCCAACAATACTCCAACCGTTATTGAGTGACCAGCGAAGCGAAGACTCATATTTATCCAGCACTTTGTCCAACCCTTCTTTTTGCCACCAACTTCCCATTGGACTCATGATATACCTGTTTGATAGCCAAGCCAAGGCACCTGCTAACAACAGCATCGACCACGTCAGAACATCAAATATCATTGCAATAAGAAGACCAAATCCGGCTATTCCGCCAAGAACCATTCGCCCCCTATTCGTCATCTTTGGCTGATCAGAATCTTCCTCTGCTTGATCCAAATTCATAAAAAGGGCACAGAGCACCGGATTCATTACCAAGGCTACAAAAAGCGAACTACTAAGCGTAATAATCAGTGTTTTAGGCAGAAAGCTCATAAATTCGCCTACAATACCCGGCCAAAAAAGCAGGGGGAAGAAAGCGGCCAGAGTTGTTAACGTTCCCGAAATAATAGGAACAGCCACTTCTCCTGTTCCCTTTTTAGCAGCCGTAAAATTATCGTAGCCTTCCTCAATATATCTATAGATATTTTCTACCACCACAATGGCGTTATCTACCAACATACCCAGCGCCAAAATGAGCGAGAACAACACAATCATGTTCATAGTAATGCCAAGCGCCCCAATAACGATAAACGAAATAAACATCGACATTGGGATCGCAATACCCACAAATGATGCATTACGAACCCCAAGGAAAAAGAGCAAAATCCCAATGACCAGAATAAGCCCGGAAATAATATTATTCTCCAGGCTGCTTACCATCGACCTAATGTCTTTACTCTGATCAGAGGTAATCTCGTAGTGCGTTGTAGGGGGGAGCATGGGTACCTGCTCATCCATTATCGACTTTACAGCCGAGGAGGTCTCCAGAATATTTTCCCCACTTCGTTTTACAATGGATAGAGATATAACTGAATTGTTATTGAGCTCTGCATAGGTTTCACGATCCTTGAAGCCAAACTCGACATCCGCAACATCGCGAATATAAATGGGCTTATCGCTTGGTGCATCGATGACAATATCCTCGATAGGTTCTACCGACTCATATTCACCGGGTACGCGTAGTAAAAATTTCTTGATTCCCACATCTATATTGCCCCCCGGTACCGTAACGTTTTCAGCCTGTATGGCAGCAACCAAGTCGGTAAACGTAAGTCCGTAATACTTAAGCTTGGGTAGGTTTACATCTACCTTCACTTCTCGCTCAAGCCCACCGGCCAGATTAACTTCAAGCACCGAGGGGATTGATTCTATGCGGTCCTGAAGATCCTCGGCTATTTCTTTAAGCTGCACCAATCCATACTCACCCGATATATTTACCTGCATGATCGGGAATTCGGAAAAGTTTATTTCTTGAATGATCGGATCTTCCGCATCCGTAGGAAGTTCAGGCTTTGCCAGGTCTACTTTTTCCCGCACCTTCTGGAGGGCATCATCAATATTCACATCCGAATTAAACTCCATGTTGATATTCGAGTATCCCTCTGCCGACGTTGATGTCATCTCCTTAATATCTGAGATGCCACTCAACTCTTCCTCAATCTTACGTGTTACCAAGCTCTCCATATCCTCAGGCGACACTCCGGGATACGTAGTAATCACCATAATATTCGGAATAGTAATATCCGGAGAAGACTCTTTAGGGATTGTCAGGTACGACTGAATTCCTAAAATCGCAGCCAGTACAATTAATACTAATACACTGATGCGATTATCGATCGAGAAGGAAGAAAGACCAAACTCTTTCTGGTCTTGTGGACCACCCTTCCCGTTTTCTGATGGACTGTTATTTTTTACTTCTGACTTGCTCATTATTAAATAAACTACTCGTTAGAAATTTGTCCCTGCAATTTGGCCGTCTCTTTGATCGACTATATTAATCCGCATCTGATCTTGTAGGAAAGACGAACCCACCGTAATCAACTGGTCACCAACATTGAGACCTTTTTCAACAACGACCTCATTTTGATAGGAAGCACCCAGTGTCACCTTCTGCATTTTTGCAATTTTATTGCCATCAGCATTTTCAGCAACAGTGTACACGATATCATCCTCTCCACTTTGAAAAACAAACTCCGCAGGAATAACAATACTTTCGTCCTGCTGTAGGGTTCTAAGCTTTACATTAGCAATCATATCCACTTTGTAATCTTTTGAACCAGGAGGCAACCGCATCTCTACCTCAAAAGTACGAGCCTGAACATCGATGCTTTTTCCTACAAAAGTAATAGGGATACGCATTGTATCGGCTTCTTGAAAATCAAACCATACATGAGCCTGATCTCCCTTTCGTACGACATCTGAATACCTTGAAGGAACCCCCGCTGTTACTTTCAATCGATTCTTACCTATCAAGCGCACTAATACAGCCCCGGGCGTTGCCATTTCTCCCTGCTCCAGCAATATATTTTCCACAGTAGCATCAAAAGGGGCTTTCACCGTTGTTTTTTCGATATTAACTTTTACTGCTTCAAGAGACGCTTTGTTTTGCTCATAATTATATTTTGCATTTAAGTACTCGATTTCTGAGCCCACACTATCTTGTTCATACAACCGCTTTAGTCGCTCATAGTTTTCTTTTGCTTGTGCAGTTACAGCTTCCAGTCGTTCCCGTTCACGAATAAGCTGTGAATCATCAATCTTCAGAATAGGTTCTCCCATATTGACATCATCTCCGGCCTCAACAAAGTATTTTTCTATCCGTCCAGATACTTCGGCAGAAATACGTACATCATTGGGAGTTCCAACTGTACCTACCAACTTTAAATATCGTTCAAAAGGTTGCTTTTGGATTTCCTTTGTTTCAACATTTACCGTTTTAACCAGTTCTTCTTGAGTGGATTCCTGCTCTTCAGAACATCCTGCCAATAAAATAAGGCCTAAAAATGTCGTTAGAATCGATCGCTTAATCATAATATTCAGTTCTAAAACTTTATTTTACTCGTTTAATGAGGGTTTGTCGTTATCTACAAATGGTACCATTCCAATAGCCTGGTCATATTCTGCTTTGGCCGACAGATAATTGAATACCATTCGCGCATAATTTACTTCTGCTTCACGCAGCTGAAGTTCAGCATTGGTAACATCCAGCTGCGAACCCAATCCATTTTCAAGACGGGCTTGTGCTCGCTGATATCCTTCGCGAGCCAACTCTAAAGCTTGCTTACGCACAGGTGCCGTTTCTATCGCTTGGTTTAATGACTCCTTAGCAGACTGTATTTCATTTTTGGCCGAGCGTACCGCAGCTCTTTTTTGCTCTTCAAGATTTTTCTTCTCAATCTGTGCAATATCCAGGTTGGACGTCCGCTCAAACCCTTGAAAGATGGGTACCGATAAATTCAGTCCAAATGTTTGTGTTCTCACACGACGCCGATCATTACCAAAAAAAGTAGGTGTCCCCGGCTCCTCGGCTCTCCACCCTAAATTGTAGGATGCCGTTAAGGAAGGTAAAAAGCGACTTTTTATTGCCTTAATTTCTCTATTTTTAAGCTGATTCTGGGTCTCAATAATCCGAATATCACCTCTCAAATCAGTCGCAACATCAACCACATCAGACTGGGCATTTTGCTGATAGGGTGTCATATTATCGACTCGCTTAATATTCTTATTAGCTTCATTTGAGGCTTCCTGGGCCGTCACATTATATGCATTCAGATCTCCCTCCACAGAAAAGTCCACATTTAAAGGTACTCCAAGAACTACCTTAAGTTCGCGATAGGCCTGTTGCACGGCATACTTTGCTTCTGACAACTGTGGTTCCTGATTTTTTAGCTGAACTTCGACCTGTAATACCGCATACTCATCAACAAGTCCTGCTTTAAGACGAGCCTTATTTTCTTTTAAATTTTCCTGAAGTCGATCTACAGTGGCTTGCTGCAACCTTAACTGCTCTTTTGCCACCAACACATTGTAATAGGCCAGTCGAGTTTGAGTAACAATCTGCTGGGTCGTTGCTCTAAGGTTTTCAGCTTGGGCCTCTTTAAAAACCTTTGAACTACTTATTCCAATAAATGCTTCTCCCCGAAACAGGGTCTGCTCAACCGATAAATTGCCCTGCCAGTTATTATCTTCTCCGACGGGAATTGCTCGCAAAGGTGAATTGGGATCATTGGGATTTTGCGGAAAAAAGAACACCGGCAATTCCAAGTTTCTGGTGTATCCTGCAGTTGCAGTCACATCAGGAAGTACAGAACTCCAAGCCTTCGTAACCTCTTCATCGGCAATTTTTAAATCAAAAAGAGACTGTTTTATCTCAGAATTATTTGCAAGGGCAACTTTTATCGCCTCAGTAAGCGCTAATGAATTATTTTCTTGAAGAATTCTTGAGGTCGAAGTGGTATCGACTTGCTGGGCTTTTATAGGTACAGATACCACTAACCAGATCAGAAAAGTTAAGAGACTCACTTTCTGTATTGAACGGTATAACTCTGAGGCAAAATCATTCATAAAGAACTTAAACTTTTCTCGTGAATTTATTTTAGCGTGCTTCATTTTAAAGGCTCATTTTTACGCACTTACTTTCCATTTGTTTCAATATTCTGACTATCGGTCATCCACCGTTTTCGAGCATCTTCACTGGCAATTCCGGTACCCACCAGCTTTAAAAAGTTTCCAAACAACGTATCTACCGAAAGCTCCATTTCATCAAGCATCTCAAAATGATATCCTGTACCATGCATATGACTCATTGCGGTAATACCGCGCGTACTCGAAAGTATCACCACCGCCAGCTCTTTGGGATCATAACTGTCATTTACCGTACCATCCTGCATCCCGATCTGAAGCGCCCGTATCATAAAATTCAACGCCTCCCTTCTATTTTCCTCGCATTGTTCTGCATGCTTGCTATCTTTGAGCTCATTGACATCGCTCAGGGATTCATAGTACATAAAAGCATTATAGTAGTTGGGGTTTTCCCTTACGAAATTGAGATAGGTTTCTCCCAGTAAGCGAATTAATTCCAACCCTGTGTGATCATGCCCGCCGGCAAAAACTTTGGCAAACTGACTATTTAACAAGTCAGAACCGCGCTGCGTTATGGCCAGATAAAGCTCCGTCTTATTTTTAAAATAAAGATAGAGTGTACCTTTACTCAGCTCAGCCTCTTCAGCGATTTCATCCATAGTAGCCTGCTCGAGACCTTTTGAAAATATAATCCGTTCAGCGGCATCAATAATCTGATTGCGCCGCCGCTCTTTTTCTCGTGCTTTTCGATCCTCTGTTCCCATACAACTATTAATTAAAATGACTGTCAGTCAGAAAGTGACCAAAGTTAAAAGTATTCCTCTTTAAGTACAACATTTGCACTTAAAAAATTCCCGACATCACATAAATATTTGTAATGCTCTACAATACTCTCCCAATTATACCCTACCTTTACGGTTCTATTTTACTTCTCAACTTGTATTTATCTCATTGAATTTTTCTAAAAAGTCTATTGTAGAGTTCTCTCTGTTTTTAGTAGCAATCATTTGGGCATTAAACTTTTCAGTCGTCAAATACTCCCTTACCGAAATTGATCCGCTTAGCTTTAACGGGCTGCGATTTATCTTTGCTGCTGTTATTATCTGGATCGTGTTATTCTATCGTCGACAACTATTTGTCATCCCAAGAAAAGATTGGCTACCACTCATCGGCATGGGATTACTGGGAAATCTCGTATATCAGGGATTATTTATTATTGGCATTGACTATACCTACGCGGCGAATGCTTCTGTTATGCTGGGGACCATCCCCATCTGGGTCGCTCTCATCAGTCATATCTTTAACCTTGAGCAGATGAATATCTTCAAAGCACTCGGTGTTGTAGCTGCCTTTGCCGGTATCACCTTTATTATTTCCGGAGGTAATAATACGTTCTCATTTAGCTCTGACACTTTTCTGGGAGACCTGATTATTATTGGCGCTGCCATTGTCTGGGGCGGCTACACAATCCTCTCCAAATCATTTCTAACACGCTATACACCTATTCAATTTTCGGCTATTATGGCCACCATTGGCGCAATTGTTCTTTTTTTGATTGGGTTACCGAATATTCTACATCTTCAGTGGACACAAATTTCGGCAGCAGCTTATGGCGGAGTTGTGTACAGTGGACTGTTATCAATAGGAGTAGCATATCTCATCTGGAACTATGGTCTACAGACGGTTGGAGCTGTCCACACGGCAACCTACCAAAACCTTGTGCCTGTCATGGGACTGTTCTTTGGGATTGTGTTACTCAATGAACAACTAACTTTCCTCCAATATACCGGCTCCGCACTGGTAGTATCAGGAATTGTATTGGCCCGATGGAAAAAAAGATCAGATCCCAAGGTTGCGGCCGCAGATATTAAAGGCGAATAGTTGTTAAAATCGGTAGGAGATATTTGCTTTTGCGCTAAAGCGCTCCCTTGTAAAATTTGGATATTCGGAAGAATCAAATCCCACATTACCCCCTATAAACCAAGTTTCGGACAAAGCATACTGACCATCCATGCTTATGGACCAAGAGTCTAATGCCGCAACATCATTGGAAAACTCTATCTCTGTTGGTGCTGAACCATAACCACCATTTAGACTCACATACGTTTCTGCGGTTTCAAAATAACGACGCGTTACCATATTCAAGGACTTTGATGTTCCTCCCGATGAGGGCACCAGGTAAGTACGGGCAGTAAAAAGATAACTTCCCAAATACTTTGTGAGCGATACGGTATAAATATCAGTTTGGGAGGTTCCAAAATCCAAATACCGCATACCGACCTCGAGCTCAAAAGCCGACGGCAACGACTTATAAAGCGAAAGCCCAAACCTATAGTCCGGATAAATGGAAGACTGTGAATACCCACCGCTTATATAAGCATAAAGTCCCTTTGCTATTGATGGATAGGCATCCATGTTAAACTGCACCCCATCCGACCCAAACCTTCGGGCATATTCAACTCGGCCGGTTATAGAACCTATAGCGGTCTGCCGGGTTAATCCGAATTGTGTAAAATGCCAAGGATCAAAAATGGCTCGAAATCGATCATAGCGATAAGAAATTGTTGCCCGATACTTCATCTGCTGCAGCTGCGCATCCCTTAATCCCTCCCGCGCCTTTCGATTACTGGAATCATCTGCAAGTATATCCTCATAGACCTGTTCCGCCCCTTCATAGTTTTCCATTGCATAAAGAACAGACGCTTTTAGCAACATAAATTCTGTGTTGTCGGAATGATACTTCAATCCCTGGTTTACTGTTTCCAGGGCCGCATTCATTTCTCCTGACCATCTTTGCGTATCGGCCAGGGCCTTTAATGCCCTACGATTTGGGGGATCTCTTTCCAGCACATATCTCAATTCCTTCTCAGCCTTTTTATAGTTGCTTTCCCAGCTGTACAGTCGCGCTATAAAAATTCGGATGCCGTGATAATTCGGGCTTCGCTCCAACGCTTCATATGCGTACGTCCGGGCCGTTTCATAGTCACCATTGTCAAAAGCCTCGGTACGAGCTTTTTCATATAATTCATCGACAGAAAGATGGTCCATACTTTGTGCCATAACCGTGACATTCCCAATGAATAAAAGCCCTATACAAATCGTCAGTATTTTTTTCATGATTGAATCAATTGTTATAGCCATCACAAGGGCATAGATTATTTACCAATATATTTCCTTAATTTCGGTAGTTCCTTATAGTCAGCATCCAACTTCTCAAGCTCTTCGTATGTCTTCTGAGCCTTACTTCGCCTTCCTAACTGACCAAGAATTTTCACTTTCCGTTCTAACAATGACTTATCTTTGGAGTGATGTTCGAGTCCTTGGTCAACTACCCATAATGCTGTTTCATAATCACCCTGCCAAATCTCATTATCCGCATAAGCGATATAGGCATCCTTGTACGTTGGATCTTCTTCTAAAACCTTTTTAAAATAGCTCTCTGCCTGTTCATAATTTCCCTGCCAGGCATTCGTTCTCCCGACCAAGATTCGCACATCGTGATATTCGGGAGTTTGCAACAATATCCGTTTTGCAATAGCGCGAGCCGCTTTATAATCACCTTCAAAAGCCCGCTGTCGTGCTCGCTGAAACTGCTCGTCAATTGTTAGCTCCAACGAATCCAATTGTGCAAACAACGTATCATATTCAGATAAAAACGCGTATTTCTCCAATGAACCTACATTATCATTTTGTTTGGGATACAATCGATTGCTTTCTACTACAAAACTATTTAACGACTTAAATCTATTCAGCTTTTCTTTCAACTGCTTTTTTGCCTGAGGATCATCGCTACGACTTAGCAAAAGATTTTCCTTGAGCGTATAAAGCTCATCCCCGAATAGGTAATACTTGACATCCAGATAGTCCGAAATACGATTTTTATTACGCATAAACGGTACCGACTGCTTACTCTGAAAGATTTTAGTCGTATCCAGCAATCCACTTATCCAGTGTACCTGTTCGGACATCTCCAACTCCGTTTTTTGATCTAACATCGCCACAAGCGACGGCGTAATTTCGGCATGTGTATTCACCGACTTAAAGTGAACCGGCTTTTTTAGCTTGGGTGAATACATGATAATAGGCACATGGTATCGTGAGATTGCCGTTGTTTGCGGGACCGGAATAAGCCAATGATCACCTGTGATTACAAAAATGGTATTTTCAAATTGGGATTGGTCCCGATACGAATTCATAAAATCCCTAACCGCTTGATCAGCAAATAACAACGTGGTTAACTCATTTTGATACTGCCTGTAGGATTCTTTCTGGTTTGGGGAAAGCCCCAAGGTCTCAAGACGACTTGTGAACTCCTGCTTGTATTTTTCTGCATTGGGAACCGTAAATGGGGAATGACTTTGCAGGGTGTGATAAATCTCGAGTCGTGGAAAGGTGTTGGCGGTATCCAACAATTCGGCCGTAAACCCCAGCATGGTTTTATCATCAATGCCCCAGTAGTTCGCTTGGCTTTTAGACTCCGGGGTTAACTTTTCCAAACTTTGCTTATTTAACACATAGTCGGTTCCGTGATACTCCAGAAAGAAATCGAGACCGTCAAAATAGGTGTCATAGCCGCTATAAAACGCTGTATAATAGCCTTGCTCGTCAAGAATACTAATAAGCGATTGGTGATTAGGATAATCGGGACCAAGCTCCATAAACCCATGCCGCCCAAACGGAAGCGATCCCAATAGTGACGGTACCATTCCGAATGTTCGGCCTGAAAGACTGAGGCCATTTTCCCAATAAAGCCCCTCTTGTGATAGGGAATCCAGATAAGGGGCAAAACCAGTCCACTGGCCGGATGGTCCGATAAATTCTCCCCCCAAACTTTCTACCAACAGAAATACGATATTAGGTGGACTCTCAAACTCTTTAAAAAAAGGTCCCAGCACATCTTCCTCATAGTTAGCTGTCTGTAGTAATGGATATTCTTCCGAATCAAAATTTGACGATCTCTCTCCACCCCAATCGACGGTCTTTACACTCTGGCTAATAAAGTACGACAGCTTATTAGCATACTTTTCCTGCTGGGCTGGCGTAGCATTAACGCTTGTCACAAATAATGAAACCACAAAAAAGGCTGCAACTCCACCCAAGCTACTATAAACCAAGTTTGGTCGATTCTTCTCAAAAATATGCACTGATTGTAGTTTCCTGACTAATAGATACACCAGCACATAAGCGGCTATAATAACACCAATACCGGCTACTGTCACCTGCTCGGCTGCGAGAACTGTAGTGGTCATTTCGGTCAATGAATAGGCCCAAAACTCCGCTCCCAACGGAATTTTCGTTGCTCCAAAATAAGATATCAGTAAAGTGTTTAGAATCCCTATCAGTACAATAAGATGAGCTGTCACCCGATCTGCCAATCTTGGTTGCTGATTTTTTTTAATACCCAGTGAGAAAAGAAGTACAGTAGGAGTTAATATTACTCCAAATTGAAAATCTCTAACCACTGAAGCCCAAGCATACGAGAGGTCTATAAATCCACTACCAAAGTTCCAGGTCCCAAGCATCATTTCATAACCCCTGCCCAAGAGAAGTATACCCAAAGTAAAAGCAAATAACTTTAGTACCTGAGGTAAGTAAAAAATGTTTGGAGCTGTAGTTTTGTTCATCCCTGCGTGGACTTCCACATATTTCTAAGAATTAAAAGGTTACTCATCATATAGGACCTTCCAAGATACAAATACTAAAAAGAATATTAAGATTTTTTAATATAAATCATTATACTTTCTTAGTTAGCATAAATAGGAAACTGCCATATTAGGTTTCAACGGCAAAATAGGAGGCAGTTATGAATCAAATGAGTTCATATCACAATCTGGCTAAGGGGACTAAAAGTTCTGTGGATAAAAATACAGGAGCTTCACAATCATCTACACCCAAAAATGAAATTCTTATCGTGGATGATGATGACCTCAGCAGAAAACTAATTAGCAGACTCGTCTCAAAAGAGTTTGACTATGAAATTGCAACAAAAGCAAATGGAATTGAAGCTCTTGAGTATGCCCGGGAACACATTCCTTGTCTGATCATTTTAGACTTAATGCTGCCCGGAATGAATGGATTTGAAATCCTTAAAAAAGTTCGTGAAGATCAAATATTTGACCAGACAAAAGTAGTATTGGTTTCAGCAAAATCGCGGTCAGAAGATATTGAACGTGGCTTTGACCTTACTGCTGATGAATATATTACCAAACCCTTTCAACCCAAGGAATTTGCGGCTCGTATCCGAAAGTTATTGACAAAAGCTGCTTAGGGCGTATATTGTGGCATGTTTAATTTTGATATCGCCTTACAGTCGCTGATCGGGCTGACGATCTTTTTGGCTCTCCTATTCCTTTTTTTACTGGGATATACTTTTTGGACCCGGAAGAAACAACAGTACTGGAACAGCTATGAGCAAAAATTCCGTGATTACTTTTTTTCCCTGATCTTAGACTATACGGAAGAATCCGATCCAATGCTAAGTGCAGATGATATCATCAAAAAAATAAGCAAACGATCAAAGGATTATTCATTTTTTATCAAGCTGCTAAATGAGCTTGACGACATCCTGGATGGCACGGAACGCGAGCGACTTGCTGATCTTATAGAGCACCGCGTTTTTACCTCCTTCTATCAAAAAAAGCTGTTTGAATTTTCTACGGATTCCAAAATCTACGCATGTGTCTATTTTCAAAACAGTGGCAATATTGACAACCGCATTTTGGCCAAGCTTGTCACGATAAGCAAATCAAACAACTTGAAATTGGCCTTTGCTGCTACCAAGGCTCTGCAATCGGCTGAGGACTGGTCAATACGAAAGAAGGCATTATTACGATTCTTCAAACGAACTGATATCTCAGAGCTTATGGTGGCCGAGCTCCTTCATATTTTTGATACAGGATTGGCTGAAGACCGCGAACAAGTTGGAGAAGCACTCAAAGACTTGCTGTTGAAAAAAATAGACCCCGACATTAAAAATATTATTGTCCGATATATGGGATATCAGCAATTTTATGAATGTGATGAATTTTTGTATCAGTATCTAAATCGGGTTCATTTTAGCCCCAAAAATTTTTCTCTTATTCGAGGGCTTATTACAGCTCTTGGTGAATTATATTATACCGAAGCCGCTTCTACGATCAGAAATTATTGGGAAAAGGAGAACAACACGCCCATTCGGTTAGCCAGCGTAAAAACGCTCAGCATTTTTGCAGATAAAGAAAATTTATCTTTCTTACTACAGCATCTGTTAAAAGTTGAATTTCCAGTTCGGAAAGCCATTATCTATGAATTCATGACGAAAGGAGAGGAGCGTATAGAATTGCTGACTAAATTTATTAAAGAAACCCAAAAATCACTTAAAGAGATTGCTCTTACACAGAAGTCACAAGAAGAACTTGATCCTCGTTTGGATAACATATTAGATATTACATCAGGGATTAAAATAGCCCTAACTCACCGACTCAATAAACCCTATGCTTGATAGCTTTTCATTTTTCAATATTGCTGAGCAGTTCATCATAGGCTATTTTTTTACTATTAATACCGTTTACTTAGCATTGGTCGTCGGGGCTCTTATCTATGTCCGAAAACAAATGCTGCACCGCAGTGTCGTAAAAGCAGATGCCCTTTTTAAAACGGAGCTTTTTAAATCAATAAGCATACTCGTACCTGCCTATAACGAGGCGGACAATATTGTTGAATCAGTGGAATCGTTACTGAAGCTGGAATATCCCGAATACCACATCATTGTCGTCAATGACGGAAGCGCCGATGATACACTGCAACGACTTATTGACCATTTTGATCTGACTGAAACGGACATTTACTTTGAAGAACAGATCGAACATCAGCAAATACGGAACATCTATCGCTCCCCAGACACTTCTATGCTTACCGTCGTAGATAAGAAAAACGGTGGCAAAGCAGATGCTCTCAATGCCGGCATAAATATTGCCGAAACTGATTTGGTTTGCTCAATCGATGCGGATTCCATCCTTGAGCAGGATGTTCTGAAAAAACTCATTCAAACATTTATAGAACATAAAAATACCATTGCAGCCGGTGGCGTTGTTCGGGTTATTAATGGTTGCAAGATCGAGAATCGAGAAATTCAGAAGATTCACACCCCAAAAAATTTCTGGGCTCGACTGCAATCAGCTGAATATATTCGCGCTTTTTTATTTGGACGTGTTGGATGGGACTACTTTAAGAGTCTGCTTATCGTATCAGGAGCATTTGGTATTTTTGATCGCCAAGCGGTTATCAAAGTAGGAGGGTACTTAACAAATACGGTTGGCGAAGATATTGAGCTGATCGTCCGCCTGCATAGCTACCATCTTCGGAATAATGAGGATTATCAAATCCGCTTTCTTCCCGAACCCATCTGTTGGACAGAAGTACCTACTGACTATAAGAGCTTACGCAACCAGCGCAACCGATGGCATCGAGGCTTGGCTGATTCGCTTTGGAGACACAAATACATGCTTTTTAACCCCTCTTATAGTCATATCGGAATGTTTGTAATGCCGTTTTTCCTATTTTTTGAACTTCTTGGTCCCATTGTCAATATCCTGAGCTACATTTACCTGATTATTGTAATTTCACTGCCAGCCTATTTTAATCTTACCTTTATTCTGCTCTTTCTGGCTGTATCTATCATTTATGGGATGGTGGTTTCACTCATTGCTATTTTAACTGAAGAGATTGTATTCAAAACATATGATAGTTTTAAAGACGTGGCCATTTTGAGTTTATACTCTTTCCTTGAAAATCTGGGATATCGACAAATCCACGCATGGTGGCAGCTCAAAGGACTGATAGACTTCTTTAAAGGCAAAAAAAGCTGGGGTAAAATGACTCGAAAAGGGTTCAAAGAGTAATTTATAGATGCTTAATCGCAATGGTTACTGTAAATTGTGTACCTTCTCCGGGATTGCTTTCCACTGATATGTTTCCATCTAACTCAGCAACCATTCTCCGCACATGATGTAACCCGATCCCAAAACTCTCTTCTCCTTCAGTTCCTGATGAACCAAAAACTTTCTCCCCACTATTAAAGCTCTCAACCTTATCCTCATCCATACCTATACCATCATCCTCAACCATAATTTTTAATAACGATTGTTCTTCAACTTCTTCAGTCGTATATATAACCTTAATCGTCCCCTCATTGCCAGTAAATTTTATACCATTGGCCACAAGGTTATTTATGATTTGCACTAACTGTTTCGCGGAGTAAGGAGAAATATAGTAATCAGCATCATCTTTTCGCTCAATCCGAAAGTTTATATCTTTCCTTTTTGCTGACGGTATATTTAGCTTTTGAACCTGTTCAAAAACGTTCTTCAATGGTTTCTTATCAACTCCATCAACCACTCCCTCCTGTTCATCCGTTGATAGCACCCTGTCAATTTCCCCCACAATGGCATTTGCACAATCTTTAATCATTTGCAGGTCATCCGTTGAAACTTCTATCTGTTCATCTCCCTCATCAGTCATTAGTAAATCAACGATACCTACTATACCATTGATAGGATTTCGGATATCATGATTTAATGTTCGAAATCGCTCCTCCATTTTGTGCACCTTTCTATTTGACTGGTGAACCAACCTATCCTTCTGAAGATACTGTACAACAAGATCGGCCAGATATTCTAGCTGCTCTTTTTGTTGGTTCGTAATCTCCTTTGTTTCCTGGTCTAATACACAAATAGAACCGATATTTATATCTTCATCGGTGGTTAATTGAACCCCGCAATAATACCTGAAATAGGGCTCCCCCGCGACATAACTACGATTGCTATATCGAGTATGACCTTTTAGGTCCCTTACTTCGTAGGGCTTACTTTCCTGAATAGTATCCATACAAACACTTTCTTCGCGCGGAATGACCTTCAGCTCCTCCTCGGTTCGGGCAATCGTCCATTGGTTGTACGCATCAATAATATTTATTTCACATACCGGAGAATCGGTAATTTCCTGAGCCAATTTGACGAATGGGCTTAGCTCTTGGTGATACGAGCTATAGTCCAATGCAAATGAGGCAAGATGATCTACACGATCAATTTCCTGTTCCATAAATTTGATGTTTTAACCCTAAAGCACATTTTAACTTGGAAGAACCCTAAACCTAATATATAAAAACGATCCTACACTCTTGAACCGCCACTCAGCAGATATAAAATAGCCATCCTAACAGCCACGCCATTAGTAACTTGGCTTAAAATAATCGATCGGTCGCTGTCCGCCACCTCGCTTTCCATCTCCACTCCGCGATTCACCGGTCCGGGGTGCATTATGGTAAAGTCGGGATATTTTTCGAGATGTTTCATCGTAATACCAAAGAGCTGATGGTATTCGCGAATACTGGGGAAGAGTTCGGTACCATCTTCCTGCCGCTCCAGCTGGATACGAAGTGCCATTGCAATATCACACCAACCAAGAACTTCATCTATATTGTGGGACACCTCAGCACCCAGTTCATGAACATAGGCTGGCATCATCGTTTTGGGTCCACAAACCGTAACATTAGCTCCCAATTTCAATAATCCAAGAACATTTGATCGTACTACGCGACTGTGTGCAATATCCCCAATGATTGCAATATTCTTTTCTGTTAGATCGGAATGGACCTGCTTCATGGTAAACATATCAAGCAGGGCTTGCGTAGGGTGTTCGTGTGCACCGTCTCCCGCATTGATAATAGCGGCATCTACGCAACGCGTCAAAAAGTGGGGCACACCGGGACTTTCGTGACGTGTTACCACCATATCAATTTTCATGGAACTGATATTACGAATGGTATCTTTTAGCGATTCCCCTTTTTTCACGCTCGAAGATCCCTTAGAAAAGTTAACCACATCAGCCCCCATACGCTTTTGAGCCAACTCAAAAGAAAGGCGTGTCCGAGTACTATCTTCATAAAACAGATTCACGATCGTCTTATCACGAAGTGTTGGCACTTTGGGGACGGGACGATCCAAAATCTCTCGAAAATATTTGGCCTGCTCCAAGACATATAAAATATCTTCTTTGGAATAGTCTGCCAGCCCCAAAAGATGTTTGTGGGTGAATTCATGATCGCTATCCTGCAGCTCAATATCTTCAGTCATCTACTCAACCTCCTCGTCGGCATTTTCTGCTACATAAACTGCATCTTCATCATCCAAAGCTTTAACCCTTACGCGCACTTCTTCCTGAACATGTGTGGGAAGCTTTGTACCTACATAGTCGGCACAAATGGGCAGTTCACGGTGTCCCCGATCAACCATACAGCAAAATTTTATACTGCGCGGACGTCCGTAATCCATCAAGGCATCCATAGCCGAACGAACCGTTCGGCCAGTGTAGAGAACGTCATCCACCAATACTACATCGCGGTCGTATAGATCGAAAGGAATTTCCGTTACTTTCACCTCCGGCATCTTTAGCTTCGTTCGAAAATCATCACGATAAAAGGTGACGTCAAGCACTCCAAAATCGATATCATACTCAAACTTTTCTTCGATGTGTTGCAAAATCCGCCTACCCATATGCACTCCCCGCGTTTGCATACCGATAATGGCCAATTGATTAGGATCGTCATGCGGCTCTAAAAACTGATGGGCAAATCGCAGGTAAGTGCGATTCAAATCTTCGGCCGACATTATTTTTGTTGTATTCAAACGTTGATCCTCACTCGGTCTTTTATTCAATCCAAAAGAAGAAAGAATGTAGTCAATGCTTATTACGAACTCAATACTACGCAAGAAGATAGTCTGTTATTAACAACCGGACAAATTTCCTATGACTTTTATCAAGCTGCAGACAAAACAACGCCAAAAGACTAATAGATTTAATAAGAAAGCCCGACCACTTACAAGCAGCCGGGCTTACAGTCCAAAGTAAAATTATTCTTTTATTTATTCGGTTTCATCCAGCGTGATAGTACCCAAGTTTGTTTGTTTATCCTCTTCAACCATCACATCATTAATTGTTGTGTCCGCGTATTGCTCAATGGTCGGTTCAATACTTACATCATATTGACCATCTTCCAATCCCTGCAGTAGGAAACTGCCCTCTTCATCGGCCTGTGTAGTTGCTGCAGTATCATCATCCATGATAGCATACACATTGGGAGCTGCCTCTGCCGGATCCACACTGCCTGCAATCGATCCTACTTCAACTTCCTCACCTTCTTCAACAAAAGCTTTAAGAACGGGTTTCAGGATATACTTGCCACTTTTCCCAGCCTTGTGTACAGAACGACCGGCATCAAAGTCGACAACAACATCCAGCTCATCACCCGCTTCAAGGTCGGTCTCAAATTTAATCTTATAACCAGACTGCTGTCCGCTCGGTACTTTAAGATTGCTGATAGTGCTGTCAACCATTACGGTGTTATCATTTCCAAGAATCAGGCGAAGCTCTCTGTAATGTCCCGGATCCAAATCCACCTCTGCCAGTAACGTATCAACACCATTTGTAAGCTCTAACAGATTTACGTTCATTGGCTCAACAGGTAAATCAATCCATTCACCATTATTATCACTATCAGTAGTATCACTTTCGGCCGTATCACTCTCTGCAGGCGTATAGTGAATTCTTAACCCCTGTACGTCAATATTAACCTGCTGATAATCACCGGGGGCATCAGTAAGTGTTACTTCCATATGTGCTTTTCCATCTGCGGCCTCGCTAGTTTCTACATTTGAGCTGATATCACTGCACGCAATAGCCAAAACACCCGCAACTATTAAGGATAACCCAATAGTAAAGAGACGGGATGGATTGAACTTCATTTTAGATAATTCCATAATAAACTCCTCACTTTATTAAATAATATTTTCGTTCCTTGCTCTCATTCATATCCGAACCCAACACTTTTGTTCCGCTCTTATCTTCCATAACATCTCGAATAACGGCGAGGGAATCCTTATTTTCTCTCGTCATAACAATGAAAAACAAGCTCAGATATAATGAACAAAGCTTTTTTCCTTGACCGGGATGGTACGTTGAATGTGGATTACAATTATGTGCATAAGCCGCAAGAATGGACGTGGTGCAACGGGGCTTTAGACGCTTTGCGATGGATGAAGGAGCAGGACTTTAAAATTATTGTAGTAACAAATCAGTCTGGCATTGCCCGAAACCGATATACCGAGCGAGATGTACAACATCTGCACCACTGGGTTGATGAAAGGCTGGCTAAAAAAGGCTTATATATAGATGACTGGCTTTATGCACCACATCATCCCGAGCATGATCTCAACGAGAAATATGCTCCTGAAGACCGCAAGCCCGGTACGGGTATGTTCAAAAAAGCTGCAGCCAAGCATGACATTGATTTTAGTAGGTCATACATGGCAGGGGACAAAGTCACCGACCTGAAACCAGCCATCGACTTGGATATTATTCCTTTCTTTATCCGATCACGCCATGAACCCGACCAAGACAAACAATGGCTGAGAAATCACGATATTTCAACTTTCGATAATATTGGACAAGTTATCAATACCTTACCAAGCTAATTGTAGCACATATATAACTTTTCATGCTTTAAACAACATTTTTTAGTAATGTTATTTTAACCGTTACTAAAAAAGTGAGAGTGATGAAACGCTTTCTTCTGCTTTTAAGCGCACTATTATTTTTCAATAGTTTTGCTTTAGCTCAGCTAACCACTCCGGACTCTGCCGGAAATATCCATCCCTATTGGTCACCCACCGGTAACGAAATTGCTTTCGCTGCCGCGATTAATGATAATTTTGACGTTTATGTAGTTAATTTAAGCAGTGGAGAAGTTCAAAATATGAGCCATCACCCTGCCAATGACTATTATCCTTCGTGGGCCCCCAACGGCAAGCGTTTGGCTTATTTTTCGGAGCGTGAACGTCAGCATTATTATGATCTGAAGTATAAAGATGAGGACCAACAGGAAAAAGATTTTCCCATAAATTCGGCACGAGATGTTGATATGCCCTCATGGTCTCCCGATAGTCGAAATATTGTATATCATTCAAGTGAGGATGGCGACATGGATATTTATTTGCGCGATTACCGGGGTAACCACATCCGCAAGCTAACCAACAATGAAGAAACCGACGTATATCCGTTCTTTTCGCCAGATGGTCGACATATTCTTTTTCTTTCCGATCGAGATGGTAACCTGGAAATCTATAAGATGCGTCCCGACGGCCGCAATCAAACCCGGCTCACCTACTCCCCACATTCTTATGAGGTTGACCCTATATGGTCACCCGATGTAGAAAAAATTGCTTTTGCCTCAGATCGAAACAAAAACTTTGATATTTATGTGATGGATGCGGACGGATCAGATACCAAACAACTTACTACGGATCCCCATTTTGACCTTGGTCCGCAGTGGTCTCCGGATGGCAAATATCTTGTATTTTCATCAAACCGTTTTGGCAGCTTTGATATCTTTACCATACAAGCAGATGGTACAGATCTAAAACGATTAACCGGACACCCCGGGAAAGATCATTATGCCTCATGGTCTCCGGATGGTGATGAAATCGTTTTTAGTTCTGACCGAAGTGGAAAGTCAGAAATTTATCTGATGGAAAAAGACGGGAGCAATTTGAGAAAATTGAAAATTAATATTCATCAATAATATCCCCTTCTATTACAACAAATTAGCCCAGTTGGTTTTTTGTCCCAAGAACCAGTCTGTTTATAAATAATCGCCTTTATCGTACGCCATTCCTATTGGTCTCAAGCTTATAAACCGCATTAGGTGCGGTCAAAAACAATGTGGACCCATCAGAACCTCCCCATGCCAAATTCGTAATTCGATCAGGAGTTTCAACTTGTTGTAGTACTTTGCCCTCGGGAGAAAAAACCCACAAGCCTCCCGGACCTGTAGAATACAAATTACCATCCGTATCAACTTTCATTCCATCGGCCGCACCCTCCGCATTCGACTCCATTTTAGCAAATATTTTTCCATTTGATAACGATCCATCGTTATTTACATCAAAAGCACGGATATGATTATGACGAGTATCATTGACGTACAATCGGGATTCATCCGGTGAAAAGACAATCCCGTTCGGTAGATCAAAATCATCAATGAGCAACTGTAACCCATCCTCCCGGGAATAGCGATACACTCCGTTAAAATCCAGCTCTTTATCTTCGTCTGAAACGCCGAAAGATGGATCCGTAAAATAGATCGAACCATCCGACTTCACGGTCAGATCATTGGGACTATTGAGCCGTTTACCATTATAACTATCAGCTACTACGGTAAGCTCTGTATCCTTTGTTAATCGTGAGACAAGACCATCATGCTGCGCCAGTAACAAGTTTCCATCCCCATCGAAAGTGAGACCATTAGAATGACCACTGGGTTTTAAATATATGACAGCCCCTTCAGCAGGCGTCCATTTGTAAATAGTGTTAGCCGGAATATCACTAAACAGTAAATATCCGGAATCATGCCAGAGCGGACCTTCCGTAAACTCATACCCGTCTGTAATAATTTTGGGCTCAGCCTCTTCATTAATAATCTGTTGCCCAAAAGTTATCATAACTGGTAAGATGATCATCATTAATAATGCTAAAATAGCTTTCGATAATTTTTTCATAGTAATATAGACTGTTTAAAATGCCTTAAAATCCAATTTTGTTTTCCCTGTGAGTAAGCAAAGTAGACTCATACATTCAAGATCGCAAAAAGTTACTAAAGAATCCTGGCCACTTAAAATCAGAGATAGAGAATACATACTTTTCCTAGTTGGTAAAATATTTAAATCCAAAGCCCTAAAATTCTTGCCATTCATTTGTTATATTAACCGCTCAATTTTGATACGGTATTTAGGGATGTTCACAATATCCTATTTTGACGAGCTAAACTGAGGTAATTACTAACTATACGATTGTTGTTATGAAAATTCATGAGTATCAAGCGAAAGAACTTTTAAAAGAATATAATGTTGCCGTTCCAGCCGGGGTAGCAACTGATTCAGTTGACGAAGCAGTTGATGCTGCTAAAGAGATGAAAGAAAATGGATCATCTCTCTTTGTTGTTAAGGCCCAAATTCATGCCGGTGGGCGAGGTAAAGGAAAAACCAAAAACAGCGGTGTGAGCGGCGTAATTCTCTGTAAAACGATCGATGAGGTGCGCGATGCGGCCGAATCGCTGCTTGGCGACGTACTGGTTACCAAGCAAACCGGTGAAGAAGGACAGAAGGTACAGCGCATTTATGTTACCGACGGTGTAGATATTGAACAGGAATTTTATCTCGGCATTCTGCTCGACCGCGCAAAAAGTAAAAACGTCATCATGGTTTCTACCGAAGGCGGTATGGATATTGAAACCGTTGCCGAAGAAACCCCTGAAAAAATTGTCAAAGAATGGGTTGAGCCGGGGATGGATCTACAGCACAATCAAGCTCGACACTTAGCTTTTGCACTCGGCTTGGAAGGCGATGCCTTCAAAAAAGCTGTGAAGTTTATCATGGCGCTGTACAACTGCTATCTGGAAACAGACGCCAATATGGTAGAAATTAACCCGCTGGTTCTTACTCCAAGTGGCGATGTGATGGCGCTTGATGCCAAGATGACTTTCGACGACAATGCGCTCTTCCGTCATCCCGACATTGAAGAACTACGTGATAAATCAGAAGAAAATCCTGTTGAGCTCGAAGCCTCCGAATACGGTCTCAGTTATATTAAGCTTGATGGAAATGTGGGCTGTATGGTAAACGGTGCCGGTCTTGCCATGGCTACCATGGATATCATTAAACTTTCCGGTGGCGAGCCAGCCAACTTTTTAGATGTAGGAGGTAGCGCCAATGTTGAAACCGTCAAAAATGGCTTTCGCATCATTCTTGAAGACAAAAATGTCAAAGCAATTCTCATCAACATCTTTGGCGGAATTGTCCGCTGTGACCGCGTAGCAAACGGAGTCATTGAGGCAGTCAAAGATCCTGAAATTGCTGAAAAAGTGGAAGATGTACCCATCATTGTTCGCTTGCAGGGTACCAATGCCGAAGAAGCAAAAGAGATCATCGACAACTCAGACTTGAATGTGATCTCTGCTGTTCTGCTTAAAGAAGCAGCCGAAGAGGTCTCGAAAGTATTGGCACCTGCCTCATAAACCGATTAGTAGTTTAGAATACTCTAACCCTGTCAGAGTAATTAACTCTGACGGGGTTTTTTATTTAACGGAACAGCCAGTGTAACAAATCGGTTTTGTTGTCAAAGTATTCTACAAAAATACAGCTGACCATCATGCAGAAAATACTGCAAATCACTAACATCATATCCTTTATTATTACCATCTTCTTAAATTACTTGGCTGGTGCCGGACTCATCAATGGTCAGACTATAGGTGATATTTCAGCCCGATATGAAAATTTGTTTACACCAGCCGGCTACGCATTTTCCATATGGGGTGTGATTTACTTCATGCTTGCAGGGTTTGTTATTTACCAGGCTCGGAGCCTTTTCAAAAATGTCAATAACGACGATTTTGTCCTGCAAATAGGCTGGTGGTTTGTAATTAGTTGTATTGCTAACAGTCTGTGGATTATCGCCTGGGTACAAGACTATATCGGACTATCCGTTGTTCTGATAACTGTTCTATTGTTTTCATTGATAAAGATTGTCGTCAATACCAACATGGAACGCTGGGATGCGCCTTTTCCAAAAATTGTCCTGCTTTGGTGGCCGTTCTGCTTTTACTCGGGATGGGTCACCGTAGCTACTATTGCAAATATCTCAGCTTATCTAACAAAAATAGGTTGGAATGGTTGGGGCCTCAGTGATACAAGTTGGGCTATCATCATGATTATTGCCGCGGGCCTGATCAACTTAATGATGATTATTACTCGTAACATGCGTGAGTTTGCGGCAGTAGGCATCTGGGCACTCGTAGCCATCGCAGTTGCAAATTGGAGTATACATCAATCAATAGTAATAGCAGCTATCACAGTATCCGCAATCTTATTTATTGCTATTTCAATACACGGTTACCAGAACCGCCACACTGCTCCCCACATTAAATTCAAGCAAATGAGAAGCGGATAATTCATCTACTACAAATAATATATTGTTTTGCTCACTTTTTGTTTTTAGTTGCTCCCAGATAAATAGCAGCCAACACAATTGCAGCACCGACATATTCGAGCGTAGTAGTCGGACGATCGAAAAAGAGAATATCCCATCCAAAAGCCAGTGCCGGCTGTAGCAGTAGTGCCAAGCCGGCTACCGAGGCATTTACCTGTGGCAACCCCTTGGAAATAGAAACCCATCCAAGAACCTGACCCATAATGCCAAGTCCAATTAAAGCTGCCCAAGTCTGCAGGTCCGGTATGTTAAATTGTGCGCCGGGTTCAATCACAACCGTTATCCCCAAAATAGCTGCCGACATCAGGCTAATCCACATCATGTTAGCAATCAATGAAAAGCGAAGTTCATATCCAGCTGACTGGGATTTACGTAGCGTAAGAATATAAAGTGCGTATGTAAGTGCCGTAAGTAATCCGTAAAATACGCCCATCTCTACGGCACCCCCTTGCTCTCCCCATCCCGTTCTGACAATCATGAACAGCCCGATGACTGCGAAAGGAATAGCAACCAGCAGACGCCAACCAAGTTTTTCTTTTAGAAAGATAACGGCCAGTATAGCTACAAAAAATACCTGCATATTACCAAGTATGGTAGCCAGTCCCGGCCCCACAAAATTAATACTCCGATGCCAGAAAAACAGATCCATGCTGAACAGAAGAGCACAAATAAACGGAATGGCCAGACTTTTTATCCCAAACCATAAGCGATCCTTTCTAATAACCGTTACACCCAGCAAAATAAGTCCGCCAAAGAGCATCCGATAAAAAGCAGAAACCGTTGGTCCAACATTAGCCAACTCCACCAACACAGAGGTAAAGCTTACCATTGCGGCACCAAAAACAATAAACCCAATGGCACGCAATGAGACCCGGGAATCAGTCATGGTTAAATATTTATTAACAAGAAATTATGCAGATTATAGAAATGAAGAAGTTAACCCATCTTACTAGACTGCGGCATCTGTTTTTTACACTCTTTGTAATACTCCTCGTATTGGCTGATAATCTTACTCATCTCAAATGTTTCAGCCTGCTTTCGGGCATTTTGGGCAAGCTCTTGGTGTAAAGACTCATCCGATAAAATCTTAACGGCATATTCGCCCATGCAATCAATGTCATCAAGATCACATAAATACCCTGTTTCCCCATGGATATTCACTTCAGGTAATCCCCCTATATTGGAACTGATTACCGGTACACTGCAGCTCATCGCTTCAAGGGCAGCCAGTCCAAACGTTTCTGATCCGGACGGAATCAAAAACAGATCAGCTATCGACAAAATATCCTCCACCTGATCCTGCTTGCCAAGAAAACGAACCTCGTCACACATCCCCAGCTCGCGACACCGCTGTTCAGCACGCTGCCGATCGGGCCCGTCACCAACCAAGAGTAGCTTTGCTTCAATGCCATTCTCCAAAATCCGTGCAAACACACTCACTACTTCCGGCACCCGCTTCACTTCTCTAAAATTAGAGACGTGAACTACCACCTTTTCATCATTCGGACAAATGGCTTTTTTGAAGTGGGTTTGATCGGATTTTTGAAAGCGATCCAGATCAATAAAATTAGGTATCACCTTGATATCTTTCTTGATATCAAAACGTTCGTACGTTTCATCGCGCAAATATTCCGAAACCGCCGTAACGCCATCACTCTGATTAATTGAAAAGTCAACCACATTCTTATAACTGGGATCGCTTCCCACGATAGTAATATCGGTGCCGTGCAATGTTGTGATCAGCGGAACATGCTCTGCCTTTTCTCCTAATATCTGCTTCGCTAAGTATGCGCTGGTAGCATGTGGTATCGCATAATGCACGTGCAAAATATCAATCTTTTCATATTCAATAAGGCTAGCCATCTGATTTGCCAGCGCCAGATCATATGGTGGATATTCAAACAACGGATAGGTATTCATGTTCACTTCGTGATACGATATGTTCGTCCGAAACGTATCTAAACGAGCCGGACGCGCATAACTTAACATATGAACATTATGATCGCGCTTGGCCAATCCCTTGGCCAATTCCGTGGCAACAACACCGCTGCCTCCAAAGGTGGGGTAACAAACAATTCCTATATTCATCTAACAGTTTCTTATAAAATTAATCCGGTATCACTTATTGTGACCTAATATTTCTTACCAACAAAATAAAAGTGTATCTCATTTCCTACAATCCCATATTAGGTGCAAAGTCAGTTATCTATTATATTAAAGGCTTGGGATTTTTTGGAGATCCCCTGCATCCAAACACACTTTTTGCTAAAAAACAGATATCAACCTATGGCTGGTCATTCCAAATGGTCTAATATAAAGCATAAAAAAAAGAAAGAAGACAAAAAGCGGAATAAGATTTTCAACAAGCATCTGCGTGAGATTTCTGTTGCTGCACGTGAAGGCGGCGGCGATCCGGAAATGAATCCCAGGCTTGACACAGCCATCAATAATGCCAAAAGTGATAATGTCCCCAAAGATAACATCGAGCGTGCCATCAAAAAGGGTACCGGGGAACTCGACGAGGGCGACGGCAAGTATGAAGATGCCACCTATGAAGGGTATGGACCCGGTGGTATTGCGTATTTCATTGAAGTAACTACGAATAACTATAATCGTACGGTGGGAGAAATTCGCCACATCTTTTCATCTCACGGGGGCAACCTGGGAACTGACGGATCCGTTGGATATCTGTTTGAACAAAAAGGAATGATTCGCATTAAAAAGAAAGACCAAGATCAAGAAATTGATGAAGAAGAATTTATGCTGCAAGCTATTGATGCCGGCGCAGAAGATATTGATACCGACGGCGAGGTATTGAATGTAACAACGGGCCGCGAATCGATGTATGAGGTTAATGACGAGCTCGAGCAAATGGGCTACGACATAGAATCTGCAGAGCTGATTCGCATTCCCATGACCGAAGTGAAAGTAGAATCCAACGTAGCAGAATCAAACTTTAAGCTAATGGAAAAGTTTGAAGATAATGACGATGTATCCAACGTATTTACGAATATGAAAATGGATGAAGAAACGCTGGCCATTGCGGAGCAGATGGACTAAGTTTTACAATTTTTAGCTCTGTTTTTTCGTTAATGGGATGAACATTCAATAAGGACAGTACAATGAGATACATTTGGGCTTTGCTGATAAGTTTTTTACTGCTGGGAGCTTCTATCGAAGATGCCCGAAAGGCCAACGAGGCCTATGACGAGGGTAACTATGAAGAGGCCATCTCACTATACAAAAAAGCGATAGATGCTGATCCGGAGAATGCCAAACTCCATTTCAACTTGGCTTCAGCCCTGGCTAAATCGGGACAAAGTGAAAAAGCCATCCGGACATTTGAGCAGTATAAATCAATGACTACCAGTGCTGAAGAAAAAGCAAAAGCCAATTATAATATTGGCAAGGTATTATCTGATAATCAGAAGTGGGATAAAGCTGTTGACTATTTTAAACAGTCGCTTCGATATATGGCTGGCGATGCCGATGCAAAACATAATTTTGAGCTTGCCAAGAAAAAGAAACAGCAGCAACAGAATCAGCAAAATAAGAATAAGCAGAACCAACAAAACCGGCAGAAGAATAACGAGCAAAATCAGGATCAACAACAAGACCAACAGCAGCAAAATCAACAAGATCAACAGGACCAGCAGCAAAACCAACAGAATCAGCAAAATAAAAACCAAAAAAAGCAACAGCAGCAGTCTCAAAAAATGAGCAGGGCCCAGGCTCAAAAGATATTAAACGCCCTGGAACAGAAAGAGAAAGAACTGCTTAAAAAATTCAAAAAACAGGAAACGGAGTCCAGCAAAAGTTCCAATGAGAAAGATTGGTAAATTATTTTATACAGTCGGTTTTTTTCTGGTTTTCGTACTCCTTGGGAGTTCATTTAGCTGGGCTCAATCGAATGTCTCTGTTGAAGCCAGCTTGTCTCAGACCACTGTTTATACCGGTGAACGTGTTAGTCTTTCGATTGAAATAAGTGGAAGCTTTAACAATGTATCCCGACCCGAACTACCCCAGTTTGAGAATTTTCGTTTACTGAGTAACAATCCCTCCACTTCTCGAAGCTATAGCTATATAAATGGTCAAAGTACGGTTTCATACACCTACAGCTACTACCTTATCGCCCAGAAAAAGGGGGATTCCCAATTGCCTGCCGTCAGTATTTCTATTGATGGAAAAACCTATACCACTGACCCTATTCAGGTTAATGTAATTGATCGCAACGAATCAGCCACATCAGAGAATTCATCGGAACGCCCTGATATTTTTCTGAAACTCGAGGTTTCTGATGACCAACCGGTAACCGGACAACAAATTATTACAGATGTTATTTTATATTTCAGGGATGGATTAGAAGTTAATTCTTACCAGCCTGTACCCGGATGGAAAGCTGAGGGATTTTGGAAAGAGGAGCTGGAGAACTCCGGACGTCCTCGAGCTGAATCTACTGTTTTAGATGGTATTCGATATCGCAAAGCTCGGCTGCTACAATTTTCACTTTTTCCCACGAAGTCAGGTGAACTCGAAATTAGTCCCTATAAAATTGTTGTTGCCGTCCGATCAGCTCGATCCGGTAATGATCCATTCAGTAGTTTCTTTAGCGGGTTTGGTAGCAACCAACGTGAGGTCGAACTATCCAGCGACCCTATAACGGTCGATGTTCAACCTCTTTCTCCTACCGATGGGGCCACCTATCTTGGTGCCGTCGGCGATTTTGATATTTCTCGAAGTATCAGCACCAACAATGCCCTTGTCGGTGAATCTATTGAAATTGAAACACGCGTTAGAGGATCGGGCAATATTCCTCTTATCTCAAAACCTAATTACGATCTACCCGACGGACTCGAAATTTACGAGCCCCAAGAAAACATGAGGCTTAATCGTAGAAACAGTACTATTAGCGGTAGCAAGTCATTCACTGATGTTATAATTGCTCGTTCACCGGGTAATTATACCATCCCAGCAAAAACCGTTTCGTACTATAACCCGGCGCGCGACCGATACATATCTACTACCCTCGAGTCGCTCACCTTTTCTATTGATGAGAATCCAGAAGCTATGGCCGCCTCAGAGGGCCCCGGACAATTACCTGTTTCTCCCATTACAGGTCTTGCCAGCTGGATTACCGTATCACCGGAGCCGGCAGATATATTGGAAATATGGTGGTTTTGGGCGGGAGTCTTGATACCACTTATTACTGCCGGAGCAGCATACTGGCGAAAACTGTATACCGACAGAATGCAGACGGATACAGCCTTTGCCCGATCGGTTAAAGCAGCTGACAAAGCACAACAGCGTCTTCAAAAGGCTATCCAAGTATCCGAAGAGGGAAATATCAAACAAGCCTATAACCTCCTGCAAAAAGCAGTCACAGGTTTTATCAGTGATCGACTAAATATGCCGGAAGCAGGGTTATCCAATCAAGATTATATTGAAGCACTCAAAGAAAAGGGCATTGAAGAGAATCTTGTTAAAAACATCCGAATGCTGCTGGACAAGTGTGCTTCTATCAGCTATGCTCCCAATACTACCCATGCTTATCTTAAGTCGCATGTTGGGCTGGCAGAAAGTACGCTCGAAAAATTGCAAAAAGTATTATAACCGTGATTACCAATCGATTTACCAAAATATTTGTTTTTCTACTTCTTATTGGTGGATTTGCTACTCTCAGCTTTGCCCAGCAAAATGCTCAGGCGCTTTTCGATGATGCCAATGAAAAACTCGGGAAGGGTAACTATCAACGAGCGATATCGTTATATCAAAACCTAAAAGACAACAATACTGTTTCTGGTGCGCTATTTTTAAATATGGGAATCAGCTATCAGCGTATCGATTCGCTGGGAAAAGCAAAGTATTATTTTTTAAAAGCTTCTCAATTTGAGGAGACAGAGCAACAGGCCCAAAAAGCACTGGAGTTTGTGGAATCACAATTCAGTCGCCAATCAGCCGTACTCCCTAAACTACCCTGGGATATAGCTACCGGATGGATGCAAGAACATATCGGGGCTAAAAACATTCTGTTGATTGGAATCATTACACTAAATATTGGGGTTCTCATTTTTATTGCACACTGGTTTATGCAGGCCTATCCCAAAATATTACGTATTGGGGGGCTTTCTCTCATTATAGCAGCCTTGCTTATTATTACCGCAAGCTTTTATACACAATATATTAGCGAGCGATACAGCAAAGCAGTGATGGTAACCGATCAGGTAGCGGTTTTAGAAGAACCCGTTGAAGAAGCTCCCGTTGTAAGCCGTGCCTATGAAGGATATTCATTTACAGTGGACCATCGACAAAGCAATTCACAGCAGGGCTGGTCATATGTGCGCATGAGTAACGGGCTGTACGGATGGATTCCCAACAGCGAGATACTTATACTCTGACTAACACAATATTGCGTATTTTGTACTGCGTTTTTATCTACTCAAACGAATTACGAAATACGCAGCTTGATAATTTTCCAATAAGGACAAACCATAACCATTTTATTATGTCTGAAGTAGCCGACTATATTGATATCAATAAGGAACAGTTCAAACATGAGCTGTTTGACTTTTTACGCATCCCCAGCATCAGCACCGATTCGGAATACAAAAATGAAGTCATTGATGCCGCAAATTTCCTGCTTGACAAGCTCAACAACCTTGATCTTGATCGAGCAGAAGTGTTTGAGACAAACGGCAACCCCATTGTGTACGGCGAGCTAATTACTGATGAATCAAAGCCTACCGTGTTGGTTTATGGTCATTACGATGTACAACCGCCTGATCCCATGGACCTGTGGGAAACGCCCCCCTTCGACCCAAAAGTACGAGACGGAGATATTTATGCCCGAGGTGCCAGCGATGACAAGGGGCAGTCATTTACGCATGTAAAAGCACTGGAAGCCTATCAAAAAACAGGTACTGATTTCCCCGTAAATATTAAGTTTATCTTTGAGGGAGAAGAAGAAATCGGATCCCCCAACCTCGTGCCTTTTATCGAGGAGCACAAAGATCTGCTCGAATGTGATATGGTACTCATTTCTGATACGGCCATGTTTGCCGAAGATACGCCATCTATTACGTATGGCCTGCGCGGATTGGCTTATATGGAGATCAACGTTCAGGGTCCAAATAGAGATTTGCACTCCGGCGTTTATGGAGGTGCTGTTGATAACCCCGCCAATGTGCTCTGCGAAATTATTGCACAGTTAAAAGATGAGGACGGCGTTATCCAGATTGACGGATTTTATGATGATGTTGTAGAGCTTACGGAGGATGATCGTGAGGCCTATAGCAAACTTCCCTTCGATGAAGAGGAATATAAAGAAAAGCTTGGACTTAAAGCACTGAAAGGAGAAAAAGGATACAATACCCTGGAACGTACGTCGGCACGTCCCACGCTTGATGTGAACGGTATGTGGAGTGGCTACCAGGGCGAAGGAGCTAAAACGGTACTTCCCGCCAAGGCAGGTGCCAAAGTAAGTATGCGCTTAGTCCCCGACCAAGATCCCAAAAAAATTGCGAAGCTCTTTAAAGAGCATGTTGAGTCGATTGCTCCCGACACTGTTACCGTTGAAGTAAACGAACATCACGGCGGACATCCGGCCATAACAGATTTAACGTTTTACGGATTGCAAGCTGCAGCCGATGCTTTTGAAGCAGTGTATGATAAAGAACCTTTTTTCACACGGGAAGGTGGATCTATTCCTATCGTCGCAGATTTTCAAAAAATATTGGGAGCGCAATCCATCCTAATGGGCTTTGGCCTCAACAGTGATGCCATCCATTCGCCCAATGAAAAATTTGCGCTGAAGGATTTCTATCGAGGGATTCACACCTCCGCAAAATTCTTCGAGCTGCTGCCCGATTACAGCTAATATTATTTAATTTTTGCTAATGAAAGGCCGTGAATCTATAGTTCACGGCCTTTTTATTTTAACTAACTATTCATCCGTCCTATATCGCTCAAACCATGCGATAATATTATCAACCTTATCAATAAGCTGGCTGGGACGATCAGATATAAAATGTGATGCCCCGGGTATCTCCACATAGGCTGTTTCAATCTCGCGTATCTGCAGTGCGCTATAAAGCTGTTTTGCTTCGGAGGGTGGTGTTCGCAAATCATCTGTTCCAACCATAACCATGGTCGGCGTTTCTATATTACCAACCAGCGAAACGGGAGAGTGCTCCCAATACGCCTCAAAATTTTCCCATGGCTGACCCGGATAGCGATAATGTGCATAACCGTAATAATTATCAGCCGTCAGAGTCTTACTGATCCAGTTCATTACCGGTTTGATAACCGCTGCAGCTTTAAAACGATCGGTCTTGCCAACTATCCATGACGTCATCGTTCCGCCGGCACTTCCCCCTGTCACAAAAAGGTTGTCCTCATCGATATATCCATTTTCAATCACAGCATCTACACCATCCATAACATCATGATAATCATTTCCGGGATAATCATGGTATAACAAGTTTCCAAACTCCTCTCCAAACCCTGTACTGCCGCGGGGATTGGGATAGAATACCACATACCCGGCCGAAGCAAATAGCTGAATTTCAGGTGAAAATCGATCGCCGTAGTTAGAAATAGGTCCGCCGTGATTTTCAACCACTAACGGATATTTTTTATCGGGATCAAAATTAGGCGGTTTCACAATCCAGCCCTGAATTTTTCGTCCGTCTACTGATGAAGTGTACCAGATCTCCTCCACCTGCCCTAGATCACGATAATCAAGCAGTGCTTTATTCAATCCGGTAATTTTCGCCCGTCCATCCTGATTCCTTGAAGTAGTTGCGAGCTCCGCAGGATAGTAGGGAGTGGTTTCATTATATGCGATCCTGCCGTCATTGGCTACTGAATAAGAGCCGCCGCCATAGGGACGAGCAACCGTAGTTCCTCCTACATCCTTGGCCACAACAGAAGTTTTTCCGTCGAGAGTCGTATAACCAATCTTGGTATTGCCTTCATCATCATACATAAAGTACAACCCTTGGCCATCCTTATCCCACTGAATTGATGAGATACTTCGGTCCAGACCAAGATTAATTTTTCGTTTCTCACCGCCGTCCGCATCCATAACATACAACTCGGTGAGCTGATAAGTCTGTACCTTGTCATCATATCCAAGATACGCTATTCTTTCCCCGTCGTGGGATACTTTGGGACTATAATCCGGACCATCACGGTCAGTCAGTTGTTCAATATTTCCATTTTCCACATCTACTGCATACAGCTCTGACTCCCTGCGTTCGTGCTCCCAACCCTCGTTCAAATTGGCAGAAAAATACAGTCGTTCCCCATCACTGCTCCACACGGGATCACCGGAGTGATGGTAATCACCCTTAGTTATTTGACGTGGGGCACCGCCTTCGGCAGGCACAGTAAAAATATGCGTGAAGCCCGGATCTATATAGCCTGATCCATCGGACTGGTAATTGAGCCGAGTCGTTACACGAGGGTTATCCGCCCACTCTGCTCCTTCAGGTGGTTGTTTTGAATCTGCCAGTTTAGGATTGGACTCCTTCACCTTCATATTGAAAGCCAGATACTCTCCATCAGGTGACCATGAGAGGCCGCTTGGTGACTTCTCCAACTGCGTAATCCGTGACAAAGCACCACTCTCTATCCAATAAACATAAATTTCAGCGCCGACCTCTTTTGTTGAAGAAGTAAAAGCAATCCTGCTACCGTCCGGCGACCAACGCGGGCTACTTTCATTGACATCCCGGGTAGTAAGCTTACGGTGATTAGAACCGTCGGCATCCATTATCCAAAGGCGGGATATTCGCTTGTCCTTCATTTTATCCATCTGTCCCCGAGAATACACAATATGTTCTCCATCCGGAGATACTTGCGGATCTTCAACCCATTGTAGTTCGAACACATCCATGCCGGTAAAAGGTTGCACAGATTGGGCAACCGTCGTAATAGGTAGTAGAAGAATAATAAAGAGAGGAAACAGTAAACGTTTCATAAAAAATAGTTTTATGGATTTGAATAGGCTATACTACAGCAAACCTAAAGTCTGATTACAGCAATGATAGCTATTTGAATACCGCGCTTCAATTTCAAAATCACTTTTATATTACTCAGATCTTCTATAGGTTTTTTATATCTATATGTCTTGAACTTTATAGCAACTATTAAACTAAGATGCGAGTATTCACCCACTACTTAAAACTGGTTCTTTTGGGATGTCTTTCCATTGTAATAGCAAGTTGCGACCTGTCAAATGATGAGGAGTTCGAAGAAACCTACACCTACTCCTTTCAACAAGATAAACAGTTAGTTGTTGATACTACCTCAAGACAAGCGACGGGGGATAGCACACAAACCATCCTCAGTGTATCGTCACAGTCGGGAGATAACCGCGTTTTCCATTATGAAAAACGCATTACTGCTCCCCCTAGAGTTATGGATGGTGGCAGTGTTACCACAGTCTATTTCCAAATACCACCTGAAACTGAACGATTTACATTTGAGGGAACGGAATTAACAAATGCCAACGTCTACTTTCAAAGAAGCTGCTTTTGTCCCCTTATCGGAGCCCTGAAAGTTGAAAGTGGGTTAATAGAAGGGCAGAAACTCAGTGAAACCCTTTGGAGCATTTCGGCCTCTTTACAACCGGAAGGACCAGAAACAACATATAATATTAAATTTGAGGGCGCATTCACTTTGAATAACAATCAAGAATAAATATCAGCTATTCTTCTACAACAGAATTATCTACTACTCCTTTTTGGAGATCGTACTTGGTGGCATACTCCGATTCATCCACAATAGTTTTGGGATCATTATTTTCATCCACAATTACTACCTTAGGCTTAAAGTCCTGAGCTTCTTCGGGGGTCATCTCGGCATAGGAAATAATGATTACACGATCCCCTACCTGCGTTTTTCGCGCTGCCGCTCCATTTAGACAGCATACACGCGAACCCGCATCACCGGGTATGGTGTAGGTTTCAAGACGTGCACCGTTAGTAATATTTACGACCTGAACTTTCTCATAGGGAAGGATTCCTGCTTCATCCAACAAATCTTTGTCAATCGTTATGCTCCCCTCATAATGAAGGTTTGCCTCAGTTACCTTCATCTGATGTAACTTAGATTTGAACATCGTCAGCTTCATGGTCGTAGCTATTTTTCAATAATTAGATTATCAATTAAACGGGTATCTCCCAAGTAAACGGCTCCAGCTAAAATATATTTGCTGTCAGCCTTGGGTTTCGAAACCGGTTTCATCTTCTCAAAAGAAAACAGGTTAAGATAATCAATTTTGAACCCTTTTGCTTCTAATTCGTTTTTCTGATGTTCTAACAACAATTGTACGTTTTTCGCCCCATCAGAAATTTGCTTGCCCACGTATTGGAGAGAACGATATAAGCCGGGAGCCAACTTACGCTGCTCGTCATCCAAATATTTATTTCGACTACTCAGCGCCAGCCCATCATTGGCCCGTTTAATCGGTCCCATAATCAATTCCACATCATGATTAAATTCAGTCACCATCTGCTGCAGGATACGAAACTGTTGTATGTCTTTTTGACCAAATACAGCAAAATCAGGCTCAATAATATTAAACAGCTTATTAACAACCAGCAGAATTCCCTCAAAAAAACCGGGTCGCGAACCACCATCCATATATTCATTAAGCTCGTCAACCTCGATACTTAAATACTGTTTTGTGGGATACATAATCTCATCCGTCGGTGCAAATACAGCAGAAATACCTTCCTCCTCGCACTTTGCCAGGTCGTTTTCGAGTTCCCTTGGATATTCCTCAAAATCTTCGTCGGGAGCAAATTGCTCAGGATTCACATAGATCGATGCGACGACTTCATCGGCATGCTTCCGGGCTAAGCGAAAAAGAGACAAGTGCCCCTCATGGAGAGCACCCATCGTCGGCACAAAAGCAACAGTATTACCCTCTTTTTTCAGAGATCGTACCTTCTCACGAATGTCATCTACAGTTCGTTTTGCTTCCATATAACACTCAATAAAGAAGGGGTTTATCGCAATAAACCCCTTCTTTCAGATTATTAATTTTGGGATAACTAAACCGCACGATCGGGATCAAAATTCTCCAACAGCTCCTTAACACGGTTGAGAAATGCACCGCCATGGGCACCGTCAACAATTCGGTGATCATAACTCATAGACAGATACATCATCTGACGGATTGCTATAACATCGCCTTCGGAAGTTTCACGGACAACCGGGCGTTTTTCAATAGCACCCGTTCCCATAATGGCAACCTGCGGCTGGTTAATAATGGGAGTTCCCATCAAGTTACCAACACTTCCGTAGTTAGTAAGCGTAAAAGTACCGCCCACAAGATCGTCCGGATTCAGATTTTTATTACGTGCCTTCATAGCTAAATCATTCACGGACTTGGCTAATCCAACCAAGTTCTTTTCCTGAGCTTTTTTAATAACAGGAACAATTAATCCACCCTTACCACCTTCACCCAGCGCAACTGCCAAGCCAAAGTTGATATCACGCTTGAGTATGATTTCATCATTCTCGGTATCCACCGAACTGTTGATAAGTGGAAATTCACGCATGGCCTGTATAATCTTCTCAATAAAGAGAGGCGTGTACGTCAATTTAACACCGGCCCGCTCTTTAAATTCCTGCTTATTGGCCTCGCGCCAACGAACAAGGTTTGTAACATCGACTTCGGAGAAGGTTGTTACGTGTGCCGATGTCTGCTTTGAGCGAACCATGTGCTCTGCAATCATTTTGCGCATGCGATCCATCTTAATGCGCTCAACATTCTCGGATGGTCGCTCAATATCGAGCTCTCCGGCAGATATAGAACGCTGTTCGCCTTGTGCCGGAGCTGACTCTTTCTTGCCGGGCTTACTTAGTCCTGATTTCTGTGAAGCAGGTTGCGCTGGCTGTTTCGGCTGAGACTTTCGCTCCTCAAGATAACTCATTACATCTTCCTTGGATACGCGTCCACCCTGACCGGAACCCTCAATACTTTCAAGCTCTTCCTGTGAAATTCCTTCTTCCTTAGCAATAGAACGCACCAGCGGAGAGTAAAATCGTCCGTCACTGCCTATACGTTGCGGCTCTGATCCCCCGGAAGGTGCTCCATTCGTGCTCTTCGCCTGTGCAGGCTGTGATTCTGTTTTCTGTTTAGATGTAGTTTCCTGTTTTGTTTTCTGAGTATCAGTCGCAGTAGAACTTGTTGTATCGGCTGAAGCAGAGGCTGCTTTTCCGGTTGCAATAATTGCAATGGTTTGACCCACTTCAACGGTATCACCTTCTTCGACCAGAATTTCTACCAGCGTGCCGGCCTGTGGTGATGGAACTTCTGTATCCACCTTATCCGTAGAAATCTCGAGGAGCGTTTCATCCTCTTCCACTTCGTCACCGACAGACTTCGCCCATTCGATGACCGTACCTTCCATCACAGATTCGCCCATCTGAGGCATCTGAACCTCAATGCGCTCTCCTTCCTCATCGGTATCTCCCCCAGAAGATTCTTCAGATGTTTCTTCTGCAACTACTTCCTCTGCTTGTTGGGACTCTTCCTGACTTTCATCGACCTGTTCCTCAGACTCTTCAGCAGCACCGCCTCCAGTATCTGAAGTATCAGCTGCATCAGGATCGGTTTCGATAACCGCAATGGCCTGTCCCACTTCAATAGTGTCTCCTTCTTCAGCTAACATTTCGATCAAAATTCCAGCTTGGGGAGAGGGTACTTCAGTATCCACCTTGTCGGTAGCAATTTCCAGAAGGGTTTCATCCTCTTCAACTTTGTCACCTACTGCTTTCGCCCATTCAATGACAGTGCCTTCCATTACCGATTCGCCCATCTGGGGCATTTCTACTTCAACTCTGGCCATCGTTACTCAGATTATGTTATTAAAAATTTGAATATAAATACCTTAAATAAAATTGCTGGTTCTAACGTTCATAAAACAGCTATCAAAGATCACAATAAATGGGATTAGATCAAAATATTTAGGGCTACAGAACAGATATTTAAGTAACCAATTAGTTAGCCTATTAGTTATTCTAAAATCACATTACCAAACCCTTAAGTCCAGAATCGCCAAGCTAACAGAAGGCAAGTTGCGGAAAATATTATCCCAAATATTAGAAACAAACGATCAGACAGCCATTCGGGCAAGAACAGGTCCGCCACCGATCCGACATCCGCCCCCTGTTGCTCGGCCAAATCCGTGAGCGGACAGCGCCAGTCGTTCAACACCAAAGCCAATAGTTCTACAATCACAACCCCAAAGGCCCACCACGTAAGCATATTTATCTGATCCAGCGCCGCAGATATAAATACATATATGGTACTTATTCCAATCAGAAGAAAGAGGATAGAATGAACCAGTTTTATGTAAAAAACGGTTTTGGACATTATTCATTAAAGCATTACAAAACTTGAAAAGCTCATGCCATCCATAACAAAACTTGCTTATACAGATGCTGAAATAAATTCAGCACGACATTAACCTTTTTGATAAAATTAACGCTAATTATTTACCACGATTCATTCAACATCCAACGCTTGTTCCAAGTCCTCCAGCAGATCATCTGCATGTTCCAAACCTACGCTGATGCGGATCAGATTTTTGGGGGTTATCGAACCTTCCCCTTCGCTGCTGCGGCGATGTTCCCACGTACTCTCGACCCCACCAAGACTTGTTGCCCGACCAATCAATTTAGATTGTCCTACAATGCTAATCGCTTCTTCGGCATTGCCGTCAATCAAAAATGAAATCATACCGCCGAAACCGCTCATCTGTTTTTTGGCAATATCGTGTCCGACATGAGTTGCCAAACCCGGATAAAACACCTTTTCCACTTTCGGATGATTCTGCAGAAACCGGGCAAGGGTAGTAGCATTTTCGTTATGTCCTTTCATACGATACGGCAGCGTTCGGGTACTTCGAACCAACATCCAGCAGTCATCAGGGGAGGGAACCGCACCCCCAACGCGTTGTACAAGTCTTATTTTTTCAAATTGTTCATTTTGCTCTTTTGCTATCACTGCACCACCCAATATGTCACTGTGTCCTCCAAAATATTTTGTTGTAGAATGAACAACTAAATCTGCCCCTAACTTCAATGGCATCTGATTAATGGGGGTCGGCCACGTATTATCCACACAAACAATCGAACCGTTGTCGTGTGCCAGATCACTGATTGCTTCAATATCCATAATATTCATTAGTGGATTAGAAGGAGATTCTACCCAGATAAGCTTTGTACTTTCAATGATATGATCCTTAATATTTTGCAGATCAGTCATATCAATAAAGTCAGCCTGTAAACCCCACGGCTTCATTAGTTTGTTAACCAGTTTACGATTGCCGGCATAAACATCTTCAGGGATAATAATATGATCACCCGGCTCCAAGGATCTAAGCACAGCCGAAGCTGCAGCTACACCACTCGAAAATGCCGCAGCTGCTTCCCCTTCTTCCATCACTTTTAAGACCTGTTCCCATTGAACTCGATTGGGGTTTTCGAGTCTCGTATAGTGCCAGTCCCCCTCGGATCTTCCTTTCTTATCCAGCTGGTAAACCGTTGAACGATGCACAGGCGGGACGATATCAGGATTATCATTTGCCACTTCCATGGCGGCGTGTATGGCTTTGGTTTCCGTACGCATTTACATGTGAGTTTTTTTGGGATTCAATACAATGGTAATCATTTGCCGATTCTTTTTCAGAAAGAAAATCCCGCCCGTAGCAAAGCTACGGAACGGGACCTTTATCCGTTAAAAACCAAATATTTAAAATATTCTTAACAACAAGCGGTCTCTTCAGCGTGATAACTTTCGCTCTCTCCAAAAGTATGGAAAGCCTCCCACTCTACGCCTTGGGGATCAGTAATCCAACTTTTATCAGAATTAGCATAACAGCAGGTAGTCTCACCTTCATCACGGCTTAAACCATGTGTGCGGTCAATGTTTGAACGCAGTTCAAGAAGCTCTTCTTCCGACTCTGCCTCAATACCCAGATGTTCGATACCTTTGGCTCCCTCACGTTCGGCTATCGAAAAGTTAACGCGGGGATCATCAAGCATCCACTTTGCGTAATCTTCTCTTTGCTTGGTTGGGGCTGTACCAAAGAGTGTGCTGTAAAATTCTACTGATTCGTTTAGGTCATTCACTTTTAACATTACGTGCATACGTTTCATAATAGTCACCTTTAGGTGTTTTAAGTTATAATTAACCGTTTACACCTATGTAGTCGGGCCCCAACCAAAAAAGACGCAAAATTAACTCAGATTATTTTGATTTCTCTGATATCTTGGGATTATCCCTTTATAGACTTGCTTGAAGCAATACTTCCGTCCTACTGAATTGCGAATGTAGAACAAAAGGCAAAAATGCTAATTTTCTATCGATATAGTAACAAACGCAATCCGGATGTTAATTCAATTTTGATGACCAAAAAATGAATCAAAAAAGTCCCGGAGAAATCGTAGATTTTGCACTTCCTGAAACAAAAAAATCAAACATAACTTTTCCTCATTAACAGGTTGAAATATAATTTTCCCCGCTATTCGCCCCGGACCCCAACTTTATAAAACCTATAACTAAACCATAGCACTTGCTATATGTTCGACTTTACGGTTATAGTTCGGCCTAAGAATTGGAAGCTGAGACAAAAGAATGCGATTGTGGGTTTTTGTACCGGTGATTTTCTAATCTCAGATGCATATATAGAAAAGGCCAGCCTGAAAAGACTGACCCTTATTATGAGTTCATTAAGTTAGACCGTTGAGAAATGGATTCCTTACCGATTCTTTCAGCTATGCTTAGTTTTTATATCACGGTTCTCTCCAACCGTCAACATCATCTTAGGATGTAACATTTTCTATAGTTAAAAGTTTTTATACCTCTCAAATACAAGACCAAATACCTGGATTGTCATTTCTCTTCCATCTTCTCCAATCATACTAGTATATGTCACGAACATTGTTTCATCAGTTCCCAGATCAATATTATTAAGAACCATCTCTTCAACTTCAGGTTTGTCCAGAGCTGGGTCTAATGCAATAATAATAGGGTCCGTAGTTTGAATAAATGTTGATTTTGGTTTCCAGTCACTACTTGGCACCCAATCTTTGCCCAGCGCCCCCAAAGAAGGACCTAAAGTTATTTCTGCCGTTAACAACCCTGAAGAAAGTTCATCAGCCGATACTTCAACAGGTTCTGTCATGCCGCGATTGACAACCTCGCCGTTGTTTACCTGAAAGCTATGGAGCACAAGGTCGAATTTAGAAAAGTCAGTCTGGGAAGGACCCTCTATGCGCACGTTATCCTGGTAGTAATCCCACGTAAAATCGCTGGGGGTATCGTTTATCATATTTTCTAACCCGTCAGAGGGTGCGGTCTCTAACCCTACGGGTGCAGGTCCGGGGTCGGGGGCGCTGGTATCTTCACAGGATATGAATACCAGCGGGATAATAAATAATAAGACTACAATGCTAAATAGGGATCGTCGCATAATTGATAAAAGTCTAATATTCGGATTAGCGTCTGAGTTGATGAAAGTTTTTATTGATTGAACATCTGACCTTAAAATCCGATGGCCGATAATTTCTTTACTAATATCCAGTTTAGTATAGCCCTAATAGATTATAAGAGCTATTAGTTTAATAAAAACTTATCAGTAATAGACAGAAAATCAAATATTTGATTACCCTGACAGGTTCCGAAAAGAATAAGAAATGGGGACTTGATGATGAAAAAGTTAAGGCCATCCAGTGGGTATATGAAGAATACGTCAAAAAAGATCGTTCACTTCAGCAAATCGCCATCGACATTGGAAATCGCTTCGATTTCTCTATCACGTATAGCTATTTAATTACGGTATTGAAAGAGCGGTGCGGAACTCACTGGGAAGTCAATTTTAAAGCAGAGGATAAACCTTTTCCTTTCAAAGTCCCTCGGATACTGTCTGATCACAAAATTCAGGCCATCAAGGATAGATTAGCCCATAATAACACCAGCAATCGTAGTGATGTAAAGGGTAAATATTTACTTGCTGGTTTTATTCGGTGCATGCACTGTGGAAAAAGCCTACACGGCCAAGCCCCGCACGGCGGTAAATACAAGTACTATCGTCATCCGTGCAAACTGGCCGATACCTGTGATGCTTTTGGCTCTGTGCCATTAGATAAAATTGAGCACGCTGTTTTTCAGACTATATTTGAAAACATCTACGACGCCCCAACTTTTGAAAAAGCTATCAAAAATTCGCTACCTGACGAGGATCTGATTGAGGAGCTTGAAAATAAAATTGAGACTAAAAAAGAGCGTAAGAAAAAGGTCAAAATGAAGCGTTAAAGATTAGTATATGCAGTTCTAAATGATACCCTGGAAGAGGATAACATCAAGGAAACTGACAAAGAATTAAAAGAAACCGAGGAGCGTCTGGATAATGAAATAGATAACCTTAAATATAGTCTCGATAATCTACCCGACCCAGTGGAAGTCAAAAAAGAGGCCCATCAAGAACGCAGGAGGCTCAAACGCAAATGCCAGTCCAAAGAACACCTGCAAAGCATGTCATTCCATGAGAAGAAACAGCTTCTGCATTTCTTATTTGACGGGAAGGCGCCCAACGGTGATGACTACGGTATATATATTGATAAAAGAGGCAAAGGCAAGGATGCTGAAATTGATTACTTCATGTTCGGTCGTATTACAGGACTGCGGACAATCAAGAGAGATGATATAGATTACTTTCCAGAAGAGGACGATGATGATAATAGAAATGGAGGTAATTCATCTACTCCAAAAAACCATAACTCGCACAGGAATTTGGATTATAAGACTAATAATTTTGCTACAAGCCAAAAGGGACACTTCAAAGAACTTTGGCTTTACACATTACCATGACAACCCAATATCCACTTCTCACAATTCATCTCCCTCTTTAACAGTCGTCACAGGAATCTTCTTCACTCTCATCTCTAATTTTATGATAAGCCACAGCACGTCCCTCTTCACCGAATTGTACCTCACAGCAAGCCGCCAAAACTTCGCCCAGTTTTTGTCGTGCCCGCTGCACTCTTGACTTAGCTCCCGACAATGACAATCCCAGATCATCAGCAATCTCCTGCTGGGGTTTCCCCTCCACATCAGCCATCTTAAGCGGTTTTCCATATTTTTCAGGCAGCTCATCAATCATCGGAATAAGCCATGAAAGCACCTCTTCGTGAACATCGTGTTCCCCTTCGAACTTGTTCAAATCCAGAGTCACGTCTTCATCTCCTCCCGTTCTGATATCATTTCCGGCCGGCTCTTCTTTATCTCGTCCCTTTTGGCGATAGTGATCAGCCAACGCGCGACGGGCTATCCCAAACACCCACGACTGCACGCGATCTTCATGGCGTAGCTCATCAATGCCCTTGTGGATGCGAATAAAAATGTCCTGAAGTACATCTTCAGCTTCCTGGTCATTCGAAACCTTTGACCGAATAAACCCGCGCACTTGGTCACTGAATTTGCGCCAGAGGATCTCGGTATTTAAGGGATGGTCTGACATTCTCTGAAATTTCATTATTCATTATGAGTAATAAATATAATTCAAAACTTCGCAAGTAATAGCAATCTCCTTTTCTAAGGAGGAACTCACTGGTGAATTGGGCTAAGCTACTGAAGTCCCTCTTGACGAGGAGAGATTTAGGGAGATCATTTGCCGCGAATCGCTTTTATCCTCTCGAGCACGGGGGGATGTGAATAGTTCAAAAACACGTAAAACGGATGGGGCGTCAGATTCGACAAATTATCCTTCGAGAGTTTTTTCAACGCGTCAATCATGGGCTCTTTTTTGTAGGTCGTCGAAGCAAACTCATCAGCTTCGAACTCATATTTGCGGGACAGTATCTGCATAAAGACCGAAACAATCATGTCAATAGGTGCATAAAGCATTCCAAAGAAAATGAGACCGGCATACACCGACATCTGCTCCATAAAAAATGCATCGTACAATCCTTCAGAATTTAGAAAGATCGATAACAAGAAAAACATAATCCCGGTCTGGGCGATACTAATCGCCATGTTCTTGATGATGTGCTTTTTCTTATAGTGACCAATTTCGTGAGCCAGCACCGCCACCAGCTCGTCTTCCTCGTGATTATCAATAAGCGTATCGTAGAGGGCTATGCGCTTGTTTTTACCAAAGCCGGTGAAAAAAGCATTCGACTTACTGCTGCGTTTGGAGCCATCCATCACATATACGCCTTCCATCGCGAAATTGACTTTATCGGCATAATCGCGAATCTTCTTGCGCAGATCACTCTCCTCATCAAGCGGTTCAAAATCATTGAAAATAGGCATAATCCAAGTGGGCGCTATAAATTGGATAAAAAGTGTAAATACCGTTACCGCACCCCATGCATATAACCACGCGTATTGATCGATAAACGTAAAAAATGCCAATATTCCGGCCAGCAGCGGTCCGCCGAGCAGAATGCTCAAGCCCAACCCTTTTATCAAATCCAGCACAAACGTTTTGGGCGTCGTTTTGTTAAAGCCATATTTCTCTTCAATTACAAAAGTGGAATAAATACTGAAAGGCAGAGATAGAATCTGTTTGGCAAAAATTAACACTCCAATGTATACTAAGCCAGTCCAGATAACTCCGAGCTCCCAGCTGCGCACAATCTCATCAAGCCATTGAAATCCGCCGGCAAACCAGAAAACAAGCAACAGCCCCAGATTAAATACCGAAGTTAGAATACCAAACTTCGTCCGCTCTTTGGTATAGCGCTGAGATTTGTCATAAGTCTCCTCATCGTAGACATCTTGAAACTCTCCGGGTAATCCTGTGTCGAGTGATTTTAAATTCAGGTAATCGCTAACCAGGTTGAGGATAAAATCAATAGCCAGCGTAGCCAGGATAATTACAGCAAAAATATTCATCTATTTATTACCAGATGTGAGTTTAGATTTTTTAATTCTGGTGAGAGCCTATTATAAAATATCTATCTCATCGTCGGATACAATAGTAGTGCCCCACCCATCATAACTTCCATTTTTAGCCGTGGCTAACCGTTCAAAAAAGTTTTTGAGCGCCAAGAGTCGACCTTTAGTAGGTTTGATTTCCTTTTTAGCCAAGCACAACCAACTATCAGACGACTCGGAATAATGTACCGAAGTATCAAACTGTAAATTCATCAGGCAAGACTTGGTTACATAGGCATCCCATTCGGTAGGGAAGTATAAAAAGAACTCCATGGACTGCGCTACGTCCGGATCACCCTCCGGCGTCTCAATGTTATTAACTGCCATTTGTTCTACTGTTTTTCGTGCCATCGTTAGTAAAACTATTTTTTAGCTCTAATTCTTCCTTAATTTCATCCCCAAAGGTACGGAAAGTGAACGATATCATTAAATTCATAATTAATATGCCTAATGTTGTGTTGTTGAAAGAAATTCATAACTTTCCCGCTCATTTGTTCAGATTAATAATTTACAGGTATGGCTGATTTACGACGCGAACTTGGCTTTTGGGATGCTTTAACCATAGGAGCCGGAACCATGATTGGAGCCGGTATTTTTTTACTGGCGGGAGTGGCCTTGGAACTTACCGGTCCCGCAGCCATCTTTTCCTACATAGCCGCAGGAATTATCTGCATCATCACGGCCTCAAGTGCTGCTGAACTTGCTACAGGGATGCCTACCTCCGGTGGCGACTACTTTTTTGTATCACGATCACTGGGACCTGCCTTTGGGGCTATTTCTGGTGTAGGAATATGGCTTAGCCTCACCTTTGCTATCTCCTTTTACCTTTTCGGATTGGGCGAATATCTCAGCCAGTTCATGCCCCTCACCCCTTTCTGGGGCGCTGTATTAGGTGGTGTTTTGCTCATTATCCTAAATATTGTAGGGGCTAAAGAATCTGGCCGGATGCAAGTTGTCGTTGTTCTTACCCTCTTTGCTATTTTGGGTGGATTCAGTGTATTCGGCTTTTTTAATATGGAGACCGCGAATCTGAATCCATTCTTTCCCCTGGGCACAGAACCTATTTTCACTACTACCGCCCTTGTATTTGTCTCCTTTTTGGGATTTGTGAAAATTGCAGCTGTGGCCGAAGAAATTAAAGACCCTGCCAGAAACCTTCCTCGAGCACTTATCGGTTCAGTAGCACTCGTTACTGTGTTATATGTAGTCATTCTTTTGGTGATTGGAGGAATATTTCCACAGTCCACCATTCGTGAAGTTAAAGATCCACTCACAACCGCTGCTCGACAAATGCTGGGTGGCTTTGGGGGTGTTGCCATCATTTTTGCGGGTCTTCTTGCCACCCTCTCATCTGCCAATGCAAGTATTATGGCATCATCACGCATTAATCTGGCCATGGCCCGCGACCGTATGGTCCCCAACTGGCTAAGTACAATTCATAAGAAACTCCTTACCCCTTATCGCGCCATCCTATTAACAGGTCTGCTGGCACTTGGTTTTCTGTTAATTGAAAGCCTGGAAGATCTTGCAAAAATTGCCAGTGTCCTGCAATTATACAGTTATGCCGCCTTAAATATTGGTTGCATAGTACTGCGCGCTGCGAACCCCGATTGGTACAAACCGAGTTATCGTACGCCCGGTAATCCTTTTGGTCAACTTTTGGCAGCTATTGGATGTTTGGGCGTGATTATTTATTCGGGACCTTTTGCTCAAGTTGCGGTTGTAGTTCTCATTGTTGTAAGTCTTGCCTGGTATCTAACATGGGGACGAAACAGAGTATCTATAGACTCTGCCATACCGGAATTTAAAGAGCGTTGGGCCGAACATGGATTAAGCTTATTCTGGCTGCCACCTGAAGAAATTGAAAAAGAAGAAGTCAAAGAATGGATTCCCTCCAAGCGCCCACTTAATACCAAATCACCGCGGCACTTGGTGACCGCACTGGCCAATCCTGAACATGAAACCGACTTATTAAGACTTGCTCAGTTTATTTCCTCCGGCAAAGAAGAGCCCGGAGTTGTTGAGGGGATGCACTTTATTCATGTGCCTTATCAAACACCCATTTCAACCATTAGAGAAAAGTTGGAGCAGCGGCCTTCGATACAACGCAAGATTGATACTATTTTGGAACAATCGAGCGAAGCTGCAGAACATATCCAAAACGGGTACAGGGATATTCTCAAAAAGACCGACTTCCGCTCTGTGACCGATGCGGCCCACGAGGTATTTGGCGCGATGATAGAAGAAACCCAATCTCGCGAAGCTGATATGCTGCTAATGGGTTGGCAAGGCGGTTTTAGCGTAGGACGGATATATAATTCTCCTGTCCAGCGTATTATCAAAAACTTAAAGGCCGATGTCGGCATCCTCAAAAATCGCGGTCTCGAAAAAATTGATTCCATCTTGTTACCATGGGGCGGGGGACTGCATGCCTGGCTCGGACTTGAACTCGCTGTGCGCATCGCTCGTATCCATGATGCAGAACTTAAAATTCTGAGACTGGTTAGAGAAGGTACGAACATAGACGACGAGCGCGAATCCCTTCTAGAGACTATCGATCCATTGGTAAACGATTTTGATAAATTAAATCTGGATATTCGCTTAGCTGAAGATGTGACTTCTGGTATTATGGCTGATTTTGAGGATGACGCTCACGACTTGGTCATTATTGGAGCATCAAGGGAGTGGGGCATACGCAATGTACTTATCGGAACAATTCCAGATATAATTGCCGACCGTGCTCCGTGCTCGGTACTAATGGTACGCCGATACGTTTCCGAACACTGGAAAGTGAAAGCAAGTGAGGGGTTCAAACGAATCAGAGAAAATCTTGGGCTAACCTCTTCACCAGCAACCAACCAGGAGTAACAGTGTTCATTAATACATAAACTAAAATGAGGATTCCCTGCCAGTATTCGGTGTATGGGAACAATCATACACTGATAGAAGCGTATTATCGTTAGTTCGTTTCCAGCATTTTATCGACGTCCTCTTTGTTTCCAACCAATAACAAGCGATCTCCCTCTTTTATTTCTGTACTTCCTTTCAGCATACCAATCGGCTCATACTGTTTTGGAAGGCCAATTTTTTGATCCGTTTTACTCAATCGTTTTATCGTGATCAGATTGAGCTGATAGCGGTTTCTTATCTTCAATTCCTCGATCGTATATCCGGCCATCGAATCTGGTGCTTCCACTTCAAACATGGCCAACCCTTCTCCAAGATCAAATACATCCGACATACCGCGCCGTACCAGTGAAACTCCCATACGTTCGGCTACCTGTCGCTCGGGGTGAATTACATCGGTAATGCCAATCTGTTTTAGAATCTGCTCTTGCGTATACGAACTTGCACGTCCATACACTTCCTTAACTCCGGCATTCAACAAATGCATAGCAATGAGAGCCACTGGCTCAAATACTTCTCCAATTGAAATAATTGCTACATCAACATTCGTAATCCCATGTTCTTCCAATAGTTCGGCATCTGTCCCGTCAAAACAGATCGCATCAGAAACGTAATCCTTTATCTGTTCGATATGTTCCATATTATTGTCAATAGCAATGACATACGCGCCCTCTTCAGAAAGCTTTTTTGCCAGAGCTTTTCCGAAAGCACCAATTCCAATAATAGCAAACTGCAGTTCGGTCCGTCGTTTCATCATAGTTGAAAATTAGTAGTTAACGTTATGATACCATAATACTTTCTTCGGGATAACGATATTTTCGGTTGTCGGCTCGGCTTGCAAAAGCAACCATAAATGTCAGTATCCCAACCCGGCCGAGAAACATTGATACAATAATAATACTTTTCCCCCATGAGGTTAAATCGCCCGTTATTCCTCGCGAAAGTCCCACAGTAGCAAAGGCAGACACTTCCTCAAACAATAGGTCCAAAAAGGCGTGATCCTCAACAATAGCAAGTAAAATGGTACTTATACTTATGCAGGAAACCGCCAGTAAAATGACGGTCATAGCTCGAAATATAACCGAGTTGGGAATCGTGCGTTTGAATAGCTCCATTCGACTGTAGCCGCGAATGCTCATAGTCATCGATCGAACCAAAACGGCAAAAGTAGTTGTTTTAATTCCTCCAGCTGTAGAAGCAGGGGACCCGCCTATCAACATTAAAATAAGCATCCCCAATATAGCCGGTATGCCTATGGCACCGGTATCCATGGTATTAAAACCGGCAGTTCGCGTGGTAATACTCTGGAAAAGCGAAATCAAGAACTTATCCGGAGTAGAATGCCCCGCCAGTGTTTTATCCCATTCCAAAACCAGGATCAATCCGGTACCTGCCACAATTAAAATTCCTGTGACGGTCAATACTACGCGAGTATGTATTGATAGGTGGCGTCGCCATATTTTCTTTTCATTTCTGCGCTGAATAAGTTCCCAAATAACGGTAAAGCCGATTCCGCCCACGACAATTAAGATCATTGTGGTAATATTTATAGGCCAATTAGTAGCATTATGGGCATCAGCCAAACTATTGGTAAAAAGCGAAAACCCGGCATTACAAAAGGCAGATATGGCGTGAAATACCGAAAACAAAAACCTCTGGCCTTGTGATGAGAATTCCATATCCCAACTGACATAATAAGCTACTACGGCGATAGCCTCCACGAGAAATGTAAAGCCCACTACTTTTTTCAATGTAGCGGTTACCAAACTGGTATTCTGTTCGGCGACCATCTCTTTAACCGTATTCATTTGCCCCACACCAAGCCCACCGCTGATAAACAGAAATAAAAAGGTGGCAAAAGTAATGATACCGATACCGCCGAGTTGAATGAGCGTCATAATAACAAGCTCCCCAAAAAGGGTAAAGTGTGTAGCCGTATCCACCACAATCAATCCCGTTACACAGACAGCACTTGTGGATGTAAACAGTGCATCAATAAATACAAGCCCCTGCCCGTTTTGGGTAGCGCCGGGCAACATTAGCAAAACAGTTCCCGCAGCTATAATTGAAAGAAAACTATATACAAGAAAACGAGCCGTATTTTTCTGATCCTCAAGCAACTCAGGCAAGTATTGCACAAATTTGATAATGACGATAAACAGAAGGTATCCTTTCAAAAATTTCAGGAAGAATCCACCGGCATCTTCAACATTAAAAAACAGGGTCCCTATAATATTTGTTGTGGTGACAAAATCTGCTAATACCAACAGCGAGAAAAAGGAAAGCACTCCCTCAAACCAACGTCTCTGGAGAAATGTTCTTCGAGAAGTTGTTAAAATGAATCTCAGTAAAAAGTTTAGGATAAATCCCAAAACCAACCAGCCCTCAACCTGCCGATTTAGCTGCGTCAGCTCAGGTGTGAGCTTAAATCCCAGGGGAAGAAGTAAACTGACAATAACCAATGCGACAAGTATGGCCGAAAATCCCCTAAGATATGGGTGAGCAACTTTATCTATCTCATAAATATCGTCCTGTATATAATGGAAAAAGAGATTAGCTCTCTTTTTAAACTCTTGCCAACGCTCTTGCAGTTGTACCCAATTTTGTTTCCAACGATGCGGGATTTCCATAGATCATAAAATAGCAATTATTGATTATCGATAAACCATCAATACATATTAATCTTTCTTATTTTGAAGCCACATAATGAATGATTGGATACATTAAGCTGTTAATTATTTCAATATTAAACTAAGAATATGATTTCGTCATGGATTTCACTGATAAACATGTGATCATAACAGGAGGAGCAGGATCACTGGGAGAAGCAGTCGTACAATTATTATTGAACTTGGGGGCATCCTGCAGCGTACCCTGCTTCAATCAAGATGAATTCGACACTTTTCAGTTTTCTAATCATCAAAACGTATTCACAAAGGTGGGGGTAGATTTATCCGATGAAGGTCAGGCACAATCATTTTATAAGGATGCGATTGAAGCCAACGGCTTTCTCTGGGGATCCATTCATATCGCCGGCGGTTTTGGTATGGGATCGATCGAAGACACCTCCAAAGCTGATTTTATGAAGCAGGTTAACTTGAACCTGGTCACCTGTTACAACAGTTGTCGTGCTGCCGTACAACATTTTAAATATCAGGGCAGGAGCGGACGCATTGTCAATATTGCCTCGCGTCCTGCATTGGAACCGCGCCAAGGGGCCGGGATGACGGCTTACACTACATCCAAAGCCGGTGTTGCCGCACTTACTGAATCGCTGGGTGCAGAAGTAGTAGAAGATGATATATTGGTGAATGCCATTGCACCCTCGGTAATTGATACTCCGCAAAATCGTGAAGGCATGCCCAATGCTAATTTTGAGAAGTGGCCGAAACCTAAGCAGCTGGCCAAGCAAATTGCTTACTTGGCTTCTCCTGAAAATGAAATAACCCGAGGCAGTATTGTTACGGTATACGGCAAAAGCTGATTTTATTAAAAAATTCCCATACAAATACCCGGCTCTTTAGAAGGGCCGGGCATTTATTAGTTCAGACCAAACAATATCAATTGATTTGCTGATAAACTATGGACAAGTACCCCACTGCGGCATTTTAGCCGAGTCAAACTCAAAAGCAGCACCACTGGAGAAATTAGTTGGCTCAGAAGTAATCTGATCAACACACCACCCGCTGAGGTCTTGATCAAAGGCTATGGCATCTCTAAACATGTTTCCCATATCCGTCACACTACTGACATCCCAATTCCCAATATCTTGATTAAAGACTGTAACACCTATAAACATACCTCCCATATGCGTAACACTGCTCACATCCCAGCTCCCTAGGTCTTGGTTAAAGGATTTAGCATACACAAACATGGAGGACATATCCGTCACGCCACTTACATTCCAGCCACCAATGTCTTGGTTAAAGGAGGTGGCATCATAGAACATAACGCTCATATCCGTTACACTGCTGACATTCCAGTTTCCAATATCTTGGTTAAAGGAACTAGCATCCCTAAACATATTTTGCATGCTCAGCACTCTACTTACTTCACAGCTGCTAATATCTTGATTAAAGGATTCCGCACGTCTAAACAAGTTCTGCATATTTGTTACATTACTAACATCCCAACCGCTAATATCTTTGCTAAATGATTCGGCCCTCAAAAAGCATTGGCAGAAATAGCAGTTACGTCCAACACCTAACAAAGGGATGCAGGACCTAATTTAGCTTGGAAATGACAAAACCGTCTACATTTTTAACTTAATTCCCCCCTTCTACGGTGTGAGGCAAGCTCCCCATACCGACGTGTTGGCTGAAGTAAGTGGTGCATTGGTTGAGAAATTACTGGACTCAGAACTGATATTGGTCACACACCAGCCGTTGAGATCACGGTTTTATGAAGAAGCATATTAAAATTTGATGCATACAAGTCACGCTGTTGACACCCCAGCCTCCGATATTTTTGTAAAAGAAGAACTCCAATTAAATGTTGAATATAATTGCCGCCACTTTAGCCAATCTCCTTTTCATCCAACTCGTTCTTGGCAGCATTGTATCCCTCTGTAATCATCTCGTCAATATCTTTGGTTTCGCTTCGGCTAAACTCGGCCAGGTTGGGCTGGATAAGTAGATCTACTTCATTCAGGTTTACGTTAGCCAGGTGTTTTAAAGCAATTTCAAGCGTATTATTCAGGATATCCAAAATATTTTCGGGGCGCTTGTACTGTCTATGAGCATTCAAATCCACCCCGATGGTAAATTCGGCACCCATATTTTGAATAGCTGAAAGCGGAACACTCTCTTTAAGTCCACCATCCACCAAAAGGCGTCCGTTATATTCAATGGGTTCAAAAAGCACGGGAATACAGGTGCTTGCCTTTACTGCTTCGGAGACATCTCCTTTATCAAGAATAACTTTTTCACCGGTAGAAATGTCAGTTGTTACTGCGGAAAATGGTATATCAGCATCTTCGAAGTGAACATCCCCTAAATATTTATCCAACCGTTTTCCCATTTTATCATTGTTCAGTAATCCTCTTCGCGATAAGGCAATTCCAGAGATATCCGGCCAGTCGAGATCAAGGGCTATTTGCTCAATTTCATCCACCGACATACCAAATGCATAAAATGCTCCCACCATTGCCCCAATACTGGTGCCCGCAATACAATCTATTTCAACCTCAGCTTCTTCTAACGCACGCAAAATCCCTACATGAGCAGCACCCAATGTAGCCCCACCACCCAAGGCCAAACCAATATTCTTTTTTGTCTTGCTAAATAATCCCATACAACAAATAGTTTTTAATTAATTCCTGTTTGCTTATCCACAATGTACAATTAATGGCGGTAAGAAAGGAATAGGATAAGAACTTCTATTGTTTAGTAAAATCAATAAGATCTATCGAGACTATCTATTTTACTATTAAAAAGTTTGACATTAAATTAAATGTGGGTTAAAAAATTTTACTATAACTCTAACAGATCAATATCCATGAGTAACCAACCACTGTTATTTACCTATAATCTGTCTGGTCTGGAATTAGCCAATCGCATGGTAATGGCCCCCATGACGCGAAGTCGTGCCGGTGAAGGAAATGTACCTACCGATCTAATGGCTAAATACTACCGACAGCGATCATCTGCTGGTTTGATTATAAGCGAGGGCACCCAAATTTCACAACAGGGTATCGGCTACCCGTGGACGCCGGGCATCCATACCAACGAACAAGTTGAAGGATGGAAGAAAGTAACAAATGCCGTTCATGAAGAAGATGGGAAAATATTTGCCCAGATATGGCATGTTGGCCGCGTATCTCACCCACGCTACCATGACGGAAATCCACCGGTAGCCCCCTCTGCAGTAAAACCCGAAGGACAAATTTTCACTGCGGATGGCATGATGGATTTTGTTACACCACGTGCTCTTAAAACCGATGAAATACCAGGCATTGTAGAAGACTATGCCCAAGCCGCACAAAATGCCATTAAAGCTGGTTTTGACGGTGTGGAAATTCACGGGGCCAATGGGTATCTCATAGATCAATTTCTAAAAGACAGTACTAATAAGCGTTCTGACAAATACGGTGGTGGCCTTAAAAACCGCATCCGGTTTGCCATAGAAGTTATTGAAGCGGTAGTTAAGGCTATCGGAGCTGACAAAACGGGTATTCGATTTTCACCGGCCGGACGTAATCAGGGGATCAGCGATTCCAATCCCAAAGAAACATTTGGCTATCTCTTGGAACAGCTCAATGAGTTCAACTTGGCCTATGTTCACCTGATGGAACCTATGAATGATGTCAGCAACCTTGAGAACTACCCGACCGAAGTCACCAAATACTTTCGGGAAATATATAACGGTACTATTATTACCAATGTCGCCTATGATCAACAAAGTGGAAATGATGCCATTGAAGACGGCATAGCTGACCTGGTAGCCTACGGCCGACCATTCATTGCCAATCCCGACCTTCCTGCTCGATTTGCAGCCAATGCAGAGCTTAACGAACCCGACAAAAGCACGTTTTACGGCGGCGATGAGAAAGGATATACTGACTATCCGTTTATGAGTAAATCCACCGAAATAGCTGCCGAATAACTTGATCTCCTGTCTGATCTTATATTGGAGAGGGGCGTTTAACACAAAGTCCCAATATAGATTTTTATACAGGAACCGCTATTTTGTACTGCAAATGTAAAACAATTAAAGTTTGAAGTAATCATTTATGTCGCATTATAAAGGCATCCATCACATTACCGCTGTAGCAGGAGACCCTAAACAAAATCATCAATTTTATACACAGGTTATGGGGCTGCGATTAGTGAAGAAAACGGTAAATTTTGATGATCCTTCTGTATATCATCTTTATTATGGAAATGAGTCAGGGAATCCCGGCAGTATTCTCACTTTTTTCCCCTGGGAACATTTGCAAGACGGTGACCCCGATCGCGGACAAGTCGTAGCTGTTTCATTTTCAATTCCAACCGGCTCTAAAACTTTTTGGTTAGATCACTTGCGTAACCATGATCTTGATATCGAAGAACCTTTCTCCCGCTTCGGAAAAGAAATAATTGGCCTGCAAGATCCTGACGGATTACACCTTGAACTTGTACTCGACCCCAAGGCAAATAGTATTGAGGGGTGGTCGGACGGACCTATTCCTGAAGAGTATGCTATAAGAGGATTGCATGGAGCTACTCTGGCAGAAGAAAATTACTCCGGAGCAGGCAGATTGCTCGAGGAATACCTTGGCTTTCAACTAACCAATCAGTTAGATAATAGATATTTATACGAGACGGAAGCCGACTTCGGATCAGTTATTGAAATTATCGACGGATTTGACCTTAACGGGCGACCGGGCAAGGGTACGGTGCATCACATCGCTTTTCGGGTAAAAGACGAAGATGAGCAGCAGTCCTTAAAAAAGAAACTCCTCAACAAGGGGTATTACCTTACCGAAGTTAAAGATCGTGATTACTTTAAATCGGTCTATTTTCATGAGCCAGGAGGAATTCTTTTTGAAATTGCTACTGATCCACCCGGCTTTACCCGTGATGAAGAGCTGGATAAACTTGGCTCATCTCTGAAACTGCCCGACTGGCTCGAACACGAACGTTCTGTAATTGAGAAAGAACTTCCAACACTAAACAGTTAGTTAACTACCATGTCTAAGCACAGAGGACTACATCACATTTCGGTGATTGCCAGCGATCCCCAAGACAACTATGATTTCTATGTCAAAAAATTGGGGATGCGCATGGTCAAGAAAACAGTTAACCAAGATGATCCTACAAAGTATCATCTCTTCTACGCCAATGCCAAGGGGAGCCCCGGCTCGAGCCTTACATTTTTCCCGTGGCCGCGTGCACGACAAGGATCAGCTGGCACAGGCGAAGCTACGGAAGTATCATTTGCTGTTCCGGAACAATCACTTGACTTCTGGCAAAGCCGTTTAAAAGATCATAATATTCCTCATAGCAAACCCTTTGACCGCTTTGGGAAGACACACATTTCATTCAAAGATCCTGATGGACTGCAGCTGCATCTGGTTTTTGACTATGATGATGCCCCTCACAGCTGGGAGCAATCCCCCGTCCCCGAAGAACATCAGATACAGGGATTTTGGAGCACAACGCTAAAACTTAATCAGATAGCACAGACCGAAGACATTTTAACCTCTGTTTTAGGATTTGAGAAAAAAGATAGCGAAGGCAACCTCATACTTTACCAAACAGAGAGCACACTCGGCCACAGCCTGATTATTGAAAATATTGACTCCCAAGCCGGCCAAAATGGAGCGGGTATTGTTCACCATGTAGCCTTCCAGAGTGAGGACGAGGAAGATCTTACCAAAATGCGCTTCGAAATCATTAGGCGCGGATTACAACCGACTGAAATTATTGACCGGCACTTTTTCAAGTCGGTTTACTACCGGACCCCCGGCGGCGTGCTTTTTGAAATGGCAACAAACGGTCCCGGTTATTTCGTGAACGCTGACCCTTCCGAAGACCAGGCAGAAAAACTTGAATTAACTCCTTGGCATGAACCAAAACGAGCACAGATAGAAGAGGCCCTGCCACCTATCAAAACCTAAATTTCACTAATATTATCTATGTCCTTATTTCGAGTCGATCCCGAAAGCCCTTTTAATGGCCCGCATCAAAATCAGCAGGTCGTCACCGGCGGCATTAATGTTGATAATGCCAAAGTAGCCATGATTTTAATCCATGGTCGGGGTGCATCGGCTCAGAGCATGCTGATGTTTGCCGATGAGTTTGATATCAATAACATCCACTACCGAGCTATCCAGGCAAAGGGACATACCTGGTATCCGCGTTCATTTATGGCCCCCAGAGAGATGAATCAACCGGGTATCAAAAGTGGGCTTCAGGCTATAAATGACCAGATTTCAGAGTTGAATGAAGCAGGCATCCCCACAAACAAAATTATGCTTCTTGGTTTTTCACAAGGGGCATGCCTGACAACAGAATTTGCAGCACGACATCCGCAACGCTATGGTGGCATTATTGGGCTCAGCGGCGGGTTGATCGGTGATGAAATTGATCCTCAAAGCTACAAGGGATCCATGGAACAAACACCGGTATTCTTAGGATGCAGTGATCGTGATCCCCATATCCCACAAGAACGTGTTGACCTGACTGAAGAAATATTCCAACAAATTGGTGCTAACATCACCAAGAAAATATATGTAGGCATGGGACACACGGTCAATCAAAACGAAATTCAACACGTCCAAGACCTGATCAAACAAACTATTAATGAAGAGTAACTTTTTGCATGGTTAAACTAATACTGTAGAGCATCACTAATACAGTCTCTTAAACCCGCAACTGTGTTTAACGGTAACTAAAAACCCTTGTTGTGAAAAAACATACCGCTACCAAATCACTTTTTTCACTGCTGATCCTTGCTGTGTTAAGCGTTCTGACACATTCCCCCTCGCTCGGAATTTCCACCGGTGATACCACTGAAGTTGCACAGGATGAACTCAGTATCTTTAATTCCGGAATTTTTACAACGGCCAATGCAGATTCCAGTAACTACCTGACTATTGGCGGAGCCCTCCGCTATAATCTTTATCTCGAAGATTACGGAGGCGCTATTGGTGAACAGGATAGCGAATTTACTTTCGACATGTGGCGCATCAATGTTGAAGGACGCGCCGAGGGAATCAATATAAATTTCGAATATCGGTTTTATCCTACTTTTGGAACCCACTTCATCAAGCAGGGCTGGCTGGGCTACAACTTCTCAGAACAAACCAATCTACAGGTAGGAGTCACCCAAGTTCCTTTTGGGCTGCTACAATATGCCTCCCATAACTGGTGGTTTCAACTCCCCTACTATCTGGGATTGGAAGACGATCATGACATGGGAGCAAAACTTACCACCTCCAGAGGTAACTGGGATTTTCATCTGGCTTATTTTATGCAGGCCGACCCCAATGGCATAGCAGAGTTTGCTCCACAAAATACGGCTCGCTATTCATATGATATCGTCCCCTCTCAAAATCAAACCAATACTGAAACCAGTCAATTTAATGGACGTGCCGTCTATAATTGGCAGCATGGCTCAAACAGCAATACAGAACTTGGTGCTTCACTTCAATATGGAGGAATCTACAATTCAGAGCTCGATGAAGTCTCTAACCATTTTGCTATTGCCCCACATATCGATGGTACGTATCGCAACGTTAATATTAAGGCCGAATATATTTACTACAATCATAATGCACAGAACGATGTGGGCAACACCACTGACGTCGTTCGAATGGCGGCCTATGGCGTAGCCCCTTACGATGTTGCGGCAGAAGGCAATATGTACGTACTCGGTGTTTCATATTCCCATGATGTGGATTGGGGACCTATTTCAAACCTCACGTTCTACAATAATTATACCTACCTGGATAAATCCAATGAGACATTCACCGACTCCCAGCATAACGTACTTGGGGTGATGGTTACTGCCGGTAGATTATATACCTATTTCGATATCGCCTCAGGCAAAAATCAGCCCTGGCTGACGGATAATTTTGGACAAGGATTGGGAGCCGGCGTCGATGATCCCCGCTGGAATACGCGATTCAATATCAACATTGGATACTATTTTTAATAGCATTCATTACAGTTATAGCTGCCCCCTCAGTCATTCGAGGTAATGATCAAATCTTTATTCTACTTGTAGACATTGAACTCATGTAGAAAACACAGATCTCTCCCGCTGGTCGAGATGACAGAAACAAATATAATCTACCGAACTTGTCATTTCGAACGAAGCTTAGCGTAGTGAAAAATATTTGCTTTAAATAGCAATAGAAAAAGCCCGGATCTTTAGACCCGGGCTCATACCTAAAAGATAATGAAACAATTACTTTGCCGGATGTACATACTCATCCATTTTGATAACATTGTTCTCGCGATTAATATCAGCCATTCGTTTTGATGGATCGATCTCAACACGCTTAATCTCTTTGGCCGGTCGATCAATTTCTACCGTATATGTTGGATTGACCCACGGCCAGTCTTTTTTGATGGTGCGGGGAATAGCAGGATTTTCATTCGGCTTGGTATTTCGCATGATTCGCATCGGAATATAGATCTGCTCCTTACTTCCATCTTCATACGTAACCATCAGATCAATCGGCATGGGCATCAGGTCTTCACGTTTTAGGGTTACGTAGGTAGATCCATCCACACCTAAAAGAGAAGTGATTCCATAATCAATATGCTTGGTGCTCTCGATAAAGTACTGATAGTACCAGTCCAGCACCATATTTGATTCCTCTTCCATTACCCGAAGAAAATCGCGTCCGTCCGGATGCTTAAACTTCCACTCTTTGAAAAAGCGTTTCATTCCGCTATCAAACGTTTCGCCGCCAATGATGTAGCGCAGCTGATTTAAAAACACAGCACCGGTAGAATAGGAAGCCGTTCCATAAGCACGATTGGTATGGAAGTGGTCGGCATGGGTATCGAGTGCTTCCTGATCACTATCTTCCACAATACTATAATACGACTGGTATGAACGTTGGTGTACGTTTTCCCCTTTTCCGTCATTAAATAGTTCATCCATGGTGAGTGCAGAGGCATAAGTCGTAAAGCCTTCATCAATCCAGGGATAGCGGCTTTCATTATTAGCTAACACACCGTAATACCACATGTGGATAAGTTCGTGAACCGTAACGCCAACGAGGCTGCCCAGCGACCGATTTCCTGTAACTAAAGTGCCCATAGGGTATTCCATCCCCCCGTCTCCACCTTGAATAACTGAAAACTTCTCATAGGGATAGTCCCCAAAGTTTTCGCTCATAAACTGAAACGCTTTGACTGTATATTCAGGCAACTCCTTCCAGTTTTCGCGAAGCTGCTCTTGGGAGTAACGATCGGCATTTACTGCCACCGTATCTTTTTGATAAAAGAAGTGTAGCTTAGGTCCATTTGGAACCTGAGCTGTCGTATGCGTAAAGTCGGGATCTGCCCCCCACATAAAGTCATGAACCTGATCCGCTTTCCAGTGCCAGGTCAACTTTTCTGAGTCCGGACGATCATATTCTTCAGCATAACCGTGTCCAATATCTTCGGGATTCTGCAAGTGTCCCGTTGACCCCATTACATACGAACTGTCAATCGAAATCTCGACATCGAAACTACCAAAAACGCCATAGAACTCGCGGCCGACATAGGGATTGGGATGCCATCCATTATCATCATATTCCGAAATCTTGGGATACCACTGACTCATCGAAAACTCAACCCCTTCCTTATTCATCCAGCCACTGCGACGAATTTGCCGCGGCACCTGGCTTTCAAACTCCATATCAAAAACAGCAGATTCTCCCGGCGCAATAGGTTCATTCAGGGTAACCTCCATGACTGTACCTTCCACATCATACGAAACGGCATCACCATCCTGTTTTAGACTATTTATGTGGTGGTAGCCAATCTCATCCTTGGGTAATTTCTGAATGCGGTCACGCACACGGCTATCCGGATCTTCGATCGTCCGCGAACGAACATCCATCATACTATTCGGCTGAAACGCATTGAAATATAAATGATAAAATACTCGGTCCAGTGTATCAGGCGAATTATTATGATACGTCAACTTCTGGGTTCCGGTAAATTGATGGCTTTCGACATCAACGTCGATATCCATCTCATACTCTACCTCTTGCTGCCAATAATGTTCATCCTGCGCATGAACGGATAACGTAATCCCCAATAAAAGTAGCGGTAAAAGTAGATGTCGTAATTTCATAATGTCGTTTTTGATTAAGAGTTCGATATCAAAAATGGAAAAACTTTCTAACTCCTAACAAGGAGCTTCCAATATTGATTTTATTTTTAAAAAGTATTGCGACTCGCAAAAGCACGCCCCAACGTGGCTTCGTCAATAAATTCAAGTTCCGTTCCCATTGGTATGCCGTATGCAATGCGCGTTACCTTCACATCATCAAAAGGTTTGAGCAATTTGTTGATATAATAGGAGGTAGCTTCACCTTCCGAATCGGGATTGAGCGCTAAAATTACTTCGTCTATCTGTTCGTCATCCTCATTGATCCGCTGCATAAGCTGTTTAATACGAACATCATCGGGCCCAATATTATCAAGGGGAGAAATAACACCGCCGAGCACGTGATAACGGCCGCGAAACTCATTGGTTTTTTCAATCAGAAATACATCCTGCGATTCTTCAACTACGCAAATTTGTCCAGTTTGACGTTTCGCATTTTGACATATAGAACAGGGATCACCGTCGCTAATTACGCCACAGGTAGAACAGCGCGTAATGGATTTTTTGAGATTAATTAGTGCCTCTGCCAAATTAATTACCGATTCGTCGTTCTGTTTAAGCAGAAACAAAGCAATCCGTCGCGCTGACTTTCGTCCCGTCCCCGGAAGCTTGGCCAATTGCTCAATAGCCTGCTCCAGTATTTCTGATGTTCCTTCCATGTAGCAGTTATTTGTTAAGCTATATGTCACCCTGAACTTGTTTCAGGGTCTGTAATCATGATAGATGCTGAACCAAGTTCAGCATGACACGGTAGTTAAAGTCCCAATTTGCTCAAATCCATACCTGGAATTCCACCGCCGGGCATAATATCTTTATAGGTTTCCTGCATGCGTTCCTGGGCCGCTTCTTCAGCTTTGTCAAGCGCCTTATTAACACCAGCTACCACCAGGTCTTCCATCATTTCGGCGTCATCGGGATCAATAACATCCTTATCCAGGGTAATGCTCAAAATTTGACGCTTGCCGTTGGCTTTTACTTTAACCATACCGCCACCGGCTTCAGCCTCAACTTCAAGCTTTGAAAGTTCTTGCTTTGCTTCTTCCACCTTTTCTTGAAGCTCGGAAAACTTCCCGAACATATTTGCCATATTCTGATTCATAACAATAGGTTTTAACGTTTTGATATATTTAATTCATTCAACACAATCTTTCATCGATTGTATAAAGATAAGAGTCTTAAACTACTGATTTAAATTATAATCCAATTCAGCGCCAAAGAGTTCAACCAGCTTTTTGATCGTGGGATCACGTTCCTGGAGTTTTTTAAAACGCTCATAAGGACTCATTGAATCTTCTCCACTCTTTTCCTGCTTTTGAACAATACAGGTAAGGTTGAGAAAAGCGCCAATTTCATCCTCCAAAAGCTTACCAAGACGACGCCTGTTTTCATCCACTATCTTTTTAGCAAAATCATCATTAGCCCGTAACTTTAAGTCTCCGTTTTTTAATTCAACGGGATCTACGCGCTGCATCTGAAAATAAAGCATTTGCGGTACGTGGTGGCGAAGATTGTCTAAGTAATCATCCCAACAATCATTTATTTCTTGAAGCGAAACATCTTTGGGAGCCCGTTTTGTTGCTGTTTCACTTTGTGAGGCCTGTTGTGATTCGGTTGTCTCTTTTTTGTCCTCATTTTGAGGCTTGGGATTGCCCAACGACGAAGCTCCAAACAGGCTTTCAAACTCATCTTCTTCATCAGCCTGTTGTCCCTCTTCATTGACTGTGGGTTCACTTGTAGTGGGATGCTGCTCTTTTTGCGTTGGTTCTTTTGAGGATGTAGCCTGACCATTTGAGTCGGCTGGTGCTGACATGCTCTCAGTCGTGTCTAACGATTCTTCTGATAACTCTTTAGAATGAGGCTTTGCCTGCTGCTCTTGCGAAGCTTGTCGATTTGATTCAGAAGTCGACCCTGCTCCAGTTGATGCCGTACTTGGTTGCTGTTTATTCTCTTTGGAACCCTCATCACCTGTATCGATTTCAGATGATGAAGACAGCTCAGAATTATTCAGCTTTTTTTTTACCTGCTCCAACTCAGCAAGCAATGTATTCAGCTTTTGGGTACGCTCCATGTGGATAAGCTTAAGGAGCGTTATCTCAAACTGAATTTTAGGCTGATGCGCTTCCTTAATTTTATACTGCGCCTCACTCACAATGTGAAGCATGCGCATCAGGTCATCCTCGGTAAAAACTTTAGATGATTCCCGATATCGCTTTTTAGTATCGGGAGATGCTTCGACTAAATGCATCTGGTCTGAGCTCTTTGCCACATAAAGATTTCGCAGGTGTTCGGTTAACCCAACCAAGTATTCCTGGATGTCATACCCTTCTTGCAGCAGATCGTTAATCAACTCAAGCCCGTGGCTGGCATCTTGTGCTTCCACCGCATCCATAAACTCGAACATGCGTTCAGTGCTCACCACATTGAGTGCTCGAAGCAGCTCATCGTGTTGAATATTATTGCCGCAAAAAGCAATAGCCTGATCCATCAGTCCGAGGGCATCCCGAAGCGCACCGTCGGCCTTCTTGGCAATTACATGAAGCGACTCCTCGTCAATATTGATGCCTTCATCCTCGGCTACATTGGCAAGGCGTTCAACGATTTGATCCACGCTAATGCGTTTAAAGTCAAACCGTTGCACACGGGATAAAATGGTCGGTAGAACCTTGTGCGGCTCCGTTGTAGCAAAAATGAAGATTACATGATCGGGGGGCTCTTCCAGTGTTTTCAGCAGGGCATTAAACGCCGACTTGCTGAGCATGTGAACCTCATCGATGATATAGATCTTATAGCGGCCGTTTTGCGGAGGAATGCGAACACGTTCGCGCAGGTCGCGAATATCATCCACACTGTTATTTGAAGCCGCATCGATCTCGACAACATTAAGCGTCTGATTCAACGATTCCCCGTCAACATCGCGATCGATATCATTCACCGTTCGTGCCAGCACACGCGCCATAGTGGTTTTCCCAACCCCTCGCGGCCCACAAAACATATACGCATGAGCCAATCGGCTTTTTTTGATGGCATTCTTCAGCGTACTGCTGACATGCTCCTGTGATACAATATCATCAAAAGAAGTAGGGCGATAGGTACGTGTTAACGCGCGATAATTATCAGACATCAGAGGCTCTTGTTGAGCTATTGGTTATTGCTTAAAACAACGGATAAATCTACAAAAAATGAAGGCCATTTCGCAGTTGAATTTAGGCCTATTAGCGGTGATGCTTCTCTCAAAAAAGGCTGTAAATAATGTATGGCACAAGAATCTTTATTTTGGCCTATGCCACTTCAGATCTATACTCTGTTTGCTCCCGCTCCTGATGGTATAATTCACCATGTTGAAGGCTCATAAATTCTTGCTCTGAAACTTTGTACTTACGGCGTGCCTTTTCCAAATCTTCGAGTGGCTCATACATTCCGTCATCAGCCATGGGAAACGTTCCAAAGTGCATCCCAATGCTCCTTTCGGATTGAAGTTCTTTATGAGCCTTAACCGCTTCTTCGGGGGACATATGAATAGCCTCCATAAACCAGCGGGGCTTATAGGCTCCAATGGGAAGGATGGAAGTATTTATGGGTCCTATCTGGTCCTTGATATCTCTAATAAAATCCCCGTAACCGGTATCTCCGGCAAAGTAGATGTTGCCAGAGGAATTCTCTAAAACATATCCACACCAGAGGGTTTTGTTACGATCAAAAAGACCACGCCCAGAAAAATGTCGCGCCGGCACAGCTGTCAAAGTAATATCATCGCCTAATCCATATTTGTCCCACCAGTCCATGCGGATGGTTTTATCCACCCCCTGATTGTGTAAGTATCTTTCCACACCGAGGGGAACAATGAATTGGGGGTCAAATCTATTTTGCAAATACTTTACCGTATCAATATCCAGATGATCATAATGATTGTGACTAAGTAAAACCGTATCAATATGGGGCAGATCATCGAGGTCGACACCGGCCGGTCGTTTTCGCTTGGGGCCAATCCATTGGTAGGGACTTGCCCGGAAACTCCATACGGGATCGGTGAGAATATTTTGTCCCTTAACCTGAATTAAAAAAGTGGCATGATTTACAAAAGTGATACGATGAGAGCCATTTTCGACTGTAGGTTTGGGAGCAGGATAATCGGGCAAATCATTTTTGGTATACGTATCCCAAATACCCTTGTCATTACCACCCAACCACCATTTTAGCACCTCTCCGTAATGATGGGTTCCGGCACCATCAGGATTAACAAACTTTTTGCCGTCAAAGTGATTGGAATCATCTTCAACATATTTTGGGGCAGATAATAATTTATCTACAACAAAAAGGGCAGCTAAAAATGTAATTCCAATTGCAAATGGCCAGATCATCAATACCTATACATTCATTTTACATTTCAAGTGGTTACAACTAATTCAGCCAAGTTTTGTTTCCCCTGAATTTTATCAGCCTAATTTTGAAGATGTTTATTGAAAAAGTCAAAAATACGAGAGTACTCATCGTACCATGCATCAGGATCTTCAAAGCTGTGGCGTTCTGAAGGGTACATCATCATGTCAAACTCTTTGCCACCGGTTTGTATCAGCTTCTCGATATACTGAGCAGCATCCTGAAATCCTACATTATTATCAGTCAACCCATGTAAAATAAGAACAGGATCTTCGAGTTCTTCAACATAGGTGATGGGCGAACTGCGGGCATAGTGTGCCGAATCAGCTTCGGGCGTTCCCAGTCGCGGCTGCGTGTACCACGGATTAGTATGATAGTAGTTTTCCCAGTTCGTAACTGCACGCAAAGCTGCAGCAGCATCAAAATAATCGGGAGCTACGCTTGTAGCATACAATGCCATAAATCCGCCGTAGCTGCCCCCGTAAATCCCCACGCGTGACGTATCGGCCTGTGGATAATGCTCTGCCAAGTTATCAATACCGTCAATAATATCCTGGGTCTCATATTTACCCATCCAATTTGTGACATCTTCGCGGAATTCACGGCCATAACCGGTGCTATGACGATAATCCACTTCAATCACGTAGTAGCCGTGCGCTGTTAAATATTGATGGAACATATATTCTCGGTAATAATTATTCGACCACCCCTTGTACACATTTTGCAGGGAACCCGCCCCATGTACAAAAACAACTACCGGAGAGCTCGACTTTTCCTTTCCATTGACAGGTTCCAAAACCGACATCGACAATTTCGTCTCTCCATCCCTGGCAGTAAAACGTATATAATCTTCTTTCTGCCAGTCTATTTTGTTAAATCGATCCGGAATGGTTTGTGTCAATCTTTTTTCTCCGGAATCATTTTGCAAATTCAGTGAATAAAGTTCGAAGGGTTCATTAAAGTAGCTGTACTGATACACCAGGTGCTTTTTATTATCACTCAGTTCAAAATTCTGACGGTACCCTGTCTCCGTCGTAAGTTTTTCTGTTTCATTTCTGCTGGTATCCAACCGGTAAATATGGCGTTCTCCGGGTCCAACTTCCGTAGAGGCGTAAATAACTGTTTCACCGTTGAGCCATTCCGCCCATGGCACTTCATACTCTCCACTGGTATGTTGCTGCAGATTGGTCCCGTCGGGATTTACAGTATAAATATGATTCCAGCCGTCCTTTTCAGAGAGTATCAACAGCTTTTTACCGGATGGAGCAAAAGCAATTTCAGTGTTATACAGCCACCCCTTTGTCGAATCTTCAAATACTGTTGTAGGTTTATTTGAACTGAGGTCAAATACCTTAATATTACGTTTCTTCATGGGCGGACCGGTTATATCAACGGCAAGATAGTTACCCCCGGCACTTATATCAGTATCGATATATCCTTTATTTTCCAATATCAGATCAATCTCTTTAGTTTGTAAGGTGGCAACCGAAACAAGCTGTCGAGCAATCCCGCGCCGTGTAGAACCGGGCTTTACATATTCACCAACATATTCCGGAAAATAGTACTCTTCATAGCCTGAGGTATCATATTGAGTGAGGATAAGCTTGTTATTTCCTGCCCAACCATCAACGCTGAAACCTGGCTCATCTTCTTTTTTATTGGTAACCTGGGTCAGCTTTGATGTACTGATATTAATTATCCAAATGTCTCCGTCCTGAACAAATGCAATCCGTTCACTGTCGGGGCTCCACATTGCCCCATATTCCTCTGCCTTGGAATCAATCAGCTGCTTTTTATTAGAAAAATCAAGATCTGCAATCCAGACATCACCTTGCTCATGGTACAGCAGCTTTTGACTATTGGGCGATACTCGGAAATTTCGTTCAACCTGATCGGAAGTAAGAGCACGCTGCCCACCGGTAACCGGACGCCTAAACAGCTCCTCCTCTGACATAGATGAGTCATTGGCCTGATAATAAATCTGGGACTGATCGGGAGAAAAGGAAACGATATCGGGATTATTTCCGGCCAGCAGTGGATCATAGAAAATAGATTCTAAGCTTAGGGTATCAAGACTGCTTTGCCCAAAAGCCAGTGCTGGTAAAAAAAGAAGTACAAAGAAAACCTTAATAAATGATCGCATAGAGAGAAAGCCTATTTTTAGTTAACGGGTCGATAATAAAGAAAGGTTTTGTGAGATGGGCAAAGAATGCAACAAATTTTTACTCTTTTACCTCCCTCAAGCTAATCTTAACGATTATGAGGTGTATTTTTCTTATGGGCGGCAACCATTGCAGCACCAACAATGCTGGCATCATTTAAAAAGCTGGCTGCCTTAAATGCCGTATTAATTTTAATAAACGGAAATGTTTTATCTGCTTTCCGGCTTAACTGTCCGCCCAGAATAAATAGGTCCGGATGAAAAATTTCTTCAAAATGCTCAAGCACAAGTTCCAGTCGCTTAGCCCACGTTTTTTTGCGAATACCTTCTTCTTTGCGTGTTTTATTTGAGGCGTGTTCTTCAACCGAAATACCCTGAATTTCTATAAGTCCCAGCTCAGTGTTGGGCACCAATTTTCCATCCATAAAAACAGAAGAACCGATACCGGTCCCTACCGTAAGCACAACTGTTACCCCGTCCTGATTTTGCCCGGCGCCAAAATGCATTTCTGCCAAACCGGTCGCATCTGTATCGTTAATAATAGAAAACTCGTTGTCAGTGATCTCAGAAAATAGTTGTTCAGCATTGGCATCAACCCAGGAGTCATCAATACGTTTGGCGGATAACACAATACCTTTATTCACCGGTGCGGGAAAAGCACAGCCTACAGGGCCATCCCACTTGAATTCCTTGCTGACAATCTGGTGCATCTTAGCAAGTATCTTATGAGGCGTTGTATCCTCAAGAGGCGGGGTGCCTTTTCGTTCTGAAATAATCTTCCCCTTATCTGTATCTACAATACAACCTTTTATTCCATAGCTGCCGATATCAATTCCTAAGACTTCCATAAGATGTGCTACTTCTCAATAAGCACCCAGCCCTCATCATCAATCATACGCTTGGCTTTTTTCCATTTGATGTCGATCACTTCGCCGCTGTTCATGTTCTGAATTTTAACATAGTCGTTACGGCCGGGTTCTTCTTCTACCGTTACGGGCTGCGGCTTCTGATCGCTTCGCTGTTGCTGCCCTCCATTTTGTTGGGCTCCGCCTCCAGACTTAAAGCCCATATTGGTAGCATCAGAATGCTGCGTTTTAGCACGATTCATATCTACTTTGGCCCGCTCTTCTGGTGCTTGCTTTATTTTCTCTTCGTCAGCCTGCATCTCCGGAATAGCCTTCCAGATCAGTGAGATAGCATCTTGATTAATTTCATCCAAAAGCTGCTTAAACATTTCAAATGCCTCTTTCTTGTATTCAAGCAGTGGATCTTTCTGACCGTACGCACGTAAGCCAATACCCTCCTTCACCGAATCAAGCTCCCGCAGGTGATCCATCCATTTGCTGTCAATGGTGGAAAGTACGGCGGTACGTTCCAGAGCACGTGCCACTTCTTTGCCTTCATTTTCATAGGCCTTTTCCACATCCACAACAACCCGCAATCGGCGAATACCATCGGTAAAAATAACCTGCACTTTCGTCGGCTTGTTATCGGCATCCGACTCTTTAATATTTTTGATAACCTGATACAACGGTTTGGAGATCATCTCCTCTTTCTGACGGTAGACCTCATAAGCCCGCTCAATAATATGGTCAATGAGTACATCGGGACCCATCTTACCCATTTCATCACGGTCAAGCTTGATATCAACAGCTAAGAATCGCAGAATCGTGTCGCGTAGCTGGTCAAGTTCGCCCTGTGGATAATGCTCTTCAACAACACTTTCTACAAGGTCTTCAAGCATATCATAAATATCGCTGCGAAGTTCATCACCCTCCAGCGCATGCTTTCGTCGTTTATAGATAACCTCACGCTGATTATTCAACACGTCATCATATTCCAACTGTTTCTTACGAATGCTGAAGTTATTTTGCTCAACCTTGCTCTGCGCGCGCTCCAGTGATTTCGTAATCCATGAGTGCGTAATGGGTTCGCCTTCCTCAAAATTGAGCCGTTCCATCACATTAGCAACCCGATCAGAGCCAAAGAGCTGCATCAGATCATCTTCAAGGGATACAAAAAACTGCGATTCTCCGGGATCACCCTGTCGACCGGAACGTCCGCGGAGCTGCAAGTCAATTCGACGCGATTCATGGCGTTCCGTACCAAGAATTGCAAGCCCGCCTCTTTCTTTAACACCGGGCGCCAACTTAATGTCGGTACCGCGACCGGCCATGTTAGTAGCAACCGTAACAGCACCCGGTTGACCGGCATTTTCTACAATTTCACTTTCTTTTGCGTGGTGCTTCGCATTCAGCACATTATGGGGAATTCCTTCACGTTTAAGCATCCGGCTGATCGTTTCTGAAACATCCACGCTGGTAGTACCAACGAGCACCGGCTGTTTTTTCTCATGGTATTCCCGGATGCGTTCAATAGCCGCATTATACTTTTCGCGCTTGGTTCTAAATACAAGATCTTCTTTGTCATCCCGGATTACCGGTTCATTGGTAGGAATAATAACGACGTCAAGATCGTAAATCTCGTTGAATTCACCTTCTTCCGTTGCAGCCGTACCGGTCATACCGGCCAATTTATTGTACATACGAAAGTAATTCTGCAACGTAATGGTTGCATAGGTCTGTGTCGCTGCTTCAACACTCACATTTTCTTTAGCCTCAAGAGCCTGGTGTAACCCATCAGAATAACGACGCCCTGAAAGGACACGCCCGGTATGCTCATCAACAATCTGAACTTTGCCATCCTGCACAATGTATTCCTCTTCACGCTCGAACAGAGTATAGGCTTTAAGCAGCTGGTTTACCGTGTGGATACGATCGCTACGTTCAGCAAACAGGCGGTGAAGCTCATTCAGACGTTTTTCACGCTTCTGTGCAACCTCCTGCTTGGCCTCTTCGATCTTTTCCTCTTTATATTCCTCACTCCAATCGTCATTATCTTTAATTTTCTGAATTTTCTCTTCTCGGAGCTCATCCATCTCTTCATCGAGATCAGTGGTCTCGGTACCGAGATCGGGAATCACAAAAAATTCTTCATCCTCATCGGCTTTTGTAATAAAATCCTGTCCCTTCTCGGTCATCTCGATGTTATTCATCTTCATATCCACCGAGTAGTAGAGCACTTTATCAACTTCGGGCAATCGACGGGCGTTATCCTGCAAGTAAAACGCTTCTGTTTCCTGAACCAGTTTCTGGTTTTCAGGAATCTGCATCATCTTGCGAAATTTCTTGTTCTTTGGAAATCCGCGCTGAGCACGATACAGGGCAAGTCCCGCCTTCTCTCTATTTCCTTCTTCCAAATGATCTTGGGCTTCTTTCACAAGATTTGCAACCAATTTCTTCTGGGCACTAACTAAAGACTCAACCCGGGGCTTGAGCTCTTCATATTTTTCTGATTGTGTATCTTCGGGCACGGGACCGGAAATAATAAGCGGCGTTCGTGCCTCATCAATAAGAATAGAATCAATCTCATCAATAATGGCAAAGTTGTGGTCGCGCTGCACCAGCTGTTCCGAATTAACAACCATATTATCACGGAGATAGTCGAAACCAAACTCGTTGTTGGTTCCATAGGTTATATCAGCTTGGTATGCCTTACGACGCGGCTCAGAATTAGGATCATAAAGATCAACACAATCTACCTCGAGGCCGTGAAAATTGAACAGGGGTTCGTTCCATTCGGCATCACGCTTGGCCAGGTAATTATTCACCGTAACAATATGCACGCCCCGACCACTAAGTGCGTTCAGATAGGCCGGCATAATAGCAGCCAGCGTTTTACCCTCACCGGTTTTCATCTCAGCAATTTTGCCCTGATGCATCGCAATAGCACCGGCGATCTGGACATCATAGGGCACCATACTCCATTCGTTCATATTGCCACCAACCATCCATTTTTCTCCCAAGAATCGGCGACAGGTATCCTTCATCACAGCAAATGCTTCAGGAAGAATCTCATCCAATACCTCTTCAATGGTATCGGTTTGCTCCTGCTTTAAGTCATCCAGTTCTTCAGCAAGTTCGCGCCGGCGATTTACCGACAACTCCTCATTACTGTTGAGAGTCTTCTTTAAAGACTCTATTTCTTCATCAATTTCTTTGGTAGCCTCTTCTATTTGTTGACGAAATTTTTCTGTTTTTTGCTTCAGCTCCTCGTCAGAAAGCTGCTCCATGCCCTCGTAGTGTTCATTTACTTCTTCAACGATGGGCCAGATCTTTTTAAGATCTCGATCACTTTTGGTACCAAAAATTGAGGTTAAAACATCTCCAACCGTTTCGGTTAATGTATCGAACATAAAATAATACGGGTCTCGTGCAATTTTTGTGATTTGTGAAAGTTACAGTATACGCAGTGCCTGTTCAAATTATTTAACGGCATATGAGGTATTTTTAAAATCATCCCAATACCCACGCACCTTAATGTAACCGATAATTTAGGGTTCTTATTGTCTAATTTTATTTTTATTTTAGGAGTCTCTCTAAGAATCGAATTCTCATAAACCAATTTGTAACAATGAAACGTACTTACCAACCAAGCAGCAAGAAGCGTAAATCCAAGCATGGTTTCCGTAAGCGCAATAGCAGCAAGAACGGAAGAAAGGTGTTGAAGAAGCGTCGCAAAAAAGGACGTCACAGCTTAACTATCAGTGATGAAAAAGGACCCAAGTAATTATATTTCTGGCTTTGGTGATGACGTAAGCTTACCCAGGGCCAAAATATTAAGGGGCCGGAAGAACTTTCAGCGTCTGTTTGAACAAGATGCACAAACCATCCGCAATACTCTTGTGGATCTGCGGTTTAAGATTTTGGAATCAGATTCTTCCGGCTGCCTTATGGGATTTGTCGTCAAAAAAAGCTTGGGAAAAGCCAATAAACGAAATCGCATGAAACGGCTTCTTAAAGAAGCATATCGGCACCACCAGAACATCTTATCTGAACCCATTGAAAATGCCGGTAAAATGTTTCATGGGGCGCTGATGGCAAAGACGACAAATGCAAATTATACTGATGTGGAACAAAATGTTATCGCTTTGCTAAGCAAAGTTCGAGATCAACTCTCTACTACTTCTCCCGGCCATTCATGAAGTATCTCTTTATAGGACTTGTCCGCTTATATCAATTAGTTATATCTCCCTGGATGCCCAGTAGTTGTCGATACCACCCAACTTGCAGCCAATACAGTATCAAAGCATTTCAAAAGCATGGTGCACTCAAAGGATTGTGGCTGACTATAAAACGGTTGGGCAGCTGTCATCCATGGAGCAAAGGGGGACATGACCCAGTGCCGGAGCAAAAACATAATTAATAATTCAGACTGAGGATTTCTTTTGGATCGTAACACCGTAACCGGATTTATATTAATATTTTTAGTAATGGTTGCATGGACCTACTATTCCATGCCATCAGAACAGGAACGACAACAACGGCAGGCAGAGCAGGCTCGTCAGGATAGCATAGCTGCTGCACAGGCTGATAGCCAACAACAAAATCAGAAACGGGCAGAAGAAGTAGCCCAACAGCAGGCGGAACAAAAAGAACAAGAGGAAGAACCTGCACGCCTAACCCAAGAGCAGGAAGAAGAGCCTGAGATGGGTATGTTCTCTGAGGCCAGTATTGAAGATACCGCACAAATTGTGGTTGACTCCCCGTTGTATAACGCCACCTTTACCAATGTTGGCGCAGGCCCGTCCAAGATCATATTTAAGGACTACGAAACATGGGATCATAAACCGGTTCAGATGATTAAGGACACTACTGAATCAGCGTACTCATTGGGGTTCCTTACCAGTGAAAATTATAATGTGGAAACTGACAATCTTGTTTTTGAACAAGTTACTTCCGGTGATACCCTTTCCATTGGTGAAGATGATAGTACCGAAGTTAAATATGCATTAAATATCAGTGATGATAAACGTCTGATATATACATATACCCTTTTTGGAGATTCTCATCAGATAAAATTAGATGTTGAATTTGAAGGACTTGACCGGAATATCATTGGCGGCAACTTTGACTTCGGATGGAAGTCTCCTCTGAACTTTACTGAAAAAAATCCGGCTACTACCGAAGCCACCTATGCATCGGCCTATGTCTACACTGGTGGAGAGATGGAACAGCTTAAATTAAGCGAAGCCGGACGCAATACTCAGGACTATAATGGAACTATTGACTGGGTTTCCACACGAACCAAGTTTTTTGCTCAAATCATAAAAACGAGTAACTCTACAGAAGGAGCACACCTTATTGGCGAACAGAGTGGAGAAACAGATCTGTCAACCACCGAGCACCGTTATCAATCATTTATAACCACTGATCTTTCACAACAAGGTACCGCCTCATTTCACATGTATGTGGGTCCATTAGCCTATTACGCTATGCAGGAATATGATGGAACCACATACGGCATAGTCGATACTGGGTACAGTTGGCTTAGCTGGATTTCGGATCCAATCGTTGAGTATCTCGTCATTCCATATTTTGGTTTTGTTGATAACTATATGGGATACGGATTTGCTATTATCCTCTTCGCCATACTAATCAAAATGGTGCTCTACCCGTTGACCAAGAAAAGCTACCGTAGTATGGCAGCTATGAAAGAGCTGCAGCCCAAGATGCAGGAGATCAAGGAGAAGTATGAGGATGATCCCGAGAAGCAACAGAAGGCTACTATGAAGCTATATAAGGAGGAGGGCGTAAATCCTTTGGGCGGTTGTTTACCTAACCTGCTGCAGCTACCAATTTTGATTACCCTCTGGCGTTTCTTCCAGAACTCTATCATGATTCGCCAACAGGAATTCCTATGGGCCAGTGATCTCTCGGCACCGGATTATATTCTAAGTCTCCCTTTTAGCGTGCCATTTTTAGGCGATCAGGTAGCTGGCTTTGTATTGCTGATGACCGCCGCAATGTTTGCTCAAAGTAAACTTACCGGCGGTATGGGTCCCGGCGGTGGCGGAGGAGGCGGTGCCCCCGGCGGTGTTAACATGAAGGCCCTACAATATGTCTTCCCGTTTATGTTGCTGTTTATCTTTAACAATTTTGCGGCCGGACTTAGTCTCTACTATCTAATTTACAATGTTGTATCTATTGGTCAGCAGCTGATTATTTACCGCCAGATGGATAAGGAAAAAGAGGCGGCAGCAGCATAAGAATCGTAAGTTATTAGTCATAAAAGGTCCCGAATTTCGGGGCCTTTTTTTATTTTTAGTTTCTCTTATTCGTAAAAGAATAATAGAGCTTCTACCAAGAAACATAGATGTCTGATGAAACTTGGCAGTTCATAAATCATCCCTATATTTGGTCTTATGTTAAGTATAGCGAAACACATTTATCCCCGGGTGGTATGGCGCGACCGGGAAAAGAAGCTATGGAATCCTATCCATAAAAAAGCCCTAAAAAACCTTCCTGAGGAACGAGTACGCCTGCGAATTATGGAAGCATTGATTCAAAGGGGATGGTCCAAACATCGCATATCAACCGAAGAAGCTATTGGCAAGATCGGTGATAGCTCTATGCGAACCGACCTGATTTGTTATTCCGAGCAATTTGATCCAAAACTGTTAGTTGAATGCAAAGCAGAGTATATATCCATATCTGCAAAAACTGCCGAACAAGTAGCGCGATATAACCAGAAAGTGGGAGCACCGTACCTACTGATGACCAACGGTATTGCCGACTTCTGGTACGCCATCAATAAAGAATCCGGCAAAGTGAAAGAACTACATGAACGCCCGGATTTTTTAGATAGCAGAGAACAGCTGGAGCACGACTTTGATCATTGGAAGAAGCGCGGATTTGCCGGTGAAAAAGCATCACCGGAATTGAGGCTATGGCTTGAAGAAATATTGGCCAATATTTGGTTGTCGAACAATAATGATAAGGTCCAATTTTTAACATTCAGCAATAGTCCTTCTGATCTCGACCTTAATCACTATTATAGAATCGTACAAATATCAGAGACCCGGCGTCTGGCCTTGACCACATTAAACACCGCCTTTGGTGGGAATCGCCTTGTGGTCATTCTCAATAAGGAAGGGGAAAACAAGGCCGTCCTGGAAATAAATCTTGATGTTCTTTTTGCCGACAAAAAAGGCAATAGTTCGGTGTATTCTCGGAAGGGCATTAAAACCTTTGATTTTAGTAATTACATCGATCTGGAATCCAAAACCCAGGCAGATTATCTTGTGAAAGAGATTGATCATTTGTTTATGGAGCATGTCGATTAATTTACGCTCTGATTAGTTTGTTGGATACGATTTTTACTGTAACTTCCATCTCTCATTTTCATTAAAAAATTTTGTTCTATGCATCATTTACATCGTGAAAAACTGTTCTCACTGCTTGATGACGAGGAATCTGCCATCGTTTATATGAAAGGGGCTGAATTAATGTATCGGTATGATACGGACTATGAATTTCCCTTTCGTCAGGAGTCAAATTTTTGGTATCTGACCGGTGTAAATGAACCGGACTTTCATCTCATCCTTGATCTTAAAAATCAGGATTATCACCTGTTTGCACCCAACCGTGATGCCCAGTACGCAGTATGGCATGGACGTGTAAAAACAAAGGAGCAGCTTCAGGATGAGTATCAGCCCGACCATCTTCATTACGAGGCCAAACTACCCCAGGTCCTTCAAGAATTAGCTCCCGAGAAAATTTACTGCGTTGAAGAGGAGCAAGCCGAATTTATTGAACAGTTTGAACGTGAACTACCTATCGATCTGGATACACTGGATAATGCCATCACCCACTGCCGCGTATTTAAAACAGACTGGGAGCTCGACCAGATGCGAGAAGCTGCTCGTGTAAACAACATCGCTCATAACGCTGTTCTCGAAGCACTAGAACCCGGCAAGTATGAACACGAAATGAAAGCCGTATTTGATTATCATCAGATCAAAAATGGCCTGATGCAGGATGCCTATAACGGCATTTTTGCGGCGGGAGAAAACAGCGCAATTCTCCATTATGTTGAAAACAATCGCGAGATATCGGACGGCGACCTGTTTTTGATCGATGCTGGATATGAATGTAATGGCTATGCCTCAGATTTTACCCGCACCTATCCTGCTAACGGAAAGTTCTCCGATACCCAAGCAGAAATCTATGAGGCCGTTTTGGAGGCTCAAAAACAAGTTATCGAAGCAGCAAAACCCGAAGTGAAAATGGAGGATCTGCATATTCTGGCAGCGCGCGTTATGATGCAGGGTCTTAAAGATGCCAATGTCGTAAAAGGATCAATCGATGATCTTATGGAAGAGGATATTTTCGCCTTGTTCTTCCCCCACGGACTCGGCCATTTTCTTGGACTAGACACCCACGATGTAGGCGGATATCCCAAAGGCGTAGAGCGCATTGAACGTCCTGGTATTAAGTATCTGCGAATGCGGCGAACCCTACAACCGAGTATGGTACTAACCATAGAGCCGGGACTCTATTTTGTTCCTGCTCTCTTAAAACCCGCCCTTGAAGATGACAAGGCATCAAAATTCCTGAATGCTTCAAAACTAAAGGATATGATGGACTTCGGAGGTGTTCGTATTGAGGATAATATCATCATTACTGAAGATGGGTGCGAAAATATGACGAACGTTCCCAAAGAGCGGGATGAAATAGAAAAGGTTATGGCTGGGTAATTTATTGATATATATTAGATGGGACCTATGAGAGATAAAGCTCACTGTTGAAGTGGGCTTTATCTTATTTTACTCATTATTATAACAATTCAATCAGTAGATATGACTTTCAACAAGAGAGAGCAAAAGCTATCAAATTCATTACCTTGTTCACTTAATTATACCCTGCTATTACTTTCAGGAGCTTGGTTAGTTCTTTTAATAAGTTTGTCGGCTGATGTAGCAACCGCCCAAAGGGTTGGTCAAACTTCCGAAGGCACTACCTCTTTTTCTATAAAGGTTAGCAGCATCTCTCCTGCTGCGGGAGTATCTTATGGTATGAGTAATTCTAGTGAATTAAGATTACTTGGCTTTGTAACGACTTATTCAAATCTATCGCCCCACGACAATCAATTTTTTTTAGATCTTAGTTATCTCCGATATACCAACTGGGTGAAAAGTAAAACGTTAAATGCCTACTGGGGACTAAATGTAAATATGCTATTTGAAGATTCGCTTGTTGGACCAGGATTACTGTTAGGATCTTCATATCTGCTAAGCTCTAAATTTGCCGTTTTTGCAGAGGTTGGCCTTAATGCTTTTATAGATGGAAATGGCAGTTCCACCATTGGGTTACACAATTCTGGGGTCGGAATTAAAATAGGCTTATAGGCTTACTAACAAGTGAAGCCCACTTTTAAAGAAGGCTTTACTCATTAAAACTATCGGGCAGATCATTTTCGTAAAGCACAACATCACCGTCTTGGGCGTATTCTTGCATGGCCCGGTTCGCCTCATATAGGCTACTTACCGTGTTCACATTTTCCATTTCAAAGCCGGTGGATGCGATACCTTCCTTGATAGCCTGGGTTTGATTTTCACCAACCAGGATGACCATATCCAAACCGGCCTGACCGATTTGCACACCAAATTCTCGGTTTTTTTCCTCCTGTATGTCACCGAGCTCTATCATTCCGGGTGTGATAATAATTTTGCGTCCGTTGCTAAAGGCGGCCAGTGTTTCAACAGCATTTTTAGCACCCACTGGATTGGAGTTAAAGGCGTCATCAATTACAGTAATACCATTTTGTGATTTCAATTCCAGACGGTGCTCTACCGGCTCCATGCGCGAAGCGGCCATGGCCATCGTGGTGAGGCGCAATCCCAATGATCGGGCAACACCCACGGCCAGCAGCATATTTTGTGCATTGTGAGACCCCAGAAGCTGCATGCTAAACTCCTGTTCCTCCTCATTAGCCGATACTGTGAACGTCATCCCTTCGGGACCGTACTGAATATTCTTAGCACGGATATCACCGGATTCAAACCCTACAAAAGTGACCTCTAGGTCATCCCGCCCATTAGCCATCGCAGCAACTCTTTCATCATCGGCATTTAAAACGGCTTTTCCGTTTTCTTTGGTACGTTTTACGATGGTGGACTTCGTTCGGGCAATAGCATCCTGAGAACCGAACGTTTCGAGATGAGCAACTCCCACATTAGTAACAACCGAAATATCCGGTTCAGCGATATCACAAAGTTCATCGATATTGCCCTCATAACGAGCACCCATCTCGAGCACGAGAATCTGGTGACGCGCTTCCAGATCGTTGTTGATGACCTTACAAATGCCCATCGGCGTGTTGTAACTGCCCGGGGTTGAACAAACAGAATAACGTTCGCTCAACAGATCACGAATCATAAACTTGGTACTCGTCTTACCGTAACTTCCTGTAATAGCGATGACCATCAGGTCGGGCATCTGGGAAAGTTTCTGTTTGGCCAGTTTTATAAAATGACGATGTACATACGCCTCAATAGGTTTTGTAATTATTGCAGCAGCAAAAATTACAAAAGGCAACAAAGCATTTCCGAGCACCCATCCAAAAGCCAACAGGTACATATCTGCGGCATATAAAGCCGAGTTTTTGATCGCCATCTCGGTAAAGGGTATATATCCGGCATAAGAGATATAAGTGGTAGCCGCGGGTAATAAGACAGACAAAAGTGCAAATGGGATTGTGAGTCTAATCATTCGGGGAGTAAATACAAGCGGCTTTTTTGATTCTTCTCCACTATAATAATTGAAGGGACCAAACCATGAAATCCCGAAAACTGCCAAAATAATTATGGCCGCACTGCCGGTAACTGCATTGGAGAGGAAAATCAGTAAAACAAAAATAATGACATTATATAGTACATGCTCAACCGTTATGACCCGCTGATTCCAATGCTGCACAAGCCAGTGCCAAAACTCATTGAGCTTGTATCCATTTTGTTGAAAAATGTGTAGAAAATAACGTCCCCGAAGCAAGGTATGACGTGCCATAACCAACACGAAAACCAAGATCAGGATATCAATAAAATTTAAATACCAGTTCAATATATAGCAGTTAGATTAAAGAGATAGCAAATGATGAACGGTCGCTAAAGTTTGGAACTTCCGTTATATTAGCGCACTAAACAAAATAGATAATCTTTCATCTAAAATTTGTTCAAATATATGAAATTAATAATCCCAATGGCAGGTCGAGGCACGAGAGTTCGGCCCCATTCACACACCGTTCCCAAACCCCTCCTACCCGTCGCCGGAAAGATGATTGTAGAACGCATTGTAGAGACGTTTGCGCGCACGCTTGATCGCAATATTGATGAAATTGTTTTTATCCTTGGTCCTGATTTCGGGCAAGAGATTAAAGATGCTCTAAAAGCGATGAGTGATCGCCAGAATGCCGAGGCTACCTTTAGAGTGCAGAAAAAAGCCGAGGGAACAGCCCATGCCGTATATTGTGCCGAAGAAGATCTGGATGGAGAATGCATAATTGTTTTTGCCGATACCATTTTTGATATGGAAGGTTCGGTTTCTATTGAAGATGCCGACAGCGTTGTCTGGCTAAAAGAAGTGGAAGATCCTTCTCGCTTTGGCGTTGCTGTTGAAAAGGATGGCAAAATTACTGATTTCGTAGAAAAGCCTGACGAGCCAATTTCGAATCTCGCAATTATTGGTGTGTACTACTTTAAGGATGGTGCCGAGCTTAAGAAAGAGATCGAATACCTGTTAGATAATAATATTCGTGGTAAAGGGAACGAGTTTCAGCTTACGGATGCTCTTGACCGATTGCTGAAAGATGACAAAGTATTTAAGAAGGCAACTGTAGATCAATGGCTGGATTGCGGTACGCTACCCGCTTGGCTGGAAACCTCTGGAATTATTACCGAGAAAGAATACGAAGAAGTTGACAAAGATCGTTTTCCCGATACCAAGATTATCCCGCCTGTTTATATTGGAGATGATGTAGTGCTCGAAAACTGCATCGTTGGCCCCAAAGCCAGTATCGCGGAAGGATCCAAACTCAAAAAGTGCACCGTCAAAAACAGCCTGATTCAGGAACATGGTCAACTCGAAGACTGCAACATCGAAAATTCAACAATCGGCCGACATGTTGAATTGAAAGATGTTGACCAGGAAATACATCTTGGGGATCATTCAAAGATTGGCGTAGAAGTTTAGTTTACTATCACAAGCGCGGGATTTAAATTCCGCGCTTTTTATTAATGCTACTGCTCAGAGTTACGAAAGAGCAAAACTACCTTAAAACCATATCAAGTATCGAGAGTTGATTTACTATATGCTGACATCTCATCACTCACTATTATTGACTATCAAATAAAATCCTCGAGCGGGCGATTTTGATCAGCATCTCTTAGCGTATCGTGCACTTCTTCGTGACTGCCCTCCGGCTCCAGATGGATTGTGACAATCACATCTCCCTTAACGGCATTGATAAGTCGTTTTTCAAGGAGCGTCGCCTCATCATGAGCCTGCTCCAAATTTACATCTTCCTCAAATATGGCATGAAACTCAATCCATGTTGTACTGCCGGTTGTGCGATGCCGCAAATTATGAACGTTGATCATAGAGCCGGGCAGCTCTTTGGATAATTCCTTACGAATAGCTTTATCTACCTCCGGATCGCGGGAATCCATAAGTCCATCTACTGAATATTTGAGCAGCTTAAAGCCCTCATACATGATATAAAAGGCCAGGGATATAGCGACCACAGAGTCCAAAATAAGGAAATTAGTAAACTTAATGATGAGCAGTGTAACAACCGCTCCGGCGCTGGTCCAAACATCAGTAAGAGTATGTTTGGCATTACTGACAACAATCATATTCTCTTCTCGCTGTCCGACTTTTAACAGGTAGCTGCCCAAGGCGAGATTCACAACGCCCGCACCGCCAATTAGATAAACACCGGTCATGAGCTCGCGCAAATTATATCCATAGAGATAGTTTTCGACGGATTGATAAATAATTGTGATGCCTGCAAGAGTGATAACAGCACCCTCAACGCCCACAGACAGAAATTCGACTCGTTCGTGTCCATAAAGGTGTTTCTCATCTGCAGGCTTAGTACTCAAAAGCAATCCATAATAAACAAATGCCACAGCAAGAACATGAATTACAGACTCTGCAGCATCGGACAAGGCAGTATTAGAACCCGTAATACCAAAGCCCGTAACTTTGAGAGAAAGGGAAATCAAAGATACCAGCAGGCTAATGCGTAAGGCTGTTTTAGCAGGAGATATATTCACTAAAATTTAAATAAATGTTGATTATAACAGGGCTAAAAGATTACGCAAAGAATACCTGAAAGCAAGTGTATTTGTTCTTATTTTTACGCTCGTTTTATGACAAGTAATTAATGAAAGACAGCGAAGTGGAAGATATTCCTCCAAAGCATCAGAAAGTATTTAAAGAAATATCAGCAGCCGGAAAAACGGTTGATCAGGAGGTATATGTCGTTGGCGGATATGTGCGCGATTTCTACCTCAATCGTACCAAAGATGCCGATAAACTGGACATTGATTTTGTGACAGTCGGGTCGGGTATTGATTTGGCCAGAGAAATTGCCGACCGCCTAAATGCCGATAACCTTTCGGTATATAAGCAGTTTGGCACTGCGCACATCAGGCATAATAACATGGATCTGGAATTTGTGGGAGCACGCAAAGAAAGTTACCGCAGTGATTCCCGGAAACCTCTTGTGGAGGACGGTACGCTGGAAGATGACCAACTGCGCCGTGATTTTACCATTAATGCGCTTTCCTGGTCATTAAACGAGGAAAACTACGGGCAACTTGTAGACCCCTTTGGCGGAATACAAGATCTCAAGAAGAAACTCATTCGCACCCCGGTAGATCCCCTGAAAACCTTTGAAGATGATCCTTTGCGAATGATGAGGGCCATACGTTTTGCTACACAGCTACAATTTGATATCGAAGAACAGACATATCGTGGTATCGAAGATATGGCTGAGCGCATTGAGATCATCTCCAAAGAACGTATAATTGAAGAGCTTAATAAAATTGTATTGTCCGAGAAACCTTCTATAGGATTTGATCACCTATTTAAAACGGGATTGCTTGAACATTTCTTCCCCGAGATGGTAGAACTGCATGGGGTTGAGGAAGTGCGTGGCGTTCGTCATAAAGACAATTTTTGGCACACGTTAAAAGTACTCGACAATGTTGCTGAAATGGGCGGCGACCTCTGGCTTCGGTGGGCAGCCATAATGCATGATATTGCTAAACCGGCTACCCAGAAATTTGTAAAAGGAACAGGATGGACGTTTCACGGTCATGATGCGCTGGGCGCCAAATGGGTGAAACCCATTTTTCGGCGACTGGGATTACCGCTCGACGAACGAATGCGGTATGTCCGCAAGTTAGTGCGCCTGCACCTACGTCCCATTGCTCTTGTTTCTGATGATGTCACTGACAGTGCTGTTCGTCGTCTCATTTACGAAGCCGGCGATGATATTGACGATCTGATGACCCTTTGCCGTGCCGATATCACCAGTAAAAATGACTATAAGGTACGACAGTATAACCGCAACTTTGATTATGTGGAAAAGAAAATTGAAGAGGTTGAAAAGAAAGATCGTATCCGCAACTGGACCAATCCAATTGGCGGAGATGAAATTATGGAAGCCTTAGATCTGGATCCCGGACCAGTAATTGGAGATATCAAAGATGCGATAAAAGAAGCTATATTAGATGGGGAGATTCCCAACGAGCACGATGCTGCTTATAACTATATGATGGACATTAAAGATCAGTTCTTAGAAAAGAATTAAACACAACTTTATGGCTAACGACGTCTGGATTGCCGATTCCTATGCAAAAATTAATTTAGGGTTACACGTGCTGGAACGGCTGCCCACCGGTTACCACGCCATTGAAACCGGGATGTGCTTTTTGGAATGGCGTGATCATTTTGAGATAAAACAGGCTCCCAAAATGAAGCTGGAAATGGATGATGAGAATATCCCGACTGATGACACTAATCTCATCAACAAAGCCATTGAAACCCTTGATCGATACATCGGACTCCAACATAATTATCTAATTCGCGTGGACAAGCGCATTCCTGCCGGAGCCGGACTTGGTGGGGGAAGCAGTAATGCGGCACTTACTTTGCGGATGCTGAATAAGATCGAAGAGTTGGGACTTACCGACGATGAGCTTATCGACCTGAGCCGCAATCTTGGTGCCGATGTCCCCTTCTTTATCAAAGGGAAAACGGGCATTGCCAAAGGTATCGGCCATGAAATAGAACAGCTGGATTTACAACCTAATTTCTGGATCGTTACCTGTTTCCCGAATGAACAGAGCAGTACAGCTGAAGCTTATCAAAACTGCGTGCCCGACCCTGATCCGGAATTCAATCTAAAAGAGATACTTACCGAAGAAGATATTGACGAATGGCAGTTTATCCTCAATAATGATCTGGAGAAATCAGTATTCCCGCGTATAAACGTGTCCGGAAATATGAAAGACCAGATGTATGAATTTGGGGCCACCTATGCTTCAATGACCGGGAGTGGGTCGGCCGTATATGGCATCTTTGAACAGGATTTTGTAGCTACCAATGCTTACAAAGGGTTGCTGGAGCTGGATTTCCCTACTAATATGACCCGTCCAGGCTTTGAACCTGATTATGGAATTTATCGAAAAGCATAAGTTTTTATTGGATGCAAACGTCCACTCTTAATAAAACCAAAAAAAAATAAGTATACTCGGTCTATCACTTTTGTAGCTTTTCTGAGCCTATACCAGAACATTCAAAATAATTGCACCTCCGTCATTTTGTACTTTTAATTCTTGTATTTTCCTCATTACTTAATTTGTCACTAATTCAGCAACTTAACCGCCTCCATTGATGTCAACCGATACCACGCTCAACCCCCGAACCGGAATGGATGTTGATTCCTTTCGAGAAGATATTAAACAACATCTACACTATACCTTAGCTAAAGATAAATTTTCTTCCACAGATTGGGATCAATATCGCAGTGTAGTATTGGCCGTAATGGACCGTCTTCACGACCGCTGGATCAACACCCAGCAAAGCTATTATCAAAATGAATCAAAGCGGGTATATTACCTGTCGATGGAGTACCTGATTGGGCGATTAATGGATAATATGCTCATTAATCTGGGCATGCAGGATGTGGCGGCTGAAGCTATTGAAGACGTAGGATTTGATTATGATAAAGTGCGCGAAGCCGAAGTTGATGCCGGACTTGGAAATGGCGGACTTGGTAGACTTGCAGCCTGTTTCCTTGATTCTATGGCTACACTTGGCGTACCGGCGCTGGGATATGGCATCCGTTATGACTACGGAATTTTTGACCAGGATATCGAAGATGGCTGGCAGATTGAAAAACCCGATATGTGGCTGCAATATGGCTATCCCTGGAGCGTCGTACGTCCCAAGAAAAAATTTAACGTACAGTTCTATGGAGAAACCTCAGTTAGTGAAGACAGCAATGGCCGTCTGCATTACGACTGGGTGAATACCCATAATGTAACGGCACTGGCTTATGATACCCCTATTCCCGGCTTCCAGAATGATGTAGTAAACAACCTTCGCCTCTGGAAAGCAACCTCTGACGAGGGTTTTGATCTTAAAAGTTTTAATCAGGGAGATTATATAGAAGCGGTACGCAGCAATCTGCTTGAAGAAAATATATCGCGGGTACTTTACCCCAATGACAAAGTATTTAAGGGTCAAGAGTTGCGGCTTAAACAGGAGTACTTCCTTGTTTCTGCATCGCTGCAGGATGCCATGAATCGCTTTAAAAAACAATTCGACGATCTTCGAAAGATTCCCGATCAAATGGCAGTACAATGCAACGATACCCATCCAAATTTAGCCATCCCCGAGCTTATGCGCATGCTGATGGATCTGGAAGGGCTGGAATGGGAACCCGCCTGGGATATTGTTTCGCAAACCATCAACTATACCAATCATACCCTAATGCCCGAAGCGCTTGAGAAATGGCCGCTTTCGCTGATGTCGAACCTGTTACCACGTCATGTGCAGATTATCCGGGAAATCGACCGGAGATTTTTAAATTCTATTGATATTTCCGGGGATAATCGCGACAAAAAGAATAGGATGCGGGTAATAAGCAATGAGATGGATGCACGCGTGCGGATGGGAAATCTTGGTATCATTGGCGCTAAAAAAGTAAACGGAGTGTCAGAGCTGCACAGTGATTTGATGAAGAAAACAATTTTCAAAGATTTTGCCGACCACTATCCCGAAAAATTTACCAATGTAACAAATGGCATCACGCCCCGCCGCTGGCTCCGACAATGTAATCGTGAGCTGGCTGACTTAATTTCTGATCGCATTGGAGACGATTGGATTACACATTTGGATCAGCTGCATGAGGTAAAACAGTTTGCCGAGGATAAAGAATTTCAAGAGGCATTCATGGAGATTAAACTGAGCAACAAACAGAAGTTGGCTGACTATATTAAGGATACCATGGGCGTGACCGTAAACCCAAAATCTATTTTTGATATCCAGATTAAGCGGATTCATGAGTATAAGCGTCAGCTTATGGCATTAATGCATGCCATCACGCTTTATAATCGTATTAAAGAGGATCCGAATGCAGATATCGAACCGCGTACACTGCTCTTTGCAGGTAAAGCAGCTCCCGGCTATACGATGGCGAAGTTGCATATTAAGTTGATTAATAATGTGGCCGAAGTAATTAACAATGACCCCGAAGTAGCCCCTAAGCTTAAGGTCTTATTCTTGCCGGATTACAGCGTATCACTGGCCGAAAAAATGATTCCTGCCGCAAACTTGTCCGAACAGATCTCTACTGCTGGCATGGAAGCCTCCGGAACCGGGAACATGAAATTTGCCCTGAATGGAGCCTTGACCATCGGTACGCTGGATGGTGCCAATATTGAAATCCGAGAGCAAGTCGGGCAAGACAACATCTTTATCTTTGGACATACCGTAGATGAAATCGAAGAAGTACGAGCTCAGGGATACAACCCCCAAGAAATTTATGAGTCAGATGAGGAACTCAAACGAGTAATCGACCAGATTCACGAAGGGTATTTCAGTCCCGAAAATCCCGAGCTCTTTCATCCCATAACAAATGCACTGCTAAATCAGGGTGACTACTTTATGGTACTGGCTGATTACCGCAAATATGTAGAAAAACAGAAAGAGGTAGAAGAGAATTACCGCGATCAGTTTGATTGGAATCGCAAGGCCATTATCAATGTAGCTAATATGGGACATTTTTCATCTGATCGTTCTATTAAAGATTATTGTAATCGTATCTGGGACGTTGAAGTAAATCACTAACTCCAAAACTACCTCACCTGAATACCCAATAAGTGCAGGCAAACTCAACTATCTGTGGCTTTTGTGTTTTTCGCTTGAAAAGACGTAACTTTTCACTATTTTTATTTGTATGCTCAACCAAATTATAGCGTATGGCTAAAAACCTAACAGAAGATAACATCTTTTTCCTTACCTCTGCATTTGCCCGCAAGCTGGGAAATCAGGCTGATAAACTACTTGAAACAGTTGGCTTATCTTCTTCACACGCCCTGCTACTTCATTTAGTCAATAAAAATCCTGGTATTCAACCCAGCCAACTGGCAAAAATGCTTCATTTAAAACCATCTACCATAACTCGGCTGGTTCAAAAACTAGAGCGCCGTGAACTCGTTGAAAAACAATCAGAAGGCCGAGCTACCAAAATTGTATGTACAAGTGAGGGGCAAAATACCGCTAAAAATATTGAACAGAAGTGGGAGAGGCTCATCCAACAAGTAAGAGACGTATTAGGCGAACGCTATGTTGACGTACTATCAGAGATGATATCCAATGCCCTGGATACAGTAAAAGAGAAAGGATATTAAACCCATTCAGAATCCCAGATTTATTTGCTTCGAACACTTCCAACAATCTCTAACAACACATTAGGGTTGTAGAGATTTATACGTTATTTCAATACCAATCAAATAGTTTTATGCAGTCAACTATAATATTACTGCACTCACCCTTCTTGTAACAAAAACGTATACCACCTCTCTTATTAATACCCGTAAGATACTTGGGAACAATTTCTCTCAGTATCCATAAAAAGTAAAAATCTCTAACATCGGACTAAATTAGGGGTATTATGGTTAATGATTCGGGATTTACTAAATTCTTATTGTACTTGTTGCTCTTTCCCGCACTCTTTCAGGGTGCACTTATTGAATATACATGGGCCGCTGGCGATCCGATTATCTTGATGGCCGCCAAGCGCTTATTTCTACTGCTCCCGGCTTTTGCTTTTATTCTAGGATGCTGGATTACCATTCCGGCCTTGTTGACAGCCATATTTAGACACAATAGAAAAAGTTATATCATCACACTTTTCATCACCTGGTGGGATTTGGGTAAAGCAATCGTTTCGTTCTGGGGTGGGGTTATCCGTTTTTTCTTCTACTTGGTTGTTGCCCTACTGGAACTTCTAAAAACACTTGTCTTGGGGATCTGGTCCCTGATTCAATCTATTATTCTCATGCCCTTCCAGATGTTGGGTAAAGCTTCACAAAAAGTCGTAGGTTCCAAGGTACCATGGATTGCCGTATTTTTGACGCTATTCTGGGTACTGGTCGAAACCATCATATTTACCTATGTAACCACCCCGCTTGTACTTGATACGATGTCTAACATTACGGGAGAGCAGCTATCAGTTATAATGGTACGCATTCCACTTTTCACCTTTCTGTTTTTCATTGTATTGGGCAGTTACGCAGTTCTTTCTACCTTTGTAGATTCGGTAAAAGAAAAAGATATCTCTCAAATCCTTGGTATTGGTGCTATTGAAATCATTGTACTCTTTGTAGAAGTCGTATTTCTTTATCGTGAATTTGTAGATGCGTTAGTACCTTGGTTTTCATTATATGCCGAAAACTTTCAGATCAGCATGATGGGGATACTTGCAGTCGCTGCCTTCATGTGGTTTGGTATTCGAAGCCTCTCGTGGTTTCTCTTTGCTGCATATGGTACGCCTACCATTATGTCTATTATACAGGGCAAAGGGATAGATATGAAAACCACTTCTAAGAAAAAATCAAAACAGAAAAAAACTTCTTGGGACTTTTCCAATGGCTTCATGCAACAACTGAAAGATGATGCCGACTGGGTACAGAAAAAGGGCGAAGATCTTTTAGCAGCCTTTATGCTACCACCCCTGCAAATTATTGCTGCCGGGATCAACTTTTTGACACTCTTGGTTAGTGGTTCTCATCTATTTGAACTTCCTTTTAAAAAACTTGATGACATTAAGCCAAGCAATGTGCTCATCGAAACCATCTCCAAAAAGAGTGAGGAACTAAAAACCTCGACTTCTTCAAAGTAGGTTTGATTATGAATATGTATCTCAAAAAACCCAAAGGTATACTTTGTGCATTAGCTGTACTGGCTGTTATTTTTTCGGGATGTAGCCTTGAGGGTGAGCCTAATCCTCGTTTGTCTCTGTTTATTGGTGTAGATGTTAGTGGCTCATACGTTAATAGCGGCCACTATGATGAATCGATAAGCTTTTTAGCTAACTACATTTATGCACACTTAAACGGATTGGGAGAGCTGGAAAAACCAAATGAGCTTTTTGTAAGCTCAATTGGTGGGGCCAAACCGGGGCAGCCCAAATCATTTTATCCTATTCACGTATTTGAAAACAAATCTGTGGAAGGGATTGAGGAAAAACTCCGCGAATATTTTCCCAAAGAAAAACAAAATGATCTTACCGACTTCAACGCTTTCTTTGAACAAATTGCCGAAACAATTCGTGCAAAAAACCTTGTATTACGACCTGTTTCTATTGTTATGCTAAGTGACGGGGTTCCGGATATCACAAAAAATGAGCAAACTGATTATCGTAGTATTAAATTAAGTCCGCTGGAAAAACTATCTCGGAATATTACCATCCGATTACTTTATACCGATCCCGTAACCGGTAAAAAATGGCGAACTAAAATCCCTCGTCGACGAACAAAGATATGGACACAAAGTGCAGAGGTTATGTCAACATGGAACGATTCCACCATCTTTTTCCAAGATTCTTCTCTGGCTAAACAAGACCGCTGGCTCAAGTGGACTAAAGATAATGTAGATTTTGGTGTACGCGCCCGAAGGGTAGATTAGCCAGAAACCTTATCAGAAAATTGGAATACAAAGATAGTGGAGCTATAAAATTTGTAGTATGATTCCCTTCATTTTACTTCCCAATTCTCCTAAAATGCTATGGATGGGTTAGAAAGCACCTAAAAGAGATTTGCCTGTTCATTGTCTTCCTTGGGGGCTCGTTCAATCTTGGGATTGGTGATTTCGCCCTGCTCAACCTTAAGCATCCCGGGCTTAAACTTCTTCCCATAAATTTGTTTTGCAATACCCTGCAGTGCCTTTTCTCCACGGGGGGTAATAAGCAACCGATCATGGTCATCCAATGACAAGAAGCCGAACTCTTTTAAATCATTAACAATCATATATGCAAGCTTGCTGACAGCACCGCAGTTTTGCTCCACGTAATCGCGCCGTGGTGCTTCTTCATCAGCAGCATACACGAGTCCCAGAACATTCATTTCAACTTCGGTAAGCGGAAAACCTTCCGAACCTCGACTCAGTGTCCCATCCCAGGCCTCTTGACTGTAATACCGCCCAAACCACCATTTTCCTTCCTTAATAAGCTTATTGGTTACGGTACAGGCAAAATACTCCCCGGGTTTTGTTTTTTTGGGAATACCCCGATCACGATACATCGAAACTAATGTTGCCAAATCCAGTTCGTGAAGATTTGGCGGATAGCTGAAATATCTATCTGATTGTTTTTCCATGACGTCTCAAGTTAGAAAACTGGAACCTTATTGTCATGTTAAATTTTTACATCAGGAGAAAGCTGACAAGCAAGAAGTAATAAGAGTAGAGCTTTTCTCGTTCTATTCTTCTCGCACTACTTTCCTTTCTCTGTAATAAGCTGCACCGCAATATCCATATTCACGTCTTCAGGATCAAAATCATCGGGCAGACTAATATTAGTTTTACCATACTTGATATAAGGTCCGTACCGACCGGTCATTACGCGGACCTTCTTTCCGTTTTCGGGATGATCCCCGAGCTCCTTGATAACATTACTCTTACGCGACTTTTTATTCTTTTTCTGCTCCAAAAGCTCAAGTGCACGATCTAACTCAACTTCCAGCACATGATCACTTTTTCGCAGTGATGCAAAAGTGCCGTCATGCACTACAAAAGGCCCATATCGCCCTACTCCTGCACGAACAACCTCACCTGTCTCAGGATGTTTACCGAGCGGTCGTGGCAATTCTAACAATCGTAAGGCCAAGTCCACATCTACATCTTCCGGCTTCATATCTTTAAGCAACGATGCACGCTCCGGCTTTTTATTATCCTCAGTCCGTTCTCCAACTTGCACATAAGGACCATAACGTCCATTTAGTACATAAATCGGCTCTCCCGTTTCGGGGTGATTTCCAATAGACTTAGGGCCTTCTTCTTCAGCCTTAATCAGTTCTTCTAATTTCTCTACCGTAATATCACTCGGCTTCCAACTTTCAGGAATAGAAGTCGTTAGCTCTTCTCCATTAACCTGCTTTTTTATGTATGGACCATAACGTCCCACAAATACCTGAATATCTTCAAGATCCTGAATCGGGAGAGCCAGCTGACGGGCTTCTTTGGGATCAATTTCATCTTCCTGCTCCTCTACCTTAGCCTTCAATCCCTTTTCGCCATTGTAGTACGTTTGCAAGTATTCCTTTGTATCCAACTTGCCCCTGGCAATTTCATCCAGTTTTGTCTCCATTTCTGACGTGAAGTCACTGTCTACAACATCATGTAGATTTTCTTCGAGCAGCTCCGTAACAGCAAAAGCCGTAAATGTAGGCACCAGCGTTTTACCATCGGCTTCGCAATACCCTCGATTTTGGATAGTACTGATAATGGACGCATAGGTACTCGGACGACCAACGCCCCGCTTTTCAAGCTCCTTTACAAGCGTTGCCTCGGTAAATCGCGCCGGCGGTTTAGTCTCATGAGATATGGGTTCAATCCCCTCTTCAATCACTTCTTCCTCTTCGCTTAGTTCAGGCAAAAATTTCTCCTGATTTTCGAGCGCTGCATCAGGATCATCACTGCCTTCTACGTATGCTCTAAAGAACCCTGGGAATACAATGGTTTTTCCACTGGTCTTAAATTCAGCCACTTTCCCGTTGGCTTCCGCTTTGATTGTCACATTCGTAAACTCGAGCTCAGCCTGCTCCATCTGTGTTGCAATCGTTCGTTTCCAGATCAGATCATACAATCTAAACTGGTCACCACTTAGCCCAGCTTCTTCGGGCTTTCTAAAATAACTACCTGCCGGACGAATCGCCTCGTGAGCTTCCTGGGCATTTGATCCGCCGCCATAATTTCGAGGCCGATCAAATAAATACTCTTCTCCGTACTCATCTTTTACCGCATTACGTGCGGCATTAATTGCTTGTCCCGATAGCCGTGCAGAATCGGTACGCATGTAAGTAATATATCCGTTTTCATATAGCTTCTGTGCCACCCCCATCGTACGCTTGGCAGAAAAGTTCAGTTTGCGGTTCGCTTCCTGCTGAAGGGTAGAGGTAATAAAAGCAGCCGAAGGATTTCGCTTCTTGCGATTCTTTTTAACTTCAGAAACCTCCCATTTTGCTTTGTCAAGATCATCCCGCAGTTCTCCGGCTGTTTTATCATCCAGCAGAACAACTTTCTCAGGCTTTTTGAGCTTCCCGGTATTTTCATCAAAATCTTTTCCGGAAGCCAATCGCTTTCCATCCAAATGTGTAAGGTCGGCTTCAAATATATTGCTGTCATCCTGTTTATGAAGCTGTGCTTTCAAATCCCAATAGCGAGCAGAACGGAACTTCATACGTTCCCGCTCACGCTCAACAAGGAATCGTACCGCCACAGACTGTACGCGTCCCGCAGAAAGTCCGGGCGCAATCTTTTTCCACAGCAACGGCGAAATAGTATAACCAGCCAGGCGATCAATAATTCTTCGAGCTTCCTGAGCATTTACAAGATTCATATCGATATCACGGAAATGATTAAGTGCTTCCTTAATAGCCTCCTCCGTAATCTCTCGGAATACCATGCGTTTGACCGGCACATCCGGATTCAATAGCTCCGTAAGATGCCACGAAATAGCCTCGCCTTCGCGATCTTCATCCGTTGCAAGAATAAGTTCATCTGCATTCTTAAGTTCTTTCTTGAGGCGGGTGACAACTTTCTTTTTACCACGTGGAATAACGTATAGTGGCTCAAAGCCCTCATCAGTATTTACGCCCAAGTTTGCCCATTCTTCACCTTTAAATTTCTTGGGTACTTCTTTAGCATTGGCGGGAAGATCACGGATATGCCCCATTGACGAATCGATGGTATAATCCTTAGGTAGATACTTCTTGAGCGTTTTAATTTTAGTGGGTGACTCTACAATTACAAGAGACTTCATAAACCTCGTTTTCTACAAATTCTTGATCACTTCCTTTAACTCGGAGGCATGATCTTTAGTATTTACTTTTTCAATAATGGCCTTGACCGTACCGTCTGTGTCGATCACATAAGCAGAACGTGTTGGCGCCTCGAATTTATTGCCAAACATATTTTTCTCTACAATAGAATCGGTTGCTTCAGCAAATTTATAATCGGGATCGGATGCCAGCACATAATTAATACCTAATTTTTCGGCGTAGTTTTTATGTGATCCACAACTGTCTTTACTGATGGCTATAAGGTTGTATCCCTGCTCATCAAACCAATCGGCATGCTCGGCTAAGCTTTTATTCTGCTTATCACAGCCCGATGTATTGTTGCGCATATATACCGATACAATTGTCGGTCTATCCAATAAATCCTTAAACTCAACAGTTTTTTCTTCACCGTCTTTGACGATATCGAGCGTAAAATCGGTTTTAATCTGTGTTCCTTTGTCAATCATATGTGTATTACAAAATCATTTTTATGATATGTGATGCAACTACTAACTGTAAATACGGTCACTTTCGTTCTTTATCTGATGATTATTGCATCTTTTATAATAAAGTGATCTGCAAGATACTGCAATAAATCATTTTGATTGCGGAAGGTACTGCTTTTAGTTGAAGATAAGATGAAGGAAGAGAAGCAAGAAGTGAAAAGTAAGACAAGCAATTCTTTCAACTTTTCGCTTCTTGCTTGCCCTTCAACAAGAATCGCGCTACGGCTGCTACCATAATACTGTGATGGATAGTACCATCGGCCACATAATCCAGAAACTTCTCCATTGGTAACAAATGTACATTAATGCGTTCATGCTCGTCTCCTGCCGGCTTTTTGGATGTTATTAGCTCACAACCTTCCGCCAAATACAAATGCGTATTATTAGTCATTATGGCAGGATTAGAACTCACTTTGCCCAAGCTGCTCCAATTCTTTGAATGATATCCTGTTTCTTCAACCAGCTCTCGTTTAATGGATTCCAACGGCTGTTCTTTAGGATCAACCATCCCACCCGGAATTTCCAAGGTCGGCTGCTCTATGCCGTACCGATACTGTTCAACCAACACTACCTCCTTATTTTTAGTAATGGGGATTACATTTACCCATTCCGGGGCCTCTAATACATAAAAATCCCCTTCACTTTTATCCTCTTTTGCTTCCAATCGCATTTTTCTCTGCAAAAGATTAAAAATTGGTGTATGATATTCCTTATTTTCATGGACTACCGACCACGGTTCAATAGTAAATTGGAATGATTTTTCACTCATAAGGCTAACAGGTTACGATTTATGTCTGATCGATTTGAATTTGAAACAGAAGAAGTAAACTCCCAAGAAGAACTCCACGAGCGCATGGTTGATGCCTGCGATGCGATGGAGAATATTTATCAAAACGGTGAATATCCCAAATTACTGGTCAAGAGATCGTGGTCCAAACACAACCCTATTATTACAGGAGAAATGGCTAAGCCCGAAGCCTTTCGATGGTATTTACTGCGCGAACTCAAAAAGTTGGGCGAAAAAGGAGCGGTCATAAAAATCATTCCATCGCGTGAACGGCTCCCACTAAATGATCCCGACCTGTTAGATAATACCGATGAAGACGACTGGGACATCACCCAAAAAAAGCTGTTTCTATTCAGCCCGGAGCGGATAGAAATCTCTCTTAATCGACTTGAGCATTATACCGGCACTGATCCGGAAGATTTTCAGCGTTATATTCTTTTTACGAACTACGATATGCACGTTGATGTTTTTCAGGAAATGTTTCCTGATTGCGTAGGGCCGGCTCGAGAAGGTGTTCAAATGCCTGCGTACCATCATAAACTTGATAACAACAAGGGAGTCACGCTCATCAATATTGGTGTAGGACCCTCAAATGCGAAAACTATTACGGATCACGTTGCCGTTCTTCGACCCGATGCTATGATTATGGTAGGCCATTGCGGAGGACTGCGTAACCACCAAGATATTGGCGACTTTGTACTTGCTACCGGATTCATGCGTAATGATGGTGTTTTGGATGACATTCTGCCGCTAAATATCCCCATTACCCCCAACTACTTGATGAATGTTTTCCTGAAAGAAGTGCTGGATAAATACAACCGGAACCATCGCATGGGCACCATCTTTACTACGGCAAACCGAAACTGGGAGTTCATCAAACGGCGAACGGTAGAACAAATACATATGAGTCGCAGTATTGCTGTAGATATGGAATCAGCTACAGTGGCCACCAACGGCTACCGCTATCGTATCCCGAATGCAACCATGCTCTGCGTCAGTGACAAGCCTCTACACGGCCAGCCCAAGCTCAGTGACGACGCGCAAGAGTTTTACGAAGACTCTAAACAACTCCATGTTGAGATGGCCGTTGAAGTCCTAAACATGTGTAAAGAAACCTATCCCGAAGGATTGCCCAATGCCAGCATACGAGCAATGAATGAACCATTGATGGGTGGTCCCGACGACGATTAATTACATATCAAAAATTAGTTATTTAAACCCGATAGGATTTTGAAATCCTGTCGGGTTTCTTTTTTTTAACCAAATATTCCATTTATTTACTGTTAAACAGCAATAGTTTATTGTTTTTCAATAATTATTTATTGCAATTCAATAACATTTCTTATTATTTATTTATGAACATCAAGAAATAATTTAACATATGGCTTGGAAATGGTTTAAAAACGACTGGAGCATTGCAGGCTTTCTACTCTTTTTTGCACAGCTTGCCTGGGCGATATATCTCATTTCATTTGTCGTTTTCTCGATAATTTTTCTAATCGGAATAACCGGGATGTTAGTAGGTACATTCGCGTTTGAGCCAATTCCCTTTTTGGATTTACCAGCCCGGTTTGAAATCCAAGACTTTGCAGAATTAGTCGGGAGTAGTCAGTCGGTATATTTTTTTGAGAGCCCTATACTCGAATTAAATATCAGTTCAATTGGCACTGAACTCCAATACAACTGGAGCTATTCTTTGGCGAATATAATGATACTCGGCCTCGATGGGATTATCCTGTACGGACTCACCTTACTTAAGCGAATATTACGAAGTCTTCGATGCGAGGAACCCTGGAGTAAACAGAATTCGAAAAACTTGCGAATAATCGGCTACCTGATGGTACTTGCGGTCCCCTATAAATACAGCATCGGCTGGCTTTCATATCTGATCATAGAGCAAGTGAAACTGCCAGAATCAATTTCGCTATTGTGGCCGCCGGTTGCCTGGGAACTGGGACTGGCGGGCCTGGCTGTATTACTGGTGGCCTATATTTTTGAAGAGGGCACGCGCCTGTATGAAGAACAAAAACTAACCGTATAGCATTATGAGCGGATTCGGCAAAAAATCGACAGCCTACATTCGTTACCTGATTGTTAATGCATGGTGGTATCTTTCGTGTTTAGCGGGAATTTTGCTCCCGGCCCTACTCACTTATGGGTATTTCCAAGATCCCCATTCTGATACTATAATGGGGATAAATGTACCACTGGCAGATTCATTGGTAGCGTTGAAAAACCCTGAACAATATCAGTATATCACTGTTGATTCGGCAACAGGTCAAGTAGATTTTAACTATCTCTTGCAGAATAATCCTACCTTATACATAGCATGGGCACTCTTTTTCTGCGTGGTATTGGCACTCATTATTTACGGGATTTATCAGCTTCGCAATCTGCTCAAATCATCCGTAAATAATTCTATCTTTACCGAACAAAACGTCGGTCGCATCAAAACCATGGCCGTCATTATCATACTTATTGATCCACTTCGATGGATACAGCATCACTTCATGTTTAAGACACTCGGCAATATTATTCCACCCGAAACCGCCAACATTCGCATCGGCTTGCAGATGGTGGGGGATGATTGGACGTTTATTGTAATGGGACTATTGGTATTTACCCTGGCTGCCGTATTCGAAAAAGGCAACGAAATGTTTCAAGAACTAAAGCTTACCGTATAATGGCCATTAAGGTTAACTTAGATTTGATGCTGGTTAAGCGAGATATGACGCTAACCCAACTTTCTGAGGAGGTTGGTGTTACCATCTCCAACCTTTCCATCCTAAAGACAGGCAAGGCCAAAGCCATTCGATTCTCAACGTTGAATGCCATTTGTGACGCACTCGATTGTCAACCGGGCGACATTTTAGAATATGAAGCAAGTGACAACAATAATTAACTCAATATACCAGCAGCATTTTTCTATCAAACAAATAAGAATATATGATTTTGCAAATTGATAACGTTTCCAAAACCTTCAAAAGATCAGGGGACAATTCTTTTCATCTCGATATCGACCATCTTGAGATACCTGAGGGTAGTTTTACCGCAGTATTGGGCCCGAATGGATCAGGAAAATCTACACTTCTAAAAATTATCCTTAACCTTCTTTATGCTGATTCTGGAAATATCTCCCTGATGGGCAGAAATCACAAGCAAAAGGAAGCACGTGCAAAAGTAAGCTATCTCCCCGAAAATTATTCATTTCCCGAGAATTATACAGTTAAAGAAATGCTGCATGCCTTTTCCGAGCTCAAAGAATCAACACCGGGACAGATAGACCGAAAAATTAACAAGTTGGCAAGTGCCTTCAATGTGAACTACCTGAACAAAAAGATGAAGAATCTCTCTAAAGGGATGTCCCAAACGGCAGCTCTTATGCATACCTTTTTAACTGATGACCAGTTTTATATCCTTGATGAGCCATTCAATGGACTTGATGCGGTACAAAAGAAGGCGATCATGGATTACATCTTCAGCCTGCAGCAAGAACACAATATTTCCATCCTTATTACAACACACATACTCTCAGATATCGACAAAACCTGTGATACTCTCTATCTCATTAAGAATGGGCATATTATCAACTCGGCCTCAAAAAGTGACATAAAAGAAGAGTTTGGCTCAGTTGAAGCCTATTACTTAAACCATTTTGAATCTAAAGATCCTGCTACATTATGATTCGTTTTACTGTACGGACACTTCTAAAAAATAGAGTATTATGGGCATGGCCCGGTATCTTCATCCTTTTTGTAGGCGCCATAGCTGTATGGGGTGGGATCTCACCAGCTCCCTCAAGTTCCTCATACTTGATAGAGTTAGGTGATATTGATTTACCGGCCGGTATGATCATCAATCAAATCGTATCTATGGTAATCCTTATCACCATTATTGGAATGCCTACCCATTTTGCCGAAAGCTTGAAACCAGAACGCGCCTCACTACTCTTATCCAAACCTATATCACGAACCGAATTTTTCTTTTCGGACATTGCAGGCGTAAGCATCATCTATATCTTGTATGCGGCCATCAGTGTTATCCTGTTGGCCTTACTAACCATTGTGCATGGCATACTCTTTCCATTCCAACATGTCATAGCTCTCCTTATATTTTTACCACTTACACTGATAGCCTATTATATTACAATTATTCTATTCATTATACTTACCAACTCCTACCTTGGCGGGGTATTACTCGGCTATTTTTTGACAGGGTTCTCTGCACTATTCATTAACGTCGAACAATTTATGAAGATGGTTAAGCTATTCGGATTAGAAGATACCTATGCGGTAACAATATTCAAGATTGCAGGCTACTTTATTCCCAGTGCAGCAGCCTTCCAACAAATCATGCAGGATATGTTTAACAGCGGACTTTCGAGTATAGATCTGTCCCTATTTGGATATGCGTTTGCTACCTGCCTACCATTTTTATTGTTGAGTTATTACTTGCTCCAAAAGAAACAGTTTTAATTTTTAATTATATATCCAGCATTATAGCATTAAAGGACAGATCAGTCTGTCTCAAGCAACTCTTAGACCTCTAAAGTCGCTTTTTGGTTGATGTCATCGATGGCAGTTTTCAGTACTGCCATTTGCCCTTGCAATTCTTCGGATGTAGCAGCATTTTTCTCGGCCATATTAGCAGTGTGATCTGAAGTATCAGAAATTTTGCTGATATTGCCTTTCAGCTCCTCAAGCTGTCTCATTTGTTCCTGTCCCACTACATTAACATCACCGATCCATGATTCCAATTCCGTAATTTGAGTAGCAATCTCTTTTGAGACCTCTGCCCCTGCCTCAGCCTTCTCAATATTTTCTGCAATCATTTCGCGAATATCGGTGGCTGCCTCAGCAGTTTTCTGGGCTAACATTCGAATCTCCTCGGTAACAACTGCAAAACCTGCACCGGCCTCACCAGCCCTTGCTGCTTCTACAGCCGCATTGAGAGCCAACATATTTGTTTGTGCTGCAATACTATCTATGGTTTCGTTGATCGTAAAAATACTATTGCTCGAATTTTTGAGATTTGCCATCGACTGTTTCATCTCTTCCATATCAGATACAATACCCTGCACTTTCTGCTTTACCCGTGACGTCTTGTCATCCAAACTCTCTATATTTTCATTCATTTTTGCTATGGATGTTGTTGACTCCGTAACAACTTGTGTGTTATCGGCTGCATTCTGTGCTAACTCCTGCCCGGCACTGGAGATAAAATTAGAAGCTTCGTTGGTATGCTTGGCTGATTCACTGATATCATCCATAATTGTATAAACCTCAGCATTATTGAGGTATTCACGCGTTAAGTTCAAAATAGAACTGCTGATCACTATAGTCTCAACTATAACAAAGATGGCATGCAAGGCTACTAAATCCCAGCCACAACCATAACTGAATACTTTAATAGGAGTCCCTGCTACGGCCATCTCATATTGCTGAGCAAGATTAAATAGCGCATGATGCACGGCCGTAGTTAACGCAGCAGTCAACACCGGGGCTATATCTTTATACCTGATCAAGAAGGCAATGGCTACAAAAATATGGAAGTGCATTTCAATCCTTCCCATATGCTGCTGTATAAAAATCATGGAAAAAGCCATAAACGAAGCCCCAATCGTAATTCTACTGAGTAAACTTCCGGGGTTCATCCTATACACTAAGAAGGCTATACCTGTGATGAGTGCTCCACCGACAAATCCAAGGAGATACGTACCGTAGGTATATGCTGTAAGCGTGGATGCAACTGCCCAATGGACAACCAAAAGTTTCAGCATAAATTCATCTGTCTGCTTATACGATTGGTGAAGGGCTTGCCTCACTTTATTAGAAATATAGCTGGTATACGTTGGGAATAGATTTGTCAAAAGATCCTTCTGATTATTCATATTTATATAGCTTTAACGATTACACTCGACTGTTCAATCTTTCCTTTAGTTTAAATTGTCCTTCAATATCTTTCTGATCTCTGATGCCTTTGTTGAATTGGCAAGTACCCGTAAAATCCTCCAGCTGTCATCTTCCTTTTCCAATACAAAAAAGTGGTCGGTATGTAGTAAGGGAGAGTAATCATCAGCAGGCTTCAACTCCAATGCAAAATCACTGATTATTTGGCCTCGTTCTTCTTGAGGCAAGTACGTACCATTGATATTATCTGAAAACTGATATCCATAGTTAGTAGCTGATAATGAGTCTGCCTGTTTGCGGACATCTACAAATACCGCTCCCATAGATTTTGTGGGATAGGCAGTTTCAATTGACTCAAGCACCCCACTCAACTTTGTGAGCGAATTAGGGCAAACTGAGGCGCAACCAACAAAACCAAAAAAGACTATAGTAAGATCATGCTTTGCAGTAGCAAGAAATGACGGAGTTTCTATTTCTTTACCTTCGATTGGATAGGAAACACCAAAATAGGAGTATCCAATAACTAAACCCGCCGGAAGGAATAGCAATACAAATAATAATAATGCTGAAAGTGTGTTTTTCATCCGAAAAGCTTAAAACCTGATTTATTACTTTATCGGACATACTTGACGAATATTAAACTCTGTACGAAAAAGCTGGCTTTAAAAAACTGAGAAATGAGATTGGCTTTAATATCCTAACTCCTTATCAGGTATTGGAACTTCACAAAAAACTGACGATTTGTTTCTTTGAAACCTCTAAAGCCATTAGGACCAGACTGATCAAAATAATTCAGATAATCCGTCATACCTATATAAAATTTAGTGAACGGATTAGCTTTGTAATAGAGGAGGGGATAAACCTGTAGCTGTTCGTTAAATGAATTGTACTGCGTAATTACACGGGCAAACAATTTTTTCGAGAAGTTATAGTTCCCATTCAATCGGTAGATATCACCGCTAAAGTATTTTTCCTCTCCATTTGCAGCCGAAAGTTCTGAATAGTTATAGCTGAGTGACATCTCCAGACGTGAGGTGGGTTTTACGGTCGCATCTGCCGAGATATTATACCCTTCACCCAGCGTTGGATTCTCCTGCCGGTTAACGTACTTTCCAAAATCAACATGTGTACTCAGCGATAACGCATTCAATGGATTGGTACTCACATTAATCATGAGACGATTCATCTGGGTAAAAAGCCGACCTCGAAATCGCTCGTCATTAAGGGGCAAAAAGCTTATTGATAAATTCGTTTGTCCGCCAAAGTTATTGCTCCACCGGGTAAAGATATATCGCTCCTGGAACTGACCGCTAAAATCATATCGCCAGCCAGTATTTACACTTATATTTCCCCTCGATAACCAATCCCATTCTGGATAGTAAGAAAGGCTTTGCGAGGCATCCAATCGACGCTGGTCAACCTGGTTAATAAACCCACTTTGAGTATGAAAGGTTGGTGAATAAGACGTATAACCAAATGAAAAATCATAATACTTCGCTTGGCGTGAGAACTCAGAAGCAAATAATGTGCCCCCGAACTGCTCCCCATTAAAGGCAGCATCATATGAACTTTCGCCGAGAGGTCTCGGATCATCAAAAAGTTCCGGATCATCTAATTCTTTGGTATTAGCATAAGCAGCCTGTCCGCTAAAATAATAGTTATCAGTTAACAAAATGTTCCAGTCGATACTTCCAACATAATTATGTCCCTCTTGTTGATTGCGGGTTGTTAATAATCCACCAACATGTGACTCGGATCCAAAATTATATTTCCCACGCACCACATTATTATAGGCCCCAACATCTGACTGTACCAGCGAGCTGCCGTACCGGCCGGGTATAATGATAGGCGCTTCGCGATCGTAAGCTGTCAAAAGGGCAATGCTATAATCTTGTGACTGATGCGTTACTTTTCCCGCCGCAAGTGGTCGATTAATCGTACGAGAATAAAACAGATCTTCGCTTGTGCTAAACAAATCACTGCCCTTCTTAAAAAAAGGGCGCTTTTCGGAATAATAGAGTGCAAAGGTCTCATTTGCAGAAATTTGGGCTGCGTCTGTTTCTACCTGGCTAAAATCCGGATTGACAACAGCATTAAGAGAAGTCGTTGAAGTAGGTTCATACATAATGCTGCCACCAATACGGCCCTCAATCGGACCATGATCCAAACCTGAGTTCGGACTATTTGCATCATTAATAGTACTGCTTTGATAGCTCATTCCATACGGTAGCAGTTCTACTGTATTTGTATTTTCGATATCCTCCATCCCTGTCAACTCCCCATTTTGACAAATCAAGCATGAATTATCCAGATCTACTTCGCTCCAGACAAACTGATAACGACTATTTCGCGGATAATTTCTGATGAACTGAATAGACCAGTCGTGAATATTACGCTTAGGAAAATTGAGGCTTTTGAAGGGAATCTTCATCACGCCGCGGTATCCGCTATCGGTAATTTCCCCATCCGAATACCACAGCATATCAAAATTCATGTCCTCATTATTACCGGTGCGCATCCCATCCATTTGTATCCCCAATGGATTAATAAAAAGCTCATAAGCCTGTTGGTTATTATTGAAGGGGTCTAAAAATATTCCCACATAATCATCTCTAAAACTATCATCACGATCAGAAATATTGGCTCTGATATTTTTTGGATTGGGATCCTCACATATGAATGCAAAATATAAGTTTTGATCGCTATATAGCACCTTTACCTCTGTATTTATCCATGCCTTCGACTCATCGTTTGGTTGTACCTGATGTTTGATATAAACCGATTCTGCCTGTTTCCATGCCGGATGGGACAAATCTGCTGAAATATCAAAATCCTGCTCTATGGCATGGGGGGATATTTGTTCGAGCGTATCCGAAACCTGTTGCGCTTTCGAGACACTAAATGCAACGGTCAAGAACATAATTATCGCGAAAAATAGTCGTCCGGTGGGTATCTGAAGCATGTATCAGCTATATTCTATGAATTAAGATCTTTACTCACTGTTGTGAATTTTTCTTACGAATAATTCACAAAATGTTACGGTAAAAATCTTATAGAAATATCAGAAATAACAGTTTTAACCTTTAAAAGGTTGTTAAAAATAAACAAAGATATTCTCATGCTATCAGGTTTTTTGTAAGGATTTACAGTGCCACTGCTCTTACTAATAAACCTAAATCAAGAGAAATCAATTATGTCTGATCAAGAACAGTTCGAAGCTAAAAACTTTTTAAAACGTACCGTCAAAGAGATGAATCCCGATGAGCAACCTCGTGAAAAGTTGACCAATCACGGCAGTGAAAGTCTTTCTGATGCAGAGCTGTTGGCGATCCTGTTACGTACAGGCAGCCCAAAGATGAATGTCATACAGATGTCGCAAGCCCTGCTCGATCACTTTGACGGGTTACGTTACCTGGCTCGCAAGGGGTGGCAGGATTTAAAAGTAATACCCGGTATGGGCAAGGTGAAATCACTCACTTTGGAGGCTGTATTTGAACTTTCACGACGAATTCAAATGGCCAGCCTGGGCGAACAAGTGCAAATCACATCTCCGGAAGATGCGGTTGCCTATTTCGGCCCCAAACTACGTGACCTCACCAAAGAGGTATTCATGGTAGCTTTTCTCAATAATGCTAAAATCGTGATGGGATATAAGAAGATTAGTTCCGGAGGTTCTACGGCTACGATTGTTGACCCGGCAGAAGTAATGCGCCAAGCCGTGATGAATGAGGCAAACAGTATTTTGCTGCTACATAATCATCCCAGTGGAAACAACAAGGAATCCAAGGCTGACATCCAGCTTACGAAGCGTATCACTAAAGCAGGAAAACTTCTGGGTATTCCGGTAGATGACCATATCATCATTGCCGGCGACGGCTATACCAGTTTCCGTGCTAAAGGACTTTTGAAATAGGAATTAGGAGTTATGAAGTTCGAAACATTAAAAACTCTGAAAAATCCTAATTCTTAATTCTCAATTTCTAATTCAACTGCTTATATTTAGCGCTCTTTTAATTTTCAGCAACACATCAATTCATGAAGGATTACCTACGCTCCATTATCAATCAATCGCTACATCAGTTTGATCTTAGTGATGATGACATCTCTGAAATTCAAATTGAAAAACCGAATCAACCCGAGCACGGTGATGCCGCTTCCAATATTGCCATGAACCTGGCCAGCGTACTCAAGATGAATCCGCGCAAAATCGCCGAACAAATTGTAGAGGAGCTGAAATACGATGAACAAAAAATCCAATCCGTAGAGATTGCTGGACCGGGATTCATCAATTTTCGATTCGCAGAAAACTATCTATTTAATCAACTTGATGATATTCTAAAACAGGGTGCCAACTTTGGAAAATCAGACGCTCTGAAAAATCAACGTATCCTTGTCGAATTTGTAAGTGCCAATCCAACCGGCCCCCTAACAGTGGGACATGGACGTAATGCGGTATTGGGTGATACCATTGCCAACCTGTTGGAGTGGACAGGTGCCGAGGTAGATCGTGAATATTACTTTAACAACGCCGGTCGGCAAATGCGGATGCTTGGTGAAAGCGTCAGAGCTCGCTATTTACAGCTATTAGGTCATGAAACCAAGTTACCTGAAGATGGCTACAAGGGAGAATACATTAAAAATATTGCACAAGAACTCATTGCCGAAAATAGTGACAACCTGGTTGAGGTCGAAGAGGTAGATCCTTTTAAGGATAAAGCCGAGCAGATTATTTTCAATGATATTCAGTCTACCCTCAAGCGGATGAATATTGAAATGGATTCATTCTTTAACGAAAAAGAAGTCTATGAGGATGGGTCCATTAACCAGACTGTAAAAATACTCCGCGAGAAGGATTTAGCATACGATAAAGATGGGGCCACTTGGTTTAGAACAACAGAATTTGGCAAAGATCAGGATACGGTACTAATTAAAAGTAGTGGTGAACCCACGTATAGACTGCCCGATATCGCTTATCATGCAAACAAGCTCGATCGCGGCTATGATCAATGTATTGATGTCTTTGGCGCCGACCATATCGATACCTATCCCGATGTGCTATCCGGAATTGAAGCACTGGGGTATGACCGGTCAAAGATAGATGTTGTTGTATATCAGTTTGTAACGCTGGTAAAAGACGGAAAACCATTTAAAATGAGTACCCGTAAGGCCAACTTTATTACACTCGATGAGCTGATGGATGAAGTTGGGGCTGATGTTACCCGCTTTTTCTTTGAGATGCGCGACCCAAATACGCATCTTGAATTCGATGTCGGACAAGCTAAGGAAGCTGGTGAAAAAAATCCTGTCTTCTATCTCCAATACGCCCATGCTCGTATTCACAGTATTCTGCGAAAAGTAGAACAAGAATATACTTTTGATGTAGAAGATCAGCCCAACTTAGAATTACTTTCTCATGAATCCGAAACGGCTCTTATCAAAAGCCTTCTCCGATTTTCAGAAATAATTCAAAGTGCAGCTGACAGCAGGGAGCCGCATCGACTGATTAATTACCTCGAAGATTTAGCTTCAATATTTACCTCCTTTTATCACGACTGTCGTATCTTGGGAGAAGAAGAGGGGCTTGTTCAGGCTCGATCAGCATTAGCAAAAGCAACAGCTCAAGTTCTTGCTAACGGATTGGGAATTCTAGGTATTTCTGCTCCGGAAAAGATGTAAAAAATCGAAAGCAAATGGTTGAATGTTTAGTCACATCTTTGACCTGTAACATTTAACACGTCTTTTTATGCCGGTATCAACTTCGTAAAGCAGACGATCCCTTTTGTAAACTGATCGGCAATCGAAAATCCGGCACGATCGAACATCTGATTACTATCCTCAACGGTCCAAAATGTAAGTCCTCCAAGACCGGCTGAATCCTGCATCAACCGAATATACCATGTGGGTGATTTAATCAGGTGCATCATAAAAAACACCCCGTCTTTTTTTATTACACGACGAGCCTCATACAACACTTTTAACGGATCAGTAAGCTCGTTTAACGTACCTCCCATCATCAGCCCGTCAAACGTTGCTCCAAAGAAAGGAAGATGTCGTGCATCAGCTCGAAGTAAATACAAATCTGTTTGCTCGGCCTCCGCTTTCATCCGTGCCTCAGCAAGCATCTGTCGAGAGAAATCAAGAGAAACTACATCACATTGCGGCTGCCCCTTTTTAACTAATCGACCATACAGCGCCGTTGAACAACCGATATCCATATACAATTTATTGGCTTGGGGATTCAACCAATTGATCAAAAATTCTTTCTCTTTTTGGATGGGAAACTCCTCTCCAGTTAAGATAGACAAAGAACGTTTACGCCAGATGTCCTCATAAACTGCTGCCGTCACTTTCCAGTGATTCGAACTCTGGGCCCATGTCATTTCTGATGAATTATCTCCCAACAAATCAATAATATTGCCCTCTATTTCATACTCGTCCCCTTTATTGGAACAGATAGTTCCATTGAAATTTTTCTGCAGATCGGCAACTTCTGAAGGAATAGTTATCGAAGCGCGCTCATATTGGGGAGACCTAATTTCGAGAGACATAATGGTTTACGACCGTTGATTGTTTGAAATATAAAGACGATATACGTACTCCTATCTAACCCAAGGTGATACGCAAATAATCAGGCGGGTGTTACAATTCTGACTGACTCTCTTTCTGAAGAATCAACGAAATTTGAGCTCCCTTTTGCACACTCAGCATTTCCTCGGCATTTCCTTTGTTTATGCCAACCTCAAGCATTCCCGAACTGCCAATATAGGCCACCGGTTCACCTTCGGTAACTTCGCCGAAGGTAGTCTCAATCTTATCAAGGATGGTATTGCCCACATAAATGCGCACATTTTTATCCCCAATAACATCTTCCAGAAGTTCCTCTGAAATATTGGTTATCAAATTGCCAAATTTATCTATATGAATAACCATCCCCTCTAATCCATCCTTGTCAGCAATAGGCACCGTCCAGCGGTAGCTAACCAGGTCGTGGGCAGGGTCTCCAAGCTCTTCTAACGCTACGCCCTGACTCAGGTGAGCAGCAACAGGAGCAAATATATCACGTCCGTGAAAGGTATTGGATGGATTATCTCTCCAGTATTCTTTGTTGGTCAATCGAACGGCTTTATAATCAACATCCGTGGCAAGCAGCGAAAAAATCCCATTGTCAGGACCAACAAAATATTGACCCGCCATTTTTAAGGCGATAGCATCACGGTCTGTTCCCACACCCGGATCAACGACAACAGTGTGTACGGTCCCCTCAGGAAAAAGCATCGCTGAATTCTTTAGAATCCACGATCCGGCCATAATATCCTGCGAGGGTATTTCATGGGATATATCAACCAGCCGAACATCAGGTGCAATATTCAACATGGCAGCCTTCATGGCACCCACATAGTAGTCCTGCAGACCGAAATCTGTGGTAAGAGTAATCACATTACGCATAGGTATTAAGCATCACCGGCATAACAAGCATCAGAATACGCTCGTTTTCTTCTTCCTCTGATGGTTTTACAATTCCGGCCCTGTTGGGAGTAGAAAATTCAAAATAGACTTCTTCATCATCAACATTACCCAAAACATCGGCAAGATATTTAGCATTAAAACCGATCTCCATCTCATCATCACTGTATTCACAGGCGATCGTTTCTTTTGCTTCGCTGCTCATATCAATATCCTCTGCCCGAATAGTTAGCTTGTCGGAATTTAGCTGCAGGCGAATTTGACGAGTTGTTGAGCTCGAGAAGATAGCTACACGCTTAACTGTAGCCAGCATCTGCTCCTTGTTGATGATCAGCGTCTTTTCATTGTCTTTGGGAATTACTGACTCATAATTAGGGTATTGCTCGTTTATAAGCCGGGTAATCACAATGGTATTCCCGCTTTTGAAACGCGCATGATCTTCGGTAATGGTAAGAGCACACTCTTCATCGTGCAGTGCCTTTTTTACAAGATTCAACGCCTTTTCGGGTACAATAAAGTCAACCTCTTTATCGCTGGTGAGATCCTCCTTGATGTACTTTACCAAACGGTGACCGTCGGTAGCTACAAACTTACTTTCCTCGGGACCGATATCAAAATATACGCCCATCATAGCAGGACGCAGATCATCATTGGAAACGGCAAAAAGTGTTTTATCTATGGCTGTAGTTATAACGCCTTTCTCGGTTTCAAGCGTATGACCTTCATTGAGATTTGGAACTTCAGGAAACTCATCGGGGTCTTCGCCCACAAGCTTATAGGTTCCCTTGTCCGTTCGGAACTTGATATTGAATTTTTCATCCACCTGAAATGAAACAGGAATATCCGGCAACTGTCTCAGGGTTTCTATTAAACGATGAGCAGGAATTGCTACCGCACCTCCTTCATCAATATCTGCATCCATCGACTCAAGGATAGAAATTTCAAGATCCGTAGCGGTAAGGCGCAGCTTGTCTCCATCACTTTCAAATAAAATAGTTTCAAGAATAGGCAGAGTCGCCTTATTGGGTACCGCTCCTGATACAGCGGATAATGCTTTTACCAGTTCACTGCTTGATACGTTGAATTTCATAGATAAATATTTTTAGGCTAAGCGTTCAACAGACCTCAATTATTAGTCTGAATAATAAGTACCTTATACTAATAAATACTTGCTCTCTTAGCAACCATATAACCCCGGCTTTCTACAACTAATTTTAGGAGACTTGACCCCTCTGAATTTTGTATTTCGGGATGTATACATACTCAAAAAAGGACAGAAATTTCCTTATATTCAGTCTCGCTAAAATCTTAGCAAAGTGAGTCCGGATTAACGTGCAAATACTTTTATTGGGGCCTACTGCCGTAGGTAAAACCAACCTCTCTATAGAACTGGGCCGGGTGCTCGATGCCGAAATTATCTCCACTGATTCCCGCCAATGTTATAAATATATGAATATTGGCACCGCCACACCCACCCAAAAAGAGCAAGCCGGCATACCACACTACAATTTATCCATCATCGATCCCGCCACAAAAGACAGTGTTGTTAATTTTTATGAACGGGCTATGGAGTGGAAAAAAGAAATAAGATCGCGCGGTAAAAACGTATTATATGTCGGAGGAAGTACCCTGCACGTGCAAACTGTTATACAACCGCTTGACGATGTTCCCGAAGCTAACGAAGATAACATTGCCAAGCTTGAACAACAGATCCAAGACAAAGGAATCAAAAAACTGTATAAAAAACTACAGGAAGTCGATCCCGATTACGCACAGAAAATGGACGGGATGAATACCCAGCGCATTGTCCGTGCTCTCGATGTATGGTTGCAAACCGGACGCCCGTTTAGCTCTTTTCACTCTGATGACGATACGATATCTGTCCCCGATGATATGGTAGTTTTTGGGCTACATCGCGATCGGCAGAAACTATATGATCGCATCAACCGCAGAGTGGACCAAATGTTTGAAAAGGGATTCCTGGATGAAGTTCGCACAATCCTTGATATGGGATATACGTTAGAAGATCCCGGATTAAATACAGTCGGATATAAAGAAGCGATCGCTTATTTGAATGACAAAATATCCCGTGAACGGATGATTAAAGACATGAAAACCCAAACTCGGCGTTATGCAAAGCGACAGCTTTCATGGTTTCGACGCTGGGATTTTATTAACTGGATTAATCTGGACCAAAACAGTCAATCGGAGGCTCGCAATTTTATCCAGTCGCAGTTAGCAGCTAAGTCAAATAAAGATTAACTTTACCCTCATTAAAAACGAATAATTTTACACAGCATGTATAAGGCTACCGTAAACGTAACACTCCGTAAATCAATTCTTGACCCCCAAGGTAAAGCAGCACAGAACGCATTAAAAAACCTCGGCTTGAATGAAGTAAACCAGGTTCGAATAGGCAAACTCATTGAGCTTGATATTGACGCTGACAACAAAGAGGAAGCACACAAAGTTGCCGAGACAGCCTGTTCAAAGTTGCTTGCTAACGAGGTCATGGAAGACTTTGAAATTGAGATCCACGAAAACTAATTAGCTATAGCTATGAACCATCTGCCTTTTAGCTTGTTAGTATCTAACTCGGGGGCACAAGAGGAACAAGAAGCTCCCGATATTGATGTTGATGTTCTCGAGAAGGAAAAGGAGGACGAAGATGAAAAGTCTCCGTGGAGGGTCATTCTCTACGATGATGACATTCATACTTTTGACGAAGTTATCGGACAGCTTATTAAAGCTCTCGGTTGTACACAGGATCACGCCGAAGAATTAACCTATAAAGTGCATAACGAGGGTAAAGCTGAAGTCTATGAAGGTAGCTTCGAAGATTGTTTTGAAGTCAACGGCGTGCTAAAAGAAATTCAACTTGTCACCGAAATAAAAGGATAAACCGTGTCTGCTACATTTGGCGTAATTGTATTTCCCGGCTCTAATTGTGATCACGACGCGTATCATGCCATGGCTCATGTCATGAACGCCGAAACAAAATTTCTATGGCATAAAGATACCGACCTTTCGGATATCGACTTTCTGTTGATACCCGGCGGATTTTCATACGGGGATTATCTCCGTTCTGGTGCCATTGCCCGTTTTTCACCCATCATGCAATCAGTTATTGAGTTTGCTGAAAAGGGAGGTCCCGTACTGGGTATCTGTAATGGATTTCAAATATTGTTGGAGGCAGGATTGTTGCCCGGAGCCATGTTACATAACAAGGATTTGCGTTTTGTGTGTAAGCAAACACATCTGCGTTGCGAAACATCAGATACCCTATTTACACGGAATATTGAAGAAGGTAGAGTACTACAAATTCCTGTAGCTCACGGTGAGGGAAATTACTTTACGGATGACGATCAATTAAAGAAGCTCCAGGACAACGACCAGATTGTCTTTCGCTATTGTGATTCACAAGGTAATGTCACCGATGAAGCTAACTTTAACGGTTCAGTCGATAATATCGCTGGTATCTGCAATACTCAGCGTAACATCCTCGGTATGATGCCGCATCCGGAACGTGCTGTTGAGCAACTGATTGGATCTGATGATGGCAAGCATATTTTTGAATCTGTGTTGAATGAACTCGCTGTTGCATAAACCAGCAACAACTATTTTATGTCCAAACAATCATCCAACAAAACGCTTTACAGCCGCGGCCTTACCAAAAGCTATAAAAAGCGTACCGTTGTTTCTGATGTATCTATTGATGTAACACAGGGAGAAATTGTAGGACTTCTTGGACCGAACGGAGCGGGTAAAACGACGACCTTCTACATGTTTGTTGGGCTGGTAACACCCGAAAGCGGTGAGATTTTTTTGGATGATAAAAATCTTACCGGCATGCCGATGTACAAACGAGCTCGTCTCGGAGTTGGCTATCTCTCCCAAGAGGCAAGCGTATTCCGCAATTTAACCGTTAGGGAAAATCTAGAGTCCATCCTGCAATTCTTTGACTACTCGGATAAAGAAATTAATAACCGTGTTGAACAACTTATTGAAGAGTTTGGGTTGGAGCGCGTGGTTGACAGCAAGGGATATAGCCTGTCGGGTGGTGAGCGGCGTCGAACTGAGATTGCCCGGGCTCTCGTTACCGATCCAAAATTCATCCTCTTAGATGAGCCTTTTGCCGGCGTTGATCCCATTGCCGTTGAAGATATCCAAGAAATTGTGGCAGACCTAAAATATCGTAACATTGGAATTTTTATTACTGATCATAACGTGCACGAAACACTGGCCATTACAGATCGCGCCTACCTGATGTTTGAAGGACGCATCCTCAAAGAAGGATCAGCTGATGAGTTAGCCGAAGATGAAGAAGCCAAACGCCTCTATCTTGGAAGTCAATTTAAGCTGGATCGTTATGGTCGACAACAAGAAGAGTAGCACTAACGAATTTTAATCCTAAATAGCATACTAATAAAATGGAAGAGATTTCTGTACAGTCGTTAAAAGAGAAAATCGATGGGGATCAAAACGACTTTCTTCTTTTGGATGTACGTGAACCTTTCGAGCAATATCAGTCTAAAATTGATATTGAAAACTCAGCTTTAATTCCTGTTGGAGAACTGGCAGACAGAATTGATGAGATTGAAGATCAAAAAGACAAGCAAATTATCTGTCTTTGCCGCAGCGGCGGACGCAGTGCTCAAGCGTGTGAACTACTGCAAGAAGAAGGGTTTGAAAATGTAAAGAATCTCAAAGGCGGTATTAACAAATGGGCTAAAGAAATTGATGACAGTTTGCCCGTTTATTAGACCATTGCCGCAATCTGATTGAGCAGCTCCTCATTACTATCGGTATTTCTAAGTACCTTAAGCAAACTCTGCATCGATTCTTTCGGTGACTTTTTGAGCAAATATCGTCGAACCATATTCCGTTCTTCCATGGAATCACCAATAAACTTGTCTTCATTCCGTGTTCCCGAGGCACTGATATTTATCGCGGGATAAATGCGATCGTTTGCAAGCTCACGATCAAGTACAACTTCCATATTTCCCGTACCCTTAAATTCCTCAAAAATGAGATCGTCCATTCGGGAATTAGTCTCGATAAGACAGGTAGCAACGATAGTTAACGATCCGCCACCCTCAATTTTTCGGGCCGAACCAAATATCTTTTTAGGAATCTCCAGTGCACGTATGTCCAAACCACCTGAAAGCGTACGCCCACTACTTTCCTGAATGTTATTATAGGCCCGTCCTAATCGGGTAAGGGAGTCAATCAGCAATACTGCATCATCTCCCATTTCAGCCTTTCGTTTTACATAGCCCAGAGCAAGCTCCGTAATCCTAATATGGCTATCGGTAGGCTTATCATTTGAGGATGCAAACACTTCTGCATCCGTTGACCTGATAAAATCGGTTACCTCTTCGGGACGTTCATCCACCAACAGTATTCCGGTACTTATATCGGGGTGATTTTTGGTCAGGGATTCAGCAATTTTCTTCAACAAAACCGTTTTACCGGTTCGTGGTGGCGCCACAAGCAAGGCTCGCTGGCCTTTACCGATAGGAGCAATTAAATCCATTACTCGCATCTCAATATCTTCAGGATCAATACCCAGTTCAATATGCTCGTTCGGCATAATGGGGGTCTGCAATTCAAAACGAGTAGCTCGCTGCCACTCCATTGGATCACGTCCATTTATCTTCTCAATAGAATAAATATGCCGATATCCTCTTTCATCTTCCTCATATTCTCCCTCAATCTCCAACCCGGGACGAAGATTATGCTTCTTAACTTCATCAGGTCTTAGAAAAGGATCGCTGGGCTCGTAGCTAAATTCATGGTCTTTTTCTCGAGCAAATCCGTAGTTCTTTTCATTAATTTCAACTACGCCTTTATAACGACCGGCTACTTCCACATTTTGATTGTCATTAAATCGAGGCACAAAAACATTCTTATTTTTGTTGCGACCGCGATTTTTATTATTTCGTGAACGTCCCATTACATCCAATGATTTAACTTATTACCTACATATCTGGCGTTATATAATTAAAACTACTAACACACAGAAAGGTAGGATGTGATTGTGATTTAAGAATTGAGAGGTGAAAAAAGCAGTACAGCTAAAATGCTGTACTGCCGAATTGAATAGATAAAGATAATAATCTTTACCGTTATTTAAAATTTACCGAACCGTTGTGGTTTCATTAATCCAACCATAGCATTCCATAAGGGAAGAATTAATTTCAAAGCTTTCCCCTTCCTCCAATGGTGGTTTCCAGAAAAATTTCTCAGATTTAGACGGCGTTACCGGTTTGTAAGACTGATACTTTCGATCCACTTCATTAGCTGTATTAGGATCTGTCTGTTTGGCTTTATCCAAATAATCTAAGACCAACCAGTAAACAGCCTTATCTTCAGGCGTCAGCTTTCGATCGCTTGTGCATTGACTTACTGCGCGAGCATATACATCAGCAATCTGTATATAAGGATCTCCCCAACCATTGTTATAATTGATTGCCTGTCGGGCAAATCTGCGCGCACTTTGCAACTTATCTTGGTTTAAGTACGCATCCGAAATATTCAGAGCAATTTCTGCTCGTTGCTTATCCGTCGATGCCTTATCCATCGCTTCTTTAAAGTACTTGATGGATGTATTATAATTGGCATTATTTTTAGCAGCCTCAGCTACCGCCATCACATTTTCATAGTTCGGATTTAGCTCATACAGCTTCTGGCTTACTTCACGCACCTTTGCAGCCATTTCCTGGCTTTGATAAACATCCCGCAACTTCGTTAACACTTCCTCATCCTCAGGATTATTTTCCAGCTCGCTTTCTAAAAATGCTATTTGTTCCTCAGGCGAATCGAAGAGGTCTTCTCTTATATCACTAAATGAATTTAACAATTTCTGAGAAGCATGGGGCTCTGCTTCTTTCATTACAGCCAAGGCCTCATCCTTTTTGCCACCAGAAGAAAACTCATTAAGTATTCTTTGTATATAATAACCTTTTGCTCTTTTAGTAAGCGCCTCCGGCTTTAGCTGAAAAGCCTTATAATAATCTTCTGCCGCACGCATAGAAGCATTACTAAGTAGATCTGAATGCGTTTGAAGCATTCGACCTCTTTTTATATACCAATCAAATTTTGCATCCGTATCTTCTGAAAATTTCTCGAATGCCCGGTCAAAGATCAGCAGTGCTGTATCTACATATGCTTCTTTCAGAGTAGGATCTTGCTTTTTCTGAGCCACCTCACTATATGCGGTGGTAAGGCGATCAATCTGGCGTGTTAATTCAAATCGCGAATATCCTTCAATTGTTTCTGGCATTGCTTGCCACATCCAGCGGCCAAACTTTATGGCCTCTTCAAAAGAATCATTCTTATAGTTTTCATAAAATATTGAATAAGCCTGTATTTCACTCATTCCACTGGGTGGCTGTGCAGAAGAATCTTCGGTCTGTGCCAACGACCAGCTGCTACCTAAGAAAATAAAAGCAGTTATTAATATTAACTTTTTCATAATGCTAACATTTTACTGTATGGTTCAAGTTTAAAACTGTTACTAAAGCAATTTATTGTTATTGAAGCTTCGGACGGAAAAACATTAATTCAGCTAAATTCAGCGTCAACCGTACTCCCCAAATATTTTCTTGTGCCAAACTGGAGGTTTCTGTGCCTCTAATTCCATATTCAAAACTTAAATCTATGGAAGAATTTGACCTCGGCGATCGGATTCCAATTCCAAACGCAAACTTTAGTGTATTAATTCGCTGTCCGTCAATATCGAGATGTCCCGTATCATAAGAAGCACCTGCCCGATATTTAAAGCTGGATAAAAATTTATTCGATCCTGTGACATAGGGGAAATACTGCACTCCTAATCCCATCTTGTATCGATCTACAAACAGTTGATCTTCAGAAGGCTTGAAATCATTTTCATATCCCGACCAACCTTCATAAAGCCCTTCAAGACCTATCATCAATAAATTACTGGGACTATAGCTTACCCCGCCACTGACTTTCATTGGTAGTTTAATAGGACCTTCTCCATTTTGCAAATCTTTAGTCAAGTTTAGAGCCCCATTATCGACGGTACCTGTTTGTTTTCGCTCTGCATTTAGCTCTACCGGAAGATCAACCGTTGCTCCTATTCCCAGCTGGTCGTCTTCTTTCAACACATTCGGTAAACGAATAAATGTTCCGAGACGATGGCCGAAACTGTGTCCACTGGTTTCGATAGTGAAGTTGGCATTACGATAAGGAGATTGTGGGAATCGCGCCACATACGAATCATCCATCGATAGGAAATATAGTGACGTGGCATATCCTACAGATATATTTGAATTAATTCTCCATCCAAGACCTAATTCAGCCCTGTTCAATCCGCCACTGCCACGATTTTCGATATTGAAATCAAGTGTTTCTCCCTGAAAGCCATCACCAATTACACGTGTCTGCTCCTCATATATCCGAAATTTTGACTCCGTTATGGGCGTAAAGGAACCCGAAACTCCTAACTCACCTCTAATAATAGGTAACTGGAGCTGAAACTGCCCAACCGAGAAGTTTGAATTTGTAACACTTCCTGTTGCATCAGTGGCATTATAGCTATTAACGCCAATTTCACCTACACCAAGACCATAGACGGTATTCCCCCAATGAGCGGGATTTGCAATTGTTCCTACAAACGTTTCATTAAAGGAAACCCCCAACAGTCCCATAGATTGGGCCGCTGAATTACCAATACCTAATGGATATCCAATACCTATCTGGGAATAAACAGATCCACTTTTAGCCTTAGCATCACCTGTTGTCTGAGCAGATGCTATAGAAGTTCCAAAAACCAGTAGTGTTACTATAAGAGCTAACTTTTTCAACGCTAATTCTTAATATTTTTTAAAGAGGTAATTATAATTTTAGGCTTCAATCCATCTGGAACCTGATTATCATCTGTCATAATAAGAGTAGATTTTATAACACCATCATTTGGAAGTGTTATAAAGAACTCTCGATCTTCAGGAAATCCATTTCTTATGATATTTTCGACCAATCTTGTAACATCGAATCGAAAGGTCCCATTTTCAGCAGAATAACTACCCTGCAATCGTGTTGGATTATTTAATGGCGCACCCGGATCAATATTTTCAGGCAATCCATCGGGATTAGCCAGGTGTAAAAACGCCACCTGTTCTTTAGCCCTCTGTGTTGTTGAAGGCTCTCCGCCTAAGCTTTGTTCCAAAGCAGCGGTGTTTTCGTAAAGAACCAATTCGGCTCTTGACAAGCCCGGAGGCTGAATATCCAACTCTTCAATTCCCAGCCTCTTAAAATTAAGTACACTTTCATATGTACTGTGCAAAGAAATTGACCCCTGAGGTATGGTATTACTGCTTCCCCTTTCTAAATGATATCCCCACCTATTTAGGGAAACATCAAAGGTATCCGCCTCGGGATGCTGAATGAAAAAACGTGTTGAATCTCGATAAAGCGGCAAAATTTTACTGCTATTTGAGGAGACCAGTGCTAAGCCGTGTGCCTCATATTTATAAGTCGAGTCAACCGAGCCTGTCGTATCGTCTTTGGAATCTTCGGCATAGGTACGATACTCATCCACCCACCCTGAAGCAATATCTGACAAGTTGACCATCAGAGAATCTTCCGTACCAACAGAGAACTCACCAATTTTTTGAGACGAAAGACTAAGTTCTTCATCAACTTTCAGCACACGATCGCGCCAATACTGGTTGATTTGGTACAACTCAAACTGTTGCGTACCATCGGTATTACCGAAAACCTGATCCCGATCATACATAATCTGCAACAGCATTTCTCCATCTGCTTTCATAGTATCAGATGATGCCGGCAGGTTAGGCTTCAAATATCCTGTCGCAGTCAGGCTTCCAAATAGCGGGTCATCAAAATTACCGGCCGAAAAGAAGCTCTGCTCACCGGAATAAGATGTGGCATCTACAGCGTTTAATCCATTAATAATTAATGTGTCTCGAACCACTTCGGAGGTCGGATCTGTAATTTCACTACCTACCGAGCCCGGGTTTTCACAGGCGCTAAATCCTATCAAGACACCTAAAATTAAAACTAAGTGAAATGATCTTGCTTGTTGAAAGGAGATTTGTATAAAATTTTGCAACGAGATACTGCTCTAAATTTATGATTCTTCCGTTTCTTCTTCAGTTCCGGCAATCTCATCGTAATAGTCGGCAAACTTATCTGAAACATCTTCAGGCGATCCCTGAATTTTTCTTGCCGAAACACCCAGCTCTTCAAACAGATCATCTAATTCATCTGTTATATGATTGCCAGTAACAACGTGATCGCTGTATTTTAAACCGAGGGTGCGTAAGTCAACGTTCTCTCCCTCAATAAGATTGTCTTTATCAACAGAATCGGGTAAGCCAACCAGATCTAACAGCTTTTTGTTGAATACTCCGTTGTTTTCAGGATGATGGATGTTATAAATAACTTCTGTATCCTTAAACAGATCCAGATCATTATATTTTTCTTTGGCAAGCAATGGAATTAATCCTGCTGCCCAATCGTGGCAATGAATAATGTCAGGCTCCCAACCCAATTTTGCCACTGTTTCTAAAACACCTTTGCTATAAAACACAATCCGTTCGTCATTATCATCATAGTGCTCATCTGTTTCCGGATTCATGAACATAGCCTTACGCTTGAAGTAGGTATCATTATCCAGAAAATAGACCTGTAGCTTAGCATTGGGTATGCTGGCCACTTTTATACGCATGTTTTCTATCTTTTCGCCCACTTCAATCTCAATACCAGACAGACGAATTACTTCATGCAATCGATTTCTGCGATCGTTAATCGTACCATATTTCGGTAACAAAATACGAATCTCGTATCCCTTATCCTGCAATGACGCCGGCAAAAACCGGAGCAAATCAGCTGTATGTGTCATTCTGGCAAAGGGAGATATTTCTGCGGCAGCATATAATACTTTCATAGATAAATACTAATGGATTCGTTGATTATTTATTGTTTATTCGTCGGATTCTTTCTTTTCCTGATCCGCATAAAGCTGACTCATCTCTTCATCATCAAGTGAATAGAAATCAAAAAGTGTATCGCCTCGCAGCCCCAGACGCAGGGTTTCGACAGGAATTACTTCTGAAGGCTGTATATTGCCTAGATTTACATTACTTCCAAACTTACGAATAAACCAAACCTGCTGTTCTTTCTGAGGAGCCTCAAAGATCAAATTCTCTACAGGTACTGAGTCGGCAATTTCATCAATAAGCCCGGATCGTACCTCACCGTTGGGACGAAACACACCTACTGTTCCACTTTCTCGTGCTTCGCAGATAATCTTTGATGCCCCGGCTTCGAGCTCGCGCTCAATCATTTTAACCCACTTATAGGGAGGTATGATATCATTGGGGTTTTTACTGCCTATTTCCGACAATATGGTAAAGTGCTTACTCATCTTCTGAATAATCTCCACCTTCCGCTTATCGGAGAGCCATATTGTACCATTTGAGACCTCGGCATGTTCGATATTAAATCGATCTAACAGCTCCATATACGCATCAAGCTGATCTCGCAATACGTAAGCCTCAAAAAGCGTCCCCCCAAAATAAACGGGGATATCGGCATTAGAATATACAGCCAGCTTTTCTTCGAGGTTTTGCGTTACGTAACTGGTTCCCCAACCAAGCTTCACGATGTCAATATATTTGGAGCAAGAACTGCAAAAATCCTCAACTTGTCTAACACTCAGACCCTTGTCTAAAACAAGCGTCATTCCTTTTTCTCGAGGTTTCTCAGTACGGTTTGGGAGGTGATTGAGCTTAAAAGCCATTGGAAATTATAAATTTGACAAATTAAACGGACAAATATACTAAAATGGAGCCTGTTAATAAAATCTTTTACGTCCTTTATTCTTATGGACCTGTTGCTATACATCTACTCAATGAACAATGACAAACACATATTACCGCAGCTCTCGCTCGGGCTTCAATACCAAGGCCGAATAAGGTTCCATCCAAATGTGCTGTTCTTCTCCAAGCCCATAATGTCCTCCCTTATTTTTCCCTCCGTAATATTCCGACTCACTATTAAAGACTATCCGATATTGCTCTCCTTTAAAGGGACCAACCGAATAATCGGATATCTTTCGATCTGAAAAGTTCAATACAAATAGTAGATGATTAGCCGGATTTTTTGCCTTCCTCAAAAATGAAAATACCGAGGGTTGTTCTTTGCCCAAGGCTATCCACTCAAAGCTAGTGGAATCCTTATCCAGCTGGTGCAGCGATTCTTCCTGCTTATACATACGGTTTAGATCATCCACCAGCTTTTTAACCCCCTGATGCCGCTTGTAATCCAACAAATGCCAGTGAAGTGACCGATCCTCAGCCCACTCGCTTGTCTCTGCAAATTCATCTCCCATAAACATTAATTTTTTACCGGGATGTCCAAAAAGGTAGGTGAATAGCAGGCGAAGATTAGCAAACTGCTCCTCTTCGGTACCTGTACTTTTCCATACAAGGGGTTTTTTCAGATGTACAACCTCATCATGCGAAAAGGGGAGGATAAAGTTTTCCGAATGATTGTACATCATCGGAAAAGTAATCTTGTTAGGGTCGGTCTCGCGTTCTTCCGGACTTTTTTGAATATACTTTAGAGTATCATTCATCCATCCCATATTCCACTTGTAATCAAAACCGAGCCCATCATTATGAACAGGTGTTGTTACTCCGGGCCAAGAAGTGGACTCTTCGGCAAACGTTAATATTCCCGGAAATTCGCGATGGATCATTGTATTAAAATCTTTCAAAAACCGAATAGCTTCTAAATGTTCATTACCTCCATACTTATTGGGAGTCCATTCACCAAGTTCTTTCGAATAGTCTAAATACAGCATCGAAGCTACCGCATCTACGCGCAGGCCATCAATATGATATTTATCACACCAGTAGTGTGCATTCGATAATAAAAAATTTCGCACTCCTTCCTTGCCGTAATCAAAAATATAGGTACCCCAATCTTTCTGTTCTCTTTTTTTAGGATCCTCGTATTCATACAAGGGGGTACTGTCAAACATTTGCAACCCTTGTTCATCCTTTGGAAAATGACCGGGCACCCAATCCATGATCACCCCAATGCCATGTTTATGACATTCATTTACGAAGTACATAAAATCCTTGGGATCTCCCAGACGACTGGTAGGAGCAAAATAACCTGTAATCTGATATCCCCAAGAGGGATCATAGGGATGTTCTGCAATAGGCATTAGCTCGATATGCGTAAATCCGGAATCTTTTACATAGGGAACCAGATCATGCGCTAACTCCCGGTAACTTAAGTATTCATCATTATTTTCGCCTTTTCTTTTCCAAGAGGCGAGGTGGACTTCATATATAGATATGGGACGTTGAAATGATTGTCGTTGCTCTCGGCTTTCCATCCAGTCGCCATCATCCCATTCATAATCCGACAAATCGTATACCAGTGAGGCTGTTTTGGGACGAACCTCCATAGCATACGCATAGGGGTCTGATTTTAAAAAAGGAGGGGCATCCTCAGCTGTTTTCAACTCATATTTGTACAAAGCCCAATGCTCAATATTGGGAATAAAAATTGTCCAAATGCCCGTGTCTTCATCTTTATCCATAGGATGTTGGCGCCCATCCCAATTGTTAAACTCACCGACAACGCTCACTCTATAAGCATTCGGCGCCCAAACAGCAAAATATGCCCCTTCATCAGTGAAGTGGGACCCCATAAAGTTATAAGCTTCGTGTTGATGTCCCTCTTGCCAGTACTGCTTATCTTTTTCTGTTAAAATAGTTTCCAATAATTTGGGGATTAGGGCTTTATCAAATTTCAAGGGATATAATTAATGCAAAATAGACCAAATAACAACCCCGTCAACTTACAATTTAATCTTAACCAAATTACTACTGGGGGATTAATCAGGATAAACAAAACAGAGCCCTTTTCTTAAAAACAATCATAACTGATTATCATATATTGCTTTTTCAATTAAGCAGATGAGCAGGCTACTCTAAAAGAAACAACGATAACCTAAAGCTGATTGATATATAGAAACTATACCCTTCGTTCTAAAATGAAATAGAGAACGCATCCTATTTTTCTTCAACTTTTCTCTTCCATTGACTGTATCGATCACGTTGGCTCGTCACCTTTTTAAGATAGTTTCTGGCCTCAGCATATTCCAAATTCTTACGCAAGTATGCATAGTTCTCTTCCGGAGACATCGTGTTAATTTTTGAAAACGCCTTCGACAAACTAGTGCTACCCGTGTAAGCCACTGCCACATTACCGGCACCCGTATTGTAGGCACAAATAATCAAATACTCGCGGGTTAAATCATCTTCAGCACGATCAAAATAATTGGACTCCATAATATCTATGAAGGTTGTTCCCATCTGAATATTATTGTCCGGCTGGAATAAAAATTCTTTGGTAGGAATACCATCTTCATTAAAAATTCTTCGATAGGCATCACGTCCTCCTGTTGTCGGAACCAACTGCATCAACCCATACGCATTGGCATGAGAGGCAGCAGTAGGATTAAAGTGAGACTCAACGTGAATTATTGCAAATACAAGAGCCGGATCGATATCGTACTCTCTTGAGAATTTATATATAAAGTCCTCAACTTTTTTCGCTCTTTTCTGTAAATGATCATCGGAAAGCTGAAAATCGACATATACGACATAACGCTTTTCACCATCGCCGCCCTGCACCTCTTTTGTCTTTGTACTTTTTTTAGCGACTTCTTTGGCATATTCATCCACGGACTGATTTTCGGGTTTGTTTAGTTGGTCTGCTAAAACCGGCTCATCAGTAATCTCTTTATTGGGTACATTTTCTGTTTCAAAGCCTTCTCTTGTTCCCTTCAATGTCAAAGCCTCAGAAATCTTTTGTGGCATTTCTTCCCTCACCTTTGCAGCTTCTTCTTTGCTCTCAGCAATTACCTCAACCTGACCACTTCCTTTTTCAAAATCCGTTGATATCCGCAGGTTGCCATTATCCTTATATTCAACCCACTGCTTTTTGGAGCGCTCCTTAAAATCACCCCACTTTTCTTGCATTTCTTTTTTAAATGCTTGGTATTCTTTTTCAAATGCCTCTCTATATTGCTCATACTCCTGCTCAGAACTTGCTACGCCATTTTCAATATTTCCCAAATACTTCTGATATCCCTCTTGGTACTGTTGTTTATAATCTTCGAAATCATCCTGTGCCCAAGCAGATGAACTGCCCAAACAACATACTGTAATAAAAAACCCAGTGAGATATCTTCCTAAATTATATAATCCTTTTTGCCTAAACATATTTTGTCCTCTCCCAAATATTGAAATTACCATCACTAACACGGTTGGCAATATTATTATCTCCCTTTATAAAAAAGAAATATCCCGACCCCGGAAAATAGGATCGAGATATTTTAATACTTAATGGCAATTACGATCCCAAACTATTGTTCAGAAGGCATACTGCCATTTTTCATCTCTTCAATCGACTTTTTCATTTCTTCAAACCCTTTTGAGGCCTTGAACTTCGTATAAAGCTCTTCATCTTTGGAAAGTGTGTTTTCAAGTGCATCGTTCAAGGCATTTGCAGCTTCACCAACAGGCAAACGCACCAGCATCAGCACCTCATGCTTGGTATTATTATCACGCTGATAAAACTTACTCCTGTCGACATCTACACCACGTAATGTCTGTTGCCCAACTGATTTTGATACATCAGTGAATACTTCGCTGTAATTACTATTTGCCCCTGACGTTGTCTCTTCAGCAAAGTTTTTCTGCATGGCACTTACTTCAGACTCAAGCTTAAGAGTAAGAGCCGCTCGTCCGTTCTGCAACGCTTGCTTTCTGGCCATGCTTCTGCGAGAAGATGTTCCCTCTCCGATCGCATAGATATATTCGCTATCGCTACTGGGTGGATTAGTGTACCAGCTCGGCAAATCACTGCCTGCATTATCTGTGGCCGACTCTGAACTGCTACAACCCACAACTAAAAATCCAGCTACTAAAAAAGTGAGTAGTATACGTATTTTCATAATGATCCCTGTTTATATTTGATGATGATTAAAGTAGTCCATATTGATGAACTTATTAAAAAGAATGATTCGATTTTATGGAATATTAGTTTAAAAAATTTTATCAGCAAATCACATTTGTTTGACCAGTAACTCTACTAATTCTATCTATTGTACAGATAATAATTCGTTATTAATAAAACTCCCGAGCTCTGACGATAATTTTTCCTGAACAGCCTGTACCGCTCTTTGGCGCGCATACTTTTCATTCATACTCCCTTCCCGGCCCTCAGCCATAAAAGTACTAAACCATTGCCCACTCTCCTTGTTTTGTGCTTCAATCTGCAACGCCCATTGAATAAACTCATACTTTGGACGATTTAGGTCAATCGGCTCCATTACAAGATTAATATTCATCTCAATCACCGGATCGGATGCATTATTATCCACCTCGAAACCTTCGTTTTGCAACTTTCTGGTAATATCAGATCGGACTTCTCCGGGCACCTCACCATCCTCTACTAACCTTACAGTACAAGCTTTTTTTGCCTCTCTATACTCTTGGGTAATTTGCGACAAGGCCACATCTCCTCGCGCTCCCTGACCAGATAGAATAGCCCGCTGATTTATTAACATTTCATTTACTCGTGCCGTGGCTAAGGCTTGTTTCAGATAGATTAATCGATCTAATTTGCTATTCGTCTGTCCGGCATTTTCACGAAAGGAATTAATCTTGTCATGGTTATCCTCAATTTCTTTGCTATACAACTGAGCTGTTTCCATACGATCCATTGCAGCAAGAGCGTAGAACGTACCGTCTGCAGCATGGTGCATTTCTTTTATTTCTACATTCCTCATCTGTTGGTCCGAAGTAACCTCTGATCGGGTAACTAAATTTGTATTCTCCCGTGTTGTCACCCCTTCCTCAGAATCTGTAATTTCTTGAAATTCATTAACGTATGACTCATCAACCTCGACCTCAGACACAAATATTTGGGCCAAGTTAGATTGTGCCTGAGTGCGGGCCCCCTCTCTCGTAGGAGAAGAACCAACCGCCATTAAAAACTGATTATCGCTATAATGATCTGATGGGTTATCTACCCAAGCAGGCAACCCCTGGCTTTGGGCTTCCGCTGTTGCTGAACACCCATAGGTAAATACCAGCATGCTGAGACTTGCTAACAAAAACAGTTTATGGCTTATGCTGTCTATTCTCATATATAAATTTCACTTAGTTAGAGTAAATTGATGCGATTGGTTCCAACCGTTCCTGCTCCTCTATATTTACATTACGCGCCTCGGAATACAGCAATTTGCCTGCCGGCGAATAATAATTAAATGTTACATCATGTTCCCCGGCAGGAAGCTTAATTACATTAGTATAAACTTTGCCGGGCATTGTTTGCCAACCACGCAAGTCAGCCTGCTCTGTAGCTTCTCGGGCTCTGCCTCCCAGGAAGTTGGCGACATCTCCCGCGATAGAGCCATATTCATCTTCGATTGCACCAGCAATCCCTTCTTGGGCGGCCGATTTCAAAATTCCTCTAATTGTTGCTCGAGCAATAATAATGGGTTTTTTAATCTTGAATGTTTCCCGGGCTACTTTATCCATCTCTTCAATAATCTCTAACCGAGTACTCATAGTATCATTAACAACGGCTTCAATAACACCTACCCGTGAGGGTCGCATTTTCAGCTTCGGGATAGCAATTTTTATCCCTCTACCATCAAAATTTAGATCAGTATTAATACTATTATCTACCTTTTCAGGGGCATTCCCACAAAAAGCCATTAACATTGTATTGTATTGCTCGGGATGTCGCACCTTGGTAAAGGTAGAATCAAACCTCAGCTTTGAATCAGGCATTGCCTGGTGGTTGTTTATGGCCTTTTTCAATTTATCCATTTCGATCCGAGCCCCATCTTCTTCTCCGGCCTTCGCATAAAGGGCACTTGCCAAGTAATGGCTTAGCGGACTATCGTGAATACTGGAAGTGCCGGCTTCCCACTTTATATCCTTCTCCGTGGTATCAGATTCAGCCATCGCGCTTGCGTATTCACCATATTTCTGCTCTGCCTCAGAGAGCTTTTGTGCAATACGCCGAGCTTCCACCAACGCACTATCAAACTCATCCATTTTCAGGTATCCCAAACTCTTAAATCCATTCAGATAGACATCTTCATAAACCTCTCCATTATAATCAAGCTGGGTATCATTACTTATAAATGCACCAATCCCGGTTTTTATACTTTTTGTAAAAAGCTGATCTATATATTCTTCCGCATTTGTAAAAGATTTTACACTTTTTTCGTAGTCACCCTTAAAATAATTTATTGTTCCCTTTTCCAGTGCATATAACACACGATCTTTAGCTTCATATATCTCATTATCTTTTAAGCTATCAGCAATACGAGCAGCCCTTTCATAATTACCGGCCTGAAAAGACATACGCATCTGATTCTGACCGCTCATCAGCTTTTGAGAACCACATGCTGAGATAAATCCCACATATATCAATAGGAATAATCCCCCAACTACCTTTCTATTAAGCATGAAGCTGATTCTCATAAGTTTAACCATCCTTTGTGTGGAGAAGGCTATTATTGCACCCCACCCTGCTTTGCCAAAATACTAAAGATCTTCTTACTCTCTTTTTTTCGTGCTCTTCAAACAGTCCGAAAAACCATTGAATTAAAAACTATAAATACCTTAACGATAAATTACGCAATCACCATGTTGTTTTACTACGCTCAATCATCTTCTTGATTTTTTTGTTGCCTATCCAAGCCTTTCGGTTCGTTTCAACATTAATCAATTCAAGATTAATGGTATAGAACTTAGCAGCCCGCGTGCCATCCAAATTCTTATCTACATTGGACTCAATGCCTCCAACCAACATATAATCGGCGCCGAGCTCCTGCGCAAGAGCAGCAGCAGTTTCATATGAAGCATGCTGCTGCTGATCATCGCGTTCGGCCCTTATTTGATTTCTCTGGTCAGGATCTGCTACAATCTCCACCTTTTGGCTATTAACAATCGCCCGCTCTATTTCTTTAATAAATATATCCGTACGGATATGTTCAGCAGTATTATTTCTAATATCACCCACAATTAACACCGGTGAATCTACATTTTGCAACCACGCGGCCGAAAGAATATCAGATGTCATATCTTCTGCCACCATGCGGGCATCAGTGTCATTCCAGTTGCCCGATAGATCCGATTGGGAACCGGGATCTACTCTCTGAACACTCTGTGTAGGACCGCATCCCCAAAAAAGAAATGCTGCAATTAATGAAGGTAGTATCATTCTTGTAAAGGCCATAGGTCGACTCTCTGAAGTTTGTAGGATTTGTACCCGTTAAAATTTTCAATATTTGAACATGCTATTTTTCAAATAAGATTTCAAATCTTATTCTTATTTTTCATAAAATTCTACCAAACACTACCGGAAGGAGCCTTACTTTCTTTGATAAGAAGGATTAATAACTTAATTATTTAGCAGATTAAATTAATCCAGGAATAACTTAAATATTTGTAACTCTGATTGTTTGAGGTTACTATTTGTCAAAATAACTCATCTAAACTTGAGGGATTTAAAGCTATGGTTAAGGGTACATTTAAAAACAACTTCTATTGTGTTTTAACGATCTTGCTTATGATGTTGGGCTTCTCTTTTAATCCTGCACAAGCCCAAGATTTCGAAGAGTGGAAAGAAAACTATCTCCAGGAATTTCAAGAGTTTCAAAATGAGTATGACAAGGAGTTCTATGAGATGCTCCAAAAAGAATGGGAGGACTTTAAGTCTGAGCACAGCCCGGACTTCTATGAAAAACCGAAACCCAAACAAATTCCTGTCGCAAACGAACCCCAACCTACAGATCCCCAATCCAAAAAAACACAGGATAAAGCCGATCCAAAAACGGAAAACCCAAAGACCAGGGAGGATCAGCAATCTCCAGAAAAACACCACCCTCAAAAAGAAAATGCCAAAAACACTCCTGAACGACCAGAGGATAAATCAACAAAGACCAAAAAAGGCCAGAAGATTAATGTTACTCCTAAATCCGTCAATCCCTCTAAAGGAATTACAACTACCTTCAATCCATCCATTAAAAAGGCCGAGGTTCGCTCAAGGCAGATACAATACTTTGGCATTCCAATTAACTATAAATATTACACTGCCTACGAAAAGCAATTAGAAAAACCCGTTAACCGTAAAGCCATTGCAGAATTTTGGAAGCATTTAAGTACCAAGGATTATCCGTCCTTCCTGGAACAAGTTCAGCAAGTAAAAAAGCAACTCTCGTTAAACGACTTTGGATATGCCCAACTACTGCATAATATTGGCACACAGATTTATGGGCAACAAACAAATGAGGCTACCCTATTTACATGGTTTATGTTAACACAATCCGGTTTCGGCACCAAGGTAGCCTACAAAAACCACCAAGTACACCTGCTGGTCAAAGCCACACCACACGTTTTCCAAAAGTCGTTGACCATGAATGGGGCAAAATATTATGACATCCAGTTAGTCGAAGATAACAGAAGCCTTCCTGAAAGGTTTTATACGTATAAAGGAAATCATGCTCAAAAGGAGGGGAAGCCTATCAACCTACTTTTTAAAGGACTTCCCACATTACAGCAGGAGCAAGAACAACGAAATCTGAAATTCACTTTTCGGGACTCCACTTATTCGATCAGTATTCCGGTGGATGTCCAAACCGTTAGCTACTTTAAGAATTATCCTCAAGCTGATTTAGACCTATATTTTAACAGCCAAATAGAAAATAGCGAAACACACTCGGCTTTGGTCCAATCCATAGAACCGCTGCTAAATGACAAATCTACCATCGAGCAGGTAAACCTGTTACTTCGTTTTACGCAGCGCTCTTTTGAATATCAGACCGACACCGAACAGTTTAATACTGAAAAAAAGATGTTCCCCGTTGAAACGCTTTACTATCCGGCATCAGATTGTGATGATCGCGCTATTATGCTTGGGTACTTACTGGATCAACTTACCGATCTCCACTATATCGTAGTACGTTATCCGGGGCATTTAACTCTTGCGGTTCATTTTCCCGACGAGAAACCAACCGGCGAACGCATTAACGATCCTATCACCTATAATGGAAAACGTTATTATGTTTCAGATCCTACATATTTTGGAGCTGATGCAGGGATGATCATGCCGGATTACCGCAACATACAACCTTCTGAAATATTTGACCTGTAGAGCGGCTGTTTACTTTTCAAATTCGATAAAGGCCTCTTCAATATTTTCCGGCTTTTCAGTAAACCTGCTAACGATCCATGTTGCCAGAAAGCTAAGTGCAAAAGCCGGAATTAATTCATACAGATTTTCTTTTAATACCGGAATATAGTACCACCCAATTGTTACTACCGTTCCGGTAATTAGTCCAGCAAAAATGCCCTTGCGGGTGGTTCCTTTCCAATACAAAGCAAGTATAGAAGTAGGACCAATCGCTGCTCCCAATCCGGCCCAAGCAAACAGCACTAACCAAAAAACCAACTCTTGAGCCACCAAACTAAAGACCAAAGCTATAGCTACCAGAATGACAACAACAACCCGGCTGTAAAGCACCAGCTTTCGCTGGGTGATCTCCTGCCCTTTTTTGATAATCTTATCATATAAATCACGAACCACCGATGATGCTGCCACCAGAAGCTGTGAATCTGCCGTAGACATGATCGCTGCAAAGATTGATGCGACTACGATCCCAAAAATTATGGGATGCAAATGCTCTTGTGCTAAAGCGGGATAAAGGTTTTCAGTATCGGCGGCCGGCAACAAGTCTACTTCGGGAAAATAAACCCTGCCTGCCAGACCTATAAATATAGCCCCCCAACCCATCAACACATTCCATATTGTACCCACAACTGCCGACCATTGCAACTGCTTAGGATCATCTATAGACATATAACGAGAAAGAATGTGCGGGTTCCCCGGCGAACCAAGTCCAATACCCAAAAAACCGAGAAGTCCACCAAAGCCAATAGCCATAGGATCCACAAATCCCGCCTCCATGCTATTTAGCTCTGATAAAACCTGAGGTAACCCACCTGCCTCCCAGATAGCAATAAAGGGCAGCACCACCAACGCAAAAATCATAAAAATAGCTTGAAACATATCGGTAAGACTAACGGCCAAAAAGCCTCCCAATACTGTATATCCCATGATAATTATCGCTGTAAGAATGATGCCGTTTGTTTGCGTAAGTCCAAAGCTGGAGGCAAAAGCTTTACCACCCGCAACAAATTGCGCCGAAACGTAACTGACCATAAAAATCAGGAATACCACTACCAGGGCAATGCGCAGATAGCCATTGTTGTCGTTGAATCGCTCGGCAAAAAAGTCGGGGACAGTTATGCAGTTATAGGTCTCCGAAAAATTCCGGAGCCTTCGGGCGTAATACAAAAAAAGAAACAGCTCAACGATAACATACCCCATTACAGCCCAGACGGCCGAAGCTCCCTGAGCATAGGCCATGCCGGTTACTCCTACCAGAAGCCAGGCACTACGTCCCGATACCACAGCTGAGAGGGCTACCACAAAGCGATTTATCTGCCGCCCGCCGATAAAAAATTCGCTAATCCCTTCCGAGGAGAAGCGGGAAGAATATATTCCTATGCCAACGAGCAGCAAGAGATAGCCAACAAATGCACCAACCGCATATTCATCTACCGCAATCGAGATGACCTGTGTTTAATCCATTATCCCGAAATTTTACACGATAAGATAAGGCCACTGCCAATCCGATGATGAGCAGTGGCACAACAAACATTATTAGATAAAATGAGGTCATAACTAACGAAGCATATTATCGCTGAATCAAAGACTAATTATGGGAAAATACCCATCTGATTGTAGATGATACCAACCTTATTAATTGCACTTAGGAAAGCTGCTGTACGAAGGTCAATTCCATGTTCTTTGCGCAACTCATTCAGCTCGTTATAAGAGTTTATCATTGTTTCTTCGAGACCGGAGTCTACCAAATCTTTTTCATCTGCACCCTGAGCCAGTACGCCCATTTCTGCTTCTGAAAAAGTACGGTCAGAAATATTTTCAATGACATTTAGTATTTTGCGATAACTACTTTCCTCAAATCGTTTTTCCATGCGTCCAAAGCGGACGTGAGAAAGATTTTTCAACCACTCAAAATATGATACCGTTACCCCTCCTGCATTCAAATAGCTATCGGGTAATATAAGTGCCCCTTTTTCTTTTAAAATATTGTGGGCATTAGCCGTAGTTGGGCCGTTAGCCGCTTCACCTATAATCTTTGCCTGAATATTGGAAGCATTCTCTTCATTAATCTGATTTTCAAGTGCAGCCGGTATCAGGATATCGCATTCAGCTTCTAAAACTGCAGTATTACTTTCAAGCTCTTTGGTATCCCCAAACCCTATTATGGAACCAGTGTCTTCTCGATACTCCATTAGGCTTTCAAGATCTATTCCCTCAGAGTCATAAATAGATCCTTCAATTTCCGCCACCCCGACCATAATTGCACCGCCTTGTATCATATTCTGGGCTGCATGATAGCCTACATTTCCGAGTCCCTGAATAACAAAAGTCTTGCCTTCCAACCCAGGCTCCAATCCGAGATCTTCCATATCCTCTTTGTTCTTACAAGCTTCCCGTATCCCGAAATAAACGCCACGGCCAGTTGCTTCGGTGCGTCCGCGCACCCCGCCCTGGGGAATTGGCTTTCCTGTTACACAGGCTTCCGCATTAATATCCGACTTTAACTGTCGATAGGTATCCAGGATCCATCCCATTTCACGGGCACCGGTACCGTAGTCGGGAGCCGGAACATCAGACCCCGGTCCCAAAAAGTCTTTTTTGATCAGCTCATAGGTATAGCGGCGGGTAATGCGTTCAATTTCATCATCCGAAAATCGAGATTTATCAATTTTTATGCCTCCTTTAGCCCCACCAAAAGGAACATCAACAACAGCACACTTATACGTCATGAGTGCCGCCAAAGCCATCGTTTCATCTTCATTTACAGTAGTACTAAAGCGAATTCCTCCCTTCGTCGGCAATTTATGGTGGCTATGTTCTACCCGCCAGCCGTGAATTACTTCGATAGACCCATCATCGCGTTCAAGCGGAAAAGTAATATGGTAAACGTTATTACATATTTTAATTTGATCAAGCAGCCCCTGATCAAACTTAGAATATTTGGCTGCTATATCGAAGGCTTTATTAACCTGAGCAAAAAATTTATAATCGGACATAAAAAGGGTTTTTAGCTGATGTAATATTTTTAAAAATCTTAGAATCTCATTAGATCGACAATCGCAATATTATTACAGAGTGTCAACATTTATTACCCCTGTTTAAACATGGCCGTATGAACTTTCTTCCACTGCTTGGGTTTTCCATCCGTATGCATTAGCACTACCTTTTTAGCAGTAAACCGGATATAAAATTCACGACCTACATTGTTAAGAATTTTCTCTTTCTGAGGCTGACTCAAATCCCCGTATAGCAAGCTGAGATGTGGCATATAATCATTTTTGTATTCATCCGGACAATCAAATAAGCGACATGCATTATCATGCAGATGGGTGAGTCCTTCATTTTGTTCTACATGGATAAATAGCGATTGGTAAAAGGTGTTTAGGTATCCGGCTTTAGTAAGTTTCAATTCAAATGGAATTACCGATGAGGCCAGTGTATCTGTTAGGGCTTCAAGTTCTGTTTTTGACGCTGTTAGTCCCCCAAGAAGGGTTACATGAGGCGAAAACACAGGGGTCTCATACTTTCTACTAAGCTCTTTAATACGCTGCTGTAATTTATAGGCTGTATCACCTGTGGGTTCCAACCATAGTGAATATGTTGTGGATTGTTCCATAGCTATGACTCATTATCCCTCTGAAAGATTAAATATTTCCTGCATTAAATATACAGTAAACCAGCCCTTTTGAAACAGTGCGAATTAAATTAAAACAATCTCTACTTATTTAGTGGCAAATAAACATGCAAATGATCTGCAGTGCCCACATGACGAATCGTTGACAATCCGAGAAGTTTAAACGAATATTCAAATACCCAGCTCTCCCATTCTGACCGCCCTCTGGTACGTAAATCAACAGCATGGACATAACCACTCGGCTGCACGTAATGCAGCGATTGTTTATTCTCGGAGAGCCCCATTCGCTGATAGTCTTCCGAGCTGCGTTGGATATCCGTTATAACGACATCACTATCTGCAAGCGTAACAGTCGTTAGGGCAACCCGCATTATGGGATGTAATGAACGATAATAGGAGTGTATCTCTTCCGTTTTCGTATTAAGGCTCGAATAATACAACACTCCATAAAACGTATAAGCTGCCACAATCATTAAAACTCCCTGTAACATATACTTCAGAGCTTTATTTCCCATCCCAAATTTGTAGACGAAAATACCTCCATAAAGCAATAATAATATCACCGTTACCATACACCCGATCGAGAGGGCTACCCATCCGTTTGTTTGATAGGTGTTGTACATATATATCGAAGTCCTGACAAGCAGAAAAAAAGGAAGAACTAAAGCTAGTATTCCCAATAAAATGCTTAACACCATCTTCTTCCAAGAAAACGAAGAATCACTTGGCCGATTGCTTTCGAGTTCTTGCAACTGCTGATCAAACTGATCATTCAATTTTTTGAGCTGATTAAAAGATAGGCTCTGCTTTTTATCCATGGGTGTTGTGATATAACTAACGTCCACTTTTTCCACGACCGACCAAAAGAGAAGTTACATCACTCTAAAATAAAAAAGGGTCCTGGTCGAAACCAGAACCCCAGTACAACTCATCACAATCCCTGCTGCTAATTAAATAAATTTTGGATAACAATCCAATCTATCTCAAAAAATAATGCCGAACTTGAGTGCCCTTTAATTAGCAAAAAACAGAACTACGCGTGTCCCTCATCAGATTGTAAATAAAAAACATTCAAAATAAACAGAACCGCTATGCTCCCTAAAAAGCCAAATACTAAACTTCCCGGCATATTAATCAGTATGGCTGCGCTTCCAATGACAACCGCCCCGATGACACCGGCAATGAGGTTGGGTACAAGCTCAACGCCTTGTTTCCAAATACTCACCTTGGTAAGTGCTCCGGCTATCATACCAGCAGATATTAGCCAGAATATCATAGTCCCATTTAATTCTTCCATTCCATCTCATATTTTATTTTTAAAATGATTTACACAAAAAATATACTTTTTTAATCGATTTTGGAACCGATTTTTTTACTATAAATCTATCCTGATCCCGTATATTACTTAATATTCTCTCAATTGTTGTTCAATGGACGAATCAGACATCCGTAAAATTATCCATATTGATATGGATGCCTTTTATGCATCTGTTGAGCAGCGTGATTTCCCCGAGTATCGAGGCAAACCCGTAATTGTAGGAGGATCACCCGAGGGACGCGGAGTCGTGGCTGCCGCCAGCTACGAAGTTCGAAAGTACGGCGTTCATTCGGCTATGCCTGCAGCCAAAGCCGTTCGCTTATGTCCGCATGCCATTTTCGTGAAACCCCGTTTTGACGTTTATCGCAAAGTATCAGAACAGATAAGGGAAATATTCTTTGAGTTTACAGATCTTGTTGAACCGCTCTCGCTCGACGAAGCCTATCTTGATGTCACCGAAAACCACATTAACCTGCCCTCTGCCACGCTGATTGCAAAAAAGATTCGCAAACGTATCAAAGAAAAGACCCGGCTTACTGCATCAGCAGGCGTAGCACATAATAAATTTCTGGCCAAAGTAGCTTCAGACCTGGACAAGCCCGACGGACTTGCAGTGATTCTCCCCGAGGATGCTCAGGATTTTTTAGAGAAGCTCGAGATAGGCGAATTCTATGGGATAGGAGAGGCCACCGAATCTAAAATGAAATCCCTGGGCATTTATACGGGGAAAGATTTAAAGGAATGGTCGGAAATTGATCTAGTTAATGAGTTTGGCAAAACAGGCCGGTATTACTATCGTATTGTCCGAGGTGTCGATAATAGGCAGGTAAAACCCCACCGCACACGCAAATCGATAGGAAAAGAACGCACCTTTTCAGAAGATGTCGATGACCTTGGGTGGGTTAATAACTTTTTGCGGGAACTATCCGAGAAAATTGCCCAGAGCATGAAGGACAAAAATGCTGCCGGAAAAACCGTGACGCTTAAAGTGCGATACGACGATTTTGAAACCATCACCCGCAGCACCTCTTTCAGTCATTATATTAACGATGCTGAAGACATTGCCCATACTGCTATTACACTGCTTGAAGAAACACAGGTAGGGGAACGTAAAGTACGTCTGCTTGGCATAACCCTTTCGAACTTAAACCTGAACGAAAAAGGACATTTCAAGCAGTTGGAAATTCCCTTTGAATAAATCGTCTGTAGGTTACCACCTATCCACCCTGATATTCAACCCCACACAACTCTTGATACCAACTTTTTTTCCTTATCTTTAGCAGCAATAATGACTCATACGAATCCGCGCATATCAACGGCAAACGCCACTTTTAAAATGAACTACACTCTTTCCGATTTTGACTACGAACTGCCCGATGAATTTATCGCCCAAAAGCCGGCTGATCCGCGCGATCATTCTCGCTTGCTTGTCTACAATCGTGAAACAGGCACCATCACCGATGATCGGTTTTATAATATTTTAGATTATCTACCTCGTGAAACCACACTTGTGGTCAACAACAGTAAAGTGGAAAAATGCCGACTCCTTTTTGACGACGGAAAGAAAGAGATCTTTATTCTCGACACCGCCAATAATACAACGGTCCAGGCGATGGTACGTCCCGGCAAAAAGTTTAAAAAAGGGAGAACGGTAGATTTGACCGATACTATTTCTGCTGAAGTATTGGATATTGATAATGAAGGATTGCGGACACTAAAAATGACCCCTTCACTCGATAGCCCAATCTATAACCAGTATAAGCACACCCCTTTTCCACCTTATATCGAGCAAAACGAGTCGTTGTCAGAAAAGTACCAAACTGTTTATGCCGATGACTTAGGAAGTAAGGCCGCACCAACTGCGGGACTTCATTTTACCGATGAGCTTCTTGCCGAAATCCAGGAAGAAGGCATTGAACAGGCCGGAGTAACCCTGCACGTAGGACTCGGAACCTTTGCGCCGGTCAAAGCCGACAGTATTGAGGAGCATACCATGCATTCAGAGTGGTTTAAAATCACAGAAGAAACAGCTGAACAACTAAATAGCGCCGAACATATTACCGCAGTGGGGACTACCAGTGTTCGCGTTTTAGAATCAGCACTCAGAGAGCATAAGCAATTTACATCCACCAAAATGAATACGGATATCTTCATCCGACCCGGCTTTGAATTCAAAGGAACTGATGCACTAATTACGAATTTTCACCTACCTAAAAGCACCCTTTTGATGCTGGTGGCAGCCTTTACCGGTTATGATGAGATGAAAAAAATATATCAGCACGCCATCGATGAGGAGTATCGTTTCTACTCCTTTGGCGACGCCATGCTGATACTTTAAAACAATAGCAATTAACTATTAAAGGTACTAATTCTTCAATAGCACAAAACTATTATGCTTCAGGATTATCCTGCTGTTGTTGCATCTCCTTCATTTTCTGCTTCATCTGTTGCTGAGCATTTTGTGCTTCGTCGCCGTCAACCATTTTAACTTGGTTTTTGAGCGAAGTAGAAAGTTCTTCTACATCATCTTCGGAGAGTACGTCGTCCAGATCTTCTACTCCAACCTTTTGTAGCAGGTTATAGATCATGCGATTGTGCAACATCTGCTGGGCAGCAGAGCTCAACTGCATCAATTGTTCCTGTGGAACCTGCGCGCCGGAAAGTTTAATCTTGTTCATAACCGGCTCAAGCAGGGTCTCAATCTTCTTGGACATCTGCTTCTCCAGCTCCTTAGCGTCAACATTTTCCTTACTTGTTATTTCATTCCCGTCAGCATCGACTAACTTCATAATTTACAAATACTTTGATTTAGAATTACTTCATGTTTTAAACACAGTCTTACAGGATATCGTTTATTTTCGGAAACGGCAAACATGAGACAGTGAAAAGAAATAGTCGTTTCCCGGGAATACCCAACTGATCAAATAGCCACAACCTCAAACTAACAGGGTACATCTACATCCTTCCACTACTTTTTCAGACTATTTAGCAATTAGTTGACCCTTCTCTCATACTGGCAACGTATTACTATTATACGGCAAAGTGTTACATCTACTAACAAATTGAAAATAACTCACCCATTTTGAACAAATCATTATTTATCATTACGCTATTAAGTGGACTACTACTATCCAGTTGCAAATCCACCTCTACGGATAGTGGCAATACTACCACGCTCTATCAGGTAACACTTAGTTCATCCCCGGCTGAAGGAGGTAGCGTAAACCCGATAAGCGAAGAATATGAAGAAGGCAGCATCCAAGAAATTACTGCCACTCCTAATGAAGGTTGGCTCTTTGTAGAGTGGAATGGAGACTTCACCGGTACTAGTAGCACGGCTGAAATTACCGTTGATGCAGATAAAAACATTGAGGCAACCTTTAAAAAGAAAGAATACCCACTTACCATAATCACTGAGGGAGAGGGAACCGTTGATGAACAGGTCATAGCAAATAAGAGCACAAATTACGAGCATGGTACGGTAGTAGAGCTTTCAGCCCATCCTGCCAATGGATGGAAGTTTGTAGAATGGCAAGGGGCCGTAACCGGTAACCAAAATCCGCAACAACTTACCGTGGACGATCCCAAAGACGTAACTGCTATCTTTGAAAAGAAAAATTATACGCTCACAGTCACTACTGATGGACAAGGGACGGTGAGCGAACAGCTCATTCAACAAAAAACAACCGATTATGAATATGGAAGCTTAATAGAAATAACGGCCAACCCGGTTAGTGGTTGGCAATTTGTGGAATGGCAGGGAGATGTGACGGGCACGGGGAATCCCACTCAAATTACAGTGGATAATCCGAAACAGGTAACAGCAGTATTTCAAAAGAAGACCTATACACTTACAGTAAACATTACGGGACAAGGTTCAGTATTAAAAGATCCCGACCAACAGGAGTACGAACATGGAACAGCAGTTGACCTCACTGCTTCTCCATCTTTGGGCTGGACTTTTGACAAATGGCAGGGTGATATTACCGGTACCGATAATCCTACTGCCCTGACTATTGATAATCATACAAACGTAACGGCTGTCTTTGTTGAACAAAGTCAACCACTGTTTTATTTGGCTACTAACGGAGTCACTATTAAATGCGAAAATGCCCAAATAGATGATAGCGGTACGGTAAATGGCATTACTTATACTAAGCGAAGTAAAACACAGGTTACTCCATCCAATGCAGAAACAACCTGCACCAGTGGGTTAACCAGTACGCGTTTCCTATTTAATGGAGCCTCTTCTTTCAATGGCGACATCAGCAGCTGGGACGTAAGCAACGTGACAGATATGAGGGGGATGTTCTTTGATGCCACTTCATTTGCAGGCAACCTCGAGTATTGGGATGTAAGCAACGTTACAGATATGAGTTTTATGTTCTCTAAAGCTACATCCTTTAACGGCAACCTCAACAGTTGGGAGGTAGGCAGTGTAACAACAATGGAAGGCATGTTTGATGGGGCTAGTGCCTTCAACCAAGACCTAAACAGTTGGAATGTAAACCATGTTACCAATATGGTTCATATGTTTCGTCAAGCGACCTCTTTTAACGGAGATATCAGCAATTGGAATGTTAGCAACGTAACAAATATGCGTGGTATATTTGCACAGGCCTCATTATTCAACGGAGATATAAGTGCATGGAATGTAAGCAGTGTTATTTATATGGATTATATGTTTACCTCCGCCGAATCATTCAATCAAAACCTTAACAGCTGGAACGTGAGTGGTGTTACAGCTATGGATGGTATGTTTAGCAAGGCTACATCCTTTAATGGCGACATTCGTGACTGGGACGTAGGTAACGTGGGTCCCATGGATTATATGTTTCAAGAAGCGGAATCTTTTAACAGGAATATTAGCAACTGGGATGTAAGCAGCGCAACCAGTATGCGCTATATGTTTTCCGATGCATCCTCTTTTGATCAAGATCTAAGCGGTTGGTGTGTGGCCAATATCAGCTCTTATCCTGATGGATTTTCCTCAGGAAGCCCGTTAAGTAACAACCACAGGCCAATATGGGGAACATGTCCATAAAAACATCTGCTTACTTTTTTAAACAATCGTTCTCAACCTTAAAGAAAGTTATCACTAAACCATGATGCTGGCAGGTGTTATTCCTCAAAGACCAAGGCATCGGGATTAGCACCAAGCTCTTTCAAATATTTAATCATCGCATCATTAAATGACGGAGGTCCGCATACATAAAAAGGCTGATCAAAATCATCAATCTGATCGGCTAAAAAAGCTTTATCAATAAATCCATCCAAATCAATATGCTCGTCGGTGGACTCATCAGTAATCACATTGATAAACTGATCTCCCAGCATCTCTTCAAACTCATCTTTTAATATGATATCCTTTTCCGTTTTATTCGAAAAGATTAACCTGTTTGAACCAATTTGATCCTTCGCATGCAAATCACGTATAATTGCAATAAACGGTGTTACACCGGCACCGCCTGCCAGAAACACGCCTTCTTCCGTATATTCAATCGTTCCCCAAGCATCGTTAATGATTAATTGATCGCCCTCTTCAAGCTGACCAATTTGTTCGGTCACCCCATTGTGATCGGGATAGCTCTTAATAACAAACTCCAGGTAATCATCATCCTGCAGATTGGTAAATGTAAAAGGACGTTTTTCATCACGCCAACCGTCTTTGTCGATAGCTACCTCCGTAGCCTGACCCGGAGTGAAGGAATAACCATTGGGCTTTTCAAGTGTATATGACCTTACATCATGCGTAATATCTTCAATATTTAAAATCTCGACCTTGTGACTCATAGCTCATGCTTTCTTCTAATTACCATTCACTAAGGAAATGCTTTTGGACATTTAATCATTCAAAAAAGTTTTGGAATTATTAAGAGAACGAACTTGTTATTTAGTTCAACATTAAACTAATTGCAAGGAATAAATCGACTATATGCAATATACAGACGAACAACCCGCAAAATTAGCGGATACAGAATACCCCATTCACAAACTGCTTAAAAAAAGATGGAGCCCACGAGCCTTTTCTGAGAAATCAATTGACACTGAACTGTTGAATCAACTTTTTGAAGCTGCGCGGTGGGCACCCTCATCCTATAACGAACAACCCTGGCGTTTTATCGTAGCTCGCAAAAATGATACCGAGGCCTATGAGAAACTCGCTTCCGTAATGAATGAATTCAACCAAAGTTGGGCCATGGATGCACCGGTGCTGGTATTAGCCCTTACCAAAACAACCTTTGGTTTAGATGGCAGGGACAATCCTCATGCAGGACACGATTTAGGACAAGCTATTGCTCATCTTACTTTCGAAGCCACCAAAAACGATTTATATGTCCATCAGATGGCCGGCATATCCCCTGAAAAAGCACGTGAACTGTATGATATATCCAACGACTACAACCCAATGACCATGTTTGCAATCGGTTACAAAGGGCAACCCGAATCACTTGATGAGAAAATGCAGAAGCAAGAAACCTCGCCACGCATTCGAAAAGATCTGGATGAGATTCTTTTTGAAGGCGAATGGGAAGAATAAATAATTAACAATACCGAAGTTTAGAAGCTGCTGATCATCACCGATCAGCAGCTTTTGTTATCTACTCTCCTTTTAAGTTTTGCTCTAAAAAACGAACCGTTTTCTGCCAGGCATCCTCAGCGGCCTTTTCAACATATCGCATTCCGGATGGATTTGCGAACGCATGGCCTGCTCCTTCATAAATATGAATAGTATTCTCGACGCCGACTTCATTGAGGGCTGCCTCAAATTCCTTAACCTTCTGGGGTGGAATTCCACCATCCTCTTCACCAAATATTCCCAGTACAGGCATCTCTAACGTTTTAAGTTTCTCCGTATCGGTTACGAGTCGTCCATAATATATTACTGTAGCATCAATCTTTTTGGGATGGGCCAATGCGGTATTCAGTGACCATGCCCCACCAAAACACCACCCGATAACTCCGACGTTATTCGCCCCTTGTTTTTCGGTGAGATAACCGTACGCCTGAGTCAGGTTATCCAAGGCTTCTTCCTTATCAACAGAACGGGCATAAGTCCCCGCACTATCAGGCGATTCCGCCACCTTACCATTATATAAATCTACCGCCAGCGCCGTATAGCCTTCACCCGCCAGCTTGTTCGTCATCATTTGAATATTATCATTCAATCCCCACCATTCGTGAATTACAATAATCCCGGGAGCATCCATAGCCCCTTCTGGCCTGGCCAAATATCCCGAAATTTCTTGTCCTCCTACGGTAGCATATTGTACTTCTTCTCCGGTCACATCTGCTGATTTTTTTAGATTCTGTGACGCATTTTCAACCGGGGCGTCCCCTTCGTGCTCTCGATCCATCCGATCAACGAAATCTTCTTCCGGACTATCACTGCATGAAACTAACAGCAGCGCCAGTCCCACTACCAAAAATACACGTCTAAGTTGATGCATAATCTGCTCATTTTTTATTGCGGTTATACTCTATTAATCAAAATATGAGCCGAAAAGTTGCATGATTTCGTATTTACTGTCTATTAATTGCAAAAGATTCTCCGGATAAACCTCTTAAAAAGAGCTGAATTTGAGGATTCGCCTCATGATCTGTACAATGAGCTAAATTTGATGGGAATAAATTATACCATTTATTCCCCTCGGTTTATCAAGAGATATAAACATAATAATTAAATATCGGGGTATATATGAGTTTTGATTTTAGCAAAGCAAGCCAATCGTTTGATTCGCTTCCCTACAAAGAGCGTATTAAATCGGTATTGCACTTGGTTAAAAGCACATTCACAATCATTGGCAAAGACAAAGACATCATCAAGCCATGGATACGGATGGCCATTTACCATTCCATAATGGTTACCTTAGGCTTTGGCGTATTCTTTTTATTTCAATTTGATCAGGGAGGATACGGGTTACTATCTCTTTTCCTTGCCTTTCTGCTATTTTTGTACAAGCATTTTTATGATAACAAACAGGAAATACGCATGAGCTGGACCGTCTACGAGACGATCATTGGCAATGATCCCTCATATGTTGGCGCTACAAATGCCAGCAAAAAGTTAAGCTCACAAATCCGAAAAATAGCCTGGCTCGACATCTTGATGAGCTTTGTAAACAAGAGTAAGTTTTTTGGGGGTGGAATTGTAAAGATGATCATCAGGCTTTTTATCACAGGATTAGAAGAAGTCTGGGACCTGGCCAACCACTACCTGCTACCATCGGTAGCCGTGGATGATATGGATATTACCCCGGCCGTTAAAGAGATGAAGAAACTTAAAGACCGTGTCCCCGAATCCCTGGTTGGTATCTTTGGGATAGACTTTCTGGGCCGTGTTGTGAGACATGTTACGATCCCGGCTTATATCTTATTATTTATCATTTCGGCAGCAATCGGATACTTCGGCAGCAACATTTTTCCCACATCTACAATCGAAGTTGGAGGAGATCCGGTGGTCTTTAGCTGGTTACCCGTTATCACAGCACTCTGGATCGGCAAACTATTCAGCAGCCTGTTTGAACGTACGATAACCTCTGTCAAAGTAGTTTACTTTACTGTTTTTTATACCAAGATCACACATCCGGATCGCATTCGTGAAGATATGCAGGATGAACTGGTTGACTACCTCAAGCTAAAACAAGTAGATGAGGTAGATAACCTTGACGAACAGGATGTAGAAGAATCCAATTAGAAAAGTATTAACATAAATCTGGCGCAAGCTTTTACACTTGCGCCAGCAATTACATCAATAAATACTTACCAATATTCTACTCCGTTGCAGGAGAAACACGAATAATGCCGTTTTCAGTCTCTGTAGCAATATAGATATTACCATCAGGACCCTGACGGACATCACGTACGCGTCCGGCGTCTTCGAAGACCTTTTCTTCACCGACAACCTTGCCGTCTTCTAAATCAACATGCATCACATAACCAAACTTGAGAGACCCTACGAGTAGATCTCCTTTCCATTCTGGAAATTTATCGCTGGTTACAAACGTCATACCTGAGGGAGCGATAGACGGATCCCAATACCACTCAGGCTGTTCCATACCGGCCTTGGCCGTATCATCAGTAAAAGAGGTTCCATCGTAATTGATGCCAAAACTAATTTCAGGCCACCCGTAATTATTACCTGCTTTAATAATATTGATCTCATCGCCACCGCGCGGACCATGTTCATGCTCCCAGAGCTCTCCCGTTTCAGGATGCAGATCCATGCCTTGTGGGTTGCGAATACCATAAGCAAAAATGGCGTCTAATCCCTCTTGGCCTACAAAAGGATTATCCTCAGGAATGGATCCGTCCTCATTCAAACGATAAATTTTTCCGGCATCACGGGTGATATCCTGGGGATTTACATCACGAGCCCCGCGATCTCCAACCCCAAAAAATACGTGCCCCTTGTTATCAAAGACAATGCGGCTGCCAAAGTGAACGCCACGCTCAGTATTGGGTTCAGCCTTATAGAGTACTTCTTTATTTACGAGCTCCGTGCGGTCATCATTAAGTTTCGCTCGCATCAATGCGGTATTCGCACCTTCACCGCCTTCAGGACTGGAGTAGGTTAGATAGATCCAGCCATTTTCTTCATAATTGGGGTGTGCTTGTACGTCAAGCAATCCGCCCTGACTGCGCGCCCAAACTTCCGGGACTCCGGCAATTGGTTCATCAGCCAGGCTTCCATTACTGAAGAGCCACAAGTTACCGCTCCGAGCGGTGATTAACATATCGCCGTCAGGCAGCCAGTCCATACCCCATGGCACATCTACCTCATTGGTAATGGTCTCCATGGTGTATTCCGGATTCTCCATGTTCTGATCCTGCTCGGCATCAGCCTCTGGTTCATTTTCGGAGGTCGCATTGCAGGCAGTTAAAAATACTACAGCTACAAATATTGTAAGATACTTATGCATTTTGTTGCTCATAATAATTTCTGTCTATTCCCTTTATGGTGATATAATAATGAATAAATAATTAACACCATTCGTTCGATAATTGCCAATGATGCACGTAAAAAGTTATGAATATTATGCTTAGGTAGTAGTCATAAAGTATTTTTATAACAAGTAGCCAATCAAATGCTGATGTAAAGCTCACCGGCAGTGGTTACAACCACTGCTGAAAGGACATGATTTTCGGTTGTAATTTGTATAGCAAAGCGGGATATTTAGAATCCTTTTAAAACGACCTGCGCCCGTAGCTCAACTGGATAGAGCGTCTGACTTCGGATCAGAAGGTTAGGGGTTCGAATCCTCTCGGGCGTACTTATTTATAAGCCCATGACTCACAATGAGTTATGGGCTTTTTATTTGAAATAGTTCATCAATAGAAACAGATCACCCAAATTTGGGTATCAGAGGATGCATGGTGCAAGGCACTCTACCTCCGTTAACACTTTGTAAAGCGAGTGGGATGTATCTGAGGCATCTCCCATTGCATATTGTTTAGGCCAAAGATTCAATTACGATTTCTCAATATACGAAAGAATATATACTACACCCATGGGGATTGATTGGAGGCCTGTGCAATTTTTGCCGTGTCTATGGCAATCACCAGCTCTTCATTGGTAGGAATTACCCAGACTTCTGTTTGGGATGAATCACTGCTTATTTTCTGCATCTTGCCCGATTCCGTTGATTCATTTTTTTCAGGATCAATTTCAATACCCAGTGATTCCATATCTTCAAGAGACTGCTGACGAACCATTGCCGAATTTTCTCCGATTCCGGCGGTAAAAATAATGGCATCACAACCATTTAAAGTTGCAATATAGGAGCCTATATATTTCTTCAAGTCATGGCAGAATACATCAATCGCCTGCTGACAGCGACGATCCCCTCGCTTTGCTTCTTCAGTAAGTTCTCTCATGTCTGCCGCATAACCGCTCAGTCCCAATAAACCACTATGCTTGTTCAACAGTGCGTGCAGGTTATTGAGAGACAGCTCTTCTTTTTCAACAAGGTAAAAGAGGATAGACGGATCAATGTCACCTGAACGGGTGCCCATTATCATTCCTGATAGCGGAGTGAAGCCCATAGAAGTATCAATCGACTTGCCGCCTTTTACAGCTGCAACGGAAGCACCGTTTCCAAGGTGACATGTAATCACCCGGGTATCCTCCACAGGTTTGTCGGTCATGTTATAATATTGTCGGCTCACATAATAGTGTGATGTCCCGTGAAATCCATATTTCCGAATTTTATAACGGCGATATAGCCTGTTCGGAATGCCGTAAAGATAAGATTTAGCAGGGAGTGAGTGATGAAATGCCGTATCAAATACTGCAACATGTGGTATTTCAGGCAGATACTTCATTGCGGCTTCTATTCCTTTTAAATTCGGGGGATTATGAAGCGGAGCCAGGTCGAATGCCTGCCTGATGGCATCCTTGACATCTTCATCAATGAGAACCGAGTCTTTGAACATTTCACCGCCGTGAACAACCCGGTGACCGACAGCTTTAATATCATCCGTCGATGAGATTGCTGTATTATCTGAATCCATCAGAAAATTCATAATTTCCTCCAAAGCCTTAACGTGATTCTCGATCTCACGCGTATCTTTTATCGATTTGAATCCTGCAGGCTCATGTTTAACAATGGACGTGACCGCCCCGATACGTTCCACGACACCGGAGCAGACCTCTTTTTGTTCAGAGGTTTCAATGAGATTGTATTTTACGGATGAACTGCCGCAATTGATCACAAGTACGATCATTATATTCTTTATCCAGAGGTTGAGCGATTAATATGAAATGAGCTTAATATAATGAAGGGGAATGAATTTTTGATAAAGGTTGGAGAATTCGAGTTGCAATGTGGTGATTTTCGCAGGATTTTAGAAGTTTGAGAAGGGTATAGAAGCAGACAGACAGTAAAGAGATTTTAGTTAGAAAAGTTGGAGAGAATGCCATATCAGAGTGGGTGCAAGAGGGTGCTTCAATTAAATAGACAAACGCCTATTTAACATTCGGTAAGCATGCAAAAAATAACGTTACAACCATGTTTCAGCACTCTTTTATTGTTTTACAGGGATTTTTATTTAAAGTCTCTGGTTTTCATATTTATCTCCCTATCAACTGTTAAGTTTAAAAGAGCTTTTATTTATAAAAGTATTTAAGACTGCAACTAAAAAAGGAGGGTTGGAAAGTTGGTTTCCTCCTAATCCTACAATACTTTAAACAGAATTAGGGCTACAACTACAGACCGTTGCCGCAACTTTTAATCGTATCTCTTTTAAGTTATACATTTTGTGATATCTCTTTGCATCCCTTCTAAAAATCGAATATAAAGTTCCATCAAAGAACTTAGTCCGCATGTCCAACACTCAAAAAGTAACGTTCAATAACAGCACCAGCCGAGAATTCAGTAAAACCGTAAAAAAAAGGGTGGACCAATATTTTGAGGAGAATGACATCTCCAAGCATGCCAACCTGCAGATGGTTATAAAAACCATCATTTTATTATCAGTGTATTTGGGATCTTATGCCCTGATTATCTCAGGCCAATTTTCGCTGGGAACCATGTGGGCCCTATGTGTTCTGATGGGTATTGGAATGGCCGGTGTGGGCTTTTCCGTATCCCACGATGCCCTGCACGGAGCCTATTCTTCCAATAAATATATTAATCGTGCCTTGGGTTATACTTTTGATATGCTGGGGGCCAACGGCTATATCTGGAAGATAACACATAACATCATCCACCACACCTATACGAATATTCACGGGCACGACGAAGATCTTGAAGTATCGGAATTTATACGCCTCTCCCCACATTCTGAACATAAGCCTATCCATCGCGTGCAACATATTCTGGCATTTTTCGCCTATAGCCTGGCTATGCTTTTCTGGGTTTTTGTTAAGGATTACAAGAACTTCCTCAAAACAAATATCGGTCCATACAATGATAAGACGCACCCAACAAGCGAATGGATTAGCTTGTTTGTAACCAAGGCTCTCTTTTATACCTATATGCTGGTTCTGCCCATGCTCCTGCTCGATATCACCTGGGTCCATCTTCTGATTGGGTTTACAACCGTGCAACTAACGGCAGGACTTATCATTGGTATTATCTTTCAGCTTGCCCACGTTGTAGAGGGCACCGACCATCCGGTACCCGATGAAGATAATATGATTGACGAGCACTGGATGATTCACGAGATGGTAACCACCAATAATTTTGCGCGTGACAACAAAGCCTTATGCTGGTTTGTCGGCGGATTGAACTTTCAAATAGAGCATCACCTGTTCCCAAAAATATGCAGCGTACACTATCCTGATATAAGTCCTATTGTTGAGAAAACAGCCAAGGAATTTGATATCCCCTACAACCACCACGAAACCTTCTTTGGAGCCGTGGCTTCGCATTACCGTACGCTTAAGAAATTTGGGGATCCTGAATTCACCTATTCAGAAGCGCAGGCGTGAGGCTGACAACACCATTCCGACTGGGTCATCCCCAGCAGACCAGCAGAGACTATTCCTACTTTAACAACTGCTTAGAACTCAACCTGAATTCTGAGTTGATATAGGTAACATCTTTGCCAAGTTTGGTGAATGTATTACATAGACCTGACTTGTTATAAGCTCGATGTTACATATATTGTTTTATCGACATTTTTAAAATTTTTTTTGCGAGATGATTTCCAAATAACCAGAACATAATTCCATGGCTGACCTAACAAAGCAACTAAGCACCGAGAGGGGAAATGTTGCCATCATATCGGTCTTTGTGGTTCTGGCCCTGTTCATTATTGTCACAACGCATTATGGAATAAAAACACTCGCTTCGGTCCGGGCCTATGTAGGAGCCGAAGGCCAATGGACCAAAGCCCAAAAAGAAGCTACAAACCTGCTTATTCAATACAGCGTTAAAGAACAGCTGGAGTTATACAACCAGTTTCAGAAAGAGCTGGAACTGCACAAGGCCTTTAAAGATGCCCGGCAAACACTGAGCTCTGCGAATCCTGATCACGAGATGGCATTCAGGAAATTTCAAACGGCTGATCTAGATCCCAACGATATTAATCTGATCATATGGATTTCTCAATTCCACGATGAAATTTCCTGCCTACGGCAGCTACTTTCCAGACAAAACGTAATTACAACTAAAGCATTCTAAATAGACATCACAGACCAATAATTTTCACATAGGTATCAATTATGTCCCAAAAAATTTTCGAAAGAAATAATGTTACTATTACAGGGGAGGGAGAAATACCGATCCTGTTTGCCCATGGCTTTGGTTGTGACCAACATATGTGGCGATTTATAACCCCGGCATTCAAAGAGAAGTTCAAAGTTATTCTTTTTGATTATGTGGGGTTCGGCAACTCTGATACCAGCTCTTATAAAACTGAGCGATATAACACCCTCCATGGTTATGTACAGGATGTTTTAGAGGTTATTGATGCTTTAGAACATAATGATGTAATATTCGCAGGACATTCGGTAAGTTCAATTATCGGTGCCCTGGCATCTATTAAGGAACCTCAAAAGTTTAAGCACCTGATTATGATTGGTCCCTCTCCCTGCTATCTCAATGATCCTCCTGAATATTATGGAGGATATGACCGTAGCACTATCGAGGAACTACTGCAACTAATGCAAAAAAATTATATCGGCTGGGCGGAATTTTTCGCCCCTGAAGTCATGAAAAATGAGGATAAACCTCAATTGACAGAGGAACTCGAGGAAAGTTTTTGCTCTACCGATCCCGTTATAGCTCATGAATTTGCTAAAGCCACTTTCCTTTCTGATAATCGGGAAGATCTCCCTAAAATAGACGTACCTGTACTTATCATTCAGTGCGAAAATGATTCTATAGCACCACTGCGAGTTGGTAAATATGTGCATTCTCAAATCAAAGATAGCACGCTGGAAGTACTTCCGGCGAATGGCCACTGTCCGCATATGTCTGATCCGGAATTGACAATTGAAGCGATCGATAATTACCTGAACCAAGACTTAACAAGATCATGAACTCTGTTTTAAATAAAATACCCTGCGGTTACCTAGAATTTAATGATGAAGGAATACTGACACAGGTAAACAACCGCACTTGTAATATATTCAACTATACAGAGAAGCAATTAATTAATAATCATATTGAAACAATTCTGACACCGGGTGCCAAAATTTTTTATCAGACCCACCTGTTTCCTATGTTAAAAATGAAAAAACAGGTGAATGAAATTTATTTGACCTTTCAATCTAAAGAGGGAGAAAATATCCCTGTATTGATTAATGCCGAGCGGATTGTAGATAACGAAGAGCCAATAAATCGCTGTATTGTTCTTCAAATGGAGCGTCGCTCCGAATACGAAGACCGAATTCTTTATGACAAAAAGAAAGCAGAAAAAAAGAGCGACAAAAAGGAAAAGCTTCTTTCTATGATGTCACATGAACTGCGTAGTCCATTAAATGTAATTCTCGGGATGGTCGATTTATTATCTAATGAGATTAATGGTAACGCCGGGAGTGAAGAGCGTAAATATCTGGGTCTTATAAAAAATGCCGGTAAAGATCTGGCTAGATTGGCTGATGACATTCTGAACTTTGCCAAACTTGAATCTGGTTATTTTGAAGTCAACAACGAAGTAGTTCTACTTGAGGAGGTTCTCATGAATTCCTTTATGATGGCTATGCACGAAGCTGAAGACAAAGGAATCGAACTAACCAGAAGTGAAAAAACCGAGATTAAAGTGTTTGCCGACAAAGACCGACTTAAACAAGTCATCATGAACTTATTAACAAATGCCGTCAAATACACTGAGCCAGGGGGCGAAGTGATCCTAACTACGGAAAAAGAGGGCCAATATGCTAAAATACATGTAAAAGATACTGGCATTGGAATCCCCGCCGAAAAAATTGATCAAATCTTCCAGCCTTTTAACCAAATGGATAATGATGGCTCAGGCTCAAGTAAAAGTGGATTTGGGCTGGGACTCCCAATCAGTAAAAAACTTGTAGCCCTAATGGAAGGTAACTTAACAGTGAACAGTGAAGAAGGTGAAGGATCTATTTTTTCCGTCAAGATTCCACTGGCAAAGAACTAACTAAAAGTCATCCGCTCACTATTAGCTTCTAGTGCTTTTTTAAACTGCCTGATAAACAACGGTATAGTCTGACAAGAATAAAAATGGAAGAATTCGATTTCTGAGAAAGTAAATCTCCTTCACTTTAGGTACTTCTGCAAATATTTTTAACCCTTTAAGGGCGTCCGGAACAATTCAGCGCACTCCGAAAAACGTTCTGCCAACCCTACCATCACCAACCGATCTCCGGGATGCAATTTAAAATCACCGGCGGGATTGCCAATGGTTTTATCATCCCTTTTAACAGCTAATACGGTTAAATTATATTTATTACGGAGCTTTAATTCCTGGAGTGTTTTCTCAGCTACCGACGCTCCCTCACGGACAACCACAGCACGCGTATGTAACCCCTCCTCATCAAGCCCTTGTAGCACCATCAGATGAGCCTCCTGCACACTACCTCTCATAATTTTGTAATCGTGCGCCCGCAGGGTTTGTATATGATCTTCAATTTCATCCTGCGGTATCATATAAGCGCCAAGTACTTGGGAGAAGATCCGTACCGTAGTCTCCATCTCCTCGGGAATTACATTGTCAGCTCCTAATTTTTCAAGTTGGTCGACCTCTGACAGATAGCGGGTACGCACAACAATTTGGAGTGTCGGATTGTGATGCCGTGCTATTCGAATAATTCGGGGACTTGTGGAAGGATCATTTGTAGCAATAACCAGCATTTTGGCCTTTTCGATGCCCGCCTTTTCAAGTATATGAAAACGTCCCGCATCCCCGTAGATAGCAGGTATATCATTTTCTCTCATCTCTTCCACTGAATCGGGATTCATTTCAATAATCACGTAGGGAATTCCGGTTTCATGCAGCACCTGTTCTAAATGACGGCCGGCAGGTCCGTACCCGACAATGATCACATGATCTTCTAAGTTGTGCTTATAATCGTTGCGTTTTCCCTTTGAGTCTTCTCCCAATTTGCTAAGTGGCGTGCGGCTAAGCAGTTCTCCTAATCGTGGACCTGTATTTAACATAAAGGGCGTTCCAATCATCAGTAACACTGAAACAGCAATAAATATTTGTGACCCAAGTTCTCCCATTCCGGCAGGACTCATACCTGCAGCACGTCCGGCACGCTCCAACACAAATGAAAATTCACCAATTTGTGCAAGGGCCAATCCCGACGCAGCAGCAATGCGAACAGGATATCCCAGCGTAAGCAACCCAGCCGAAGTAATAATCAGTTTTAGCAAGATGACAAAAACTGCAATACCCAATAGTAAAAGAGGATATTCTATTACGTAGCTAAGGTCCAAAAGCATTCCTACTGAGACAAAAAAGACAGCATTAAAAATTGTCCGTAACGGAAGAATTTCACTTAATGCCTGCTCACTGAATTCGCTTTCACTCACCACTAATCCCGCCAGGAATGCCCCAAGTGCCAAACTCACATTGGCCATACTGCTAAGCGCAACCGTCCCAAAACAGACCGCCACTACCGTCAGTAAGAATAGCTCCCGATTCCTGGTTTTAGCTACTTTTTCCAATATCCAAGGCACAACTCGTCGGGCCAAAACAATAACAGCTAAAATGAGGAGCACAGCCTTTCCCAGTATCCATAATATGTCAAAGCCCGACTCGGATTGTCCCGCCAGAATTGGAACCAACAATACCATAACAACGATGGCTAAATCCTGGAAAATAAGTACTGCCAATGAAAGCTGACCGGTAGGAGTATCCGTTTCTTTACGTTGGCCAAACAATCCAAGTACAATAGCTGTACTGCTGAGTGCAACCAGGAATCCAGTATAAATTGATGTGTTTAATGAGACATCAAAGAGTGATAATAACCCGACCACTACAAGCGTAGTGACAGTCACCTGTAAGCCACCGCCTATAACAATAGCCTTTCGTATTCGATTTAACTTTTCGAGGCTGAACTCTATACCAATGGTAAAAAGCAGCAAAATAACTCCTATTTCTGCAAGTATATCTACCAGCTCCTGATCCGGCACTAATGCCAAGGCATTAGGACCAATAATCACCCCGGCAATTAGGAACCCTACAATAGGTACCAAGTTAAGCCGATAACATATATAGGCAATCCCCACACTAACCATGAAGAGTGCCACAAGCTCATTTAAAAACGGAAGTCCTACAGCTAAAACCATAAAGAGAAATTATGACAATATATTTTTATAGGGCAAGTAACTGATGCCAGAATTAAATTTCAGATAAAGTAATTATTTTTTCTTAGCAACCTCTTATTGAAAGGGGATTTAATATAATATAACAGCATCCCTTAAAAAATGTCCTTTTCCTATCTTGACTCCTAAAATGGGTAGAGCCTTTATTAGTTCTTACTGTTTTATCACAGAGTGAGAGTCTCAAGAACATTTCAAACCTTTTTATTTTGCTTGCACATACAAATATAATTGCGCGTTACTTAAAGTCAACCCAAAGGGGCATCCTAATACTAAAACCGCATTTTGAATTGACTTAATGCTCCGCAAAAACAACTTTTACGCCTATTGAGGAAGCTAAAGAGCTTTCGCAAATTTCTTACAAATACCGATCGCCCCAGGCCGAAGCTACCGAGCCCACATATTTTGCATCTTCTTCATTAGTTAACAGATGGTCGGCATCATCCAATGAAATAAAGCTTTTGGGATGCTTTGCCAACTTGTAGATATGAGCTGCATTATCTATTCCCACAGTATTATCTACCGGTGAATGAAAAATAAGCAACGGCTTTTCCAAATTTTTGATCACTTTATTCATAGCCTGCTCCTTAAGATCATCCAGAAATTGCTTTTTTATCGTAAAGACACGGCCGGCCAATTTAACCCTGGCTTTTCCTTTTTTTTCTATCTCATCCTTTTTGTCCATAAGAAGGTGAGCAACATGTTCGGGATTACTGGGTGCGGCAATCGTTGCTACCGCTTCGGCCGAGGAAATATGGTGAGCTGCCTGAAGCACTGCAGCACCTCCCAGTGAATGACCAATCAACATGCGTGGAGCAGTCCACTCCTGTTCCATATATTTAGCTGCCGCTTGCAGGTCATCGATATTGGAGGAAAAGTTAGTATCGGCAAAGTCGCCCTCGCTTTCCCCCAGCCCTGTAAAATCAAAGCGAAATACGCCCATACCGTGTTCGGTCAATGTACGACTAATGCGCCCTACCGCCCGCAGGTTTTTACTGCAGGTAAAGCAGTGAGCAAATAATACTGACCCTTTCGTAACACCCTGGTCCGGTTCATCAATTCGCGCCGCAAGGTTTACTTTCTGACTCCCCTCAAACTCCACCTTTCTGCTATTCATAGCTTATCTCCTTAGTAATAATTTTTTCGTGTTGAATACAATCACAACTATCTTTATCTATATGCGCTTAAAGGCAACTAATATATGCAACATGCTCAAATGGTTTAAGAGACATCGTAAGAGTAACAAATCTTACGAGACAAATGAAGAGTGGGTTCAAGCCCTTAGCTCTCCTGTGGATGAGCAAGCTGTGAAATTGCTGCGTGAAAAGCTAATCAACGGACTTAAACCAGCCTTGCATAAATATGTTGATCGTGAACTGGACCAGTTTGTTGAGGATGTAGCCCAGGACGCCCTTCTTAAAGTGATAGATAACATTGATTCTTTTCGCGGAGAGAGCAAGCTCATTACCTGGGCCATGAAAATTGCAGTGAGAGAAGGTCTTACCGAACTTCGGCTTAAGCGTTATGATGATATCTCAATTGAAGATCTAAAACCTAATGATAATAGTCGTGAAGTGTTTTCACTGTCCGTTGCCAGTGAAGAAACAAGTCCCGACCGCTCACTGCACGAATCACAGCTGGTAGATAAGGTAATGCAGATTATTAATGAAGAACTTACCGACAAGCAGAAGAAGGCCATAAATGCGCTTATGATTCAAGGATTGCCTATGCCCGCAGTTGTTAAACTAATGGATACCAACCGTAATGCACTATATAAGCTGGTTCACGATGCGCGACTCAAAATTAAAAATAAACTGGAAATTGAGGGAATTGATCCCGATAAAATGCTTGATAAACTGTAAGACTTGTTTACCTAATAACATCAGTGATGACAAGTAATAATAGATATCACCAATTTTAACATGGAATTGACGCCCGACATATTAAAAAACTTGATTAAATCAGCCCAGATGGCTGACGAGGATGAAATCGGCTGTAATGATTGCTTTGAAGAGCTCCATGAGTTTGCCGAAATGGAGCTGGCCGGAAAATCACCCGAAGAAGCCAAACCCTTGGTAAAAGATCATCTTGATAAATGCGGCAGCTGCCGTGAAGAATACCAGGCTTTACTTGAAGCCTTGAGAAATATTGAGAATGGTCAAAAATAGCCTCCCAATAAATATTACCGGTCAGGTTCCTTCATTATACCTTTTGCCAAATCATCGGCTATAATAATAACATTGAATATACTCAGAATTTTGTCATAGATAACTTTGGTACTGGTATCAGCATAAAACAAACCAGTGTCGTAGATACTGACTATATTGTTGTGGGAAGTGCTTCATTAAACTTTGCTGTAGCATTTGAAAGTGAGCCCTCCGATGGAACTGATTTAAACTTTCAGCCTGTCCAAGAAGAACTTCCTGTTATTCTTACAGACAATGAAGGTAATCGATGGGATGTAATTGGGTATGCTGTAGACGGTCCTCGACAAGGAGATTTATTGACTCCTGCTAAAGCATACACAAGCTACTGGTTTGCTTGGGGAGAATTTTTCCTTTGGGGCCATTTCTAATAATTTGAAATTGACCCTTCTTCATATATAAAAGAAAAGATAGGTTATGGTGTTGATATCATTAAACAGAAAGAGGCTGACGGGAAACTCAAAGACATCTACAAAGAGTTAGAACAAGAACGGGGAAAGCTGGGAAAAATTCACAAACTATAATACCTACACCCCAAAACTATAACTGCACATATTTTGGATCAGGCAGGCAGCATTCCAGGTCATTAAAATTAACGGTCAGAATGAGAGCCGGGCTGTCGGTTTGACCATCCCAATCCCGACCATCGGTAATATTACATACGGCTCGCTTCTCTTTCAATCTTTGGTAACATTAAAAAAGAAAGCGGATAGCATTTCCAGCCATCCGCCTTAGTAGGGATACAATGAGATTGCATATTAACTTGTCTATAGGTTTCCAACTTTCTTATTCAAGGCATTACCCTTTAAGGCATATAACAAGGATACAGCTATAATTAATACTTGAAATTCCATTCCTCGTCCGCCGTTATTACCCATATTGATCGAATTCCATCCATATTGAGCATGCACCATTACAATAGCACCAATCATAATAACAGTAAATATTAATCCCGCTATACGGGTTGTCCATTCGGGCCCAAAGCCACCCCACAGCATTAATAAAGCGCCGCCAATCTCAGCAATTCCAAGCATTAATACCATTGCAAAAGGCATTTCCATCATAGCAGATACATCCCCTGTCATAGCTACTTTTGGAAACCCATGATAAATAAATATTGCTGCCAGCGACAATCGTGGTAACCAATGTGCTATTCCCGATAGTTTATTTAGTTGATCCATATCATCTTATTTTGTTCATAATTATTTGTTCAACTATTTGATGATGTAATTGCCATTCATCTTACCTTTTTCCACCAATTTTTGATTAACACCAATTGGTAATAGACGATATAGATGCCCTTCAAAATCAACAACCAGCCAGTAGCTCATAACATTTGAGGAAGAATTTTTCGCAGGTACTTCATAAATAGATATTTGGCAAAGGTGGACATCAAAATGGATGAATCCATCACTCTGGCAAAGACTGCTTTTAAAAAGTAAGATTATTCCTCTCATGACCATCAATAGATATTACCAATCCCAACAAGAACCTCTGATATATGAATAAAGTAGCAATCGTTGTGTTAGCTGGAACAGAATCTCATGAGTCACTTGGACGCATTGTCAATGCACTTGAACTGGCAAAAGAACTTCAAGATCATGACGATGAAGTAAAAATCATCTTCGATGGTGCGGGCACAGAATGGATTCCTGAATTAGAAGATATAGAGCATGACGCCCACCCTCTCTATAATGCTGTAAAACAAAATATTTATGGGGCTTGCAGATTTTGTGCAAAAGCATTTGGGGTATTTAAAGAGATCAAAGAATCCGAGATCGATCTCCTAGATGAATATGATCAACATCCCAGCTTGCGAAATTTTATTACTAAGGGATATCAAATAATAAACTTTTAACAGTCACGCCTTTTATTGAATTTCCCTGACATTAGGATTATTCCCTTTTACTTTTTTGGGAACATTAATCTTCATTTATTGTGCTCCTAAAATCAACCCATCGGGAAATTAGTCATGATTCTTTCTTTACTGCTTTGGACGGCGGTAGCCATTATTGCAACCGGCATTCTTTGGAAAGGCAGCGACTGGTTGGAGCACTCCAGCGAAGGACTTTCTATCTACTACGAACTGCCTGATATTGTACAGGGAGCATTGGTGGTCGCCATCGGTTCCAGCTTCCCCGAACTGGCGACGGTGGTACTTTCTACAATATTACATGGCGAATTTGATCTGGGGGTAGCAGCCATTGTGGGTTCCGCTATATTTAACATTCTGGTTATTCCTGCTGCTGCCGGTCTGGTTTCTAAAGATCCGCTGGAATCGAATCGTGACCTGGTATATAAAGAAGCCCAATTTTATATCATCTCAGTAGCCGTACTGATCATTACCTTCTCCTTTGCCGCTATTTTTAATCCCATTAGCGCTAAAGAGGGGATCATATTGGGAGAAATGGACAGGTTTCTGGCCTTACTTCCGTTGCTACTCTATGGCTTCTACATTTTTATACAGTATCAGGATACGATGGATTACGTCTCTGAACGCGATACAAGTAATATCAATCCACTCAAGGAATGGGGCATGCTCATAGGTAGCCTCGCAGTCATTTTAATCGGAGTTGAACTTTTGGTACAGTCAGCCATCAAATTTGGTGAAATACTGGGTACCCCTTCATTCCTATGGGGCATTTCGGTCGTAGCAGCCGGGACCAGTATTCCCGATGCTTTTGTGAGTATAAAGAAAGCTCAAAAGGGAGATCCCATCACCTCAATGGCGAACGTGCTGGGCAGCAACATTTTTGATCTGCTCGTCTGTATTCCCGCAGGTGTACTCATAACCGGTGCTACCGTAATTAACTTTTCTGTTGCTGCTCCGCTGATGGGCGCCCTTACGCTGGGCACGCTCCTTTTATTTAGCTTCTTGCGTACCGATATGATATTAGACCGGTGGGAGTCAATGGCACTTATTTTCTGCTATCTGCTATTCCTGCTGTGGATGGGACTCGAAAATTTCGGAGTTATCGATTCTATCCCTTCATTGCCTTAATTATTCCTTAGAAGCTACTATCAGAACGTATATTGAATAAGTAATGTCCCTGTAGTGGTACCACTCTCTGTATGGGTAGTGTTATCCTGCATATCAACTTCAAACGTTCCGGACTCATCGGTAAGAACCAAATCACCTTTAATTTGGCTGTCATTTACAATTTCCCATTCCAACTTTAAATCTTCACCGCTGGCAACCTGGTATTGCAACGTCCACGATACTGTCTGATCGATATTGCTGCGGAAATCTCTGAAAAGTTCCAAGTCATTAATTTCAAAATAAGCGTGCAGGGCTCCTTCAGGCGGGGATGGAGGGGCATCCTGATCCACTCCCTCATCAAAGCCATCACTGCCCCTGCTCGACTGCCCAAACCTAAGATCTACCGAATCTCCGGCACTGATAGCAAACATCTGGACTGTATATACAGACCGCAGGTCATTAAAATTAGCCGTAATGTCGGTGTCATCCGTTATCGTGAAGGTGACCGGATTATCATTCGAACTCAGCGCTCCGGTCCATTCTCGAAAAGTAAATCCATTATTCGCCGTAGCCTCAATCGTTATCTCTGTGCCTTCCTCATAGGTACCGCCAGAAGGATCAACTGATCCCCCGTCCGCCGGATTTTTTAATACTGATAAATCGTATTCTACTGGTTCCGAATCATTATCATCACCATCATTGCCAGGTCCTGTCCCACCACCGGAACCGCATCCCCAAAGCATAACAGAAAAAAATAACAGGAGGTAGGTCTTCTTGATCAAGTTCATTTCAGGGAGTCAATTTTTATCTTACACTATTACTTAAATTATACGCTGTATTTACCAGGTATATTTTTCAGCCTTTCAGCTTTTTTAAGAAAACATTTTAATTCTTAAATAAAAATTGGTGATAGTAAATAATTCGAAGACATCATTCTGTAACCCTCACAAGACTTATATTTAATGTAGAAATGCTGAATAGTGCATTTGTGTCACAAATTGTTTTAATTGGTAATACACCTTCATAAAAAAGCAGGGGGCTAACATGAAGAAACTACTTTTATCTTTTGTACTGTACTTAGTCTTTTTTGCATCTGTATTTGGACAGCAACAAGATGACCTCTACAAGAAAATTGACTATCTGCAAGTTAACCAAACACAACTCGATCGGTTCTTAAAGGTAGCTGACAGAGATCTGAAATCTGGATTTTCCTCTCTTCTTAAAAATGATGATGTAAAAGGATGGTACTTATACAAGGTGAAGTTTCCGGGGGGAGAGAAAAGCAACTATAACTTTGTGAGTATCACCGTTTCTTCTTCGATAAATGATTTAGGTGATTACTTTTCCGACAACAATACACCCGGTTTTGTGCCTTCTCCTACAACCAAGGGAGGAACGGAACAACTTTCCAAACTTGCTACCCTTATTAAGTCTGAAATATGGCGGGTTGAGAATAGCGCTTATGCTGATACGGGATCTACCCCAAGTCGATATATGTCTATGGACTACATGAAGGTAGCACCGGGCAAAAGTCCAGATTATTTAATGCTGGAAGATGAGATCGCCAAACCCATTCACTTGGAACGAATTGAACAGAATCAAATGGCCGGCTGGGAAGTATATTCACTTATTTTGCCATCTGGAATGAATTATAGCTATAATTTTGCTACCGGAAACCATTTTAAAGAGTTGGAACACTTCGAGTTCGGCTTGAACGAAGAAATAATCCAACAAACCATGGGCGAAAACAGCAATGTGCCCGAGCTTTTTGAAACGATCTACAACACAAGGGATCTTATCAAAGTTGAACTCTGGGAACTTATCGATCATCTACAATAATCCTTGTGTATAACAACCTATTGCAGGTAACGGCCACAGCCTCTGTAGGTTTCACCACCTACCGTTAGCGTTACTGTTTGCGGAAAATCGAAGCCGCTCATGCTGTCGGTGCAGGGAGTATCTGCAATTACCAATTCAAGGGATTGCTGCGCGCTTTTTGTACGATAGACGGTTCGCTCTCCTTGAGGATCCATCTCGGGGGAAGGTACATCAACAATTAGGGTATCCCTGCCATAGTTTCCCACATATTTTAGCTGGCTTTCTTTTTGAATCTCTACAAACCACCCCGGTTCCTGCCCCAAAGCCCTAAAGTCAACACCCCTGAGTTTTGCTGCTGCCCATGAACGCTCCCGGGGCACAGACTGACAGGTCATAAATGAGCCTTGTGGCTTTTGAAGGATGGCTTCGCTACCCTTGCTCCAGTACAAAAATGAATCGCCCTCATACCTAGCACCGGACCCAGCTTTTACCGGCAATACCTTCAGCGTAGTATCGGGCAAGAAAAGCCAAGTACTGTCTTTGGTAACATGAGCAGTAAAATGAAGAGTATCACCACAGTTGTATGTAAAAACCTGTTCTGTTTCAATGGATTCAAAACCGGGTAATCCAGCAAACTCCTTGGTGCTACTTTTTTCCTGCGTTTTTTGCTGTGTTCGCTGCTCACAACCAACTACTGCGATACTTAAGCTTATAAGAACTACTAAATAGATATAGTTGCTTTTATAAAACGTCTTCATCCTACAACAATTTATAATAAAAAAGGAGGGCACCATACAATACCCTCCCTATACAATGATATCGCTGATTTGATCCCTAACTCTTATCTACAGAGTATTTACCGGGACCAAGTAAGAAAATGACTATAAAAGCCACTAAATATAATACCGGTAGTTCCATATCGCCAAACCAGTCACCACCAGGAAGGTGTACCAAAAACACCGCCACTGCCATATTTATCGTTAATATCAGTGAAGCAAGACGGGTCCAAAATCCTGCTATAATCAAGAGCGAGCAAATCCCCTCAGCAAAAGCAGCTAAAATCAATGATGCTGTTGGACCAATCCCTATAGGGTCCAAAAATTGAAATTCGCCTCCGAAAACGCTCATCAGCTTACCCCAGCCATGACCGTAGAGCATAAAGAAGGCTACAAAAATTCGAAAAATTGCTGCCGAAGTTCCGGCATCTACAAATTCACCTAACTTGGAAGAACGTAATCGATCTAACATGTTACCCCTATTTATTATTTAGTGTTTGTTTTCTTATGAATCAATTTAATGTTGAATTATACTAACAAATTAAATCCCTTTTGCATAATTAATTACTTGACTCTAAATAACATTCCCTCTGATATTCATTATGATGGAAAGAATATCCTGCGTTTTCTGATCACAGATTATATATCAGATAGCTATAGGAATAAATTCTAAGCATCCCGGCAATTTTAGTCGCTTTCTATTTGTTCATATCTATCATATAGTATCCTCTTTAATGGTAAAACGAAAAGCAGCATAAGCCATTAAAGTAGCAATACCAATAGTAGCAATAGCTATTGACAGTATGGATTCCATAGCCATACCCATATCAATAGCCCAGCCCATTAGAAATGGGCAAAGCGCCGTACTCAATACCATCAGCGAAGAAAATACCGAACGTACAGTGCCAATAATATCAGTGCCATATAGCTCGGCCCATAAAGCCGATTTTATATTGCTTCCCATCCCCATGGTAACACCAATAAACAACATGTAAGCGAAGGCAGACCAGCTGCCGGGATGATAATAGGCAAACACCAACCCGCCTCCAAAAGGCAGTACATAATAGGGGATAAGCGTTTTCGCACTAAAATAATCTATCAGCGGGCCTATTGAAATGGAGCTTACCACTCTGCTGGCGGCAAAGGCTACAAAAGCTGAAGCAATTAATGTCGCCGACCACCCAAGCTGTTCAGCAATCGAGACCTGATATAAAAATAACCCCGTTGCCCAAAAAGGTGGTAACAGCACCACGGGCGTTACCAACCATATACGGTAATCTTTTGCCAGCATTCGATATACCTCCCAGCTGCTGTCGGTCGTTTTGGGATCGTTTTCGGTATGTTCAACCTCTTTGTATTCGCTCTTGCTTAGGATATAACGAACAAGCGGAATAAAAAACAGGGCAATCACTAATACGATAACGCCCCATGTTACGCGCCAACTAAAAATACCAAGTAGCCCCGCAATGGCTAATGGCAAAATTCCTTCCCCGATAGGATAACCGAGACTGGAAATACTGAGTGCCTTGCCCCGCTCATGCACAAAGTAACGTGCCATGGCAGTCTGTGCTGTATGACTGCTCAGTCCTTGTCCCGACAATCTGAGCAGTACCAATCCCACAAATAATAGCGCTACATGCCACGACACCGCAACCGTTATACTTGCTACCAGCAATCCCGTAATCACCATCTGGCTATACCTCCGAAGAGGCAAGTCATCAATCCATTTTCCCAGATAGGGTAATAGTCCGGCACTAATAAGCGTAGCTACTGAATAAAGGCTACCGAAAGTTGCATTGGATAACGAAAAATCCTTCAAAAAATAGGGAACAAACAGAGAAATCAGAAAGGTTTGTCCAAAGCTGGACATGAAAGTGAATGACAGGCCAAATGATAGGATTCGTTTTTCTCGGAGGGCAAAACTCAGATAGTTCACTAAGGTGATACCATTTTATTGTTGTGTGAAATGAAGCCCCAAAAATACAGCTATTTATGGGCAACCGAAACCTCTCACCCTCTCATAATTCCTGTTTCTATAATCATAAATCAGACTGCCACGGATACAATAAATCAGGGCCTGAACACACATTTATCCCGACATTGTACTCTTATTAATTGCCTTTGCGCGTAAAGGGATAGGATCCTCCGGCTTGATTCAAGGTAAAGTGCTGATACTTTCCGTTTTCCAGCGAATCAAACTCCATAACTAAACCGGCCGGATCAAACCGAAACTTGGTTTTACTATTCGCTGTTAATGGAAAAGACTGTTGTCCCGTCGCCTGAGCCTTCAACGTTTTACCATCAATAAAAACTTCGATCTCCATCGGTAGCTGATCAGTAGTATAAACCCCGACATATTTTTTCATCTGATCAGCAGTGAGCGAAATAGTCTTTTGATCAAAACTGGGTATTTCAAAATCACGGCCATAATAAATGCTCAAGGCTCCAATTAAGATATCGTTCAAGCTATATTGCAAACCATTGGTCGTAAGAGCAATCGCAACATCCTGCTTTGGGAAATAGGAGAGATGTGATTGAAATCCATCGATACCTCCATTATGACCAAAAGCATACTTGTCGTGAAAAGGCACTTTTATGAGGCCTATCCCAAATCTTTGTTCAGTTGAGGTCATTTTGTCCAGCGAATGCTGAGAGACAAGCTCTCCTTTAAAAAGCGCCCGGATAAAGGTAATCATTTCTTCGTTGGTTGAAACAATGGCACCGGCTCCGCCCGGTATGCTGAGATCTGTTTCGGGAGCGGGATTCCATTGTTCACCTGAAAATCGATACGAAAGCGCTTCGTTGCTGGACGGATCGATATCGCCCCCATAATAGGTACGCCGTAGATTCAACGGCTCAATAATCCGTTTCTGAAGCTGATCGGAATAGCTTTCACCGGTAATGTCCTCCAAAACAAATTGCAGCAATACGTAGTTGGTATTACTATAGCTGGTTTGAGCACCCGGCTCAAATTGTGGGTCATCCTCATAAAATATCTGGAGCAGCTCCGCTTTTGATCGGGACTCGGTCATCCAGTTAGGATAATCAGAAGCATTGGTGAAGTTATACAACCCCGACTGGTGACGAAGCAAATGTTCTATTGTTATACTCTCTGATTGCGGAACTTGGGGATAAAAATCTGCCAGTGAGGTCGATAGCGAAAGCTTATCTTCTTCTACCAGCTGCATAATCATCGTTGCCGTATAGGTTTTAGTAATCGATCCAATGCGATATTTGGTATCAGCATTGGCCGGTGTGCTGCTTTCGATATCCCTAAAACCCACCGACTTTTGGTACGCCGCACTCCCGGCCGAATCAATGGTCAGCGATCCCATCATCTTATTTTCTTCAGCCAGTTTCTCCAGGTAGGTATCCAGCTTTTTCTTATCAAATGTTGCTGACGTTTGACCCAACGCCAACGATTGCATCAAAGCAATAATCAGCAATAACAAAAACACGGTTTTAAATCGCAGCACTCTCATAATAGCCCCTTTTTAAATTTGTATAACCTCTTAACAATTGATTTAAAGTATAATATTTCGCCCGCAATTATCAATAGCAAATAACTTGAAGTTAATATGAAGTCTGCTAATTTAAGGGGTCATATTCTTCCCAATAGCTGACTAATGGAATATCATGTTCGAAAATATTGAACCCCACAGTTGCAATCCGCCCGGCACTCATTTGGAAGAGGTTTCACATGCCGGTAATACAGTGCGATCCATCGAAAAAGCCATTATCATGGAGCATCGCTTTGCATTCTTTTTTTGGATGAAATGGCGTAACCTCCTTAGCGATGAGGGTACCCTGCATCAGCCCGCACCCACACTGGTAACTATTGATTGGCACCGCGACCTGGCTCCGGTCCCTGACGAACAGAAATCTGCGTTAGAACAATTAGACCAAAATAACTTCTCAGACATAACCAACTTTGTTTGGGCACAGTTCGATCAAACCAATGACAGTCACATCTTATGTGCCACTTGGCTCAATTTGATTGGCGATATTATTCTGCTTCAAAATACGACTGACTACCAGCAAAGCACTGTTAAGGATATGAATGGAAATAGTCACGACATTTATGAGTTTCGGGACTTAGACCAATTCCAACAATTTATGCTCGACCGAAATGACCAAAATATTTTCTTCGATATTGATCTCGACTACTTTGTGCACGGCAAGGGCAAACAACATTACTCTGAAAATTTCCATCGCTATTCCAACGATGAAATCAAGCAAGTTATTGACATTTCTAAGCCGGTATTTCAACATATCATCCCGAATATCGACGGTGTTACAATTGCACTTGAACCGGGCTACTGTGGTGGCATTGTAAATTCTTGCCAGATTATGGATCAGTTTCACTCCCAGCTTTTTACCGAGACTAATAAGTGGAGAACTCTTTAAATGGCTTGTCTATCGACGCCACTATTTGCAATTCCAGAGACAATGCGGATCCAGCCATAGTTTTTAGTGTATATTATCATGAATCAACGGACCGTCAAATATATCAAACAAATTTATCTAAGCACTATCCCTAACCAAACACTTTTGTATGTTTAAGGTGTATACCAAAAAAGGAGACCAATATAATTTCCGTGGCTGACAGTACTGATTTTTACGCAAATCTTCCTGTTGTAGAGGATTTTTTTGACGCCTCAAATCAAAAAAACTTCCATACCCTTCCCCATGATTGGTATGTAGCCGTTACTGACATTGTGAACTCTACCGATGCCATTAGCAATGATCGTTATCGGGCCGTAAACATCCTGGGAGCATCACCTATTGTAGGTATCTTCAATGTAGCCGATCGTGATACAATCCCATTTACCTTTGGTGGGGATGGCGCTTCGTTTTGCTTTCCACCCAACCTGCTTGACGATGCCAAGCGAATATTAGGAGGGTGTAAAACCATTGGCAAAACGGAATATGATCTTGACCTGCGTGCTGCTGCAATTCCCATTTCGTATATCCATGAACAGGGACACGAGATTCAGGTTGCCAGATACCGAGCATCAGAGTTCTATATTCAATCCATCTTCTCGGGCGGTGGTTTGAGTTTTGCTGAACAGGTATTAAAGAAGTCAGACGGTAAAAAATACCAAGTCTCCGCACTAACAAATGCAGAATCAATTGACTTTAGCGGACTTGAATGCCGCTGGCAGAAAGTAGAGCAGCCACAAAATGAAGTCATCACCATGATGATTAAAAGCAACCCGGCTATCGATCCTTCCCAACAGATCTATGAACAAGTTTTACGAAAAATGCGGGACACCTTTGGCTTTGATGACAAAACTAATCCTATTAATGTACCAGGACTTTCTATGACATTATCCTTCTCTCAACTAATGGGAGAAGCACGAATACGAACGCACGGAGAAAGCTGGATTAAACGTATCAGCTACATTCTGAAAGTGCAGCTGCAAACCATCATCGGTAAGATCATGATGGCTATTGATTACGAAACATCGGCGACTCACTGGGGACTCTATAAGTCGGATCTGGCCATGAACTCTGACCACCGCAAGTTCGATGATATGCTGCGCGTAGTAATCAGTGGTAGCACATCCCAACGCAAAGAGTTTGAAAAATTCTTGAATGAACAGTTTAAAGAGGGGAGGCTGGCTTACGGTATGCATCTTACGGATGCTGCTGTAATCACCTGCATGGTATTCCAATATCAGCACGACCATATTCACTTTGTTGATGGCAGTGGCGGAGGATATGTTTCGGCGGCTGAAGCACTAAAAAAACGTCTTCAAAGTCTTAAATGACGTTTTTGCAGTCTCAGCTTGTCAAAAATTACTTTTTATAATCTGCTCGTTTGTCAAAATTTCAATCCCCTTTGCATTGGCACAGCATTTGTACCATTAAGAATGCAAATGTGATAGACGTCCATCACACTCATGAGTAATTAGAACTGCTAAATGAAAAACGTTAGGAGGTATTTGCTATGCTGATGAGAACAAACAAGTTTCCAACATTGTTCAACGATCGAGGACGAAATCGAAACACGAATACTCTTCGATTCTCTGATATGCTTGACGAAATGATGGAAGATGCATTCTCGCGGAGCAAAGGGACATTCATACCCGAACTCAACGTCTATGAAACAGATAAAGAGTTCGAAATAACTGTTGCTCTACCGGGAATGAGCAAAGATGATATCAACATCGGATTTGAAAATAACACCATTACAATAAGTGGTGAGCGTACGCTGGCAGAAGAAGACGGCACCAAATATCATCGCATTGAAAGCCGTTTTGGTAAATTTGAACGCTCACTACCACTGCCTAATATCATTGATGAAGAAAACATTAGTGCCACATATGACAATGGGGTATTGACAATTACGGTACCCAAATTAAAAGAGAAAGCCGGTAAAAAGATTGAAGTAAATTAACAGCAACCGGCAGGACCTATTAAATAAAAAAGCCGCGGATTCCCGCGGCTTTTTATTATTGATTTTATTTTTGTCAGGAGGCTTCCTCTTTGGATTCGCCCTCCCTTCTCTTCTTCAATTGATCCATAACGATTGGAATTATAAAGAACAGTGATGCTATAGCACTGATAATAACTGTCGTTAAATCTATATTCATTTTTAAAACTGTTTTAATGCATTTTCAGATATACCGATTCCAAATCTTCAATGAATTTCGGCTATATCAATGTATAATTGGCAAAGCTATCAACTCACCTTGATAGCTTATAAGACATATAAACAGCTTATAGAAATACGTGAAAGGGGAAAATATATTTTAAAGAGATTGGAGCTCTATCTATGGAATCATAAATCTTGAGGCAAACGGCTGTCCGGTTTTCTGAAGCTGATACAATAAACTTATGTACTGCTGACTGCTCTCGCTCTTCTACCGACAGCCATGGTGCAGGAATATTATTAGTATTAATTACACTTTCTGCCTGATGGAATGCATTTAAAAGATTCGGCTGTGCTAAGGGATGTGTAGATTCTGCACTTCTTTCCCCTGCCGGTGAAACCACAGCACTCCTTTTCTCCACCATAGGGTCCCCTTGAACCAATGAATGTCCAAAGAGCAATACCGAAAACAGGGCTAACAATATGTTATGTATTCTTCGCATCAGCAGTAATATATAAAAGACAGCATCCGGTTGCAGCCATTATAGATCGTAATAAAGTTAGTACATTGATCTCACTTCTTTAGTTGATCGATATATGGATTCGGTACATAACTCGTCAGCCAAATACTTTTCTCACTTTCAGATTGGAAAAAGTCATACCCCTCACAGCTCATTCGCCTTGAAAATATTAAAAGAATCACCGGCTCCCCATGCCGTCCTCCTACGTTGCGCGCTTCATCCACCGTGGTAGATAAATGCACAAAGTTTCGACTTTGGGCCTGAAGACCATTTTCCAAAATAGAAGCCACATTATTCCGGGCCGTCCCGTGATAAAGTTTCTCGGGCGGAGTTTTCGGTTTAAGCTGTAAGTCTACATCAATAGAATGACCATAACCCGCCCGGATATATTTACCGTCACTGCTCAAAATAAACCGCTGCTTCGAACTGTTTTGCATGATATCTCGAATAGCATTCCGATCTATATATCGCCCATCTTCTTTTGCCTTCTTAATCAACTCGGATACCTTAGCCCACCCGTTCTCATCCAGCTCAAGGCCGATAGCCTCGGGATGATGACGCAATACGTAACTCAAAAACTTACTGAGTGCAGTTGAATCCATCTGCTAATCTCTAATTATCTTTTCGGCAACCACCATAGCCCTTTCATTTTAAATGATTAATAGATATATAACATTTCCCTTTGATGGCACTAACACAAATCAATAGTCAGATTATGGAGCAAGAGGTTAAAGAATTCTCACTTCGAGCAAAATCTAAGTGGGGGATGTTCTTTCTGTTTTCTCTGGTGGGCGGCCCCATGCTATATGCCGCATACCTGAATTATAATGTTGGGGAAATTCTTTTTTCTGCCCTCATGATCACCCTATTTCTGCTTTGGGCTGTAGTTATTGTAATTGCAGTTGGATTTAAAATTAAATTAACAGACAGTTCTCTTCACCGGCAGGGATTGATTTCGCCAAACATAATTGACTTTAAAGATATAAAAGCCATTCATTTTGGCTCCACATGGTCCAACTTTTATGTAGAGTCGGATGACAAAAAAATATTTTTCGGGAAAGATTTTGATGATCATGAAGACCTACTGCAAAGTATTGTTGATGAGGTTCGTGCAGTTAAAAGTCTTGAGGACGTAAAATTACTGGGTGATCCCGAAAATATTGAAGAGTTTGTATAAAGCAGTTGAGAGAGGTCATTTACATAAGAAAATCCCCTCCTGCAAAGCAGAAGGGGACATCCAGATTAGCTATCTTCCTTATACTTAGTTTTCAACGGTCTTTTTTTCGACTTCAATTTCAACGTCAGGGCGCTCTTGCTGCTGTCCTTTCAGATATTGATTAAACCATCGCATCATACGCAGGTTATAATCATAACGTGCGGTTGCGTTTCGGTTCCCATGTCCTTCTCCCGGATACAGTACCAGGCGAACAGGGGTATTGGTGCGCGTTTTAATATGGCGATAAAGCTCATACGACTGACCCGGATCAACTCGCGTATCTTCTTTGCCGTGCATAATCAACAAGGGCGTTTCTGCTTGTCCTGCGTAGTAAATAGGACTTCGCTCCAGGTACTTCTGATAGTCTTCCCAAATACGCTGGCGGGTATGTACCAAATAGAGCTCTTCTGGAATATCACTGGTTCCCCATTTTGAAATATTATCACTGATGCCCACAAACATAACGCCTGCGGAAAAGCGATCGGTGTATTTTGTCGCCATCCATCCGGTAGCATATCCACCATAAGAGCCGCCGGTAACGCCTACTTTCTTATCATCTACCAGCCCTTCTTCTATCAATTCATCAACACCCGCAACGATATCGTCAAACTCTGCTCCGGCCAGATCGCCCTGGCTACTCTTGGCAAATGTTTCTCCACGACCGGTACTTCCTCGATAGTTGGGATAAAAAACGAAATATCCCTGAGCGGCACCAACCTGACCTGCATCAGAGTAGTTTGTCACCCAGCCATCATTGTAATGGGCTTCGGGCCCACCGTGTACGGTTGTAATCAGTGGATATTGTTTCCCTTCCTCATAATCAACAGGATACACCAAAATACCCTGGCTTTCGGTGCCATCATCCGCTTTCCACGTAACTACTTTTTGTTCACCCAGTTTTTTCTTTTCTAACCAGGAGTTCGTATTCGTCACCCGTTTGACATCATTCCCCGACAGCTGATAGAGCTCTTGGGGATGGGAAGCAGAACTTGCAGCAAAAACAGTGGCTCCGTTTGAAGCACGAGCAAAAGAGGAAAGGTTGGCATCGCCTTTTCCTACAATCGTATTCATACTTGATCCATCAGCATTTATACTGCCATATGTTGACCAGACGCCCTCACTGCTCAGATAGTGCAACTTATCATTTCCCGTCCATTTAAACTCTTCAAACATTCCCTTGTATTGCGGCTTTAACTGGGTAGGCTCGCCACCATCTGCGGAAACAACAAATAATCGCCCGGCTATTGTGTCATGAATATCGGCTCCTGCAATCATTGCCAGTTTGCTTCCGTCCGGGCTCCAGTCAAACTGCCCTAACTTGCCTGCATGATCTACTTCAGCAAGTACCTTTTTGCCTTCGTGATCAACTACTTTTACTTGCTGCTTCATGTAATAGTCATCAACCAAAGGGGTAGGGGCAACTGATATAGCTAACTTTTCTCCATTGGGGCTCCACCGCATCTGATAAACGGATCCTTTTACCTGTACCTGATGTGGCCCGTGGTCTGGCATGTCTACATTTGCAACATAGCCGCGTCGCTGTTTTAGATTTTCTTCATATACCTCCGGATGATAGGGCAGCGAAGAGCGCTCAAAGGTGATCGTATCTTGCGCCATAAAAGCAATATGACTTCCATCAGAGGCCCATTCGTAATCCCCAATAGCGGTTTCAAAAGAATAAATCTTCTGGGCTTCTCCGCCATTCATAGAAATTTCGTACAAGCTCGTCGTTTCATCTGATGAACGTTTTCCCAAAAACGTAATAGAATTATGGTTGGGACGAAAAGCAATATCGCTTACGCTCATCGTCGTCACATAAGGGATCGAATTACCTGTAGCCAGATCCGCAAGATACAAGTGATAGCTTGCCGGTTTATTTTCCTTTTCCGGATCCGCTTGCTTCTGCAGGGTATAAATCGCCTTATCTTCAGATGGAGCAATCGCAATCTCATTCACCTGCTGCATTTTAGCAACATCTTTTGGGGTTAATCCCTGATCTGACTGTGCCGCCAATGGCTGAACGGCCACAAAACAGATCATTAACATAAATAACGTAAGTTTTTGTAGTGATGATGGTATCATACTTATTCTCCGACTTTATTGATTATTTTGAGGATATCATATACTCATTAGATCACCCTTCTATAACATAGAAACAGCGATTCATTGTTTCTTTAGTACTTAATAAACTGTTTTTCGATGCTATTTTATTCTTCTACGTCACGCTCGATATCAAAAACTAACGAGAAACGGCTGCCAAAGTCCCCGGAATTCACCTCCAGCTGACCATTTAGCTGAGTCGTTAAGGTATTAATAATTGTCATTCCGAGCGAAGATTGTTGATCAATATTAAAATCTTCCGGTAATCCAATACCGTTATCGGTTACATTCAATTTTATTTGTCCCTCGTTTTCTTCAATTGATATGTTAATCTCGCCTTCCTCTTTATTTTCAAACGCATGCTTGTAGCAGTTTGTAATCATTTCGTTAAGCAGTAACCCACAGGGAATAGCCTGACCAACCGTTAACCGTATCGGCTCCATGTCCGTATGTACACGAATATCCTTCTCAAAATCGGTCATCGAATCTTCAACCATATTCAGTAGATCGTCTATGTATTTATCGATGGCAATTTCCGAAAATGTCTCCGAGCTGTAAAGCTTTTCGTGCACCATTGCTATCGACTGAATGCGCGACTGGCTTTCCTTTAATTTTGCCAACAGGCTTTCATCATTGGTGTTAAATACCTGCATCTGTAATAACCCGGAGATAATTGCTAAATTGTTTTTTACCCGGTGATGAACCTCCGCCAGCAGTGTTTCTTTCTCTTTCAGAGATTTTCGTATCGTCTGCTCATTTCTTTTATGGTCTGTATTATCACGCACATAAGCAATAAGACGTTTTTGTCCTCCCATTTCATAAAATGCCGTGTGAATTTCAGTGGGGAACTTGGTACCATCCTTCTTTTTGTAAATTCGCTCCCAGGCATCATCACCTGTTGTACTTATATTCCCGAATGTTTTTGGCTGTTTACTATGATATTCCTCAGGGGTCAGGTCCAGCACATGCATTCCAATTAGCTCTTCTCGGGAGTATCCAAACAATTCACATGCCCGCTTGTTACATCGCAAAATGGTACCATCAACATGGACTTCGAATATAGCGTCAAAAGACAGCTCAGTAAAAGTACGGTGTCGCTTCTCGCTTTCTTCGAGTTTCTTCTCAGCTCTTTTTCGCTGCGTAATATCTCGATTAATTCCTACCCAATACTCGTACTTCCCGTCATCAGTGGGAAAGGGGGCCATATCCAACTCAACCCAATACGGGCTACCATCCTTCTTGTAGTTTATAAACTCCTCCCGTAGTGATTGGCCCTTTTTAATCTTTTGATTGATCCGGTCCAATGCCTCTTCTGAGGTTTCGGGTCCGTGCAAGAAAGTAGGCGTTCTATTAATAATTTCTTCTGATTGATAACCGGTAAACTGCTCGAATGATTTATTAACAAATACAATTCTTGAGTTCAACGGCTCATCTTGGGGAGCTTTGGTGATTATCACCATGTCATTTAAATTATCCAGCGCCAACTGCTGTAGCTTTTCCCGCTCTCTCACATTTAGCTGTTGTACCTCTCTGTCTTGATTTACTTTTACAAGCATACCAACGAACTTCTCGCTATTCTCATCGGCAACCAGTTCCACCTCGTCGCGTAGCCAAATATAGTACCCGAACTTATGTTTGAACCGGTATTCTATCGTTTGGGGACACCCCATCTCAAGATTCCCCAAGAATGAGGTTACTGTCTTCCGATCTTCCGGATGTAATCGGCTTAGCCAGCTAAAATCATCGGCTGTTATTTCTGGTTGGGAATACCCCACAAGGCGGCTAATATTAGAACTGATATCGACATAGGAAAATCGATCATCTCGCTCTCGATGATAACATGCGATCGAACTTTTTCTGAGCAGTTTACCAAGTCGAAAATTGACCTCACTGCTGTCATGCTCTCTGTATCCCATTAATCCCAGAGGTCTATTCACATTCATTAGCCAATATTCTTAAAATAAAAAAACTAATGCAGAAAAGCGGGGGATGATAATATCACTTAATCAGTTTTGGTATTGCTTTTGATGATCCCCAAAATATCAATACCATATATCTCATAGCTAACACACTACGAATTCATTTGATATGGCAAATATCAAGATAAATATGTGGTCCGGACCTCGTAATATTTCCACGGCCATCATGTACTCTTTTGCTCAACGCAGCGACACCCAAGTGGTTGATGAGCCCTTTTATGCCCATTACCTGCTACAAAGTGGTGCCGAACATCCCGGACGCCTAAAAGTACTCGAAAGTCAGCCCAAAGACCCTTCTATAGTGATGAAAATCCTGATGGAAACGGGCACAAATTCTGATGTGCTTTTTATCAAAAATATGGCCCACCACATGATCGAAATGGATGACATCCTGGAGCAGCTTTTTGAAGAGTTTATCCCTGTATTTTTGATTCGCAACCCAGCAGACATGTTACTTTCGCTTGACAAATCGCTGCCCGACCCAACGCTACGCGATACCGGATACCAGCACCTGCTTGATCTATTTGAAACAGCCGAAAACGGCAGTTTCCCTCTCATTGTTCTCGATTCAAAAGAATTGTTAGAAGATCCGGAATTTGTATTGTCAGCACTGTGCGAAAAACTGGGCATCCCGTTTGATGAAGCTATGCTTTCATGGCAGCCGGGTCCTATTCCCGAAGATGGAATATGGGCAGAATACTGGTATGACAATGTCCACCAGTCAACAGGATTTAACCCCTATACTCCTAATAACGAGAGTCTTCCTGATCGCCTAGACCCCCTTTACGAACAGTGCAAGTCGATTTACGACCGATTGTTTGCACATGCAATTAAAAAATAATACTAACTAACAATTATTCAGTATTGAACTATGGATACACATCCCACTATCCCAGACCCTCGTAATAAAGATATAAAAGTTTGGATTGACGGTGAGCTATATGATCGTGAAAAAGCCAACATTTCAGTCTTCGACAGCTTAGTGCAAGGCGGTGATGGCGTCTGGGAAGGTCTGCGCGTTTACGACGGAAAGATATTTGCGCTCGACGAGCATCTCGAACGGTTACAAAATTCGGCCCACGCCATGGCTTTTGATAAAGTTCCGTCGAATAAGAAAATAAAAGAAGCTATTTTTGCTACCCTTAAAGCCAACGGCATGCGCGCCGACACACATATTCGACTGACACTTTCGCGCGGCAAGAAAGTAACCTCCTACATGGATCCCCAAGTTAATCAATACGGGCCAACGCTTATTGTGTTGGCGGAATGGAAACCTCCTATACACAAAGATAAAGAAGGGCTTCAATTAGTGACCTCTTCAATACGTCGCAACCCTCCGCAGTGTATTGATTCAAAGATTCATCACAATAACCTTATCAACAATATTCTCGCAAAAATTGAAGCCAATGTGGCCGATGCCGATGGTGCTGTCATGATGGATATTGAGGGTTATGTATCTGAAGTAAATGCAACAAATATCTTCTTTGTCAACAACGGGAAAGTGCTGACGCCTTTTGCGGACAGCTGCCTCCCGGGCATTACACGCAGTATCGTCATTGATCTCTGTAAAGAAAATGACATCCCAGTAGCAGAAAAACGAATTAGCATGGCTGAAATGTATTCTGCCGACGAGTGTTTCACAACCGGCACTATGGGTGAACTCGTTCCTGCAATCGAAATAGATCAGCGGAAGATCGGTGACGGAACTAAAGGACCTGTTACAGATCAGCTGCAAAAGCTACACCGGCAGCGAGCTCAAAAAACCGGCGAACCGCTTCCTTTTTAACAGAAAATATCGGCAACACATTGGCAGTATCTCCCAACATATCTTTTGATAACGTAACGTTTAACTTCGAAAAGGAACAGATTGTAACGAACTTCTCATTTGAAGCAAAGCCCGGACAGCATACCCTTTTAAAAGGAGAATCCGGATCAGGTAAGAGCACACTTTTAAAGCTACTTTTGGGATTTCATAACCCCAAGGATGGTTCCATTTCAATAAATTACAAAAGCTACAATGCTCGAGAAGTCCGAAAACAAACGGCCTGGCTGCCACAAGATTTAAACTTAGGGTCCGGTACAGTTGAAGAGGTTATGGTTAAACCATTCGAATTTGCAGCCAACCAACCCTCCCGAAATGAACGCGCTCTGCAAAATCGGAATAAAACCTTAAAAGCATTAGGGCTAGCCCCGGATATCCTTGACAAACAGTTTCGTGACCTTTCCACGGGACAGCGTCAGCGCGTTGGGTTAGCAATTTGCCACCTACTCGACAAGCCGCTCCTCCTGCTGGATGAGCCGACCTCTGCCCTGGATGAAGCATCAAAACAAAAAGCGGCAGAACTGCTGCTCAACAACAAGCGCACCGTAATTTCGACTTCTCACGATCCGTTCTGGGTAGCCAAAGCTGATAATATAATAGAACTCTCATAATGGAAATTATTGATATCACCTGGACGCAACTCGGAATTGGCTTCATAATCATGGTGGTGCCGGCCTATATTTTGTGGAAGTACCGAACCGGACTAAACAGGAAACTATTAACCGCTTCGATTCGGATGGTGCTTCAGTTACTCTTTGTTGGTTACTACCTGCAGTATCTGTTTGAATATGACAATCCCTGGATTAATGCCGCATGGATTTTTGTAATGGTGGCTGTTGCCGATTTTGCCACTATTGATCGAAGCGACCTAAAACGCAAATGGTCAGTAATTTTACCCGTCTTCGGAGCCACCTTTTTTGGAATTATTATTATAGATCTGTTTTTCCTGGAAATTGTAATACAGCTTCCAAAGCTACTGGCCGCACAATACACCATACCCATAACAGGGATGGTGTTGGGCAACTGCTTGAGGAGCAATGTTATCGGGATCAATGCCTTTTACTACAGCTTAAATGAACATCAGGAGCGATACCAGTTTTACCTTGCCTGTGGAGCGACACGATCCGAGGCAGTACATTCATTTTTCAGTAAAGCACTACAAAAATCAGCCAATCCCACCCTGGCATCCATGGCTACCATCGGACTCGTTTCTTTGCCCGGGATGATGACGGGTCAAATTTTAAGCGGCAGCTCACCGCTTATTGCCATCAAGTATCAAATTATGATTATGGTAGCCATCTTCTCTGGAACCATACTATCGGTGTATTTAGGGATTGTTTTCACCAATAAATTTGTTTTTAACAATACTGATATGCTGGATGAGACCATCTTAAAGAATTAATACGTTTTATAACTGCCAACAATCGTTCTGTCACAATTTTTTTAAAACAAGCCCCGAGTTTTATAGGTTGATTTACAAAACCTAAAAAGATCCTAAGATCATGAAGTTTTCAAAACCACTTGTCGTACTTCTTGCTGCGGGATTACTTGTTTCGATTCTGGGCTGTTCCACTTCTGGAACTACAAATAAGGAGACCTCCCAGAAGACTACACCGGAAAGTAACTGGACCCTAAAAGATCATATTCGCAGAACAGCCAAAGCATTCATCACCGGTAGTCCGGGTAGCGAGCGGGTAATCATCCGCGGGGTAAGTACCACCAACAGTCCCACAAGCCAGCCGTTATTTATCATTGATGGACAAAAAGCTGGTCGAAACTTTGCCAATGTGAACGAGATGCTATATCCCGGAGAGATAAATTATATTGAAGTTCTCCCTCCCGGCAGAGCAGCACGATATGGTATGGAGGGACATTTCGGTGTTATCCGTATCTTTACAAAAAATCAGTAAGAATAGTGGTAAGTCATTATTTTTTATTTACTTAATTAACAATAAATACCTATACTGCTAAGTACCTAATATTGTTAATCAAATCCCACCGTTATGAAACGATTAAACTTAGGTATATCGATAGGATTATGTGTGCTACTGCTTGGGTCATTAGGGTGTGCTACTACCAGCCAACAATCTAACCAAGCCCAGACTAGCGAATATACCAGCTACTGGACCCTTGAAGACTTTCTTCGCCGCGCCAGCGGAGTACAGCTCAATGGCAGTGGCAACGACATCCAAGTCATTATACGAGGCCAAAAATCCATTAGTAATCCGTTTGCACAGCCGTTATTTGTAGTGGATGGCCAAAAAGCAGGACGAAGTTATGCTCGCGTTTCGAGCATGTTCTCCCGAGGAGAAATCAACTCTGTTAAAGTACTTCCCCCTGGTGCGTCTGCTCAATACGGCATGCAAGGACATTATGGAGTAATTGAAATAGAGACCGAATTTGCAAGAAATCGGAATTCCTAATTCGAGGCCGCTTAGAACTATATAAGGATTAGGTCCACTAAGTTAATTGCCCGTTGGAGCTACAGAACGTTCCTGAAGTGCGCGACCTACGCTCAAAAATGAAATTCCTTGTTGCTGCGAAGTGCTGATATTCACTGCTTCAATAACAGGCGGATAGATAGGACTTTGCGAATGCCACCGTACAAGAAAGTTAGCTCCGACACCGCCTCGCAAATCGGTTTCTTCGATCACATACGATGTTGATGCCAGTGGTCGAATTTGCTCCGTTGAATCCACATACTGTTGAACCAAATTTCCTTTTGAATCATAATAGGCAACTTCAGTAATAGTAAAAGGGCGGTAGGGATCTGCATTGCGAATACTAAGTGTAGTCGTCAGGTTAAATGTTTTCTGACGATTTTGCTGATAGATGTGTGAGTAAACGGGTACATACACCAGTTGTCCCATACTACTTTTCTTTCGATCAAAATCAGCAGGTTCCTGCTGTAATATAGTACCACTTGAGCTTTTCTGCTCTATGACCTTATCTGATTGCTCCCTGTCAGAAGGTGGCTCCTGTTCCGAAGTACATCCTCCCAACAAAATCCCCAACAAAAGAGTTAGTATAATACGCTGCATAAATAATTAAGTAAGATAGTTGGTCGGCTTTATTTTGTAATCAAAATATAACCATTGCTTTTCAAAGTACTAATCTGAACCATATAAAAGTAATAATATTCCAAGCTTCAGTTTTGCTTCAAATTCATTTGTTATGTTTGGATTGTCATGAAACTATTAATTATTGAAGACAACGAGGATTTACTGCAGAACATCCAGACGTATCTGAAGCGTGAAGGATATATCTGTGAATCTGCCAAATCATATTCAGCCGCTTTCGACAAGGTGATGTCATATACCTATGATGTGGTACTCATCGATATTATGATTCCCGGCGGTTCAGGCCTCCAGGTTTTGAGAGAGTTGAAGTCGGTAAATCCCGAAACCGGTACCATTATCATATCAGCTAAAAATGCCCTGGACGACAAAGTAGAAGGGCTGGAATTGGGCGCTGATGACTATATCACCAAACCCTTTCAGCTGCCCGAACTACACGCGCGTATTAAAGCTGTAAATCGTCGGCAACAGCGAGATGGCAAGGAAATTATTAATGTGAACGAAATCTCCATCAATACCAAAACAATGGAGGTTACGGTGGATGGAAATCCCGTAAACCTTACGCCCAAGGAATACGAGCTGTTGCTTTATTTTTCATCCAACAAAAACCATGTGCTTTCAAAGCAGACCATTGCTGAACATCTTTGGGGTGACTACGTCGACCATCTTGAAAACCTTGATTTTCTCTATCAACACATTAAAAATCTGCGTAAAAAATTAGAGAACGCCGGAGCTGATGATTATATCGAAAGTGTCTACGGCATAGGATACAAATTCAAAGTCCACTAATTAACATGAAGCTGATAACAAAATTTGTCCTGATTTACCTTACGGTAACCATTATTGTGCTGGGTATAGCGGGATTTGTGTCTTATCATATTATCAAGGGCGAACTCGACAACGAACTTAAGTGGCGCTTTTTGGATCGCATTGAACGCGTAACGTACCTGCTGGAACAAGGAGAAAACCTTGAAAGCACCGTGCAAGATGACGATGACACCAATTTAAAAATAGTGGCCCTACCAAATCGTGTAGAACCAGATGTGGAAATTCGCGACACCTTGGTTTGGCATGACCGTCTGCAACAGCGCGAACCCAATCTGAAAATGGTAGCTTACCGAAATGTTGACGGGTCCGGTTACCGTATTACAACCTATGGAGCTCTTGTTGAATCTGATGACATCACTGAGGCTGTAATACAAATTCTTCTCTGGATTTTAGGCCTGCAAGTGATTGGTGCGGTTGGCGTCGGCTTTATCGTCTCAAATCGCCTTTTTAAGCCGTTTCGGAAAACATTAAAACAAATCAAAAACTTTACGCTGAAGGATAAAAAGCCGATAACCGCTGAAGAAACATCCGTAAGCGAATTTGACGATTTAAATAAGTTTGTCGAAGAAATGACCAGTAAGGCAGTATCCGACTACAAGAATCTCAAAGAGTTTGCCGAAAATGCCTCACATGAGCTTCAAACCCCCCTTTCCATCATCAAGGGAAAGCTGGAACTTCTTACACAAACGGACCTTTCGACTGAGCAGTACAAATTTGTAGAGGATAGTCAACGATCGGTAAAAAAGCTATCAAGGCTTAGCGAATCGCTGGCGCTGCTTACAAAAATTGAAAATCACGAGTTTACCGAAACAAAAGAAGTCAACCTATCAGAGCTGATTACTGAAAGTATTCAGTCTTTTGATGAGTTTATTGCTCTTAACGGCCTAACAGTTGAAGCCGAGGTCGAAGATGATGTTACTGTACAGATGCATCCCGTACTTGCAGATATTTTGTGGACAAATCTTTTCCAAAATGCCATAAAACATAATGTTAAAGAAGGAAGCATTGATATTTCATTAAACAGCCAACGCCTACGCATATCTAATACCGGGGACCCCCTCTCCTCAACACCCGAAGAACTGTTCCAGCGTTTCAAAAAAGATAGCGTCGATTCCAACTCTATCGGACTCGGCTTAGCGATAATCAAACGAATTGTTGATCAATATCATTATACCATTTCATATACCCACAAAGATGGTTGGCATACAATCAACATTGATTTCCAACACTGAGAAATCTTCAAATTTTATTCAGTATTCGTTCAGTGTTTGAACAGTATCACCTGTTATCTTTTTGAACAAGATAAAATTAATCACTGATATCTTTACCAAAACAAAAGCATGAAAAAGTTAACCTTATCACTTTCCCTGCTATTCCTTTTTGCAAACTCTTCCTTGGCTCAAACTGAGGGCACTGTAACAGGCACCGTTGTAGATCAAGAAGATGAGCCCCTGTCCAGTGCTTCGGTAGCCATCTACGACTCAACCCAGTCCAATATTATTACCGGTGCCTCTACTGACGGCGGCGGGAACTTTTCTATCGATATTTCGCCCGGCCAATATGTGTTGAAGATCACCTTTCTTTCATTTCGTCCCTACACCCAGGAGGTCCAGGTAGTAGAAGGCGAAACAAATGAGCTCGGCACCATTGCCATGACACCCACCGCTGAAGACCTTGGAGAGCTTTTTGTACGCGCCGAGCAATCAGAAATGCAGATGAATTTCGACAAGCGTACCTTTCAAGTAGGGCAGGACATCACCAGCCTTGGCGGCTCTGCAGTAGATGTACTCAATAATGTGCCTTCCGTTTCTACAGATATTGATGGAAATATTAGCCTTCGTGGTAATGAGTCAGTCCGAGTACTCATCAACGGAAAGCCCTCAAGCATGGTCAGTGGCGATGTCGATGCCCTTAACAGCATCCCTGCCACAATGATTAAATCAGTTGAAATTATTACAAATCCCTCATCCCGATATGCCGCAGAAGGGTCCGGGGGAATTATTAACATCATACTAAAAAAGGATCAGCGTCGGGGATTTAACGGTAACTTTCAGGTTGGAACAGGACTTCCCGAAGAGTATGAAGGATCAGCTAACCTCAACTACCGTGTTGGAGATGTAAATCTGTTCTTCAACGGGGGACTGGATTACCGGAGTGAACCTGAAGGCGGGAGCTCTTTCCAGCGTTTTTCTGGTCCCGACACGACTTACATGTATCGAGAACAAACCGATTCGCAAGAGTCAGAACTTGACGGTGACCTACAATTTGGGGCTGACTTTTATCTCACAGAAACCCAAGTGCTAACTGCGAGCGCCTATGTTAGCGCCGAACAAGAAGAAAATAATGAAGACATTACCTATACTGATCTGGAGTACAGTCCGGGTGCTTTTACTGGTGATGTATTAGAAGAAACCTATCGCGAAAACAGACAGGACGGCGACGAACAAGACTTTGATGTAAATCTGGATTACGAAAACAAAATCGACGGCGACGACCATAAACTGGTGGCCGACGCGAGCTTTGATATCAGCCAGGAAAAATCCACAAATAATATTGAAGAAACAGTTCGCCAGGGAAATGCCGATCCGCTCATGCAACGTGCCATTGATGAAGAAGAAGAGATGGACTTCCGCTTTAATGCCGAATATGAGCGTCCGATATTGGGAAATGGTACGTTTGAAACCGGTATTCGCAGCGATTTTGAGTGGATGGATAATAGCTATCTCGCTGAAACTATGGTTAACGGCAATTGGATAGAAGAACCAAGCTATACGGACAACTTTAAATATCGAGAAAATGTGAACGCTGCTTTTGCCATCTTGGGCTATGAATGGAATTCACTGTCCGGACAGGTAGGATTACGACTTGAAAACACCCGAATTAGTACTGAGGTAAAAAGCACAGGGACCGAAGCCGATCAAAATTACGTGAACTTGTTTCCCAGTGTATTTCTAAGCTACTCCTTTAACGAACAGCAATCGGTACAAGCAAGTTACAGCCGGCGCCTAAGTCGCCCTTGGTCGCGCATGCTTATCCCATTTGATGACTTTGATGATCAGCGCAGCCAGTTTACGGGTAACCCGAACCTAACCCCTGAATTTAGCAACTCCTACGAGCTCGGATACCTGCATTACTGGAAATCCGGATCTCTGCTCACAAGTTTTTATCACCGGTATCGCACTGATGTTATTGAGCGAATCACCGAAGCAGAACAGGGCGTTACGCGAATATTCCCCATCAACCTTGCTACTGAGAAGGCCTGGGGGGTTGAGTTTTCGGCCGACCAGGAAATAGCTGATCGGCTGAATCTTACTGCTAATGCGAACCTGTTTCGATCTAACTCAGAAGGTACCTACCAAGACCAAGTATTCAGCAGTGAATCAGAAAATTTCCGGGCACGCATGCGTCTACGGTGGGAAATTGTTGATGGCTTGAACTATCAAGCATCCATGCGCTACCGCGGGCCTAATGAAACTACACAGGGTCGTCGCGAAGGGATGACAATGATGGATACCGGGCTTTCCAAAGATCTTATGGATGGCAAAGCTAAAATTACGCTAAACATCAGAGATCTGCTCGATTCCCAGAACTTTAACTATACCGCTGATACTGACGGGAATCCTGCTACAGACTTCTATACACAGCGAGAATTCAGCTGGTCTTCGCGGTCCGCTACTATTAGCTTCCAATACTTCTTTGGAGAACGCGACCAGCAACAACGAAGAGATCGAGGACCAGGAGGGAATGGCCCTGAAGAAGGAATGGGAGATATGTAATTAAGTTAATTGTGATTCAAATTAAGCTCTGGAGTGGTTATCTTTGTGTAAACAACATAAATCGAATCTATGAGCTCTGTGATTGAATCGTATAAACTTGGCGATATTGCCGTTGAAATAAGTGAAACGGATCATCCCAATAAACTAAAGGTAGATTGTAACGACGGGAACTTTCACTCCGAGTTTACGATCCGTAAATACGAATACGAAAATTATAAGCGTCACATGAACCAGCGCATCAAAAACGCTTATGACAAGCAGTATAAGGAAGAAGAATAGAAGTTAACACAAGTAGATACTTGTAAATGTCCGGTACTTTCGTAGTGCCGGACATTTTTTATTTCAAGAGGTTTTTAATTCCCCAGCATCTCCTTTCTCCAAAGGGGGGGGATCATATACGTTATTTCTGATACCGTAGATACTTAATCTTATTCAAATAGGTATTCCCCGGTGCGCTGCATATGCATTAACCGCTCTATGCGATCTTCGGTTTCGGGATGCGTAGAAAACAGGCTCATAAAATTTCCTCCACTAAATGGATTCACCGGAAACATATGCGATGTAGATCGCATGGCCGTATCCGACACATTCATTGGAATTTGCTCAGCTGCTTTTTCGATACGCTGCAATGCTGATGCAAGCTGCTGTGGCTGACCGCATATTTCTGCCCCTACGCGGTCGGCTTCGTATTCGCGCGTTCTGCTAATTGCAGCCTGTAACATTGTTGCAGCAATAGGAGCCGTAATCAAGACAATAAGTGCCACAAACGGATTTGATCCCCGATCACTCCCGCCTATCGGGATGAAATATGCAAACTGCGCCAACATCGTTAGGGCACTAACAACTGTCGTTACAATGGTCTGTGTGAGTATATCACGATTTTGGATATGGGCTAGTTCATGTGCTATGACCGCCCGGAGTTCATCCTCATTAAGGGCCTGCATAATACCTTCTGTAACGGCTACCGCTGCGTTTTCAGGATTGCGTCCCGTTGCAAAGGCGTTGGGCTGGTTCTGGGGAATGACGTACACCGCTGGCATTGGCAGGTCTGCCTTGCGCGAAAGTTCTTCGATCATATTATACAATGCAGGGTGTGAACTTCGATCCACCGGATGCGCATCGTACATCCGAAGCACCATCTTATCCGATTTCCAGTAGCTGAAAAAGTTCATTGCCATCGCAAATACAAAAGCAATAATTAGACCCGTAGATCCGCCCAAAACCTGTCCTACCAGCATAAAAAGCACGGCAGCGAGAGTCATTAAGAAAACCGTTCGCAAACTATTTCTATTCATATCAATTGTTGGAAATTTGCAGTTTATTTTTTCTATCTGTTAAACGTAAAAATTGTTGCTTTGTTTTAGTCTCATAAACAATATTTCTTCAAAAAAAGTGTCGGGAAAATGTGACATAGGTTATCTATTCAATGGAATGGCAAATGCCTCTCATATTGTTAAATAATTCTGTATTTGTGCGAACAAATATGGAACCAAATCTACAGAGGTGATCACTATGCCACTTACGATGCAACGTATATCTGCAACAGATCTTCACGATCGCATGACGAGCGAGAATCGTCCTGTTTTGATCAATGCGTTGTCGGAGGAAGCCTTTGAGGCGAAGCGCATTCCGGGTTCTATCAACTTTACGGAACATAACCTCGAATGCGCAACAAATGTAATTCCTGATAAGGATCAGGATATTGTAGTCTACTGCGCCAATTCGGATTGTGACGCCTCAACCAAACTTACCGAAAAGCTCACAGAGATGGGCTACAATAATGTTTGGAACTTTGAAGAAGGCTTAGCAGGATGGCGCAGCGAAGGCTATCGCCTCACAGGCACCGATGTAAGCTAACATATATCACTTTTTGATTTTGGTAAGTCGCGGTCATTCAGTTGGCCGCGGCTTTTATTATTTTGTGGCTACTCTTAATTAAAACTTTGTACTGCAATCTCTATTCATGGAGCAACATATAAAAAAACTCGAGCAGCAAGCCCGTAAACTTGAAACTTCGACAAAAGAGAGAAAATCATTATTAAAGCAAGCCACTGATTACGGCGAAGACTTTTTGTCATCCCTTGCCCAAAAACCTGCTTATGTGGATTCCGAATCCATGGGTAAAGGCGTATACGAACTCCCCTTTGAGGAGAAACCGAAAGATTTTGATCACCTGTTAGCAGTTTTAAAATCAGAAGTCGACAAGCCGGGCCTAAACCCCGCCTCGGGAAAACATGCTGGCTATATTCCGGGTGGCGGACTCTACCCCTCAGCCATTGCTGATTACCTGGCGGCCGTCACTAATCGCTATACCGGCGTTTTCTTTTCATCTCCTGGCGCTGTACGCATTGAGAACATGTGTATCCGCTGGATGAATGATCTCATCGGTTACCCCAAGGGAGCATCAGGAAACCTAACCTCCGGCGGTTCGATTGCTAATCTTATAGCACTGGTTGCTGCGCGAGATGATTCAGATATTAAAGCCAAAGATTTTAGCCAATCAGTAATTTATACTACCCAACAAGTTCATCACTGTGTAGTAAAAGCTATCAAGTTCGCCGGCCTGCGGGAAGCCACCCTTCAAACCATCCCTATGGATAGCCGTTTTCGAATGAAAACTGATGCACTCGAAGAACAGATTAAGGCCGATCGAAAAGACGGCTTAATTCCGCTGACCATCTTCGCATCTGCCGGCACCACTGATCTCGGTGCCGTCGATCCTCTCAACAAAATTGGAGACATTGCCAACCGACATAATATCTGGTTCCATGTAGATGCAGCATACGGAGGCTTTTTCCTGCTCACCGATCACGGCAAAGAGGTAATGAGCGGCATAGAAAAATCAGACTCGGCCACCATCGATCCCCACAAAGGATTATTCCTGCCCTATGGATCAGGGGCACTGCTCGTCAAAGACGGTAAGAAACTCTACGATTCGCAGCACATGTCGGCCAACTATTTACAAGACACCTATAAAGCCACCCAAGAAGCATCGCCTGCTGATCTATCGCCTGAGCTTTCAAAGCATTTTCGCGGCCTGCGGATGTGGCTGCCGCTCCAGCTTTTTGGCGTTCAGCCATTCCGCGCTGCACTGGAAGAGAAATTATTACTAACCCGATACTTTTACGATAAGATACAGGATATTGACGGCATCGAAGTCGGTCCGGATCCTGAACTTTCAGTAGCATTTTTTAGATATGTGCCCGACTCCGGAGATCCTAATACATTCAATAAAAAGCTCGTCAATGAAATTCACCGCGATGGTCGTGTTTTCTTATCCTCCACCCATCTTAACGGAACTATATACTTAAGGCTGGCCGTACTCAACTTTCGAACACATTTAGAAGATATTGATCTGATTTTATCGGTACTTCGAGAAAAGATTAATTTGCTGGAATAACAGCTACTCTACTGTTTCTAAAAAATCTATTTCCCGAGCATCCGGTATCTCTAATTCACGCAATAGCGAATCAAATCGGGAATCATTTCTTATGTCACTCCATATAGGATCTGACAATATAAAATAGAGCTTCCCTATTTTGTCATCAGCCGCACGCTGTAAATGGAAAAATACTTCATCATATTTCTCCATTCCCAAATATACTAAGGCAATATCCACCGGGGTGGGGATATAAGTATCATCAACTTCGCCAAGCTGCAGCATTTCTAAAAAATGGTTGGCCGTATCATCCATACCAAGACGAGCAGCAATGTATATTAAATGGGGAATATTTTTTTGCTCCTGGAAAACAAGCTTTTGATACTGCTCAAATTCATAGTGTGCCTTCTTAAGCTTCTCCATTGCAACATAATTCCATCCCCTTCCCTCTATAGCCGGCAAAAACGTTGCGTCCAGCTCCAAGGTATAATCAAACTGTTCTTGGGCATCAGCAAAGCGACCCACATTATAGTAAGCTCTGGCAAGTTCAGAGTTAAACAAAATGTTTGCAGGCTCCAAAGCTAATGCTCGCTCAATCCACGATAAGCTCCTTTCGTTTTGTCCGATCATATTTAAAAGCATAAAGTAACAGTAACAAAGCTCCGAGCTATCGGGATTTATATCAAAAGCCCGATCAAACTGTTCTTGAGCAGCCTCATAGTTGTGGTTTAACAATACCTCAATAAGGGCTTTTATGCCCAAGGCTAACGGATTATTAGGACTATACTTTAATACCTCATTTATATTTTCTGCAGCTTTTTTGTAAGCTCGCTGGGGCGCCATTTGTCCCAGGATTCCAAAAAACAAAAAACTCTTGGCCAGCGCCGTTCGAGAATTTTCATTCCTCGCATTTTTTTCAACAGCCATATTAAAGTTTTTCATGGCCTTGCGCACCGAAGCGATGGAATACTTTTGCAACTCAAAAGTTCCTTCTAAATAACGTTCGTAATCTCCTTTTCTAATGGGCCTTGTATTTTTCTTTGGCTCCGGTCTTAAATCATCTCCTCCAAAGCCTTTTTGAACTTTATTCAATATCTCTTGAGAAATCCCATCCTGAATTTCAAATATATCCTTCAAATGATGTTCATAGGTTTCTGACCATAAATGAAATCCCCCTCCCGTTTCAATGAGCTGCGCCGTAACACGAATCTTATCCTTGTTTTTTCGTACACTTCCTTCCAAGATATGACTCACCATTAATTCTTCACCAATGGTTCGTATATCTACATTTCGTCCCTTATAAGCAAAGGCCGAGGTTCGGGAAGTAACATTAAGCCGCTCCATTTTGGTTAGTCCGTTAATCACTTCTTCGGTAAGGCCATCACTAAAATATTCGAAGCCCTTCTCATCACTCATATTCACAAAGGGCAATACGGCCAATCGATTTGTAATCCGACCACTTTTGGCTTTAATTTCTCGCGCCGTTGGTACATTAATCCCCTCATTCGTTACGGCAAAAATTGAAATGGGATACTTTACATTCTTCAGTTCAAATGTTCCCAGCTCCTTGGTCCTTATATCCCGGTGATTTCTAACTTCATTATGTACTTTCTGTGAAATCAAAATGCCCCCTGAAATAGCCAGTGGTTCCAACCGGGAAGCAATATTTACCGCATCTCCATAAGCATCTTCATCATTGTAAGCGATATCTCCCATATGCAGCCCAATGCGGAGTGGTAAATAGGGATCAGCCAAATCATTCTGAATTTTAATGGCACACATAACAGCATTATAAGCACTGTTAAAAATAGTGAGGGCTCCGTCGCCGTAGTAGTGAAGTACCTGCCCGTCAAATGCTGTAGCTCTCTCGTTCAGCACCTGGCGATGCCGCTCCTTTTTTCTATTCGCTTTATCTTCGTCTTCCTGCATCATAGCTGTGTAACCGACAATGTCGGTAAACATAACAGCTGCAAGCAAACGGGTTGTTTGGACGCCCATTATAGCCGTATTAAATTCCGGTCTGAGATATCAGATCCGCGCTTTTCTTTCAAACCCTTTGTAGTTCAAACATACATAAACCTTTGAATAAATATCGGTTAGAGTGTGTTAATTTTTCGACTAATAAAATGACTTTATGCAGTAAGCCAATTTAGGATCGTATCTAAAATTACCCCCTTCCTTTCCTGTGAAAACCCGTTTCCCGATACACTACTATCCATCCCAAACAACGACTGGTGTATAGGACCTGCAACAACAGGATAATAGCAAAGTGCAAAAATGTTCATGAGTAAATCCTGGACACTTACGGATGCAATTTCATAATTTGCCGCAGCATCCGTTAACTCTTCCTCAAAAGCTTTAACCTGTAGCTCCACCTGTTCCTCAAAGATAGGCTGCAACCAATCTGACTTTCTACTTATTTCCGTAATTACAAAAGCCAAAACCCGGGGATTTTGATCTGCTTTTTGCAAACTGTTTTCGATGAGTAACTCTATCTTTTTAAACAGCGAGACATCCTTTGATAGAAGATCATTCAGATCTTCAAATATTACCTGCACCGATTGCCTATATACATGCTCAAAAAGTTCTTTTTTCGTATTAAAATAATAATGGATCATCGCTTTGGTTACTCCGATCTGATCGGCAATATTATGGAGTCGAGCCCCCTCAAATCCATGCGTCAAAAACTCGTTACGGGCCGCCTCAATAATTTCCTGCCGGGTATCTTTCGACTGCTTACTCATAGAACTAAATAGTTAGTTAGTGTGTTTACTTAAAGCTAACCGTTACTTCGGGAAAGGGCAAGCTATTAATTGGATGGTTAGTACCAACTGCTGCTAAAAGAACCACATGCTGACTGATAAACGATAGATGCTTAACTATATGCATCCAAACAACTAAATATTGGCTACTTATTTTTCAACATCATTATAAATTATTTACTTGTATTGTTTCCAATATCCTTTTTGATAACTTAACAGCATGAAACAGCTAATTATTATCACATTCTTTGCTTTTTTCACAACGGGAGTTTCAGCTCAACCTGATACAACTGTCACCGACTCCGTTCAACAGGCAAGCTCCCGACCGATCGTAACCATGATCTCGGTAGAAGGATCAATTTCTCCTACCACAACCAATTATATCAATCGGGGAATAAAGACGGCGCATGAACAAGGTGCTGAAGCCCTTATTATTAAGCTCGATACCCCCGGCGGACTGTTAGAATCCACAAAGAATATCGTTCAGTCTTTTCTTGAATCCGACGACCTGCCAATTATTGTATATGTTGCACCCGAGGGTGCGCGTGCTGCCAGTGCCGGGACATTTATCACCATGGCCGCCCATGTAGCAGCAATGGCTCCTACAACAACCATAGGTGCCGCATCTCCCGTGCAGATGGGGGGAGGACAATCTGATACGGTCATGCAGAAAAAGATTTTCAATTACTCCGAAAGCTTTATTGAGAGCATTGCTAATCGGCGTGACCGTAATGCTGAGTGGGCCAGATCTGCTGTTCGAGACGGAGAGTCAATTACAGCAGAAGAAGCCCTCGAGCTCAACGTAATCGATCTTATTGCCTCTGATACAGACGAACTCCTCCAAAATATAGATGGCCGTACTTTCAATGGAGATACGTTGGTAACAAATAATGCAACCATAGAAGAAGTACCAACAAACTTTGCCGAAAAATTCTTTAGCTTTATCATGCGCCCCGAGGTAATGCTCATTCTCACGATGATTGCCATTTATGGCATTATCGGTGAGGTGACAAATCCGGGTGCCATTGTACCCGGAGTAGCCGGGGTTATCGCCCTTGTGCTTGTACTATATGCCTCTGCAGCCATGCCTATAAATATTGCCGGATTTGCACTTATAGGGTTAGCCATAATCTTATTTGTTGCCGAAGCTTTTACCCCTACCTTTGGATTACTCATAGCTGGCGGCTCTGTATCTTTCTTCCTGGGAGCACTTATGCTTTTCCAGGATTTACCCGAATCTATGGAGCTTTCATGGGCATGGCTTGTCCCAGCCACCATCTTAACAGCTCTCTTTTTTATCTGGATTGTCACTGAAGGAATTCGAGCACAGTTTACCGATAGCAAAACAGGTAAAAGTTCAATGATCGGCAAGCAAGCTGAAGTGGTTGACAGGATTGACAATAGCAACGGAAAGGTTTTCGTGAACGGAGAATACTGGGATGCAGTTAGCGATGAAAGTACGATCGAAGAAGGAGAACTATGTGAGATTACCGAGATCCAAGGACTTAAAATGAAAGTAAGACCTCTATCAAAGTCACCAAATACTAATAACGGATAGCAATATTTTAACAGCTATTACTAATCCCTAAACAAGAAGCTTATGGAAAGTTCGACTCAATTTTTTGATATGATAACGTGGATCATCACTATTGCTGTTTTAGCAGCAATACTGTTGCCGCAGATTTTTAAAATACTTCGAGAGTATGAACGTGCTGTTGTCTTTCGGCTTGGTAAATTTCATAAAACCAAGGGACCGGGACTTATCATGTTGATCCCCTTCATCGATAAAATTGAGCGCGTTGACCTTCGGGTGTTAACGATCAACGTAGATCGACAGGAGGTTATCACCAAAGATAACGTTACGGTACACGTTGATGCTATTACCTTTTTCCGCGTTATCGATGCCGAAGCAGCCACCATACAGGTAGAGAAATATATCCACGCCACTTCGATGCTGGCACAAACAACCTTGCGAAGTATTGTGGGACAGGTAGAACTGGACGAATTGCTGGCCGAGCGCGATAAAGTAAATAAGAACATACAGGAAATTATTGACCGCCAGACTGATCCATGGGGAATTAAGGTTGTTTCCGTAGAAGTTCGCGATGTAGTACTTCCCGAAAACATGAAGCGTGCTATGGCTCGTCAGGCCGAAACTGAGCGCGATCGTCGAGCAAAAGTGATTAATGCCGAGGGTGAATTCCAAGCAGCTGAACGACTAGTCGAAGCGGCTACCATGATGAGAGAAGCCCCAATGGCACTACAACTGCGATTCCTGCAAACCATGAGCGACATCAGCGAAGAGAATGCTACTTTTGCCTTTATGCCGCTACCAATGGAAATGCTCGAAGTCTTTAAAGATATGTCGGGAGTAGATATACCTCAGATCAATGACGATTCTAACGACTCGGATGAACAATCATAGTCAATTACCCGAATACTAGTTGCAATTTTATTTAATGCTATTTTACTGGCGCGGCCTATCAGGCTTGCGCCAGTTTTTATTACGAATGATCCATTAGCTTCTGATGTTACTGCTGTATAACAAGAAATAAGTCCCGCGGCCCATGAGAATTCTATCAGTCCTCATATTTATTGTTCTTTTACCCCTAACAAGCTGCCATGCACAACAAGAAAAAAGTAGTACTACCAATCCCGAAGTAGCGAAAAATTCTTCGGAGATCAAGCCCTATAATCCCTATTATTCCCGGACGGACACAACCAAACTAAATCTCCCCGACTCGGTTTGGAAGAAGATTCTCAAACCCAAAGTCTATCATATTGCTCGTGAAAAGGGCACCGAACGAGAATACTCCGGCAAATACTGGGATTATAAAGGCAAAGGCACATATCATTGCGCAGTATGTGGTAACAAGCTCTTTGAATCGGAAGCAAAATACATGAGTCATTGCGGCTGGCCCAGCTTTTTTGAACCGGTGGGATTAAACAGCGTCAAATTTAAACCCGATAACTCACACGGAATGCAGCGCACGGAGGTACTTTGCGGACGCTGCAACTCACACCTTGGACATATCTTTAATGACGGGCCGCCGCCAACAGGCAAGCGTTACTGCATGAACTCTCTTGTATTGGACTTTGTACCAAACGACAGTACAGAAAAGAACTGAGTGTTCAGTTTCCCAAAATACGATTGTACAAACGGTCCCACATATCAGCTCGCATATCAAAGCTGGGTTCGAATTGTTTAAAGCCCGTAACCTTGGTTGAATCGCTGTTAAATCTAAGTTTATAGTTCCAAACAAACGGGGTAGAGTCGTCAGTAAGCCATAAATCTGATCGCCCAAATCGAAGATCGTGAACAATCAGCCCTTCAGGCTTTATCTCAGCCGCATAGTATCCGCGTGAAAACCAAATAAGTCGCTCAACCGGAAGCTGATTGCGATACGGCTGCAGCAGCTTCTTATTTTGAGGAACTGCTTGAAAATTGATTTCATCATCTTCGTCAAAGATTGAATACAGACCGGCATAGAGCGTATCATTGGCTTCGACATAACCTGTCCACAGAAAAATATTTAACGGTGATGGGGTGGTCATATACTGCTCCGGATTAATCTGTTGCTGTGCAAAGTTTTTCTCAAACACCTCATTTACATGATGTTTAACCCCAAAACCTAAAAACAGATACACCGAACTTAGGCCAATACCTAACCAGTTAGACCACCTCCGATTATGAGACTCTCTGTTAAGAATAAGGGCAATTATCAATCCCAGTAACAAGGGAAGCGTATAAAAAGGATCAATAATAAAAATAGAGTTAAAGCTGAGTGAGTAATTGCTAAATGGCTGAAAAACCTGGGTGCCATAGCTCGTACATACATCTATAAAAATATGGGTTAGAAAAACCAAGAAAACGAGCACCGACCAGTCTTTCCATGTCGTATCGCTTTTTTGATACCGTTGTAATAACCATCCAAATAAAGGAGCAGCCACTACACAGAAAAAAAGTGAATGCGTAATCCCACGATGAATAGCTAATGCCTGTACTTCTGAAACAAAGGGTGAAGCGAGCACATCAAGGTCGGGTAATACGCCAAATGCCGCGCCAAAGAGCGCCGCCTTATTTCCTACTTTCTTTCCCAACAGGGCTTCTCCTACTGCAGCACCAAGCGTAATTTGTGTAACGGTATCCATTTAGCTTTTAATAGTTGTTATTATGAAATATTCAGTAAGTCCCTATACCAAATACCTCGAAACGGATAGGGGCACTTAAAAGTTCAACTTTGCTTCAGAATCGAGTTGTATGTTAAGACCATTCATAAAGTATAACATCCTATTACATTTTATCATGAACCTTTCGGTTAATTTTTTGATTGTATAGGTACGATTCTTAATCCTGAATATTATTTAAAATCCATGAAGCTTTCCTTATTTCAAAAAGTATGCTATTTATCATTGTTAGTGCTTGCCTCAAGCTTGGTCATTTCCTGCTCGGAAGATAGTAATGAAAATAATCCATCAGTAAATAATTCGTCATCCACAACGCCGTCCGTTGAAGCAGTAAGAGCTCGTTACGGGGCTCTTCCCCTTTCAGAACGATTGAGCGGAACGGTATATGCTAAAAACCAAGTTTCGCTTTATCCCGAAATTTCCGGGAAAATCGCTGTCGTCCATGTGCAAAATGGCGAATATGTGGAAAAGGGAGCCCCTATCGTTTCCCTTGAGGATAACCAATACCGGGAACAGGTACAGCAAGCCCGTGCAAATTTGCGGATTAATGAAGCACGTCTCAAACAAGCACGTGCTCGATATAACGAACTCGAGGCACAGTACAAGCGAACGAAACAACTTAGTGATCAACAGCTCTCGAGCGAACTTGAAATGGAAACACTGCAAGCCCAAATGTCGTCTGCCGAAGCCGATGTGGATTTAGCCGAGGCCCAGCTGGAACAGGCGAAATCAAGCCTTCAAGAACAACAGGACTTGCTTTCAAGGACAGTCATAAAAGCACCCATATCGGGAACTGTAGGTCAACGCAATGCCGAAACCGGCATGCAGGTGAATAGCAGCACACAACTTTTTACTATTGGCGATCTAAATAACTTACGTGTGGAAGTGGTCTTGACCGACCAGATGCTCGACGATATTGAGGTTGGACAAACTGCACATATCTATACCGGTTCCAATGCTAATAATAGTGACTATCTCGAAGCTAAACTTTCACGTATTTCTCCATTCCTAAATAACGTAACTCGAAGCACCGAAGGAGAAATTGATGTTCAAAATACAGATAACAAATTGCGCCCCGGAATGTTTGTGCCCGTTGATATTCTATATGGCCAAAGTGAACGCGCTACCTTAGTACCCACCAGCGCAATTTATACCGATCCCAATTCAGGCAAAGAGGGCGTTTTTGTAGCAACTTCTTTAGGATCAGAGGTACAGCCAACCGAACAGGTTGACCCCCAAAATCCTCCACCTCTTACAGAACCCACTGAAGTACAGTTCAAACCAATTGATGTAATTGCGACCGGTCGCATGGAAGTGGGAGTTGCAGGAATTGAACCCGGTAACTGGGTTATTACCGTTGGACAAAATTTGTTATCACCGGGAAGCCAGCAAGCCCGTATTCGCACCAGCTCTTGGGAACGAATTATAGCGCTACAGGGGTTGCAGCGTCAAGATCTATTACAACGCGTTCTGGATCGCCAAACCGATGTCAATCCCTCCTCGATTCAATAATTTTATACTTGATTACTTACTGCCATGAAGATTACTAAAACCGCTGTAGAACGCCCCATCGCCACCACGATGCTTTTCCTCATCATCATCGTATTGGGAGTTATGTCATTTCGATTTTTACCGGTCGATTTATTGCCACCGGTTGAATATCCGCAGCTTACCGTAGCCACGGAATATCCTAATGTTGGACCCGAAGAAATTGAAACCATCATCACCCAGCGCATTGAAAATACTATTGCCGGAGTACCGGGTGTAGAACGGGTCCGTTCGAGTTCATCCGAAGGACGTAGTAGGGTAACGCTGGAGTTTGCTCAAGGTACTGACATTGATGTTGCAGCAAACGATATCCGCGCCGCATTAGACCGGGTGCGCGATGAGCTTCCTCCCGAAGCCGAGCCGCCCCGAATCTGGAAATTTGATCCCAATAACTTCCCGATTGTTATCGTCGGAGCAAATTCAGATATGAACCTGCAGGAGCTCACACAAATTCTTGATCGCGAAGTAACCAAGCGCTTTGAGCAGGTACCCGGGGTAGGCTCGATTGACATCTGGGGCGGAGTATACCGAGAAGTCCATGTGGAAATAAAGCGAGATAGGCTGATTGCAAGTGGTCTCTCATCAGCGGAGGTACAGCAGGCCATTGCCAGTGAGAATATTAATCTACCGGGCGGGAATGTGAATTCCGGTGTGCAGCAGCTTTATGTCCGTACCCTCGGCGAATATGAGAATATTGATCAGATTGCCAATACTATTATTCGAATGGTGGATGGCAAACCTATTCGTGTTAAGGATGTGGCTGAAGTACGGTGGGGATATGAAGACCTTAACCGGCTTGTGACCATCGACAAAAAACCGATGGTACGCTTCGGAATCCGTAAGCAGACAGGGGCCAACACGGTTGCAGTCGCCGAAGATATTCGACAGGAAATTGACAAGGTGAACAACGAACGACGAGATATGAACCTGTTCGTTACCACCGATCAAAGTGAGTTTATTCAAAATTCTATTGACAACGTTCAAAGTTCGGCCATTTGGGGGGCGTTACTGGCCATTGTGGTACTCTATCTTTTTTTACGAAACGGTTCGTCAACGTTTATCATATCGCTTGCCATCCCCATATCTATTATTGCAACCTTTGGCCTTCTGTATTTTAACGGCTTAACACTTAACCAAATGAGCTTTGGCGGACTTGCCCTGGGGGTGGGCCTGATTGTTGACAACGCCATTGTGGTACTCGAAAACATCATAAGGCTCAGGGAGGAACGCGGTAAAGACTTAAAAGCCAGCGCGCTGGTTGGTACCCGCGAGGTTGGCGGGGCCATCGTAGCCTCTACGATAACTACATCGGTTATATTTTTGCCGGTGGTATTTATGCAAACCATATCGGGCAGTATTTTTCAAGAGCTTGCACTGGTCGTTGTTTTTGCGCTGTTCTGCTCCTTGTTTGTGGCTCTTACCCTGGTACCCATGCTATGTAGTAAGTTTTTGACAGTGCAGCCTGATAACTCAGAGAAAGCCACAAAAAAGAGTTGGTTCCAGCGGACATTCGCCGCTTTAGAACAACGATATACCAACTTCATCGAATATACCCTTCAACATAAAACAGCTGTTTATACCATTACCGGCGTATTGGTACTTGGATCGGTGTTCCTTGTACCCCTAATTCCTGTAGAGTTGGCTCCTCAATCAGATGCCGATGAAATTGACGTAGACTTTATGATGGCTGAAGGCACTAACATCGCCGTACAAAACGAGTATCTTAAAGAGTTAGAAACGGTGGTACGTGCTCACCTACCTATGGATGATGTGGAACATATTACAACAGATGTTCGTGACGGACGGGCTGAGGTTGAAATTGCTATGGTTGACGCCTCGGAGCGCTCCATGAGCACATCTAAAATAGCCGATCAAATTCGAGAAAACGTTGCCGGAACGGTACCCGGTGGTGACATCCGCGTAAGTGCTCAATCCGGGCTGTGGATTTTACGGCGCATTTTTGGATCGGGCGGCGGAGAAGCAGTTGAGCTCCAGCTCCGCGGATATGATTTAGAACAAGCCAAAACGCTTTCAGAAGATATTAAAAGACGAATGGAAGAAATCCCCGAAGTTACGGGAGTTCGTACCGATCGGCGTGAAGGCCGGCCGGAACAGAACCTGATCTTTGATCGCGATAAAATTGCCGATTTGGGTCTCACCGTGAGTGGCGTGGCCCGGGTGATCCAAACAAATGTGGGAGGTAGTCGGGCCGGCACCTTCAGGGAAGGAGGTGATGAATTTCCTATCCGTGTCCGCCTGCAACCGGAAGATCGCCTTAGTACCAAAGATCTGGAGAATATTTCAATACGTACAGCTAATGGACAAGTATTGCCCGTAACCGCAGTCGTTTCCCAATCCAAAGGTCGCGGACCTACTGACATCAACCGTGTAAACAGTCAACGGGTGTCATACATATCGGCTAATCTTGAAAGCGGCGTGGCCCTTGGCGAAGCCGTCGAAAAAATTCAGGCTAAGCTTTCCGACATGCAACTGCCCGAAGGGTTTTCCATTGTCTATGGCGGCGAATATGAAGAACAGCAAAAAGCAGCTGCCGACTTTCAGCTTTCAATTTTTATGGCACTGATACTTATTTATATGGTGATGGCAGCCCAATTTGAACGATTCTTTGATCCGCTGGTTGTTATGTTTTCAGTTCCCCTTGCTATTATCGGGGTGGTTCCAACACTTATGATCACCGGCACAACTATTAACATGCAAAGCATGATGGGTGTAGTAATGCTGATAGGAATTGTAGTAAATAATGCCATTGTATTGGTGGACTACATTAATTTAATGCGAAGAGAACACAATATGGGTGTCCGGGAAGCGGTCATTGAATCCGGCAGATTACGACTGCGCCCCATCCTGATGACTACGCTCACTACTATTTTGGGCCTTTTACCGCTCTCCTTCGGCATAGGCTCCGGGGCAGAAATCCAGGCTTCTTTGGCTCGAGTGGTTATTGGAGGCTTAACGGCTTCAACGCTTATTACCCTGGTATTTATTCCTGTGGTATATGTTTCCGCAGAAAGCTTACTGTTAAACATCAGATCACAAAGTTGGGTACCCTCATGGATGGCCGGTGAAAAAGTTGAGCCGGTAAAAGCATAACAATTCACCTAATTATTATAAAAGCCCGATGGAGAATGCCATCGGGCTTTTATTTCTTGGATATGTATTTCTCCTTATTAGATCTCGTCCGTTACCTCCTCTTCTGTTTGGCCGGCAATAAACCATGCTCCCCCTGCCAATGCTAAATCTTTAAGCAAATTGGGCATGCTGGATTGCATCTCACCGCCAATGACAGCCGGCAAATGTATACTTAACACAAAAACCAGCAACATAATCCCCAGCAGGATAGTAGCTAACCGAGCCTTCCGTTCAATCACAATACTTATGCAAGCAGCCAGCATCGCCAATCCCGTTAGGTACACCCAGAATACTCCTCCCGGAATGGGCACCATACCCGCCATTTGACCTGCATTCACAAAATGTAAGATTCCAAATACACCAAATGGCAACGCATATAAATAACGACCTATTTTAGAAAACATAACCAAACCTCCTTTTAATTAAGGTTGAAGCACACAAACTTATAAAAATATAGTTTAATGTTAATATTTTTTTGGTTTTGAAGCCCTCAGCAACATTCTAAAACAGAGATTTTTGACCTTATGCACAACTGCAAGCATAGAAGAGGAAAGCTAATGCAGTAATGCAATAGATTGAAATCCTATCCTTAATCCTCCTCGTATATCAAAAAAAATCATCCCTTATTTTTGCCCCTTAGGACATCTAAACGCCTATTTTGAAGATTAATAGTAATAATGTTAGAAAAAATTCCCTTTTGGAACAGATCTTGTAACTCTATCTAACGAACCACAAAAACAACATAATCTTCTAAACCATAAACTAACCAGAGGTTCTATTATGAAGACGTTACAACACATAACCAAGTCGATGAGCTTGGTATTACTTTTAATCTTCGGGGTTGTCGGAATGGCTTCTGCTCAATTCGATCGGGATCTACAATATTATACCAATCCTGATCAAACCGGGCTAAACCAGTTTGAGGCACCCTTTGAAACAGACGTTGAATTTGACGGCGTAAATGTCCGCATCGGCGGCGCTAATACGCTACAATTCCAAGCACTTTCTCAAGACAACGATTTGGGAACACTTCCAGAATTGGAAAATAACTTTAACCTTGCTACTTCAAACTTAGATCTTGACGTAGCACTTGCAAGCGGCCTTCGCATGCACTTACGTACGTATTTGACCTCGCAACATCACACTGAGGCCTATGTCAAAAGTGGATATATGCAGGTAGATCGTCTTGACTTCATTTCTGAAGGACTACTTTCTGGCCTCATGGACAAGCTGCGTATTAAAGTTGGTCACATGGAGCTCAATTATGGTGACAACCATTTCCGTCGTACCGATAACGCTGCTGCTATTCACAATCCATTCGTAGGAAACTACATCATGGACTCCTTTACGACTGAGGTAGCCGGTGAGATTTACTACTACAGTAACGGATGGATGGGAATGTTCGGAGTTAGCAATGGTAAACTAAACCAAAGCGTTGTGGCTGGTGATATTAAGACCCATGCTACTGTTTATGGTAAGTTAGCTTATGATAAGAAAATGAACGAAACCACACGTTTCCGCTTAAGTGCATCTATTCTTAATGTTTCACAATCTCCTTCTATCTATCTGTACAGTGGAGACCGTGCCGGTTCTCGTTACTACTCTGTAATGGATGATGGTTTCAGAAGTGGACGTTTTGCTCCAAGTTTTACCCCTGGCTATGGACAACCACCAGCTGCTGGAGAAATGACTGCCTTTATGCTGAACCCCTTTGTTAAGTTTGGCGGCCTCGAATTCTACGGTGTGTACGAAAACACTACTGGAAATATCAAAGGCAACGATAGCCGTACCTTCAACCAGTATGGTGCAGAAGCACTCTATCGCTTTGGAGCCAATGAAGACTTCTATCTCGGACTTCGCTACAACCTCGTTGACGGAGAAATGACGAGCGGCGATATTGAAATTGATCGATTCAACATCGGCGGCGGCTGGTTCTTAACCAAAAACGTAATGGCCAAGCTTGAGTATGTAACACAATCTTATGACGGCGAAGGCTATGTTGGAACCAAGTACGATGGTGGCGAATTCGACGGCGTAATGCTTGAAGCCGTAATTAGCTTCTAAGAAGTAATTTAACCATAGGAGCAAACGACTTATCTCTAAGTCTAAGTTCCGATCCCCTGATGCGGTGTTGCCTGTGAAACGGCAACACCGTTTTTTATTTGTGGGCATATCCAAAATGGTGAATAAGATATTGGCACTAATAAACGAGAGCATCAATAAGGATTACTATACTTCATTTCTTTAGCCTTCTTTTCCCTCCGGTATATCTCAAAATAGAAGTAGAACTGCCCCACAATTTGCCGTTAAACTGCTTCATCTATTCCGTTATTTATACCAGACCTTCCTAACTATGCCAACTGTTAATATTAGAGGCCCTGTACCCTCATATTTCAGTATTTTTCTGTCCCACACTGGCTTTCTAAGAGCCTAGAAAAACAAACATAGTATATTGACATGTCTCTAATTCTCAGCCTATGCTAACTGAAAGCAGGTTGAATTACATGGCTGCAAAATATAACTATGGCTGGTGTTGCAAATACTTTGAATTCGCAAGACAAGAAAGAGGCAGGCATCGTTAATACTAGGGAGGGCATCTTTGTATTCCCTCATTGTTCTAATCTAACATTAGGAAAAGATTGTTTTCAGAAACAAACGATCTGCTTTGCTAAAACGATTACTTTACTATTGACGGATGGGGGAGAGGTGATAGTTGATCTTGTCGATCAGCTCCTTAAAATCGAGAGGCTTAATCGCAAAGTCATGCGCCCCGTCGATGAGTGCCTTTTGCGTTACTTCAATCTCAACATAAGAGCTCATCACAATAATCTTGACTGAAGGGTACCTGGCCTGGAGAAAAGAAAATAATCCGTTGCGATCCAAGAGCTGGCTATCTACAATGATTAAATCGATAGGTTTCGTAGTCAATACTTTTTGTGCTTTTGTTGCGTTACACGACGTATAGCAACGAAAACCCTCTTCGCTGAGGATAAGCTGAAGAGAGTCGCGCACTACTTCCTGCTGATCAACAATAAGGATTGACTGAGACTTCATGAAAAGCAAAGTGGTTAGCATTACTACGGTTATCGTTATTAGTAATGCAATTACAAGACCACTTTTACTATCAATTCAAAATTTATTAAAAACAACCCTAAAACAATGCTAAGACATGTTTTAGAAGAATTTTTTAATATCACTCATTTTTCAATTGCAGAGCTGCAACAAGAGTAATACTGCAGTTTGCATTAGTGCAAGCTTATGTTTTTAAACTACCTATCGGAACCACTTTGCAAATATAATTTTACCCATTACTATCGTACACAGCATACTTTAAACAGCCTATTTCCAATAAATACCAGTGGTTAAGATAGTTTGGAACGATCGTTGCATTATTAATAGCAGACAAACTATAATAACCCAATAACCACAGTTAAGAAGGGGTCACTATGAAATCTTTATTTACAACACTTTTAATATTTTTATTTACCATATCAGGCAATGTGCTGGCACAGTCTGATTCGTATGAAATACTCGACAAGAGTACCATACAAGTTGAGGGAACTTCCACTCTGCACGACTGGACCTCTGACGTCGAAGAGTTTACTTCGTATATTAAGTTTAATACAGCTGCATTAGAAGGCGATACCTTGAATAATCCGGTGGAATCACTTTCACTTACCATCCCGGTTAAAAGCATCGAAAGTGGAAAAGGCGGCATGAACCGAAGAACATATGATGCACTTAAGTCTGATGATTTTCCCAACATCATGTTCCAAATGAATAAAGCCGAGCTGATTAATGCCGACTCTGCTCTTACATCTATGGAGCTCAATGTAGAAGGCAATCTAACCATCGCCGGAACAAGTAAAACCATAACACTACCTGTAACCGGCACCAAGCAGGATGACGGCTCATTTAAATTTACAGGCGAATATGAACTCAACATGAAAGATTACGATGTTGATCCTCCATCGGCCATGCTCGGAACTATTAAAGCCGGAGAAATGGTTACAATACCTTTTGAGATTTATGTAGGTAAATCCTAATAAAAATCTATTAATGCGCCCCGCTACCTCTCTATTGTCCTCCTCTATATTGGAAAAGGTTAGATGGCAGTTTTTACTGCTGCTAACCCCCTTGTTAATCCTTGCCAATATATCCCAAAGCGGGGCGCAATCTTATCTCTTAGAAAACGTCACTATCGAAAAAGGAGGAAAGGTTTGGATTGAAGGCGAAGCCGGCATGATAAGCTATCAATGTAATGCCGAAAACCTATCAGGAGTCGGTAGAATCAATAATAGTCAATCTACAAATTCCCTGAGCGGCGTTAAGAAGAAAGATGGCGACATTGAGATCTCGGTTTCGCTACCCGTTGAGACACTCAGTTGCGGCAAGCGTGCGATGGACAAAGATATGTATGAGGCACTAAAGTCTGACAGCCATCCCAACATCAGTTACAAACTTTTAAGCGCTCAACTGACTGATGAAGAAAATGATACTACCGGGTGGATGAACATTCATACCCGAGGTATTATGGAAATTGCCGGCGTACAGGATACCACCTCTTTCACCGTACAGGGGAAATTGTTAAGCGAAAATAGGTTTCAAGTAAAGGGATCCAAACACATCCACATGGATACCTATAACATTGAGCGACCAACAGCTATGTTGGGCCTTATTAAAGCCAGTAAAGATCTAAGTGTCCATTTTGATGTTATCGTTCGTCTTGAAGATACCAGTAACACTAATAATTAGTCATTAACGCCCAGCCGCTCCATTTTACGATACAGCGTAGAAGGATCAATACCCAGCAACCGCGCCGCCTCAGATTTATTTCCTTCAGTTCGTTTTAACACGCTCTGTATGTGATGTTTTTCAAAGACCTTAATCGCCTCATCCAACTTATCGCTATCCATCTCAAAGTCATCGCTCCCTGATGATTTTTTAAATGATGCAGGGAGATCTTCAATCGTTAGAAAATCACCATCACTCAATAATACAGCCCGCTCAATTACATTTTCAAGCTCACGAACCTGGCCCTTCCACTGATAGGCCATCATGGCCCCCATGGCATCACTGGTAATCCCTTTGAGATTGTGTTTCAGTTCCTTGTTGTACTTCTGCAAAAAATGATGCGCCAGCAAAGGAATATCTTCTTTGCGCTGCTCTAAGGGTGGAAGTGAAATTTCAACCACATTTAATCGATAGTACAAATCATCCCTGAAATTGCCCTCCTCAACCTCTTTTTCAAGATCCTTATTTGTAGCCGCTATAATACGGGTATCAAACGAGACCATTTGATTGGAACCCACCGGCTTTACTTCCCGCTCTTGGATAACGCGAAGTAAATTCACCTGCAAATTTAACGGGATCTCGGCCACCTCGTCCAAAAAGACCGTGCCACCATGAGCGGCCACAAACACTCCGTCCTTATCAGCATTCGCCCCGGTAAAAGAACCTTTTTTGTGGCCAAATAGCTCAGACTCTACCAGGTTTTCTGGGATCGCCCCACAGTTAATAGCTAAAAAAGGTTTCTTTGATCGATCGCTGTTGGAGTGAATGGCACGTGCCACCAGCTCCTTTCCGGTACCACTTTGACCGGTAACCAGCACATTACTCGTTGCCTGGCTGACTCGCTCCACCATTTTATACACCTCTTTCATGGCAGAACTCTCACCGATAATATGGTTGAAGTTATACTCCTTGTCGATCTGCTCACGCAAATATTTATTTTCTTGCGCCAGGCTCTTCTGCTCCAGCAAGTTTTTTATCCGGATCAGCACCTCATCAAATTCCAGCGGCTTTAAAATATAATCGGCAGCCCCTTTCCGGAGTGCCTGAATGGCCGTTTCAATGGTACCGTGAGCCGTAATAATGATAGTCAAGGTATCCGACGAATGCTTCAAAGCATATTCAAGTACCTCAATACCATTCACATTTGGCATTTTAAGATCAGTAACTATAATATCATAGCTTGCCTTATCTATCGCATCAATAGCCTCGCTACCATCTTTTACCGCGGTGCAGTTATAGCCTTCGTCCTCAAGTACTATAGTCAGGGATTCCCTGATACTGTCTTCGTCATCTGCAATTAAAATCGATCCGTTCATAAATTAATTTTTAGTCGGTAGTTTGATAATAAATGTTGTTCCTTCCCCATAGTCCGACTCCACTTGAATAGAGCCGCCAATCTTGTTGATAATACCGTGACTAACCGAAAGCCCCAAACCGGTTCCGCTCCCCACTTCCTTCGTTGTAAAAAACGGTTCAAAGATACGAGATTTATGCTCCTCTTTGATTCCTTTTCCTATATCTGAAACCGTTAATTTAGCCATCCCATCTTGCTCCTCCGTCAAGATTGTCACCTTGGGGTTATCCTCCTCTTCCATCGCATCAACAGAATTAAGCAAGAGGTTCACCAGCACCTGATGAATTTGATCGGGTACACAAGAAACAAGTGGCAATTGGGGAGATAAATTCATCTCAAATTCTACATCCCTGCAGCGCGCGTCATGTTGTAATAAGCCCACCGCCGATTCTATAATCTCATTAATCTGAACATTCTCAGACTGCATACTCGAGGGACGGGAAAAGTCCACCAAGTCGCGAACAATTTTATTAATACGCTGGATATGATCGCGCACTTTTTTAAGCTGATCCTGTATAAATTCGTCATCCGTCTTGCGTTGACAAACCTGAACAAGAGATGAAATTGCTGTCAGCGGATTGCCCACCTCATGTGCCACCCCGGCAGCCATATGTCCCACCGTAGCCAGGCGTTCAGACTGCTGAATTTGTTCCTCTTTCATTTTTATATCCGTAAGGTCGCGTAAAATCTGAGATCTACCCACAATCTCATTGTCTTTATTACGGATATAGGACTCTGTCAGATTAACCAATTTTTTTTCGCCTGTTTTTGTCAGTCGCTCCGTCTCATAGTTGCTAACATTCCCTTTGAATTTCATCCCAAACTCAATGCACTCCAGCTCTCTCATTTCAATAAGTTCATCGGGCACAATTTTGGTTATTTCCCTCCCGAGGATTTCCCCTCTCTGCCAGCCAAGCATATCCTCTGCTCCTTGATTCCAGGATGTAATGTTATTCTCATTATCTATAGAAATGATCGCATCAGCCGAATGCTCAATGATGTCACTGTAGCGCATTTTAGTGGCTTCGAGCTGATCCTCGTAGTACTCGCGGTAATTATAGACCGTCCATGCCGCCCATACCATGAGCATTAGAGAAACAATAACACCGCGGCTGAAGTAGAGCCACTGCATTGTTTCTTGAGATGTATCCTTAAATAAAGTTTGGTCAATAATCTCAAAAGCACCAAATACAACTCCCAAAATAATAAGAGAGGTGAAAAGCAGATAGCCCATCCGAGCCTCACGCAAAAATCGAACAATCTCTTTCATGCCGTACTCACTTTAATCTTTCTCATGGTCAACAAACTATAAATTACCAACTGCCAAGCAAACGTCGAATGAGCACAATTTGACCAATATGATAGGCATTGTGATCGACAATTAGCATTGCTTCTCTGAATAGGGTTTGCCCGTCTCCATGTGGAAAGGGATGCTGCAAATTATTTTGGGGATCTCGAATCAGCTCACGCATCTCCACAATACCGTCTTGAACGGCCTGTACAGATTCCTCTAACTCTTCCTGGCTCTCTGGCTTTGACCTTTCGGGCCAGTAATCATCGGGCCAGTCGAGCGCATCGTAATCCGGGTTTTTGCAAAACTCCAGGATGTCCTCTTGGCCAATACGGATATGCTCGATAAGCTCCCAAATAGTATGGGGAATACCTTCAACACGAATGCCGGACTGCTTAAAGGTTAACCCCTGCACTGCTTGTTTGAAGTCGACGTGTGCATTTTTGCCGTCGAGTTGCTCAAGCAATAACGATCTTATTGTTTTTTCTGATCCCATAGTCTTATACGCTGATCTAAATTCGTCAGGTCGTTAATGTAATAACCGTAGATCGAAAGTCCTCATTCCGAATGACAGAAATAAAACATAGAAGAATAGGGAGAGAAAAATGGCTCTGAGAATGGTGTTAAAATAAGAAAAGCCCTGCGTTTGCAGAGCTCTTTTTCAATCAACTGTTTATAATATAATGGAATTACCCTATACGGAACAAGTATTTCTGACTTACCATAACTAATAGGTAAGTAATCTATAATAAATAGTATTTAAACTTTCTCTATTATATAATTGTTATTAGTTTAGATGAGGAAAATAACTGCATGTAATACTAAACGATCATTTTTATTTGTGCTTTATGCCCAAGCAAATTGGCAATCTTACTCTTTATTCCGTCGATGACCTTCATGAACAACTGGGGCTCAGCAAAATGACGATCCGAGCCTATCTCAGGGAAGGAAAAATACGGGCCCGCAAGTTGGGTGTTAAGTGGTATGTAACCGAAGAAGCTCTAAGGGAATACTTTAATGAATCCACCGGCGGTACAAAGACCAAAAAAAAGAAGCCCAAGAATTACCGTTACGTGGTTAAGGGGATTAACGACTTAGTTAGTGAGCAGGAAGAATGTGAAACAATTGATGAGACTATTGAATGCATTGAAGAACAGGCAATTATTAGCTTGTTTCAGGTTGCCATTGTTAATCGAAAAACTGATGAGATCGTAGAGCTCATTAAGGCTCGTGATTTCCTTGACCGCCATACATAGATCACCCTGACCGAATGGGTATTCATCCAAAAGAGGCTTATTTTAACCACAGATCAAAATATTTTAAACCTAACTTCTTTTATGCTCAAAAAAGACGACACGAAACTCGAAATTTTTGGATTTGGCGACGATGACAGTGATGAAGACACCTTTTACTGCTTAGTAAATACAACTAAAAATCCGGATGGGATAGATCTTGAAAAACTTTCCAATGCAGACCCTCGAAAGTTTGACGAAGTACTTAACGAAATGGGCTGCATTCTGCTTTTGCGCGGGGATGAAGTTGAAGAACTTATCAACAGGGGTGATATAACCGATACAAATTTACATAAATCGCTGTACGAACTGGCTGTCGATGAGGGGATTATCGATTAATAACATTGCAACAGGCGGATCAATCTAACATGAAGTCGAAAAAAAGGATTAAGAATTCACTGGAAAGGGCCCTTCTTGCTGCCACCAATGCCAGGCACGCAGAATAGCTACCATTGTTTTTCCGTCTGATATTTCCCCTTTATGGACCATATCAACAGCGGTTTGAAATGGTAGTCGCTCCTTAACCAGAAACTCATCATCGTCTACCTGCTGGTCAAACGAAGTGATATTCCATGCAGTATAAAGATGAATGATTTCGTCAGAGTAACCGATACCCGGGTAATAATGCCCAATATATTGAAAGCACTTGCAAGATAGGCCCGCTTCCTCCTGAAGCTCGCGACGTGCCGTTGAGCCGGCGTCTTCATCGGGATCAATTTTGCCGGCAGGCACTTCGTAAAATATTTGTGCCATGGGGTATCGAAACTGCTTTACCATCATCACATCTCCATTTTCAAAAATGGGGACAACCGCCGACGCTCCGGGATGCTTAATCCATTCCCGAGTTGAAGTCGTACCGTCGGGCAACGCCACTTCATCAAAATAAACGTGGAGTAGGCGTCCGCTAAATACTTTTTGAGAGGTGAGCTTATGTTCAACAAGTTTATCAGAATCGTACATAGAAATTTTTTTATGTATCTTTTGGCTGTTCAATCAAGACAAAGTAGGCGCGAATTATAACAAACAATTAGGTTTCAATTGTCAGAAACATTTAACATAGATCACAAACAGATAGACGTTAAGCAAGACCTGTTTACATGGTCGAACCTGATCTCGCTGTCGCGCATTCTGATCGTTGTGCCTGTCGTTTACCTGCACTATACCAATGGGCAACAAATCACCTGGCTTATTACCGCGCTTGTAATATACGGCATTGTATCTGATTATTTGGACGGGTTTGTAGCTCGTATGACCAACCAGGTGTCGGAATGGGGAAAAATTCTCGATCCCGTTGCTGACAAATTTTGTGCTTTTTTCCTATTTCTGTACGCCACTTATGTCGATATTATCCCACTCTGGTTTTTCCTGCTCGAAGTCGGTCGTGATGCCGTCATTGTCATCGGGTCCGCATTTATTCAGCACCTGCGCGGCAAGGTGGCCATGGCAGTTATGTCGGGTAAAATAAGTGTTAATGTACTGGGATTATACTGGATGGCGGCCTTTTTCTTTCCGCAAGAAGTAGAAGTGCATTTTATGCTGATGGGAGCCTCGGTAGCCCTTATGTTTTACTCCTTCTTTGATTATCTTCACCGGTTCAACCTTATTCGCAAAGGAGTGGAGTTTAACTGATTATTGTAACCGTACAAATAAAACGCTCTGCTCAATCATGTATGTAAATCCTGAAATACATTCAGGATGACACTTTAGTTTTCAAATTCGACGCACACTATGGGTTTTTTAGAAAAAATTGGTCTCAAGAAAAAAGAGAAAGTTGAAAAAGGAGTTGAAAAAAGCCGCTCCGGTATCATGAAGAAGATCGGCAAGGCTATTGCCGGTAAAGACACAGTAGATGCCGCCGTGCTCGACGAACTGGAAGAGATCTTAATTACCTCTGATGTAGGAGTCTCTACCACACTCGAAATTATCGATCGTATTGAAGCGCGCGTTGCTGAAGACAAGTATCTGAACAGTGACGAGCTGCAGCGTATCCTGCGGGAAGAAATCATTGCTCTTCTCAAAGATCATTCACCCGATAAGCCCGCAGAATTTGATGCCGAGTTTCCCCAAAAGCCTCACATTGTGATGGTTGTTGGCGTAAATGGCGTGGGCAAGACAACCTCCATTGGCAAGCTGGCTCATCTTTACAAAAAAGCCGGGAAAAATGTAATGCTGGGTGCCGCGGATACCTTTCGGGCGGCGGCCGTAGACCAGCTGAAGATATGGAGTGAGCGCGCCGGAGTCCCTATTATTCAGCAGGGACAAAATGCCGATCCCGCCGCTGTTGCATATGATACAGTAGAATCGGCCAAGGCCAAAGATGCCGATATTGCGTTGGTAGATACGGCCGGACGATTGCATAACAAAAAATCGCTAATGAATGAGCTCGCTAAAATTAAGCGCGTGATGGGTAAAGTGGTTGACGGTGCTCCCCATGAGGTACTGCTGGTGCTCGATGCATCCACCGGACAAAACGCCATGCAACAGGCCAAAGCTTTTACCGATTTTGTAGACATCACTGGTCTTGTACTCACCAAGCTGGACGGCACGGCAAAGGGCGGAATCGTTATTGGAATTTCAAACGAACTGGATGTTCCGGTAAAATATATCGGGGTGGGCGAAGAGATCGAAGACCTACAGGTATTTGATCGAGAGCTTTTTGTCAATTCTATGTTTAAAGACTAACCCCTACTCCTACGAAAAGTGCCGATGTAAAATCACTGTTCCATTTTTTTGTTTTTATTTTTCAACTTTTAGTGATACCATTTGCCTGTACGGTATTTTGTAGCCAATCCGCTTAGTATGGCTGTTACAAAAACGGCATCCACTTATCGGGGTATTCTTTTATCTACCTTATTGCTATTAACCCCATTAATGGGATGGGGACAAGAGCGTGTCAATGACGTCTCCCCAGGTGAACAACTCATGCAAAAGGCAGACTCCCTTCAGCATGCTGCCCGGTATGATTCCTCTACCTATTATTATCAAAAGGCCACTGATTTTTTTGAGAAGCAGTCAAATTTGAGACGCCAACGTAATGCGCTTTTCCAGATCAGCCTAAACAAGGCTGACCAAGACGATCTCAATGCAGCTGCAACCTTTCTTGAAAAAGCCTGGACCTTATCAAGGGAACACTTTCCCAATGATGCCATATTCAAGCTCCGCTACTATCATCAAAAGGGAGTTCTGGCAGAGTCCAACGCCAAATACCAAGCCGCACTGAATTGGTATCAAAAAGGGCTATCACTCGCAAATTCGGTTGAAAACAGCACGATATTTGAGGTCCGGATGAATACCGGCATTGGAGAAGTTTATTCATCGAAAGGTAACTACCAAAAAGCCATAACCCAGTTTTCTAATGCCCAAGACAGCTATCACCGTAACGAGCTAAAAGATCAAGCACTGCTAAGCCGGATCTATAACGGCCGCGGCACGGCTCATCAAAAAATGGGGGGCAAGCAACAGGCACTTAAATTTTTTAGGCTTGCTCTTGAAATAGACCAGCAGCGCCTTCCACACCCCCATCCCGAGCTTTCCATCCTGTATAATAACCTAGCACTGGTATACTATTATCAAAGTGATTACCAGCGGGCACTCGATTATATGATAAATGCCACCAATGTCTTGGCCTCTTTTCATGGAGAAAATCACCGCTTGGTTGCTGCCGGATATAACAATATTGGCGTAGTCTATTCCGAAATGGGTGAGATGGAACAAGCGGCCAATTACCTCAAGAAATCATTGGAAATCAAAGAAAAACTGCTTGGCGCTAATCATCCCGAGGTGGCCGTCGGCTACCAAAACCTGGGCGCAATCCACTCGGATATCGAACAATATGATAAAGCCATAACTTACTACCAGAAGTCTAAAGAGATTTACCAACAGCGTTTTCCCGACGGGCACCCTGAGTTGGCTAATGTATACGCCAATCTGGGGCAGGCCTATGGACAAAAAGAAGCTTACAACAAGGCACTCGATTTCTACTTTCAGGATTTAAATATCAACCGCCGAATGCTGTCGGATGACCATCCTTTTATTGGCGATACCTACACAAAAATCGGGCAAATATATGCCGAAATGAGTAATTACCAAGAAGCTCTCAGTTATTATCGGCAAGCAATGGAAGTGCTTCTTACCAATTACAGTGACGAAAAAACCTTTCAAGAACTATCGCTCGAAAATGTTGTTTATCCCGAGCTGCTGCTTAGTACTTTGCGCTTTAAGGGAGAAGCACTCTACCGGGCAGGCAGTCAGAATGGAAATCCTAAGCAGCTGGAGCAATCCCTACAAACCTATCTGCAGGCCGTTAGTTTTATCGACGAGCTGCAACGATCGCTGGACCGGAGCAAGTCAAAATTTTTACTTAGAGAACGCACGGTTGATATCTACCGGAAAGGGTTTAAGACCGCCCTTACCCTACTTCGACAAACCGGAAAAACAGACTACAAACATCACCTATTCTACTTTGCCCAGAAGAGTCGTAACCAAATTCTGCTGGAGCAAATACAGGAGATGAATAATCAAAGTTTTGCTCAGATTCCCGACTCACTAATTAAGCGCGAAAAACATTTGCGCGAATCCGTTACTGAGTTACAGCGAGAGCTTTCCGAGTTTGCAGTTCGGGGAATGGCTGGCGACTCGCTGAAAAGAATATCTTTGCAGGATTCGCTTTTTCATGCCCAAAAGACACTGCAAAATCATATTCAAAAGCTGGAAGACGAATATCCAAAATATTATGGGTTAAAATACGAACCACCTGTTGCTAACATATCAGAAATACAACAAAATCATATATCTCCATCTAAAACAATAATCTCGTATTTCTTTAGTAAGGCATCCTTATATGCCTTGGTGATCACCAATAAATCTTTTGAAGTACAGGAGGTTGGCACCGACACCCTGCTCGATAAAACCATTACCGATTTTCGAGAAACCATTCTTGAAACCACTTCAGTGGATACCTTTGCTAATCAAAGTCATCAGCTGTATCAACAGCTCATTGATCCTATAACAGAATATATTACGGGTGAAAATCTCCTTATTATCCCCTCGGGTCCACTGCATTACCTGCCTTTTGAAGCACTGCTGACACGCCCAATATCAGAAACTGAAACCAGCCGATTCCATGATCTCCCATACCTGCTCAACAAGCATAGCATAAGTTATGCCCCTTCAGCGGGGTACCTGAAACTTCGCGCCCATCAGGAACAATCTCCCAAAAAGAAAACCCTTGCAGCCTTTGCACCAAGCTTTAAAGATCTCACCGCTTCTAAAAGCAGAGAAGTCTATCCGCAGGTTGATCGCCCCATTTCTCCGCTGCTTTTCAACAAAACGGAAGTTCAGTATTTGGGAGATTTGTTTAACAGTCCCGACGGATTCTTTTCGTTCCTCAAATCAAAGAAAGATGAGGCTGACCTATTTGTCGATCAAAAGGCTACTGAATCAACATTCAAACAAGAGCCTCTAACAAACTATCGTTATATCCATCTTGCCACCCATGCTTTTCTGCAGGAAGAAGACTCAGAACAGTCGGGGATACTCTTTTCCATATCCGATCGGCAGGAAGATGGTACTTTATACGCATCAGAGATTTATACCCTGCAGCTGCAGGCTGAACTTGTTACGCTTAGTGCCTGCAATACGGGCATGGGGACCTTTAAACAAGGAGAGGGAATCATTGGACTCAGCCGGGCCTTTCAATATGCGGGAGCTCGAAACCTGTTGGTCTCTCTATGGAGAGTAAACGATAGATCTACGGCACAGTTGATGCGTAACTTTTATGGCCAACATGATAATGGTATACCAATGCCCATGGCACTGCAACAAGCCAAACAAAAGATGATTGACCAAGCCGAATATGCACACCCCAAATACTGGGCACCGTTTGTTATCATCGGCCAATAAAAAGGCCATGCCTAAGTAAAAGGCATGGCCAAAAGAACTAACCTACAGTATTTAATATTTACTTAAGTAACACTACCGGTGTCATCATCGTCACCATCACCGCCCGTTTGCTCGGGATCAGGCATAGCAAGTGAAAAATACTCTTCGTTGAAATCAAACATAATGGTCTCCTGATTTTATTTGGATTATTTGTGAATACCCATCCTCAATGAAGATGCTATTTAAATATTTTATAATTAAGACTCAACACCAAACTTTTTATCTTTTGACAGATTCTGTGTATATATTCAGGAGTTATTCGACACATCTAAATACGTGGTGATATTGACTATTAGGGTATGAAACGGCTTCTCATTTGCCTCACACTTTTTATCTGCTTCCCCCTATCGGGTATGGGGCAAAGCATACAGCTGGCCGATTCCCTCTATCAACAGGGCAGGGAATACGATCAAAAAGGGAAAATGGCAGAATCGGAATTCTACTACCGGGAAGCCTATAACTTATATCGGCAATTCCAGGATACCGCTTCTTGGCTGAAAGCCGGAAAAGAATATGCCAGCGCCATGGTATATCGCTCGAAAAATGAGCAGGCCATGAAACTATACCAAAAATTGCTGAAGGTCGACCATCCGGCCAACGACAGCTACAATCGCGGTGACCTTTACACCAGCATGGGGTGGTCATCTAATCGGATGGGAAAAACAAATCAGGCCGAAAATTATTATAAAAAAGCCCTACCATTGGCCCAAGAGTCGGGTGACAGCCTGCTGATCGGTACCGTATATAATAATATGGCCAGTGTCTACTCTCGCAGAGGTAACTCCCCCAATGCGCTCGAAAACTATCAGCAAGCCCTTAACTATTATACGAACAAACGGTTTAGGGCCATTACCTTATCCAATATTGGAGGGGTTTATGCCGAATTATCCCTTTATGATAAAGCCCTGGAACATCACAATAAGAGTCTGGAAATTCGCAGAGAAATTGGTAGCGTACACCTATTGGCAAATATTTACAATAGAATTGGGATAGCACAAAGTAACCTTGCCAATTATGATCAGGCATTAGTTTCTTACAAACAGGCGTTAGACAATAGCCGTCAGGCGTCGACCCCCAAACTAACGGCAAATATTCTTAACAACCTGGGGGTCCTTTATAAAAAACTGAGCGAATACGATAAAGCCATTGATTATTATGAACAAAGTCTGGCTATGAGAAAAGAAATATCCGGCCCGGGGGCTATTGCTACAACAACAAACAATATCGGGCAGCTCTACTGGGACCAAGGCAATAAAGAAAAAGCAGCCACCTATTATCGCAAGGCGCTTAAGCTTCGGGAACAGGTCGGTAACCCTTACGATATCGCCTCCTCGTTAAACTCCATGCTCCGGTTAACCGTTGAGCAAGAAGAATTTAAGCAGGCTACCGCCTACGCCAACCGGCTTAAAGCCATGGGGGATTCCACCGATAGTTACGATATGCTGCAAAAGGCCACTTCATTTTTAGGGCGGATAAACCAAGCTCAAAACCAAGATGAGGAAGCCCTCCAGCACTTCAAGAAAGCCCATAGCTACAGCCAGTATTTGTCGCCCCGGCGCCAGCTTGCGCCTATTAAAGATCTGGCCCGGCAGTATCACAAGCTTGGCTCTGACAGCGCCGTTAGCTACGGGCAAAAAGCCATTGATATTATTGAGCAACATCGTTCCAACGCCGGGGCCCTTTCGGATCTGAAGTCAGGGTATTTTGGCAAGCATTCCGATTTTTACACCGAGGTGGCATCGTGGGTCTTAACCTACACTTCGGATATTTCCCGGGCGTACAAATTGGTTGAACAGGCCAAGGCCCGAGCACTCAGCGATGAGCTGGTAAAGGCCTCCCAGAATATTGACGAGCAGCTGCCCGAGAAGGTTCGCCTTGAGCGCAGTCAAAAACGAAATAAGATTGATCAGCTCTACAGTCAGCTTGAAAATACCGTTAACGCCCAAAAACGGGAAAAGCTGCAGCAAAAAATACGTAATGCTGAACTTGACTATGCGTCATACGAAAATGAGCTGCAGAGCGAACATCCCAAGCTCAAATCACTGCAATCCCCCAAACCTATTAGCCTCCAACAGGCCCAAAACAGTGTAGACGGACAAACCGCTATCCTGGAATACGCACTGGCCGGCAACGAGCTGTTGGCTTTCATGATCAGCCGAAACAATGTTCAGGTTGAAACTATATCACGATCGAACAATACCGCTGAGCTTGCTACTGAACTGACGACCATGGTAACCGATTTCAAGGATGCTATTCTCTCAAACGCTTCGCGCACGCGTCTGCGCTCAGAGTCTGCATCATTGTATAATTTACTTTTAAAACCTTTCAAGAAGGACCTCGAAAATTATTCTAATCTTACTATTGTCCCCGATGGGGCACTTGCCTACCTGCCGTTTGAGGCTATTTCGCAAGGTGACCAGTATCTGATAGAAAACTTTAACATCAAATACGTGCCCTCACTAACTAGCCTTACCCTTTTAAAAGATCCCGAAACCCTAACTCGTAAAGATTTGCTGGCCGTTGCAGGGTCCAATTTTGTCCGCAATAGTGAACGCAGTTTACAACAGAACAATTTGAGTAATCTCCCATCCACGCTTATTGAAGTTGATTCCATTGCTGCCCACTTTCAAAACGCCTCAATACTAAAAGATGAGCAGGTATCTGAACAAGCCCTGAAAAATTTACTTCATCAAAATAATTACCAATATGTCCATTTGGCCACTCACGGTATTATTGATGAAAATCAACCCAATCGCAGCGGATTAGCTCTTTCTACCGAGAACGAACTTTCGGCTTCCTCCACCGAGGATGGCATGCTGCGGAGCTCCGAAATTTTCGGGATGAACATCAATTCAGATATGGTGGTACTTAGTGCCTGTAACACAGGGCTGGGCAAAATGGTAGGCGGTGAAGGTATGCTGGGCATGCAGCGATCCTTTTTCTATGCCGGCACTTCTACGGTTGTGGTAAGCCTCTGGAATGTATACGATCGGTCAACAGCTTCGTTCATGAATGAGTTTTATAAGTCACTTCTACAGCAAGATACAAGCAGGGGCTGGATCGATGGAGCTTTGCGCTGGATCGGGTGGGAGCAATCCATTCCATTCGGGGTCAAAGCAAAAGCCATGCGCGAAGCCAAACTGAAGATGATTAAACACCCGCTATTTAATCATCCTGTATATTGGGCGCCTTTTATTGTAGTAGGGCGATAGTAGATCATTTAATTCCTCTAATTATCACTCTTGGTAATTTCAATAAACTCCTGATTGTCAACAAAAGGGGGATTCTCGGCATTGGCAATCATCACTGTAGTTGCGTACATCGTTCTCAAAATACTTTCCATTTTTTCAAAGCGGATTTTATGCACTTCATCAGACGGACGATGATAATCTTCATGAATACCCGTAAAGAAAAAGGCAAAAGGCACCTTTTTACGTCCAAAATGCCAGTGGTCACTGCGGCGATAAAACTGCTGGGGATCATTTAAATCGTTGTATCTTTTATTCAGTGTTATCTCTCCAGACTGCTTATTGGCAACCTTAATAAGGCTATCAAGATCTGAAGAAATAAGTTCCGCGCCGATGATATAGGCATATTTTTCAATGCCTTCGCTTTTGTGCGTAGAATCGATTCGGCCGATCATATCCGTATTTAGATTTGCTGCTGTCTTTTCCATCGGAAATACCGGATGATCAGAATAGTAGCGGGAGCCGAGCAATCCTTTCTCTTCCGCCGATACATTTAAAAACAAGATAGACCGCTCAGGTTTTATTCCCTTTTTTTTAGCCTTGGCAAATGCTTTGGCTATATTCAAAAGCCCAATCGTACCACTTCCGTCATCATCTGCACCATTATAAATACGATCTCCCGTGGAGTCCGGCTCTCCAATACCCACATGATCATAGTGCGAGGTCAACACCACCACTTCCTCTTTCAATTCCGGATCAGCTCCTTCATGTAAAGCCAACACATTTTGGGAAGGTATTACTTCTTTCGATGAATAGGGGATTTGTGTCAATTGATAATGCAGTTCTTTGGGCTGAAAATCGGTAATGCTACCAATCAACTTTTGACGATAATCGGTCAATTCTTCTACGGACTTCAAACCCAGTAACTTAACAACCAATCCCGGTTTAACAACATTGTATCCACCGCTAAATCCACTGGAACCCCCACTTTCCCTATAAGCTAAACTCATACGTCCGGTTTCTCCAAAGCTACCCTGCATTTTTTGGGCTATTACATCAAACTCTCGAGGCTCCTTGGCCGGTATAATTAATATACCTGCCGCTCCCTGCCGCATGATCATCTGGAACCGTTTCCGGGCATCTATCTTGGGATCAATAAGTGTATCCCCATCTACTACATTCGGAGTATTCTGAAACACCATCACCCACTTATTTTTTAGGTCAACACCATCCAGATGGGCTACTCCGCGTTCCTGATCGCTAACGCCAAATCCCGCAAAAACAACTTTTCCGCTCAACGTATCAGTACCTCCAAATAATCGTGCAAAATCTGCTGTTTTACTTTTGCTGGCTACTGATCGGCTGATTCGTTCTTTTGCAGTGCCGTCTTTTGCATACATTTCAAATACAATGCTGTCACTTTTTGTTGCATTGAGCTCAAAGTTTTGAAAGTAACTGTCATTATCACCAACCGGCTTAAGTCCCAGTGCTTCATACTCATCGGCAAGATACTCAGCGGCTTTTTTTTCGGAAAGAGTCCCTGTTTCACGTCCCTTCATGGAATCGTGAGCAAATGCCGTTAAATGGGGCCTTAAATAATCCGCTGATATCTCCTGCTGGAAGTCTAACAGTTGTCCGGTCTCAGTAATGTATTCCGCAGGTTGATTCTGGCTCGATGGCCCTGATCCCGCACAGCTTACGGCAAATATCAACAGACCAACAAGAAAAGGTTGCAGGTGGATCTTCATAAGTAATGCTCTTTCTTTTAATTCTGATTTGCTTCGGGGGTGCCAATAATTTCATCGACAGGCTTTAAGTCCAGATAAAACTCCGTCGGGTCATCGTCTTCAACATACAAGTTGATCTGCCGCTCTTTCAGCATCTCTAAAATCGCTAAAAAAGTGACCACGATCTTTGTCAGATTTTCAAGCTCACTACACATTGCTCTAAAAGAAGTGCGGCCGCTTTGCTGCAGGCGGTCCAAGACATACTCAGTCTGCTCTTCAATGGTAAACTCTATCTTTTCAACGTGATGTACACTTTTCTGCTTTTTGATATCGGACAATACCTTTTTGAAAGCTGACATCAAGTCAAACATGGTTACATCCTTCAAGGCCTCACCGCTGGCCTGCTTATCAACCTGGTCGACTTTGGTATATCCGCGAAAATATGATTTCTGGGCTTCTTCAGCCACATCTTCCATCTTCCCGGCCATCTCCTTATAGCGCTTATATTCAAGCAGCCGCTGTACCAATTCATACCGGGGATCGTGTTCATCAAACTCCTCATCAGATTCCTCTTGGGGAAGCATCATCTTGGCCTTAATAGACATCAGCATGCTGGCCATCAAAATAAATTCGCTGGCCACATCCAAATCCAGCTCCTCCATCAAGTTGATATACTCCAAGAACTGGTTGGTGATATAAGAGATAGGAATATCATAGATATCAAGCTCATCGCGCTTTATAAAAAAGAGAAGGAGGTCGAGCGGACCTTCAAAGTTTTTAAGTTGTACTCGATACATTAACCACCGTTCCGATTTGGGCTATCCACCTGATTCTAATGGGATAAAAAGAAATTATTTATAGCTTATCTACTCAAAGTTAATGTAACTGTTGTTTATTGCCTAACTTTTTATAGTTTTTACATCAACGTTGGTTCTTTGGATTATAAACTATGGATTACGCAAATTTAGTATCAGCCATACAAGAGAATAATACTCAAGAGACAAACGAAATCATCGAGGCGCTGCGCCCAAGGTTAATCGCATTCCTGCGCATTCATATGAATGCGAGTCCTTCCGACGCGGAGGATTGTGCCCAAGATTCTCTTCTTACCTCACTTGAAGTGATCAAGGAAGATCGATTGAACAATCCGGACCAGGTGGTCTCATATATTCTTTCTATTTGCAGGAATAACTACCTTAAAATGCAGAAGAAAAAACGTCCTGAAGCAACCGATGAAATTCCAAATGAACATCAACAAGCTCCTACCCAGCTACAATCTCTGCTGGATGAAGAGCAGGAACGCTTACTCGAATGGTGCCTGAATCAGCTTAAAGAGAAATACCAGGAGTTTATGCAGTATTGGTTTGATCATCCTGATTCCCATGCCAAAAAAGTGGCGGAGCACTTTGATATCAGCGTTAATAACGTATGGACACGAAAACATCGGCTTATTCAGAAGCTTAACGACTGCTATCAAGAAAAAAGCAAATTATAATGTAAGGATTACGATTCTCAAGGGTCTTACTTACAGACCTTGAGAATAAAGGTGGCTTAGCACTGTTTAAAGCTTATAATTAACCATTTAGGAATGAACAAAATATCAAGAGACATAGAGCTGGAACGAGAGATTGATGCCTATGTTAAAGGCAACCTCTCAGAGCAAGAGGCCCAGAAGCTTTGGGAAAAGCTACTCCAGCGTCCCGAATATATCGAGCTTTTAAAAACTGAGTTGGGCGTAAAATCAATTCTAGAAAAGCGCTCTTCCAACAATTATTCCTCTTCTACCGAGGAAAACAGTGTAATTTATTCCATACAGAGATCTTGGAAATGGATGGCAGCCGCTGCTGCAGTAGCACTATTGGTTGTCTCGATTAACTTTTTTCAACTGGATACGAATAAATCTTTACAGAGTGAAACACCTGCCCAATTTAATCTGGCAGAAAACCTTTCTTCTGCGGAAGTATTTCGCAGTCAAAAAACAGAAACACTTCCTGCAGATTCACTGCTAAATCGAGGGTTCGAAGCAGCACTTTCGGGTGATATTTCAAAAGCAATAGCCGCCTACGATGAAATTATCAATAAGTACGGTGATAAATCGGCCGCTACAAAAGCATATTTAAATAAAGGAATCATACAATATAACAGCGGTGGATTCGGAGAATCAATCGAATCATTTAAGGCGGTTATAAAAAAAGACACAAAAAGAGATGTCTTAAAAGAGAAAGCATATTGGTATATGGGTAATGCCTACATCAATATTGAACAACTGGAAAAAGCACGAGAGGCTATTCATAAGGTTTACTCCATGGATGGTATTTACCGCAAACCCTCTTTCAGGTTACTGAAAAAGCTGGACTACAAATTGGGCAATGTGGATTACGATAACTTTGAAGAACAGATCAAAGAAGACGAATAAGCTTTCGAAACTTTGCAAATAATGAGTTAATTTACCGTCCGTAAAAGTCGGTTAACTCATTCCACACTTATTTTGCAAAACCCTCTGTTAGACGCTTCTGACAACGACCAAGAGTTTGAACGAACGTTGCGTCCAACTCGTATCAGCGAGTTTATCGGACAAAAGAAAGTTATTCAAAATCTCTCTGTTTTTATTAAAGCAGCCCAAAAACGTGATGAGGCTTTAGATCACGTTATTCTTTCGGGACCTCCCGGCCTGGGAAAAACGACCTTAGCCCATATCATTGCTAATGAAATGGGGGTTCAGATTAAACCTACCACAGGACCTGTTCTCGAAAAGCCCGGTGACCTTGCAGGCATGCTTACCAATCTCGATGAGGGCGATGTTCTTTTTATTGATGAGATTCATCGGCTTAATCCTGTTGTAGAAGAGTATCTGTATTCAGCCATGGAAGACTACCAGCTGGATATTGTCATTGATTCCGGGCCCAATGCCCGTAGCATCCAAATTGAGCTCAACCGCTTTACTTTGGTGGGTGCTACTACCCGAAAAGGATTACTGACCGCACCGCTGCGGGCTCGTTTTGGAATCGATATGCGCCTCGACTACTATGATGTGGAACTTTTACAGCGCATTGCACTTCGTACAGCCAGCATTTTGAATATGGGCATCACGGAAACCGGAGCACATGAAATTGCTCGACGTAGCCGGGGCACCCCTCGAATTGTCAATAAGTTATTACGTCGTACGCGCGACTTTGCCCAAGTAAAAGATATGGATACTATCAACGATGAAATTGCTGATACAGCCCTCAATGCCCTCGATGTTGACGAGAATGGACTGGACGAGATGGATATTCGTATTTTAAAAGCCATCATTGAAAACTATGAAGGCGGTCCTGTGGGATTGGGCACCCTGGGTGTTGCCGTCGGCGAAGACAAGGGTACTATTGAAGAAGTCTACGAACCATACCTAATTAAAGAGGGTTTTCTTCAGCGCACACCAAAAGGACGAATAGCAACCCGTCAAGCGTTTGAATATTTAGGAGTAAACCCTGACAAAAAAGACAGTGATTTATTTAATTAGATGTATAAAAAAATAACTAATAAACACTCGGTACAATATCTCCGTTCATTTAATAATATTAAATAATTCAAATATAATTATTTAATATTTTAGGGAACCAATTCTCCTGATATGTGATTGTCAAGTATCACAATCCTTAATTAATCACATATCACAATGGAAACAACAACTCACAATCCCTTACCAAAACTGAGGACATTTCTGTTCAACAGTTTTGTAGCTATTCTATTGGTTTTTACGCTGCAAGCTTGTAGCGACGATGATGATGGACCTACAACACCTGGTAGTGAACAAACTATTGCAGAAATTGCTCAATCTAATGATAACTTCAGTGATCTGGTTTCAGCTCTTGAAAGTGCAGGCTTAATTTCGACCTTGCAGGGCGAAGGACCTTTTACTGTATTTGCCCCCACTAATGACGCTTTTGCCAATTTGGGTATAGATGTTAGCAATCTGACAACCGAACAACTAACTGAAATTCTCAGCTATCATGTTCTAGGTCAAAGAGCTACTACAGCTGATATCAATGGGCAATTTTCCGTTACTGCATTCGCCGGCGGCGACCTATTTATTTCAACAGCAAGTGGTGATGTAGTCCTCAACGGTAATGCTACTGTAACCGACGCTGACATTTTAGCTTCTAACGGCGTTATTCATGCTATTAACAACGTATTATTGCCAGACTCCTATCTCGATATAGTCGGTCTGGTATCTAAGCGATATAACCTACAGTCACTGGAAGACGCTGTTGTCAGTGCCGGACTAGCCAGCACGCTACAAGATGAGGAAGCCAGTTATACCGTATTTGCCCCGTCAAATGCCGCATTCAGCGGGGTCGATCTATCCGGACTTTCAGAACAAGAAATTCAGGATATTCTTACCTATCACGTTCTGCCAAATGAAGTTCTTTCCGGTGACCTCCAGCCGGCCCAGGTTGTACAAACGGTTAATGGAACAGAGTTAACTATTGAGGCTGCTGATGGTAGGGTAACACTTACGGACAATTCCGGGCAAACCTACGAAGTTACACAAGCCGATATTCAGGGCACCAATGGTGTGGTGCATATTATTGACGGTGTTCTTGATCCCAACCCAAATATCGTTGACGTAGCTATAGCAGACGGTAACTTTACTACATTGGTTGATGCTCTTGTACAAACTGGATTGGACGAAGCCCTGCAAGGTGCCGGACCGTTTACAGTATTTGCTCCAACGGATAATGCCCTATCGGGGGTCGATCTAAGTGGATTTTCAGAACAACAACTTGCTGAGATCCTGCAGTACCATGTAGTGAATGCCAATATACTATCAACTGATTTACAGGCCGAACAATCTGTAGAAGCGTTAGCGGGCGGCAACCTTTTTGTTACTGCTGATGGAAACGTAGTTGTCAATGATATTGCAACTGTTGTATCAGCCGACGTAGAGGCCTCAAATGGAACAATACATGCCATTGACAATATATTGCTCCCTGATAGTTATCAAGATGTGGTAGGAATTGTATCCAAAAGATATAGCCTGCAAGCACTCGAGGATGCCGTTGTTACCGCCGGGTTGGTCAGCACCCTGCAAGATGATCAGGCAAGCTACACGGTATTTGCCCCTACAAACGCAGCCTTTGATGCTGTTGACACGAGCGGATTAACCCAGCAGGAATTGGCAGATATCTTAACATACCATGTACTTCCATCAGAAGTACTTTCGGGTGATATTTCTTCCGGAACGGTTACTACCGTTAATGGTGCCGACTTAGAAATCACGGTCAACAATGATGGTAGCGTTTCGCTTACTGATGGAGCCGGAAATACCTACAATGTAACAACCGTTGACTTGGAAGGTACTAATGGAGTCGTCCATATTATTGATGGCGTATTGCTCCCAAGTTAAACCATAGCATTTTTTTACCCGCACAATCCCTGATAAAGCCGTACTCTGTAAAAGGAGTGCGGCTTTTTCTTTTGAGAGATCATTCTGCATAATTATACAGATTTTTGTAGCTTCAAGGCTTCTTAATAATCACTATTTACACGAACTTTTTACTCAAATGAAAAACCTTTTCACTTCCGAATCCGTATCAGAAGGTCACCCCGATAAAGTCGCTGATCAAATCTCTGATTCCATTCTCGATGCTATGCTCGAACAGGATCCCGACTCACGGGTTGCCGTCGAGACATTGGTAACAACGGGGCTTGCCGTTATCTCGGGCGAAGTTACGACCGACGCCTATGTAGATGTGCAAGAAATAACTCGCGATGTCATCCGAAATATTGGTTACACGAAAAATTCGTATCGTTTCGATTCGGAATCTTGTGGCGTTTTGACAACTATCCACCAGCAAAGTCCGGATATTGCTCAAGGCGTAGACGAAGGAAAGGATAAAAAAATGGGAGCCGGCGATCAGGGCATGATGTTCGGCTATGCTACAGATGAGACCGAGACATATATGCCTATGACGCTGCAATATTCCCATGATTTACTTCGGGAACTGGCGCATATTCGCAAAGAAACGGCCCTGTTGCCCTATCTGGCTCCAGACAGCAAAAGTCAGGTTACGGTAGAGTATGATGACGAGGGAAATCCCAAAAGAGTAGACACCATTGTTATCTCTACACAACACGATGAAGGGATTGACCAAATAAAAATCAAAGAGGATCTTAAAAAGCATCTTATCCCGGAAGTTATCCCAGAAGAGTTGATGGATGCAGAAACCATTCTCCATGTGAATCCCACAGGAAAATTTGTGATTGGCGGTCCTCACGGAGATACCGGACTCACAGGGCGTAAGATTATCGTTGATACCTACGGCGGGCGCGGTGCACACGGCGGTGGAGCTTTCTCTGGAAAAGACCCATCAAAAGTAGATCGAAGTGCAGCCTATGCCTCTCGACATATTGCTAAAAATGTGGTTGCCGCTGATCTTGCCGAAGAATGCCTCATTCAGCTTGCTTATGCTATCGGTATCCCCGAGCCTGTTTCTGTGAATGTAAATACGTACGGCACCGGCAAAGTAAAAGATGCTGAGTTGGCTCAGGCTATTAAACAGACTTTTGATCTGACACCGGCGGGTATCATTAGCCGTTTCAACCTAAAACGACCTATTTATTCCAAAACAGCCGCATACGGACATTTTGGACGCAGTGAATTTCCCTGGGAGAAACTGGATTATACCGACAAGCTAACTAACGCTTTGTAAACATCGTTAGTCAAGCTTTTAAAACATTAACTTATTAAAAAAGAGGCCTCTCAAACACAGAGGCCTCTTTTTTATTTTATATCCTCTTAAATAAGGATGGCAGGACAGCCTGCTACCCATCAAGCATATCTTTCAAAGCATCCTTAGCCTTATCCATTAAACCCTTGGTGGCTGCTTCTTGTAAAGCTTTTTCTAAAACAGGTTTAAGAATTTGCTGTATTGTCTGCTCCATGGTATTGTTGCCGGTGCGACCAATACCTTCAAGTTCTATTTTTGAAAATTTGGCCATTACAGAATTTTCACTGCCAATATCAGCAGTTAAGGTTACCTGTCCATTCTCTACCAGCAGATAATCAACAATAAGGTTTGTCTCCGAAGATGATGAGCTCCCCATATTCCCGGTAAGCGCATCAAAGTTATTGCCCGTCGCTTTTTGCTCATAGTAAAGCTCCGGTTTTCGAACTCGCACTTCTTCAACAATAACAGTATCCGAAAGAAGGGATGACAACTTCATCTTTATTGAAATCTCTTGAAACTTGGCGGCAGGCTTATCACTAAATCCTTCGGGATTGTGAATGGTAAATCCCTTTATCGTTCCTGAGCCATTCAAGAGCGATATTGATACGCTTTCTACATCAACCGAGGTATTAAGCACCTCGGCAGTGGTGCTCTCCAGACTGGATTGCACCATGTTGTCGATACTCACCGAAAGGATGAGTGCGGCTATAGCACCAATTACAATAATAGCAAACAGAACCTGAAAAACAGGTTTTAAATCTAATTTTGACTTAAATAAACTCATATGCCCCAAATAATTTTTTGTTATTGGAATATAACAGGCTTCAACCTAAATATTTGAGAAAATAAAAAGGCATGGAAATTGAAAATATTTCCATGCCCAAAGAAGTTAATGCGCTATTATCCCGGGTTAGTTACCCGACCCTCCTTCAATGGTTTGGCCAAAAAAGATGGCATTCATAAACAGCTTGTTCGTACCAAACCAGAAGGCCCTGAAATTGGGATTGTCAGTCATCGAGATAACTTGTCCACTACCAACATCACTCACCACTATAGCGGCTGTTCCCGACAATTTTTCCAGATTCTCGTCTGAGACATACCCACTAGCCAATGGATTATCGGTATAATAAAGTGGAGTAGCATAGGGATTTTCAGCCTTTTCTAAGAAGAGTGTGCTATTGCGGAAAACTGTCAAGTCCTCATCATTATAGCCATATCCCAACGGATGGGTTAGATCAAGCTTGGTATTAAAAATAGTTCCGCCAATGTATTGGGCCCCGCGGGCTTTACTCATATCAGCATACGACTTAGGCGTTACCTGTTTTTCTTCTTCAGATTCTTCCTCCCCATTCACGTACTCAATATTGGCCAGGCCATTTTTTTCGGCCCAATTATTGGCATATTTAGTTGTAATGAGGGTCCCGCCTTCTTGAGTCCAGCGTTTAATCTTTTCAACCGCTCGCTCAGATAATTCATCATAATTCCCATTCACCATCACCATTACATTATAACGGTCCAGGTCTGCTCGTTCTACACGATCCATCGGAAAGAGCGTAGGGGGCATATCAAAACGCTGATCCAGGAGGTGCCATGCTTCACCCACTTCATACGAGCTGGCTCCCTCACCGGAAAGCAATGCAATGTTTGGTTTTTGGAGATCTTCAAAAGAACCACTACCCAGATCAATTCCGCTGGGGGTAAGTCCTGTTCCAACGGAATATACCGTCAGGCCATCATTATCTGCAGCTCGTTGAACAAGAGCATGAATTTTATCCCGGTCTACCGACTGTGGTCCCAAGGGCACCAATATGGTTCCGTAATCAAACTTTTGCGTGCCATCTGCGGTAACACCCGTAAATGGTTTAGAAGCAACTTTTACACGTACACCCGCATCAAGCAGACGATTTACCGCTCGCGGTGCGTAATATTCATCCCACTCAAACACATAGGCATAGTCACTTTCACCACCCAGCACTTCTCCGGTTGGGAACTCTGGCAGCCCATCGACCTTATTACCAAGGAGATCGTCACTGTAATCACGGCCTTCCAGCTCTGCAAAAGGCAGATTAAAAGCATAGGGCATAGTCCAGGCCGAGACATCATAAAATAAACTATCTGTAAACGTGGTACGACGCTCGAACAATGCTTTAACAAATCGGTACTGCTTTTGGTCTGATGGAATTACATACGATGAGCCGCTTTTGAAATTCTCTCCATCCACGGTTATATCTTTCTTCAGGTCATATAAATCTACTTTGTGGCGACGCAAGAGTTCAGCCAAGTGATAGGTTCGCGCTTGATCTTCTTCGAGACCAAAAACGTAACCCTCAATATCAGCATCCTCACCATCACGCTTGGCTTGCTTATAAAAATTGCGCTGATAATTCAGGATCTCCTCCCGTAAATTCTGAGAAGCTTGCCAAGTCGAAAGTGAAGTCAAAAACTGGTTCTTTATGGTAAACGGGAACTTCAAAACACCGTGTATGCTTTCCTGTGCATGGCCCCGTGAACTGGCCTGCTCAAAAAGAATTCCGATACTTCCATTTACATCGGGATAAGTGGAGCCTTTGCCATAATAAAAATCATCAAAACTCTCCTGTGAATAATACAATCGCTTGTTTTCATCCAGGATCTCGGCATGATAATCGGCAATGGCCTTCGTCAGGTTTTGGTTTTTCTCAGGCGTAATGGGATGGGTTCGTGACTGTATACCCGGCTGGAAAAAATAGGTGGAATTCGTACCCATCTCATGGTGGTCAGTCAAAATATTGGGCTTCCACTTGTGGAAATTGTTAATGCGTCCCTGACTTGTGGGATGCTGAACCAACATCCAGTCACGGTTCAAATCAAACCAGTAGTGATTGGTACGACCGCTCGGCCAGCGCTGGTTTAGCTCCATACTATTGGGATCGGCTACCATGTTTTCACTCTTGTGCGTGTTGGCCCAGCTGGCAAATCTATTTAATCCGTCGGGGTTTAAGCTTGGATCCAGTAAAACTACACTATTCTGCAGTTTGTCTTCGATCTCCTTGCCCTGTGCGGCTGCCATATAATATGCTACAAGCATCGAGGCATTCGAACCACTCGATTCATCACCGTGGATACTATATCCCATATACACTACAATGGGCATATCGGCTGTATTTAGTTCATCAGATTTGTCCGGCTCGGTCAGTGCAACGTGCTCTTTGCGAATCTGGTTGATGTTGTTGTGGTTCGAAGGGGAGGTGATCGTCAAATAAACCAGATCCCGATCTTCATAGGTTTCGCCAAATTTGTGCAGCGTTACCCGATCGGATGCTTCAGCAACGGCATGCATATACTCCAAAAGCTGATCATGGCGGACATGCCATTCTCCAGGCACCATTCCCAATACTTCTTGAGGCGTGGGGATGGATTCATCGTATTCGACATCCTGTGGGAGGTAATACTCCATAGAGGCTTCGGCATCGGCCGGGCTTTGTGCCTGCACCGTGGTGCCGATGAGTAAAGCCAATAGCGAAACAAATAGTATGCGTAATTTCATATCCTGATTTTTTAAATTAACAAAAGCGGTTCGTGCCATAGTGTAAAGGTTATAAATGAAAAATGTTTTAAAAAAATAAAGGCATCGACCGTAAAGCCGATGCCTTTTAAAAGTTAGTACAGTAATCGGACAAATAGTCCCATCACCTTTAACTAAATGAATTACGCATATCTAAATATAGCTGCTATTGAAGAGCCATTAGGCATATCCTCTTTATCAAGTGCATATACATTACCGCTTTGGGTCAGCGTTTTGATAGCTGCCATATTAATCAAATCGTATTCTCCGTTTTGGGGTTCTGCGCTGTGATGTACCGTATCGCGCTCCATATCAAACCAGCCCCAGCTGTGCTCTCCAATCGGCACAAACAGCGATTCAACTTTCCCATAGTAGGCCGCTTCTACAATTTGAGATAAATTATCTGACTGTTTTTCCGATCCGGAAAGGTCACCAAATCGCTCGATATCTTTATACATACCTTTCAGGAAGTATGATTTTATAACCTTCCAGCCCTCACTTTTTATGTCATCATTACTTTTGGGATCAGTATTTCCGGAAACGGTTTGATCCAGCAGACGGCTATAACTATTAACTTTTTTATATTCAGCAATCGCCTCGTTCACCCCGGCAAGAATCAAGGGATCATTTCGTTTCCGCAGAATTGAAGTCACTTCATTTTCAACAGATTTCAAATAATTTATAACTTCTTGGGTATTGGTATCACTTGATCCGCCTTGACCGTGGAATATCGCTTGAGCATTCGCTCCTTGACCGGCATGATGCTGAAGGTTTGTCTCATTAACATCATACTTCAAAAACTCTTCCAAACTTTCGGGTGCTTCTTCAAGATCAATTTCTTCAACATCAGCACGTGTACATTTGAGCAGCCGCATTTTCTTTTGACTGAGTGCCAAAATACAGAATGTCCCTTCCAGCGTAATCATAGGCACCAATGGAGTGATTAAGAAGTGATCGTCCACCATCACCCGCTCATTAAAGGCATGAGGAATTCGATAATACTCAAAGTCATCACCACTGATAAACAATGCTAATCCCTTTTCATTATGTCGCCAAAATTTTGGATTGTCCAATAATTTTCTTGCCTCGTCCAGCAGCTGATCAATCTCTTGTTCTCTGACCTCTCTGTCTTTTAATTGCTCAACAGCCTGAGAAAGCAAGTTCTTTAACCGAATTGGGTCTTGCTGAACCTCCTCACCGGCTTTGTGCGTGGGTAAATAAATAGATACACAATGTTCACCTTCTTTTTTTGCAAGGTCGAGGATGTTTTCACGCGTAATCATAAGTACCTCCAATATTTAATTAACTACCAGCTTGTTTTGCTACAAACAGTTTTTCGAATTTTAAGATTCAAAAGCAGCTAATCGTTTTAATGCTGATTTCTGTTATTTTTTGTAACAGTAGTATAACCAAATAAAGCTATAGATATTACAATGGTTTCTCAATCAGCCGAGAAAGAATCTGTCTTCGGACAACCCGATAAAAATACGCTTTCACAATACCATGATGTGTTGATGCGCGCCGAACGCGGTGCCCTCATGGCAGACGCACACGTGGGATATGTCATGCCAATAGGTGGAGTCATGGCCTACCAAAATAAAGTATCTCCCGTTGGGGTGGGATTTGATATTGGCTGTGGCAACATGGCCGTAAAACTGGATAAAACCCTCTCTACGTTTGATACGCCTGCTGCATTAGATATCATTGAAGAGCGTATTCAGTTCGGATTGGGTAAACATAATCCCGACTCTCCTGACGATCATCCGATTTTTGATGCCCCCGAATGGGATGCCTATCCCAACAAAAAGATAACATCGTCGCTGAAACAAACTGCCCGCGAGCAACTCGGTACCGTTGGCTCCGGGAATCACTATGTGGATCTGTTCCACGACGAAGACGATCATATCTGGATTGGCGTCCATTTCGGCAGTCGGGGCTTTGGCTACAAAACGGCACAGGGATTTATGAACCTCTCTCAGGATAAAGACTGGAACGCAAATTTTGAACAAAAAGAGGTGCTCCTTGATCTCAACACACCACTTGGCCAAGACTATTTTGCTGCCATGAATCTTGCCGGTCGTTATGCCTATGCCGGCCGTGAATGGGTTAGCTATACACTGGCCGATGCGTTTGATGCTACTATTTTGGATGAAGTTCACAATAATCACAACTTTGCATGGAAAGAAGAACATAATGAACAAGAGCTGGTTGTGGTACGAAAAGGTGCTACTCCGGCATTCCCCGGTCAGCGCGGATTTGTTGGCGGCAGCATGGGAGATATATCAGTCATCCTCGAGGGGAAGGAATCAGACCAAAGTAAAAAGGCTCTCTATTCCACCATTCATGGGGCGGGGCGATTGATGTCACGTACACAGGCCAAAGGTGATTATCGCGGACGCGACCTGTCAAAATCTGCTATAAAGCCCGACATGATTTATGATAGGCTGCAAGAAAAAGGGGTGGAACTGCGCGGTGGAGGACTCGATGAGGCGCCCCAAGTATACCGTCAACTTAAAGACGTACTCAATTATCATCAGGATACCATAAACATTGATCATTATCTTTATCCTATAGGAGTTGTAATGGATGGACCTGAACAATTTAAACCGAACTCCTAAATGACTTTTTCAAAGATCTTTTCGACAGGCAATACATCAAATAGATACTCCTCTTTTAGTTTCATTCCCAATTTTGTTATTGTTCTCTTTCAAATTTGATAACCTTATCAATCATAGGTTCCTGTTATGGCTGAAGAGTCACAATCTGCTGTGAGGGATACAAAAAAGAATAATAAAGGAGATACTGATCGCTGGCAGGGAATAAAACAGAGTTTGGGACCAGGCCTGTTGATGGCAGCAGCAGCTATCGGCGTTTCGCATCTTGTACAATCCACGCGTGCCGGGGCTACCTACGGTTTTGCCTTAATATGGGCGTTGATTCTGGCCAACTTTTTTAAGTATCCCTTCTTGGAATATGGTCCACGCTATGCTGTTGCTACAGGGGAAAGCATGATTGAAGGATACAATCGCCTTGGCAAATGGGCTATCGGCATTTTTGTGATTTTCACTATTGGTACCATGTTCGCCGTACAAGCAGCCGTAACCATCGTAAGTGCCAGCCTGGCAGCCGAGCTTACCGGTATTGCCCTTTCTCCATTGGCGTGGAGTGCCATACTGCTGGCGATCTGTATTATCCTGCTTATTTCGGGGCAATATTCTGCCCTCGACGGTGCTATAAAACTGATTATGGTAGTACTTGCGGTATCCACAGTAGTAGCACTGGGCGCTGCCCTTTTCCAGGGAGGACAACACGAAGTTGCCAGCTACTATCCTGATATTTGGGATGTAGCCGGAGTATCTTTTTTAATTGCCTTAATGGGATGGATGCCGATCCCCATTGATGCTGCCGCATGGCACTCACTATGGACGCTGGAGCGCGAGAAGCAGACACAGTACCGTCCCAAGCTCAAAGAATCACTCATCGATTTTAATATCGGCTATATCGGAGCGGCTTTGCTGGCGTTAGGATTTCTCCTGCTCGGCGCACTTGTGATGTATGGAAGCGGTGAACAGTATGCAAGCAGCGGAGCCGTTTTTGCCAATCAGCTGTTGGGATTATACACCGAAAGCCTCGGTGACTGGCTCTACCCGGTCATTATCATCTGTGCCTTTACTACCATGTTTAGCACTACCCTCACTGTCACCGACGCCTATCCGCGTGTCAGCCGCCGCATGCTGGAAGTCCTCATGCCAAATACTATGAAGGGAAAAGACAATCTCCGCGTTTATCGCGTTCTCATTGTCGTTATTTCTCTGCTTTCGCTCGGCGTGCTGTACTTTCTGGGGGACTCATTTACTTTGATGGTGGATCTTGCAACTACATTATCATTTTTAACCGCCCCTGTATTAGCATATCTCAACTACAAACTGGTAACCGCCGAACACATGCCGGATGACTGCAAACCCAAACCATGGCTTAAATGGCTTAGCTGGAGTGGATTAGTCTTCCTGACTGGTTTTGCTCTCGTTTACCTTTACTGGATTTTAATCATGTAATATCAGCTAACCAACGGGATTGTCTCTCCATTTTTTTCGGATGATTCCATAATGGCCCGAACGATGCGAATATCTCGCAACCCATCTATTCCCGGTACAATAGGATCGCGCCCTTCTTTAATAGCGAGGGCTTCATTATCCATCTGTCGCGCCTGTTGATGATGGGGGTCGGGCGGTAATTTTTTGCCGTCGCTGGTTTCTCCCTGCACTCCACTATATGTTTGAAATGGTTGCAAGAGATACCATCCATCGGTGCAATCCACATTTAAATAATTTGTGGATTTGCCAAAACTGGTTTCGCCGAAAGCCATTACGCCATCGGGAAACTTGAGTTCAAACTCGGTGAACTCATCCACCTCATCATAGATATCACGCTTCGACCATTGCTTCCCGCGGACCGCAATCGGTTCCATATTTGTGGAGTAACGAGATGCATTAATAGGATAAACGCCCATATCATAGAGAGCGCCGCCGCCCATTTCAGGATCACGGCGCCAGCTATCAGCTGAATGCCTTCCGTTATAACCTGCTCCGCTTTTCACTTCCTGAACCGCACCATAGGTTTCCTCTTTTCCATATCGGATAATCGTACGATTATTGGGCTCGTGCTGTAAGCGGTACCCAATCGACAATGAAACCCCATTTTTGTCGGCCGCATTGATAATCGCTCGACATTCCTCGACATTCATCGCCATGGGCTTTTCGCACCACACATGCTTACCGGCTTCGGCCCCGATGATAGAATATTTGGCATGAAGACCCGGTGGGGTCACCACATAAATGATATCAATATCATCATTATTCGCTACCTCGTGCATATTTTCATAGTTATATACATTGCTATCGGGAATATCATATTTGCGCTGCCATTTAGGAATCTTATGGGGTGAGCCTGTTACAATTCCCCGCAGTCCACAGTGCTCCGTCTTTTGCAGCCCGGGAGCCAGACGGCCGGTACTGTAACTACCCAATCCCACCAGGGCCACCCCCAGTTTTTCTTTCTGTTCTGATAATAAGATGTTGGGAAATCCAAAAGAAGCAACAGCAAAGGCCGTTCCCGCGGTTTTAAGAAAATCTTTTCTGGAAAAATCGTTAGCCATAATATTCCCTTTTATTCAATACCATTGTATGGTTATTCTAACGAATAACGGCCAATTATCATTTTTCAGCTCATTTCTTAAAAAGATTATTTTGATCACCCGGAAGCCTGGGAGGTTCTAAGTCTGTATCAAGAGCATCATTTAGCTTGCTGATAAAATAGGCAGAAAGCTCCGGAGATTTCCGCTCTTTATTCTGGTGGACAAAAAAGTGGATATTATCCAGTCCCTGATCAGTCCAGGTCGTTAGCCGTTCCACCCACTCGTCGAGCCGGCTAAAGTCTGTCTCGTGGTTCGCACCTACGTACCGAATAAAAGCCTCATTATTCGTCAGTCGCATGTGAAGCAGATCGCGCCGACCGGCCGTATCCGTTATAAGATTGGTTACATTATTCTCTTCCAGCAGTTGATAGAGTTCGTCGGCCACACCGGAATCAGCAAACCAATCGGGATGACGAAATTCTATAGCCAACGGTACCCCTTGAGGCCAATGCTCCACAAAATTGGCCACCCGATCAAAATACTTGGGCTTAAAATTCCCGCGCAACTGCAGAAAAGTAGTGCCTAACTTTTCTTTGAAGTGAAGAATACTGTCATAATAGTTATCGGTGGCTTCCTCAATACCATTTAGCCATTTCAGGTGGCTAATGTATCGATTTACCTTGGGGAAAAACTTGAAATTATCGGGCACCTTGTTACGCCAAGTTGCAATCTGGTCTTTATCGAAAGTGTTATAAAAGGTGGCATTCAGTTCTACCGAATTAAAATTCTTTCCATAATATTCGAGCTCATCGCCCACGCCTTTCGGATAAAAATTCTTTAGATCTTTCTTGTTCCATTTTGCACATCCCACAAAAACATTCGGAGTATCCAAATCACCATAAGCCGAAAGCACCTCTTTTGTTTTGGGATGGTCTTCAGGTAACGCAAGATTTTGGTCTCCGGGATTATCTACACTGCCAAATTTCATAGAATTCTATTCAGTACCTGTTTTAATGAATTATTGATAAAATGGTAACGATATCTCAATACAGTTTTTACCTACAAGATAGGTATAGCCTATAGTATGCGAAAATCATCCAGGTTAAACCATATTACAGTAACCGAACTCCTTTTACTACCCAAGCAAATAAAAAGGGATCAGCTACATTTTACTGATCCCCTTTAACAGTTTTAAATACCTTCGTTAATTATTTTTTATCCGCTGGCATCATAAAGGGCTCAATTTGCATGCCATGCCTGTGAGGTTTGAAAGCATCAAAACCGGTAGGCAGTTGTACTTCCTCCATTTGTATTTGCTGATCTTCTGTCATTCGCTTAGCCTGCTGACCTATGATCAAATCAATTGCTCGTGAAAATAGAGGTTCTTCCGGGTCCCCAAGCTTGGGCTTATTTAAAAGGTTATCTGCTGTAATCTCAGTAACGCAGTTATCATTTGTATCATCGACACAACGTCCATTTTCATATCCAGTCGGGGCAAAACCATTGGGATATGCCTGGCCATCAGCATTCACAATTTTTACGACAATCGGCTGTATGGCTTTCTTATGGTCGGGATTAGCCTCATCACTATCCAAATAAGGGGCAGGGGCATCATAGAGGGTAAACGACCCTTCATCTTTCCCAACCGTTTTTAGGCCTATATATGTTACTTCTCTATGGGGCAGCAAGCTATTAATAACCGTTTCGCTGGCCGATGCTGTCCCTGAACTCGTCAATACATACAAATTATTCAATGACAAGTTGTCCATTGGTTCCGAATTAACAAACTCTCCTTCGTTATTCCGCTCAATTTCACCCTCTTCATTTTCCAACGGCACTTCATCTAAGAAGTATACTTCGCGATTATTATTTGCAGCCCGTTTTTCATTGTATGAGAACTCTCCAAACTTTGTTGAGCTCCCGAGTCCGGAAATCAAGCTGGTAAGCAACTGACTGGTTATGACCGACCCACCACCGTTGTAGCGCAAGTCCAACACAAGTTCATCTACGCCCTGGCTTTTAAAATCAGCAAATACGTCATTGAGGTCTTGGTGTGAGTTCGTTTGAAAAGAGTTGTACATAAGATAGCCAATTTTCACACTGCTGGTATCCACTACCTTAGTTGTAAGTATTGGATCTTCGATAACCTGCTGGGATTCCACTGTGACCGTCTTATACTCTTCATAGTTTACCTCTCCTCCTGTGGTATCAATCTTTGCCAACGTTAAGTCGTGGGCCGAATCGTTTGTCAACAGGTTAAGGTAATTGTTTACCGTAATTTCATTTCCATCAACTTTCGTAAACAAATCCAACCGCTGCAGGCCGGCATCATCAGCAGGAGAATTCGGGATAATATAGCGTACATATCCCACTAATTTCGTTTGTTGATCATCTTTATAGTAAAACCCATAATTAAAACCTAAGGCCGCATAAATGCCATCCTGCTCGTCTTGGTATTCCTCATAGTCATCGATAAAAAAGGAAAAATCATCATTAGGATGTCGCAAGGATTCGAATAGTGCTTCAGCGTCCGCAAAATCTTTCAGGTAGTTATTGAATTCGGTGTCATTATCAAAATAGTCGTCTCCGAGTTCCGTAACATCCCCCTGCCAATAGTACCAATAGTTCATGGCATTCCATACAAACTGCTTTTCGTCAGACGCTTCTTCACCATTTTCATTTCCGGGATCCGAATCTGTTGGGCTTGAATCACTACAGCCAATCATTACTGCAAATAATAATACCCAGATAAATCGCAATTTTTTCATAACTTTTGTACTAAAATTAAGTATGAGCTGTTATACACTTGTAAACTAACTCCAGTCCATTTTTATTACAATGAAGTTTATTACCGTACTATTAACATCTTTATTTCTATTTTCATTTGGATGCTCTTCTACAGAAAATACAGCAAGTAACGGAAATATTCAGATTTTAAATGCATCCCATGATAGTTGGTCGCGTTCACCCATGGGTAGTTCAGACGTACCGGAAGTGGGGACGGACCTGAAAATTACTGTTAAGAATTGGTCATCCAAATATACTCCCGAACATATCATTTATAACAATAGAAAGTCTCTATCTGCAACTGTTAGCGATACTATAGAAGGTAATACGGTGATTTTCGGCAAGATTATTCGATCTTCCTCCAAGCTTCCCAAAACTTCTGAAACGGTTTCCAAATCAGATCGGTTAGTATATAGCAACCAAGAAGGAGAAGAATTTTATATTAAAATCACTAATTGGAACTCCTCAAAAAATTAATCTCTTCCTATTCGTTGGGATCAGGGAATTTAGTATATTTGGATAGATTATTCACCTCATGAAAAAAATACTGCAATACATTCGGGAGCCTATCAATACCATTACTCACGGCATAGGAGCTATTCTTGCCGTCATTGGGTTAGGTGTACTTATTTATGAAGCCATCCAAAGGGGCTCTATCAGTCACCTTATTGCCTTTTCTATTTTTGGCCTCAGTATGATCCTGCTCTACACGGCAAGCTCGCTTTACCACGCCTTACCCGTTAAACAGAAGACCTTAGAGCTGCTCCAAAAGCTGGACCACAGCATGATTTATGTACTTATTGCCGGGACCTATACCCCAATCTGCCTGTTGGTGCTCGAAGGCGGCTGGAAGTGGGGGCTTTTTGCTACAATTTGGAGTCTGGCCATTATTGGCATCATTAAGAAGTTCCTGTGGATGAATGCTCCCCGATGGCTTTCCACCTTGTTTTACCTGGGGATGGGCTGGCTGGCCGTTATTATCTTTCCCACCCTGATGGAAAAACTGCCAATGGCCTTTTTAGTATGGATTGGCATTGGCGGACTGGCATACACGCTGGGGGCTGTGATCTATGGCATTAAAAAGCCGAATCCTATTCCCAACTGGTTTGGCCATCATGAAATATGGCACCTGTTTGTAATGGCCGGCACATTCTCACACTTCTGGGCTATCTACTATTACCTTCCCGGATATGCAGGATAGATAGCTTAGTTATCGGGATCCCTATGTCCTTGTCCTTTCTCCGGCAATTAGAGGATCATAAAAATGTTGTTCATAACTCTTATATTGATGATTTAAACAACCCTTTATGTAGGACAACGTTATAATTAATCCATAAAACGGAAGCATGGTTCGTAAAGCACTCTCACTTCTCTGTTTTATATTTTTATTCTGTGCTTCTTCTTTCGCCCAGTTCTATCCCACGCAACACCGTCCTCCCAACCAGAACTGGCAACAGCTAAAAACAACCCACTTTAATTTTATTTATGGTCAGGGAAATGAGTCCCAAGCCTTGGAGCTGGCAAAAATTATGGAATCCCAGTATCCCATTGTTCAGAGTCTCGTAGGCGGGGAGCTCAAGAACTTTCCTATCATTTTAAACAACTATAATGACCGCTCTAACGGTTTTGTCACTCCCTTTAACTTCCGGTCGGAGATTGAGCTTCCACCTATCAAAGGAAAATCTCTAAATCCCCAAACAGGTGATTGGCTGACCAATGTGGGGCCACATGAGCTGGTCCATGCCCTACAGTTCAGCAACCTGGGGGAATACAATATCCCCCGTTTCGTCAGCCTTTTTTCTCCCGATCTGGCACGCATGTTTCATGGCGCTATTCCAATGGGGATGCACGAGGGCATCGCCGTATATCATGAAACCGAACAAGTGAATGCTCACGGCGGCAGAGGTCAATATCCTTTTTTTACCAACCAGTTTGAAGCTACTTTCAACAGTGACCAACGCTGGTCGATGGGCCAGCTTATGCAGACAACAAGCTATACGCGTCCGTTTGGGCGCCACTACATTGGTGGTTATGAATTCACCGACTGGCTGCACTCGAAGTATGGAGATGATATTACCCGACAGGCTCTCGACTTCTATATGGATTTCCCCTTTCTGGGCTACGGCGTGGCCCTGCGTCATGCTACCGGTTTGTGGCCCGGACAGCTCTATAATGATTTTGAATCATATCATGAAGATCGTCTAAATACAAAGCAACCCACTTCTCGTTTTTTAGAGCTCGATGTGCCGTACGAGGGGTCGGAAATTCGGCGGCCAAAATGGCTGTCTGATTCCAAGCTTATCTTTTACGGATCCTTTTATAATGCCCGCTCCGGCTTCTATACCTATGATTTAGCCACTCGAAAAATGCAGCACCTGATTACCACAAACTCTGTCCGTGACTTTCAGTATGATTTGTCTGCCGATCGTTCTCAAATGATTTTCAGCTATTATGAATCTCATCCGATTTACGACCATACAGCTAAAACCGAATTAGTGCAATACGATTTTAAGACACATCAGGAAAAGCAGCTCACCAAAAGTGGTCGGTTGTATGCTCCCGTTTTCCATGGAGATGAACTTCTTGCTCTCAAGACACATCCGGCCCGGTCGAAACTGGTTTCCCTAAATACCTACAACTATAGCGAAGAAAAAGAGATTTTTTCAGCTCCGAATCAAGAGATTAAAACCGTATCCATTCACCCGGAGCACGGGCAGCTCGCAATTGTATCCAATAAAAACGGACAGCAAGCCCTGTGGATTACCGGCAGAGATGATATTACTGAGCAACTGCAAAAAGAGCCCGATATAGCTTTTAAGAAGGGCTCTGTTTTTGATCCCGACTGGCACCCAACGGATAACAAGTTGCTTTTCAGCGCTGACTTTTCGGGCACAATGCAGCTCTACGAATATGACTTGTCAAGACAACAGATTCGACAAATAACCGAATCGAAATTTAATGCTTTTGAAGGGAGCTATAGCCCCGATGGCAATCGAGTGGCTTTTGTACTGCAAGAAGACAACAAACGACTGCCTGCTGTATTGGAGCAAACAGCATTTTTAAATAACACGGTGAAAAGAACTCTTTGGGAAAAACGCCTATCTCCAAAACCGGTTGAATTTACTGATATCATAACCGACTCGGTTGCACAAACTTCATCTGATTGGAAAACCTCCCCCTATTCATCAGGACTGGACTGGCTTAAACCACGGACTGTTCTGCCTTTTGCGGATGAAGTATCTAACAATAATAACTATCAGGCTGGCATATCACTACACAGCGTCAATACATTGTCGACACAGTCCTACTCGGCAGATCTATCATATTTTAAAGAGCGAGGATGGTACGACATTACCTATCAAAACAAAACGTTTTGGCCGGGCTTTAAACTACGCGCTTTTAACGAGCCCTCGTACCGATCTGCTTCAAGTCTTGGTATATTGGGACGACAGGAGCGAAGTCTGGCTTTTAGTGTCCCACTGAAGATAGATCTTAATCAAAATGTATACAGCACTTCACTGTTTGTAGCGCCTGAAATACGTCAATCTCAGATCCGCTTTTATGATGCCGGTTTTAACGATACAATCTCAGACTTTGCCAACATTACAGCCGGCAATATCTATACGCAACTTAATTTTCGACTCCAGCAAAACATTCGGGATGTCCAGCCCAATACAGGGATTATTTTGTTTTCAGAAGTTGAACATTATTTGTCAGGCGATGACCTTACAATTGGATCTCCCAATAATGAAGTCACCTTTTCATCACCGAATGCAACAGCGCTCCGTGGGGGCCTATACGGATTTATAGCTCCGTTTAAACGTTGGAATCAATCCTTACGGATAGGAGTGCGTGGCCTCACACAGTCAGGACTGCTTTTTGATAATCAATCCATTGTTTCTGATGCGTTCGGACGCCGTGTTTTTGGCAGTGCGCACAATCTGCTAAGCGTTAATACTCGCTACACCATCCCGTTGTTTTATGTTGATGACGGAGGCCTGCTACTTCCTCTCTACCTTAGTAATATCTACCTGGTTGGTTTTACAGATACAGTTTTTAACCCTAATCTGAATAATTGGCAAGATCATGGAACCACAGTATTTGGATTGGGCATTCGCACCCGTTTTCGGATCTCAAATCTCAGCTTCGATATTGGTGTCGGCGTTGGTTTTGAAACGCGAGGCGAAACACGATTTTTTATAGGAGATTTTTAGTTATATACTTATCCCATAATATTAAGTTCACCATATCATATGAAGCTATTCTCTTTATTTTCTCGAAAGATAATTCCAAGTGTGCTGATCAGTATTCTGCTCTTGGCCGGATGCAGCGAGCCGGAACCAGAAGAACCTGATGCCGACCGAAGAAAAAGTCCCATTGCCATTGCCCAAAAAACTCATGAACCGAGTAATACCTATATCAAGATAGTATATGGGCAGCCCTATAAAAAAGATCGCCAAATATTTGGTGATCTGGTACCTTATAATCAGGTGTGGCGGACGGGAGCCAATGAGGCAACTGAACTGACAACAACCAAAGAAATCAGCTTTGCCGGCAAGTCGCTGGATGCCGGCACCTATGCGCTTTTCACCATCCCCCGTGAGGATGATGAATGGACGATCATCTTAAATAATGAATTAGGACAGTGGGGCGCTTTCGAATATGACTCCACTCACGATTTTTTACGCGTAGATGTGCCTTCTGAATCCACAGAAAAAGTAACCGAAGCGTTTACCATTCGTTTTTCTAAAATTAAGGGGGATTCCACGAATATTATCATTGAGTGGGATCAGGTCGAGCTCAACATTCCGGTCAATTTCCTCAACAGCAACTCACCTACCTAATTCTAACAATAGTTATATTATTAGTGCTAAAAACATTTGAATAAGCAATTCGTATGGTCTACTCGTTATCATTATAACAAACCATACTATTTGCTCATGCAGAAGTCATGCGATTACATTTCTACCTTGCTTATCCTTTGTGTGATTGTACTCATAATTCCCCAATTCAGTTTAGCTCAAGCCAATAATCAAGATTCCCAAAAGGTTAAAGTCATGGTATTGGGGACGTTTCATTTTCACCATGCTCCCGACTACTTTGATATTTTATCTCCCGCGAATCAACAACAGCTTGATTCAGTTATTAACTCTATCGCTGAGTTCGAGCCTACAAAAATTACATTGGAAGCATCCTATAAAGACTCGGCAAAGTTTGACAGCTTGTACCAACAGTTTCGTGCCGGCAAACACCAACTAACCAGCAATGAGCGGCAACAACTTGGTTTTCGCCTGGCCGACCAATTTGATCACGAAACTGTTTATCCCGTCGACTATATTTTGAGATGGCCTTACCAAGAAGTTATGTCGTGGGCTGAAAAAAACCAGCCTTCTTTCTTGGAATTCTATGATCAATGGCAGAAAAAGGGTGCTGTGTATGAAGAAGAACTCTATAAGAACGCAACCCTCACCGAGCATTTACAATGGCTCAACAGCAAGTCGTATCGGGACCGACTTAAAAAGTTACGGATGAAACGACTAGAACTTGGAGCGGGATCAAACTTTGTTGGTGCAAAACCAATATCCTCCTCCTATGAGCGCAATCTTAAAATATTTGCCAATATTATAAAATATGCAGAACCGGGTGACAGGATTATTGCCATTTTTGGGGCCAGTCATGGATACTTTTTGCGAGAATTTGTACAAATGCATCCCGATACAAAACTGGTCGAAACGCTGGACTATCTTTAAAATGTTATTTGGCAGAAGTACTTTCTTTTACTTTTTCCAACAGTTCTTCAGGCACGTCCAGCTCCATACGCAACAACATTGAGGCGTGGGTTTTACCCTGGGCATCCAATTTTAAAGATACCGTTCCTCCGCCGCCTAAACTTTCGTGGAGCACAAAATTCAGCGCGCCGATATTGGGCAATTCATAGCGCTCAACTTCTCCTTTACAAATATGCTTCATATGCTCCTTAACGACATCAGCTGTGAGATTTTCTTTTAAGAAGGGATACACATCCGGATGCCGGGCAATTACTCCCACATTACTACCGTCTCCCTTGTCGCCGCTGCGTCCGTGTGCTATTTCGATAAGCTTTACTGTAGCCATAATATATTCTCTGCATTCCTTTTTCTGTTGTGGATAAAGATAGATTGATGAACGCCCCCCTGCAAGCCAAAAAAATTTCTTTTGCGCAAACGATTTTAAACTGAGTTCCGTTACATCAACTCACATATACTTTAATATCAAACTATATAACATTTATGAGTTATTTCGACAAGATTTCTGACATCTATGATCACATTGCACAAGGAACAGCTATGGATGCATTTGAACAATATTACGCCGAAGATGTCACCATGATTTTAGAAGACGGCACCGCGGTTGAAGGAAAAGATGCCAACCGTGAACGCGAAAATGAATTCTTTAGCAGTGTCGATGAGTTTCACGGCATCGAAGTAAAAGGTATAACGTCCAACGAAGACGAAGGCATTACGGCTGTTGAATCTACCATGACCGTCACCTTTAAAGGAACTGATGAACCTATAGACCTCGAGCAGGTTGCCGTGCAGCACTGGGACAACGATAAAATTGATACCGAGCGATTTTACGGAACACAGACGGACTAACACAACCCCATGTCCCGTTACCTAAGCCCTCCTGTTTCAGGAGGGCTTTTTTTAATGATGGCTCATAGTTCCTACCGGATTTTGAGTTGTAGATAACAAATTGGTGGAAGGAGAAAGAATCCGTAATTTCCACGCGCTTCATCTCATCAACTTTTACCACAGACATTTACTTCAAATAAATCATTTTTTCTCACAATGAGTAAACCAAAGCGCGTAGTTGTCACCGGATTAGGAGCCTTATCACCCCTTGGTAATTCTGTTAATGAATTCTGGTCCAATTTAATTGACGGCGTAAGTGGCGCCGATCGTATCACCCATTTTGATCCCTCACAATTTCGCACGCATTTTGCCTGCGAACTCAAAGATTACGATCCTTCCGACCATCTGGAACATAATATGATTCGTCGATCGGATCCCTACAGCCAATATGCGTTGGTTTCCACCGACCAGGCCGTTAAAGATTCGGGACTCGATTTTGACGAAATGGATCCTTTTGATACGGGCGTTATTTGGGGGAGCGGCCAGGGAGGAATGAAAACCTTCGAAGATGAAGTTAAGAATTATACCCAACGGGACTTCAATCCACGCTTTAACCCATTTTTTGTCCCCAAGTTGATCATCAACATGGCTCCCGGGCTTATCTCTATGAAATACGGACTCATGGGCATCAACTATGCTACCGTTTCGGCTTGTGCCACCTCTAATACGGCCATCATGGATGCGCTTAACTATATCCGGTGGGGCAAAGCTAAAGTTATGATCACCGGCGGTTCTGAAGCAGGTATTACCGAAGCTTCCTTTGGCGGATTTTCGGCCATGCGCGCTATGTCGCAGCGCAACGAGGATCCTAAAAGTGCTTCTCGTCCCTTCGATAAAGACCGCGACGGTTTTGTGATGGGTGAAGGAGCAGCCACTCTTATCTTGGAAGAGTATGAACACGCCAAGGAGCGCGACGCCAACATTTATGCCGAAGTTACCGGTGCGGCCATGACGGCCGATGCCTACCATATGACGGCCACGCATCCCGAAGGAAAAGGGGCTACTGCGGCAATGAAACAGGCACTGAATGATAGCGAGCTCAATGCCGAGGACGTTGATTACCTGAACACCCACGCAACTTCTACGCCAGTAGGCGACATCAGTGAAATAAAAGCAGCAGTAAATGTATTCGGCGAATCACCTGATCACTTAACGATTGGAGCTACAAAATCAATGACGGGGCATTTGCTCGGTGCTGCCGGAGCTATTGAAGCTATTGCCAGCATCAAAGCAATTAATGATGATGTAATCCCACCAACTATCAATACCGAAAATATTGATGAGGACATTCCATCCTCACTGGATATTATTCGGGATGAGGCCAGAGAAAAACAGGTGGATGTTGCAATGAGCAATACCTTCGGTTTCGGCGGTCACAACGGGATTGTAGTGTTTAAGAAGGTTTGATCGATGCATCATGAGTAACGAACGATGTAGCTCGTTACTCACTCCAGGGCGGAACAATGCCATTCATTCGCGCATAGGCAATTGACTGACCCACGTGCTCACTTTTGTGGGTAATCAGCTGCATCAACACCGCTTGACCATTGACGGTTCGCCCGTACATCATTGTTTCTTCGTGCAGCTTGGAGATGGGCATTTCTTTCATTGATTCTTTGACATGCTCAATGGAACGCTCCAGAATTGACACCACATTTTCTTTGCCCGTTATCGACTCAATATTATCTATATCCACATCATCGGGCGCCGGAATGCCAAGTGAGCTTTCCAGGTAATAAAAGTTATAACGTGCGATGTGAGTATACACTTCTTCTACAGTCATCACCTCTTCTTCTGGGCCCCAGGAATATTTATCCGCGGGCATTGCTTTGGCCAGCGAAAGTACACGCGAAGCATAATCAAAATGCCTGCTAAATTGATCTTTAAAGTTGTTGGATTCCTGAGCCTGTAAGGGCTGAATCCAGCAAAACATTATTAACATCGAGAGTATAACTATTGTAAATTTTTTCATAACCAATCCCTTTTATTGGGTTCTAATACTACAAACCTATATTAAAATTAATTGTTACTTCCATTCGTCTTTTGAGCACGATTATTAAGATGCGACTTTTCAATGTTTGTAAAAAATTGCCTCAACGAATGCACCAGCAAATCTTTTTCCACATCATGAATAGGGTGCCCGGTCCCAGGCAAGACCATCATCTCTGAATTATCTGTTTTTCTATAGGCTGCTATAGTTTGCTCAAGCCCGGCTGTTGTATCGGAATCCCCAATATGAAATCTAATGGGACAATCGATCTGTTTCCATTCATCTATTTCAATGCTAGGATGGACACCCAAATACTGTAACATGTCCCGAGTGTTATTCACTACCCGTTCCCAACCTGACAGATGTTTATCTTTTAGCTTATCAACAAAGTGAGGAACTTTTTCTTTCATCTTTTGCGGATGCAGGTACTTGCTCTCTCTATCTGCTATCTCTTCATTCCATTGTAATATGGTACCCAGCGTTGATACTCCTTTAACTCTTTCGGGATAATCTTTTGCCAAGGACAGGGCAACATAACCGCCCATACTATATCCAAAAAAGTTCGCTTTTTTCAACCTGTGTTCATCCATATACCCCAGCACATTTTCAACAAAGTAGGAAATCCGAAAAGTACTTTCTGTCGGACCTGCTTCACCATGGCCTTCAAAATTGATACGGTGTACGTCAAAATGTTCTTTAAGCAGCGGGAATATAAAATCAAATTGTTTTGATGTTCCCAGCGCACCGTGTAATAATATTAGAGATTCCATATCTCGCTTTTTAAAGATGAACTTGTCTCATGATAGATACGATATCATCGTGATATCCCAAAATTTAAGCATAGCATGTAATTTAACTCTTTTTCAGTCAGAATTATTAACTGCCAGTCTCTGGATAACGCATCCTAAAATAAGCCCACTTCCCGGATTCATCAGTGCACCTTCCCGCAAATGTATGATTTCCTTTATCAGCCATTTTGCAAGTTAGTAGCACTTGCTCTTCGGGCTCCTCAAAAGAAAAATAGAGGGTATCATTTTGTACGCGTGGATCCCGCGTTTCCATCACCGTGCTGTCGGGACCCATAATATCTATTGATAATTTCCCATTAACGTACGAAACATCATAGGTAAGAGGATTCTCCATTTCCGGATGATTCATCGGACTTAGTGATCCAGCCCAGTTTCCCGGTTTGAGTTTATCATTCGATTTGCAACCTATCAAAAGGCATATAGTTATGCCCAAAAATACATATTTCATCCAGATAAAAATTAGTTAATAGATTTTTCAAAGAGTGGATTTTTTACTGAGCGAAAAATATTACGCAAAATTCTATTTCAGAACAATAATTATGACTTAAAAAGACCTATTAACAACCACAGGGGTTTTACAGGATACAATTTCTTTTCGTTATGTATACATTATTACCAGTACAGAAGCTATACAGCCAATAACATACAGCAAAGTATATCGGCGAAATCGACTTGGATTTTTAGACTTTGGTACTGCCCCATTAAGCGTTATGGTTCTCTTGGTCGTAACTTGGATAAATAAAAGCATTATAAATACACCCGTCACAAAACCCATAATAAAATCGATCATAACAACCACCTATTCATTCCACGATACTGTGATAGCAATATTCTCTTTGGTATTCCATTCGACCGGGATTTCTAATCTATTATTGCTTTCATTCCAATTAGTCGAAATTACGTTTTCATCAAGCTTTACTTGCCGGGGACGATCTCTAAGATTATGAATCACCAGCTTAATCTGTTTCTCTGATGCTGAATAGTTCTTTCCAATGTTGGCCTCCAGCGTAACCCTTAACACATCCTTACTTTGATTCGCCTCAAAAGTGAGTAGCTCATACTTGTCCTTTTCTACAGCACCTCTTGTAAGACCATCATCATTATACATCTCCGAATTCGATTGGTCGACCGATGCATCGGTATAGTAGTGGAGCGTAAGATTTCTGCCACTGTATGCTTTGGCATGTTGTCTTAATTTTGTCATTGGGATAAAAGCTCCGCCGCGGACAAAGGTGGGAATAGTCGTATCATTTACAGCTACTGTCGCCACTTGTCCACCTTCAAATTTTTGATCGGTATAGAAATTATACCAGTTCGATCCTTCCGGAAAATAGACCTCCTTTTGCTTTTTATCGGATTTAACAATTGGAGCCACTAAAAAATCATCCCCCCACAAATAGGCGTTATCATAGTTGAATAGTTTTTCATTCTCGGGCTCCTCAAAGAAAAGTGGCCGCATCAACGGTGCCCCGGTTTTATGATTCAGATGCACCAAGTGATAGTTATACGGCAATAACCGGTAACGCAATTCAATCGCTTTCTTGGATAAAGCCTTGGCGCTGTCGCTCCGAAAGACCGGCTCACTGGGTACCGCTTCCTGTGCATGGGGACGATAAATCGGTTGAAATACCCCGTACTGCATCCACCGCACATAAAGCTCGTCATCCAGATTATCTCCCGCAAAACCGCCCAGATCGCTGTGCATATAGCCAATGCCCTGCATTCCCATCTGCAGCGAAATTTCGGGTTGACTTTGCAAACCGCCCCAGCTGCGAGCCACATCACCCGTCCACGGAATGATGCCAAAGCGCTGCGACCCCGAATAGCCGGCACGCATCAAAATAAAGGGTCTCATATCCGGATCGTACTCATAAAACGCCTCATCTACCAACTTTGCCCATTGATGTCCGTAAATATTGTGGACTTCATCCGCGGTACCCGTGGCGTGAACGGCTTCGGATGGATGAACTTCAGGCTCACCAAGATCGCCCCACATTCCCGTAACGCCCATGCTCAGTAAATCTTTATAAATATTCTTAAACCAGTTGTAGCCCTTCTCATCAAAAACATCGATAATCCCGGTATTGCCGAAAAAGAATTCAAATGTTAACGGATTGCCCAACGAATCTTTAGCCAGCACGTCATTTGCAACGGCTTCATCCCATCTTTTTGAGGTTGTTTGCACGTATGGCTCGGTTATTAAAATAGTCTCAACGTGTTCTTCGCGCAGTTCGTCAATCATCTGCCTTGGCTTTGGGAACGAATCAGCATGAAAGGCTAAGTTACCCATATTTCCTTTCATCTCTTTGCCAAACCAAAACAGATCCAGGATGATTGCATCCATCGGAATTTGTTCGTCTCTAAAAAGCTGAGCCGTTTCCAACACTTCTTCCTGTGAGTGATATCCAAATCGACTGGAAAAATTTCCCATGGCCCAGCGCGGTATCATCGGCTGTTTACCCGTAAGATCGGTAAAGTTATCTATAATATTTAACCACGAATTACAACTAACTATCTGGTAAGTTATCTGCCCGCTAATGGTCTCATAGGCCAGAGTATTGTTATTATTGCTATCCAGATCCAAAAAGCCTATCGGAGCATTATCAAAATGCAGCAAGTATTGTTTGGACGATAATACCACAGGCATGGTATAATTGAGCAGCTCACTTCTATCTCCATATCCATAGTGCGCTCGATTGTACAACTCCAGCCGGTGCCCCCTTCTGCTCATATTCAGAGCCCGGGCACCCCCGCCATAAAGAGCCTCCTCTTCGGTAATCTGAAACTGTATCGTTTTAAGGGAATCTCTCCTATAGCCACTCTCCCTAATCATCAGCTCATTCCCACGGTAATAAGTAATTTGAAAAGGTACTTTTTGGATCCGCGCTGTTATGCCCTTTGATCGCAAAACCAATGAAGAATCAGTTTGAGAAACATCAACGGGAACCTGTTGTGGTTCTAACACTACGGCATGCGATGCCTCCTGAAATGTTTCCCCATCAGGAATAAATGAAGTCTCAATAATATTCGGCGTATAAAACTGAAGGCGATAGGTACCGTCACTTAGGTGTATTTCGAAATGGCTTTCTTTTTTTACCACTTCCTCAAATACGCGATCAACAGACTGGGAGAGTACAGGCTGAACGGTGAATACAAACAGGAGTATAAACAGTATTATTCTCATCAATATATACCTAAGGAGTAAACATTTATTCATTGCCGGGGTTGAAGGTAGGATTATTTATCTCTCCGTTCCAATACAGTGTGCTACCAATTACCAGCTCATAATAGGAAGATACCCTAAAAATGCGTTACTTCTTTTTTAATCAATCATAAATATACGGGGAGCTATGAAATATTTATCAATAATGAGCGGAATATTAGCGTCTGTTTTGCTGGTAACAGCATGCCAGCCGCAGAACAGTAATAACGAAAGAGCCTCTAACGGGATCATTACAACAGGTGAATATAAGGGGAATGAATTTACTATTGCTACGGGCAATGAGGATGAAATATTTATGGATATGGCGGAAGCCTTCAACCGCATGGATGCCGAAGCACTCTGGTCATATTCAGCAGATACAGTCATGATGCGTAGCGTTGAAGGAGTAGAAGTTGCGCTAACACAGGCTGACATGGCTGGGTTCTTTGCCTCGGCAGATTCTCTAAGCTGGGATATTGATGCTGTTATTCCTGTAAAGATTACGGGTAGCAACCAAGTTCGCATTTTTGTCGACAGCCGCGAAGTGGTCTATAGAAAAGACGGCAGCGTGATGAAAAAGCACCTCTTTGAGGAATTTACTTTTGAAGATGAAAAAATGATTAGAGTCCGCCAGTGGGATGCAGCAATGCCCGATAGTACAGAAAGCATATAGCAAGCCCGAAAAAGGTAGGAGGATCAGCCAGAAATTAATTCAATCTTATCAATTAGCAGCTCGAAATCCTCGGCCTTCTTATTGCCGATCAAAAAGCCGAGCTCTTGAATAGTCTTGTGATGAAAGTTGGGCTGGTCTAATCGGCGGCCGCGAAAAGTAGGATATAAATCATTGAGTAACATGGTAATATCCTGCCACTCACTGGTAGTTTCAAAATAAGAGATATAAGAGTGGGATGCCTGCTGATCATGTTTGACGCGAAACTGATATCGCTTTTCATCGCCCTTTAGCCGCATTCTTATTTTATTCTTGGGATTTACTTCAAGGTCAGCTGGTAAATAACGTACTGAGGAAAAACCTCCGTTGTTTTCCAACGATATGGTTCCGCTAAACAGCCCGTATCCCTCTGGGCTTAGGGTGATTTTACCCCGCGAACGACCACCCATCACCACATCATCTACCGTTTTCCAATTTTGCAGGCTGACATCCTTATTAAATTCAAAAATAATCTGTTGGGGCATATCACTAATTTTCCATGTTCATCTGTCCCGTTGCAATCATCCAGTGATGACGTTGATGATGAGCTCCCTCGGCCAATAACCCAATATATCCCAGTGCTCGAATTTTTTTCACTTCGGATGCAATATCAGTTGTGCACTTCACAATCCAATCACCTTCATTCTGCTCGGCCTGTATGTCCCAGCCTTTCTCCTTTTTAAGCATAGTTGGATGCATTTTAAGCAATCTGTTTAGGGCTTCCTCCGCACGTTCTGTATTGGGCTGAACCTTAATTTCAACGCCATTTTCAACCTCTTCCCTGGAAACTACTTCCACGTCTTCTGTAAAAGCCTTCATATCAAGCAGGTGTTGACGCAAGGCCTCTAAATTAACCTGTTCCCAATCGGTATTAGGATTAGCTTCAAGCTTTTGCACTACCTCCTGAATCGTCCCAAAAATATCGTTCCCGGGCTCAGTAAGCGGCGTGCCTTTTTGATGCATGTTGTGTTGAGCATAAGCAACTCCGGTAACTCCCAATAACATTACCAGAACCGTTAACTTTTTTACAAAAGAGGTGTTCATCTTAAGAGACATTGTTAAATTTATGTTTTTATGAATAGTTATTTAGACTCTTAGCATCTGGCATACTACGTAAGTGATACGTATCAAAGAAGTGTACCAAAAAATCCATTCTTTGATCAAGCCAATTGCTTCATCACTACTATAATTAAATTAACTCAACCAATCTTGCACCTGATTGCGGTGTAAATAATCCCTATCACATATAGACTGCCAAAAATTTCTTTGTTATAACGAGCCATCCATAGCGGTAGATAGATGTCAAAATTGTCTTCCCGATTTTCGGTATACCGAGCGGCGATAGGGGTAAGGGGACATTTCCAGTTATTTACTGCCAAAATCAAGACTTCAAAAGATACAACAGCGCAAAGTATCCATGCAATCCTAATACTACCCATCCATGCATACACTGGAATAGCCACAATGCATCCGGCAAAAAACGCCCAGACCAACGTATGAATGAGCTTGATAGCTCGTAATGTCGTCTTTGGATTCATCAGTTTACTATTTACAAATATAACGCAAAATGCCCCAAATTTACCTCAATTAATTATGGGTGTCTGCCATCTTGTACTTTGGATCTCTGCTCATAAAATCCCTAAAAACACCGTGTGACTTACTCCTATTAATATGTAAACTACTGTTACCTTTATCCAAGTCAATACAATTTCGAATACATGCTCAATGTTTATTTGATAACTGTATAAAAAAGAACAAGGTCCACACTAAAAAAGCCCGCCAAGAAGTATCGACGGGCTCTTAAAAATACAGTTTAACTACTTAATTCTGTTGAGTACTGATATCCGCCAGCCTACTTCGCAATGATACATCGCTTTTTGATACGCTTAAATCGAAATCATCCAAAAACAATTGCCAAGTACCTTCACCATGTGTTTGTACATAGCGTTTTTGAAATTCATTGTCATCATCAAGTTCTGCAAGACCTCTGTCCATAGAACTGATAATCGCTATTTGATTTTCTCCGTGTAACTGTCGCTGATAGACATTGTAACGACCATCATGATCTTGGTCGGTATTCGCTTCGTACCAGTCGTCCAACATTCGTTGAAAACGAGCCATTTCTCCATTCTTAACGGAATAGGTTGTTATCATAGCTGTTTCATTTAGTTGCTCCGATGGATTTTGCTCATATTTACTCATATGGCTCCACCATTCTACTCTCAAAGGACCATCCAGCAGCGGCTGCACATTATCCAGCCAATCCTTTCCATGAGCGTCCGTGTATTCCACATTCTCATGGCCGGTCCAGGTTAACGGCCCTTCAACACCTTGGTAGGTGCCGCCAAAAGGACCCGATTCAAAAAAGAAAGCTAATACTGGCGACTCTTGATGAAAATTTTGGTTGTGTTCCATCCAGGCAGTCTCAAACTGACTTATATTGTTATTTTCAGGTGTCATGCTGTAAACAACAAAAACCTGTTTTTCATCTTCCATATCTTGCGCAGTAACAACCGTTGTGCAAAACAGTAGAATCACTCCCATAATACTTATTATTATTTTACCCATATTTCTTCTCTGCTATTATATTAAGATTGAACTTGTAGATAGCATTTTCCGGAATTAGAGACAATTTATATAATCCATAAATATAATAATATCAACCAATTAGGTATAAGTACCGACGGGTAAATGAGTACTATAGCTTAGGATGGAAACCAAAAAAATTATAAAAAGAAGGGGGTGGTTGCCTAATTCACAGTTTATTTTGTTATGCTATTCTTCCCAAATATGTACGTGGTCTTCAATATAGCTTTCAACAGTATTTGGCCTTTTATCTAAAAGATGCCCAAGCGTGGGATCCACCTCTTCCGCCTGTCCAAACCTTAACCCTGTGTGAAGCATGGTTTGAACAAGCGACTGCATGATCCCCAGCTTTTTTCTCACCAACAGGTGATATAAATATCCAGGTATCGATGCCGGGATGTATTCAATATCTCGACCTATATTCCTGCTTAAGATATCAGCAACCTCGTAAAACGTGTATTTTCTGGGTCCTGTTAGAGTATATGTTTCACCGGAATATTTATTTATAGAAGTAAGCATTTGAGCCGCAACTATTCCGACATCCCGCAAATCAACAAAAGCTATATTTCCGTTACCGGCCGGTAAGTATAGTCTGTTGTCTTCCATAATATCATCCCGATATGCCGAAGCCAAGTTTTGGGCAAAGAACCCCGGTCGCAAAATAATCCAGTCGTTGGGTCCCTTCCGAAGTTGCTGCTCTACCGCATGGTGCGGTACTAACTTATTGTCTGCTGCACCCGCTACCGACAGGAATACTATGCGTTGAACACCTCTGCTTCTTGCAGTCGAAATGAATCGATTAAGAGTATTCTTTGTATCAGATATAGACGGTGGCCGCAACAAAAAAATGGAACTACACCCGGAAACAGCAGAAGAAAATGAATCAGGATTTTGAAAGTCTAAATATACAGATTCGGGTTCCGACTCATTAAGATAACCTTTTTCGGTACTCCTTGTAGCTATTCGAATGGTCGTTTTGGGATGACAAGCCTGCAGTGCCGAAACAACTTCTTGACCCACATTTCCTGTTGCTCCGGTCACTAAAACTCTTTGACACATAAATATGGGTTAAAATTAATTATTCTCGATCTGGGCAAACGGCAGAACCTATCCATGGGACGATACCCAAAGCTACGACTTATAAGCAATTTCCTTGGCCCTGCTTAATTGTTGAAGGTACTTTTTTAACCGTTCTATTTGGTTTTCTGTATGAACCGGAAGTTTTATTTTAACAGTGGATCCTGCATCTTTTGTTAGTTCAATTCGGTTCTTTTTCACTTCAACAGCTTTAACCGATGACCAATTATATTCCCTTTTGCCCCAAATCGTACTGTGATTTTTTAGGAAAATACCTTCATCATTTATAACAAGAGCTTGATTGCCGGCTATACCTGGAAAAAAAGCAAAAGCCAGACTACAGGCAATACCGGTGAATGCACTTATCCAATCAATCACACCCTCATATTTATACACAAAGACGATAGCTCCTATAAAAAACCCAAGCATTAGTGTCCCTATAAAACGAATAATTCGTATATAAACCGTGTTGGTATCAACGTTCAGTTTAAAGGGTTTCATAATTACTCTCTCTATAAAGAAATTTATTTTATTAGCATTAGGGAATAGATTTCTTAGCGTAGAAGCTACCCCATAAATTATCAGATTTATAAATAATAATTGGAAAGCTAAAAAGCCAAGTATTAGCAAAAATAAACCCAAAACGGGATCAGGTATTCAACATCTCAGATGGGTAGGGAATAAAAAAATAAAGCCCCACATATTAACAGATGTGAGGCTTCAACGAGAGGGGTTATTTATTCACTAATCCTTACTTCACCGGGCTCCAATAGGCTCCACCATCCTCAGCAGGATTTGCTGTAAGGTTGGTAACGGTACCTGATCCGTCGGAATTGATCCTGTAAATTTCCGTATCATGATCACGATCTGTCTCAAATATCAGATATTTCCCATCAGGCGACCAGCTGGGAAATAACTCTTCATCATATTTTTGGCCATATATATAAGTCCCCCCAGTACCGTCGCTATTAAGAGTATAGATGTTGTAATATCCATCCACGAGTTGAGATACCGCAAATTTACTCCCGTCAGGAGACCACCGGGGATAGTAAACAGTATCAACAGCACTGTTGTAGGTATTTAACTGTTTCATCCCGGTTCCGTCATAGTTCATTGTGTAAAGAAGATACTCATCTGTCATTACTATTCTACTGCCACTGGGCGAATAGTCAGGTTCAAAACCGCTTTGAATATGTTTTCTATTGCTACCATCGACATTTACCTGGTAAACACCTGAGAATACAAGCTTTTCGTCATCGTCCGACCAGCTGGGGATAGTCGGGTTTCCCTGGGAGGGAGAATAATCGGTTACTGGCTTAATATTTGAACCATCAGCATTCATTACGTAAATACTGTCAGCCCCATTGCGGCTGCTTGTAAAGGCTATTTGCATACCGTCATTGGAAATTACGGGGTATTGGTCTCGGTAAGTGTTATTTGTAATCTGCCGGGAATTTGAACCGTCTGCATTCATTACAAATATCTCAAAGTCCCCATCTCGGTCACTGTGAAATACAATTTCATTCTCCAGGATATCTTTACAATTTACCGAAAAGGTGTTGCTGCTTGTCTGCCCGGCCGTAATTGAAATAGTTTTGGGGTTGCTTCCACTCACCGAACAGTTTTTTGATAAATCACTTAGTTCTACTTGATGATTTCCTTCCGACAAATCGTTGATGGTTACCTTTTCATCAGTTTGCACGTTTTGACTACTGGTATCATTGATTGAGAGTACATAACCGTCCTCGTCAATATCGCTGCCCGTTGAGGATATCGTCAAGTCGAGCGTACCACTGGTAACCGTTGGTTCTGTATCAGGATTTGAATTGGTGGGGCTATCATCACCACCACAGGCGACAAATAGAATGAGCATTAATGAACATACGATTGGGGTATACTTATGCATAACTATGATTTTTTTCTCTTGTTAATATGAACTCCTTAAAGGAGTAATGGGATATGTTTGTTTGTTAGCCAACTAATTTCCCCAAATATCTATATTAAAATTTTCTAATACAAGAATCGGGGTCAAATACCTTGATTTAACAACTTCTGTCACTATAGGCAAAAAAGTATCTGTAATAATAAAATTTAATTCCGTCCGGAGAAGGGCATCAAGCCGTAACTATATTCGATATTAAATAGCTTTCACAAGATGGTATAGTCAATTGGTTAATAATAACCTTTATACCTAATCGGAGGAGGGTTAATGCTGGCAGGAATAATAACTCTTAAAAAGCTATTAAATTGAAGTACGTTTCCTTTTTTACCCAAGGCCTGATTTAGGAGGCAGGATATATCCCTATAATTGACATTTTTGATTTAATCCAACCAGTTAGTTAATATGAAACGAGGGTCCAAAACTTACGTATTCGCCCCAAAAGTCGAATCTATATACAGTCAGATTAAAACTTACAGCTTCTCCAAAGCTAATGGTATTCTTTAAGAATAGGCCAAATCTGGAAAAATTCGTCTTCTCTGTTTCATAAAAATCCAACCAATCACCTGTCCAGCCCGCACCAGAAACATATTTTTCTACACCGATTTGATAAGATCCGCCGCCACCAATACTCCAATCCACTTTTCGGTTAATAAGCTTATAACTTATACCTAAATCAGAATAAAGACTTCGGTGATAATCTTTAACATCAACTCCGGATATTTTTTCATTTGGTCCGATATCGACGAATCCGTTTAATCTAAAATCTGCATTTAAATCGCCGAAAAGATTATGTTCGATTACCAAATTGGGATTGAGTCCCCAAAAACCTTTGTTAATTGATCCGGCTCCATTTATACCGCCCTTTAGGGAAGTTTGCCCGAAACTTAAAGAGAACGAAAGAAAAATAATTGTGAATGATAGAAATAGCTTCTTCATTGAAATTGAGTTTGGGTTGGTATAGGTAACAATCTTGACCATAACCGTATAACCGGCGCAAGTATTGATGTTGAAATAGCAACTAACGGAAGAAGATGCGTAAAACCAAGAGGAGCAAAGAATTGGCGAGGCCTGTCCGCGTTAATGCCTTGGTTAGCCGTACTTACTATTTTTCTATAGCATTCTCTTTTAGATGTTTGGTAACTTCCTCTTTGGAAATGTCTTTTGACAGAAAGTCTAAGACCAAGTCTGCAAGTTCCAGATCATAAGATTCCTCAACTTCATATCCATTGAGATACAAAAAAGTCAAGGCAGAGGCTAAGGCCGTTCGCTTATTTCCATCGACGAATGGATGCCGGATCGTTAAACAAATGATGTAGCTGGCCGCCATTTCGAATAGGTCATTGAGATACTCTCCATCAAAACTTGCTTTAGAAGCATCCGCGCAAGCTTGGACGTCTTGTTCTTCTCGTATACCTGGGTCGCCACCTGCTTTTTGAATCTCTTGCTCATGGATGAATAAAATGTCTTCCATAGTTAGAAAGGAAGGCTCTTTCATTATTCACCCAGTTTATCTAAGGATTTACGATGCTTCTTGCTGACTTCTTGATAAGCAGACTTTGCATCAACTTTTTTAATCAAAAGTCCTTCATCTTGTGGGATGATTTCAACTTGGTCATCATCTTCTACCTTCAACAGCTTAAGCAGGGCTTTTTCGAGTAAGACACCACGACTGTTACCGATTTTTTGAAGTTTCTTAATCATAATATTGTTGCTTTATGTTCTTACTATGTTATTAACATAAGAATACGAAATAAAAAGCAAAAAAGTATATAAGAAGGGAATATTTAATACGGCTAACGACCTGGCGCATATGATGCGCACGACAAAATGTTGAGTTGATAAATAATGAACGAGAATTTAAAAAGCCAAAAACTAGCAAGACCAGGCGAGGTGCGTCCCCTAAATGCGGGTTATATTTTAAACAGTTTTTGTTAGTTACCCCTGCCTGCTTCAACGCCTTGCTGGAATGCTTCGGAAAGAGCTGCCATATCAATAAATACAATCCAAACTACGAGTAGAACTACACTGGTAATAATAATTTTGGATTGATGCTTTTTAAACTTTTTGAAAAAGCTCATCCCAAATAGGGCTATACCACCGAAAAGACTTAGATCTACGAGAAGACCACCTATAAATTCTAACATGATGAAGTATTTAATTTAAAGTTTAAAAATATAACGACATTGCACATAAGGGGCGTGCAAAATGACGCCGAATTTGCTTAAAAATGTACTACGGAAACTGACCAAATTGAAACCGGAAGCCAACGGCGAGGCACGTCCCACTTAATGCGCGGGGTATAGAACATTAATTCCAGCGCCCAAATAGCTCAAGCCCTATACCAGTATTTAATAGATTAAAAATCAAAAGGATTGCTATCAGTAAACAGGGCACCCAAAGTAGGTAAGCCACTTGCGTTCGGAAATGTTTAGTTGCAAAAAAAGTAATTACAAATGCTATTAATGCATGGGCAAAACCAACAAAATTTAGGTGCTTTATATTATCAGACATGCCTAATGCTACAAGTGCTAAAAAAACAAGGATAGCTTTAGCAATTTGTTTTGTTTTTTCTTCTTTGACAGTAAAAAGCATCCCCACGATAAGAGCTATAAGCGAAACACTTATTGCCGACACAGAGAACCATATGAAATTATTATAAATGAAATCTGACATGTTCTATAACGATATTGCGCATAACCGGCGTGCAATATAATGTTGATTAAATAAATAATGACGGAAAGCTAAAAAGCCAAAATCTGGCAAGTGATGGCGAGGCACGTCCGCGTTAATGCGCAGGATCTTTCCAAAAAGGAAGTCCTCACTTAGATTAGAGAGTATCAACCCTAACTAATCCAAGGAGGACTCCATGACCTATGTAGGAATAGATCTTCACGCTAATAATATGGTAATTGTAGCAATTAACAGCAACGGAGAAGTGATCCGGGAGGCCAAGTTGCCGACTTCCCAGCGAGCGTTGGAAGATTTTTTTAATACATTTGATGGGCCCATCAAGGCCGTAGTCGAATGCACTAGTAACTGGTATTGGTTGTCGGACTGGTGTCGAGCCAATGGCGTAGATCTGAGGCTGGCCCACGCGAAGATGGTCAAGGCCATCAGCTATGCGAAAGTAAAGACGGATACTGTGGATGCGAAAACCCTGGCGGAACTACTCAGCGCGGACCTTATACCGGAGGCCTACCAGGTGCAACACGACCGACGAGAGTTGCGGGAGCTGACCCACGGACGCCTCCGGATGGTCCAATGGCGGGGCAAATTGCAGTCCGCGTTGTGGGGACAAGCCATCAAATACAACGTGCAGATCAGTGGAAATCAGTGGCGCCAGCTGAACCAATTACAACAATGGCTTGGCTCACAGTTGCCACCAGCCGCAAACCTGCAGGCCCGGCTGTTAATTGAGCAAATGAGCCAGTTGCAGTCCCACATCCATCGGATAGAAGAAGAAATCGAGCGACAAGTTCCCTTCGGAGAAGTGGCCGAGCGGCTCATGGCTGTGCCGGGGCTTGGAAAGGTAGGTGCCTGGACAATCCTGGCAGAGATCGGGGACATCACCCGATTCCCCAGTGCCAAGCAATTTACCAGTTATTGTCGGCTGGTACCAGGGGCCAAAGACAGCGGCGGATCCCATCGCCATAAGTCAGGAAACAAGGATGGGAACCGGTACTTACGAGCAGCCTTTGGCCAAGCGGCCGTCTCTGCTTATACCCATTACAAAGTGGTAAAGAAATTTTATCGCAAGATTAAGCGTCGAAGTGGTCGGCCCGAGCCGTGGTCGCTAAGGAGTTGGCCAAAGGCGTCTGGCATATGCTGACGAAAGACCAGGAGTATAAAGGATTTAAGGGGCAGCCAGTAAGGGCTGCTTCCCAAACCTGCTGGCCCCAACCGATAAGCCCGAACGCCTAAGAGGGACTTTGAGCCCGTGCGCGGGATTGGGACATCGGTTGGCTGGCCGGTTAAAGATCTGGGATAGTGGCATTGTGAATGCTACAGTCTCTGTCCATTGATGGAGAATAAGCCCGAAAAGGGGTTTGGATGCCGGCAGGTAATCCGAACGTGATCAACGATACCGGTTGCCAGCGATAGGTTTGAACCTAGGATTTATTGAAATGCTGTAGCTAGATGTAGGTGAGGACTGTCTGCTTGACATTTTCCTTTTTAAAGGGGTTAGGCCAAATTATTTTCCAATAATATTTAAATCTCGATATACATCGGCAATTTCAGATCCATGTCTTTGCTCCACTTCTTCTATAAAGTTCCCTTGCCTTATGTCATTTATCATAGAATTATATTTTTCTTTCATCCAACTGAATTTGATTCTTAAGTCAGCCTTAGAAAAATGTGATGAGCCTCTCATTCCACTACGTATTACATCTGCAAGTTTCTTTACATATTTAGGGAATCCAATTATTGGTTCATCAAATTCTGCCATAGTTTTAGCAAAATAGTCAACATAAAACATCCCATCAGTATCTTTGCTAAGAAGCTCATTCATGATGTATTCTTGATCTTCCTGAGCATTGATCTCATCTTGATGTCGTGTTGCTAATTCTATGATTTTGCGATCTAATATTATTCTTGGGTAAAGGGCTGCCTTACTTTCTAATAGATGGGTTGATACTAGTGCTGGTCCGAATATTATATTTTCATCATGGATAAGTTTTCCAAATCCTACTGCTCCTCGACAAAGAATGCCTTTGTCAATGAAGTTGATAATTAAAAGCTGCAAATTCAGCAGAGTGTAGAATATTTCTCCTTCTGTTTTAAGATTAAATGAGATAACAATTGTGTCAGAAAAAATTGAAATTCTTTTGTCACCCCGTTCTATTTTATCTATTCCAAGTTCAACTGTATCACCAACATCTAATACATTTTCAATGATTTTATAGCAATTATAAACCTCATCTATTTTTTCTGGATTGTCTTGGCCATGGCTATCAGTTGTTTCTTGAATCATTTTCTTGAAGCCAAGAATATCAATAAAAGCAATTACTCTTTTGCTATAATTCATGAATTGGATTATTTGGCCTAACCTAGTCTTATACATATCATTCAAATACTATCTATTGTACTCATAATATTCAAAATAGCCCATAAAGTAATTTAAGACATGCTTTTAATAATATTATGTGTATAAATAGGGGTAGGGCTAATACACATAATGCATATTATGTGTACTAAAAGGCTGCCTTCTTTTAGCTTATCATACCCATCTCAATGATTTCCTCACCCATCTCGGCGGCTACTTTTTTTACTTCACCAGCGGTCTCCGGATCCACAATGGCAATAAGTCCAATCCCCAGGTTAAAGGTCGCCCGCATGTCATCTTCGGGAACGTTCCCCAACTCCTGAATCAGTTCAAAAATAGCGGGTCGCTCCCATGCATCCCAATCTAACTTAATAGTTAGTTTGTCCGGTACTACGCGCTTTGTATTCCCGATAATGCCGCCGCCGGTTATATGTGAAAAGCCGTTTACACCATCTAAATCCCGTAGTTTTCGAATAACAGGGAGGTATGACTTGTGTACCGAAAGCAGGGCATCTCCCACGGTGCTCCCCAGTTCGTCTACATGGTCGGTTACTTCGTATTTCGAAAACAGTACTTTTCGGGCCAAAGAGTAACCGTTGGTATGCAGGCCGGTGCTCGGAAATCCCAGTAACACGTTACCTCTCTCAATATCCGAACCGTCAATTACCTTCTCGCGGTCTACCATCCCCACAATGGTTCCCGCCAGGTCAAATTCTCCCTCACTGTAAATATCCGGCATTTCGGCAGTCTCCCCGCCAATTAACGCTACGCCATTTTCTTTACAGGCCTCAGCAAATCCCTTAACCACCTGGTAACCTACGTCCTGCTCCAGCTTTCCGGTCGAAAAATAATCGAGGAAGAACAGGGGATCCGCGCCACAAACGGCAATATCATTGACGCAATGATTTACCAGGTCTTGGCCAACTGTATCATATTTCTCGGATTTGAATGCAACAATTAGCTTGGTTCCTACCCCGTCTACGCTGCTAACAAATACGGGATCCTCATAACTGTTCAAGTCGGGACGAAAGAAACCGCCGAAGCCACCGATATTCTGTAATACCGCATCACTGTGGGTTTCTTTAACGAGACCTTTTATGGATTCAACCATCTCCTCTCCGGCTTCAATATCAACACCGGCATCTTTGTAGGTAAATTTCTTTTTACTCATTACGGGTAGCTGGGAATTTTATTTCGCTTTTCAAACTGATATGAATATAGCCAACTTGGTTCTCCTTTTTAAGAAATATTTCTCCACATTATCCACCGGAAACCCTTAATAGTATTAAATAAATAATATTTGTAGTACATAGTAGTTAGTGTGGAAAAGTGGATAACTTTTTAACACACAATATTCAATTAGCTAAAAGAAGAATGTGGATTATTTTGTGGATAAAAATTGTAATAAAAACAAGTAGTTAGAAGAATTTATCATGAGTTATCCACAATTCACTAAAAAGTGCATGTCAAGAAAAAAATGTTATCGACACCAATATCTTACTGTATAACTTGTGGAAAATGTTATTCTGTTGTTGAAAGCTGTGGAGAAATTTTGTTGGTTTTGGTCGATCTATTTTAAGAAGAAGTTATACACATACTTATCCACAGGGTTATTAACATACATAGATATGAAAATAGTACTTCAAAGGGTATCCGAAGCGAGTGTTTCAGTAAATAATGAGCGCATTGGTGCGATTGGTCACGGGTTGATGTTACTGGTTGGGGTGCACGAAGATGATTCCAAAGAGCAAATACAGTGGCTGGCCGATAAAACATTAAAGTTGCGTATCTTTGATGATGACGAGGGGAAAATGAATCTTTCGGTTCAGGATGTTGGTGGCGAAATTTTGGTGGTACCTCAGTTTACATTATATGGAGATTATGAGCAGGGAAATCGACCCAGCTATTTTGAGGCAGCGGGTCCGGATAAAGCAGAAAAACTGTATGAGGAAATGATTTCGTATTTTAAAAAGCATTCAGATCTCAATATTGAGAACGGCCGTTTTGGTGCTTATATGGATGTGCAGCTCCACAACGATGGGCCTGTTACTTTGGTCATGGAACGGTGAAAAATCTGTATAGTTTTAATCGGTATATAGTAGGTGTCATTCGTAATCGTTTTAGGATCTGTAAAAAGACATATTAATAGACGCTGAAATAGAATGAAGATGACATGATTTTTTAATGGATTAATGAATATGTCCGTAATCTTTCTATTTATAGATGGGGTGGGACTTGGCAAAGCAGGGGATACGAACCCCTTTACGCAATCTACCTATCGGGGATTTTCGGCGATGGCCGGAGATCAGCAGTTCACTGAAAAAGCCGCCGAGCAAACGCAAACTAACCACTTGTTTAAATTCGTAGATGCCCGCTTAGATGTAGAAGGATTACCACAAAGCGGTACGGGGCAGACGGCCCTGTTTACGGGACAAAATGCTCCCAATGAAATAGGAAAACACTTCGGCCCCTTCCCGCATTCAGGTATAAAACCTTTTTTAAAAGAACAGAGCCTGTTTATAAAAGCAAAACAACAAGGAAGGTCCTGCAGCTTTATCAATGCTTATCCGGATATATTTTTTGAAAAGGCGAGAAAGCGTAATCGTTGGAGCTGTACAACCTTAATGACTAAAAGTGCTGATATTCGTCTGAATACTGCCCGTGTAGTGAAGGAAGGGAAAGCATTAACTGCCGGGTTAACACAACAGGCCTGGCGGGAGCACCTTAATATTGACGTACCTCAAATATCCCCGGAGCAGGCCGCGGATCGCTTATTGGAACAATCCGAGTATTATGATCTGTTGTTGCATGAATATTATTTGACTGACAAAGCGGGGCACAGCCAGGAAATGGAGAAGGCTAATCAGTTTTTAGAAACCTATGATCATTTTTTATGGCATTTGATTAGAAATAAGCCAAGAGATACAACTATAGTCTTGTCCAGCGATCATGGTAACGTGGAAGATTTATCCATTAAAACACATACGCTTAATGCCGTACCGCTTTTTGTATATGGACCCGGGGCTCCTAACTTTGTAGATGCACAACGTATAACGGATGTAACACCTGGCATTTTAGATACTTTAAACAAATAATTAACTGATTAGTCAGTGAATTCGATAATATCTGCGCGTACCCCTACCATCACTTTGCTATAAATAAACAGGTTTAGGATATCCGTGTCATAGCGTACGTTGGTGAGGGCAAGGCGCTTACCGTCAATAGTACCATTATCTTTTTCATAATTGATCCACAGATCTTCCAGTGCTTCCTTATAAAGCATGCCGGTGCCTTCTACACGTCCGATTGCAAACGTGTTGGTGGTAAATCCGGTAGAATAGCTAAAGCCCAAAACATAGGCTGATTCAGAATAACCCGAAACATTGGTAGCGGTTATGTTGTAGTTGGCCCGTTCCAAATTTACCTGGGTTTGGTTCCCTGAAAGGAAAGCTCCGGATGTGGTACATCCTGATATAAATAATGCGGTTATGATAGCAACCCCGACGATCGTATTTTTCATGGTATTAATGGTTTAATAAGATGAATAATTAAAATCCTGATGAAGTTATTCACCTTACAAAGGAAGGAATGCAGGGAAAGCACTATAGAAGAGATCGGGTTTTCCCCTACTTGTGTAAATTTATTAAAATAAAAAATCCCCCTTCATACAGAATTAAGAGGGATCTTTTAAACCCTGAGATGTGGAACAGTTATTATCAGCTATCCAGCGTATTCTTAATTCTTGCAAATATCTCTTTAATTGAGCCGACGCCATCAATTTTTTCAACGACGTCCTGTTCTTTATAATAATTTAGTACGGGCTCTGTCTCTTCACGGTATACCGACAAGCGATTTTTTACTTTTTCGGGAGAATCATCCGAGCGACCTTCACCGCGACTTAATATGCGATCTATTAGTTCTTTTTCGGGGACTTCCAGCTGTAGAAAGGCATCAAGGGTTTTGCCTTTATTCTCTAAAATTTCATCGAAGGCTTGGGCCTGGGGAACGGTACGAGGAAATCCATCTAAAATATATCCGTCATTGTATTTATCATCGTTAAGTTCTTCCTCTACAAGACCTACTACTTTTTCATCGGGAACCAGGTCTCCTTCATCCAAAATGGCTTTTACTTCTTTACCGAGCGGCGTCTCATTTTTTATGGCAGACCGAAAAATTTCGCCGGTAGAAAGATGGGGAATTCCGTATTCTTCACTGATGAGTTTGGCCTGTGTACCCTTGCCGGCGCCAGGAGGACCGAAAATTATGATGCGCATAGTTTTTCATTAAATTTAAATGCTTCCAAATTAAGTGATGATGAAAATAGGGCAATCATCAAGTATATTCAACGGTAAAACGAAAGTTAATGGAGCCTCTTATTTTTAATCTTAGACAAGCTTTTTAATCCCAAATCAATTTGGATGTATGAGTAATTCAAAAAAAATATTACGATCGATTTTAGTAGTGCTGCTATTTCTTGTAGCTCATTCCACGCAGGCACAACAAGAACCTAAATTAGAAGCGGGACCTATGTTGGGGCATGTGGAGATGCAGGAAGCAAATCTGTGGATACAAACGACAAAACCTACCTCCTTTGAGTTGACCTATTGGAAGAAGGGTCAAAAAGAAGCTCCCAAACAAGTATTCAACAGTTCAACCTTGGCGCTACAGTCTAATACTGCGCAAATTAAACTCACTGATTTGGATTATGGAACGACCTATCTATATGAGCTAACTATTGATGGGGAAAAGGTTGATTTACCGTATAAAACGGAGTTTAGGACTCAACAACTTTGGCAGTGGCGCAAGCCGGCACCGGATTTTTCCGTTGCTATGGGATCCTGCCTTTATATTAACGATTCTGAGTATGACCGTCCGGGAACCCCATATGGAAAGGGAACGAAAATTTTAACGCACATCCATAAACAGGATCCTGATATGATGTTGTGGTTGGGAGATAATGTCTATTACCGTGAACCTGACTTTTATTCCAAGGAACGGATGGATTATCGCTATCAGGATGCGCGCAATACCCCGGAGATGCAGCCTCTCTTGGCCAATGCCATCAATTTAGCAACATGGGATGATCATGATTACGGACCCAATAATTCTGATCGATCATACCGCATGCGCCGGGAAGCGTTGGAAATATTTAGGAGATATTGGGCAAATCCGGGATATGGAACCGGTGAAACGGATGGGGTATTTACCAAATATAAATACAATGATGTTGAATTTTTTCTGATGGATGATCGCTACCACCGGGCACCAAATCAGCTTAAAAAGGAAGGTAAAGACTTCTTTGGGGATGCGCAGCTGCAGTGGTTGATGGATAGCCTGGTAGGCAGTAATGCGACCTTTAAGATTATAGTGGTAGGAAATCAGGTAACCAACAAGATGAACGATCACGAGTCGCTGGTGGCCTATGGTGAGGAATATGAGCAGCTCCTGAGTTTTTTAAATAAGCATAATATTCCGGGGGTTATATTTATTTCCGGAGATCGGCACTTCACCGAGCTGTTGAAAACAGATCGGGAGGATTCCTATCCTATTTATGAATTTACCTCTTCTCCGTTGAGCAGCGGGACCTATGGAAACCTGAATGAATCCGATGAATATGATAATCCACAACGCGTAGATGGGACGTTGGTTTACAAGGATCAAAACTTTGGGATGATGCACGTTGAAGGAGACAAAGATAATCGCCGGTTGGTTCTTGAAACCTATGGATCGGATGGAGAAAAGCTGTGGGATTATACTATCCACGAAAAAGATCTTACAAATAAATAACTAATAAGCTGCTTATTAATCATTTTTCGTTATATATTGATAAAGGGAGGCTGTCAGTCATTAACAGTCTCCCTTTTTATATATCTATTATTAAATTGTTGGTACTATGACTTGGGAGGAAATTTTTAGTTACATCCGCGACGTTTTAAATATTCAGCTGTTTACGATCAGTGAAGCGCCGGTAACGACGGCTTCCATACTTATATTTTTTCTGCTTCTCACCTTTTTTATTATCGTAGGAATTTTTGCGCGTCGAGCCATAAACCGCAGAATATTCAAGCGTTTCAAAATTGATGAAGGCACGAGTTATACCCTTTCTCGAATTACCCAGTATGTTATAATTACTATTGGGGTACTTGTTTCCTTTAATTTTGTAGGGATTAACCTGAGTAGCCTCACGGTTATATTTGGACTCCTTTCTGTAGGGATTGGTTTTGGGTTACAAAATGTAACCTCAAACTTTATTTCGGGACTTATTATTCTTTTCGAACGCCCCATCAGCGTAGGCGACCGCGTTGTAGTAAGTGATATCGAGGGTGATATAATCGAGATTAATATACGTTCGACGATGGTGCGGACCGTCAATAATATTTCTATTGTGGTTCCCAACTCAGAGTTCGTATCCAAAGATGTTATCAATTATTCGCATGGCGATCCCACCTACCGGCTGGATGTAAATGTCGGGGTTTCGTACGACTCAGACTTGGATACAGTATTAAAAGCACTCAACGAAGTGGCTGTTAATAATAGCAATGTGATGAAAAATCCCGAACCCGAAGTGCACCTCATAGAGTTTGGAGATTCGTCTTGGAATATGCAGTTGCGCTCCTGGATACCCAATGTTAAGGATTATCCCAAAATTCGCAACGAGCTCAACCAGGCAATTGTACGAACCTTCCGAGAATATAACATTGTAATTCCGTATCCCCAGCGTGATTTGCATATGCGAAGTTCAGTAAAGTTGCCTATTGAGGAGAAAAAGGCCATGGAATAAAAAAGTAGCACCACGAGAAATCGTGATGCTACTTAATTAGAAGAGATAGTTTTGTGTTAGTTATCGATGGGAATGGATTCTTTATCCATTTCTTGAATTAAGTCCGAAGCATCACCCTGTAAAATAGGTTCTATGCGTTCAAACTGTGCATCCACTTTGGCTGCCAGATCCTCGTAAACAGCATATTGCTGCTCGGTAGGTCGCCCGTCACCGGTACCAACGGTATTGGCTAACGAAGCCAGCTTGTTATTCAGTTTAATGGGATAGTTGAGCACATCCTGAAACGACTCGGCTTTGGTTTGCATGAGTTCGCCTTCGACATCAGAAAGAGTGGTTAGCATGGACTCAACCCGCTCTTGTATTTGTTCATTCTTAGGATTATCTGCTTTTATCCCGTTGAGCTCCTCCCGTATTTCTCGGATACGATTGATGGTTTTATGCGTGGTATCCAGCTTGCTGATAATCGTCTGATGCAGATCGAACTGTGCTTCGAAATCATCCTGTGATACATCAATACGCGGATCTTTAGTGATCCCAAAGTTTTGACTCATAATAGTTTGATCATCAACAATCAGTCGAACCTGGTAGGTACCCGGAACGGCCGTTGGTCCGCGGGTAGAACCGGCCCATAAAATTTGTCGCCCTTCGAGGTCTGTAGCCCCGGGATATCGCATATTCCATACAAAGGTATTTTGTCCCTGTTTGGTGGTAAGTACATCAGAGGGCACATCATGTTCTTTTTCGTAAAACTCCTCCGACTCTTTTACTTCTTTACCATCCAGATCTTCCTTGTTAGAAAACGTTCGAATCACGTCTCCATTGGATTCGGCAAATTGCAGCTTTACTTCCTGATCGGAGATTTCACTGTTGATATTGTAGTGTACTACAACGCCATCTTCGGGATTTTCGCCCAGCGTTTGTCCGGGATCGGGTTCGGTATGGTTGCCAAACAGGTAGGTTGTTTCCGGTTGATAGAGGTAATAATCGGATTGGGTGACTTGGTCACTAAGCTGGTGTAGCATGGACAGATCGTCCAGCACCCAGAAAGAGCGGCCCTGTGTGGCTACCACAAGGTCTTTGTCCCGCTCGTGTACTGCTAAATCAGTAATGGGTACAGCGGGCAAGTTAAGTTGAAGCGGCTGCCAGAGTGCTCCGTCATTAAATGAAACATATACGCCTGTTTCGGTTCCGGCATAAAGAAGACCTTTTTTGTTTGGATCTTCGCGAATAACGCGCGTGAAATCTTTTTCAGGGATACCGGTTGTAATTTCAGTCCAGCTTTCCCCGTAGTCATCAGTTTTATAGAGCATTGGCTCAAAATCGTCAAACTTATAACGGGTAGCCGCCAGATATGCAGTGCCGGCATCATGGGGAGAGGGATCGATGATGCTGGCCATGGCTTCGGGCATCCCATTCGGAGTTACCTCGGTCCAGCTGTCGCTGTTATCGCGACTAATATGAATCAGTCCGTCATCTGCTCCGGTCCAAAGCACACCCGGTTCAACCGGCGATTCAGCAAAGGTGAAAATGGTATTATAATATTCGACACTCGTATCATCCTTGGTAATGGGTCCGCCCGATTGCCCCTGCTTGGACTTATCGTTTCGCGTCAAATCCTCACTGATGGTATCCCAACTCATACCCTCATCATCTGAGCGGTGCACAAACTGCGATGTGGCATATAAGATATCCGGATCGTGTGGAGAGATATAAATCGGGAAAGTCCATTGAAAGCGATATTTTAGATTTTTAGCACCGGCGCCCATCGGGTTATCCGGCCACACATCGATTCGGTCACTTTGATCAGTAAATTCATTAAATTTATTAAAGTATCCGCCGTAGCTGCCTCCGTAGGTCACATTTGGATTTTCCGGATCGGGTGCAATATAGCCGCTTTCTCCACCGGCCACAGGATGCCAGTCGCGTTCGTCAATGCCATAATCGGCTGTACGGCTTTTAATGCCTACAGTACTGTTATCTTGCTGGGCTCCGTAAATGCGATAGGGAAATTCGTTGTCGGTAATTACCTGGTAAAACTGGGCCGTAGCATATTTGTGATAGGATGACCAGCTTTTCCCTTCATTATAGGTGACTTGTCCACCGCCGTCGTCGGCAACAACCATACGGTCTCCGTTATTAGGATCGATCCACAGATCATGGTGATCACCGTGCGGCGTACCAATGCGGTCAAACGATTCACCGCCGTCGGTGGATTTATAAAATCCTACATTAAGTACATATACCTCATCTTCGTCTTGGGTATCGGCCACAATATGGGTGTAATACCAGGCGCGTTGACGAAGGTTGCGATCACTGTTAACGCGATTCCATGTTTTACCGCTATCATCAGAGCGGAACACCCCTCCATGTTCACTTTCAATAATTGTCCAAATGCGGTCGGGATTTACCGGAGATATAGCTACGCCAATTTTACCCATCAGTCCTTTAGGCATGCCTGGACGCTCCGAAATATTAGTCCATGTTTCGCCGCCGTCGGTACTTTTATACAGGCCACTGCCTTCTCCACCGCTCGACATTTTCCAGGGATTACGATAGGCTTCCCAAAGAGAAGCGTATAATATATTAGGATTGGTAGGATCCACTTCGACATCAACAGCCCCCGTGTATCTGTTATGATATAATACTTTTTGCCAACTTTTACCGCCATCCGTTGTTTTATAGACACCACGTTCTTCATTGCCCTCGGTACCAAAGGCGTGACCCATTACTGCTACCCACGCTACGTTCTCATTTTTGGGATGTACCGCAATTTCACCGATGAAATGGGATTCCGGCAAACCGATATGTTCCCAATTTTCACCGCCATCAGTCGTCTTGTAAATACCATCCCCGGCCGACATATTACCGCGGATGCACGTTTCTCCCATTCCCGCATAAATAACATTACTGTTAGATGGTGCTGATGTAAGGGCTCCTACAGAACCCGTTTTAAAATCGCCGTCTGATACGTTAATCCAGTTTTTACCGCCATCGGTGGTCTTGTAAACCCCGCCACCGGTAAATCCCGTATAGTAGGTATCCGGTTGGTCAGGATGACCTGTAACAGCTACCGAACGACCACCCCGAAAGGGTCCTATATTCCTATATTCTAAATTTTGCAGATATTGGGATTCGAAGGATACTTCCTCAATTCCTTCAGCTTGATCTGATCCGCCAAAACGCTGTGCTTCGGCAGAAAATGAAATCCCTATAAAAAGCAGAGCAATGAAAGCTCTTACATACCATTTGTATTTTTTATGTTGTTGTGACATATATCCCTTTTTTGTGTTGAAGTTGGCTAATCCTATGGTCGAAAAAGCAATGTATAAAAAATTATGAGTGGCGTTAGGTAAAAAAATGTGAATCGAAGTAAGATACTGCGTTATTGTAAGGTGTAATCTTTCTGCATTATCGTTATTTTCTTGATCTATGAAAACAACCGGATTTATAGCCAGACGTTATTTATTTTCGCGCAAGCATATCTCGCTGATCTCTACCCTTACCATCATTAGCATTATTGGGGTAACCATTGGTACGGCACTGCTCATTGTTGTGCTTTCGGTCTTCAACGGCTTTTTTGATGTAATTCAGGGGTTACTCCTTCAGAATGACCCCGATCTGCGAATAGAGTCAACAGCTTCAAGCTCCTTCCTTTTTACCGGAGATATGGAGCAGAAGCTTTCTGATATTCCGGAAGTTCAGGCGATGGCGTCTTATGTGGAAGGAAAAGCACTACTGGCCTTTGAGCAAAGTGATGACAAAGTAGTACAGGTGCAGGGGATAGATCCTGACCAATATTTTGAAGTAAACAACTTTAATGAGAGCATCAATGAGGGTACGCTGGACTTATCCGTTCGTAATAAAAAACCCGGAATGTTAATTAACGGGCGGGTAATGAATGAGCTAAATCTCAGGATTGAGGATGACGTGGTTTTGCTAAGTGCGGCAGGAATGCGCAAATCGCTAACCCAATTTTCGCTTCCTCGAAGCTTTAGATTTCAAATTCGGGGAAGTTATTCTCAGGTTCAAATTACCGAAGGAGCGGGTGTCTTTATTGATAAAGAAGCAGCACAGCGACTGTTTGAAATGCGGAATGCCGTTTCGGGGATAGATTTACGTATATCAAACACCGACGAGGCTGAATCAGTGAAACAAAAATTGCAGGCTACGCTGGGATCCGATTATAAAATATCCACCTGGTACGATTTACAGAAACCGCTCTATGATGTGATGTATCTCGAAAAATGGAGCTCCTATATTATTTTGATGATTATCGTGCTGGTAGCGGTGCTTAATATTATCGGATCGCTCACGATGATTGTCATCCAGAAAAACCGGGATATTGGGATACTGTTGACGATGGGTTTTACTCCCTCGGATATAAAGAACATATTTGTCCGGCAGGGATTTTATATTGGTATTATTGGATGTGTTATTGGCGGGGGAATAGGACTACTTCTCAGTTGGATGCAACAGCAGTATGGCCTTATAAAACTTTCTTCGGCCTTTATTATTGATGCCTATCCGGTAAGTATCAGCTATGTAGATGTGAGCATTGTGCTGGCGGGAAGTTTAGTGCTTTGTCTGCTGGCCAGCTGGTATCCCGCCAAAAGAGCTGCGCAGGTAGAACCGGCCGATGCGATCAGGTACGACTAATGTGGCTATTCCTGCAGACCTAGCTTTTTGCAAATAGAACTGAGTTGTTCCAACTCTTTGTCGGTAAGCACATCAAACTCCTTTTTGATTCTTGCCAGATGTTTGGGAAAATACTCGGATATGAATTCTTCTCCCTCATCGGTGAGATGGATGAGCATCGATCGGCGATCTTCGGGATCTTGGTGACGTTCCACCCACCCGCTTTTTTCCAGGTTATCGATCACAAGGGTGATATTACCGCCGCTTTTAAGAAGTTTCTCACCAAGCGCTTTTTGGTTTAACGGGCCTAAGTGCAGCAGCGCTTCCAACACCCCAAATTGACTGATGGTTAATCCCACATCACTTAGTTGTCTGTTCAATCGATTATTTAAGGAGTCGGTGGCACGCATTAACTTGATAAATGCGTTTAGCGTTTTTTCTTCTCTTTCACTGCCTTGGTAATGTGTGCCCATTACTTCTAACCTAAATTATTGAATATTAAATAGCGCAGGGTAAAATATATGATATTGATGCTGGGAAAGCTACTATAGCTCGTAACTAATTGTTACTGGGGCATGGTCGGATAAATCCCATTCCATTTCAATCGTGGCTTCTTTAGCGAGCTTCAGCATTTTCGGGCAGCTCATGTGATAATCAATGCGCCAGCCTTTGTTTCGCTCTTTGGATGCCGCGCGATAGCTCCACCAACTGTACAGGTCTCCTTCGTCTTCATGGAGCCTACGATAAACATCCTCAAATCCGGTTTGCAGCAGGCGCGTAACCCATTCCCGTTCCTCAGGTAAAAAACCTGAAGTATTTTTATTTCGCTTTGGATTATGAATATCGATAGGTTTGTGACAGATGTTGTAGTCACCACATATTACGATTGGTTTCTCTTTGGATAGAAACTTCTGTGCAAAAGGGAGTAAGCAGTCGAGAAATTCCATCTTTAGATCTTGTCGCTCGTCGCCGGTGGTTCCGCTGGGCGCATAAATGGAAAAGACATATAAGTTCTCAAACTCTGTCATCATCACACGCCCCTCGTTGTAAATCCAGTCCACCCCCATTCCTTTTTTAATACGGATGGGCTTCTGCTTCGATAAAATGCCCACGCCGGAATACCCTTTCTTTTCTGCGGTATGATAAGCTTCATGATAATTCAGCTTCTTCACAGGGTTTGGAACCTGATGCTCCATAGCGCGCAGTTCCTGTAGGCAGATAATATCTGGATCGGTTTGATCAACCCAATCTGTAAAACCATGGCGGTGTGCCGCGCGAATGCCGTTAACATTGAGAGATGAGATTTTGAGCATGGGGTTGCTAGCTAAAGAATACGATTATAATGGGTATAAAGTATTGCGTAGTTTGGATTCCGTAGAAATGGAGTGGCAACACAACAAGGAATACGATTACCTGCTTCTTTCTTATCACTTAGCCTTCACAATGGCATAATTTCGCTTCCCGACCTTTAGCGTAAACTCGGTATCATCTTTGAAAGTCACACTGAAACCCTTGTCGGAAACTTTTTCGTCATCGATAGATATCCCGCCTTGCTTGATCAGTCGTTTGGTTTGACCATTACTATCGGTAAAGCCCGCATCCGATACAATATCTAACAGTCTGACTTCAGTGCCTGTCTCATATTCCAAGGTAGGAGCATCTTCGGGTATTTCATCGCCAACAACCGTTTTTTCGAAGTGTTCACGAGCTTCATTTGCGGCTTCTTCCCCGTGGTACATGCGCGTGATGACCAGCGCTAATTCGTGCTTGGTGTTGCGCGGATCTTTTTCTGCTTTTTCTTTGTATTTGGGCAGCTCATCCACATTAATATCAGAAAGCAATTCAAACCAGGAATAAATAAGATCATCAGGAATAGACAATACCTTGCCGTACATATCATTGGCATCTTCGGTAATGCCGATGTAGTTATCGTATGATTTCGACATTTTCTTGGTCCCGTCGGTTCCGACCAAAAGAGGCATCATTAGAGCAATTTGAGGCTCTTGCCCGTCATCTTTTTGAAGTTCCCGGCCTACAAGTAAATTAAATTTCTGATCGGTGCCCCCAAGTTCAACATCCGATTGCAAATGTACAGAATCTTGACCCTGTGCCAGCGGATACAAAAATTCGTGCAGCGAAATGGGTTGGTTGTTCTCGTAGCGCTTAGAGAAATCATCGCGTTCAATCATACGGGCGACCGTTAGTTTTGAGGTCAACTTAATGACGTCCGCAAAGTCCATCTTGCCCAACCACTCCGAGTTATATACGATCGTGGTTTTGTCTTCGTCTAATATCTTCGTAGCCTGGTCGAGATAAGTTTCGGCATTTTCTTCAATTTCTTCGGGTGTAAGGGATGGACGTGTTTCATTTTGCCCGGTAGGATCACCAATCAGGGCAGTAAAGTCCCCGATAATGAGAATAGCCTCGTGACCGAGATCCTGAAATTGGCGCAGTTTGCGCAGGATGACCGAATGCCCCAAGTGGAGGTCGGGCCGGGTAGGGTCGCAGCCCAGCTTTATCTTAAGGGGTTTATTTTCTTCCTTGGATTTTTTGAGCTTTTCGACAAGCTCTTCTTCAGGTACAATTTCAACCGTACCTCTTCTAATTACTTCGAGTTGTTCGTCAACAGGTAAAAAGTTCATAAATCGTTAGGAGTTGCTCTGTTCTAAAAAGGGAAAATTTTCAATTGGATTATATTGCTCGAACGTCTTCTGAATAGTCGTTGTAAAATCTTCGGCACCGGGATACACGGTAGCAACCGCATCGTAAGCCCAGGGGGCCAAATAGATAACGTATGGGTAAGTGGCCGAATTTTGGCGATATTCTTCAGAAGGAAAACTGAATCCGGCAAGAATTAATAAGATAGCACTAATAACTATGCCGCTTTTCAAAAAGCCGAATGCAGCGCCTGCAATACGATTAACAAAATTCAGCTTAATAGTTTCTAAAAACTTTTTGCTTAAAAATGCTGCAAGGTGAACAAGGGACAAGGTCCCTACAAAAATAATGATGGCTGAAATAAAGGGGACAAAAGAAGCCCCTTCTTCGAAGAGTGGACTGATTGCTGCACCAACCGGCTCCATATATTGAAAGGTAAGAAAGACTCCTAAAATAATGCCTACAATACTGAGCACTTCCTTGATAATTCCATTCACAAATCCTCGGTAAGCGAAGAACGTTATTGGAATTAAGATCAGGAAATCAATCAGGTTCATCGAGACGGGATTAGGAAAGTTCTTCTTTTACAACCTTACTAACAACAGATCCTTCTGCCTTTCCTTTAAGCTCTTGCATAAGAGCGCCCATAACTTGCCCCATGTCAGACATATCCTCGGCGCCCATTTCTTCAATCTTTTCTTTGGCTATATCACGTACTTCCTCCTCAGAGAGCATTTTCGGGAGATAGGAGTTGATGATCTCCAACTCATCTTTTTCGGCATCGGCCAGATCACTGCGGTCTCCTTTTTCAAACTGTTCAATCGATTCCTTCCGCTGCTTAGCGGCCTTCATGAGCACCTCAATTGTTTGCTCGTCAGAGAGTTCTCCTTCACCGTCTTTACGTTCACTTATTTCCCGTTCCAGTAGTTTAGATTTAAGGGATCTAAGCACGCGCAGTTTATCCTGCTCTTTATCTTTCATAGCCTGTTTCAGGTCGGCCATGATTTGATCTTTAATAGCCATAAGTATCGATTTTAAAATTGTTGAGGATCGAATAAGCTCATAAAAAAAGGCTCCACCCACTCATGCGGATGCAACCTTCATATCAAATAAAGAAAAACTCTTAGTCTTTATTTTCGTTAATAAAGTCCCGCACGTTTTCTTCATCGATGATGGCTTCTTTATAGCCGTATTTATTGTTAGCTGTTTTTTGAGCTACAATAACTTTGGCCATGCGCCGGTCGTCCGACGTTTTTTCTTCTTCTTTGGTTCCGAAAGTTTTCTTCTTAGCCATGATGCTGGTTCTTAGGTATTACTTATTTGATTTCTTTGTGAACGGTATGCTTGCGAAGAACCGGGTTATATTTCTTCAACTCCAGTCGATCGGGAGAATTGCGTCGGTTTTTTGTAGTATGATACCGAGATGTGCCCGGTGCTTCGGTGCATTCTAAAATTACTTGTACTCTGTTTCCTTTTGCCATAATCCTTTTGGTTCTGGTTATCAGTTAGTTGTTATTTGTGATGAATGGAATCAACAACTAATAGCTAACTGTTAACTTACTTAAACGTCTTTAATGAGAGTTCCTTTTTTTCTTGCTTCTTTCAGCACGGCATGGATGCCTTTTTTATTGATTGTACGAAGCGTTTTGGCAGAAACTTTCAGTGTAACCCACTTATCTTCCTCGGGGATATAAAACTTCTTTTTTTGCAGATTCTGCTGAAACTTATGCTTCGTTTTATTATTTGCATTTGAGGAGCGATATCCATTTTGTGCTCCTTTTCCAGTAATGTCATCTTTACGTGCCATGATACGAATAAAACGTTATTTTACATTTCTCAGATAGACTGGAAAAATAGGCTTATTCCCTAAAAAGATCAATGTTTCTTTTAGAGATATTTTTTTCACATATTAAGCCGTTCTGGGGGAACAAAAACAGGAACTTTAGGAAGACTTCTAATAGGGGGTAAATTTGTTTTACGAGCATATCTCGACTTATGCCAATAAAGGCCATCACTTTCTTTGATTTTGCCTATTTATGCCCTATTTTCAGGCGTCTTCATCATTATTTTAAACCCCATTCATACCCACATTTATGGCGAAAACTAAAGGATCAGATTACAAGGCGGAAAATATTCAGGTTTTAGAAGGTCTGGAGGCCGTTCGAAAACGTCCGGCGATGTACATCGGGGATACCGGTCAGCGCGGACTTCATCACCTTATTAATGAGGTGGTTGACAACTCCATCGACGAGGCCATGGAAGGTCATTGCGATGTAATGGATGTTACCATTAATGAAGACGGCTCTATCACTATTACCGATAATGGTCGTGGGATTCCGGTTGACGAGCATCCCAAAATTAAACTACCTGCCGTTGAGGTTGTACTTACCAAGCTGCACGCCGGAGGTAAGTTTGATAAAAACACTTACAAAGTATCCGGTGGATTGCACGGTGTTGGTGTTAGTTGTGTAAACGCACTTTCTTCTCACTTTTATGCGGAGATACATCGCGACGGTGAAATTTATGTGATGGAGTTTGAGCATGGGGCAACCGTGCAGCCACTGAAGGTGAAAGGTAAAACCGACAAAACGGGAACAACAATTACGTTCACCCCTGATTCGGAGATTTTCAATCAGACCACTGAGTTTAAGTGGGATATTATAGCGGAACGGATGCGCGAGTTAGCGTTTTTGAATCCCCAAATTACGATCAATCTTGAGGACAAGCGTGAAGATGATCTCTCCGAAACATTCCACTATGAAGGTGGGGTAAAGGACTTTGTTCAGTATCTGGATGAGGATCGGGAGACTATGATGGAAGAACCGATTCTTATTGAAGGTGAGGTTGATATGGTGCCTGTTGAGTTAGCTATCCAATACAATGGCAGCTATTCTCAAAACGTGCATTCATACGTTAATAATATTAACACGCGCGAAGGCGGTACTCATATTTCCGGCTTCCGCCGTGCACTTACCCGTTCGCTTAAGAAGTATGCGAAAGATAATAATCTTATAAAGAGTGATATCAGCGTATCGGGTAGTGATTTCCGTGAAGGAATGACAGCTGTACTGAGTGTGAAGGTTCCTGAGCCGCAATTTGAGGGACAAACCAAAACAAAGCTCGGTAATTCTGAAGTTCAAAGTGCTGTTGAAGTCATCGTTTATGAACAGATGAACGAGTACCTCGAACGTAATCCCAAGATTGCCAAGAAAATTTTAGAAAAGGTTATTCTTGCTGCCGAGGCCCGACAGGCAGCTAAGAAAGCTCGTAAGCTTATTCAGCGTAAAAGCGCCATGAGTGGGGGCGGACTTCCCGGAAAGTTAGCTGATTGCTCCATTAAAGATCCGAAACAAAGTGAGATTTACCTGGTTGAGGGTGACTCCGCCGGTGGATCTGCAAAGATGGGACGTAATCGTAGCTTTCAGGCGATACTGCCGCTTCGGGGTAAGATTCTTAACACTGAAAAAGCCAAGATCAACCGTATCCTGGAGAATAATGAAATTCAGGCTATGATTACGGCTTTAGGAGCTGGAGTAGGCCACTCTGAAGATGATTTTGATCTCGAAGAATTAAGGTATCACAAAATCATTATAATGACGGATGCTGATGTGGATGGCTCCCACATTCGAACATTGTTGCTTACGTTTTTCTATCGATATATGAAACCACTTGTAGAAGGTGGGCATGTATATATTGCAATGCCGCCGCTGTACAAAATTACGGACAGTCAAGGCAATATTGACTATGCATGGGATGAAGAAACCCGGCGCAAGTTGGTGAAAGAGCATAGAAAATCCCGCTATAAATTTGATGTTTCTCGTTATAAGGGACTTGGTGAAATGAATCCCGAGCAGCTTTGGGAAACTACAATGGATCCGGAAACACGAACACTTCAGCAGGTAACGGTAGATAATGCCGCTGCTGCTGATAAGCTGTTCTCCAGGTTAATGGGATCTGATGTACAACCTCGGCGGGAGTTCATTGAACGCAATGCCAAATACGCAACACTCGATATTTAAAAGTGCTTACGTTTGCTAAATGTTTGAGTGTTCAAGTTCGTAACATCAATGCTGCACTTTAACACTTGAACACCTTCGCACTTAAAATACTTTCAGGAATCTAATTTTAACACTGTACTAAATATTATCCATGGCAAGAGATAAAATTATACCTATTGCGATAGAAGAAGAGATGCAGTCGGCCTATATCGATTATTCGATGTCGGTTATTGTATCTCGTGCCCTTCCCGATGTTCGGGATGGTTTAAAGCCGGTTCACCGACGTATTCTCTATGGGATGAGTGAGCTGGGGATGCTTCACAACAGAAATTATAAAAAGAGTGCTCGTATTGTAGGTGAGGTGCTCGGTAAGTATCACCCGCATGGTGACTCGGCCGTTTACGATTCGATTGTTCGAATGGTGCAAGATTTCTCCTTACGCTATCCCTTAGTGGACGGACAAGGAAACTTTGGTTCTATTGACGGTGATTCCGCAGCAGCAATGCGTTATACGGAAGTTCGTATGGAACGTATTGCCGAGGAAATGCTTACGGATATCAACAAAGAGACCGTCGACTTTAACGATAACTTTGATGATACCCTTCAAGAACCAACGGTTCTCCCGGGAATGCTGCCGAATATGCTGCTGAACGGAGCTTCAGGTATTGCGGTGGGGATGGCCACAAATATGGCGCCACATAATCTGACAGAAACCATTGACGGTATTGTTGCCTATCTGGATAATCCGGATATTGAATGCAAGGAGCTTATGGAACATATTCCTGCTCCTGACTTTCCTACTGGCGGCATCATTTACGGTTATGAAGGAGTAAAGGAAGCCTATGAAACCGGTCGTGGAAAAATCACCCTTCGTGCCCGCTGCACAACCGAAGAGTTGCGTCACGGACGTGAACAAATTGTAATTACTGAAATACCCTACCAGGTCAATAAAACGACCTTGGTACAGAAGATTGCCAAGCTGGCTCAAAACGAAAAAATTGATGAAATTTCTGAGATCCGTGATGAGTCTGATCGTGACGGAATGCGCATTGTGGTAATACTTAAAAGAAATGCCAATACAGGCATTGTGCTCAATCAGCTTTATAAGTATACACAGATGCAGACGACCTTTGGGGTTATTAGTTTGGCGCTTGTGAAAGGGCGACCAAAAGTAATGCCGCTTAAGGAGCTAATTTATCATTATGTAGAGCATCGTGTTGAAGTAATTATTCGACGTACGCTTTATGATCTGGATCAGGCGGAATCGCGTGCACATATTCTTGAAGGTCTTAAGATTGCGCTGGATGATCTTGATGAAGTGATTAAAACGATCCGCGCCTCCGATAGTCCGCAAGAAGCGAATGAGGCGCTACGTTCCAAGTTTGCCCTTACGGATATTCAGGCAAAAGCCATTCTGGATATGCGCCTGCAGAAGCTTACCGGACTGGAACGCGATAAAATTGAGCTGGAATACAACGATATTGCCGAGAAAATTGAGGACTATCGCGAGATTCTCGCTAACCGTGATCGCCAGAAATCTATTATTAAGGATGAGCTTCTGGAGATTAAAGATCGGTATGGTGATGAGCGCCGTACGCAAATTGTGCACTCTGCCGAGGACTTCAGCGTTGAGGATATGATCGCCGACGAGGATGTAGTTGTTACTATCTCCAACAAAGGCTTCATCAAGCGAATGCCGGTCAGCGGTTACCGCCGACAAAAGCGCGGTGGAAAAGGAATGAAAGGTACCACTACCAAAGATGACGAATATGTAGAGCATCTTTTTGTCGCGACTAACCATAATTACATTCTGTTCTTTACGGAAAAAGGACAATGTTATTGGTTGAAAGTCTATGAGATTCCCGAAGGTTCGAGAACCGCACGCGGACGTGCCATTGTTAATCTTATCGATATAGATAAGGATGACTCCATCAAGACATTTGTTCCGGTGAAAACGCTGGATGATGAGGAGTACATCAACAACAATTACATTATTATGGCTACGAAAGAGGGTAAGGTTAAGAAAACGACCCTCGAAGCTTATAGCCGTCCGCGCCGAGATGGAATTATTGCCATCAACATAAATGATGATGACTCATTGCTTGAAGCTGCTCTTACAAATGGTGAAAGCAATATTATTCTAGCCAATAGAAAAGGACGAGCCATTCGATTCCACGAAGATGAAGTCCGTGATATGGGCCGTAATACTTCCGGAGTTAAAGGGATGGATCTTGGTAACGATAACGAGCTTGTTGATATGGTTGTTATCAAAAATACCCATGGTGCTACCGTTCTGGCGATTTCTGAAAACGGTTACGGCAAACGTTCGCTGGTCGAAGATTACCGCGAGCAAAGTCGGGGCGGTAAAGGAGTGATTACGCTCAAGGTTACCAAGAAAACCGGAGAGCTTATTGCTCTTAAAGATGTCTCCGACAAAGATGACCTAATGGTAATCACTGAGGGTGGAAAAGTAATCCGGATGAGTTGTGACGGAATTCGAACAATGGGTAGAAATACGCAAGGTGTTCGAATCATGCGTCTCGATACAGAAGGAAAGATTGCTGCCGTAACCCGCGTTGTCAACGAAGAAGAAGACGAGACCGTGTAGCAGTAAATTATTGTTTCTTAAGCTTATAAAGTGAGCCCTGTCAGAAATCGAATTCTGACAGGGCTTTTTATTTTAATCGATTTCTGTAATTCCGGATAAACTTTCTTTCAAGATATTTGCTGATTGGGTTAGCCCTTCTATTTCTTCGTCCGTAAGGTCAGGAGTGATTTTGTTTTTTACCCCCTCCAGGCCGATTACACTTTGGAGGCTCATACATACATTGTTGATACCGTATTCATTATCCCAAGAGACACTGACAGGAATGACACTTTTCTCATCTTCCAAGATACCTTCAACGATTCGAGCGATTACAACACCAATAGCAGTATTGGTAAAACCTTTACGATCGATAATTTCATAAGCGGCATTTTTGGATTTTTGAAAAAGGGTGTTGAGGGCGTCTCTATTATAGGGCTTGTCCATAATCGTATTATGTTCAATTGGCTTGCCACCAATGTTAGCTTGGCTCCAGATCGGTACTTCTGAGTCACCGTGTTCTCCCAGGATATAAGCATGCACTGATCGGGGATCAACGCCATAGTATTCGCCAAGGAGAGCTCGGAAACGTGCAGTGTCCAAAAGGGTACCTGTTCCAATAATACGATGCGGTTCACGACTGCTTAATTGCTGTGAAACATAAGTCAGAATATCGACTGGATTCGTAGCAATAATAAGAATGGCATTGGGAGCATGTTTGTCCAATTTTGAAATAATATCTTTGAAAACAGCAGCATTTCTGTTTAAGAGTTCAAGTCGCGATTCATCTGGAGATTTTTGTCCCACCCCGGCAGTAACAACAATAACCTGTGCGTGTTTAAGATCTTCATAACTTCCAGATCGAACCTTAACATTTCCCACCAAAAGCTGACCATGCATTAAGTCCATGGCTTCACCCTCAGCTTTTTCTTTGTTTTGGTCGATTAATATAATTTCACTTGCTATCCGCTGATTGAAGAGGGCATAGGCTGCGGCCACTCCAACATTACCGGTGCCGATAATACCAACTGTTCTTCGCTGTATCATAATCTATTTTAAGTTTTTTGAATTCTATGATAGTATTTACTTATCAATCATTTCCTTTAATAAGTTCTGTCTTTTTTCTATTAAAATATCTGGAGAAACTAATTTTACATCTTTCGGAAACTGTAACAGCCATTCATTAATGAAATCCAAATTATCAAAATAAAACTCGATCCTAAATAAATTAGGTTTAATTTTGTTTTTCTTAAATATTTTTGTCGGCAGATTGGCCTGAAACCGCTTCAATGCCTTTTCAGATACATCTACTATTATTTTATCCGAACTGTCGTCAGATCGGAAAATAAGCCCCTCCACGTCGATTTTACCATATGGGACGAATTCTTCGTCCAAAATTTCAATATCTGACATCCGATCGAGTACAAAGTTTCGGGTATCGTCTCTTTTATGAGAGTGACCTATTGCATTCCAGTGGTCGCGATAAAAAACGATAATATAGGGATCGACTTTTCGTGAGGTTATTTCTTCTGTTGATTTCGAATGATAATCAAAACGAATGGTTTTGTTTTCTGCGATGGCATTGCTGATGACATACCAGTCGCCCCCCTCCATCTTTTCTGCGCCAAAATTTAGGTATGGGTCCACAACCGTTCGTTCTTCCAGTGATTCCATAAAGTCGCGCAGTTCATCCGGAACCACTTCTTTGATCTTCAGCTCAACGCCCTTGGCATCTTCAATAAGTTTTTGGTCCACCTGGGACTTTACAAAGTTGAGTCCCACCATAATGGTAGCAAGCTCTTTATTTGTGAACATTAGGGGAGGAATTTTATATCCCTGCATAATGCCATAGCCATGGTACTTGTCATGTGTGACAGGGACATTCATTTCTGAAAGAGCATTGAAATCGCGGAATACGGTACGGCGACTGATATTAAATTTGTCGGCAATTTTATCTACCGTAATGCGGCTATTTGATTGTTGAAGCATAAGGATGAGCTTCATTCTGCGCTCGGAACTGTTCATCAATAAATAGGGTAAATTTTGAGTAAGGGATGAAGGTCGCAATATAAGTGAAACCGCAGAGATTCTCAGTTAAGAAAAGAAGGGAAGGTTAGGATTTTTCGACGACAATGATAGCTTTGCCGCTATAAAATTCATGGCCACTGGAGAGGTCAAGACATGTGATATTTATCGGGGCGGATATATTATTTAGCTCATCCTCAAAATCTAACCCCTTGTACAGAACCATCTTTTCCCAAGATAAATGGCTGGTCATTTCAATGAGATCGCCGATTTTAAAAGCGTGTTTTGAGACGAGAATACATTCTTCTTCAAGATGTAAATCCTCAATTGAACCGTCTACTATACCAATATTATTTAAACTTAAGTCCCGTGCTATTTGCTTGATGGCCAGACACTTTTTGGTGACCAAATCATTAAGTACAAAATGTTTGTCGGGATGGGTGGTGGCTAATGGGAGACCGGGTAGCCCACCGCCGGTTCCGGTGTCGAGGAATAGTTTGTTTTTTTGAAAGAGTTCCATTGATGAAAGGAGCAGGGAATGACGAATATGCTCCCAAGTAGTTTCACGTGAAACGTCTCGACTAACGAGGTTTACGCGATTATTCCACCAAAGCAGTTTTTCTAAATAGGATTCGAGCTCACTTCGAAATTCTGCAATAAGTTCATCGATCTGAGTAAATGTTCCACGTGGAACGTTTTTTCGAATGATATTATATTGTTCCACGTGAAACCTATTTACTTATATTTAGTTGTTTAGGTAAACCATTAGTACTGATATATCACTGGGAGTAACGCCGCTAATTCTGCTGGCTTGACCCAGTGTCTCAGGTTTAATGCGCTCCATTTTTTGCTGACCTTCAGCAGAAAGGCTGTTTATCTTGTCATAATTAAGTTTCTCTGGGATGAGGGTGTCTTCCTGTTTTTTCATTTCCTCAACCATTTCAAATTCCTTTTCGATGTATCCGGCATATTTTATCTGAATCTCTACCTGCTCATACACAAGTTCATCAGTAGTGATTTCGTGGGCTTTTGCTTTGAGTTCCGGGTCGGCATTCATCAGGTTAAAAATAGAAAGCTCGGGACGAGGAATAAGGGTTTTTGCTTTAACCGGCTGGGAAAGGGTGGAGGTGTCTTGCTCCTTAAGCATCGGGTCCATTTTATCCGGATAGACCGTATAATCCGCGAAAAGATCATGAATTTTATCGATGGCATCTTTTTTTGTGTTGAATTTTTCAAAGCGTTCATCAGAAGCAAGGCCAATTTTATGTCCGAGCTCAGTAAGGCGTAGATCGGCATTATCCTGACGAAGTAAAATACGATGTTCGGCACGAGAGGTGAACATCCGATAGGGTTCTTCGGTACCTTTGGTAATAAGATCATCAATGAGTACACCGATATATGCTTCGGATCGTTTAAGGATGAATTCTTCTTTACCTTGAACTTTTCGTGCTGCATTGATGCCAGCCATAAGTCCTTGGCAGCCGGCTTCTTCATAGCCGGTAGTACCATTGATTTGTCCAGCGAAAAAGAGTCCTTCTGTAATTTTGGTTTCCATGCTGCGGCGAATTTGATACGGTGGAAAGTAGTCGTATTCAATAGCGTAACCCGGCCGAAGCATTACAGCATCCTCAAATCCTGGGATAGTACGCAGTGCTTTGTACTGGACGTCCTCTGGCAGGGATGTGGAAAAACCATTTAGATACATTTCGTAAGTATTCCATCCTTCCGGCTCAAGAAATAGTTGGTGACTGTCTTTGTCAGAAAAACGATTGATTTTATCTTCAATAGAAGGACAATATCGTGGGCCTGTTGATTCAATAGTACCATTGAACATGGGACTCCGATCGAAGCCGGAGCGCAGCATATCATGGACTTCCTCATTCGTATTGCCGATCCAGCAGGTAAGCTGTTCTTCTCGGGATGGAAGAGTCTCCGTCATAAAGGAAAAGGCATTGGGATCTTCATCTCCATACTGAATTTCCAGCTTGTCGTAATTAATTGAGCGACCGTCAATACGAGGAGGCGTTCCTGTTTTAAGTCGACCGACTTCAAAGCCAAGATCTTCAAGTGCCGCAGAAATTCCAATCGACGCTCGTTCACCTGAGCGACCTCCTCCGAAATTAGTGTCACCGATATGCATTAAGCCATTGCCGAAAGTGCCGGTAGTAAGGATTACGGAATCTGCTTCAAAGACTTGTCCGGTTGAAGTCTTTACCCCCGTTGCTCTTTTCCCATCGTCAGTGGTTAACACATCTACAACATTATCCTGGCGAAAATGAAGATTCTCTTTCTTCTCGAGTTCTTCTCTCATGGTTTTGCTATAAAGAGCCCGATCACTTTGGCAACGTGGACTCCACATTGCCGGCCCTTTACTGGTATTCAGAATACGAAATTGTACGCCGGATTTATCTGCGACTTTGCCCATGAGTCCACCTAGGGCATCAATTTCTCGGACTAATTGACCTTTAGCAACACCGCCGATAGCCGGATTGCAAGACATTTTTGCAATGGCGTCAAGGTTCATAGTTATGAGTAATGTGTTCGCACCAATTTCTGCAGCAGCGCCCGCGGCTTCACTGCCTGCGTGACCGGCTCCAACTACAATGACATCGTATTTTGGGAAAAGAGAATCCATAATATTTCTAAGTGTATGTTTTTATTACACTTATATTATTAAATATATTGAAGTTATTGTGTTTGTCTCAATCCTTTATTGTTATCGCGACAATATTGAGAGTCTCCAAAAATAAGGGTTTTTGAGCAAAATATTTAGCATCCCCATAAACCCAATCATTCTTGTTCGCCCATAAGATGAGAGGGCTCTTCTTTCTCATTTTCAAGGCTTTCTACAGCTCGATTGATATTTAAGTAAAACTGTTCGGGGCCAATAATATTTTCCAGCCCGGACTTTTTAAATAGATCACGTACCGGACCTTTGACACCTGTGAAAATAACATCGATGTCACGATTTTTATATTCATCTGCTAATTCTTTAAGAGCGTGAAGTGCACTAGAGTCCACCTTGTTAATTCCGATGGCATCGATTATGACTTGATCCAGGTTTTTACCGCTTTCAATTTCAAGTTCTTCTAATTTTTCTTTCATATAGGGGATATTTGCAAAATATAGGGAGGCATCGATACGGACGATAATTGTGTGGGTTTGTGTAAGGCCTTCGGGATGTCTTTCTAAATCGCGATAGTGATCAGTATCAGGTAGCCGACCAAGCATTACAATATTTGGATAACTGCTACGATGAATCACAATTCCAAGGGATATCAATACCCCAATTCCTATTCCCTCAAGAATACCCAAGGCAAGGGTCGCAAAAAATGTTACCATCATAAGAGCAAACTCTCGTTTGCGAACTCTCCAAAGGAATTGTGCTTCTCCCACTTCAACAAGACTGGGAACTGCAGTAATGATGATAGCGGCCAATACCGTTTGAGGCAGATAATAGATAAGGGGAGTTAAAAATACGACCGTTAGTAATACAAGAGTTGCACTTATGAGTAAAGAAATACTTGTTTGGGCTTTATTTTGATTGTTTACTGCTGTTCTTGAAAAGCTGCCGGCAACGGGAAAGGCATGAAAAACTGAACCGATCATATTTGAAAGGCCAATACTGAATAGTTCTTGGTTTGAGTCAACTTTGTAGTCGGGATTACGGCGAACCATTGCTTTTGCCAACGCTATAGATTGGGTATAACTCAAAAATGCAATCGCCAATACAGTAGGCAAGAGCTTCCAAAATGGAAATTCAGAAATATTGGGTAAGACAGGAACGGGATAGCCCTCTTCTACACTGCCTACCGTATTAATGCCCATCTGATCTAATTGAAAAGCCCAGACAAGAAAAATAGAGACTATTACAGTAATAAGTTGAGCAGGAAGGGAAGTATTCCAAATTTTTAATAACAAAATAAACGCAATAGCACTTGCCCCCATCATAAATGTTGGCCAGTGGATGTAGGATAAGTGGGAGGTTAAATCAGCTATTACGTTGATCACATATTTACTTCTCACCAGATCAAGGCCAAATAAATTACCCGCTTGACTGAAACCAATGATAAAGGCCGCGGCTGAAGTAAATCCGCTGAGGACGGGTTTAGAAATGAAATTCATTAGAAAGCCCAGTCGAAAAACCCCCATAAGGAATTGGGTGATACCAACAAGGAGGGTAAGAGCCAATACTAATTGTATATAACGAGTACTGCCCGTTTCAGCGATACTTCCTACTCCGGTAGCAACAAGAATAGAGACAATGGCAACGGGACCAACCCCCAATTGGCGGGAGGTACCAAAAATGGCATAGATTAATAAAGGAACAATAGAAGCATACAGTCCATAAACGGGAGGGAGTCCCGCCAGCATGGCGTAAGCCATACTTTGAGGAATAAGTAAGATACCAACTGTTAATCCTGCTCGTAAATCTTTCTTAAAATCAGAAAGCTGGTAATCTCTAAGCCAATCAGTTATGGGAATATATCGATCCAGCAGCGATTTATTGCTGTATTTCATTTTGTAGATTAATCAATATTTAATTGACAATCGTATTTGCAAAGGTTCCCAATTTTAGTTAGCAATTAAAAATCTGTTATCATTCCACCCTTAAAGAAGAAACAGATATTTTTGATATGAAAGCAATTTCTAAAGCCGTCATTCCAGCTGCGGGAAAGGGAACTCGGATGCGTCCGCTCACTAATTATTTAACCAAGCCGATGTTGCCGCTGGGAAAAAAGCCGGTACTGCAGCATATCATCGAAGAATTGAAAGAAGCGGGACTACATGAAATAGCTGTGGTAGCAAAAAACGAAGATCAAAAGATGGTCAACTATTTTGAGGATGATACTGCGGTACAGTTTATCTTTGATGATTTGTTATCGGGACCAGGTGGAGCAATCTTAAAAACAGAGTCGTTTGTAAAAAATGAAGATTTCGTGGTGGTCTTTGCTGATGCTCCCCTGGAAGGTTCGGAAAGATCGAGATATTTAAAAGATCTTATATCCCTGAAAAGCAAAGAGGGTGTGATGGGGGCATTGGCAATTTATCCTATAGGTAAAGAGGAGGTCTCATCAAGGGGAGTGGTAAAGTTTGAAGCAGATAGATCTAAAGATGATAAAACAGTGCGGTTAACGAATATCATAGAAAAGCCGTCAGTTAAACCAGAAGATCCATGGGCAACGGCGTGTCGATATGTATTAGATCATAGGATTTTTGATATACTTAAACGAACAACACCTGATAAAAATAATGAACTGCAGCTTACACCGGCTATTAGAAAAATGATTCAAAATGGAGATATGGTGTTGGGATATCCGTTACCAGACGGAATAACCCGTCATGATACGGGAAATTTTGAGGGCTACTTTAAAGCATTACGAGCGTTTATCCCATCACAATAAATGAGTTATAGCAGTCCTTCCTGAACCAACCATGTATGACAATCCCGAACAGATTTTTCAACAGGAGGAATGCTATATCCCAATTCCTTTATTGCTTTATCACTGGAATAGACCACGTTTCGTGTCATGAGTTTTGCAAGTTCTGGGGTAAGGTCAGGTTCATTTCCTGTCAAATATGAAATACCGGCCTGAAAATAAGCTGCCAGCTTGAGAATAGGGGCGGGAATTGTTTTCGGTTGTGCAGAAAGGTCAGATACTTCTGCGATGATAGATACAAATTCTGCAAAGGTACAGTTATGGCCTCCTAAAATATAGTTTTCTCCATCACGTCCATTATTGACTGCAGAAATATGTGCTTTTGCAACTTCTTTAACATGAGCCACACTCATATTGCCACGCGTAACGCCCGGAAGGTTATTATCCCGCAAAGCAAAAAATAGGCGTCCCCAGTTGTTGGTATCATGCGGACCCACAACCATCGCCGGATTCATAATTACAACTTTCATGCCCTGGTCGCGAGCTTTTAGTGCTTCGCGTTCGGATAGCCATTTGGTACGTTCATAGTTAACCCAGGAGTCTCCACCGAGTTGAGGACTTTCTTCGGTAATGGTCCCGTCCATAGTACCCCAAGCTGAGACACTTGATGTGTGGATAAAAGTTGATACTGTTTTTTCGGAAGAGGCCCGGACCATATTTTTGGTTCCGGTAACATTAATCTCGCTTTGGCGATCATTATTTTGGGACCACATGTTTGTATCCCCGGCCAGGTGAAAGATAACATCAGTATTTTGGGGAATAGCGTTTTGAAGAGAAGAAAGATCAGTAATAGAACCTTCAACTAATGTAACGGGCAGCTGTTTTATGGTTGATAAATCTGATTGAGCTCGATGTAAAGCAGTGACATCCCAATCCTTATCAACAAGTTGTTTAACTAAATTGATACCAATAAAGCCGGTGCCGCCCGTAACAAATGCACTCTTTGCCATAAATGTTGTTCTGCGTTTAAAGTGATTGTTCAAGTTATGGCAGATACAATATTAGTTTGAATATGAGCCAAAGGTGAAGGAATCCCAAAATAAAAAGTCCTAAACTGTATTAGAGTTTAGGACTAAATAGAAAGAGAATGGCAATGTTATTGATCTTTATGCCAATCCAGAAATTCAACAATCGCCCGCCAAACAGCTTCCATTTTCGTTTCGGCTTCAGATTCGAAGGTGGTGTCATCATCAACGACAACCATGCAGGCTTTATCTTTGATAAGCACGGAATAGCCCAGATCATCCTCAATTTTTATGACAACCGGCATAAGCCATTTCCAAGCCAGGTGAAACTTCATATCTTCAAGTTGGAGAAACGCTAATGGGATGTCTTTTACATCATCCTGGTCTATTTTAATGGTCGATCCCATCAGATCTTCGATCAGGCGATTGCCCTTATTAATTTCTTCTTGGGTCATAACAGTATTTTTGGTTCTTAAATATTTACAGCTCTAAAATACAGAAAATTAAAAAGGGTACAACGTTAATTAGGAGACTAATGACACAGGTTCGTTTACAAAGCCGCTACTGCTTCCTTTTTTCGATGTTTTCTTGAAAGAGAATGAAATTGTAGTGCCCTGTTCTGTAGAGCTGATATTGTGTTCGCCTTCAAGCTGCTTTAAAAGGGTATCAACAAGTTGAAAGCCAAGTGAACCATTTTGAGAAATTGACGAAATGTGATCAGGCAAGCCATTTCCGTTATCAGAAATAGTTAGCGTAAGCACTTGGTCGTCGTTTTTAGATAAATCTATAGAAATTTGGCCTGTATCTTTTGTAGTAAAAGCATGCTGTAAGGCATTGGTCACTATTTCGTTAATGATTAAGCAGGCCGGTACAGCCTGATTAATATTAATAGTAACATGAGAAAGGTTGAGGTCAAAATCGACCGTCGGTAACTGATCATATACATCATGCAAATTTTCGATCAATTGTCTTATACTTCTATCGAAGCGTAATTGGGCAAGGCTATTTGACTGATATAACAGTTCATGAATGGATCCAATGGTCTGGATGCGAGTTATGCCAGAGACGAGCTTTTCTTTTAGTTTGGGACTATCTTCAGCGTATAGCTGTAGCTGCATGAGCCCAGAGACAATAGCCAAATTATTTTTCACCCGGTGATGAACCTCTGATAGAAGAACCTCCTTTTCTGCCAAGGAGTGTTCAAGTTTAGCTTGGGTTTCCTTTAGATCTGTGATATCCATAGCACTTAAAATTAAATACTTTTCATGGTTTTCTTGCAGAACTTTAGAATTAAGAACCAAGGAAATGGGATTGCCTGTTTTATCATTGATCACCCATTCTTCATTCGGAAAAGATTGCCCTTCTAATAGTTGTTGAAAATCATGATATCCTTTCTCATAGTTATTTTCACTTAGCAAATGAGAAAAATGACGTCCGACAATTTCTTTTCTATTGTATCCCAAAATGTTTACAAAGGCATTGTTAACACTATCGATGATACCCTCTTCGTTAATAACGAGGATAGAAACATCAATAGTTTCCAAAATAGAATCTGTATATCTGCGATTTTTCTCCAGCTCTTTGTCTTTGAAGTAGAGTAGCGCATATACACCTGCTGAAGCGATAGTTATGAAAATGATCCCTTTAAGAATTTGTATGTTAAAAAGGGAGAAGGGATTCCCATTTATATTTGCAGCAATAAAATCAGTCCCGATGATCCAACCATATCCAAACAAGAGAAGCATTAACGCAATAGCCTTGCTACTTAATAGAATTCTTTTAATTCTCATAATTAAGAGTCCCTTATATTTATTACTCAAATATAATTTTGTTGATAGCAGAGGGTAATATCGATCTAAGTGAGTACTGTTAATACTTTTATTTTATATGAAGAGAAAGAGTTCAGTGGATAATTCATAAATAATTGATCTTAAAGAAAGAGCAATGATAAATTATAAAGGTCGGTAGTCTATATAAATGGGCTTACTTTAACTATAAAGGTATAGGAATAATTCAACAATTCAGTTACAATTTTTTCAGTAACTATTTGCAAAATTAATCGTCATACAATTGAGCAGATTTTGAAGGATTCGATTCTGCTGTGATACATGTTTCTGCTAAATGGATGATTCCAAGGAAAAAGAATTTCAATTAATACAGGATATTTTGGACGGTCAGCAAGATCGTTACAGGATACTTGTTGACAGGTATGCTTCGATGGTATTTAGTATCGTTGGCAACTTTGTGAATCGAAAAGCTGACAGGGAAGAATTAGCCCAGCAAATTTTTGTGAAGGCTTATGAACGGTTGGACTCTTTTAAAAAACAGTCAAAGTTTTCTTCTTGGCTTTACACTTTGGCAAGAAATCATTGTTTGGACTACGCTAAAAATATTAGGAGATCAAATAAGGAGTTCGGGGAGATGGAATCCCATGAGCTTGAAGCAAATATGAAAGTAGAAGATCTTCCCAATGATGATATTGAAAGACAGGAACAGGGGGCGATACTGGAAAAAGCCCTCTCAGAAATAAAACCGATTTATGCAGAGGCGTTTTTAATGAAGTATCGTGATAACATGACATACAAAGCTATGGCAAAGCGATTAGATGCCAATGAAGGAGCACTGAAAGTCCGCGTGCATAGAGCACGCAAGGAGCTGAAAGAGTATATCAACCAATATAATTAGGAACCCATGAATATGGACAAGGAAGAAATACTGCGTAAATACCTGGATGGTGAACTATCCGGTGAGGAGGAGCGGGAAGCCCTTCATACGATAGCAGAAGACCCACAGATGCGGGAAATGCTTTCTTTTGAAAGATCTGTCCGTAGTACTGTTAACAGTACAGAAATCTATGAGCAGCCGGAAGTGCCCGAGGGATTTACAGAGCGGGTAATGCATAGCATTGAGCAAGCAGAAGCGGGTCAACCCGAATCAAGCACCTCGCTAACAGAAGAGGTTAAAAGCTGGATCCAAAGTTTATGGAAACCAAAGCAGATACATTTGCGACCGGTGTATGGTGCTGTTGCGGCAATGATTTTGGTGATTGCTATAGTGATGCCCTTTTATTTCACTGATAACAGAGAGCTGCCTCCCGTAAATAACAATATGCAAGAATCGATTCAGCAAGTTGCCCAAAGTCAAAGTCAGGTATGGGTGCGCTTTGTATATATAGATGAAAATGCGCAATCCATAGAAGTTGCCGGTGATTTTAACGGCTGGGAGCCTGTACCGCTTGACAAGCAGGAGGTAAACGGTGAGCAGGTTTGGACAGGATTGGTTTCAATGAGCAGAGGAGAGCACCGTTATATGTTTGTGAAGGATGGAGAAAAATGGGTAACGGATCCAATGGCGCCTATGCAGCGCGAAGATGGATTTGGCAATAAAAATGCAGTGATATACTTATGAGAATAGGTCTCATTATTGTGATGTTATTAATTTCTATATCGCATGAAATATTAGCCCAGGATTGGCAGACTGTTTTTTCTGTTGACTCACGGATAGGGTATTCGACGAATACCTATTTAAATCCCTATTATGGGGAGTGGGATCGCGCTGAAAGTAGTTCTTTTGGAGTGCTCTCGGGAATTGGGCAAAGCACATGGTTTGGGAACCAAGACATGGTCGAATTAACGGGGGTGGCTGTCTTGGAACCTTTCTTTTCCGGGTTAAATACGTGGAAGGGAGGTTTAGCACTGGGCAGATATCAGCACCAATTTAGTCATTCGGTAAGTGGAGGAATAGAAGTGGGAGGCAGTTATTTCAATGCCTCTTACAGCCGAAGCATGTTTTGGGCCCAACCTACAATAACATGGTCTCCCACACCATTCAGCCAGCTTAAAATGAAAGCGGGTTCGAACTTTCGGTCTTACCAAGATTATATGGTTGACAGTGTATCGACCTCTATTAATGATCGCTCTGACTTATATGCTCTTGAGTTTGAAACCTGGCCCAATTTCAACTGGCAAATATCTTCGGGCCTGTATGGGAATCTCGATTCCTTTCCGAATATACAGCAGGGATTTAGTTCGTTTGTAGCTGCCAGCCGTATCTTTAAAAAAGGCTCCAAGGTTAGATTTAAAGTTGGTCTTGAACAGTATCAAAATGAACAAACTGTGACTACTGGTGGAGGTGGTGGGGGATTTCCACCTACTGGGGGTGGGCCACCGGGTACAACAACAGAAACTATAGAGGAAACAAATCGCATATTTCGGCTGGGGATTGAAGGCAGTATTCCTATTAGCCAGCAGCTGACCGCTTTTGTGAGCGCAGAAGGATTACGTTATAACACAACAGCTACCGATCAAAATATTACTGACCTGCAGGTTTCCGGTGGAATTAGGTTGACTTTACAGCCTAAATCGAGAAGTGAGAAAGGAAAAGTAACACCGGACTGGAATAATAGAGGAGAGACACAGCGTGTAGAGATTTCCTATTCAGGCGATGGGCGTATTTACTTGGTGGGGGATTTTAATAACTGGTCACGTCCGGGTATTCCACTCGTGAATATTGAGAAGGATAAGCACAGAGCCGAGTTGGAGCTGGATGCAGGTTCTTACGAATATAAAGTGTTAACTATTGAGGGTGGAGAAGAAAGCTGGATTAAGTTTTCCAGCGAGACATATACCGTCGAAGATGGATTTGGCGGACAAAATGCACTGCTATTAGTTCAATAATTTAAATGAAACGAATATGATGAAGGTTTTAAATCTACATATAAAGGTTCTCGCACTTTTGGTGTTTGTCTGTGCCTATTTGGGTATTCCTGATACAGCCCTTGCCCAAACAGAGGCGCTGGACAAACTGGTAGAGCGAGCAAATAATACGGGAATAGAGCAATCTGTAATTGAAGATCTCAAGGCAAGGAAAGAGGCAAGAGGGTTAAGTAATGAACAGTTTGTAAATATGATTGAACCTGCGGTACAACTTGCTGAGAACGATTTGCCGGCAAACCATGTGTTGCAAAAAGCGCTGGAAGGATTATCAAAGGGAGTACCCGATGCGCGGATTGTTCCTTATATAAATAGAATGGCCAATGCTACTCGTCAGGCAGCTGGAGTCGTTGACCCGTGGATGGCAAAACCAGAAGTTAAGAGAGTATTGGGAGAGCGAAAGAACTCGATGCCGGGGCAAAGTATGCGAAACAGGCTTATAGAGTCATCCTCTCGAGCTATAACTCAAAATATTCCGCCAGAGAATATTAACCAGCTTTTAACTGATATAGGTAATAGATCAGTGTTGTCGAAAACAAATGGCGCTAATATCATTTCAGCGATGGATATCGTTTCGGATTTGCCTATGCGAGAGCAGCCCGAGCTGACGCGGTCATTTATTGTTCGGGCGTTAAAGGGAGGGTTTGAATCCGGTGAATTTCAAAAGTTGCCCATGGCTTTGAATATGGCACAGAAGCGTTCCCAGATTCCGGCATCTAACATTATGAGAGGGGTTGGGAATCAGTTAAATAAGGGAGTTTCGGCGCGAGATATTTTGAAAAAACTATTTGATGGAAAGATAGGGGGCGGCCCGCCGGGCGATATCCCCAGAGGAATGGAAGATAATCCTGGAAAAGGGAATAGGGGCAACAATGCGGGGAATGGTTAATTTGTTTCTAAAACCACAATGTGAAATTTCTTGTCACAAGAAGTCCATATTGACCTCTTGTCTTTAGAAAAGGGATAATAAGTTCCAATAAATTATCACCCTCTTGTAATTATGGTTATTGCCCCCTTAATTAAATATTGGATGTAAACTTATAGGGATTGACAAAATAGAAGGGATAAAATTATGAAGCAGATTGGAAATTTGTTGAATTGGGAATCATTAATATTTCGTAATTAAGCAGTAATTGGTGTGTATATAAGATAGATTATAGTATCATATTGTCTGTATATAGGTAATATGTTTATTGAAAGAGCGAGTATTAGAATTGATTAGATAGCATTGACTTAATGTTAAAACTTTCTAATGTTGAAATAACATTGTCATAAATTGAAAAATTATGGTCGGTTACGGGGAATTATTACAGACAATTGGGGCGATGGTGATTTTTTCGCTGATATTACTTAGTGCCACTAGCATGATTCAGCGAAACACCTATATGCAGATAGAGGGGGAGCTTGAGCAGGAGGTTATTGCATTGGCGCAAGATATTATTGAAGAGGCGCGTACGAAAGAATTTGATGAAGTTTCCGTTGACGCAGCGGCTCCTCCCGCAGATATTCCCGGCGATTTTGCAACCCTTTCTACTTTGGGCCCAGAGGCCAATGATGATCAAAATGGAGATGGAAAAGTGAGTCGCCATGAGTTTGATGATTTTGACGACTATCATGATTGGGATGATGTGATAGAAACGGAGCATGGAGAGTTTAATATTCAGGCAGAAGTTTTTTATGTGGATGAGACGAATTACGACTCAACGAATACACAAACGACGTTTAAGAAATTACGGGTGTATATAACCAGCAAATACTTGAATCGGCAAAATTCTGGTAATCTCACATTATATAGTCTGGAATTTGTTAGAAATTACTACGCTGATTAGCGGGGGGATAGTGTTATGAATATAGGTTTGGTGACAAGTTATGTTATTGGAGGAATGCTTTTGATAGGGATTCTTGCTATGAATATGTCCTTGTCCAGTAGTTCAACAGAGTTAACGCTTACACAAACGACTCGTGAGAAGGCAAAGGGGGTAAAGGAGTTCATAACGCATGATATCCAAAAGATGGGATATAATCGGGAAGGTAAAACAACTCCCATACTTGAGGTTGGAGAAAGCAATAAAATTGTGTTTTACAGTAATATTGACGATACGGAAAGTAATCAGAATACAGATGTAGAAAAAGTCACGTGGGAATTTCCAGGAGCCCCTTTGGATAAAGGAAACCCAAATGCTTACGAGTTAGTGCGGACGGTTGAACATCTTGATACTGGAAATATTGAAAAGACCCCGATTCGCCTGGGAGTTACTAATTTTGAAATTAAATATTTTGATGAGTATGGCAAGTCGCTTAGCCATGCGATGAGCCCTCCCCTGTCATCCTCAGAATTGACAAATGTAGTTCAGTTGTATATCACCCTAGAACTACAAAGTTCAGCTAAAATAAATCAAAATACGGGTGCAGGTGGCTTTGTGCGTACAATCTGGGAGAAGCGTTTTTCCCCGCCGAATTTAGAAGAGATTTAATTAATAATTAAGAGGTGTTATTATGGGACGAGCAATGTTAATAATATGTGCCGGCATGTTGGTTGCGCTCGGCATTGTAGCAATGGGAACGTCAAGTCAGGGCAAACTGATGACGGAAAAAACAGTTGAGTATGCCCAAAAAACACAGGCATTGAATGCAGCACATACAGCTATTCAAATTGTGACGCAGGAGATCAATAAAAAAGGCATCGAAAACATGGATCAGCAGTATGTTGATGATAGAAACAGCAGCAATTCGTGGACTCCTTCGACAGTTAGTGGTGCTGATATTGTGCTCTCAATAGAGTTTTTAAATAGTGACTGGGAAACTAATCCGTATTTCGAAGAAGATAAGTTGCGAGTAAGTTCTAAAGCAACGATTGATAATGAATATGAGTCCAATGTGAAAAGTGTATACGTAGTAGCCCCCTTCAGTAATCTGGTGCCCGACTTTGCCGGCGCCCTTCAGCTGCCTACTGGTTATGGTTCATTATCCGTGGATGGTAATGCACATGATATTAATGGTACAGACCCTAATTGTAGTGATTCGAGGCCACCAATTGCAGTAAATAATTCGCAAACAAAAGATGGGTTGCAAAGCCATGACTTGAATCTGGATGGTGATATTGCCGTAGACAATCAGTTAGATTATGAACCTACCGATGAACTCATTGCGCGACTTGAAAATTCGGAAAATGCAACTACGGTCAACTCCGATTATAGTGAAAATTTAGGAACTGCTGAAGAGCCTGGCGTCTATTTCATTGATGGACAGGTAAGTTTGACAGGTCAACAAAGTGAAGGATATGGGATTATGGTTATTAAAGATAGCGCCCATATGGATTATGAGGATGAAGATGGAAATACCGTTAGCATCAGGGGTAATTTTGAATTTAACGGCTTGGTAATATTTGAGAATGCTCAGCTTTTCGATGGAAGCGGGACCCCTACTATAAATGGTTCCGTATTGGTGGGTGATACCGATCCGGATGATACTAATGAAATAGAGGTAGATTTAAGCGGTAATATTTCAATAAATTACACGTGTGCCGGAGAAAAATACGCTAAGATGGGAGCTGCTAATACCGTAAAGCAGAATAAATATACTCGTGTGGTTTCATCCGAAGAGACAAGCCTTGTGAAAAATTAGGGTTGCCTTCTTAATAAGTGCTACATAATGTGGGCACTGCCGATGCCTTTAAGGTCAGCTTTTTGGAAAGAGAGCTTAAACCTGGCCCCCTCTTCTATAGATTCATAAGAGTAATCGGCATCAAGCTGTTGGGCAAGGGTGTTGATGAGCTGTAAGCCCAGCGTTTTATTATTCATGACTTTATCAAAATCAGGGGGAAATCCTTTGCCATTATCTTTGATAGACAATGTTACTGCTTCTTTATCCTCCCTGGCTGAAACCGTAATCTTACCTTCCTGAGTGTCATCCTCAAAAGCATGTTTTAAGATATTCGTAATCACTTCGTTTACAATTAGGGAAGAGGGGATGGCTTGGTTGATATTTAGTGTTATAGAATCAACCTCAAAATGTACATCAAGTTCAAAATCAGTTTGGAACGTTTCTGATATATTATTCACTAATTTTCTAAGGTTGTCACCGAAATCAAGATTTGAAAAACTTTCAGACTGATAGAGTAGCTCATGTATTGAGCCCATCGTTTGGATTCGTGCTACACTATCAAAAAGTCTTTCCCTGAACTTTTGATTATCCTCATCAAATGCCTGAAGCTGCATCATCCCGGCAACTACTGCCAGATTGTTTTTTACCCGATGATGAATTTCAAGTAGCAGCGTTTCTTTTTCTTTGAGTGATTTACGGAGCTGCTTTTCATCCTTTTTTCTTTCTGTAATATCTCTTCCCACACAAACCCAGTAAAGAGAGTTTTCAGGTCCTTGAACAGGTGTCATAGAAACCCGAATCCAGAATTCTTCTCTATCTTTTTTATAGTTTATAAATTCAGCATCGCAGGATTCCCAATTATCCATATGCTGTCCCAGCTTTTTTCGTTCTTGTGGATCGGTTTTCGGTCCATTAAGCATATGCAGGGTTTTTCCCTTGGCATTTTCTGGGGAGTAGCCGGTCATTTTTGAGAAGGAATCATTGACGTATAATATTTCGCGGCCTGGGGGATTACTGGCTTGTCCTTCAATAATAGCAACAGATTCTTTAGTACTAGCAATAGCAGATTCAAAAAGCTGAAGCCATTTACGTTCTTCCCGTTGCCGGGTGATGTCCTGCATAGCACCGATAATACGTGTGGCATTGCCGTCGTCGTCGGTGACAACAAAAGCGCGATCATAAATATATTTATAGGAACCGTCTGCTGCCTCAAAGCGGTATTCTAACTGAAGGCGTTCGGTATTGTTATGTATGGCCTCATCCAGTTGATCAAGAATGTCTTCTCGATCATTGGGATGTAATTTATTACGCCACCAATCGGCAATATCTTGAACCTCTGTTTTCTCATATCCAAACATGTCGTAGATATTCTGATTGTATACGATAGTGTCGCTCTCCAAATCGAGGTCCCAAATGGTGTCGCTTGTAGCTTTTGATACAATTTCGTAGCGTTCAACGCTTTTACGGAGTTCTCTTTGATGTTTAATTTGTTCGGTAACATCTTTTTGTATACCGATAAAACCATCACAATGGCCATTGCTATCAAAGATGGGATCAAGGGTTAAGTCAAACCAATACTTGTCGCCACTTTTAGAGTAGTTGAGAACAATTTCTTGGAGAGGTGCTTGTTTTTTAAAGGCCTCTGATATGCGTTTCATCTTTTGCGGATTATTATCAGGTCCTCTGACAATATTACCGGGAGATTTTCCAATGACTTCATCAAATTGATACCCAAGCATATCTTCAAAAGCACTATTAACCCAGGTAATGCATTCATTGGGATCAGTCATGAAAATGACATCCGTAGTTTTGGATGCTACCAATGCGAGTTCTTCGAGTTTTTCCTCATACTCTTTTCGTTCGGTAATATCCTGAAGTGATCCAATCATTCGTATGGCATCTCCATTATCGTCGCGAATAATAAAGCCCCTTTCAAAAACGGTGGCATAAGATCCATCCTGCTTTTTAAAACGGTATTCCTGCTCCCATTTTGACTTAGAAGAATGAAGGATGTCACTCAAACTTTTTTCTGCGTCCGGGATATCTTCAGGGTGTACATTTTGAGCCCAGTAATCAATGGAGTAGGTGCCTTCTTCAATATCATAAATAAACTTGTCATGATAACTGTCATCCCAGTAGAGAATATCTTCTTTTAGATCCCAGTCGTAGACAACATCGTCGGTTGCCTTGGTTACATATTCATACAGCTCCAGGTTTTCTTGTAGTTTTTGCTTACGTTGAATACTCTCTGTAACATCACGTGAATTTGCTACAAATCCATTTACAGCTGGATTGTTGAGCATATTTGTTACAATACTTTCAATCCATCGCCATTCACCATCTGACTTTTTGAATTGAAAAGGGGCGAGTTCTACTCTTTTTTTCTGCTTTAGGCTTTCCAGAGCGTTTGCAACTCGCTGTTGATCATTTTTATGAATATAATCGAGAGCATTTGTTCCAATGAACTCCTCAGGTGGTATTCCAAGTATAGCATTCGAGGTGGGGGCCACATATTTATAGTTGCCTTCAGGATCAAGTATAGCAATTAAGTCTGACCCTTCTTGTACTAATGACCGGAACCGCTTTTCGCTTAGTGCAAGTTTCTTTTCTGTTTCAAGACGTTCGGTAATATCATTGGCCACAACCATTTTGGCTTTTTGGCCATTAAAGGTAACAAGGGTGCTACGGATGTTTGCCTGGATTTTTGTGCCATCCTTTTTTTGATGAGTATGTATGCCGCTTTCATGGATTCCCTCGACTGATAATGAATTTTCCAGCGTATGCTCCAAATGGGGTATTTCATTTTTGGGACGAATGTCCTTGATTGTCATAGACAAAAATTCTTCCCTGCTATATCCATAATGGTCAATGGCATTCTGATTTACATCAATAAATTGCAGCGTTTGTATATCATATATCCACTTGGGAAGGGGGCTCAAATCAAAAAGCTCTCGATACTGTCTTTCTGACTGGCGAAGAGATTGATTAATACGGTTACGTTCAATGCTGTATGAAATGCTTTTATAAAGAAGAAACGGATTAAGTTCATCTTTCAACAAGTAGTCGGCAATACCCATGCTCAATGTCTTAAGGCCGAACTCCTTGTTTTCATAACCGGTGAGTACGATGATGGGTATTTGGCCGGATAATTCTGCAATATTGTGTACCAGTGATTCTCCGCTGGCGTCGGGCAATGTCAGGTCCAGTAATATGACGTCAAATATATCAGACTCCTCGAGGATCTTTTTTGCATCAGAGAAATTGGAAACATGAGTGATTTCTGGATATTCGGCCTCTTCGTGTAGATACTCTTGGATAAGCACAAAATCACCGTGGTTGTCCTCGATAACTAAAAGTTGCAGGTCTTGTTCTAATGCGGTCATGGTCTACTGATTATTTTGCTTTGCTGGGTAACTGCACAATGGAAATCCAAAAGTTTTCAATAGTAGATATTACTTCTATAAATTTATTGACCTCTACCGGTTTGGTGATGTAACAGTTAGAATGGTTTTTATAGGATTTATTGATGTCAACTTTGTCCGAAGAAGTGGTAAGCATAATAACGGGAATATGTTTAAGTGAATCCGATGTTTTGATATGCTTTAATACTTCGTGGCCGTTGACTTTGGGCAGGTTAATATCCAATAATACTAAGTTTGGCTCTTCGGCATCCTCATACCCTTCATTTTGTTCCAGGTATTGTATAGCCTCCCAACCATCCTTAACGACGGATAGAGAATTGGCAACCTTACCTTCTTCAAGGGCCTCGGTGGTTAGCACGATATCTCCTTCATTATCTTCAACTAAAAGTATGTGTATTGGATCCATAGATTATACGGAGTCATTGTTTTTCTTTACAATGTGATGTTTACCGATCGTAAACGTAAATGTGCTTCCCTGTTCTTGATTCGATTCTATCCATATGTTGCCGCCGTGTTGTTCGACAATTTTTTTACTGATCGCCAACCCCATGCCATTACCAGTGAATTTGTCGCGTGTGTGGAGTCGTTTAAAGACGGCAAAAACCTGATCGTGGTACCTTGGTTCTATACCAATACCATTATCTGATACTTCAAACTGCCAACAGGTGTCTTTTTCTTTTGCCTCAACTGTAATTACAGGCCGTTGTCCGTCTGATTGATATTTAAGGGCATTTGTCAACAAGTTCTGGAAAAGTATTTTAATGGAAACAGGAACCAAATGCATAGTGGGCAGATCGCCGATAGAAATTTGGGCCTGTGTCTTTTTGATATCAGCAGTCAGATTTTTGAGAATACCATCGACCAACCGGTTTAAATCAGTTTTTTCTATGGTAGTGTATTTTCTGCCAATACGCGAGTATTGTAATAGGTCATCAATGTTATCCCCCATCCGTTTGGCGCCATCTACCGCATGATGGATATATGTATGTGCTTTATCGTCGAGCTGTTTGCCGTATTTGTTTTTTAGTAATTCCATGAAGCTGCGTACCATACGAAGCGGTTCTTTGAGATCGTGAGAGACAGTATAGGCAAACCGCTCCAGCTCCTTGTTTTTGGCATTAAGGTTTTCTACCGAATCTTCCAGCTTATTCTTCAGATGTTCTTGCTTCTCAAAAGCAGATTGTAATCCGTTAAATAATTTTGGTATCAGAAATACGGCAGTACCACTCAAAAATACGAGGTTCGAAGAAACGGCAATCCAGGAATCGAGTGGATATTCTTTTTCTAAAATAGAACTGGCAAACCCGTAATGAAGGGCAATCCCAAAGTAGATACAGATGAGCGTATTTAGTAATAACGTTAAATAACCATACCGTTGATCAAGGCTGACCAATACAAAGACAGTAATGGCAAAGAGATATAATAGGCCGGGACCCGTAGAACCGAGATAGTGAAGCATTACAACGGAGGTAGAATATAGGGCACCGTTGAAGATAATTTTTCGGGCAAAAACAGAAATGCCGGGCATAAAAGCTACAGCTAAAATCGAACCAAGGGTAATAAAGTCAGACAGTAGCATTCCGGTCAGGGAAAACTTGTAAGCCATGTAAATGCCGGGTACCAACACAATTATACTCAAGGGGATTAAAAAAACGACCGTAGTTGCGAAGAGATGGTTTTTCCAGTAATACGTTGAGCTTTGCGGAATGGCAGGAACCGTACAATTACTATATATAAAAGATCTATATGTGATCCAGAGTTTTTTCAACAGCTGTGTAGTATTTAGTGTCTGGTCAGTTATAAAGTGATACCTAAGTTCTTGTAGTATATGCTGAAATATAAACGGCGGGGTTTGCCATTAAGCCTATAAAGGGTTGTGTGATTACGCCGGTTTACGGATTGTAAAATAAAACGTACTTCCTTTTCCTTCTTTTGACTTCACCCAAATTTCGCCACCGTGTTTTTCTATTATTTTCTTTGATACCGATAATCCAATTCCCGTTCCTGCATATTCATCCTGGGTATGTAGGCGTTGGAAAATAGTAAAAATATTATCCTGAAACTCTTCCTTTATGCCAATACCATTATCAGTAACGGAGAACTGCCAGTATTTATCGGTCTCTTTTGATGCAATCTTAATCACAGGTTTTGTGCTCGGGCGGTGGTATTTGAGAGCGTTGTTAATGAGGTTTTGAAAAACCTGTTGGATTGGAGTTTTAGAAGCTTCAATAACTGGGAGATCACCGAAAGTTATTTCAGCATCGTTCTCCTCAATAATGGATTGTTCTGCCTTAATGATTTCTTTTACCAGATCATTTAGATCTATCTGGTCCCGTTCAAAATCATTATTATTCATCCTTGAGTAATTAAGCAGGTCCAGGATAATGCGTCGCATTCGATAAGCGCCATTAACTGCAAAATCAATATACTGTTGCGCTTTTTCATCGAGTTGGTCGCCGTACTTTTGTTCCAGGCGTTCAAGGAAGCTTGAGACCATGCGAAGGGGTTCCTGGAGGTCGTGTGATGCCACGTAAGCAAACTGTTCTAACTCCTCATTGGCAGTTGCTAATTCTTCGGCGTGTTCTTCCAACTCTTGGTTTAGCTGTTTAAGTTGCTCGTGATTTTCTTTTTGTTCGGTGATGTCAGTAAGAGAGCCAACTATGGCTATAGTTTTCCCATTTTCTACCACCGGAGCTTCATTAACGCGGACCCATATTTTTTTGCCATCCCTCTTTTGTAGCTGTAATGAATAGGCGGGTTGGATTTCTGCGGTTTCAATTGCTCGCTGGGTATGTTTAAATCCTTCTTTATTTTTAGGATGGTCTGTGATGAATTCGGTCCATCGCTGCTTCGCTTCTTCAGGAGGATAGCCCAGAAACTCTTGTGCTTGTGGACTTACATAATTAAGTACGTGATCGGTATCGTGCCGGTAAAACATGTTGGTGCTATGTTCTACAACGCTACGAAATTTTAGTTCTATTTCTTTACGAGCAGTTATGTTCTGGGTACTTCCAAATATTCGTATACAGTTTCCGTTTCGAAACTCGGGTTCTCCTACAGCACGGATCCAACGCTCATTGTTTTTGGCCGTGATTATTTTTAGCTCAACATCAAAAGGGTTCCCCTTTTCAATAGCTTGTTCAACAGCATCCAATATTCGCTGACGATGCTCTCCCTTTTTATAAAATTCAATGGCTGTTTCTAAATTGGGATTAAAGCCATCTTCCACTTCATGAAGCTTTTTTATAGCATCAGACCAGAAAAGCTCCTCATTAACTAAGTCAAGCTCCCAGTGGCCAATATCTGCTATTTTATAGGCTTTATCGCGCTGACGTTCGGCTTCTTTTTCTTTAGATATATCTACCATGAGGCCGCGCAGGCGATCAGGTTTCCCATTTGCAGAAATGACAGTTACATAATCCCGAAGCCATACGACTTCGTCATTAGCATCAAACATGCGATATTCAAAGGAGTGGTCGACTCCTTGTTGGGTCTTATGATGACAATAATTTATGGCCTTCTGGCGATCATCGGGATGGATATGTTCTTGCCAGAAATTAGGGTTGCTAAGCCACTCTTCGGGAGTAAATCCCAACATTTCTTTAGACTGTGGACTTATATAACAAAATTTAAAAGTATCCGCATCGGCTTCCCATACAATACCGTTAACGGATTGTAATAATGACTCATACCGAGTGTGAGTTTTCTTAAGCTCGACACGTTGTTCTTCCTGTTCTTTGTAACGGACTGTTTCACGAAGTACAGAAGGTCCAAGCTGGTTCAGGTTTTGCTTTGATATATAATCTGATGCTCCCTTGAGTATACTCTCCATAGCTTTTTCTTCATCGGGAGAATCGGATATTACAATAAAGGGCAGGTGGGGGTGATTGTCTCGGACGATGGTTAGCGCTTCAGCTAAGGTTAAGGAGGGATGGGGGAAAGAACTAATAATCAGGTCGGGGGGATTATTTTCGAGCCGCTCAGTGAGCTGGGCTTCCCTGCTAATAACATCCAGCTGCACAGTTATCTTGATTTTATCCAGCTCTGACTGGATGAGGTTAATATCGCTTTTCTCCTCCCAGAAAAGTAAAATTTGGGATACCCCGCTCATACTCAATGCCCCTTTTTAGAAACCCAGCCTTATTAACAAATCTTAAAATCCTTTAATATGATTATAAAACACAAATGGAATTTGTCCAAATTATTTAAGGTCGTCAGCAGATATAGTATTAATCTTGGTAGGTATACTATCAGCTGAAACAAAAGTATGGAAAACCAAGAAGGGCTTAATTATTAATATCAAGTAGTTATGATCACAAAAGGTCTTTAGGGATAAAGGCGAATTTTGCTTCATCCGCAAAAATGAGGTGCAAAACCTAAGGTAGTGCGGCAAGCTATTTTTTAGCTTGTCTCTTTAAATTGAAGCGTTTTGGGAATAACAAATTATCGTTCGGAGAGTCTGTTAGGCCTCAACAAGATTGCTGTTTGCGTGTTTATTTTTTGCATAGTATTGATCAATAGCCTTAAAGACTTTAACCATCGCTTCTTCGGTATATATACCGCTGGCATAAATATTTTTCTTCCCGTTCGAAAAAATCAGGAATGTTGTTCTTGAGAACTGCCCAAAACGTTCTTTGACTTTATAAAATCCCTTATAGCGATCTGTCTGATAATATTTTCTGAAGCTTTGTTCTGTATTCATGATATAATGTCCTCGGTATGGAAGTGCTGCTTGGGTTGTGGGGTTTGGGTACAGTTAAACATATAAATGGCTGACCTTAATAAGTACAAGAGGTAAATGGCCCTTCGCAGTGTAGTGGCTAATTTCAATTAGATGATAAGCACATTATTTCATTAAGGGAAATTAATGTTTGTAAATAATTGCCTTTATTTAATGGAGCATTCATTGGTAGGATTAGATCTTGCTTGCGGCGAGAATCAAAGGTGAGGCTGTTTCAACAGCGGCAATATTTATAAGAAAGGACAATATTGCCTTTTGTTGATGTTTGAAACGATTACATATTAGAATGGGCTCCCGTAACTTTTTTATTGAATGTAAATGAAATTTCAAATCCATCTTCCGTATGAGCTTCATACTCTGCCTGTAACTGTTTAAGTAACATATTTACAATGGTAAGTCCTAAGGTTTCAGAATTGTCGAAGGAAGACTGATCAAACCCCCTGCCATTATCGCTGTAATAAACGTTATAAGTATTATTGTCACTTTCAGTGATTGTTAGGTTGATAAAACCCTCTTTTTTGTCATCAAAAGCATATTTAAGGGAGTTTGTCAACAGTTCGTTAAGCAGCATTCCCAGGGGTATAATTTCATTGATGTTCATATCTATGTCGTCAATATCAATATTGATATCTATCTCATCCTTAATCTGCAGAGTATTAGTTATTGTATTGACTAGATTAGAGATATAGTCTTTGACATTAACCTGCGAGAAGCTGGAGGCTTGGTATAAAAGTTCATGAACTTTCGCAATAGAATGAATACGGTTGATACTTCTTTCTAAGGGAAGGCGTGAAAAGTCTTCTACAGATAATTCATCCAGTTCTAAGCTAAGGATGCCGGAAATAATAGCTAAGTTATTCTTCACGCGGTGATGAACCTCTTGTAGCAATACGATATTTTCTTTTTCCGCTTCCACACGATCAGTAATATTAATTGCACTACCGATCACATAAGGGCTTTCATTCAGGTTAATTCGGCTCCCATTCATGTAATAATGGTACTCCTTGTCATCCCCACCAATTAAGACGGTTTCAAGTTCGGCATACCCCTCCTTAAATGCTTTTCCAATCAGCCTTTTGGCTTTATTTTGTTCTCTTGGAGCAACCAGTGTTAGAGCGTTGGTTTCTTGCAGTTCCTCTGCGGTTAAGTCGAAGAGCCGTTCAACATTTTTGTTGGTTCTCGCAAATGTCAGATCCTTTCCAACCATATAAAACAGCCCCGGGATACTGTCCAAAATATCGTTAAGAAGAGAAACCTGCCTGCTGATACTTTGTTCTAACTCTTTTTGATTAGTAACATCCAATAAAATAGTATCCCATTGAATGGTGCCGTCTTCGAGCTTTTTAGGGGTGCCACGTCCGTGAATCCATTTCTGTTTGCCACTGGGGTTCTCTATTCTCCATTTTTGATCCCAAGGTGTCAGCTGTTCAGCCGATTCTTGAACGGACTGCCTTACCATATCAATATGCTCATCAATAATTTGCTCCCATAGCAACTCAGATGATTTCATTACTTGTTGCGGGGTTACTTCATGTAAATCTTCAACCCCTTCGCTTACAAACATAAACTCATCGCTGCCATCAGGATACAATCGATATCGATGTACCATACCATCGATGTTATTAGCAATATTCCGCAGCTGTGCTTCTTTTTCCTGAAGTTCTTGCTGCGTTTGTTTTCGTTGGCTGACATCCTTGAAATATACTGACAAGCCTTCTTCTGAAGGATAGGCACTAACATCGAGCCACATCTGCTGGGGCGGATAAAATGCCTCAAAATGTACGGTTACTTGTTCTTCAACGGCTTTATGATATTGATCATAGAAATCCAGCTCAACGGCCTCTTCAAACACATCCCAAAGAACTTCTCCGACAATATCTTTTTTAGGTGTATCAAGAATCTGTTCGGCTTTGGTATTCCAGTAGGTTACCACCCAGTTGTTATCCAGTGCAAAAAAGCCATCGTCAATACGTTCGAGAATGCGGGATTTTTCTTCTTCTGCTTTCTTTTGTTCAGTAATATCTTGTACAATACCGTGCAGTTGTTTGACCTCTCCACTGTTATCGGTTTTGGGGATGCCCTTTATATGAACATATTTTTCATTTCCTTTTTCCGTTTGAATCCAGGTATCATAACGGTACGGTATTTTTTCGTTGATAGCTTTTTCTACTTTATCAAATAAAAAACTTTCTCCAGAGCTATATAGTTGGAGCAGTTCTTTATAGGGAGGTTCACCCTTGTCAGGATCCCGTTCCATGATAGAAAACATTGTAGGAGACCACGTTACGCTGTTTTTTTCGATATCAAAAAACCAATCACCAATTTTTCCGATCTTTTGAGCTTCATCTAACCGATCACGCTCGCGTTTAAGTTGTTGTTCTGTTTCGATTTGTTCGGTAATGTCTTCCTGTATTGAAAAGAACTGTATAACGTCTCCATTGCCGTTCATAATGGGAGTAACATCCATTTTTAACCAGTAGAGCTGTTCGTCTTTGGTATAATTTCGTATTACTTCCGAAAATGATTGACGGTTATTAATTTTGCGAGCAATACGCTTAATGGCTTCAGGATCAGTTTCCGGACCTTGTAATAGATTTCCGGGATTTTTACCTATTACCTCTTCTTTGGTATAACCGGTAATTTTTGTAAAAGCTTTATTCACCCATTCGATTCGTTCATCAGGATCGGTGATAATCACCATGTTTTTGGTCTGTTGTGCTACCCTTGACAGCTTATTGAGTTCGTTTTGCTGTTCTTTGAGATCTGTTATATCCGTTAAGGATCCTATAATTTCTGTTGTCTTTCCATTTTTCACGACAGGAGATTCATTCACCCGAACCCATATTTTTTTTCCGTCTTTTCCTTGCAATTGAAGTTCATAGGGTTGCTGGGTCTCTCCCGTTTGTATCGCTTTTTTCGTATTTTCCAACCCTTCTTCATTTTTGGGATGGTCAGTTAAAAAATCGGTCCATTCTTGCTTGGCCTGTTCGGGAGGACAACCTAAAAATTGTTCTGATTGGGGACTTACATATGTAAGTTTATGGTCGGTATCGTGCCGATAGAACATGATAGTACTGTGTTCTATCACTTGCTGGTAATCTTGTAAGGTTTTTTGTGTTTGTTTTTTTGTTTTGCGCTGTGCCGTAATATCTTGCGTGCTGCCAAAGATTCGCACACACTGCCCATCTTCTATTTTAGGGTCCCCAATAGCCTTAACCCACCGTAAATTGCCTTTGGCTGTAACAATTTGGGATTCAACGGAAAACGGTTCGCATTTTTCAACAGCTTTGTCAACAGCATTTCGTACTTTCGTACGATGTTCTCCTTCTTTATAAAAAGAGAGGGCAGCCTCTAAAGTTGGTTCATAATCCAATTCTACTTCGTGGAGACGCTTTAGCTGATCAGACCAGTGGAGATTATTATTTTGGACATCGAGTTCCCAATGGCCAATGTTTGCCAATTCATAGGCTTGTTTTTTGTGCACCTCATCCATAAATCCTCATACTTAAAATAGCAACATTCCCCAATATAGAATTTGTATCTATAACATGTACCATAATAGATTTAACATTTAAATCCAATGGGTGGCAATAGGATAGCCACTGATAGCCTATTTTTATTCACTGTAAAGGGTTGCAGGATTGTTGAGGATAAGTATGATAAGTAGTAGATATTGAATGTCAATAAAAAAGGCCTGCAATGTTACTTGCAGGCCTTTCATTGAGGGTATAACAACGACTTCATTTAGCAGAAGTAGTTGTTATTAGTTTTGGGACAATTCCACAGTTCCAATATCATTGGTTCCTTCAACGGTCACATCCACGCCGGTAACCGTTTTTTCACTGTAGTTGTCGTTTCGAGGATTAACCGAAACATCATATGAACCCTCTTCCAAGCCAATCAGCTTAAAATATCCATCTGAAGTATCAGCAATCGTTGAGGCAAGTGTATCTGAGTTTGCAATTGCATAGACAACGGGTTCAGCTTCAGCGGGATTCGCCGTCCCTTCAATATTTCCGGTAATGGCTTTCTCTTTAGCTTTTATTACGGGCTTCAATATATATGGACGTTGATTATTTTGACCGGCTTTTACAACAGATCGACTGGCATCAAAATCCAGCAGTAAGACATATTCAATATCTTCTTCGATCTCTGCATTAATATTAAGTTTTATACCCGTTTGCGCTCCGCTAGGTATAAACATATCGTAAATATTGCCATCAATTTCGACACTGTGGCCGTCATTACTTAGGATTAATCGAATTTGTGGATAGGTTCCGGCCTCAAGTTCGGCACTTCCAATAACAGTTGTAGCACCATTGGTTAGCTCCAACAGATCGTATTCCTGTTGTGGCTCGTTAAGTGTGACCCAGCCGTCTGAACTACCTTCTCTATTTACTTCCACGCGTTCAATGAACACGTTTACAGCATCAGCAGAATCAATTGGAGCATCAGCCATCTCAACGGTCATCGTACCTGATCCAGAATCTGAATCTGTACCACAACCGACAAAAATCATAGACAAGCTTATGAGTAGCGCAATTGGTAAAAGTGTTATTCTTTTTATCAACATAAAATTAGTTTTTTAAATTATTGGATTGAAATCTATTCGGTAAGTTCGCGGTATTTTTTTTCTATGCGTATGACGATCGTAAAGCCAAATGGTTACATGTTTTCTGTAATTGGTGAAGTGTGCTACATCTTTTCTTAAAAGGGAAGTACTTTTAGTTGTTGATTTAAATAACCAGGGGTTTGTTGTTATATAAGGGAAGGGGAGAATCCTTAGTTTCAAAGCTGAAAATAAAAAGGCCTGCAAAGTTAATTGCAGGCCTTGCCTTGAGGGCAATACAACGACTCCTTCAGAAGAAGCAGTTGTAATTAGTTTTGGGACAACTGAATCGTTCCTAATTCATTAGTTTGATCGACCGTTACGTCAACACCGGTCGTATCTTTGGATTGATAGTTTTCGTTTGTCGGATCGACCGAAACAGTATAGGAGCCTTCTTCGAGACCGATGAGTTTGAATGAACCGTCAGCGGTATCCGCTTTTGTGGAAGAAAGTGTATCAGAATCTGCAATTGCATAAACAAACGGTTCTGCATCGGCAGGTTCTACGGTTCCGGCGATATTTCCGGTAACTGCTTCGTTAGATGCTTTAATAACGGGCTTTAACAGATAGTCAATACCGGACTGTTCGTTTCCACGTTCGACCACAGAACGACCTGCCTCAAAATCAAGTAGCAGGGTATAAGTAATATCCGGCTGGATTTCGGCATTTACATTTAGCTTAATACCCGTTTGGGCACCACTTGGGACAAACATACTGTGTTCTTGGCCGTCGACGACAACACTGTGTCCGTTGCGGTTGAGGATAAGTCGAATTTGTTCATAGGTTCCGGCCGGTAATTCTGCAGATCCGAGCACGGTTGTTGCACCGTTGACAAGCTCCAGCAAGTCATAGGATTGTTGGGGACTGCTGATTTCTACCCATCCGGTATCAGTGTCGGCATTATTTACTTCGACACGTTCAATAAATACATTGACTTCTTCATAATTAGCGGGAGCATCATGCATTTTTACTTCCATGGTTCCCGTTTCGCCCGTTGTTCCAGTTCCCGATCCGTCACATCCGACCAGAACAATAGAAAGCGTTAACATAAGTGCTATTGGTATACTAAATAGTTTCTGTTGTATCATAATATTTAGTGGTTTATTGAAAAAAGGTGAGTTAAAAACAATGGGGTTGTGATTTATTTCGTCCATATGACGACTGTCCTGGCAAATCGTTACATAGAAATTTCATTTATTTTTAAGTAACAGCGGTAGAAATTGGAAATACCAAAACCTGCATCTAAAATATTAATAATTTTTAATATTAGTAAATCTTAATATTTTGGCTTGTATAGGTATCACTTCTGACTATCTTGTAAACAATATATTAGGCTTATTAAAGGTGTTGGCTATGCAGGCTAAGACTCATTCATCATGTTTGTTGAGATTATTGATTAATATTGACAGAAGTGATTCCTTTATCATTTAGGAGTTATTCATAGGGTCAAGGCTTTTTAAAAAGTATTTAGGAGTACGTTAACTTTTATAAAATCGGATAGTATTAGATGGGGTATCTAAAAAGAAAGGAATTTGAATATTCCATTGTATTGAGAGTATTCTCATATACAATGGGAATAATGTTATTATTGGTCATAGAAGCGGATGCAAGCATGTCTGATTCTACGAATGTAAAGTCAGTTTCCGAAGTATTGGTAGATGCCAATGAAAATGGGGAATTGGATTTGCTGGACCAGTATGTTAGGGTTGCTGGTCGAGCATCGGTGGGGTCATCTGTATTAAGTGAGCAGAATCTGATGGTGTATATACAGGATTCCAAGTCGGGCATACTCGTATTTTCAGATACGCTGAAACAAGATATTGCCACCGGGGACAGTCTAATTGTATCAGGTCGGTTAGAGCTGTATTATGGAAAACCGGAAGTTCTGGTTGATACGGTTAAAGTGGTTGAAGCTGATTCGCGAAGTCCAACTCCGATTTCCCTCCGGGATGCCTTTGAACATCCCAAACAATATTTGGGTATGCTTGTGGAGGGGGAGGCCATCATTACTCGAAAAAATATAAGCTTTGGCTATGGAACATTAAACATATCTCCTTCGGATACCTCTGAGCTATCTCTAACAGTGTACGTAAATGATAACCACAGATATATTAATAGTTTTGATTTTAAAACACTGCGTATTGGGGATCATATTAGAGTAACCGGAATCATGGACACCTATACGTTCCAGGAGTCGGGAAGAACGATCTATGAAGTCCTGCCTCGTACTCCTGATGACTTAGAATATGTAGGGATACCTCAACGATATGCAATATACCTGCTTTGGGGAGGGGGCTTCGTTATCCTGTTGATTGGGGGATGGGTGTATTCACTAAAAAAACAAGTTCGCTCCCAAACAAGAAGTCTGCAGCAGGCACTTGAGGATAAACAACTTCTAATGCGAGAAATCCATCATCGAGTAAAGAATAATCTCTCGATGATCTCCGGGCTCTTGGATCTACAAATTGATACATCCAGCCTTAATGAGGTCAGAGATAGCTTGGAGAACAGCAAGTCTCGTATACAATCAATGGCTCTAATACACGATAAACTCTATCAAACTGAATCATATCAATCGGTACGTCTTGATAACTATCTACAAGAGCTTGTTGAGGCTATTCATAAAACATTCTCTGATAAGCAGAACAATGTTGACTTGCATTTTTCTCTTGACCCATTAGAAATAACTATCGATAAGGCGGTAACCTGTGGATTATTGGTTAATGAGTTGGTTGTGAATGCATATAAACATGCTTTTGATTCTGCAGGTCAAGGAAAGCTGAAAGTAAAACTTGAGAAACATCAGGATAAGGCTACACTGATTATAGCAGATAACGGGCCCGGATTACCTGATGATTTTGGTGCCGGAACTGACAGTCTGGGAGCGATGCTTATTGATACCTTTGCAACCCAGCTTGAGGCCGAACTAGATATCAACGGCGAAAATGGGAGTACATTTTCATTTCATTTCCCATTGAACTAATAGAAAGAGGAAGACTTCTGCTTTCCCAAAACAAAAAAGCCCTTAGCTCGCAGAAGAGCTAAGGGCTTATGTCGAAGCGATCCGGACGAGATTCGAACTCGCGACCTCCTGCGTGACAGGTAGTGACAATATCTTATTTCATAATTTCTCATAATATTTTATAAAGAGCCCTAACTTATTGATATACATAGCTTTATGGTGTGATATTCGTTCTCATAAGGTTGCATGTCTTACCTAAATTTGGCATAGTACCTCATGATTGGGCTGTCCCATGGCTGTCCCAGAGATTTATCCATATTGAACTTTGAAAGAGGTGCAAATGCAAACCAAGAAGCTAACGCATACTTATATAAAAAACATAGATCCTCCAGATAGAAGGATAGAGATTTATGATGAATTGATTGACAACTTGGCTGTAAGAGTTACTCCCACTGGCTATAAAACCTTTATCTATCGTTATGGTGCAAAGGGAAAGCGTTATACCATTGGAAAGTTTCCTAACGTAGGGCTGGCCGAAGCACGGGATATTGCTAAAGGCCTTGCAGCTGATATAGCAAAAGGCAAGGATCCCCAAGAGGAGAAAAAAACAAAAAGGAAGAAAAAAGACTTGCCCACATTTGGAGAGCTCGTTGAAGAGTTTAAGAAGTTACATTTACCTACCCTGCGGGAAAGTACGCGAAAAGAATATGAGCGAATTATTGACAATGAACTGCTTCCTGACCTTAAAACAATTCCTGCTAAAGAAATAAAGAAGGACTGAATTAGGGATTTGTTAGACAAAAAAGCACTCAAGGGTAAGTCGCCAACAATGGCTAATCGGATTAGGGCTCGGTTATCAAAGATATATAATTTTGGTATTGGTAGGGGTTGGGTTGAAAGTAATCCAGTGCAGGGAATACCCACTTATAAAAACGGTAATACGAAGAGGGATAGGTTTTATAGTAAGAAGGAAATAAAAGAGTTGTGGAAGTTCTTTGAGATGCAGAAAGAACCCACCCAGTCGGTTTTGAAAATGTTGTTGATAACAGGTCAACGTAAAACCGAAACCATGCAGATGAAGTGGAGTGATCTTAACAATGGAATCTGGACAATTCCAGCTGAACTGGCAAAGAATAAGGAGCCTCATGAAGTGCCGCTTTCTAAAATGGCTTTAGGTATTATTGAGGAAATGAGAAAAATAAATGGAGACAGTGATTATGTGTTCAAGTCTCCACAAAAAAAGAACGAACCTATTTCGTGGTTGACCAGAGCAAGAGTTTTTATCCAAGAAAATTCCAAAGTTCCGGATTTTCGCCCTCATGATTTAAGACGTACTGTTGCAACTTATATGGCTAAGTTAAAAGTGAGTCGCACTGTACTTGGTAAGATACTTAATCATAAGGGATTGGCCGGAGATACACAGGTAACAGCTATCTATGATCGCCATAGTTATACTGATGAGAAAAGGGAGGCATTAAGCCAATGGTCAAACTATCTGAGAAATATAATTCATAAAACCTAACCACGAGAATTGGCTATGAAATTAAGTTATACAAATGTGGCTGGAACACGTATTAAACTTACTGATATTAGTAGTATCGTTTATGGGAGTGCCGAACCTGCTTTGGAAGATGAGTTCGAAAAGAAAATTTCTGAATTTTGGAAAGTACTTATACAAAAAAACTCAGACCATGGAATAGGAGAAGTTAAGGCGATGAAGGAGTTATTGATTAATCAAATTGATAATTTAGATAAAGATAGGTCCAAACTAATGGACGAGTTAGCTGAGAATATGAAGTTTATGCTTGCTTTAAATAAGAGTAGAGTATTTCTAAAAAGAAAACTTGATATAATAGAAGGCTTTTTAGCTATTTATGCCCTCCAGGGAGTCGTTGAGGTCTCTGACAAAGAAAAGTTCAATTTATATGAAAAGACGCATTTAGGATATGCAATTGAAAGTGTTTCTTTAGCTATTTCAAAGAGTGAGCAGTCAGATAATAAAGTTGAGACTATTCGAGCCTTTCTAACAGCTTATTATTATTTCAAAGAGACTTCATTGGGGCTTAAAAAGATCAGGAATTTTGTAATTGATGAGAACAGTAATCAGACTGTTGTAAATCAATTACGGGAAACAGGCAATAGTACCTTAAATCATTGGAAAAATAAATTGGAAGAGAAGATTGATCAGATAAAACAAGATTCATTGTTATTCGAACAGAAAGAAGACGATTGATAGTCGTTCCAATACTCTTCCAATACTTTTCCAATAAGTTTTTTAAGGCTGTTTTTACTCATCTCCAGTAATATAGGATCAAGCAATCGCAATAAACACAATGCTTGATCATGAACAATCTAATTATACGTCCCGCAGAATTAGCAGAGAAACTATCCATTTCTATTGCCACCCTATACCGGATGAAAAAAGCCGGTAAGCTCCCTCCCCAAGTAAAAATCCATGAACGCGCCGTAGGATGGAAAGTATCTGATATTGAAAAGTGGTTAGATGAGAAAACGGAAATGAGTGAATCCAAGAAGCCTTCACGATAATGGATTCCTCAATTTACATAAAAGTGCCAGTTGAGATGGCTCAATACTGTTTAAGGGAAAATCATGTAAGAGAAGCCCAAGTTTATTTAGCCAGCTTATTAGAATATCCTGGAAAGGTCCGGATAGAAAATGACCCTACCAAAAATATTTCAAGTATTTGTAAGGTTTCAAAGCGAACAGTGAGACGCTCATTTAAATGGTTGCTTAAACGTGACTGGATGGGAAAAGATATAACTAATGGATGGTTTTTCTTTCGGGGATTAAATTGGGTTCATCAAGTAGAGGAATGGAAATATTGCCGAGGAGCAATTTTGCAAAGTAAGGATTTAAGCAAGATTAAAAGCTTTCTTATCGGGACTGTTATATCCAGTCTCGTAAAAACAGGGAGGGTATCGGGAACAGGCCCAAAAAGTAGGGGGCCCGAGCAGTCCCGATACCCTATTTCCCTGTCTACTCTAATGAAGGTACTAAAGGTTTCAAGATCAACTGCCTACAACTATAGAAATATGGCTGAAAAATTAGGTTATATCAAAATGGAACCAAATTTACATCAAGTTATGAATTTAGTTCCCGAGGATATAAAACACATCAAGAAAAATAATATTAAGCAGGTTTCCGTCGATCTTTTTGGTTCACCCAAATCTATTCATGTTTCAGCTAATCGATTACGCATAAAACGGGGGTATGTTCATATACAAAGACCCAACATTATATATCCAATGATTCATTTAAAGAAGAGATGACACTGAGTATGTTATTATACCTACGGTATAAGGTATTAAATTTTGTCGATTTCTCATTTAGTATCAGTTGGCTTCATACAGTTCATGTATCAGCTGAAACGTTCGGTGCGATAATTCCATTGCAAGCTTTTTATCTATCTCAATCTCATTATGGATTACTTCGTTGGTTCTTTTTCGCAAAGTGTGACATTCTTCTTGCAGGGATGAAAATTTATCCATCATGCAAAGTAAATCGATTTGATCCATTAGAGTGATTTTACTGAGATTCCATTCATTTCTTTCAGTTATTTTATTCTCCCTTAATCTATCATCCCAGAAGTCCAATTTTTTATTCCATAGTTTAGTCTCAGTTTGATCATCAAGTTTGTTTTTGACACATAAGTCTTGGATTGAAATTTCCATTGTGGTTCTTAGTAAAGTAGCGGCTGCTAAATGCTTCCATAGAGCAAGGCATTCTCTGATTTCCTTAATATATCTTTCAAGGGATTCAGGAATGACACCGGCTTTAATCACAAGTAAATTAGCACGTACCTTATTCCATACGTAGTCGTACTCACTGAATGACATGCGGTAATCATCAGCAAGTTCTTCTAATTTGGCATCGGGAAATTCCGGTTCAAGGAACTTCAAAAATGCTTTTTTAAATTTTTCATCTGCCTCATTTAAGAAACTCTCAGGTATATTTGGGTCACCATGAATAGTTAACTTTTGTAGTTTTTCTCTCAAGCCTGATAAATACTCATTTTCAATTGAGAAGACGGACTCTTGCATCAGATCTAATAATATTTTGCCTTTAGTTTTTTTATACTCAACAAGATATCCTCCATCCTTATCTGATATTCCCTCTTCACCAAGTTCATGGTATTTTTTTAATCCTTCTAAAATCTTTGGAAATAATTCTTCAAGCCGTTCAATCCTGTTCTGTAGAATACGTAGTTTCATCATAGTTTTACACTCCTGTTCGGTAAAGTATTTCGATTAAAGACCATGCTAACTGCCAAAAGATCACTGTGATATGACTAACAAATGTTTTAATAGTTAGTTCTTTCTTTTAGATTAGTCAGTTACAGAACTAATTTAATTGTACTAAAAAATATGGCCAATAATCAGCTTGACACCTCTGCCCTTGTAAACGGGCTCTGGGATGATTAGAGTAGAATACCAGTTATCTAAATATACAGTAAGCTCTATGCTATGTGGTTTTAGGGATAAAGAAACGCTGAACTTCTGACATGTCCGAAATTGATCTTAAAACTCTTAAACTATCTGACATTTCAGAGTTGTGTGATGATTTCTATGAAAGGACGCTAAGAAGAGATCTCAAAGAACTGGTCAACAAGCAGGTTTTAAAGGCCAAAGGTGAAAAGAAAGGGCGTATCTATTACCTGAATCGATCATAAGTTTATGGGACATTTTTCGGACATTTGAATGAGAAAAATGATAGTTGATAAGCAAAAATTGGCCTTAAAACGTCCTTCCGGATCCAGAGATGGATTTTTTAAAACCCCAATGATGTATACTTATAGGACATTTAACGGACATCGTATATTTTATTCAGAGACAAAGTTGTTATTCCAGGGATCATTAATTTTGATAGTTTCTGAATAATTGTTTAGCAAATAAGCAATCTCCCAAGCCTTTTCTTCGGTAATTTCTCTATTCAAGGTGATCTCCAAATGTTCATATTTCTCATACATTCCTGGGGTGTTAATAGGTTCCGAAATAATTGTCAATCGATCATTCTCATTTGAGACGATAAATCTCTGTTTGGTTGCATCAATCTGGATATAAGCCATTCTTTGTGAGTTTATTTGAAAGCCAATCCCATAATAAGACCCTAACAGGTGAGAAGACAGGGGTAGATTATTTCTTGGTTAGCTCTTCTACTCGTTGAATGATTTCATGAGGAGCAACTTCCAATGCATGAGCCAATCGAAATATTGAAAATAAGGTAGGCTGATAAACTCCTCTTTCCAGATCAGATATGAAGGTTCGGTTGAAGTCACCCAGCTCGGCCAGCTTAGCTTGGGACAGGCCTTTGGACAGACGCATTTCTTTGATGGCCAAGCCAAATGATTGTTCGATATGTTCTTTTTCTCCCTGCATCAGGGAGAAGTAAAGCGAAATGTCCAATCAAAACGACATGGTATACCATACAAAAAAATGTATATTTATAGCCATAGGTAATGCTCTTGATGGAAATGTTAATTCTATATGATTAAATAAGTTTGTTTATCAAATCAATAAACTTATTTATCCAAGCCTCAATATTATAAGACAATGGATCAGGAACGGGCCAAAATACATGCAAAATTCAAGGGAAAGGCTTTTGAATGGGAACGGATGACATATGAGCAATTGGCCAAAGAAATGATGGTGCTGGAGGAAAGAGCTGGGACTTCGATTTCAAGAGTCATCAATAAGTATGGCCATTATTTGGTTATGGGATGTATTTTTATCCTCATTTTCATCGTTTTCTGGTTTGTTGTAATCACTCTTTCATCGAGGGTAGCTGAGCTCTTCCCAGATAGGCCAAATATACGGTATGTATTTGTCGCAATTACCTTTGGACTCTGTATGAGTTTTCCTTTTTGGGGATTGTCCGAGGAGAAAGTAAAGAATCTATGGTCCCCGATGAAGAGGTGGGGGAATAGGGTAAAAGAACAGCAGGAGGCTTATGCAAAGCTTCAAGCTGTGAGATTTTACTATCAAAAGAAGAAAGAAAACTCTAATTATCCCACAAATAATTAAACGCTATTTGGTAAGTTTTTATTGATATTTGATAATACTTACCTCAATTATTACGCTTACAATATAAAGTTTTAGTTTGGGATAGAATCAGTATGTTGAAATTAATAAAGTATTCTATCTACATATTCATAGCCCCCCTTGGAATTGGACTTATACTGGTAGATTATTCCTTCTTTATTATATTTTTTGGTGCCTTCATTGTGGGGAGTGTGATAATTTATCCTTTTAAAAGAAAGCTTGCTGAAAGTTCTTCTCAAGGAATAGTAATTTTGTTAATAGTTCTGTCCGTAGGATTGGGATACATAGCTTATTTCCCAACTATGGACAAGGAGATTGGCTCGGGTACCGGTACATTAGCTGTAAAAAAGTATAAGTTAACAATCAATCCAATTAAAAAGGCGGAGGGTAATTTTGAGATTAAAGAACAAGTCTTATTAAACTGTCAAAAAGTGAATGCCATTTGTAATAGAGATAGTTTAATTACTTATTCAAAAGATACTGTTACAAGCTACAATAGGGGTTTGTTCTTTAAGGAAGTAAAAATAAATCCGCTGAATATAAATTCGAATGGTGAAGTAAAAATATTTAAATCAAAAAAGGAATCATTGAGTTTTCGACTCTGTAATTTTAAATGCCCAGAGTCAACTATCAGAATTATAAATTTTGATATAGGTTCATTTTATAAGGCTAAGTACTCCGATGTCAAAACACATAAATATTTCAATAATCAGGAAATTAGATGGAGTTCAAACTCGATTGATGATGGAGTAGTATTTTCATATTTCCCAGCTCCATTTAATTATTTTTCAGGTATATTGAAACCAATAGCTGGGATCACTGGGATTGGAGAATATCTGATTGCCATATTGAGCTTTGTCACAGGAACTATAATAGGGCCATTAATTATAGAGTACTTAAAACAAAGGTTACAGGATATATTTGAAGTTAAGGAACAGGTTAGTACTTAAATATTTTTAAACCTTTTGCAGTATTAAGTTTTATAGAAAGTTAAGACTCATTAAAACAAGGCTGAAATATACGTTTTGAGGTCGAAAACAAAGGTGATGGACAAACTTGTCTTGTCTTTTGGGTATTGCTGTAGTAGTTCCGAATATGGCGTTCAAAGCGTGTTATCGGCATGGTGTTAAATTAGTTTAACAGGCTGTCGGCCTCTATGTGCAGACAAGTTTATTTAAATGGTATTAAATCAATACCTGGAATCATGCTGCTGGAGTGGTTAAGATTAGGCACTTTAGCAGTCTGGGGCGCATAGTTTGAAACCCCGCAGTAGTTAAGTTCAGATGATTAATAATAGTTCTTCTATTTTAGGTTATTTAGTTTCTTTAGAGCTTGATAATGCCTCTTCGACATCACTGTTAACCAAGTGGACGTAAATCATGGTAGTTGATAGGTCGCTATGACCCAACGCCTTTTGTACAACGGCTATCTCCTTCGTGTGCTTATACAGTCGAGTAGCAAAGGTGTGGCGCAGCGTATGAGGACTAATCTTCTTATTGATTCCGGCGCGCTTGCTGTACCGACGGATCATAGCCTGGACATACCGGTCACTGAGTTGATTTCCTTTGGAGTTCTTCGACATTGTTGTGAAAACATATTCCGGTAATTCACTAAGTTCTTCTGTTTGTCGATCCTTCCATTCCTGGAGTGCTGTTTTATCATCAACACCTCTCCAGTTATTATTTTTGATAAACAGTGTTCGATCTTTCATACCCTTTCCTTCTCGGATCATAAGGATCTCCGTAAGAAATTCGATGTCCTCCCAACGAAGGTTTACCACTTCGGCCAGTCTCAGGCCCAGACTAAGCATCAGTTGCATCATTACTTTATTACGATGACCGGTAACGTAACGTGGGTTGGCTTGGGCTGTTAACGCCTGAATTTCAGCTTCATTTAGGATCGTAGGGAGCTTCTTTGGTCTGGCCATAGCATCTAAGGTTAAATTCCAGGATAGTATGTATAAAATATATTATACATACTATATAACAATAATTCAGATGTATAACACTTTGAAAGATAGGATCAGGTCTAATACATACTATTTAACGTGAGTTGATAAGATCAAAGAGACCGATATGTTTGGCCAAATGTGCAGAAAGAATATGACTTTCCCTGGGATTACAAATCATTCTTGAATTTTAAAAGGGGGCCCCAAAGCTAATTTCAAGAAGGGGGTGCCAGGCAAAAAAAGTGGGTCCCTATTTTGGCTGAAATGAAGATCCCCATTGGGGAAACAGAATGATTTAATTTAATTTTCCTTTTCTTCTTTCCTTTTATAGTCAATTAATATCCAACCGGCGTGATACATTATTAAACTAAATATCACAAAATTAAAGTTGGTATGAGTGATTCTCCAAGAGTGTGGTGAATCCCCAAAACTAAGAGCAATTTGGCCCAATATTACAGGAATAAACCAATACCAATAAAAAGTACTTAAAAAACTCCCGATACGTTCGGCGATATTCTTTGACATGAGTGAAAGTATTTAAACTAATCTATGGCGATTGTAGTCAAATCTATCCCAATTTCTTTCGATGAAAGGGACATAATATTTTGTAAGATATTCAAATGATATAGCGTGTATTAGAGAAAGTGGAAGTAAACATGTATATAAATTCTGTACCACAGATATAAAGGTTACTGGCATAATGAACACCAGTAGAATTGGGAAAAGAATTATGCCGTACATGGTATATGAAGTGCCTTTATAGAAGAGATAACCGGAGTAACCTGCCTCCGCGAATGAGAATAGATTTGTTAAAAGTACCAACACCGATGTAAAACGTAACAAATTCCAAATTTTAACTATAGTTTTGGTAGAGTCTGATGCATTTAAGGAGGAGCTAAACACATTGCTACCCCAGTACAATATTAAACCTGTCAATAGGAATAGGGAAACGTTTATATAAAGCGCCTTTTTACCAGTCTTAGTGAATGGTCTCATAGTAGCATATAAATGTTTTAAGCAATTATGTAAAAATGAGATTTGTATAATAATTCATTACTGTATGTACTAAGTTGATGACAAATAGTCCAATGCGTTGGTTTAGTAATCTATGTCTCTAAGTGATCAGGAGAAAGTCGAATTATTTATTGAGCGAGCTAAACTATCAGGATTTAATCCTCTTGTAGTCGGACCAGAACATATGAATGATTATGCCAATGAGCTGGCAAATAGATTTGGTCAGGATAGATGGGACTATTATGCTACCGTGGCCGCGATCGGTTCTGTATATACCATGATGATTAAAGAGTTTGAGGAAGATGGTCAATCCGATCTTATAAAATTATATAAGAATGCTATCAATGAATGGGATAAAGACGCACTTCAAAAGATTGATGAGTTAATGGAGTTTGTTTTGAAACATGAAATTACATCGAAAAGAGATTATTATACTTGTATTGGTATTTGGCTTATAGAGCAGGTAAAGGATTCTGAAATTGAGAATGGTAAAATGGATATAGCAACAGATCTTGGTAAACTTATCAGGACAAATATGAAAATTGCTATGTTACATTGAATGAAAAGCCTTGCATCGGCTCATGTAATTCTTATATGATTAGCTGCTTTAACTAATCCAAGTAAGTCTCCCTATCCAGCCCATACTTATCCATCTTATTTTTAAGAGTATTTAACGCTATCCCCATTGCTTCGGCTGAATGGGTTTGGTTTCCATTGTATAAACTCATGACATAATCAATGTGTCTTTTTTCTATGTCCTCCAGTAGAAGCGATTTCTCGCTGTCATTTTCTTTAACAAAGCGTGGTATATCTTCTGCGGTTACTTTGTTTTCGGAGAATACATAGAGTCGCTCAATGAGATTTTCAAGCTCGCGGATATTGCCCGGCCATCCATAACCCCGAAGTAGGCTTCGAGCTTCTTTTGATAGCTCAAGCTGAAAGTCCTTTTTAAGTGTCTTCTTTTTTTGTTCTATGAAGAAGCTAATAAGCTTTTCAATTTCGTCTTGACCTCTCTCCTGCAAACTGGGTAATTCCAATGGTGCTACATTTAGTCTATAAAAAAGATCCCATCGAAACTGGTCTTCCTTACAGAGTTCTACTAAATCTTTATTACTGGCAGTTATTATTCTTACATCAACTTTTTCAGGTGTCCCGCCAACCGGCGTAATCTCTTTCTCTTCGAGAACTCTAAGTAATGCTTGCTGCATATATGATGATATATCTCCTATCTCATCTAAAAAGACTGTTCCTCCGTCTGCTTTTTTTAAGATCCCCTCTTTATCCTCATTAGCACCAGTAAAAGCTCCTTTCTTATGGCCGAAAAGTCTGGATTCTAAAAGATCATCATTAAAGGCCGAGCAGTTAATAGGAATATATGGACTGTTATGTCTGATAGAGTTTTCATGAATAAAACGAGCAAGGTGTTCCTTACCAGTGCCAGTCTCTCCTTGAATTAAGGTAGTTACGTTATCGGTTTGGGCAACTTTATAGGCATTCCCATAAACAGGTTTGATAGAGTCTGTTATCAGATAATCTTCGGTATGTTCAAAGGTATCTGATGAGGTTTGCTTCTGTTTTAGAATAACTCCCTTGGGTATTTCTGTAGGCTCAACATCTATGAAGAGACGTTCAGGTTTATCGTCATCGGAAAAACGGGGAGACCTGAGTTGGATTAAGCGGGTTTGTAATCCAAGGGTTGTATGACAAATGTACCAGGCCAACTGCATCGCAGAGGTACCGGGAGAAAAGAAAATATCTATCTCATAATCTGAATATTCTAAAAGAACTTGCTCGACTTTTGTTTTGATCTCTTTGAGATCAATAGGATCATCGATACTAATGATCTTTGCCTCGATATTATGTTTGGGGAAGTCGGCATCAAGTTTATTTTTAAGTTTGATGACGGGAAGGTTCTCATTTGATTCAGTTGCTAATAGGAGATGCTGATCATAGTCTTCCTGCTCAAAGAAGTATTGATGGTAATTATATGTCGGCCCAGCTGTATTTACCTGGCCGTTATCGAAATCATTATTGTAGGCAAGCCAAGAGACGAGTATTCTCATATCAATATTTGATAACTATATTAAATTATTGATAGTCTAATATACATATTATGTGGATTTAATGTCTAATTAGGGGTTGGTATACCATTTGTACTAATTAGTACACGAACTTGAAGTGAAAATGTAGATAGGCAGTATGACTTTAGCTGATGCAATTGGAAAGATACTTGATAAAAATGAGCGCCCAATGTCTATATCAGATTTGGTAGATGTAGGTATGTACTTTGAGCAGCTTGAGGTGGATGAGGTTACTGAAAATGACATCATAAAATGTGTGAAAGAAAATAATGATCAGTTTGAAATTCGAAATGGGTTTGTATCTATAGTTGGCCAAAAGTATTCGGAGGAAGATTTATCGGAGATCATTGAGAGATTGAGAGGTGAGTTTGGCAGTGAAGGATATGATTTATTTATCATAATACTTTTCTATTTGAGATATAGTGCCACAAAGGAAGTGCTTGGGCTCAAGGGAGATAGGTACCATGTTGAATATGTCTTGGAGGAATTGAAGGTGTCAGATAATGGTCTAAATACTGATGACCTGATAGATCCGTTTAATGCAATTTTTCATGATTACTTTGGAAAGTCCCCTCAAGATTTTGCCGATAATGGACCAATATTTGAGATTCACAAATTTGAAGTGGTTGGAGAGAAGAACCTACCCTTTAAATTTTATAACCTTTTATCTAATTACGATTGGTCGCTTTCTGCAGTTGATGTAGAAACCTTTGATGCTTTTATAGGCAGGATATTTAAGAACTTAGTTCATCGTACTGGTCATGGCGAACAGTACACACCAAATCAACTTTCAAGATTTATAGCTCAGCTGTTTAACAATTCACAACATGAAAAGGTTTTAGATTTACAGACGAGTTATGGGGAGTTAACTGCTGAGTTTATTAAAAATAGTTCTTATCAACCCAGTATAACTCTCGGTCAAACAGACCCAAGGATACTCACTTTATCAGCTCTAAGAATGATATTACTTGGTGTTCGAGAGATAAACCTATTAGATAATCCGATCTTTACCCAAAAAAGCCCGTATGATCTACTATTAACTGTACCACCGTGGGGGCGACTAAGCAAAAGCTTCTGGGAGAAAGCTTTAGAAGGTAGGGATGTGCCGGTTAGATCTTTGGAAGAACTTTATGTAAAAATTGGTTTTAGTAGGCTTCGAAAAACTGGAGAAGCATGTATTGTAGTACCAGAAGGTTTTTTGTTTAGGGATAGTTCTTTTTTAAAAAATTTCAGGGAAAAACTAATTAAAAGAAAAAATCTTAAAAGTGTTATCTACTTACCCAGTAGGACATTTGCTCCTTATACAGGTATCAAAGCTTCAATTCTTATATTATCGAAGTCAGAGAGTGAAGATTTACCACAGTTAATCAATGGACGGGAGTTAACAACTTCTAATGGTAATTCCAATAATATTTTTGGAGAAATTCTGCGCATTTATAGAGAGAAAAATGATGAAGCCAGCATATCGAGATATGTCACATGGGATGAGATTGCAGATAATGAGTATAAACTTGGATTACAACGTTACTTTAATCCCAAAGTCTATTCAGAATCTTATTTAAGAGATCAGGATGAAGAGATCCTAAAGTTATCAGAAGTTTCAAGTAGACTTAAACTATCTCGAGAAGAAGTAGATGGAAGTTATCCATTGATTAATATGTCTAATTTAGCTGATGATCCTGTTGATCTTGTATTAGATATATCCAATCGTTCCACCAAATCAGATTACAATTCCAAGTTAATGGTTTTGGATCGGGATGCGGTATTGGTTGGTAAGGTGGGTAACAAACTAAAGCCAAGCTTGTTTAAATATGAAGGGAAACCTATATACGTAGGCAAAAATGTTATTGCATTGGAACCTAATGATGATTTGGATTCGGAGTACTTGATAAGTGAACTCAATTCGGAATTTGTTAGAGATCAAGTTTCGAAACTTCCTAAAGGATCGACTATACCTAATATTCGGATAAAGGATCTGATGAGCATATATGTCCGGATACCACAAAGTCTAAATAAACAGGCTTCATATTTTAAAGACTGGATAAAAGGGGTGGCTAAGTCAAGATTTGCAGAAAATGAAAATATTAGTTCTCGTTTAAAATTAGTTGAAAAAGATTTTCTTTCTGGTTTTAAACATGATTTTATGCAAATTCTTGGAAATGTATCTTCCGGTATTAATAACATTTCCAATTATATTCAGGCATTAAATGAAAGGGATATAATTTCTTTGGAGGAACCTGTTGCACCACAGTTTCCGGGTGAAGAAGTAAAACCAGAAGAAACTATTAAAGGTACGTTAGATCGAGTACAATATAATGTACAATCGGCCATCGACTTTTTGGAAGTGGAAATGGACAGAATTGTGAGTGGAGTTGATAAGGGAAGGTTTCAAGAAGTTGAATTATTACAGTTTTTAAAAGATTGGAAACAAGGAGTAAATATTGATGATACCTATTCAGTTCGAATAGAGAAAAGTGAAAATTGGCCATCTAAAGGACTTACTGTATCTCTTGTTCCTGCCTTGTTTAAAACGGTACTTACAAATCTTCTGGACAATGCTATCAAGCATGGGTTTACGGAAGACAAATCTGATTATGAGTTTGTTTTGACTGTTGGCTTGATTGAAGAGAGGGATGGTTTTTTTGCAAGACTTTTAATAGCAAATAATGGAAAGCCGTTTCCAGATGGATATACTTTTGAAGATTATGTTACGGCAAGAACATCCGCTGGAAAAAATAGAGGTACCGGTTTGGGAGGGGCTCAAATAAAAAGGATAGTTGAAGAGCATGACGGCATATTCCGAGAGCCTGAAAATCCTATGCCGGAAGAAATGTGGCCAGTACAATTTGAAATTTTAATGCCAATGATAGAAGAAGAATAATGGATAGACCTATAAGTGTATTACTCTTGGATGATGAAGCGGACAAAATGATTGACTTTATTCAAGAAGCAAAAAGTGAGCGGGTACTGATAAAGGAGAAGCTGACAAATGCCCAGGAGGGTATTCAAGAAATTCGAGATAATTATGATAAATATGATGCTGTAATTTTAGATGCACTATTCTTTGAAAAACCAGATTCAGCAAAATTACGTGATGCCGGTGCTCTTGCTGATACACTTGCTGAAATTAGCAGATTAGTTCATGTTGAAGAAAAGTATCTCCCCCATTGTATCTATACCGGACATTTTGATAAAGTAAATTCAGACACAGTTACGCGAAACAAAGAAGTGTTTGTTAAGGGCCGTGATCAGAAAGAGATGTTTACGTATCTGAAAGATGAGGTTTCAAAATCCGATGATTATGCGATAAAAAATAAGTATAACGATGTGTTTGAAGTATTTGATCGAGGTTTTATGCCAACGGATAAGATGCCAGATTTAATAGAAATATTGGCACAACTTGAAAGTGATGCTAAATATAATAGAGATGGGGCATTCACTCCTCTAAGAAAAATGTACGAAGCTTTTGTCAAAAGCTTTTATGATGAAGCATACAGTAATGATAAGGATCAGGATCTGGTTCCTTTGGACCTTTTTTCTGGTGATTACGATGAACGAGTAAATATTAAAGGTTCCTGGTTCTATTTTTCAGGGATGGAGATAAGAGATCAGAATGGTAACACAATTGTTGGTAAAAGGTCAGAAAAAGTTTTCCCAGAACACATAAAAAACTTAACAAGTGGATTTGTAGATTTGGTACAAACAGAATCACATGATTATCCTGAACCTGTAACAAAGTATGCTTATCGTTCAGCTGTTAATACTTTGTTAGAATTGTTATTGTGGTACAAAAACTTTTGCATCAAAAATTTTAAATAGAAATACGTTGGCGAATGGCCATTAAAAAAAGCGACCTATACTCTTCCATCTGGAAAAGCTGCGATGAGCTGCGTGGCGGGATGGATGCCTCTCAGTACAAGGATTATGTGCTGACCATGCTCTTCATTAAATATGTATCCGATAAGTACGCGGGCCAGGAGGATGCCCTGCTGGTGATTCCGGAGGGATCCAGCTTTGAGGATATGGTCAAGCTCAAGAACAAAAAGGATATTGGGGATAAGATTAATAAGCAGATCATTGCTCCGATTGCCGAAGCCAATGATCTGAAAGGAGTCATTGACCAGACCGATTTCAACGACGATGAGAAGCTGGGCAGCGGGAAGGAGAAGGTAGAGAGGCTCACTAACCTTGTGGGTATTTTCCAGAATGAAGCGCTGAATTTTGCGGATAATCGCGCCGGTGGCGATGACCTGCTGGGCGATGCCTACGAATATCTGATGCGCCACTTTGCTACTGAATCCGGGAAGAGTAAGGGACAGTTTTATACACCTGCGGAAGTGTCCCGTATCCTAGCCAAGGTGGTTGGAGTAGAAAAGGCCGACAGCCCGACTGACACTGTATATGATCCGACCTGTGGAAGTGGATCCCTCCTGCTGAAAGTGGCAGATGAAGCGGATGTTGATATTACAATTTACGGGCAGGAGATGGACAATGCGACCTCGGCCCTGGCCAAGATGAATATGGTGCTGCATAACCAACCTACGGCGGTGCATAGTATTAAGCGAGGTAACACGTTGGCCGATCCCAAGTGGACGAATAACGGCGCGCTAAAACGCTTTGACTATGTGGTGGCTAATCCGCCTTTTTCCTATAAGGCGTGGACAAACGGGCTGGATCCGCAAAATGATTTTTACAATCGCTTTGATGGGTTTGGGGTACCGCCCAAGAGTAATGGTGATTACGCTTTTCTGCTTCATATCGTGAAGTCGATGAAGAATACCGGCAAGGCAGCGGTTATTTTACCTCACGGAGTACTGTTTCGGGGCAATGCCGAGGAGGAAATTCGACGTAACCTGATTGAACGTGGCTATATCAAAGGTGTAATCGGGTTGCCGAGCAACCTGTTTTATGGGACTGGTATTCCGGCTTGTGTGTTGGTGCTGGACAAGGAACAGTCTGGAACGCGTGATGGCATCTTTATGATCGATGCCAGCGAGGGCTTTAAAAAAGATGGCAACAAGAATCGCCTGCGTGAGCGGGACATCCACAAGATCGTGGACTATTTCCGAAGCCAGAGTGAGGCCGATGGTTATGCTCGGATGGTTCCGTTTGAAGAAATTCGAGCCAACGATTACAACTTGAACATCCCGCGCTATATCGATACCACCGAAGATGAGGACATTCAGGATCTCCAGGCCCACCTGAAAGGCGGGATCCCTGAGCGGGATATTAACGAGATGGATCGTTTCTGGCAGGTGTATCCCACGCTGAAACAGGACCTGTTCGAACCGCTTCGGGAGGGGTATATTGCACTAACGGTGGATAAGGACGCTATTAACGATACTATCTTCGCCCATCCGGAGTTTCAGCAGTATCAACAGAAATTGGATAGGGTATTTGAAGAATGGAAGAATGAGCATTACGAAGACTTGAAGGGGATCACCAAAGACACCAGTCCTACGGAATTTATAGAAGATCTTTCGGAAGATTTGCTCAAGGCCTATTCGGATACCACGCTCATTGACAAGTATGACGTCTACCAGCACCTGATGGATTACTGGGCCGATACCATGAAGGATGACGTCTATATGATTGTGGAGGACGGATGGAAGGCCACCCTGGAGCCGGTGCGGACCAGCACGGGCAAGATTAAAAAGGGACAATTTGAATGTGAGCTGATTCCCAAGTCATTGGTTATTGATCGTTACTTTCCCGAAGAGCAGGCTGAGATCGAGCAACTGAAACAGAAGCAGGAAACGGCTGACCAGACCATGGATGAGCTGGAGCAGGAACATGCCCACGAAGACGGGCTGCTGGGTAACTGTCTCAGTGATGCGGGTAACGTGACTAAAACGAACCTAAAGAGCCGGTTGAAGGAGATTAAAAACAGTCCCGAAGATGCAAAGGAATACGAAGTAGTCCGGGAATACAAAGATGCCTACGATGCGGCTTCCAAGGCTAAAAAGAAGGTGAAGAAAGCCGAGAAGGCGCTGCGTAAGAAAGTGAACGAGAAATACCCCGAACTAACGCCTGATGAGGTAAAAACGCTGGTGGTGGACGACAAGTGGCTGCCCGACATATGCGGAAAGATCGAGGATGAGGTGGAGGCAGTTTCCCGAAGCCTTACCCAGCGTCTTAAAGAGCTGGCCAAACGTTATGATCGCGCCGTTACTGAAATTGATTCAGAAGTGGATACGCTGGAAGAAAAAGTGAATGATCACTTGGAAACGATGGGGGTGGAATGGAATTAGTTACTGAAAAGCCGTTAGCAAAAGTCATTCCCGAGGGATATAAACGGACTGAAATAGGTATGGTTCCCGAGGATTGGAGGATTCTTAAACTGGAAGACTATACTACAAAAATTGGAAGCGGTATTACACCAAGAGGGGGTAGAAAAGTATACAAAAAGGAAGGTCGCCCTTTTGTAAGAAGCCAGAATATAGGTTGGGGATATTTAGATTTAGAAGATTTGGTTTTTATAGATGAAAGGACTCATAAAAGTTTTGATGCAACCGAGTTATTGGAAGATGATGTTTTGTTAAACATAACAGGAGCTTCCATTGGTAGAAGTGCAATGGTTTCCGACAAGATAGTTGGCGGCAATGTAAATCAGCATGTGTGTATTATTAGAACCTTGAAAGATTACATTGAGCCGGAGTATCTAAATTATTTTTTGATCTCTGGTTCTGGTCAGGATCAGGTTGCCAGTCATCAAGCTGGAGGTAACAGAGAAGGATTAAATTTTGGACAGATTGGAAAGTTCAAGATCCCCCTTCCACCAACCCTCGAAGAACAGCAAGCCATCGCCGAGGCTCTGAGCGATGTGGATGCCCTAATTGCCGAGCTTGACGTCTTGATCGAAAAGAAGCAGCAGGTCAAAAAAGGCGCCATGCAGCAGCTGCTTACCGGTAAAAAACGGTTGCCCGGGTTTGAAGGTGAGTGGGAGGAGAAAAGGTTGGGGAATGTGCTTTATGTACAAGGTGGATATGCCTTCAAAAGTACCAATTTCCAAAAGTTTGGTGTTCCTATTATCAGAATATCAAATATTCAAGATGGTGCGATAGACTTAGAAGAGTCAGTATTCTATTCTCCTGATTCACATATTCCCAATGAATTTAAGATAGAAAAAGGTGAAGCATTAATTGCGATGTCTGGTGCTACCACTGGGAAGGTTGGTCTTTACAGTCATGATCAAGTAGCCTACCAAAATCAACGCGTTGGTAAGTTTGTCGTGAATGATTCAAGACATACGGATGATTCTTACATATTACATTTAGTCAGCTCTGACCATTTCAGAAAGGTTCTTTCAAAAGAATTAGAACAGGGTGCTCAACCTAACGTCAGTGCTAAACAATTGGAAGGCTTAGTATTTAATATGCCTAATGATGTTGAAGAACAAAAAGCCATTGCCAATATCCTCGGCGACATAGATGCGGAGATCCAGGCTTTGCAGTCCAAACGGGTCAAGTACGAGCAAATAAAGCAGGGTATGATGGAGGAGCTGCTGACGGGAAAGACTAGATTGGTGGAAACTACTAAAGAGGAAGAGCAGGCTGGTTCTGCTGAGCGAAAACGAAGTTGGGCTTTTGAAGAGGCGGTAATTATTTCAACACTTATTGAACACTTTAGTACCGAGGACTTCTTTCCCAACCGTTTTCGATACGTAAAGTATTCGTATTTACTCAAGCGTTTTAATAAAATGGGTGTAAATCGGTATCTCAAGAAGGCCGCAGGTCCCTATAATCCACAGACGCGCTACGGAGGACCTGAGCGAATTGCCAAAGAGAAAGGCTATATCACTCCAGTTTCATCAGGCGAATTTGAAGGGTTCAGGCCGGGTGATAACGTTGAAGAAGCAATTAATTATTTTAAGGACTGGTATGGAACAGACGTATTGGATTGGCTTGAAGAATTTCGATATACAAAAAGTAATAGACTCGAACTTTTGGCTACCGTTGACAAAGCAAGAGTTGAATTAGAAGAAGATGGACGGGCTGTGACATTGTCTAACATTAAACAGGTTATTGAATCTGACCCTGATTGGAAACTCAAACTTAAACGGGAAATATTTTCGGATGAGAATATTGAAAGAGCTGTTAAAGAATCTTATAAACTATTTGGATCATAATTAGAAGTAAAAGTTGGATTTTATGGGTGCAAAATATTCAGAACGTGTTAGTGAACTATTTGAACATTTTATTGGTCAATTCTTATTAGCTAAGAATAGCATTCTTACCCAGCACAAGAATGTATTAATAGAAGAGGTGATAGGTGATTGTTATGATAGATATGTCAAAGGAGGTATAGAGGGCGATCGAAGTTACAAAGAAAAGATCAACGAGCAGTTTGGTGATGCCGAATTTGAAACAAGATTGGTTTTTGCTCATGCAGAATGGTTATGGTCGTATGCAGTAAGCGATATTAATGAGGATACCAAGAAAGGGTATACCAGGTATCTCCTGAATTTAGAGGAAGACCAAAGTTTTGAGTTACAAGACGTGTATGCCATAGGATTTGGCAGTGGTGGAGAACGCCATACAAGAAATAAATATAGTGAGATTAAATTTTCCTTTCTGATTATCAAATACTTGTTTGAAAGGATCGAAAGTGGTGAACTTACAACAGTTGAAGAAGTAAAGGCCCGAGTAGAACAGATCTGTTTATTTAAAAAGTATGGTACAGAAAATGAAGCGCTTGATTTGAATGATCCATTTTTTAGCGATATAACCAGCGAGCAGCTGGCCATGCCGAATATTCTTCTTCACCTTGCTTATCCTGAAAAATATGAGCGTATTGCTTCGAATAAAGATAAACGATTGATCTACAATTCATTTTCTCCCTTGCTTGATGAGGAGGTTCGTGAAAATGAAAATCTAAATCTCGATGAGAAGCTCAAAATACTGCGAGATCTGCTTACTGATCAGACCGGAGATTATATAGATTTTTATAATCGTGACTTAAAAAAGGTTTGGAATTACAGCTTAATAGAAGATGACTTTGATGAGATTCAAGGGTTAGAGTATAAAAAGGCGATCATCTTGTATGGTCCACCGGGTACCAGTAAGACTTATTCGGCCAAACAACTTGCTGAGACTTTGATAACCAAGTACTATTTAAAAGACAAAGGGAATGTTGCCTCCTTTTTTGATCAACTGGATAAAGACTACACCGATAAAAATTATCTAAAGGATCGGATCCATCATTTGCAACTTCATCCCAGCTATACCTATGAGGATTTTGTTGCGGGTATGCAGTTGCGGGATGATGAGACAAAAGCAGTTGAAGGTAAATTATTTGATATATGTGAGAAAGCAAGAAAGGATAAGAGAAATGACGAACGGGATGATATTCCCCACGTTTTGATCCTGGATGAGATTAATCGAGTGGATCTGTCTCAGTTATTTGGAGAAGTGTTTTCGGCCTTGGAAAATCGTGAAGAGCCGATAGAGGTTAGCGTTCAAAATGAAGACGAATTTGAACTTACTATACCGCGTAATTTATACGTAATAGGTACAATGAATGAGATTGATTTCTCATTGGAACGAATCGACTTTGCACTGCGGCGACGTTTCCTATGGTTTGAATACCCATTCCGGACAAATAGATTGAAAACAATCGTTAAAGATAAGTTTGATAGATTCAACGGTAGTCTTAAAGAGGATGAGTTGGATCGATTTACTCGAAATGCCAACCAATTAAATAAGAAGCTGACTTCTTATGATGAGTTGGGAACCCAGTATCAGGTAGGGCATACTTTCTTCTCTGAAATTGCAGAAATATATGAGAGTTATTTAAAGCTACATGATAAATCATACCTGCAAAATAAAATTTACAAGAATCGAGGCGATGGACCTGCCCAAAAGCTTTGGGATTATTCGATAGAACCTATTATTGATTCCTTTTTCGGTAGTATCAATACAGAACTGAAAAAAGATCGAATAGAAGAGTTAAGGAAGATATACTTTCAGGAGTAACCAGTGGATACTACAACAATAACAAAAATAGAAACTACGGACTGTACGGAGTTTCCAGAGGACTATGATGATATTATTCATGATTTTGTAACAAAATCGGACCAATTTGAGCGCTTTCGATTTAGTGAAAGCCAAGATGATTTACCTATCGCCTTTTTTGACTATAAAGAAACCAATTGGAGAGCAGGAAGACTTGTAGGGGATGCACAATTTGAGTCAAATGGGAAGGAATATTTACTGTCAATTAATCCCAGGTTTGGAGAAAAGCATCTATTTTGGATGTTGGAAGAGATATTCAATGTTCGTCTGATAGAATCTAAACACACCTATGACAGATCGGAGTCAAGGCAACAATTGATACGTAAATTGATAGCTTTTCTTTGGTTGAACCTTCTGGCTAAAGGGAATCGTCACGGACTTCCTCGTATATTTCAAAGCAAATCTTATTACGGAAATAAAATAAGAGGACGAATTAATGTCAGAAAATCCATCATTCCGGTAAAAACAGAACAAAAAGTTGTAAGTACATACAGGCAAAAGAAATTTGATGAAAGAATAATACGATTGTTGAAACAGGCGTATGAGATTTTATTATCGGACTATCACTTGGGAGAAATCGTACAGCCTCAAAACGCTAAATATGCACTGGACCAATTAAATCGAATTAAGCTGCCTTCACGGCGATTAACAGATCAAGGGTTTAAAAACATCAAAGTGAAGCGGATTTATCAGTCATTTAAGCCTGTACTTAATTTGTCCTGGGATATTATCAAAAACAACCGCGCCGGAAATCAACGTGAGAGTCAAAAGCAGTCGTTTAGCTATTTTATCGATATGGCCGAAATCTGGGAAATGTATCTCAGATCATTACTTGAAAAAAGACTTTCTATAGAAGGGTGGAGTTTGTTGGAACAAAAGGTTGTGACTTACTCGGACAAATTGTTTAAGCGTGGGTTGATACCTGACATCGTTTTTAAAAAGGGAAATCAGGTAATCGTACTTGATGCTAAATATAAACGAATGGAATTTGATCCCAATGATATTGATAGATCAGACTTCTTTCAGATTCATACCTATATCCAATATTACCAGCAAAAATATGAAGTAATTGCTGGTGGGCTATTGTATCCTTTTTCAGAAGAGTTTAATGAGAACAGGCAAATTCAAAGTTTGAGTGAGACCCTGTTTGGTGAAAGTTCAGGGGATACAAAATTCTTTATCGACGGTATAGATTTAGCAGACTGTGGAGAGGATGATTTTGATTTTGACAAAAAAGAGAAAAAGTTCTTGGATAGAATGGTTAGGCATATCGTGTAACTTGAATATCATCAAGATCGAGATTACCGAAGGCATTTTTGTCCTCCGTATGAATTGGTATAAGCTTGTCAGGATCAATATCTCGGATTAACTTTTCTAACGTTTCAATTTGGGCGTGTCCGCTGCAGTGGATGTGGTGAACATCTTCGTTTTTCCAGATGCCTTTAGTGTAACCGCTCCATTGTGAGTACACGAGCGTAATGTTATTCAAAAGATGATCATCAATAAGATGGGTCTCCACATATCTATTCGATTTAAGCACGTATTTTTTAGGGTTGTTCTGAATCCTACTCTTGGTAATCTTTGCCCGCGAAAATTGGTTGAGCTGCTCCTGTGCTATAGCCCGGGTATTGCTGTCGGCAGCAAACAAAATTCCGATATTGTTCCAAAAGTACTGGGGAATCTTGTCCGAGATAGGTTTCAGCTCCTGGAGTGTATATGCGGTGTAGGGATCAATAATCAGCGTACGGCCTGTTTTTAAACAGGCTTTGAATACACTAACCAGCCGATCAATATTCTGAGAGGAAAAAGTAATGAGGCAAAGGTTGGAGTTATCTTTCAAAAGGTCAGTAAGTTTATCTTGTACTTCTTGTTCTGTTTGTATGCCTTTGTATTTTCTGGTCAGTAAGGTCCCCTCAAGGATAAACGAATCAATATTGTCAGAGAGCTGTTCTGGTAGTTTCTTGGTCATATATTGTTTTCGGCCGTGATCTCTTATATCTCCGGAATAGAGGATGTTTTTGTCACCGTCGGAAATCAGAAAAGCCCTGGAGTCAAAGCCCGAATGATCAATTGCAATGGGTGTTACGGAAATGCCTGCATTTGGAATCGTAATGTCTTCTTTATCCAGAGCAATGACGTTGGTGGGCTTGTACTGCGTATGACCAAATTTGTACGCGACTTCGATAATTTTTTTGCATCCATGGCTCATGTAGATCGGAGTATCATGTTTTAGCCAGGTTAACATTTCGTAGTGATCGGGATGTGGATGGGAGATGAAAATGGCGTTGGCCCGTTCGGCAATATTATTAAACGTTTCTGAGCTAAGTGAAGGGTTAGCATTTACTGGTATGCCGGCATCTAAAAGAATTGAGTGGTCACTGGACTGAATTTCAACACAGTTCCCACCCAGCGTGTTGGCTCCCTGGTGGATAGCTATTTCCATGGATCGTTGTGCATATTAGTAGGATAGTGGTGATCAATAGTGAATACTCCAATATTTAGTTTTTTGAGCAGTTCGAAAAGGTTGTAATATCGGTCTCTGTTTTCTGGTCGTAATTCTCTTGGTATGCCTGCAATTTCGTTGGTAGCGTAAAGAACTGCGTAACGGACGGCAAACTTATTATTTTGATGCTTTATTAGGTTGTGTTTTTTATAGCGATGAGCAAGCACTTTTTTAAAATAGTTTCTAAGCTTAGAGTAATTGGTTAGGTGACCATAGGTCGCTATTTCCAATCCGGCCCGTAACAATGTTTCATATTTGTGATCTTTGGAGGCCCTTTTTAGTTCTATCAGATAAAGAACCTTATTCTTTCTGTTATAACTGATTAAGTCTATTTCACCATAACTTTTAGCATTATCTATGTTTTCTTCTCGCTCACTAAGTGGTACTTCGTAGTCTAATATTCTACCCAATTTTGTTACTTTATGACCATATAGAGATTTAGCAAAAATCTTTTCTACACTGCTATTATTAAACTTTATGTCTACTTTATGATGACTACGTTCAAAATAGTCGTTTCGTTTGCTTATTCCCTTTAATGGTTCAAGTATTTCTTGGCCTGTGTTAAGTTCAAGAAGCCTTTTTGCTATATAATCTGTATAGGGTTGTTCGGTAGTTCCTCGGGGACCCGTTCTATTAACAATTTCCTCATCATAAAAATCAATATAGTTTTTTGAACTTGTTAATTGTTCTATTTGTCTATCAATCTTTGAATAATAGTCTTTACTCATCTGATCCCTTTAAACTAAGTTGATGTTTTCTTGAACATACCGCTGAACGATCTTTTCGTCCTTAAATCGTTTATAAAACGTGCTTTCCAGTAGCTCATTCGGTTTAAAACGACTTAGATACCGGATATGCGGTTCTGCTTTTTCCATCATTTCCTCTTCCAGCCCGTACTCACAAAAGAGTTCGTAGTTGTACTCATATTGCTTAATGCTTAACAGAGGAAAGGTATCCTTTTCTATCTGAGCTCGTTTTTCTATGAACTCTAATTCTTCCTCGTTGGGTTGTGCGTCAACTGTTTCCGCCCCAAATATTTTTTCTAAATCCTTTTGGTTAACCGCCATATAAATTTGTTGGTCTAAAATTAGTTGGTCACTCTATTACTTATACGTTGTAAGTCGAAAATATTTCAACAGATTCGAGGAATCCTAATGTTTATTAGCTATCTCTAATATTATTGATCTAAAGAATGGTACAGTTGTAGTAGAACCGCGATCTATAGTTTTACCTGTTTATTAAACATTTTTCCCTTTTATTTACTATAAATATTCATGTGATAAGTAGATTTATATAATACTAAAAATATAACATGAGTGACGTTGGCCAAATAGAGCGTAATACCCAAGACCGTTTAGTTAAGCTATTTCAGAAACGACTGGACTATGATTACCTGGGGGATTGGGAAGAGCGGGAGGATAACAGCAATGTAGAAGTAGAGCTGCTTCGCCGCTTTTTGAACCGGCAGGGCTATGATAAGCCCCTTGTCGAGAAAGCTATATTTGAGTTGGGACGAGCAGCCCAGTCTCAAGCCGACTCGCTCTACAATACGAATAAGGAAGTGTATAGGCTTCTTCGCTATGGTACCGAGGTACGGGCTTCCCAAGGAGAAAACAAGCAGACGGTTCACTTTATCGACTGGGAAGATCCGCAGAATAATGATTTTGGCATTGCCGAGGAAGTATCGGTCCGTGGCCAGCATGACAAGCGTCCCGATATAGTGCTTTACGTAAACGGGATTGCAGTTGGAATCCTGGAGCTCAAACGGTCCAAGGTATCGGTCAATAAAGGGATACGGCAGAACTTGGACAATCAAAAGCCGGAGTTTATTAAATCCTTCTTTAATACCATGCAGTTGGTCATGGCTGGTAATGATACAGCAGGGCTACGCTATGGTACCGTTGAAACGCCGGAGAAATACTACCAGAAGTGGAAAGAGGATACGGACGAGGAATTTAATTATCTGTTAGATAAGCATGTGGTCCAGCTATGTAACAAAGAGCGGTTAATAGAGGTCATTCATAATTTTGTTCTCTTCGATGCGGGAACAAAGAAAATATGTCGTCCGCATCAATATTTTGGCGTTAAAGCCTCCCAGGAGAATGTAAGAAAGCGAGAAGATGGGATCATCTGGCATACTCAGGGAAGTGGCAAAAGTCTGACCATGGTTTGGTTGGCCCAGTGGATCCGAGAGCATGTAGATGATTCGCGAGTACTGGTCATTACCGACCGTATTGAATTGGACAAGCAAATCGTTCGCGTCTTTGATGATGCCGGAGAATCGATGGAGCGCGCCGAAAGCGGATCTGACCTGATCGATAAGCTAAATAAAAACGAGTATCCCCTAATTTCCTCACTGGTCCATAAGTTCGGCACCAAGGATGAGGGAGAGTATGAAAGCTATATCAAAGAGATCCGCCAAAATCTGCCCAAGGATTTTAAAGCCAAAGGGGATATTTATGTTTTTGTAGATGAGTGTCACCGCACGCAGTCCGGCAAGCTGCACCAAGCTATGAAAACCATCCTGCCGGATGCCATGTTTGTTGGATTTACGGGTACGCCGTTGCTAAAAAATGACAAAAAGACCAGTCTTGAGGTATTTGGTCCTTACATTCATACCTATAAGTTTGATGAAGCAGTTGAAGACAACGTGGTGCTGGACTTACGCTATGAAGCTCGGGATATTGATCAGAAGATTACCGACCAACAGAGCATCGACGAGTGGTTCGAAGCAGAAACAAAAGGGTTGAACGATGTGGCGCGGGAAGAACTGATGAAACGCTGGGGGACCATGAAGAAGCTGCTCAGCTCGAAAGATCGTTTGCAAAAAATAGTCTATGACGTTGCAAAGGATTTTAATACAAAAAACCGGTTATGTACCGGACAAGGTAATGCCTTGCTTGTAGCCAACAGTATCTATGATGCTTGTAAATTCTATGAACTTTTCCAGGATACTTATCTGGCGGATCATTGTGCTATTATAACCTCCTACAACCCCAGTATCGATAAGATAAAGGGGGAAAGCACCGGCGCGGGTGAAACCGAGGAGCTCCATAAGTATAAAGTGTATGAGGATATGCTTGACGGGAAGAGCACTGAGCAGTTCGAGGAAGAGGTCAAAAAGAAATTTGTGAACGAGCCCGCCCAGATGAAGTTGCTCATTGTGGTCGATAAACTGTTGACCGGCTTCGATGCACCACCGGCCACCTATCTATATATCGATAAACCAATGCAGGATCATGGACTCTTTCAGGCAATTTGTCGTGTAAACCGATTGCATGAAGACAAGGAGTACGGTTACGTTGTAGATTATAAGGATTTGTTTAAGAGCCTGGAGCAGTCCATAGCTGACTATACCTCCGAAGCCTTTGAAGGATATGATAAGGACGATGTTGAAGGTCTATTAAAAGATCGGTACGAGCAGGCCCGTAATAAACTGGATGAAGCACTGGATGCAGTGGAAGCACTCTGCGAACCTATTCATCCCAAAACAACCAAAGAGTTTATCCGATACTTCTGTGGTGATCCCGAAAACGAGGAGGATCTTCAAGAAACCGAAGAGCAACGGACGACGCTATATAAGTTGACCTCTTCCCTGATTCGAGCCTATACCGACATTGCCAATGAAATGCTGCGCGCCGGATATACCAAGCAGGAAGCCAAGGAGATTAAAGATCGGGTACAGTTCTATTCCGACGTTGGTGATGAAGTGAAACATGCCAGTGGTGATTATATCGATCTGAAAACCTATGAACCGGGTATGCGTCAGCTAATCGATATGTATATCAGTGCCGAACCCAGCGAGAAGATTTCAGCCCTGGATGATTTGTCGCTTATCGACCTTGTAGTACAACGGGGAGAAGATGCAGTTAATGAATTGCCCGAAGGAATACGTAACGATCCGGAAGCTGTGGCTGAGACGATTGAAAATAACATCCGTAAGCGTATCATTGAAGAGCGACCAACAAATCCAAAGTATTTCGAAAAAATGTCTGATATTTTGGAAGAGTTGATCCTAAAGCGCAAGCAGCAGGCGTTAGATTACAAGAAGTATCTCCAAGAGCTGGTTGAACTGACCAAAAAAGTCAAGCAACTTGATGGACAAGATTATCCGGAACAGATTAAAACATCTGGGCAGAAAGCCTTGTATGACAACTTGAATAACGATGGTGAGCTTGCCAAAGTAGTTGATAAAACCGTTAAATATACCGCCAAAGATGGCTGGCGCGACAATAAAATCAAGGAGCGGGAAGTTAAACGAGCGATTAAACGAAAGCTTCCAGAGAGTTTTAGCATACAGGAAGTCTTAGATGTAATTAAGAACCAGGATGAATACTGAGCAAACACAAATAACTGTTTCTGGCATTGACATAGATGTCATTAAAAAAGACATCAAGAACATGCACCTGTCGGTCCATCCGCCTACGGGACGGGTACGTATCTCCAGTCCCAAGGAAATGGAAACGAAGTCTATTCGACTGTTTGCTGTTTCGAAACTCGGCTGGATCAAGAAGCATATTCGGAATATGCAGGAGCAAAATCGTCAGCCGGAACGAGAATATATCCAGCGGGAAAGTCATTACTTTCAGGGTCAACGGTATTTGTTAAATATTATAGAACATGATGCCCCACCAAAGGTTGGGATCCGCAATAAAAAGTACATGGATCTGTATGTACGGCCCGGTAGTGACAAAGAGAAAAAGAAAGAAATTATCAAAGAGTTTTACCGGTCTGAGTTAAAAGAGCAGATCCCTCCACTTATTGAAAAATGGGAAGAAAAAATGGGAGTCCAGGTGAACGACTGGATCGTTCGCCAGATGAAAACGAAATGGGGATCATGCAACACCGATGAGGGACGCATCATACTTAACCTGGAGCTGGCAAAAAAGGCTCCAGAATGCTTGGAGTATGTCATGGTACATGAGATGGTCCATTTGCAAGAACGGCTCCACACGAAGCGATTTAAGGCTCTCTTGGATAAATATATGCCCAGCTGGAAGGAACGGCGCGAGGAGTTGAATGAGCTGGTGTTTTAGTATAAAATGTTATTAAACATTTTCAATCTTTGAGATATACCATTCGTAAACTGTGAAAAAGTGATTTAGATTTTCATCGTCTGTTAAATTTGTAAAGGGAATGGTAGGTCTTTTGGTAATATTTGATTCTGGAATATTTACATCCGTAATCTTATTTAGCTTTTTAAGAAGCTCCAATCTCAAATCTTTAGAGTTAAAGGGTTGTTTGTTAGCATACCATTGGAAATAAATCTCAACCTCACTGCTGGTCCAAACTGCAAAAGCTTGGTGTTTTATATCGTTTCTAAAGAATTGCGGGACAAATGATCCTCTTGTTTTACCTTTTCCGAACCAAATATTGTCTGCTTTTTGCTGAGCCCAATTGAATAATTTTCGCGCAACTTGAACTTCTTTTTCTGGGGCGTCCTCACTTAGAACTTTGAAGAAGCGTTCCTTAGTCCAATTATCTCTACGACTATAAGAGGAACTTTTACGTTTTTGGGCCTCACTGGTGTTTCCATATATAGAGGGTACAAGAGTTTGGAGGCCATCTGATTTATATTGTTTTATTTCCAAAGCTAAAACAGTGGCCGGATCCATCTGCTCGTTTACAAACTCAACAATTCGTTTTAATTCTATAGGTATTTCATCAGCCAGAAATATCATTCGAATTTTACCAGCTGTTAAATTTGTTTTCACTTGATCCCAATACGTTTCATAGTCAGTATCAAAAGCATTTCGTATTAATTGTTCTGGATCTTCATTGGTGTTTTCACAACGGGTTTCCAGAATGGATATAATCTGCTCGATAGGCCAGTATGTAATTGCATTAGCCGCATAGTCAAACATTTGGCCAACAACTTCTCTCCGAATACGAGTATCAGAACTTCTTTTAACTTCTACTAATGTTGGAATGCCATCCTGATCCAGAAAAAGATGATCAAGTGACCAGCGATTGCCTCCGTCTTCTTCACCCGGTACGCCAACTTCTCGATCTACTAACAGCCATGATCTGGGTTCTTCGGGATTAATCAATTTTCCGGAAAGTAGATTAGGATAGTTTTCGAGTAGCTCTTGGAAAATATCTTCACTTTGAAAATCAGTTTCCTCAAGTTCTACTAATTCATTTTTTTCATTGATTAGAAATATCCCTGTAGGCATAAATTATGTTTTTGGGTTTAATAAGATTTTAAGAATCCTACTTATAGTCTTCTATTATTTTTGCAATAGGATCTAACGATCCATTCGGATCCGTTATAATATTTTGCTGTATCTCTGCTGCAAGCTCCCGTTTACCTCTTGTCATACCGAAAGCCATTCCAATTACGAAACCAATACAAAATGCGGCTCCTATCAAATAATACATTACTATAGAGTTTAATATTGGTTAGGTTTCTAACATTAATTTCTTTCTTCTTTTTGGAGATATTCTTCTCGTAAATCTGCAATAAGGTTACCCTCCTTTGTTTTCCAACTTGTCCAACCATTAACTGTTTGACGATCACTACCCGCATCTTGAATACCTGCTAATGCAGCATAGCTCGGACTGCTAAATTTTTGGCCCAGTAACTCTAACGATCCGTCATCATGAACCAAAGCTGAATATTGTTTTTGCTCACCATTTCTGGGTTTGTAGTCCATAATTAATTCTTCATTTACTGAAATTAATCCTGTCTCAATTAGATCTGAAATTGACACATCATATCTTGTAATTTCCTGTCCTGATTCATCAACTCCTTCTTCTTTTTCGGTGTCAACTTCTGGTTTGAACTCCTCTGGAAATTCATAAACAACGTTTGATGAGTTTTTAAACTCTACAAACTTCGAGATAACCCAGAGCTTAACATTATATTTTAACGTTCTTGCCCATTCTTTTAAGTCAGAAGAAATGTTATCAATCGGAACACCAATGACTGGTTCCTTTTCTAAAATATCTTGGATAACCTTTCTAACATTTAGTTCTTTAATTCCAAGCTCCTGAAATTTTTCTTTGGTTGTTTCATCACTTGAATAAGTTTCAACAGCTAAATCTTGAATAACTTTTTTTGAATAGGGTTGTAGAGAGGCAATAACTTGTTTGGAAACTTGTGGCGCAATATGATTCCAAACTGTGTGATGTAACAACTCAGCTTCAACTAAATACCATTTATGGGATGCTAAATCTATGGCAAACCCATCGGGGATAGTTCCTGCACCATCACCTGTTTTAATTTTCTTTTTGGGTAAATAAATAGAAGAAGGGCCAAAAATATGCTCGTAATTATCTATGATGACTTGTTCAAGTTCAGCCTCATTGTCAAATGGTGACTTGATGAATTTTCTGTCGTTTAAAATCAGCATTGGGCAGTGGTTGATTTAACTTTGATCTAAAAGTGCTTTATAGGCTTAAATGGTAGGTACCGGGGTGTTGAAAAGAATGCATAGGAAAGAGTAACCAATAATAGATAAGTAGGCAAGAATGGGTGAGGCCTGTTTATGTAAAGCTCCTTTTAAAAGGGTTAGCGAAGTTAATTTAAATTAGGGTATTACTTTCAATAAAAGACAATAAATTTAATTTGTCTGACCGCCCATTATAGTATTCTGTAAATACTTTTAGATTGAAGATTATAGCTCCTTCACTCTCTTCTTTATAGTTTATTACTTCAATTTCTAATTTCTCAAATTTTGTGTTCAACATTGCAACTCTTGTTACAATATGATTTAGGCAGCGGCTCAATTTAGGTGCAGGAACTTCTTTTGAAAATCGTTTACCATCAATGTTTCCAAATACTTGGGAAGGGCTGTCAAAACCTGATCTTTTCTTAGCAATACATTTTATCTTACTTTCACCTGTTATTATTTCAATATTCTCAGCTACAAGATCATTTTCTGAAATAATATTTGAGACTAATTGAATTACGCGTCGGTCAGTTAGATCTTTTGTTGGGCCAAGGTTAAGCTCTTCTTGTTTATCAAAAACAAATAGACTAAGTGCAGCTGCTTGGGCTATAAAATTTAATTCTAAGGCATTCGTAATATTCTTAAATCTTGTGAATGTTATTTTCTTAGAGTTATTCCTATCTATGAACTTTATATCATTTTGGGTCCCATATTCGAAGCTCTTATGGCTTATAGAATTTCTTATGAGTTTATCCACCCCCAAGCAAAGTAGATCTATGTCGTTTTGTAAATCGTCCGTTGGATGTTCTAATATTTTTTTGGATTTATAGGACAGATCATCCTTAAAGTGTTTTTCAATGGGAGCATTTGCATCTCTTTTATGTTCAAATATAACATCAAGACCAAAGACTGGTAAGGTAATAGTGTGTTTTACCAAAAACTCATAAAGCGTATGATATTTATCCATTAAAGCCTTGAATCGAACCTCAATGTCTGCATCTTCCACCTTTTCTAACTGTACAATACTATGATGGAGGTCTTCTTGTCCCTCCATGATTCTGCTCATTGTTGTGTTATAACCCTCAACAATTTCATCCCTTTTTCCAAGTCCAAATAGTAAATTCAGAACTTCAATATATGCCCTTATTATATTCTCCCAATCCTCAAGAGGATCTTTTTTGCTATGAAAAAGGGTTTGGGCAGATTGGTATCCTGCTACAATACTTGGTAGTAAGTTTTCAGGAATTTCATCAAGATCACGATCAAATAAATCTTGGATGCGTTCTTTTATGTCAGGTAGCATTAGTAAAAAAGGAAGTACTGTATGCTCCCTTTCAAATGATTTCTTGTTTCTGTTGTAATAAGGAAGACTCATGATGAAATTTTGTTTATCTAATCAGTCTTATTGAGATAAAATGAATGTTATTCATTGTGTTCGTAATATCCTAAAAGCCTTTTTTAGAATTATATATCAAAAAATAGTCACATTCTTTGGTTGATTCGAGTACATCCTAATACAGGTGTTGAAATATTTATTTAATCCATTAGGCCTGACGAGAAATAGATATACAATAATTTGAATTACAAGTAATGAATGTATTTATCTCAACAAAAGAAGAGTTTGAAGGAGCAATCTATAAAGCCATTAGAGAAGCAACCAAGAGGCAATGGTTAACAACTAATGAAGTAATGGAGATGCTTCAATGTTCACGCCGACACATTCAATATTTAAGGGATAGCCGTCAGATTCAATTCTCACAGAATGGTCGTACTATTCGATATAAAATTGAAGATGTTGAGGCTTTTTTGAACGGTAGAAAAGTAAACAAAAATTGAACATCTATTTACTATCGTACGAAAGGCCAATGGCGAATCCTCTCATATTCTTCTCCGGATCCGAAAATCAAGAATACAGCAACCAGGACGGCAAGAATTATAGCGAGTAGTGATAAAACGGGATGGTCGTCTAGGAATGGGAATATGGAAAATACAGTCGTTATTAGGACACCGATAAATGCTAACAGGTAAAACAATCCTATTATTAATAGTGGTATTATAAAGAATATGAATCCTAATCCCAGAATAGGGTTAGGGAATGAAAAATCAGCAATTTCAACTGTTGGTCCTGAATAAAACGCACCAATAAGTATCATTACAAAGCCAGTAATGAAAAGAAATATAAGAGATCTACTTACATACTTTTTTGCCTTATTTTTCAACTTCGCATAATTCATTAATAGCAGCTATTCTAATAAACCAGTTAAGTTTCTGTACCATAGATTTTTCTAAATTCCAGTTCAATTTCTAATCTAATTTGCTTCACCTCCTCAAGTATGGGATCAAGTTCATCTTTTCCCCATATACCAGCAACATAAGTGCCATGATTAACCTCTTTATTCCTCTTTATATCTTCTGGAGACAAATCAAAAAGCCCATTATGGTAAATTTTGATAAAGTTATCGATTGAACCAATCATGTCATCTACTTTCTTTCCTAACTCTTCTGAAAATATTAGTCTGTTTTTTTGGAATACTATTTTGAACTCATGTCTAAATTTTATCAGTAGCTCAACTTCTTCTTTTGGTTCAATTGGTTGAGTAAAATTTTCACCGTTTTTTATATAATCGAGATGCCCAGTCATCTTCTGAAACTTTTGATAAATCGTGTGAATAGCATCTAATTGTTTTTCATAAGTACTACTAAATTTAATTAGATCTTGATCGAGTGCCGCCTGAAATTCTTTTAGTGATTTTTGTGGTAATGATTCAATTGAGCTTTTCAAATAGCTAACTGACAACCAAATTATGAGTATGAGAATAATGAATAGTATTATTCCCCAAGTGCCAAAGACTGATTGAATTTGTTCTAATTTAGAAATTACGTTTTCAATATTTTCAATATCCATTAATTTCTGTCTTACATATTAAAATTATTCATTCGATTGGCTGACTAATTTAATTGATTGTCTAAACTTTACAGGTATTGAAGTTAACCGATCAACTAAATTAAAGATATTGGATAGGCACTTATTATACTAAGAGGTTCCCAAATGTGTAAACTATAATAGGCAGGTGACGAAGATTTTACTGTCCCATAGCTGTCCCAGAACGATCTCATTAGTTTTGAGGAAGGAATAATTTATAAACAAAAAAGCCCCTAACTCTATGTGAGTCAGAGGCTTAGTTTGTTGCGATCCGGACGAGATTCGAACTCGCGACCTCCTGCGTGACAGGCAGGCGTTCTAACCAGCTGAACTACCGGACCAAATGAGAGCCCAAATATAACGACCTTTTACCTCCTATGTCAAGCATAATTTATGCAATTTTTGTTCTTTTGATTCACATAGGGATTTTATTACTATAGGAAAAAATTAAGCCAATTTATTTTATGTATCAGCCCACATTTGTAGAGGTTTCCCACGATATTAGTGTTGAGGTCATGCCTACTTATTTAGAAGAAGAATCAAGCCCTGTTGTTGATAAACATGTATTTGCTTACTTCGTAACTATTCGAAATATGGGAAACCAGCCGGTACAATTGCTGCGAAGGCATTGGGAAATAAAAGACTCCGGGGGACAAGATCATGAGGTGGATGGAGCAGGTGTAATTGGGTTACAACCTACCATTGAGCCGGACGCCGAGCATGAATACAATAGCTTTTGTGTGCTAAAATCGTATCGCGGTAGTATGCGCGGGTATTATACTATGGAGCGTAAGGATGGGAAATTAATTAAAGTGCGAATACCGGAGTTCTTACTTACATCACACCTATTGAACTAAATAAAAAGGAGGACCGCAAGTATCAGTTACGGCCCTCCGTCGGGATGGTGATGGGATGTATTAGGGATACATCATATCTAACTGTTTAGTTCCTTTTCTATTGCCCTTAAAATCTCATCGCTCTGGGGTTTAACATCACTTCGATAGCGATGAACCAGATTTCCGTTCTTGTCAATAAGAAATTTTTCAAAATTCCACTTTATTTCGCCGGTAAAGTCAGGATTTTCAGCGGTCGTCAAGTAGGAAAACAAGGGATGCTGATCATCGCCTTTAACAGATACCTTTGAGAACATTGGAAAACTTACATCATAATTCACCTTACAAAACTGTTTAATCTCTTCGTCCGTTCCCGGTTCCTGTCCACCGTAGTTATTAGCGGGAAACCCCAATATGACAAGCCCATCATCACTGTACTTTTCATATAATGTTTGAAGACCTTCATATTGCGGCGTATAGCCACACTCGGAAGCGGTGTTGACGATTAACAAAACTTTTCCTTCATATTTATTTAATGATGTTTCTTCTCCGTCAATGTTTGTAGTTTTGAACTTGTAAACGGAATCTGTAGTTGTGGTATCAGTTGAATGTAAAGACATTGATAATAGTATTATTAAGAGTCCTACGGTTTTCATAGATTTTGCATACTTATTTAATGGGTGGTTTATATGAAATGTAAAGCTACAATAAAGAATTCCCTTATTTTTGAAAAAAGATATAAAGGATTAATCTCCTACGTATCAGTTTTATTTATTCTGATGGCTGTAAATACAGTACCCTTACAGGCACAGATGTTCTCAGTGGGCGAAACAACATCTAACTATAACCGCCCCATGTCTGAATTATTTATAGGGATGGGACCCATAGATGCTAATTTTAAGGGGAGTCTCGGGGTAGACGGTGCGGGAGCTTTTGAATACAGTGGACCAGTGATCTCAATAGGATATAATACCCCAGGAGTGAATTTATATCTTTCCACGGGGGGTAAGGTTACGGGAGTAGAGGACAGATCGTATTTTCATACCGGCGGGAATTATAATTTTGGGCTTAGCCTGTATCGAAGTCCAAAGGTAAGTGTTAGGGTTCCTCTCCGTATTACGTCCCAATACACAAATATTACAAGTGATAGATCCTGGATATATTCAACTGCAAGCAGATTCCAATTTGGGATGATTGCGGTTGGAGGCGGATTTAAGGGAATGTGGAAGCCTGCCAAGAATATACGAGTTCAAGTTGGAGCAGTTCCCACATATGGATTTTCGTTTGCTACAGGTGGATCGGTAGGTGGATCAATAGGAACGGTTACAGCCCATGGAAAGCTATATTTTGATCGTTTGTTTAACGATAAGGGATTATCAATTGGATATAAATATGACTTTCGCAGTTATGATATCGAGGACGATATCTATGATTACGATTTGAAAGGGCATAGTTTTGAAATAGGAATTACGTTTTAAGCTGATGAAAACTGAAAAATTGCTTTTAGAACTTGAGGAGCTTGTTGAACAACTGGGCTATACCATTCGAAAGGAAAAAGGAACATTTCGAGGGGATTCTTGTGTGATGGAGGGACAAAAATTAGTGGTTCTAAATAAAAAGAAGCCCGAGCAGCAACAGGTGGGATTATTGGCTCGTGTTCTTAAGAATAAAGATCAGGAATTAGCAGATATTTATATAAAACCGGTGATTCGAAAGCAGCTTGAAGAGCTTTGGAGTCGATTTGAGAAGTACAAGGACAGCGAAATTGAAGAAATGGATATTGATATTTAGACGATGGAGTTAACGTTTTTGGGTACCGGAACTTCGATGGGCGTACCAACAGCCGGTGGATTTGGGAAAGAGCAAATCGATGGTGATCCACGCAATATTCGCTGGCGATGTTCAGCGTGGATACGAACCGAAGAAACCTCAATTGTAATTGATACCGGACCCGAATTCCGACTGCAAACCATTCGTGCCGGACTTTCGGAAATTGACTTGGTGCTTATTACGCATGAGCATATGGATCATATTGCAGGACTTGATGACCTGCGGCCATTCTGTTATAAGCAGGATCAAACCATCCCCGTATATGGCAGTTCTACTTGTTTAGATGCTATTCGCCGTCGCTTTGAGTATATGTTTGGTCCCAACCGTTATCCCGGAGCAACGGATATCGACCTGCAGGAAATTAGTGAGACGATGACTTTTCGAGATTTAGAAATTACCCCGCTTCCTGCTATCCATGGCAAAGTTACAGTGTTGGGCTACCGGGTGAATGATGTGTCTTATATTACGGATGTCAAAAAGCTGCCGGATGCAACGAAAGAAAGCATTCGAGGCTCAAAAATAATGGTGCTAGACGGATTGCGGTGGAAGCCGGAGCATCCTACACATATGACCATTCCTGAAGCGGTGGATATTGCCAACGAGCTTGATATCCCCCAAACGTATCTCTGTCATATGAACTCCTATGTAAATCATGAGGAATCCAATAAGCGACTTCCTGATCATGTTCGCTTAGCCTATGATCAGCTGACTCTTACTATTGATTGATAAGGACTCCTCTAATTATACAAATCGCTTTAGGTCGTCGTCCTTTCGAAGCTTATTGACCACCTTTTTAACTCCCTGAGAACTGTCCAGATCACAAACTAAAATGGCACTATCCGTTTCTACCACCGCAAGATTTTTAACGCCGACAAGTGCAATCATTTTGCCACTTTCACTTTGGATAAGATTATTCTTTGCATCAGCGGTGGCAGATGTATCGGTTTGTATGACGTTACCGTTCTCATCTTTTGATCTCAAATCGTAAACGGCCCGCCAGCTTCCTACATCATTCCACTCAAATGAGCCGGGAACAACAAAGACACTATCCGATTGTTCCATAATTCCATAGTCGATAGAAATGGAGGTGCAGCCATAATAAAATTCATTAATAGCCTCTTTTTGATTATCCGTTCCCACCGAAGACTTTAGTTTTTCCACTTCATCAAAGATAGTGGGCAGATGCTGTTTGAACTTCTCGAGAATGGTTGATGCCTTCCAAATAAACATCCCACTATTCCATAAGAAATTACCCGACTTAACAAACTCTTCTGCGGTATCGAGATCAGGTTTTTCACGGAACTGCTTCACCGTTTTAACTTGGTGGCCTTCAATGTTTTCGGAAGTATCCTCATCAAACTCAATATACCCGTAACCGGTTTCAGGATGATTGGGGTTAATGCCAATCGTAACAAGGGCACCGGGTTCCCGGGCTTTGGCCCGAGCGGTTTCCAAAATGGATAAAAATGTCTCGGGCTTGCCAATCAAGTGATCCGCGGGCAGGACAACCATCGTTCCATTGGGATCTTTCTCCTCGATAAGCGTGGCAGCCGCAGCAACACAGGGTGCGGTATTTTTACCCACCGGTTCACCTACGATATTATTGGCCGGTACGTCTGGGAGCTGCTCTTGCACCAAATCTACATACTTGTCGTTGGTTATAACCCAGACACGATCGGCGGAAACCAGGGGTTTGATCCGATCAACAGTATCCTGCAGCATGGTGCGGTCGCCGAAAATATTCAAAAATTGTTTAGGGCGATTCTCAGTACTGTGCGGCCAGAATCGGGTGCCCGATCCACCGGCCATAATTACGGCATGTAACATATAAGTAAATGGACGTTAGTGTTGATGAATTTGGATAGGGAAGGTATCGAAAATCCGAACAAGTGTGAAGAATTTTGTCCGTACTATTATGTCTTCAAACGGTAACGGTGTATTCTTCGTCGAGGTGATGCTTGTTGATTAGATAAATAATTTCCCGGGCGGACTCTTCAAAGGCTGTACCGGGATAGTGCTCTACAATTCTTTCGGCGGCAAAAATGGCTTCAAGATATTGTTTGTTTACTACCTTCATCCGAGCCTTTTGCAAGATAGGCATTGCCTCATGTGATCCGCAGGCTGTGATAAGCCCGGTAATGAGAAAAATGATGGTTGTTTCGGGATTATTCATTGGTATATAACGTGATATTTAACTGGTGCGATCAGCTTTTGATGCAGGGAAATCAGCTCTGCTGAGCGTAAAACTAAATGAGGAACTGACATTAGGTGTACTTTCAATAAACAGCTCTTCATTATGAGCCTGTATGATATGCTTTACAATAGCCAGTCCCAAGCCGGTGCCTTCGCCGTCCTCTCGAGAGCGAGACTTATCTACGCGAAAGAACCGCTCGGTTACACGTTCAATATGCTGCTGACTAATTCCAATACCGGTATCCTTTACATATACTAATAAGCGGCTTTCATCTTCTGCCCACGGTTTTACACCAACGGTTACTTTACCGCCTTCAACATTATATTTAATAGCATTGTCTATTAAGTTTATAAGAACTTGTTTAATTTGGTTGGGATCGGCCCTGACGATGTGATCTATCGGGATGTCTGTTTTAAGTAATACGTCAGCTTTTTCGGCTTTATATTGCAGGTTATTAACGATCTCCATGATCGTCTCTTTGAGATTTATATTTTGGATATCCGATTTTAATTCCCCGGTCTCAAGCTTGGAGATCTCCATCAGGTCTCTGGTGAGATAAATAAGGCGATTGACGTTTCGCATTGCCTTTTCAAGGAACTTTCTGTTAACCTCCTCATCATCTATTGCACCGTTTAGTAAGGTTTCGATAAATCCCTGGATTGCAAATATTGGTGTTTTAAGCTCATGCGATATATCCCCTATAAACTCTTTACGATAATTTTCAATTCTGTTGAGGCGCTGTATTTCGCGCTCAACGGTTTTACTGGCTCGCACTGACTGCTTGATCAGGTAGTCGAGCTCATCGTGATTTTTTGTTTGAAGTTCCTCGTAATCCCGGAAGCGTTTCTTCAGGATGTTTTTGTTAATTTGGTCGAGGATTTTCAGGCGGTGAAATTGCTGCTTATATGTTACGAAGTATACGATTACTCCTGATAACAGGAACATTCCACCGCCAAGAAGAAATGATTTTGGCAATGTAGTGTCTAACAAAAAATGAGCTGCAATACCTACGACGATACCAATGAACAGTGCTGAATACAGGGCACTGCGAAATGCAAGGAGGGATGATTTTTGGAAAGGTTTTTTCCTCATTCTTTAAATTTATAACCGACTCCTTTAACCGTTTCAATATATTCGCTGCCGATCTTCTCACGAATTTTTCGGATGTGGACATCAACTGTGCGATCAACGACATAAACATTGTTACCCCAAACTTGGTCAAGCAATGTTTGCCGATCTAAAACTTTGCCTTTTCGGCTTGCTAAAAAGTAGAGAAGCTCAAACTCTTTGCGTGGCATTTGAAACTCCTCATCACCTTTAGTAACTATATATCGATCTTTGTCGATGACGATATCATGTACCTCAATCTTGTCCGTCATTTGACTGGTTTCCTCAAACCGGCGTAAGACAGCATTAATCCGGGATATTAATTTGGTGGTACTGATCGGTTTGGTAATATAGTCGTCTCCTCCCTTATCTAAACCCTCAACTTCTGTTTTTTCATCACCGCGGGCCGTCAGAAAAATGATGGGAATATGCTTGAGATTTTTATCGGCGCGCATGCGTTCTACTACTTCCATGCCGTCCATCTTGGGCATCATGATATCCAGCAGGACAAGGCTGGGGTTGTGTTCCCGGGCCATCTCCATACCCTCTTTGCCATCTTTGGCTTTTATGACATCATACCCTTCTTTCTTAAGGTTATACTCGATTAAATCGAGAAGATCCTGTTCATCGTCGACTACTAAGATGGTTTGTTTGTCAGACACGCCTGAAATATTTATTGCTGTGTGAAATTAAGGTAAGAAAAACATTGCTGATAAATTAAGACGCAATAGTACGAAGCCCCGTCCGCAATTGAAACAGCAAGCCTGTTAAATAATTGTTATGAATTTTGGGATATAACGCTATTGTACAGCAAGTACTGATATGAGTGAGGTGAATGCTATTTATCCATCTGTGAGAGTGCCTTTTTGACCAGCTTTTGTACGTTGCCATCAAAGTCTTCCCCCTTGGCAGCAAGCTCGATCGACTCCTCGGCATCCCGCTTTTTAAAGCCAAGCGATTGTAGGGCAGAAACCGCTTCCTCTTTTACATTGCTGCTGATGGATGTCGTACCGTCGGAAGAATAGGTGGCATCTACCATCTCAGAAATTTTATCCTTTAGTTCAAGGATCATGCGTTGGGCCGTTTTCTTGCCGATGCCCTTAATTTTTGACAGAGCAGACTTGTCTTCTTGAACAATAGCCCCCGTAATTTCCCGGGCGGGAAGGCCGGAAAGAATTGTGAGGCCAAGTTTAGGGCCAACCCCTTTTACCGTGATCAAGAGTTCAAAAAGATCCTTTTCATTTTGATTGGCAAAACCAAAGAGTCGCTGATCGTTATCGGTTACGTGGTGATAAACAAGTAATTCCACCTCATCGCCTGTAGTCGGCAGCTCATCATAGGTTTGATTGGATATTTCAAGCAGGTAGCCCACATCACGGACATCAACAATAACTTGATCAGGAGACTTATCGTGGATAATACCTTTTAGATATGCAATCATGAAAAATGGAGACGTTTTATTTAACTCTGTCGGGATTATTTTCTACGAAATCAGCCCAGCTTGACTTACTGTTATTCTGATGCGTTTTCTTTTGGGATTCGGGGGCTTGCCGGTTAAAACTGTTTTGCTTCATCAGGTGACACCATGCCACGGCCAGCGCATCAGTGGCATCTTTGGATAACTTTTCATTGGGCAGACTAACGGTTTTTCTCAGCATAAATGCTACTTGTTCCTTGCTGGCGTTGCCGTTGCCTGTAATGGATTTCTTTACTTGTTTGGGGTAATACTCCGTGACCCCAATATCCTGATTAGTGATAGCCAGCATGGCTGCTGCTTGGGCCCGACCCAGTTTGAGCATGGCCAGTGGATCTACTCCATAAATAGGTGTTTCTACGGCGCAGGCATCGGGATTAAAGGAGGAAATAATCTTGGAGACTTCCTCGAAAATATACTGAAGCCGATCGGAATGATCATCCATGTGTGCCATCTTCAGTACATCGCATCGTAGGGCAACCAGTTTATTATCCTCTTCAGTGAGGATAGCGTAGCCCGTATTGCGCGAACCGGGATCGATACCAAGAATGACGTCAGCCATAACTAAATCCGTTAGGTTGATTTATTTGAATATAACAGATTTAAGCTGGATTCCTCATCCCCAAAATAGTATTGGACTGAAACGCTATTCAAAAGTTTCAAAGGTGTCGATCCGTTCAAAATAACTGGTGGCAGCTTCTTTGACTTTGGGAGCCAACAGGATTGTGGATACCATTGTAGGAATCGCCATCAGGGCAAACATGCCGTCGATTAAGTCAATTACGGCGCCGATTGAAGCAACCGAACCAAAAATGATAGATCCAACATAGAAATAGTTGTACCAGTGCTGTTTATCTGCTCCAATTAGATAGCCCAGGCATTTGGTCCCGTAATAGGAGTAGGTGAGCATTGAGCTGATGGCAAAAAATACCACACAGATGACCAGTAAGTACGTACCAAACTCTGGAAGCGCTTCATTAAAAGCATTAAGGGTAAGTGTTACTCCGTTAGCTTCGGTTGATTTCCAAACGCCGGTGACCAGAATGGCGAGGGCAGTCATGGTACAGGTGATAATCGTATCAATAGCAGGACCGAGCATGGCGACCAATCCCTCGCGGACGGGCTCTTTGGTTTTAGCCGCGCCGTGGGCCAGGGCTTCGGTACCGAGTCCGGCCTCGTTAGAGAATACGCCACGTTGAATTCCAATAACAATAAGGGATCCGACCGCACCCCCCATAACGGATTTACCGGTAAAGGCATCGGTAACAATTAGGCCGAGATAATGAGGAATTTCTGTTATGTGAGCAGCCAGGATAGCGATTACGCATCCCACATAAATCACAACCATAGCAGGAACCAGTTTGGAGGTCACTTTTCCAATACGGGTAATACCACCGAAAATAACGATAGAGACCAATACAACCAGTACAAGACCGGTGATGAAGTCGCCTCCAATATGTGCGTTAGCGGTAACCCATCCTTGGGGAATATAGATACTGTCTCGTAATATCTGTGTCAGCTGGTTAGCTTGAAAAATGGGTAATGGACCAAAAATACCGGCTAATGCAAATAATCCGGCCAATGGTTTAAAAATATATGTCCAGTTGTCTCCCCATTTCTTTTCGAGACCTTCACGGATAACATACATGGGGCCCCCTTGCACTTTCCCTTCGGAATCTTTCCCGCGATACAAAATGGCTAGGGTACAGGTGAAAAATTTAGTGGCCATACCTACAAAAGCGCTAACCCACATCCAGAAGAGAGCACCGGGGCCGCCCATAAAAATAGCTACTGCCACACCGCTTATATTACCCATTCCAACCGTTGCAGCAAGAGCACTGGACAGTGCTTCGAAGTGGGTGATATCGCCGGGGTCATCGGGGTCATCATATCGACCTCGAAGAATATTAAGTGCGTGTTTAAAATACTTAAAGGGGGCAAAGCGAGAATAAATCAGAAAGAAAAACCCGCCGCCTACCAGTAGGTAAACAAGCGGCATGCCCCACATAAAACTCGAAAAAGCGCTAAGTGCCTGTTCTATAAATTTCAAACTATAAGCCGGTTTAATTAATATTTTGGAGGATGAATATACTAATTCGTTCGGGTAAAGAAGATAAAATCAGTAGCTGGAGGGTCAACCTTTGCATTTCGTAACAATTTGGCGATCTGTGCTCGGTGATGTTGGCCGTGAATAATTACATGATATAGAATGTCAGCGAGGGAAGTGTCGTAGGGGGTACCTTTTGAGTTGGAATAAGAGATCATTTTATTCAAGCTATCTCTGTGAGTACTAATCAATTTCTTCCATTGTTGATTGAGAGTCTTGAGTTGTTGCAATGCTTCGGGTAGCCCATAATCCGGCCAAATGGCAATATCTTCCAGTGATTCGCCTTTAATGCGATTTATCCACATTTGTTGTGATCCTGCAATATGGGCAATGTATTCAACGGCTTTCTCGGCCCCTTCAAAATCGAGATTATCTTGAAGACTCAACAAAACTTGTTCGTTGGCCCAGTTATCGTACTCAAATAATCGAAAAAGACGATCTGCTGATTCCATGATCTTAGGTTTTATTGAATGTACTCAACGAAGGTTGAGCATATCAGAAATGATAATATAATACAAATTTTGAAGTAGTTGGGAGCCATCCTATTTTAGTTGTTTGATAATATTAAATAAATAACGGTACAGCTATGCTGCTTGCTCTCGATATTGGCAATAGCAATATTGTAATTGGTGCTTCATCAAACGGTAAATGGAATCACCAGTGGCGCATCCAGACCGATACCGATAAGACGGCCGATGAATATGTGGTGCTTTTCAATAGTCTGTTTAGTGAAGCAGAACTTGGATTCAGTGATTTCAATCGGATTATAATTAGCAGTGTGGTACCTCAGCTTACTCAGACGATCAGCGAGGTTTTTGAGAAAAAATCTCATACGGAGGCATTAATTCTGGATGGAGAAGTTGAGACAGGGCTTAAGATTAAGCGTGTAAATCGCAAGAGCGTGGGTGCAGATCTTATTGCGGATGCAGTTGGTGCTTATGAATTATTTAAGGATGATTGCATTATAGTAGATTTTGGGACAGCAACTACGGTGATGGCGGTGAAGGCCCCCGGAGAATTTATCGGCGGATCAATTTCTGCGGGGCTGAAAGTGACTATTGATGCCTTGGTAGGAAAAACCGCTCAGCTTTCACAGATTCCATTGGAACCTCCAAAGCAGGTTATTGGCGGTAGCACGATGGAAGCCATGCAGTCGGGGCTGGTGCTGGGGCACTTATGCATGATTGAAGGATTAATCGATCGGATGCAAAACCAGTTGGGTGAATCGGCAAAAGTAATTGCTACCGGAGGGCTATCAGAAAAGATAGCTGAGCATACCGATTATTTTGATGTCATCGATCCCATGCTAACACTGGACGGCTTGCGCATCATTATGGAAAGGCAGTAAAGTAATGGCAAACGAAAAATCCAGATGACAAAAAGGAACGTCTGGTTTTATTAATAGTATAAAACCATTTGTCTTTTTGCTTCTCTCTTTTGCCTCCTCAAACTCCAAAAAAACTCGAAATACCATTTAGGATAAACTGCACACCGATGGCCATGGCGATAAAGCCCATCATCCGGGTAATGGCATTCATTCCGGTGGGACCGATATATCTTGCAGAAAAGGGCGCCAGCCGCAATACTCCGTACGAAATAAGGGCTACCACCACAATGGCTGCACTTGTAATAACTAAGTCAATGAAACCTTCTGCCTGGGAAGCTAATCCGATGACAACAGCAATACTGCCCGGTCCCGAGAGCATAGGCATTGCCATGGGGCTAAAGGAGATATCTTCTTTTTCTTTAGCAGCTTCTTGCGCTTCATCTGATATCTTTTTTTCTGACACGTCGGGATTTAACATTGCATAGGCAGCACGTAAAATAATAAGTCCGCCTGCAATGCGGATTCCCGGCAGGCTGATACCGAAAAAGCTCATAATATAGGTCCCAATTAACAGAAAAATAATCAGCACCAAGAACATGTAAAAAGAAGATTTCTTGGCAACATAGATCCGTTCGGTATCAGTATTGCGATCAGTTAGGGAAAGAAATACCGGCATGGCCGCCAGAGGGTTTGCAACCGATATGATGGAAGTAAAGGCAGCAATAAAAAGGGCGACCGATCCGGATATGTACGATGTAAAAATGTCGCTTTGACTCAAAAATTCTTCAAACATAAGTGCCAAAGATAAAAAATGGGAGGTAAAAGTTGAACAGTTTTTATCATGAAGATTGCTTTTCAAATGTTTAATTTAACCTTAGATTTAGGCTTCAAATATTAAGTGTTTAATAGATTATTGATGAAGAAAAAAGAAGTACAGAATTACGAGTCACTAGTAAATGCAACCCGCAAGATTGTAGATCGTGGAGATACATCGCGCGAGCATAAACTGCAACGGATCTGTGAGTTGTTGGCTGAAAATGTAGAAGCTTTTGACTGGGTTGGATTTTATCTTGTTGACCCCGACGCAGATCGGGAGCTGGTACTTGGCCCGTATGTAGGTGAAGAAACCGATCATACACGCATTCCGTTTGGAAAAGGCATTTGTGGTCAGGCTGCTGAAACTAATGAGACGTTTGTAGTTCAAGATGTGAGCAAGGAGGACAACTATCTGGCATGTAGCGTGCATGTAAAAGCAGAGATTGTTGTGCCGGTTAAAAAGGATGGAGAATTTGTTGCAGAGTTGGATATTGACTCACACACGAAGGATTCTATGACCGATGATCATCGTGAGATGCTGGAGAGGATTTGTGAGACTGTCGCCTCACTGTTCTAACAAAAATGAATAAATCAATTATGAAATATTTGACAGCTATCATTGTTGGATTTTTTTTGATAACAAATATGGGAGCTGCCCAAAATACCGACGAAGTCCCACAGCTGGCGAAACCGGTAGAAACGGGGGAAAACTATAAGGTATATGGCAGTGAATTTCCGGATGATGCCCGGTTTTTTGCACCCGGGTATTTGGTGCGTAATGCCGATATTTTTAAAGGAGATAAGGTGGCTACAAAGGGAACTATAAAACAAGTTTGCCAAAAGAAGGGATGCTTTTTTATGCTCTCTGCCGGCGATCAAAAAATACGCGTGACTTTTAAAGATTATAGGTTTTTTATCCCTACCGATGCGGTTGGATCAAAAGTGCAGCTGACGGGGACCTTCAAGGTTAAGCCGCTTACCGAAGATCAGGCGAAGCATTATGCCGAAGATGCGGGTGAAGATCCGGACAACGTAGAAATGACAGAGAAAGAGTATAATATAGTGGCAACCTCGGTAAAGATAATTGAGGAGAACGAGGGTTAACGTACCTTACAGATAAGCCCGTTGTGGGCTTTGATATATCCGGCGCGCAGGATATCAAACCCATGTTCCCAGGCGTAAAGTCCCATCTGTTGAATATCCATAAGCTCCCGGTAACCGTAATTCATATAGTCGCTCATTACGGTATAAAATGCTTTACTCCGCAACTGATTTCGAGGAGTAGTGAGAATGGCATAGCCATTCGGTTTTAGGAAACGGCGGTGCATCTCAAAGGCCTCATGCTTGTACTCATCTGGGAAGTGTTCAATCAGCCCAATACTAACCACAATATCGAACTCCTTGCCATATTTTAGGTTTCGGATATCTTCGACCACAAAATCGATATTCATATCCTCTTTATAGTAGACCTTATGGTTGCCGGTGGCGGGATTGTTGCCCAGAAATGGATATTGAGCGGGGAATTTACCATAGCGGTCGGTTTTGCAAAACTCATCGTAATCCACCAGTACGGCATGTCCGCCGGGATATTGGGCCATCAGTTGCATGGCCTCGTAGCCATCGGCCGCACCTAAAAAGAGCACTTCGGGGATTTCCACGTCGAGATCTTCAAAGAGAGCCCGTTTGCCTCGTGGGTCCCATATGGCATCTTCTACGCGGTGTACCTTATTCCATACTAAAAGCTGCACGAGTTCTTCGAGCGCTTCGCCTGCCCCATGAATATCCATGCTCATTAGGTTTTTCCAGATAGCTGAACGTGCTTGCTGCTTTTCTTCAGGTACGTCTTTGATAAATAGCTGATGAAACGATTTGTTGAAATGTTTCCATCCCTCCTTGACGCCCATGCGTTCGCCGTGTTCCTCCTCCCACTTCTTTTTGCCCTCAGCCCATTTGTCCACTTTGTAGGGTCTGTTGACCTTCTCCCAGCTCAGGCTTGACCAATCGGTAAGACTGACGTCTTCAAAAACATCGGGTGGTGTATCGCGGAGATCACGAACATGGGTAGCCAGCCGTTTAAAATACCCAACCTCGTGTTCGGGATGTTTTGTGGTAGTTTGGGCGGATTTATCCATAGTGACGGCAATTATTTGTGATTATATTTTTATTATAATCAACCGAGGGATGAAAATCATAAGTTAAATTATTTGGCTATAGGATAGGAGGATTTGTACGCTCGTAACAATCATTGGTGATTAACGTGAGCAGTTTGTTGGATAAATTTTAATAACAAGGGATGAAAAATGAAACGACTTCTATTAACTCTTCTGGGTTCACTTTTACTTTTTACAGCAGCTATGGCACAAGCACCATGGCCTGATTCAACGGCGCTCGATTCGTACATGGATGGGTTGGTTAATTCTTATATGCAAGAAAATGATATTGCTGGTGCTACCGTGGGTATTGTCAAAGATGGAGAACCGGTGTTTCTCAAAGGATACGGCCATGCTGATCTTGAAATAAATAAGAAGGTAAATTCCGACAGCACGCTTTTTCGTATCGGCTCGATATCAAAAATGTTTGTGTGGACGGCGGTAATGCAGCTCGCAGAGCAGGGAAAGCTGGACCTCGATGAGGGTATCAATAAGTATATAGAGGATTTTCAGATTCCGGACACCTTTGAAGAACCAATTACACTAAACCATCTGATGACTCACACAGCTGGGTTTGAAGAATATTTTATCGGACTTTTTGCAAGAGATACTACCAGGCTTCGTCCGTTGGGCGAAATTCTTTCCGATGAAATGCCGGCGCGTGTTCGTCCACCGGCCGAATATTCATCGTACTCAAATCACGGTACGGGTATGGCCGCCTACATCGTTGAGCAAGTGTCGGGACAATCGTTCGAGGAATATGTTGAGGAGCATATTTTATCACCGCTTAATATGAACAGAACGACCTTTCGCCAGCCTGTTCCCGATCACCTGGAAGAATATCTTTCAAACGGATACTCTTTTGAAGGCGGAGAGTTTAGGAAGAAGAATTTTGAGTACGTACCACTGGGTCCCGTTGGTGCCGCCAGTGCTACGGCAGCAGATATGATCAATTTTATGCAGGCGCATCTGCAATATGGTCAGTTGGACGATAGCACTATTCTGGACTCAACCACTGCCCGGGAGATGCAGCGTCCAGCTTTTCGGCATCATCCCAAAGTCAACCCAATGTGGCACGGGTTTATTGATATGAGTCAAAATGGGGTAGAGATAATCGGTCACGGTGGTGACACGTTTTGGTTCCATTCGTCCATGGCCTTGTTTCCTGAGCACGACCTCGGATTGTTTATCTCATTTAACAGTGCTGGTGGAAGTGGGACGTATGGAGATGTACTTCGCGACTTTGTGGATCACTATTTTCCCGAGAGGAATCTTTCGTCCGATACATTACAGATGAGTCAGGAAGAGCTTAACAGGTTTGCCGGGAACTATCGGGCGAATCGCTATCCGAATAAACGATTTACCTACGTGATGGCTCTGTTGGGATCCAGTACCGTGGATGTTGCTAGTGAAGATACTTTGAAAACAATGGATGACGGGAAGGCAAAATTCTGGATACCAGTTGACAGTCTTACCTTCCGAAACACAGAAAGCTCCAATGTTATTGCTTTTGAGGAGAATGAAAATGGAAAGATAACGCACATGTTCCGCGACAATTTGCCTATCATGGCGTTCGAAAAAGTTCCGTTTATATCGAGTCAAAAGCTGCACTTTACACTTTTCGGCTTGGCAGGCGGAGCATTTTTGCTGACGCTTATTTATTGGCCGCTGGCATTCGGTATCCGCAGAAGGTATCAGCCAGAGTCCTATGCAAAACAGCCCATCAGTTTTGATAAGAAGACCACAGCGTGGTGTAATGCATTAGTCATATTAATCTTTTTTGTGTGGATAGGAGTAGCGATTAGTGGTAGCAGTGGCAGGGCTATAGCTTATGGGATTTCGACTTCATTAAAGGTTGCATTTGCCCTGCCACTCATTTCGATGGTGTTAACTGTAGCAATGGGATATTACACCTTTAAAATATGGCGACAAAGTGAAAGCGGAATTTGGAGCCGCATTTGGTACAGCCTACTATTTCTGTTCTCGGTTACGATGTTGTGGCAACTTAACTACTGGAACCTGTTGGGGTTTCAGTTTTAATTTGATTCAACCCATATAAATCAAATTCCAAGGTTATGTTGGTCGTTGTTCAATAATCCGGTAGCACTGATGGTTGGTTGAGGAAAAGCTCATAACTTCTTTAGCAATGTTATATCCAGCCTATTTCAAGGCTGTACGTTCATACTTTGTGGCAGGGCTGTGATCGTCCATTTGTTATATCGTGATTTTAAGACGGTGTCGAAGAGTTAATGGAATCTATTAAAAACCGGTTCTATCTATTATTCAGTGTTTTGTGCTACGTTGATGATGGCCGTCCCCATCGTGAGGATATCATCCTTGCCCACAGGCCAGGTAACGCGGAAACTTCCGTCAGGCAGTGCGACAAGTCCCTGCGTTTCTCCACCATTTATAAAACGTTCAGAACGTGGGCAGGTCTTGCGATTTGAGATTTTCTTATTCCTGCTGAACGTTTGACCACCATCATATGAGATGGCAACATAGTGCTGAAAGCAGTCGCCTTCTGAATCATTACGCCGATCGTTCCAGGTGACGGCTACAACCCCATCGTTATTAACAGCAGTCATGGCTGTGCTGTGATTTGAATTAAATCCGCCGTCGTTTACACGGTTCGGTTCACTCCAAGTCCGTCCACCATCCCGGGAGTGAACAGCCACTACCTGCAGGTGACCATCAATAATAGTGGTCCACGCGGTGTAAGTACTTCCATCAAACTTGCCTCCCGTTTTGTCCACTGCAAGGGAGGGAGCTTCGAGCCCTTTGGATGTTAATCGTTGATCCCCGGCAGCGTTGCCATATACCAATTTTTCACCAATATGATGAGGTCCCGACCATGTTTCTCCCTGATCATCAGAGATTAGAAGTAACCGTTCACCGCGAGCGATTCCCTCGCTTCTGGATTTGTATCCGTGATAGACCAGGTATGGAAGAAGTACTGTTCCATTATTCCGTACTACTAAATCTGTTGGTGTATTAATGTTTTGATTATCGGAAGAGATGATCGTGGTTTCGCTGAAACTTTGTGCACCATCAAGCGAGCGGTGTGTCACAAGAACATGCTGTCTTTCTTTGGTATCGATTGTTTTTGCTGCCGCGTAGATGGGAAGCGTTGAGCGATCAGATTTTTGAGCGGCCGCAATCCACTGCCGATCATGGGTTAACTCTTTATCAATATGCACGGGCTCAGACCACGTACGACCACCGCCAGTAGAATGCCAGACGGTGAAGGTTGGTGTTATAGTCGTAAAGTATGCTCGTCCATTGCCATCAAAGGCAAGCATCGGATCGCCACCGGGGAATACACCATTATTTCCATTTTTCACGTTTTGCCATGTCGAACCGCCATCCCATGTTGCATAAACGATTGAGGAATCAGTGGATGTGGACACGGCAGAAGCGAGCATATTATCGGGATTTGTGGGATTTGCCGCTAAGAACGTTTCAACCAGTGGAAAGGGCGGTTGGTTTGCAATTTGTTTAACCTCGCTAACAGTGATAGAACTGTGAGAGCTGCTGCTTTGAGCGTGGGCCAGCGTTATTGTAGCGATTCCAACTACTACGATGAGCAAGAATAATTTGCGGAATATCATATTAACGGAAATAAGAGTTGAATAGATTGTGAAACATCAACCTAACAATCGTCTTTGGCGTGGTGTACTAACGAAATCTTAAAAATGTTAATTAAATGTTAACGGGTGGAGGTAAGGAATTAACTTTTATAAATTTTAAAAAAGCGAAGTTGAATAGATGATTAGATATGGTCTTCTCTCCCCAAAAGATATATCTGGTTATTGCGCTCACGCTACTGGCCCTTGTTGGTATTCTCGTAGTTCAATTTTTTTGGGTTGATGCTGCAGTTGATGCAGAGAAAAGTCAGTTTGACCGAGAGTTTTCTGTCATTGCCCAAGATCTAAGAAGTGATATAGAATCGGACTCGCTGCTTCAAAAGCCGATACTAACCTATATTTCGGAAGTCCCGGGTCAGCACCCCGACAGCCTCTCTGAAGAAAAAAATGCATTCAAAGCGCATCTGCGTACTACAATCGATTCTGTTTTCAACCGGAACAAGATGGATATTGAATATGAGTTTGGACTTGTATTACATGAACCCGGCTGCAGGGACGGAGCCGAACAAGAAGAGGTCTTGTTTAGCACGATGTCTGCCCAAAACTCTGATCCCATCCTAAATACCAAGTACAAAACCTGCAACTGTGTGCTGAATGATCAGGCACATATTAACTTCTACTTCCCCAACAAAAGTTTCTTTATTGCCAAACAGATAGGATGGATGCTTGGGCTCTCTATTCTCTGTATTCTAATTGTTGTGGGATGTTTTGTCTTTACTATTATGACGATACGTCGGCAAAAGCGACTGGCTGAAATGAAGAATGATTTTATCAATAATATGACGCATGAGTTTAAGACCCCCATATTCTCAATATCACTGGCCTCCAAAGCGATTAGAAAGATCGAGGAGATTCAAGAATCCCCCAAATTAAAGAAGTATCTCAACTTAATTGACGATGAAAACAAGCGGCTCAAAGATCAGGTCAACAAGGTGTTGCAAATGGCGCTGGTCGATGCCAGTGAATCACGCCTTAATAAAGAAGAAGTGGATATCCACCGAGTTATCAAAGACGTTGCCAGCAGTTTTGACCTGAAGTTGGAAGAACAGGGTGGGGCCATTAATTTCCAGCTTAATGCCAACAAGCACTTGATCAAAGCGGACGAGACGCATCTTTCCAATATCTTTCGGAGCCTAATTGATAACGCCATTAAATATTCTGAGGAGCAGCCCGAAATAGTGATATCCACTCGGGACAAGGAAGACGGCGTTTGCTTTAGCATTGCGGATAACGGAATAGGGATGGATTCCCAAACCCAGGAGCATATTTTTGATAAGTTTTATCGTGCGCAGTCGGGGGACCGCCATGACGTGAAGGGATTTGGTCTGGGCCTCAGCTATGTGAAAAATATTGTAGAAGCGCATCAGGGCTGGATCAAACTCAAAAGTAAAGTTAACAAGGGGAGTACGTTTACCATTTTTCTGCCCGCTTAATATTCCGTGTTATGAGTAATCAGCTGTTACTTGTAGAGGATGATGAAAATTTGGGATACATCCTCAAAGAATACCTACAGATGAATGAGTTTGCTGTTGACTGGGCAAAAGACGGGGAGGAGGGATTGTCTGACGTAAAAAGTAACGATTATGATCTCTGTATCTTGGATATCATGATGCCGAAAAAGGATGGGTTCACGTTGGCCAAAGAAATAAAAGATCTCAATAAAGAGTTGCCGTTTATTTTTCTGACGGCTAAAACGCTGAAAGTTGACAAGCTAAAGGGATTTGATCTGGGAGCCGATGACTATATCGTAAAGCCGGTGGATGAAGAACTGCTAATTGCCCGAATTAGAGCCGTCTTAAATCGCTTTGACGATGATCCGTCGGCCGATACAGGTACATATACCGTTGGCGACTATACGTTTGAGGTGGACAAAAGAAGGTTGGTAAATGGTGATCAAGAACAATCATTAACACCTCGGGAGGCCGACTTACTAAGCTTGTTTTGCGAGAGAAAGGGAGAGCTATTGACCCGAAAACATGCACTGAAAGAAATATGGGGCGAAAAAAACTACTTCAACCGACGTATTATGGATGTCTATATTTCAAAGCTTCGAAAGTATTTGTCCGATGACCCTGATGTGGAAATAAAAAATGTGCACAGCAAGGGATTTATCCTCTCTGATTGATTCCCCTTCTTTACGTCATCATTTCTTATAGTGGAGTATTCTTATAATATATATTAGCCCCCATAATTTAAGTTTCGTTAACGTTTTTAAGGTTTTGTTAGCGCAATTTAACCTCTCGTTAACTCACACTTCGGTCATATATGCGTATGATCAAGTGAATAATAATGAGTAACCAAACGGAGGTTAATTATGAAGACGATCAAAATGATAAGCCTGCTTTTTATAGCTTTTTTCACACTGGCGATTACGGCAACAGATTTAATAGATGAAAAGGGCAGTTGTTCAGTTCCTGACTCTAAATTGGAGCAACTGCCTGACTTTAAGATGGAGCTGCTCGACTCTGGAAAAACATTCGACAGCAACGAGCTCAACGGCAATTATGTGCTTGTTGATGTATGGGCGCCAAGTTGCGGAGTATGTGTTGACCATGTTCCAAAACTTCAAAAGCTGAACAAAAAATATAGTGACGCAAACTTTGAGATCATAAGTATTGCACTAAGCAGCAAAGAAAAGGTTCAGAAGTTTCGTCAAGAAAAATATCCGATGCCCTGGAAACACGGTTTGGCAGAGAGAAGCAGAGATGGCAAAATAGTTCAGGCTTTGGAAGTCAAAAGCACTCCTACCTATTATTTAGTATCACCTGAAGGAGATGTGCTTGCTGATAATGAGGACTTTAAGGAAGAAGGCAGCTTCACTGGTATTATTGATCAATATCTGTGAAGCAAAGATAACAACCAGCAAACTACCCTGGCAAGGTTAACTCCTTGTCGGGGTTACTTTCTATAGCCACTTCAGCACATCATTTTTAGGTTTTTCCACCTGTACATAGCTTTCGAAAATCTCGCTGAGGCTGGCATCTTTTTGCAGTTCCTTGCGGGTTTCCGAATCGAGGTAGGCAATAATTTTTTGATTATGGAGGATGGCGATATCGTCGCAAAGGTTTTCAACAATCTCCAGAATATGACTGGTGATAATAATGGTAACTCCTTTTTGTTGCAGGCGATTAAGGATGGTTTTCATTCGTCCGATTGAAATCACATCGATACTTTCAAAAGGTTCATCTAAAAACAAAATTTCAGGATCACTCAGGATAGCTGCACAGAAGGATAGTTTCTTCCGACTTCCGGCGGATAGTTTGTTAATTTTTGCATGCTCAAATTCAGTAAGGCCTAAATATTCCAGCAGAGAATCCATTTTGTGTTGACGTGTTTTGGAGTCGACCTCATAAATATCACAGATGTAGTGTAGGAAATCGTGGCTGGAAAAGTGTTCAAAAAGAAGGGGCGGCTGAAGTACTGAGGCCACCTCATGTTTAATCATAAGCTCATTTTGCTCATTAAGTTCACGGCCGTTTATAACAATTTTGCCTTCATCGTAATCAAGTAGCCCGGTCAAGATGCCAATCAGCGTACTTTTGCCGGCGCCATTGGGTCCGATGAGTCCAAAAATATTTCCCTGTGGAACAGATAAATCAAAGTCTGTCAGTACGTCCGTATCCCCATACGATTTTTGAAGTCCGGAAATTTGTATAGCTTGATTCATGGTTAAAATAGTCGTGTGTTAAACTTATTGACCGGAATTGGCCCACACTTTATGTAGAATATGTCTGTTAAAGGCACGTACTAACAGATCCATGTCACGCCAAAGATAAATTCCGATAGCTATGATTAATGCTCCCATTACCCAAAGTCGATAAACCTGGTATTCTCCCAACGGTGCAAAAACAGCATATCCGAGTCCAAAAATTAAGAACATCATCATAAAGGTGACTTTTTGGGAAATGATGGGATGCTTGAAGCTAAAGGAGGAGTAATTTACTTGTTGGTAATAATAAAATGATGCCCAAAGAAATACGAGTGTAAAGCAAACAAAGAAGAAGGTGTTGGCAACATAGATTTCAATAACTGATCCCAATTGTGGTAAATAGATAATTTCAGCGGTTGTAATCAGATAAAATATGAGTAGGGGAACAACAATAATCCCTAAAAAGCGCTCTTTGAGCTGCTTTTCAAATGAGACAGGAAACTGTTTGTGAAGCAGGAACTCTTTGTTTTCATAGCCAAACATATTGGCCATTCCCATTGCAAGAAGTGCTACGGGGATAGCGGCCAGCATTATAGGAATAAGCAGGGCGCTGTAATAACTATTGCCCAACTGCAGCAGAAGGGGAATATATACGGCAGGAATAAGTGCGATAGTTAGTAGCTGCAAACGGTTGTACGAGTGAGAAAATACATAATAGTAAAACTTACCGGCATTGTGTCCCAGCCATTTTTTGAGATAGTACCACCGCTTATTACGTTTAAATATATTTCGCTCTCTTACTGGTTTTTGTAATCCTTCTCGTGTTTTGAAAAAGTGATCTCTAAAGATCATGAAAATAAGCAGGGCACTGAATCCATAAATGGCCGATGCCGTAGGCAGGTTATAGGAACCGGTGGCCGTGTATTGCAGCAGCCCGCCGGGAGTATAAAAAAGGTAGTTGTTGATGATTTCTATACTGGGCAGGTAATGAACGATGATTTGTTCAAACTGGCGTGAGATAATCGCAATCGCTTGTATTGTGCCAAAAATCAGGAAGAGTGCACTAAAGATGATGATCTTAAAACGCTTTTCAACAATTTTGAGAAAACGGTGTTTAATGGAATATATAACCGCGTAATTGAGCAGGACTACCGTAATGACAACCGGGATGTACATCAGGTTTTGAATCTGCATCAGCAAGAAAGCCAGCCAGGTGAAATTGTAGATGAGGTTGAGTGGATGAAAAAAACCTAATAGGTTGAGATGCCAACTTAGCTTTTTTACGGGGTATCCGTATGCCAGGAGCTTTCGGTTCTCTTGCATATTGAGTAGCCGAGTGCTGGTGAAGGAAAAGTGGAGAATCCACAGAACATTGGCGAAAATAAGGATTATGAGCTGATGAATTTGGTCAGTGAGCCAGGGTAGTTGACTGGTGACCATGGGATTTTGATCAAATAGAACAATAACCAGGGCGGAGCCGAGAAGGTTGGAGAAGAGGATCAGCAGGAAAATAATATATCCTATTACCAGAAAGCTCTGGAAGTTTGTGAGCCTGTTTAAAAACGCAGACCAATTAAGATATATAAGCTTACGCAGCATGATCCATAGATGAATTCAACAGTTCTGTAATGTTCAAAATAGCATTTCGGGAATCAAGCTGACAATATTATCTTTTAACGTTGTTTAAATCCTGAAGGAAATGACGATATGACTTCAAAAAATACGCTCAAATATATTTTTATAGCTGTGGTTGTTGTGTTGGCATCGCTGGCCTTGGCTGATGCACTCGGGTACTTCAATCCGAAACCTTATACAGCTGTATCACACGGCTCACATGTGCATTATGTGCCTAATGATCGGGATCCCGATGTATCTATTGATAAATTTCCACAGCAAGAACCGGGACCCCGCGAAAAGATAACGCCCACCGGGCAAATAGTGCCAATAGATCAGTAATTTGTTACTGCCCCTTCTTTTAGAAATTAATTAGATTAGCCTTCCTTTACCCTTGGGTGACTAAGAAAATTGACGGTGGATCGTTGGTGTAGTTTGAGTGGCTGAAAATGACAGGCCGAGAAAACAATCAAAAAAATTAGTTCTTATAGATTATAAGAGCGAAGATACAGTCAATTTGACCCCATTTAGTAATATTTCACGCATATACTAAGTGTAAGTGATTTTGTTAATGAATTGGTTTGATATTACAAATATTTACATTTATGGTTTAAATGAATTCAAAGTATCATCAAGATGCTTTTTAATTTTCTTTCATCAATACTAATCAAATAAGCATAACTATGACTTATTTAAAAGAGAATAACTTATTAATGTTTGTTCTATCGCTATGTATAGGATTGGTAATGGTAATAGGTTGTGAAGGACCGGAAGGTCCCCAAGGTCCAGCAGGACCGGAAGGACCACAAGGTCCACAGGGTGACCAAGGACCTCAGGGCGAAGAGGGAACAGCTAATGTAATTTACTCCGATTGGACAGATTTTGATGATTCTAACTGGAGTAGCCTGCAAAATGATTTTGGAATTGATTACAGGGGATATCCGGTATCTGTTCCTGAGCTTGATTCTGCTATGGCTGCAACCGGAGTTGTAAAAGTTTATGTCTCATTTGTATGCTGTACCGATATTGATCCGCTTCCTGTTGTTATTGACAACGATAGTAAAGTGCGGTTTCAATATGAAGAAGAAGAAATTCAAATAAGATATCAACTCTTCCCTGACGCTTCGGGAGATCCCGGTACTTTTGGCAGTGGCAATAGGTATCGATATGTACTTATTCCAGGAGGGCAGTCTGCCAGTAAGACCAAAAATTATGAAAAAATGTCCTATGAAGAGCTTCAGCAGCGCTTCAATATTCCTGATGAAGGATCAGGAGTAATACGGAACGTCAGAACCAAATAATTACTAATCCAACGTTAGCTGCTTTGAAAGGCTGTACTTCATTTTGAAGTACAGCCTTTTTATTTGGAAGATCATAGAACAATTATGGGATTATAACACATCCTTCAAGTATTGTCTGGTAATAGTTACGAATAGGATAAGTGGAAATAATAATTTTTCATAGTAATCCCCTCTTTTTAGAGTTGTTATGTATCTCTAATGAAAAAAAGAGGCCTATTGGCCCCCGGATAGCAGGAGAAAATACCTGCATTAGTTTGAGCTAATTCGGGATTGGCTTACGTATTAATAGGTGTAGCAGTGATTGGTTCAAAATCACAATTATAAATTGAAAGAAATATCAAGAGATATGGATAATTTGTTGAATATAAAGTTATATATTGTTAGACCATCTATTAAATTGCTGGTACTGATATGTATGATAATAGGTGCCGGTTTATTAGCAGCATGTGAAGGGCCGGCCGGGCCTGAGGGGCCACAGGGGCAGCAAGGGTTGGTGGGTCCTGCTGGTGAGGATGGTAGCGAAATGTATGCCGGGGAAGGAGCCCCAGGGTCAGATATGGGAAGTAATGGTGACTACTATCTAGATAAGAATACAGGCGAAATTTATGGCCCGAAAACAGACACCGGATGGGGAACACCCTTAATGTTGCGAGGAGAAGATGGCAAAGATGGCAGTGAAATACATGCAGGAAGCGGTTCTCCTGCAGATACCCTTGGTAGAGTTGGAGATTATTACCTCGATCGCAGTAGTACGAGACTATATGGACCTAAAACAGATAGTGGATGGAGCTCATTTGTTTATTTGAAAGGGCCAAAGGGAGATCCCGGCGAAGATGGTAACGCCAATGTTATATCCAGTGGCTGGAATCAAATTCCCGCAGGCGATTGGTCACAGAGTGGGGCGTATGCATCTCCTTTCGATATTTCTACTTATCCGATTACAACAGCCAGTGGAGGTTGGTTCAGCTTGAATTCCGTGGAGCAATTAAATGGTGCGGTCTTTGTGTACGTAAGGGGCCTCGGTAAGCAGTCAGGGGGTCGTGATACGGATGTGATACAACTGCCTACTCATGCCACTGTTTCCGGGGGCGGTGAGTCTGGCGGTATTGAATTACGTTTTACGCACGGCGGAGACCCCAATTACGCCATGTGGATTATGGTCAATGTTGGACTACAAAGTGGTACGTGGGATACCAGTTATATGATGAATACCTATTTGCCGGATTTGGAGTTTAAAGCCGTAGTTATTCCTGCTACAACGTCTAAATCTAACAAAATGCCTCCAATGGACTATTCAGATTATGAGGCTGTAAAAGAATATTTTGATTTAGATAGCTAAAGCTGATGAATTGATAGGATAAAAAGAGGGCTTGAGGATAACTAACTGAAGCCCTCTTCTCTTTCCCATTATTTCTATAGTTCCTCTTTGAGGTAGTGCCCCGTATGACTCTCTTCAACTTCGACGATTTCTTCAGGCGTACCGGTGGCAACTATTTGTCCCCCGGCAAAACCGCCTTCAGGTCCAATATCAATAATATGATCGGCACACTTGATCACGTCTAAATTGTGCTCAATGATAATAACAGTATGCCCATTATTAACCAGCTCGTTGAAGGAATCAAGCAGTTTAGCTATATCTTCGAAGTGAAGTCCGGTTGTGGGTTCATCAAAGAAATAGAGCGTGCTGTCTCCGGCTGACTTGCTAAGAAACTTGGCTAGCTTCACGCGCTGTGCTTCTCCACCGGAAAGGGTAGGAGCGCTTTGACCGAGTTTGAGGTAGCCGAGCCCTACATCTTCAAGCGTTTGCAGTTTGTTGGTGATCCGTTCCTCATCCACAAAAAACTCAATGGCTTCTGAGACCGACATATTTAGAATGTCGTGAATGTTTTTGCCGCGATATTTAACTTGTAGCACATCTTTGCGATATCGCTTGCCACCGCATTCCTCGCAGGTTAACTCAATATCGGCCATGAACTGCATCTCAATTTTCTGGATGCCTTCGCCCTGGCAGGCTTCGCAACGTCCGCCGGGCACGTTAAAGGAAAAATGTCCCGGTTCGTAGCCCATAATTTTTGATTGACGTGTATTGGCAAAAAGGTCACGAATGCCGTCAAATGCTTTGGTATAGGTGGCGGGGTTGGAACGCGATGACCTGCCAATGGGGGACTGGTCAACCATTTCAACTGAGTCAATATAGTTTGTCCCGGTAACTTTACGATGGTGACCGATTTTATCGTTGTATGTGCCCATCTGGTTTTGAATAGCCGCATACAGCGTATCGTGAACCAGGGTGGACTTACCGGACCCGCTTACTCCGGTCACACAGATAAGTTTTTCGAGAGGGAACTCAACGTCGAGACTTTTGAGGTTGTTTTCCATTGCTCCCTCAAGTTTGATCGTTTTTCCGCTCCCCTTTCTACGTTTTTCGGGTACGGGAATTTCTTTTCGCCCACTGATATATTTACCGGTGAGGGTGTTGGCTTCTAATAGGTTATCATACGAACCGCTGTAGACAACCTCTCCGCCGTGTATGCCTGCAAAAGGACCAATATCTATGATATTATCGGCCGCTTTTATCATCTCAGGATCGTGTTCTACAACGAGTACCGTATTGCCGATATCACGGAGTGATTTTAAAATGTTTATTAAGCGATCATTGTCCCGCGGGTGCAATCCGATAGTAGGTTCATCCAGCACATAAAGGCTTCCAATCAGCGAGCTGCCCAGCGAATTTGCAAGGCTGATGCGCTGAGCCTCACCACCGCTTAATGTTTTGGCTAATCGATTTAATGTAAGATAACTGAGTCCAACTTCATCAAGATATTTGAGTCGTTTACGAATTTCAAAGAGGACCTGTTCGGCCACTTCCTTTTCAAACTCCGTAAGCTCCAGGTTTTCGAAGAAATCCCGGGCGTGGCCAATCGTCATTTCGGCAACCTGGCCAATGTGTTTATCGTTTACTTTCACATATAACGCATCTTTTCGCACCCGATAGCCTTTACAGTTGGGGCATCGACTGTATCCGCGATAGCGCGAATAGAATACGCGCATATGCACTTTGTACGATTGGCTTTTGACGTCCTCAAAAAACGGACGAATACCAATATATTCGTCTTTACCTTCCCATATAATTTCTTTGACTTCATCATCAAGTTCTTGGTAAGGAGTATCAATAGGCAGGCTGTATCGTGCTGAAACTTTGATGAGGTCGCGAAGATGGCGACTGAACTTTTCACCGCTATAGGGAGCAATAGCTCCGTTACGGATCGTTTCTTCGGGATCGGGAATAACCAGGTTCTCATCGATGCCCGAAACTTTACCAAACCCTTCACATTTATCACAGGCTCCAAACGGATTGTTAAACGAAAACATCTGTGGTTTGGGCTCAGTGAACTCCATACCGTCACGTTCAAACCGCTCACTGAAATTCAGCTCTTTACCATCGCGAATTTTAACTGAGCAGCGCCCACTGCCTTCCTGAAAAGCTGTTTCCAGGGATCCTGCGATCCGTGTTCGTGTATCCTCATCATCTTTTAAGATCAAGCGATCTACCAGAACCCGATAGAACTCTGCATTGATATCATCCGGGTCTACATCATCCGTTGTAAGATCTAAAATGCTTTCGTCGTCGATATGGAGCAGTCGGGGGTAGCCTTTCTCTTTTAACACCCTTAGCTCGTCTTCAAGCCCCTTTTCTTCATGCTCAGGGATAGAAAACAGCACATAAAATTTAGTTGCTTCGTCAAACTGGTTATGCAGTTCTTCAATGGCTGTTTTGGTACTGTCTTTATGAACCTCTTTTCCGGATTTTGGAGATATGGTACGACCAATACGTGCATAAAGCAGCCGCATATAATCGTAAATCTCGGTAGTGGTACCGACCGTAGAACGCGGATTCGAAGAAGTGGTTTTCTGCTGAATAGCCATGGCCGGAGAAATACCCTGCATGAAATCAACATCGGGCTTGTCCATGCGTTCCAAAAATTGCCGCGCGTAACTGGAAAGGCTCTCTACATAGCGGCGCTGTCCCTCGGCGTAGATAGTATCAAAAGCCAGGCTCGATTTCCCCGAACCGCTGACGCCGGTAACCACCGTCATCTCGTTCCGTGGAATTTCTACATCAATATCTTTGAGGTTATGAACGCGAGCCCCTTTGACAATAATAGGGCGATCTTCGTCGGTTTGTGATTGGTCTTTATCGGAGATCGTTTCGGTCTGAGACATTCAGTTATTTTTGCGTTTTTATAAACGGGTAAAGGTACGAATTTTATGACAAAAAGTGAGGTTTTATTCCATAGGAGACAATCATTCAAAACATACCTGATTATAAATACGTTCGTTTATGATGACTCGAACAAATGATACAAAAGAGGATCCGCCATCAGTTTCAGGACTTTTCATATTGGAAGGGATAGTCCTTTTTATAGGCTTGCCATTGCTGGAGTTTTTGGGATTTAATCCACTCCCTAAACTGGTGTTGCTTGTTTTGGTTGCATTGTATTGCGGTTATATGCTTTGGCGGGATGCTACATTTGGTAAAGGAATGTTTCGAAGGTCTGATGTTAATCAGATCAGCAAGACGATACTACTACGTCTGCTGATTATCGCACCAGGATTATTAGGGTTAGTGTGGTTTTTACATCCTGAACAACTGTTTGCTTTTCCAAGAGAGCAGCCTTGGATATGGATGCTCGTGATGGTGTTATATCCGATTGTTTCGGCATTGCCTCAGGAGTTTATCTATCGCACGTTTTTCTTCCATCGATATAAAGGTGTGTTCTATTTCAAGAACAGTGATGTTCTATTGAGCGCATTGGTATTTTCTTTTCTGCACATGATATATGGGAACTGGATAGCAATTGGACTCAGTTTTGGCGGCGGTATATTATTCGGACTCACTTATAAACGAACTCAATCCCTATTTTGGGTTACGGCGGAGCATGTTTTATACGGATGGTTGGTTTTTACGCTGGGCCTGGGAAGATATTTTTATGGCGGATTTTAATGATGCGGTATCGGCTGTGAAGTTTCTATAGAAGAAAATTATATTCAGTTACTATTATTAAATATGTCAATGCAAAATAATTGTGGAAAATGAGTCTTGATGTATCCCCCCAACAGTTTAAGTGCTGGATTGATGAAGCCGGCAAACTAGTAGCATCCCACTATCAAGAGCATAGTGAGGCGAAGGTTTTTGCCGGCAAAAGTCCTACCGAAGTGCAGGAGCTTCTGGGTGAACCTTTGCCGGATGATCCGCAAGATATGGGCTCCCTGCTGGATGAAGTGGGTGAAAAGATATTAAGCACGATTACCAATAGCGCCGGTCCGCGTTATTTTGGATACATCACGGGCGGAGGAAATCAGGTGGCGGTGTTGGCAGAGATGATCAAGGCATCGCTTAACCAGAATAATTTAAAGTGGCACTCATCGCCGGTTAGCACTGAGCTGGAGCGACTGGTGATGCGTTGGGTGGCGGAGTTTATTGGCTATCCGACGAGTAGTGCAGGAGTGTTGCTCAGCGGTGGATCAGTGGCAAATTTTAATTGTTTGGCTGTAGCACGTACTATCAAGGCACCGGTTGATATATCGGATGAGGGGATCTATGGCTCCCAGCCGATGACGGTTTATGTTTCGGAGGAAGGGCATTCTAGCTTTGACAAAGCGATGGATATGCTAGGTTTGGGCAAGAAGTATCTGCGCAAGATTCCGGTTGATGATAAATTTCGTATTGATCCCAACCAGTTGGAGGAACAAGTTCGGACTGATAAAAATGCGGGACTGCATCCCATTTGTGTTATTGGAGTGGCGGGTACGACCAATACAGGTGCCGTAGATAACCTGAATGCCGTAGCCGATATATGTCAGCGCTACGACCTGTGGTATCATGTTGATGCGGCCTATGGAGGACCAGCTGCTAAAGTTGAGCGGACCAGTGATTTGTTTTCGGGAATTGAGCGGGCCGATTCGGTGGTGGTTAATCCCCACAAATGGCTATATGTCCCTTTCGAAGCGGGCGGTGCCTTAGTCAAAAATCCGGATCATCTTCGAAAGACGTTCAGCACCATCCCCGATTACTTAAAATCGGACGAGCAAAATAGGGGTCGCACTGATTTGATGGAGTACAACCTTCCGCTTACTAAGGAGTTCAAGGCTTTAAAGGTTTGGATGACAATAAAGGCGTTTGGTGCTGCTCGTTTGCGCGAAGAAATAGCTGCTGATATCAATAAGGCTAGGTATTTGTCGGAGCTCGTAGAGTCGGAGGAAAACCTGGAACTTATGGCCCCGGTTCCACTATCAATTGTTTGTTTTCGATATAATCCCGGCGGGATGGCTGGGTCGGCTCTCAATGACTTGAATGATCAAATTATACAAACAATTGAGGCAGATGGACGTGTTTTTCTAACGGGTACCAAAATACATGGAAAAACGGCACTTCGGGTTTGTTTTATAAATCCTCGCACCGAGAAAGAAGATATACAATTACTGCAAAAGGTAGTTTTGGAAATTGGCAGTGAGTTGATGGAAAAAGGGGTTTAAACGGGGAATAGAAAGAGTAAAAATTTAATATTGATGAGTATATGTTGCCTATAAATACAGTCATATCATCAACTTAGAAGGCGTTATTACAGGGGGTGTTATTTTTGACATGCGGGTTATTTTCGTTACCTTTTTTAAATGTTTTTACAGCCACTTTTTTTCGTGTTTTAGTAAAAGAATCATCTACACATAACCAAACAATTAGTACACATTAGTTTATGGATTTATTTGATAAGCTTGAGTCCAGACCAAGCCCATTAGGGGAATTTACTTCGGATGGATACGGATATTATACCTACCCCAAACTTGAAGGTCCGCTCGGTCCTGTCATGAAGTTTAATGGTGAGGATGTCATTGTCTGGAGCATTAATGATTATTTGGGCATTGGAAGTAATGAAGAAGTGAAAGAATATGATGCTCAAATCGCTCAGGATTACAGTTTAAGTAGTCCGATGGGTGCCCGCCTGATGACGGGTAACTCCACTGAGCATGAGAAGCTGGAAGAAGAGCTTGCCGACTTTGTTCATAAGGATGATGCTTTTCTACTTAATTATGGTTACCAGGGCATTATGAGCGTTATACACGCGCTGGTAGATCGCAACGATGTTCTTATTTATGATGAACTGAGCCATGCTTGCATTGTGGATGGAAAACAGCTGGCTATGGCAGAAAAGTATGTGTTTAAGCATAATGATATTGATAGTTTTAAGACGCAATTAGAACGTGCCCACCGTAAGAAAAAGGATGATGGAGCAGTTCTGGTGGTAACAGAAGGCGCTTTTGGTATGACCGGTGATCTGGGCATTTTAAACGAAATGATTGCGCTTAAAGAAGAGTATCCATTCCGTTTGCTTGTTGATGATGCCCATGGAGTAGGAACGATGGGCGAAGACGGTTCTGGTACGGGAACACATCTGGGCTGCCATGATGGGATTGATCTCTATTTTGGAACTTTCGCTAAAGCATTTGCCCTGATTGGTGCTTTTGTTGCTACCGATGAACGTGTTGTAGAATTTCTGAAAGCAAATGTAAGAAGTCAGGTTTTTGCGAAGTCGGTACCGATGCCAATTGTGAAGTCTGCGCGCAAGCGACTCGAGATGATTCGTAATAATCCACAGTGGAGAGAAAAGTTGTGGGAAAATACGAATATGCTGCGCGGCGGACTCAGGGATATGGGCTATAATGTATTGCCTGCCGAATGTCCGGTAACGCCTGTTTTAACAAAAGGAAGTACCGACCTCTGTCAGCTTATCATGCGTAAGATGCGAGAGGAGCACGGTATTTTTGTAAGCGGTGTGGCATATCCGGTTGTTCCAAAAGGGACGGTGTTAATTCGTTTGATACCGACTGCTGCTCATACCAAAGAGCATATTGAGAAAACACTCAATGGTTTTGAGGAAATTAAGGATATGGTATTTGCTGAAGCAAAAAAGCAGAAAAAGAAGATGACTGCTTAACTTGTTACCAGTATTGATATTTTTTAAAGCCCTGTCCATTAGCCGGTGGGGCTTTTTTATTTCTTGTTTTTAACATCAATAGCATGATTTATTGGTGGGCATTATGGGCAACGCCGTAATGCTTCTTGTTCCATTATAAATAAAAAAGGACGAGCCTGAACCCGTCCTCTTTTATAGTATTTAATTTATTATGCTACTTCGATATTAAGAAAAGAGCTTCTTGATCAGGCCGATAACCCCATCTTTCTGATCTTTGGGAGAATCGCCCTTCTTACCACCGCTGAGCTTATCATAGCTTGGCCGCGGTAATTGAAGTTCATTATCCTTTTTCTTTTTGCCTCGTCCATTATTGCTGCCGCGCTTGGATCGGTTATCACGTTTACCACCTCGTGACTTTTTCTTTTTCTTCTTCTGTTTCTTTCGTTCTTCAAGCTTTTGCTTAACCTTATCAGGGAGCGGCAGTTCTTTGGGCGCTTGTCCCAGACTGTTTTCTAATTCATTTATATCACTGCGATCCTGTTTGGAAACCAGCGAGACGATCCTTGAAGCAGTCCCCGAGCCGACTAAATTAGCGCGGTAGCGATACTCATTGGGATCGTTGGGTACGTCATAGTTGATTACTTGTGTAACTCGATCTAACCCAAGTTCAGCGGCTGGGATATCGGCAACCAAGAGGTATTGTACGTCACCGTTACTAAAGTTAGCAAATCGCTGCGATTGCTTTTCATCTGAAAGCTTGCCGTGCAGACTTGTAGCTTTCATGTCATTTTTGCGCAGCGTTCTATAGAGACGATCTGTTCCACGTTTTGAGGCTGTGAAAATAACGCAGTTATCATGAGGCGTATCCTCAAGATGGGCCATCAAGGTCGTTATTTTCATGCGATTAGGCACATAGATGTACCCTTGTGAAAGATTTTGGTCAACTTTGGGAGGTTCTGTCAACATACCCGGTGTTTCATCAAAGCCGATCGCAATGGGATCTTCAGTATGCTGTTTTGTAAGCTCTTTGACATCATCATTAACCTCATTAGAATAGACGAGGGTCTGATAATCGCTGAGTACACGTTTTAAAATGTTCTGGATTTTGTCCTGTAGGTTCAGAGCCACCATTTCGTCAGCGGCATCAATAACTACTAATCCAACGTGTCGGAATATAAATCTCAGATCTTGGCAGACATCCAGCAAAGGACCGGGATTGCCCACAATAACTTCCACTTCACTTTGAATAGCCTCTTTTTGTTCTTCGAGGTCCGTATCCATATCGATGGAAGCGCACTCAATTTGAGCGTGATACCCCATGGCCCAAACCAATTCGTCAATTTGTTGAGATTCCTCGGGATTGGGTGTTAGTACTAGTACCGAGGTACCGTCTTTATCTTCTCTTTTGTTAACTTGCTCAAGTGCAGGTATAACAAATGAAGCAATTTTGCTGCTTCCTGGTTCGGCTTTTATAAGTGCATCATTGCCTTCCAGTACAGCTGGGATTACTTTTTCTTGTAATTCAGTAAGCTCAGTATAATTAATGTCTTGAAGCCCGCTCATTATATTGGGGCTCAACGTCATTTCTTCAAACTTCAACGTTCTAACCTTTCATTTTATTAATGTTTGTTCTTCATGCATTCGCTTCAAAACCAAGCGATGCGTATCAATAGCAGAATATACAAAACTTATGCCGTTTGCTCATCTGATTTCGTTGTTTCTTGATAGCCTTTTTTAAACAGCGGATCAACATAAAGTTCGTGACGGCTCTTCTTTATGTAAACGAGTGATCCCCCTAACATTATTGCCATTCCCATCAATCCAAGAATACCCGCTTCGGGCCCAAAAGAACCGCCGGTAAAAAAATCAGCCCCGGATTGCTGAATCTGGAGCATAGAAAATTCGATATTTTTACCGCTCACGGGAAAGCCGAGAATACCAGCCATTACAAAATTCCAGCTAAAATGAAGACCGACAGATAAGCCCAAACTACCGGTTAGAACGTATGGGATAGCCAAGACAATACCGGCTAAAATAATATTGAACGTAGAGATAAACGAGGCGTTGGGATTAAAAAAGTGCATGAAGCCAAAGAGAGAAGAAGTGAGTATAATTGCTGTAACAAGGGCGCCATTTAGTCCCACACCGGGGTACTTTGATCCCTCGGTGAGATTGAGAAGTTGGTAGCCCCGCGAAAGCAACTCTTCATGAAAGCCCACCATAAGCATAGCCCCAAAGAAGCTGATAATGCCCGTAAGAAAAGGGGTCTCCAATTCTGCTTGCCAACCATATTCAATGATAGTGATCCAGCCCAGCAACCATTGAATAAGAAATATAGAGCTTATGGAAACAGTTGCAATCAGGCATCCCGTAAAAAAGTCTTTCATCCATTCTTTGTTGAAGTTAATCCCGTAATTAAAGAAAGAGCGTTTATCCAACAATCTTGCTGCAAGCCAGACACTTAGGATGATTCCCACAAATTGAGGAATGGTAGTATATATCATTAGCGGATCATCCAACATTTGTTGCACGCCCAGAATGCCAAAACCGACGAACAGAAACATGAAAATGAATTGGATTAACAGTCGCCATCCGGCTCTGAGGCGCTTTTCGTTCTCATTAATAAAGATGTTCATAGAGAAAAAGAAACATTAGCAGTTTAAATTCGGTTACCTTAGTATAAAGGCAACATAATCTACGTGAAAAGCTAAAGGAAGTCATACATTTATGAGTGATCGTTTTGTTTTAGAGGCATCCAAAGAGGAAGTCGAAGAACTATTTGGTATATCAACGGCACGAGATGATTTTTTTAAGCCGAATTATAATATAACGCCAGGCTCGCTTATCCCGGTGATATATAAAGAGGATGGAGAACGAAAAGTCTATAATTTTCGCTGGGGATTGATTCCGCCTGACGCTGAAGAAGAGATTGAGGGTAATGACAATTTTGTTGTTCCGGCTGAAGAACTTGAAGAGGATGAATGGCTTACGGAATGCATAGAGCGGTGCCGTTGTCTAATTCCTGCTAACGGATTTTACAAGTGGAAGTTTAGCGAAAAGAAAAGCACACCTTTTTATATTCGGTTGCTCTCTAATGAGCTGACAGCCATAGCCGGGATATATTCTGTTTGGGAATCCTCGGCAGGGCGTGATGTGTATTCCTGCGCAATGCTTACGACGGAGGCCAATACGCTCATTCAGCCGGTTGATGATCGGATGCCTATTTTTGTGCATCCTGATGACTATGAGCAATGGTTGGGAGAGGGTGAATTAAGTGAATCAGAGTTGGAGGAAGTTATGAATGGCTACGCCATGACCGAATTGACGGTCAATCGTGTGTCTGAAGATGTTAATGATCCCGAAAATAACAGTCCTGAGCTTATTCAGCCGATTCCGAAATAGGAAAAAGACCGACGGATGATCCAAGCAGTTGACGAATTTATTGTTCGCCTTCTTTATAAATTCGCATGGTGGGATATGCTAGCTCAATGTTATCGTGTTCATCAAACTTATCCAGAATATCTTCCCAGATAGCCTCCCCGAGACTCCGTCGCCGCCGGGGATTGGAGAGGTGGCGAATTGTCAGATTAATACCGCTGTCACGCACATCCGTATAGACCGTAGGGGTTAGGTAACGATAATGGATGAGATACGATTTCTTGGCCCGGCTCACTTGGTTTTGGGCTTCTTTCACGTAATCCTTTAGGTGTTTGTCGGCAACATCCTGAAGAATGTGTTTTGCTTTCTTCCAGTCACTTTCAAAGGTGACGAGCACCTGCAGCTCGTTCCAGATAAACTCAAAATCGCTGGTATAATTGGCCAGGGAGTCATCAAACACCAGATGATTGGGCACGTGGATAACGCGACCGGTGCTTTGGTCGGCATGTACCCAGTTGCCAATTTCCAACAGGGTAAACTTAAAAACACGAATATCAATTACATCTCCTTTGACATCCCCAACCTGAATGCGATCTCCAACATCAAAAGGTTTGCGCCACACCAAGAATATCCATCCGGCAAAATCAGTGACGGGGCCTCTCAGCGCAATGGCTAAACCAGCAGAAAGTAGCCCTAAAAAGGTGGCCAGTGATTGCAATCCTTCAAACCAAATGCGCCCCACGACCAAAAAGCCAATGAAGACGGCGATGTAGGTCATATTTTTACGCCATTTATACTGGGCTTTGGCATCCGGCAATTTTCTGTTGATAATGCGTATAGCGATAATACGAACCAGCCAAATTACAAAGATGGCCATGATAGAAAGAACAACCTGGTAGGTAATACCGGGCGAATTCTGAATAAACTCTTGTACTCTATTTGGAAAGTCTGGCACGGCTAATTAATTAGGAGATGAAATATTTATTAATTCAAATAGTTATTATAGGTGCATTACAACTAAATTTCTATTATATCTTCATTGGAAAGAAAAGGAATTTTGAATAACTTTACGGGTCTGAAAATCACCGTCACATAGTTTATACTCATGCTTTATACAATTATACTTTCGATAATTACACTTGTCAGCGTTCTTTTGGTAATTGTAATTCTCTTGCAACCGGGTCAGGGACAAGGAATTTCCGGCGGTTTAGCAGGGGGTCAAGCAGGCGGGCAGGGTCTTGGCGCTCGTCGCACAGCCGATCTTTTGTCAAAATCAACGACCGTACTGGGTACGGCTTTGCTGGTGCTGAGCGTACTGGCGAACTTTGCTATTGAACGAGGCGGTACAACCGAAAGTGCAGTACAGCAAAGTGGTGTTGAAGTTCCGGCACAACAGGGTAATGGGTTGAATGATGCATCCCAAACGCCATCAGCAGTACCTGAATTGCCCCAGAACCAAGGTGGCAATAACGGTGGTGGAGATAACGGAGGAAGCTCAGGAGATGATAACTAACTCCTGACCAAGTAAGGATTTTACAGCCCGATTTCCGAAGAGGAGATCGGGTTTTGTTATTGGCTGTTCATGATTTCGGAAAGGAGTCGATGTGATTTAAGCCGCTGGTCGTGATCATAAATATAGGTGGCGGTCATAATCTCATCGGCAGCGGTTTTTGCTACGAAACCTGAAAGCTCTTCTCTCACCGTTTCTTTGCTCCCCACGAATGTGTATTTCAACATCTGCTCTACCGCCATCTTTGTAGGTAAATTCCAGACTGTATTCATATCGTCAACAGGGGGCGGCATGGGATCTCGGTTGCCGGTGACTACGCCCATGAACATCTGCTTTAGGGATGTAGATAAAAAATTAGCCTGCTCATCCGTATCAGCTACAACAATATTAACACAGGGCATTACGTAAGGTTCATCAAGCTGCTTAGAGGGTTCAAACTTCTCGCGGTACACCTGCAGTGCTGCATGCAGCTGTTGGGGTGAAAAGTGGCTGGCAAATACATAAGGTAATCCCAGGGCAGCCGCCAGGTGTGCACTGTCTGTACTTGATCCTAAGATCCATATCGGCACTTCGGTTCCTTCTCCGGGAATAGCGCGTACATCAGCCGAACTGTTATCCGGAGAAAAATATTGCTGCAGTTGTTTTACATTTTGAGGAAATTGTTGTACCTGCTGTATGCGGTCGGGACGAATAGCCTGCGCTGTTTTTTGATCGGTGCCGGGCGCACGTCCAAGTCCCAGATCAATGCGATTAGGATAGAGCGTAGCCAGTGTGCCGTAGTGCTCGGCAATAATCAAAGGAGAATGATTTGGCAGCATTACTCCACCTGAGCCAATGCGCAACGATTCGGTAGCTTCTGCTACATGTCCCAGCAGAACTGAAGTGGCCGAGCTGGCAATATTTTCCATATTATGATGTTCAGCCATCCAAAATCGGGTATAGCCCCAGTCTTCTGCATGGCGGGCTAAATTCCGGCTGTTGTTAATGGCATCAGCGGGGGATTGTCCTTCGGTAATAACAGCTAAATCTAAAATGGAATACGTTACGTCAGAGAAGGGGTTTTTACTCATGGTTTACTTAAAAGCTTTAAAAATTAAAACTGAGAAATGTCACTTAGAGGGTAGGTTTATAACTCTTTAGTATGCTCAATCTTAACGGAATCAAAATGAGTGGCGGGAAAGCGAACGGTCCAGATACCGCGTAAATCACCCATTGAGAAACCAGTAGCCTGATCTTTGGGATACAGTTCCTGAATCGTAGCTAGGTTTTCTTTGCTGATGTCTTCATTGACCTTACCGTGACAGTTCAGACAGAGAGAATTGGTAATAGTGATTGGAGCATGAAAGGTGATTCTGTTTTCATCGGCATAGGTAACAGGTTTTAACTCGTCACCCGATTCCAACTTGTCGATATATTGTTTAATAACCTCGACTTCGAGTGAGTCGGCGGTATTGTATGGGGTGCGCGGCTTATGGCTGGCACGTCGTATACTTACATCATGATGTTTGGAAAGGGAGTCGGTAAGGGGAATGGCCTCTACATTACAAAACTGCAGGGCATGTTCTACGCCTCCTTCTGCTATAGCATTTTTGAGGTTTGAGCTTAAGGTTTGGAACGTTGCTTTAGCAATTTGTTGTCCCTCATTAACAACAGCCGTTGTGTCGTAGGAAATCAACTGTTCCTTTTCTTGTTGTGATTCATGCTGACAACCAAATCCCATGGCTAAAACAAAGGCTATTAATATACCATATCGCATAATGAGTAGGGCTTAGGTTTATAAGGATATCACCTGTAATCTAATAGAAAAGTAGCTGCTCTGCTATTCAATGTTAATAATTTGTCCGGTGATGAGTGTTTTCAGGCTTTTTTCGTAGCCGTTGACGACGTGCTCCATTTTGGCAGGTGTATGACCGGGAAAGAAGTCACCGAGCGCATCAGCGGAATCTTCGACCAGAGCAGGACTTACGGCATTGATGCGAAATCCTTTCTGCAGGAATTCTCCGTAAGCGCCGGTTACAAATCCATTGACTGCGCCATTGATTGTGCTTAGGATGGTTCCCTGTGGAATAGGATCGTCAGAAAGAATACCGGATGTCAGCGTAACACTGCCACCCTCGTTCAGGTAATCCAGAGCCGTAAGTGCTACATTTATTTGTCCCATCATTTTGCTCCGAACCCCTTTCAAAAAGTCCTCATTATTAGAATTAGGTAACGGTTTTACAGGTGCCGATCCCGCCGTGACAATTACGGCATCCACGGATCCTGTTTCTACAAAGAGGTTTTGAATGGATTCAGGGTTGGTAATATCCACCTGTACGTCGCCAGAACTTCTACCGGCAATAATTAGCTCGTTTTCAGCATCAAGTCGATTTGCCACTTTCGATCCAATTGTGCCGGTTCCACCTATCAGTAAGATTTTCATAACCACTAATAAATTTATTGAAATGTTTCTATAAGATATCCTTAGGATGGATATTTTTAGATCCAAAGGAAAATATATTCTTCAAATAGGTGGGATAGGAAGAGTTTATTATATATAAAAATATACCGCCTTTGATTGGAAATTACTTTCCGATACAAAACCGCGAAAAAATGGAATCCAAAATATCTTCAGTGGTAATTTCGCCGGTTATGGTTCCCAGATCTTTAAGGGCTGATCGCAAATCAATGGAAAGGAAGTCGCCGGTCATGCCCTGATCAAGCGCTTTTAAAGCACTGCGCACATTTTCTTGGGCATTTTGAAGTGCATCGCGATGCCGGCTGGAGGTGACCAGCAGACTTGACGAGTCATACTCTTTATTTTCGAGCGCCCGCTGCTTCATCAGTTTTTTGAGTTCGTCAATTTTTTCACCTTCCAGCGCCGATATCTTTAAGTCGTAATCCATGCGTTCGTCCTCAATATCCAGTGCAATATCATTTTTGGTGCCGATAAGTACGAAGGGGGTATCACCGGCACTTTTTTGAAACCGGGCAATATCTTTACGCTCTTCTGGGGTTACCTCCTGCGAGAGGTCCTTAAGATAAACCGCCAGATCAGCTTTTTCGAAAGCTTCTTGTGATCGTTTAACGCCCTCGGCTTCAATGACATCCTCAGTATCACGAAGCCCGGCTGTGTCGGTGAGTTGAAAGCGGAGTCCGTCATAGCTCCAATCCACGTCGATGGTATCACGCGTAGTGCCCGCAATATCAGTTACAATCGCACGCTCTTTGCCCACCAGAGTATTTAGCAGGGTAGATTTGCCGGCATTGGGCAGTCCGATAAAAACAGTTCGCACACCGTGTTTAACTAAGCGCCCAGTTTCGTAGGTGGACAGCAGATTATCTATCTCTTCATCCAATTCTTTTAGAAGTCGCTCCAGTTCTTCTTTGTCAGCAAACTCGACGTCTTCTTCCACAAAGTCGAGCTCGAGTTCTACCATGGCCGTCGCATCAATAATCTGCTGTCGGAATTGTTTGATGTGTTTACCGAGCTGCCCTTCGAGCTGCTGGTGAGCGGCATCCATCGCCTTTTGGCTTTTAGCGTGGATGAGATCGGCAACAGCTTCGGCTTGACTGAGTTCCATTTTGCCATTCAGAAAAGCCCGCTGGGTAAATTCCCCCGGTTCAGCGGAGCGGATGCCAAGTGCCAGCATGGCTTCTAAGACAGCTTGGGTAACGAGGACACCACCGTGACATGAAATCTCAACTGTTTCTTCCCCGGTGTATGATTTTGGTGAGTGAAACAGTGTAGCTAACACTTCATCTACTACGTTATCGTCTTGATCTATAATATTACCAAAATGTACCGTATGGGATTCCTGTTCGGTGAGATCTTTACCGCTAAACGCTTCATTAACTTTGGCAATTGCATTCTTTCCCGATACACGGATTACCGCAATACCTCCTTCGCCTACAGGGGTGGCAATGGCCGCTATAGGTTCTTTCTGGTTGATTTGGCGCTGTTCTTTTGTATCGGGAGTGGGTTCCTGTTTTGTCATAGCAATAAATATAAGGGGTTTTGTGCCTTATATCATTCAAATAAAAAACCCTGTCAAAGTACTGTACTCTGACAGGGTTAAGGGAAAAATATTCTGAATTATTACTCTACATCGCCCATTAACTTTTGTACAAATGGACTTGCAATCAGGGCAATGACTCCACCACCGCCTACAATCATAGCTACCCACCAGAAGAGGCTGGTTTCAGAAAGAACTTCAAGCTGACCGGCCATAAGACCTGCAAAGAGGTTCCCTACGGCAGCTGCCACAAACCAGATTCCCATCATTTGACTGACGCGAGATGGAGGTGCCAGCTTTGTCATGGATGAAAGTCCTACAGGTGACAGACAAAGTTCACCGGCTGTATGAAGGAAATAGGTGACTACCAGCCAGGCAGGGCTAACTGGGTTTGCTTCAGTGGCATTGGCAGCACCCCATGAAAGGACAAAGAATCCGGCAGCGAGGCCAAAGAGTCCCAAACCAAATTTAACAGGGATGGATGGATTAGCATTACGAGCCGCTAACCAAGTCCACATAAATCCAAAAATAGGTGCAAAAACAACAATGAAAAAGGGATTAATAAGTTGTAGCGTACTGGCAGGTGTTTCCCATCCGATACCAATGCGCTGTATGAGCCACCAAAGGAAGATAAGAATACCAACCGAAGAGACAGCAACGACACCTTTTGCAAAGCTCCATAAGTCATCTCGTTTATATACACGGTAAACTACATATAATATTGGAATAGCAATTAGGGCAGTAATTAACAATGCTACCCCGCCATCAAGCCAGGCAATGTCACCAATGTTTCGGTTGGTGAGGTCTTTGGCAAAGAGATTCAGAGAAGAACCGGCCTGCTCAAATCCACTCCAAAAGAGCGCGGCAAGAAGAAACAGCCAAAAGATGACGCCAAGTTTCTTTTGCTCTTCTTTGTTGTGTCCACCAAAGAAGATGATGTATCCAAAAAAGATAATGGTAATTGCAACGGCAGCACCACCAAGGTATTCAGCAAGTGTTTGTAGCGTAATATTAATGACACCAGAACTCATCAAGAAGGTGAAAGCGACAATACTTGCAGCTACTGCTGAGATCGTAGCATAAAATGTACGACTGCGCGCTTGTAGAACTTCTTCACTTTCCCCGGTTTTTAGGTTTCCGGCATTGCCCAGAAATTTATAGCCATACTTGTATGAGATCAGTCCGAGCACCATTCCGAAGCCAGCCAGGGAGAATCCCCAGTGCCAGTTGTAGCCTTCGCCTAAAACACCGCAAAGCAGAGGACCTAAGATGGCACCAAAGTTAATGCCCATATAAAAGATGGAGAATCCCGCATCGCGTCGGGCTCCGCCCTCAGGATAGAGGTCGCCAACCATGGAGCTTACGTTGGGCTTAAGCAGTCCGGTACCAATTACAATAAGTGCCAGACCGAGGTAGAAAAATTCAATCCAGGGAACAGCCATGCTAAAGTGTCCGGCGGCAATAATAACACCACCTACAAAAACAGCTTTACGTTGTCCCCAAAGTTTATCAGCAACCCATCCACCGGGCAGTGAAAGTACGTATACGAAAAAAGTGTAAAGTCCGTAGATAGCTGTGGCTTTACCAACGCTGAATCCCAAACCGGGATTCGCGGTCATCGTTTCTGCTGTCATATACAGAACGAGCAATGCCCGCATTCCATAGTAACTGAAGCGTTCCCAAAGCTCAGTAAAGAATAGAGTTGACAGCCCCCGCGGATGACCAAAAAAGTCATTTTGTTGGGCGGCGTCTACCGTCCCTGTTTGTTCGTTTGCCATTGAAACTGGTGTTTATTTAGAATTGCAATTCCCAATAATACAATTGATTTACGCCGTGCATGATAATTAAACCGACATAGTGAAGCAACTTTAAAGTTATTCTGTTGTATAGCAACGTAAGCTGAAACGTTTTCACTGTTTTAAATGGTACGCAATGCCTATTAAATTTATTACATTGCCTAAAATCCGAAGAAAAAAACAGTAGTGATGAGTACAGATAAAGGTGTTGTCAAAAATATTAAAGCACCAAGGGGAACGGATCTGCAGTGCAAGGGTTGGCACCAAGAGGCCGCCCTGCGCATGCTGATGAATAACCTTGATCCGGATGTAGCTGAAAAGCCGGATGAGCTGATTGTCTATGGCGGAAGCGGCAAGGCGGCGCGTAACTGGGAGAGCTATCACAAAATTGTTGAAACGCTGAAACGACTTGAAAATGACGAGACGCTTTTAGTACAAAGCGGTAAACCCGTGGGCGTATTTCGGACCCACGAAGAAGCCCCGCGCGTGCTTATTGCCAATTCCCACTTAGTGCCAAACTGGGCAAATTGGGATGAGTTTCGTGATCTGGAAAAGAAGGGGCTTACAATGTACGGTCAGATGACGGCCGGTTCGTGGATTTATATTGGTACGCAGGGAATTTTGCAGGGCACATACGAAACTTTTGCGGAATGCGCCCGCCAGAAGTTTGACGGCACGCTCGAAGGCCAGCTGCTGGTTACGGCGGGACTTGGTGGCATGGGCGGTGCACAACCGTTGGCGGCTACGATGAACGGGGCAGTATGTATCGCCATAGAGGTGGAGGAAAGTCATATAGATCGCCGTATTGAAACCGGTTATTGTGATATAAAATGTACCAATTTGGATGAGGCTCTCGATAAGGCACTGGATGCCAAAGAAAAAAGGGAAGCGCTATCTATTGGGCTGCAGGGCAATGTGGCTGAGGTTCTGCCTAAAATGCTTGAAAAGGATGTGATTCCCGATGTGTTGACGGATCAGACTGCAGCTCATGACCTTCATCTTGGATATATTCCGGCTGGAATGTCGGTCGAAGAGGCCGCTGAAGAACGCGAGCTAAACCCCGACATGTATCAGGAGGCAGTGCTCGACTCGATGGTAACCCACGTAGAAACGATGCTGAAAATGCAGGAAAAAGGAGCTATAACCTTTGATTATGGCAATAATTTGCGGGGACAGGTTGCCGATCATCGTGGTATGGAAGAGGCCTTTAATTTCCCCGGATTTGTGCCTGCTTTTGTACGTCCGCTGTTCTGCAGAGGATCGGGTCCGTTTCGATGGGCAGCGCTGTCCGGTAATCCCGAAGATATTTATACGACTGACCAGGCAGTATTAGAGACTTTTCCTGAAAAAGAAGCCCTTCACCGCTGGATTCATAAAGCGCAGGATCAGGTGCAGTTCCAGGGATTGCCATCTCGTATCTGCTGGCTGGAATACGGAGAACGCGCCGAAATGGGTGCCAAGTTTAACTGGCTTGTTAAAAATAACAAAGTAGATGCCCCGCTTGTTATTGGTCGAGACCACTTGGATACTGGCTCGGTTGCATCACCCAACCGCGAAACCGAGGGCATGAAAGACGGCTCCGATGCTATAGCCGATTGGCCATTATTGAATGCTATGCTCAATACGGCAAGTGGAGCAAGTTGGGTTTCTTTGCATCACGGTGGAGGTGTAGGTATTGGCTACTCTATTCACGCAGGAATGGTTTGCGTAGCCGATGGAACCGAATTGGCCGATGAGCGTCTGCAACGCGTGCTGACCAATGATCCCGGGAGTGGCGTAATGCGTCATGCGGATGCCGGTTATGATGAAGCTGTTAAAACGGCCAAAGAGCGTGGCGTAGATCTTCCGATGGTGGAGTAATTGATGCAGAACTCTATACCCAAGCGCATACTTCCTGTCATTGTTTTTGCCCAATTTGCCGGCACTTCGCTCTGGTTTGCAGGCAATGCCGTTATTCCTGATTTAGTGCAAGAGCTGCATCTTACGGAGATGGCTGTCGGATATATCACTTCGGCTGTACAATTTGGTTTTATTTCTGGGACGCTGGTCTTTGCTTTTCTCAGTGTTGCGGACCGTATTTCGCCGAGCAAGGTGTTTTTGTGGTGTGCGATATTAGGTGCCAGCGGGAATGCACTAACAGTTTACAGTGGCACATTTACACTGTTGATGCTCAGCCGGTTTGCCACGGGTTTCTTTTTAGCGGGTATTTATCCGGTGGGGATGAAGATCGCTTCAGACTGGCACAAAGAAGGGCTGGGAAAAGCATTGGGCTATTTAGTTGGCGCGCTGGTATTAGGTACGGCTTTTCCACATCTGATTAAGTATTTCAGTGCTGACTTGCCGTGGAAGATCATTCTCTTCGCCACCTCGTGGTTTGCTACCATTGGGGGCGTGGTTCTTTACTTTGCAGTTCCTGATGGACCCTACCAGGGAGATAAGGGGGCATTTAAACCTTCTGCCATAATTCAACTATTTAAAAACAAGAACTTTCGCTCGGCAGCTTTCGGATACTTTGGACACATGTGGGAACTCTATGCTTTTTGGGCTTTTGTCCCCCTCATGGTTGCTTATTATAGTTCAGTTAATGGAAACATGTATGGACAGACCTCGCTTTGGGCTTTTGCGATCATCGGTGTTGGAGGCATAAGTTGCGCAATAGGCGGACATTGGTCCGTTAAATCAAACAGTAAAACAGTGGCTTTGATATCATTAGTTGGTTCGGGACTTTGCTGTTTGTTGGCACCCTTGATGTTCGATCTTCCATTTTATCTTTTTGTCGGACTCTTACTGGTTTGGGGACTTTTTGTAGTGTCTGATTCTCCGCAATTTTCAACGCTTGTGGCACAATCATCAGATTCAAAGTATGTGGCTACAGGACTAACGATTGTCAACAGTATTGGTTTTGCTATTACTATTGTCAGTATTCAACTAATTAATATGATGTGGGCTCAATGGCAAAGCCCAGTGGTATTTTTAGTGTTAGGAGTAGGTCCGTTTTTTGGGGCTATATCTATTATGCGATATGAATTAATACCACATCGTGAAACTCCATAGTTCAAGAAACGTGCAATAAGATCTAAAGATCAACGAATCTATTACCTATGGAAATAATACTGATTATTGTAGGGGCGTTATGTATTCTTGCCGGACTTATCGGATCTTTTCTTCCTGTAGTTCCAGGCACGCCGGTAGCCTATTGTGGGTTACTGATTTTACAATTGGCCACCCAACCATTCTCAGCTACGTTTTTAATTGTCTGGGTTCTGATTGTTGCTGCCATCATGATTTTAGACAATGTGATTCCTGTCTATGGGACAAAAAAATTCGGCGGATCCCCTTATGGGATCTGGGGTAGCCTACTGGGCATGGTTGTTGGGATCTTTTTCTTTCCTCCATTGGGTATTATTGTTGGGCCGCTTATAGGGGCTTTTGCCGGAGAACTTATTGGCGGAAGAACCTCTGATCGGGCACTAAAATCAGCCCTTGGATCATTCGCCGGCTTATTGGTCAATACGTTGATGAAAGTGATTGCCAGCGGAATTATGGGATATTACTTTATTATAAATGTTTTTTGATTAACCGGATTTTTGAAAGATAATTACCCTGTCAGCAGGGAAATCCACCGAGGCGTTCCAGTGATCGGCCAGCCAGTAAAAGGTGTCTTTGGTGTAAAATGTGACGTGGGTTATATCGAGTCGATAGTGCCAATCGGCAAAAAAGGGGACATCATCTTCAGCAATTTTAGTCATTATACCCAAATATCCGCCGGGTCGCAGGCAACTCCACAGTCGTTCTAATTCTTTGCCGGGGTGGAAGAGGTGCTCCACCACTTCAGTAGCGGTAATAAAGTCATAGGTTTCATCAAACACAGAGGGATCATCATCATAAAAAGAGTCATAGATTGACATCTCATGACCTGCTTCCTCAAACATTAGATTTAGTGTGGGACCGGGCCCTGATCCAAAGTCGAGTCCCTTACTTTCTGGTTTCAATAGCTTGTTTAGTGGATTAAAAAGCTGACCCAGAAAATTGCGGTATCCTTCATCCTCAGGGTCATTTTCGTGGGTTTCATATCGCTCAAATTCCTCATCGGTTGAGGGACGGTCTTTGGGTGGAACAAAGATTAGCCGGCAATTTGGACACCGGTAATAATCACTGGCATAGTGATCCGACTGATCTCGATAAAAAAGTTGAACATTGGTTCCATCGCATAATATACAAGAAGATATACCCATATAGAGCTAGTTCTGATTTAGTTCTTTTTGTAGAAGATACAAATTACAGCCCCCTTTCTTTTTATCAAGACTGGAGAAAACTCAGGAGAATCAAAAAGGTGTATTGGTAACATATAGATAGCCGGAATAATTTTTATATATTAAATGAATGAACGTTCATTCATAGTTGTTGTATTCTCCAGCAGTAAGAAAAACCTATTAAAATGACAGACAAAAATACCGACAAGCGTTCCGCTTTGTTATCAGCCACACTAGACCTGGTAAGCAATCATGGGTTTCATAATACCCCAATGGCTAAAATTGCCAAGCTTGCTGATGTCTCAGCGGGGACCATCTATAATTACTTCAGTAATAAACAGGACCTTGTAGATAGTCTTTACCTGCACATCAAAGATGAGTTCACGAATGCTGCGTTTCAGGGTTACGATGAAGAAAAGCCTGTTAAAGAAGGGGTTAAGCTGATTTGGTTTAATATGATTGAGTATAAGATGTCAAACCCAAAGCAGGCAAACTTTCTATCTCAGTGTGAGAACTCACAGATTGTATCAGCTTCAGTGCGTGAACAGGCACTACAACATCTGCAACCACTACTAGATCTTTGGGAGCGCGGCCAAGAAGAAGAGATAATACGAGATGTTTCTCCCTACCTGCTTTATGCCTATGCCGTCTATCCACTGTCATTTTTTGTAGCAGTTAAGAAACGAGATGAATTTCACCTAACACAAGAAATGCAACAACACTCTTTTGAGATGGCGTGGAGTGCCATCACAACAAAATAACAGAACAAATATTCGAACTTTAAAAAGTATCAGATGAATAAAGTAATAAAACTAGCAAACAGACCAGTTGGAAAGCCTGAGTTATCGGATTTTTATTTTGAAGAAATCGATAAACCTACTCCTTCAGAAGGGGAGGTGCTATTGGAAGCCAAATATGTATCGGTAGATCCATATTTGCGTGGTCGAATGAGTGAAGCGGAATCCTATGTAGAGCCATTTGAGCTGAACAAACCTATTAGTTCGGCTATCGTAGCAAAGGTAGTTTCAACTAAGAATAAAGAATTTAATGAAGGGGACTATGTGTCGGGCGAGCTGGATTGGAAGGAGCTCCAATTATCGGATGGAAAAGAGCTACGGAAATTGGATCCTGATGGAGCCCCGCTTTCTGCGAACCTTGGAATTTTGGGAATGACCGGCATTACCGCCTATATAGGATTAACAGAAATAGGCGAATTAAAAGAAGGGGAAACATTAGTCGTTTCCGGTGCTGCAGGTGCTGTAGGCAGTGTTGTGGGACAGATTGGAAAGATCAAAAATTGTCATGTTGTAGGTATCGCTGGCTCGGATGAAAAAGTTGAGTTATTAAAAACAAAGTTCGGCTTTGATGAAGGAATCAACTACAAAAAGACAGAAAATATGGGGGAAGCTATTGCTAAAGCAAGTCCCGATGGCGTTGATGTGTACTTCGACAATGTTGGCGGGCGTATCTCTGATGGGGTGTATCAAAATATGAATGACTTTGGCCGGGTAATAAACTGTGGCGCTATTGCCCTGTATAATGCTACCAAAATGCCGACCGGCCCCCGCGTGGAACCAATGCTGGTCCAAAAGCGGCTTACTATGCGAGGTTTTATTGTAGGAGACCATCAAGATAAGTTTGGCAAAGCAGTAAAACAGCTGGCAGGATGGTTGGCAGAAGGAAAGCTAGAGTATTCAGAAACAATAGTAGAAGGCTTTGAAAATATTCCCCAGGCCTTTTTGGATCTATTTGAAGGGAAGAATCAAGGAAAAATGATCGTTAAAGTTTAAACCATATCATATACAGAATGCAAAATTTCGACTTTTACAATCCGACAAAAATATTATTTGGTGAAGGAAAAATTGAAACCATAACCGAAGAAATTCCAGATGATGCCAAAGTGCTGATGACGTACGGCGGTGGAAGTATCAAGCGAAATGGTATCTATGAGCAGGTGATCGAAGCACTATCCGGTTTTGAAGTTGTTGAATTTGGCGGTATTCCCCCGAATCCCGAATACGAAGTGCTTTTGGAAGCATTAGACGTTATTAAGGATGAAGATATAGACTTCATGTAGGCCGTTGGCGGTGGATCGGTTATTGACGGCACCAAGTTCCTGTCTGCAGCGGCACTGTATGATGGGGATGAACCTTGGGAGCTCTTATCGGACCCCATTCGCGTGGAAGAAGGTTTACCCTTTGGGACGGTCTTAACGCTTCCCGCGACGGCATCTGAGATGAATTCCGGTGCTGTGGTATCGCGTGAAGAGACCAAAGAAAAATTAGCGATGGGCGGTCCAGGACTGTTCCCAAAGTTTTCGGTATTGGATCCCACTGCTGTTAGAACCGTACCCGAGAGACAGTTGGCAAATGGGATCACGGATGCGTTTACGCACGTACTCGAGCAATATATGACGTACCCTGCAGGAGGACATCTGCAGGATCGTTTTGCCGAAAGCATTATGCAGACTCTTATTGAGGTGGCTCCAAAGGTTATGGAAGACCCGTCTGATTATGAGGCCGCCTCTAACTTTATGTGGAGCTGTACGATGGCATTGAATGGATTAATCCAAAAGGGAGTACCCACTGACTGGGCCGTGCATGCAATGGGACACGAACTTACTGCTTTGTATGGAATAGACCATGCGCGCACACTTGCCATCATTGCTCCCCGCCATTACGAAGAGAACTTTGGGCACAAAAAAGAGAAGCTAGCTCAATATGGAGAGCGCGTTTGGAATATTACTGATGGGGATACCGATACAAAAGCAACCAAAGCTATTGAAAAGACCGAGTCCTTTTTTCATTCCCTCAATATAGATACAAAACTCTCTGATTATACTGATGATTACGAAGAGACTGCCCAGATCATAGCAGAACGCTTTAAAGAACGCGGATGGACCGGGTTGGGCGAGCATAAGGAGTTAGGTCCTGATCAGGTGAAAACCATTGTGGAAAAGAGCTACTAGCATTTAAATAAATACAAGATCAAATTGAGTAAAAGTAATATTACTATGGACATTTTATTTGTATTAACATCGCACGATGAATTGGGAGATACTGGCAAGAAGACCGGTTTTTGGGTCGAAGAATTTGCCAGTCCCTATTATACCCTTTTAGATGAGGGGGCAAATATAACACTGGCGACTCCCAAAGGTGGGGCTGCTCCTGTTGATCCTCAAAGTGAAGCCGACGATGCCCAGACAGAAGCAACAGAACGATTTTATAACGATGAGGAAACAAAGCAAAAAATTAACAACACAAAGCGTATTTTGGAGATAGACGCAGATGATTTTGATGCGGTATTTTATCCTGGTGGTCATGGTCCGCTTTGGGATCTGGCCGAGGATGAAGAATCTATCTCACTCATTGAAGCCTTTAATGCCCAGGGGAAACCCGTTTCATTTGTTTGCCATGCACCGGCTGCATTGAAGAATGTGAAAGGAACAGATGGAGATCCCTTGGTTAACGGTAAGAAGGTAACCGGCTTTTCCAATGATGAAGAAGCCGCCGTTGGTCTTACTGAGGTTGTTCCATTCCTGGTTGAGGATATGCTGGTTAAGAATGGAGCTGATTACAATAAAGCCGAAAGTTGGTCTCCTTATGCTGTAGAAGATGGGAATCTTATCACCGGACAAAATCCTGCCTCATCAGAATTGGTAGCTAAAAAATTGTTGGGGAAGATCTAGCATAATCACTCAAGGCAAAAATAAAGAGGGACAGTGCTTAAATTGTACTGTCCTTTTTTTGTGAGAAAGTACATACTAAGTCCTCAATGGAATACTAATATGAAGAAAACTTAAGTGTATGCCGAGATCGTAAGTTGGGCAACTGCCGTGTATACCCTATCTTCGGGAAAATAAAAGCAATATGGCATTCAGATGATTACGCTACAAAACCTATACTCAGATTTATCCGAAAGCATTGAAAGTTTTAAGCAAAATCCTGAATCGCTACGTGCCTCTCGTGATATCGTGGAACAGGCGTTGGACCGAGATGAACCGATGTATGGAATTAACACGGGCTTTGGCGCCTTGGCGAACAAACGTGTAAGTGAAGAACAGCTTGAGCAGCTCCAGCGCAATCTAATCCTGTCCCATTCTGTAGGGGTGGGAGAACTCATTCCCAAAGATATTTCTCGATTAATGCTGCAGCTTAAAATTCACGCGCTGGGATTGGGTAATTCAGGAATATCCGAGAAGACCTTTGATCGGCTAATCTATTTCTCGGATCACGACCTGATTCCCGCTATGCCTGAAAAGGGAAGTGTAGGCGCTTCTGGTGATCTAGCCCCGCTGGCACATATGTCGCTTCCGTTACTGGGTTATGGATTGTTTTGGGAGGAGGATGGTACCGATACAATTCCTGCAGAAGAGGTCTTAAATGATCATGATTTGGAACCTATTAACCTCCAGCCTAAAGACGGGCTATCGCTGATCAATGGTACGCAACAGATGGGCGCGTATGGAGCGTATGTTTTGGAAAAATCGTTGAACATATTGAAAGCTGCTGATCTGATTGCGGCCATGAGTTTGGAGGCGCTGCAGGGTAGCATCAAACCGTTTGATGAGCGCATTCACGAAATTCGGCCGCATAATGGGCAACAAGAAGTAGCCCGAAATGTACGAGCGCTTTTGGTAGAAAGTGAGATTTTGGAGTCGCACCGTGATTGTGGAAAAGTTCAGGATCCGTACTGTTTGCGTTGCGTCCCGCAGGTGCACGGTGCCAGCCGTGACGGATTACGTTATTGTCAAAAAACAATTGAAACCGAGTTGAATTCGGTAACGGATAATCCCCTCGTTTTTGAAAATGGCGATATCATCAGCGGAGGGAATTTCCATGGACAGCCGTTGGCTCTGGCGCTTGATCATGCTAAGATTGCGTTGGCAGAACTGGCCAGCATTTCCGAGCGTCGGACCTACTTGTTGCTCGAAGGCCATGATGGGTTACCGGAACTACTGATGGAAGAGACAGGCATTAATTCCGGATTCATGATTCCGCAATACACCTCGGCATCGCTGGTGTCAGAAAATAAAGTCTTATGCCATCCTTCATCGGTCGATTCCATTCCTACAAGTTTGGGACAGGAAGACCATGTGAGTATGGGGAGTATTAGCGCGTTAAAGTTGCTTGAGGTGTACCAAAATGTAGAGCAGGTGCTGGCTATTGAATTATTTACGGCGGCACAGGCACTCGACTTCCGCAAACCGCTGAAGCCGGGGAAGGGCGTGGAAATTGCGCATAAGTTTGTGCGTGATGCCATTCCTCATGCGGAGGAAGATCATTATTTTAAAGACGATATCAGCAAGGCGGTAGAGGTGTTACAGAGCCGAAGTATGGTAGAAGAAGTCGAAAAGGAACTAACTCAGCTGGTATAAGTTCTAAACTGATAGGTGTAAAGAAAGATGCGCTGCCCGCATTCTACAATACGAGTACAACGATTTTAGTGTACCACTTTCAAATCCTCAAAATCAATAAGTAGATTAACAGGTCGAGGGAAGGAAATTACGTAGGCATCTTTATGAAAGTCAGTCATAATTTGTTGGATATTTGATGCATCCTTGATTTCGGTTAAGACCCCAATCAACACTTCATAGTATTGCTTGCGCTTGATGATGAAAATCTTTTCTTCAGCATCTTGCACCGAGTTCACTAACATATTCACGGCATGATCTCTAACACGTTGAGCAGTTGGCAAATTATAGGAAGCAAAGATTTGTACGTAATGTCCGGCCGGTAATAGTTCGGCCGCACCGGTTTTTTGATTGACTGGGATAGAATTGATTTGGCCTTCCATATTTGCAAAAGCCATTTCAAGGTCATCCAAACGCTGCTCAAGGAGATTCATGCGTATTTTTAGAGAATCGATTTCTGCTCTGTTATCACCAATGGCACTGTTGAATCCCCGGTGATCTTCTCGGTTCTCTTTATCTATTTTATCGATCTTGTCAGTCAAAGCCTGAATGCGGTCGGCTTGTGCCATGAGTGTATTATAATCTGAACGGTTCAGATCCATGGGAAATGGTTTCCACGATGGATGAATAGCACTTGGTTTTCCAAAGTTAAGGCGGATGCCAGCGGTTAGCGAATTAATCAGATCGGCCCCCCATCCTTCGGTCTCGTTATCCATTTCATTTGATCCGATATGGTAATCGTAGTGGGTGAATAGATCTATGGTATTTGATAATTTATAAGCGATGCCGGCTCCGAGATTATAGCTCGAGTTATGGTTATAGATTTTTTTATTCGGGTCGCGGTAGTTGTATAGGTCATACCCCACACCCGCCGTTAAAAAGGGATTAATTCGCTCAGTGATTAAGTTAATCATCAAGAGTTGATTGAGGTTAATGATGTTTCTGAATGAGATCATATTCATTTGTGTCTCAAACGGATAATCAAATCCTTTAATCTGGGTCCGTTGATAACCGAGCTCGAGCGACCAAGCTGGGGTTAAGGCGTATTGTAGGCCCCCGCCAAAAGAATAGGTGTCTTTGGTATTAGTGCTGAAGTTGCTTGAGAGAAAATATTCCCCCCGATTGGTATCGCCGAGACTTGCTCCCCCATTGAAGGTGAGGCTGATCTTGCGAAATTCATATCCAAAATAGTCTTGTGCAAAACCGAGTGCTGGAATGATTGCAAAAATACACAAGACCAGAAATCCCTTTTTAATTGATAATGTCATAATATACTCCCTTTTGAGCCGTATTCTATAGATTTGCAGAACTACTTGGCTGTCGTGTTTTTAGATACTTTTACTCTCTGTTATTTTTCAAACTCTAAAAAATCTACGCAGAATCCCTTATTAAGTCATGTTTGAATCTTCTAATTATTGGGAGTAATAATTATTATTGTGTGGGTGATAGCGAGAAATAAAAGTTATTGTTAATTAAGCTAAAAGGTATGCCAATACTTAGAAACATCGGGTTTTTAGCAATGTGCAAAGATGAAGGCGGGCAGGGAGAGATTCATCCCATAAAAAATGCAGCAATCGCCTGGCAAGATGATACCATCTCTTGGGTGGGAACCGAGTCTGATTTGCCTTCGGAGTATAAAGATGAGGAAGCGTTTGATGCGAAGGAGAAAATGGTCATCCCGGGCCTTATAGATTGTCATACACATCTGGCATTCGGGGGGTGGCGTCCCGATGAGTTTGCTATGCGGGTACAAGGGAAAAGCTATCTTGAAATTGCTAAGGCTGGTGGTGGAATTCTGTCAACGGTTAAGGAGACGCGAAAGGACAGCGAGGATGAGCTTTATGAAAAAGCAGCCGGTTTTTTAAAGGAGATAGCTAGGCTTGGTGTTACCACAGTTGAATGTAAAAGCGGCTATGGATTGACAGTGAAGGATGAGCTGAAATCACTGCGCGTGTATCAGCGACTGGCTGAGGATCAGCTAATACAGATTGTTGGTACTTTTTTAGGTGCGCATACCATACCACCGGAATATAAAGACAATCGACAAGCATATATCGATTTGGTGATAGAAGAGATGATTCCGGAAGTGGCTGAGCAAGAGCTGGCAGAGTTTTGTGATATCTTCGCCGAGGAATCGGCTTTTACGATTGAGGAATCACGCCGTATCCTTACAAATGCAAAAGCAGCGGGACTAACGCCCAAGCTGCATGCTGATCAGTTAACCTCTTGCGGTGGAGCGGAATTGGCCGCGGAGATGGAGGCAGCCAGCGCCGACCATCTTGAAAAGATTTCTGACGCAGGAATTGAGGCAATGGCTAAAGCCGGTGTTGTGGGGGTAACGCTTCCATTAGCTTCTTTATATACCCAGGAGGAACCGCTCAACTGCCGGAAGTTAGTGGATGGTGGAGTAGAAGTAGCAGTTGCTACAGATTTTAACCCGGGTTCGGCGCCCAGCTTTGACCTTCCGCTGGCCATGATGTTGGCCTGTAATCAGGGACGAATGAGTCCGGCAGAGGTATTGAAAGGAGCTACAATCTATGCAGCCAAGGCGATTAAGAAAGATATTCAGGTGGGTTCTATCGAAAAAGGCAAATTAGCTGACTTTGCTATTATTGATGTACCCAATCCCGATTTCTGGATGTATCATTATAAGGGGGCACAATGTTTAAGAAGTTTTAAAAAGGGACGAAAACTTATTTAGGAGTTTTAATAAATATCGTCGACATAGATGCCACGAAATTTTAACGCTGAAAGGAGAAACGGAACGGTTTTGTTCTGTGATATTCGCAATTTTACCCATTTGTTTGAAGCAGAAGATCCGCTGAAGGCTGTCGCTTTTGCAAACTCCGTATTGGCTGAGTTGGGAACGGTAGTCGAGCGGGGCGGCGGTGCTGTAGACCGATTTACTGGAGATGGGTTTCTGGCACATTTTGGAGTGACCCAAGATGATGATGCTCATATTGAAAGTGCCTGTAATGTAGCTATTGAAATGCGAGGGGCATTACAAGAAATAAATGCGCAACGGTATATAGATGTGGAGAGCGTAGTGTCTATTGGGGTTGGTATCCACAGTGGAGAGGTGGCATATGGCGAAATTAAGACCGATCACATTAATCAGAAAACTGTGCTTGGCGATGTAGTAAATACCGCGGCTCGTATTGAAGAATTGACCAAGTATTTTTCGGTGGATATTTTGTTGTCGGAATTTAGCTATAAGAGGGTTAGCAAAGATTTTAATTTTAAAAAAATGCCAGCTCGAAAGTTGAGTGGAAAGAAAAATAAAGTTATTACGCATTGGTTACTGCCGATGAATTAGGAATAAAAGTGTTTTTATAAGATGGATATTACAGTAGAAGATGGGAGTCAGATAAGTGAAAAAGCAGTTGAGGAACTAAAGAAGCACGCGGACATGATCGAGTGTGAGTGTCCAGCAAAGCTGATGGAGATTTTAGAGCAGGTACGGGAATTTACGAGATATACCGAGGAGTGTATCGAGAAATATCCCGAGGATAAAACAACACATAAGTGGCTCAAATCTTCATCGATGAATATTGATCAGTTGCTATCGACAACACTTATCCAGTTGGCTCGCTATGAGGGGTTTATTAATGAGGACAATGAAATAGTCGAGCGGGAAGCGGCTCAGTAACTGGAAAAATATATTTAAAATAGGGATTCCCCTACATTGTTTTTGGAACTTCCAACGGTTGTAAGTCGTAGTAATACGACATTTATTAAACTTATATAGTGGAGGAAGTTATGGCACCAAAAACAATGCGAAAAATGAAAAATGCTGTTTCATGGTTTGAGATTCCTGCCAAGAAATTGAGTAGAGCAAAGAGGTTCTATGAGTCTATCCTTGATATAAAAATGGAGGATATGGAGATAGATGATGACCTTAAGATGACCATGTTTCCAGTTGAGGAAGGAGGGGTTGGTGGAGCAATCTGTGAACAAAAGAAGTTTTATAAACCCAGCCATGAAGGATCTTTGGTTTATATCAGTGCTAACCCTGACCTACAAAAAGTGTTGGATAAAGTGGAACGAAATAGGGGCAAGATCATCCAGAAAAAAACGATCATAACTGATGAGTATGGTTATATGGCTATTATCGAGGATACGGAAGGTAATCGCGTAGCCTTACATTCTGAACATTAAACTGTAACATCCTAAAGTCTGGATTGGAAAATGCTGTCGACAAAATGTTGACAGCATTTTTTATTAAAGAAATTGTCTCGTTAGTATATAGCGATATCAATAGTTAAAAGGACGATTGTTTTGATTGCTACGATACTCTTTTTTGTTGCCGGACTCATATTGCTTATTGGCGGAGCTGAACTTTTGGTGCGTGGGGCATCTGAGCTGGCCGGCCGTTTGGGGATGACGCCGCTGGTGATTGGATTAACAGTGGTAGCTTTTGGTACTAGTGCCCCGGAACTTGCCATTAGTTTGCAGTCGGGAATAGCCGGGGAAGATGCTCTTCTTTTAGGTAATGTAATTGGCAGCAATATTTTTAATGTACTGTTTATTTTAGGTATTTCAGCTATTCTTATCCCATTAGTTGTCTCCAAAAATCTAATTAAACTTGATGTCCCCCTGATGATTGGAGCTTCAATTATGCTTTATTTTTTCGCCTGGGATGGGGTGATAAGTCGAATTGAGGGAGGGATCCTCTTTGTTTCCTTATTGAGTTATATTGGATATTTGGTTTATGATGCTCGAAAACAATACCACACGAAGTCAAAGGAGAAAAATGCACAGGCTGAGGCATCAAGTCGCTATTGGGTGTGGGATATCGTATTTGTTCTTTTTGGTTTTATCCTCTTAGTGGTTGGCGCACGATGGCTGGTTAACGGGGCTGTAACTTTCGCTGAATATCTGGGAGTAAGCAGTCTTGTTGTTGGGCTAACCATTGTTGCCGCAGGAACTTCACTGCCCGAAATAGCTACGTCGGTATTGGCAAGTATAAAAGGAGAACGTGATTTGGCTGTTGGTAATATAGTTGGCAGCAATTTGTTTAATATAATGTGCATTGTTGGTTTAACGGCCATCGTATTACCGGATGGCATTACAGTACAGCCGGGGGTGGTGGGGTTTGATATCCCTGTGATGATTGCAGCATCAATTGTATGCTTACCCATTTTTATTACGGGTAAGTTGATCAGCCGTTGGGAGGGTATCTTCTTTTTGGGATACTATATTGCTTTCACAGCATATTTGATTTTAACAGCTACCGAACATCATTTGCTGTCTTATTTTAATGCTGCCATGGGATGGTTTGTGTTGCCCATGACATTAATGACGGGACTTTTTATGTTGGTCAGAGAATGGAAAAACGGAACAAAAAAGATTTAAAATGTCATTATTAAAACAAGTGTCGGTAAGTGTCCCAAAAACAAGGGATGATGATCCGAGAATTGGTCAATTAATTGAATCTGATCTCAGTAAGAATGATACACCACGGGCCGTTATTATTGGTTTTCCGTCAGATAAGGGAGTGACCATAAATGGTGGACGTGCCGGCGCAGCGGATGCCCCCGAGGCTATTCGGAAACAGTTATATAAAATGACGCCAAACTCTGAAAACCATGATGCTTTTGTAGAGTTAATAGGTAATATGCGGGATGTTGGGGATCTAAACATTCGCTATGAAGTGGAGGAGGATCAGCAGAATTTAGGTAAGGTATTGGCAAGTTATTTAGAGCAGGGAGTAATTCCCATTATTCTTGGCGGCGGTCACGAAACCGCTTTCGGTCACTTTGCCGGATATGCAGAAGCAGGATTGAAAACAGCAATCTTTAATTTAGATGCACATTCCGATGTGCGTCCGCTAAAAGAGGGGCAAGCACATTCTGGCTCGCCCTTTCGTCAGGCTATAGAACATGAGAGTGAATGCGCCGAAATGTATTTGGTGACGGGATTGCAGCCACAATCTGTGGCAAAATCCCATCTGCGGTATATAAAAAACAGCGGTGGTGAGTATATGTTCAGGGATGAAACAAACATCACCTCTATTTCGGGATTATTTCATCAGCATGAGAGTGATCGACTCATGGTCACGTTTGATATGGATGCTGTTGATCAATCGCAGGCTCCGGGCGTAAGCGCCCCTTGTGCCAATGGTTTGCCTTCCGATTTGTGGATCACAGCTGCATATTTGGCCGGACGAAATAAGCAGGTCACCTCTTTTGATTTGTCAGAAGTAAATCCCCGCCACGATAGAGATAACCAAACGGCCAAGCTGGCTGCGCTTACAATCTGGAATTTTCTGTTGGGCCTAAGTGAGCGGGAGTAGAGTTCGGTTTATAGAGATTGCTCTAATTTAGATAGGGTTGAAGGTTCGTAAATAAATCGGCTGTAAACATTAAGCGTTTATTCTGATTATCTTATCAGAATAATTTAGCAATTATGGAACCTTTGCATAGGTATATATGGTTTGTGCCTATCGGTTAAATAAATTAGAAAAAGGCAAAGGAGGTCCATGTACAAATTATACCAGGAGCAGCTATTAGATACTTCAGCAGATCAACTTTGGCAGTTTATATCGCATCCGGCGAACCTTAATAAAATAACGCCTCCTGAGCTTGACTTTACGATTATCAGTGAGGTTCCGGAAACAATGTATAATGGCTTGCTTATCGAATATGATGTAAAGCTTCCTTTGTTAGGGGAATCGGAATGGATTACTGAGATCAAGTATATTATCCCTGGCAAAGAGTTTGTTGATGAGCAACGGATAGGTCCATACCGATTTTGGTATCACCATCACAAAATTGAAGAGATGGAAACGGGAGTAAAAATGATCGATCAAGTAAATTATGTGCCTCCCTATGGAATATTGGGAAGAATTGTAAATACCTTGCTGATCAGGAGTAAGCTGCGTGATATTTTTGACTATCGAAAACAGGTGCTTCATCAGCGGTATAACAATTGACCCCAGCCTATGAAAGAAGTAAATGTCATCCCGAACTTATTTCGGGATCTGTTAACGATAGATGCTGAAACAAGTTCAGCATGATATTCCGCCTAGGGCCGAATCTTGATATCGATTTTCTCCGTGGGATCCTGCTCCTGATTCCGGATCGCCAATTGCTGAATTACATTGTTGGAAAGCTCTACAAACTTTTGCGCTGATTTTGTTTCCATATCACCCAGTACAATAGGTTTGCCATCGTCACTGCTTTCGCGGACTTTCTGTTCCAGTGGTATTTCGCCCAGGAAGTTGGTGCCCATGCGATCCGCCAGATTACGAACACCGTGTTTGCCAAAGATATAGTATTTCTTATCCGGCATATCTTCGGGTATGAAATAGGCCATATTTTCAACCATGCCCAATACCGGCACGTTTACCTTTTTGAACATAGCAACGCCTTTACGGGCATCATCAAGGGCAACATCCTGCGGGGTGGAAACAATAACAGCTCCGGTCAGTGGAACGGTTTGTACGAGTGTCAGCTGGATATCACCGGTTCCCGGCGGAAGATCCAATACCATATAATCCAGTTCGCCCCACTCTACTTCATTCATAAATTGTTTAACGGCACTGGTTACCATGGGCCCGCGCCAGATCATGGCTTGATCCGGGTCAACGAGCATACCCATTGATAGAAAACGGACTCCATATTTTTCTTTGGGTATAAGCTTCTTTTGAGTTGTAATATTGGGTCGCCCGTGGGCATCCATCATCGTGGGAATACTGGGACCGTAGATATCCGTATCCAACAGTCCAACTTTTGCACCGGTACGCGCTAATCCGCAAGCGAGATTAACGGCTACGGTAGATTTGCCTACGCCCCCCTTGCCAGAAGCAACTGCGATAATATTTTTAACGCCTGAAAGGACTTCCTCATCGCCTTGTTCCTGCTGCTGTTCTTTTTTCTTGCGATGACCTTGACCCGGGAATTCGCCCTTGTCCTCATTATTGCGGAATTTCGAGATATTTACCGCCGTCGTTATATCAAGCACGGCATCCTTATCCACAAATTTTCGAATCGCATCCTCACACATCTCCTTCAGTTTGGATTCCAGTTTGGGATCTTTTTCCGGTAGATCAATGGTGAAGGTGATGAATGAATCCTGAACAATAAGATCTTCGATCATGTCGAGAGTGACCAGATCTTTCTCCATCTCAGGATGCATTACATGGGTAAGTGCCGTACGTACTTGTTGCTTGTTAATGGCCATTGGGTAAAAAGTGTTCTGTTCGTCGCTAATTTTTTCAGTCTTGAAAGATAAGGATTTCTTCCCAGATGCTAAACGCTGATTAGCTAAAAAGAATTCGGTCTAATGGCACGTGTATCTCAATTATTAGGGAAAGGCTATATGACTGACAATTCCGTGGAGTTGCGAACATCAGGCTAAAAAACCATGAAGTCTGCCTAAAGCAGATTTGTTTTATCCTTAGCCAATGAAATTATAGCTAGGAACATTATTCTAATAATGGGCATTCCGCAAAGAGGATTATCAAAGCAAATGGGTGTTCAATTACGATTCTCTATTCTATTGCGAAATCCGTATTTTGGGCGACTGTAAGTTTGGAACTGAAAGAAATGTAATGCTACCATGTTAAAACGAACGCCTTTTTACAATCTTCACGAACAAGCCGGAGCAAAACTTATCGACTTTGGCGGATTTGAAATGCCCGTGCAGTACGACAGTATCCGTAAAGAACATAACGCCGTGCGCGAGAAGGTGGGTATGTTTGACGTCTCACATATGGGTGAGTTTTATGTGACGGGTGAAGAGGCGCTGGATTTAATACAGTATGTAACAATCAATGATGCCTCAAAATTGGTGCCCGGCAAGGCTCAGTATTCGGCTATGTGTTACGAAGACGGGGGTATCGTTGACGACCTTTTAGTATATATGCTGGAGGAAAATGAATATATCTTGGTGGTGAATGCTTCGAACATCGAGAAAGATTTTGAGTGGATTGATGAGAATAACTCCTTTGATGCCGATCTGAGTAATCTTTCAGATGACACTTGTTTGTTGGCAGTACAGGGACCTAAATCCGTAGAAACGCTGCAAAAGCTGACAGATACTGATCTTTCGGCCATAAAATTTTATACCTTTGAGCTGGGGACCTTGGCAGGCTATGATGATGTGACTCTTTCGGCTACGGGTTATACCGGCGAAAAGGGATTTGAGCTTTACTTTAATAAAGATCACGTTGATTCCGAAGGTATCTGGAATGCGATTATGGAGGCAGGCGAAGAATTCGGTATTGAGCCCTGCGGACTTGGCGCCCGTGATACGTTGCGCCTGGAGAAGGGTTTTGCGCTTTACGGCAATGATATTACCAAAGATACGCATCCGCTTGAAGCACGCATGGGTTGGCTAACTAAGTTGGATAAGGGTGACTTTATAGGCCGTGAGGCTCTTCTTAAAGCAAAAGAGGAAGGGCTTTCACGTAAATTGGTGGGTCTTACTATTGATGATAAACGTTCTATTCCGCGAAAAGACTATACAATTTTTAATGATGAGGATGATGAGATCGGCTTTATAACCAGTGGTTCCCGTTCTATTACGCTGGGCACTAATATTGCTATGGGATATGTGGATGTTAGTCACGCAGATGAGGGAGCATCAGTTTTTGTAGAAATCCGAAACAAAAAAGCCGAGGCTACAGTAACAAAACCACCGTTTGTAAAATAAAGGTGGTTGCAGAAAGGAATAGTTACTAATATATCAATTGGGATAAACAGAGATCAGGATATTACTTATAGCATATGAAAAATCAAATTGACGTGTTTTCGTCGGCTCACTCTTTTAAGGAAGAAGATATTCGGGACAAGACTGTGGTGATGATTGATGTACTGCGAGCCAGTTCAACGATGGTCACAGCATTGCAAAATGGTGCGAAGGGTGTTATTGCAGTTGAGGATATGGACGACGCCAGCAAAATTTCGCATAACCTGGATCCCAAAAGTTTTTTGATGAGTGGGGAAAAAAACGGAGTAACTATTGAAGGATATGATTTAGGTAATTCCCCACTGGAACATACCAGAGAGGTGGTAAATGGAAAGACGATTATCCTGAATACTACGAATGGTACAAAGGCGATTCGGCGCTGCAGCTTAGCGGACCAAATTATTGTGGGTTCGTTTTTGAACCTGGATGCCGTCGTTGACTATTTGCAGAATATTGATGAAGAGGTGCTGCTGGTTTGTGCCGGATGGCGGGGGCGGCTGTCACTGGAGGATATTCTTTGTGCCGGGAATATTATTTACGAACTTTGTGGAGGTGATTTGCCAGATGAGGTCAGAGACGGAGCAAAAGTTGCTTTTGGTCTTTATGAAAAATTTAGTGATGATATAGAAAAGAGCATCAAATCATCGAATTATGCGATACGCCTCAAAGATATTGTAAGTAAAGAGGACCTTGAGTATTGCTGTCAACGCAGTATTACGGATATTTTACCGGCACTTAATGAAGGAATCATTACAGATATAAATGGCTAAGAAAAGTAGTTCAGATAGTTTTTTGGGAGGCCTTTCGGAATCCCGGAAAATGGAAATACTGGGGATTTTGGTGATGGCCGTCGGAGGCCTGCTTGGGTTTAGTATTGTTACGTATAATCCTGCAGATTATACGCTCATCCAATCACTGTCGACGGATAGTTTATTTGCTTTGGATCAAGGTCCGGCCCTGCGCATCCAAAATGGATTAGGTGTTATTGGGGCTTACTTAGCGCACTTTTTTGTCCACCTTCTTTTCGGGTATATGAGTATTATTATGCCGCTAATCATCGTGGGATACGGGTGGTTTATTTTCAGAAATCGAGATATAGGTCTGATGTTGTGGCCAACGGCTTACGGCATCTGGAGTATGGTGTTATTGTCAGCCGTTTTAGGGTGGCTCAACACCAATTATGACTGGGTTGAATCTGTATGGAATGGTTCGGCCGGCTTTTACATAGCTCGCATTCTGCAAAATATTACAGGTATCGGGTCTATTATTATTCTCTCGGTATTGTTGCTAACGACCTTGCTGGCACTGCTCGATCGCGATCTCCAACACACCGTGGAGCGAGTAAAAGAATGGATTGATAATATTAAGGCCTCGTATGCCGACTGGAAAGAACGACGCCGCCAGAAGAAAGAGCAAAAAAGAAAACGAAAGCAACAGGAAGCTGAGCAGAAAGAGATTGAAAAGCAGCGGCAGGCCGAACAGCAGATGCGTAAAAAATCACAAAAATCAGAGCAACAACAGGCTGAGCCCCAACCTCAAACGAAGACTAAACCTGAAGAAGAGGAACCGGAACCCCGATCTATTGATGATATTGTAGAAGAGTCGCAGAAACGCGATCGGGAACGAATGCGTCAGCAGAAAGAAGAAGTGAAATCACTGGATCAGCGTCCCCGGGCGGATATAGAAAAGAAGAAAATTGCCGAGGACGAGGAAGACGATGTCGATATTTCGGTATACGTCGGTGAGGGGGATGAGCAGGCCGATGAGAAAGAGCTCGATAAGCAGAATAAGGATAAAGCCAAGGAGGTGCCCAAGGTTCGCTACAAGTTCCCGACGATAGATCTGCTGGATTCACCCCCGAATGAAGGAAATGAGGTTGATCTTGAGGAGATCAAAGAGAACAAGCGCATTATCCTCGATAAGCTGAAGCGACACAATATTGAGATTCGTAGCATTAACGCGATTGTGGGTCCCACGGTTACCCTTTATGAGCTTGATCCCGCACCGGATGTCAAGATTAGTAAGATTGAGAGCTATGCGAACGACCTGAAAATGGCTACGGCGGCGAAAGGACTACGTATTATGGCCCCTATTCCCGGACGCTCGGCGGTAGGAATTGAGGTGCCCAATGGATCGCGTGAAACTGTATTTATTAAGTCAGTCATTAATACCAAAAAATTCGTAGAAAGTGATTATGAGCTTCCGGTGGCCTTTGGTAAGACCATCGAGAACGAAGTATTTATGGTTGATCTGACAAAGATGCCGCACTTGCTTATTGCCGGTGCCACGGGATCGGGTAAAACAGTGGGTATCAATACAATTATTACATGTCTGCTGTACAAATGCCATCCCGATGATCTGAAATTTGTAATGATTGATCCCAAGAAAATTGAGCTCTCGCTGTTTCAAAAAATTGAAAAACACTTTTTAGCCACACTTCCTGGTGCCGAAGAACCTATTATCACGGATACCTCTGCAGCGAAAGAAACGCTCGAAAGTCTGACCAAAGAGATGGATGAGCGCTACGACTTGCTCAAAGATGGGATGGTCCGCGATATTCGAGCATACAACGAAAAATTTGACAACGGGGAGCTTGATGAGGATGAAGGACACCGCCATCTGCCCTATATTGTGGTGCTTATTGATGAGCTTGCAGATTTAATGATGACGGCCGGAAAAGATATTGAGGAACCGATTGCCCGATTGGCTCAGCTTGCTCGTGCCGTTGGTATTCATCTTGTTGTAGCAACACAGCGTCCGTCGGTGAATGTGGTTACCGGAACGATAAAGGCGAACTTCCCGGCACGTATCGCGTACCAGGTGGCCTCAAAAGTGGACTCGCGTACTATTCTTGATACCGGTGGCGCCGATCAGCTTATTGGTCGCGGTGATATGTTATTTACCAACGGTGGCGGTATGACCCGAATCCAGAATGCTTTTGTATCCACTGAGGAGGTGGAAGAAATTACTGATTTCATTGGAAATCAACGAGGATACAATAATAAGTATGAACTACCTGTTTTAGAAGATGAAACCTCAGCAAGTGGTGACATCCCTGATCCACTGGATGACATTGATGAACTTTTTGAGGCAGCTGCGAAAGTTATTGTACTGCACCAGCAGGGATCGGTATCACTGTTGCAGCGTAAACTTAAGATCGGCTATAATCGTGCCGGACGAATTGTTGATCAGCTCTATAATGCCGGTATTGTTGGCCCTTACCAGGGCAGTACGGCGCGTGATGTGTTAGTTGACGATGAAGAAGAATTAGAAGAATTATTAGATGATCTGGAAGAATTTGACCGATAAAGTAACTGTAGTTCTCATTATAATAATTATTGGTTTGGGGTTGCCCTCGTTGGCTTTGGGACAGGAGTCCTATTTCTCAGACTTAAAACAAACGTTTGAGGATGGGGCTATTTTTAAGGCTGATTTCCATCATCAGACCGTGGATTCCTACACTCAGGATACAGTTGCCAGTAATGGACATATTTGGGTTGGGAGTCAGCAGTACAGAGTAGAGTCTGATAATAAATCGGTTGTTGTAGATGGAGAAACATCTACGGTGTATGATGAGGATAGAAATCGTGTTATCATCAGCAAATATGAGCCGGAAGATGATGACTTTGCGCCTTCGCGAATTTTGAACGGTGTTGACTCCACATTTACTGTAGAGACCCAGGAAAAGCGAGAAGGTAATATTTATATATTATTGTCTTCTGATGATCCTTTTGCAATATACCAGAAGGTCGAAATTTTTCTATCCAAAGGTCTGCTGCCGAAAAAAATTAAAGCGATAGATCCGGCTAATAATGTAATTACCACGACCTTTTCTGAAGGGGAGTTTATGGATCCAAAGGAAGGGATTTTTACTCTTAGCTATCCTGAGAGTGCCGAAAAAGTTGACATGCGAAACTAACTTACTGTTAGATATTAATGTATAAAAAAATAATTAAGATCGGGCTCGCACTATCACTGGGAGCCCTTTTTCTGTGGTTGGCTTTTCGTAATGTGCAGCTGCAAGAAGTATGGGAGTATTCGAAGAATATCCAGTTTGGATGGTTGTTCCCCTTCGCAATTACAGCTCTGTTCAGTCATATCTTTAGAGCAGAGCGTTGGCGCCTGTTTATTGAACAGGATAAGGAAGAGCTTGATCGCATTACCTTGATCTGTGGGGTGTTGGTTGGATATATGATGAATCTTGTTGGGCCGCGTTTTGGAGAGGTTTCCCGTCCGGTGTATGTAGGCAAAAAGGAGGGATTGAGCAGTTCGAAATTAATGGGCACAATTGTCTTGGAGCGTGTGATTGATATTGCAGTCATGGCATTTCTTATGGTTGTGGTATCGGTATATGTTATTGCCGACCTTAACTTGCTGCGACAGATTTTTGGGGATGAAACCATCAATTTTCTCACCAATGAATCGAGCTTGCTCACTTATTTATGGGTAGCGTTTTTATTGGCAGCTGTTATTGGCATTGGTTTCCTGTTGATCAAGTTTATAGTCTATCTTGGGTCCAGGTTTGAAGTTCTCCGAAGCTGGATTTTTAAAGCCAAAAGGGCCTTTATTATGTTTAGGAATGGACTGCTGGCAGCACGTGATGTAGAGCGATGGTGGCTATTTATTCTTTATACGGTTTTAATTTGGTTGTGCTATACATTGATGACCTACATTCCATTCTGGATGTTTGATATGCAGGAGGCATATAGTCTGGATATGCTGGATGCGCTTGTTATTACTGTTATTTCTGCCATAGGTATTGCTATCCCGTCGCCCGGAGGATTGGGAACCTATCACTATTTTGTAAAACAGTCGCTATTGGTATTGTTTGCTGTACCGGCAGTTACCGGTATCGCTTACGCAACGGTTACACATGGCGTGATGGTGTTATTCGTTTCAAGTATAACACCCATATTTTTGTTTATTGATAAGCTTCGATCGACCAAGGCAGGAGAACCGGTCGTATAGTTTATCTAAATAATATTTTCAGGACTTTTTGCTATAAGGTAAACCCTGTAGCAATTCTCTTATTCTTTTTTCGTTATTCGAAACAGATGTACCGTAACCGGGTATAAAATGACCTTAATTGAGACATTAATCGTTGCTAAAAAATTAGTACCTTTAACACTGATTTTAGAGCTTATAGCAAGAAAAATTATATGAAAGGGATATCAGCAATAGCATTTATTATCGTAACCGTTTTGGCGGCTAATCCTCTGATTGCTCAACAGCAACAGGATACGGAATCATCGATGCTACCGGAGATCGATCCACAGGATATTGAAATACGCAGTCAGTTTCAGGCCCGTTTCCCCGGTTTGCGCCGACAACCTATTTTGGGGTTTGATCCCAATCCGCGAGTATATCAGATAAATCCTAATCGTACCCCCTTTATGGAAACGCATGAGCAGGTTGTAGCAAATCTTCCGGTAAGCCAACTCTCCCGCCCCGAACCACCAGCTTATCTTTCTTTTCCCTATGCGTCAGCCCAGAATCTTTACAGCCGATTAGGCTTTGGAAGTTTTGTAAGTCCCGAGGCGGAATTTTGGGGGGTAAAGCGTTTTAATAGTAAAAGTTATATCGGTGGCGACTTTGATTACTCTTCTTCTGATGGACACTTGGATAATCAAAACAGCAGTTTTCGCTTTTTTGATGCCAATGCAGAATATGCCACAAAGCTGAATAAAAAAAGTCAGCTGACAGTAAATGGGGGATTCAAAACGAGCTTTAATAATATGTTTGACCTGCCTGCTACTACTATCCCGGCCAATGCTCGAAAAGAGTATAATGGGTTTAATTTAGGAACCGAATTTCAGCATTTTAAAAATACCATTACCGGTTGGAAAGCAAGTGCCGGTATTCGTTATTACAATATAGATCTGAAAAATGCGGATGCGTCATCCGGAAAGAGTGAAGAGCGAGTGTATAATCTATCGTTAGCTAAAAGATGGGCCGGTGGAAGCACTGACGAGACGTTTACTGCCAAGGTTGGTGCTAAAGGCGGGAATTATGAAAATGCCATCGCCCAAGACTCTTGGCTTACCGCTCAGGGTGGTCTGGTGTATGAGCGACAATTTAATTATACAACTGATATTACGGTAGACGCCAGTGTCTATTATGCGCAAAATAATGTTGAGGAAAAAATATATGTGGGTCCTGAGGTTACAGTAGAGCATCCATTGCTGGATATACTGACAGTAAAAGTTACGGCCGGGGCCCAGCCATATCTAAAGACATTAGAGCAGCGGCACACAGAGAATCGATTTTTGACCGTGGATAATACCCTCCGGCACTCCTATCGCATGTATGGAAAAGGGGAAGCCAGTTTCGAATACACCGATCAGGGAGAGTTTAACTTTGGGTTCCAATACGAGGATATATCGGACTACCCTATTTTCCTTCGTTCCAATAACGGAGTGCCCGGTAATCCTGTTTATGGGTTTTACGAGATGCAGTATCGTGATGCTTACAAAGTATCAGCGTATGCGAGTGTAGTGCATCAGATAATACCTAAAAAATTACAAGTGAATGGGAAGGTCTACTTGCGTTCTCCTAAACTTAAGGGGGGAGGACGTATACCATTTGAGGAAAAAATAGGGGTTAATTCTGGATTAATGGTACGACCTTTTGATGGCATTACTTTCGAAGCTTGGGCTGATTATGTAGGTTCACGGAGAACCTTTCAAACAGATGAAAAGCTGGATGGTTTTTTATTGCTTGGTGGCCGGGCAGATGTACAAATTACAGAGCGGTTTGGAGCCTATATAAAGTTGGTAAATATATTAAGTCAGGACTACGAGGTTTGGCAAGGATATAATGAGCGACCGTTTCAGGCGTATGGCGGGGTAACAGTAAAGTTATAATGGGAATGGATAAAAAGTTTATCAAAGCTTTTTCTGAGGTTATACGTGAAGAGATAGCCCGGAAAAATGACGTATATCTTGAAGGCGTTGGCCGATTCGAGTTTGAACATCAGAAACAATTTCAAAAACAGTATGACAGCGGCCGGGTTGTGATGATGCCGCCGAAGGATACCATCACTTTTATTCCGGAAAACTAATTGGGGATATGACTATTGATAAGGAACAACTGATATCACTTCTTGAGGAAAAAACAGGACTGGAACGTGAACAAGTTGAGACACAGCTTTCGGAGTTGATAGGCCGGATCCAAAAGGCAGCTGAGGAAAATAAAACCTTTGAGGTCGAAGGGTTTGGTACGTTCAGTATGGAGGACGGAAGTTTGCAATTTGAGCCGGAGGATACTCTTGAGACGGAAATCAATAATAAGTACGCGGGTATGAAGCCCATAGAGCTTATAGGAGCGTTTAAGGAGCCCGAAAGTGATGAGGAAGTTCCCGAAGTAAATATGAGTGAGGCAGGATCTGATGATATAGATACGGAAGATAAGTGGGCTTTTGATGCTGATGCAACTGAAAAAGAGAAAGAAGAACAAGAAATAGAAGCGACGGCTTCTGACGAAGGGTTGGATGAGGAAGAGCCGGATACAGAGAAGGTTACAGGGGCAGAAGAGGTAGTAAAAGAAGAAGATCAACAAGACGCAGAAGAAGTTTTCGACGCTGTTTTTGGAACAACTGCCGAGGAGCCGGAAAAACAGCAATCCGCAAAAGAACCGGAGCCTGCTGAAGACATTGAAAAAGAAGAGCCCAGAGACCCTATTGGAACTATTATAGTTGCTGTAGTAGTGGTATTGGTTATAGGTGTTGGCGGGTGGCTAATTTATGATTTCGGGTTATCCGGAATGACTAATAATGAAATGTCAACAACATCACCTCAGCCTACCGAGACGGTAGCCCCTACTGATGATAATACAAAATCAGAAGAACAGCCGGATCAAGGTGAAGAGGGTATGGAACCTGAGCAGCCGCAAGCAGTATCAACAGGAGAAGAAGATGCAGAATCGACCTCGACTACCCGGCAGCAAAATGGTTATGGATTGATGGGGGAACCCAATCAGGCTATTGCCAATGGTTATACGATTGTGGTACATTCTCTGCGTGACCAACAGCAAGCGGAGCAAAATCGTCAGCAACTACAGGAGGCCGGGTATCGTGCACTGATAAGCCAGGCTCAAGTAGAGGGATCTACTTATTATCGTGTGGGTATTGGTCAGTTTGAGACAGTTAGTGATGCCCAGCAGGCAATCGGTGATATTCCAAAGCGATATCGCGATAATAATTTCATAAAAAGAATTCAATAATAGACTCGTAACTAAATAAAACTATGCAAGCGTTATTCTTTTTGCTCATACAAGCACAAACTGATACTGTAGCCGCTGATACGTTAAGTATGGCTGCAGAACAGGAACAAATGTCAATGTTTGAACTGCTGGCAGAAGGCGGGGTGCTTATGATTCCGCTGTTTATTTTGTCGATCGTAGCGGTATACGTTATTGCCGAACGCTGGCGCTCGCTGAATAATGCGCGAATAGAAATCGATGGCTTTTTACGCACCGTTGAAAGCATGTTAAAAGATGGCGACCGACAGCGTGCGCTCACTTATTGTGATGGCATAGATAAACCATTGGCACGTATTCTTAAGGCAGGTATCCGCAGATTGGGACGCCCCATTAGAGATATTGAAGATGCTATCGGTAATGCCGGCAAAAAGGAAATTTATCACCTTGAAAAACGAATGAACTGGTTAGCTACGATAGCGGGTGTTGCCCCACTGGTAGGATTTACGGGAACGGTTACCGGCATGATTGAAGCCTTTATGGACATACAATCGTTGCAGGGTAATGTAAACCCAAGTGTATTAGCCGGCGGTATCTGGGAGGCATTAATAACTACGGCAACAGGATTGATTGTAGGTATTATTGCCTATGGATTTTATAACTTCTTGTTGGGTAAAATCAATCGCATGGTTCACGAGCTCGAAAATGCATCAGCAGATTTTATCGACTTATTGCAGGCACCATCAAACAAGAAAGAAAAAGAGCGTGAGAAGGTAGGATAATGGACTTTAGAAAAGATGATGACCGTATGGAGCCGCTGACGCTGTTTTCACAGTCGTCACTGACAGATATTGTATTGTTGCTCCTGATTTTCTTCCTGTTGACTTCGTCGTTTGTTACGAACTTTGGAATTAAGGTGGATATCCCCAAAGCAGAAACCGGGGCACAGACCGAAGCCCAGTTTATTACCGTTGCCGTAACCAAGGACGGACAGTTTTATGTTGATGGTAAGCCTACAAGTAGTGGAATGTTGGCGTCAGCACTGCGCGAGGCCAGAGGAAACAATACCCAGGCTACACTTGTTTTAAGAGCAGACAAAGATGCCATCATTGATAATGCGGTACGCGTGATGAATATTGCCAAAGCACTGGATCTAAAAATTGTGATGGCAACAGAGCAGGCAACACGGTAAGACCGAACACCCTTATGGAGCAACCTGTATTCAATAACGAAGAAGATCGTTTTGCCTTGGCCATAACGGGTGGGGTACATGTGGCCCTGGTTATCGTTTTTTTGCTTTATACCTTTTCTATCGAGTCGAATGTACGACCCTCTTTTATTGAGGTAGAGTTTGGGGAGTTTAAAACGGGAACGCCTGCAGAATATGCCGAGCAGCAGGCCGAACAGGTGGCCACCCGTCCTAATCCTTCTGAGACAGAACCCGAAAATCCGGAGCCAGAAGAACCGGAGCCGGTTGAAGAACAGCAGGAATCTACCGAAGAAACGACGAAACCGGTAGATGCCCCCGACCAAACTGAAGAAATTGAGGAGGAACCGATTGAAACACCGGAAACCGATAAAGTAGATCCGCAGGAGGACACCGAAACCGACGAGCCTAAAGAAGTAACCATTCCGCCGAAGACAGAAGAAGACGAAGTACAGCAAGAGGGCGCAGAAAGCAGCGGCGATGAACAAGGGAATACCGGAGAGCTTAATGCTGATCAGGGAACGGGGAATGAACAGGAGAAGTCTGCACCCTACGAACTTAATTGGGAAGGGGATATCGAACGAAATCCCATGGTACAACCCTTACCCGATAATACAACCGACGCCGAAGCAACGATTACTATTCGTTTTGAGGTGAAACCGGATGGTTCTATCGGGAGAATTGTACCTCTCAAAAAAATGAATCCTGAACTGGAACGTGAAGTAATGCGAACCCTGCGCAGTTGGCGTTTTTCCCAGCTTCCTTCAGGAGTACCCCAACAATCACAATGGGGGACGATCACCTTCCGCTTTGTGTTAGAATAAGTCCTTTTTTAAGTATTGCGTTGGAGTATTGGACGAAGATTTTAACATGAGTAGATCTCTTTAAGCATCAAAATAAATTCTTAGATTGAATAGGTGGGATTCGATTTCAATTCAGTTCGTCTTATTGAATAGATTATGAAATTTTTTACTTCGCAAATCAGCTACTTCCTTTCAAACCGCAATACCAAGGTAAATATAAAGCGGTTATTTCGATTCTTGGGAGCGCTTTCGGCTTTGATTATTGCGTACAGCGTTATTTTTCACTTCATCATGCTGTATGAGGGACAGCAGCACAGCTGGGTAACCGGATTTTATTGGACACTTACGGTGATGTCTACACTGGGCTTTGGGGATATTACTTTCACCAGTGATTTAGGCAGAGCGTTTTCAGTTATTGTATTACTCTCAGGAATGATTTCACTGCTAATACTTCTCCCCTTTACCTTCATCGAATTTTTCTATGCTCCCTGGCTCGAAGCACAATCGAAAGCACGGGCCCCTCGGGAATTGCCCGAGGATACCAAAAACCATGTGATCATCACGCATTTCGATCCCATCACAAAATCACTGATCGAGAAATTGGACCAATATAATTATGAATATGTTCTCTTGGTTACTGATTTACCCAAAGCGCTGGAGCTGTATGATGAAGGCTATCGGGTTGTATTTGGGGATCTGGATGACCCTGATACCTATAAGCAACTTCGTGTAGAACAAGCGGCTATGGTGGTTTCTATTGGCACGGATATGGTTAATTCTAACATCAGTAATACCGTTCGTGAATTGGATGAGGATGTAACAATCGTGACTACGGCAAATTCTGCTGATTCGGTGGATCTGTTGAAAATGGCCGGTGCAGACCATGTTATTCAGCTGGGACAAATGATGGGGAAAACGCTCTCGCGTAGAACTATAAGTCAGGATTCACGTGTGCATGTAGTGGGACGTTTTGAAGAATTAGTGATAGCCGAAGCCACTGCTGATGGCACTCCCCTAGTTGGAAAAACAATAGCCCAAAGTAACCTGCGCGAAGAGTTGAATATTAATGTCGTGGGAGTATGGGAGCGCGGTAATTTTATTAAGCCAACACCGGATACATTAATTAACAAAGAAAGCGTTTTGCTTTTGGCGGGTTCGGTAGAGCAGCTGCGTAGTTACGATGAATATATGGCAATCTATGGGTCCAATGATAAGCCTGTCATTATTGTAGGCGCCGGACGGGTGGGACGTGGAACGGCAGAAGCATTTGAAGAGCGGGGGATGGATTACCGTGTTATTGAAAAAGATCCTGACCGTGTATGTGATAATGATAAATATATTTTAGGAGGTGGCGAGGATATTGATATTCTGAAAAAAGCGGGTATCGAAGAGGCTCCCTGTATTATTATGACGACTCATGACGACGATATGAATGTCTATCTGACTATTTATGCCCGAAGGCTACGTCCTGATATTCAAATTATAAGTCGGGCCACCCTGCAACGCAATGTATCGACGCTACACAGGGCCGGAGCAGATTTTGTAATGTCTTACGCCACGATGGGTGCCAATGTGATATTTAATATTCTCGAGCGTAACGATGTGGTTATGATTGCAGAGGGACTGAATGTGTTTAACCTGGAAACGCCGAAATCATTAGTTGGCAAAACCCTTTTAGAATCCAATATCCGAAAGGATACCGGATGCAGCGTATTATCCATTAAGCAAAATGGACAACAGAAAATTAATCCACATCCAGAGACCAAACTAAACCCCGACAGTGAGTTAGTTTTAATTGGAAATGTAGAACAGGAAAGCCAGTTTATGAATCTGTATTTTGAAGAACGATAAGTAATTAGCCACCTAACAATGTCTGTATAGATATTAGGCAGATATCATAAATATCATTTAGCGACAGGGTTAAATTCTCAATCCTTTTTTGAATTTAATAGTATTTCTCAACCCCATTCGCACGCAGTTCCTTATTTTGCCTACGAACGCTTTTCTTGTAATTCCTCAATGGCTTTGATAAGTGGGTCAACACTTCCTCTTTTAAGTCGGTTATTTACTGCTTGAGGGGTGATATCAAGATGCTTAGCAATCATTTTTTGTGTTATATCAGCATCGATCATCATTTTCATGACCTCTTTCTCAGCTTCATTACGCTTTCTGTGTTGCATTTGTTTTCGATTTAAAAGTTGTTTATTTATAAATTGAATATTTGTTTATTCACATAATGTGAACTTATAAAATGTAGACATTAATACAAAGTGAATGAAATATTAGAACGTATTAAAGAGGCATATCATTTAGAGACAGATGCGGAAGTTGCCGATTTTTTAGATATCAAACCGAGTACCCTAAGCATGCAGAAGAACAGGGGAAGGTTAGATCTCGAGAGAATAATTGAGAGATGTAGTGACTTAAATAAAAATTGGTTGCTGGATGGGGAAGGCAGGAAAAGAACAGTTGATGGGGCTTATACGCAAACGCCTATTCCAATTTATACCTCTTTGGATATAAAAGATCTGAAGCCTGATTTTAAAAACAGTCCAAAAGCGGGAGACATTTATACTGATATTTCCAATGGGCTTGGTGGACTTTCGGAAAGGGACAATTTGATAGGTTACGTTAACTCCGGAAATGAGATGGCACCAATAATAAAAGAGAACGATATTGCTGTCATCAACCTTGGTGAAGAGCCTGTTCATGATGAAATATTTCTTATTGCTTCCTCCCATGAAGCTTCGTTACGACGTCTCCAAAAGGAACAGAATAAGTTAATTGCGGAATCCCAAAATGGGAAGGGAACCCCTATCGATATTGACGTCAATGAACTCCACCGGTGTATTGGGAAGTTACTTTGGGTGATACGAAGAGTACAGTAATGCCATAATATAGTTGATTCTGGAATAGGGTTTTTGCTCAAAAAATATGGTCAGAAGTTCTGGGGAAACAACCTTTCTCAACATGCTATGTTATTCTTTGCATGGTTGAAAGTTGATGATGTAGTCAGGCTATGATGGTTTTATGTTTTAGTTTCCTTAGTCCGATATTGAGATATTAGTTTCTTTGCCAAAGGGATGTACCATTGTTTAAATGGTTTGTTTATACTTTATCCTCATTATAACTATTTAACTAAAAGCATCGGACTGTGAATAATACTACAACCTTTATCATCATTGTTACTTGTGTATTCTTATTAGGGTCTTCGATAGGTTATGGACAATCTGATACATTGAGTAAAGAAAATCAGATTAAGGCCGCTGTTAGTCCTGCACCTGATGCCATGAAAGAGGGAGCCAAGGTTTTGGGATACGATGGCTCCGGAAACCTTACTACCTTGCGAGAGGGATCAAACCAGCTGATTTGCATTGCAGATAATCCTCAACAGGATAATTTTCATGTAGCTTGTTATCATAAGGACTTAGATCCGTTTATGAGAAGAGGTCGCGAATTAAAAGCCAAAGGGTTGTCTCGAGAGAAAGTGGATAGCATTCGTTATAGAGAAATTGAAGAGGGAGAAATTGCGTTGCCGCAAAAACCGATGGCGTTGTATTCGTTGACGGGATCTAAGAATGGATTTGATTACAAAACCGGGATGGTAAAAAATGTTTCATCGCTTTACGTGATTTATATTCCATATGCTACAGAGGAGTCCACCGGATTGCCGAAAAAGCCTGCCAGCAAAGGCGCTCCCTGGATTATGGAGCCGGGCACACCCTGGGCACATATTATGGTTATGACTGGCAAAAATGCATATAAATAATAGCTCTTAAAAAGAATGACCCATCTGTAAAACAGGTAAACAAATTTAGTCTTGCTATAAAACCATTAGATATTTTTAAGGTGGTTGATTTTTTAAACTCAGATTATGAGTATTATTAAGCAGTAAAGACAGTCAAGGAGAGACAACAAAATTTAGTTTTAGGTAATTAGGCTAGTATGGGTCAGTGGTTCACAAGATGTGCTACTTGTATAATAGTTGTGTTTTCGTGTTTATTCCTCTTCGGAGTAAATGAGTACGATCCGGAGCCCTTAACGTATGAAGTACAACCGGGCGATACCTTATATGAAATTGCAGCCGATTTCGGCAATTCTATCTGGTGGTTTGATATCTATAAGGCAAATGAAGAGAAGATTGATAATCCAAGATTTATCTTTCCCGGCCAAGAGTTAGAGATTCCCATCTATATTACCCAGGATTTTCGGCTTCCTGTCACAACCGATGAGTTTGACAGAGTATTAGAAATGAGTAAGAAGTTTGAGCGTCAAGAGAAGAATAAAAAGCTTAAAAAGTTCCGTAAAGCCTTTAGTAAATTAGTTGAGAAAGGAGAAAAGAAAGAGAAGAACGTTTCCAGAGTAGAAGAATATGAGGGGCTGGGACTTGGCGGCTTGATACTGGATGAAACCCGTAGCAAGATGGGCAACAATTTCTACTCGGTCTTCTACAAGCACTGGAAGGATCCAAAGGACGTACAGAATTTTACGATTACCGTTTCGGAACAGCCCATGCCTTCTCGAGGAACGATGGTACAGGTGGAAATTGACAACCAACTTGTGTTTAGGAATCGCCTTGAGCCGCGATACTACAAAACGGAGCAGGCGGCAAAACAGGCAGTGAAGATTTGCCAGCGCAGGCTTCAGCGAATCGTATCAAATGAAAATGAACTAGCAGGGTATTAACCATGAAGAGATTAATCACTACATTTTTTGCAACAGGGATTCTGGCCAGTTTGATGTTGCTGGCCCCGGGACAGGCAGATGCACAGGACTTTGTGTATGAACCGACGAATCCTGCCTTTGGAGGCAGCCCTGTGAATTACAGCTGGATGATGAATTCTGCCAACAGCCAGAATAAATTTCAGCGTTCTGGTAGTGGATTCAGCAGAGATCCGTTGGCTAACTTTGAAGAGTCTTTGCAACGACAGGTATTGTCACAATTGACGCGACAAATTATTGGGGATCGTTTCGGTGAAGGAGGTATTGATTTGAGTGAGCGGAGCAACTTTGAATTCGGGGAATTCAATATCAGTGTCAATCCCGGACCGGACGGTGTAAGTATTCAGATTCAGAATATATTATCCGGGGAATCGACGACTGTAACCATACCGTCAGGTTTTAGCGGTGGGAATTTTGGAGGAAGTTAACGCGAAATTATTAACAAAAGAAGAGTTATAAATGAAATTGCACAAAGAATTTAGGAGCTGAATCAAATAAGGAAGGCAGCACCAGGGGGTCTTCTCCAACCGAAGGGTTAGGAGAAGGGAGGACCTCTGATGCCGCCCATTGAAAATATTAAAACATCTTAATATAGAAAGATGTGATCACTTCTTCAATGGGGTACCGCCTTCCGTACTGTTCGTTCCTATGTGATCCGGAGATAAGCTCCCGGATCCTATTCCGAAAAACGGAATACTAATTAGTTGGCTTATTAAATCTTCAATTAATGTGAATAAAAACAACATAGGGGTAACCTATTATGAAGAAGCTAACAACACTACTTTTTGTTCTGGTATTTGCCAGTTCAATGGCATTCGCTCAGAACAATTCTTCGGACTTGGATCAAGAGGGCACTGGTAATAGTGCTGACATTGACCAAATATATGACGCTGGTCAATCTTCAGGCACAAATCATGCTATGGTTTATCAAGATGGACAGTCTAATGAGGTTCGAGGCCTGAACCAGAAGGGTGCCGGTAACTACTATGGTATAACCCAGATTGGTGAGGGTAACATTGTACAATCGCATCCTGAGCAAGGTGGCCAAGGTGGGGTCAACAGTTATGATGGCTTCATCCAAATTAGTCAATTTGCTCTCGAAGGTGCAGATGGTAATAAAGTTTGGGACGCTGACCAAGCCGGTGAAGGAAACTTTTTAACCATCACACAAAATGGTGGAGACATTGCCAATGTCGAAGCTCAGGTATCAAAAGGTTCAGGTGAATCAGTTAATCAAATCTATATCACTCAAACGTTTGGAGATAATAAAGTGGGTGAATATAGTGATAATGGACCCGGTGCTTACCAAGAGGGTAGTGATAATGTTATGACTATTACCCAGAGTGGTGGTGCTTCTGCCGGAACAGAGAGCAAGATGGTAAGTGGAGCTGACGATACATTTTTCAGAGGTAATGCTGAAGGTGGTCAAGCTCTTGTTCAGCTAGGTGAAATGAACTTATTGAATATTAACCAGAATGGTGCCAGCAAAGTTGAGTATGCCATTCAAACAGATAATAGTAATTATAATGTAACTGGCTGGAATACAGCAACCATTTCACAAACTGGTGATGATCACATGGTTGATCTTGAACAACACGGTGCTAATAAAGCAACAGTTACACAAACCGGTGGTAATCATTCGGCCTCTGTTTGGCAATCTGGTAGTAATACTGCAACCATCACTCAAAACTAATAGAATCTAAAAGTGACTTGAAGGGAAAGGGATTTCCTTTCAAGTCAATCACTACAATAAATAAAATTATCGACCGGAGAGGATGGAAAACTCCTCTCTCGGTTTTCTTTAAACAGCAAGATATTATTTTAACAAACTGTAATTTCACGTTATCAAATTTAATGCATAGTAAAGCAGTTACGATCTGCGGCATATTTATAGTGGTATTCATGTTTGGCTCTTGCACGACAGCCTTACAACCGTTGGAAACCGAGCGGGTAAAGCCGGGCATTCAAAGCAAGGTACATGACGAATTAACCGAAATGCCCGAGCCCCAAAGCAAGGTGGTGGCGGCTGTATATAGGTTCCGAGACCAGACGGGGCAGTACAAACCCTCGGAACGCGGTGCAAGTTGGTCAACAGCCGTAACGCAGGGCGCAACATCCATCCTTATTAAGTCGATGGAAGATTCCGGATGGTTTACACCCATCGAGCGAGCGGGAGTTTCGAACCTGCTTAACGAGCGCCAGATTATTCAAAAGACACGCCAGCAAAATAACCAAAGTGGGCAGCTACCTCCCATGTTGTTTGCCGGCGTCATTCTGGAAGGCGGTATTATTGGTTATGATACGAATGTAATTACCGGGGGTGGGGGTGCGCGACTGCTTGGTACCGGCGCTTCAGGTCAGTATCGTAAAGATCAGGTAACGATTTACCTGCGTGCCGTTTCCACCAAAACAGGAAAGGTGCTCGAAACCGTGCATACCACCAAGTCCATTATATCCCAGGAGCTCCAAAGTGGAGCGTTCCGCTACATCGATACGAATAGGTTGCTCGAGGCCGAAGCGGGATTTACCTATAACGAACCGCCAGTGATGGCCGTAACAGAAGCCATTGACGAAGCGGTGAAAATGCTAGTTATTAATGGAGAAAAACAGGGAATTTGGAGTGCCCAGGATACGACCGAATTCAACCAGTATGTTGAAAAATTTGAAGAGAAAAAGGAGTGGGAGCAGCGGGCGCAAACCGACTATTTTGGGTTGAACAACAATGAAAAACTCCGGTCAGGATTAAATGTCTCTGGAAATATTATGTTTGGCAGTCATATAGGCAGTTATCCTTCGGCTAATAATGAGATAGGGGCTTCTCTGAAAGCTGAATACTTTTTTAGTCCCCAATTTTCGCTAAAAGGAAATCTGGAACGATCGAATGTGGGAGCACAAAAGGTGTTTTCAAGACCTTATACGGCCTTTGATGTAACAGTTAATAAATACTTTATGCCTAATTTAAAGTTTTCACCCTTTATTGGAATTGGAGCCGGAAATATTACCTACGACCGTAAACCTAAATTTTCGAATAGGGGATATTTTCCAACGGTATCTGCCGAAGCGGGATTGGATTACCGGATATCAGAACGAATTGGAGTGCAGGTGGGATTTAATTATCGTTATTTGATTAGGGATGGCATTGATGGAATAAGTAAGGGTACAATACATGATCAGACATGGAACGTAAGTACCGGCGTAAGTTATTCGCCGAAGTTTTTGCAATAAATTATCAGAAAATATGATACTCACTTTGAGTAAAAATATTCATAAAACACAAGGAGGCTCGCTATGAAATTACGCAAATTACTAATTACGGTCTTTGCAATCCTATTTATGGGTTTTGGGACAGCTTTTGGACAAGAAGACGAAAGAGAAGGTCAAGCAATTAACAAACCATTTGCAATAGAAGATCTTAGTAACCCAGGAATAGAACACAACAACGCATTTACGGAGTTTGGGCTACAATATTTCCTGTCATTTGGTTTCAATATTCCAGAAAATAATGTTGGGTCAGGAGGAAATGTGGCAATTATTGAGCAGGTCGGTGTCGAGAATAGAGCTGAGTTAACCCAAAATGGAAGTAACCTTTTTGGCAAGATATATCAAGAGGGAAACTTGAATACCGCGCTTGTTGAACAAAAAGGTAACCAACTTATTTCGATAGTAAGTATGCAAGGGAATAACAACTATTTGGATTTTATGCAGGACGCAGATAACAAGGGAGCATATTTCCAATTTCACGGTAATAATATGCAGTTCAATGCTAAACAGACTGGTTCTAACTTTTCATTATCACACCGAAATTCCAGTATACCTGCTATCAATATTGAAACAACCCGTCAGTCCCTGCCAATAATCATTAGTAATCATTAATTTTAGAACGCATAGATATTTCAAATATGAAGATTAAGCATTCGCTATTCATAATTTTATGCTTTGTAATACTATCTGGCTGTTCTAAGGAAACCATTACGCCCGAAACCTTTGGTAATATTGATGGTCAGGTTTTAAACAGTGAGACCGAAGAAGGGGTTGGCGGGGTTAATATTACCACTTCTCCCGCCACAAACTCAATATTAACAAATAAGGATGGCAGTTTTGGTCTTAATGAAGTTACCACCGGTAATTATAATGTAACGGCCAGTAAGTCCGGTTATGAGTCAGCGACAGTAAGCGTTAACGTCCGTGAAGACAAAACGGCAACGGCACAGATTTTTCTCGATCCCGAAGGTAAAAACGGGGAGCAAAGTTTAACAGCCGAAGTTACCGCTTGGAACCAGAGGACAGTTGATGTGGATACCACAGACAGTGACAGTACATTTGTGGATGTAGAATACCAAGTGATGAATAACAGTGAAGATATCGATATAGACGAATACGAAGTTTATTTTGATATTTATACCTCTGGTGAAACGTTTTCTAGGGAAGAAGGGGATACAGCACTTGCTGCCGGCGAAAGAAATATTGGGGAGTTTTCAAAATATGCTCACCAAACCACAATAGATTCTGTAGTGGTAAGTGGTACCTATGCCGAGTAAGTAGCCGGATGGTTTTATATAGTTAGATCGGAGTGGCTGTGTTATCTTTTTAATATGAAAAACTCGCGTAAAAAATATTGGTTTTATAGGGTTGTTTCTGTTGTTGTACTGGCAACACTGGTATTCCTGTTGAAATATGACCTGAAACGGCTTATTGATACTGCTCCCTTGTCACCTTCAACTCCGGAAACACAGCAGTTAACTCCCCCGGATTCATATTTCTTTTCTCCCGATAGTAGCATTCCGGATAATGGGACACTAAGCGATTTGGATTATATTGATAAACCAACGGTACCATTATATCAGTATTCTGAAATCCTTGAACCGAATATTCAGAAGAATATTGACACCTCTGGAATTACGGTTGAAAGGATTGCGCTTAAAAAACCAGAGAAAGAGGAGGGAACTGGGGTGATTCAACAGGAGCAATCAGGTACGGATGTATTTTCGGATCTTCCTGATATTGCCAACGAAATTGGTTTCAGCTGGATAGCCAATAATCACTGGGAGGCAATTAATTTTAATTTAACAAGGTCGAAGAATCGTAAGCCGTCAACAAGAATTGTTCAAGTGAATAATAATATAAGTTATCACGATGTTGGACTGAATAACGATTTGGATGATCAAGCCGTTAGTAGTTTTGGTAATAGGCGCATAGTAACCCATATTGGAAATTTCAATTATACGAGCCAAACATTGTATAATACATATAATTCTGATTTGATTGTCAGCTCGATAGGGGATTACAATTCAACTGTTCAGAACGTTTTTAATGCATATAATGCACGGCTTACGGTAACCCAGAACGGGTCATTTAACAGAGTAAAACAAGATATTTATTCTCGAGACGTTTTTGGTACGTTTAACCAAACTGAAAGCCAAGTACGACAATTCGGCAGTTATAATTTGTTCAGGTCGCAACAAGTTGGTGTATCAAATACCATAAAGACGATTCAGCGGGGTAGTTTTAACAATGTTGATATTACTCAGCGTGGGAACCATAACTCCGCGCAGGTTCATCAGTCCGGGCAGGGTAATACTGTGACTATTAATCAGAATTGAGGCGACGAAGGGGGGCAGTAACACCTCCCCACTAAGCCCTACCAAAGCAGGTTAATTAAAAGAGAGTAAAACAGCTCCGCCCGAAGTTCGTGCAGACACTTTTGGCCCACCGCCATTCAATTTGCCATCTATTTCATTATTCTCCATATCTCCCGAAAAGTTATTGAATGTTCCTTGGACAAAAGTGCCCTTCAACTGCAAGTCAACACCGATGTTTTTTGGGATAGTAATATTCACATTTCCACCACTTGTTTTAAGATCAACCCATTGATCTATAGAGGTAAGATGGGCTTTTATGTTGCCACCGCTTGTTGCTGCCTTAACACTTCCACTAATATCTGAAAGCGTAACATGTCCCCCGCTTGTTTTGGCTTGTAGTGTGCCGCTTACAGTGTTGGCGGTAATGTGTCCACCGCTTGTTCGAACATCTAAATCACCTTCAATGTTGGATATATTAATATGTCCGCCGGATGTTTTAGCTTCTAGTTTTCCCTTTAGGTTTGCCAGATTTAGATGCCCTCCGCTTGTGGCAATCGTTTGATCTCCTTCAAGGTTCTTTGCCTCAATGTGTCCTCCGCTTGTTTTGAGATCAGTTCTCATCTCCTTTGGGGCAAGTATCACAAATGAAATAGACGGGCGATCGTTATTCCATGACGACCAGCTACTATTCTTTTTATGTTTGGCAATTGCTTTTATAGAGTTCCCGGATTGTGAAATGTCAATCTCCCATTTGTCAAGATCAATGTCGCTTGGTGTAAGGTTATTGCCATCCTTTCGGACGTACATCTCAACACGAACCGTATTCGAATTTGAACCCTCAACGGTGATATGTCCCCCCCCCGAGGTACGGGCCTGAAGTTCTCCGGGTGTGTTGATATTAAATTCTTCAACGCGGTAAGGGTCATCCTGGTCGAATGATTCGGGATTAACTGAAGCAAATGAAGTACCCATTAAAATAAGACTGAAAATGAGTGAAAATGTCAATGCAATTAAAACTTTGGATAAGTATATATTCCGTGCAGTCATAAGTCCTCCTTGTTTTATTTATGAAGTCGCGTTTTGGCTATACGCTATTCATTCCAAAAGTGTTTCACAATGTGGGATTCCTGATGGGTTTTGAGGTAGGAGAGCTGCTATCAATTCATTATTTTCAGACAGCTTAGAAACAGGATAAAATGAAAGTTACTTATGAAGTTACCATTTGTACTTGCCAAGCGGTTTGTGGCGGGAGAATCATTTGACCAGGCGATGCCTAAAGTTAAAGCGCTGAATGAAAAAGAAATAAAAGTAACGCTCGACTTGCTGGGTGAAAATGTGGAAGACCGGCAAACTGCAGATGAGACCGTCGAGAATTATATTAAGCTTTTGAATGATATCAACGAGTCGGAATTAGATAGTACGATATCAATCAAGCTTACCATGATGGGGCTGGATATCGACCGTAACTACTGCAGAGATAATGTGTTCAAATTACTCGATGTTGCCCGTGAAAACGATCAGTTTGTTCGTATTGACATGGAGGGCTCTGACTATACGCAGATGACCATTGATATTTTTAAGGAAGCCTTTCAGGAATATGGCAAGCATGTGGGAATTGTAATTCAGGCCTATCTACATCGTACGAAAGAGGACATCGAAGAACTGGCTGAAATTGGGGCTGATGTACGACTTTGTAAGGGGGCTTATAAAGAGCCTAAAGATATTGCCCTGCAAAATATGGATGATATCCGCGAAGCATTCAAAGAGTATGCTGAGGTCTTATTGGATAAGACACCCTATCCCCGTATTGCAACTCATGATGATGAACTGATAAACTGGACTAAAGAATATACCCAATCAAACGATATAGGAAAATCCCGATTCGAGTTTCAGATGTTGTATGGGTTGCGTCAGGAAACGATGGAAGAGTTTGCGGCTAAGGACTTCAATGCACGTATTTATGTGCCCTTTGGTACCATGTGGTTTCCCTATTTCAAGCGCCGCCTGATGGAACGAAAAGAGAACATCTGGTTCGTCCTCTCCACATTATTTCAGAAATAATATGGGGATCTCACCTGAGGTACATCGGTATATACTTGCCGTCCTGTTTTTAATAACAGGCATACTCCATTTTGTAAAGCCGAAGCTCTTTACCAACATTATGCCTGACTATATTCCTTATCACCTTGCAATGGTATATATCAGTGGCGTAGCAGAGATTATTGGTGGATTGGGAATCCTGTTTGAGAAGACACAATTATGGGCGGGATGGGGGTTAATTCTGCTGTTGATTGCTGTATTCCCTGCAAATATCAATATGGCAGTCGAATCTATTCAGAAATCGGGTTACGCTTCACTATTCAGTATTGTAACGATCCTTCGCTTGCCGCTACAATTTGTGCTGATTTACTGGGTGTATTGGGCATGTCTTAGGTAGAAGTTAAAAGCAAGAAGTAGAAAAAAGAAAACTTTCACTTCTTGCTTCTGACAACGTTATATTTATTTCATGATAAACTACAAACGGCTTAATAAAAATCTACTTCCAATTTTAATTGGTGGTGGGTTACTCTTCATTCCACTGGTCGGTGACTTTCACATTGAGTCAGCCATACTTATCTCTTTAGTGGGATGCTTTTGGGGCGGAATTAAGGCAAGCAATCAATCCCTAGAAAACGATTTTTATGCTGCCCTCAGAATTATCGGGTATTTATTTTTGGTGGGTTTGCCATTGCTTGCAAATGCTTTTTTTACAGGCTGTTTTAGTATACACGGACTGGCATTTTGGATACTCTTTCCCGCGCCCAGTGTGTTTTTTGGATATGCAATTGGACGACTAATTCGCAACTCCGGATTGCCATACGCCAAGACGATAACGATTGGGGTGCTTTTATTTATTGGAGTGGGCATTTTATTAATTGAATTGATGACCTTTCCGCAGGTTTATTTCTTTAATCATGTATGGGGCGGTTGGCCTGGTCCCATTTATGATGAGATTGTGAAAGTAAATATAGCAACGGTCTTTTTTCGAACCCTAACCTTGTTATGGGTTATTCTTCTGTGGCATATTCCGACCTTGGATAAGAGTCGATATGCGAAATGGATTGTGGGTGTTTCAGCGATCGTGATTTTTATGGGTTATACACAGCTAACGGAGGTTGGTATTCATTCTCCACGCTGGTACCTACAGAAGGAATTGGGCGGGCATCAATCGACAGAACACTTTGATCTGTACTACGATCAAGATCTTTACAGTAATTATGAAATTGATTTGCTGGCGAAAGAACACGAGTTTTATTTTGACCAGATTTCGAGTCAGCTTGCATTGGCTGAGCGAGATTCTTCGAATAAAATCGAAAGCTATTTGTACGGGCATCCCTGGCAAAAAAAGCAGTTGGTGGGCGCCAAGTTCACCAGCTATGTACCGGTGTGGCTGGAGCAGGACCAACTGCATATTGCCAAGCAGCAGATGCGGTCAAGCCTTAAGCATGAGCTTGTACATGTCATGGCCAAACAGTTTGGAAATTGGTTTAACGCCAGCTGGAGCATAGGTTTAATTGAGGGTATTGCTGTAGCTATTGCCGGAGGTTCCTCATCGACATCGACCATTCATCAAATGGTAGTATCTGAAAAGCCATATCCTTCTGCAAAAGAATTGGAAAAAGCGCTTTCGTTTTGGGGATTCTACGGTGGACGTTCGGGCGCAAATTATACCACCAGCGGATCGTTTGTACAATATTTGATGCAGAATTATCCAGTAGAATCCTTGAAAAAAGCTTATCGGACCGGAAGTTTGCAACGAGCGTATCAAGTAGATTGGCAAACATTGGTGAATGAATGGCATGCGATGTTGGATACGGTTGAAGTGGATTCTTTAGATCAACAGGTTGCACGTCGTATTTTTGGTATGCGATCGCTTTTTGAGAAAGAGTGTCCGCATATAGTTTCTGACTTTGCTGCTGCCCATGATAATTATCGTTTCTCTATGGCAAACCAAGATACGGTACAGGCATTGAATTTTTTAGATCAGGCTTTGGTTGAGGCGGATAGCGCTAAACCGATAAAAACAGAATGGAGCTATCGTAATTTGGTGGGCGGGCAGCCTCTAAAAGTACGTCAGGCCGCAACACTGAGTGATACCACAGTAGATTTACAGCTTCTTTATGCGGATGCCTTTGCCATGGTTGGAAATTTGGAAATGGCAGATCGACATCTTTCAGAAGGTCAAAAGTTGTATGAGGGAAATCCGGACTCGCTGCTAAAACCGGCGTTGGAAACGCGAATTAATCGTCGCCAATGGGAAATATATCGGGAGATGACCTATAACAATACTCTGCCTGATTCTGCTTCATTTGATGAAGCACTATACCGGACAAAGGTACGAAGTGTACGTAAAGTCATTGAACAGGAGCGGTGGGATGAGATGCAACTGTATGCAGCTCTGCTACTGGGGAAATCACTGCAGCGAAAATATTTTGATGACTACCAGCAGTTGATCCATCACCTTGCGTTTCAAAATGATATGAATTTGGTTGAACAGCTCATTGAGCAGCTAAGAGAATTGCCACTGCGAAATCGCTATCGTGATCGATTGCAACAAGAGGGGGAGTGGATGCAGTTTTTCGAAACGGGAAGAGAAAATGGGAGTTATGATTAAATATTTATTGATTTAGTATAGTCTGAAAGAAAATATAAAAGGCAAAACACCGATATGAAGGAGTATACGCTATCTTTTTGGGAAGCGAATATGTACTCATTGTTAGTTTATATTCCTATTATCCTAGGATACTACATCCCCTATGGGCTTCTTTATGGATGGTCATCCTTTGGAGTAGATATCATTCAGGGAATTGGTAATCCGTTGTTCTTTTTAATTATTATTTTTTTGGGAATTGCTCTACATGAACTTATTCACGCTTTAAGCTGGTGGTGGATGGATGATATTCCATGGGAGAACATTCATTTTGGATTTAAGTGGATGGTGTTGACGCCTTATGTTCACTGTCCCGAACCAATAGAAGTAAGGAATTATCGCTGGGGGGTAGCAATGCCAGGTATTATATTAGGTGTAATCCCCTATGCATTTGCCCTTATCTTCCAGAATGGGTTGCTGCTGGGATTTGGGTTCTTTTTTACTCTTGCGGCCAGCGGGGATATATTAATTTTGTGGTTACTGCGTGATGTCAGATCCGGTAAAAAAGTGCAAGATCATCCTGATCTCATTGGTTGTAAGGTTCTAAAATAAAAGACAAAGTATTTCAACGTTATGAGTAATCGAAAATTTGTAGATCACTCAAATTATAAAGAGTATCCTGTTGAGGAGATGCGTCAACGTGCTCGTTCGTTTTACGAAGATATGAAACGGCGTAGGACAGTACGTGATTTTTCGAGCAGAGACGTTCCGATAGAGGTAATCAAGGATTGTATTCGGGCAGCGGGAAGAGCCCCCAATGGAGCAAACAAACAGCCTTGGCATTTTGCAGTAGTTAGTGACCCTGAATTAAAAAAAGAAATTCGAGAGGCTGCGGAGAAAGAGGAGCAAGAATTTTATGAGCGCAGAGCTACAGATGAATGGCTGGACGCCCTGGCCCCTCTCGGTACTGATGCTGAAAAACCTTTTCTGGAAGAAGCCCCCTATCTCATTGCCATATTTTCTGAGAGTTATGGAATCAGCGAGGAGGGTGAAAAAGAAACCCATTATTATGTGAAAGAATCAGTTGGAATTGCTACCGGAATGTTGATTACAGCTATTCACAAAGCCGGTTTGGCTTCCCTTACTCATACTCCAAGTCCCATGGGGTTTTTGAACGAGATTTTGGACCGCCCGGAAAATGAGCGCCCATTTCTTCTTTTAGTGGTAGGATATCCCAAAGAGAATGTAAAAGTTCCGGATATCAGTAAAAAATCATTGGATGAGATCGCAAGCTTACATCAATAAAGGAATAGGTAGTGAGGACTTTCTTTCCCTTGTAATGGTCGATTTTAATAAAGTCAGAATAAAAAATATATTGGAATAGAGAATTTATTAGACCACACTGAAATAGTTCTTAACGCTCAAAAAAAATTAAATCATTGTCTGAAGCTAATAATACGCTTTTAGAACGGTATAGATTGGCACTGGATGGGGCCGATATAGGCATTTGGGACTGGGTGGATATTGATAAAAAAGAACAGTGGTGGTCATCCGAGTTTTATAATTTATTGGGATACGAAGAGGAAGAGATTGAAGCCAATATTGATAATTTCAGATCACTCCTGCATCCCGATGATGAGGAAAAGGCATTTGGTGCTCTGGAGAATCATTTAAGTGCCGGTACCGGTGATTCCATAACATTAGAATATCGATTACAGACTAAGTCCGGAGAATACAGATGGTTTCAGGCTTCGGCGAAAGCCACTTATGATAAGGATGGAAATCCGATTCGTATGGCCGGAAGTATTATCGATATTAATAATCGCAAAGAGGCAGAGCTAAACTTGGAAGAGGAGCATAATCTGCTTCGTACTATTATTGATAATATTCCGGCATGTGTTTATGTAAAGGATATGGACGGTCGCAAAATAATAGCGAATCGGTCCGAGTATGAATTGTGGGGCTTTGACCGGGAAGAGCAGATCTTAGGAAAAAGAGATTCGGATTTGAACAAGGAAGGGATTGCAGCGCTCTCGGAAAATGAAGACCGGCAGGTTTTGGAAACCGGTGAACCTATTATTGATAAGGATGCCTATACCGAAATTGATGGGAAAGAGTATGTGTTGCTGGTTTCTAAAATCCCTTTGAAGGACAGCAATGGAAATATTGTGGGATTGGTTGGTATTAGTAATGATATTACTGAGCGCAAGAAGATGGAGGATAAGCTGCGTGAACGAAATCAGCAGCTTGAAAAGCTGAATAATATGACGAATAAAATTTATTGAGTTGTTGGTCACGATCTTAAGACTCCGCTGTCATCTATTTTGGGTTTATCTGATTTATTGCTTAGTGAAACGGATGATGAAGAGGCTTTGAAAGAAAACTTGAGTATTATTCGACAGTCAGCGCTAAAGATGTCTGACTTATTAGGGGATCTACTGAATTGGGCGCGCATCCAAACAGATGATCTATCCCTAAATAAAAAGGAGTTTTCAATTTGTGAAACAGTACGGGATACGATTGAACTACTTGCGATTATTGCCGAGCAGAAGGATATTGATTTACAGTTTAGCAGTGAGCAATCATTTCAGGTTTATGCTGATAAACAACTGATTGCGACGATTGTCCGGAACTTCATCTCAAATGCGCTTAAATTTTCTGATGAAGGGGATACAATAGAAGTGAGTGTACATCGTGCTAAAGAGTACTGGAAGGTGTCTGTTAAGGATGAGGGAATGGGTATGTCTGAGGAATACGTCGAGCGGCTTTTTCATGAGCGGAAGCATCCCCAAAAAGAAGGAACTCAAAATGAAAAGGGAAGTGGTATTGGATTGAAACTTTGCAAAGAGCTGGCCGAGCGGCACGGTGGACAGATATCGGTCAAAAGTGAACTAGGCAAAGGATCCACATTTACCTTACGTATTCCATATGGTTAGCATCCCCAGTAAATAATCATGCAAAACGATCTGCCAGACGGTTTATTAGGTACCCACTTTCCTTTAGTGCCTGTGAGGCAAACTTGCCAAAGAAATCGGTAACAGATTCGAACTCTTTGATGAAGCCTTCCTTGTCGTCATTTTTGACCATTTGTGCCAGTTTCTCGTTGTGTTCAATGAATTTAAGCAGCAGCTCCCGGCGCTCTTCATTGGCGAAAACAATATCTGCATAGAGTTCTGCACTCTGGGCAAAAATACGTCCTGTCATCATCAGTTCGGCGCGGTAGATGGGAGAAGAGTAATCGAGAATATCCTGTGGTTTTAGGTCATAGGTTTTCATAAAAGAGCCGTGGGTGAGTGCCACAAAGTGACGCAATCCCTGTACCATGTGCATTACGTGATCGTGCTTTTCGGCATCGGCCTCAACTACACGCATGCCCCATAGCTTGGATTGTTCGATTACCCACTCCGACGATTCTGCATTGCGTGCCGGACAAACAACCATTAGCTGCTTGGAGAGGTTATCGACATCGGGACCATGCATGGGGTGTAATCCCAGAACAGGGCCGTCGTGAGCTTGTTTCATCGCCTCAATAGGTTCAGTCTTATTGCTGGTAAAATCTGCGAGAATAGTTTCTGAGCTTAGCTTAGGTGCCAATCGCTCAATGACCTTAACCGTTACGTTAATGGGGACAGCGACGATGGCTAAGTCAAGTTTGGGGGCAATTTCTTCGAGTTCGTGCCAGTTGTGTTTATCGATCTTATAAATATGATGTCCTGATTGATGTGCGATGCGGGCGTATAGGCTTCCCATTCCTCCTTTTGCTCCTACAATAAGAATGTGTTTGGGCTCTTCGGTAGCACGTGGGAATTCATTAGAAGATTGGCTGGCTCGCGAGGAAGCCATGATCATTCGCAAAAAATCTTCAGCCCAGTCGGGATCAAGATTATGAGCGCTGGCCATTTCACGAAATTTTTTTGTCTTTTCATCTTCCCGTTTGGGAGCAAAGATAGGCAACTGGTTTTTTATTTTTTTATCGATAACCTCGTGCACAATTTCCCTTCGCTCGGCCAGAAGTTCAAGGAGTTTGGAATCAATTTCATCAATGCGATTACGTTGTGGTCCGAGTTTCTTTTCTGTTGGAGTCATAAACTATTAATCTAAAAAACTACAGTATTGTGCTTAATACGTCTTAGCAACTAAAGCTGGCTAAAATACAAATTTATCTTTCGTGAAATAAATTTATCGGTAGATTAAAGAAAGAGTCGAAGGTTAGAAATTAAATGGAAGCTTTACTGTTAATTGCCCGAAAAATATGGGATTTTAACAGAATGATTTAGCGCTATTTTCGTTTTATTACAATGTGAATAGAAAGGATTTAAAAGGTTATTTAATACTATATGTCCCATTTTGATTTACAATCTCCCTGGCCGCCGGCCGGGGATCAGCCCGAAGCTATTGAACAGTTGGTAGAGGGTGTTGAAAACGGCGATAAGTACCAGACGTTACTTGGAATTACCGGTTCAGGGAAAACTCGTACTGTATCGGGTGTGATTGATGAAGTCGAACGCCCTACGCTGGTAATGAGTCATAACAAAACATTGGCTGCACAGCTGTATCGCGAGCTTAGTGATTTTTTCCCGGATAACCGGGTTGAGTTTTTTATCTCCTATTACGATTACTATCAGCCGGAGGCCTATCTTTCCTCGCAGGATAAATACATCGAAAAAGATCTGTCGATTAACGATGAGATTCAGCGGCTTCGACTTCGTGCTACGAGTTCCCTGCTATCGGGTCGAAGAGACGTAATTATCGTCTCTTCGGTAAGCTGTATATATGGTATTGGTTCTCCCTCTGAGTATGAAAAGCTTATTATTAACCTGGAGACCGGGACGGAAGTTCCGCGGAATAAGTTGTTGTATGATTTGGTGGACTTGCACTATACGCGGAACGATCGTGAATTTGAGCGCGGTACTTTTCGGGTGCGCGGAGACGTTGTAGATCTTTATCCTGCCTATGCAGAGCATGGATTGCGCATCTCGTTCTGGGGCGATGAAATTGAAAAGATGGAAATTGTCGATCCGGAAAGCGGTGATGTGCTGGATAGTGTGGATGAATTTCGCATTTATCCTGCATCACACTATGTAACGACTGAAGATCGACTTCAGGAAGCCATTGAGCAAATTCGGGATGAGCTGCACTGGCGTATTGGGACTCTTAATGATGAAGGAAAGCATCTCGAGGCTAAACGGCTGGAACAGCGAACCCTCTTTGATATCGAAATGATGCAGGAAATTGGATACTGTTCCGGTATTGAAAATTACTCCCGTTATCTGAGTAATCGTAAGCCGGGCGAACGTCCATACTGCTTGTTCGATTATTTTCCGGATGATTTTCTGCTGGTTGTGGATGAGAGTCACCAGACAGTTCCGCAAATTTCGGCTATGTACGGTGGTGACCGATCCCGTAAAATTGATTTGGTAGAACATGGGTTTCGATTGCCTTCGGCAATGGATAACCGTCCTCTTACATTTGAAGAGTGGGAAGAGGTTACCAATCAGGCTATCTTTGTGAGTGCTACGCCCAGTGATTATGAGCTTGAAAAGAGTGGTGGCGTGGTTGTAGAGCAAATTGTACGTCCAACTGGACTGATGGAGCCTGAAATTGAAGTGCGTCCTCTTGATAATCAGATTGATGACCTTCTTGAGCAGATTCAAGAACGTGTCAAAAAAGGCCATCGGGTATTATGCATTACGTTGACAAAACGACTGAGTGAAGAGTTAAGTGAGTATCTGAAAAGTGTCGGCATATCGGCGGCATATATGCATAGTGAACTCAATGCGATGGAACGTGTAGAGGTGCTGTTCAAATTCCGTCGCGGTGATTTTGATGTACTGGTTGGGATTAACTTGCTTCGAGAGGGAATTGATATTCCTGAACTCAGCCTGGTCGCTATTCTTGATGCCGATAAAGAAGGATTTCTGCGCTCTGAAACCTCGCTGTTTCAGATTATCGGTCGAGCGGCGCGAAATGTTGAAGGGAAAGCCATCCTGTATGCTGATAAAATCACTGATAGCATGCAGACGGTGATTGACGAAACCGAGCGTCGTCGTAAAATACAGAAAGAATACAATGAAGAGCATGGCATTGAGCCAAAAACTATCGAGAAAGAATTGAAACCGCTTGTTGATCCGGCATTGATTTCGAACAAAGATTTTGATCTCGATGATAAAGATACAGACGGCCAAGATCCGCTTGAAGTAGTGAAAGTGGCTGATGAGGGGATTAAGTACAAAGCAAACCCGGCCATGAACGAAGTGACTTTTGATAACAAAGAGGAATTCCTTGAATATCTTCAAGATTCGATGTACACGGCTGCACAAAATATGGAGTTCGAAGAGGCAGCCCGTATTCGCGATCAAATAGAACAGCTTAAAAACGAGTTAGATTAAAAATTATTAAGCGTGGGAACTAATTCCCACGCCAGCAATGAATAACCCAGTATGAGTACGTTAGCATATCTTAAGAGTTTTTTTAAAGACAAAGACGTCGCTTCGGTAACGCCCACATCACGATTTTGCGTGCGTACCGTTTGTCGGCCGATCGATTTCTCTAAAGACATTACCGTAGTTGAATATGGAGCCGGGGCGGGCGTTTTTTCTCACTATCTGCTTGATCATATGACGGCCAATTCTCAACTGCATCTTTTTGAAACCAATGCAATTTTGTTTGAGAAGCTTCAACAAATCGATGATCCGAGGACCATGTTTTATGATCAGAGCGTAGAATATGTATCCGAGTTATTACCCGAGCATATCAGAGGGCACGTCGATTTTATTATCTCCGGTATTCCTTTTTCTTTTTTGGATGCGGGAGTTAAATCGTCTATTCTCGACCAAAGTTATAAATTTTTGCGCGATGGCGGAGAGTTCCTGGCCTATCAAACATCAGGACATCTCGAAGAACCATTGCGAGAAACCTTTGGAAACGTAAAGACTTCCTGGGAATGGCGTAATATCCCACCTATGACCGTTTATGAGTCAACAAAGGAATAGTTTTTCGAGGACGGATTTGATAGGATTCTTATATTTTGAAATAAAAAAGCCATTCCATCCATAGTAAAGGGATAGAATGGCTTCAGATTTTTTGTCTGCCTATCAACAGATCAAACCAATAAAATCAACGCAAATATCGACGAAAACTATTCTTCTTCGTCAGCGTTTTGCGCTTCTTTTTTAGCAGCAGCTTTTGCTTCTGCCTCTCGGTTCAACTCACGAACCTCATCTCGGTTCTGATCTTTCTCTTTAATACGAGCAGATTTTCCTTGTCTGTCGCGCAGATAATAGAGCTTGGAGCGTTTAATATCACCTTGACGCTTAAGTTCAATTTTGGCGATAAAAGGAGAATGAAGCGGGAAAATACGCTCCACTCCAATATTTCCTGCGGAAATTTTGCGCACCATAAATGTTTGGTTAGCGCCGCTTCCGCGCCGAGAGATTACGAGTCCCTCAAACTTCTGGATTCGCTCTTTGTCGCCTTCGCGGACGCGATAGTGCACAACAACGGTATCCCCGGTTTTAAACTCGGGATACTCATCGTCAATTAATGTCTGTTCTGCTAATTTTAACTTATCCATAATGTTACCTTACTACTGTTCGTTTCGAAATTTCTTATAAATATCCGGACGTACTTCCTTCGTACGCTCAAGCGACTGTTGACGTCGCCATTCCTTCACTTTTTGATGATCACCTGATCGCAGCACTTTCGGCACTTTCATCCCTTCAAATTCAGCGGGACGCGTATACACAGGACCTTCCAGTAAGTTCTCATTTTGGAAAGAGTCCGTAAGAGCACTTTCAGAGTCGCCTAAAACGCCGGGCAATACTCGTACGATGGAATCAACCATCACAAGAGCCGGCAGTTCGCCGCCCGAAAGCACATAATCGCCAATGCTGTATGTTTTGGTGATTAATGAATCTATTACACGCTGATCGACACCTTTGTAATGGCCGCATAGAAAGATGAGATTTTTATCTGTCGACAGCCTGTTGGCGTCTTCCTGCTCAAACGGTATTCCGTTTGGAGCGGTAAATATAATCTCATCGTAATCCCGTTGGCTTTGCAGATGCTCAATACATGAAAAAATAGGCTGAGGTGTTAAAACCATGCCAGCACCGCCGCCGTAAGGATAATCATCTACTTTATTATGCTTGTCCTCGGTATAGTCACGCAGATCATGAGTATGGATTTCAACCAACCCTTCATCTTGAGCATTACCCACGATACTGTGTTTTAGAGGGCTCTCCAAAAGCTGTGGAACGGCCGATATGATATCAATGCGCATCATACTATACACCTTTCAGTTGTTCCAGATTTCTGCATTGAATTTGTTTTGATTCCTCATCAATATCGGCAACATACTCATCCACAATAGGGATGAGTAATTCTTCTTGCTCATTTGTAACCACCTGTAGTATCGGATGTGCCGGGTTTTCCAGCATTTCTTCAACTGTACCAATGGATTTTCCCTCACTTAATATTGTAAAAGAGGTTAGATCCAACGGCAAAGCATCCGTATCCAGCAGAGATTCGACGATCTCGCGATCAGCAAAGACCGAAGCATTTTTAAGGTTTTCGGCCTGGGTGCGATCCGCTACGTGTTCAAATTTTACAAAGAACGAAAGCCGGTTGTTTTTTTCTTGCACCCGAACCGACTCAATTCGAGCGGGGACTAAATCCCCTCTGGCCGTTTCAAGACGAGCCAGATCAATAGCATCAAAAAGTGTTGGCGCATAAACTTCGGGAATGATTAATACTTCTCCCTGTACGCCGTGTGATCGGGAAATATATCCGATCTTTTCGTACTGGTTTTCAATTGGTTCCAGCATAGCTTGGCTGGTGGACTCCACTTAATAGTGGGATCCACCTACTTAGCTTATTTAACTATTTTCTTTCTTGTCATCCAAAGCACGTTGAACGGTTACCCGATCTTCGTCTTCAGGGACAAAGCCTTCAAGCTCATCAAGAGGGGTGTTTTCGATATGTTCGATAGCCTCTTTGGCTAACATATCAGTAGATACCTGTCCTTCTGCTTTTGATTCTTCTTCATCCTCATCCGCAGTATCTTCGGTATCTTCCTCTTCATCGTCATCAGAAGCTTCAACCTCTTCCTCTTTGGTATCTTCTTCCTTGGCTTCAGCTTCTTCAGTAGATTCGTCCTTGTCAGACTCCTCTTTCTGAGCTTCGACTTCCTCAGTCTCATCTTCATCAGCGGCCTCTTCTACCTCTTCGTCGGCCGGTTCTTCTTGTGCCTCGGCCTCTTGCTGATCTTCCTCTTCAGCTACTTCTGCTTTTTCATCAGCTTCATCCGAAGCTTCTTCTTCATCAGACTCCTCGTCATCATCAGAAGCAAGTGCTTCTTGTTTGGCTTTCTCTTTGGCAGCTTCTTCAGCTTTCTTCTTAAGCTGCTTTTGGAATTCCTTTTCTTCGGCTTCCAAGAGTGCCTGCTGACGTTCTTTGCGCGTAGGAACTTCTTTTTCTTTTTCTTCGCGTTTTTCACGCCATTCAGCAAGAGCCTCTTCAATTTCTTCTTCCGATTTACCCCAGCGAATCAGATGCATTTCGTACATGATCCCTTCATTCTTGAAAATAGAACGAACGGTATCAGTGGGCTGGGCTCCTTTTTTTAACCAGTGAAGAGCACGCTCACGATTTAAATCAAGCTGATTCTTGGGGGTTACATTATCAAAACGACCTAAGTCTTCAATAATACGACCATCTCTGGGTTTGCGGTTATCCGCAACAACAATGTGATGGATGGGCCGCTTTTTTCGACCTCTACGTTGTAATCTTATTCTTAACAATGGATTATCTCCTTAGTTATAATTTTAAATTTGCGTTGATTTCAAATAGAGGATATTGTCGGAATCTTGCGCAATATATTTTATATAAGAGATGCCGAGCTGGGCTAAACAGTCGGCATCAATGGTGTTAACCAAATGGTAAATCTCCTCTCATTCCCTTCATGCCTTGCATTAATTTACCCATCTTACCCATGCCAGAGAACGACTTCATCATTTTCTTCATCTGCTCAAACTGCTTTAGCAGATCATTGATATCCGAAACGCGTGTTCCGGAACCTTTGGCAATACGTCGCTTTCGAGTGGCATTTAAAATATCCGGATTGTGTTTCTCTTCCGGAGTCATTGAGCAAATAATTGCTTCTATTGGCTTGAAGGAATCTTCATCAATTTCTGTGTCAGATTCTTGCAGGGCTTTACCGGCTCCCGGAATCATTCCTACGAGATCCGAAATATTACCCATGCTTTTAACTTGCTGCAGCTGCTGATAAAAGTCATCGAGATCAAACTCATCAGACTTAATTTTTTTCTGCAGCTTTTGTGCTTTTTCTTCATCAAATTCTTTCTGCGCCTTTTCCACAAGTGATACAACATCACCCATACCGAGAATACGCTTCGACATCCGCTCGGGATAGAAGGGAGAAAGGGCATCCAGCTTTTCGCCGGTGCTCACAAACTTGATCGGTTTTTGGACCACATTCTTTATTGAAAGGGCCGCCCCACCGCGGGTATCACCATCAAGCTTGGTCAATACTACGCCATCATAATTGATGACTTCGTTAAATTCTTTTGCTGTATTAACAGCGTCTTGTCCTGTCATAGAGTCAACAATGAACAATGTTTCATGTGGCTCAACAGCTTCTTTAATTTCAGCCACTTCGTTCATCATCTTCTCATCCACGTGCATGCGCCCGGCCGTATCAATAATAACAGTGTCAAGAGCCAGGCTTTTGGCCATGGAAACAGCTTCTTTTGCAGCACGAACCGCATCTTTCTGATCAATAGAATAGACCGGAACGTCGATTTGGTTGGCCAGCGTCTTAAGCTGGTCAATGGCAGCCGGACGATAAACGTCTGCTGCCGCTAAAATAGGATTGCGGTTGTTTTCCTGCTTCAGATAACGAGCCAGCTTGGCGCTGAAGGTTGTTTTACCGGAACCTTGCAGGCCGGCAATCAAAATAACCGTAGGCGGTGTGTGTGCGACAGAGATATCCACACGCTCTTGACCTAAAATATCGGTCAGCTCATCATGTACAATCTTGGTAAACTGCTGACCGGGATTGACGGCCGTAAGCACATCTTCGCCCATTGCCCGTTCTTTGACCTTGTTCGTGAACTCTTTGGCAACGTCGTAGTTCACATCGGCATCGAGCAGGGCCCGACGTATTTCTCTCACCGTCTCCGCAATGTTGACGTCGGTGATCTGAGCTTCTCCTTTCAGCTTTTGAAAGGCGCTATCTAATTTTGATGAGAGATCTTGAAACATGTGTTCGTAATTATCTGATCTTTAAAGCTGTTCATGAATTCCCGAATAGAGCATGGGAATAAGAGTCCCGCAAAATAAGGACATTTTTTTGTGTTATCAACAGAATTATTTGTTTGAAATAACGGTAAAGATTTAGAGAAAATGTGTAATGACAGTTTTTATATTTCTTTTATTATCTTCCCACAGAAATCTATTGAATTCTAAGAAATTGAGGATCGTAACTTATGGCTGACGAACAAGGATATGGACTGCTTAAGGGAAAGAAAGGATTGATTTTTGGCGCACTGGATGAGCGCAGTATAGCGTGGAGAATCGCTTTAGCCTGTAAACGAGAGGGGGCCGAGTTCTCATTATCCAATGCCCCGGTAGCTCTTCGTTTTGGAGATCTTGATGAATTATCCGAAAAAACAGGAGCAGAAGTGTTCCCTTGTGATGTGACCAACGAAGATGAAATTGAAGAGTTGATGGAGAATGTAAAAGAGGAGCATGGCCAGATTGATTTTATGCTTCATGCTATTGGGATGTCCCCCAATGTGCGCAAAAAACAAGATTATAAAGAGTTGAATTACCAGTGGATGCAGCAGACGATGGATATTTCAGCCATTTCACTGCATAAGGTAATCCGCTATGCCGATGAGGCTGATATACTTGCTGACGGCGGAAGTATTGTTGCGCTTTCGTACATAGGTGCACATCGTATATTCTCTAAATACAGCGATATGAATGACGCCAAGGCACTGCTTGAAAGTATTGCTCGTAATTACGGTAGCCGTTTGGCTGATCGAGGCATCCGCGTTAATACGGTTTCGCAGGCACCAACCAAAACTTCGGCAGGCAAAGGTATCAAGGGATTTGATGGAATGTATACTTTCGCCGATAAGATAGCCCCCATGGGTAATCCGACGGCCGATGAATGTGCGGATTACTGTGTAACACTGTTCTCCGATCTGACCCGAAAAGTGACAATGCAGAACCTTTATCACGATGGTGGATTTGTTACGTCCGGTATTGACGAGCAGATGATTAATGATCTCGCAAAAATATATGCCGATGATGAAGGTGATGAGTAACGCTTAATTTCTCTTTTCAATTTGCGATTCAATGCCCGATACTTTTAAGGTGTCGGGCATTCTTTATTTGAAAGTTTTTGTGCTGCTTTTAGTACGGAGTTGAATATGATAAAAAGCCACCATCCCCTTTCTCCCCCTCAAAGGAGGCAACTTATTGTTTTTTGTGAGTAGTGAGATGAGAAAGAATTAAATTATAAAGAGCACTAATTATTTTTAGCTTTCGATCATCTCAGGGAAGAGTTGTTACTTTGCTTTTTTGTTGTTGGAAGGCTCAGTTATGTGGTTATTGGAATTTCTTTAAAAAATGTATCCGGATTTTAATCTTTTCACGAAAAGCAGTTAATTACCAACGGTTTTAATTCTAAAAAATAATAGAATCGATGAAGCGATTGTTTGTATTAGCTTTAACTCTTTTATTCACTGCGGCCACCGGATTATCCCAGGACCTTCCCACAATAAATGAGAAAACACAGGGACTTGAAAAAGAGGAGGGGTATTTTACCTATTACTGGGATGATAAAGCCGGTAAAATTTGGCTGGAGGTCGATAGGTTTGATGAGGAATTTTTATACGTTAATTCCCTGACGGCAGGTGTCGGTTCTAATGATATTGGACTTGACCGCAATCAGCTGGGTGATGACCGTATTGTCAAGCTTGAGCGTCGCGGCCCCAAGATTTTGATGGTTCAGCCTAACTATTCTTATCGAGCGATCACGGATAATCTCAAAGAAAAGGAGTCGGTGCGCGATGCCTTTGCCCGATCAGTACTGTGGGGATTTGAAATTGCTGCTCAGAATGAAGATGCAGTACTTGTAGATGCCACGGCTTTTTTGTTGCGTGATGCACATGGTGTTAGCGAGCGTTTACAGCAACGTAACGAAGGGAATTTCAGCATAGATAAAAGTCGCTCGGCGTTGTATCGCGAGGCGATTATGAACTTTCCAAAGAATACCGAATTTGAGGCAACGCTGACGTTTACAGGCAGTAATCCCGGGGGACAGGTTCGCTCGGTGACGCCAACATCAGATGCGATCACCGTACGTCAGCATCATTCTTTTGTAGAGTTGCCGGATGATAACTTTAAACCCCGAAAGTTTGATCCCCGAGCGGGATATTTTGGTATCAGCTACCAGGATTATAGCACGCCGATTAGTGAGTCACTGACTAAGCGATTTATTACAAAGCATCGGCTGAAGAAGAAAAATCCAGATGCAGAGATGAGCGAGCCGGTGGAGCCTATCGTTTATTATCTGGATCCCGGAACGCCGGAGCCTATCCGTGGGGCCCTGCTGGATGGCGCACGTTGGTGGAATGAGGCTTTTGAAGCGGCCGGATATAAGGATGCATTTCGTGTAGAAATATTGCCCGACAGCGCCCATCCTATGGATGTGCGCTATAATATGATTAACTGGGTGCATCGTTCTACGCGAGGTTGGTCATATGGCACATCGGTAGTAGATCCCCGCACTGGAGAGATAATTAAAGGACACGTACTGCTTGGATCGCTTCGCGTACGGCAGGATTATCTAATTGCTGAGGGACTATTATCACCATATAAAGAGGGTAAGACTTATGATGAGAATGATCCTATGCTGGATATGGCTTTGGCCAGGATTCGACAGCTTTCAGCGCATGAGGTGGGGCATACGATCGGGTTAGCTCATAACTTTGCGGCAAGTACAAATAACCGTGCTTCGGTTATGGACTATCCGGCTCCCAAAGTAAGGATCACGCAAGACAGCACACTTGATTTATCTGACGCTTACGATACGGGTATTGGCGAATGGGACAAGGTGGCCGTGAAATATGGTTATAAGGATGTATCGAACGTGCCAAGTGAAGAGGCAGCCTTAAACAGTGTGATTGAAGAGGCTATTGATGAAGGGTTACTGTATATCTCTGATGCGGATGCACGTCCGGCGGGAGGAGCACATCCGAAAGCCCATTTATGGGATAATGGCGAGAATGCGGTGGATCAGCTCCATCATATAATGGATGTCAGAAAGATTGCATTGGAGAACTTTTCGGAGTCAAATATTCCCAAAGGAACCCCTATGGCGGAGCTTGAAGATGTGTTGGTACCAATTTATTTATACCACCGCTACCAAATTGATGGTACAGCTAAGCTAATAGGCGGTCAGAATTACAGTTATAACTTACGCGGTGATGACCAACCGGGTCCTGAACCCGTGCCGGATTCTACGCAGCGATCGGCTTTGGATGCCATGCTCAACACGCTATCTGTCAAGCAGTTGGCTATGCCGGAACGCATTGTTGAACTGATACCACCGCGTCCCATTGGTTACTATGATTCTCGCGAATTATTTAATAGTCATACCGATCCCACCTTTGATCCCATTGGAGCGGCTGAAACAGCGGCTGCAATGTCAGCGAAATTGTTGTTCAACACTGAGCGTGCAGCAAGATTAGTAGGTGCTGAGGCTCGTGATGCGGATAACTTGGGGCTTGGCGATATGCTTGATACGGTAATTGTTCAGACGTGGAAACAACCGTTTAAAAAGGGTTATGATGGAGCGGTGCAAAATACGATAAATCATGTGGTTCTTTACCAGATGATGAATTTGGCAGCGGATGAAAATGCTTCTTCGCAGGTGCGCGCAGTGACAAACTTCAAGCTTGAGGCTTTGCGTGAATGGATGCGAAATGAGGCAGAGAACAAGGCTGAAAATGAGCAGCGTATCGCTTCTCTGCTTTATGGCTACCGAACATTACAGCAATTTAAGGACAAGGGTGAGATGTTTATGCCGACAAAACCATTAAGTCCACCACCGGGTTCACCTATTGGTAGTGATGATAGAATATTTATGCAATGCAGTTTTCGTAGATGATTGAACCGAATGAATTACTCGGCGCCTATGCCAACGGTATTTTCCCGATGGCGGATTCCCGGGATGATGAGGAAGCAAAATGGTATACCTCGAGCCGACGAGGAGTAATACCAATAGATGATTTCCGGGTTTCCTCAAACGTGCAGCGTATAGTTCGAAATAACCATTACCATATCAAGTTTGATTATAATTTTCGCCAGGTTATGGAAGCCTGTGCCGACCGCGATTCAACCTGGATATCTCATGAGATTATTGAGTCATACTGTAATTTGCATGAATTAGGTCATGCTCATTCGGTAAGTGTGTACAATAAAAAATGGGAGCTCATTGGTGGACAGTATGGGGTGTCGCTGGGAGCAGCCTTTTTTGGAGAGTCGCTTTTTGGGTGGGCAAAAGAAGCCTCAAAAGTAGCATTGTATTGGACACATCAGGCATTAAAACAGGGAGGCTTTGAACTATGGGATACTCAATTTTGGACGGAGCACCTGGCACGGTTCGGATGTATTGAAATATCAGCTGAGGAGTATGACGAAAAGTTAGAATCGGCGTTGGAAAAGGATGCAATGTTTGAGGCCGTAAAAACAAAAGTTAAATAAAAAACCCTCAGAATTTTGAAGATCCTGAGGGTTTTTTAAGTAGGATGGATCAAGCTTTTAAAGAAGCCGCTTCGTGTACTTCACGCACTTTCTTTTTGATACCTTCAGGATCAAGTCCAACCTCGTGGTGAAGTTCTTCCTGCGTGCCGTGTTCAACAATGCGATCGGGGACTCCCATAATAGTCGTTGGAATATGATGGGGTTTGTCAGCTAAGTATTCAGTTACTGCACTTCCGAAACCTCCTAATTTAGTGCCATCTTCAATAGTGATAATGCGTTCGTAAGTGTGGCAAATTTCGTCAATTAAGTCGGTATCGAGCGGCTTGGCAAAGCGCATGTTAAAATGTCCCACGTTAATACCTTCTTCGGAAAGATCATCAGCGGCTTCCATTACATAGTTGCCGAAGGGACCAAAACTCAAAATGGCAACTTCGTCCCCGTCGCGCAGCTTTTGTCCTTTTCCAATTTCCATATTCTTAAATCCTTCTGGATAGTCCATGCCGGTTGCTCGGCCCCGTGGATAGCGAATTGCCCAGGCACATTCCTCATATTTTGATGCGGTGTACATCATATCGCGAAGTTCTTCCTCATTCATCGGGGAAGAAACAATCATATTTGGTACGTTACGTAGGTACGAAATGTCATATAGGCCGTGATGTGTCGGGCCGTCGGCACCAACGAGTCCTGCGCGGTCGATACAAAAGACAACGGGTAATTTCTGAATAGCTACATCATGAATTACTTGGTCGTAGGCCCGCTGGAGGAAAGTTGAGTAAATAGCAGCAAACGCTTTTTTACCTTCTGCTGCCAATCCGGCTGCAAAAGTAATCGAGTGCTGTTCTGCAATGCCCACATCAAAAGCACGGTCGGGATATTTGTTCATCAGCGGCCATAGGCTCGATCCACTGGGCATGGCAGGTGTAATACCCACAATGTCCCCATCTTCATCAGCAAGTTCGACGATTGCCTCACCAAAAACGTGCTGGTATTTTGGGGGTTTGGGATCAGTGTCAGGATCAATCTGTTTGCCTGTAATTTTATCGAAGGGACTACTTTGTGCGTGCCATTTGGTTTGCTCACGCTCGGCGGGTGCAAACCCCTTCCCTTTAACGGTAACGGCATGTAAAAGCTTTGGGCCCGGAATATCTTTTAAGTCTTCTAAATGCCGACGCATAGCATCCACATTGTGTCCGTCAACAGGACCATAGTATTTAAAACCTAACGCCTGGAATAATCCGCCGGGTGTAATAGCTGTAGAGATAGCTTTTTCAAGGCGGGACGCAACATTACGCATCTTTTCCCCGGCCGATTTAAAATGACCGAGCATATCATAAATTTCGTCGCGCAGCTTGTTAAATGTTTTGCTGGTCGTAATATCTGTTAAGTACTCTTTCATTGCCCCCACGTTGGGGTCAATCGACATATTATTGTCGTTCAGGATGACCAGGATATCAGAATTCATGGCGCCGGCATTATTCATGGCTTCGTAGGCAAGTCCACCGGTCATGGCTCCATCACCAATTATAGAGACGACCTTTTTGCCAGATTGATCAATGTCGCGGGATACAGCCATTCCAAGTCCGGCTGAAATAGAAGTACTGGAGTGGCCTACACCAAAGGTATCGTATTTACTTTCGCTGCGCTTAGGGAAGCCAGAAAGTCCGCCATATTTGCGGTTAGTATGGAAGTTATCACGACGCCCGGTAAGAATTTTGTGTCCATATGCTTGATGACCTACATCCCAAAGCAATAAGTCTTCAGGAGTATCATATACATAATGAAGGGCCACCGTCATTTCTACCACTCCCAAACTGGCTCCAAAGTGCCCGCCGTGAATAGATACGATATCTATAATAAAATCACGGAGCTCATCACATACATCTACAAGTTGCTCGGGGTCCAGTTTTTTAAGATCATCAGGCGAATCAATTTCTGCTAAAAGAGGGCCAGGAGTTACTTTTTCAAATTCCATACTTAGTTATTCTTTTTCGTTATCATCGGTATGTTGATCCGCTACTTTCTTGATACGTAGTTCGGCTTCTTCAAGTGTTTCTGTGCAAATTTTAGATAGTTTGATTCCTTCTTCGTAGAGATCAATGGACTTTTCCAGTGAAATAGACTCGTCTTCAAGTTGATTAACGATGTCTTCTAGTCTTTGTAAAGCCTCTTCGAAGCTTGGTCGTTCCTTTTCGGCCATAAAAATTACTTAAGGATAAATAGATGCTTTCTCAAACCATATAAATAAAAAGTTTTAGTGATCAGATTCCAACTCTTTTTCTCATACGATGGAATGATGATTTGGGGTATATAGAATTTTAAGCGTGTTTAATGCTTATAGATGTTTTTGCCATCGGAATAAAGTTGTAGGGCCCCTTCCAGACTGGTATAGTATACGGTAGGAATATACCGTTGTAATCTGATAGATGCCTGGGTATGCGGATGCCCAAATCGGTTATGTTTTGCCACTGAGACAACACCTATCTGAGGAGTAGTTGATTTAAGTAGGGAAGAGCCGGAGCTGGTTTTGCTGCCATGATGACCAACTTTGAGGAAGTCAGTGTCCATCATTTTAGGATAATTTGTCAAGAGTTTCTCTTCTTGCTTGTGTTCAGCATCCCCCATGAAAAGGAATTCCGTGTCTCCATAAATGAGTTCAATAACCAGCGAGCGATTGTTGACGTTTGATTGAGAGACAGATTCCTGGGGACCGTAAATGAATACCTTTATTGCTGGATCAATGAAGATCTGCTCACCGGCGTGTAGGGATTTGGTAGGAATCCCATGATCAAAAGCCTTTTGATTGTATGTTTTGTAAAGTGTTGAATTATAGTCTGTTCCTGAGTTATAAATTGTATCAACCGGTACAGAATCAATAATTTCAAGAATGCCACCGATATGATCTGCATGGGGATGGGAAAGAAAAATGGCATCCAGCTTATTGATGCCCTCTTCTTTCAGGTGGGGTATGATAATATACTTTGCACTATTGTAATCAGGTTGCCAGCGACCAACATCAATTAGAAAATGTTTGTTGTTTGGAGTGGTAACGAGCGCGGCATCACCTTGTCCTACATCAAAAAACGTAAGGCTTAGTGTAGCAGGATTAAGTTTGTGAATAATCCGGCTTCCCTGATGAAGGCAGCAGACTAATAAAAGTAGGATTAAAAACTTCCACCGAAGTTTGGGAATGCGAAGAGAGGCAATTAAAAAGATGATGACAATCCATATTCCGAAAAATAGTAGACTGTCAACGTGAACTTGAACCCAGCTCCATGGTAGGTTGGCAGCAATGTCTACAAACTGGTGGAGCCATTGCAAGAATATATCCACGGGATAATTCAGGGTTTGGGCTAAATCTGGTGCAAAAGGGTTGAGTAAAAGTACGGCCAACCCAAAAGGAACGGCGATTCCCAGAAAAGGAATGACAAATGCATTTGCCAGAGGGCCTATGAGGGAAAATTCCCCAAAGTAATAGGCAAGTAAAGGGAATAAGCCAATTTGAACAATAAATGAAATAATGATGATCATGAGAGGCTTGCCGTACCAGCGGAAACGAATCCAAGCAGGCAACCATCTTTGAATAACAGGTGCGGTTAACAAAATAATATAAACGGCCCCAAAAGAGAGCTGGAACCCGATAGAAAACAGGTCTGACGGGTTGATTAACAAAATGATAAGTGCTGCGACAGCCGTCAGATTCTTAGAGTCACGCACTTTATGAAACAGCTTGCCATAAGCCAATAGTATGCCTACTAATGAAGCTCTGGTTACAGAGGGAGAAAAATTTGTAAGCCCGGCGTAAAGAAATAGCGTGACAATAAGCAGGCTAATCCCGATATGTTTCCCATATTTGAATGTCCAAAAGAAGGGAATTACCAACCAGAAGGGAAAGAGTAGAAATCCTACATGCAAGCCTGATACGGCCATGATGTGGGAAAGTCCGGCCCGCGAAAACGAGATTTTATCTTCTCGTGCCAGCTCGTTTTTATACCCGATTAACAGGGCTTTGGCCAGCGGAGAACTTTGGTTGCTGAAGTTGGCATCGATAGTATTGAGTACGTGTTTTCTGAAAAAACTCCACCGCCAAATACTATGGACTGGAGTTATAGAGATGATTTGTTGCATTCCTACTTGGCTGTAGATGCCTTGAGAGGCAAGATATTGTTTGTAGTTAAACTGGGACGGATTCCTTTTTTCTTCAAGTGGATACACAGTACCCTCGAAAGTTATCCTGTTTCCCAGCTTAAAGTTGGAGGGGAGATCAATATCGGCGGGATCGAGTACAGCGCGTAACTGATATGATTTATCCCAGATAAGATTATCAGGAAAAATGGTGGTATCTATATTAACATCGACCTGAAATTTGCCGGTACTGGTTTGTTTAAGCTGCTGGATGGTCCCGCTAAATCTAAGTTCTTCCCAAGTGTAGGCATTAATAACTTTGGCCTTTTCGGGGCGATCACGATAATCCCAGAAAGAATGCCATGTGCCACCGAAGCTAACAATGATTCCTAAATATGATAGGATAACAAGAGTATCGATATGATTATTTAAAGTTTTGCGGAAAGCAATTTCCGATATTAAGTACAGTAAAGCAGCCACTCCAAAAATAAGTGCCCAACCAGATAGCGTGGGATCAACCTGATAATCTACAATGATCCCCAGCGCCAGTAAAAGTGCAATCCTGACTGCAGGATAGGATGCGAAAGGAAATTGATATATTTGATGAATACCCACATTAGTATGACCGATAAGCAGGTTAAACCTTACAGCTATTAAATGATGTTATAACTAATTGAGGAGCTTTGAAATGAGATCTGCGGTGCTTATAATTTTGCAACTGTGAAATATTAACTAAAGGACATATTGATATGGGATTAGGGAAAAAATTTATTGGTTTGTTGGCTATTGTGCTTGTTGTAGGATGTACGCAATCAGATGGCCAGCAGGAACAGCAACAGAAGAAGGATTGGGCATTGGCATTGCATGGTGGGGCGGGTGCTATTTCTGAAGATCGTCCCGATTCGGTTAAGCAGGCTTATTTTGATGATTTGGATGAAGCACTGACAATTGGAGAGGATATCTTATCAAATGGTGGTTCTGCTGAAGATGCAGTGGAAAAGGTCATTAACTATATGGAGGATAATCCTCGTTTTAATGCCGGTAAAGGTGCTGTGTTTACACATGACGGTGAACACGAGCTGGATGCCGCATTTATGATTGGAAATACGCGTGAGGCCGGAGCCGTAACGGGCGTCAAAACGGTAAAGAACCCTATCACTCTTGCCCGAAAGGTGATGGAGACTTCTGAACATGTGATGTTTGCTACGGAAGGAGCCGAAAGGTACGCAGATAAGGTAGGAGTGGAACGAGTAGATCAAGACTATTTTTATACTGAATCTCGATATAAAGCTTTGCAGCGAGCTTTGGAACAAGAGAAAGAAGATGATGGCAAGCAGTCGAGTCTTGTTCCCTATGAAGATAAAACCGCATTATATGCCGACGGAGAAAAGTTTGGTACGGTCGGTTGTGTGGCTGTTGATAAGAATGGACAAATTGTTGCGGGAACGTCAACGGGCGGAATGACGAATAAGAAGTTCGGTCGTGTAGGCGATGTGCCTATCATCGGTAGTGGGACTTATGCCAGCGATTTAGTGGCGGTTTCGATGACCGGCTGGGGTGAAAAAATTATGCGCGCTGTATCCGGACATACGGTAAGTGCATATATGAAGTACAAGCCTGCAACATTGGAGGAAGCCGGGGACTATTTGCTACAGGATGTACTGAATCCCGGAGAGGCCGGAATGATTGCAGTAGATAAGTATGGAAATATTTATATGGATATGAATACCAACGGCATGTTCCGCGGAAGTTCGGATTCAGAAGGGAATCGAGAAGTAGCTATTTGGGATTAGAAGTAGAGAGTGTTGAAGTGTTGGAGTAATTTTATACTCCAACACTTTGCACCTCAGCACTTATTAAATCCCGTTATGGAATTCCTCGCGCAATTCTTGGATGTAAATGCCAATGTCATTGCGGAGTGTAAAGAGTTGTTCGTGAAAGTAATAATACTTCTTTTGGGTGATGTACGAGCTTCCCTTTAGATCACGCTGTAAAATCATCAGAGCATCATTGGAACAATACAGCGCTTTTTTGGTGTAGGCGATATTGCCGCCGAGAAAGTTGCGATCAAATCCAAAACTGTATCCGCCGGCAATTTTGGCTCCTATTTTTAAAACATTGCCGATGAATTCATTAAAATCGGGCGTAATATTCTTGGGGTTAATGGTTTCGGCCCATTGAAGTACGGTGGCTGCCAGGGTGCGAGATGTGTTGTATATGTAGAGCGTATCGATTGATCCCATATTCGACATTGCAAAGTCGTCACTGAGTTCTTTCCATTCTTCACCGGCGTCAAAGTCATTATACTCGTCGTCTTCCTCAAGAAAGAAATCGTCCTCAAAATCGTCAAACAAATAGTCTTCCCACTCTTCTTCGCCCTCATCGTCATCATCGATCTCTTCGTCGTCTTCGCCGGGGAAATAGGCTTCGTCGATGAGCAGTTCTTCTTCAATAAAGGCGTCCACTGCATCAAACTCGTCTGAGCTCTCCTGCAGAAGCTTTAGCCACCGGGGAATGTCGCCGGAGTGTTCAGGAATAATGAACTTTCGCAGCCGGGAACTCTTTCGTTCAATTTCATTCAGGTGAGATGCCCATTGATGCTCATCCCAAATATCATCATTAAAATCACCGTTAAACATAGGATTAAGGTTGGGTGATAGGGGATTGTTTGCTTACATCCTCTTTTTAAAAATAGATTCTCTGTAAATTAACGCTTTTCAAATTAAAATTGATATAAATTTTTGCCGGTAACTTTTCCGACTTAAAAAAGTAAGTTCTCTTATTTTATCGAGCGTTGAACTGAATCGGAATAGTTATAAACATATCCACAGCTTCACCATTGCGTTTGCCTGGTACGAATCTGACAGCATAGATGGCTTCACGAGCAGCTTTTTTGTACTGGGAGTATTTATCTTTTTCAAATGAAACTTGCTCTACCTTGCCCTCCTTGTCAACCAATATGTTGGCTTCTAATGTTATGGTTGATGTCTGTTTTGAGGTATTTGGAGGGTATTTTAACTGCTGATAAAGAGCTTCTAATCCACCGATAATAGCAGGAGTGGTTTCGGTCACCACTTTTACATTTTCTTTGGTTACTTCCGGTGCAGACTTAGTCTTATCTGAGGTACTACAGCTCAATAGCAGAATTGAAAAACCAATCAGAAAAATACGGCTGTAGGGATATGACATTAGAGCTGAATTTTATGGTTAGGGTATTAAAGTTGTTGTAGTACTCCGGTGATTACCTCAGTCATGTCTGGTTCCGCTTCACCGGCAGCTTCCAATACTTTCTCAATATCAACAGGTTCAAGGGCGTCGGGAAAGCATTCATCGGTAATCACTGAAATGCCAAGGACATCCATACCCATATGAACGGCAGCAATAACTTCCGGGACGGTGCTCATGCCAACTACATCAGCACCAATGTTTCGAAGAAATCGGTATTCAGCTTTTGTTTCCATCGTTGGACCGCTAAGGGCTAAATAAACCCCCTCATGCATTTTAATCCCCTTTTCCAAGGCTACTTTTTCTGCCACTTCCCGCAAGTCTTTTGTATATGGGTCACTCATGTCGGGAAAACGCGGACCGAGCTCATCATCATTGGGGCCGATCAGGGGATTATCCCCAAACATATTGATATGGTCGTTAATAAGCATGATGTCACCGCGGGAATAGTTGGGATTCATTCCGCCACAGGCATTGCTGACGATGAGTGTTTTGACACCCAGAGCATTGAGCACGCGAGGGGGGAAGGCAATTTGTTGCATGGAGTAGCCTTCGTAATAGTGAAAGCGCCCCTGCATAGCTACGACCTTTTTGCCATTGAGAGATCCAAAAAGGAGTTTTCCGGCATGGCCTTCTACTGTTGAGTCGGGAAAGTGTGGGATGTCTGAATAGGAAATACTGTCAACAACATCGATTTCATCGGCCAATCGACCAAGACCAGTTCCGAGGATGATTAAATAATCCGGTTGTTCGTCAGTTTGCTTTTTAAGAAAGGAAAGGGCTTCATCACGTTTTCTTCGAAATTCTTCAACGGTATCTCTTTGCATAAATACAGTAAGCTTAATGGTTCAAAAAGGTTACAGAAAATATAAAAAGCCTACGTAGATAGGAAATGACAATTACTGGTAAGTACTATTATAGTAGATATGAAATGTCCTGAAAGTTAGTCAAGCTCGTCAATTAAATCATCAATATTTTCGCTACCGGGGGGCATGCTTTGGCCCTCGTCATCGAGCTGTTTATCATCTTCATCAAAGAGAGCTTTGCTACGGCGATTGGCCTGTTTGCTAAGTTTTTCAGAAAACTCATCTTCTTCGGCGGGTAGATCAAAAAGAGCTGCCTCATCTTTGGAAAACTGTTCCAGTGATTCCTGAGCCATTTCCAGGTAGGATCGGATACCGCTAATAATTTCTTTTCGTCGATCAAGCAATCGGATGATACTTTGCCGTACTTGTTGTCGCTGCTGGGTGGCTTCGCGAATAATAGATTCAGCCTCCATTTCGGCTTTTTCAATTTTGTTACGGGCGTCTTTACGGGCTCCTGTCAGTTTTTGTTCTGCTGACTCTTTTGCGGTTTGCAGCGTTTCGTGAAGGGCCTCTTCAACACGCTCGTAATGCTTGAGTTTTTCCTCGAGCTCGTCGATACGGGTTTCGAGCTCACGGTTTTTCGCCACCATGTGTTCCCACTCATTCGACATCAGGTTTAGAAACGCCTGTACTTCATCTTTGTCGTAGCCACGCAGCGACTTGTCAAATTCCTGCTGTTTTATTTCGAGAGCTGTTAATTTCATAATAGGTATTGGCTGTCTGTCAAATAAAGTGGTTAGTTTAACATGCTATTCCCGCAGCATGTTCCGCAAATTATTTTCGTTGTTACCATTAGATTCTGATTTTTCCGATACATTCTCGGAGTCATCAAACTCTATACTTTCTTTTGGCGCTTCAATTTGTTTTGATGAATCTTCCTCTTGTAAACTTTCAGTGGAATCCTCATCAGTAATTATTGCCTCAAGGTTTTGAATACGGCGCTGTGTATCTTTTTTATGTTCCATGAACGCACGTGCCAGGCGGTTGAATTCCTCTTCGGGTACTCCGCTCTTCTTTCGGTTGATCCATGTTTTAATAAGTCCAAAGGTCTTTGCGGCCAAGAATCCCACTAAAGCAAAGGCACCAATTGACCCTACCAGTGCTACTACCATTTCTTCAAAACTCATAGCTAAACCTTTTCTTTTTGTTGAAGATCATTTGTGAGGGTGCTGTCCGAGGATGAAGTTTCAACGTGACGATAGTTTGGTTCTTTTTCGTCATCCTCTTCTTCATCAGCTACGATAGCCTCAAGATTTTGAACTCGTTTCTGCATCTCTTTTTTGTGTTGTTCAAATGCATGGTGAAGCTCTTCCAGTTCCTCTTTATTTGTGGTGTCGGTCCCACAATGGCGATTATCCATCCACTTTTTCAGCAATCCCGTGGCGCAACTTATCGCAACAATAGCTACAATAAATTCTGGTCCACTCATGATTTATTACGCTTTTTATTTGCAATATTAGAAACTTCCTGTTTGTTCTCTTCAACGGTTGAGCCTTCGTCAATTTCAATTTCTTCCATCCCTCGGCCTGCCCCGGTAGAAAAGTCATCAGGTTCCCCGGCAGCAATGGCTTCGAGGTTTTCGATCCGACCTTTTAAGGAGTTAACCAGTTTTCGGAGGTCTTCGACCTCTTCCTCATTCTGTCGGCTTTTATTCATCATCGTCATCTTGTTTTTTTGATACTCAATGATAAATCCCCCTATGATTGCCACCAGCGGTATAAGTACCCAGATCCATGCTGCCATAATAAGCGTTATTTTAGTTAACCTTTTGTAATGTACTAAATCTCAATAAGATTGAAAGGTTTTATAACGATATTTTTGATCAGTAGTTACGTTCGCCAAATATAGCACGGCCCACCCTCAGCATGGTAGAACCTTCTTGTATGGCAATTTCCAGATCATTTGTCATACCCATAGAAAGCTCATCGAGCTGTACATTGCCTGATTCATAGCTGCGATGTTCATCTCTTATTTTTTTGAGCATCTTAAATTCGGGGCGCACTTTTTCCACTTCTTCAGGGTCAACGAACGTTGCCATCCCCATGAGTCCGCGTACCTGTACATGGTCAAGGCCTTGTGCATATTCGAGGATCTCTTTTAGATCTCCGGGTTCACAGCCACTTTTTTGTTCTTCCCCGCTGATATTAATTTGTATCAAGGTGTTAATGACACGGTCAATACGTGATGCCCGTTTTTCAATTTCGCGTAGATACTTGCTCTTTTCGATAGAGTGGATCCAGTTCACCCGCTCAACCATGTATTTTATTTTGTTGGTCTGAAGGTTGCCGACCATATGCCACTGTATTTCTTCATTCTCATATTCATCCATTTTATCTTGCAATTCCTTAGCCCGGTTCTCACCAAAATGGATTTGGCCGCACTTGTAGGCTGATTTAATATCCTCAAGGGGTTTTGTTTTGCTAACGGCAACAAGTGTTATTTCATCCGCATCGCGACCTGCGCTTTTACAAGCTTGGTTTATTCTGTTTTGAAGTTCCTTAATATTATTACAAATGTCTTCGGGCATAAACGTCCAGTTTTCAGGTATATTTAAATTAAGCTAAATGTTGATATTGATTGATAAACAACCATATATCACTTTAAAAATAAGCTTTTAAGAAAGGTATTAAAATGGTATTTTGTGAGTCTGAATTAAAGAATCGAATGTAAATTGATAGTTCACACACTGAGTATTTTTTATTTCGACTCTGATATATTTTTACATCGCCTCAGGTGCTGTAGAACCGCAACTTTAAAGCACGGAGGCCGATAACCCAAATGAATATTCAGGTTCGGCATATATCCACCTTCCTAAATCAGTGGGCTCCGCCCAGCACAAAACTCGACTACGATAATGTAGGTCTGCTTGTCGGCGACCCGCACCAGCAAGTGTCAAGAATTCTCACCTGTTTAGATGTCACGCTGGATGTTGTTGATGAAGCGATTGCAAATAATTGCGATCTGATTGTTGCACACCATCCTCTTATTTTTAAAAGTATTGATCGGATCAATCCTACCAATGAGCAGGGTAAAATTATTTTTAAACTCATTAAGAATGATATAGGATTGATTGCTGCCCATACTAACCTCGATGCAGCTCTCGATGGAGTTTCTTTTGTATTGGCCAAAGAGCTGGGACTTGAAAACCTGAAGTTCCTTGATAACAGCTACAATATCAGCCGGAAAATTGTACTGACAACCGGTCATTCCGATAGTGATTCTGTGCTTAAATTATTGAACTATTATTCGGCTGAGGAAGCGCATTATTATAAGGTGGAAGGAAAAAAAGACCATCAGTACACCTATGAGGCAATTATTGACGAACACCATGTTGCTGATTTAGAGAAAGAGCTTGAAAAGAACGGGCTGTTACATCATGGCAATTTTCAGGTAATGGATGTTGCCAGCCCGTCGAAAAATGTAGGTATGGGGGTCGTTGGTTTTTATCGGGATAAGGGATTGACCCAAGAGCAGTTTCTGGATACGATAGCCAAGGAGCTTGATGTGAAAGCCGTTCGCTTTTCGGGGTCCGTTGATCGTATCAAAAAAGTGGCTGTTTGTGGCGGCGCGGGTGTTTCACTTGCCGGAAATGCTATTGCCGAAGGAGCTCAGGCGTTTGTTACCGCCGATATAAAATATCACGATTATTTTACTGATACAGATAATTTTTTACTGGTCGATGTAGGCCATTATGAAAGTGAAGTGCCGGTGGTGGCGGCTCTTCAGCAAGAACTTACTGAGGCATTTGAAGACCTGGAAGTTCTTGAAACCGAAGTAATCACCAATCCAATGCAGGTATATTTGCCTGATGTTAAACAAAATCCGCAGGAATAAACGACGTAATCTAATTTATGGAAGAAGTACTACAACAATTAGCAAATCTTCAATATATCGACAGCAGAATAGACGAGCTTAAGCAGCTGCGTGGCGATTTGCCGGAAGAGATTCTGGATATTGAAACGGACATTAATCGGCTGGAAGCGAAAATCAGTCGCCTTGAGGAAGAGAAGAAAGAGCTGAAAGTTGAAAGAGATAACCTCGAGCTCGAGATCAAGGATGCTGAGAACAAGATGGAAAAGTATGAAGAACAGCAGATGTCGGTGCGTAACAATCGCGAATATGATGCGCTGACGAAAGAGATTGAATCACAAAAGCAAGTGATCGAAAACTCAGAGTCTCGCTTAGAAGAGATAGAGAAACGTCTTGAAGAGATTGATCCTGAGATGGATGAGCTTCAAGAAAAGCTTGATGATGTTAAATCGCTGCACGAAGAGAAGAAAGAAAATCTAAAAGAGGTAAAGAAGGATACCCAGAAAGAGGAAGACATGCTTTTAGAGAAGCGTGAGGAAGTAGAAGAAAACATCGACGAGCGCTATCTAAAAAGCTATAAGCGTCTCCGTGATGGGCTTTCAAATGGCTTGGCAGTTGTACCTATGGAACGGGGAGCAGCATTGGGTATGGCTCTACCTCCGCAGACCCAAGTTGAAGTTCGCAAAAAGAATAAGATTATCATTGATGAAAACAGCGGTCGTATTGTAGTGCATCCCTCATTTTTTGAAAATGCCAAGGAAGAGCTTACGCTGTAGAACGTTTTTTATAGTCTGACTGTTTTTATAGATGTACAGCATTTTATACGATGTTGTGCATCTTTTTCGTTTGTAGATAGATTTCGGTTCTTTAATGTTATGGAAGGAACTATTGGGATGATCGGGTAATCGCCCACCCTAGGTGGGAGGAAAGTCCGAACACCAACGAGCACCGTGCTTCCTAACGGGAAGATCCCGAGTCTTCGGGATAGCCAGTGCCACAGAAAATAGACTACCTTCCCGATTCGTTGGGAGGGAAAAGGTGAAAAGGTGAAGTAAGAGCTCACCGCTCCGGTGGTAACATTCGGAGGCAGGGCAAACCTCACGGGGTGCAAGCTCATGCAGGCTGTGCGCCGCTCGTCGCAATACAGCCGGGTAGAGTGCTCGAGCCCCAAAGTGATTTGGGGACCAGATAAATGATTACCATCCCGATACCGTCGGGATACAGAATTCGGCTTACAGATCATCCCGAGTAAATATATCAAAAGGCCGTCCGAGAGGATGGCCTTTTGTCTTTTGGGAGACGAAGACAAATATCTAAATGTTAATCTCGAAAGATTACTTTTTTCAAAACTACTATATTAGCTCAACTACTATAATACTGGGCGGGATCTTGTTGATAAAACTCCCTGAGTTGGCTGTAGAGTTGTGGATAATTGCTCTTAAGCCCCTTTGGTTTCTCAAAAAAGAGTTCTGTGACAACGGCAAAAAATTCTGCAGGATTGGTAGCGCCATAGTCATCAATAAGAGTCTGCTGGTTTTGTTCAATAGTCTTTAGAAATTGCCGGTATTCTTTACCCAGAATTCGGGCCCAGGATAAAAAATGCGAGTCGCCATAATCCTGTTCTATCTGATCCGTAGCTCCATACTCATAGTCCAACTGATGAGCAAATTCATGGAATACCAAGTTTTGTCCGTCGTGAATATCAGATGCACCTTGCTGAACTTCGTTCCAGGCTAACACAACATAGCCATGCGACCAAGCTTCGCCATGGCGTTGTTCAAAACCCTCTTCGACAAAAATTCCGTTATTCCGCTGTTTTACTTTAGCTACGTATTCTTTGGGATATACGAGCACCGACCGTAAATCTTCATAAAAGTAAGAGAGATCTTCGGTTCCCAGTAAGAGTATAGAGGCCTGGGCAGCAATGCTTATTCTAATCTCATCTGTGATTTCAAGGCTGGCACATCCTTCGAAACGCTTTTCGTCCAGGAAAATTTGTGTCAGTCCAATCAGCTTTTTCTGTAGTTTATCGGGTAGAGAATGATAGTACGGGACGTTCTTTTCTAATATCGCAAGCCGGTCATCTGGAAGCCCCTTTTTGAGGAGACGTTTTCGCCGCCATTTTTTAAACCCGAACATGGCAAAGCAGGTTACATGTTAACTTTGTAGGTGCCTTTGTACTTGCGTTCCAGTTCGCGTCTGGTATCTCGTTCTTTGATGTCTTCGCGCTTGTCATGTTTTTGTTTACCGCGTGCTATACCGAGCAGGATTTTTGCATATCCTTTTTTGAAATAAAGTTTGAGGGGTACAATAGTGTATCCCTTCTGAGAAACTGCTTTATCAAGATCGGCAATTTCTCTTTTGTTTAGAAGCAGTTTGCGCTCACGTCTTTCGTCGTGATTGGTATAGGAAGCTTCTTTATATGGTTTTATATACATATCCCGTAACCAAACCTCCCCATCTTTCAGGTATGCAAAAGATTCACTAAGGCTGGCATTACCCTCACGAAGTGATTTTACCTCACTTCCCCGTAATACGATACCGGCTTCGTAGGTTTCCTCAATATGATAATCGTGCCGTGCCTTGCGGTTTTTTATAGTTGGATTGGAGTTGTTGGACATGCTTATTGTTTGATTGATATACTTTTATTGAGAATGTATCATTATATTAATATAAGCTTTAGCCAGACCGTGTAAAAGCAGATGACAAAAGTGAAAAGAAAGGTAATTCTCGTTCACATTTGCCACTTTACTTCTGCCGTTTTCTAATAATCAAATCCCAGTTCATTCAACTCTGAAATAATATCGTTGCCGGGTGATTTATCTGGCATAGTGTTGTATATACCCATTATTTGTCGGATCTCCTGTCGAGCCTTTTCGTTGTCAGGATTTAGTTTGAGCACCTCTATAAATTGTTCCAGTGCAGAAGTCATTCGGTCACGCATGGTGCTGTCTTCCGGTCCCCGGTACTCTAGGTACAGACCGTAATTAAGATAGGTCTTTTCTTTAAGTCGGGGCAAATCCGCATCTGTTTGTTCAGGGTTAGCATTTTCTAAGATATCTAACGCCTGGGTATAATTGTCTTCAGCGATGAGTTGATTCACCCGATCAGAGATATTTTCAGGAGTCTCATTTGAGCATGAAATAAAAAGTAGAGCAATGATTGAAAGGAATAGGTAACGCATCAAAATAGAAGGATTAGGTTTTGCGGTTAAAAGGGGTAAAGATAACGATTATTAGATCAAATACAGTGGATTGGGGCTAATGCAGAGTACGAAAATAGCCATACTGAGCCAGCCCAAGAATTTACGGGTGGGATCAAGTTCACGTTCGCGCAGGGCCGGCGGATGCTCAATGCCCACAAAATAGGCGATAAAAAATGACCAGACGACCCAGATTAATGAACCGGATGTGGTGATGTTGCCCACAACTAAAAACAGATAAAGTGCGGTGGCTGCTAACGAGGTCATCCAGACAGGTAAAGTCCAGTTGATATCGTCGCGGAAGGCTTTGCGGAGCAGCATCATTAATACGCCGCCCCAAATTGCCCAGCTTAACAAACCGTAACTGGAATCAAATTCTCCAAGAGATAGATGGATGAATGGGATGGCTTCGATTCCACCAAGCGTAACAAGCACGGCAAAAAAGATACGTGCTACAGTTTTGTGTTTTTCAAACCCTATTAGCGAGTACAAAATATGTCCTCCATCGAGCTGACCAATAGGTGTTAGGTTAAGTGCCGTAAAGAAGAGTCCCAGCCATCCCGCAAATAAAAAGGGATAGTGATACATTTCCCACATGGGCGGTACATTTTCAAATAATGAAGCCAGGAAGCTGTAGAGCAGCGTATCTCCAACAATTAAGACATTACCGTTTGTTTCTTGCGGCGGGTTGTCGGGAAAGACCCCATATTGGGCTACGTATTCTTTGACTGCTTCGTGACCAGCAAAATTTTGTATAAAAGAAGGATCGGGCAATGTCGAAAATCCGTACAGCAAGACTCCCAAAGACACGATAAACCCAGCTAATGGGCCGGCGGCTCCAACATCAAACATTTTATAGGTGTCGTTAATCTTTTGTTTGATGCGGATGACTGCGCCGACCGTGCCAATACCTAATGGGATGGGAATAAAATAGGGCAGCGTTACTTTAATATGATGATAGAGTGCTGCAAAGTAATGGCCGAATTCATGCACCCCCAGAAATCCTAAAAGGAGGCCGGCAAAAAGGAGGCCGCGGTAAAAGTCGGGTAGGGTTGGGAGGGCAAGAGGAAACAATGAGGGTTCGAAACCTACAAAGCCTGCTCCTGCAAGTGAAACAGTAAGAACGGTGATTAAAAATAAAGCCAGATGTTTGGTTACCGTTTGGGAATCAAGGTCGCGCTGCATGGTTTCCCAAATGGTAGGTTTGGCAGTAAAGTCACTTATTTGAAATCTTGTAGTCTCAGTGGTGGGTTTGTTATCCAAAGGTGCTGCTATGTTTTAGGATTTTCTTGCTATAGGCATAGTCATACATCGAGCGCCGCCGCGACCACGACAGAGTTCGTGGCCTAAAAAACTGATGGCAATTTTTTTGTCTGTAGGATCAAAGGGGATGTTATTGTATTCCTCGATAAATTCGTATTGATTCATCAGTTGATAACCATGTTCCTTCAACTCATTAAAAGTGTTAGTGTTTCGTTCATATCCAACTATGACGCCGGGTGCTATTGCAAAAACGTTAGCACCGTCAGTCCATTGTTCACGAAATTGATTGGTACGCTGACTCCCTCCGCAATTAATGAACGTTAAGTTACGATCCAACAGTTCCTCAAGGGCATCTTTTAATGAAGGTTTAGATTCCGAAATGATAGTTCCGTTTTGTGATCGCAGAGCAACCACGTTATTACTGCGTTCGGTAATCGCCGGAGGAAAAACTACGCATTCGGTTTCACTGGCAAAGGTGAAAATAGTATCCAGATGCATGGAGGAGCGTTGCTTGGGAATATCAACGGCAAGAACATGGTCAATGCCTCGCTCTAACAATCCCTCGGTAGCATTCATTAATCCGCTGAATGAGGTGCGTTCACTCATGCCTATAAGCACTACCTTATCAGAAGCAACAAGAACGTCGCCCCCCTCAATAGATTCTTGATCTGAAATTTTTATGGTCTTCTCTTTAATATCCTGAAATAACGGGTGAAACTTAATTAGTGTTTCCATAAGCACTGCTTCCCGAACGCGTGCTTTTTTAGCAGGACGTGACAAAAGAATGCTTTCATTTACCACAGCAGCCAGGTCCCGAGTAAATAAAAGGTTCGGAGTTGGATGCATATTAAAGTTGGGGATGGAGGGAGTGGCACCGTCGATCACAAAGCGCAGCAGTTCATTAGCTGTAAGATCATGCAAGCTTTGTTCAATGGCTTTTAGGTTTTCTTCCGGTAGTCGCTTGATCAGCTGCTCAATAAAGTATTTTCGAGCAGCCTCTGTATTCAGAGCTTGGCCAAACAGATCCGTAATTTCATGAATTTCGCCATCTTCGGGCATGGCAGCTTTAAAAACTTTTAGCATGTCTAGATGCTCCTTGCGCGCGTCGCTTTCAAAAATGATATCATCAAAAAGAAGTTCATCTTTGAGCTCGGGATTAACCAGTGAAACTTCTTTGCCGGGAGTATGGACAATAACGTTTTTTAATAATCCGGTTTCGGAGGTAACGGATAACTTCATGAATATTTTTTATTAAGTAGATTAAAAAGTTGGCCGATAAGGATATTACTCATGGCCAAATATACGTGTTGAACAGGCAATATTTAAATTGAGATTTAGGTAGATAATCCAAAAACTTTTTCTCTATTTTAATCGCACGATTTTAAGGTTAATGCTGTTTCAAACAGTAATCAGATGGTAAATAGAATTTATTCCCCAGTATAATGTCAGCTAAGAAGTCAGAAATAGAATCTCTTGTTTATTTGTTGGATGATCCGGATCCATATGTGAAGTCGCAAGTTCGCAGTCGCTTATTTGAACTTGGGGAAACGGCGGTTCCGCTGCTTGATCAACAAAAAAGTGAGACCACTGATGCCGAATCACGGGAACTCATTAATGAGATTATTCAGCATATTACCTTTGGAAGCGTAGAGCAGGATTTTATGGACGTACTCGAGGGCGGGCTCACGAGTATGAAACAGCTGGAAAGCGCCGTGTTTATCTTGTCTCGATTTGATAACCCCACGCTGCGCGAAAGAGAATACAAGAAAAAGCTCGATCGATTTGCTGATATTATTGCCGATGATGTTCGGTACTCGTTGAGTGAGACACAGAAAATGCATAGAGTTCTAAACTTTGTGTTTGAGGAGTTGGAGTTTAGCGGCAGTACGAATGACTATTATAATCCGCACAACTCCTATATGAATCGTGTGATCGATCGGCGGGAGGGGTTGCCTATTTCGTTGGCTCTCATTGTGTTATTTATTGCGCGTCGTCTGGATCTTCCATTTTATGGAATCAACATGCCGATCCACTTCATGATGAAGTATCAAACGGCGAACGAAGAAATCTTGATTGATCCCTTTGACCATGGGAAAGTCGTTACCTATGATCAATGTTATTACTTTTTGAAGCAGAATGGAGTAGAACCCCGCACTGCACATTTTCAAAACAGCAGTGAAGAGGATATTCTTTCTCGATGTATTCGAAATCTCATTAAAAGTTATGAGAAAAGGGATAAGCTGGATACAGCGGAGGGTTTGAAGAAACTATTGAATACGGTAGAGATAATGGTCGGTGAATAACAAGATTGATGGCATTCAATCTGTTTTAAATTTTGAACTCTATAAATAATTGATGATTTTACAAGGCGCCTTTTTAGGCGTCTCTCTTGATGAATAGTGGAGGCCCTACCTTGATCGGTGGGGTCTTTCTTTTTTTGCCCATTCTTTTAAAGCAGTTGTTTTAGAGTTTAAATCCAAAGGCATCTTTCTCTTCATTGGTAAACTCAAAAGGATTTATTTGTTCTGCTAGATCATAAAAAGAGATTGCTTCTTCTTTATTTCCGCTAAACTTGTGGATATCACCGGCCAGTTTATAAAGCATCGGATTTGCAGGTGCGTGATCCATCAGCTCTTTTAGCTTAGGTATAGCCCCGTCGAGATCTTTGTTTTCAACAAGGATAGCAAGACGATATAAATCAGCGCGCAGCGAATCATTTTGTGGTTTAAGTTGACTGAGATAGTGTGTACACCGCGAATAGATATTACGGTTGAAATAAAAACGCACCAGTTGATAGATGAGTGGTGCAGGAATATCAATGTTGTTGAGCTTGTCTTCGAGATGACGCATTATTTCGCGCTCCTCCATCACCATAAAGAGGTGTACGAGCTTACAAAGTGTTTCCTCGTCGTGCTGGGTATTTAAGATTTCTGTTTTTAACTCATCGGTAAAAAGCTGTTCAAAATACTGTTGGATTTTTGGTTCCGGGAACAATGGATTTACCAGATCGTCAAGGGCCAACAGCTGATCGAATGTGCTGAGTGACTTCAATTCATCCTCAGAAAAAACATCAATATTCCATTTTTCATTAAAATAGGACACATTTTTCCAGTATTGTTCGCTTTCTGTATCCAGATCCAGGGAAAATGTGGTAGTGCCGAAGTGGTGTTTTAGCTGGATGTGTGGAGCAATACCGACTTTGAAATCTTTGGAACGCGCTTGGAAACATAGGTCAATATCCTCGAAAAATGCCAGTTGGAAGGCCTCATCCATCCTCAAATTTGCCTCCGCGCGCAACATCATACAAAAACTGTCGAGATATTCTGCACGAATGAGATCAGAATCTTCTTCTTGTACGTTCTGAGTAGATTGATCTGGATTCAACGTTTTGTTTGTCGTAGGGCCTACAATAGCATACTTGGGGTGAGACTCCATCAAGTCCCGAAGCTGGGATATAGCGTCATCGACAAACTCAATATCGTTATGGATGATACAGGCATAATCCCCATTTATTTTCTCCATAGCTTGATTCACGGAGGCGGCAAAGCCCACGTTCTTTTTGTTGGTGATCACCCGGCAATTTAAAAAGTTCTTTTCTTTGAGTTCATCCAAATAATCGTGCGTGTTATCCAAGCTGGCGTTGTCAACTACAATGAGCTCGAGTTCAGACGTATCGCAATGCTCTGAAACCGAAAGCAGACAGTGTTCAAGGGCAGGTTTGCCGTAAGTGGTTGTCGGTATAATGAGGCTCACGATAACATCATCTGGATCCGATGGCTGATGTGTTTTGGGAGCTGTTTCTTGCCGCTGTTCTTTCTCCTGCTTTTGCTTCTTTTGAGATTTTGAAACCTGGTGCTTGAGTTCCGAGGCCTCTACATATCGGCGCTTTTTTTCAAGGATTTCGATTTTGAGGTTGCGTGCCCCACTGTGGCTTGGATTGTGTTCCAATACCTCTTCGATAAGCTCCAGGGCCGAATTAAATCGCCCATCCTGTTTCATCTGCACTGCGTCGTTAAGCAGGTCGTTATCATATGATTTTTTTGATTTCGCGGGGAGCTCTTGGATGGTATCAAGGATCGCTTCTCGCATTTTTCCGCCGTAGTCGGCGCGACGAAGCAGGGTTAATAGCAGTTCTTGACGAAGGATAAAGTCGGGTTCCGTAGCTTCAAAAAGGCTGCTTGGAGAAAACCAGCTTTTGGTACTTTTGATCGACGAAACATCACCAAGCCGTGCTGCAAGCTCAAGTCCGTGGAATTCTTTTACATAGGGATTAAAGAACCGGTTGCCTGTTGAAAGGGCTGATAAATCCCAGATAAACGAACCGTTTTGGGGCCAGTTCTTTTGCTGAATAAGATCAATCCACTTTTTATAACTGGTTGGCAGTTTTTGGTTTTGAAGTGCCAGTACACTATCGGTTGATTCGGTAAGCTGTTCCAGCCGGAGGCTTAGTTGTTCAATATCAATTTCAGCAATAGTCTGTGGAGCCCAGAAAAGTCGACCGTTTCGCTGGGATAAAATCTCATTGAGTGAATTGCCTAATCCTGCCGGTTTATCATGGGTAAAATAGAAGGTTTGTTCATGCTGGTAGTAATCAAGGACTGATTGTATAACTTCATTACTGTTGTCGGTAGATCCGTCATCAACAATAAAAAGTTCAAAAGGTATTCCTGAAATTTCATAGAGTGATGTTAGGGTAGACTCGATAACATCACGATGATTTTGCACAACGATGGATACCGTAAGCAGCGGCTTTTTGGCCATAAGTAGCAACCCGAAATTGATTGTTAGTTCATTGAAATATACGAGGTGAGAGATAAAAGGCGAAAAGTATTCAATTGGGTAAATATGTTAATAGGATATATTATGGGTTTCAATATTCTCATAATGGAGTTTATGTAGAAGTAACGTTCAATTTTTTTATAATAGCTATACAGGGGATATATATTATAGCTACTAACTTACACTGTATATGAATTTTCAAGAAATACGATTTTGGACATTAGGATTAGCCATAGTTTTACTTTTACAAAGTTGTGGATCGTTAGAAAACACCTCCGGTGATCGTGCTGTTACTTATAACCATGACTTTAATACAATGGTGGAGACGGTAGAGCAAGCCATTCGGAGTAGTTCGCTAAATATAAGCTTTGCTCAAAAGTCGGATGATGGAAAGAAGTATACTATTATTTTTAACTCTCAAGTTGCTGTTAATAATCAGTCTGTTCAGCAGGACCAGGGAGAGGTTATTGTAGAACGCCTGGGTGATAAGCAGACCAAAATAATTATTACAAATCCTGAGTATCACTTCTCCGTTCCTTCTCACCAACGAAAGGAATATGACAGAAGATTAAAGAATCGAATTGATGATATTTTGGGTGAATAGCATTCGGTTATGATGCGGTAGGCTGTTTTAAATATATTTCTTTGTAACAAATGGGGTCTAAAAACCTCTTTGTAGATTGCGGGCTGTAGTATGTTTTGGCAATTCTTAGTTAATAAGAAAAATAATTTAGGGCGTAATAATGACCACTGAGAATGATTCGCGCATTTCCAGTGAGGGAATGGATAAAAAAATCAAAAAAAATAGCTGGGATAAGAAGCAGCTGGGAATGTTGACCGGTGGGATAGCTCTTATCGCCGTGTTTGTGTATAGCTTTGTTTTTATGGATACTCGCGCTACCCTGAATGTGGATAGGGAAACTATACGCATCAGCACGGTTCAACAAGATTCTTTTCAGGAGTTTATTCATGTTACGGGTACGGTACAACCCATTCAAACAATGTATTTAGATGCAGTAGAAGGTGGAGTGGTTGAGAAAGTTTATAAAGAGTCTGGTGCAAGGGTAGAGCAGGGGGATACGATTGTTGTTCTCTCCAATTCTGACTTACGTCTTAATGTTTTGCAACAAACCTCTGCTATTTATGATCAGATTAACCAGACACGCAATTCGCGTCTTAACATTGAGCAGAATACACTGAGTTTGAAAGAGCGATTGGCTCAGGCAGAAAATCAGCTCGAAATAATAGAGTCCAATTATGAGCGCGAAAAGAAACTATTTGAACAAAATCTTATTGCCGAGCAACAGTTTTCTGAAACACGAGAAAATTATGAGTATCAGCAAAAGCGGTACGATTTGATCTATGAATCATTTAAGCAGGATTCCATAAAATCGAGTCAACAGCTTCGGCAAATCGATCAGTCGCTGGAGCGTATGTGGACGAGTTTAGAGGCCGTTCAAAATATTTTAGATCGCTTGGTGGTGACGGCCCCCATATCGGGCCAGTTGTCTACTATTGAGCTTAATCCCGGACAATCCATTGCATCAAGTGAGCGAATTGGACAAGTCGATATTTTAGATAACTACAAGGTGCGCGTGCTAATAGATGAATATCACCTCTCGAGAGTTACAACAGGATTGAAAGGAAGGTTTGATTATAATGGACAGACACATCACCTCGAGATTGCCAAGGTATATCCTGTTGTGGAAAATGGCCAGTTTAAGGTAGATATGGAGTTTGCGGATCAGAGCCCCGGTGATCTTACTCGCGGACAATCGCTTCGCATTCAACTTATGCTTGGGGAATCGGGAACGACATTAGTAATGGATAGAGGGGGGTTTTATCAGGAAACCGGTGGTAACTGGGTATATAAAGTTACGGAAGAAGGCGATAAAGCGATAAGGCAAGACATTCAGCTTGGACGCCAAAACCCCGATTATTTTGAGGTGTTATCCGGCCTCGAAGAGGGAGATCGCGTGATAACTTCTGATTACGGTTCTTTCGGTGAAAATAAAGTGCTAAACATAGAGTAAGCCATGTCAATATTCGAAACTTTAATGCGTTAGACTATGATCAAGACAAATAATCTTAAAAAGGTGTATACCACCGATGAAGTTGAAACGACAGCACTTAATGGTATAGATTTGCAAATAAATGAGGGAGAGTTTTGTGCTATTATGGGTCCTTCGGGATGCGGAAAATCAACTCTATTAAATATTTTGGGGCTGCTCGATAATCCCACAGAAGGGACGTACCAATTTCTGAGTTATGAGGTTTCCAATAAATCAGAGCATGAACGGGCCCGCCTCCGGAAGGGAAATATCGGTTTTGTATTTCAGAGTTTTAACTTGATTGATGAACTAACTGTTTTTGAAAATGTAGCACTTCCATTACTGTATCTGGGGATACCTGAAGATGAGCGCAAAGAAAAGGCAGAATCTGCTATTGATCGTATGAATATGATGCATCGACGTAATCATTTTCCGCAGCAGCTTTCCGGCGGACAACAGCAGCGTGTAGCTATAGCTCGAGCAGTTGTGGCAAATGCAAAATTAATTCTTGCTGATGAGCCTACCGGAAATCTGGACTCTGACCATGGAGATGAAGTGATGAAACTACTGTCTGAGCTTAACGATCAGGGTACAACGATTGTGATGGTGACCCATTCCCCACACGATGCCGGCTATGCTGAGCAAACGATAAATCTCTTTGATGGAAAAATAGTACAGGAAGAAGTCGAGGAAGGTTTTCACGTGTAATATGCATCGGGGTCTGTATTTATCTCCACAATTGGAACCTTGCAACCAAGTTTATCCTTCAATACACTGATACAAACGTTTAGAAGGATATAACAAGTTATTCAAATTGTGAAGATATTAATCAGCTTTATCAGATGGGTAGGATGTTGGGTACTGTTAACTTTTTTGATTGGTATTTTTAATGTTGATGCCCGTTCCACATCTCCGCCCGATTCAGTATCTCTTCAACAAATACAACATAGCACATCTACGATTAATTCTGTAACCAGCTTGTTGATTAAACAAGAGGATCAGCAGTTAGCCGAATTCTACTTTGAAGGGATGCAGGAGGGGGAACCAACTAATATTAAATCTGCATCAAAGAGTATTATTTCACTATTGGTGGGCATAGCTGTTGAAGAGAGATATCTTAAAGGCGTTACCCAACCGATCAAGGAATATTTCGAAGATTATTTTCAAGCTAATCCTGATTCTATAAAGGAAACGATTACAATTAAAGATTTGCTGACGATGAGATCCGGGTTGGAAACTACCAGCTTTCACAACTATGGTCGATGGGTCATAAGTGATAACTGGGTTAAATTTGCATTGGATCAGGCGCTGGAAAAACAACCCGGCGGTGATATGGCCTACAGTACCGGAACATCACATTTGTTGTCGGTAATCTTAAGTAGGTCCACCGAAATGAGTACCCGGGCTTTTGCCGAAAAATATCTGTTTTCTCCTATGAATATAGAAGTAGGGGGATGGGATCGCGATCCACAAGGATATTATATGGGCGGAAATAACATGGCACTAACTCCTGCTGATATGCTTAAGATTGGGCAATTAATGTTAAGTAGGGGCCTTTATAAGGGACAGCGCATTGTCTCTAAAGATTGGATTGAAAATTCTTTAAAAACCTATACTCGCAGTAATTTTAACCCTTACGATTACGGATATATGTGGTGGAACAAACCAGTCGGTAGCTATAAGGTTTACTTCGCCTGGGGTTTTGGCGGTCAATACATTTTTATAATTCCGGAGCTTAATGCCACTGTTGTGTTGACCGGCGCACTGGAAAATGCTACTCAGTCTCGCAGTTATAAAGAGCCCGTTTTTAGACTTTTGGAGGAAAAGATTATTCCCTACCTGCAGTCTTCAAAATAATGCATTGTTAAATTGTCTTAAATCGAGGTTAATTTTGTAACAAATAGGGGGCTTTTTACTCTTCTATTATATCATTAGTGATATTATTGAGAGGCAATTAGGTTTTAGATACTGAGAAAGGGTATGATTAAAAATTATTTGAAGGTTGCTCTTCGTAATTTGGGTAAGCGAAGAGGATTTACATTCATTAATGTATTGGGGTTGGCAGTAGGTATCGCCAGTTGTTTACTTATTGCAGCCTATGTATTGCATGAGCTTAGTTATGATAAGTATCACGAAAAGTCTGAACGCATATATCGGGTAACGCAAACAACACAAACCTCTTCGAAGAATGAATCCGGTGCTACAACGCCTTTTCCGGTAGCTCCGACACTGCAAAGTGACTTCCCCGGGCAGATAGAAAAAACGGTTCGCTTTTTTGATATGCAGGAAGAGGTGCGAACGATTATAAATGCCCAGACCGAAGAGTCATTTCGCGTGGATCATTTCTACGTGGTAGATTCTACTTTTTTTGATGTTTTTTCTGCTGATCTTGTTCGCGGGAATCCACAAACAGCCCTTGATGACCCGATGTCAGCGGTCGTTACTGAAGAGCAGGCTCGCCGCTTTTTTGGGGATGAAAATCCTATTGGCAAACAGGTGACGTTTAAAGGTGTGAAGGACTTTACGATAACCGGGGTGATGAAGGCTTTGCCTAAAACCTCACACTTCCAGGTTGATATGTTAGTATCGTTTAACAGCTTACCTGAGTTATATGGTACTCGTGAGTTTATGGAGCGCTGGTTCTGGAATCCCTGCTGGACCTACGTGTTACTTAAAGATGGTACTATCCCACAGGAGTTGGAAGTCCAACTTGCTGGTTTTGTCGATAAAAACTATGCCGATCGCGAAGAGGGGGAAACAATTACGTTGAGTTTGCAATCCCTTACTGATATTCATCTTTATTCTAATCTGGATCAGGAGATGGAAGCAAATGGCTCTATTTTTTATGTGTATTTGTTTACGGCGGTGGCTGCTTTGATCTTGGTTATAGCGGCTATCAACTTTATGAATCTGAGTACGGCCCGAGCTACTGAAAGAGCACGAGAAGTTGGAATGCGAAAAGTGCTCGGTGCACAACGAAAGCAACTTTTTGGACAATTTATGGGAGAGTCGATGCTGATGACGGGATTGGCATATGTGGCAGCACTCTTTTTGGTCTATTTGTCATTCCCTTGGTTTAATAAACTTTTGGGTATTTCATTAGGAGTCGAAGGGCTATACAGTTGGAAGATAACTGCGGGACTGCTGATTTTATTTTTTGTGGTGGCATTGCTTTCGGGCTTATACCCGGCGTTATATCTATCCGGGTTTAACCCTACATCCATTATGCATGGCTCCAAGGGAACACAGGGAGAGGCCAGAGAAAAACTACTGCGAAAGGGATTAGTAGTATTTCAATTTACCCTTTCTGTAGTTTTAATTATTGGTACTGTTATTGTCTATTTACAGTTGCAACACCTGCAGAATAAAAAAGTGGGTTTTGATAAAGAGCAGGTTGTAGTAATGCCGATTACACAGACGCTTATTGCCTGGGAGTTTGATCAGTTTAAAGAAAAGGCGCTTAAAAGTTCCCATATTATCGGCCTTACGGGGATGAGTAAGGTTTTGGGATCTGAGAGCCAATTTTATTCAAAATATTCCCCGGCGAACCAGTCCGATGCCCCACCTACCAATATGACACTCCATGTAAAGCACGATTTTCTCGAGATATATAATATCCAATTACTGGCCGGGCGCAGCTTTTCCCGTGACTATCCCGCTGATGCTGAGAATACTATTTTGATTAACAAATCCATGTTGAATCAAATTGATGCTGAAACCCCGCGCGACGCATTGGGAACTCGATTTTATTATACAACTGCAGAAGATGAGCGCGAACCTTTCGAAGTGATTGGCGTTGTTGATGATTTTAATTATACGTCCATTAAGAAAAAAATATCACCGCTGGTGATTAACTTAGTGAAAGAAGGGCGTCCAACTGTTAGGAATATCGAATTTGCTACAGCAAAATTGGCCCCGGGAAGTATTAAAAATGGGATAGATGATCTTAGAAAAGTCTGGAAAGAAGTCAATCATATAGATCCATTTACATACTTTTTTCAGGATGAGAAGCTGCAGGAAATTTATGAATCTGAAAAACAGATGAGCAGTGTATCGGGCTTCTTTACGTTGCTATGTATATTGGTTGCGTGCCTGGGCCTTTTTGGACTTGCTTCTTATACGGCATCGCGACGAACAAAAGAGATCGGCATACGAAAAACGCTGGGTGCAACTGTTCCCAATATCGTAGCCCTACTGTCGAAGGATTACTTAAAGCTCATCGTAATTTCAAATATTATAGCTTGGCCGGTTATTTATTATCTGGCGGTGCAATGGCTACAGGAGTTTCCCCACCGAATAGAACTGGGATGGAATCTCGCAGCTATTTTTGTATCAGTGGGTTTTACGACAATTATTATCGGTCTCTTGACTGTTAGTTATCAATCCCTGCGTGCGGCGCTTATTAATCCTGTTGAAAGTATCCAACAAGGATAGTAGCAGGCTCTCTTTCTTTTTTGGTAGGCAGTAGCGATTATCCCTCAAAAAATGTAAAATATATCTTGAGAGTTTATAAAAGCACAAAATAAGAAGAGAGGTAGCTATGAAGGAGAATAAGATAAAGAACAAAGGTCAAGGTACGATATTTGATAATAATGCACTCGAGTTGATGACCAAAGCACCGGTGTCTGTATCAGTAACAATTTATATCAGCATTGTTATCGGATTACTATATATCGGCTATATAAGAGGGATAGCGACTTCGCTTGGAACCGTGGTGGCCTTGTTTTTGGGAGCCATCTTTTTCTGGACTTTCTTTGAATACCTTTTCCATCGGTATATCAATCACCTCGATGAGTATTTTCCGGATTCGAAAGTTGCCCATACAATAGCTCATACCATTCATGGAATTCATCATGAGTATCCGCGAGATAAGGAACGACTGATGATGCCGCCCATCCCCGGATTGCTTATTGTGGGATTACTTTACCTGGCTTTTTCTCTGGTATTGGGGGAGGGGGTCTATCTTTTTATGCCCGGATTTATGACCGGTTATCTGATGTATGCTTCGGTGCATATTTCTGTACATAAGAGAAAAGTGCCAAGGGTGCTTAAAACACAATATAGGCACCACGCCTTGCATCATTATAAATATCCGGATAAGGCTTTTGGTGTTTCTACAACGTTTTGGGATCGTGTTTTTGGAACCATGCCGCCGGAAAAGTAAATTCAAAAGAACGGTTTGTAATACTACTCCGTTGAAGAAGGTAGACGGAGGTAATGCTATACCAAAATTTTTCGCATGGGAATCCGCAAATATCATCTTGGTTGTACCGGTTGGAGCCTTAAAGATTGGGTTGGCAACTTTTTTACCGACGATGCCAAGCCGGATGACTTTTTAAAACAATATTCCTCGGTTTTTAATGCTGTTGAGGGGAATACTACGTTTTATAATGTTCCTTCAAAAGAGACTCTGAGGAAATGGAAAAAGGCAACCCCCGATGGATTTAAATTCTGCTTCAAGTTTCATCGGTCCGTTACCCACGAGAAACGATTGGAAAATGCTGGGCAGGATATTCTGAGCTTCATAGAAACTTTTGATCCCATTGCTGACCGGCTGGGACCGTTTCATATTCAATTGCCACCTAACTTTTCACCGGAAGAGTTTGCACGGTTAGAAAGTATCGTTGGGCTTTTGCCCAGTTCCTACCACTATGCGGTAGAAGTACGCCATCCCGATTTCTTTAACCACGGCCGCCAGGAGCATCGTTTAAATCGATTACTTAAGAGTTACAGTATTGATCGCGTAATTTTTGATACGCGAAAATTACATACTATGAAATCTGAAGAATCCTCAGTGTTGGAGGCAAAGAAAAAGAAGCCTAATGTACCGGTACGGTTTGATAATACAGCAGCACGTCCCTTTGTGCGTTTTGTGGGGTCTAACGACCCTGTAGGGAATGAACCCTATTTGAAAGAATGGGCTATTGTAGTTGCCGACTGGATTAAAGAGGGGTTGCATCCCTATGTATTCATCCATACTCCGGATAAAGTAAGTCAGCCTAAAAACGCCCGGAGATTTCATCAATTGTTGTCTGATTTGGTTGAAATTGATCCCATGCCCGCGTGGCCCATCGATCGGCAAAGCAAGCAGATGAATCTGTTTTAATCTATTAGAAATAACAGAATTTCGAGGAGCATGTCCTAATAGAGGGGTGATATATGCCCGAAATTTCCTTATCTTTACAGGCTTTTGAATATCCAACCCTGAGATCTTTTTCATGTCCAAGACCGATACCAAAACCAAACAGCAGCAAGAAATTATAGAAGAGGCCAAGCGCAGGCGTACGTTTGCGATTATTTCGCACCCTGATGCCGGTAAGACCACACTTACCGAGAAGTTGTTGCTTTATGGTGGAGCTATCCACGAAGCGGGATCCATCCGCCAGCGTAAGGCCAACCGCTATGCGGCATCCGACTGGATGGCTATCGAGAAAGAGCGTGGTATTTCGGTAACCTCATCGGTACTGCGATTCGAAAAAGACGGCATTAAATTTAACTTGCTGGATACTCCTGGTCACAAAGACTTTTCCGAAGACACCCTACGAACACTTGTTGCGGCCGATACGGCGCTGATGGTTATTGACGTGGCCAAGGGGGTTGAGGAGCAGACTGAAAAGCTTTTTGAAGTCTGTAAGATGCGTGAAATCCCCATTATTACCTTTGTAAATAAGTGTGATCGACCCGGACTGGAACCGCTGGAAGTCATCAGCAATATTGAAAACCAGTTGGGCATTGAACCTATACCCGCATCCTGGCCATTGGGATATGGTCGAGATTTTCAGGGCATTTATGATCTGATCGGCAAGAAATTGCATCTACAGAAAAAAGAAGAACATGGGGCGAAAAAGGCTGAGACCGAATTATACGATCTGGAAGAGGGCGTTGAAGAAGCACGCCTCTCTGATTTTGACAAGGAGAAGTTTCGTGAAGAGGTGATGCTGACCGAAGATATGATGGAGATGATGGATGATGAGGCTTTTGCCAATGGAAAAGCGACCCCCGTCTTTTTCGGTTCGGCGCTTAACAACTTTGGGTTGGATGTATTTTTGGATTACTTCTCAGAGTTGGCGAATCCTCCGCAGCCGTATCAAGATGAAAATGGGGAGGACCGTGATCTTGACCGCGGGTTTTCTGGGTTTGTCTTCAAGATGCAGGCCAATATGAATCCTGATCACCGTGACTGTGCAGCTTTTATTCGTATTACGTCCGGCAAATTTGAACGCGGACTCCAGGTGACTGAAAGTAATACTGGCAACAAAGTAAAGATGTCCACCCCGCATACCCTGATGGGGGACGAACGAAATATTCTGGAAGAAGCCTATCCCGGAGATGTCGTATCGCTATTTAATCCCGGTTCGTTTCGTATTGGCACAACGATCTACAGTGATGACCCTGTAAAGTTTGATGTAATTCCACTCTTTACGCCCGAACACTTTATGAAGGTTTCCACCAAGGATCCTTTCAAACGAAAACAGTTGCGCGAGGGACTTAAGCAGCTGGCCGAAGAGGGGGTTGTGCACGTATTTGAGGTGCCTAACGGCGTTGGCAATGAGTTGCTGCTGGGAACTGTTGGTGCCCTGCAGTTTGATGTTGTGAAACACCGTATGTCCACGGAATATAATACTGAGTTGCATATGAATTCGGTTTCGTATCACGCGGCGCGCTGGCTGAGTGATGATCAAGAGGTTAGTGATAAGCTGGAGAGTAGCTATTCAACACATGTGACAACGGATATGGAAGGGAACCCTATCGTATTATTTGATAGTGGTTATGCGCTAAACCAAGCTGAGGAAAAGGTAGGTGCTGAAAACCTCTTCAAGTTCAAGCAAAGCTGATAATGGTATTGAGATTTTGAGTAGTGAGATATGAGGTTCTCACTACTCAATACTCACGATTAATAACCTAAATTACTTTCCTCCGTTTGCCTGCAGATCTTGAATACAAGCTTCATCAAGAGAAGGAACATCTCCACTTATATTCTGGAAGATATCACCGGTTCGTACTGAAGGTGCCATCAAGCATTCATCGTTTGTGCAATGAGCGCTGCTCTCCGTTTTGTGATCGGACTGTGTAGGTGTACCGTTGCCAACTAGTCCCATGTTATGGCCAACTTCGTGGCGCAATACTGTATTTTCAACCTGTTGTTCGCTAGGGCTTGTAGGGTCAGAACTGCTTATATTGTCAATTGTTTCTCCAAATAGAGCCATTGAGGTATTCCAGTAAGCGATACCTAACACATTATCTTGTTTAGCAAACTTCCCATCGACAACCACAATATAGGCGTGGAGCGTATTGCTATTGGCTTCGGTATAATTGTCACGTTCCTCGTCTTCAATGGTGGTAATCATGTCTGTAGAATAGGGGCCATCGCCTCTGGCAGGTATTCTGTTGGTGTTAATAGTTATACTTTTTTTATTGAGCCTATTGCTTAAGAAGGATTCTAAGCTACTTATAGCTTGTTCTGTCGGTTCGTATCCTTCCATATAATCAAGTTCTATTTCGAGATGGCTATAAGAATTACTTTGTAAAAAAGCTTCGGCCGATTCTCCGGTTCCAGCTTTGCTGTTAAACTCCTCTTGTGGCGGATCGCCCGGATCCGTGCTGGAATCAGAACAGTTGTTGACGAATACTGCCAGTGAAAAGCAAAGGATAAAAAGTGATAAGCGCTTAAATGATTTCATAATAAAGGTGTTGGTATAAAATTAAGTTTCGTTGATAGATATCAGATCCGGTCGTTCTTAATATGCTTTCTCTTAGAATTTGTACAATGTCTATGTTCCTCCGTTGGCCTGTAAATCAGCGATGCAATTGGCGTCAAGAGGAGTAATTTCCTCATCCCCAACTGTATTTCCGATGAGATCGGTCGTTTGTGTAGCATAATACATCAAACATTGATCGTTGTCGCAGTGGTTCCCATGATCTTGATCTCTGTGTGGTTCCTGCATCTCCGTTCCTGAGTTGGGAATATCAACAAGTCCGAAAAGGTGTCCGAATTCATGTCGAAATGAAATAGCTTCTACCCGGTAGCGAGAGATCGAGCCGGGGCCACTACTGGCTTCATCATAAGCAGGGCCAAAGAAGGCATTTGACGTATTGTAATAAGCAATGCCCATCAAATCCCGTTCACTGTAATTTCCATCTACAATCATGAAATAGGCTGCCAGTGTATTCCCCTGTGAAAATGTCGAACGTTCTTCGGATTCAATGTTTCGAACGTCATTGGCACTGTAAGAATCTTGATTTCGGGAGTCAATTCGGGTTGGTTCTTTGATTGTAATCGAATTTTTATGCAGGCGTTGCTCAAAAAATGCTTTCAAGCTGTCGATTGCTTTCTCATTCGGCTCATAGCCAGGCATGTAATCCACTTCTACAACCAGGTCAGTAAAGTTGGAGTCTGCAAGAAAATCATTGGCCGACGTACCGGGATTTTGAATATGGGAATAGGATTGTTCAGGCTCACCGTTTTCGGGTCCGGTTGAGTCCAGGCACGATTGGAAAATAAATGCGACAAAAATTGCTATAATAAGTGCCGGTAAGTACGATCGGTTTCTTTTCATAAAATATTATAGAGTGAACAGTTAACAATTTGTGAACACTTTTTTTAAATGGATCTGCAACTAAAAAGTTTCAACAATAAATATGGATGATACAGAGCAAATAATTGATAGGTTAGATCTATCTCCCCATCCCGAAGGTGGTTATTACAGGGAAACCTATAGAAGTGAACTAAACGTGAGCGTATCGAATGATGCGAAACGGTCCGCAGGAACAGGGATCTATTTTTTACTTACGGAGGGAGTTTTGTCTGATTGGCACCGCGTGCGATGGGATGAACTCTGGCATTTTTATGCAGGCGATACACTGGTTCTGGAAGTCATTGACCAAGACGGAAAATTATATGAAGCAAAGCTTGGTGAAACTTTTGGTCAAGATGTTGGATTACAGCAGTTGGTTCCACATGATTGTTGGCAACGTGCTTACTGCTTGGGGAGCTATTCACTTGTGGGATGTACGGTAAGTCCCGGGTTTGAGTTTGAAGATTTTGAGATGATAGAGCCTAAAAAATTAGCTCAAAAATATCCTGATATTTCGGAGGAAATTTTACACAATCCAATATAAGAAAGCGAGTTTAGTATTATGCTTTTACATCCCAAAGAATTGTAGAGTAAAACCTTATATCTCTCGTCTATAATTCTTAAATTAGAGCGCTTTTAAAAAGTGATCGAATGATTGATTTATCAAATTTCTGATTCTAAGGATTTAAGGTGTGAAATCAATCATTCAACCATTTTTATTCAATAAATAAATCAAGTAATCCCATGGCAAAAGAATTTGATGTTTGCGTAATTGGATCAGGGCCCGGTGGATATGTGGCCGCGATCCGTGCTTCACAATTAGGTTTTAACACAGCAATTATAGAAAAACGTCACCTCGGCGGTGTTTGTTTGAATATTGGATGTATTCCTACCAAAGCGCTTTTGCGCTCTGCGGAAGTCTATGAAAGTATTGAGCATGCCGGTGATTATGGAGTGAATGTGGATGGGTTTTCTGCCGATTTTGGCGGTATGATTGACCGCAGCCGGAATGTAGCCAACAAAATGAGCAAGGGCGTTCAATTTCTCATGAAGGCCAATAAGATCGACGTCTTTGAAGGAAAAGGCGTTTTTGCTTCTAAAAATCAGGTGAATGTACTTGATGACAACGATGAAGTTATCGAAGAAATAAACGCAGATAATTTTATTATTGCTACGGGTGCAAGTCCGCGTGAGCTTCCGAACCTTCCTATCGATGGTGAAATGATCATTGATTCCGAGCGTGCTATGCAGCTCGAAGAACAGCCCGACAAAATGGTGGTTATTGGTGCTGGAGCTATCGGTGTTGAGTTTGCTTATTTTTACAATACTATTGGAACCGACGTGACGATTGTTGAGCTTCAGGATTCCCTGGTGCCGGTTGAAGACAAGGATATTGGTAAAGAGCTCGGCAAGATTTACAAGAAAAAGGGCATGGACATCCGCACCGGAAGTACCGTTGAGAAGGTTGAAAAAGACGGTGACGGCGTCAAGGTGACGATTAAATCCGGCGATGACGAAGAAGTGGTTAAGGCCGATGTAGTGCTTTCGGCCGTTGGCGTCGTTGGTAATGTCGAAGGTATTGGACTTGATGATATCGGTGTCGAATACGAAAAAGGCGCTATAAAAGTTGATAAAGAGACCTATCAAACATCTGTTGAAGGTATTTATGCTATCGGTGATGTGGCCGGCGGACCTTGGTTGGCGCATAAAGCATCACACGAGGGTATTAACTGTGTTGAGAACCTTGCAGGCGAAAATCCTCAACCGATGAACTATAATAACATTCCGGGTTGTACCTACTGTGAGCCGCAGATTGCTTCCGTTGGCTATACGGAAGAACAGGCCAAAGAGGAAGGCTACGATATAAAAGTCGGCAAATTTCCGTTCTCTGCGAGCGGGAAGGCAACCGGACTTGGCCACGAAGAAGGTTTTGTGAAGGTTATCTTCGATGAAAAATACGGTGAATGGTTGGGTTGTCACATGATCGGCTCCCACGTTACAGAGCTAATTGCCGAAGTAGTGGTAGCTCGCGACCTGGAAACCACCGGACACGAAATTATCAGTGCCGTCCATCCGCATCCAACGATGTCAGAAGCGGTGATGGAAGCAGCCGCTGAAGCTTATGGCGAAGGCGTGCACTTAGGTTCGTAAGATCTGTTATAAATTCGTTTAATAAACCCACAGGGATTTTCAATTGGTAGTCAAGTCAATTGATTATTTTTAAATCCTGTGGGTTTTTTATTTGGCTATCCTTCTACTTAATTATTTTTGCCGGGAAACGGCATCGTATGGAAGTTGTAAATTTGTTTGATTTGTGTAGTCTTTTAATCTTCAGTGTGCCGCCCAGCAGCTCAACTCGGTGATTCATTATTTGCAATCCCATGCCTTCGCTGTTTGTTTCCTCGGGAGAAAATCCTTCACCATCGTCCTTGATCTGTAAATGGAGCTGATCATTTTCTCTTCTGATTTCCACGAGGATCTGCTTTGCATTGCCATGGATAGCAGCATTTTTTATGGCTTCCTGCGTGATGTGATACAAGTTTGTAGATAACTCTCTATTGGTAATCTGATCTAATACTTCATCGGACTCAAGAACACATTTTAGATCATGAACTTCTTGGGAACGACGCATGAGGAGGGTGAATGCATGAGATACGCCTTCCTGCTCCACATCAATAGGTATAATATCGTGACTTAGATTTCGAATGTTGTCAATTTCAAGATCTATAAGGTCTTTGATTTCATTAATAATTTCACTGAGTGGAGGCGATATGGTTTTTTCCCCGTTATCAGTTAGCTCATTTTTGAGCTCATGAATCATAATTTTTATCGTTGCAAGTATTTGACCCAGATTGTCATGCAAATATTCCCCCAGCTCCCAGCGTTCGGACAGGCTGTTACTTAGGATCTGCTTTTGTAGGGTTTCACTTCGTTCAACCTCTTCCTTTAGCTGCTGTTCTGCCTTTTTGAGAGTAGTAATATCCACAAAAGTAAGAACTACACCGTCAATTTTATCATTAATAGTACGGTAGGGGCGCAGCCGCATAATATATTGATGGTTTTTATCATCAGCTACGACCTTTTTTATCGTTTCCAGCTTTTTACTTACGTGTTCTATATCAGATTGGATGGAATCATAATTGAGCTGGTGAGTAATGTGTTTAAAAGGGCGCCCCTTGTCAGAAGGAATCAGATTAAAAAGATCGGTTGCTGCAGAAGTGAAAAATTGTACGAAGTTATTACCATCGATAAAGAGCGTAGCAATATCAGTGGATTCCATCAGGTTTTTGAGGTTGCTGTTCGCCTCATTTAGCTTATCGATCTTGTGTTCGAGCTCGGTATTTACGCTCTTAAGTTCTTCATTGACCGACTGTAGTTCTTCCTTGCTGGTTTCGAGTTGTTCGGTCGTAGATCGTAACTCTTCATTCATCGACTGTAGTTCCTCGTTAGAAGCCTGGAGTTCTTCATTCGAGGTTTCGTATTCCTCAATCGTGATATGGAGCTGTTCTTTGGTGTGTTCCAGTTCTTTTTCCAAGGCTTCAATAATATCGGCCTCTTCTGCTGATACATCTTTGATTTCCTCTAATGTTTGCGGATGGCTCTTGCTGATATCGGGATCTTGCATAAACGTAATATGCAGTAATCCATCCGGAGCATTGGGTTCCATTATTTTTCGTACTATAATTTTATAGTTACCCGTGGAATCCCCAATATTGAGGGGTACTTTTTTTGATGTGAGTGGAGCTTCACCTTGTTTCGCCTGAAATAGCAGGCGGCTGAGGACTTTCCGTAATTCAGGTACGATCATATCCATAATATTCTGGCTTGGTTCTCCGCCGGAATATTTTAGAAAGCGATCAATATCGGAGGTTGAGTGGAGTACCTCGTTATTCTTATTAATGATGACACTGGCAGGTTCGTACTGTTTGAACAGCAACTTGTGGTGAAGATTTTCAATACTGCTATGTTGTCTGTGATGTCGGTTTGGGGTTTGTGATATTTTTGCGTCAGTACTTTCTTTGGAAAGCGGATAATGCGGTAGGCGAAACTGAGATTTTGTTACCGGATTTTTTCGATAAATCTGGTATTTACTGTTTTCGGGATTAAACAGATTGGTGCCTTCTAAGATTGAATCAGACAACCCCAAGAACAACCATTTTTCCGGTTTTAGAGCATAATGGAAAAGGTTAAATACCTCCGATTGTAAATCGCGGTTCAGATAGATTAACAGGTTTCGGCAACTGATGAGATCAAGTTTCGAAAAGGGGGGGTCTTTGAGCAGGTCGTGATGGGCAAACAGTATCAGGTTGCTTATATTTTGTTTAACCTGGTATTGTATTCCCTCTTTGGTAAAATATCGGGCAAGGCGCTTGGTAGATATATCTGAAGCAATAGATTCTGGGTATTGACCTTTCCGTGCTATGTTCAGTGCTTCTTGATCAATGTCGGTGGCAAAAATTTGTATGCTTGGTGCTTTTTGAAGCTGTTGGGCATATTCATGCAGGAGGATGGCAACTGAGTAGGCTTCTTCTCCCGTAGCGCAGCCGGGTACCCAAACGCGAATGCTGTCTTCTGAACCTTTATCTTCAAAAAGCTCGGGAATAACGATTCTTTTGAGTTCCTCAAATGCCTCTGGATCCCTAAAGAAGTTGGTTACGCTGATAAGTAGATCTTTGAAAAGTTCGTTAATTTCAGAAGGGTTATCTGTGATAAAACCCAAATATTCGGAAAGAGTCTTTATATGCGTGATACGCATTCTTCGCTCAATTCGGCGAAGAATAGAAGAGCGTTTGTACTGGGAAAAATCATGACCCATTTTGGCATTTACTTTTCCGAATATATTGGAGAGGATTTTAGCATCATTTTCGGGCAACTCTTCGGAATCTGAAATTTTTATCTTTTTAAGGCTCTTCCGGTACTCAATAAGCTTGCCAGGCATTTCATTGGCCGGGAGAACAAGATCCGTAAGGCCCGTTTGCAGTGCACTGCGGGGCATCCCGTCATAGGAGGCTTCTTCAGGGTCTTGACTGATTACAATACCGCCGTATTCCTTAATATTCTTAAGTCCGATGCTTCCATCGCTGCCGGTACCGGATAAGATGACGCAGGCGGAATGGCTGGTGAGAGTTTTGCCCAGCGATCGAAAAAACAGATCTATAGTAGTAAGCTTTTTATCTTTTTTGTCCGCCTCGGATAAAATAAGATGCTGATCTTCTACGGTAAGCAGTTGGCCGGGTGGAATAATATAAATGTGATTGGACTCTATTCGGGTCTTTTTGGAAACCTGTGTTACCGGCATGGACGTATGCTTTTGCAACAACTCGGCCATACTACTTTCATGGTCGGGAGACAGGTGGATAATGACGACAAAAGCCATTCCGGGATTTTCGGGCATGGCATCAAAGAATGATTCGAGGGCTTCCAATCCACCCGCCGACGCCCCAAGCCCTACAACCAGAAAATCATTATCATGTTTTTCACTTTGGGGATGTTTAGTCATTGGATAATACGGTTCTAAATTGTTGCTGCACGAGATGAATGAAGAAGTTTATACCTTTAACAAGGTACTATAAATTATAATCTTCTACATTTTTAAGGGTATTTAAAATTACGGAATTGTTGACCGTTGAAAACGTGAATTGCGTACTATAATGAAACTGAGCGTATTTGATGTAGTATCAGGTATTAAATTTTAGAAAAAAAATGTATTTGAACTGATGCAAATTAATTATCTTGAAATAAGAAGGATGTTTAGAAAGAGCCTAATACCTAAAACGTAATGATGAAGGAAATGATTAAAATAGTTATTGCGGATGATCATCCCTTTATTCGGGAGGGGATTAAGAAGGTGGTGAATGGAGAGATGGATTTGGATGTAATCGGAGAGGCAGAGGACGGCAATGAATTGCTATCCATCCTGAAAGAAAAAACACCGAATATTTTAGTGTTGGATATCACGATGCCGGGTAAAAGCGGGCTTGAATTGCTAAAACAGCTTAATAATTCGTACCCCAAGCTGCCTGTTCTTGTTTTGAGCATCCATTCTGCAGAGCGATTTGCCATTCGTGCGCTAAAAGCCGGGGCCTATGGATATTTGACGAAAACAAGCATTTCAGATGAATTGATCAAAGCTATTCGCAAGATTGTCACGGAAAAACGAAAGTATATCACTCCGGAAGTAGCTGAACAGTTAGCTTCCCAAGTGGATACAAGTAAAGAGGGGGCCCTTCATGAGGATCTATCGGATCGAGAATTTGAAGTATTGTGCTTGATTGCTTCGGGCAAGGATGTAAGTGACATTGCTGAAGAGCTATCGCTGAGTCCCCAGACTATTCATACTTACCGGACGCGAATAAAAGAGAAGATGAATATAAGCTCGAATGTAGAAATGACCCGCTATGCTATTGAAAACGATCTCATTGAATGAGGTTGTTCTTATTTAAAAAACCATAGCTGATTTAAGGTTAAATCTTTGATGCAATTTTTCAGGAATAAGTATTAGGGTGTATGTAGCCCGGTAACTTTGCCCTTTTCATCCCCTCCCTTTCAAATAGCAGAGTTACAGCTAGTATATCTCTGCTCATTTCTATCTGAAGTTTCCATTTAAAAAGGAGAAATCCGAATACCTATTGCTTTAGCAGGAATGGCTTGTAAGAATAATTAGTACAAAAAAGTAGTATAAAATTTTAGCTGATTTATTTGCCGATATCAATAAACTATTCACAGAAAGTGAATTTCAGACCAAAGAAGTTATAAGAGAGAGCCAATGTTCGGGTAATCGAACATGAAGATGTGGGGTGTAAAAGCCTCACATCTTTTTTTCTCGTTATTTGAAAACTTGTAAGAATGAAGAATCAGGTACGGCCCAAAATATCAGGAAACAGATAGGTTGAGACTTGGTGGTTTTTTAAATCACAAATCGAAGAAATATGGAACAGAAAATATCTATTAAAAAGCCCGTATTGTTGACACAAAATGATGTCATGATAGATTTGGTCAATAAAGTCAAACATATAGCTCAGAGAGGGTGTACGGCTTTATTAATTAATGGAGAGAACGGGACAGGTAAAGAAGTTATTGCTCAGCTGTATCATTACTTTAGTTCCCGCCAAGCTAAACCTATGGTAGCTGTTAACTGTGGGGCTATTACTGCTGATCTTGTTGAAAGTGAGCTTTTCGGTCACGAAAAAGGAGCATTTACCGGAGCCCATGCCCAAAAGAAAGGATGTTTTGAGCTTGCCGATGGCGGTACTCTTTTTTTGGATGAAATTGGTGAGATGCCTCATCCCATGCAGGTAAAATTACTGCGTGTTGTTGAGCTTGGTTCATTCCGCCGAGTGGGTGGAACTGAGGAGGTACATGTAGATATTTCCCTGATTTCAGCAACAAATAAGGTACTAATCGAACAGGTAAAATCTGGGAGTTTTAGAGAAGATCTGTTCTACCGAATAAATGTTATTGAATTATTCATTCCTCCGTTGCGGTATCGCAAAGAAGATATTCCATTGTTGGTAAATTATTATAAAGAATACTATATGGAGTTGTATCATTTTAATAACATAGAATTTTCTGAAGACTGTATGGAAGTTTTCATGAGGTATAACTGGCCGGGAAATGTTCGTGAGCTTAAGAATGTGGTAGAGCGATGCATGGTTTTGTGTGAAGGCGAGAAAATTGAGCTGGAGATGCTACCGCCCAGACTTCATAAGGCGAATGAGCTTTATCCGGTAGATTTAGACAATTCTTCAGATGAGATGATGCAAATCCCTCTAGGCATCAGCCTGGGTAAAATTGAACAACATGTTATTGGACGTACCCTGCAATCTGTGGATAATAATAAGACCGAAGCAGCTAAAATACTTGGTTTTACGCGAAAAACGCTTCATAACAAGCTCGAAAAGTATGAAGATCAAAGCCGCAAGGATTAATACCGTTTTTGTGGGTGAGAGGTTCCTTCAGTAGTTATTGCCCTTCACCTTTTGTATCTTCATAGGGTTATGAATACGGTTGATTTTTATGATTTAGGTCATGCCCCCTACCGCCCGGTATGGGATCTGCAAACGGCTATTCAGCAGCGCCTGGTTGATGAAAAACTTAGTCGACGGAAAAAGCAGAAACTCTACAAGCCGGGTGACGAAAGCAATGATGTGCTTCTCTTCGTAGAACATCCCCACGTATATACTTTGGGCAAAAGCGGTGATAAAGAGCACTTGCTGAAGGGGATGGCCGAACTTTCAAATATCGATGCGGAATTTATCGAAATTGATCGAGGCGGAGATATCACCTACCACGGGCCCGGACAAATTGTTGGTTACCCCATCTTGGATCTCGATCGCCATTTCACTGATATACACAAGTATTTGCGCTATCTTGAGGAAGTTATTATTAGAACGTGTTCCGAATATGATATAGAAGCGGGACGCCTTGATGGGTTAACTGGTGTTTGGGTTGGCGATCAAAAGATATGTGCGATGGGCATTCGTTGCAGTCGATGGGTTACTATGCATGGCTTTGCTTTTAATATAAACGCTGATCTCAGTTATTTTAACCATATTGTGCCCTGTGGTATTACGGATAAGGAAGTGACGAGTCTCGAAGACTTGTTAGGGCATAAGATTGATGTATCTGAGGTTAAAGAACATCTTCTTGATCATTTTCGGGAGGTATTTGAGGTAACCATAACAAAAGTGGATTCCCTGCCTGAACTGAACGATCAATTTTCGTATCTTAAAAAATCTGATAAAAAAGTAGCATCGCAATAATCTTTTTGATTTAGTTTCATGATTAAAGAACTCAACGTCGTAGATCGTAACGAAACCACCCAGCGTCGCCCGGATTGGCTGCGGGTAAAATTGCCATCCGGTGAAAAGTTTAAGGAGGTTTCGGAGACTGTCCGCAACAAATCACTCAATACCGTTTGCTCAGAGGCTCGTTGCCCGAATATGGGGGAATGCTGGGGCAATGGTACTGCTACCTTTATGATTCTGGGTGACGTTTGTACGCGTTCTTGCTCATTTTGTGCGGTTAAAACAGGCCGGCCGGTACAAGGATTAGACTGGGATGAGCCGCGGCGCGTTACTGAGGCTGCCAAAGAGATGGATCTAAAACACGTAGTATTAACTTCTGTAAATCGTGATGAACGTGAGGACGGCGGTGCACCTATTTTTGCGGAGTGTCATAAACAGCTTCGCGATGCGATTGACGGAGTAACCATTGAATCTCTTATTCCCGACTTTCGAGGCGTATGGGAGGCCCTGCAGATTGTTATTGATACGCCGCCCGACGTGTTGAGTCACAACTTGGAAACAGTACCTGATTTGTATCGCACCATTCGGCCACAGGCAAAATATGAGCGTTCGCTCGAATTGTTACAGCGTTGTAAAGATCAGGGCCTGCGCACCAAAACAGGCATCATGGTCGGCTTTGGCGAAAAGCGTGAGCAGGTAATTGAATTGATGAAAGACTGTGTGGATCATGAAGTTGATGTTCTGACCATCGGCCAGTATATGCAGCCTACAAAGATGCATCAACCGGTAGAGGAGTGGGTCCATCCTGATCAATTTGCAGAGTATAAAGAGATTGGAGAAGAACTTGGCATTGAGCATGTTGAAAGTGGTCCTCTGGTTCGTTCTTCCTATCACGCAGAGAAACACGTATAATTTTTATTCTCACGTAGTTGTCCTCAAGATTTTTTGTGATCTTTTATATTTCAACTGGTTAGCATTTCTCACTTAATAAAAAGGTATGATTGCACTTGGAGTTGTTTTGCTGTTGAGTTATTTGGTGGGATCCATCCCTTCATCAATATGGGTTGGAAAAATTGTCAATGGAGTTGACATTCGTAATCACGGCAGTGGAAATGCCGGGGCTACTAATACCTTTCGATTATTGGGATGGCAGCCGGGTGTTGCTGTATTAGCGATTGACTTTTTTAAAGGCTTTGCCAGTTCGTATTGGATTAGCCAGTTCGCTTATCATATCGGGTCCGGCCCGGTGAGTATGTTCGAATTCTGGAGTTTAGATCCTTTTCTGAGTATAACATGCGGTATTGCTGCAGTTGTGGGACACATGTTTCCTCTCTATGCCAACTTCGAAGGTGGAAAGGGGATGGCCACAGCTGCCGGGATGCTTTGCGGAATTGAGCCTGTGTCTGTAGGAATAACAGCTGCAGTATTTTTAATAGTATTGCTTAGCAGTCGATTTGTGTCATTAGCATCGTTAGTTGCTGCTTTTGTTTATCCACTGGTACTTGTAGCTCTTCGGTACGGCTACAGCTGGGATATTGATGGGAGTATTCTGATTTTTGCCGCTATCATTGGCTTAGCTATTATTGTCAAACATAAAGGGAATATTAAGCGCTTGATAAATGGCACAGAAAATAAAATAAGTTCTTTTAGTCCGGCTGTAGGATGGCTTAACAAAGAAGAAAAACCCCAATCAGGTAGCTAACTGTTGTGAAGAAAATAACCATTGTTGGTGCAGGTAGTTTTGGAACGGCATTATCAATTGTATTAGCACGGGCTGGAAATAAGGTACAGTTGTGGGCACGCGAAAAAGAGATTGCCTATTCTATTAACAAAAGGCATCGCAATCCCGCCTATATTTCTGATGTAACTTTGCCGGATTCCATAGAGTGTTCGACCGATCTGGAAGAGTGTTTTGATGATCCGGAAATGGTTGTTTTCGCCACCCCATCCCATGCTATGCGCGAAGTGGCTGAAAATATAAAGCCACATCTTAATGGGGATGAGATGGTGGTAAGCGTTGCCAAGGGTATCGAAAATGATACCTTTATGACGATGTCTCAAGTACTTAGCCAGGTGCTCGAAGGGACTATTGTAGATGACCATATCGGAGTGCTTTCGGGTCCCAGTCATGCCGAGGAGGTAAGTAAATTTAAGCCCACTACAGTTGTAGCAAGTGCCAATTCCAAACGCACTACGCAGATTATACAGGAGACTTTTTTAACTCCCATGTTTCGGGTATATCTCAACTACGATATAATTGGCGTTGAGATCGGCGGAGCCGTAAAAAATATAATGGCTATTGCCGCCGGCATAGTTGATGGGGCTGAGCTTGGTGATAATGCTAAAGCAGCGCTCATAACGCGCGGGCTGCATGAAATGAAACGACTTGGTATGCAGTTGGGGGCTTCACAGGATACCTTTTCGGGCCTGGCGGGCATGGGAGATCTGATTGTAACTTGTACCAGTGAGCACAGCCGCAATCGCTTTGTAGGATATAATATCGGTCAAGGAAAGAGTCTGGATCAAGTTATTTCAAAAATGAATATGGTAGCTGAGGGAGTAAAGACAACGCGCTCAGTTTTTGATTGGAGTAATAAGCTTAATATTGAAATGCCCATTACCGGAGCGGTTTATCGGGTTCTTTTTGAACGTGAAGATCCAAAAGATATGCTTTACGACCTGATGACACGGAATCCAAAAGAAGAAATTGTTATTTAAAGTGCTAAAAGGATAGAATGCTGTAAGTTCGGGAAGTTCATTTGAACTTAATATTTTGTTCTTATCTTCGTTTGTACTAAAAAAGATTGAGTGGCTATGTATTCTCAAAACCATAGTGCGGCCTCGCTTTCTGAGATGGATTACCTCGATGTGAAGAATCTGGCTCAGACCGGTGAGGGGATGTACCTGGAATTTAAGCGCACGATTCCATCAGCTTACAAGATCGCCCGAGAAATTGCCGCTTTTGCAAATACCAAAGGAGGTACCTTGCTGATTGGGGTAGATGATGATAAGTCGCTCGTGGGGGTAATGGGATATCAGGAAGAAGAGTATTTGCTTGATAAGGCCGCCCAAAAGCTATGTGAACCTGCTGTGGATATTAAGATTGAGATCGTGCACTTTGGCGATCGAGATCTTCTGGTTATAAAAGTGCCGGAAGTAGTGGATAAACCCGTTTATGTGAAAGGGGATGATGAACAGATTGTATTTATGCGGGAGGAGGATCAGAATAAAGTAGCCAGCAAGGAACTTATCGAAATTATAAAGAAACGAAATTCGGATGAAGGAGTGACCTTTGAGTATGGACCGGATGAGCAAAAATTATTTCGATACTTGAATGAATATGGTGAAATAACCGTTAAAAAATTTGCACAGGTTGTGGATATATCCCGAGAAAAAGCTTCGACAACCTTGGTGAACCTGGTAGCAGCTGAAATATTAAATTTGACCCGAAAGGATAACACGGATTATTTTACGTATTCACAGAAAAGCGAACGTTAATCTTTAAGTATCTCTACAATGCCTGCAGAACCTGAAGACAATTTAGATAGTGTCATAGCTGATCTCGTTGATGATGACGATGATGAGAATATGGAACAGAATGGCTCTCCATTGGAAGAAATGCAGGCATCTGCTGAGGTGGAGTTCAGCGGTCCTGCCGTGCAGCTTACAGAACGTGGCGCTGATCAAGTACGGCATATTCGAGAGGATGAAGATCTGGATGAGGATCTTTGCTTGCGTGTAGCAGTTGAAGGCGGGGGTTGCTCGGGTTTAAGTTATAAACTTGGCTTCGATTATGAATCTGAAGAAGATGAAGTAATCATCAGTCAGGGGATAAAAATAATTGTGGATCCGAAACACATGATGTATCTAAAGGGTATTTCTGTGGATTATCCTGACGGACTCGATGCCCGTGGATTTACTTTTGACAATCCCAATGCCAGCGAAACTTGCGGTTGCGGATCTTCTTTCGCAACCTGATTAATGTAATCCTTAACGTGTTTCGGGGTGGTTTTTGGTCATCCTGGATTTGGTTCAGGATCTATTTCGCATCTCTACTATACTGTTCCACAATTTCTAATACCTTGCTCACCGGCAGTTCCTCAACGGTGTGTCCATCTGTGCCCGTCATTGTTTCAGCATGGAAAAGTGAGTTAATGATGGCTTCTTCGGTTGCTTCATTTACGGCCATAAAAAGAGGGGACATAGCACTATTGCGAAGAACGTTCTGGGATTTGATACTTTGATCAGAATGATACGGAATGCGGACCGATTCGGCTGTAGAAAATGCAATGACATAATCTCCGCTTCCGTTAGATGCAATACCACCTGTTTTTGCCAAGCCAAGCATGGCGCGCTTAGCCAGTCGTTTTAAATTACGTGCATCAAGGGGAGCGTCGGTAGCAACAACAATCATGCATGAGCCGTCGGCCGTTTCGTTGAGTTCATCGCTGAGGTAATACTTTCCTAACTTTTTACCCACAGGTACGCCGGCAATCTGCAGTACGCCTCCAAAATTGGACTGTACTAAAACACCCACTGAGTACCCTCCTAAATTTTCAGACAGTTTGCGAGAAGATGTGCCAATGCCTCCTTTGAATCCAAAGGCAATCGTTCCGGTTCCGGCTCCCACATTACCCTGCTCAGCTTTGGCTGAGTTCGCTTTTCCAATAGCAGTGAGGACATCCTTTTTGGTTACATGTCGGCCGCGGATGTCATTTAAGTATCCGTCATTGGTTTCACCTACTACAGGATTTACAGAATGAACGTCATCATTTTCTGCAAAACGGAATGTATAATCAATAAGTGCGTCAGCGGCTGTTGGTACACTCAATGTGTTGGTTAAAATGATGGGCGTCTCCAGGTTGCCAAGTTCTTCGATCTGAGTAGAGCCGGCCAGCTTTCCGAATCCATTGCCAACATATACAGCAGCCGGGACTTTCTGCTGAAAAATATTGCCATCGTGTGGCAGAATGGCAGTAACCCCGGTTCGGATATTATTTCCTTTAATGATGGTTTGGTGTCCGACTTTGACTCCTTGCACGTCAGTGATCGTGTTTTGTGGACCCGGTTGCAAGACCCCAATTTCAATTCCATAATTACGAATATTTTGATCTTGAGCAGAAAGGGAAAGTGGAGCAACAAGGAGGAACAAAAGAAGCAGCTGTGGAAATTTGTTCATAAGAGAAAATAAATTTGTTTACTGTAATACTTGAGTTGAAGATAAGAGTGTGTAGTTGGAAAAGGTAATTAACACAAAAAAGCCCTGCTATACTTTTAGGATATAACAGGGCTTAAAAAGTGAATTAGAAGTTAGAAAAATGTTAAGGAATAAGTTTCTCAGTTCATTTTTGCTTTTGTTTCCATCAACAATTCTTCGATTTCGTCTTTTCTGATATTATAGTGCTCATTGCAGTAATGGCATACGAGTTCTTGTCCCTCGTCGCTAATTTCCTTCAGATCTTCGTAACCAAGCATTGCGAGGGCATCTTTGAAACGTTTGCGGGTACAGCGACAGAAAAAGTCTACTGGTTGACGATCAAGCTCTTTTACCTCAATAGGATCCATTGCTTTTTCCATGATGTCATCAATATAGAGATCATCGGCAAGCATTTGACTGATAGAGTCAAATTGAAGCATTTTTTCCTGGAGTTGCTCTATGACGCCTTCCGGCGCATCCGGCATGCGTTGGATCATCAAGCCACCTGCTTCAGTGATTTCGCCGTTTTCGTCGATTCCGACATCAAGCAAAATGGCCGAGGGTATCTGTTCTGATTGTACCATATAATAGGCCAGATCATCTGTAATATTACCGTTGATGAGCTCAATGCTGCTGTTCCGGGGTTCTGCTTCGTTGTACAGCGTTTTGCTTACAGTCATAACGCCTACTCCTAACCCTTCACCAATATTGGTATCGCCATCATAATTGATTTCTGCTTGGGGATTTTGAACATAGCCCCGAACTTCGCCTACACGATTAGCTTCGGCAACGAGTAGTTTTACAGGACCTTGTCCTTCTACTCGCATTTTAATGCGTTCTTCGCCTTTTAATTCTGATGCCATGAGCATAGTACCGGTAAGGGCACGCCCGAGTAAAACAGTATTTAGCAAAGATAGCCCATGTTTTTTTCGGGCCGCTTTAACCACATCCGTAGTTTTGACTACCGATATTTTAAGGGTTCCGTCCTTTGCAATGCCTTTTATAAGGCGATCTTTCGTAACAAAATCTTCTTTTGAAATCATAACCGTCTAAATTTTTACCTGATTGATCAAGGTATAACAAAAAAGGCGGCCCAAAGATTTGAGCCGCCTTAATATAAGATTTTAAATATTGGTTCTACAGGTTGGCATGTTTGTAAAGATCGCCAATGTGACCTGTAAAACTACTCTGAGAAGTATATATATTGTGGATTTTGCCTACATTGCCCATACGCTGTTCGGCAAGAATATTTGAGGCTGTAAAGGTTGGGGTGTCATTTTCCTCCGAATAATTCAGGATATCCAGAATGGTATCATAAATTTTTTCTGCCTGACCGTGAGCTCGTTCCTCGTTATATCCTTCAAGTTCGCTGGCAACGTTGATGAGTCCGCCGGCATTGATCACATAATCTGGAGCATACAAGATGCCTTTATCCAACAACATTTGCCCGTGCTTATCTTCTTCATCAAGTACGTTATTTGCAGCACCGGCAATAATATCGCAATTGAACTGATCCATGGTATCGTCGTTGATAATACCGCCAAGAGCACAGGGACTAAAGATGTCAACATCTAAGCCGTAAATATCATCCGGATCAACAACTTCAGCACCTACTTTATCGGCAAGAGCATTTACTTTGTCTTCATAGATGTCGCAGATAAATAGTTCAGCTCCTTCTTTTTCCAGGAATTCAGCAAGGTAAGTGCTGACGTGACCGGCTCCCTGAATCGAAATCCGTTTGCCTTCCAGCGAATCCGATCCGTAAGCTTTTTTGGCGCAGGCTTTCATTCCCTGATATACGCCATAAGCAGTCACGGGTGATGGGTCGCCGCTACCGCCAATTGCTTTTGGTAAACCGGTTACATATTTGGTTTCCATGCGAACCCATTCCATTGCTTGAACATCCGTACCCACGTCTTCAGCGGTAATATAACGTCCGCCAAGGCTGTCAACATAACGACCAAAAGCACGAAATAAGGCTTCACTTTTTTCTTTACGGGGATCACCAATAATTACGGCTTTGCCACCGCCAAGATTAAGTCCAGAAATGGCTGCTTTGTAGGTCATTCCGCGAGATAATCGAAGCACGTCGCGAATGGCTTCTTGTTCATTATTATAGGGCCACATACGTACGCCACCCAATGCCGGTCCCAAGGTTGTGTCATGAACTGCTAAAATAGCTTTTAGTCCCATCGTGGGTTCCGAACAGACGACAATTTGTTCATGCTCGTAGTTTTGTAGCTTGTCGAACAGTGGAAAGTCCTCACTTAGGTCGGCAGCTGTGTTTTTTTCTAAAGTTGTTGATTCCATGATTATATGGTTTAAATCATTAAAACTATTGTTCTAAAATCAGTTGTTTTGAAAACCCCAATAGCACAAATTTCTGGTTTCAGTATATTTCTCTTATTACGGCAGTGGATTGAATGTAAGCATTGAAATCTGAATAGTCGGTTTAAACAAAGTATTGGAAGGTACAAAAAATGGTACAAATTTAGTAGTATTTTGAGGATGATTAGGGTATCTGGCAGTCAATAATATGTTGTAATGTGCATAGTTTTCATGATGAATTTTACTTCGGATATTGTATTTTAATTAATAATCATTGAGAACCCCTTCGTTTTATGGAAGGGCAGTATGGCTATTCGGTTTGATCGCCGGTACGCTGTTTATGACAAAAAAGAAAAAAACAGATAACTATGTCTTTTCGCTGGGTCTTTACTACGCCAGAGAACGAAGAAGCTGTATCAGAGTTACAAGATCAGCTGGGAGTTCCTCAAAAAATAGCCCGCCTCCTAGTATTGCGGGGAGTTGATACATATGATAAAGCAGAAGCTTTTTTCCGTTCTGATTTGAGTCAACTCCATGATCCTTTTTTAATGAAGGACATGGATAAGGCTACCACCCGATTAGCAGAAGCAATCCGTAACAGAGAGCGAATTCTTATCTATGGAGATTACGATGTAGACGGTACCACTTCTACAGCTATCTTATATATTTTTCTTAAAGAGTTTGGCGTTGATGTAGATTTCTATATTCCTCATCGTTTTAAGGAGGGGTACGGAATCAATCAGGATGGTATACAGTATGCTATTGATAACAACGTTGAACTGATGGTTTCAGTGGATTGCGGAATAACAGCTGTTGAAGAAACAGAGCAGGCCAAGGAGCAGGGTATCGATGTTATTATTTGTGATCATCACAATGTAGCTGATATTATTCCTGATGCGGTGGCAGTGCTCGATCCCAAGCGCAACGACTGTAACTACCCTTTTGATGGACTTTCAGGGGCTGGTGTTGGATTTAAGCTGATACAGGGTACGATAAAAAAACTTGGCTTGGCAGATCGCATTGCCTTTAAGTTATTGGATTTGGTAGCTATTTCTATCGCCTCGGATATTGTTCCTATTGAGGATGAAAATCGAATATTGATGCGCGAAGGACTTAAGCGTATTAACTCAGAGCCTCGCATAGGTATTAAGGCATTGCTGGATCTTATAAATTTAAGTGTCGGGTCAATTTCGACATCTAATATTGTATTTTCTATAGGTCCGAGAATAAATGCCGCCGGTCGCATGGGAGATGCGACTAAAGCGGTGCAACTTCTTATTTCTGATACCCCTGCGGAAGCCAAGTCGAGGGCTCATGAGTTGGAAAGCATTAATGTAGCTCGGCGGGACAAAGATTCAGAAACCATGGAAGAAGCCAAAGCCATGGTTGACAAAAATTATAACTTGGAGAAGATCTCATCAATGGTGTTACACCAGCCCGACTGGCACTTGGGGGTGATCGGAATTGTAGCATCTCGATTGGTGGATACTTATGGCCGTCCAGCGGTGATGTTGAGCACGGTGGATGGAAAAATTAAGGGCTCGGCGCGAAGTATCGATGGGTTTAATATTTACGAGGCGTTTAAGGAATGTGAAGATCTACTTGAACAGTTTGGCGGCCACGAATATGCTGCTGGATTGACAATTGCCAAGGAAAATCTCGAAGAGTTTCGCCAACGCATTAATGATATTGCCGCAGAACGACTTTCCGATGAGGATTTTAAACCCGAGCTAAAAATTGATTGTGAACTCGACCTCAGCAATGTGAATATGCGCTTTTGGAAGCTGTTAAGCCAGTTTGAGCCATTTGGCCCTGGGAACTTGCGTCCCATTTTTGTCAGTCGCGATGTTGAAGTGGTAGGGGTGCCAACAATTGTGGGTAAGGGGCATCTTAAGATGAAGGTTAAGCAAAACGGTTCCGGTGCCTTTGATGTCATTGGATTTAACATGCACGAGTATCTGCCTGTAATTCGAAACGGAGATGACAACCAGCTGAATATTGCGTACTCGCTGGAGGAAAATGAATGGAATGGTCGTCGTACATTACAAATACGTTTGCGGGATGTTGAAGTAGAGTAAAAAATGGCAGAAAATCCCGGATATCCTCTTTGTATAAAGTTCAAAAGATTTTATATTTGGCAACTCTTATTCGAGTTGGGACTGTAGCTCAGTAGGTAGAGCACGCGACTGAAAATCGCGGTGTCGGCGGTTCGATTCCGCCCGGTCCCACGCAAAGCCCTGTATTCTTGGTTCAAGGATGCAGGGCTTTTTGTTTTTACCCCACCAAATAGTTGAAGACATATTATATTGGCAAAGCGAAGGGCTGATAAAAACCGTTAGAATAAATTTGGCATTTACTGCTTGTAAGATTAAAAAAAATTAATTAGCTTATATTAAAGAAATTTAATATTCGTTAGAGCTTTTTTAAGTTATAAGGAGAAATTAGGAATTAGTATGAAAGACGGTCAAAAGGGTAGAGTACTTATTGTGGAGGATGATATGTTGCTTTCAATGGTTGAAGAGCGACTTATCAAACGGTTGGGCTTTGAAGTGATTGGCAAAGTTACAAAGGGAGCTGATGCAATTGAAAAGGAGGAAGAGCTTAATCCCGATATCATTGTGATGGATATTTCGCTGAAGGGAGATATGGATGGTATTGAGGCAATGGAAGCTATTCGTGAAAATTCAGATGTCCCTGTTATTTATTTATCCGGCAGTGGGGATCGCTATTCGTTAGAACGGGCAAAGAAAACAGGATTTACCGATTTCTTAACAAAACCTGTTACTGGTGGTGATTTAAAAGAACCGCTCTATGCTGCAATGAATAGTCATAAAGAACAGTCAGAAAATAACAGCCAGGTATTGAAGTCTGCTTAATCAGTAAGATTGACAAGTATCCTGCCTACTTGCTGACCTTTCAGAATCCGATCGATTTCATTGTCCAGTTCTTGTAAAGAACATTCTCTGCTTAATTGCTCTAAGTTTTCTGGTTTCCATTCTCCCGCTAATTTCTCCCATAATTTCCTTCGCAATTCCATTTCGCAATTTCCGCTGTCCATTCCTGCCAAATGAACTCCGCGTAAGATAAACGGATAAACATTGGTATGAAGTTCATGCCCCAATACATTGCCGCAGCAGGCAACGGTGCCGTTGTGTTGGGTTTCACGTAACGTAGTGTCTAACATGATGCCGCCTACGGTATCGATAGCTCCGGCCCACTTGCTGCTAAGCAGAGGGCGAGAGGTTTCATCCTGTACCTCATCTCGATGGATTACTTTTGAGGCCCCCATATCATGCAAAAAAGTTTTTTGATCCATTTTTCCAGTGGCGGCAGTAATCTTATATCCCAGTTTAGACAAAATGGCAATAGCCATGATGCCTACTCCACCGGTAGCGCCAGTTACCAAAATGTCGCCGCTGTCTGGATTAACATTATTGTGTTGCAGGTGATGTACGCCGATAGCAGCGGTAAAGCCGGCAGTGCCTATGATCATGCTTTCACGGAGCGATAACTGTTTTGGCAGGCGGACAATCCAGTCTGCGGGTACTCGAATATATTGACCGAATCCGCCCAACATATTTTGTCCCAGATCGTAGCCGGTGATAATTACTTCATCACCGATTGAAAATTGAGAGTTACTACTTTCTGCAACTGTACCTGCTGCATCGATCCCGGGAATATGCGGATAGTTTTTCGTAACTCCTTTATTCCCTGTTGCAGAAAGTGCATCTTTGTAATTTAGGGATGAGTATTGAACTTCAACTAATACTTCGTGATCGGGTAGTTTCTCTGTGCTCCACTCCCTGACAGCGCGTTGAAATGAACCATCAGATTGTTCTTCAACGACCAACGCTTTAAATGTATTCATAAGAATTTAGTAAGCTTTTTTAACCACTTTAGTTTTCCTTTATAGGGTGGGTATCGCAATGAAATATCCAGCCAGTTACCTTTCTTCATGATGCTTTTTGGATGAGTAAAAGTATCAAAACTTGTTTTTCCATGATACACTCCAAAGCCGCTGTTGCCAATTCCACCGAAAGGAAGATTGATATTTCCAAGGTATGCAACAGTATCATTGATGCAGCCCCCGCCGAATTGGAGCTTGTTCATAACTTTCTTCTGATTGTTGGTATCAGTAGAGAAAAGATAAAGCGCCAGTGGCTTTGATTTTTTTTGCAGTAACGAAATGATTCCATCTAACTCACTAAATGACAAAATAGGAAGAATGGGACCAAATATTTCTCCCCGCATTACAGCGTCATCCCAGTTAACCTCGGTCATTATAGTAGGTTCTATATATCGCCTCTTGGAGTTGGTATCGCCGCCGAAGAAAACTTTGTCATGGTCAATGAGATTAGTAAGTCTGTTAAAATGTTTGTCATTGATGATGCGTGCATAATCTTTGCTTTGACTGGGATCATCTCCATAAAAGGAGCGAATTTCTTGTTGGATGAGACGACAGAGTTGCTTGTGCTGAGAGGTGTGGACATATACATAATCGGGGCTCACACAGGTTTGGCCGGCATTGATAAATTTGCCCCAGGCAATGCGCTTGGCCGCGAGCGATAAATCAGCAGATTGGTCTACAATGGTGGGAGATTTCCCGCCCAGTTCAAGTGTAAGAGGCGTAAGTTGTTCAGCTGCTGATTTCATAATAATTTTCCCAACATGTGTACTCCCAGTAAAAAAGATATAATCCAATGGCTTGGAAAGGAGTGATTGCGTTGTTTCTGCATCACCTTCCTCCACATACAAGAAACCGGAATCAAAATTACGGTTGATTAATGTTGCAAGAAGTCCGGAGGTGTGCGGTGCGTGCTCGGATGGTTTAAGAATAACGGTATTACCGGCAGCAATAGCACCTATAGCTGGATTAAGCGCCAGCTGTACGGGGTAGTTCCAGGGAGCAATGACGAGCGTAACGCCATAGGGTTGGGGCTTTATATAGCTCCTTGAAGGAAAGTTGATAAGAGAACTTTGTGCCTTTTTTGTTTTGGCCCACCGATCTATGTTTGCAAGCAGGTGGTCTATTTCTTGGTAGAGAACAAAAAGCTCCGTTGCATGGGATTCAAACGGTGGTTTTTGAAAATCTTCATCAAGGGCTTCATAAATTTCCTGCTCATGGTTTTGTAAGATATTCTTCAATTTCTGTAGCTGTTCCTTCCGGAAAGATATATCCAGCGTTTTTCCAGAATTGAAGAATTGATGCTGCTTTTTTACAACCTGTTCCATTTTGATTAACGTTAAATTTAAGTTCTTCCTTTAAACGTATCCATAGAGTGGTAAACCTGAAAAAGGCGGCCGGCTACAAAATCAAAAGCTCTGGTAGGTAATATCCCTTTTAGAAACGGTAAGATTTTGACCATAAATGGTTCCCGGAGGTGAATTTTATCCTTCTGTATAGCAGATATAATTTTTTTGGCGATATCTGCTGCATCTAACAATGGCGTAAGCAGAGGCGGACTCACGCCTTTAAAAAGACCAGTATTAATATAGCTGGGTTCTACAGTAGTAACATTAATATTGGAATTAGATTCGAGTTCCAATCGCAGAGATTCTGACCATCCAATAACGCCCCATTTACTGCCGGCATAAACCGACATCTTGGGGTTGGCCATACGCCCGGCTGCAGAAGCAATATTAACAATATGGCCTTGGTTTTGATTAATCATGGCATCTATAAAAGCTTGAGTGGTATGCATGCTACCCAAAAGATTTATCTTGATAAGGCGTTCGATATCACTACGACTGTGATCACTAAAATCACCTCCTACTACCGTGCCTGCGTTATTAATCAGGATATCAATATGACGGTGTTCATCCAATATTTGTTCGGCAGTCTGATAAACTTGATCAGGGTCAGATATGTCAACGCGATAGGTAAAAACCTGTTCGGAATAATCTGAAAGTGCATTCAGGCTCTTCTCAATATTGTTTTCATCAATGTCCCAGATAATTAGTTTTTTGGCATTATGCTTTAAAGCTTCTTTGCCCATAAGAAAGCCAATGCCACCGGCCCCACCCGTTACTAAAATATGCTTGTTGTTAAAAGTACTCATAGACTAATCATGAAATATGTGTAGGGATCGTTTTAAATATTAACTAAGGATAACAGTTATTATCGCATATAATCTAAACTATTTGAAAAAATATTCTCATGGATAACTGAAATTCCAACATCAGATGTGTAATTAATGGTAGCTTAGCAATCATAAAAAAAAGTATTACTTTAAGGCCGATAAGTATTGGAAGTTATATTTAAATCAAACAGGCAAAAAATGAAGAAATTATTGATTACAGCTTTTGTTTTAGGCGTATTTGTAGGTTGTATGGATTCTCCTATTGATCAGGTAGCTGAAACCATCACCGAGAAAAGTTTGATGACGCCTATTACAAAACTTTCTTCGGATGAGTTCATGGGACGGGCAACCGGGACGATAGGTGAATTAAAAACAGTTGATTACTTGGTTAGCCAGTTGGAGGAGTACGGCTTGCAGGGCGGAGCAGAAGATGGTGGATTCGTTCAGGAAGTTCCCCTTGTGGGGCAAAAGACAGGACAGAATACTAAGGTAAGCATCCGCAAAAATGGGAATGTTGTTCATCAGTTTGATTACTATTCTGACTTTGTGGCCTGGCCGTCTAACTTGGAAGAAGAGGTCTCTATCGATGATGCCGAAATGGTGTATGTCGGATACGGTATTCAGGCTGCTGAAGAAGATTGGGATGATTTTAAAGGTACTGACGTAAAGGGTAAGATACTGGTCGTAAAGAACAATGATCCCAGTGACGATCCCAATCTGTTTGGTGGAGAAACGCGATTGTATTATGGTCGTTACGACTATAAATATGAAAAGGCACGAGAGTTGGGTGCTGCTGGTGTACTGATTGTGCATACGACTCCCTCGGCCGGATATGGATGGGAGGTTGTTGCCAACAGCTGGAGTCGAGAGCGGTTTTATCTCCGTGATAATGAGGCCATGGAAAATTCTCCAACCAAATTTAACGGGTGGCTTACAAAAGAGGCCAGCACTAATTTGTTTGAAAGTGCAGGACTGAATCTTGAAAATCAGCTTGAAGCAGCTGAAAGCAAAGATTTTAAACCGGTACCTTTGGAGGGATTGTCAATGAGTTTGGATCTGGAGGCCCAGTATCGTCAGCAGGATGCTAAAAATGTGCTTGGTGTTATTGAAGGAAGTAGCGAACGTTTGAAAGATGAATATTTAGTATTTACTGCTCATCACGATCACCTCGGTGTAACAAGTTCGGTGGAGGGCGACTCAATTAATAATGGGGCCCTTGACAACGCCGCGGGTGTGAGCGCCGTATTAAATATGGCCCGGGCATACAAGGAAATTCAGCCTCAGCTTAAGCGGAGTATATTATTTTTGTTTGTTGGGGCAGAGGAGGTAGGGCTGCTCGGATCACAGTACTGGGCTGAAAATCCTACCGTACATCCCGGAAAAGTGACGGCAAATATCAATCTTGATGGAATGAATGTATATGGTAAAACAAAGGATTTAGTGCTTATAGGCTACGATCGGAATAGCGTAAGCGATGTGATTGAAAAGGTCTCCGAAGAGCGGGGAAGAGTTGTGAAGCCTGATCCGCATCCGGACCGTGGCTACTTTTATCGATCGGATCACTTTTCACTGGCTAAAAAAGGAATACCGGCTATATTTCCAAACCGGGGAACCGAATTTGTTAACAAACCGGAAGGATACTCTGCTATGGTTGACAGTTTGCAGGATGCCAATTACCATAATGTCAATGATGAAATAAATAAGCATTGGGATCTTTCAGGAATGAAAGCAGATGTCCGCCTGTTTTTTGATGTGGGATATCGCATTGCCAACGCTGAGGAAATGCAGACTTGGCGGCAGGGCAATGAATTCAAACAAACTCGATTGGATATGATTGAAAAAGCAGCATCTAATTAAAGTATAGTTTGTCTTTTGTATTACTACAAGATTCAATTTGAAATAAATTTTAAATGTATACCCCTATTCAGATGAAGAAAGTATCTATTACCTGTGTATTAATTGCCGGATTAATTTTTGGGATGGGAGCATGGTCTCATGCAACCGCACAAGAAAATTCGAGTGACCAGCCGATAACTATTGTTGAGTACAGTGATTATCAATGTCCGGCCTGCGCCTATTTTCATCCCATTGTTGAAAAATTAAAAGAAAAGTATGGTGATCAGCTCCAGGTTAAGATGAAATACTTTCCATTGAATTCCCACCAGTATGCGGCACTGGCGGCTCGAGCTGCGCAAGCGGCTAAAAATCAGGGTAAGTTTTATGAAATGCACAGCTTGCTGTTTGAGAATCAGAAGCGATGGTCGGGTTCGGGAAGTCCCAGTTCCATTTTTGTGAACTACGCTCGAGATCTGGATTTAGATATAGATAAGTTTAAAAACGATCTCAATGCTGCAGAAACCCAGAAAATTGTGATGGAGCAGCGACAAGAAGGGCGCAACGCTGGGGTTAATGCTACCCCTACCTTCTTCATTGAGGGGGCGAAGGTAGATCCGCTCCCGCGCAATTTTCAGGAATTCGATCAGCTGATACAGCAATATATTGAAGAATAAAGGGTTATTTGCAGATACTATGATTTACGAATTTCTTAACAAAAAGCCGGATTATCCCGATTCGGTATTTGTGGCCCCCAGCGCTGATATTATCGGGGATGTTGCAGTTGGAGAAGAAAGCAGCATTTGGTTCAATGTTACTATCCGTGGAGACGTGAACTGGATCAAGATTGGTGAACGATCGAATATTCAGGACAATACGTGCATCCATGTGAGGAATCAGACCGGGCCCACCCAAATCGGAAACGAAGTAACGATCGGCCATAATGCTATGATTCACGGATGCACGGTAAATGACCGGGTGCTTGTTGGTATTCATGCCACGGTACTTGATGACGTTGTTATAGAATCTGATGTGATTGTTGCCGCCGGAAGTTTGGTACCGCCGGGTAAACGACTGGAATCGGGATATTTGTATATGGGAAGCCCTGTTGAGAAAAAGCGTAAACTGTCAGATGAAGAGATCACATCAATTAAAGAGCACTCTGATAATTACGTAAAATACGCTCGTGCTTATATGCAGAAAGATACCTATGAGAGTAATCCGTTTTACGATGTGAAGGAATGATTAGCACGAGGAATTAGGAATAAATTTTATCTGTGTAATAATTTTTAATTTGTAATTCCTAATTCAGATGTCCGGAATCTACCTCCATATCCCTTTTTGTAAGCAGGCCTGCTCTTACTGTGACTTCTATTTTGTGACGCGCACATCGGAGCGGGAGCATTTTGTTCAGCGATTGGTGGAGGATATAAAAAGTTATAGTGATACAAGGTTCGCTCGGGAAACGGTAGAGACGATCTATTTTGGAGGAGGAACGCCTTCGCTGTTGGAACCGGCGCAATTGGAGCAAATTATGGGAGCACTTTATGATGTGTTTGACATCAATGCTCGTGAGATTACGTTGGAGATGAATCCTGATGATGTATCAGCTCAATTCTTGGCTGATTTAAAATCACTGGGTATAAGCCGAGCCAGCATGGGCGTACAAAGTTTTGAGCCTGAATTGTTGGAGTTTATGCACCGTGCTCATTCCAGTGAGGAAGCGTTACAATGTTTGGAACTGCTCAGTGCATCCGAATTTAATTCCTTTACCGTTGATCTAATTTACGGAAATCCCGGACAATCGGTAGAGCAACTCGAGCGGGATGTCAAGAAGCTTCTACAGTTCGATCCCCCGCATATTTCGGCTTACTCTCTAACCATTGAGCCGAGGACTCGTTTGGGAAAACAGGTTGAACTGGGACGTATCGCACCACCCGAAGATGACAAGGTGGCTGAACATTTCGATATTATTAATCGGATGTTTAGCAATCAGGGGATAGAACGCTATGAAGTAAGTAATTATAGTCTGCCGGGGAAAGAGGCTGTTCACAATAGTCATTATTGGGAGCACAAAAATTATTTAGGTTTAGGTCCCGGGGCACATTCGTTTTGGTGGGCTGATACCGCTGAACGATGGGAAAACGAACAGGATCTACGTAAGTATTTGCGCGATAAGGATCATCCTGATAGAGAAGAACTTTCACTAAAACAGTTGGCAGAGGAACGATTAATGATGGGCCTGCGCACGAGAAAGGGAGTGGGTAAAGAAGAACTTTCTGAAGAGTATGACTATATCTTAAGCAGCCGACAACTGGATTATCTGAAAAATCGTGAGGAGGAGGGTAAGGTTGAAGTTGATAAGAGAATTAACTTGACTGATGAAGGAATAAAAATTACTGATGCGATAATTTTGGATTTAGTAACGTTGCATTAGATTGCTTATCTATAGCAAGTGAAACAAATGATTACCAACCGAATATCAGGCTGATGAAAGCAAGTTTTAAAGCATTTATGCGGGAGATTATTGACTATGCCGGGCTGTTTCCGCCGGCAGATCTTTCGCTTGATACCTCTCTTCACAAATATAACAAGTATCGTAATAGTGATGATGCCTGGATGCTTTCTCGATATATCATTCCCGCTAGTCGATTAGTTGAACTAAAGCCCTACGACGAAGCGCTTTTTTCTGAGGAGGATCCTTTTGTTTTTTCTGTACTGGGAAAGAGAACGGAAACGATTTCGGATTACAAGGAACACCTGCAGGAGATTGCAACTGCCTTAGAGCAGTTCCATGAAAACCATAAGGGTGGTGTTCAAACGGATGTATTGGAAATTAAACTTCCGAAAGAAGCTGTATTTGCCAGTGATGCTGACCTCCTTGCTGATATTTATGAAGAAACGGCCCGTCATTTTGGAAATGTGACTGTGTTTCCCCGCGATATTTTCTTTGAAGGAGTTTTTGATAAAAACTGGGAGAAAGAGATTGGGGTAATTTTAGAATCCATGAACCATTATAACGGTGGCTCATCATCGGATAATACAATAAGAACTGGCTTCAAATTACGATGCGGTGGGATAGAGGCCTCGATGTTTCCATCCATAGAGCAGGTTTCTTTTACATTAAGTAAGGTGCGAGAGCAGGATTTAGCATTAAAATGTACAGCAGGGTTACACCATCCTATTCGCCATTATGATCATTCAGTTAATACGAAAATGCATGGATTTTTTAATGTATTCGGTGGTGCTATGCTTGGATATGCTCATGATTTTTCTAACGAGCAGATGCAGGAAGTTATTAAAGAAGAGGACAGCGATCACTTTTCCTTTACAGATACCGGTTTTCAATGGAGGGATTTTGAGGTAACAACAGAAGATATTGAAGAACTGCGAGAAGTGGCGCTTATTTCCTTTGGAAGCTGCAGCTTTGATGAACCACGCGAAGACTTACAAAAACTTGATTTGCTATAATTTATGTGAATTAACTAACTCCTAATTTTTAATTCTAAATTTCAGTATGCATCCAACAAACGATCCCAACTTAGAATCATTTATCGAGGTAGATTCTGATTCGCATTTTCCCATCCAAAATTTGCCATATGGAGTCGCTCGTTCAAAGGATGATGGAGAAGTATTTATTTGTACAGCTATCGGTGATTATGTTGTCAACCTCACCGAACTCGATGCTGCCGGTGTTTTTGACGGCCCGGAACTGGATGGTAAGCCCGTGTTTCGTGAACGGACTCTAAACAGTTTTATGGAACTTGGGAGGTCAGCTTGGGCTGAAGCGCGGTCATATATTAGCACATTATTGAGTGCGGATGAACCGGCGTTGCGTGATAATCAATCCCTTCGAGAGCGCGTGCTTACGCCCATGAATGAGGTTGAGATGCTGCTGCCTGTAGATATTGGGGATTACACCGACTTTTATTCTTCCGAGCAGCACGCCACAAATGTGGGAAGTATGTTTCGGGATCCCGAAAATGCACTTAAACCTAACTGGAAACATCTGCCGGTGGGATACCACGGACGAGCGAGCTCGGTGGTCATAAGCGGTACTGATTTGCATCGTCCAAAGGGACAGATTTTACCGCCTGACAGTGATGATACGCCTATTTTTAGCGAATGTAAGCTTTGTGATTTCGAACTTGAGATGGGTTTCCTCGTTGGCCCCGGAAATGAACTTGGGAATCCTATTTCGATAACAGACGCTGAAGATCATATTTTTGGGCTGATGTTAGTGAACGACTGGAGCGCACGTGATATCCAGAAATGGGAATACCAACCACTTGGGCCATTTCTGGCAAAGAACTGGGCAACATCGGTTTCGCCCTGGATTGTTACGCTTGATGCGCTGGAGCCATTCCGCATAGAAGGACCTGACCAGGATCCTGAACCTCTCCCTTATTTGAAGTCAGAAGGCAATTGGACGTTTGATATTAATCTGGATGTATTTTTACAGAGCGATGAAATGGATAAGCCGCATAAAATTTGTGCATCCAATGCCAAAAACTTGTACTGGAATATCGCACAGCAGCTAGCTCATCAGACGATTACAGGTTGCAATGTGCGTCCCGGCGACTTGTATGCTTCAGGAACGATTAGCGGAAAAGAAAAATCCTCGTACGGAAGCATGCTGGAATTGAGTTGGAAAGGTACCGAGCCGATCGAACTGCCCAATGGGGAGACTCGAACATTTTTGGAAGATGGGGATGAGGTAACGATGACGGGTTATGCTGATACCGATAGTTATAGAATTGGATTCGGTGAAGTCACAGGCAAGATCTTGCCGGCTAAAGAGATAGGGTAGGCAAAAAGGAGAAGCAAGAAGAGATGAGATGTATTCTAACTTCTTGCTTCTCCTTTCTTATTTAACAAGCGTCATTTTCTTTGTAGTAACTTCACCATCAAGGATGATGCGATAGAAATAAATACCCGAAGCATAATTCTGCCCGTTAAATGTTTCTTTATAAATGCCTTCAGTTTGGGATTCATCAACAAGCGTAGCGACTTTCCGTCCCAATACATCAAATATTTCAAGTTGTACCTCTTTCTGCTCAGGTATGCTGTAGCGGATGGTCGTTTGTTTATTGAATGGATTGGGATAATTCTGTTCTACCCGTACGATCTGTGGATCAATGGACTGTATTGCCAAGGCGTATCTTGTTCGCTGGTGATACGATCCATTCGTTGCGACAAGTCCAAGCTTTTCAATTTCATCCCATCTCCAGTTGGTTTCGGAAAAAACGGATTCTTGTTGGCCGCTATATATTATGAGGGGTTCAATACTCCCATCCTTAAAATAGGCCAGAACCCCTAATCCTGCTCTCGGGTTAAGCAGTTCTGAAAGGGAAAAAGCAATGCCTCCGGGGAAGGGAGACTGAACACTTTCGAAATATTTTGCTGATAGTATATTTAGAGTATCTGCAGGTTGCGTAACATCTCCTCTGTAGTTTTCACTGATGCTTGGGGTTGGATAAAATGAGCGTTCATCAAAGCCAAAGCCCTGTGTGGCATTGTCACCGGAAGCATAGTGCCAAAGTTGTGATTCGATATAATTTCTGTTGAACGAATCAGTCCCACCCAGCTGAGTGGTAATGGCACCGACCATTGAAATGAATGGATTATTTTTGATGGTTCCCCAGACATCCACCCAGAACTGAGAGCCAAACTTTTCTTCAAAAAAAAGGGCCCAAGTGATATCAGAATACGAGCCGGGATAGAAACTGCTCGAGGGATTGTTGAAAATAGAGTTGTCGGAGGCAATATAGTTGTAGTAATCGTTGACGTTATCGTATACAACTTCTTCCATGAGGGTGGCATCCATCTCCAGCCAGAGGCCCGTTTCGCCTTCCCATTCATTAGCTTCGTACTGTACGGCATGTTTGAATTCGTGGGCAATCGTTACTTTTATTGCACCAACTTGATCGCCCTCGGGATCATCATTCGGAGGAAAGCCCTCAGCGAAATCATTTTCAATCTGGATGTAGGTTTCACCTGTGCCGGGGGCTATGGTCTGTCCGTAGATGTTTTCCAGATTCCGGATCTCAATGTCATAGGTTTGGCCCTGGGGAATGGGGTCGGTATATCCAAGCTGATTTACTTCATGACGATAGGATGAGTCGGCTGCAGCGGCCACCTCTTCCACGTAATCAGGTACTCCATCGGTGTTACTATCTTCGGGTGGAACGGCGTGGTCTCCAGAAGTTTCGTAATGGATGGTAAAATATCCATCCGGAGATTGGTAGGTTTCGGAAGCCTGTAATGTGGGATGAGACAGGAATGATTCTATTCGATTAACAGTCGATGAGGAAAGTTCTGATTTGTGTCGATGAAAGTCAGAGGTGGCAGGGGTACCACATTTAAGGGGGTGATCAAAATCTAAGGTCATATTGTTGGGTAGATCACCCTTGGCTTTGGAAGGAAAAAACTTGTAGAGTACTTTTTGATCCAGAGTTATATCTCCTTGCTGGTATGCGCGATCTATTTTCTGGAATGGATCGGCCTTTTTAGGAGTAGGCTGCCCCTGAGATTGGGCAGTACTGATGCCGAGGCTGAATAATAATGAGCACAAAAAAAAGAGCTGAAGAGAATACTTCATCAACAGGACAATATTTTAAGACAAATGAGGTTCATTTCTTGGAAAATTACCCTTATTTTTGGCATCTGCAAATTATGAGAAAAGAAGAGCGACAAAATTCATTATGTACGAAGTAATTCTCTATTATAAATTCACCCCTATAGAAGAACCTGAAACGTTTTGTGAGGAGCACAAGCAATTCTGCAAGGATCTTGGAATTAAGGGACGTATCTACATCAACGAAGAAGGAATTAATGGAACTGTTGGAGGTACGCCCGAACAGGTATCGCAATACAAAGAGCATCTGACAAGCATTCCTGGTTTTGACGGTATTGATTTTAAGACTGATACCAGTGAGTATGTGCCTTTTCCGAAGCTAAAATGTAAAACCCGGGATGAGCTGGTGTCTATTCATAAAGAGGATGTTGATCCTGATGATGGGGGAAACTATCTGGAACCGCATGAATGGAAAGAAGTGCTCGAAAATGAAGACGACTACGTTCTGATTGATGTACGCAATGATTACGAATCAAAGATTGGCCATTTTGAAGGTGCGATAACGCCCGATGTGGAGAATTTTTATAACTTTCCTGATTGGCTTGAGCAGGTCGAAGACGAAATCAGCAAGGACAAAAAAGTATTAATGTACTGTACGGGGGGAATTCGATGCGAAAAATTCTCGGTACTGATGAAAGAGAAAGGTTGGGATGATGTAAACCAGCTACACGGGGGGATTTTACGATATGCCAAAGAAGAAGGCGGTGAACACTATAAGGGTAAATGCTTTGTGTTTGATGACCGCTTGGTGGTTCCTGTAAATGAGGACAACTTGGAGCCCATCGCCCGTTGTGAGATTACAGGAAAACCGGCTGATACCTACATCAATTGTGCAAACATGGAGTGCAATAAGTTATTTGTGTGCTCCGAAGAGGGGGCTCGCATGATGGAAGGGTGCTGCAGCGAAGAGTGTCGCCAGAGTGAATACAAGCGACCTTTCGATCCCGAAAATGCCTTTCGTCCATTCCGCAAGTGGTACAATTATTTTGACGAGGATTTTAAGGAGCGCCAGTTAGAAGAGGAGAAGTAGCGAACTTTGTGTGTCTTAGTGTCATCCCTCAAAAAAGGCCTTTGCAATAGATGTAAAGTGAGAGGGGCGATCCAGGAATGCATAATGTCCTGCGTGATCTATAACTACCAGTTCTGCATGTTCTATGCCTTCTTCCATTCGTTTGGCCTGATAAAGCGGCGCGGCTTCGTCATTTTCGCCCCATAGTAAAAGAACCTCATGCGGGATTTTGGGGAGGTAGGGCTCCAGGTATTCGGTCACGGTTTTAACAAACGTTTCGCGCATTGTGCCTTCGAGCTTGCTGTAGTCGCTGGAGCCCAGCGCTTTCCACAGAGAGGTGTTGCGCAACCAGCCGAGGGCTTTTCCCCGGAGGGAAGGGGGCAAGATCAGAAACGGAGCCTTAAGTAGTTTGGCCGTATATTTTCTTAGATAGTACTTCCATCCCCGCTTGGGTTTCATGCCCGCCCCACCGGTGATAAGAACTTTGTTAATATGTTGCTTGGCATTGGGGCGTGCACAAAGTTTGAGCGCAATGCGCCCCCCAAAAGAGTGGACAAGTAGATCGACAGAATCAAACTCTTGATTAGCTATAAATTCTTGGATCAGATCCGCATAATCGTCCACACTCCACGATTCATGAGGGATCGATGAGTTGCCGAATCCCGGCAAGTCAAAAACGTAGCAGTCTCGGATATCCGAAAGCTGTTTTGCCAGTGGCATCATTACTTGTTTACTGCTGCCCCAGCCGTGTAAGATAATCAGCGGCTTTTTATCCTGTACCCCCACCCGATTGTATGAGAGGGAAAGATTGTTGTAGTGGTATATTTTTGTTGATTCTATCATCAGAAGCCAAACATCGAATTAATTTTGACTTCAAACAAGAGCGATTTTTGTAAGGATTGTTTGATTGAAGGGTCTTACTTGTAGGGGAACAATCAAATAAAGAAGAAAGATCATGAAGAGAGGATTATTTTTCTGGCTAGAAAAATTGAAAATCGCACCCGGTGAGAGAAAGGCTATATCTGGATTGCTGGTACTGCTTGTTTTACTGGGCGGATTCAATCTGGCGTTATCGCCGTCGGTTCCGTTTGAAGATGGGGAGTATCTCGAACTTGAGCAACAGTTTGCCGAACGCACAGCCATGCTCAAAGCAGAGGAAGAAAAACTAATGGAGCAGTATTATCCTCCTTCCAAAAAACAAATTGCCGAGACTCGGATTGATACGGTATCAGACGATTCGACTTCTAATAAAGAAGCAGGTGATACTGTTGAAGAGGTACGGGAAGCCGATCAGAATACAAATAAAGAGCGAATAAACGTTAATAAGGCCAATAAGGAAAGATTGGAAACCTTACCGGGCATCGGTCCTACTTATGCAAAACGGATTGTCACTTACCGCAATGAAAACGGAGCATTCAAGTCGTTCGAGGAGCTTAAAAATATTAAGGGCATTGCTCAAAAACGATTGGATAAATTGATGCCATTTATCAAACTTAAGGATTCAGAATAATGCAATTGAATCCTGATGGCTACACGTATTTTATGGGCGGATGATGAGATCGATCAGTTAAAGCCGCACATTATTTTTTTAGAGAATAAAGATTATGAGGTTACGCCCGTAACCAACGGCAAGGATGCTATTACCTTAATCCAGGAACAGTCTTTTGATATTGTTTTTCTGGATGAGCAGATGCCGGGCATGGATGGGCTGGCCACGCTCAATCGAATCAAATCTATTCAGGCGGGTTTGCCGGTGGTGATGATTACAAAGAGTGAGGAGGAGTCGATTATGGAGGATGCGATTGGCGGCAAAATTTCGGACTACCTGATTAAGCCGGTGAATCCGAGCCAAATTGTACTGACTGTCAAGCGTATTCTGGAGCGCCATCGTATTCGCAGTGAAAAGTTTGCCCAGTCATATCTGCGAAATTTCAATGAAATATCCGGGCGCATACATGAAGAGACCGGCTGGGAAGAATGGATTGAAATATATAAACAGCTTACCCAGTGGGATATCGATTTAGAGTCGGGCGATGAATCATTGCGACAGGTGTTGGCCGATCAATATCAGGAAGCCAATAAAATGTTTGGTCGATTTGTTGCGAGGAATTACAAGTCATGGCTCAATCAATCAACACCGCAACGACCGGCTCTTTCCACGGATATTGTTCGTGAATATGTTTTACCGCATGTTAAAAATGGGCAAACTACTCTTTTTTTAGTAATCGATTGCATGCGGTATGATCAATGGTTGTTGTTCCAACGCCTTTTGAATGAGGATTATGCTATTGACACTGATTTCTATTATTCCATCTTGCCAACGGCAACTCCGTATTCCCGGAATGCTATTTTCTCTGGTTTATTCCCACTCGAAATTGAAGATATCTATCCTCGGCTGTGGAGTCAGGGCGAAGATGAGAGTTCGTTGAATCAGTTTGAGGAGGAGTTGCTTAAAAAGCAGTTGAGCCGAAAAGGCATAGATAAAAAAGTGAAATATGAGAAGGTTTTACGAACAGATGAGGGGAGAAATGTTGCTGATAATATCCACAATTATCTGCAGGTTCCGTTGAGCACTTTCGTATATAATTTTGTGGATACATTGGTGCACTCAAGGTCCGATTCTGATATTCTTAAAGAGATAGCACCCGATGTGCCGGCTTTCCGCTCCTTGACTAAAACCTGGTTTCAGCACTCTACATTGTATGAAATCTTTAAGCTGTTGGCTGAGGAAGAGGTAGTCATTGTGGTTACCAGTGACCACGGCGCAGTGCGTGCACTTCGTGATACGAAGGTATACGGTGATCGGGAGACATCAACGAGTTTACGGTACAAATACGGCCGAAACTTATCGGCCAATGATGACGCAGCACTGATCATTGAAGATCCAGCTGAATATAAATTGCCCACTCCAGGGCATTCCAATAACTATATTATTGCCAAAGAAGACTATTATTTTGTGTATCCCACCAACTATCATCGTTATCAAAACAGGTATCGGGATACCTTTTTGCACGGTGGAACCAGCATGGAAGAGATGATTCTTCCAATTTCTACATTGCGACCCAAGTCAATGTTGTAATAGACTTCTCACCCAAGAGCTTGTATCTTCTTATTCTTTTTGATTAATAGGTATCTATGGAAAAAGAATTTACAACTACATCCCCTGATGAAACTATTACCAGAGGGGAGGGATTTGTTTCCTCTCTACAGGCTGGGGATATTGTTTGCCTTCAGGGTGGTTTGGGGGCAGGGAAAACACATTTTGTAAAGGGAATGGCGGAAGGGCTGGGTATTGAGAGCAGTGAAGTTAGTTCGCCCACTTTTACACTTATCAATGAGTATGATGGTGATAAATTACTCTATCATTTTGATTGCTATCGAATGGAATCGCCTCGCGAAGCCCTTGAGATAGGAGCTGAAGAATATTTTTACGGTGATGGGATTACGGTAATCGAATGGGCGGAGCGTATTGAGTCACTTATTCCGCCGGAGGCTATCTGGATTTTTATTGAAGCACCTGACAAGAATACCCGAAAATTTGTCATTAGAAAAAGGGAGTCGTAATCCCGTATATTATGCGACCATGGCAACGAAAAAAAGACTTCCATATCGCTTAGATCGACTGCCGGTTATATATCCGTATAACCGACGAGCGGATAATAATATTCAGCTTGGAGATCTGGTTTATTACGGACCTTGCCCCGAGTATTACGGGATCGGTGAGGTGGTTCGTTCCTTTGATGATTATTGTATTGTTGATTTTCGCCGAACCGGAGAGCTTAATATTGAGAAAGATGCCATGGCTATGAAGTACTTGATTCCTATCCACAAATTGAATTTAGGACACATCTTAAAAAGTACTTAATGCTTTTATAAGACTGATTCTCCATCATTGCTGTTGAATCAGATCAATTCAGCTTTATTCCAGCATCTTATCTTTTGCAAAATCTGTATCTTCCAGAATATCCCCATCTTCTTTCTTGCCGAATATCCAAAGTATAATACTTGCGGTTAGTCCTGGATAAAATGGCTCGATTCCCAGATAGGTATAATTGTACATGCCCTCGCTGGTGATAGTACCAAGAATAAGCCAAAGTAATGACACGCCAATACTGCCAATCATGGTGGGAAGCACCCATTCTTTTTTGAGTGTAAAAAATCGTAGGTAGACCCCCATTACGGGAATGAGCAGGCCTGGAATCATCACTGAGCCAATCACATACCACAAGTCTATTACACTGGGATAGATGATGATCAATAAAATTCCTAACAGTGCGGCAGCTAACGTGCTGATCCGAGTGAGGGTGTTGTTTTTTGTATTGGGAAAGATCTTTACCAGCAGATCACGACCCAGTGTTTGGCCAGATAGAAATAGATAACTGTCGAGGGTTGACATAATGGTAGCTAATAGTGCGACAAAGAACAGACCTTTTAACCCGATGGGCAAAATCTCGTTGGCCAGGTAGGGATAAACCATGATAGGTTCGGCTAAGGAATCACCGAGTATAGCAAAGCCGTACATACCACTGAAAACAGTTAGGAAATCAAAAACTGACCATAATAATATTGAGATGAAGATCCCTTTTTTAGCAGTTTTAGGTGATTCTGCAGCCGCGGCACGCTGGTGAAAACTGGGATCTACAAACGTCCACAGCGCAATAAAAAACCAAACAAGAATATATTGGAGGTCTTGTCCGCCGGTAATATCTCTGAAGTCGGAAGGTACAAAAGCCCATAGCTCCCCAAAGCCACCGAACTCTATACCGGCAAAAATCATCAAGACGGTGAATCCACCGAACATAAGCACAATTTGCAGCATATCGGTATGGACGACAGCATTGAATCCTCCAAAAATTACGTAGGCAACGGAAAATAGTGCTACGGCACTGGCGTACCACAAAAAGTGGCCGGCGCCACCGGTTAGATACTGAAAAATTAGTCCGAGCATCAGAATATAGGGGGCCGGACTCACGAGTATAAAAATGGGGATGGCAGAAAAGCGCCCGGCCGTATCCCCATAAAAATTACCAACAGCTTCGGGTAGTGACAGTGCTTTATTCATGCGTATTTTTCCGGCTAATAGCCAGGCAAAAAGGGCTGAAAATACGTAGAAAGGGAATCCTAAAATAAGCCAGGTAGAAATTCCATTTTGATAGCTGTATTCCCCAATACCAAGAATGCCGCCATACCAGGTGGATACAAGGGTAGCCACAAAAGCAGCCAGACTCATTTTGCGTCCTGATAGCAAAAACGACTCCTCATCCGTTTCTTCCCAGTCGCGTTGCCAGGTGAGGTAAACCAGTAGCGCAAAATAACATAGAATGAGTCCCCAGTCGAACAGCGTAAATTGTAGTTCAGTCAACGGTCAATGATTGTTTTAAAAATGGGTGAAAGATATTTGAATAAGGATAGGGGGTCAATCATTATTATGCTTTACAAACATCAATAGATCGCCCTGTTTATGAGTGATTTGAACCGGATTATCGATTACTTCGTTAGATGATCCGTCTCGCACACCATTTTTCAGGAACTCATTATTGAGCGGGTATTTTAATCCTTTGGTAGTAATGCCGGTTACTTTTCCCGAAAGGGGAAATAGCGAGAGTTGTGTTCCAATGGTAAAATCATCTGAAAAGGTAGGAGGCAGTAATCTCGTTTCACCAAAATTATCAGCTATTCGTATTTGGTCGAAGTTTGGAGAAAATTGCTTGAGGACAGAGAGATTTTTTAGCGTTTGATCCAGTCGGTGTCCGGTAGCACCCAAAATGTAAATATGTGTCCCCATCTCTTTTTGGGCATGTTGAAGGGCTTTTTCCAGGTCGTTGAGTTCTTGGCTTGGTTGAAAAATAATTTCGGCTGATTCTTTATCGGATCCTTCATAGCTGTCGAGATCACCAATAATTACATCGGGGATAGTGCCCAGCTTTAGCGCTATATTGGCCCCTCCATCAGCGGCAATAAGGTGGTCTGTTTTCGCTCGATATTTGTTGAATAATTGTTCTGATGGCGGACTGCCGTTACAGAGAATTAAAATCGAATTCATAAAAAGCCCTTTTAAATGATTTTAACGCTGTTTTGTTTGTAATAATACAGTAAAAAGAAGTAAGATTTTACTGATAAAAAAATATTGCTTTCTTCAAAGCTATATACCATTTTATTAAGCTTATTTTTCGCGCTATAAACAGCCATTATGTTTGAAGAACTCATCCAAAAACTGCAAGAATTTGACACCGTGGGTGTTTTTTCGCATATCCGTCCCGACGGTGATTGCATTGGTGCCCAAGTGGCGGCCTGTCTCTGGTTGGAAAAGAATGGAGTAAATGCTATTGGATTTAATGATGATGACGTTCCACTAAATTTACAATGGCTTGCCGATTTCTATCCTATCCAAAAGCCGGATGAGAAATCCTTGAACAAATGCGATGCGTTCTTGGTGTTGGATGGCAATTCCCCAAAGCGTTTTGGCAGCTATTCTGATTATATCCAGGATTATCCCAAACCGTCATTTATGGTTGATCATCATCCTGATCCCCATGATGGTTTCGATTTAAGTATCTCGGTTGAGGAGGCCTCATCAACGTGTGAGCTTATCTTTCATCTCTTTTTACAAAATGACATATCTCAAGTAGATGAGAAAGTGGCGAAAGCCCTTTATACCGGTATTTTAACGGACACCGGGTCGTTGCAATACGACAGTGTTACCCCCGAGACCATGAATATTGCCTCGGAATTATTACGGCTTGGTGAGTTTCGTCCCAACGAGGTGGCCGAAAAGGTGTTTTCGACGAAAAGTCTCAACCAGCTGCATTTGCTTAGCAAGGCGATGAGTACGATTGAGCTATTTGAGGACAATCAGATAGCCATTATGTACGTTACTAAAGAAATGCTGGAAGAAACCAATACTACTAATGACGATTGCGAAGGTTTTGTTGCCTATCCACTGAGTGTTGCTGGCATAAAAGCCGCAATATTATTTAAGGCCTTGGGCGATGGCGTTAAAATGAGTCTTCGCTCCAAAAGTAATGATGTTGATGTCAACAAATGGGCACGCAAGGTAGGAGGCGGAGGCCATAAAAAGGCATCCGGTGCATGGCATCCGGGACCGCTCGAAAAAGCGATTGAAGATTTGGTAGAGATTGGAGCCGAACAGCTTGTTAGCGTAGATAAGTCGTAATAAATTTGGTTCATTTTTGATGATTAAGCAATCCGTTTTAAGTATAGCGGTAGTTCTGTCTGTTTTAGTGGCAGGATGTTTAGATAAGCAAAGCCATTCACAGTCCGAAAACAACGCTCAAACGACAGAAGCTCTAGGAGCGAGCATGTCTACGATTATCGATGATTCTGTGGCTTCTTCTGGTACTACTACTCCTGTTCGGGATGAAAGTGGATATCAGGAACCTATAGAAAATAAGCAAAGCTCCGACGATCAAATAAGTACGAGTCGCCAAACAGCCATAACAAGAGCAGTTAAGAAAGTAAGTCCGGCTGTGGTGAGTATTACGGTTACGGAAATGGTGCAGGGCGGACGTCGGCTCGAGTTTAGCGAATACTACAATCGTTTTGTTCCGGTACCTATCGAGCGGGAGGTGAGTAGTATGGGGTCCGGGTTTATAATCAGTTCGGATGGCTTGGTAGTTACGAATCAGCACGTAGCTAATCGACAGGCTAAGCGAGTCGTTGTTTCTCTCCCGAATGGCTCGCAATATGAAGCTAAAGTGCTTGGAGAGGATGAGCTTGCCGACTTAGCACTGTTAAAGATTCAGGCCGATAAAACTTTTCCCACCGTAGAGTTTGGCGATTCTGACAGCGTGTTAGTAGGTGAATGGTCGCTGGCAGTGGGCAATCCGTTTGGGTTATTTGAGTCAGCCAAACCATCAGTAACGGTGGGCGTGGTTAGCGCGATAAATCGTGATTTTCGTCCGAACCCCAATGAGCCGCGTGTGTACATGGATATGATACAGACTGATGCTGCGATTAATCGTGGTAATTCAGGTGGGCCATTGGTAGACAGCGAAGGAAAAGTTATCGGGGTAAATACCTTTATTTTTACAGGCGGTACAAGCGGCGGCAATGTGGGGCTTGGCTTTGCTATTCCCAGTAACAGGGTACAAAAGATTATAAAACAGCTTTCTACCGCAGGAGAAGTTACTTTGTCATACGATCCCGGTTTTAGCACTATAGAAATGACGCGCCAATTGGTGTTGAAATATAATCTGCCGGCAACACGGGGATTGCTTGTTAATAGCGTGAATAAAGATGGTCCGGCATTTGAGGCAGGAATAGTGCCGGGTGATATTATTTTAAAAATCGGGGAAGAACGCATTCAAAGTAAGATGCATGCGCAGGCTCTTTTCCGGGAATATCAGGAAGGAGATTCGATGCGGGTAGAACTGTATCGCAAGGGGGATCGCTATGAAACCAAAATGTACTTGCGCAAGAAGGTGAAAGAATAGCGTTCTATAAAAGGCTATTTCCGATTTAAAAACTTTTCTACACGCTCTTCATGAAGGTCACTTTCCCAGAACTGAGCAAATGAATCGAGTTCAGCTTCGATAGCCTCCCATCGTGCGTGAGTGATACGCATGGCGCCCTCTTTGAGGTTTTTTATAAATGAGCGATCATTTTTTATAAGGTTTTGAGCCCGCTCCCAGATCTCATCTGTCCAATTGCTACTTCCTGTTATGTCGTCGATGAGATTATGTCGCTGAGCTGTTTGGGTATCTATTATTTTTGCCTCTGCCAGCCAGAGCAGGGCGGTAGAACGTCCTACTTTTTCCACAAGTCTTGTAAGTCCTCCCCAGCCCGGAGGTAAATAGAATTTACCTTGTGTAAAGCCAAATGTAGCGTGAGGGGCCGCCATTCGAAAATCGAAAGCGAGCATCATTTCACAGCCACCTCCATAGGCGGCCCCATTAATGGCTGCAATTGTCCAGCAGGGCAGTTGTTCAATACGTTTTAAAATGGCGAGCATGCGCCGGGCCATTGGCTTTGCTTCTTCTGCTGTTTTGATAGTGTGAAACTCCCGTAGGTCGCCACCCGAAATGAAGGTTTTTTGGCCCGATCCCGATAGAATAAAACAGCGAATGGCGGAATCTTGCTCGATCTTATCAAGCAGGGTTTCAAGTTCATCCATCACCGCAAAGTTGATGGCATTGTGTGATTCGGGCCGATTTATGATTGCCCGGCAAACATGATTTTTTTGTTCGATTTTTACAATGCTCACTGTTAGATTAAGGCTTGTTTAAAATTAGATACCAAAACGAAATCTATATGTATCTTGTCAATAAAGAAAAGATAAATCGGTCGCTTTCGGCAAAAATCGTTGATGCACGCGTGGCCCAGGTATTTAATACGTTTAAAGATGTACTTTTCACATCCTCTTTTGGTACCACTTCGGCTGTGTTGTTGCATCTGGTAAGTAGAATTAAGCCCGGTTGCCCGATTTACTTTATTGATACCGGATACCATTTTGAAGAGACTATAGCTTATAAGGAACGCTTAACGCGCCTGCTCGATTTAAATGTGATTGATTTGCGTCCCGATCCGGCCCAACATGCTCATACATTTAAAGAGGAGCTTTGGGAAGAAGACCCCGATAAGTGTTGTGATATTAACAAGGTTGAACCTTTAGATCGGATTAAGGGGGATTACAAGGTTTGGATGTCTGGACTTATTGGTTTTCAAAACAGACATCGCAATAGTTTGCCTATTATGGATGATGATAATGAACTCATAAAGTTCTATCCGCTTATTGACTGGAACTCATCCCTGGTAGAAGAATATATTGAAAGCCATGGTTTGCCCGAGCATCCGCTGAAAGAAAAAGGATTTCATTCAGTAGGATGTACGCACTGTACTTCTAAGGGAGAGGGACGTGAAGGGCGTTGGAGTGATCTCTCAAAAACCGAATGTGGGTTGCATCGCTGATGGATTAGAGATCTGATTAGACGTCTTCTACTTCATAATCTATTTCCTGTTTTTGGGAGTTTTTGAGTAGCCATTTTTGGTACTCTTTATTCCCTTCCTGCTCGGAAAGCTGTAACGAAATAATGCAGGGGCACTCATAGCTGTGCAGATCTTTGACGCGCTTGGTAAGATCTCTGACATTGTGATATGGAGTCTTTGCAATCAGTATAGCTTCGGTATCTTCAACAATCTCCCCTTCCCAGCGATAGATAGTTTCCATGCCATCAATAATATTGACACAAGCTGCAAGGTTTTCTTTTACAAGCTTTTTACCGATTGATTTAGCCTCTTGTTTATCTTTTGTAGTAATGTAAACCAAGCGAAGGTTATAAAACATGGTTCGTGTCGTCAGGATTGGTGTTTGGGTGTACAATTGAAAAGTACAAAATTGAGACTATGACTCATAGCCCCATTACTAAAAAATTGAGTATTATTAGTGTTGATATCAGAGAAAAAAAGCCATATTTTTCGAGACTCTCAAAATCTGGCAAATGTAAATATTTGCTGGTTTATTGAGCATTTGCGAGAGTGGCGGAATTGGTAGACGCGCTAGATTTAGGATCTAGTGCCTTTTAAGGCGTGGGGGTTCGAGTCCCCCCTCTCGTACATACATTTTTATATCACTTTACCGTTCTAATAAAATACTATTTGGAGTAGTCCTGTGGAAATAACAGTCAATGATATCACCTCGGTAGATAAAGAGTTAATTATTTCGGCCGATCGCGAAGATTTGGAGCCGAAGTTCAAAGAGGCTTATAAAAAATATAAAGGGCAGATTAATATGCCGGGATTTCGTCCTGGAAAGGTGCCTACAAAGATTATTCGCAAACGTTTTGGAGACGAAATAGAGCAAGAAGAGGTCAGTAAATATGTTCAGGAGGTTTTTGAGAATGAGGTAGTCCCTGAATACGACCCTGTTGGCGAAAGCCAGATGTTAGAGCTGAACTGGGAAAATGATGAGCTTGAGGCAAAGTTTAAGATAGGAGCTCGTCCTGAATTTGAACTGACTGATCTCAGTGAAATTGAAGTGGATCGTTTGGTCCACGACGTTACTGATGAAGAAGTAAAAGAAGAGCTCGATCGCCAGTTGAAGCAACAAGGTAACTGGGAAGAAGTAGAAGAGGAAATTACTGAAGACAATCGCGTTACCGTTGATGCTATTCCATTGGAAGATGGAGAGCCCGACGAAGAGAATAAAACCGAAGAGACTATTGACTTGACCAAAGAGGAATCAGAGCAGTTTCGCGATGATCTCCTTGGCCATGAAGTGGGAGATGAGGTTGATGTTGAGATCGGACATGATGACCATACGCACAGTTTTAAACTGATTGTCAAAAAGGTTGAAAAGCTCCACAAGGCTGATTTGACTGATGAGTTTGCCAAGCAGGCCTCTGATGGAGAAGCCAAGAATGTGGATGAGTTTAGGAGCCTGATTAAAAGCAAGATTCAGAACTATTACGATCAGTCAGCCGACGATCTGTTTAAGAACGATATTATTGACTCGCTTGTTGATAAACATGACTTTGACGTTCCGGAAGTGTTTAAGAAACAGGTGCAAAATCAATACGTTGAGCGTGTAAAGCAGCAGTCTCAGGGACAGTTACCTCCTGATTTTGATGAAGATGAGTATAAGGAGAATATGGAAGATCGTGCGATCCGCGATGCTAAGTGGTTTTTCCTTAATGAGAAGCTGCAAGAAAAATTTGACGATATCGAGATAAAACCCGAAGATATAGACCAGCACTTAGAGGCTGAGGCTTCGCGTTATGGTATTGAGGTTGATCAGATGCGGAATATGTTTGCACAGAATCCGCAGCAGCTTGAGAGTTTGAGAAACAGTATTCGCGAAGACAAAGTGTTTGACAGGTTAAAAGATGAGGTTGAAATCAAAGAGATTGATAAAGAAACCTATCAAGAAAAACACGACGAAGATATTGAGGCATAGTGCCTAAAACACTAGTAATTGAACTAAACTATTATTTCTGATTCACTTATGGAAAAGCAACCATTATACGAAATGCCAAGCGATGCAGGGAACACAGATCGAATCCAGAATAACAATCTGGTGCCGATGGTCGTCGAAAAGACGGAACGCGGGGAGCGGGCTTTTGATATCTATTCACGCCTGCTTAAAGATCGTATTATCTTCTTGGGTACACCCGTAAATGATACAGTGGCAAGTTCTATTGTCGCACAAATGTTATTTCTTGAGTCAGAAGATCCCGAAAAGGATATCAATTTGTATATTAACAGTCCGGGAGGCGTTGTATCATCAGGTTTTGCCATCTATGATACTATGCAGTATGTTAAATGTGATGTTTCTACTACCTGTGTAGGCATGGCAGCATCCATGGGTGCTCTGCTGTTAGCAGGTGGAGCAGCAGGTAAGCGTAACCTATTACCGAATTCCCGTGTTATGATTCACCAGCCGTTAGGCGGGGTGCGGGGTCAAGCCAGTGATATCGAGATTGAGGCACAGGAGATTTTGCGTATCAAAAAACTGATCAGTGAAGTTCTTGCTGAACACAGTGGTAAATCAGTGGATCAGGTTATGGAAGATACTGACCGTAATAAATGGATGGCCGCTGAAGAAGCAAAAGAGTACGGTTTGATTGATAACATTATGAAGCGAAACAAAAAAGAAGAGTAAGTTTAAAGAATTCAGTTAGAGGACAATGAGCGACCAAGAAAATAACAACGAAAAAACAATTCACTGTTCGTTTTGTGGACGATCAAGCCATGAGGTAAACAGCATGGTCGCCGGCCCTAACGATGTATACATCTGTGATCGGTGTGTGGCGGATGCCTCCGGAATTGTTAAAAGTGATCTGGCTTCCATGTCGGAAAAGCGGGAAAAGAACTATAAGCCGCTGTTAAAGCCAGCCGAGATAAAATCCCGACTTGATGAGTATGTCATCGGGCAGGAAGAAGCAAAAAAAACACTTTCGGTAGCAGTCTATAATCACTATAAGCGTATCAGTTCGGAATTAGGTGATGATTTTGATGATACCGAAGTAGAAAAAAGCAATATTATGCTACTCGGCCCCACCGGTTGTGGGAAGACCCTATTAGCACGCACCATGGCCGATATTATCGATGTGCCCTTTACTATTGCTGATGCAACGGTACTTACCGAAGCGGGTTATGTGGGAGAAGATGTGGAAAGCATCCTATCAAGCCTGTTGCAGGCCTCTGATTATGACGTAGAGCAAGCTAAACGTGGTATTGTTTATATTGATGAAGTCGACAAGGTGGCCCGCAAAAGTGATAACCCATCGATAACGCGCGATGTTTCAGGTGAAGGAGTGCAACAGGCACTCCTTAAGATCTTAGAAGGAACAGTAGCAAATATTCCCCCCAAAGGTGGACGTAAGCATCCAGAGCAGAGTTTTATACAGGTTGATACTTCGAATATCTTGTTTATTTGCGGTGGTGCTTTTAGTGGACTGGAAGAGATTATAGCTAAGCGACTGTCGGTAAGTTCTCTTGGATTCCATTCTGAAGATCAGGTAACATTTGATAAGGATGATCCCGATATTTTTACCCATGTTGAAGCGCAAGATCTACAGCGTTATGGTTTGATCCCGGAGTTGATAGGTCGTTTGCCTGTAATTTCAGGGTTACACCAGCTGGATGAAGACGCGATGATTAAAATTCTGGTACAGCCCAAAAATGCACTCGTAAAGCAATATAAAAAGCTTTTCCAGATGGAAGGTGTTGAGCTCGTATTCGAAGAGGAAGCACTTGAAATTATTGTTGAAAAAGCTCTTGAACGCGGTACCGGTGCACGTGGGCTACGATCCATTATGGAGAAGTCCATGCTGGATATCATGTATACCCTGCCATCTATGGATAATATTGAACGATGTGTTATTACACGCGAGACGGTTTTGGATGAGGCACCGCCAGTTTATGAAAAGCGAAAAGCTTCTGCTTAGAAAATAGATAAAAAAGTTTCTGAAGGCATCATCGATTCGGTGATGCCTTTTTTATTTTGTAAAATATACCTGTATGTATTTTATGAGGTTATATATTCTATCTTTATTGGTATGAGAATCCAACTTACATCCAACAGAATAAATATTGTTTTAGTGGGATTTCTTATTCTGCTAGGAATTGGTTCATTTGCTTATAATCAATATTTGGTCAATAGAATTCTTACCCAAGAGCGCTCAGGGATTGAGTTATGGGCAAAAGCTATAGAATATACTGGGAATCCCACCCAAGAAGAGATTAGTCAGAATCTATTGGCTGCTTCCAATTATCTTAGGACCAATGCGAGTGCTGCAGTCCCAGATAGTGTGATACAGATGATTGAAGAGGCTGAAGCCGATCGTACCTCCCAAACATTCGTTACGCAAGAAATTGTATTAAGTGAGGCGCGTTTTCAGGTTCCCCGTATTATTGTTGATGAACGGGGAGAGATTATTTTTGCCAACCATGTTGATGAACCCTTAAATCAGGATCTTATTGATCGATTTGCCGAGATTAATGATCCCATCGAAATTAAATTAGGTAATGATGAGTATTCTCAGACCCAGTATGTGTATTATGGCGAAAGTCCGACCGTGCGGTATCTTCGATACTTTCCGTATATACAACTTAGTTTATTAGCGGTATTGCTCGGTATTGGCTATGTCAGTTATCGTGCGATTGCACGGTCGGAACAATCAAACCTATGGGTGGGAATGACTAAGGAGGCTGCTCATCAATTGGGGACGCCTCTGTCCAGTTTATATGGATGGGTGGAGTTGCTCCGCGAAGAAAAGGATGATGATTTTACACAGCGAATATGTGGTGAGCTTGAAAATGACATCAGTCGATTACGGGGGGTAGCTGAACGATTTAATAAAATTGGCTCGGAGCCAGAGTTAAATACTGAAAAGCTGAATCCAATTTTGGAAGAAGTTGTCAATTATATGGAGCAGCGGCTACCCCAATTGGGTAAAAATGTTGATGTAGTTCGCCATCTGGATTCCAGTGTTCGTGCTAAGGTTAATCCGGACCTCTTCCAATGGGCGCTTGAAAACCTGATTAAAAATGCGATGGATGCTATCAAAACGAATACTACAAAGTCGTATGTCTCAGTGAAGCTGGAGCGGGTAGAAAATGAGGTGTTTATTGATATTACTGACTCGGGGGTAGGTATTGAAAAGAAATACCAAGGGGAGGTTTTCAAACCGGGATATAGCACTAAAAAACGGGGTTGGGGATTAGGACTAAGTCTGACAAAACGAATTATTGAGGAATATCACAACGGGAAACTGATTATCCATAAGTCAGAGTTGGGAGAGGGAACTACGATGCGTATTATATTAAAGGCAGTTGAAAAGCCGGTATCGTCAGAAGATGACGAAAAAGTGGCGAGAGCATAGCGGATAAATGGTATTAGTCCTCTTTATAGCCCCGTTTTTCGGCGTATTCCTTGAGTTGAGCCTTCAGAAGGTTTCGTCCGCGGTGTAGACGTGATCGGATGGTACCGATCGGGACATCCAGCATATTGGCAATTTCTTCGTACGTAAAGCCTTCCACATCACAAAGTAATACTACAGTTCGAAAATCTTCCGGCAGTTCCTCCAGTGCCTGAGAAATATCATCGTCAACGAGTTCACGAAACATTTTATCCTCAAGATCAGAGGTGTCTGTGCGGTCGGCCCGGATTGTTTCGTAAAACTCCGAAACTTCGTCATAATCAACCTGGTTGGGCTGCTTCGACTGTTTTCGGTAATTGTTTATATAGGAGTTTTTGAGGATACGGAATAACCATGCCTTGGCATTCGTACCTTTTTCGTAACTGCTAAAAAAGCGGAACGCTTTTACAATAGTATCTTGTACAAGATCCTCAGCATCACTTGGGTCAGAAGTGAGGCGAAGGGCAAAGTTATACATAGCATCCAAATGAGGAACAATTTCTTCCTCAAAATCCTCCTGTTTTTGGATCTCCTCTTTTGTAAGTTCGGCCATCCCGATAGCTTAACTGTTGATGGTTAAGTCAGTATTATTCAAATAATGTAACAAGTCAGTGTTACTTAAGAGTAACACACTCAAATTAATAGCACTTTCCTCTAAATTGAAATATAACAAATCTTATGATATCAATTATGGTTTTAAAACGTTAATTGTTTTAGCTGATATACCTTATAGATAGTTTGTATAAATGTTCTTATGGTCTATCAGTTAAACACAGATGTTTTTCACTTTTAGTTTCTTACGAAATAAAGTTACTAATAGACGATAACCATTAGATCATAGATGGCATGTGTCCATGCTGCCATGCCAAACCCACGCCATAGATAGATAGCGTTTAACGCCAGTCCAAACAAGAAACGAAATAAAAATGAACCCAATGTAAAGGGATCACCGAAAGCGCCCACATAGTGAACTAAACTGAAAATTACGGCGGCTAAAAGTATTGCAGAGGCAAAAGCAACGGATTGTTTGGAAAAAATTTTATTAAAAATAAAAAGCAGGATTGATACTAATATGACCCGAAAAAATAATTCTTCGTATAAACCTGCTCCCAGTGAGAGAGCTAACTGTTGTAACATAGTTAATTTCTCGATGGGAGATGATTGAACTATTTGCAACAATCCACTTACCGTAGTATTAATTAAAAGAGCCAGAAAAAAAGCGTAAAAAGAGGCTTCGATAAGCATGGTGAAGAAGTAGCCCATCTTCAACGAAGATAACTTCTTCCGTTCGCGATAGAGGACAAAAATACCAGCGAGTGCTACTAGAATAAGGGTAATTGAGAGTACGTCTTGACCAATGTATGAGAACAGTGTTTTTATCCATACATCAACAGAGATACGAACGACTTGCTCTGAATCAGGTTGTGCTAAAAAGATGAGCACTTCGTACAGTAGAAGCAATGGAAGGCTGATTAAATAGCTGTACAGAAGCGTATTTGTGGATGAAAAGTAATGTTTGATTGACTGTCGTATGTTGCTCATTGATTTTGATAAATAGTGACGGTAGGTAGATTGCTACTAAAGTTCAGCGTTCTCCAGGCTGCAGATGATAACTTGAGGCCATTCCCCGAATGTCGGTCATTAATACGAACATACGCGCCTCGATTATTGTCGTTATTTTCAATATAAATAATTGATCCGAGCGAAATATTTGAATGTGCTGCTGTTAAATCATTTGGGTTGTAAAGCTCTCCATTCGTAGTAGGATTACCACGCTCACTTTTACCGTATTGGGATACCGGTGTAGATCCCAAATCCTGCATACTTGAACTTTTCAAGTATGGGTTTTTGTATGTTCTGGTTGGAGGAGCTAAAACGGTGACCTCATTTCCTTCTTCGAAACGGTTTTTTTCAACCGAGGGGTTTAATGCTCGAAATTCCTGTTCATCCATACGGAATTTGTTGAGTAAGTCTTGCAGTGACTTTGTATTTCCGCTTACGGTATGAACCATGAATTTACCCTGCGGGGATGATTCAATGTCATTGTCAGCAACAGAGGGTGGTGGCGCTGGTTTGCTACGAACGGTTAGTTGTTGTCCCACCCGGATGGTATTGGATGTCAGATTATTAAGAGACTTAAGTCCTTCAACAGTCATATCATGCTGTTTGGCAATCTTATAGAGGGAATCACCGCTTTTAACGGTATAATAGCTGTTGCGCTGCGCTTCCTTTTTTACGACCAGTGACTGTTGTTCTTGGTTGTTAGATTCAGACGGGTAGATCGTTAATTCCTGTCCCACCTGAAGGTTATTATTTGAAAGGTTGTTCCAACTTTTGATTTCGGCAATACTTACATTGTACTGCTTGGATATGGAAAAAAGGGTTTCTTGTCGCTGTACAGTATGAGTGATGGCAGAATCAGATGAAGGGGTGCTAACAAGCAGTGTTTGCCCGACTGATAGCTCATTACCGCGCAGATTATTCCATTCCCTGATTTGCTCTACTTCAATATCGTATTGTTGAGCAATACTGAATAGTGTTTCGCCTTGCTTTACAGTATGTGTTTGACTTTGAGCAACGGTGAGTGTTGTAAGCCCAACCAATAAAATAAAAAGGAGTACTAATATTTTATACGGTTTTATCATCCTCATCAGCTCGATTGTTCTTCTATTTCTATTTCAAGTTGTTGCAGTGCTTCTCGCAATTCTTTTTTTGTGCGTTGTTCATCCTGTTCATCAGCAATTATTATTCCTTTTTGATACAGGTTTTGGGCATCATCTAGTCGATCCAGAGATTCATATAATTTGCCCAGATGATAATAAACACCAACATAGTCGGGATCGCTCGACAGAATATCTTCGAATAAGATACGTGCCTTTTTAAACTCTCCCTCTTTGCGGAACTCCAGTGCTAGGGCGAACTTTGAAAAAGAGTCACCGGGATTATTTTTTATCTGCCGGGCCAGCTGTTTAATTTTTGACTGTTGGTTAGAACTCATAACGTATTACGCTAACGTTAAAGTTGTACGAGGTATTTTATGTTCCGGTAAAAAGATACAGAAATTGGGAGAAGATCTGTTACTCAACATATAGGTTCTCCACTAATATTTATTGATTATGTTTCTGATATTGTTCTTCGATTTCCTCAATCGAATCGCCACCGAACTTTCTTAAAAATGCATTTGCAAGTACAGGGGCAATCACGCTTTCCATTACTACAATAGCACGTGGGAGAGCACATACATCTGAGCGTTCGTAGCGAGTATCTTTCTTTTCTTTTGATTGTATATCAACGGTGTCGATGGGTGTAAGCATCGTAGGGATGGGTTTCATTACACCACGAATGATTAACGGCATACCTGTGGTGACCCCACCCTCGAGTCCGCCCATACGGTTGCTCTTTCGTTTATAAGAATCATCTTCATAGATAATTTCGTCGTGCACAACCTGACCATGTCGTCGTCCGGATTCAAACCCTTGGCCAATTTCTACTCCTTTCATTGCTTGTGTTCCCATAACGGCTTGTGCAATCTGACCACCAAGCTTGCGATCCCAGTGTACAAAACTGCCAAGTCCTTCTGGTAGACCAGTAACAACTACTTCCCAGTGTCCGCCAAGCGAGCTTCCTTCTTTGCGACGCTTGATAATAAGATCGCGCATCTGTTGCGTTAGTTCTTCGTCAAGGCATCGAACGGGGGATTCATCCGACTCTTCAAAAATTGTTTCCGCTCCTTGTTCGATAAGGGGATCAACGATATTGCGTACGTCTTCCCAAGAGTTTTCATAACCTACACTGCCTATGCGAGTTACATGTCCGCCAATTTCAATGCCAAAATGCTTAAGAAGTTTTCGAGCAATAGAACTGCAAGCCACGCGCATAGCGGTTTCACGGGCACTGGATCGTTCAATAGCGGGACGTATATCGTCATATCTATACTTTTGCACGCCTGTTAAATCGGCATGGCCGGGCCGGGGAACGGTAATTTTTTCAACATCATCGCCGTCGCCTTCTTTTGCTAACACTTTGGGCCAATTAGAGTCGTCTTTTTCATGGGCTCGGTTAGGCATTTGCAGTGCGATGGGTGCGCCTGTTGTTTTACCGAATCGTACGCCTGATGAAATTTCGGCACGATCCTTTTCAAATGCCATGCGTCCGCCTCGGCCATATCCTTTCTGGCGCCGTGCCAAGTGCAGTGCAATTTCGTCTTCGGTGATAGGAAGTCCGGCAGGTACGCCTTCGACAATGCCTGTTAATTGTGGACCATGCGATTCTCCGGCCGTTAAATATCGTATCATGCAGATTGAGTATTGTTTTTAGATGGATTCATATTCTGAATGAAATCGTAATTGGAAACTCTTTCTTCAAGCGTTCGAAAATCTTCGCATCCTTCTTCGCGAAGGTGCTTGATACGTTCAATATCGCCGAGAACGATGAGCGAGTCTCCGACTGATATTTTATCATCGCTACCGGGATTGAAGCGGATATTTTGTTTGTCCTCGGGGATAATGGCAATTATAACTACAAAATACTTTTGGCGAATTTGTGCTTCGGCCAGGGTTTTGTTGGCAAGCTCGGAGCCTTCGAAAATCTTCACTTCATCAAATACGTGATCTTGTGTGGTGCCTCCCAATATTTGATCCATAAATTGATCAACGTTAGGGCGTAGGATAACATTCGCCATTCGGTCGGCCCCGATTTCGTAGGGAGAGATAACTTTATCGGCCCCGGCGCGCTTAATCTTTTTTGTATTATGATGATGATTTGTTCGCACAAGAATAAAGAGTTCAGGATTTAATTCTCGAGCTATGAGGGTTGTAAATACGTTATCCTGATCGCGGGAAAGCGTGCAGACTAGCCCCTTTGCTCTTTCAATGCCGGCTTCTTTTAATATCTCTTCATCCTGAGCATCACCGTCAACGTATAATAGTTTGTCATCTTTAATTCGTTCAATACTACTTTCCCTGTTGTCAATTACTACTATGGAGATATTAGCATCTTGAAGTACCTCTGCTATGCGATGACCTATGCGCCCATAGCCGGCAATAATATAATGCTGATCCATTTTTTGCAGTTGCTTTTTCATAGCACGTAACCTAAAAATTTCGCTTTCAAAAATAAGTTGTGTCGTTTGAGAGGCAATATATGAGATGACCCCAATACCCATTACAAAAAGAGCCATTGTTAAAATACGCCCACCTTGTGAGAGGTTTGTTAGTTCTGCAAATCCGATAGTGGTTATTGTGATAAAGGTCATATAAAAACCATCAAAGAATTGCATGCCCTCAATAAAGTGGTAGCCAAACGAACCAATTATAAATACAACCACCAGAATGCTAATAGCTATAGCTATTCGAACCACTATAATATTGTCAATAATATCGTTGTAAAAACGGAACATATAATGGTTCTTGTTGTGATTGATTTATAGTAGGTTAATATAGTTGAAAAATTAAAGCGTATGAAATGACAACGACGTATAAATTTAATAGTTTCCAGCGTTCTTTTAGCACAACTTGATTTATGGAAGCATTAGAAAAATTAGGAAAATATAGCCTGCTGTTATACAGGTCGCTGCGCTCGTTATACGAGGTGGATACATATAAGAAAAACCTTGTTAATGAGCTGTTAAAAATTGGTTACGAATCGGTACCTATCGTATTACTGACGGGAGTTTTTACCGGTGCAGTAATGACTATCCAAACAGCATACCAGCTCGAAATTGCCTTTATTCCTATTTCGGTTATTGGGGCCATTACGTCTGAATCTCTGCTTATTGAGCTTGCAGCCGTGATAACGAGTTTGGTATTAGCCGGAAAGGTGGGGGCCCGTATTGCGACAGAGTTGGGAACCATGCGCGTGAGCGAACAGATTGATGCTCTGGAATCCATGGGGTTTAATTCAGTGTCATTTTTGGTGCTACCCCGTGTTCTGGCAGGACTCATTATGTTCCCCATGTTGTATATTTTTGCCAGTATTTCGGGAATAGTCGGGGGAATCGTAGCAGGAGCTATGTCGGGAGCAATTCCGCCTGCCGAGTTTATACAGGGCGCACGAGAATTTTTCTATCCATGGGATGTTACCTTCGGTATTCTTAAGGCTTTTGTGTTTGGCTATGTGATTACTTCCGTTTCATGTTTTAAAGGATATTATGCCTCCGGAGGAGCTGAAGGGGTGGGAACTAGTACGACACAGGCTACAGTTTTAAGTTGTATTTACGTATTATTAGCCGATTTCGTACTAGCCGCAGTATTTTTATAAGTTTCGAAAAAGTAAGATGATAGAGATACGCAATCTTAAAAAAAGTTTTGGCTCCAACCTGGTTTGGGAGGATGTTTCGTTTGATATTGACGATGGGGAAACAGTGGCTATCATTGGTCGATCGGGCTGCGGCAAATCAGTGCTCGTCAAGCATTTAAATGCGTTAATCTATCCTGATTCCGGAGAAGTGATTATTGACGGGGAAAATGTGTTTGAGCTGGAGTATGTTGCTTTGCGAAAAATGCGCCAGCGATTTGGGGTGTTATTTCAGGGGTCAGCGCTTTTTGATTCGCTCAACACTTTTGAAAATATTGCATTTCCGTTGCGTTACTTTACAGATTTTTCTGAAGGAGAGATTAGGAATAAAGTAGAGAAAGCGCTTAGTCTGGTAAATCTTGAGGGAACCGGAGAAAAATCACCGGCAGAATTGTCTGGAGGTATGCAGAGGCGTGTTGCTCTGGCCAGAGCAACTATTTTGGAACCTGACTTTCTAATATATGATGAACCAACATCCGGACTTGACCCCCAAACATCTTCTGAGATTAATAAGCTTATAATATCGATGGCCGAAAACTTAAATATTACATCTATTGTTGTTACTCACGATATTCACAGCGTACTCGAAATTGCCGAAAAGGTAGTATTTCTTGAAAATCAAGGGTTATGCTGGTACGGAACAGTCGATGAAATGCGTAGAAGTGACAATGAAGAACTTATGGACTTTATTACAGCAAGCGAGTATCAAATAAGAAATTAACAGGAGTTATTTTGAAGATTAGCAACGAATTAAAAGTAGCAATAACAATTTTAGCAGCCATTGTATTGGGCTTCATCGGATATCGTATGATGAGTGATTTGCCCATATTTCGGCAGTCTCAGGTTATCCACTCTACCTTTGAGCGCACCGATGGACTGTCTCCCGGCAACTATATATACATTAATGGTGTAAAGGTAGGGTCTGTTAAAAAAATGGAACTGACCGAAGATGACAGCGTAGCTGTAACGTTTAGTTTTGAGCTTGGAGTGGATATCCCTCGTAATTCGGTAGCATATCTGCAATCATCGGGATTGTTGGATGAGAAAGCTATCGTTGTAGAGCGAGGTGACTCACCCGAGATGCTTGAATATGGAGATACAATTAAGGGAAAATACCGCGAAGGTATGATGGAAACCCTAAAAGGAGAAGGACAAGAGCTCAGCGAAGATGTATCGGAGTCATTCGAAAAATTAAATCGTTTTCTTGCCCGGCTCAATGAAGTACTTGATGAGGATACGAAAGGGCGCATAGACAGTGTTTTCCAAAACCTCAATAAAACGTCTGATGACATTGCTACTATTTTTGATAACAAGCGCACCGAGATAGAATCAAGCATCAGACATGCTGAGCGATTTTTGGCCAATGTGGATACGATAAGTTCCAATAATAAATCAAAGGTTGATTCAGTGCTAACAGGCTTGGATAAATCGTTGAAAGAGCTTGAGCTTCTTAGTAAAGATCTGAATAAAACGAATAGCGAGCTGCAGGAAATTCTAACCAAAATTAATAATGGAGAAGGAAGTCTTGGGAAGATGGTCAACGATCCGGCGCTGTATGATAACTTGGAAAGTATGACCCGTGAGATGGACTCCTTAATTAAAAATATAAACGAGAATCCCCGGGAATACCTTAAGCACATGCGGCTTATCGAGGTATTTTAATATTTCTGATCGGTGCTAAGCAGTAATCTTTCCTATCCAAACTGTTTCTAATAATTTCTGGGTTTGTCAGATTGCTCTTAGTACTGCCTTCTTGTATATTTGGAAGCTTGTGAACAGCATAAAGAATGTCATTTTTGAACCAATTAAGACGTAGATAAGAGGATTTTATGGGAGTAATGGACAAAATGAGAAAAAGTACCGGGGCAATTCTCTGGATACTTATTTTCTCATTCGGAGTGTTATGGATGCTCGCTGATACGAACATGTTTGATGTTATTCAGCAGGGACCGCGTACACTTGGATCGGTAAATGGTGAATCAATTTCGTTGGAAGAATACAATAATCGTCTGCAGTATTATACCCAGCAGTACTCTCAGCAAACGGGTAATTCGATGACCCCTGAAGTTCGAGCGCAATATGAGCAACAGGCATGGAACGACTTGGTAAATAGCAGGTTGTTGCAAGATAAGATGGATGATTTGGGTATCCATGTAACGGATCAGGAAGTAGTAAATATGATTACTGGTCCCAATCCCGATCCGCTTATCAGGCAGAATTTTTCTAAAGAAGATGGAACTATTGATCGTGTAGCCCTGCAATCCTGGGCAGAAGCTCCCGAGAATAAACAGTTGCTTATTTCTATTGAGCAGCAGATGCGTCAAAAGCGACAGCAGCAGAAAATGAGTAATTATCTGCAGTCATCAATGGATGTAAGTGATTATGAGATTGAACAGTATTACATCCGCAATAATACATATGCCGATGTGTCTTTTGTGCGGTTCCCTTATGCTGATGTCGGTGACAGTGAGATTTCTGTATCCGAAGATGAATTGCGTGAGTATTACAATAATAATCAGGATAATTATAAGCGTAAAGAATCCTACCGCATAAACTATGTGAGTTTCGATAAAACTCCTACCAAACAGGATACGGCTCGAACCTTTGAAGAAATGAATCGATTGCAGTCTGATTTTGCAACTGCGGAAAATGATTCGCTCTTTTTTAATCGCTATCAGTCATCTACGCAATACAGTGTAGAAACGATTGCAAAAGATGAAATCCGCGATCTTTATCAGCCGGTACTGGATGTAGAAGAGGGAGAAGTCACGGATGTAATACAGGATGGCGGACGACTATTTTTGCTTAAGAAGCTGGATGCAACGTCCAATGATGTTACGTTTACGGTCTTTAGTCGTGATATTACCGCTGATCCGATTGCAACGATTGATGCCCGTGCCGAAACGGCTGATGACTTTAGCTTTTATGCACAGGAAGATGGTTTTGAGGCAGAAGCTGAGCGGCGCGATCTTGAAATCAGGGAAGGATTTGCCACCAAGGGCAATAACTTTGTATCAGGTATTGGTCAAAGCCGGCAGATTATGCGCTTTTTGGAAACAGCACATGAAGGCCAAATATCTGATCCTTTAGAGCTCAATGAACAATTTGTGGTTATTAAGGTAAGCGAAATTACGGAGGCCGGAACGGAACCTTTTGAAGAAGTTAAAGGTCAAATAGAAACGGTTGTAACAAATAATAAGCGTAAACAGCAGGTTGTCTCTAATGTTGAAGATCTTATCGGTCAAAATAACGATCTGCAAGGTATTGCAGAGGCAGCAGGCAAAGAGGTAATGACTGTTGAATCTTTGGCTAAAAGTGCAGCTACTATTGAGGGGGCCGGAAGAGAACCTAAAGTTGTGGGAGCTATTTTTGGTTTGGATGATGGCGAACAATCTTCTGCCATTGAAGGGACTTCAGCAGCTTTTGTTGTTCGGTTGGATGAACTGTATGAGGCGGATTTAGATGGTCTTACATCTGATGTGCGTCAGCGGATTCGTCAGCAATTGCGTCAACAAAAAAATCAGGCTTTTATGAATACCTGGATCGATCAGCTTAAGGAAGAAGCAGATATTGATGATAACCGAGCCCAATTGCTGCGCGGCTAAGTAGCAAAAATATAAGTTATACTTTTAGGGCAAGGAGGAACGCTTCTTGCCCTTTTTTGTTTTGAGGATATCTGGCGATTGCAGCAATTTGATTAGTGATCATATTATGAGCAAATCGGATAAAAAATGGATGAAGCTGGCGCTCGAGATTGCCGAGCGTGGGGCGGGCTATGTATCACCTAATCCCATGGTGGGATGCGTGATTGTATCTGTTGATGGCAAAAAGATTGGTCAGGGATATCACGAGCGATACGGTCAGCCGCATGCCGAAAAAAATGCGGTTGATTCCATTAACAATCCTGATTTGCTTAAAGATGCTACCGTGTATGTTACACTTGAGCCGTGTGCCCATCACGGGAATACACCGCCTTGTTGTGAGCTGCTTGCCGACCTGCCGATCAGCAGAGTAGTGGTAGCGATGGAAGATCCTACTCCCAAAGTAGCTGGTAAAGGTATTCAGCACTTACGCGACCATGATATTAAGGTTGATGTGGGTGTGATGGAGGAAGAGGCAGAGCAATTGAATGAGTTTTTTCTGCACTATCAAACCCATAATCGTCCGTTTATAACGCTCAAAATTGCACAGACACTTGATGGATATATTGCTGCTCCAGATGGCGATTCGGAATGGATAAGCGGTCCTGAATCTCGTGCCTTCGTTCATAAGTGGCGCAGCCAATACGATGCCGTAATGGTGGGGCGAAACACGGCTTTACTTGATAATCCCCGGCTTACGGTGCGTCATGTTGAGGGCCGGCAACCCAAGCGTATTGTTATTGATGGTCCGTTGGACTTGCCGCGCGATTTAAATTTGTTTACGGATCAATATGAAGAAAAGACTATTGTGTTGACTCATAACAAAGAGAAGTTCGAAAACGAAGTCGATCCGATGTTGAATATGCTGCAGTCGGATTATTTTCGTGGGCAGACATTACTGGTGGATGAAAAAGACGGCCATACTGATCTGGATGAAGCAATGCGTGAATTGGCGCATGTGCCGGTGACTTCTATTTTGGTTGAAGCCGGACAGAACTTAGCTTCTGCGTTATTACGTCAGCGGCTGGTTGACAAAGTGGAGTGCTTTATTGCTCCCAAAATGTTAGGCGGTGGCACAAAATCGGTGATGGGAGTTGGGATCAACAGGATGTCGGAAATTATGGAGTTCCGTGATGTGCAATGGCGACAAGTAGGCCAAGACTTGCTCTTTACGGGTTATCTTTAACTATAATCATGAAAGGTTGGAAACGTGTTTACAGGAATTATAAAATCTGTTGGTACCATTGCAAATATTACTTCCTTAGATGACGGTAAAGAAATCAGCATTGCCAGTGATTTTGCGGATGAAGTAAATATCGATCAAAGTATAAGCATTAATGGCGTTTGCCATACCGTTACGGCGTGTGATGTTAATACCTTTACAGTGCAAAGTGTTGCAGAGACGCTTCGGAAAACAAATATCGGTGATTTGCAAAAGAATGATCTGGTTAATCTGGAGCGTTCACTTCGTCCGGATCAATTGCTTGACGGACATATCGTGCAGGGCCATGTAGATGCTACAGGATATATCAAAAAGATAGAACAAGAGGGTACTGATTGGTTGTTTACAGTTGAATATCCCAGAGAGTACAGCAATTTAATTGTTGGACGTGGAAGTATTGCCATTGATGGTATTAGCCTTACGGTGGCCAATGAACAGGATAATACCTTTACAGTGGCTATTATTCCCTATACGTATGAGCACACCAATCTCAATGCAAAAGAAGTGGGGGATACTGTGAACCTAGAGTTTGATGTGCTGGGGAAATATGTGGTAAAGTATTTGGAAAATCGAGAGAAGTAGAGTCCTTATACTTCTATACACTAATGGCTTGGTGTCTTTAGGCGTGGATTTATGTCGTATCGAAAACTTCGCAGATGGACCCTTCTGAAGAAGTGTTGGCCATTAGTTGTTAATATAATTAAGTAACAAATCCTATTTCAGGAGTTATGCCTTGCCCTTTTTTTGATAAGGACATTATTATGTTAATAATTTTTCCAGTCATTCAGGGGATCGTATTCATCAAGAGTTAAGAATGAGCTCACAAAATTGACATATATCAAGAGTATTTCCTGTCATATGTCAATGGAAGATAAGGTTGCGAGCAGTATGTTAAGCATGAACAAACTGTTTAACATCAAAGTAATAATACAATGACTACTGCAACGAAAACCTTATGGATGATTGATCCGACACATTCGGAAGTACAATTTAAAGTAAAGCACTTGGTAATTTCTACTGTTACCGGAAGTTTTGGCTCTTACGATGGAAAAATTGAAGCTGATAGCGACGATTTTGAAAATGCCAAAGCAACGTTTACGGCTGATATCGACAGCATTTCAACCAACAACGAGGATCGTGACCAGCATTTGAAGTCTGATGACTTTTTTAATGCGGAAGAGTATCCGCAACTGAAATTTGAATCCACAAACTTTGAGAAAGTTGGGGACGGAGAATACAAAGTCACCGGGGATTTAACTATCCGCGACGTCACCAAAAAAATTGAACTGGATGTCGTACACGGTGGTACTGTTACCGACCAATATGGTCAGACTAAAGCCGGATTTGAAGTTGAAGGAAAGATTAACCGAAAAGAATTTGACCTAACATGGAGTGCCGTAACTGAAGCCGGAAACGTAGTTGTGGGTGATGAAATTAAACTGCAGCTAAATGTACAGTTTATTAAAAATTGATTTTGACAGCTAACGTCCCATATACCTATAGCGGGTATTCTCTTCCGGAGGATATCCGCTTTTTTATTTGCTGATAATTCCCTGTACATTTTTAGATATCTTAGATTAGCAAATTTGCATAAAAAAACGGCGGCAACTGCTAAAGCCGACAACGAATGTATAAGGTCCTAAAAGAAAGTTTTGAGGAGCATGTTTCGTTCTCCGACGAGGAATGGGAGATGTGCAAAAATAACTTCCGTCCCAAGCGAATGCTCAAACGCCAATTTCTGCTTCAAGAAGGCGATGTATGCCGTGAATTAGCTTTTGTAGAGAAGGGTGCGCTCTATTCTTATACGGTAGATTCAAAAGGCAACCAGCATGTGATACGTTTCGCCTTTGACGGCTGGTGGATTGCAGATCTACAAAGTTTTTTTACGCATAATCCGTCTACATTTAATATCGAAGTGCTGGAGGACAGTGAGCTGTTAATGCTTGACCGCAAGAATCACGAAAAGCTTTTGGAAGAGATTCCGGGCTATGAACGCTACCACCGCATCATTGTGCAAAATGCCTATGTAGCTCTCAAACGACGGGTGGAAAACGGGTTAGGTCTTACGGCTGAAGAAAAATATGCCCGGCTAATAGAGCAAAATCCACAATTCATGAATCGGGTGCCATTGAACCTTGTGGCTTCTTACCTGGGGATGAGTCCCGAAACATTGAGCCGAGTCCGCAGTAATTTCAGCGGTTAATTCAATACATCTTGGAGCGACTCATTCCGTTCAATAACTGATTTGGCAAACGGACAAAGTGGAATTACTGTCAATTCATTTTTACGAGCATAATTCACCGCATGCTCGACTAAGGCTTTACCTACTCCCTCACCGCGCAATGAATCCGAGACTTCGGTGTGATCGATAATAATTTTGGTGTTCCCTGCTTTTGAATAGGTGATTTCTGCTTTTACTTTTCCATTTTTTTCTACGAAAAAGGATCCCTTGTTGTCTTCATCTTTGTGCTGAATATCCATATTGATGTATAAAGTTGATAGCATAGTGCTAATTTGCACCACAATACTACGTAAACCTTATCATAATTAACAATAGTAACTTTCCTGAAAAGCTTTTTTTGATATATATCAAGAGAATTTCTTAGCACATATCAATGAGAAGGGTTTGGTGGCGAGTTATGTTTGCTGTAACAAATTGAAACTGTAAACAGAATAAGCTTTATGGGTGTTACCAAGCAAACAATCGCAATCATCGGGGCCGCTGGTAATTTGGGTTCTGCAATTGCAAAAAGTATAGCGGACGGTAACTACCGACTCCTGCTTTTTGACAGAACCAGCGAAAGGTTGGACTGGCTAATGGATGATATTCAAGCGAACTATCCGGATGCAGAGCTTAGATCTATGGATTGTGCCTATGACTGCAGCTGGGAAGCAGATATAATTATTTTTGCAGTCCCTCATAGAGCCGAAAAAGAAATTGCTGACAAGATACGGGAAGTAGCTACCCAAAAAATTGTGATTAGCACTGCCAATCCCGTAGATCAAGATTTGAGCAAATTGAATGGAGAACAGCCCCCGAGTGCAGCCGAAAAGTTACAGCACTCGTTACCGAATTCAAAAGTCGTTAAAGCGTTCAATACTACCTTTGCCGATGACTTTGAAAACCTGATCATTGCCGGCAAGCGGTTGGACGCTTTTATTGCAGGAGATGATGATGAAGCTCTTCAAACCGTCTCGGAACTTGTGAAAACAGCTGGATTCAACCCCATTATAGCCGGGGATCTGACGGTTAGCAGCACATTGGAACGAATGCAGCTGCTGTTTAGATAGCTCGACGGTTCGGCTAAAAAATGGAATTAACTCAACCTTTAAACTCTAATAATCAACATTATGATACTTATCACAGGAGCAAACGGACACTTAGGATCGCAAACCATTGATTTTCTATTGACGAATAATTCCGATGCGGATGTTGCCGGGCTTGTCCGGAGTGCAGAAAAGGGCGCTGAGCTGAAAGAAAAAGGCGTTAAAATTAGAATTGGAGACTACACCGACTATCCATCGATCGAAAAAGCAGTTCAGGGCATTGATACCTTGTTATTGATTTCCTCGAGCACGTTAAAAGGACGAACTGATCAACACAATAATGTGATTCAAGCTGCTAAAGAGGCCGGCATCAACCATATTTTTTACACCAGTATTGTTGAAGCTGATAAAGAGTTAAGCCTACTTTCGCGGGATCATGCTGCTACGGAGAAGCTTATTAAAAATTCCGGCATCTCCTATACTATTTACCGAAATGCATTTTATATGGAGTTTCTACCGCTCTTCTTGGGCGATGCATTAGAAACGGGTCATTGGGCCTTTCCATCCGATGGTAATGCGATCAATCTGGCACTACGCTTGGAAATGGCCGAAGTCTTGGCAAACGGACTTGCGAATGCCGAAGAACACAAGAATAGCATCTATGAAATAACTTCAGCTCAGGCCTATTCGCTCGAAGAAATTGCTGATATGCTGAGTGAAGCCTCTGGAAAAGAGATCAGCTACAGCGATATCTCTGTTTCTGAGTTTGAGCAGGCGTTGACCGAAGCCGGGCTTCCCGAAGAGCAGATTGCCATAAGTGTGATGACCGCTACAACTTTCGTTAATGGCGCGCTTGACTTTACCTATGATGATATGCAGAAGCTGCTCGGTCGCAAGCCTACCGGACTGGAAACCTATATATCAGAATTTGCAAATCAATAATTATTCACTACTACTTAATCTAACCAACCATAAATCAATAAAACCAATGAAAAAACTAATCTTTATTCTATCACTCTTCATTCTTCCCGCCAGCGTCTTTGCACAAGATACCTGGGTAGAAGATCCGGCGCATTCCAAGCTCGGATTTACCGTTACTCACTTGGGCATCGCTGACGTGCCCGGATATTTCGGAGACTATGATGTCACCATTGAAGCATCAGAAGAGGATTTCAGCGACGCAAAAGTCGAGCTGACCGTTCAGACGGCTTCTATTGATACGCGCGTTGAAAAGCGAAATAATCATCTTAAAAGCCCCGACTTCTTTAACGTAGAAAAGTATCCGACGATGACTTTCGAAAGTACGGGTATCAAGGAAATGGGCGATGGCAAGTATGAACTTACAGGTGACCTGACGCTTCATGGTATTACGAAGCCAGTGACCGTTACCATGTTGTATCGTGGAAATATCCAAAACGAAATGACTCAGGGTAACCTTAAGGCTGGTATTCAAATTACCGGTATGATTGACCGCTCTAAGTTTGATCTCGGTGGTAATTTCCCACCGCCCATGATCAGCAATGATGTACGTATCAAGGCTGATGGTGAGTTTATACTACAAAAGTAACACGTCTTTCATGGCGATGTATGAGGCCCGATTATTGCTCGGGGTCTTGTAGATCTCCACCAAAGAAATCTTAAAACGAATAACTGATTATTATGGAAACCAATTATACGACGCCGCCGGAAACCCAGATCGGACACGTGCATTTAAAAGTGTCTGATCTGGATCAGGCCCTTGAGTTTTACCGTGACCTGCTCGGTTTTGAGCTAACCACCATGTATGGTGAGAATGCGGCCTTTTTGTCAGCCGGCGGCTATCACCATCACATTGGGCTCAATACCTGGCATAGCAAAGGAGGTCCGCCTGCGCCCCGCAATAGCGCCGGGCTCTACCACACCGCCTTTCTATATCCCACGCGAAAAGACTTGGCTAAAATCCTTCAACGACTTATTGATGAGGGATATCCCATTGATGGAGCCAGCGATCATGGTGTCTCAGAGGCGATCTACCTAAAAGATCCTGACGGCAATGGTGTGGAGCTGTACCGCGATCGTCCTCGTGAGGAATGGGAATACACCGAGGACGGCTCGGTTAAGATGGTTACTCAACCGCTTGATGTGCAGGATTTACTGAAAGAGTTGAATTAAAAAACACTTTGAATATGAACTCAACAAAAACTAATCATAATAGAAATATTTTTTATCACAACGAATAAATTGAAAATAACATACTGGATTACTACTGGGATTTTCAGTGCTATGATGCTATTTAGTGCCACGATGTACTTCATAAGTCCCGACATGGCCCAGACTTTTGAGCATTTAGGATTCCCAGATTACTTCCGAATAGAACTGGGCATAGCCAAAATAATAGGGGTGCTATTATTGCTTGCTCCTTTTACAGGACGTCTTAAAGAATGGGTTTATGCCGGCTTTACCATCAATATGATTTCAGGCAGTATTGCTCACGAAGCAGCGGGCGATCCCATATTTGCTGTTCTTACTCCCCTTGTATTGTTGGGAGTTTTAGCGGTCTCCTACGTAACGCTCCAAAAGTTGGACGAAGAGATCGAGCCTGCTTTTGTAACGCAGCTTATTGGTTCAACTTCGTAGACAAAAAATACTAATGATACACATCGTCAGGTCAAACAAACGACACAAGGTAAGCCGGGAACCTTGTACTTCTCGGTTTCTTCTCTTGGGCCGAACCATATCGGACGCCAGTGATCATGGTATTGCTCAAATCGGGCGGTTGGAACACGCCACACTCGAAGGCGGGGCACTGGTACCGATGCACCTGCATCAGAACGAGGAGATTCTCTCCTACCTGCGCAAAGGCACCATGCATCACAAGGATAGTGACGGCAATGACATACCCATTCACAATAAAAATCTGATGCTGATGAATGCAGGGAGTGGTATGCGGCATGAAGAGGATGTCCGCGAGGGTGATGAAACCATGGAGATGCTGCAGATTTTTATCCGTCCCAAAGTGGACGGGCTAAAGCCGAAGGTACAATTCTATGAGTTGGATAAAATAGAAAGCCTGAATCAATGGCGACTGCTTGCCGGACACGAGCGATCCGAAGCCCCGATGCTATTTAGAAGCGAGGTGCTGTTTTATGATTTATATCTGGAAAATAAAAACTCCATACAGATCCCCAACCTGCATGGGCTTACCGGCTTTATGTACCTGTTCAGCGGAAGTGTGACTATTGAGGGTCACACCGAAGTGGCTGGGGAAGGTGATCAAGTAGTTATCAAAGATGAACAGTTGACTCTCAAAGCCAATGAGGATTCGGATCTGGTCTTTTTTGTGTTGGATGAATCTGCATCCTATAGCCGGAATGGGCTTTATGCAAAGTGAGTGGGCAACACTTTAAGCGGTTAGACTGTATGTCTAAGAACCGAGAAATGTCCTCTGTGTCATCCAGGATGAACTACACCTTAGCTCGTGAAAGCCTATTCCATTTTAGTATTAATAAATGTAGAGGCCCTAATACCCTTTGTTCCTCTGTTATAGACTTAATTCATCCAATAATTAAAATCCACGTGGTCGCCGTCCGCTGTTGCTGGAGGACCGTTCTAAGTTGTTAAGCCCGGGCAGTTTTTGGAAAATACTTTGCAGCTGTCCCGCATTCACACGCAAGGAAAAGAAGTAGTATTGGTTATCCCCAAAGGGATTCATCGTAAAGGACAGATCCCAGCAGTGTAGGTTGCGGTTCAGTGAAAACTGGGAAGGAGTAAGCTCTTTTGCGACAAGATCATAACCGATCTGGGTCCGAAAATCCCATTTAGGAGTGAGTTTTAAGTTGATGTTACGTGCGTTGATCGTGGCTGATTTATTATTATCAGTATTCGGGGCCGGACTTAAGTTCCAGCGATAGCTGAAATCAATAGAAAAAGAGAGTGGAGAATTAAAGTCCCGTACCGGTTGTCTGTTGAAATGCGGATCAACCGGGTGAAAAATACTCTGGTTTAATGGATTATACTGCTGCGGATAATGTGGTTTGTTATTCGCTTGTAAGCCGCCTTCGCCCCACTCCACGGAATAGCTGGTACTGGTGGAAAAGGAGGTGAGTTCAAAGGGTTTATTGTCTGTTTGAATCAAAAAATCGTCAATGCGAGTGCCTTGTTTATCACGGTCATAAAAGTTGAAGTTGGCGTTGGCGCGAATACTTAACCCCGGCAAAATTTTTGCTCTTAAGCTGGTATTTAAATTACTGAGTTTAAGACTGTCTGCAGCAAAGTTATAGCCCGAACTTAGACTTAGTTGCTCAATTAGATTTATGATTCTCTCCTTTTTTTCACCAGTGGAATCACGCTCTACTTTTTTGGCTTCAAAGGTATTACTAAGGCTAAAATTGATTGAGCGTTGTTCTCTGCCGGTCGGGCCACGAAAGACTTCATTTTCAAATATAGAATATTGTTGGGTAGGAATAGATCCATCCGCACGTGCTGAATCAGTCTGTACCGTACGATAGTATCCCCAAAAGTCGCTTTGGAAATTAGGGCTATAGTTCAAAGAGATAGAAGGAGTAAGAACATGGCGGACACTCTGGAAGTTGCCGATGTTCAGGTTCATTAATCCGTAAAGCTTGGTACTGAAATTCAGATTTGCACTAAATTCTCGGGCTGAGGTAAATCCGCGGACTTGCTCTTCTTCAACGCGAACCGAATCGGGATTGAATGTTTTTCGAGTTGAAGTGGGATACCAATATTCGGTGAAGTCGCCCCCGAGACTAACATTAAGATATTGACTGGGAATAAGTTGATTCATTCGCATATCAACCTGCTGACGAAATCCATAATTGTAATGGTCATCATTGCCAGTGGCTTCCCGGTATTTGGCAGGATCAAGGAGTGCCTCAAACCAATCGACGTTGGCAGAGTCACCAGCTGTTGGTTGAAACTCGAAGTCGGAGCTGAAGCTATTCCGATAATTTACCGTAAGGCTTTCATACCATTTTGACTCCCTTCCGCCAGTTTGCTGATCTCCCGCAAAAGGGGTAAATCGTTTGGGATTAAAGGTGATTTCAGGTCCCGAAAGGGTGGTTACATTGGTGGCGAAATTCTGGTTATGCCGGATGGATGCGTTAAAATTGTAGTCCCCTTCGGGATGTCGATATCGATAATTAAGATTAGAGCGGGTGCTTGTTTCGGCACGTTCATCTGGATCGTACGAGTTGCGTTGATAGTAATCTTGTGTACGCAGGTTAATATTAGCATCGAGATTGGCGTAGGGAGAAAAGTCCTGACTGTGATTAATGCTCAAGGATTTTTGGACATTCGTACTAAAGTCAGGATCAGTAGGTTCGAGTCCGCTATTCTCTTTTGAATACCCAATTTCGATACCACCATTTAATTTGTTGCGGATACGGTAGTTGGACTGTGCATTAAAGTAATAGGAGCCGGAGGTAAAAATATCGACAGATGCCTGTCCTGTAATGTAATCATTAAAATACTGGAACCATCCGAAGTTTTGCAGCCCTATGCCCCGACTCTGCCGCTGCTGATAAGCATAGGTGGGTTCCAGCAGTCCCGATTGTTTTTGATCAATTTTGCCGGGCAGGTAACCGAATGGGAAAATAAGCGGATAAGGTATGTCCAGAATGTATAGTCGAGCCCGTTCAAAGAAAATTTCTTCTTCGTCCACTACCTTCATTTTAGCGGCTTGTATGTAATAGTGCGGATGATCGAGTTGACAGGTAGAATAGATGGCATCCTCGAGATAAACCACGTGCGGACTTTCATTTTTTACCTTTGTACCGATCAGGTTACCATCTTGTACGTTAACACGGGCAACTTCGAAACGTCCTTTCTCCGTTTTGTAGTTAAAGTCTATCCTGTTGCTGCGCACGCGGTCGCCGTCACGGATCAGAACGGGTTGTGAGAGCGTATCCTGTGGTGTTTGGGTGTTTGCACTTACCAGGTTGCTATCGAGGTTCATAGCTACTTTTCCGGCTTTTAATTCTCCCGAGCTGTGGACAACATTGGCCGAACCAAATAGGGTGGCAATACGTTGCTTTTCAAAATCGAAAGTCAGCGAATCGCTGGCTTGGAAATTAACTTGTCCCTCTTGTTTGGGCTGGCTTGCCGATTGCTGACCTTGTTGGGCGCCCGGCCGTCCTTCCGGAATCATTTGCTCTTGCAGGGTGTCCTGAACGGCCGTAGTATCTTGTCCCCAAACGGTTTGGGGTATCCCCAAGAATAGAAGCAGCATCAATCCCCAATATCCGCAAAAATATTTGAACGATGTATTCATGCGATTGATGCCGGTCGTGCGTTAAGCAATGTTAGGATGTTAAGAAGAATGTAAGCTTATATAGTATAAGGCAGAAGTGAAAAGAAACGAAGTTTTACAAGAGGCCTGGTTATTCAAATTCTTTGATTTTATAAACTGTTTCTCCTTCTTTTTTCATGCCATATTCTTCACGGGCGATGCGTTCCAGCAGAAAAGGGTCAGTTTCAAGGTTTTCAATTTTCTGTTTAAGAACCTGTGTTTCCTTTTTTAGCTGTTCCTTCTTTTCTTTGAGCTCGGTTTTGCGCTGGATGAGTTCGACGCGTGCCCAAATGCTATAGGTATCGATAAAGGTAAACCATACCACAATAATGCCTCCCAGGATAAGGGCCAGAAAAGATTTGCGCCACCGCAAGGGATTTAATAGTTGGTAATTCATCAGCTTGGTTGCTTTAGGCAGTAGTAATAGCGAACATTAGGGTCGAAAATACCACAATTTACAGATCAAACACAACCAAATGAAGGGCAGGCTTTTTCTATTATATGGATTCTTACTTTTGTTGCCGTATTATCTGCAGGCAAAAGGGGGCGTTCAGGATACGAGTTCGACAGAATGGATAAAGGTATATTTTAATCAGCCTGCCGATCATTCGGTTGCATTGCCCGGGAATATGAGTAAAAGTAACGCCGATCTGATAGGTACGCTCGAATCGCTTATCGAAGAGGCGAACTGCAGTGTAGATTTAGCTATTTACGACCTGGAGCACCCGCGAATTGGTAGAGCACTGGCGGAAGCGGCGAAGCGGGATGTAAGGGTAAGAGTGGTGACCGATAATTATAACCGAACTGATGCCGGGAAAATTGATTCTGCCATGTGGGCCATGCTCCGGGGAGCTGGTATAATTTCTATTGATGATGACGGTGATGTATATGAGCCTGACGGTAATATCGCTGACAACGATTTGGTTAATGCAGGGGCCGATATGCATCACAAGTTTGCAGTTATTGATGGTTTAAGTTCCACCCCTAATGATGACAAGGTTTGGACGGGATCGACCAACCTGACTTATACCGGAGCTTATAATACTAACAACACCATCATTATTAAGGACAGTGAGATTGCTTCGGCTTATCTTCATGAGTTTGAGCAGATGTGGGGAGATGATGACGAAACACCGAATCCGGCAGCATCAAGGTATCATAAAGATAAATCGTATGTGGGTGAGAACGTGTATTTTGTGGGTGATACGAAGGTGGAGGTCTATTTTTCGCCTATCAACAGGTCGGGTAGTAAACCCAGCGTTATGAATCGATTGGTAGAGGTGATTCGTGCAGAAGCTCAGCATGATTTGGGATTTCAGGCGTTTGCGATTACGCCGAGTATTCCGCTCAGCAGAACGATTTGGCAGATGTCGGCCACCGGGGATATCGAACTTAATGGAGTTATTGACCCGATGTTTTATTATCGGTATAAGAATAACGGTGATATTTGGGCAACGCCGGAAGCAAATGTACGTAACCGGATGATTTTACCGGCGAATGAAATGCGAAAGCTGCACCATAAGGTTATGCTGGTGGATGCCAAACATCCGGACCCATCTGACCAAGGAGTGACCATTGCCGGTTCATATAACTTCTCAAAAAATGCTGAAGTAAATAATGATGAGAATCTGCTGATTATTTATTCCGACCGCATTACCAATCAGTTTTATCAGGATTTTCGTGGAGTGGTTCGGCGTGCACAGCGAGATGCTGATGTACCCGCCCCTATTATCGATCCAGATCGATGGTATTCAGTTGAGGAGGTTTCAGATGGCAGCCAATTTGCCATAGAGGTGCTTCCGGGTTTTGAGTATGGGGTAGAGTTCTTAGGGGTAAATGTGCCACGAATTTATGCGGGGCAGGACTCTTCAGACTATTACGCTAATGAAGCTGCGGAGTATCTTAGAAACCTGATATTAGTCGGTGAGGTAAAGTTGCAGGGCGCATCGGGAGATCGACCGGATGCGGGCTATGGAGCATTCCAGGCATATGTGATGCTGAAAACGGAGAAGGAGCAAGTGATAGCCCTAAACAAGCACTTGCTACAACAGGGTTTTGGACAGTACGAGCATTATTACGCGCAGCATCCCGACTCGGTGATTGCGTACAAGCAATATGCCGAAAAGGCCAGACAGCGAAAAGTAGGGATGTGGCAACATTCGGAAAAAGTGGGAGAGAAGGTTCCGCGCGAGGAGGTGGGAGGAGTTGCTGAGCCGTCAGAAGCTTTTCCAATTAATATTAATACGGCTGGTGCTGCGTTATTAAGGTTGTTGCCCGGTATTGGACCGGCATATGCTCAGCGTATCATTGCGTATCGTGAGCGTAATGGATTGTTTTCCGATGTTGAACAGCTCAAAAATATAAGGGGTATTGGGCCCAAGACGATGGAGAAGCTGCGTCCTAATGTAGTTGTGGAGCGGGAATAACTGAGAAATGCACAAATTTTTATTTTATTAATAGGCGGTTTTGGATGAGTAGACAACGTTTGTAATGATGGCAGATCGAGACTTTAATTTGATGAACTATGAATGAATCTATTGATGCCTTACGCTTGAATTTAGGTGAGGAGGGATTGCTGGTGATGAACATATCGCTGGCTGTAATAATGTTCGGCGTGGCACTGGAGTTGTCAGTTAACGACTTTAAGCGTGTTGTTAAAGATCCAAAATCCACTATCGTAGGTATCCTGTCGCAGTTTTTCTTACTTCCGGCGATAACATTTCTGTTGGTGTTCTTTTTTGAACCTCATCCGAGTATGGCTTTGGGTATGTTTATGGTTGCGGCTTGTCCGGGTGGTAATGTTTCAAACTTCTTTTCGTTGCTGGCCAAAGGCAATGCAGCACTGTCGGTAAGTATGACGGCTATTGTAACCACCTCGGCCATCATTATGACGCCCTTTAACTTTACCCTCTGGGCCAGTTTGTATGAGCCTACGAGTATAATTTTAAGAGATATACATATAAATTTATGGGAAGTTTTTAAGATAATTGGTTTAATTCTGGGGATACCTCTTATTTTGGGAATGAGCCTCCGCCATTATCAGGAAACCTTGGCCCAAAGAATATCAAGTTGGATTAAGGGCTTTGGAATCGTCTTTTTTGCGGGATTTGTGCTCGTAGCTTTTGGTATGAATTTCGAAAATTTCTTGAGTTACGTTCATTTGGTCATCGGGCTCGTATTTTTTCACAATGCTTTTGCTCTCTCGGGCGGATATGCACTGGCATCCATATTTAATCTTCCCTACAAAGATCGAAAATCCATTGCCATCGAAACCGGTATCCAAAATTCCGGATTGGGACTGCTGCTTATCTTCAACTTTTTCGAGGGCTTGGGTGGTATGGCACTTGTTGCTGCCTGGTGGGGAATTTGGCATATTGTCACCGGTTTGGGCATTGGATGGTATTGGTCAATAGGAAAATCAGCATTACAACAAGTATTTAGCAATGCGTAAGAATTATCTGTGGTATCAATTTTGGCGGTACGGTATTATTCGTCCGGCATTGAGTCTTTTCTATTCGGACATGAATGTGATTGGGAGGGAGAATATACCGGAAAATAAACCGGTTATGTTTATCGGAAATCATCAGAATTCTTTTTTGGATGCCTTGCATGTCGTTAACAATACAGAGCATTTTGTTCATTTTCTTACCCGCGCCGAGGCGTATGGAAATCCCCTGTTGGATCGCTTTTTCCATTCGCTGAATATGCTTCCGGTTTATCGCGCCAGAGATGGTTTCGGAACCATTAAACGCAATGAGCAAATTTTCGAAGAGTGTTATGAGCGTCTTGCCCAAAATGATGCCCTGCTGGTGTTTGCTGAGGCAAGCCACGTTATGGAGCGGCGAATTCGTCCGCTTAGTAAAGGATTTACCCGCATTGTTTTTGGCGCGGAGGAGAAATATAACTGGGATATGGATCTTCAGATCGTACCGGTAGGTATCAGCTATGGCAGTCACCGGAAGTCTAGGACTCCGGTTCGCATAGAGTTTGGAGAGGCGGTTCCAGCGTTGCAATACAGGCAAGAATATCAGAATGATGAGCGCGATGCGGCACAAAAGCTGAAGATGAATATTGCCTCCCGGTTACAAAATCTTACGTTGCATATTCCCAATAAAAAATATTACGCTTTATACCAGCTGATGCTGGATGAGTTGGAGCCTAATCGCCAAGAGCTGCTGGAACCTGAACTGGTGAATCGTCGTGCAAAAACGATTAGTAATCAACTCAATGGTGAGCTGATTGAGGAATCTGAAATTTTATTGCAAAAAGTTGACCAACACGATATTACCGTTCAAGAGATTACAAATCCTGTTTCCATTGAGTTGAAGGATATTATGTTGAGTCCTCTTTATGCTTTTTCATTACTTAATAATACACCGCCTTATCAGCTTATTCGATGGTTGGTGAACAGCTATTTGGAGGATGAGGCATTTGAGGCTTCTGTGAAGTTTTTGGTGGGATTAATGTTGCCGCTCTATTACCTGGTTATTGCGCTTATCTTATCTTCTGTAGGATTGAGCATGCCCTGGATCGGCGTCTACATTTTGGGAAGTCTGGTAACAGCTCCCTTATTTGTGCGGGGCAAAGATTTGTTGGTATCCAAACTGTTTGACAAAAAGAAGCGCTCAACATTATTAGATAATGAGAGCTTTGCTGAGCAGTTAGACAAGTTTAAAAACTTGAGGTCCCAACTGTTTAATGAAAAGAAAGATTGAGGGAGGAGTTAACGCCCTTGTGTAAAAGCATTCTCAAAATGCTTAATGTCCGGAGCTTCGTTATTTTTCTGGAGGATTGAAATAATATCGAAACGTACTGGGACGCCATCCATTTTACGTTCATAGATCCAGGCTTCAGCTGCTTTGTAGACGTTCTGAATTTTTTCTTCATCTACAAACTCTTCGGGTTCACCAAAGGTGTTTGAAGAGCGTGTTTTTACTTCTGCAAAAACAATACAGGTTTCATTGTCATAGGCTACGATATCGACCTCAGCCCGTTCAAAATGGTAGTTCCGCTCCAGAATGGTATAGCCTTTCGATTCAAGATATGCTGTTGCCAGCTCTTCGCCCTCATCGCCAATTTCGCGTGTCGTTTTGTTACTCATGATGTTGAGGTGATGACGTAGAATCTGATTTTGTGCCTGTAATGGTGTGTTTCATTTCGGCCAGTTTAACCAGATGCTTCAGGAATTTTAAGTTTTTCTTGTTGATGTATGGCAACAGTGCTTCCGTAAATCGTTCGAACATCTCCAGGAACTCAGTAAACTTTTCGATTCTTTCCCGGAAATCTTGCTCTTCTTCAGAGAGAGTTTCTTGCTCTTCAAAAAGATCAAGCGTTTTGTTCAGGTTTTGTCGAATAGGCGCTACCTCCCGTTGCTGCCGCTCCCTGATAATCGTCGAAACAATAGTCCAGACGTCCTTCTCGGCAGTATAAAAATCCTTGCGGTTGCCCTTGAAATGTACTTTGTGGATTAGTTGCCACTGCAGTAAGTTGCGCAAGTTCATGTTCGCATTGCCGCGAGAAATATCAAGCTGATCCATGATAGCGTCGGTATCCAGAGGATCAGACTCAGCATACAAAAGGGCATGGATTTGAGCCATCGTTTTGTTGATGCCCCAGGCCGATGCCATCTCTCCCCAAAGCAAAATAAATTGCTCTAATGCTTCTTCATGTGTTTGGGAGCGAGATTCATTCACACGCTTGGGATTGGATTAGTTGGCCTTTTCGGTTTTTGAGGCAGTTCCGTTCGAACTGCTTGAAGATCCGTTGGCTTGTGCCTTTTCTTTGGCCCGCTTTTCCTTGCGGTCACTGTCTTTATAATCTGTAACATAAAAGCCATCGCCTTTATATACAACGCCGCCACCGCCTGAAATGACGCGCTTCACTTTTTGTCCGGTTTCGGGACACTCGTCAAGGGCGTCATCTTTAATACTTTGCTTGATTTCAAATGTAGTTCCGTCTTCACGCTTGTATTTATATGTTGGCATAGTTAATAATTTTTTTATTTAGTTCTGATAGCAGTAAATAATAGCATAAAATGTGCCAAACTCGTTAGTCCGTACAAATTTACAGTTATGCTATGTTAGTTCTTGCAGGCCCGTTTGTAATCGATTGATTGCTTCCTGCAGGTCTTCCATAGATGAAGCATAACTGAGTCTCATGCCGTTGGGTTCCCCGAATGCATCGCCGGGTACAGTTGCAAGTCCGTGTTCCTCGATCAGGTACATGCATAAATCGGTACTCGATTCAATGGATTCTCCACTTGCAGATGTAGTACCGAGATAGTGAGAGATGTCGGGGAATACATAAAATGCACCGGGCGGTTTAAAGCATTTGAGTCCGTCTATTTTTGATAAGGCCTCAACAATATAGTCACGACGTTTTTTAAACGAACTGCGCATATTATGGACAGCATCAAGGCTACCACGATAAGCTGCTTCGCCCGCTTTTTGTGAAATGCTGGATGGGGCAGAGGTTTCCTGGCTTTGAATTTTAGCAACGGCATCGGCAAATGATTTGGGAGCAGCCAGGTACCCCAGCCGCCAGCCTGTCATTGCAAATCCCTTTGAAAACCCGTTAATAAGTACCGTACGTTCTTTAAGTTCCGGTGCGATATTGAGGATACTTACATGATCATCTTCAAATACGATATATTCATAAATTTCGTCCGAGATAATATTTACCCGGGGATGATCAGCAAGCACATCTGCTAAAGCTTTAAGTTCATCGGCGCTGTAACACGTCCCCGTAGGATTAGAGGGCGAACAAAGCATCACCGCTTTGGTATTTTCGGTGATGGCACCTTCGAGCTGCTCCGGGGTCATACGGTAGTTATTTTCGAATGAGGTGCGTACGGTTACCGGAGTGCCGCCCGCTACATTGACCATTTGGGGATACGAAACCCAGTAAGGCGTGGGAATGATAACCTCATCACCTTCATCAACCATGGCCAGCATACTAAAGCCCAGAGCCTGCTTTGCTCCGTTGGTGCAAACGATTTGAGCGGGATCATAATCGAGCTGATTGTCGCGCTGCAGCTTGTCGGTAATACTTTGACGCAGCTCGGGGGTTCCGGTATTCATCGTGTAGCCGTGGAAGCCATCATTGATGGCCTTAATGGCAGCGTCGCAAATATGTTGCGGTGTTTTAAAGTCAGGTTCCCCGGCACTTAGGGAGACGACAGATTTGCCCTGACGTGTTAATTCTTTTGCTTTGGCAGAGATAGCCAATGTTTCGGAGGGAGAAACAGCTTGCGCTCGTTTTGATATCATAACGCTATCCAATCAGTTGCTTGAGGTCAGTTTCAGAAAGAACTGAAAATAGAAAAAAGAGCGCTCTATTTCTATGCGTTTATAAGATGGACTTTGTGTAAAGGATACGGGAAGAAATTAATTGATGACTTCAATGCTTTAAAGTTAAGGTCAGATTGGTCTGAATTACTTCTCTTTGTCCTTGAACTTTTCCCGCAGCGCCTCCGCCACGTGTTCGGGCACAAAGGAGGATAGGTCGCCATCCCAATACGCAATTTCTCTGACGAGCGAGGCAGATATAAAGGTAAGCTGTTCGTTGGGCATCAGAAAAACGGTATCTACTTCGGGGGCAAGGCGGCGGTTGGTTAGGGCCATGCGGAATTCATATTCAAAATCCGAGACCTGTCGGACGCCGCGCACCAGCGTTTGTGCATCCCGTTCTTTGGCAAAATCGACCAAGAGGCCGGTAAACTGTTGAATCTCAACGCGGTCAGCCCATGGTTTGTCTGTCAGACATTCCTCAATGAGGGCTTCGCGTTCATCCCCGGAAAAGACCGTTTCTTTCTTATTGTTTACGGCAATAGTAATGATAACTTCATCAAAAAGTTCGGTGGCGCGCTCAAGAATATCCAGATGTCCGTAAGTGATAGGATCGAATGATCCGGGATACAATGCCAGCGTTTCCATAAATAGTAGGTTTAGAATTCAATTCCAGGTTGATCAAGAAAAATACTTACGTGGGTGCGCCCATATTCTTTGTAATATGCGCAGTGTGGGTGATCAGTAAAATTATGCCGCTTATCATGCTCCAGGATGAGCCATCCGCCTTCGGCCAGCCAGCCGTCAGAAGTAATAGTTTCGATCATCTCGTGCATATAGGCGTAATCGTAGGGCGGATCAGAGAAAATGATATCGTATGGAAGCGGCATACCTTCCAGAAATTTTTCTACCGGCGATGTCACTGTTCTAATTTGATCACTTACATCAAACTCGCGCCCCACACTTTCGATATGTTTGATATTTCTACGATCACTGTCGACAAATAGTACTTTTGAGGCTCCTCGCGAGATAGCCTCAAAGCCCAAGTTGCCCGACCCGGCAAAAAGGTCTAATATGTTGGCGTTACGGATATACTTTCGGGCATCAAGTATCGAGAAAAGCCCTTCTTTTGTACGAGCTGCTGTGGGACGTACGTTTAGGGTGTTTGGAATATTTATCTGTCGGCCTTTTAGAGTGCCGGTTATGATACGCATGTGCTGCTGTTTCTGTTTTTGAAAACCTTATTTAGATGCAAAGGTACAAAAAATAATACTGACTGAGATAATTGGCCAATTACTTGGGTATCAATCGTAATTGAGTGCTAACATAATCGCTGGAAAAGCCGATTCGAGGTTAAAGCCATAGGTTTCCTCATCAGCTTCAATTTGAATTTTGTCCAGGGTATCCATTTTGGTGATGGTACCGGCGTCATCCCAAAAAGGCTCCAGAATCTCAATAACTTGAAAAGCGTTTTCACCATAGACGTAAATCTCTTCGTGTAGGCCGCCCATCCAGTTAAGCTGTTGCGTATGCTGCAACCACAAATAGGGAAGGTCTTGAGCTTCGTCGTAGGTTATATACGTAGCACCGCGTAGCTTGCCGAGTATAAATGAAGCGATGGAAATACAGTTTTGATAACAGCATACCGTCATAAACGATCCACCGGGATTTGCATGTTGTACCCAACGAAGCCCTAGTTCAAAATCACTGATCAAATCAGTTGTAGAAGCATTTCCGGCTAGTTTTTGAAAACCTTCGAATGACTGGTTATTGCGCAGAAGAAGAAACTTATAATCTTGATTGCTCAATGTGTACCAGGTGGGCTGGATGTTTTTGCGGTCAACACCGCTCATCAAGATGTTGATATGCTTTTCGCGTTCGTCGGAATCGTCATAAACGATTTTGGGAACCGAAGTCCAGCATTCTTGAGTAGGCAGTGAAAGAATACGTAAATGCCGTATTCCGTATTCTTCCTTGAATTGATCAATGGTTTGTTTGATACCCCGAAAATGCTGCTCGGAATTTCCAAGCAGCGTTTCGGTAATATCGAAGTTAAAGTCATAACATCCTATACGCGCCAGCTTTTGCGGACTTGATGGATCGTTGACAGCATAAAAGAGCTGGTCTTTAAAAAAGCAAAGTCCTAAGCAAGGATGTTGTTCCTCCATCTTTCATTATTCCCAACTGGCAGCGTTAAGTTCGGTCGTATTTTCAAGCGATCCGATGCGATCTTCCGTATCGGGATCTTCGAGCAGATAAATTTCGGGACGGAGGGTATCGTTGAGCGTATACTCAAACTTTTTGTGGGGTGGACGCGGTGAATAAATCAGCGAGTCTGGTTTATAGCTTTTATTTGGCTCTAAGGGCGCAAAAAGAGAGTCCCCATTAGCAACCATAAGCGAATCCGTTTTCAGGTAACTTACAAGCGTGTCAAGACCACCATCAGTGGGGGGGAAGGTATCTTTATCTTGTTCATATTGAACCAAGGCATCGCGGACAAGCCCCATCCGATGACGCACTTTCTCCGTCATCTGTTCGCGTTCAATAACTTCTTCGTAAGGATCAATAATTGAGTGGTACAGCCAATACCCTAATACAACAATGACTATTCCCAGTACAATACTTAATATTCTATTACGCTTTTCAATATCCATGTGCAGATACGTATATAATTAAAGTGGTTTTTGAAAATATGACTTTGAAAATACATGCCGACTTGCTGATATGCAACTGCAAGTCTAAAATTGAAAATTTTCCCCAATATTAATTTTAATACCTAATGCATGTTTTTATCCACTATTTGATGGTGTCAGGTGAAAAACCTTTTCTGTCAGAAAAGAAGATAGTCCTCGTCGCTTAAATTTCTGCAGCTCTTCAAGCTTTGATTGTTCGTGTATGCATTTAAGTTTAAACCAATGCCCAAACAGTTTTTTAAGCTCTTGTTCATCCACCGAAAAGGGAGGTCCACTCATCTCACTTTGATTATATTCAAAAGTCTGTATTAACAGTTGGGTATCAGAATTACTGAGTTCAATAGTCTTATTTGCATGCCGTGAGCGTTTTTCAGCAGGTAGAGCGATGATGGATGCCTTATCGTAGATGAGATCCTGTGAGGGGATTTGGTCAGCAGGAAGCTTAGCATAGTCCCCCTGCCACAACACCAGCGAGTCGGAACGGTAGATTGAAAAACCGTGACTATAATCCTGAGCAAATGATTCATTGTGTTCCTGCATTACATACTGAAGAGCTTTTGGGGATACCTCTACGCCGGTAACTGTATCACAGTGATCGGCAAGCCACAGCAGATCAAGGGATTTGCCACAGAGCGGGACAAGAACTTGTGCCTCAGCGTTCATTCCGAGATGGTTCCACAAGTTAGGAAGCGGCGGATAAACGGTGTCCATATGCCAACCGGTATTTCCTTTTTCCCATCGGCTTTGCCAGTAACTTATTTCCACATTGAATGGTATTTTCGTTATTTTTTTCTCAATCTTATCCTTTTAGCAAAATAAAAAAGATTTTTATGGAATTTGATTTCGTTTGGATCCCAATTGCAGAAGTTGTTTATGCAATGTTTTTGGGTGGCCTGATGGGGTTAGAGCGGGAGTTGGCCCAGAAGCCGGCAGGATTGCGTACTCATATGCTTGTTGCCGGTGCGGCTTCGCTTTTGGTAGTACTCGGAGATTTTATGATCCAAAATTATAGCGGGAGTTCATTTGTAAAAACTATTCAGGCCGATCCCATTCGTATTATGGAAGCTATTATTACCGGGATCAGTTTTCTTGGAGCAGGAACAATTATTTTTAGAAATCAGGACGAAACTGTAGAGGGCTTAACAACAGCAGCGTCGATCTTATTTGCTGCAGCTATTGGTATAGCAGTAGCGTTGCAGCAGTATATATTGGGGACAATTCTTACTATTATTGCTATCGTAATTTTGTTTGTATTGGGTTATGTTGAACGGTTTATTAAGCGTTTGGCTAATCGAGTGCCGGGCGATAAATCCAACGATTAAAAATCACATTTCTTAGGCGGTTGAACCGAAAAGTTCTCAATCTTGCGATTCCTAATATTATCAGCAACCTCTCGGTACCCTTGCTGGGAGCTGTTGACACAGCACTGGTAGGTCATCTTGAGGAAGCCTATTATCTGGGAGCCATTGCTGTAGGAAGCATGATTTTCAACTTTATTTTTTGGGGATTCGGGTTTTTGCGGATGGGCACAACCGGAATCACAGCACAGGCATTTGGGGAGAAAAATAAGACTGAGAGTGTAATGACGCTGGCCAGGGCGTTAACTGTGGCCATTGTGTTTGGCATTTTAATTGTACTGTTGCAGGCATGGATTGCCGACTTTAGCTTTTGGCTGGTAGAAGCATCTCCCGAAGTGGAGCGTTATACCCGCATTTATTTTGAGATACGAATTTTTACTGCTCCGGCAACGCTGTCGCTGTACGCTATTAATGGATGGTTTCTGGGGATGCAGAATGCCCGCTACCCAATGATTGTCACGATATTTTTGAACAGCCTTAATATTGGCCTTGATGTGCTGTTTGTCTACGGCATGGGCATGACGGTAGATGGTGTTGCACTGGGGACGCTCATTGCTCGCTATGCCGGGATAGCGCTGGCAGTGATTCTGCTTATCTATAAATACCGAAGCTGGTTAAGCGGTTATGTGCATGACCTTTTGCTTGAGCTGGAAGCCATCAAAAACTTCTTTTCGGTGAATCGTGATATTTTTATCCGTACGCTCTGCCTCATTTTTACCTTTTCTTTTTTTACGGCAAAGTCTGCTGAGTTTGGAAATGTAGTGTTGGCCGCCAATTCGATACTCTTGCAGCTCTGGATGATGGTGTCCTACGGTATTGATGGATTTGCTTATGCCGCTGAAAGTCTGATTGGTCGCTATACCGGGTCCAATCAGCAAAAGCGGGTGAAGCTGGCTGTAAAATACTGTTTTATTTGGGGGACAGGTATTGGTGTGGCGGCATCACTGACATATGCGATTTTTGATGTACAAATACTGCAGATTTTTACCAATCAGCAGGATGTGATCGATACAGCCATGGTTTATTTTCTTTGGACGATTGCGGGGCCTACGGTGAGCAGTTTTTCATATATCTGGGATGGCATTTTTATAGGAGCTACGGCGACAGGACCGATGCGTGATTCTATGATCATAGCTACGCTGGTAGTATTTCTGCCTGCATATGCTATTGGCGTACATTATTTTGGAAATCACGCTCTTTGGTTGGGAATGACGCTCTTTATGTTGGCTCGCGGTGCCACGCTCACCTTTTTTGCCCCCAAGCACATTCTTAAAATAAATTTATTCTCGAAAGCGTAATTAGCTAATAGGTTTTAAGTTGTTTATAAACAAAAGTAGTCGAAGATTATGAAAACGGTACTATTGATGCGCCATGCAAAATCGTCACATGGAGCTGGGAAGCACAAGGACTTTGATCGCCCGCTAGCCAAGCAGGGAGGTATTGATGCTTCGCAGATGGGATTATTTATCAGGAAAACAGAAGTCTATCCCGGTCATATTGAAGGATCTACTGCTAAGCGGGCTAAAGAAACGGTGGACCTTCTTGTTAAGGCTGCTGATTTAAAGGCTGATATCGTCAGTTGGAATGAAGATCTGTATTACGGCGGGGCCCGAGATTATTTTTCGGTGGTACATAAGGCGTCTGAGGAGACAGATCGGATCATGATTGTGGGACATAATCCACTCCTCGAAGAAATGGCCTCTCTTTTATGTAATGGTGAAGGAGAATATGTGGTGCGAATTCCTTCGGGCGGGTTGGTTTGCATTGAACATCCTGCAGTAGAATGGAAGCAGATAAAACCTGGTACGGCTCGTTTTCGATGGATGATGATACCCAAGCTGTTACAAAAAATGGATTAACTTTTAGCCAGTCACATCTTCATAATCAGCCAGACGAGAACTTTCGTCCTCCTCATCAATGAGTTCGAGTATGTGGGAAACGGCTTCGTGAGGATCGCGATAAAAATGATCTTTGCCCACAAATTCACGTAATCCTGATTTGTCGATTACATCACGTATCGGCCCTTTAAGTCCGGTAATGTAAAGTTCAATATCCCAATTTTTAAGGGTGCCCACCATCGTTTTTATTTGTTCAACAGCTGTAGTATCGAGGGTATTTATGGTACTGCCATCAATAATGACATAGCGTGTTGACTTATTTCGCTGCCGGCTTTTCTTGATGATATAATCCCGGAAAAAGTCAGCGTTAACGAAAGAAAATGAGGCGTCTACACGAAGAATCATTAGCCTATTAATGGGTTTGGCCTCGGGATTGCGTTCTAAATCTTTAAACAAGCGCGTACCTGGAATAATCCCAAGCTCTGCTACGTTGGGTCGGCTGTATTTGTATAGCATGTGAATCATGGAGGCGACAACGCCAAGTAGAATACCTTCTTGTATGCCTATTAAAAGAGTACATGCAGCCGTAAAAATTGCAATGAATCCCTCGCTTCGCTTGGTTTTATAGAGAAATTTAAATTCGCCAATATCAATGAGGTTGAGGGCCGAAACAATAATAATGGCCGCTAGTATTGGCATGGGCAGGAAGTAGAAAATAGGAGTCAAAAACAGAAGCGTGGCGATGATAACGACAGAGGTTATAATATTGGCCAGTGGTGTTTGGACGTTAGCCTGCTCTGATGCCGCTGATCTCGAAAAACTGCCAGAAACGGGAATGGATTTAAAAAAGCTGCCAAAGAAGTTAGAGGCGCCAATGGCTACCAGCTCGTGGTTGGCATCGATAATATAATTGTGGCGTTTGGCAAATGTTTGCCCCAGCGAAGCTACGCTCATAAACTGGACGAGCGCCAAGGTAAGAGCCGTAGGCAAAAGCTCCCGCATATTATTAAAATTTATTGCTGGCAGAGAAAGTGCGGGCAATCCTGTTGGAATATCACCCACTAATTGGATTCCGAGCTGATTAGCTCCTAATATCCACGATAAAAGAATACTGAGGGTTAAGATAACCACCGAAATGGGGAATATGGGTTTCACATATCGAACAATTGCCATTATAACGATAGCGATGAGCCCCCAGGAAAATGTTTGCCAGTGTATCTGATCAAACTCCCAGGTTAGTTCTTCAATAAGAACAAAAATGTACTGGGTTTGGGAAAGCTCGATTCCCAATAAATTATTGACTTGGCTAAATGCAATAATGATGGGAGCTGCAAGTGTAAAGCCGGCAATAACCGGGCGTGAGAAAATATTAAGGACCGATCCAAGTCGCATCGATCCCATCAACAGCTGCATGCCACCAGCCATCATGGTGAGTAAGATTGTGAGCGTGATATAGCGATCAGTGTTCGGTTCTGCAAGCAGGCTAACCCCCGCAGCTACAATCAGCATGTCGATGGCTACGGGACCGATAGAAAGGTTTTTGGAGGTACCCAATAGTGGATATATAAGCAATGGAATAACACCGGCATATAATCCGTAGATGGGTGGGACGCCTGCGATAACGGCATAAGCCATCCCCTGGGGGATAAACATGACACCCGTCGTAAGGCCGGCTGTAAGATCGCCACCAAACTTTTGGCTGTCATAGTTGGGCAGCCACTCGGCAATTCTAAATGTTTTTCGTAGCCATTCTTCCATTTATAAATAAGATCCCAATAAGGTGAATTGAACCCGGAAAATAATAGTTATAAAATTTCCTTGTCTATTGATAATTAGATTATAGCTCGTAATATAGATTTTATAAAGGCCAGATAATAGGAATAAAGATGGTAGCAAGAATCCAGAAAAGGAAATTTAGAGGAAGGCCTACCTTTGTAAAGTCGGTAAATTTATATTGTCCTGCCCCATAAATAAGGGTATTGGCATGATGTCCGAACGGAGTGATAAACGTCAGGCAAGCGGCATAGCTAACTGCTAAAACCATGGGTTGAGCATTGACCCCAATCTGATTAGCTATTTGAATGGCAATGGGGGCTAGTAATGCTACAGATGCATTGGTCGAAATTACTGCTGTTATTGACATGGTGAGCAGATAAAGTCCCGATAAGACCGCTATTGGTCCGAAATCATACAATACGGAGATTACGGATTCTGCAATAAGGGCTGCCGCTCCTGTTTTGTCCATGGCCGTTCCCAACGGAAGTACGCCCACAAGAAGCATAATCACTTTCCAGTTGATGGCATTATATGCTTCTTCTGTAGTAATGCAGCCGGTCAGAATCATCAAGATGACCCCGGCTGGCGCACTGACTACAATAGGAGCAAGGTTAAAGGCCGCAGTTCCCACAACGCCCGCTAATATGGCCAAAGCGATATAGGTTTTGTCCGTGCGGGGTCGCATGATATCTACTTCGGATGATATGACAAATGAGGGGTCGTTGCTGATATCTTGCAGGCGATCACTACTCAGGCTGAGCAGAAGTGTATCGCCACCGGAAATATGAACTTCTTTCAAGTCTTCCTGTTTAAGCTCTCCGTGATGGCGAATGGCTAACGGGATAGCCCCAAATCGTTCGTAGAAGTCAATATCCTTGAGTTTGCGCCCCTCAAGTGTTGATTCGGGAGCCACGGCGGCTTCGACCAGGGCATCACGTCCGTGTTTAAGGTCTACGTCCACCCATTCTGAGCTGGGTACTAGTGAAAGGTCTTCGCGCCTGAGAAGCTTGTCAATTTCTGAGGCTCTGCCCCTTACCCGAAGAATGTCACCGGCTTCAATCTTCGTTTTTGTACGTGTAGCAGAGGAGTCGCTGGCTGTTTTAAAAATGCGAAGAATATCTAAATCAAGCTCCTCAGTGAGGTTTTCTTCATCTAAAAATTCGCCGACCAAATGAGATTCTGGTTCAACGAGTAAGTCAGTCAGGTAGCCCTGGATTTGAAAGTCTGTTGTCAGCTCATCGTCTTTCCGACGAGCAGGAATAAGATTATATCCCGCCAGGTACATGTAGAGAAATCCCCCGGTAAGTAAAATGAGCCCCATCGGCGCAAAATCAAACATTGTGAAGGCTTGGCCACCTCGTTCCTGGACTATGGAGCTGACAAGCAGATTTGTAGAGGTACCGATAAGCGTGTTGATTCCGCCCATTATGCCTGCAAAGGCCAAGGGCATTAACAACTTAGAAGCACTGACGCCTATTCTTGCTGCTATATCAATCACCACCGGGATAAATATCATTATTACGGCGGTGTTGTTCATAAATGAGGAGGCAAAACTGACAAACAGCAGCATGATAAAAAGCCACAGCCAGTAATTTTTCTCCATCTTATCACAAAAAAAGTTGCCGGCTTTATTTAAAAGCCCGGTTCTTCGCACTCCTTCGCTGATAACAAACATTGCTGCGATGGTAATGGTGGCCGGGTTACTGACTCCAGCAAAACCTTCTTGTGGGGTAAGGATCCCTGATGCTAAAAGACAAACCACCAGAATGATAGAAGCAACATCAAAGGAGACATAATCGGTTGCAAATAAGAATAGGGCAACCCCCAGAAGAGCAAAAATAAAGAGTATTTCGAATGACATTTACGAAAGTCTTTTATTTGCGGTCTGTTTTCGGGATCATTTTTCTCTTAAAATCTGCATTTCTCTTAACAAGCTTGAGTCGTTATACATTTCCGTAATTCGAGAGATAATATGTCGAATATCGAGGTTGACTGTATGGGATAATTCGGGCATATAAAGAAGATCATTGACCATGCTTGAAGAGTTTCTTTTTACGATGATGCCAATCAGTTTCCCATTGTTATTTAGGACCGGGCTCCCTAAGCTTCCTCCCGTCATATCATTGGTTGTAACAAAACTTTTTATTCCGAGATTACCATCAGTTGATATCGCTGTAGATTTGTTGGGCCCTTTTTCTTGTAGGTTTTTAACCCGGCCCATACTTAGGCGAAGCGTCCCGTTCGCATCGGGATCGGTAATCGAATCGTTGCGAAACTCAAGCAATCCTTGTACATAAAGTTCTTGCGCCGGTTGCAAGTAGGGTAGATGCTGAGAATAGTTCTGGCGACTGAATTGGTAACTGTTCAGTAGTTCTTCATAAAGTGTTATTAATTCATCTTTGGGATGATTTCGGATACTGTCTGCCGGAAGACTTAGAAACTGCTCGGCGCGCTGAAGATCAAAAATGATTGATCCTGATTGCTGTTTTTGCAGGTAGGCTTGAATACTTTGTTTTAGTTTCGCGTCCCGGGTATCGTCGAAAAGTTCTATGAGATGAAAGGGGACTTTTCCCTCAGGCAAAGAAGCCAACGTATAAAGCATATCCTCGAGTATCATAGTTTGGGCTTCGATATTTATTTCATCCAGAATATTTTGATGCCGTTGTAAAAGCGCTCGCTTCTTGGCGCTGTTGACTTTGGCATTTGTTGTATCGCGAATATGCTGATAGTACGATTGGTACAGTCCGGCTATTTGCAGGAGCTTACTGTTATTAATGGTATTGATTAAGGCAAAGAGAAGATCGCCGGTTTGGGAGGCTATGCTATAAGATTGATCAAGCTGACTTAGCACACGACGGTACTTAAGGTTGCGAAGGGAATCTTTTTTAATCCACTTCTTAAATACTTCTTCCTCTGCTTGTTTTTTGGTAATGATGTTGTGTTTATCAATCCCCTGTTGTAATGCTTGGTAATAAGTAAGATTGTGATTAAGTGAGGAGCGAATCGGGGCGTTTTCGATGGCTTTTGTTGAATCCTGCCCGGCTGCGTATTTGTTTGCATTGAGAATAGTTTTATAGGTATCAATAAGTACTGGATTTCGAATTTCCTCATAGAATTTGACTGCGAAGCTGCTTTCATAACGCTGCGTTTTACAGGGGAAACCAAGGCTTAGCGTAACGTCTTGAGGGTTGGGTTCGTTATCAGCTATTTCGATATGTTTCTGAGGTCTGAAAGGAACATTGGTTTTGTTATATGGTTTGCTTTGTCCATTCGGGCTTACATATCCTCTCAAAAAGGCGTAACTGGCTATGTTTTCGATGTTGGGATTTGGTGGAGCATGGACCAGTCGGACATCTCGAATTAATTTATAAACTAACATAAATTGTCGGTTACCGCCCCAGGTATCGTTGATTTTCACCACCAAGTTATTGCTGTGGGATTGCCGTTCAGCAATCATTTCCTCTTTGATCTGCTGAATTTGCTTTTTCTGCCGGCGATAGGTTAGGGAGTCAGGGAGCTGTCGGTTGATCTGGTCAGTTACCTCTTTCTGTTCAATAGTGATAAGCAGGTTATAGTCTTCGAGCGGTATTTCTTGTTCTCGAGATTCCGCAGAAAACCCATTGTGAAGATAGTTTTGGTTAATATTGCTGTTTTGTGCAATACCCTTGATGGCGGTACTGTAATTGGTGAGAATAAGCCCATTTGGGGATACAAATGACCCGGTTCCTGCTTGATTGTCACCGATTTTTATCTTTGCTACGGCTTGGTTAAGGGAGGGGTTGTCAGAGCTATACAATTCTTTTTGTGAAAGGTTAATACCTTGTGATTGAACTTTTTTGTAGAGTGATCCGTGGATTTGCGGGAGCAGCCACAACCCGGAAAGGTCCGAGGTTCTATCGGCAGAAACTGTTGAACGCTCGCTTGCAGTATTGGTGGAATCAGATTGTTGGACATTTGCAGGAGAGGAACATCCTCCTCCAAAAAGAAGGAGTAGCAGGATTACTGAGAATGAGCTTCGTAATATGTTGAGAGCGGCTTGCTGCATGAAAGCGTGTGTTGAATAAAATTTTGTGGATGAAGAATTACGAAGGTGCGAAGATTTTTTCTTACATTAAAGCGGTTTGAATGTTATTGGTATTAAAATTGACTAAGATTTTGGATTATGAATTACAAGCACAAGTTTTTTTATCTCTGTAAAACGCCACTTAGCGCTGAAGGTCCCGAGGATGTTGAAGTTATTGACCGGGCTGAAAGCAGTGATGAATTCCCTGAGCTATTTAAAGAGTATGAGGAACTGCGATCTCATGCGTTTAATGAAGATAAGCTTTACAGCATTATCCGTGCTGATGACGTGTATGAGATTTTGCGTACGGGCACGGAGCAAGAGGCCAAGGATATGGCTTTTGACAAGGCTCAGAAGGAGATTATTACGAACTTGCAGCATAGGGTGATGCAGGAAGATGATAAAGAGGCAAAAGCCATTCTTAAAGAAGTGCATGATGTTGAATCGTAGTTGATTTGATATTATCTGCAGTTTCGGACCCGGTTTGTAATGGCTAAAAAAAGACCTTTCTACATTGTTAAGCAGGACAAAGATATTTTTGTCGTCGACAAGCCGGCCGGATTGCTCGCGGTTCCTATCCCCGATAGTAACGTCAAGAACTTATTCGATCTTGTAGCCGATCACCTTGCCAAGCACGGGGTTCGAGTGGGTGTGGTGCATCGTATTGATCGATATACCAGTGGGCTGATGGTGTTTGCCAAAAATGAAAGAGCCTATGATGACTTGGTTGAAAAGTTTCGCAACCATGAGCCCGAGCGGACTTACTTGGCGATTGTACGGGGGGTCGTTGAACAGGACGAGGGAGTCTTGGAGCACCATCTGAAATTGATTAAGGAAGGATTTCGTAATATTGTTGTTGATCCCAATGAGGAAGGGGCTACGCCGGCGCGACTATCATATAAGGTCAAGGAGCGATTTCTGGAGAATACATTGGTAGAAGTACAACTTGATACGGGGTTGAAAAACCAGATTCGCGTGCAGTTTGAAAATATTGGTCATCAGCTGGTGGGTGATCAGCATTATGCCCCTGAGGAAGAGGGAGAGCCGCTTATTAATAGACAGGCGCTGCATGCATGGCGATTGGCATTTAAACATCCCCGACACGGGAAAAGGGTAAACTTTGAGGCTAAGATTCCTGCCGATATGATGCGCCTGATTGATCGATTTCGATGGAAAAAGGAGGCCGAGACTTGATGAAGCTTATTAGCTGATATGGAACAGCTGCTATAGTTTTGGCCTAATAAATACCTCATTGTCAAAAGTTAACTTCATTAAATACTATTATCATGGTTATGAGAGTTGGTGTTTCGGGATTTTTCAAGTTGATATTATTGACGGGACTTTTTGTCATTGCCGGGATGTCGGTACAGGCCCAGGATCAATCATCATCTGATTTTGAGAAGTTCCGGGATCAGTTTAAAAAAGAATATTTTTCTGTGGGGGGATTGCTCCAAACGGTAGGTGATTATCAGTTTGAGCGTATAGCCGGCGAAAATGGGTTTTCGGTAGGCAATGCACGGTTAAAGGTGTATGGTGAATTCGACAATAAGTTTGGTTATCAGTTGCAGACAAACTTTGTGAGTAGTAATGCCCTTCTTGATGCCAATATGTATTATAATCTGACACCCAATTTTTCGATCAAGGCGGGATTGTTTAAGACTCCTTTCAGTTATGAGTATTTAACCGGGGCTGCTGCAACTGATTTTGTAAATCGATCGTCGGCGGTTAACCAGCTTGCTCCCAAACGTCAGGTAGGATTTCAGCTGCAGGGAGATGTTGTGGATGGCAAACTGAAATATAGTGCCGGAATGTTTAATGGCAATGGTTTTGGGAGTAATCAAAATGATGATGACCGATTCTTGTATACTGCGCGTATTGAGGCAAATTCCGGGGTAGGGTCTGGGCTACAGGATGGTTTTATGATGGGACTGAACGCTACCTATGAGCAAAGTGAAAGTGCTACAACAGGAGCGGGACTGCTATCACAGGTTGCAGGGGAACAGTTATTGGTTGGCGCCGATACGCGTATCAGCTATAACAAAATGATGTTGGCCGGAGAATTTATTTATTCAACGATTAATGCTGACGCAGGTGCAGAATATAACCCCTTTGGTTACTATGTAACGGGCGGTTACTTTATAACTCCGGAAGCGCAGATTCTTGCCCGCTGGGATTATTTTGATGGAGATTTTATCGGTGTCAGTTCAGAGTCTGTTGTGGGCGGCTTTAATATTTTTCCATCGGATTTTTCCGAAGTGCAACTCAACTATATTTATCCCCTCGATCTTGATGCTGAATTTTCTCAGATATTAGTAAACCTTCAGATTGCATTATAGGTATTTCCTACTTTGCTATTCCTAATCTATCAGGGAATATCTATATTGGTTATAAGTACCTTTTATTGGTTTCTTGGAATGATTACCCCCATATTCCTGTATTGATAATGTGATAAAATCAAAAACAGAGAAACATGTTCTTACAGGATTTAAAAGAGTTTTTTTGCGAACTCTTAAAAGAGTATTTCAAGAGCAAAAATAAACATTATTACTGCAGCGTAAACTGTAACTGTAGAAATAATTAGAATAAAAAAGTATTAAGGTGTTCAAGTATGAGTACCATGACAAAGGGAGATAAAGCAATGGAAATTAATATCGGAATAAGTGAAGAAAACCGTAAAGAAATTGCCGATGCACTTTCCAAGGTGTTGGCCGATTCATACATGTTGTATTTGAAAACGCATAATTATCATTGGAATGTAACCGGTGAGCTGTTCCATTCGCTCCATGAACAATTCGAAGAGCAGTACACCGAGCTGGCAGATGCGATTGATGAAATTGCCGAACGCATTCGGGCGCTTGGATATAGGGCACCCGGAACATTTAAGGAGTTTAATGAATTAACCTCTATTGGTGAACAGCAGGATGAGCCGGAAGCAATGGAGATGGTTCGGCGTTTAGCTGTCGGTAATGAACAGGTGCTTAGAACTGCGCGAGAGGCACTCGAACCGGCAAACAACGCTGAAGATGAGGCCACGATCGATCTCTTAACAGAGCGCTTGCACGTGCACTCGAAAACAGCCTGGATGCTTCGCAGCCATCTGGAATAAATTAGATTAACTCCTAACTCAAAAACAATATTATTATGGCATCACGAGAAGAGTACATAGATAAATTAGAGAAGCAGCTCAGAGAATGGAATACTCAGATTGATGAGCTTCAAAAGCGTGTTAATGAGGAGTCTCAGGATCTGAAAGCCAAACTCGACGAGCGAATGGATGAGTTGAGAGAAAAACGTTCTCGTCTGCGTTCAAAATTGGACAAGATCAAAGACTCAGGCGATGATGTTTTTGAAGATATAAAAGCGGATAGTGAAAAACTTTGGAAAGATGTTAAGAAAGGTTTTTCGGAGATTCGCGAGATCGTAAAAGAATAATTATTAAGTGATTAATATGAAGGGTAGCCCGTTAGGGCTGCCCTTCTTTTTTTGAATAAATACTAATGTTAAGGGAATAGGGTATGGAAAATATTAATTCAATTGTTGAAAGTATTGTACCGATATTAGTTCAATACGGGCTTAAGGTATTGGCCGCTGTTTTTGTGCTAATTGTTGGATGGAGTGTAGCCGGTTGGTTAAGTAAGAAAGTTCGCAGGCAGTGCGAGAAATCTGAAACAATTGATGCTACCCTGACTCCGTTGCTGGCCAAGATTACCAAAATAGTTGGGCTTACTGTTGTAGTGATTTTTGTGTTGAATATGGTAGGTATCCAAACGGCCAGCTTGGTAGCTGTTCTTGGGGCAGCCGGTTTAGCTGTTGGTTTGGCTTGGCAAGGTACGCTTGCGGATGTTGCAGCAGGAGTGATGCTATTGGTAATGCGTCCTTTTAATGTGGGAGACTCTGTTGATATTGCCGGTGTTTCGGGCACAGTGAAAGAAATTGGGCTTGTTACGACCAAGATGAATACGTTTGATAATGTGGCCATGATACTACCCAACTCGAATGTATGGGGGACCAATATTAAAAATATGTCTGAGAATGATATCCGACGGTTGGATATGGTTATCGGTTTTGGCTATGATGACAATATCGACCATGCTATGGAAACGATTAAGGATGTTTTAGATGGAGAGGATCGTATTTTGGATGATCCGGCGCCACAGATTGCTGTTTCGGAGCTTGGAGGAAGTTCGGTAAATCTTATTGTAAGGCCATGGACCACAAAAGAGGATTACTGGTCGCTGAAATTTGATTTAACCAAGCGAATAAAAGAGCGATTTGACGAAGAGGGTATTAACTTCCCCTATCCTTCTCACGATGTATATATCCATAATGAGAATTAGTTTCTGTCTTTAGAATTGAGGCGATAACTACAAGGCCGACCCATTTGGGGCGGCCTTTTTTGTTTACGGATGTTTTGATATCTCAGATGGATTGTAATAAGTTCCACAGAAATATTATCTTAGTTACTTACACTCTTGAGGAGCTAAGAGTTTAGAAGCAAAATTTCGAATCGCCAAGCGTTAGAATAGAGGTACCTGTGAACACTACTATGGAAGAGAACAAGGAAACATCCCAACATGTGTATGAGGATGAATACGTAATTTTAACTTTTAATAATGAGCTTTTCCTTAAAGGGGACGATCAAGAAGATCGCGAGAAGCTTTGTGAGGTAAGTCCTGATGATCTTGAGGATAAACTTACGGAGCTAAAGAAGGCCTTTTCGGAGCTTCAATCGAAGGTGGAAGAAACGCTTGCCGGCGATGTGACACTTGAGGATCTGACTTCACTTGAAGATGAGATTAATAGCAGTAAAGCCATAGGAGACTACGACGAATTGAAAGAGCAGGTCGAAAAGAAAAAGTCGGAGCTTGCTGAAGGCGAAGCTGATGACGCATCAGGAGAGGAGGAAAACGGAGAAGAAGTTTCTGAGACAGCAGAAGAGGAAGAATATCCTGTGCCAGAGGCTTCGGAGACTAAAATGGAAGAAGCCGAAACTGAGAAAGAGCAGGACGATGGGGATACTGCTGAGAGTGAGGAGGAAGAACAGCAAGAAGTGGTGGCCGAAGATGAGGCTGATGAAGAGTCTTCAGAGGAAGAAAGTCCACTGGATTATTACAAGGAAATCGTAAGCAAGGCGCAAGAGTTAGCCAAGCAGAATGATTGGTCATATGTATCGGTAGAGCTCGATAATTTAAGTCACCGATGGGCCGAAGGTCCAGATGCGGATGATGAGCAGATGAAAAAGCTTTACAAAAAGTTCAATGATATTGTTGATGATTTCGAAGAGCGTAAAGAGCAGCATTATGAGGAGCTTGAAAAGAAAAAGAAGGAGAATCTCGAAACCAAGAAAGAGCTTCTAAAAGAATTTGAGGGTATTGTATCTAATGAGACCTGGACAGCCACTCGTCGGGTAAATCAGATGAAAGGACAATGGAACAGTACGGGTCCGTTGCCCAATGGAAAAGGAGAGGAGCTTGATAAGCGATTTGAAGAGCTGCTCGATACCTTTAACGATCATAAGGTAGATCGCTTGGTCCAGAAGCGTCAGAAAGAGGAAGATAACCTGATGCTCAAGTTGACGGTTCTTGAGAAGATGGAAAATGTCGCTGAGTCGATGACGCACGAGACCGAAAACTGGGATGATATTGAGGAGCAATTTGAAGATCTGACCAAGCAATGGAAGAAAATTGGCCGGGTTCCAAAAGAAAAATCAAACGAGGTGTGGGATCGGTATAAAAACGCACAGGATGAATATTATGATCGTAAGTATAAATATGATCCCGACCACCAGAGCAAGGTAGACAAGTTCACTCATAAGAAGGAAAAGATTATTGAAGAAGCAGAAGCGTTGCTGGAAGAGGATGATCTGGCAACAGCTGCTCGAAAAATTAATAAGCTTCACCGGCGGTGGAAGAAGGTAGGTAACCTGCCACAGCGTGCCGAGGACAAATTATGGTCGCGATTTAAGTCTGCTACAGATGCTTTTAATGAGCGTAAGGCGAATAATCAGGATAAAATTCGTGAGCAGGAAGAAGAGCACTACCAACAGAAGCTGGAGCTTATTGATAAAGCCAATGAAGTGAAGCATACCGATGATTTTGAGAAAGGTCATTCACAGATGCAGAGTTTCATGGACCGGTGGAAGAAAATTGGTCCGGTGCCGCGTGATAAGTCAGAAAAGATATGGAAGCAGTTTAAAGGGGCGATGGATGAATTTTATGATCGCCGTCGTGAGCACTTCAAGGAGGTTAAAGAGGAGCGTAAAGAGAATCTGGAAAAGAAGAAAGAAATCCTTGAAAAGCTACGCGAGCTGGGTAAACATGACGATCCTATCAAGGCGGTAGATATTGCCAAGGATTTGCAGGAGGAGTTTAAAAATGCAGGCTATGTGCCCATTAAACACAAGAACAAGATGTGGAAGGAGTACCGGGAGGCTTGCGATGTGATTTATGATCGCATGCGTGCGGCTAAATCAGGTGATAAATTTGATCAAGAATTGGCTAAGGCAGATTTGGATCCCGAGGACAGAAATGAAATCCAAAAACTGCGCAAAGAGTATAACAAGATTAAAAAAGAAGCCAAGCAGTTAGAAAAAGAAGTTCTGCAGTACAAAGAGAAAAAAACCTATTTTAAACCTTCCAGCGGTGGAAATAGTTTGCTCGATGAGGTCGAAAACAGGATTGAGGAAGTAGAGCAAAAGTTGGAGAGCAAGCAGGAAAAGATGGAATCAATTACGGAAAAGATGGATCAAATTCGAGAAGAATCAGGGGGTTAAATACCTTGTTTCTTTTTTGGTTCATTCTGCCGGCCGTACTGTAATAAAAACTAGCATGTATGCCGCTGTGGTGGGAACGAATAGTAAATGATGTTACAACAAATAAAATTGATAATCTACAGCGGTTAAATATTTCATATAATGATACGGGTTCATGGGCGATACTAAGAAAGAGATAGCCGTAACTTTTTGGGGCGTTCGTGGTTCTACTCCCTGTGCCAATAAAGAAAATATGGAGTATGGGGGGAATACTACCTGCTTGGAAATTAACGTGCCGGGGACCGATGAAATATTAATTCTGGATAGCGGGACGGGTATACGTAATTTGGGAAATAATATTATAGATCGCCCGGGCCAAATTCAGGGACGTATTTTTATTACGCATCCCCATTGGGATCATATTCAGGGCTTCCCCTTTTTTAAACCTATCTATGGATCCAAAAATCATTTTAGCATTCATATGCCCGACCAGGGTGAGGAGGGAGGCTGTAAAGATATTTTGGATGGGCATCTTACCAAAACCTTTTTTCCTGTAACACTGGATATGATTGATGCCAATCTCGAGTATGTAACTCAGCCACAGGAGCGTATAGATTATAATCACTATGAAATTGAGTTTATGCTGGCCAACCACCCCGTTCGAACGGCCGTTTATAAAATACATATTGACGATAAACAGATCGTTTTTTGTCCGGATAATGAGCTGGGGGCCTTGGAAGATCAGGAATCTACCTTTCAAGATCGTATGAAAGAGTTTGTGCAAGGGGTAGACTTGCTTATTCATGACGGACAGTACAATCGCAAATCCTATAAGGAGAAAAGGGGATGGGGGCATTCGGCTTGGGAACACGTAGTTGACTTTGCAAAAGCAACGGATGTGCAACGTCTTTTTATTACTCACCATGATCCCGATTCCGACGATGAAAAGCTTTTGGCACTCGACGAATACCTGCAAGTAGAATACGGGGAGTTATTTATAGAGGTGGGATTGGCCAAAGAAGGTAAGGAAGTACTGGTTTAGCCCATTAAAAAGAGGGATGCCTGAATACACAAGCATCCCTTTTGTAGTAAATAATTATTTACTCCTATCTAAAGATAAAATCGAACACCCAGCGTACCATCAATATCAAAATCAGTTGATGGCGCGACATTGAGAATGGGTGCTGCCTCCAGAAATAGACCTATCGGGGCATCCTCAAAAAGATAGTTAATGCCTACCGGTATTCTGGCTCCGATATAGGAGTCGTTTTCGCCAAGCACCAGTCGCCCGCCGATCCCATAGTATAAAGGCAAGCTTCCCTCATCAACTTCGCTGAATATGTTGTAATTGTGCCAGAGATAGTCGGCCTGTAGGGTGATGGCATCATATCGTCCAAACGACCAGGCTACGCCTACATCAATAGCATTACCGTTGCCTGTCCATGATTTGGCAGTCAGGCCCGTAGGTTCCCCCACCATAAACCCGATACCAAGGTCTTTGTCGGCGTCCTGCGCATGACTAATAGTATTCAATGATAGTGTTACAAAAACTGCTAATAGTGTAACGGATAGTATCTTTTTCATATATGAATTAATTATTTGAGATTTATTCAAAATACGATCCACCTTACTTAAAAGGAAAATGGGAGAGATAGTTCCGAGAAAAGATTATCGAGCGATTTATATACGCACAATGCTGTTATATAAATTAGCAGAAAGTGTTGAAATGTGCCTTTTAAAGCATATCAGGCTGTTTATGAGAGTAATCCTAACCGAAGACTTAACATTATGCTAATTTTAAGATTTGTATACTCATATTCGCAAGACAAGAGTATAATAAGTCGCTCAAGTTTTTTATATTAGCGAGCGATTGGGGGCGGCAAGGTTAAGTTATATTGTCTTCTGTTCTCAACGGTCTGTTATTTTATGTTTTGCTCAAAATCACGTGCTCACCAAAGGCACAACTCTAATCACTAATCAAAACGAACATATCTATCTGATTATGAAACGTTACTTAATTTTACTGGCAGCAATCTTTTTGCTACCGGCTATTATGTTCGCTCAAGGTACTACCTCGGGTTCCATCGAAGGAACAGTTGTAGATACTCAGGGTGAACCACTACCGGGCGCAAATGTTGTAGCTATACATCAACCTACTGGTACCCGATATGGTACCGCAACTCGACCCAATGGTCGTTATTCATTTAAGAGCGTTCGCGTTGGCGGCCCTTATCAAATACAAGTTACATTTGTAGGGTTTAATGCCAATAAGAAAGAAATTTCTGAAGTTCAGCTTGGTGAAACAGTTGAGGTTAATTTTACCCTGGAAGAAGGTGAAATGACCTTGGATGAAATTTCGGTAGTTGCACAAGCTGATGAAACCTTTAACCGTGACAGAACAGGTGCAGGTACGAATATTAGTAGTGAAGAAATTAGCCAAACGCCTACGCTCTCACGTTCTCTCGGAGACTTTACCCGACTAACGCCCCAAGCAACCGGCGGTGGAAGTTTCGGCGGAGATAACGACCGTTATAACAACTTGCTTGTTGACGGTGCTACTCTGAATGATGTGTTCGGATTGGGTGAAGGAACGCCCGGTAGTCAGGCAGGTGTTAGCTCCCCTATTAGTATTGATGCTATCCAAGAGTTTAACGTTGATATTGCTCCCTTTGAAGTTACCAATAACAACTTTACCGGTGGGCAAATTAATGCCATTACAAAGAGTGGTACTAATGAATATACTGGTGGAGCTTATTATCAGCTTCGTAATGAGAGTTTTGTTGGAAATTATGTAACCGAAGATGGGCAAACTTCTGAAGACGTTACATCATTTGATGAGAAATATCTGGGTGTTAACCTAGGTGGTCCTATTATTAAAGATAAACTGTTTTTCTTTGTAAATGCTGAATTCAAAAGAGAAACAGCTCCTATTACAGGCGGTATCTTAGGTAGTGGACAGGATAATAGTTTTGATATTCCTGGCTCTACATTTGATGAGATCAAGAATATAGCCCAAAATCAGTATGGATATAATCCTGGAGATTTTGGGAATAACATAGATCAGACGCAGGATAACAATAAAATTCTTGCCAAGATTGATTGGAACATTAACCAAGATCACAAGCTGACGTTCCGCTACAATCACGTAGATGCAACGGATGAAGAGGGAATTGGCCGTGGTTCTTCTTCATACAGCTTTTCTAATCGCCAGTACAATTTCAATAGTGCACAAAACTCTTTTGTTGCTGAGTTGAATAGCAGTTTTGGCAATAATATGTCTAACACATTCCGAGCAGTGTATACACGTATTCGTGACTCCCGGGATGTAGTAGCTCAGCCTTTCCCAGAAGTAAGTATTAGTTTGCCACTGCAAAATAATACGGGTGACTTTGGAAGCATCAGTATGGGAATTGACCGTTTTTCACAAGCAAATGCGTTGGATCAGGACCTGATCGAAATTACTGATAATTTCACCTACATTCGGGGAGATCACGAATTTACGATCGGTACCAGCAACCAGATTTTCAAGTTCCGAAATCTCTTTGTTCAGGATGATTTTGGTTCTTATACATTTTGGAGTGTTGATGGTTTTAGAGATGGAAATCCTGTAGAATATAACTATAGTTATTTATTGCCAGAGGGTAATCGAGCAGCGGAATTTAATGCTATTCAGTTAGGTGGTTATGTTCAGGATAAGTGGACTGTACAACCTAACTTGAAGCTGACATTTGGTTTGCGCGTTGATGTTCCCATTATGCCAGATGATCCAACCTATAATCCTGATGTGCCGGACGCATTTCCTGGATTTAGTACAGATCGAGTGGCCAGCGGAAATATTCTCTGGTCACCTCGCTTTGGCTTTAACTGGGCTCCTGAAACGGGCGAATACACTACGCAAATTCGTGGTGGGGCGGGTATCTTTTCCGGAACGCCACCATTCGTATGGATTTCCAACCAGTACAGCAATACCGGTGCCGACTACGGACGTGTAGATGCATTTCAAGGTCCTTGGGCTGGTGGACTGGGAGATGGGTTCTTTAGTCCCGATCCCGATGATCAGCCAACACCTGGTGGAAATAATGGTTTAAGTCCTGTTAATACTACAGAGGTTAACCTCATTGAAGAAGATTTTAAATATCCGCAAGCAGCGAAGTTTAATCTTGCTGTAGATCAGGATCTGCCTTACGGTGTTACAGCTACTTTAGAAGGTATATACTCGAAGTCTATTAATGCTGTGGTTTATCGTAATATTAATGTTGAACAACAGGATATAACTCCTTACGGACGTCCCATTTATGGGGAAATTGACTATAACCCAAGTTTCAATAACGCTTCTGGTGACCCAGTTCGTGTTGACCCACGTTTCACGAATGCTTTGGTATTGGATAACACCAACAAGGGTTATAACTATAGCATTACTGCTGAGTTGAAGAAACAGTTTGACTGGGGCTTGCGGGCAAATGTCTCGTATACCTATAATCGCGCTGAAAGTGTGAATAACGGAACGTCAAGTCGTGCTATCTCCAACTGGCAGTACAACGAAAACAAGGACGTGAATAATCCTCGAATCGGTACCGCCGATTTTGAGCGACGCCATCGTATCTTGGCAAATGTTGGTTATACTTTCTCATGGGCCGAACGCATGCGTACGACTATCTCGGTTATCTTTGATGGCCGATCTGGAACACCGTTTAGCTGGATATACAGCGGTGATGCCAATGGAGATAGTCAGTTTGCTAACGACTTAATGTATGTGCCGGAGTCTGCTGACGAAGTTGTTATTACAGATAATGGAAGTGGTGATTGGAATGATTTGAATGACTGGATTGCCAGTGAATCGTCACTGAATGAGTATCGCGGAGAAGTCGTACCACGTGGAACGGCACGCGAACCATGGACGAACTTCCTTGATTTCCGAATCAATCAGGAAATTGAGACTTTCAGTGGTCAAAAGCTTGAAATAACAGCGAGTATGTTTAACGTGCTTAACTTCTTAAACGAAGATTGGGGACTTCGTGAAGGTGTAAGCTTTAACAATTACTCGGCTGTTAACATTGAAGGATATGTTGACCAAGACTTTATCAATGGAAGAGGATCTCAGTATAATCTTTCCAGTGACGATATTGGGAAACCAATTATCAACTTCAGCCCAGATAATGTGACAGATGATGAGATCTATAATACGTTTAATTTAAGTTCTCGTTGGCAGATGCAGATAGGTCTTCGTTATTCATTCTAACGAATTGCCTATAGATCAATTAGTTTCAAGGGCTCCGAGTAATCGGAGCCCTTTTTTATTTAAACAATTTCATAAACCAGGGCTGTAAAGCCTTTTATATTACGTTATCTTTATGTGCATATTGAATACATAAGAATTCAAAAACATCAATCTATCCTGTCATGCCGTTTATGAAACGAAGAGTATTTACGATTTTATTTTTGATAGTATGTGTTGGGTTTATCGGATGTAATAGCCAACAGCAATCCGATCCCACAAAAAAGACATTATTGGTTTCCTTTGACGGTTTTAAATACAATTATTTACAGAAGACCGATACCCCTCATTTTGATTCTCTTGTTGCTGGGGGCGTTCAGGCCGAGGGATTGATTCCCGTTTTCCCAAGTAAAACGTTCCCGAATCACTACTCTATAGCAACTGGGTTATATCCTGAAAACAGTGGCTTTGTAAATAATACCATGTACGATCCTAAGTGGGATGAGTGGTATCGCATTCGCGATCGTGAGGCCGTGGAAGATGGCAAATGGTACGGGGGCGAGCCGATCTGGAATACACTGGAAAAGCAGGGCATTAAGACCGGAACTATGTTCTGGGTGGGTTCCGAGGCTGATATCCAGGGTATGCGTCCAACTCACTGGAAAACGTATGACGATGATATGCCCGGTAAAGCACGGATCGATACGGTGATAAAGTGGATGACGGATTCTGGTGAACAGACCGTGGATTTTGCTACGCTTTATTATAGCGATGTGGATACAAAGGGACATCGCTATGGAACGGACTCAGATTCGGTAAGGCATGCCATTGAACGGGCCGATCGGCTTATGGGATATCTGAAAAAACAAATGAAAGGAGAGAGTCTTTGGGATAAAACCAATATTATTGTTCTTTCTGATCACGGTATGGTGAATCAGTCGGCCGATAAGTTAATTCGATTGGATAACATTATTGATCTGGATGATACTAAACGCGTAATCTGGGGGCCAGCAACCATGATTCAGCCCAAGAAGGGCAAAAAAGAAGATGTGTACCAGGCATTAAAATCTGCCGAAGAAAACTATCGTGTCTATGAAAAGAAAGAGCTGCCCGAACGCTATCACCTGAAAAATCACCGACGCGTGGAGGATATTGTTATGATAGCTGATTTGGGGTATACCATTCTGGATGAGGATTATCAGGATGATTTTATAGCATCACTGCCTCGTGCAACCCATGGATATGATAATAACCAAAAGGCAATGCAGGCGTTCTTTATTGCTCATGGACCTGCGTTTAAAAAGGGAGCAAAGGTTGATCCGTTTCAGAATATTCATGTTTACGAGCTTATTAACCATCTGATGGAGACGAAACCCGCATCCAACGATGGGTCGCTTGATAGTGTAAAGGTGCTACTTAATGAAATACCAACGGATAGATAACTCTGATAGGTTTATTAGTCCTTATTAGGATTTTCACACTGGAAGGCTAAAATTAAGAGTCCATCTAAATTAGTCTTTGTGCATATAAAACGTTGCATCTATCCGCTGAAGCCGTGATATTTAGTCCAATTTGTAAACATCAAAGAATTTTTTAACCCAATGGCATACGTAGTAACAGAACCATGCATCAACTGTAAATATACCAACTGTGCGGCGGTTTGTCCGGTTGATGCTTTTCGGGAAGGGCCAAATTTTCTTACCATTGATCCCATCGAATGTATTGATTGCGATGCTTGTGTAGCAGAATGTCCTGTCGAAGCCATTTATCCCGATGATGAAGTGCCCATGGAGTGGGAGCACTATATTGATCTTAACGAGCGACTGGCTGAAGAATGGGCTGATCACGTCATTAATCAGACCAAAGAGGATTTACCCGATGCCGATGAGTGGGCAGAGGTTGAAGATAAGCTGGAGCATCTTGAGGAAACCTGGGATTAATACTGTTGTTAGTTATTTGTAGATGGAGCATTATTAAAAAGAGGGCTTTGTAGACGCACATGTACAGTGTCATTCTGAACTTATTCCAGAATATGAAAACTTTATATTTTCGGAAAATGAACCCAGAGCCTGAAATAAACTCAGGATGACATTTTGGGTTTTACACAGTCTTGAACCCACAACGCATATCTTTTAACAAACAGTAAAAAAGTGCCTCACCAAATTAAGACAAGAGATAAAACGCTCGATCTTACTACTCCCAAAATAATGGGCATTCTCAACGCTACGCCCGATTCTTTTTCCGACGGGGGCAATTTTAATGAAGTGGAAGCAGCGTTGGGTCGCATTGGGCTTATGATTTCCCAGGGGGCTCATATTATAGATATAGGCGGTGAATCAACCCGGCCGGGTTCCGAGCCCGTCACCGAGCAGGAAGAACTTGATCGCGTGTTGCCGATCCTTGAACAAGCCCTATCACAATTTCCTAATACTTTTTTTTCGATTGATACTACTAAATATCGGGTGGCCGAGGAGGCCCTTAAACTCGGGACTCATTTTGTCAATGATGTGAGTGGACTCCAAAAAGAGCCCCGTTTTGTGGATTTATGTATCCAGCATAATGCAGCATATGTGATGATGCATTCGCAAGATGATCCTAAAACGATGCAAAAAGATCCCAGTTACGATAAAGTGGTTGCTGATATCAAACAGTTTTTAAAAGTGAAAATTGATGAGGCTAAAGAAAAGGGGTTAACAAATATTATTATTGATCCCGGTATCGGTTTTGGAAAGACCCTGGAACATAATTTAAAGTTAATTGCCCATCTCGATGAATTTCAGGATTTGGGGTGCCCTGTATTAGTGGGGGCTTCCCGAAAATCAATGATAGGTGACATACTCAATGATCGATCGGTTGATGATCGCCTTACAGGCACTATAGCTGTCCATTATCATGCGATGATGAACGGGGCTAACATTATTCGAGTACATGACGTCAAAGAAGCTCACGATTCCCTTCAGGTATTTAATGCTATTTCATCAGTGGAATAGGCAACGTTGTTTCAGAGTTAGCGAATATTTGCAAAGTAGGTTTTTGTTGGATTGAAGCTGAAAAACATCCCCATACAAAACTTCGCCAAATAATACTTATATTCCGCTAAACAATATCCAGAAAACCGAGGTGCACCGTTGATCCCCATTGGCTTCCTTGAATTTGGCATTCGGGACTTCGTCGAAGTCCTGATTATTACCATGGTGCTGTTCTACCTGTACCGGTGGATTCGTGGTACATTTGCTATTCAAGCTGCTGTTGGGCTCGTCTTTATCATCATCGTGAATGCGGCTGTAAGTGCCCTTGGGCTAACCACCATCAATTTTATACTTCGTGGTATTTTGGATGTGGGGATTTTGGCGGTATTTATCATTTTCCAGCCCGAGATACGCAAGCTGCTCTATAGCTTGGGACAGAATACGAATCTCGACCGCTTTTTCGTGCGTTCCAACCCCAATACGATTATCGATGAAGTAGTCGATGCCGCCCGTGATATGTCCCATACCAAAACGGGTGCCCTGATTGTGTTTGCGCGAACTTCAACGCTACAGGACTTGGTCGATGTTGGAGTAAAACTGGATGCAAAAGTAAACAGCGAACTGCTGAAAACTATTTTTAATAAACACACTCCGCTGCATGATGGAGCTGTAGTGATTCGGAACAACCGGATCGTTGCTGCAAGTTGTTATCTTCCTATCTCACAGAATCAAAATATCTCGTCCGTATTTGGAACACGTCATCGGGCTGCAGTAGGTATTACGGAAACCAATAATGTTTTTGTGGTGGTTGTATCCGAAGAAACGGGACGGATCTCTATTGCAAAAAACGGTTCGCTTACCAGCGGCTTGACCATTCAGAAACTTCGCAGCGAAATGCAAGAAGCGCTTGGCGAGCAAGATATTGACGAAGAGGACGTTGCTTTTTCTTCTGCGCAAAGTGAGCTGAAGCTTAGCTAATAGCTTCTGTTGCTATAACAATTCCGCATATCTTACGTACGATGGTTTCCAATTTTTAATAAAGCTATTCCTATATGAAATTTTCTGTTTCAATAATGATTACGGTGCTGTTATTGCTGGGAGCACTGTCTGTAGAAGCCCAAAATAACGAATATAAGTTAGATCAGGATTATGGTATCGCTGCGGACGGAACTGTCTTTTTGGAAAGCGACGATGCCGAAGTTAATATCATTGCCAGTGATCGTTTTGACGTCAATGTTAATGTGTATCATCGTATTGATGTCGATGGAATTGAGTGGGGATCTGACGGTGATTTCAAGATGAATGTAAGACAACGGGATGGTGATCTTTACATTGAGGAAGCCGAGCGTAACAACAATAGCCTTCGTATAGGACATGTTGACAGGGAGTATCGAATTACTGTTAGGATCCCGCGAGGAGTATCCATAGATGTAAAAGGAGATGATGGAGCTTATGAAATATCTGATGTCGGGGGAGGAATTAGTATGGTTGCAGATGATTCTGATATCAACATAGAAAATGCTACCGGAGAGAGCTTTTCTTTTAAAATTGATGATGGGGTCATCCGAATGGATAAAGGACAGGGAAAGCTCACAGCTACGCTTGATGATGGAGAGCTCCGAGTAGAAAACGGGAATTTTAATGAGATTGATGTCCGTGGAGATGATGCCGACCTCTATTTCGCCACAGTATTATCAGATGCCGGCCAATATTATTTTGGTATCGACGACGGTGATCTTGAGCTGGATATTTTAGATGGAGGCGGAAGCATTGATATTGCTCATGATGATACAAATATCAATACTATTGGTACGTTCTCTAAAATAAGGGATGAGGACGAACGAACCGTTTATAAAGTGAAGGGTGGGAATGCCAGTGTTGAGATTGAAAGTGAAGATGGAAAAATTGTATTACGTTACAGTGAGTAGCGGTTTGAGGTCAATTGGAGTTGCATGGTTCTACTTTTGCATCTCCCTAAAATATAGATCCAGCAGCTTTTGAGCAGCTTTGAAAGAACTCATCTCCCCGTTTAATACTTGTTGTTCAATGTGCTTCTGTTTCTTTTTTACAGCGGGATGGTCATAAAAATGCTCAGTCAGACGATTGGTAATGGTGTCGTACATCCAGTGCTTGGCCTGGCGGTTCCGGTTGTTTTCGAAATAACCGTTCTTTTTTGTCAATTGTATATACTCTTGTATGATTTCCCAGATATCGGGAATACCTTTATCTGTTAGGGCTGAACAAGTAGTAACTTTAGGATCCCAGCCTGATTTTGTTTCGGGATAGAGATGCAGTGCATTTTTGTATTCCCGAACAGCCTGACTGACTGCCTTTTCACCGGCTTCGTCAACTTTGTTGATTGCAATGGTATCGGCCATCTCCATGATACCACGCTTGATTCCCTGCAGTTCATCGCCGGCACCGGGCAACATCAGCAGCAGGAAGAAATCAACCATTGAATGTACGGCTGTTTCTGATTGTCCGACGCCCACGGTTTCAATAAAGATGGTATCGTAGCCGGTGGCTTCACAAAGATAAATAGTTTCGCGTGTTTTGCGGGCAACGCCACCCAGCGAACCACCCGTAGGAGATGGGCGAATAAAAGCCTGATCATTGTTGGCAAGTGTTTCCATACGTGTTTTGTCCCCAAGAATACTTCCCTTGGTACGTGTGCTGCTGGGATCGATGGCTAATACCGCCAATTTATTTCCCTGATTAATAATGTGGTTACCCAGCGACTCGATAAAGGTACTTTTTCCTACACCAGGAACACCGGTAATGCCTATTCGTATGGAGTTACCGGTCTCAGGTAAACATTGCTCGATAATATCCTGTGCCAGCTCTCGGTGCTCTGTCTTGGTGCTTTCGATGAGCGTTATAGCACGGCTTAGAACGGTTCGGCTGCCTGACTTTATACCATTGACATACTCTTCCAGTGAAAGCGATGAGCCTTTGTTTTTGAAGCGCTCCAATCCTTTAGTATTGATTGCGCTGCTTTGTTCAACGCCCTCACTTACTGAAAGGGAGGAGTCGTTATTTTGTTTTTTGTCAGGCAAATTAGAAAACGGTTAAAATCCTGCAGGTTTTGGAAACCGACAAGATCTAATGAAAATGAATTATTTCTGGCTGTCAATGAGTATTTCTAAAATCTGTTGGGCGGCCAGAGAAATAACGGTGCCCGGCCCAAAGATACCGACGACCCCTTTGTCATATAAATACTCATAATCCTGTTCCGGCACTACACCGCCGACAATTACCATAATATCATCGCGGCCCAGTTTTTCAAGCTCATCAAGAACTTGAGGTACCAGCGTTTTATGGCCACCGGCCAGACTTGACACGCCCAGGATATGGACATCATTTTCGACAGCTTGTCGCGCAGCTTCTTCGGGGGTCTGGAATAACGGACCGATATCTACGTCGAAGCCGAGATCGGCGAAGCTGGTGGAGATTACTTTAGCACCCCGATCATGACCGTCCTGCCCCATTTTGGCTACCATAATACGGGGTCTTCGTCCGGCAAGCTCGGCAAATTCATCCGCCAGCTGTTGGGCCTTTTTAAAGTTTTCGTCTTTATCTATTTCTGAAGAATACACACCTGATACTGATCTAACGGTTGCAGTATAACGCCCGAACGCTTTCTCCATAGCATCAGAGATCTCACCCAGTGTCGCTCGCTTACGAGCTGCTTTGACTGCCACGTCAAGCAGATTGCCGTCTCCCGATTCTGCTACTTTTGTAATGGCATCAAGCGCTGATTGTACTTCCTCTTCGTTGCGTTCTGCCCGCAGTTTTTTAAGCCGGTCTAACTGAGCTTTTCGGACTTTTTCATTATCAACTTCAAGAATATCAATCGGTTCTTCTTTGTCAAGCTGATATTTGTTGACTCCTACAATGGTTTCCTTGCCGGAGTCGATGCGCGCCTGCTTTTTAGCAGCGGCTTCTTCAATCCGCATTTTGGGGACTCCTGTTTCAATTGCTTTAGCCATACCGCCCAGATCTTCTACTTCTTCAATCAATTCCCAAGCGCGGCGAGCAATGCGATCCGTAAGGTATTCTACATAGTACGAGCCTGCCCAAGGGTCAACGGCTTTGGTAATGCCCGTCTCTTCCTGCAGGTAGGTCTGTGTATTTCGGGCAATGCGTGAGGAAAAGTCTGAAGGAAGGGCAATTGCTTCGTCGAGTGCATTTGTGTGCATCGATTGGGTGTGGCCGAGTGCGGCTGCCATAGCTTCAATAGTGGTTCGTGCCACGTTGTTATAGGGATCTTGTTTGGTCAGGCTCCAGCCCGATGTTTGGCTGTGTGTGCGCAGGGACATCGACTTGGGATTTTTAGGATCAAATTGCTTAACCAACTTGGCCCAGAGCATACGACCGGCGCGCATTTTGGCGATCTCCATAAAGTGATTCATCCCAATAGCCCAGAAAAATGAAATGCGCGGAGCAAAATCATCAACATCAAGGCCGGCTTCTATACCGGTCCGCAAGTATTCAAGTCCGTCAGCCAAGGTATAAGCCAGCTCAATATCACAGGTAGCACCGGCCTCCTGCATGTGATAACCCGATACCGATATGGAGTTAAACTTCGGCATATATTGTGATGTATATTCAAAGATATCACCTACAATGCGCATTGATGGTTTGGGGGGATAGATATAGGTGTTGCGCACCATAAATTCTTTGAGAATATCATTTTGGATAGTACCTGCAAGCTTATCTTTGGATACGCCCTGCTCCTCGGCTGTGACAATATAAAATGCCATAATGGGAATGACAGCCCCGTTCATTGTCATGGATACCGACATTTCATCCAGCGGAATCTGGTCGAAAAGCACTTTCATATCAAGGATAGAGTCGATAGCTACCCCTGCTTTGCCGACATCACCGGATACCCGTGGATGATCGGAGTCATAGCCCCGGTGGGTAGCTAAGTCAAAGGCGACAGAAAGTCCCTTTTGTCCCTGGGCTAGTGCCTTGCGATAAAACTCATTGGATTCCTCGGCGGTTGAAAATCCTGCATATTGACGTATAGTCCATGGGCGAAAGCAGTACATGGTGGAATAGGGGCCTCGCAGGTACGGAGGAATGCCGGCGGCATAATCGAGATGCTCAAGGTTCTCAATATCCGACTGTTCAAACTGTGGTTTTACCGGAATTTGTTCAGCAGTATTCCATGGTTCTTCGCTTTTTGCTTTGTGATCAGCAGAAATCGAAGAATTAAATGCTATATCAGAAAAATCAGGTCTCATATTACTTGCTTTTGTGTCATCCTGAACTTTTTTCAGGGTCTATTAATTTTCGTAAAATTGATTGCAGTAGATGCCGAAACAAGTTCGGCATGACACCTTGGTTATTTAATTCTTAATTACATTAAGCTTTTTTTGAAATCGTGTTAAGGTGTTAAGTACATTGCATTTCGAGTAAATAAATTCATCAACACCGGCCTCTTTGTAAGTTTCTACATCCTCTTCGGGGTAACCGGCAAGTACTAAGATCGGGGGATTATCCAGATTCGAAACGGCATCTGCTATAGCCGGAACGAGATCTTTGTATTCCTTATCTGAACTGCAAATTACAGCAATATCCGGTTGCTGATCTTTAATGGCATCAATGGCTTCTTCAACATTTGCATAGCCAATGGGATCTTCAATATCATAACCGGCACAGCCGAAAAAGTTGGCTGAAAAGGTTGCACGCCCCTTACGCCATTTCTTGTTTCCTAATGGGAGGTTTAAAACCTTGGGCGTATTTTGATGTTTTTCGGTTGCCAGACGCAGTTCTTCAAATGCCTGGGGACCTCGATACGGAGCCACCGTTCGGTATTGTTGTCTTTGAAAATCAAAGAGTCTTTCAGTTACATCGGCCATAGTGGCTCCCTGTGAGAAAGCGTCAGATAGATATTTTACGAGGCTTTGAGCATTACTTTCAATGCTAATTTCATCTGATTCACGAAGGGCTACCGTTTGATTGGTTTCCCCAATATCATCGCTCATGTTTTCATTTGCATTCGTGTACTGGTTTGTCCCTACAAACGTGCGTCCTCGTTTGGCAATGGTCTGGTTGCGCTGTTCCTGCGATTTCTGGATAGCTGATTGAACCGTTCCATTTTCAATAGCTTTGAAAAGACCGCCTTCTGATTCTACATCCTGAAAAATACTCCAAGCTTTTTCAGCGATTTCTTCTGTTAAATTTTCGAGATAATATGATCCCGCGGCCGGGTCTTCGACCTTATTGAAATAGGCCTCTTCACTAAGAATAAGCTGTTGGTTGCGGGCAATACGCTGCGAAAATGCATTAGGCTGACGAAAGTGTTCATCAAATGGCAACACCGTTAAAGAATCACAGCCCGCAATAGCGCCAGACATGCTTTCGGTGGATGTACGTAGCATATTCGTGTATGGATCGTAGAGCGTTTTATTCCACCGTGAAGTTTCCCCGTGCAAATAAGCAGCGTTTTTTTTCGAATCTATTCCATAAGCTTCAATAAGATTTTTCCAAAGCAGTCGGGCAGCGCGGAATTTGGCAATTTCCAGAAAGTAGTTAGATCCTATTGAAAAGCTAAAGAATAGTGACGGTACGGCATTTGCAATATCAAGGTTATTGTCGGTTAGTATCGCCAAATATTCTGAGGCGGAAGCCATCGCATATCCTAGTTCCTGCACGATAGTGGCTCCGCTATTATGATAAAATCGTCCGTCGACACCTATCGGTCGAACTGAAGGCAGGTTTTTAGCCGTGAATTGCCCAAGGTCACTGATGTCCCGTTCAATATGTTCTTTGTTTTTTGAATAGTGTCCATGCTTAAGCAGATAGATAAAAGGATCATAGCTAAAGGTTGCCTGAACTTTTTTCGAATCAATATTTTGCCTTTGAATTTCATCCCAAAGCATTGCCAGTAGGGCGGGGGAAGCCAAGCCTGTATCAAAGTGGAGAGGAGTGCTTTCCAAGGAAACTCCTTCTAACAGTGATGAAAAGTCAGATTGGCTTTGAATGGGTAATCCATGGATATCACCATCCAGCATTCCTTCGGTACGACGGACAGTCAGCTGAAATTGTAAGGCATCCGCACCCCGATCGAGCGCGTTTCGGGCCGCTTCATTAGCCTTGGGGATACTATGCTCGAAAATAGGTTCGCGCATTTCCCAACTGTTGGCCTCAGTATCTTCATATGATTTTGGAATTGGTGCTGTGCGGTCGAGGTCGGACAAATTCTCACGCCGGTAAAAGGGTAATGGTTCGACACCTTCCCCGGTTTTCCAACGGAGCTTTTTTTTATAGTCAGCTCCTTTTAAATCCTGTTTTATAACTTCTTCCCATTCCTCAGTGGAGATAGGAGGAAATTCTTCAAAAAGAGAATCTTTTTTATAATCAGCGTTACTCATAGTAGGAATTTCATCTTAGTTATCATTCCTGAAAATAATGAGCTTGCCGTTACTTTACTAACATTGTATTTGAGTATAAGATTTGGGATTACTTTTAGGCCGATATTTTGATTTTGAATCACTATATTAAGAGCGAAATTTAGAACCAAATTGAATACTAAAAGGCTATTCCATGGATAATGTAACCCAACAAATGCCCGCATTGACTACGCTAACCGAAGATGAAAAGATGTTGCAGGAGGCGGCTCGGGATTTTGCAGAAAGCGCAATAAAGCCCAAAGTACATGAGATGGATGAAAAGGCTAAGCTTGATCCCGACCTTGTTCAGCAGTTTTTTGATATGGGATTGATGGGTATTGAAATTCCCGAGAGTTACAGCGGGGGCGGCGGATCATTTTTTATGTCTATTGTGGCGATTGAGCAAATATCCCGCGTGGATGCTTCAGCCGGAGTGTTTATGGATGTACAAAATACGCTGGTGAACAATGCTTTTCTGAATTTTGGTAGTGATGATATTAAGGAGCGCTATCTTCCTCAGCTGGCAACTGAAAAGGTGGGTGCTTACTGTCTGTCGGAAGCCGGCTCGGGCAGTGATGCTTTTGCGCTGAAAACGTCAGCTAAAGAAGAGGGTGACCATTATGTATTGAATGGCTCCAAAATGTGGATCACAAATGCCAATGAAGCTGATATCTTTTTAGTATTTGCAACAGTAGATCGAGATGCGGGATATAAGGGCATTACGGCATTTATTGTTGAACGTGATTTTGAGGGCTTTTCGGTATCCAAAAAAGAAAATAAGATGGGAATTCGAGCGAGCTCTACTTGTGAAATTCTGCTGGAAGACTGCAAGGTGCCCAAAGAAAATGTATTGGGTGAAGTAGGAAAAGGCTACAAGGTTGCCATGGAAACACTAAACGAAGGCCGGATCGGTATTGGAGCACAGATGATAGGTATTGCCCAGGGAGCACTTGATGCTACGTTGGAGTATACCCAAGAGCGCGAGCAGTTCGGACAAGCCATTTCAGATTTTCAGGGTGTTCAGTTCCAGCTGGCAAAGATGGCCACAGATATTGAGACTGCACGATTACTGGTATATAATGCTGCACGGATGAAAGAAAATGACGACAATTTTCTGAAAGAGGCGGCCATGGCTAAGTATCATGCCTCCGAAGTTGCGGAAAATGTAACTTCTCAGGCAGTTGATCTATTTGGTGGATATGGCTACGTAAAAGAGTATCCTGTTGAAAAGTATTACCGTGATGCAAAGATCGGTAAGATTTATGAGGGGACTTCCAATATGCAGCTTAATACTATTGCTAAACTGCTATTGAAGTAACCATGATATTTGTGTAGAACTGTCAGACCTTGGGAAGCCAATTGCTTCCTAAGGTTTTTTTATGATCAGGGGTAAACCCGATTTATTTTAATGTTAAACTACTTTTTACCTAAATTCTTTTAAGAAAAATTGGATTTGTCGGAATGATTGGGATTTGTATTGTTGTTGATAAGAAGTATTAAAAGCAAGGTTGGCACATAAATCGCCTATAATCATCTATTAACCCAGGACTAAGTAACTTTTTAATATGGAATCACCAGATATTGATGCACTAAAAAAATGGTGCAAAGATGAAGAATCATTCAAAGAGGTTAAATCATTTGTAGAAAGTATTGTCGAAGAAGGTAATGAGTTAGAGAAACGATTAAAACTTCTTGAATCGGCAATACGCAGCGACTACGATTCCATATTAATTACTGAGTTAACCCTTGAAAAGCCCGGACCCAGGATTGTATATGTTAATGATGGTTTTTGTGAGATGACGGGGTATTCCAAGGAAGAAGTTATTGGTAAAACCCCACGGATTCTGCAGGGCCCTAAAACCGACCGAGAAGTGTTGGATAAATTGAAAAGCAGATTGAAAGAGGGACAATCCTTCTTTGGTCAAGCAATTAACTATCGAAAAGATGGTTCAGAGTTTGTCAACCAGTGGGATATTCATCCGCTTACTGACAAAGAAGGTAATGTAACACACTGGGTTTCCTATCAGCATGATATAACAGAGCGCAAACGTGCCGAAGAGCAACTTGTTGATCAAAAAGTTGAATTTGATGGATTGCGAGAGGAATCGAAGCGTACGGTTGTAGATGTTGATGTACAGGGTAACATCGTGATGGCAAACAAGGCATTTCGCGAACTTGTTGGATATGGGAAGGATGAGCTAAAACAGATTAAAATTTGGGATCTCTTTCCTGATAAATATATGAGCTCAATTAAAGGGCGTTTCGATAAAGAAGATGAGGATGCCTATTTCAACAACGAAGAATTTAAAGGTATTATCAATCATAAAAATGGATTTCCGATCCAGGTTAAGGGTAGAACGTCCATTTTAGACCTCAAAGATCAAAAGCTCATTCGTGCGGAGATCGAAAATATTTCGCTTAAAAAGCGTATTATGGATACGCTTAAAAAACGGAATAAAGACTTCGGTCGGGTTGTACGCAGGGCCTCGGAATTTTCCTACAAAGTAGAACAAAAAGATGATCAGCCAGTCTTTAAAACGGTTTCCGAAGAGTTTTCGGAGATAACGGGCCTTTCAGCTGATGCTGTTATCGGAAAGGCTGATGCCGATAACTTTATTCACAAAGACGATCTCGATAAATTTAAGTCGCACCTGCAGAAGATTTTCGAGGGCAAAGACTCCACCTGCGAATATCGCATCAAAAATAAACAGGGAGAATTTGTTGAGGTCTTGGATTATGGCGAGCCCGAATGGGATGAAGACCAGAAAAATGTAGTGACCGTTTGTTGTGCAGTATCGGTTGATCCGGCCTATGAGAAGACAAAAGTATAACCTTATATTCTATGAAGTTATTTGTATTTTAATGGTGTTGCAGATAACTATAAACATTGAATAATGGCTGATATTCACGAAGTACAGCGGCAAATTATTAACGAGTTTAAAGCCCTAAGCGACTGGACCGAACGTTATAAGCATATCATAAAACAGGGCCAAGAATTAGACCCGTTGGATGAGGAGCATAAGGTTGAGGAAAACTTGGTGCGTGGATGTCAATCCCAGGTATGGCTGCATACTCGTCTTGAGGATGACAAGGTTATTTTTGAAGCTGATAGCGATGCGGCCATTACGAAAGGTCTTGTGGCGCTGATGGTTCGTTTTTATTCCGGTCAGACACCTGAAACCATTATAGATACTGATCCCACTTTTATTAAAAAGATCGGTATGGAGCAGCATTTGTCCCCCACTCGATCAAATGGCTTGGCCTCGATGGTTAAGCAGATGAAGATATATGCCATGGCTTATAAGACCAAGATGCAAAAAGAGCAGGCAAAGGCTTAAGCCCTATCTTTTATTAGTTTCTTTTAATATCATTCGATAGCTATATTCGTTTTATTATTGTTAAGTGTGCGTCTATTGGATTATCTATAAATAGCTATTACACCGAATGTCTTCATTATCAAGTATTAAAAAGATAGCCTTTGCCAGAGATCTGGTACAAGACAAAATTGAGCAGATTAACAGGACCGGCATTATTGTAATGCATCATGTGTCGTTTTCGCTCGCGGCAGTAGCCATCCTGTTTTTGATTGCCTTTCGTCTGAACGAGTCTATTTCGTTGTCGTGGTTTTTTATGAGCATTAGCGTGGCTTTTATGCTTATTCCTGTTTTGGCACGCAAAGGATTTGAGAATACGGCCAAGTTTCTGCTGTTAGCTTATATAAATGTCTGTATCCTTATTCTGAGCTCGGTATTTGGCAAAGAAATGTTAATTCAGGCTTTTTATCTCCCGGCCTGTGGATTGGCTATTCTGCTATTCGACAAGGACCATCAGCAACTGCGTAATATTGGGATAGGTATGGCCGTAGCATGCTATGTTGTGCTTGATTATGTGATTTTTGATCAGATTTATTTAACTGCTGATGAAGGTATTATTATAAAATGGAGTATTCTGGCCGCGGCATTTATAACGACATGGCTTACATTTAACAAGTTTTCTGAATCAAAGGAACTGGCTGAGGAGGAAACACAAAAACTGCTTAACAAAACACAGTCCCTTAATAAGGAACTGTTAGAAAAGAAGAAGCAGTTAGAAGAAAATGTAGAAGAGCTTGAAAAGGCGAAGCAAAAGGTAGAGGAGGGGTCAAAGGCCAAGTCTGAGTTTTTATCGACGATGAGCCACGAAATTCGTACTCCTATGAACGCAATTATTGGAATGACGAATTTATTAGTGAAGGATAATCCGCGTGAAGATCAGCTTGAGCAGCTTGAGATCCTTGATTTCTCTGCTAAAACCTTGCTTTCGCTTATTAATGACGTGCTTGATTTCTCAAAAATTGAATCAGGAAAAATTGAGTTTGAGAACGTTGCGTTTAATTTGGAGAATCTATTAAACGGCGTTTTGGAAAGCTTCCGATTTACGGCTGAAAAGAAAGATGTCCCGTTATACCTGGATTTTGATGAAGATTTACCCAAAACTATTGCCGGTGATCCTAACCGACTGACTCAAATTTTAAATAATCTTGTTAGCAATGCAGTAAAGTTTACTGAAGAAGGCAGTGTCGGAATTATTGTGGATCTCGAAGAACGTAGTGATGATCAGCTGAAAATTCTGTTTACTATAACCGATACCGGTATTGGAATATCAGAAGATAAACAGGAGGAAATTTTCAAAAGCTTTACTCAAGAGCGTAATGAAACCTCCCGGGTTTTTGGTGGAACAGGACTGGGCTTAACGATCAGTAAAAAATTAATCGACCTCCAAGGGGGTTCAATTGATTTGGACAGTGAGAAAGGGAAGGGAAGTACGTTTTATGTAGAGCTACCCTTTAAAACTGAAGAACATGCTGATGAACAGCGAGCCACCTTACGTAAGAATGACGAGGAGTCGCCGGATTCCTTACGGGGCACAAAAGTAATGTTGGTAGAAGATAATGCCATTAATCAAAAGGTGATGATGCGATTCCTGGAAAAATGGAATATAGAAGTAATCATTGCCGAGAATGGGAGTGAGGCAGTTAAAAAGATGAAGGAAACAAAGTCTGTCAATTTAGTATTGATGGATCTTCAAATGCCGGAAATGGATGGGTATGAGGCTACACGGCAAATTCGAGAGCTGGAAGATAAGTATAAATCTGATGTACCGATCATTGCCCTTACGGCAGCAGCCTTAAAGGAGGTTAAGGAAAATGTTTTTGCTTCTGGTATGAATGATTTCCTAACGAAGCCCTTTAACCCCCCTGAACTTCAGAAAAAGCTGGAGTTCTATATTTTAGATAAAACGTAAGCTATCCTTTTAGCGTAAAGCCGACTTTAATAACAACCTGCCACTGTGAGACAGTGCCATCTTCGATAGAACCTCTTGTTTCAATAACTTCAAACCAGCGCATGTCGTCTACGGTGTTTGAAGCCTTTTCTATTGCATTTTCAATAGCTGCCTCAAGGGATTTATCAGAGGTGCCTGTTAGTTCAATTTTTTTGTAGGTATGGTTTTCCATGGGAATACTCTTTTGTGGCGGTTGATTACTTACAATATAATGGGAACCGTAAGCAATAAAAAAAGCGCTGCCTTGATAACAGCGCTTTTAAAATAATGATATCTAAATAATCATATTACAAGGGAATCACCTCTTGTGCTTGTAATCCTTTTTCGCCTTCTGCAACAGTGAATTCTACTTCTTGGCCTTCTTCTAATTTTTTATAGCCTTCCATTTCGATTTCACTGAAATGAACGAAAATATCTTCGCCTTCTTCTCTGGTTATGAATCCGTAACCTTTGCCATTATGGAACCATTTAACAGTTCCTACTTCACGTTCTGCCATGATAAATCTCCGAAAATTTTTACTTCTTGTGCTACTTAAATGTTTGATAACGCCTTGCTAACGCAATAAATAGCGCTTAAGAGCCTAAGTATAGTATATTTTTTGGGGATTCCCTACTATATGTAAAATTTTGTGTCTTAATTTTTAATATTTTTTTAAATAAGCTTTGAACCGCCGAATGCAAGATCAAAAATGACAGGGCAACAACGGTTATTTGAACATTACAATCCCATCGAAAGGAGGGTGGGAGAATCGTTTTTCGAGAAGCTTTCCACCGAGCCGGGGATATACAAAATGTATGGACGATCAGAGGAGTTGTTATATGTGGGAAAGGCAAAAAATCTAAGGAATCGACTGTTTACTTACCGTCGCGCTAAGATGGGCACCGCCTCACGCAAAACGATTCGCTTAATACGGATGACGCGTGACATTGAAACACAGGTTTGTAGTTCAGAAAAGGAGGCACTGTTACTGGAAAACGAGCTTATCCGCAAACATCAGCCCAAATTTAATCACGCCAAAAAGCACCCGGAAACGTATTATTTTATTGGGATAAATCAAGAAGACCAATGTCTTGGATTTAATCTTGTGATGCAACGGCCGGAAGCTGATTATACGTTTGGAGCTTTTAAAGGACATCGGCTCGTACGCAAATCAATGGGTGGCATAATTCGAATACTCTACATTTTAGAACATGAAACCTCGTCTGCATTTCGGTTGCCCAGCCCATTGACTCAGAAATTAACGCCTATGCAGTATAATTTGCCTATTGATCGAGAAGGGGAATTAATGAGTACTCTATGGATACCCCTATTGGAGTTTCTAAAAGGTCAGAACACCTGTTTTATCGATCAGGTTATCCAGATATCCAAAGATCGTGGATTGTTGGAGTCATTTCTGGGATCTATGATTTTGGATGATATGGATTCTATAAAATGGTTTTATGAGCGGTGTTCATCGAGAAATTATCAAATGAGTAAGCAGCTGGAATTAGAGTCACACCTGATACCACAGGAAAAGCTGGATGATTACCTGATTGAGTGGGTTTTTGGCAGAGCAAATGATTAATCGAATATGGGAGGCTCTAAGAGTAAGAGAGCAAATAGGGCAAGCCGGTCTAATGTTTCTTCTAAGAAGATCTTTTCGTGATAGGCGTGAGCACCTTCCCCAACAGCCCCCAGACCGTCAATAGTGGGAGAATATAAATTTGAAAAATTACCATCAGAGGCTCCGCCAGACATTCCCTCTTGCAATTCGAGATCGAGTTCTTTTCCAAGCTTTTTAGTAATATTCCAGAGCTTTTGGTTGGCTTCTTTTTTTTCCAGCGGCGGGCGATTAATATCCCCGGATACTGTTAGCTCAACACCCTCAATTTCAGGTTGAAGATTGTAGATTTTTTCTTTTATCCGTTTCCCATCTTTTTGTGTTGGTATTCGTACATCGACAACAGCTTTACTTTTTGCTGCTATAACATTAGATCGTTCACCTCCTTCTATAGTTCCAACATTGACGGTAACACCATTGGCCGGGTCGTTTAAACGAAAGAGTTGTTGTACGATATGAGAGAGACCTAAGATGGCACTTACTCCTTCTTCGGGAGCTAATCCTGCGTGGGACGGTTTCCCATTAATTGATATTTCAAAATCGCCTACACCTTTACGCCTGGTTTTAATTTTGCCCTCTTTACCCAGTGAAGGTTCAAGTACAAATGTTCGTTCTGCTAACTTAGCTTGCTCAACGATGCGATCTTGGGACTCATGACTGCCAATTTCTTCATCCGAATTAATAAGGAATATGGGCTGTACTTTTGGAGTTTTATCAAGATAGTGAATGGCCTGTATCCCAAAAACCATCATGGCAATTCCTGTTTTCATATCATAGACTCCCGGGCCAGCCACTACATTATCCTCAATATTGAAGGGCATCTCGTCAAGGGTTCCTACATCCCAAACGGTATCACTATGGCCGAGGATCAGTTGTGTGGGCTTGGAAGGATCGAAATCCTCAGGCTTGCAAAGCAACTGTCCGGCAGTGTCATTCCCCTCAAAATGTGTAACCGAATAATTTAGGTTTTTGAACTGTTCTGATAAGAGTTCCCAAACCACAGAAAATGTTTCTGGCTGATCGGAGGGGGTTTCAATTTCAACCAGCGATTGAAGAAGAGATAGAAAATCTGCTTTATGCTCGCTAATGTAGTTACGTATCGGTCGCACTCGGTCGGTCATGTTTTTTTAGCGTTTGAACTCTTTTGGAAATGGGAAAACGTTACTTTCTTTAATGACGCTGAATCGGTTGGGATGCAAATAAGCCAATAAAGGATTGTCGTAAATTAATTGCCCTTCGCCAACACCATCACCAACTTTTCTACTCATCTTTTTATTGATCCTTGCAGCAACAATTTCACCGACAATCAGTTCCCATTCTCCGAACTTGCCCAGACACTCCGTTAGCTTACATTCTAACTGAAAATAAGAGTCCCTTACAAAATATCCGTCAATTTCTTGTGCAGGAGTGGTGGGTATCTGATCGAGAATAGGTTTGGAATCGTCATCTTCGCGTTGGGTAGCGGCTAAACTCGAGACCGTAAGTTGACTTGGCTTGGGATAGCTTACCGTAAATACTTTTTCGCGCTGTATATTTCGGTATGTACTTTTCCGAGGTGTTCCAATAAATCCAAAGTGATTGCTAAAACCCATGGGCATAGCCATGTGTTTGGGGGCAAAATTGTAATTCCCGTCTTCTTCTTTACTGCCAATAATGAGCAGGGAATATACGGTATACGTTCGATCCCAAACATCCTGCTCAACATCAAGTTCAATCATTTCATTACTGTTTTCTTCGCTCATAGTAATACCTAATCTGTATTTATAACATTGGGTTGCCAGCTATTGTCAAGTTCCAGAATCTCAAGTAATTCGAAAAATACTTCCGGGGGGTTTATTAAATGTAGTTCTTTTCCCTCTTGTTGCCATTGGTGCAAAAAAATAATGCCTTCGCTGTCGATGATCTTGCACTCGGTGAGATCAATTTTAAGAAGATTTGTTTTTTTATTGATATGATTTAGAATCATGTTTTTAATCCACAAATTAAAACCACCTTGCATCTTAATGTTCAGCGTGGATCCGTCTTTATGTATGTTTGGAATACTCATCGGTGATAAAAGATTTTATTTGTAGACCAAATTCTGAGTGAACATCAACAAGATCAAAGTTAAAGGGGATACAAATTTTTTGTAGTCGCAGGTAATCCGATTCATTATGAAAATAAGGAGCCAGCCCACAGTAAATAAAACCTAAGCCGTCAAGTTTACCCAGCTGTGCCGGGGTGGCCGAATTTTCGAGTGGTAAGTCTAAGTAGATAGCGTTGGGATTTTCCTGCTTGATTAGACTATTTAACATTTCTTGTAGTACCGAACGGAAATCAGGACCGTATTTTTTTACAATAATGAGTGCTGTCGAATCTGCATAGTTAATTGCCAGCTCGGCATCCGATTTTTCAGCCATCTCGTAATATTCAGGCTGCTTGGGAGTAATGGGAATGTCAAGCAAATTATATGTTTCCAGCAGGATATCGTGATATTTTTTGGGAAGAAAGATTTCTTTTGAGGTTGTTTGCTTGAGTGGTAATACGTCAATCACCACAGAAACAGGCTGCGGATAATCTTCATCAAATCCTTTAAATACGACATTTTTTGTTTCTAGGAGCATTAACCCCGTTGATATAAATCCGAACTTTTGATTTACCCGTTGACTTACCGGATGGATTGTCACTGCTTTGCCAAAAAGTGCATCGAAATGATGTTCACGTGCCACTTTTATAAGGTGTTCCATCATGCCACTCATGATCCCCTGCTTGCGGTAGGCGGGCGAAACAACCGCTTCCCCTACTTCAGCAATATTAGAGTCGCTTTTCTTTAAAATTGCAAAGTATCCTAATGCTTCTCCTTCATCACTGCGAGTGATAACCCCAAGTTTTTCTTTGCCCGTTAGTGTCTGTTCTATTTTTTTGGGAAAATAGAGTTCCTCTTTTGTATAGGAGTATTCGTATGTACGATAGACAAGCTTGGCAATGTCCTCGGCATCGCTTGGAATAATTTGCCTGATACTGTATGGTACTTTAGACGCTTGACCTTCAGGTTCTCTTGGTTTTTCGGATCTGGATAACTCCAGAAGTTTGTCAATTTTATGAACATCTATGGACTTTTGTAATCTGAACTCTTTGCCTTCTTTACCACGATTGATGAATAGGAAATCGTCCGTGAATCGACGAATAATTCGCAGTCCGGCCCCTTCAAAAACCCCGTTCTCTATAGCCTCTTGGGCATTATATCGGTGTTTGTCCGGATCAAAAGGTTCTCCAATCTCGCTGGCTATGAGTTCAATGTTTGAGAGGGTTTGGCGGAACGTAAGATCAAAAAAACCTTGACTCTTATCAGGATAGGCAAATAAAATGATATCAGTAATAAGTTCGCTGACGGCAATAGTAAACTTAGTGGCTTCCTGTTCAGGCAAACCACAATTGAGGCACCAACTATAGGTAAAGTCGCAAATCGGACTTATAGCTTGTTCATCAGTTGATATATGAAATTGTATATCCATTGATGTGCGCTTTTATGAATCTTTATTTAATGTAGCATTTCTCCCGCTATTATGCCTCTGATAATAAGATAAATGCCAAAAGTTGCTGCCAAATAGGGTATAAATTTGTTAATGCGCTGACGCCATTCAAGGCTCACAAAACCGGGTGCCAGCGACATCACCATCATAGCAGGTATGGTACCAATCCCAAAGAGCATCATAAACAGGCTGCCCTGCACGATCGAACCAGTTGTGACTGATCCCGCCAATCCCACATAGACAAACCCGCAGGGCAAAAGTCCATTTAAAATTCCAATAAAAAATAATGTGAGGGTACCGCCCTTTTTAAATTGAGAGAGCATAAGTTGTTCAAGGCGATTGAATAATATGTTAATACCAATCTTTGCTTTCCATTTTTGTAAGAATGAAAACTGAAATAGTGCACCGACAAGTATTAAAGCACCCAGTAGTATTGATACTGATTGTTGAATTCCGGCAAGAGCTATGGAATGACCGATAATGCCAAAAATGCCCCCCAGAAAGGTATAAGTAAGAACTCTGCCTATATTATAGAGCAGTCGTCCCCAGACAAGTGAGAAGGTGGATTTATTTTTCCCGGGCAGGGCTAACGCAATAGGACCACACATACCAATACAATGGAAGCTACCGAAAAAACCAATTGCGAGAGCAGACCAAATTTCCATAAAGCTTATTTCAAGTAATTGATTAGATATGAAGCCATTACCAGATTCGTAATATGTTAATTATTTTATTCCACGAATATTAATTATAGTCGTGTGTTTTTTACTTTATATTTTAGCTGTTGTTTGATGTTTTAATGATTTATTTTTGGACAGCTTTTAATATTACAGTTTACTTAAAGGGGATCTGTAACAATCATTTTATAGTAGATTTTTCTTAGAAACAATGTTGATTAATCTGCGCTCAAAGAAGTGGTGAGCTCACGAATTTTTAACAGGGGTCTTAGAGACTACTAAATCCGATCTTTTATATATGTTATTATCAAATGCTTGTGTTTATGGGTTAAGAGCTTCAGTTTATTTGGCTGCGGTTTCGGACGACTCTTATGTATCTATAAAAAAAATTAGTGATGATCTCGATATCTCGCATCACTTTTTAACGAAAGTTTTGCAACAGCTTACTAATGCAAACCTGATGGAGTCAATGAAAGGACCTAAGGGAGGGGTTCGATTGATACACTCTACTGAAGATGTTACGCTGCTTGAGATTGTTGCTGCCATCGACGGAATGGATATTTTGACCGAATGTGCATTAGGCTTGCCGGGCTGTGGAACAGCGAAGCCTTGTCCGATCCACGATAAATGGGCTGATACGCGTGATGAAATTCGTAAAATGTTATCCGATACATCACTGCAAGATCTGGTAAATGAGGGCAAGTCCGGTAATTTACGTATTACGGCGGATGGTAATTTTAAATGGGTGTAATGATAACTTAGGAGTCATTACACTTCTATTTGTTCGCACATCTTCATATTCCATTCAAAGTAGCGGCCTACCATTGGATATGAAATTGAATTAGACATTTCTACCATTTGAGTACATGATTTTTATTGATAACGAAGGTATTACAGATCCGCATATAAATTTAGCGCTTGAAGAATATGCGCTCCGTAATTTTGATTACGATCACGATTACCTGCTTTTCTATATAAACGAACCCTCTATTATCATTGGGCGGAACCAAAATACGCTTGAAGAAATCAACCACGAATATGTAGAGGAAAAAGGAATCCACGTGGTGCGGCGAATATCGGGTGGTGGAGCTGTATATCACGATACCGGGAACCTGAATTTCAGTTTTATTACCGATTACGATAAGAAGAGTCTTAATAACTTTGAAAAGTTTACAGCCCCGATTGTGCGTGTCCTAAACACCATGGGAGTTGATGCCGAGCTTAGCGGGCGTAATGATCTTCAGGTTAATGACCGCAAGATATCGGGGAATGCGCAGTTTTCGAGCGTAGATCGTATGTTTAGCCACGGAACGCTCCTTTTTGACAGTAATCTGGATGAGGTGACAAATGCGCTGGATGTCAAGATGAGTAAAATTGAATCGAAGGGGCATAAATCAGTTCGTAGTCGCGTGGCAAATATTAGTGAGTTTATGGAAGGCTCAATGGAAACAGCTACGTTCCGACAAAAGTTGTTAGAGGGATTGTATGAGGATCGTGATGAGTTTGACACGTATCATCTAACGGAAGCCGAATGGAAAGAAGTGCATAATCTCAAGAATGAGAAGTACGGACAGTGGGACTGGAATTTCGGAAAGTCACCCGACTTCAATATACAGCGAACACGGCGATTCGATGCCGGAGAAATTGATCTGCGACTGGATGTTGCAGACGGTCACATCGATAATATTAAGATTTACGGTGACTTCTTTGGCAGCGAACCGGTGAAGCAGCTCGAAAATTATTTAGAGGGTGCGCGGTATGATCGAACAGAAATTGAAAATCGGATTGAGCCTATAAATATAGAGCAATATTTTGGGGCAGTACCCAAACACGAATTTATTGAGCTGGTATATGGAGCGGATGAATAACTAAAGTCAGATAGCCAATGGAATCTGTTTTTGAAGAGTTAACCGTGGTCGAACTCGCGGGGGTGCTTGCCGGTCCCGCCGTTGGAAATTTCTTCTCCGAGCTTGGAGCAAAAGTTATCAAGGTTGAGAATAAACGAAGTGGCGGTGATGTGACCCGCCAATGGCGTCAGCCGGGTGAGTCATCCGAAGGGCCGTCGGCTTATTTTTCATCCGTCAACTGGAATAAGAATTCTCTGCTCTTAGATCTGGGTGATACGGAGGATAAACACAAAGTTAATGAGCTCATCGAAGAAGCAGATATTGTTATCACCAATTTTAAAAAAGGGGACGATAAAAAGTTTGGGCTGACCTTTGATGATTTAAAAGCAATAAATCCTACAATAATACAAGGACATATTTCCGGTTTTGGAAGGGAAAGTGACCGCCTTGCCTATGATTTGATTTTACAGGCCGAAACGGGATTTATGTCGATGAATGGACAGCCCGATAGCCCACCCACAAAGTTACCGCTGGCCCTCATAGATGTGCTGGCGGCGCACCAGCTGAAAGAGGGCATTTTGTGTGCAATGCTCAAGCAAAAGGAAACCCCGGGGCAAGCTTTTCGGGTAGACGTAAGTCTTTATGACAGTGCCATTTCCTCCCTTATTAACCAAGCTACAAACTGGCTGATGAATGGCAATGTACCCCAACGAATAGGGTCGCTGCATCCCAATATTGCACCGTATGGCGAAATATTTACCACTGCTGATGACCGTCTGATAACGTTGGCCATCGGCAGTGACAGGCAGTTTCGGGACTTATGTAAGATTCTGGGGGCTGATGAATTATCCAATCAGTCTGAGTATCGACATAACGAAGCAAGAGTTGAAAACCGAAAAGCATTATCAGACATTTTGGGTGAGCATATCGGCAAGTTTGAGGCTGATCTGTTTTTAGAGCAATGCCAAGATAACTTTGTGCCTGCAGCAGAGATTAAGAACCTGCAACAGGTTTTTGAATCTGAAAAATCCCGGCAGCTATTATTAAAAGAAGAGAAAGAGGGACGGCAGACCATCCGACCAAAAACGACCGTATTTAGCATCCAGCCGTAAGATAGGTTTAGATAAAAAACATATTGGGAGGGTTGGTTATATATTTAGGATAATATACTCTTTTTATTTGTTATATTTCGGTTACTACTTAATTCATTAGTAGCGAATTATGAAGACCTCAACCGATTTAACGTCTCTTACCTCTGCTCTGGAAGAAAATATGGATCTGTCGGACTTGGGAATAACCAAACATTTTAAACCCGGCGATACCATTGTAACAGAGGATGCCCCCGTACGATCCATACCGATAGTTACCTCCGGGAGCATAAAGGTAATGCAATCTGATGATACCTATAGGGAGATGGTTTTATATTACTTGCGGCCCGGAGAAACCTGTATTATGTCGTTTTTGGCTGGATTATATCATGATACCAGTAAGGTGAAGGCCGTTGCAGAGGAGGAGTCAGAAGTTCTATTTATTCCCGTCAATAAAATTCACGAGCTAATTCGAGAACATCCCCAATGGCTAAACTATATTTTTCAGATCTATCATAAACGGTTTGAGGAATTATTGGAGGTTGTGGATGCAGTGGCATTTAAAAAGATGGATGAGCGTCTTCTGCAGTTTTTACAGAAACGATGCGAGGTGATGGAAACCGATACGTTGACAATGACGCATGATCAGCTGGCACAAGAGCTGGGAACGGCGCGTGAGGTCATCTCTCGATTGCTGAAAAAGATGGAGGCTGAAGGATTTGTCGAACTGGGAAGAAATAAGATTACACTTATGTGATAAAAGTCACTGACATTGGATGAACAGTCAACTATAATAGCGTTCAATTTGAAAATCGAGATATTTAACAATGAATGAGTCGACGAAATACACCTTGCTAAATAACTGGCATCCAATGCGCTGGGTTGCTCTGGGCGTGGGAGTACTATTTGTCGGTATGGGTGCTTGGCATGCAGATATTCTATCGGTTTTGCTGGGTGGATTTTTCCTGTACCAGGCAGTAACGAATACCGGATGTCTGTGTGGAAATTGTGCAGTACCCGCACGGGCAACGACGAAATCCGGAAGTGGTAATATTGAAGAGGTGGAATTCACCGAAATTAACGAGGACTGATATGGCTAAGACGAAAAAAAAGAAAACGACATTTAACGAAGTTATTAACGGAGAAAAGCCAGTGCTGGTCGATTTTTATGCCGATTGGTGTGGACCTTGTAAAATGATGAACCCTATATTGAAAGATTTAAAAAAGAGTATGGGGGATGCCATCAATATTATCAAAGTGGATGCCGAAAAGAATGCTGATGCAGCAATTAAGTATAACGTCCGTGGGGTGCCAACACTGATCCTTTTTAAAGGTGGTCAGATACTTTGGCAGCAATCCGGGGTAGTACAAGCCAAACAACTGGAACAGATTATTAATCAAAAATTAGGACAGAAATGAGCGACAAAAAACACGAGTACCACGTAGATTTAGATTGGAAAGAGGGGCGTATCGGGTCCCTAAGTTCTCCTGAACTTGAGGATAAAATTGAGGTGGCGACACCACCGCAATTCGACGGTGGCGTGGAGGGTACTTGGTCACCCGAACACCTTTTTGTTTCGTCGGTAAGCAGTTGTTTTATGACTACATTTGTAGCTATTGCCGAGTATTCAAAGCTTAATTTTGAAAACCTTAGTGTGAATGCCACTGGCAAGCTTAGCAAAGAAGATGGAAAATTTGTGGTGTCAGAAATAACAATGAATCCTGAGCTTACAATAGCTGACGAAAAGTTTGCTGACAAGGCTAAGCGTATTATGGAAAAGGCTGAAGAGGCTTGCCTGATCACCCGATCAATCAAGACCACAATTCACTTTGAACCTAAAGTGACTATTGCAGCCCTTAAGTAATTTTTGAGCAAATTGTTTCAAAATCAGAAAACATAAATACATTCTATTTAATCTAAGAACACATACTTATGAGTGATTTAAATCAAATCGGCTTGGATAAAGCCAAATCAAAAGAGTTGGCAGACAAACTGAATGAGCTTCTGGCAAACTATTCAGTATTCTACCAAAATACGCGCGGATATCATTGGAATATTAAAGGTGATGACTTTTTTGAGCTTCACGTGAAGTTTGAAGAATTGTATGATGATTTACTGGTAAAAATCGATGAGGTGGCCGAGCGAATTTTAACGCTCAACTATTCTCCAAATCATCGATACTCCGGTTATATTGAGAAGTCTGCAATTGAAGAAAGTAACCATGTATCAGATGGCAAAACAGCGGTTCGTGAGATTTTAGATGCATTTAAAACAATCATCACGCTGCAACGAGACATATTGGAGCTGTCTGATGATGTGGGTGATGAGGGAACCAATGCCTTGATGAGTGATTACATCCGCGAGCAGGAGAAAGAAGTTTGGATGTATTCCTCATATGTTGATGAGAATTAATGGATGGAACGCAGTTTTTAGTAAAGGCCTTTATGTTAATTCATGAAGGCCTTTATTATTGGTAAGTTATTTCTGTGAAAGGTAATTAGTAAACTATTAAGCCCAATTAGCTTATGTCATATTACTACAGTAAAACATTAGATGATTCTTTTGAGGATGCAATCGAAAAAACAACGGAAGCCCTCAAAGAGGAAGGGTTTGGCGTTCTTACTGAAATTGATATTAAGGCAACCCTGAAAAAGAAGCTGGATGTTGATTTTAAGAAGTATCAGATTTTAGGGGCCTGCAATCCTCCGTTGGCTCATAAAGCGCTATCATCCGAGGATCACATTGGATTAATGCTGCCCTGCAATGTCATTGTACAGGAGCATGAAAACGGAGAGGTTGAAGTTTCTGCCGTGGATCCCATTGCTTCTATGCAGGCCGTCGAGAACGACGAACTCGGGGGAATAGCCCAAGAGGTTCGTGACTTGCTAAAAAAGGTGATAGATAATTTGTGATCCAGCCGGTTGGCTAAGGTGTTTCATAAACCACTGAGTTGATATTCATGCCTGCCCCAACGGATGATAGAACGATCACATCGCCGGAATGTATGTGATGGTCGTCCATCTTTCCGCCCAAAATCAGATCAAGTAAGGTAGGCACAGTAGCAACGGAGGTGTTACCAAGCCACGAGATAGTCATGGGCATAAGGTCATCGGGCACATCCTCTTTGCCGTATAATTTGCCAAGTCGTTGTATAATGGCTTCATCCATTTTAGCATTAGCCTGGTGGATGAGCACTTTATGGACATCCTCGAAATCGAGGTCGGCTTTATCCAGGCTCGACTTTACAAGGTCGGGCACATTGGTTAGCGCATACTGATACAGTTTACGCCCGTTCATATGCATGTAAAGTGGGGCATCCGCCATTTTTGGATCAAAAGGCGGTTCCATCCGTAAAAAGTAGGCTTCTTCTTTGGCATCTGTACGTGCAGCATGACTTAAAATGCCAATTTCTTTATCTGTTTTTTTTGATTCCAAGACGGTAGCTCCGGCCCCATCGGCGTAAATCATGCTGTCCCGGTCATTGGGATCGCAAATGCGCGAAAGTGTTTCAGTGCCAATCACCAGGCAGCTGGAGGCGTCTCCGCTTTGCAGGTAATAATTTGACTGTATTATACCTTGCGTCCAGCCCGGACATCCGAAAGGAAGATCATAGGCCACACAATTCGGGCTTTCGATTTCCAACTTTTGTTTGACCCGCGAAGCAAGACTGGGGACCATGTCGGTTACGGGATTGTCAGCACGAACATCCCCAAAGTTATGTGCCACGATGATATAGTCAAGTTCTTCAGGATCAAGTTCTGCATCTTGAAGTGCATTTCCACCAGCTTCAGCAGCCATATCAGAAGCAAGTATATCATCTGCTGCATACCGTCGTTCTTTAATACCAGTAATTTCCTCAAACTTCTGGATAATCTCCTCGTTTGTTTTGTCAAAGGGAGAGCCATCAGCATTTAAAAAAGTACGATTCAAGAAGTCATTGTTGGTAACTTTTTTCGGCGGAATATATGATCCCGTGCCGGTTATTATTGAGCGATAGGAATGAGTCATAATTATCAATTCCAGTAGTAAAGTATTGAAAATGTCCTATTATTTAATGCTGTATTGTGGTTATATTTTTGGCGAACTGCAAAAAGAAAAGTCAGCATATATAAAATTCGTATTTAAAGATCTTTTTTTCTGCAGTCTTCATATTCCATACATATTAAAGTGATTATTTCGAGCTGATTTTAAGAGTTTTTACCTTGTGGTACGCGTTGATACCCTTGTATATAAAAGAGATTTGAAATCACTTTATTGATAACAATTTAACTACTTTAAGAACCCCATTTTTATGTCCTATAAAGATAAGTACACCACTGCAGAAGAAGCCGTAAAGCTAATTAATTCGGGAGACCGCGTCTTTATCCATAGTGTGGCAGCAGCGCCCCAGCCACTTATTGATGCTATGACGAATCGTGCTCCCGAGCTTGAGAATGTTGAAATTGTTCACTTGCATACCGAAGGAGACGCACCGTATGTAAAGCCGGAATACAGCGATACTTTTCATACCGACGCCTTTTTTGTGGGTGCCAATGTTCGAAAGGCTGTGAACGAGGGAAGCGCCGATTATTTGCCAATTTTTCTCAGTGAGGTTCCGGGTTTGTTCCGACAGAATATTATGCCGATTGATATTGCACTTGTTCAGGTTTCACCACCGGATAAGCACGGCTACTGCTCCTTGGGTGTTTCTGTGGATGCTACTCGTGCTGCTTTGCAAGAGGCAAAACGAGCCATTGCTTTGGTCAATCCTAACATGCCGCGTACACACGGAGACGGTATTTTTCATGCCAGCCGATTTAATGCGTTGGTTGAGGGAGAAGGGTCATTGCACGAATTAAATATCCCTGAGCCCAATGAGGTGGAAAGAAAAATAGGTCAAAATTGTGCTGATCTCGTCGATAATGGTGCTACGTTACAGATGGGCATTGGCGCTATTCCCAATGCGGTATTAGAAGCGCTTGACGGACATAAAGATTTGGGAATCCATACGGAGATGTTTTCTGACGGTGTTATGGATCTCGTTGAAAAAGGGGTCATCAATGGAAAAGAGAAGGCAACACACCCCGAAAAAATTGTTGCAAGTTTTGTGATGGGAAGCCGCGAGCTCTATGATTTCATGGATGATAATCCCATGATAGCCATGCTGGATGTGGAGTACGTAAATGATACTGCGGTAATCCGGAGAAATCCCAAAGTGACGGCTATAAACAGTGCGGTAGAAGTTGATATTACCGGCCAGGTTTGTGCTGATTCTATTGGTACTTATCACTATTCAGGTGTTGGAGGACAGATGGATTTTATCCGTGGGGCATCACTCAGCGAAGGCGGTAAGCCAATTATTGCGCTTCCATCAACGACCAGAAAAGGACAAAGTAAAATTGTGCCTTATCTAAAGAAGGGGGCCGGCGTGGTAACGACGCGTGCCCACGTACATTATGTTGTAACGGAGTATGGCGTAGCCAACCTCTATGGCAAAAATATGCGTGATCGTGCCAAAGCACTTATTGATATTGCACATCCCGATCATCGCGAAGAACTGAATAAAGCCGTACGGGAACGGTTTAAGCACGTTTGATAAAAGCTTGAACAAAAACTTCCTGTAATTATTTTTCTATGGCCCCACCAGTATTTGGGTGGGGCATTATAATGCAAAGAAAAAGATAGTTTCTGGGACCCGATTTAACGGAGCTATTATTATCCCGATAATCCGGGATGTTCATATCTAAAAGCTTTTGAGCTTGTACTTCATTTTTGGGTATTGAATATTTGAGAATGCACTCATTGCAGCTAATCGTTGAGAGAAAATCATTCACGCCTCATATATTTTTTTCAACTCCTTTTATCAGAAGATGATATTAAATAAGAATTTGTGTCTTTGAATTTGTACCATATGTGGTAATCCGAAATAAGTAGCCCTGGCACACATTATGAAAGAACATAAAGGGATGCGTCCGCAGGATGTGGTTATTCTCCTGAAAATTATTGCGATGGGAGATCAGAAGTGGTATCTGAAAGATCTGGCTGCTCAGCTTAATATTAGTAACTCAGAAGTGAGTGAGTCTTTGCACAGATCGGTAATTGGGGGACTGATAGAAAGCGACAAAAAATCAGTTGAAAAACAGAAATTGCTGGAGTTTTTGGTATATGGGGTGAGGCATGTATTTCCTGCTATTGAGGGAAGGTTAGCCCGGGGGATGCCTACTGCTTTTTCGGCTTCTGTATTAAGTGGAGAGTTTGTGGTTGAGAATCCGTATATATGGCCAACTCAAGGATATCGAACAAAAGGCATTTCTATTGCGCCACTGTATCATACGGTGCCTCAAGCCTGTAAGAATGATGCGTTACTCTATGACTTGTTAGCATTAACTGATGCCCTTAGAATGGGGGCTAAAAGTGATGTTTTGATCAAGCTTTTATCCCAGCGAATGGGCATCAGTTAAGCTAATTGTGACTATAGATTAAAATCCTACCTGAAGGATGGCAAAGAAGTTTGATTGATCAAAACCATCATTGGTTGGGAATGAATAGGTGAATTTCAGCTTGGTGAATTTGTTAGGACTGTGGTTGAACCCAACGAGAATCTGTTCGGTATCCTGCGCTAAATTGTCCCCTTCAAAAGCATCCCATCGGGCCAAGAGGCGACTGTTCTCCGTAACAAAATATCCGGCTGTAACATAATAACCGTATGGGTTACTGTCGGCTCCCAACTCTGGGTTTCTCCATGCGTTAATAAACTCACCGTCGAGTAATAGCTTCCCTTGCGTGGTACTGGCATAGGTGGTCAAGAGGGTTTGATGTCCCACATATCCGGTTGAGAGATTTCCACTTCCCGGTGTATCTTTAGTTTCATTAGCCAAACTTACACCCAGTTTTGTTTGGCTGGCTCCATCACCAAAATAGCTTTCAACACGGCCTATGTACAGAAATTTGTTGTCATCGTTACTGTTGCCGTTATAACCATTGCCATTAAAAACACCGCCGGTAAAACGGAATGTTTTTCCAGAAGTATAGGTATCTATCTGCAGCCCTAACTGTCGTTTGAGACCCAGCCGATTGACAACGGTAGAACGTCCTGCAAACAAGACCGATCCTGCTCCTGTCAAGTATTCATGAGAAAAGGGAGACTTAAAAAGTCCTGCTTTTACTATAACTTTTGAAGATGGTCGATAATAAGCATTAGCATCTAACACCGATGGACTTTTAAGCATAGTGGCCTGCAGTTTATAGCCGAACTTACCATTGAATGTCCCGCCCATCTTAAATCTTCCTTTTGATGCGTGGAAACCATTGCCGGCATTTCTTTCCAGTTGAAAGTCGGCTTGTCCCTGAAGCAAAATTCCAAAAGAAAAGTAGTCGTTTTTTAAATGCTCTTGAAGGTTTTCGACTTGCTGTTCAAAATTTACTGATTCCTGTGCAAAAGTGTTCGTACTCATAGACAGAAAAATAACTGCGGTGAGTATAGAAGTAATTAGATTGATACTATATTTCATACTGAATCCCAATTAGGTTTATAGATTATACCGTTAGGATCAGTTATCGTAGAACTGGAAATTTTCTTAAGTAAAAATGAGGGGGCTACAGGTGATTTGATATCAAATCTATAGGGAAGGCTGGGGCAATAAATATATTAACCGCTGAAAAGATAGTTGTCAGTGGGAGTTTTGTTTAAAACAGGAGGAAATAGTGCTTACCAATATATCATAACTGCCATAATTTTTCCTGACGATACCATTTGCGTGAGAAAGAAGCGTACTGCGTTCTGCATCGCTTAGTTTCTTTCCGGTATATACTATTTTGGGAATTGAAGAAAATCGCTCATTATTATTTACTTGCTTTAAAAAATCTAAGCTATCTGTGTCACGGATAATATAATCGCTAACAATACAATCAATATGGTGATCTTCAAGAGCCTGGTGCGCTTTTTCTATGGTATTTACCGCTATACAGTTGGCAAAAGTGTAGGTTAGATATTCTTTGACAGCTAAATTATGAACTTCACTGTCATCAATTACAAGGATTGTTTTATTTCTATGATTCAGTTGTTTGTTATTGTTAAAACCGAATTGGCCAGTGCCCGTTTCTGCTGTTGATATACTCTCTGATAGTTTATCGTATGCTGGCAGATAAAGGGTAAACACAGATCCTTTTCCAACCTCACTTTTAACTTGGAGCGCACCCCCTATTTTTTTAGTTAATTTCTGAGAAATATCTAATCCAAGTCCTGTACCTTCTTTTGAGTTTTTTGTGCGTTTATAGCGACCAAAAATGGTATCTAATTGGTCTTTGGGGATTCCAATTCCGGTGTCCTCAACTCTAAATGCTACAGCATTGTCACTATCAATTTGCATGGTGGCAAGTTCTTGATTTGTAGCCGAGGAAATCTCAAGAGTTACATTACCTTCATTCGTGAATTTGAAGGCGTTTGAAAGTAAATTCTTTAAAATACGTTTAACATATGTTTGATTGGTCGAGATATAAGATTGCTGCAGAGAAGAGGTTTCGTAATTAAAATCAATCCCATTCCGTTGTGCAATAGGTTTAAATACTAAGTAGAGTTTTTGTGCAAACGAGTCCAGGTCTAACGAGTCAGATAAGATATCTTTTGATGTTTCATCGTTATTACTCGGATCAAAGAATTCATTTATATAGTTAAGAAGATGTTTCCCCGAAAAGTGAATGGCTTGCTGAAATTTACCAAACCCTTTTTGAAAGTCCCCGGGCTGTTTATCAAAAAGCAATTTGTTGGATAGAATAATGGACTGCAAACTGGTGCGCATATCATGCGCTGCGTTTACGAGTAGCTCTTCTTTTTGTTGGTGCTTGGAAAGGTATTGCGCTGCAATTTTTCGCTGTCTTTGAAGTTTGCGAACCTTATACCATGAGCTGCTTATATCTTTATTTATTGCCAAAATATATGATTTGCCATCATATGATATTTTATTTAAATGGATTTCAGCAGGAAAAACGACCCCCACCCCTCGAACGATATTGGTGCAGAGAGAAATTGATTTTTGTTGTTCTTCTAAAAGGGGTTGAACTAATTTCTTAAATGATTTTGTGGTGTATTCGGAAAAAATATCTGAGGGAGTAATCTCCTCAAGATCTATATTTCTGTTTTTAAAATTATTTGCCGCTGTCTTGTTAATGTAATGACATCTAAGCGTCTCTGCATCAAAGACGAAAATGCTTTCAGAGCTAAGATTTAGTATATCGGAAAAGAGTTCTGAAGAGTTGGTTATTAATTCTTTTTGAGGTGCCGATTTACCTGTCGATAATTCACGTTTCAATATGGTGGGGAGGCGGTATAAGTCTTTAGGTGACATACAATCCGTGGCTCCCCTATTGGTCAGATCATGAAATACATTTTTGGTAAGATTCTCAGTAAAAAAAATTACAGGACTGTTGGGAAAGTCTTTTGCAACGACAGGTAGCAGGCTAAAGGAAGACGAAGATTCTTCAGAGAGAATGACGGCATCCCAGTAGTTATTATCAATTGCCCTCTGACTAACATCTTCTGGATGCTCCATTATCAAATAATCAACATTGATACCTTCCGTTTCAATGCATTCAATTATCTGAGAACAGTAATCTTCAGAAACATTAATAAGTAATAGGTGTAGCTTCACTTTTGTCAATAGTCCTATTATAAGCCGTGTAGAGCCAAATTATCCACCGGTTGGCAGAGGAGGAAATGTGTTATTCCTTAATGATATTTCATATAACCAAATATCAATAAAAATCCTCGCAACATCATATTCAAGAGGCAATTAAATTTTTTTAATATTAATTTTTTTTAATAAATTCTTTTCGGAAATGACTCCCAAAAAAAGAGGGTATTTCCGGGGTACAGAATTACATTTAGGACTATTAGAATTACATGTTGGCTTATGAACAAGGATGATACTAATGACGAAAGTAGTGACGAACCGTCTGAATCAAAATCCGGGAAGATGCTTCGAAGCTATTTTACCGGAGAGTTTCAATCTGTTTACATAAACAAGAATAATATTCGGTACGAACAGGTTAAGACGACTTTAGAACTTCAAGAAGAAATTGTTTGCGATAAAATGCACAAGGCCATGTCGCCCATAAGCGCGATATCAGGGTACTTGGAGTTGATGAAGATTATGCTTGAAAATGACAAAGACAAAGAATCTATTGAACGTTATAGAAGTAAGGTTGAAGAGGGCATAGGAGAACTCGGAGAAATTGTTGAGGAACTATATGATGCTTTTGATGAAGGCATACAAAAGAATAGGTCTAAATTCTCTACAGAAATAAGTTTCGATAACACTACTACCCAGGCAAATTAGTATGTGCTACCAAAGCGTGTCGTACTGTTGGCCCTTGGGATTTTGAAAGATGTTGACTTGCAAATCATAGAGGTGCTGTCGCAAGATGTGAATTTTTTGAGCATCAAAATTAGATATCAAGGTATTCGGATTGAAGTCTCTTGCAAGTAATATCTTGGATTGTAATAAAGTTAAATTTTTATGTTCAGCAATAAAAAACTGTTGAAATAGATCACTAAAATCTTTCTCCGGTAACAACTGGAGAAAGTCTGATTCGCTTTCATCATTTCCTCCCGCAGTTATGGGATGCGACTCTTCATGATCAGCATGGCCTTCCTCTCTTTCTTCATCAATATCAGGAAAATCCTTAACAGGTTTTGATTGTAAATCAGCAACGTATTCCTGAGTTGGATGTACCCCTTCCAGAGCCGGTATATTAGAGGAAAAACTTGTCTTTGATGATCGAGGAAGCATGATCGACTCTACTTAGGAAGTCTTGATTTTTGTTAAGGTTTATTTTTAGGGTTATCGGTGATATTAGGCTTTTCTTTAAGAATTTTAGAGCAGGGCGCCAGCGAAATAAAAAATATCATCAACGGAGTATGAATCATTGTACAGTTATTTATTTCGTTTTTGGTAAAAAAATTTAAGTGATGCCGCCTACCGACGATAACGGAATATGAATAGCTAAAACTATTTGTTCCCGGTTGATGATAAGGTCCGCCGAGGTCAAATCTGTAGTAATATTTTTACCTAAAAGTACTGGAGTTAATAATGAGTAAAATAAAAGCACTCGTAGTAGACGATTCAAAAATTATGAGAAGTGCTGTAAAGCGTGCTCTCAATAATCTTATGTTAGCTGATTTTGAATACGTGGAAGCCAAGGATGGTGAAGATGCACTTGAAAAATTTAATAAAGAAATTGAAATCATGTTCGTTGACTGGAACATGCCTAATATGACAGGAGTTGAGTTTGCCCAGGCCATCCGGGAGCAGGGTAACGACCACATTCCCATTATCATGGTGACAGCCGAAAAGTCTATGGGTAAGGTTGACAAGGCTTTAAATGAAGGCGGAGCCAATGAGTATGTAACAAAACCATTTACGGCAGATAAAATGCATAAAGCCATCAGCGATTACTTTGACGAAGAGGGAAATATTGCCGGTGGCGGTGATGATGAGGAAGAAGACAAAAGTTTTTTCAAAGGCATACTAAACTCTTAAAAAAGCAGGTAGCAAATAGATGAAATTAGCAGAGATTGAAGAATTAGAGCAGATCCCGGAAGAATTGGTGGAAAAGGTTGAGGAGTCTGTTTTGAATACATTTGGTTCAATAATTGGCGAAGAGCTGGAGTACATAGAGTACGAAAACGGAGATAAGCCTTTGAATGGGATAATTGGAAATATTGCGGTTTTCAATACGGATCATACGCTTTCATTGATGTTGGCCATTCCCAAAGATACGGCCTTATACTTTTCAAAAGTATTTATCGGGATGGAATTACCCTTTGAAAGTGATGATATGGGAGACCTGGTTGGAGAAATTTCAAACATTTTAGCCGGTGATGTTGCTGCAAATGTAGAAAAGGTTGGATTTCGAGGACAGTCATCATTGCCTACGGCAACACGAGGCAGTGATTTAACCCTCTTTATGCCGAACAAGCCTCCAACTAAAAAAATGAAGTTTATTAGCGAGAATACAGAATTTTTGCTGACGATGGTATTAAGTGAATCTAACTAAACAGTATTGGGATGAGTAGCATAAATCAACAGCGGATAGAAGATCTAGGAAATATAATGCGTGCGCTTGCCGATGTATGGCCGGCCGATCGCGATAATGTTGCCGTTGCCGGAGCCCAGTTTGAGGAATTTATTTCCACCTTTGATGAAGATCCCGGGCAGTTGCAGCGACTTATAGATATGGCTTGGAAAGGATTAAAGTATCTTTTCCAGGAGGATGATTATTTTATAAGTGTCAAGACAGCTACCATGCAGGCTGTTAATACGATTCGCGAGTATTTGGTAAATGAAGGTAATATCGAAGTCGAGGTTTTTGAGAAGGCTTATGATGATCTTGTTGATGCATTAGAGGGGGAAAAGGAATCTGCTGATGAACTGATAGAGCTTGAGGAGGAATCTGCAAAATCTGTTGAGCCAGATACGCCGAGTGAAACGAAAGTTGATGAACCTAAAACTCTGAACGATTTAGCCTCTTATATAATGGGGCTGGAAGAAGACGATGCTTCAGGTGAATATATAGAAAGCTTGAATGCTATTACGGTAGCAGTAATGTCTAATGCTCGACCGGATATTGCAGAAGTTTTGGAAGGGGCTAAACTACATCTTGATAAGGTTCGTACGGATGGTCGGGAGAAACATGAAGGTTGGTTGCAAGAGATTGCATCTATTACTGAGAAAGCTATTGAGATTGAAGAGGCTCAAGAGTGGGATGAAAGTCAGCAAATAGAGACTGAGGAAGATTCGGCTTCAGATATCACGGATAAAGAAAATATTTCTGAGGAGTTGCCTTCGCTATCTGAGGAGTTTTATATCCCCGATGATATTGATACCGCTATGGTGGGGGAATTTATTACGGAGTGTACGGAGCTTTTGGAGATGGCCGAAGGAGCGCTCCTGGATTTGGAGGAGAATCCGAATGACAGTGAGCTTGTTAATAAGGTATTTCGCGCGTTTCATACTATTAAGGGTACCTCTGCTTTTATGGGGCTGGACCCCATATCAGAATTTACGCACCATCTTGAAACAGTGCTTAGTATGGTGCGGGATGGGGAAATCAATTTCGATGTGGCATGTGCCGACATCTCCCTGGAAGCTATCGACGTTATTACCAAGATGCTTGACGTTGTTGAAGGTGCGGAAGCGGGAGATCAATTGCCTAAACCCCTGAATTTTGAACGATTGACCAAGGTTCTGCACCGTGTGGAGGATGAAAAATTGGCTCCCAAGAAGGCCCTCGAAGAAGCGGGAGGGATTCAATATGAGAATTCGCCCACTACTGAAGAGTTGTTGGCAGACAGTGGGGGACAAAAAACAAATGGAACGTCTAAAGAGGGTTCTGATGACAGCCAAACAGAATCATCGGTACGTGTAAATGTCAGTAGGCTCGATCAGCTTATTGATATGGTGGGTGAGTTGGTTATTGCTCATTCGGTAGTAGCACAAGATGAAAGCATTCCCGATCATTCTGAGCTGCAGAAGAAGATCAATCATACCAGTAAGATTCTTCGGGAACTACAGGATACAAGTTTAGCACTGCGGATGGTACCCCTGAAGGCCACCTTCCATAAAATGAATCGCCTGGTCCGGGATCTGTCGCGAAAGGCCGACAAGTCAGTAAAGCTTTCGACCTTTGGTGAGGACACTGAAATTGATCGCAACATGGTGGACATTATTAACGAACCGCTTGTACATATGGTTCGTAATGCTATTGACCATGGTATTGAAACACCAGAAGAGCGAGCGAAATCCGGAAAGCCGGAGGAAGCGCAAGTATGGCTGCGAGCTTCGCAGGAAGGAGGCAAGGTTGTAATAGAGATTGAAGATGACGGTAGGGGAATTAATAAAGATAAAGTTTTAGAAAAGGCTATTTCCAAGGGTCTTGTTGAGCCCAACCAAAAAATGACGGACAAAGAGATCTATAATCTCATTTTCTTGCCAGGATTTTCTTCTACTGATGAGGTGACCGACTTATCGGGACGGGGTGTTGGAATGGATGTAGTTCGTAAATCGATTGAGGACCTCAAAGGAAAGGTTGATATAGAATCGGAAGAGGGTAAAGGAACCAAAATTATTATAGAGTTACCATTTACTCTTGCTATTACCGATGGAATGCTCGTCCGTGTTGGATCACAGCGATTTATAGTGCCAATCCTGAACATTGATCAAGCGTTCAGGGCACAGCGTAACGATTTATTTACAGTAATGGGTAAGTCGGAAAAAGTTTCTATACGCGGTGAAACGGTACCAGTTATTCGATTGCATGATCATTTCAATATCAGTGATGGAATAGAAGATCTAACGGATGGGACCTTGTTGGCGATACGAAATGCCAATAAAAAGTATGCTTTATTGGTAGACGAAGTGATAGGGCAGCAACAACTTGTGGGTAAGTCTATCAATATGGCTGCACAGATGGACCATATTTCAGGAGGTGCTATTTTGGGTGATGGTACGGTCGGGCTCATACTGGATACCGCTGCATTGATACAGAATTAGAGTCTACAGTATAGTATCATCGGTTCCCGGTCGATCTGAAGATTGAAATGAATTAGTAACAAGGTGCCTAAGATAGGATTCGAGCATCTGCTCTTAAAAGTGTTGAAGAATGAATTTAAAACCGGCAGAATTCAAAAAAATACAAACCAAGATTTATGACTATTGCGGTATAAATCTGCATGAAGGAAAACAGGCTCTCGTCCGGTCGAGAGTTATGAAACGCATTCGAAAGTTGGGGCTACAAAACTTTGCCCATTATCTGGATTATCTTGAACGTGATTCTTCGGGCGAAGAGTTTCTGGCGTTGGTTGATGTATTAACAACAAACAAAACCAGCTTTTTTCGGGAAAACCAGCATTTCAAGTTTATACGTGATAATGTATTGCCCCAGATAAACGGCAGGCAGGTAAAGTGGTGGTCAGCCGGTTGTTCAACAGGAGAAGAGGCGGTAAGCTGCTCAATTATTATCCGCGAAAATATTAATCCCAAGTCAGTCAAACTTTTGGGTACTGATATCTCTCGTGATGTGATAAAGACAGCTAAAAGAGGAGTATATCCGGCAAAGTCTGTGGACGGAGTATCACCAAAATTGATCAGCAAATATTTTCGAAAGGCAAGCGAGGATCAGTATCAGATTGCAGAAAATATTCGAAAGATGATTACATACGGTCGATTGAATCTTAAGAAGAAATGGCCGTTAAATGGTCCTTTTCAAGTAATCATGTGCCGTAACGTAATGATCTATTTTAATCGAGAAACACAGCAAGAGTTAGTTGCTCGGTTTCGGGAAATTTTAGAGCCCGGAGGATATCTCTTTTTAGGGCACTCCGAGAGTATAGCAAGTGCAGACAGAAGCTTTGAAAATATAAGTCCGGCCGTATATCGGAAGAAATAATCCATTGGCATGAAAACAGTAGTAGGTGTAAGTGATTTAAGAGTCTCCGGGAATACCGATGAGACTATTATTACATATGCGCTGGGTAGTTGTTTGGGAATTGCTGCATACGATCCCACTATTAATGTCGGCGGTTTGTTACATGTAATGCTCCCATTATCTAAAGCCGATCCCGAAAAGGCGAAGCTGAAACCTGAAATGTATGTTGATACCGGTTTTCAGCTTTTGTTAGATGGACTCTACGATTTGGGAGCCAAGAAGCGAAATATCAAAATTACCGTGGCAGGTGGGGCAAGTATGAGATCGAAAGACAGGGATGATTACTTTAAAATTGGGAAACGAAATATTACTGTCCTTCGAAAGCTGCTCTGGAAAAATAGATTTATGATATCCAGCGGGGATGTAGGCGGGAATATTTCCCGTACGATGGCTTTGCGGATTGCTGACGGATATATAACTATTAACAAAAAGCCCATTGGTGTAAATAAATAAGATGGAATATTAAATTCTTCTAATTTTTGAGCTTTGGTGTCAATTTGATTGAACTCTGCAGCATTTGGTTCGATAACATAGAGAGCTGTTGTTTGTGGATAATGATCAAAAACACTCATTCCAACAATCATTTTGGCGATGAATATATTAGTTGTAGAAAATAATAGAACAAGAGGTACAGGAATTGTTCATGTAATTCGCAAAATAAATTTAAAGCTGGAAAACTTATATCAGGCTCATGATGTCAGCAATGGATTGGAAATTTTGAAAACCCGTTTGGTAGATTTGATGCTGGTTGATATCGATATGTCAGTAATAGATGGTTTGGAAGTGCTGGGTAAAATGCGTTCTTGTACTGACGGTACTGAAGTACCAACAATAGTAGTATCTTCGCGAAGAGATATGAAATTATTCAATGCTGTTACAAGCAGTGGGCTTGGGTATCTTCACAGACCATTTAGCTGGAGAATGTTGCGACAAAAGATATTAAAGTTTAAAAATGGCGATGTCACGTATGTCATATAAAAAAGAAATATATGAAGCTGCTGCGAAAACATTTGAGATAACATGTTTTCTGTTTCCTCTGGAGGAAGAGGAGGTGAACAATGAATCTCAAGAGCAGTTATCGCTTTCACATATGCAGTCAGTGGTCGAGTTTAGCGGTGCAATTGATGGAATGGTGGTTATCACTCCGTCAAAAGCATTACTAAGTGCAATGGCAGGAAATATGTTGGGAATTGATGAACCCAATGACGATGAAAAGGAAGAAGCGTTATGTGAAGTGGCAAATATTATAAGTGGCAATATAGCTCCTATTTTCAGCCAAAAGGGAGATATATGTTATATAAGCCCTCCACAGCTTTTTGACAGTAGAAAAAAGTTAACAAAAAAGATTAAGGATTCGTTGAAAGAAACCGTTCGGATATTTCTGGACGAAGGGGCCGCCGATATCGAAGTTCACTATCAAGATCAGGAGAAATTATGATAAAAGTATTAGTAATTGACGACTCGGCATTAGTTCGGAAACTGCTTACCAAAGAGCTGGATAAGGAGTCAGATATCATGGTCGTAGGTACAGCAATGAATCCCTATGTGGCGCGGAAAAAGATTGCCGAGCTCAAGCCTGATGTCTTAACACTTGATCTTGAGATGCCACGGATGGATGGCCTTTCTTTTTTGTCAAAGCTTATGAAGCATCATCCCATGCCGGTAGTGGTCGTAAGTTCATTAACTCCTGCCAATAGTGAAAATGCGCTAACAGCACTCCGGTTGGGAGCTGTTGATGTAATTTGTAAGCCCGGATCGGCTTATTCTACGAAAGAGATTTCAAGAAAAATTATCAAATCGGTGCGTACTGCTTCGGTGGCAAGTGTGAAAAAATCAACTACGCAGCTGACCCAGAAAAAACAGGTTGGAAATGCAAATAGTTTACCCAAGGCTCGATTAAAGACAACGACAAAAAAGTTGATTGCCATAGGATCCTCAACAGGAGGAACAAAAGCTCTTGAAGAGATCTTGCCGGCCTTACCGCCCCGTTTGCCGGGTACGGTGATTGTGCAACATATGCCTCCTGTTTTTACGAAGAGTTTTGCCGAACGATTAAATGAGGTTTGCAGAGTAAATGTTAAAGAAGCTGAAGACGGCGATTGGATTCAGCCCGGACAAGTGCTCATTGCCCCTGGAAATTATCATATGCTTGTGCAAAAGAAGGGGGCCAAATATTATACAAAGATTAAACAGGGTCCTCCCGTGCATCATCATCGTCCCAGTGTGGATGTAATGTTTAATTCGGTAGCTGAGGCTGCGGGTATCAACGCAACGGGTGTTATTTTAACGGGTATGGGGTCCGACGGAGCGAAAGGTCTAAAAAAGATGCGAGATCAGGGAGCACATACAATCGGCCAAAACGAAAAAACCTGTGTAGTGTATGGAATGCCCAAGGTAGCCCAGGAAGTGGGTGCTGTTGCCGAAGTCTTACCGCTATCAGAAATTGCTGAGGCTATTGTCACCCGAACCAAGGAAAAGGTTGTGTAATGCAGGTACTATTTTTACTCAAATATTGTAGCTATGGATATTAAGATTTTGGTGGTGGATGATAGTCCAATAATGCGAAAAGTAATTGAGCGGACTTTTAATATCTGTGGTTATGAAAGCACATCGATATTTGAGGCCAGCAATGGTAAGGAGGGGCTTGAAATTTTAGAGCAGCATGCCATTGATCTGCTTATCGTGGATATTAATATGCCTATTATGGATGGCGTGCAGATGCTAAAAGAGGTTAAGAAAGAAGATCAAACCAAAGAAATTCCTGTCCTGATTATTTCAGCGGAGAGTAATGAAGAGAGAATAGAAAAGTTGAGCCGTTTTGGGGCAACTTTCATCCACAAACCATTTACGCCGGAAAAACTGATGGCAAAAATGGAGCAGCTTATCTGAGGTTAAAGAAATTCCTTTCAAAAATTATTTAAGAAGTTTGACAGCGAGACGATAAGAGTACTGTAATTTAGGAGTGGAACAACTACTTGTCTGATTGAATGAAGTTCAATTGGATCGTCACAAATTTCTTAATAGAACATTTTTGTTATGAGTGAAACAATAGCTAAAGAAAAAGAAGTGGATAGCCAATCTAATGTGGATATCGACGGCGGCAAGTTCTTGACTTTCTTTCTTGGAGAAGAGGAGTATGCCATCGAGATTCTGAAAGTACAAGAAATTATCGGGCTGATGACCATAACACCGGTTCCCAAGATGCCTGATTATATAAGAGGGGTGCTAAATTTACGCGGTAAAATTGTGCCCGTGATGAACTTGCGTACCCGTTTTGGTCTCGAAGAAATCGAGGATACCGATGAGACCTGTATCATTGTCATTCAAAATAAAGAATACCTGATGGGGGTTTTGGTCGACAAAGTTTCGGAAGTAGTTGATATAGCAACGTCAGAAATTGAGGATGTTCCTTCGGTAGGTACAGGCGAACAAAGTGAATATTTAGCCGGTATCGGGAAAGCAGAGGATTCGGTAAAAATGCTGTTGGAAGTAGATAAAGTGCTTTTTGATGTGCCTCAGAAGGTGTTGGATAGTTCGGACGAGGAATAAGAAAGCAACACAGGTTTAGAAAAAAATAAAATAAGCAGGGTGAGAGTATGAGTTTTTTGGAGAAACTAATAGGTGGTTCGGGTTCAGCCGCTGGAAGTAATAATTGGACCATTGGGAAAAGGATTAAGGTGCTTGCGTACGGAGGAGCAGCTGTTGTTTTAATGGTTGGTGCATTAGCGACCTATTCTTTGTTAAATATTGAGGAGTATGCCGGAATGATTGATGAGGTTTATGTTCCGGAATGGGGTACTGGTACCGCTATGGAAAGGGCCGTCCGTACCGCCGATGGACATTTTAGGCTTTATATGAAAACATATAGTGATGAAGACTATGAGGCAGCAACCGAACGATTCGGGAAAATAAACCAGGAATTAGGGGAGTTCCAGGATTATGTTGAAAGATTTGATTTGCCGGAGTTGGAAAGTGTTCTTCCGGACTTAGAAAGCGGTATCCCTGATTATCAGAAAAGTTTGGAGCAATATAAGATAGTTGCAGAGGATTTACAGGCCAGTCGTATGGAAGTTGAGTCGATTACTAACGACGTAGTTTCAGCCTTTGATGTATATCTTAATAATCCCCGAGCCCAGAATGTGCAGCAGGTACGAAAACTCAAAGTGGATTTAATGGATAATGAGAGGCGCATTTGGAAGGTCGTGCTGCGAAATGATGAACAGCGTTGGAATCGTATCGAGAATAATTATGAGCAAATAAGTTCAAATTTAGAGACTGCCCGCGAAGAAGTAGAGGTGGGTACACAAAGAAGAACACAGTTGGACGAAGTGAATGATTTGCTAAATCAAAGTATTGCTTTGGTTCGAGAGATGCGAAGCAGTAATCAAACTATGTTGCAGCAAGAACAGGAAGCGCTGAATGTTTTTGATAATCTAATCGAAGATGTAATAGTGGCAACAGAAGCAGCTGAACAAGGTACTCGAGATCAGGTTCAATTAACGGCTTCTACTGCAAACTCATACTTTTGGGTTATTCTGATCTTTGGAGGTATATCTGTCATTGGATGTGTCTTATTAGGATTTTATATGGAACGATCTATCACTTCAGTTCTTAAGCAAATGATTGTACGACTTAGTGGAGGTGCAAGTCAGGTTGATGCTTCGGCTGATCAGTTGTCACAATCCAGCCAGGAGTTAGCAGAAAGTGCGAGTGAGCAGGCGGCGAGTCTGGAGGAGACAACCTCATCTCTTGAAGAGATTTCCTCTCAGTTAAAGCAGACGGATAAAAATACGGCGGAAGCCGACGCGGCAATGGATGAAGCCAAGAGAGTTGTTGGAAAAGGAGTTACTGCCATGGAGCGAATGAAAGAGATGATGAGTAATATTAAAGAGTCGGCTGATGAGACCTCGAAGATTATCAAGACAATTGATGATATTGCTTTTCAGACCAATCTGTTGGCGTTGAATGCCGCGGTTGAGGCGGCTCGTGCCGGAGAAGCCGGCAAAGGCTTTGCCGTGGTGGCCGAAGAGGTACGGAATTTGGCGCAACGCAGTGCTGAAGCGGCTCAAAATACCTCTGAGCTCATAGAAAGTTCCCAGGAGCGTACTAAGCGAGGGGCAGAGGTTGCAAGGGAGGTTTCTGAACATTTGGAAGAAATTAAGGAAAGCGCCGGAAATGTAGATGCTTTGGTTCAGGAAATTTCAGCTGCTTCCCAGGAGCAGTCAAGCGGGGTTCAGCAGATCAACTCTGCGATGTCTGAGATGGATGAAGCCGTACAAGGGAACGCGTCCGCTTCTGAAGAGTCAGCCAGTTCGGCGGAAGAACTTTCTTCCCAGGCAAAAGAACTCAACCATGTTGTGGCTGAGCTTACTGAATTAGTGGGGGGCATCGATGGAACCCACGGTGAGCACCAAAGGAATGGTTGGAAAGCAGAGTCGAATGGTCATTCAAATGGAATGAGGTCGAATGGCAATAAAGGTTCGCAGAAGATAAATAAGAAAAATAGAAATGAGCATTCTCATAACTCGGACTTTCATAATGGATCACAATCCCCCAGCAAAGATGATGGGCGTGAGCTGATCCCATTTGACGAAGATGAAGACGACTTTAGCGGATTTTAAGTGCAGGATGGATGGTGTTGAACTGCGATAGTACAATTAAAAATGTAAATGCAACATCTGTACAAATATGTAAACCCTTAAAGGGAAGGTGGCGAACGGCTGAGATGAATGCCGGAAGTCAACAAAAACAAACCAGATAAAATCATGAGTATTAAACAGAATATTCAATCAGTAAAGAACTGGACTTTAAAGAAACGTCTAATTGTTATGACTATTTCGTTGATAGTTGTAACAGGTCTTCTTTTAACAGGAGTTACGATATTTACGGCCAACAGTAGTTTGGAGGAACTTGCTGATCATACATTAAACATGAAGCTCGATGGTGACATTAGTGCTTTAGAGGTTTATGCTGATAATCATTTTGGAGGAGTACAGTTATCTGATGGAAAACTTGTAGATAGAAATCAGACTCCCATTGCTGGACGTTCTAATATTATTGATGAGTTTGCAACAAGCATGGAGTAGCAGCAACTATTTTTCAGCGTGATGGAAATGATTTTACTCGAATTGTAACAAGTATACGAAAGAAAAACGGGAAAAGTGCTGTAGGGACGCAGCTTGGAACAGCGAGTGATGCCTATCAACCTGTCATGAATAAGTCATTATATATTGGCAATGCTGATATACTTGGAACCCCCTATATAACCGCATATGATCCTATTCTTAATGAGGAAAATGATATAATCGGGATTTATTTTGTAGGAATTCCAATGACTGATGTGAATGCGATTATTTCTAAATCTCAGGCTCAGATTTGGCGAAATGCAGGAATATTTCTTCTGCTCGTAGTATTAGGGGGCTCTTTTATAGCTTGGGCTTTTAGTAATTCTATTAACAAAACCCTGACAAGTATTATAGTACGCCTTACCGGTGGCGCAACCCAGGTGGATGCTTCTGCCGGTCAGCTTTCACAATCGAGCCAGGAGCTGGCGGAGAGTGCCAGCGAGCAGGCGGCAAGTCTTGAGGAGACGACCTCATCCCTTGAAGAGATTTCCTCTCAGCTGAAACAGACCGATCAAAATTCGGCTGAAGCCGAGACGGCTATGAGTGAGGCGAAGCCGATGGTAGAGCAGGGCGTTGAGGCAATGGATCGTATGAAGGATGCCATGGAAGATATTAAAGAGTCATCCAATCAGACCTCAAAGATTATTGATACGATCGATGATATTGCTTTCCAGACCAATTTGTTGGCGTTAAATGCTGCGGTTGAAGCGGCGCGTGCCGGAGAAGCCGGCAAGGGATTTGCTGTGGTTGCCGAAGAAGTACGAAATTTAGCACAACGCAGTGCCGAAGCGGCTCAGAACACGTCAGAGCTTATTGAAAGTTCTCAGGAAAGCTCGAAGCGTGGAGCCCGGGTAGCCGAGGAGGTTTCTAATAACCTGGAGAAGATCGAAGAAAGTGTAAATAACGTAAGTACGCTGGTTGTTGAAATTTCTGCTGCTTCCCAAGAGCAGTCAAGCGGGGTTCAGGAAATTAATTCTGCGATGTCTGAGATGGATGAGGCCGTGCAGGGGAATGCGTCGGCCTCAGAGGAGTCGGCCAGCTCTGCAGAAGAGCTTTCTTCACAGGCAAAAGAACTTAATCACATTGTGGCTGAGCTTACCGAATTAGTGGGAGGCATCGATGGAGCCCGCGGGAAGTCCCAAACGGATAGTTGGAAAGCAGAGTCGAATGGTCATTCAAATGGAATGAGGTCGAATGGCAATAATGGTTCGCAGAAGATAAATAAGCAAAATAGAAATGAGCATTCTGATAACTCGGAATATCATAATGGGTCACAACACCCCAGCAAGGATGATGGGCGTGAGCTGATCCCATTTGATGAAGATGAGGACGACTTCAGTGGATTTTAAGCAGTAAAAATCACTGAGGAAAAACGAATATTCCTTATAACCTAATAGTCCTCAAAGTGTTACCCTTGATAGGGGTAGCACTTTTTTATTTGCAGATCAAAAGTTTAAAAGATTTCTGAATTTTATTTAAGAAAGAGATTTGCCCGCCGATAAAATATTGACAAGCAAGTAATAAGACTGGTTAAGGCTAATTCAAACGTGGAGTCAAAATATTACGGTTAATGTGCCGAGAAAATCCACATCACAGTTTAAATGCTATTTATGAGTTTTTTTCGAAAGATACTACGAAAGTTAGCGTCAAGATACGGAAATGAACAACGTACGATCGGTAAGCGTATTTTATTTATAGTGCTGGGAGGGTCTATGATGACCCTGATAGTAGGGGCCGTAGCAATTTACTCCCTGAATACTATCGATAGTAATACCAATGAGTTGGTAGATGTAAATATTCCAGAGTGGAATATTGCCAATTCCATTGAAAATAATATGTGGGAATCAGGTTATAACCTGTCCCGGTACAATTATACTCATCAAGATACGCTTTATAAAAAGGCCGTAGCTAAATTAGATAGCGTAGATACAAGGATTGAAGAAGGAAAACGTATCGCTGAAGCGTATGATGTTCCTAATTTTGAAAGAACAATTATTCAAATTGATGAGTCTTTTACTGCTTATAAAGCTTCAGTAGATTCTTCATATAAGGCCGTTCAGGAACTTGATCAGTATCGTGGGAATATGGCTTCGGCCACGGGTGAGTTTGTTGATATTATGAATGAGTATACAGCTGTTACCAATCAGAGTATACAGTCCCTTACTGATGCTGCGGAGATTCAGGCCGTTCAGGAAGAACTTGCTTCAGCTGATGATATCACGAAAAACTTCTTACACAGTGTGAGCAAGTTGTGGCAGTCTGAAGCTTTGCGCAATACGGAAGATCTCATGGAGTTGGAAGATGAGTTTAACGAAATGCGTTCTCAGATGGGAGAATTATATGAAGGCACCACCGATCCGGAAAGAGATATGCAACTAAGTATTGCCCTGGCCATTCTCAACGACAATGTGGGTGCCGTAAAAGCTATGATTGCTGCGCGTAACACAGTAGATAAACAGGAGCAGATACGTATTGAAGCCTATGAAAATATCGTAGGCAACGCTGCCAGTCTTGCCAGTTCTTCTCAGCAATGGGCTACCCAGCAGGGGCAACTGACAAATGCAACAGTAGCTAACACAATTTGGATATTGATTGTATCGGTGGCTATAGCAGTGGTTGGTGCAATTTTATTCGGTCTGTTTATGAATGAGTCCATTTTACAAGTACTTAGTAATATTATTGATCGTTTGTCGGCCGGGGCCCGACAGGTTAATGATTCTGCGACGCAGATGAGTGGCACCAGTCAGGAACTTGCTGAGAGTTCAAGCCAGCAGGCTGCCGGACTGCAGCAAACCACCGCCTCTCTTGAAGAGATGTCAGCCCAGTCCAAGCAGACGGCACAGAATGCCAAGGAGGCCGAAGTCGCCATGAAAGAAGCGAAGCCCAAGGTTTCGCAAGGAGTTGAAGCTATGGAGCGCATGAATGAGGCCATGGATGAGATTAAGGAAGCTTCCATGGAAACGTCGAAGATTATTAAAACCATTGATGATATCGCTTTTCAGACCAATTTGTTAGCGTTGAATGCCGCAGTTGAGGCGGCCCGTGCCGGAGAAGCCGGAAAGGGATTTGCCGTGGTGGCCGAAGAAGTGCGGAACCTTGCACAACGAAGCGCAGAGGCGGCAAAAAATACTTCAGAATTGATCGAGAGTTCTCAGGAAAGTTCACAGCGGGGTGCTAATGTTGCTGAGGAAGTGTCCGAGAATTTACAAGAAATCCAGGATAGCGTGGAGAGTGTCAACACCCTTGTTGTTGAAATTTCAGCAGCCTCATCCGAGCAGCAAAACGGTATCGAGGAAATGAATTCCGTGATGAGAGAACTGGATGAGAATGTCCAAAGCAATGCCTCCAGCTCAGAGGAGTCGGCAAGTTCGGCTGAAGAGTTGTCCTCTCAAGCTAAAGAGTTGACAAACATTGTTGACTCGTTGATTGATCTGGCAGGGGTGGAGGAAGAGGCTGGTCAAACAACAGTAAATACCAATGACGGACAGGGTGCAGCTGAAAATGAACATGATGATCAGTTTGAATCTGGCAGAAGTCCGAAAAATGGTCATGCCCAAAACCAAAGTGCCGGAAATGGTCATCATGCTCAATTTGAAAGCAACAATTTTAATGGGTTTTAATGTACTTCAATTCCATACGTATATAGCGTACGTACAAACGAAATAAGGTAAGATTTAACCAGTAACAAAAACATAACGTAGTCATGAACAGTACAAAATATCTAAAAAAAGTAATTTCACTTGTATCCGTTTTAGCATTTACCATTATTGCTTTTGGGCTTAATCCAACAGCAACAATGGCACAAGATGCTGAAAAAGTTCATACAGTAGTAGACGAGATGCCGGAAATCATCGGGGGATTGCCCGCTCTGTATAAAGAAATTGATTATCCGAGAGAGGCTGTAAAGAAAAATATATCCGGACGTGTTTATTTACAGGTTATCGTGAATACAGACGGTAAAGCTGAAAATCCCAAGGTTATAAGGGATATTGGCGCTGGATGTGGTGAGGCAGCTGCTGAAGGAATTACAAAGGTGGATTTTAAGCCGGGCAAGCAAGACGGGAAAAAAGTAAAGGTTAAATATTCACTGCCGGTAACTTTTAGAATAGATAAATAATAATAACGACAATTGGTTGGGCTGGATAGAAATATTTAGACAGTTTATCACCAATATAAGAAGGGTGGTACAAATGGATGAGATACCTACGGATTTAGAGATTCTTGAAGATATCTATTTTCGATATCACGATGATTTTCGCAAGTACGCCAAAAAGGAACCCGACCGCATTGCACGCATAAGGGTGCCTATAGATGTAGAAGTGGTAGCCGAGGCTTGTGGGGTGGAAAAGGATATGATTTTTGGTCGTATATTCTATCACTTTAACAAAAAGTACAGCTATACCGACACTGATGGTGAGGTGACCACCTTTTTTATAACGGAAAAATTTGAGGGATTAAGCGTGAATTTTCCTTTGGTGGCTTCGGTTCTTGCAGATAAATATGCCGAAAAAAAGCAACGCGAAAGCTTCTTATTCATTGCTGGGACGGCCGTCGTTCTTTCAATTGTATCGCTGCTGGTTTCTTTTTTTGTATAGTACAAGGTTCTAAAAAATAATTATCTAAGGTTGGAGTAATATGAAAATTAATGTATTGATTGTCGAAGATGACGCTGCGATGCGGGTCGTGCTCAAAAATACGGTACAATCGGTTGAGATGGATATCGAAATCGGAACGATATATGAGGCTAACAATGGGAAGGAAGGAATTAAAGCACTAAAAGATAATGATCAGATAGATCTGATGCTGGTGGATATTTATATGCCGGTTATGGATGGGCTTGATATGCTTGACTATGTCCATGACCATCCGGATTTCCAGCATATTCCGGCTATAGTTGTTTCTACTGAAAATGATGAGGAACGTATTGATGCTATTCTTCGCCAGGGCTTGGGCTTCGTCCCTAAACCATTGACGCACGTACTGTTAAAAGATCAAATTGTAAGTATGATTGGCGAAAATGTAGGTGAGAAGTAATTAGGCTCAGTGTCTCGGTAAGGAGACATTAGGTTTATTCAAATTAGTGATTAGAGCACCCTGTTCTGCAGGGTGTTTTTTTATGGATAACGTTTTATTGCTTGTTGTATGTCTCTTTATCAATGGTGGTTTGCTCACATCGTTGACCATTGAGTATACCTCCGATGTATACCCATTACTATAAGTATACTATAAAGAATATCTTTAGACAGGAGAATCGAAGATATACTGATAGCAGAAATTGGAATGCGCAAATATTATATAGCGTATTCCCAATGATTCAGAGACTATGTAGCAGTCTTTGGAATTATAAAAGTGAAGGTGATTGATAATCCTCAGATGGCGGCAGACAAAAAAGAAATGACGTTTCTCTGAATGGATTATTGTCAGTAAGAAAGATTGATCCATAGTAACGTTTGGCATAGAGCAAAGCCATCGTTAAGCCAATCCCTAACTTCCTTGCTTTCGTGGTAACAAAAGGATAGAAGAGTTGTTTGGAAATCGATTCCGGAATAGGATTCCCGGTATGAGAAATCTTGATGGAATTCGGGGAAGGTTGAGAAATCGTTATTGGCTGTTCATCAGCCGGAGCATATTCCACCGCATTCTCAATTAAAAAAGAAAGGATGCGGCGCATATCTCCCGAATTACATTGCAAAGGAATAGAATGTTCTGCTTCCTCGATGATGATGTTTTTTTGTATTTCAGCGGGATATTCAGAAATGATATCACTGATTATTTTTGCTGGATCTGCTGAAAAGTTATTTAAATCTATTCGATCAAGGGAAATCTTTTCTAAATCATCTAAATCAGCAAGTAACTCAAAGAGTTCATCAACACCGTCAGTAATTTTGTTAAGATATTTTTGGGACTCTTCAATATCACTGTTGTCTTCAATCAATTCGGCATATCCCTGAATACCTGTAAGCGGGGAACGTACTCGATGCAGTAAGAATCCAATCATATTCTTAAGAGATTGCATCACTTCAAAGTCCGGAACTCCTTCGCGACGTTCGAGCCGTACCTTTAAGTGTTGACTCCCGTCCCAAAGAAGTGTTTCCTGCTTAAGGGTGAACCACTCTTCATCAAAATATACAGGGGTAATGTTTGGACCTGCATTTGGTACGATGTGTGCTACTTCTCTGAGCTCTTTACCAATCGGGTTTTGATTGGCATGTCCTGCAATGGCTGCATCATTAGCTTCACAAATTTTTTTGCTTCCCATCTTTATTATAAAGGTGGGGTCAGCACTGTTAAATGGTATCATCCCTACTGAATTCCCGATGGCATTATTTATTTGAAACATCATAGTTAAATGTATTGAGACTAACAAAGGAGTGACTCTACAAAAGTAGAGCTGTTGATCCTTCTATTGACCAAGTTATCAGCAGAGTTTTTACTTACTTAAATATCGAATGATTTGGAATTCATTTAGCGTGTCAGGAAAAAATTACCTTCGGGACGGTTATTTATGCAGTTGTGCTGCTTAAGAAAGAAATCTTATATGTATTAAACCCGCCGGTGCTATGAATTTCTGTATCTGGCATAACAATTGCCTGTAGTATTAACGCACGTTGATACTTAAGTAAAAACATTTTGTTCCGAGATTAGGAAAAATTGGTAAGAAAACGTCAGCCAATCGGCGCAAAATGTGCAAACATAAATGAAATTTGTTGCTATGCAGATAATAGACAGTGGCCATAGTCAGCTTATGGCAAAAGCGATGGATAGCTATTCATTGCGTCAGGAGATCTCCTCATCCAATATTGCAAATATTGATACTCCGGGATATAACCGCCACAGTGTAGAATTTGAAAGTGCATTACAAGAAGCGCGGGAAACCGGAAAAGCTATGCATGAGGTTAATCCAAGTATTAGGGAAACCGGAGATGAAGTAGTTCTTGAAAATGAGCTCTTGGAGATGGCAGATACACAGATGAGAGTGCAACTTGTTACCCGCGCGCTGCGCCATCATTATGATACTCTCCAAACCGGTATTACAAGTACAACTCGATAATTTTTAAATCATTACGTCATGATTCCTGATAGACTTTCTTCCGCTTTTCAAACTGCAGCAAAGGGATTGGCGGTACAGCGAGAACGTATTAATGTAGCTTCACGAAATATTGCGAATGTTAATACAAGTTCTGTTGAGGGCAGTAAGCAAGGGTATCGTCCCCAATCCGTACAGTCGGCAGCACCACAGCCCACGAGCTTTCAGCGGGTATTAACACAAAGCATGGGAGGATTGAGTAAAACGCGTGAACAGCATTTATCTCCAAGAATGCCGGTTAATAACAATTTCGACCGTCAATCGCTTGGTCCCAACTACACTATTGCTGAAAAGGATAGTTTTCGCTACGAATATGAGCCAAATCATCCCGATGCTAATGAGGAAGGCATGGTGCGGTATCCGGATATCGATATGGTTGAGGAGATGACCAATATTGTAAGTGCTAACCGAATGTATGAGGCTAATCTCAGTAGTATTGAAGCGGAAAAGGAAATTATGAAGCGTTCACTGCAGATATAAACCCTGATGACATTTAGAAATTCTATTAATGCCAAATTTTACAGATAAACAGATCTACCCATTATGATTGAAGGAATAGAAGCAAGCGGCCTCTTGCAGCAGGTGAATGATATTGAGCAAACGTCGCCCCAGCGTGAAATTGTAACTGAAAAAGAAAATCAGCAATCCTTTTCGGATGTATTATCAGATGCTATTAACGGTGTTGATCAGACAATGAAAACGTCTGATTTAAAAGTACAGGAGTTTGTGGCCGGCAAAACCGACAATGTACATGATGTTATGATATCGATGCAACGAGCAAAACTCAGCTTTGATTTGATGGTAGAAGTCCGAAACAAAGTTGTGGAGACCTACCAAGAAGTTAGCCGTATGCAAATATAGGATAGATAAATGAGTTCATTTGTAGAAAAGTTTAAAGAATTTCTTGAACCGCTGTCCGCAGCACAGCGTACGCTGTTTTTCGGCTTAATTGTGGCGATCCTCATTTTTGCCGGAACGGTTTTTTATTGGGCATTAAGTCCCAGCTATACGCTGTTATTTGGATCCCTTGAACAAGATGCAGCCCAGCAGATTGTTACAGAGCTGGATGAGCGCGGGGTGAATTATGAATTGGATAATGGCGGAAAGTCGATTTACGTGCCCGGCGAACGCGTGGACCAACTTCGACTTGAACTGGCCCCGTTGGGAGCGCCGCAATCTGACATGAAAGGATATGAGCTTTTCGACAATAATTCGCTTGGAATGACTGACTATATGCAGCAGCTCAATAACAAGCGAGCACTGGAGGGTGAGCTTTCCCGATCAGTGAATAGCCTGCAACAGGTGAAGTCGTCACGAATACATCTGGTATTACCGGAACGATCACCTTTTCAAGAGACTACAGTCAAAGCTTCGGCCTCTGTGCTGCTAACTCTTAAACGAGGAGAACGTCTTGATAAAACCAGGGTAGAGGGCATTACTTCGCTGATAGCGGGTAGTGTTGAAGGGTTAGAGGCCAAGGATGTGACAGTCGTAGACCATGCGGGTAATCGGTTGACAGATGATAAGCAGGGTAATAGTGGCTTTGCCTCTGAAGAGTCTTGGATGAAGTCGGAACAGAAGGCTGAAAACTATTTAACACATCGCGGACAAACTATGCTGGATCGAGTTCTGGGCCCGGGGAATAGTATTGTTCGTGTTTCAGTCGATCAAAATTTTGACAGTTTGGTTCGTGAATCTAATAAGATTGATCCTGAAAGCAGGACCCTGATTTCGGAGCAGCGCGATGAGCAGGTGCAAACCCAGGAAGGATCGGAATTGGTGCCTATGGATGAGTTTACTCCTGTTAATGATCGCGGAGAAACTTCAGTTATATCATCAAGTGAAAATGAGAGCAGTTCGCGAACTCGAAATTATGAAGTTAGTGAAACCAAAGAGGTATACAAGAAAGCACAAGGCGAAATCACCAATATTTCAGCTTCGGTACTGATAAATCACAAGCAGATTGAGTCGGTAAATGAAGGAGGGGAAACCGTGTATGAAACGGAGCCCTATAGTGATGAAGAGTTACAGGAATTTCGGGAAGTGATTACCTCGGCATTGGGGATCCAAGCCAAACGGGGTGATAAAATCACCATTCGGCAAGTTGAATTCTGGGAGCCGGGACAGCAAGCACCAAGAGGACAATTTGTTGATGGTGCTTGGCCTTGGTCACGGGTTCTGCGATGGGCTGTGATCTTTGTAACACTTGGATTAATTGCTTGGCTGTTATTTGGTATCCGTCGCCAGATGAGCGGACAGCAGGGATTGGCACTGCAGTCGCCATTTGGTGGAGATGGCCAAGAAGTATTTACGGATGGAAAGATGGATCCTGAACTACAGGATATGAATAAAGAAGAGCTTATGGGTGAAGAAGAAAACGAAGAAATGCGGGCCTTGGAAGGTAAGAAGTATGATATGGAAGAGATTGTAAATATGGTTGATATGAAACCTGAAAAGGCAGCAAAAATTGTACGCGCAATGTTAATTTCAACAGACGAAGAATAGAGCGGAATGGCACAGCAGAATAAGAAACGAGTCATCAGTAAGGTAGATCAGCTAACCGGGGCTGAGAAGGCAGCAATTTTCATTACCAATTTGGGTACGAAGAATGCCACACCGCTATTTAGATATATGAAAGAACAAGAAATTGAGGCTGTTACCCTTGCTATCGCAGGAATGGATAATATAAAGCCCAATGTCGTAGACTCGGTAATGAGTGAATATTACCGGATGATGTCGAACGATGAGTTGCTACTGGAGGGGGGACAGGACTATGCAAATCAGTTGTTGGAAGAGCTGGGTGATGATATAGATTCAGAGAAGGTGCGCCAAAAGCTGAAGGCAAATTCTGAAAATACGGCCTTTGCCGATTTTCAGGAAAGCAAAATAACCCAGATTACTAATTTCTTGAAAAATGAACATCCACAGGTGATTGCCCTCATTTTTTCTCAATTGGATGAAAAGCGTACGGCCGAAATATTAGGGCATCTTGACGGTGATTTACAGGCAGAAGTAATTTATCGTCTTACCACTATGGAAAAAATTTCTACTGATGTAATAGAAGAGATAGAAGAGGTTATTAAAGAACAGATGGGAGGTATGTACACCGTGGGTGATCGCATTAAAAGTGGGACAGATGCTGTGGCACAGATCCTTAATGAAGCTGAGATTTCAGTTGAACGCCATATTTTAGGCAAAATTCAAGAGCGCGATGCACAGCTTGCTGATGACATCAAGCAACAAATGTTCCTCTTCGAAGATATTCTATACTTCAACGATCGAACGGTACAAACGATCATTAACGAGATGGAAAAAACCGATCTTGTTATGGGTCTGAAAGGTGTGGACGAGGATGTAAAAAAGAAATTCTTGGAAAATATGTCGGATCGTGCCGGGGCCATGCTGCAGGAAGACATGGACGCTCTTGGACCTGTACCGCTTAAAGATGTGAAAGAGGCTCAGTCACGAATCATTCGAAAAATTAAGCAGCTCGAAGAAGAAGGACAGATTACTACCCGCAAGATGGGCGAAGAAGAAATTGTTGAATAGCGTACCATGGAAGATCAGAAGATTTTACATACCGAAGAGATTAATTGGTACGAGGAGGATGATCATCCGCTCGACTATGAAATGGCGTTTGACGGCAAGGGGTACAAAAAGTCTAAAAAGAGCAAGAGTCCAGAACCCCCTTCAGAGAAGAAGGTGGATGTCAAACAGCTTATTGAGAAGCGCGATGCCAAGTGGAAAAAGCGATTGGCAAAAGCCCGAAAAGAAGCATTCGAAAAAGGTCGTGAGCAGGGATATCAGGAGGGCTTTGAAGAAGCTGAACAACAAGTTGAGGATAAGATTGATCGTTTGGAACACCTGGTTGGAAAGGCACACCGGGAGTGGAAAGAGCAGCACGAATTGTTAAATCCGGGCTTGCTGGATCTGGTGTTTGATATGGTTGAAAAGATCGTGGGTCTCCCCGTAGAAAATTCGGCTATACGTGAACAGCTCGAAGAGGAGTTGTCAGGCCTGCTGCATGAGACAGAAGGTAATATCAAGCCTCAGCTTTGGGTGAGTGAGGAGGACTACCGATATGTAGAAGAGTTGGTTGAAAAATATGCGCCCGAACTTTCGCTTTCTATCCGGATAAATGAGGACTGCAACCCCGGAGAATTTGAGTTTGAGACCCAGAAGGAAACGGTAGTCTATCGATTTAGGGAAAAACTTGCCGATCTGAAAGAAAATATGACCCTGCCTTCATGGAAATGACAGAAACTACAGATCTCCAAACGCATATCGAGCAGATACGACGTCATCTTGATGGCTTTACAAATGGCAGCAAGAGGTATGGAAAGGTTGCATCCATTGTAGGTACTATTATTAAATGTACGGGATTGCAGGCAAGTGTCGGTGAAGTCTATGGCATCGAGAATATTATGGACAATGTAATACCCGCCGAAGTGGTTGGGCTCGAAGATCAGTATGCATTGCTGATGCCGTATGAAAGTATCAAAGGGATGCAGTCAGGGTGTAAGGTTGAGTATATGGGACAGTCGCTGACAATTTCTGTCGGCCCTGAGATGTTGGGACGCGTTGTCGATGCTAATGGAGATCCCATTGACCAAAAAGGCCCGATTTTAAGTGGACACCAAGAACCGGTACATAACGATCCTCCATCCCCGGTTGAGCGTGAGCCCATCGACGATATCATGAGTACCGGAATTCGAGCGATTGATGCCTTGAATACGATTGGAAAGGGTCAGCGTGTTGGATTATTTGCCGGATCGGGAGTTGGAAAAAGTGTTTTACTGGGGATGATTGCCCGCCATTCTGATGCCGATATTAATGTTATTGCGCTTATTGGTGAGCGTGGACGCGAAGTACAGGAATTTATTGATGATATACTTGATGAGGAGCTGCTGGAACGGTCGATTATTGTGGCAGAAACATCGGATAAGTCAGCGATGAGTAGAATTAAAGCGGCGTATACGGCAACTTCTATAGCAGAATATTTCCGTGACAGAGGAAAAAATGTCCTTTTAATGATGGATTCGGTGACGCGTGTGGCTATGGCCCAACGGGAAGTAGGGTTGGCTACCGGTGAACCTCCAACGACCAAAGGTTACACGCCAAGTGTCTTTTCTATGCTCCCTAAATTTCTTGAACGAGTAGGCAAAACATCGAGTGGAAGCATCACAGGAATATATACGGTGTTGGTTGACAGTGATGATATGAATGAGCCCATTGCTGATGCTGTACGATCCATTTTGGACGGTCATATTGTGCTCTCAAGGCGATTGGCCCATAAAAATCATTATCCTGCTATTGATGTTCCCGAAAGTATTTCGAGGGTTATGCCCAATATTGTGACCCAGGAACAAAGGGAATTGGCCGGAAAGGTTCGGGATATGATAACCACCTATCGCGAAGCTGAAAACCTAATCAATATCGGGGCTTATGTGGAAGGTTCTAATCCCCAGATTGATAAGGCAGTGGAAAAACGTGAGGATTTGGAATCATTTTTGATACAAGATATTAACGAAGCGGACTTCGACAGTAATCTGTGGGATTCGCTTAAAAAAATAATTGAATAGAAAGGACTAAAGCACTATGAAGTTTGAGTTTTCGTTGGAGTCAGTTTTAAAAGTGCGAGAGCATGAGGAAAAAGTTCAGAAGCAGAAGCTTGCAGAAAAGTTGAATAAGAAGAAGCATTTAAATGCGCTTAAAGAAAAATTGAAGCGAAAGCTTGAAAGTCACATGAATGAAAATGGGAATAGCACCTATGAAAATTTGCACGATTTACAGCGCAAGCAGCAGTACATCAATGACTTGCATAATAAGGTAAAGAAAGTAAATAGCAGCCTTGAATCGGTAAAAAAAGCCGTTGATCAACAGCGAGATAAGTTAGCTGATGTTCATAAAAAGCGACATATCATGGAAAAAGTTAAAGAGGGAGAACGGGAAATATTTTTGGAGGAGATGTCGAAGCAACAGCGAAAAGTAATGGACGAGGTTGCAACGCAAACGTTTAGTAGATAATAATTATGTCAATTAAAAAAGTTCTTAAAATTCTGGGATACATTTTTGTGCCATTGCTCCCGATGGTTATAGCTATCTACTTTTTATTCCCATACGTCAACGAGGAGAAACATAAGGAGGTGGCGGAAAAGTATAGCGATGATTTTGTCATTGGCGATTCAACAGATGTAACGATGTCGACTTTTCGTCCTACAGCCGCAAGAGGTGATACTATTGAGGATCTTGGAGAAGATTATGCAACGATGGAAGAAAAGGTGAGCCGATTCCAAAAGGATATTCAAGAATTGAAAATGAAAGTAGATTCATTGACGATAGTTAATGATTCACTTACTCAACAGCTTGTCCAAAGAGATTCTTCAGCGAATGAAGTTTTAACAGCTGATACAGAGATATCTGAAGAAGAGTTTTCAGAGAATATTAAAAGTTTGCTCGACCTGGATATCGAGAGTTTGTCTCCGATATTGAACAAAATGAGTGATGAACAGTTAGTGAAAATTTTTAAAGCGGGATCTGGATTGCAGCGAAAAAAACTTTTGCAATCTCTTGAGTCTGATCGTGCAGCAAAATTGATGTCTGAGGTGCTATAATGTTAAGTAAGTTATTATCAAATATTAGTGGCGGAAATGTTACTTCCGGAGAAGAGGTATTGGGAGGTAATAATGAGGGAGGAGAGAATTCTTCTAAAGCGGTTTTTAAATCACTGTTACTCTCTTTGCAAGATGAGAGTTCATCAGGCAAAGTAAGACAACAGCTGTTGGGCTTGTCTGATACTTCCTCAGAACAGGGAGAACTTGTTGAAGAAGAGGCTATCCAGAAAAATGTTCTTGGAGGATCCTTCACAGCCATGGGAGAAGTAGATGCTGAAAATCTACAACAGGTTGACCATACTATTCTCAAAGAACTGCAGAAGGAGTTCCAGAATATAAAAAATCAGCTTACGGGTGATACGAGTGAGACTCCGTCTGAAGATGAAACAAAGGTTCAGGATCAAAAGGGAAAATCTGAATCGAGTGATAGGCAGTTGGTTGAGGAGTCAAAAGTTGATACAAAAGAGAATACGAATGATAGCAATGGATCTAAGGATTCAATGTCTAAGGAGTTGGATAGTAGTATAGTAGAGGGCTCCGGAAAGCAGGTAGAAGAAAACGGGGAGCTGAAGAAGACTTCGAATCAGAAAATTTCTGCCAAACAAGAGTCCGATTCAAAAGGTAATATTGATAAGCCTGTTTTGGAGAATTTAAAAGGGATAAAAAATGAGAAAGCAGAATCTGTTAACAAAGAAGTTCTAACAGGTATTGATGGTTCAGATGAGAATGTGGAGGGGAATGAGGGCAATTCCCAAAATAATAAAGAGAGAACAGAATCAGCTGTAAGTAACAAAAAGACTGAGCTTGCCTCGGAGAAGAAAGAAGTGTTTTCAAAACCCAATGGGTCATTCGATAAAATGGAAGAGGGACAGCAAAATTCTGGGCCTAACCTGGGGGATGTGCAAGTAACAGGAAAGGAGAAAGCAGAATCAGCAGAGCAATCTTCACAAAAGAAAGGCAATGACCTCCCAAAAGGGACTATAGATAGTCTGGATAAATCGTTTGAGAAAGCTCAAGGTTTTGCTGGTCGTGCGATGCAACCGGAAGCTGTGAAACAGACTAATGAAGGGCAGAAGGTAAAAGACCAAAGTGCGAAGCCTGGGAAAATTCAGGCAGGCGTACAGCTTGAGGGTGGGCAAACGGCAAAGACGGAATTAACAGAGCAGCAGAAGAAAGTAATCGATCCGTTCTTCCAGAAAAATAATGCCTCGACAATTTCTACTAAGGGGTTGGAAATGAAGAGTGTACAGCAGGAAAAAGGAAAGAACGAAGCAGAAAATAGCAAGCAAGGATTAGGAAAGGAATCATCAGAAGGAAGGAATAAGCTGCTAAGCCGTTTGGGAATTTCGAGCGTTAATGCTCAAAAGCAAGCCAAGCCTCTTGATGTGCAGAACTTTTCGGGTATTTCGGTTGGCGAAGCAAATCCAAGTTTAGAAGAGCAGAAAATAAACTGGGAAGAACAGCTTTCGAAAACAATGGACTCGTCCTCCGACAAGGAATCAAAAGCCAGTTCGGTGCGACTGGGACAGATGCCCATAACAAATGCATCATTGCGAAAAAGGATACTGCCCGGCTTAACGCAACGTATTCAACAGGCGGCCTCTTCTTCTAAAGGAGATAGTAGTAATTGGCAGAAGCATAACTTTACGCTGGATGATGGAAAAAATATTCAGCTTTCGGTTCGAGAGTCGAAAGGCGTGCTACAGGTCAAAATGGGTTCGATGAACCTTGACTTGAGCAAGCTTTTGCAGCAGAACTTACAGCAGATTCGTGAGCATTTGAGGCAGGAGTTTGGTTCTGAAGTGGACCTGCAATTTGAAAGTCAGCAGCAGGGAGAAGAGTCACAGTTTTCAGAAGATACAGAGTCATCTGATCGTAAACGGAACTACAGAAATAATTTTGGAACAAAAGGTGTAACAGTAGAAACAGCAGAAGAAATACGTACAAAAACAGTCCGCAATTTTGGATACAACCAAATGGAATGGACCGCATAAATTAATGAATATCATAGTGTTATGGATATAGGACAGGTTAATGCACAGTCACAATTAGCATCGCAAAATGATAAGTCCCTAACGGGGAGTAATAAGCTGGGACAAGATCAGTTTTTGCAGCTTCTGGTAGCACAGATGCAGAATCAGGATCCAATTAATCCCATGGATGGCAAAGAGTTTGCCTCGCAGTTGGCCCAGTTTAATTCAGTTGAGCAGCTTATAGGGGTTAATAATGGATTGTCAGAGTTGAGTCAAAGTCAGCAGTTAATGCGTGCAGAGTTGACGAACTCGATGGCATCGTCACTGACGGGCAAGGAGGTGCGGGCATTGAGTAGCAAAGTGAATTTGCAAGCCGGCCAAGATGCCAATATCAACTATGATTTGAATAATTCTGCAAGTGAAGTGGAGATTGTTATTCGTGATTCTTCAGGAAATGAAGTACGTCGCGAAACAATTGATGGTGCTACAGAAGGAGACAATAGCTGGAGTTGGGACGGTAAAAGTAATGACGGCGTAGATGTACCTGACGGACAGTACAATGTGGAGATTAACGCCACTAACGGTGATGACAGTGTCAAAGCACGAATGTTTATAGAAGGAACCGCCAATAAGGTACGGTTTACCGGCAATGGGGTTAGGGTTTCAATTGACGGCGTAGAAGTGCCAATCGGTGATATAGAAACAGTAGCAGCAAGTAAACAATAATCAGGAATACAAACGAATCAGTTTAACAACAATCAGACAGTGAATATTAGTAGTAGAAAGCTGTAATTATAAAATAAGGAATAAGTTATGTCTTTAATTAAATCGCTAAATTCAGGTGTAAGTGGATTAAAGAGTTTCCAAACTAAGATGGATGCTATTGGAAACAATATTTCGAATGTGGATACTACCGGATTTAAATCTTCGAGAGTTACCTTTTCGGAATTAATGAATGAAAATATTGGTGGTTCGGGAGGCGGAGAGTCGGCTCCTTCACTGAGTAATCAGGTAGGGCTGGGAGTTCGCGTAGCTTCTGTAGATCGTGATTTTAGTCAGGGTACCATCGAGAACACGGGGAAAACGACTGATCTTGCTATCGAAGGAGATGGATATTTTGTGGTGAATAACGGGTCGCAGGACCTCATGACACGAGCAGGAAATTTCACCTTTAATAAAGATGGTAACCTGGTAGATCAAACGGGTAACTACGTGCAGGGATATAATGCCAACGACTCTGGAAATATTCTTGGCGGGGGAGCAACCGACAATATCAGAGTAGATTTTGAAAATGTGTTAGAACCTCAAAGAACCAGCGAGGTAAACGTAGGCGGTAATTTGAATTCGAATACAAGTACTGCACAGATCGTTCAGGCTCAGAGTTCATTCACTGATGGGAGTGGCAACATCGCATCATCAACAACCGAGCTCAATAACTTGAGTCAAACTACTACCAACTTCGATGGCAGTGAAACGATCACCGTTAACTATGTAGATGGTGATGGAAATACGCAAACAGCTGATTACAACTTGACGGGTGCCAATGATACTCTCGGAGATGTCGTTACCGGCTTAAATGGAAATATCAGTGAAGGAGAATTAACACTGGTCGATGGTATGTTGAAGTTAAAGTCTAATTCGCTGGGTGACAGTGAACTTGATGTAGATTCAATTACCATAAGCGGCGGAACCGGTGATATGAATACTCCGGGATTCCAGATAACCCAAGAAGGTCAAACGGGTGCTAAAACAATGAGTACTACCGTATATGACGACCTCGGCCAAGAGCACTCACTGTTGGTTGATTTTACGCAAACTGGTCCCAATGAATGGGATTATGAAGCCACCTTTGCTGATGGAGAAGAAATTACGGGTGGAGCAGCAACTGGTACCGTAACCTTTGACGAGCTGGGACAGATTGATTCCGGGGATACATTTAATATTGAATTTAATCCGGGTAATGGTGCAAGTACCTCCAGCTTTGAGGTAAACCTTGGAGGTGCTGAAGGGACCGATTTTACGCAATATGCAGGTGCTAATACCGCGAAGGTATTAAGTCAGGATGGCTATACCCAGGGAGCCCTTGTAGATGTGCGCATCGACGGTGACGGACGCGTGCAAGGAGTGTACGATAATGGTCAAAACCAGAATTTGGCCCAACTGGCTCTCGGTAATGTCCAGAATGAAGATGGATTGGAGATGGTTGGCGGAGGCCTATTTAGGGCTACATCCGCAGCCGGCGAAGTGTTTGTAGATACTGCTGATAACGTAGCAAACAGCAGTATTCAGTCGGGATCTCTGGAGGGCTCAAACGTTGATTTGGCCCAGGAGTTTACAGAGATGATTACTTCGCAGCGAGCCTATCAGTCAAGTGCACGTGTTATCAGTACTTCTGATGAGATGCTGACTGAGGCGGTGAATCTCAAGCGGTAATAATGTAAGAAGCTAATTTTATAATTGACAGGTAGCTAACGCCCCGGGTTTGTATTGGGAGATACAGACACGGGGTTTTTTATATTCGGTCATATTTGGTGTAATAAAATCATTAAATAGCATATCTATACGCAAGAATTTGCATGAACCTTAAGTGCCAATTCCGGGTATCGTCCTCCTTTTCTAATTTTCTTATTAAGAAAAGAGTTAATTAGACGATAACCTTACCTATGTTAGATAGATCAACCATCATAGGATTCGTATCAGGGTTCACGTTAATTTTGCTGGCAATTGTTCTACAGGGAAACCTGATGATATTTGTGAGTATTTCATCAGTCCTGATAGTTGTCGGCGGTGTTTTAGCTGCCACACTGGTAAACTATAGCTACGAAAATATTAAGTATAGTTTTAAGGTGATTAGCAAAATGATGGGGGCTAAGTCGGTTGATTTACGGACCGACATGGAATTGATGCGTATGTTTGCCAAGAAGGTAAGAACCGACGGTATTCTTACGCTTGACGATGAAATAGGCAGTATCGAAAATGATTTCTTGAAAAATGCGCTTCAGCTGGCCGTTGATGGGTACAGCAAAGACAGTTTGGGAAATATCCTTGATGATGAAATTCAAAGTCAAGAGCGGCAATTATCAATATCGGTGAAGGTATTGGATTCAATGTCGGAATATGCGCCTGCATTTGGCATGATTGGAACATTAATTGGCATGATCCTGATGCTTCAAAATATTGATGATCCTAAGTCACTGGGAGCCGGCCTTGCGGTTGCTCTCATTACCACCCTTTACGGGACGATATTTGCGAACATGGTGTTAGGGCCGCTGGCCGGAAAACTGGAGTATTTGAGCAAGTTAGATTTGAATCGAAAAGAGATGTTTCGTGTGGGTGTTCTTTCGATGGTTGAAGAAGAGAACCCGCGTATTATGGAAAATAAGATGCTCATATATCTTGAACCTAAAAAACGAGCAGAATACAAGAAATATCACGAAAAACTATCATATGGCACAGACCGTGTAGATCGACTTTACCAAAAATGGCCTAAATATCAGACTGAAGAATGGGAGAAATTGAACGAGAATCTGGAACTGGAAACTGGCTAACAACATACAGCGACATGGTTACGCTGTTGTTAGTCTTTTTTGTACTGCTGTATGTTATGACTCCCGGTATTGATGAGTCTACATTCAACGATATCATGTCTTACTTTCAATCTTCCACCAGCGTTGTATTTGATAAAGAGGCAGCCAGCAAAAAGCAGGATGATGGACAAATGAGAGAAGAATGGCAGGAAGTACAAAAGTTCTTGGAAGAGCAGGGATATTCAGAGGAAGCAAATATTGAACAAACAGATGAAGGAGTAAAGATAACGCTCAATGATTCATTGACCTTCAATAGTGGTTCTGCAAAGCTCTTAGCGCGTTCAGAAACGGTATTGAAGCGGATTGCAGAAGCTATTGGTCCCGATGTTCGGGAAGTTAAGACTCACGGTCATACAGACAATGTCCCTATATCAGAGAATTCAATTTATCGTACCAATTGGCACCTGGGTGCGGCGCGAGCCGTATCAGTAGTATTATTTGTAAGTGATGCGGCAGATCTTTCTTCAGACAAGTTTGAGGCAAGCAGCTATGGCGAATATCGACCGGTAGATACGAATGAAACCCCCGAGGGACGTCGACGAAACAGGCGGGTAGAGATATATATCAATTATGAGCAGAAGGGACAGCCAATAAAAGTTGATATGACCAAATTGAATGTCGATTCGCTTCGCAAGGTTGTGATGAAACAAATGAATTAAGAGGTAATTTTCTATGGCAAATAAGAAAACTTCAATAAAAGATAAGAAGATATCCAAGCAGTCAATTTTTCGACGATTTGGAAAATATTTCCTGATTTTGTTTCTGGTTTTGGGTCAAGTATTTGTCGCTTATTCCATTGTGAATAAAAATTATGATGCTATTTATGACTATACGCAAAGTTTAGTGCCGGTAGAGCACGGTAAAGCAGAGCTCAATGAGATCATCATAAATCCTGCAAATACCAATGGCCAGCGCTATTTGTTGGTGCAATTATCCCTTGAACTGGACAGTATAGAGGATCAGGCGGTGATTGAAGAGCACCGATCCAAGATTCGGAATAACATCATAAAGTACCTGTCTGCCAAAACAGTAACTGAGCTGCAGGGTATTAAGGACAAGGAAGATCTGCGTGTAGAGCTTATACAAATAATTAATGATGCAATAGATTCCCGTTCGGTACGCAATTTGTACTACTCTAAATATGTAATGCAATGATGGAATTAATATCCGAACGAAACAAAATTTATGGAATCGCCAGAGTCTGGGCAGCAGCTTGCAGATGTTAAATATGTAGAGACCTACGACTTTAAACAGCCAAAGCTGTTTAGTAAGGAGATTATGCGAAATCTCCGTTCGCTGCACGATATTTTTGCTCGAAGTGTCAGCCGTATTTTTAGCAGTGCTTTGCGTGCAAAAGTGGATGTGAGTTTGGAGAAAATCGAACAGATTTCCTCAAGCAAATTCATCAATAAGATTAAAAGCCCGAGTGTAATTTATTTGTTGTCTGTTGATGATTCTTCGGGCAATATTATTATGGTGATGCCTCCGGGATTCTGTATTCACCTTGTGGAGCGACAGAGCGGTGGATATGGAGGAGACCTTTCGGAACGTCGTACGCTTACCATAATTGAAGAGAAAATTATTTCTCGTATCGTACGGAATATCAATGATGAAATTATGAAGGCTTGGGAACCCTATATGGAGTTCAAAATTAAGTCTTCAACGTACGAGAGCAAGCCCGAGAATATTCATTTGGCTTCGGTTGATCCCACCATTGTTGTAGGAATTTCGGTGACTTTTGGTGACCGTAAGGTCAATTTTCACCTTTCTTACCCCTATAGCCTTTTAAAAGAGGCGATGAATAATTCGGTGCTCAAGAAGGGAAAAAAGACCGAAACGGTAGAGCTTTCCGAAGAGCAGCTGGAATCATATAAATATACCCTTTCGAATGCCGGCGTTAGTATTAAGCCACTTCTGGGGGAAACCACCCTCTCTGTGCAGAATATTCTCGACCTTAAAGAAGGAGATGTAATACCGCTTGAACAGCGTACCGATCAACCGTTGAAGGTGAAGGTAAATAATGTTCACAAGATGTCGGCCTATCCGGGAGTTTTACGCGGACGCCGAGCTGTCAAAATTTATGACATGATAGAAGAGATTAACGAACAGGAAGTTATATAAAGTTTAATTATGGATATCCTAAAAGAAACCTTAGAGCAATATGTACCAACAATAGAGGAGTTTTTGACCTCTATTTTGCTTGAAGAAACTAATATAGAAGTAGATGCTTTTCAGGAAGTAAAAAATGACATTGCCTTAGAGCATCTCAATAATACCGATGTATATCTGTATGCCCGGGAGCAGAATATTAGCTCTGATGTAATTATCGTACTTGACCAAGAATGGTTTGGGCTGCTATCAAGTATTATGCTGGGAATTGAAGAGAAAGAGAAAAATGAGCAAACCATCGGATTGCTTGAAGACTTTGCCGATGACCTTGCCGCTGCTATTAAGGAAGAAGCTGCATCAAACGGGTTGGAGTTTGATTTTAGTGATGTAAAGGTGTTGTCGAAAGTAGAGATGCAGGAAGAGCTGTGTCATGAAAAGTATATTTGGACGAAGCTTGATATCGAAGGCATTGCTGATGAGGTGGTTCGGGCCGAATTTCTGCTGGGCGATCCGGAAACAGAGATAGAAAAAGAAGAGGAAGAACCTGTTGAAGATGATCAGGATGAATCTGAAGAGGAAGCAATCAGTGAACTGAGCTCGCTTGAAGAAAGTGATGATGAGGAATTTTCTACCATCAATACAAGAGCCGAGCCCAAAGAGCGGAAGAAAGAGAAGGTGATATCGGCGCGTCATATCGAATTTGCAGAATTTGCCGAAGAGAATGGAAACGGCAATGGAGAAGTTCACAGCATGGATCTGTTAAAGGATGTGGATCTTGACGTGTCTGTTGAGCTGGGTCGTATTGAACTGCCGTTGGGCAAGGTACTGGAACTGGCCAAAGGTTCTGTGATCGAGCTCGAAAAGCTGGCCGGTGAACCGGTTGATATTCTGGTAAATGGCAACCGCATTGCACTGGGCGAAGTGGTGGTGATTGATGAACACTTTGGAGTTCGTATATCGAGCTTGGTAACTACAAAGAAACGTTTAGCAAAGATTAAGAATGGACCTGAGGGATAAGCTTTCTTCGCTGGATGTTGCACCCGGCAAAATTCTAAAAATTGTTCTTGGATTGGCGGTCATACTTTTGCTGATGTGGTTGTTTACCTTATCGCATGTCGATTACAACCAGGGTCCGGGAGCTGAAGAATATATTGCCTCGCAAGCCCAGACTGATTCAGCCGAGGTTATTTCAACCAAAGGGCAAGAGGAGCAGGCCAAAGAGATTCAATCTTATGAGCAGTCATCAGGGGTATTTACCAATGGTCTCATCACCTTTTTAGTGCTGCTTGTTGTGTTAATCATGGTTTGGTTCTGGGTTGATCGCAAACAGTCGGGACATACAAAGAACAGGGGCCGCGAACTGGATAGCCAAGTGCTTGGTGAAGGGGCTAAACTCAAAATTATCCAGATAAATGAAGAGATATGGGTAGTAGGGGTTACATCAAATACAGTGAATTTGCTGCACCGTTACCCGCAGGAGGAATGGAAGGAAGAAACGCATGAGCAGGCTTCAGAAAATAAGGACTTGTTTGGGAAGCTTTTTAAGAGTCAGATGTCGTAATATGAATATTTTTGGTACTATTTCGTGGAAAAAAATTGGGATTATCACCGGTCTGTTGGTGTTAATTCTACCGGCCAGCGGATGGGCAAGTTCGCTCTCGTATGCAGGCTTTAATATGACAGCATTTTTGCAGGCAACACCTCCTATCGATTTAGGGATGGAGGGCGAAGATCTTTCAGTCGCCATCCAGGCATTAATTCTGGTCACCATTCTGTCGTTTGGGTCTGCATTTATTACGATGATGACCAGTTTTACCCGTATTGTTGTGGTGTTTTTCTTTCTACGGATGGGACTGGGTACCCAGCAGTCGCCGCCTAATAAGGTTTTAATAGGGTTGGCACTGTTTCTTACCATTTTTATCATGATGCCCACTTTTGAGCAAGTCAATGAACAAGCAGTGCAGCCTTATCTAAATGAGGAAATAACTCAGATGGAAGCGTTGGGAGAGGCCTCAACACCCCTCAAGGAGTTTATGGTTAAGCAGACGCGCGAAAAGGAACTGCTCTTTTTTATGGACATGGTGGATATGGAATCAGTAAGCAGCACAGAAGAAATCCCCTTTTATATTGTGGTTCCTTCTTTTGTGATGAGTGAGCTACGAGTGGCTTTCCAGATCGGCTTTATGATATACCTGCCGTTCGTAGTAATTGATTTGGTTGTAGCTGCGGTGCTGCTCTCTATGGGTATCATGTTCTTGCCCCCGGTGTTGGTGTCACTGCCGTTTAAAATACTGGTGTTTGTACTTACAGACGGATGGTATCTGCTTGTACAATCCCTGGTACAAAGTTTTAATTAATAAGGAATAAAAGATTATGAATACAGAAACGGCATTATTTTGGTTACAAGAGATGTTAACAGCGGTAGTGGCTTTGTCTGCACCGCCGTTGATAGCAGCAGTAGTAGTTGGTTTAGCCGTTGCTATTTTTCAGGCGGCAACTTCTATCCAGGAGCTTACCCTTAGTTATGTGCCTAAGATGGCGATAGTTGCTATTATTCTATTCCTTTCATTTGGTTTTATGTTGCAATATGCCATCGGATTTACAGAACGTATTTTTGAGATAATCCCTGAGTTGGTTAATTAGAATGCCATCCGGTAAGAAGATAACGGTGGTATTATGACGCTGCTGTCGTCCAACTTTGTATTAGCACTGTTCCTGATATTTGTCCGCATAAGCAGCCTCATCATGACGGCGCCTTATTTTAATTCTGCTGCTTTTCCACGCAGGGTTAAGCTTTTTTTTGCACTGATACTTACCTTTATTATTTCTTTTGTTATCCCGGAAGAAAGTGTGTTGGGACCATTACAGCCAACGCTTCCCTTTGTTGTTACGGCAATTGTTTTGGAGTTGCTGGTGGGGGTTGCCCTGGGATTAGTGGGACAGCTGATCTTTGCGGGTATCGAGATGGCGGGACGGCTTATTAGTCTTAAGATCACCTTAAGCTTTGCCCAGATTGTAGATGCAATGTCTCAGCAGAAGACTGATATTGTGGGCAATCTATTTACAATGCTTGCCGTCTTGGTTTTCTTGTCGATGGATGGAGACAAGATCTTTATTAATGGGTTGGTAAAAAGCTTTGAGGTTATTCCTCTTAACCAGGCAGAGCTAAAGCAGGCAGGTCCGTTTATGCTTGAGGTAGCAAACTATCTCTTTGTAATAGCTGTTCAGATTGCAGCTCCATTCTTGGTCGTGCTTTTTATTTTAGACCTCTCCCTGGCTATTTTTGCACGTATTATGCCTCAGGCGAATATTCTCTTTATTGCTATTCCTATTAAGTTATTGCTGGGCTTTACGCTGCTTTCTTGGATGTTTCCTTATATGCCGGATGCCTTTGGGAAGATGTTCGATAGGCTGTTCCAGTACCTGGTGAAACTGTTGGGTACCATGGCCTGATAGTTCGTATGAATACCTCTACACCTATCTCTATTTATCATAATAAGTACATTTGGTTAATCCGAATATTGAGGTGAGTATCAGTATCGCATTCTTTCGAAGAATGCGAAGGAAGGTGAGGCTTTTAAGGAAACCGTTTATCCTTAGGTGGGCTATATAGGGAGTGCAGTATAATAGTGTACCACCAGCCGATGGAGATAAGGGCTATAAGCTGAGGGCGTTGTCTGTAAGGTGGATAAAAAGATAAAGATGTACAATAGCCCCAACCCAAAAGGGGAATATACCTCGGTGAATATGCTCGCTAAAGTAAAAGGCTTATTCTACCGTTACTTTTTCTTTTATTAAATCTCCTTTGAGCTGAACAAGAATCTGGCCGATCAGCTGGGATATTCGAGCTTCGGATAGTTCAAGTAGTAGGGCCACTTCCTGCATGGTCATATCCTCGTAGTAGTAGAGTGTGAGGATGAGACGATCGCGTTCCCCGAGCTGGCCAATTTTTTCTTTGAGGATTTGAGCCCGTTCTTTATTAACCAGATCCTGGTCGGGCATTTCTACATCGGTGTTTTCATGTACCTCGTAAAATGAATTCGAGTCGTCGTTGTTAAAGCTGCTGTCGAGCGACAGGGCGTTACGCGTTTGTACGTTAGATAACAATTGACGATAATCTTCGATGTCCATGTCTAGTTCGCGAGCTACTTCCCCGTCGCTGGGCTGACGACCAAGCTGTTGTGATAGCTCTTTAATTACTTTCTTGACGGTGCCGTAATCTTTGCGTTTTTGGCGTGGTAACTGATCAATTTTGCGAAGATAGTCGATGATATTACCGCGGATGCGATAGTAGACAAAAGTATTAAACTTAATGTTTCTGCTGCAGTCATATGAATCCATCGCTTGAATGAGTCCGCTTATGCCGGCACTTTCAATATCTTCTTGTTGTGTTAGCGGTTGGTCAGGTATGTTGATTTTGCCAATGATACTGCGGATAAGTGGCATAGACTTACTAATAATGGCATTTCGCAAACCATCAGATGGGTTTTCGCAGTGTAGCTCGGCAAGTTCCTGTAGTGATTTGTTGCTCATCATGATTCTCCACTCTTATTCTGTGATTTATTGCCTTCAGTTGCGGCTGATCCCTTAGACATCGCGTTGGTGTTTTCCTGTACAATATTCAGTAAGAACATCGAGATGTACACCAGCGAGAATAAAATCAGGAATACCAGTAGACCACGATACAGGGCGATGTTAATGCTTTCGCCTGATACCATGAGCAATAGGAACTGGATAAGAGAGATAACCGCTATAATTCGTAATAACATGGTGCTTGTGTTTTGTTAGTCCTGCAATTTGTTGTTTTAGTCTTTTATACAATGCGTTCTATTAGGCTCGTAATAATTTGCGAGCAAATTTCTCTGGTTTAAATGGCAATGGGTCACTCAAAATTGATGGACCGCTACTGATATATCGGATCTTGTAGTCGGTATTGGCCAAAAGCTGTACGGTTTTACCCCATTTCAGCGACTGGTCAATGTGTGTAAGTGCGATATGATCGGCTTCTATATCTTTTGCCAGGGGATCGTTAAAAGCCGTGCCGCTGATGGAGGTGTTCACCAAGTAATGGGTTTCAATATTTGTTTGCCCATGTAATTCCTTAATAGAGTTGATGTCATCAACGAGTGATTGTTCATCCATTTCAAGCGGGGGCGTATCGATTAATACGTGATCATAATCCTGCCACTTTTGGATGGTGCCTCTTGCCTTTTCGATGCTTTGAATACGATAAAAATCAATTCCGTGATCGCTGCAAAATGGTGCAAGAATACTGTATCGGTTTTTGGCACTTCCATTAATCGGGGCAAAAGATGCAATAGCTATCTCTTTATTTGATCCAAAGAATGACTGCGCTGCCAGTTTCATGATCAAGTGAGTTTTGCCCGAACCCGACCGGCCGGCAAATAATATAGTTTTGTTGGGGCGTTGAGCTTTCGATTGCTGCAGTAGCTCATCAATGCGTTGCAACAATTTGGAATAGAACAGTTCGGGTTGTTGGATCGGTTGAATACCTTGTTCAATGACACTTTCGAACCAATCGCGAATTAATTTTTGAGATACTCCTTTGTGCAGTAGTTTATGAAATAGGGGATGTTCAGAATAGGCAGTATCCGGGGTAGAAAGCGCCAAGTGTATAAGCGATTCCAACCTGTCTAATCGTTTGTAGAGATCGTCAGGATTTTTTTCTTCTGTTTTATCTTTCCTATTGGCAACTGGAGTTACTCCGTTAGGCAGCTCTTCAACAAATTTGTCGTATAACGGTTCCGATTCATATTCTGATGGGGGTTCCATATTATTTAAAGTTACCGTATCAAATTCTTGGTTGGGACTCTTTTTGTCAGTAGAAGATTTCTGTTGCCTGATATCTTTTCTGCTATAGACGTTGTTTAGAGATTGTTCAGTTGTTGATCCCTTTTTGTCTGTTGTGCTGGATGGTTCGGCATCAGCGGAAGTATCTGATTTATCAAAGGTTTCTCCGGTATTTTCCTCAGCCTGTTGTGCAGCATATTTGCGGATAGATTCCAGCTTCTTTTCCAATTTCTTATTGGGGGAATGCTTGCTGTCCCGTTTTGTATTAGCAGATCGCTCAAACACTACGCCGCGAGTTGTTTTCCTGTCCATCGGGCGGTTTTTGTTTGCGGATTCATGTTGCTCCCTTTTGCGCTTGTCGGAAGGATTATTTTCATCATTTTCTTCCTCTTCGGGCATCATATCCATTAACTTTGAATAGTCATCCCCATAGATTTGCAACGCGCTTTTTTTAGCAGCTTTGAAGGTGTTGTTTATAAATTTGCTAAGTATCATACTGTTGCAGCTTCATTTAATTCCGCTTGTTCGATATGCAGTCGGTCAAATGTTTGGAACTGCACATTTTGGCTGATGTCGTTATACGACAGTACATTTATATCAGGCAAAATTGGTGCCAAAAACTCGAAAAGAGTGTGTCGCAATACCGGTGAGGTCAGTAGAATCGGGTCATAGCCTTTGTGAATCATATCTTCAAAAGTGCTGGAGGCATTCTTATAGAGTTGCTCTACAAGATGGGGTTCAAGCCCAAGAGTATTGGCATTAAGTCCGCCCTGCTGTGCTTGCTGGATGAGTCGTGACTCCAGGTTAGAAGCCATCATTACAACTACAATCTCATTGTCTTCTCCAACAAAACGTTTGGTTATAATTTCTGAAAGTGATGCCCGACAATATTCTGTTAGAATATCGGTGTTCTGCGTTTGCTGGCAGTGATCAGCAAGTGTTTCCAGGATTGTAACTAAGTTATTAATAGGAATACGCTCACGCAGCAATCGCTTGAGTACTTTCTGTATTTCACCAATGCGCATACCTTCGGGTACGAGCTCTTCAACGAGTGCAGGAGACTGTTCTTCAATATTATCAACCAGCCGTTTAACCATTTGACGGTCGATAAGCTTGTGAGCATTTTTCTTAAGCACTTCCATCAGGTGAGTCGTAATAACGGCCCCGGCCTCAATTACTGAAAGACCAAATTTTTCCGCTTCCGACTTATTTTTTCCGCTTACCCATATAGCGTCCATTCCAAAAGTGGGGTCTTTAGTTTCAATTCCCTGGATATTTGCATCAAAATCGGAAGGAACAAGGGCCAGATGATAATCTGGTAACAGTTCTCCGTCACCTTGTTCAATGCCGCGCATTTTAATGATGTAACGGTTAGCGTCGAGCTGAACGTTGTCGCGGATGCGAACTGAAGGTATGATAATCCCCAGCTCCGAAGCCAATTGCTTACGCAGTGACGTAATACGGTCGAGAAGATCACCACCCTGCTGTTCTTCAACCATAGAGATAAGACTATAGCCAATTTCAAGCTCAAGGGTATCAAGCAGCAGGTAATCTTCTACACTATCGGTTTCGCCTTCAGGCAGTTCTTGCTCTTGTTGGGCTTCGGCTGTCTTTTCTTGTTCTTCATCCTCATGTCGTTTATAAGCAAGAACAATGAAGAGTCCGCCCATAAACGCAAAGGGGATAAAAGGCATACCCGGCATAATACCGAGGAAAAGTACAAAGCAGGCGCCCAGCATTAGCGTTTTGGGATCGCCCAAAAGTTGAGTGATCAGTTCCTCACTTAAATTTCCTTCCGAAGCGGCGCGCGAAACAATGAGGCCGGCTGCGGTAGAAATGAGCAGGGCGGGAATCTGTGAGACCAACCCATCCCCGATCGTCAATAGCGTATAAAGCTTGGCAGCTTCTGCTATTTCCATCCCGTTTTGAACGGTTCCAATGACAAGGCCGCCAATAATATTGATACAAGTAATGAGCAGTCCGGCAATAACATCACCACGCACAAACTTACTAGCACCATCCATGGCACCATAGAAATCAGCTTCGCGGGCAATTTCCTCACGTCGTTTTTTGGCCTCCTGATCGGTGATAAGTCCTGCACTTAGGTCGGCATCAATAGACATCTGTTTCCCCGGCATCGCATCCAAGGTAAAACGTGCTCCCACCTCAGCAATTCGGGTGGCACCTTTTGTAATAACCACAAAGTTGATAATGATTAGTACAGCAAAGATGATAATCCCTATCACATAGTTGCCTTGGACAATAAAGCCCCCGAATGATTCAATGATAGACCCTGCATATCCTTCACTGAGTATAAGTCGGGTCGAAGCAATGTTCAGAGAGAGTCGAAAGAGCGTTAAAATAAGCAGCATACCCGGGAATACAGCAAACTCAAGCGGCTTGAGTGTGTAAAAGGCCACCAGCATTACAATGATGGACAGTGACACGTTGAGTGCCAGGAAGAAGTCCATCAGCATCGGGGGAAAGGGGATAATCATTATCAGCAAAATGATAATGATGCTCGATGAAATTAGAACGTCGGTTTGTAGAAACCGGCTCTTGAGTTTGCTCGTTGAAATATTTGTGAAAGCCATGCTTACCGTTAAATATTGTGTTTGTTTTTAAGCTTATAGACGTAGGCCAGTATTTCGGCGACAGCCCGATAGAGATCTTCGGGAATGTGTTGGTCTACCTCGGCCGAAGCAAAAAGGGCTTGTGCAACTGGTTTGTTTTCTACTATGGGGATATCAAATTCTTTGGCATATTCTTTAATTTTTTGGGCTCGCAGCCGCTGTCCCTTGGCCATCACCAAAGGGGCATTATTTTTTTCGGGATCATATTGCAGAGCGATGGCATAGTGGGTAGGGTTAGTGACAACCACATCCGAGTCCATCACTGCATGATCCAGTCGCTTTTGCATAAAGGATCGCCCCATCTGTTTTCGCTTGTTTTTCATTTCAGGGTTTCCTTCGGATTCTTTATGCTCGTCCTTCACTTCTTTCTTGCTCATCTTAAGATCTTCTTTATGCTGATACTGCTGGTAAATCGCATCAATAATGGCGAGGATGGTAAGGGCTACAAACGTTCTGGTTAAAAAAAGAAGTACATAGCTTCCTGCCTCGCTAATATTGTATTCCAACGGCATCACAGAAAAGGAAACGAAGTGTTCCATGTTGGGAAAGACCGTGAAATAAACGATGAATCCCATAATTAGTAACTTGAAAAGCCCTTTGACCAACTCCATGAGCCCTTTTTTCGAAAAAATGTTTTGAATGCCGGTAATGGGATTTAGCTTTTCGGGTTTTGGCTTAATTGCTTTAAGTGAAAAAGCGCCCTTGGTTTGAATAAGATTTACTACCAACGCAGTAGCAATAAGGGCAATCAGAATGGGCGTCATTGCTTCAATCCCATGTTGAAAAGCAATTCCCACGAAAATCATCGCGTTATTTTGGTTCTCAAGCGCCAGCTGGGCATTTAGAAAGAAGGTTTCGAAGAGTGCTTCAAAGCGGCCATACATAAAATCGCCCATGCCCACGAACGTCATTACTGAAACCACCATTATCATAACCGAGGAAATTTCGGTGCTGATAGCGACTTGCCCTTCTTCCCGTGCTTTCTCAAGCCGCTTCTGCGTGGGGTCTTCAGTTTTTTCTTGATCTGATTGTTTATCGGACATAACGTATTGTTATATCAAATACGGTACCATTATTTAGAACAATTGATTTAAGTCTCATGAGGATGGGATTTACTGGAGTGAGGGAGAAATAATCCACTCGGACGGAAAACATTTCCATTTCAGCGGTGTTTTTAACCGTTGCCGCTATCTCGGCACAAATTGCTTTTAGTTAAGCTCATTAGGCTAAATAAAAGAGAGGCTAATCCATCATTATATATAAAGAGGAGCAATTCCTGTTGTAGCTGCCCGGCAAAAAAGAAGTACTATAAGCCGGTCAAAAATATTGGTGGCATAGAATTTGAAAGTCTTACACCTCAGCCGGGACGACCGGACTTTTAAACAACGAAATAATGAAGCATTCAAAGACATCATGATTGATCGATTACAGGCTCAAATGCAGGCGATGCAGATGCTGACTAAGATGCAGGATGTTACAGCTAATAACCTTGCAAATATTAATACACCGGGTTTTAAGGGAAGTAACGTTTTCCAAAAAATGGTGCAACAACGTATTGACGGGCAGATGGTAACGAAAGCCGTGCCTCAGCAACAGGTTGATATGCAGCAGGGCGTGCTTGAACCTACCGGAAATCCCCTGGATTTTGGGATAAAGGGGAAAGGCTTTTTTGTGGTAGAAAATTCAGAGGGTGCTCAGCTGACACGGGACGGTCGTATGCATTTCAACAGCAATGGATTTCTCGTAGATGAAAATGGATCGCGCGTAATGGGCGACTCCGGACCTATTCATATGCCTGAGTATCTAAAAGCGACGGGGCGGGGAGGAGATGAGGCTAACTTGGAGGTTGCCGATGATGGAACTATTCGACTTGATGGAGAGGTGTTTGATCAACTTCGCATTGTTCAGGTCGAAGATACTTCCCAGTTGCAACGTAGAGGAAGTAACTATTTAAGTGCGCCTGAAGGGGCAATGATTGACGATCCTTCGAGCAAGATTATGCAGGGCTATTATGAATCTTCGAATGTAGATCCGCTTAATGAAATGGTGGATATGATGAAGACCACAAAGATGTTTGAGTCGCAGCAACGGGCTATGACAACAACCGATCAAATGATGGGTAGAGCTACACAGCAATTAGGAAAATTTTAATTCAATAAACGAATAACACTATGCCTTTTAGAGCTTTAACAACTGCCTCGCTCGGAATGAGCGCTCAGCAAAAATCGGTAGATAATATTGCTAATAACCTGTCAAACGTAAGTACCACTGGGTTTAAAAAGAGCAATATTGCTTTCCAGGATCTTTTTTATGAGGATATTGCTGTTTCAAAAGCCGGGGCTTCGGCCAATCGAATTTCCAATGACAGTCCGCGATTGCAGCTTGGGCATGGTTCGCAGGCAGTGTCAACAATCAGGAATTTTACGCAGGGGTCCATCTCTGAAACCGGAAATCCTTTGGATATGGCGATTAGCGGTGATGGGTTTTTCCGCGTTGAGAAGCCTGATGGTTCAATTGGCTATACGCGTGACGGAAACTTTACCCGTGACTCTTCGGGAATGTTAGTTAACAGTTCCGGTTTGCCTATGGTAGAACAAATTGAAGTACCTATGGAGGCTAAGGCGGTGGATATCTCACAAGATGGGACTGTTACGGCCCTAATGGGAGGAGACAATCGTGAAATTGAATTGGGGCAAATTGAGTTGGCTCGATTTTCGAATCCTGCAGGACTCAAGGCTGAGGGCGGTAATCTGTTCAGTGAAACACAGGCTTCAGGAATGCCCTTTGTAGATCATCCCGGATCAGAAGGATTTGGAAATGTTCGGCAGGGCTATCTTGAAGGATCCAATGTAGATGTAGTGACCGAAATGGTTCAGCTTATCGAAGCCCAGCGGGCCTATGAGACAAATTCTAAGATGGTACAATCGGCCGAAGATATGATGTCGGTTACCAATTCTATTAAGCGATAAATCCAATGATTTTATTTGCTCGACTAACCGTTATTAGCCTGCTTGTCTTTATCGGCCTGGGCGTTATACCTGCCCGGGCAGATATTGGCATTGCCGGAGATGACGAGATGAAGTCATTTATCATAAAAAAGGCTCATAAACAGTTAGAGCAATATTTCACAACCGGAGAATATCGCTTCGACATCCAACCGCGATGGATGCCCAATCAATTGTTACAACAATCGCCGGCCCAAGTTCTCAGTGTTCAGCTTAGCGGACAAATACGACGTTATACGAATTTTGAAGTGTTATACAGGCAACACGGGAACCGTAAGAGAGCAGAGATTCAGCTCAAGGTTATTGCAGAGCAGAAGTTGCCCGTGGTTACCGATCGTATCCGAAGGGGAGCAAAGCTGCAAGAAAAACATCTTGTCTATCAATGGGTTTCGGTAGCAGAAAATGGGGAATCATACATTGCCAGTTTTGAAAAATTAATTGGAAAGACGCTTCGCCGAACCCTTTTATCCGGCCAACCTGTACGCAAGTCGTATGTAAGCCGAGATTTAATTATTAAAGCCGGTGACGAAGTCCAGATTTTTATTAAACGAAAAGGAATACAAGTACAAGTATCCGGCGTGGCGCGTGAGGATGGAGCCAAGGGGGATCGAATCAAAATTTTTAGCAACGAAACAAATCACAAATATGTGGGCGAAGTTCTTCGTCCGGGAGTAATACAATGGAAAAGTACACTTTAGTCGGGAAATATTTTATAGCCCTGTTATTAATTGTAGGAATTTCAAGTACAACCTATGGGCAACGGTCGTTATACAAAGATAACAAAGCGGTTCAGGTCGGTGATGTATTAACAATCATCTTGCAGGAAAATATATCCGGCAGTACCAGTTCGGATGCACAGAATGCCTCAAATGCGGGGGCAGGGGCAGGCGGATCAATGTCCGGCAATTTTATGCCTTTCCAACCTACTTTTGGTGCTGATGCCGAAGTGAATTATGAGTCAGGTGAGCAGGTCTCTACTAATCAGGGACAGTTGCTGGAAGGGTATATGAGTGTAGAGGTTACGGATATGACCTCCTCTGGGAATTTAATTGTATCAGGTACCAGAACGACTGAAATAAACGGTGAAAAACACCAGATAGATTTAAGTGGGACTGTACGTCCAAAGGATGTAAATGGACGAAACCAGGTGTTATCGTATCGACTGGCAAATGCTCAGATAAGCTATGAAAAAGAAGGTGGTTTAAAACGAATTACCAAAAAGGAAGGATTTATTAAACGAGCGGCCTTAACGGTAGCTGGAGTGGCGTTAAGTGCTGTGGCAGTGTTAAAGGCAATGGAATAGAAATACTGTTATATCATTATTTATAAACTCATGAAACAACGAATACTCATATCAATAGTGGTGACTGTTCTTGTGGCAATGGTCACAGTTGAAAGTAGTGCCCAAACGCCATTGAGCCGATTACTAAAAGTAAAAGGGGCTAATACTACCAAGGTGGTGGGATATGGATTGGTGGTAGGATTAGATCGATCCGGAGATCGAACGATAAGCAGGCGCGGTGCCCAGTTTACGGTTCGCTCCATTGCAAATATGCTTAACAATTTTGGAATAAATGTTGATTCGGAGCGGCTTCGAACCCGAAATGTTGCTGCTGTAATTGTAACGGCTGATATCGGACCGTATCATGCATCCGGCAGCGAAATTAATGTCACGATATCGTCGATGGGGGATGCGAGTTCTCTTGAAGGGGGTGTGCTGTTGGAAACGCCACTCTTAAATCCTGAAACAAAAGAAATATATGCCCTGGCCCAAGGGCCGTTGATAGTGGGCGGTATCAATGAAGAAGTAGGTAGTTCTCGTTTTTCTCGTAATAGTTCCTTAACCGGAACCATTCCCGGAGGAGGTATCGTAGAATATGATAATAATTTTCAGCTGAATGCCGATCAACCGCTGCAGTTGGTAATGTCTGAGCCGGGTTATACGAATGCGCGTCAGGTTGTCGAAGTAATTAATGAGAGTTTTGATGAGGAGTTAGCCTCGGTCTATAATCCCGGTGTTATCCAGGTAGCGTGGCCGGATGCTTTTCAGGAGCCCGGGATGCGTAATATGTTTATCAGTACCATCATGGACCAACAGGTTGAGCTTACAAAGCCTGCTCGTGTAGTTATTAATGAACGTACCGGTACCATTGTAGCGGGTGGTGGTGTTACGATCGATAATGCCATGGTTTCGCATGGCAGCGTACAGGTACGAACGCAAGTTACGCCTTTCATTAGCCAGCCGCCTCCGTTTAGCGGGGGTGACACAGAAGTAGTTCCTGTTCCGCAGGTAGGAATTAGTGAAGAGTCAGCACAAAATGTAGTGCTGGAACCTGATACGAATGTTCAGCAGCTGGCCAATGCCTTGGATTCGCTGGGACTAAGTCCGCGGGATATCATTTCCATTTTCCAGGCACTTAATCGTGCCGGTGCGCTACAGGGCGAACTTATTGTAATGTAGTATTAGATGAATTAGAAACAGCATAACTATTAAACAAGATTATAATGGATATAAGCAGTTTAGCACAATCAATGCCAATGGGATTGGATAAACAAGATCTGGCCCAGGAGAAGAAGGAAGAAGTTGCCATGGAATTTGAAAAAATGTTCGCTCGGCAGTTGGTTAACGAGATGACTAAAGATTCCTTTAAAATGGGCGATAAAAATGGTGTTGCAGGACAGGCCAACAACATGTATCGACATCACATCACAGATACACTTGCTACAGAAATTGCAGAACAGAGGAAATTAGGAATGGCTGATATGATCTCGGAATATCACAAAGTGTGATAGCCTGATATTAATAATAAAGGACTAAGGAAGGATAGGTATGGAATCAGAAAAAGCGTTTAAGGAATTTGAACAAATTATTGACCGGCTCGGCAGGTTGTCTGATGATCTGGTAGAAGTAATTGATAAACAGATTTCGGCCGTAGTGTCATCCAATGGGGAAGATGTTGAGCAATATGTGGAGGAATACACTCATTTGCGGGGGGTGTTTAAGGAGCAAGAACACAAGTTTATAGATCACTTGCAGATGATGTTAAACAACGCAGGGGTCAAGAGTATCGAAATACGATTAGAGAACTTGAAGGAGGCCTACCCCGAAACAGCAGATACAATATCTGATTGGCAGGAAGAGCTTGAAAAGCAGATGGAAATGCTGAAAGCGAAGCATCAGAAATTAAATAACCTGTTGGAATTTGCTGTTGAGAAAAATATGCAGCTTATGCACTCAATTTACAGTCTGCACAACAAAAAGAATACACGATACAGTGCGGGAGGCAGTAAAGAGGAAATTTCTTCCGGAATTGCACTCAATAAAGAAGCTTAAAAATGAAAACATTATTTGAAATAGCGAAGAGTGGTCTTCGTGGATCAGAGCGATCCATGTCGGTTACATCCAATAACATTGTTAACGCGGATACCCCGGGCTACAGTCGGCAGCGTGTTGAGAAGTCGCCCAATGGTATGCAGATGGATAATTATCATGTGGGATTAGGGGTAAACATTGATGACGTAAGCCGATTGCGTGATAAAATGAATGACCAGCTTTTGAATAAAAAGCAGCAGGACATGGGATATCTGCAAAAGAAAGCCGATATCTATGAAAAGCTTGAGTCATCCATGGTTTCGGATTATGGGGATAACCTGGACAGTCAAGTTGGAGGGTTGTTTGATAACTTTTCGGATTTGGCCAGTAACCCACAGGATCTAAGCGTTCGTAATAACCTGATTAGTGAGACGCAGCAATTTACGAGTAAACTGCGTGAAACCAGCCGAAATGTGGACCAAAATAGTGAGTTGGTCAAGAATTTTGCCGGCAAAACACTGGATTCTATTAATAGCATATTGAGTGATATTAATGAGCTCAACAGTTCTATAAAACAAGCCCAAGCCAAGGGTGATCCTGATTTTGCCAGTCTTGACAGACGTGTGGCTAAGATGAGTGAACTCTCGGAGTTGGTTGAATTTGAAAGTCAGGAGACGAGTACCGGTGCTGTTGAGATCCAGATTGATGGACACAGCGTGGTTGACGAAAATCGAGCATATAATATTACCTCGGAAGTAGATGATACCAATAAAAAATTCCGCCTCCGGCTCGAAAATGGACACATTATTGCCCCGGAGGGTGGACAAATTGGTGCAGAGATTGAGATGTATGAAGAGGGTATCCCGGATATGAAGGAGCGTCTCGATAAAATTGCTTCTACTATTGTAGCCGAAGTGAATAATATCCACAGCAATGGGTATGGCCTGGAAGACAGTATTCAGCGCAACTTTTTTGATCCTTCCGGAATTACGGCTGAAAGTATTTCGATCAATCAGGATTTAGTTGAAAATTCAAAATTGGTTGCTGCTTCCGATACGGATGGTGAAGCCGGAAACGGAGAAATCGCATCGCAGATTGCAGAATTGCGTAATGAGAAAGTCATTGGTAATACAACACAGAATCAGTCATTGACAGATTTTACGATTGGTACCATTAGCGAGCCGGGTATTCAGTTGGATGCGGCTAATAATCGTATTGATGCCCGCGATTCGGAGATTCAGATGCTCAAAACACAGCAGGAGGAAGAGGCTGGCGTAAATATTGATGAAGAACTTAGTCAGATGATCAAATATCAGAATGCCTATCAAGGAGCAGCAAAGGTAATGAGCAGTGCCCAACAAATGTATGACACCTTAATTAGTATAGTGAGGTAATTTTTATGCGCGTAACACAGAAAATTATTTTTGACAATTTCATGAGGGATGTGAATAAAAACCGTAGAGAGATGGCTGAAATTCAGTCCGATCTTTCAAGCGGCAAGAAAGTTCGCATGCCCTCCCAAAGTCCGGTAGATTTTCAAAGTAGCCGAATTTTGGAAGCCGACCTGAATAAAATAGAGCAGTTCCAGAATAATATTAGCAGCGGTTTGCGTCAGGGGAGGTTGGCCCAGGACACTATGAACGGGGTTCTCGACAGCCTGATTAATATTAAGAACTCAATGGTACAGGGATCTTCTGACTCTATTGGAGAAGATGAACGGGTGAATTTAGCTGATGAAGTCTCGGGGATTCGCAAGCAAATTGTCGACAGTTTAAATATTCAATACGGTGAGCGGTACCTGTTTGCTGGGACTAACAGCGGTGAGAAGCCTTTTGAGCTGGCCGGGGGAGTGGTAACGAATAACAGTAATAACAAGCCACCCCATGTAGTTGCGGCAGATGGCGTAGAAATTGATATCAGTATTACAGGCGAAGAGGTCGCAGATAGTCCGGCCGGTGATATGTTCCAGTTTATTGGGGACGTGGAAGATGCTTTACGGAATAATGATAATCAGCAACTTAACAATTTGCTTACGGATGCTGATCAGGTAATAAATCATGTTACGGACCTCACGTCCAAGCTGGGAGATAACATCAATCGCATGGATTTCATGTTTGAGCAGTACGAGTCTACTAAGATTACACAAGAATCAGATATAAGTGAGTTGGTCGATACCAACTATGCCAAAGCATTTTCTGATATGCAGCGCAACCAGGTAGCTTATGAATCGGCGATGGCGGTACATGGTAAAATGTTCGAAAACACCTTGCTGAATTACATCTAACCACAAAGGACAGCTTTGTTAAATAAATGAGGATATTATGGAAGCGGGACTTAAACCAATATCAAATACAAATAAGGAGAACAAGAGTTTAGATTGGCTGACGGGCGTTCTATTTCTATCTGATCTAAAATTTTATGATGTAGAAAAGGTAAAACTTTGGGATACCTATTTCTCGGAACTGATTGTTGCAGGAATAGGGAGAAAGCCCGAAAGCTTCCCTGATAATGTACATTGGCATGCATATGAGGATGTCAGTCGATCAGAAGTATGGAATGCCATCAACAAAAAGGCGAGTAATTCCTGGGTACTCTTTTTAGAAGATGATGAACAGCCTCGGTTTAGTAGTTTTCCCAATGTTCAGAGCTTGGAAAAAATGAAGTGGTCACCGGCTATTATAAATATTCAAAAGCAAAGTACTACGCATCATTTTTATCAGATGCGTTTGGTAAATGTATCGATCAATGAGGATGATATTTTCAGAGGGTATCATTTAACTGATGCTACTGAGTTTGTGCGTTCCCAGGGAGTTGACTTAAGCAGCAAGCCGATTATTATTGAACGGGAAAGCAGTGTTTATTCTCATATTGATATTGATAAGGAGTTGTCACTTAAAAAGCAGGCCCCCAAACTATATTTAGTACAGGGGAATCGATATTTGCAGGAAAAAAAATACGTTCGTGCAGCCGCCCAGTTCCGCCAATTGTTAAAAAAAGAAAGGTTGTTACCTTTTGATCGTTTGGCTGCCGTTAATGGGTTGGCCAGCTGCTTGGCTGAGCAGCATAAGTGGGAGAAAGCGCTGTCTTTAACAAAGCAATCGCTTGAGGCAGAATCATTGCAGCGGTTACCTTATTTAATACAATTTCGTATTCATGAGTTGCGCAAGGAATGGCAAAAAGCGTTTGATGTATTAAGGCAATATTATGATAGACTATCATTATTTTCATCTGCCAGTTTTGACCGTAAGATTGATGAGGAGAAAAGTTTAATAAACCTTGCCAATATCGCGTTAAAAGCAGGACATCGTGCGAAAGCGACCGACTATTTTGATCGGCTGTTTTCATTCAAGAGAGGCAATGCCGATGAGGCAATGTTAGAAAAAGCATTATTGCTTTCGATTGAATTGAATGATCTTGACCGATCGGTTTATTTGTTTGAGCGAATGTATAACGATCATTTGCCGCCGAACAAGATGAATGGCGAGTCGAAGAAGCAGATAGATGAAGTTATGACGATGTTTATGAAGAAGGACTGGTACGACTATGTCTCAAATATTTATAAAAAGTTACATGAGGCTTATCCGGAAGATCAGGAATATAAGCGAAAACTAATTGTGACGCTCACCAAGACAAATAGATTAGACCAAGCTAAAAGGATGGTCGCAAATATTGTGTGAATTCAACATTCAGGGAGGCAAGAGCTGTTTCCCGCAGGAGTGATATTATTCGGAGGGGAGGCTGCGAGTTTAGCTTCTAAAGCTTATTTAAAAAAGGAACTATGCGTTCTCCTCATCGTTTTCCGAAGCTTTTCTAATTTTATTTCGGATGGTACGGTCCGTAATCCCTAAAATCTTAGCGGCCTCTTTTTGATTTCCCTGCGTATGTTCCAATGCTTTTTTGATGAGTTGAAGCTCCATATCTTCAATCGACATCAAGGGCATATCAGAAAGTACTTCTTTACTGACTTCCAGATCTACTTTTGAAAAAAGATTTCGCTCAATGTGATCGAGTGTGATCGTATCATTTTTGCTCGACAGTATAACGCCCCGATGGATTTTATTTTCGAGTTCACGCACGTTGCCCTTCCACTTTTTATTAACCAAGTGCTGCATCAACTCATCAGACACCTCCTTTGGTTCCAGTCCGTATTGCTCGGTATAGCGATCAACAAAAAAGTTAACCAATAATGGGATATCATCCCGGCGCTCACGGAGTGGAGGGATCGAAATAGGGAAGACATTTAGGCGATAATACAGATCTTCGCGGAACTGCCCGTCCGTAATAGCCTCTGCGATGTTGCGATTTGATGTGGCCAACACCCTCACATCACATTGAATTGATTTTTGGCTACCTACTCGATTAAATTCGTTCTCCTGGAGAACGCGCAACAGCTTAGCCTGAATATTAATGTCAATCTCGGTAATTTCATCCAGTAAAATAGTGCCGCCGTTTGCTTCTTCAAAAGCACCTTTTTTGTTGGAGATAGCGCCCGTAAAAGCTCCTTTTACGTGACCAAAGAGAGTGCTTTCGACCAGCTCTTTAGGTAAATTCGCGCAATTTATCTTGACATAAGGTTGATCAGAGCGATTGCTGTTTTCATGGATAAGATTTGCAAAAACCTCTTTTCCAGTTCCGCTTTCTCCCTGTATCATTACCGGTGCGGTACTTTCTGCTATCTGAGGAAGAATTTCCATCAGTTTTTTAATCTGCTCATCTTCTCCGATAAATCTTTTCTCGCGCGGTTGTATTATTTCTCCATCATTTTGTTGAGAAGAGGACTGCTGGTCTGTTTTATCGGTTGTTCCAGATAGTGCTTTAATCTTATGGTCTTTATGAAAGTCGATCTTATCGGACTCGAAAAAGCGGTTGACTCGAAACGTAATTTCTTTGGCCTTAAAGGGCTTGGTGATATAGTCAAAAGCTCCTTTTTGGAGTGCCCGGACAGCGTGCGTAATATTGCCAAAGCTGGTCATCATTATAACACCGGTTTCAGAATAGTGTTCTTTGATATGAGCTAACACTTCATCACCGGTCATGTCATCCATTTTGACATCTGTCAGAACCAAGTGTACATCGTTATCTTTCAAAAAGTCGATGGCGTCAAGTGGTTGGTCAAAAGCTTCGACTTCGTAACCGTTCATGCTCAAATTTTCGACCAAAAATTCGAGCAGCATTTTGTCATCTTCAACTATTAAAACACGCTCTTTCATATCAATGATATTGAGAATGGTTATTTACAAAAGAAATGGGAGTAAATACGCCGAGGTTTCTAATATTTGTACCCCGTAAATTGACTAAATATAAAAAGCTTTTCTGATGAAAACTTCAATGAAAAGTTGGGTTGAGGAAAGAGTTGGTCTCGATGCTTGAAAGTTATTAGGACTCAAGAGGTTATGTTAAAGGAATAACCCCAAATAACATTTTGTTAACTATATTTAATCTTATTTAAGGATCTTTGAGGCAATATCTCCCCAGACTTCCGGATCATTTATTTTCCGACCCATCTCTGTTTCTTGAGCAGCTTCAGCGGAATGCTCCGAAGCATTAAGAAACTCAGAAACCTGAGCTTTCATTTCCTTAAACTGTTGTGATGAAGATTCGTTTAGTTTTTCCAATTCGAGTTTGGCAAAAAGTTGATCGTTATTTCGAAACTGATAATCGCCAAGCGAAACTTTGTCTTTAGGAGTATTTCCAGAAGATTTTGATGTCTTCTCTGAAGCATTTCCTTCTGAAGTTTCGTTAGTCTTATTTATGTTATTATCGTTTATGCTATTTAATTTACTAATATCCATAGTCCTATAATTGAGTTCCTGATAATTTATGAAACTTTGCTATCGTTTTAAAAGCTGATAGCTTTTTTCGGCCTTATTCCTTTTTATTGCATCGTTTAGCCGCTCTTTTGACTCCTCTAAAATGTAACTCAGTGCTTCTTGTATTTGTTGTTGTTGTTGCTTGAATCTATTAAAAAGTTTTTCCAGTGATTCTTTCTCTTTCTTCGTGAATGTTGTTGTATCAACTTCCGAAGTTATTTTTATAAACTCATTTGTATGGTTGCCCCGTTCCTCAAACCGTTCTTTCAATAAATCAATATCAGCTTCGTCTTTGTGGAGCTGATTAAGAATCTTTCTATTAACTTTTATCAACTTTTTTAGTTGATTGGCAACGTTATTCATTCTGTTAGAATCCTAATGTTGACTGCTGATTCGCAATTTGATTAAACTGTTGTTGAGCTTGTTGTTGCATCTGGTTGATTTCAGCAAAAATTTCCCGTTGGCGTTCCTCATAGCTTTCCAGGTATTTTTCTTCCGATTCAATACGGTTATCCAGAAAATCTATTTTTTGATCCAAGCCGCTTTCCAAGGATGAAATGGTACCACCTGTTTCAGTAAACGTTTTCGCGCGTTCATACATCTTGGTAACAGGAGAATCATCATTGGAGAATAGATTTTTAACTTCGTTGGGTCGATCGGTTAAGGCTTGACTCAACTTATCCGCGTCATCCACCTTCATTTTTCCGTTATTTTCGAAGGTGATACCGATTTCAGATAGGTTGTCAAGTTCTCCGGCTCCTGCAGAACCCATATCCGTAAGCGCCATCTGACGCATATTTATAGTCAGATTGCGCACCGAGCGCATGTCTTGCAATGGTCCTTTGTTGCCGGTCTCGCCATTGATAAAGGTTTGGTTGCGAATTTTGGTATTCATTTCATTGTACTTCGAAATAAAATCATCAATATTTTCGCGGGCCTTCTCCGTATCTTTTGAGACGGTAATTTGTTCTTGCTGAGTCGTTGAATTCAGTAATGTAAAGGTCATGCCTGATATAGCATCATCAACGGTATTTTTTCCACGGCTGAATGTAATACCATCTACTGTGAACTCAGCATCGAGCTTTGTCGTGTCTGCCTGTTGATGCGACATATTACTGGTAACATCAGCCAGTGCTCCGGTGGCATTGGCAAACTGGACGCGCTCATCATAGCCGGTCTGAGCACTTTTAATCGAAAGCTGTACATTGCCATTGTTATCCACTTCAAAAACATCGCTGTCAGACTCTTCGCCCATTAAATCATTGACAGCCTTAGAAAACGATTCTAAAATTTCTTTGTTTGTCTTGTCCGTACCGTCGTCATTGGTACTTAGAATACTGATCGTTTCTGTTTTATCACCAATAGTAATATCCACAGAGCCATCTCCGCTGGCCGCCAGATCTGTTGCTGTCCCATCCATTACGTTCGACAGCATAATATCTTTTGTGGCTTTTCGGTTTACCGAAATGTCATAAGTATTGGGATCTTTTAGCCCGGATATAGAGTCAACTCGTATGGCATCTTCATTACTTATTGTAGCCTTTAAGGGATTAAAGCTGTTTGAGGTGGTACTGGTAAGTTCATCAACCTGGGAAGTAAAGTCGGAAATTACGGAACTTACTGTGCTAAGAGCAGACTGCTTGTCGCTGAGCTGACTTTTCTGGTCTTCGAGCCGAAACTTTTTTTGGCTCTCGATCAGCACCAGCTGGTCAACAAATTGTGAATAGGGATTGGTTTGTTGTAATAAGCTACCGATAGAATTCATAATATTATCTTTATCGGGTTAATCAGTTGCTGGTTCTTCTGTTTGCCCCTTTGAGGCTTGCTCCCAGGCATCACGCAGCGGTTCAAGAATGTCCCGAATTTCCTCGTAATTCTCATCACGGGCTAAATCCTGACAATATTGATAAAGTTGGAAAAGCTCCTCAGCAGGTTCATGATCGAAATTCAGACTTTCCGTCAACGTGTTTAGCACATCACGTACCCTGTCTTGATCTTTCCGGTAGGTTGCCTGCAGTAGCAAGTCGTATAGCTTTACGACCAGTTGTAATGGCGATGCGTTCATTATCGCTTGTTGCTGATAAACCTGTTGTGGATTCTGCATGGTACTTAAATTTCAGTATTAGTTTGGTCTTGGGTACCAGTCATTATCGACTATTTTGAAAATTACTTAAGGCTGTCAAGATTAGAACCCTCTAATCTCATTACCCATGGTCGATATTATATATGCAAACAATATGCCATGGCGGTATTTTCGGCGATCTGTACTGGATTACTCTTAATATGTGACGGCCACGGCCATCTCCAGATCTTGAATAAAAAGAAATGTTTTAGGTGTAGAAGCACGAGTAGCGTTTCTGTTGTTATATCCAGGGTTGGGCTGTTGTTGATACTCCAATGTGACGAATAATTCTCTGGTTTTAGCGAAATATTCCCCTTCAAAGAAAAAAATTCCGTTAACAGGAAGCGAATACCAGATTGAGGTCGCTTTAAGTACAAGAGAAGTAATTAGTTGGGCTTGGCATTTTATTTGTGAACACATCTGATGTAGTTCAATACCAAAGCCAACGAATTCTCTCGACTGTGCAGAAAAAGATCAAACAAGCCCAAAAATACTTGGAGTGGGAAAAACCCAATCAGGCCATTGCCGAACTGAAACCCACTTTAGAAAGCAAGCAGATACAACAAGAGTATAAGTGGGTGCCCCACCATATGATGGGCATCGCTTTATCGCTCAAAGGTGAGCATGAGGCTTCGGCAGGATATTTGGAAAAAGCGGTGAAGTACGGTTCAGAGCAGCCTGAAACCTACCATATGCTTTCGGTAAACTATTTTAACCTTGCACGGTTTGACGAGGCTGAGAAGTATGGCAAGGAAACAGTAGTTCGAAAGAATGACTTCTTAAAAGCGTGGTTGAATTTGGGTTCGGTGTACCGGGCGCAGGCAAAGCTGGATGAGGCGTTGGAATGTTATCAAAAAGCGAATCAAATTGATCCTACTAATGCTGGCGTAGCTTTCCGGATAGGTGAAATTTACCGTGATCAGGGTGATTTGGAGCAGGCCATGAAATTGTTTGACATCACTTTGAAGATAGAAGAAAATCATATCCGTGCGATGCTTGAGAAGGCGGATATCTATAAAAAGAAAGGAGATTTGGATGAGGCGATTCAGAATCTTGAACAGGCAGAGGCGATTCACGGAGATCAAACCCCCATTGAAGTAAGTAAGGCCGAAATTTATAAGTCCCGCGGAAAATATGATGATGCTATTGCCCTATATGAACGGTTGCTTGAGAAGCACCCTGATAGCGGAGCATTGCGCGTAAACTATGCGTTGTGTTTACAAGAGGTGAGCCGGTTTGACCAATGTGAAAAGAACTACCGGCGCGCTATTCAGGATATGGAGGATCCCGGGAGTGCTATTTCGAATTATCTGATGGGATTGCACTATAATCCTCGAAATAGCAAAGAGTATATATATAATGAGCACGTTAGACTTGGTAAGACCTTTACACCTCTAAACGGATCAGATCGTGCAGTACCAACCGATGTGAGCCTGAATAAAAGGCTGAAGATAGGTTTTGTATCTGCAGGATTTCGTCGTCACCCGGTAGGTTGGATGATTGCCGGTGCCTTAGAGCAACTGCCCGAAAAAGATTTTGAGCTATACTGTTATACAACAAACAATAAGTTCGATTTTGTAACCCGTCGGATTCATGAAAATATAGATACCTGGCGATCGGTTGTGGGATACAGTTCTGAAGTTATTGAAAATATTGTCCGGGAAGACGAACTGGATATATTGGTGGATTTGTCGGGGCATTCCGCTGATAATTGTCTTGAAGTGATGGCGAATGAGCCAGCACCTGTCATTGTAAAATGGGTAGGTGGACTGTTTAATACTACCGGTCTCGAAGCCTTTGATTATTTAATTACTGATGAGTATGAGAGTCCGTTGGGAGAGGAGCAGTTCTATACAGAAAAGCTGGTGCGAATGCCTGATGACTATATTTCATTTGCGCCTCCGGCCTATGCCTCGGATGTAAAGTCTCTTCCGGCAAAAGAGAAAGGGTACATAACATTCGGATGTTTTAATAATCCCACCAAAGTGAATGATGTAGTCCTGAAGAAATGGGCTGAAATCATGCGCCGGGTATCGAATAGCAGACTTTACCTGAAGAGCAAGCAGTATGATACCGACTCGTTCCGAGAGCAGATACTGAAAGTTATGGAGAAGGAAGATATAGCTGAAGATCGCATCGAATTTGAGGGACATACTTCCCACGATGATCACTTAGATGCATATAATAAAGTGGATATTGCCCTTGATCCGTGGCCGTATTCAGGAGGATTGACGACATGTGAAGCACTATTTATGGGGGTGCCGGTTATTACGATGCCGGGGCCTACCTTTGCCGGACGACATTCGACAACGCACCTCATAAATGCCGGATTGGAACAGTGGATTACAGATAGTTGGGGAGCATATACTGAGAAAACAGTTACCCTGGCGAACAATTGGGATGAATTGCAGAAATGGCGATCGACCTTGCGTGAGCAGTTGCTTAATTCTCCTGTTTGTAATGGTAAGCGTTTTGGAGCTCATCTTTCTGTTGCTTTTCGGGAAATGTGGAAGCAGCGGGTGGAAGGGTATGAGAATGGTGTTGAGGAATGGCAGGATCATATCACGATAAATTCTCTCTCGGAGGAGGAAGTGCAGGTGTTGACCGACGGTCCGGAGACTACTCCACTTATTACTGTCAAAGGTACGACGGGTATTGAGGCCAATGACAGAACGAAGAATGAGGATATTCAAAATAAAACAATGGAAGAATCAATGATTGACACCAAGGAGATCGTAAAAGAGGTAACACAAAATGGGAATGGACAGCCTAAGAAGAATGGTACGACTGGAGCACATGTCAATTCACCTGATAATGACCAAGAAGATTATTTTATAGAAACAAAAGATGGAATCACTATTTGTACTCCTGCTGATTTGGATGTATTGACAACCCATGTGATGCTCGAGCAGGAAGAATGGTTTGAGCCTGAACTGGATTTTATTCGTGATTATCTAAAGCCCGGCACACAAGTAGTTGATGTGGGAGCTTCTTTTGGCGCGTATGCCTTGCCGATGGCCAAAAAGGTGGGAAGTGAAGGTAAAGTGGTTGCTTTTGAGCCGTCTGTAAGCTGTCGATCCTATCTCGAGAGAAGTAAGGTGGAAAACAGGGTGGGTCAGCTGGAAATAATTAGCCGAGGGTTATCAAATAAAGTCGGGAAAGCAACATTCGTTGAAGCTGAAACGCCGGAATTTAATACCACTTCAGAGGAAGGGGATACAGAAATATCTGTTACTACTCTAAATGCCTGGTGGAATTTTGCCGGACAGCCGGAACTGGATCTCATTAAAATTGATGTCAATGGTATGGAGGCAAAGGTTTTGGAAGGGGCTACAGAAGTTCTTGATCAAGTGTCGCCCGTTATTCTTGTGGCTATTGGAGAAAAAGAAGATAGTTTTTATACACTCCGAGATACATTGCAGGAGCTTAATTACCGATTGTTTGAATACATTCCGGGACCGGGAGTATTAGCGGAGCATGATCCTGAGGGGGGAGTTGATCCCTATTTGATGAATGTGATTGCTATTCCTGCAAGCAGGATAGAAGAGGTTAAGGAAAACGGCTGGATTTTTGATGAACATGCAGATGTGGAGCCTGTGGATGTACATGAATGGAAGAGTGTGTTGAGAAAGATGCCCTGGGCTGATTCTCAGTTTGAAAAGTGGGAAAAGCAGATAAGTTCACAAGAACATAGTGAATACCTGCAGGCATTGAGCTTGGCAGTGGCCGCTGAAAAGATGAAGGTTGTTAATGATAATCCCAAGGCCCGTACCCAGAAGGGAGCGCGATTGTTAGAGGCTGCTCAAAAACTAATCGCTTTATTTAATAATGGTAATGCTGGTATCGCTGCTGCAATGACATACGTACGCGTGATGAGTCAGCTGGGTAAGCGCCGCCAAGCAGTGGAGATGATGAAGCAGCTGATGGAAACAGTAAATTCCGGCAACAATGTTTCAGTTGGGTTACCTTTTCTCCCCCCGCTTCAAGAGCAGGATGAGACCAAAATACAGACCGATTTTTCCAAATGGCTGATGGTACGGATAGTAGAAGGATGGATTTCGTTGAAGAATCCTACGATCTACATGGCTGATGAGAAAGATCGGCAGATGTTGGAGGCGCTGGAAGGCAATCCGGAAAGGGCCAATACAATTTTACTAAAACCAAAGAAAGAAGAAGGGATTAGGAAAGTAAGAGAACAAGCGGGACAATCGATCCCTAATGAAAATAGAAAAGAAGGAAGAGACTCAAACGCATTATGGTTTAAAACTGCTTTAAATCTAATCAAAGTTAATGGTCCCAAAAGCATTCGCAGTCACAATTTGCCTAATAGGTTAATTGTATCTCTAACTTCATATCCGGATCGTTTTGAGCAACTTCCTTTAACTCTTTTAAGTTTAATACAGCAAACGGTAAAACCTGATAAGATTCTTTTGTGGATTGCCCATGAAGATAAATCTGAGATAACTTCTGAAATTAGATTTCTTGAGAAATTAGGAGTGGAAATATCTTTTTGTGAGGATTTGAGATCATATAAAAAGATAATACCTACACTTAAAAAGTATCCCGATTCATATATAGTTACTGCTGATGACGACTTGTATTACAAAAATAATTGGTTAGAGGAATTAGTTGATAGTTGGGATGGAAACAATAAAACTATTGTGGCACATCGTGCACATAGAATTAAGTTTAACAACAACGGGGATATTAAACCATATCGTGAATGGGGATGGGAGTATAAAAAGGACCACGAGGCATCTGTTTATAATTTCGCTACTTGTGGTGCTGGGGCATTATTTCCACCAAATGTCTTTCACGAAGATGTCTCGGAGGTTGAGCAGTTTGAAGCGTTGGCGCCAACCGCAGATGATTTGTGGTTATATTGGATGAGCAGGTTAAATGGGGCAAGAATAAAAGTAGCCAATCAGCCACAACCACTTGTTGAATGGCCATTATCTAAACAAAATAGTCTGTGGCAGAAAAATATATTGGAAGGCAAAAATGATGAGCAGATAGAGAATTTGATAAAAAGTTATGGGTTACCCCTAGAGAAGGAGGAGCAAGATGAAGAGACAGGTATAAATTCATCCAAATATTGGAAAAACCGCTATCAACAAGGGGGTAATTCCGGAAGTGGTTCGTATGGGCGGTTAGCTCAGTTTAAGGCTGATACGATCAATAAATTTTCTGATGAGTATAATGTCGAGTCGTTTATTGAGTTTGGATGCGGAGATGGTAATCAGCTTAAATATTTAAATATAAATGATTATTTCGGCCTTGATGTAAGTGATAAAGCAGTAGAGATATGCCGTAATAAATACCAAAATGATTCAACAAAGAAATTTAAAAATGTAAATGACTACAACGGGGAAACTGCAGAGTGTGCCTTATCATTAGATGTCATTTTTCACTTGGTTGAAGATGAAGTATTTGAGAACTACATGGAACAGTTATTTGATGCTGCAGAAAAGTATGTTGTAATATATTCATCAAACAAGGAGAGCTTTACGCCATCCCCCCATGTTCGACATAGGCTTTTTAGCTTATGGATAGAACAGAATAAGAAGGAGTGGGAGCTTAAGGATTACATCCCTAACAAATATCCTTTTAATGGAGATAACAGTAATACCTCGTTCAGTGATTTTTACATATACGAGAAAGAAAACGTACAAAAGTAAGTCTGTTAAAATAAAAATGAGCAATGATTGTCAATCACAGATATAAGTTTATCTATATAAAAACTCGTAAGACGGCGGGTACAAGCTTAGAAATAGCTCTATCAAAATTCTGTAATCAGAATGATATTATTACTCCCATTTTGGAAGATGATGAGGAGATACGGAGAGAACATGGGTATCCCGGTCCTCAGAACTACCAAGTTCCCCAAAGATATTATTCAAAGATTGATTTGATAAGGTTAAAAAAGATGGGAGTCATCAAAGAGTATTATAAACATGCGAATGCCAGTTTTATCAAGAAAAACATTGCTCCAGAAGTTTGGAATAACTATTTCAAATTCACTTTTGAACGAAACCCATATGACAAAGCATTGAGCTTTTATTTTTTCGAGATGAAATCAAAAGACCTGGATATGAATATAGATCATTTTTTATATGAATATGCTCATTTGCCTCGTTTATCAAATTGGCATATGTATACGATTAATGATCATCCGGTCTGTGATTTTATAGGGAAGTATGAACAATTAGAAAAGAATCTGGATTTTATAAGGAAACAATTAAATTTGCCGGATAAAATTGAGATGCCCAATGCAAAAGGTGGCTTTCGAACAAACAGGGATCCGTATCAAAATATTATTAGTAGTAAAGGCAGAAAGCGTATTGAAACCGTTTGCGCAAAAGAGATATATCATTTTGGATATCAATGGGAATAAGAATTGGTCAAATTGCTTTGAAGAGATTGCCCTTCGATTTAGCTGTTCTAATTGACACAAAGTAAATTGTGAGAAATGCTATAAAGCTTATAGCCACTGGCAAATATTATTTTGCACATATATATCATTCTACCTCAAAAAATCTTACTGGAGTTGATGCATTTCTTAAAAATTGAGACAGGGAAATAGCAACCTAGGAGGAAGTAGTATTTTATGCCCCCCTAAGTTAGTCGCACCTAATATTTCATTTATCTCAGTCGCTAAAAGAATCAGAAGCTTTAGGCGAGAGTATTCGAAGGGAATAGTTTATCTATTCTTATTTCTTTTTCTTTCCGAATCTCCCTATTCAATTTTGAATGATTATCGCTTGAGATGATCAGGATGTTTTAGCATAGTATGCTACTCTATTTGTACAGTAATAAATTAATTTTTAAAAAATATTTAAGTCGGCTTGTGGGGCTCCGATAACTCATACTGCAAGCAGGAAGTAACATA
>CAJXMJ010000003.1 GCA_913056455.1 uncultured Fodinibius sp.
GAAAAACGTGGGGGCTATCAGTTTTCTGGTCAGGATGTATACCTAAATATAGCGGGGGGATTAAAAGTGAACGATCCGGCTGCTGATTTAGGAGTAACCCTGGCATTAGTATCAAGCTTTTTGGATAAGCCGATTTCTAATAAAGTAGCATTTTTAGGAGAAGTGGGGCTGGGAGGAGAAGTGCGGACGGTGAATAAAATTGATCACCGTCTTACCGAGATCAACAAGCTTGGATTTGGTCATGCTATCATTCCAAAATCAAATGCGGTGCAAGATAGCAAAGACCTGAAAACAAGTGGTGTAGCAGATATTTCATCAGCGATAAAAAAAGCCCTTTAGCTTGAACTAAAGAGCTTTTCAAAAATCGTAAAAATATTGTTAATACTGGTTTCGCTTCCGTCTGCGCTGTTCACGGATGTTTTTCTTCAATGCCTGACGACATTGATACCGATTCCCAATAGCGATTTTGAACAATATCCAAGAGTTTGATCTTGTGCTGGGCGGGGGTTTTGTCTCTGGTTCTTTTGTAGGTACTGGTACAAGCTTGCTTGCTGCAATGTCATCAGGCAGAAATAGTATAGGCTATGAGATTGAAAAAAGTTTTGCACCTATTATCCAAAATACGCTGACATCAGATGCGAGTCTTGAAATAATAAATAATGCTGTTCGTACTTGGTGAGCAAACTCTTTTCATGGAAGCCGTGGATTAGAAATCAAATTGTATCGTTATTCCACCTTTTTTCTTTTCGTAGTAAATAATATCAGCATTTATTGATTCTGATAAACTGCCTTTTGACTTATATGTTGTAGGTTTTATACTCACTGGCTCCCCATTGATATAGCCATCGATACCTTTACTCTCATCACTTTTATTAGCAAGCTGATAAGTTGTGTTTTTCATGTCAGCCACTTTTTTTAAAATAGCTTCTTGAAAACGTAGTCCGGCAAAAGTTTTGTAAAGTACTAAGTCCTCAACCCATGTTTCAATCATTTCACGGTCAATCTTTGACATAGCCTTCTTCATTTTATTGACCATTTTCTCAATTTTATCACTTGCTTTTTTACGGGCTTTAGGGTGCTTTTTCTCATACCAATTTTTCCACTCTTCAAATGTCCTACCGTCAAACTCTTGGATTAAATCGCTCATTTGCCCTACAACCTTGGGGCGTGTACCCTGAGCATTTTGGTTGGCTATATTTATAAGTTGCGTAGTGTATTTTGGAAAGTCAGGAGATTCACCAATTACAGTTTCTTTAATTTCGTCATTGTAAATTTTTACTTTTTTACTCATAAGTCCTTGAATAATCTACTTAACGAAATCCCAAAGCCTTTAGCAATTTTTTCTAAATTGACAAGAGATACGTTTCTTTTACCAAGTTCTATACTTGCTATATAGGTCCTATCTAAGCCACAGAGATGTGCGAACTCTTCTTGACTTAAATCCCGATCATGCCGAAGCTCTCGGATTCTATTTCCTATTTTAGTTTTAATATCCATTAGATTTACAATAGCATAATTGTTGGCGATACGTCAACGGACTATGAGTCACATTTCAAATTAGTTCTCTTGAAATATTACAGAGTTAGGCACAAGAAATTTACCTTGAAAAAATAACAACAAAACTAATCGACCTTTGAAATAATGGATAAGTGACTTCTGGATCTTTAGCAGCATAGTTTTCCTATGCATGTAGGCTGCATTCTCGAATAAAAAGTATATGGACCTGTATATACGTCCCGGTTCCAGCCGGGAGAAAAGGGAAGAGGTAATTGAAGAGTTTTATCGGAAGGAGTTAAAGAATCAGATCCCGTCGCTGATTGATAAGTGGGAGCAAAAAATGGAAATAAAGGATTGACAATTCCTCCAAATGAAGACCAAATGGGGGTCGCGCATTACGGAGGATCAAAAGGTCATCCTCAATCTTGAGCTGGTCAAAAAGTTGACCGAGTGTCTGGAATATGTAATTGTCCATGAGATGGTGCACTTAGAAGAACGTTTGCATAACGAGCGATTTAAGAAGCTGCTGGATAAATATATGCCCTCCTGGAGAGCACGACGCGAGCAGTTAAGTGAGCTGGTTTTTTGAATGTATGAGGAGATAATTTAATGGCAGAAATTGTGAATACAGGTTCAAGATTATATTGTAGCATAAATAGTGTTTAGAGCTCGTAGCAAGTATATTGATGGTCGTGATGCTCGCAAAATCTTGATATGTCTTGACTGTTTTAGGGGTAAGAGGAAGTAACATTACTCTCCTTTATGACCAATAAAACAGACTGTCCCATCAACTTTTGAAACGGAAAGGAATTTCGATGATCCAACCCTTGGTTCATCGAGCAGTGAAAAACTGATTAATATTTCATTATTGGGATTAGACCGGTATATCCTACTTGGGGGGGATTATTCGGAATGTACTTCCAATTCAATGTTATTACTCAAGAATTTTCTGGCAAGTTTTAAGGCTTCTTTTTCATTCATGGAATTTATATTATTGTTTCCTTCTTGAGGATAAATAAGATTCAAAGTTTAAGCAATAATCATGTATTCCTGATGAATAGGTTTTTTACCCCCATAAAAAAATATAGCTATATATTAATTGGACTCACTTTTTTAATAGCAACATTCTTTTTACCTAATCCTGCAAATGCTCAGTCAGACTTTTCGAAATCACAGAGGGTAACTGTGATTGATAGTATGGAAGTACCTGCGAACTTAAGTAGAATGCAGGTGGAAGACGATCTTCTGAAGCAGGCGCGAAAACGAGCGGTTGAGCAGGTTACAGGGGTAAGAGTTAATGTAGCAAATGTGAGTATTGCTACAGAAAGTGGAAACGATGTGTTTGAATCATATCAAGAACTGGTTCGAAATTCGGTTTCAGGACGTATAATTCAGGAAAGTGAACCAAAATTCTCGTGGGGGAGTAGCCAGGTCCTTTATATACACTACTCTGCTACCGTTGCCAAAGAAACTGAATCTCGGGATCAATATTTTGATGTGGAGATGGAAATAAACAAGCCTGTATTTACTGTAGGTGGAGAAATGCAGTTAACAGTTGAACTATCAAAAGATGCTTACATAACCATCTTTTCCATAACAGAGGGTGGCAAGGTAAGTGTTCTTTTCCCAAATGCATATATGACAGAAAATTTTGTAGATGGTAGTACTCAGCGCATTATCCCGAATGATAAAGAGAAAGATAAATTATCATTCACTCTTCAGTCTCAATCAGACAATCCTAAGTCGAAATATGCCGAACTATTGTTGTGTATAGCGACTAAGGAAAAAGTATCATATGATAAGCTTCAAACTGATATGAAGTACAATTCTAACTGGCTCGAGCTTAACCGGTGGTTAATGAAAATTCCAAGAGATCATTGGGCTCAATCTTACGTCTCCTATCAGGTATTTCCAAAGTAGGCCAATGCGATTACAGATAAGAATAGGGAATCATAAAATGACCAAGTGAAAGGTTATTGCTAAAAAAAATACAATTAATGATTCTTAGCATCATAATTATTAGATTCTTTATTTATAAATAAATAAACATCTTAAATATGGTTTTGGGGAATAAAGCTACTCTTGTAAGAATAATAAAGTCATGTGTGATTGCGTATTTTATCTTTTCTACTTCACCAGCTAATTCGCAAAATATTTATGAATTAGATCAACAAAATGATCTCAATGATGTTCATATTACCAATGAAAATATTTCTTGGATGGTTGGAAGGGATGGAACAGTATTAAAGATTAATAAATCAAGTGAGCCTACAAGGATAGACTTAAAAACCAATAAGTGGTTGAAAAGTATATATTTTACTAATGCTAATGAAGGTTGGATTGTTGGGAGTGACGGAGTAGTCTACCATACAAAAGACAAAGGGGACACATGGACTAAACAAGAGTCCAATGTTGAAAAATCTCTACGTGGAGTTTATTTCTTTGGAAGTCAACATGGATGGATTGTTGGAAATGATGGCTTGATTTTATCTACAAGTAATGGAGGTAAGGACTGGAAAAAACGATATTTCAACGAAAGTATAATTCTCGAAAGTGTTTATGCTCTTGATTCAAAAAATGTATGGATTGTAGGAAATAAAGGAACAGTTATTAATACATTTGATGGCGGTGAAACCTGGAACAAAATCAAGTACACAGGTAATTGGTTAAGATCAATTTATTTCGTTGATAATCAGCATGGATGGATAGTTGGACAAAATGGTACAATTCTAAAAACTGATGATGGGGGTAAAACGTGGGATAAACAGGTAAGTGGAACAAAAAAATGGTTAAATGACGTTTTCTTTGTGTCGAAAAATGAAGGGTGGTGTGTTGGAGATAATGGTCTAATTCTGGAAACTAATAATGGTGGAAGTACCTGGATACCAAAAGAAAGCAACACGTCCAATTTTCTCAGAGGTATATACTATAAAGAATCTGGAATTGTGGTCGGGGAAGCGTCGATGGCATTTAATTTTTCTAAAGATGAATTAAAATATTTTGTCCCTTCTAATGACAAGAAATTAAGCGAAAAAAAATTATCGAGACCTCCTGATATAAAAGTGTCAGATCCAATTTACAGAGATTCAAATGGAGATAATCGATTAGAAGGAAAGGAAAATGCCACGATTACTTTTGTCCTTTCTAATGAAGGAGAAGGACCAGCAAAGAATATTCAAATTAGTGGAAATACTAACTCTGCCATTGAGGGGTTAAAAGCACAAGTCGGAAATATAAAACCTGGTGAAAAACGTAGTATTTCTCTCACCTTAAGGGGGGAGAAGCATATACAGGATGGTGAGGCTGAAATAACATTTAATTTTACAGAAGCGAGTGGGTTTGAACCAGCTCCTATTCGATTAACTATTCCTACTCTTGCCTATCGACCTCCAAATTTGAAAATTACAGACGTAGCCGCTGAAGACGACCAGGGACGAGGTATTATTAAGCCGGGTATTGTTGTTAATATTACAGTAAGAGTTCAAAATAAAGGCGTCGGTACGGCTGAAAATGTCAAAGTTAGTCTACGTGCTGGAGATAACATTTTTATTGGTGGAAAAGAACGAGGAACATACTCAGAAACTATTGGAAAACTTGAGTCTGGAGACTGGCATGACATTTCGTTTGAAGCTTTTAGTAATAACCGAGCGGAAAGTTTTGCTATCAATGCGACCGTTGAGGAATCGAATGGTAAATATGGAGTTGCTGATCAAAGCCTTGGCCTTGAAATGGATGAGCAACAATTAACTATGCGTGAATTAGAAATAAAGGGTCAAGAAATTGAAGAAAATAGAAATCGTGAAGCTCCTTCCCTAAAGGTTGATATTGAAAATAATATCCCAAAAACTAATGACATAAATAGTGATGCCATTGCTGTTATCATTGGCAATCAAAACTATCGTGGGGATACTCCCGATGTAGCTTATGCCCTCCGTGATGTTTCTATGATGCGTGAGTATTTACAAACAACTTTCGGATTTAAGCCTGGAAACATTTTGTATTATGAAAATGCCTCCTTGGGCGATATGAGAACATTATTTGGAACAGAATCAGGACCGGGTAGGATTCAGGATTTAGTCCATGATGGAGAAAGTGATGTATTTGTATTCTACTCTGGTCATGGGGCACCAAGTACTGATGACGGTACTGGTTATTTGATGCCCGTTGATGGCAATACCAATAATTTAGATGCAACAGGATATAAATTGGACTTGTTATATGAAAATCTTTCAAAAATTAATTCCAACTCTACAACCGTAGTAATTGATGCTTGTTTTTCTGGTGCTTCCGGGTCGGGTGAAATGTTAATAAACAAAGCTTCACCGATTGGCATAAAAGTAAATAATCCTGCCGAAAATTTAGGGGATGATGTTGTGGTTGTGGCTGCAGCAAGTGGAAGTCAGATAGCCAGTTGGTATACGGAAAAACGTTATGGGTTACTAACCTACTTTTTTCTAAAAGGAGTAAAAGGAAATGCAGATCTAAATGGAGATAAAAAAATTACAGTTGGAGAACTACGAAAATATTTAACGGATTCCTCTGATGGGTTACCTTATAAGGCACGAGCTCTCTACGGTAGAGAACAAATCCCTCAGGTGTTTGGAAATGATAATAAGGTTGTTTTAGAATTGGATTGAAAATACGAAGTAAATTATTTGCTTATGAAAATATCAAGAGAGTTACATTGAGCCTGCCTGGGAGGAGCAGGCTTTTTCTATTGTTTTCTTATACTCAGTATATGGTATCTCGATAGTTATCTTTACTTTATTATATTCTGTTTTAAAAAAAATCATTTACATCCCCAATCAGTTGGCTTTAATGCAATTAGAGAAGAAATCACTGCGAGAAACAATCAACAAGGCTTTTCTCAAGGAGACGGTGAACCGATCTACGGTTAATTATTTTAAGTCGAAACTGGGACAGCTACTGGCTAATATAGAGTTGGCGGAGAAGAAAGTGGAATATGAGGAGGAGATAAATCAGTTGATCAATGATTTGTATAAAATAAATCCTGAAGAGATGTCTATCATCGAGGAAGTTGTAGATTAACTAATTCGTTATCGATATGAATCTATCCTTCAATTCTGATTTTACAATTAAAGGAGAGTTTTGGAGACCAGAAGCTCCTGAAAACATTGTGAATGGTAGGATTGAATATGGCTCCGACAATGAAATTAAACTGATTCTATATGGTCAGTTCTCAGGGTCTTTGGATGAAGTGAGTATAATTAACGGGACAAAAAATGGTGGGCAAGATTTAACACTGATAAATAATTTAGTTAAAAATGCTCAGGGTGGATTGGAAAAATTCACCGAAGTGACCTATTCCTGTGAATATATTTTTTATGGCAATTTATATGAAAGAGAAGAAGATATAAAGTTTGATATAATCTCATTTAGTTATACAAATCTGGATGAATGGTTTAATCATGACTGCTTTAATTACGACGGTATATTAACGGATGATTGGAGAGTCTCGATTAGTCATTTGCCTTCTAAAGAGATTGAGATACAAAGTGAGAAGTTTACACTTGAAACATCTTCTTCATTTAAATTAGGAACTTCTCTTGGTACTCATGTAGAAATTGACTTCTCTACTTTTTGGATTTTAAAATCTGATCAAAAGCTATCCATTGCTTATCTGGTAGACTGCATTAAACTTATACAAAATTTTTTGACTCTTTGTGTAGATACCGCCTGTTCTACCCAGTTTATTAATGCACAGAGCTTGGAAGAGGATAGGGGCTCAATACAGATTGTTAGGTCAAGAAGCTTTGATAATGACTACCAGAAAAAGATGCACCATGATATGGTAATCACCTACCAAGATATTGAGGATAGGATAGACTTAGTGCTAAATAACTTATTTGATCTAAAAAATAGTTTTGAATCAATTGTTAATCTATTCACAGCTAATTATTACAAATCAGATACGTATCAAGAGATACGTTTTTTGAATTTAACTCAGGCCTTTGAAGCATATTTCAGGTTAACTAAAGATACTTTATATATATCAAAGGATAGGTATGAGGAGCTTACTGATAAACTAATGAGTTGCTACCCATCAGAGAGTAATCATGCCTTAAAACAAAAGATTAATAGTACAATCAAATATGCGAATGAATACTCATTAAGGAAGAAGCTAAAAGTCTTTATAGGTTCTTTTGAGTCCAAAACCTTGGAGTACTTCGGGATTGAAGCTTCAACATTTGTTGACACTACTGTTTCGAATCGAAATTACTATACCCATTACGACAAAGACCTTAAAGAAGATGCCCTGAAAGGAGTAGAACTATTGAAAAGGGAAATCAAGCTAAAATATCTTCTTTTGATATATCTTTTTAAAGATTTAGGATGCAGTGAAGAGCTGGTTTTGAATGGTATTAAAGAAAGTGGACATGCAAGCTTCTTCATTCAAAAGGCATAAAAGTTCTAATACAGAAGACCCATAATTATGGAAAAACAATTTGAATATCTCGTAAAGCTGGCCAAGAAATATCAAACCTATGAGGAGGATGACCAGGCATTATTTGATGCTTTGCAAAGTCTGGATCGAGATAAGCTAAACAGTATTTATGAGGAATATGGTGATCCTAATTTGGGGTATGAGCCCGTCAACATGCTTCGCGCCGAGGTTGCAGGAAAATTGTTAAATGGTGATGAGTTCAATCCAGAGACTGTTGAAATAATAAAAGGAAGCATTATTGATAAAAAAACGAGGGAACTTGAGTATTTGCCCCAAGAGCAGTTGGATACGATCGAATCTTCCACTAAAAAAACAGATGCTTTTTCAAACTGGAAAAGATATTGGTCTTTATTTCATACCTTTTTTTATCGAGATGCTGTAAAAGAAACAGTGCGTCAATATTTAAAACAGATCAGTAATGATTTAATTATAGAATTAGATTTACCTGATTACAAAGTCCATTTTGTAGATTTTAACGGTGTCAGAAATTTGGGTAGAGATTTTTGCTGGTTAGCATTGTATCCCGCAAGTAAAGAATCACACAAAGAAGCCTACCAATTTTTTATCAGGTTCAGCAGTGAGCCCAAGGCTGGATTAATGGCTGGTAGGACCTTAAAAGATTCATTAGATGAGGGTCAGCCAGAAGAAAAATTGGAAAATGTATCGTCTTATGCAGGAATAGTAGAGATACATCGTGAGTTAAAAGAAGAGATATTACAGCGTAATCAAGGTCCTCGTAATTATTTTAAATTTAGTCCAGGATCTCAGGCCATAGATTGGGATTGGTTTAAAGAAGAAGAAAGGATTGGGGTGGGATATAAGGATCTTGGAATGGGGGATATTTCCGATGCCAAGAGCAGGCAGGAACTCAACGAAAAGGCTGGGCTACCCACTGATAGTGAATCCAATCAAACTTGGAATACTTGGTTGTTTAAAACGGCTAAAATAGGGGATGTTGTATTTGCCAATCAGGGTGTAAATAAAGTATTAGGGATTGGTATTATTACCGGTGAATATGAATATCATGAAGGGGATAAATATCCCCATCAACGCAAGATGAAATGGCTTACGACTAAAGTTTATGAGTATAAGTCAGAAACCTATCAGAACTATACCAATCTGTTCCGGCCAGACACATTCAGTCCAACTAAAACGTGGCAGTTCATTTTTAATGAGTATGTGCGTCTCTATCCTGAGTTGTCAGAAGTTTTTGATAAGCATGACTTGGACTATAGTACAGTTGATGCTACGACCCAAGACATAGATTCTGAAATTGATGAGCAAACAGAGACTAATTATTGGTGGCTAAATGCCAATCCATCTATATGGAGCCTTAGCGATCAGAAAGTGGGAGACCGGCAAACTTATACGTCTCGTAACGAGAAGGGAAATAAACGAAGGATCTATAAGTATTTTGAGTCGGTCCAGCCTGGGGATTTAATAATTGGATATGAGAGCAGCCCTTCAAAGCAGATTCGGGCTATCATGCAGATTACCGAAGAGCTGCATCAATCCGAAGATGAAGGGGAAGTTATTGAGTTTGAGGTTATTGAAAAACTTGAAGTACCGGTAAGCTGGAATGAGTTAAAGAGTGATCCCAGCCTCAAAGACTGTGAGGTGTTTATCAACAATCAGGGCAGCCTTTTTTCCCTGACCGAAGAGGAGTATGATATTATTCGGGCAACGATTGATCAAAAGAATATATCCGAAGAGCGAAAGTTGGAAAGCAGTACCCGGAAGCCGTACGATTTTGATGAAGATCCAGATAAACCCTTTTTGTCCAGAAGTAAGTTTGATGAGATTATCTCAATCCTACAACGCAAGAAGAACATTATCTTGCAGGGGCCTCCCGGAGTGGGTAAAACGTTTATCGCTCGGAAACTGGCTTATCAAATTATGGGATATGAAAACGATTCCCAGATTGAGGTTGTACAGTTTCATCAATCTTATAGCTATGAAGATTTTATCCAGGGACTCCGCATAACCGAAAGTGGTACGAATCTTCGCAATGGCATCTTTTATGAGTTTTGCCAAAAAGCACATACCCACAAAGAACGGGATTTCTTCATTATCATTGATGAGATTAATCGGGGTAATTTGAGTAAGATTTTTGGTGAGCTACTGATGCTTATTGAAGCTGATAAAAGAGATCCTAAATTTGCCACTAAGCTTACTTATGCTGAAGATGAAGAAGATACCTTCTACGTTCCCCCCAACCTGCACCTCATAGGGACCATGAATACCGCGGACCGTTCGCTATCTATTATTGATTATGCTCTACGCCGCCGTTTTGCTTTCATAAGCTTAGAACCAAAATTTGAAGACAATTTTTTGGCTTTCCTTGATAGTCAGGGTATTTCCCAATCATTGAGCGGCCATATCCAGTCATCCATTAAAAAAGTAAATAAGGTTATTAAACAAGATCTGAATGAGGGATTTCGGATCGGTCATAGTTACTTTTGTACATTCGAAAACAATCAAAGTGAGGATAAGTGGTATCAGGAAACCATTGAGTATGAGATTAAACCCTTACTTGAAGAGATCTGGTTTGATAACTCCGATCAGGTAAAAAAGATGTATGAAAAACTAAGCCGCTAACTACATGCAGATACCTGTTGAAAACATATATTTTTTGCTCTGCTATGCCTGGGACAAGCTTGAGGAAAAGGATCGGGTTAATGTTTCTACTGATGGTACAAATGATCTTCTCGAATTACTTTCCCAGGTGTTAATTAATGGATCCCGCATTCTTCTGAAGCGCGGGCTGGAACATGATTATGTGGCAGTTACCGAGGAAAATGTTGGGGTAAAAGGAAAATTGGAAGTTAGCAAATCTGTTAAACAAAATTCCTTCCAACGGCTGCGCGCCGTATGTAGCTATGATGAGTATTCGGCTGATATACTGCATAACCAGATACTTTATACAACCTTATTTAAGCTGTTGTATGCTGCTGATCTGGATGAAAGGATAAGAGATAATATCCGAAAGGTTCTACGGCGGTTCCCTCGGATCCAGATTTTAGATCTTAGTCCATTTGTGTTTGACCAAATAAAGATCCACAGGAATAATCGGTTCTATGAGTTTTTACTGAACGTCTGCCAGCTTATCTATGAAAATCAGTTGCCCAACGAAGAAGAGGGTACCTGGACCTTTTCTGATGTTACCCGTGATGAAAAGAAGATGGCTACGCTATTCGAAAAGTTTGTACTGAACTTCTATAAAGTTGAACATCCTGAGTGGGATGTCAGCGGAGAGTATATCTATTGGAGCTTCGATTCCGATGATGATACTAACCTGGAGTTCCTCCCAAGAATGGAAACCGACATTACTTTACGGAAGCCAGATGAAAAGATCATCATAGATACGAAGTATTATCAAGAGACGATGCAAAACAGTTATGAAACTGATAAGGTAAAGTCTGGAAATCTCTATCAACTGTATAGCTACTTGATGCATCAAGAGAATGGTACTCCACGTAATTTTAAGACCAAAGGGATGCTATTGTATCCTACGATTTCAGAAGAATATAATCTGAAGTATCGATATAAAGATCATCCAATTGAGATTCGGACGGTTAATCTCAATCAGCACTGGGAGGGAATCAAGGAGCGGTTGATGGCTATTATTTAAATAAACTTTATCAATTTCAGGCAATCGTGATGACCTTCCATCTGGATCATATAGGAGCTAAATAATAATGATTAGAGGTAGTACACAGTATTATAGGACCCAAGTGTGACCCAAATCCAAATCTCAACTCATTATTAATCAAAACAAAAAAGCCTCTGAATAGGTGTAAGTTGTTGCTATTCAAAGGCTTAGTAGAGAGTACGCCTGAGAGGATTCGAACCCCTAACCTCCTGATCCGTAATCAATGTGAGATATTGCTGTGCGTGGCACAGGCCGCGATTTTGGGGTTTCATGTAGTACTATTTGTAGTACCGAAGGGGAACTGGGGGAAATGGTTTCCCGAAAATTATCCTGTGTTTATATGGCTGATTTACATTGCAAACGAATCTATTATTGTAGAAAATATGGTAATCCTATCAGAAGTTGTTAGTTCGACAAGGAAGAGTATTCTAATTAAAGCGTATCTATTTTACGCATTATTTGCAGGAGGAATATCTGTAATAAATGCATTACTTGAACCTTTTACATCTGCCTTTGTAAAGGTTAGTACGAAGTGGGTCCCTTCGCCTTTAGATTCATAGTTATATTTACCGTCTAATTGCTGAGACAATGTGTTAATTAATTGAAGTCCCAACGAATCGGTATTCTGGGAGGCCTGAAAATCCGGTGGAAGCCCCTTTCCATTATCTGATATTCGAAGTGTGACAATGCTATGTGCTTTTTTTATTTCCAGCTGAAGGGTTCCTTGGTCTTTATCGTCAAAGGCATGTTTGAAGACGTTCGTAACAACTTCATTAATAATAAGGGAAACCGGTACGGCTTGGTTGATATTCAGATTAATCTCCTCTAACTCATATGAAATATCTTAATCAATCTTGGGTTGAAACGTTTTAGCAATATTGGTTACTAGTTTTCTAATATTTGTGCCGAATTCTACGCTTGAAAGACTTTTTGATTGATAGAGCAGTTCGTGGATTGTTCCCATAGTTTGAACACGGCTGACGCTGTCCGTTAATTTTTGCCTGAGCGTTGGGTCATCTTCATCAAAGGCCTGGAGTTGCATCATACTTGAGACCACGGCCAAATTGTTTTTCACTCGGTGATGTATTTCGGCCAGGAGCGTGTCTTTTTCTTTAAGGGAATCTTGCAACGCCCGCTCATGCTGTTTTTGTTCTGTAATATCAGTCAATGTGCCGCGCACTATGACTCCTTGTCCCCGTTCATCTCGTTCAATGACACGTCCGGTTACCGATAACCAATGTATTGAATCGTCGGGATACACTACACGGAAGTCAAAGCTATAATCATCAGGCCCGCCCGGGGCTACAGCATTCTGAATGAAGGAATGAGAATACTCCCGGTCGTCGGGATGTGTGGAATTTAGAAATGTATTGATATCCCATTTGTCTTGCCAGTCAAGTCCATATAACTGGTCGTGATTCTTGGAGCGGCTCATGGAATTCGTATTGAAATCATATTCCCAAACGGCAATATCTGCCTGCTCGGTGGCCAGGCGCAACCGCTCCTCGCTTTCAGCTAATTTCATTTCATACCGCTTGCGATCGGTAATGTCCAAAAACGTGACAGCGCACTGTTTCGGACCAGCCGGAAAAGCAGAAATATTATAATAATTTCCTAATAGTTCCGAGCCTTCTTCAAACTGAATTGTGTTGCCGGTAAGTGCAACCTTTGCATACCTTCCAATCCAATCGGCTTCATCCTTTTCGATGCCTGGTAACACCGTTGTAAGGCGCTTGTCAATGGCATCTTTTAAGCTCAACCCGGTAGTTTTGGCAAAAGCGTTATTGGCAGCAAGTATAAGAAGGTCAACCGGGTTGCCATCTTCGTTTAGAACCGCTTCAAAAAGCACGAACCCGGTATTCATGTTTTCGAATAGCATACGGTACCGAGCTTCACTTTCCTCGGCTTTGTTTTGAGCTTTTATTAACTCCTGTTCTCTTGTTTTTATTTCGTCGATGTCTTGGAATACCCCATAAAGTCGCCGGCATTTTCCATCGATTATTTCCGGCTCTCCTTTCGAACGAACCCATCGTTCATTGTCATTGGCGGTCACGATCTGTAATTCCTTGTCCCAGGACGTCCCGTTTTCAATAGCTTGTTTAACCGCTTCTTTGATGGCTGTTCGACTTTCTCCTTCCTTGTAAAAATTGAGGGCTGTTTCGAAGTCCGGCTCAAAATCCGGGCCAACCTCGTGTAGCTCGTTGGTCATGGGGGACCAATACAAGGCCTCTTCTTCCAAGTCTAATTCCCACGCTCCGATGTGGGCCATACTATATGCTTGCTTAAGGAGTTGTTCCAGTTCTCGTTGCTCTGTCACGTCCCTTAGGGCGCCGATCATGCGAATGGCATCACCGTCTTCATTGCGAATGATATATCCATTTTCGACGACAATTGCATACTCGCCATCGGCTTTCTTAAATCGGTATTCGTGTTTCCAATGATTTTTGGAGGGATCTTTTAGGACCCGATCAAACGATTCCTGAACTTCAGTATGATCCTCTGGATGTATAAACTGGGTATAATCCTCCAAAGAATAGGTGTTTACGCCGGCGTCATGACCAAATATATCGTTGAACGCTTCCCCCAGGTAAAGCTCGTCACTGGTGATATCCCAGTCGTAAACCGCATCATTGGTAGCTTTTGTGGCATAGTGGTAACGCTCCAAGCTTTCTTGCAGTTGCTCTTCGTATCGTTTTTGCTCGGTTATATCCGTTAAAGAGCCGACGATAGCAGTTGTTTTTCCATCTTCTACTACCGGAGCCTCATTGACGCGAACCCAAATTTTATCACCGGTTTTCTTTTCCAGCTGTAATTCATAAGGGGGTTGTGGCTGGCCGGTTTTAATAGCGTTATCGGCATATTCCTTTCCCTTTTTATTAATAGGATGATCGGTTAAAAATTCGGTCCATTGTTGTTTTGCCTCTTCAGGGGAACACCCCAAAAACTCCTCGGACTGCGGGCTTACGTAGGTAAGCACGTGATCAGGCCCATGGCGGTAAAATAGATTGGTGCTGTGGTCAACAATATCCTGGAGTTTTTGCTCGGTTTCTTTGCGCTCAGTAATATCTCGAAAAACTATGCTGGTTCGTCGTTCTCCTTGCATATTGGTGTATACAGACGTGCTGATTTCAACAGGAATTTTGCGGCCCGAGCGGTGAATGAAGGTCAGTTCCCCGGAGAACGCTCCGGTCTGGCTGCGTCTTTCAAGTGCCTCCTGAAGTTTCTCGTCCTTATAGACGAGCCCCTCCCGGCCTAATTCGATAATTTGATCCTCCGACATCCCCAAGATTTGGCATGCCGCTTGGTTGGTCCGGTAGATTCGGCCGTCGGGGCTGGTGAGCATGATTCCATCCAGGCTGTTTTCCAGCAGCAGTTGCAGTTCCTGTCGATACTGGATTTTGTTTGTCACATCCTGGATGGATACCAGTTTGTACTGGTGGTTATCATGGGAAATGGGATGCGAAAGCAGGCGGACAAACAGCAGGTCCCCGTTCTTTTTTTGATGCTTCCAGATGCCCGCATTATTAAAGGTGTCAATCTGTTTTGAAACCTCCTCTTTTAATGTTGGGACCTCGCCTTGGGGATGGAGATCTGAAATACTTATTGATAGAAATTCGCTTTCAGCGTATTCATAAAGGTCACAAGCCGCCTCATTTACTTGCTTGATGGATAAGTCCGCCGGGTCATAGATCCACATGGGGTTGGGATTCTCAGAAAATAAAAAATCAATATTTTGGATGTCCATTCTTTTATCATTACCCCTGAATACCAGCCCTAATCAAAATGTGGAATTACCGTTCTATGTATATAAATAAATGATACGTGGAAATTATATAGCCTGCAAGTAGCATTTAATACAAGGAGTAAGAGATAGTAGGGAGGGCAAATACCTGGTTTAAAAATAGTGCAGGAAATTTATCGCCGAGTAATTTCTGGCTATCTATCAACAGCATTTTTTATCTTGTTGCATCGGTGGACACGGGGTGTCTCCATAGCTGCAGAACACGCAGCAGTCTCCTTGTTTGGGCTTCAAGACTTCCCGGCACTCCGGACACTCCCAAAAATACTGGCAGGAGTCAGTCGGCATGGTCTTGTTGGACTCGTACCCACAGTCAGGACACGTGATCGTGGATTGTAGTTTTACCTGATGATTCATCTTCTAAGTTGCCTTCCGGTTTCACTGTTGCCGTCCAAGGCTTCAAGAATCGGACAATCTCCGATAGGCCCATCTTCCGAACAGGAATCAATAAGATCAGCTAACGTCTCTTTGATCCGTTGTAGATCGTTAATCTTTTGGGCAACATCTTGGTACTTTTGCCGGGCCTCTTCCTTGATTTTTGAGCAAGATGTTTTTTCATCGACTCGTAATTCAAGTAGCTCTTTAATCTCTGTGAGGGTAAAGCCTAACTGTTGGGCACGTTTGATGAATGTAATCTGATCAATATGTCGCTGGGTAAAGATCCGGTAGCCTGAGCGACGACGATCTGGTTGCGGAATGAGTTCCCGCTCCTCGTAGTACCGGATGGTCTCTTTGTTGACATCTGCCCGCCTGGCTACGTCACCAATTTTGTACGTGGTGATCCCGTCATATTTTTCCTCCATATCCTCAATCATAACAACCAATAATTTGAAGCATCTGAGGTATTATACCCCAGATGCCTAATTACTCTTAATTTTTCTTGACCATCGTTTTCCCACAGCAACAGGTCGGGTTTTGCGTCCCCGAGCAGTCGCTGGGTGCTCCTTTAGTTACGGTGACTTCGCAGCCGCAACGATCGTCGGGGCACCGATAAACTTCTCCTTTTTTAAGTGGCATAACAATACCTCTTGTTTATTAGGGATTGCAATTCACCAGTAATATAAGGCCTGTACCATGGTCGAGAGTCAAATGGGTAAGCATGTTTGTTGAAATGAAATTAAACTTGATGAATCAAAACTCTATATTTCATTCAGAAACTATTGCTAATTACCTCCTGAGATAGTCGTATATGAAGAAGAATGTCCTGATCATAGATGATGAAGAGCGGTTCCGTGATCTTCTTGCCCGCGTAATTGGATTGGAAGGCTTTGAGGTCTTTCAAGCTAAAAACGTGCGAGAGGGATTTATTATACTTGAAAAGGAGCCGATTAGCGTAGTTGTCACAGATGTGAAACTACCGGATGGCAATGGATTAGAGGTACTGGAACGTATTAAGAAGGAGTATCCGCTTATTGAGGTAATTGTTATTACGGCCTTCGGAACTATTCAGGATGGGGTGAATGCCATGAAGCAGGGAGCTTTTGATTATATCACTAAGGGAGATGAAGACGATCACATCCACGTGGTTGTTGAACGAGCTGTGGAAAAAGCGCAGATGCAGTCTAAGCTCCAGCATTTGGAGCAGCGCATGGAAAGCCAATACAGTTTTGAAAACATCATCGGAGAATCTACCCCGATTATCGAGGCCAAAGAGATGGCGAAAAAGGTCGCCTCTTCTGAGATGAGTGTGCTGCTGCAGGGAGAAACAGGTACGGGGAAAGAACTTTTTGCACAGGCCATACACCAGGCCAGCGACAGAAAGAATGGTCCCTTTGTGGCACTCAACTGTAGCGCGTTTCCCAAGGATTTGTTGGAGTCTGAACTGTTTGGTTACAAAAAAGGAGCGTTCACTGGTGCTGACCAATCAAAGAAAGGATTGATCGAAGAAGCGGATGGGGGAACCCTTTTTCTCGATGAGATTGGTGAAATGGCCCCTGGACTCCAGGCTAAACTCCTGCGCTTCTTGGAAAATAAAACCTTTACCAAGTTGGGCGACACCAAGCAGCAATCCGTTGATATTCGTGTTGTCGCGGCAACGAATAAAAACCTAAAGCAGGAAGCCGAACACGGAGCTTTTCGTGATGACCTATACTACCGGCTTGCGGGTTTCACTATTGAGATCCCGCCACTGCGGGAACGCAAAGAGGATATCCCCATGCTGGCCAGTTTCTTCCTGCAACGGGTCAATAATCGCGTTCGGCAGATTGATGATCAAACACTGAACCTGCTAAAAGACTATCCGTGGAAAGGAAATATCCGGGAGCTAAAAAATATTATCGAGCGGGCAGCCGTATTAGCCGATGGGGATCGCATTACAGCGGACTTGCTGCCAACGGAGTTACGCCAGAATCACGGAGCAGATATCACTGTGTCAAGTACGTTGGATGAGGTCGAGAGAGCGCACATACAGCGCGTATTGAATGAGGTGGACGGGAACAAGACCCAAGCTGCCCAGATATTGGGGATTGGAACCAGCACGCTGTACCGAAAAATCGAAGAATATGACCTGTAAGCTCTCCCAAATTGGGATGCCGATCTTCCCAAAATGGGAGACTATTACTATTTGTTTGACTCTTCATTTTTTAGGTGCCCTTTCTTATATGCTTTAAATCCCGAATATCCATTTATATTGCGTAGTGATACCCCGTTGGCACAATATTTTCATTTTTTAGCAATAAAGACTCCCGCTATGAATATCAGTATAAAATCAAAACTCTACGTTGGAATTGGCCTGCTGGCAGGATTTGTAATCTTGCTGTGGATTAGCGGCTCCGTATTTATTAATACGCTTGCCGAAAATTCGGGGGCAATTATCCAAGATAACATTCGGTCGGTTAGCTACGCCCAGCAAATGGAACAAACGTTAAATGATGTATATACCTCGCAAGTTACGGCTATAAGTAGCTCAAACGCTATTGGCCTGTTGGAGAAGGAAAGTTATCAGCAATCGGTCCAACGGTTTGAAGAGCTGTTGGGCAAGCAGCTTGCCAATATTACAGAAACAGGGGAACAGGAGCTTTCGAATCATCTGCAGGAGAATTACGAGAATTTTATTGGGATTTTCGCCTCAACCATTCAATCTCCAGCCGCACCTGCACAAGTAATTAATCAACGCTTAACCTCAGCCTATCATCGTCTGCAGCAAAATTTGAGTCAGCTGACCACGATGAATGTCGATGCTATTCACAGGAAGAATAGTATTGCCCAAGAAACGGCATCAAGTGTGACCCTTTATATGAGCGTGATAGGAGCGTTTTGTTCTGTTTTGGGTATCCTGATGCTCATTCGTTTTCCCAGCTACATTGTTGATCCTATTCATGAGCTAATCAGGCGCATTAAAGAAATTGCCAATCGAAACTATGACCAATCGCTGGAATTTCACACCGGTGATGAGTACGAAGAGCTCGCTGATGCGTTCAACAAAATGGCCCGGAAGCTGCAAGAGTACGAAAACAGCAATCTCGACCGAATCATGAGCGAGAAAAAGCGCGTGGAGACCATTATCAATCATATGGGGGATGCGGTCATAGGCTTGGATGCCGGCAATGACATTTTATTTGCCAATGACAAAGCCATTGAGCTTATCGGCCAGCCAAAAGAGGATATTGTGGGACAGTACGCCCCGGATGTAGCCTCCCGGAGTGATCTATTTCATCAAATCATGCAATCATTGTCAGGAGAAAGCCAGGATGAAGTCGGCTATCTGAAGGTTGGGGATCAAAAGGAACGTTATTATTCCATTGAGGTGGTTCCCGTTCCCCGTGATCGTAAAGCAGAGGACAGCGACCAGGGCATGCATTTGGGAAACATCATTACCCTAAAAAATGTCACGCGTTTTCATGAGATGGATCAAGCGAAAACAAATTTTATATCCGTCGTCTCTCATGAGCTTAAAACCCCAATCTCATCCATCAATATGAGCCTTCGCCTGCTGGGAGACGATCGCGTGGGCATGCTTAATGAGGAACAGCAGGAGTTGGTTTCCAGCATCCAAAAAGATGTTCGCCGAATGAAGCAAACCACCTCTGACCTGTTGGATCTGACCAAAATTGAGTCGGGTAATATTCAGGTCAGCACCAGCGAGACGGTTCCCAAGGAGTTGTTGGAATATGCCTATGAGACGATGATTATGCAGGCTTCACAAAAAGATCTTTCAATGGGGATGCAGGTGAATGGGAATCTACCAAACGTACAGGCCGACTCGCAAAAGACCGTGTGGGTGCTGGTAAATCTTATCTCCAATGCCATACGATATACTGGACCTGATGGACAGATTACCCTTGAAGCTACCTTGGCAGAAGACCCGGAGTTCGTCCAGTTTGCCGTGAAAGATACGGGCGAAGGAATCGCTGCCGAGGATTTGGACAAGATCTTTGACAAGTATTATCAGGTGGATAAGGATCAAAAAGATCGGAAGGGATCCGGACTCGGACTCTCCATTGCAAAAGAATTTATCCGGGCTCAGGGTGGCCGTATTTGGGCAGAAAGTACGCCCGGGACTGGAAGCCGTTTTTATTTCACATTACCCCAAACAAAAAAAGACAGATAGTTATGGAATTCTTAGGCACACATCGTGGAGCTGCACTCTACAAAGTTATGGTAGATGATGGAAGTCTGCATGGTAAGGTCATCGAAGAAAAGGTGAGGGCTGAAGCTGTACATCCGGGACAAAACAATTTAAAAGTGGACTTTGAAGCGGAAGGAACCAGCCAAAAAGAAGCCATGAAGAACCTGATTAAGAAAATTGATAACTACCTGGATGAATACGGGTTTGATGAGTTTGATCTCAGTCAACTTGAGCAGAAATAACCAAAGGTATTATCAATGGTAACATCTATGAATAATGTCAAACAGACCGAGCATCTTCTTGCCGAAAAAGCGCAATCTATTCTTGAACATCAGCAGCAGCTGGAGTCGCTTAAAAAACAGCGTCGCAAGCTACGGCAACAGAAGCCTACAGCTTCCAAAGAACACCTTTCCTATGAAGAGTCCATCGCATTTTCGAAAGAGGTAAAGCAATATGAATCAAAGTTGAATGACCTTGACATTCGCATTCAAAAAGTAAGCAGGGAGCTTAACGGGTTAAAGAAACAGACGAAAAAGCTCCTGCCCGTTTCCAACGTGAAAGTAAAAGTGTCAACCTATCCCAGTGGTGAAGATTCCATCCATACGTATTGCGTAAAACACATCGAGGAGGATAGCGGAGATCAATCAGAAGAGCATTTCGACATTGAGCAACTGCAATAAAAAAGGTATTTGTAGTCAGCTAATAAGTTAATAGGTTCGGGTTATGAAATTTCCCTACAATTGGAAACAAAAGTGGATTGCGTTGCGACGGCGTTGGCGGACCTTTAAAAAGAAAATGAACCTCTTTCTGCATTTCCTGCAGGATGATATTTATGAAATCGACAAGGTTGCCCATCCGTATATACGAGCCTTTAACGTGATTCTAAGTTTGCTGGTGGTAGCCAGCATTCTTATTCCTATTGGATTTGAGCTCACCCCAGAGTTGGTTCAGCTAAATCGCCAGATAGAGGGTTGGATCCTCTTTGGATTCGTCGCCAGCTTTCTTGCACGTTTAGTGCTGACAAGTGATCGCACTACCTACTTAAAAAAACGATGGTTTGAAGGCGTCGTCTCCATTTTTTCAGTCCTACTTCTGATAGATATCAGTATTTCGACCATTGGGATTATCGATTTCTTTGTCGGTGATGCAAGTAATCCGGAGTCTTTATTCCTACAATTGCTAAAGGGGTATTTGCTGTTTATTGTTATCGTAAAGTTTGTGCAATATCTCCCGGATCTGTTGGGCCAGCAAAAAAATACGGGCCGATTTCTGGTGTATAGTTTTTTGTCATTAATAGCAGCAGGTACTTTACTGCTGATGTTGCCTGGTGCCACGCAGGACGGAGAAGGACTACTGTTTATTGATGCACTGTTTACATCGACGAGTGCCGTTTGTGTGACGGGACTTATTGTCGTTGATACCGCTACGCATTTTACGCTGTTTGGTGAACTGGTTATCCTAACCTTAATACAGCTTGGTGGAATTGGAATAGTCACCTTTGCCACTTTTCTGTTCTTGTTTATCAGCGGCGGTTTAGGCGTGGGCCAAATGAATACCCTGAAAGATGTCGTTGGGGAAAGTAACACCAGTTTGGTGACCGCTACCTTAAAACGAGTGGTCGGATTTACATTTTTGGTTGAGGCCATAGGTGCGGTGGGATATTATTTGAGCTGGGAGGTCTCCTTTCCCAGTCATGGACAAAAGATTTTGTTCTCAATATTTCATGCGGTTTCAGCTTTCTGTAATGCCGGGTTCTCGCTATTCACGAACAGCCTTGCCGACGGGGCCAATGCAACCAGCCTGGGCATTAATATCACTACCATGGTTCTCATTGTATTGGGTGGATTAGGCTTTACCGTTATTTGGGAGATGATTCGCAAGCGAACGAATCAGTCTCGTTGGCGGCGACGGCTTTCCATTCATACGCGAGCAGTGCTTGTTACTACAGCCGTCCTTATTGCAGCTGGCGCTGTACTTATTTTAGCTATGGAATGGAACGGGACGTTGGCCGGATTTTCTTGGGGAAATAAGGTCATGGCTTCCCTGTTTCAGAGCATTACCACGCGAACAGCCGGATTCAATACGATTGATACTGGGGCCATCGGAATATCAGCAACGTTGGTTATGCTAACTCTTATGTTTATTGGTGGATCACCGGCTTCGACGGCAGGCGGAATCAAAACAACAACCTTTGCAGTTGTCATGCGGTCTATTGTGATGACTATTCGGGGATATAACAAGATGGAACTATTTAAGCGAACCGTGCCGAATCGCGTGATTTTTCGTGCTATGACTGTAATTCTATTGGCGGCTTCGTGTATCAGCGTAAGTACTATTTTATTATCGCTGGTGGAAGATCACGCCTTCATGGATCTGTTTTTTGAAGAGGTCTCGGCCTTTGCTACAGTCGGATTGTCGCGGGGTATTACCGGCGATCTAACTTCGTGGGGAAAATTTATTATTGTAGTCTCTATGTTTTTAGGCCGGGTGGGGATTCTCACGTTTATGGCCGCCTTTGCAAGTAAAGTGGATACCAATAAGTATAAGTATCCCGAAGAAGATATTATGGTATCTTAATTCAAATGAATAACGGTTTCTATTATGAAGCAACGAAATGAACTGCATTTTGCAATTATTGGTATTGGGGCTTTTGGAAGTGCGTTGGCGAAAAAGCTTTCCGAGGAAGGAGCCTATGTCATTGCCATCGATAATAACATGGATCATATCAATCAGGTCAAAGAGTACGTCTCCGATGCTATCTGCTTTGATGCCACCGACCCTGAGTTGCTGGAAAGCCATGGCATTACCAATGTGGATGTTGCCATTATCTCTATTGGAGAAACCTTTGAACCGGTGGCTCTTATTGCCATGCATCTGCTTAATGCTGGCGTTAAAGAGGTGTATGGACGAGCAGGAAGCCGGATTCAAGAGCAAATACTGGAACAAATTGGCATAACTGATATTATTCATCCCGAGCGACAGGTAGCAGAGCGCATGGGCACTTCATTGGTTCGCCGAGGGATGTCGGATGTGTTTGATATTGGTGAGGGGCTGGCCATGTTTGAGGTAGAAGCACCCACCTCGATGGTTGGGTATACCCTGGCAGAGCTTGAAATACGGAAGCGTTACGAGTTAAATCTTATTACAATAAAACGACTGATTGACTTGAGTGGTGAAATTGGCCCAGAGAAGCAATATAAGCCGATTGGTATTTTGTCGGGAAAAACAACAGTTCAAGAAGGAGATCGATTTTTGCTAGTGGGGCGTAAGGAAGATGTTGACAAGCTACTTGAGACGAATTAATCTTATTATCTTGAAAGCCGTTCGATGATGCCTTCTGTGACAGAGCGAGGCTTGTATTCTCTGTTCCGTGTTATGATCACAGTGCCATCCGAGTGTTCGCCAATCTCTTCTGGGATGGAACCAAACAACGCTTGCCGTATGGCTGTACTTCGCGTTGCACCAATGCATACGGTGTCGTAGCTTTCAACGGCTTCCAGGAGCGTCTCGCGAACATTATCTGATATTAGCACTTCTGACCTAAATTGTTCAGGATCCAGCCCAGCTTCCCGCGTCACCGAATGGATAAGCCCTTTTCCTTCTGATTCAGGGTCGGTGCTGCTATCTGTAGTTGGTTGCTGAACGGTTAGTAAGGTAAGAGATGCTCCCTTAGTACTGGAAACTAAATCGTAACCACGTTTTATCGCCAATATCGTGTTTGGTCCGGTCCCGATTAATACCACAATATCCTTAACCGGCTGATTGCCTGCTTTCACAAGCGTGATTTCACAGGTGGCTTCATCAACGATATGGTCGATATTTGATCCGAGGATATGTTGATATCGCTTACGTTTGCCACTCCAGCCTAACACGAGATGCTGAGCACGTTCCTCTTTTAGTACGTTTAACACAGTTGAACTAATGCTGTGAGCAACAATAGCCCGGGTGCGAAGGCCTAATCCAGAGTTTTGTGCAGTTTCCCGAGCACTATTTAACAGATCTTGTTGTCGGCGGACACGCTCGTCTTCATACTGAACGCTCTGCTGAAGAGAAGTTTGCTGAGGAACATCAAGAACACTAACAGCAACAATTTCTGCTTCCCCGTAGTTGGCCCCAATTGCTCCTCCAATATTGATCAGATGTTGTTCGGTTTGGGGGTTAGCCATTGGAATGACAATGCGATAACGCTCATTTGGGGCTGGCGTTTGGCTTCTGGCGGCAATGGCATCACCAACCAAGCTGGGTTTGATCGCACGACTGGCGGCGTATCCGAAGTACCAAAGGATGCCCAACAGGATAATACCTCCACCGATAATCATGACGAGCGGACGCATTTGAGCTACGATGACCAAGCATGATATTGATCCAAGCAAGGGAATGGCGGGATATGCCCAGGAAGAAAGTTTAAAATCAGGGTTGTAATCCTCAGGTTCCGCTCGCCGCATCACAATGACGGCTATATGAACCAAGGCATAGGTGATCAGATACAGAAAACTGGCGACATCAGCCAGAGTTTCAATGCCAACCCCAATGCCAATGAGTAGCAGAATAACCACTCCTGTAATCAGGATTGCTCGAAAGGGCGTGCGGAATTTGTCGTGAATTTTGTTGAGCCAGCTGGTAAGAATTTTATCCCGGCCCATTGCAAAATTGACCCGTGCAGCAGAGAGAATAGACGCATTCGCGCTGGATACGGTTGCCAATAATGCTCCTACCACCATCATTAAAGCTCCAATGGTGCCAAGATACTCGCTTGCGACATCGGCTACGGGTATATTCGAACCGGCAAGTTCCGCGACCGGCAGCACGCCTGTAGAAACCAGCATTACCAGTACATAGAATACCATAGGTGTCAGCACGGAGGCAATCATCGATAGTGGCAGGTTGCGCCCGGGATTTTTTATCTCTTCTGCGCTGGTTGCGATAACCTCAAAGCCAATAAATGATACATAGACGGTTGCTGCCGTAGAAGCCACCGCTCCCCACCCGTTGGGGTTAAAAGGTTTAAAGACGGACCAGTCAATATTAAATACCCCAAATGCCAAGAAGACGAGAATAAAACCAATTAGTAATATGACGATAAGATTCTGTAGGGCTCCGGCTTCTTTCACGCCCCGATAGTTCACGCCAATAAGCAGAAAAGCCATTCCCAAGGCAGACCAGGCCACGGGAATATTGCCATAGAAGAACGTCAGATATTGTCCAAAGCCCAGCATATAGAATGCCGTAGCGAACATAAGACCCGCCCACATGCTCCATCCAACAATGGATCCAAAGAAGCTTCCCATCGCACGGTTCACATAGTAATAGCTTCCACCAGCCTTGGGCATGCCCGTGGCCAGCTCAGATAAAGAAAGTGCTGTGAGTAAGGAAACAACGCCACCGATGGCAAATGAAATCATACCGGCCGGCCCGGCGTTATTTGCCACGATGCCAGGGAGGACGAAGATTCCGGCGCCGATCATGGTCCCAACCCCTATGGTATATGCTTCGAGAAAGCCAAGGTCGCGAGCTAGTTCTTGGTCCCCTGCTGGTTCAGCCATACCGCGTATCTTGTTATTATTGGAAAAGCAAGTGAGCGAAAAGGTACAAATTTATCATTAGTTCGCAATATTAATTGAAGGAATTTTAAGGGTGGGGAATTGAGATATGCTATAAGCCGATTAACCTTTTACTGCATCACTACAAACCTAACAAGACAAGAAGTAAAATTAATACTATTAATCCGAAAAGGATGAAAAGACTAACGCGAAGTGAAGGCAAATAATCGTCAATACTTTTTTTGCCCCATGACGAGCTCTCTTTTTGATCTAATGGTTGTCCACAGTTATGGCACACGTTAGCTCGTTTTGTCACGACAGTACCACATTTGGGACAGGTTGTTAGGGACATAAGTACTATAGGTCAAGAACCCTACTTAAAAAGTTTTTATGATAGGGATTAAAGGTATCAAAAAGAATACATAGGTCAAGCAAATTGTAATTTGTTCAAGAAACTTATTGAGAGTTAGGGTATGGATTTTAGTTTTTAATTGCTTGAGTTAGAGATCGGTTGAGGATGAAATTTCATGTACCATCATTTGTCACATCAGGATGGAGAAAAGATGAGCTTTCCCGTGTTTCCCCAGTTAGGATAAAATGAAACCAAAATAAAAAGTGCCCGCCAAGAAATGACGGGCACTGTACTTGAGTACGCCCGGGAAGACTCGAACTCCCAACCTTTTGGTCCGAAGCCAAACGCTCTATCCAATTGAGCTACGGGCGCTTATAGCGTGTGCCAGGTTATCTGCACTACTCCTGTAAGTTTGTCTGACTGAGTAAAACCAAAGAACTAAATACCAACTGTAATCCCATTCCAAGCGGCCCTTATTGCAAGCATTGCAACTGGATTGTCTGACTGGCCTGTTCCGAAGCCAAACTGATATGTGGCTTTATGATTCAGAAAGGCTGATTTTGGGATGTCATGTTACATCATATGTAACAACTAATATGAAAACTGGGAAGCCAATTCATTGGAGATATTTGTCTCCTAATCCGTAATTAAAGCGTGATATTGCTGTGCGTGAAATGGCTCAGATTTGGGAATTTAGTATAGTACTATTTATAGTACCGAAAAGGAACTATGGGAATAGATTTCCCGAAAAGTAGTTTGCCTTCTAAAATTATACGAGTAGCTTTTTTACATTACATGCCAAATATCTAACTTTCTTCTGCTATTTCTTATTTTATGAATTTATGCAAAGCCTACTAAAAATATTACTGCTGTTGCTCGCCATTCAGCTACCGTCAAATTCTGTAGCGGAAACGGGCTCATCGCATGGCTGGGCTGCTATACAATCCACGGAAAACTCTCAGTTCCCCTTGGGTTATCCGGTCGGGTCCCCCAACTTGTATACTATCCATCATCAGGCAGAGAGTCCGGCTGAAATAACAAATCGGGAACCTCAAGTCCAATCTACTACAGAACGGAAATTTGAATCATTTAAAAGTTCTGCTCCTGAATCTGTTATAGAACAATGGTTAATTTTTTGTATCAGATTTGGAAACTTAATTGAGCCGGGCCTTACAACTAGAAAGCTTATTTTCCCTTTCCATTTCTTTTTGTAAACCGTATACCACTCAGATTTCCGCAGCGGTCTGATCGGTTGTCTGAGTTTTTTGCACTTTTTTAACGGAACTATACTAACCATCGACTTAGACGGAGCTGTATATTAATTACAAAAAAATATCGAAATGGATATCGACTTAACAACTGTTATTATCAGTATTATCGCTTCTTTGTTCTTTATTATTCCAATTGCTATAGATCAGTGGAAGAAAAAAACAAAGGATTAAAAATAATCAAGTGTATCAGGAAGCAGTAGTCTCAGGAACAGAGACTACTGCTTTTTCTTTTAACTGTCTTTATAGTAAAATTATTATATACACTTGAATAGAGCAGTAATGTATAACCGATCAAAAAAGGGAAACACTTTTATAAACAACATTGATGATATGGCCGAAAGTGGTTGTATCTCTAACAGCAGGATTTACGTCGGGCAATGCATCCAACATTTTTGAGAGATGAAAATTAATAGCTACATTTGGGATTAATGAAACGGCTTCGCCTACATATTGCGATTCTTTCTGCTTTCGTCTTCCTACTTACGGGACCGGGAGTCTCTTTTTCGCAGGGGGTTGAAGAGAATCAGCCTACCCATTCCTATCATGCTTTCACCTCATATGAAAACCCATTCACCCATTTTGATTCTGGGATAATACAGACACACCTTGAGCCAGAGCTATCTCCATTTCCGGAGCTTTACAGTATATCCGATCTTTTTGATAGTAAATCCCATAAGACTACAGCTGATTCGCCGACCCTGTCTTTCGTAGATTCGTCATTACCAATTTCTATTTCACCGGATGAAGATGAGACGATTCCTCAGAATGTGCTTATTTCTCATACTGGTCATAATTATTATTCTCAGTCCCCGTCTTTCCCGTCTCAGCCCCCCGCTAAAAGGATTGCACTCTGTCCGATGGAAAGTGGCGTAGCCATTGGCGCTCCTTAATTGTCCTTCTCTTTTCTGTCGAGGAGCTTCAGTTTTTGATACTCATGTTATAGGGCTATCAGTTTACCGGTCGTAGACATTCTAATATGTGTCCGGTTAGACTACAACAATGGATAGGACTATTCCCGTGTTGTAGTCTAAATAAAACCTCTCGTTCCATCGACAGATCATTCTCATCTACACCAGCCACATCAAAAAGACAAAAACAAGGATCAATAATTATGCGATGGTTCGAGACACCAAATTTTAATTTTATGAGCTACAGGCGTGTGGCTTTCATCTTTTCGGGACTACTAATCCTGGCCTCCCTCATCGGCTTTTTAATAATGGGCATAGAATACGGAATCGATTTTAAAGGAGGGAAGGAGTTTGTTCTCGAATTTGAGAAACCCGTTGATGCAACAGAAATAAGAACACAGCTTACCGAATCACTGGGCAGCACGCCTGAAGTAAAGCGATTCGGTACTGAATTAGAAATCCTTATTCGTACCGATCACTCCGGAGAGATCAATACGGTTCAGAATATCATTCTTTCCGGCATAAACAAACTGTATCCCGATACCGGCATATCGGTTATAAAAACCGATATGGTCGGGCCCCGTTTTGCGGAAGATCTGAAGATGGGAGCACTGAATGCCATTATTTTTTCGATCATTGTAGTATCGATCTATATTCTGATTCGATTTAAGAAATGGACGTTCTCGGCGGGGGCCATCATTGCCCTTATACATGATGTATTGATAACTCTCGGAATGATCACCCTCTTTAGAACGATCCTGCCATTCGGTATCCAGGTCGATCAGACAATTATTGCCGCATTCCTGACGATTGTGGGATACTCGTTAAATGACACGGTTGTTGTTTTTGACCGGATCCGTGAAAACCAGGTATTCCATAAAGAAATGGATTTATTGGAGCTGATGAATAAAAGTCTGAATGAAACGCTGAGTCGAACGGTCATTACTTCATTGACCACCATATTTGTTATTACCGTACTTTTTGTATTCGGTGGAGAGTCATTAAAAGGGTTTTCCTTCTCGTTATTAATCGGCCTGTGTCTGGGTACCTACAGCTCGTTGTTTATTGCCAGCGCATCCGTACTGGAGTTTCATGAAAAATTAAGCGGGGAGTAAGTCTAATTATCTATTTGAATGAGAAAAAATAAAAATTATGAATGAATTTTTAGAAATCTCTCAAAGTAATATTATTTATGAAACCATTTCCTCTCTAGGAACCATACTGACGTTCGGTATTGTCGCCTTTAAATTTCACCTTTCATCTCTTAGTTGGGCTTTTGGAATGAGTGGGATTGGTTTGGCCTTCCTAAGCTACTATACCTTCGTCCGGAAAAAAGAATGTAATAATAAGTTATCACCAGTGGTAATGGAGCAATCCCTATCCCTGCTTAATGAAAATAGCTACCGGATCCTAGTTCCTATCTCCGAGCTTGAAACAGCGGAAGAATTGATCGACTTTGCGACGCAGGCCGCATTAGTTCGTAACGCAGATCTTTTGCTGGTTCATGCAATCACCAAGTGTAAACAGTCATCTGATACTATTGAACAGCAAGACCTAAAGCGCCCCGAGAGGATCATTGAAAAATTGATGAAGAAGGCTGCCGAACGAGGTGTTAAGGTGAGTTCTATAATAAGGCTTGCACAAAAACCATCGAAAGCCATTATTGATTCGGCAGAGGAGTATGGAGTAGATATGATCGTAATGGGGTGGAAAGGGACCTCTAGCCATCCGCTCGCAGTAATAAGTTCCAACATTGACAAAGTTATGCGTGATGCCGATTGTGATGTGTTGGTACTCCGTGGCAAAGATTTCAGAAATGTTAAAAATGTCTTTATCCCAATTGATGATCCACAGCAAGCCCGTTTAAAGCTGGAGGTTGGCAAAATATTGGAAATATTTCAGGATTCCGATATTGACCTGCATCATATGATTTCTTCTGATCTTAATCGGAATGATAAAGCCAAACAGGAACGGTTGGCAGAGCTTTATGAGGGGTTGGTTAAATTTGGACAGGGGATGTATAATAAACAGGAGGCCCAGCATATGATTAATTTAGAGGTCACGGATAGAATTCCACACAGCATTATGAGTTTGTCCTCATCTTATGATCTGACTATTATAGAAGCCGCTAGCGAGGGCTGGTTCCAGAATCTTGTGGTCGCGACACGGGCCGAATTGATAACTAAACGTACAAGAGGAAAATTTATACTGTTAAAAACAAGAACCAGTGATTCAATCGAGTAATGGATGTCGACGGATTTTCAGAAGTTAGGAATCCGAAATCAGATCATGAAAAAACAGATTTCATATCTTCTATAGAAGGCTTGGAGCAATATGAAGTGCTTCTTCCTGAAGAATGGGGTACATAACAATTTGAAATTATAACCTCGCAATGACCGTTATGGTTCACTTCAAATAAGGGGAATCCCAAAATTTGTCGTTTTAGCTATGAAAATTATCATGGTTATTAAGTCCGCCATTTTCAATTGCTTCAAAAGGCTCAAACAGAGTATTTAGAAATTCGTTGATCTTGGTTTCTTTATCCACTATTTCAATGACGATTGCATCTCTTCAGAAAAGCCCACTATTTTGCTTTTGTGTATAATGCTCACAGCTCCATAGTATATGACCCCTTTAAGAACTGTAGCTCCGGCAAGTCTCTTATTCCGAAATACCTTTATATCTTGAGTGAAACCATATGTAGGCTTCCCGGCACAGCAAGAGAACGATTGAGATCCCCAGTACGACATAAAGTGTAGTCGGCTCGGTGGTATAAATGTCATAAAGCAGTAATCCCATCGCGGCCCCGCATCCCAGCGAACCCAGAATGGGCAGCCCTTTCTTCCATCCCTTGAAAATCTCATGTCTGTAGCCCATATAGTTGACTATCGAGAAAACGAAGAGAAATACCAGGCTCGAAAAGGTGGTTATCTGTTCAAGATTTCCAAAGAACTGTACAACGATCGCCAGAGCCGCCATGAGCAGTGCAAAATTAACCGGGACTCCCGATCGTTTTCGGTCGGTTAGTTGATGGGGAAGCTGACCGTCGTCGGCAATACGCTTGGCCAGCCGGGAGATGGCAAAAATAGTCGCCAGTATGGCGGATGCTGTTGAAAATACAGCTGCCACAAGAACTATTACGACTCCTGGTTGCCCCAAGACAGGCTCGGCCAACATCGCCAATACCGTCTCCTTATGCTCGGCGATGGTATCTGCACTCAACGAACCCGTGAGGACAAATGCGATGAGTATATAGATACACAATACGGCCGTAATGGAAATGATGATCGCTTTCGGAAGGTTGTTTTTGTGATTTTCTATGGTATTGTAGTCGTACGTCAGCAGTTGAAAACCTTCGTAAGCTACGAATACCAGCGCCCCGGCCTGGATGGTGCTGCCGACGCCCTGGTTGACTATTGGATAGATCTTATCCGGGTGGACCGTCACAAATCCGATTCCGATCAACCCGGCCAAGATTGTTACCTTGGTATAAACAAGAATGTCTTCTGATATTCCTGATTCCCGGACACCCGATAAATTCAGAAGGGTAATGAGGGCAACCACGCCACTGCCCAACCAGAAGTTCGGGCCCGAACCAAAACCAAACAGGCGCCCGGCATAGGCTCCGAAAGTATAGGCATAGAGGCTGATTGTAAAAATATAACCCAATATCAGAAACCAGCTGATCGTTCCGGCAAACCGGATACTGGTGATATGTTCCATAAAAATGAAACTCCCGCCCGCCTCATCGAATTTAACGGTAAGCTTGCCGTAGACAAGTCCGGTAATCAGGGCTAAAACACCACCCAAACCCAGACTGATAAAGGCGGCGTTACCTGATGTCATTACGGCTTCTCCCAATACGGCAAAAATACCCCCACCGACCATCCCGCCGATAGCCATCCCGCAGGCATCAAACAGCGAAAGCTTGTTATTTGAAGACATATTTGATCCGAATGAATTTGATAATCAATGGGAATTAAACAGATTATTCATTGGCTGCTGCCAGCCGATTGCTGTACTGCCAAAGCCCAAGGATTGCGACAAGCGTAATCAGTTGTGCCGCTAAAGTCTGCAAGGTAGGATACAGCCCGAGTAGAGGAAAATCAATAGAGGTCGAAAGGCTGATGATCCCAAGATAGCCGGCCTCTTGGAATTCATGAATTCCTTTGCCTACCAGAATTAGGGCCAAAATGGACAGGGCAAAGGAGGAATATTTAAACAGGGAGCGGACCGGAACTTTTCGGCTAACTTTCATGAGCAGGATACCGACTGCCAGCACAACCGCCCCTGCCGTTATTGTACCAAGCAATATACCTGATTTTCCTGTAGAATCGGTCTTGATGCTGATAGAAGAAAGAAAAATAACCGACTCGAAAGCCTCGCGAAACACTACAACGAATGACAAAAAAGCGAGTCCCCAGTGATTATTTTCATCCGCCAGCCGGTGAATCTTTTCCTTTATAAAGCGGGTCCATTGGGAAGCATGGGTCCGGTTGTGCAGCCAGAAACCGATATAAATCAGCAGAACCACGGCGACCAGCGAACCGATGCCTTCCATCAATTCACGGCTTAGTGAACTCATGCCGATCAAAGCATCGGCAAAAAACCAGCTAATGACCCCGGCAATGACGGCCAGGAGCCAGCCTCCATGTATATACCGGACGGATTGTTGTGCGTCTACGGATTTCAGCACGCCCAGTATGACCATAATTACAAGAAATGCTTCCAGCCCTTCCCTCAGCAGGATTGAACCAGCTGCTACGGCTGAAAACCAGAAGGAATATCCCTGTCGGCCGACGATATCTTGCGCCTCCCTGATGGAAGCCGAAGCTGCTTCCACTTTTTCTTTTAATGCCTCTTCCGGTTTCCCTTCTTTGATAGTTGACCTAACCGAGATCATCTGGTTCTCGATGCGGGATACCAGCGCGGGATTGGTGGCCTTGATTTGCGCTTCCACCGGTTCTACTCCCTCCAGATACGCATTTAGTGCCAATGTACCTGCTCGTCCCGATTCTCCCTGCCTGTAGGCCTCAGCGGATTGCTTTAGAAGCTCGGTGGCATGGGCCAGGGATTGTTTTTTATCGGGACGGGTGGCTTGTTCCAGGGAAGGATCCATCGACCTCAGTACCACCATGGCCTGCGACGGATCGAAGTCCCGATTTTGCAGCCAAGTATACCACTTTTTATTCGGTATCGTCGTCAATGTCTCCAGGCTGGCCGTGTCCTTGACCGCTTCCACGATACGCTGTTGTTTATCTGAAGGCACTTCTTTGACATAATTCAGCGAATTGATATAAAAAGCCACATCCCAGGCCTCCTGCTCAGAGAGTTCCCCGAAGGCGCGCATTCCTGTGCCGTCAATACCCAGCCGGATGGTATTATAAGCTTGCAATGGTGAGAGCTCTGCTGCCAGCGTGGAGTCATGAAAATTGGAAGGTGCCGGAGTTAAGTTTTCGGCCAGGGGTCCGTCGCCGAAGCCATCGGTACCGTGACAGGACTGGCAATGGGAAGCAAATACTTCGGCGCCATGCTCTAAATTCGGCCAGTGAGGTGGCGTTACCTCGATCAGATTCATCTCCAATATCTTTTGTCGAATATTCGAGGTTAGTTTAGAAATTGTTTCTGGCTTTTTCTTTTCTCCAATTCTCTGTTGCAGCTCTTTAAACATGGGTGATAACTGTGAAAATGAGGACCGGTCCACCTCCAGCTCAACGTTTCGGAACACCTCTAACGCCCGGCGGCTAAATTCTTTCATTTCCCGGTATTCCTCTTGGTTAATTATCTTTCCAGCTTTAACCGCATTGGGATAATCTTTTCCCATATAATCCAACAGGTTTATCAATACCTGGAGTTGTTTCTTTTGAGATTGTTGTTCGTCATTAGCAGCTTGGAGGGAGTTAGAAAAGAGGACTAATCCGATAAACAGGAACAATATTATCTTTGGGCGCATAGCAGGAATAAGTATTATTTAGAATCGATCTAAATATAATAATTAGATGGCAGGCATTCTAAACATTGCCAATTTTTAAGTGGATAAGAAATAATAATCCGATCCATTTTTATTTACCTTATAGCGGTATGTCTTTAAACTGAAATGAAAAATATTAGAATAATTAATTTCGTTATAGTTAGCAGGTTAAATAATGATTATGTGGTATTGCCGTTTCATGGTAACTGTCGATTTTTTACTTAGGCTACTACTTTTTCAGGTTCAGCTTCTTTTTCATTATCAATCTGCTGATTAATAACTAACTGCTGACCAATAGAAACAATATTATAAGTTAGATAATAGAGGCTGAGTCCGGCCGCAAAATTGTTGAAGATAAAAAGTAGCATAAATGGGAATACATATTGCATAGCCTTCATATTCATACCTCCCGTCGAACTGTCCCCGCTACTTCCCGATCCCATCCCGCTGGTAAACTTACTTTGAACAAACATCGAAGCTGTCATCAGTAGTACAAATCCCGCAATATGATCTCCGAGAAATGGAATATCAAAAGGCAAGTGTACTATATAATCCGGAGCCGACAAGTCGTTGGCCCATAAAAATTCTTGCTGGCGGCTAAGAATTGAATTTCGGAAAAAACGCCATAATGTAACCAAGATAGGCAGTTGCAACAGTCTGGGCAGACAGCCCCCCAGCGGATTTACCCCTTCTTCTTTGTACAACTTCATCGTCGCTTTCTGTTGCTTCTCGGGGTCGTCCTCGTACTTCTCTTTTATCTCTTGCATCTTAGGCTGCAGCTCTTTCATGGCTGCCATACTGCGATAGCTTTTTTTGGTCAGGGGATAAAGCACCATCTTAATAAGAACAGCAAAAAGAATAATCGCTAGGCCGTGACCTATAAAATTATCCACAAAGCTAAAGTAGGGGATGATTAGGTATTTAACGAGTGGATATGAAAACCAACTCAACCAACTGTAGCCGGTGTCAACCATATTATAAGCTTGGTCTTCATAATCCTTGAGTAAATGATAATCCAGCGGACCTATAAATATCTGGAAAGAAGCAGTACCTTGCTGAGAAATATCCGTGGTAATAAAAGACTGATAGCGATGTTCTGTTGTAGATAGATCAGTGGCACCTGATTGTTCTGCAACCAGCAGTGCATTTTCTGTGGGATTTTGAGTTTTAATAATCTGCGTGAAGAACTTGGTACGGGTTGCCACCCAGTCGATATCACCATTATAGATCTGTGTATCGCGTCCCGCTTGGCTGATCTTGAGCCGTTTAGTTTCATCACCTGTATGTGCGTAGGCTGACATATAGGTGGCTTCAGTAGTTTGGGGTTTTTTTTCTGTAAAATTGAGCGGCGATTTCCATCCAAAATCAAATTCTCTGTTAACCACATTCTGTTGCAGGCCATCAAATGCTATATCGAGATCCATTTGATGGGTATCGCCATACAAGGTGTAGGTATAAACCAGCCGTTTATCCTCGCTGATATTCAGTGCATATTGTATCTGAGTAGAATCATCCTTGCCAATTGACAGTTCCTCTTCCGGCGTAAGCTGCTCAAAAACAAGCTCATCTGTTTTAACATTGTAATTTTCGGAGGTAAGAAATTCCAGAGAGTAGGCCGATTCGGCCGTATCCTTAATCATCTGCACCGGCTTGTGATCCCAGGTCTCATAATCTTTGAAAACAATTTTTGAAGGACCGCCGCCCACATTGGTAAATGTAGCTTCGTACAGCGGAGAGTCTACAGTAATTTTGGAGGTACCCGAGATACTTGCAGCAGAAAACATGCCCATCTCCTGCTGTTCTTCTCCTTCCTGACGCAATATTTGAGATTCTCTTTCTCCTTCTTCCGGCTCTGTTTGCTGTTCTTTATTCCCTTCTTTTTCTGATAAAGTTTCCGCAGCTCGTCCTTGGGTATCAGCTTGGGCAGCAGCAATACTATCTCGACGAGCCCGTTCCGCCTGTCGGCGCTGCAGCCCTTCTTGCGAAGGCATGGTAACATAGGCCCATGCAATCATTACAATAAATATTAATACTAATCCGGTTACGGTGTTTCGATCCAAAAGAAAATCCTCAGTTCTAAATTCTAATTAGTTTTTTGCTTTGGAACAGAGCTTTATCTGCCTTTACTCTACCATAGACACTTTCCGATTTGTATTTGGGCGGTTTCATCCATAGTGCACATAACAGTTAGAATTTTGACAAAAGGTTCCTGAAAAGCCCCTTGAGTCGCCGGAAATTCTTCTTTTCAAAACGCCAGACAAAATCAAGTTGCCCCAGGATAAACCCATACAGGAGAAAGAAAATCTGATAGGAGGGGAATACAACCACCATCCAGGTAACCGCTTCTTCCCAAAAAGGAGTCTGTTGATCGAAGCCCAACCATTCGAACGCAAATTTTCGTACGTACAACGCTGTCATTCCTGTGATGGAAAAAATGAACAGGATCAATACGATCTGCCAGAAGTCTTCAACTCCCCAACGTTTTTTTAGTTTTTCAAAAAGCTTTTTCAACATGGTGATGATATTTGTATTAAGATGCTAGACAAACCTTGTTTATTAGATTAAAAGTAGTAGTGGGCATAACGCATTATGTGTCATCGGGATTTTCCAAAGTAATTTGTTCCGGGACATCGTATGGTTGCTGGACTTCGGCTCCATATTCCGGGGTACGGCTTAAAAAGTAATATCCGAAAAGGCCGCTGACTATGGAACCGGTCAAGATGCCAACCTTGGAAAATTCCAGCAGCTCGAAATCGCTAAACGAAAGGTCTGCGATAAACAGCGACATCGTAAATCCAATACCTCCCAGCAGAGCCACTCCATAAACCACTTTCCATGTTTCCCTGTTATCAGCAAGCCCAGAAAAGCCCAGTTTGGTAAGTAGCCAGGTAGCTCCAAAAATTCCTAGTTGTTTCCCAAAGAACAGTCCCAGTGTGATACCCCATGCAAGCGTGGAGGTGAACGCCTTCGTCATTACTTCAGGATTAAATACCAATCCTGCATTGGCAAAGGCGAACAGGGGCATAATGACAAAATAGACGGTGTTGTGCAGGGTATGTTCCAGCCGGTGAAGCGGCGACTGGGCGTGCACTACGGTTTTGTCCATGTGATGAAGGGCTTGCTCCCTGGTTACCGGCAAATTTTCGTCAGCGGCCTGCTTAAAAAGGTCAAATCCCTCTTGGGCATACTCTGTCAATTTTTCGATGCTCCATCCACGGCTGGCAGGAATGGCAAATCCCAGTACTACACCTGCAATGGTGGAATGTACCCCAGATTCCAGTACCGCCCACCACATCACAAAACCTACAAGCATGTAGGGAGCTAAGCTGTTTACCTTCTTATAGTTAAATGCCAGCAGAACAAGTAGACATATACAGGCTATTCCTAGGGCTCCTATATTTATCCGCGCGGTATAAAAAATAGCAATTACCAGTACGGCAAAAAGGTCATCCGCTACGGCGATAGTGGTGACAAATACTTTGGCCCAGACAGGCACTCTTGATCCCAGTACGGCCAGTACCCCGATGACAAATGCGATATCGGTCGCCATGGGGATGGCCCATCCGTCCATATACTCCATACCACCGTTAAAGCCCCAAAAAATAAGCGCCGGTAGGGCCGCTCCGCTAAAAGCGGCAATTACCGGCAAGAGGGCCGACTGGACCGAAGATAATTCTCCATATTTCAGTTCCCGCTTAATCTCCAGTCCGACAAGCAGGAAGAAGATGGCCATTAGCCCGTCATTGATCCACTCATGAAACGAATGCTCAATCATGAGAGTGGGGAAACCGATAGCAAATTCCAGTTCCATAAGATGATGATAGGCCTCACTAAGCGGACTGTTGGCCACCAAAAGAGCGGCTATAGTGGCAAAAAGGAGCATCACACCCGCTGCCGAATCCTTTTTAAAAAAGTGGAGAATTGAACTATACAATGTTGAATTGGTCATGCTATCAGGAGTTAACCTTATGAGTGTTTATAAGTATAAGTTTAAAAATGAAGAGCTGCCGCTGCGGTCAGGCAGCGGCAGCTTTTCGGGATAGTGACAGGTTTTGTGCATATAAGAGCAGGTATCACTATCTCGGTTCTGGGTCAAGGGAACGGCTGCCGTTCCTATCCGGAGACGACAGCCTTCGGGGTTGTGATGGGACACGTTGGTTATCGTATGACATCGCCATCGATTTACCCGATTTGTATACAACATGATTAAAATTACTGAACAACAAGTTTGCCTTTCATTCCCCCTGTAAAATGTCCCGGGAAGGAACACAGATAGTCGTATTCTCCGGTTTCCTCCGGGATGGTAAATGTGACTTCTACGGTTTCTCCTCCGGCAGCCAAGTCGGTATGCGTGATAATATCTCCGGTTCTGTCTTGTGGAATATAATCGTTTGTTTTTGCTTGGGTGGCTGCCTTCGAAAAATCCGCCGGATCGACACCCATCTTCAGAAGGATCCAGTTATGCGCCATGGCCGAGGATGGGAGATCGCTCACGGTAGTCAACCGGATACGTAGTTGTTCGCCCGGATCCGCCTCGATATTTTTGAGCAGCAAATACGTTTCTCCATTGGAGGTTTTGATTGTTCCGGCCGTTCCGATCAGTTCGTCCTCTTCTTTGACCACGTATTTCATCTGGTCCACGCCGATGATGTCAATAGTCCGGACATCCTCGGTTTGGGCTTGCGCCGGTTGTGTTTCCGGTTCTGTGGTTTGGGGTTCCTGTTGCTGTTGTTCTCCTCCGCCACAGGCGGATAAAAAGAGTAATATGGGAAGCAGATAGGTAAATAAACGCATAATCAGAAGACTTTAAGGTTATTATTGTGATGTTTTGGGATTTTGATTCTTGCTAATTCTTTCTCTGGAAGTAACTCGGGCATATCAATTCTCAATTGTTTTTTATGACAATTGGAAATCAAATTATCAGCCGTTAGCTGAATCGGTTAGTACCAAACTGTTAGTTAAGACTGTAAGGAAAGAGAAGGGCCTAATTCAGAAGGACAACAGTTCGCAGATTGGAAAGAATGACATTTTCTATCGGTAATTGATAGAAAATGTCTAATGAATTGGTAAGGGTACGTGCCGGGGTAAGGGTAATAGAGAGGCGGGAGTTCAAGAGATGATTGACCTGATGGGTATCAATATCATCAACCGGCAGATCTATTGAATAGATGTCAGGTATAGGAAGATTTCTGGTGGAGTTTCCGGGAAAATCGGAAGGCTGAGAATCATAAACTGCTGATGTTGTTAAGCGCTGTAAGTCGCCGGAACGATCTGATACCCACGTTTCTGATTCCCCTTTACCCTGTTCTTGTTGGTATTTGCCAAAATCCGGGACAGAACTATTTTGATAAGCCGGAACACCAGATAGTTGGAAACAAAATACTATAAGGAAAGCGAAGAAAATAGCCCCAACCTTATCGTGGGTTAACTCTGGCAGTATGAAATTGTTATTTCTCACAGACTAAAATATAACGACCACATTAGTTTTTAACGTATCAGTTAATTTAAGAATTTTTGAGTTAAAAATCTTTTGCCTACTGTATTTATTTTGGCTAGAGAGGTTATAATTTCATTCGTGCCAAGAGTGTTGTTAAAACATCTAATCAGCCTGTTTAATTTCATCCTGCTTCCTGCAAAGCGGCCCGGTGATTGCTATACATCCAAAGACCAACGATAATACCCGTAATGAGGAATTGTGCCCCGATGGTCTGCAGGGTGGGATAAAGACCGACGGTTGGTAGATTCCATTGCAGTGGAAATGAACTTATCCCCAGGTATCCCGCTTCCTGAAATTCGTGTATGCCTTATCCAACCAAGATCACCGCAAGTATCACCAGGGCGACGGAAGAATACCTGAACAACGAACGAATGGGGATTTGCATAGAAAATTTTACAAGGAAGAAACCGAGGATGATCACGGCCAGGACAGATGTAAACAGCGCTGCCCGCAGAATAATATGTAAGATACGGTTTGACATCCGTTTGGCAGATAAGAATTGCGGGATATTATTGCCAGCGGAAAGTATAGGGAGGTTAAGCAAGTGAAATATAAATCAACTTGAATAACTATCGGACAAGCAACCTCCTTCTTTTAAAAGGATGAAATTAGAATTCCTTTAATCTTACTATACGGTTTGAATGACGGGAGGTCTCAAACATTTTTTCGCAGGGAAAATAAACCATTACATTTGAAGACCATAATAAAAGACATACCAATGGAATAGAGTCGATTTACAAAAAGATTTTATAATTATATTGATGATTCTGATGAAGCGAACAAAAGACTGAAACGAGTAATTTAGGACATGACAGATCTGCCAATTAGTGATTAACTGGATCTATTTTAGTTTCCGGCACTTGTGTTTGAACCAATACTATACCCAGAACCGCCAGTCCGGCACCTACGGCAAACGGAGTTATAAAACCAAACCGGATAGTATATCCTGAGATAATAGTCCCGGCTGAGATACCTAAGCCAAAGGATACGGTCAGAACGGATAGTTGAGCCCCGGTTTGTCCCTCTTCTGTAAGGTCGCCCGCCAGCGCAAGGGCCGGAGCAAACACCATTGCTGCACTTATTCCCTGTAGGGCGCGGGCCAGTATCATTTGCCAGGGTTCCGTTACCATTCCCTGAGCCAGGGTTATGGGTGCTAGACCTATTAAGCCCGCAACAATAAATATCTTACGTCCATAGCAGTCACTGGCTTTTCCAACTAACGGTTGCACGATGGCAAGTGCTCCAATCAGCATACTGAATTCAACCGAAAACAGGAACGCGCCCTGAGAGAGCCGTTGGTTGACCTCCGGCTCGATGGAGGTGAGCAAAGCAAATCCCAAGCTCATAATGAATGTGGCTAACCCAAGCGTGAAAATCGGGTCGAGGACGCGGCCCGGTTCTTGCGAGCGGAACCGGATGGCCATCGACTTGGTACTGGGCTGTGTTTCCTCGGGGTCCAGCACCAACAAGGCAACAAGCACGGTACTGAGGAATGCTCCGCCTGCAGCCACACAAAAAGCAGCCACGAAGCCGTTGATCTGACCAACCATGGGTAGCGTAAAGGGCCCGGATTCAATGAGGATTCCGCTGGCCAGCGGACCAATTCCAAAACCTATCAACCGGAAGAAGTTGTAAACGCCCATATTTCCGCCGCGATTACCGGGTAAACTCAATTCGCTGACAAGAGCAAGGCTAGCCGTAATGGTCAAGGCAGCAGCCATCCCTTGTATTGTTCGGACAACCAGCAGAGTTAGATAATTGTGGGCCAGCACATAGGAGAAGTTGGCGATCGTAAAAAGGATTAGTCCCAACAGTACAAACAGCTGGCGCTTCCCGGCTCGGTCAGATAGTCGTCCGGCAAACGGTTGGCAGGCGCTGGTTACCAGGCCAAAGAGTCCCAATACCAAACCGGTAATCAGTGACTCAGAGAGGCCAAGAAAATTACCCGATACACTTCCGCTGGCGATGTAAAGCGGCATTACCACAATAAGAAAGGAATTACCTAAAGCATCGGCCATTCTTGCAATCCCAAGGGCTACCACACGCCGATCTGTGCCAAAGAGTTTATTGGATTTATCTTGAGTACTTTTATTCATATTTCTGGTTATCCGTTGCCTGTTATTTTCGGATGTAAAAGAGTTGGATGAGTTTGTCAAAGGCTGCTGAAATAGCAGCTGTCTAACATACAGATGACAGATCGTTTATAAAAAACGCAGGCTCTCACAATCTGGATTTTGGGATGAGATGAAATCCGCAATCAAGTGCCGCTTGTTCGATATCTTCAATGGGAACTATAGAAAAATCATCGGCATGAATGGTAAACTCCACGGGATAGGTCTCCGTATTTATTCCTACATCATGTACTCCATCAACCTTTAAAACATTTTCCGCTATTTTTCGAAGTTCAGCAGGTTCTTCAGCATTAGTTCGAAATATTTTGCCTGTTTCGCCGGGTAATACATTTTCATTGAATAAGCTCATTCTAAATATGTCCTTCTTATTAGATAATACCTCATGTTTACCCAAATTAAGGATTCACTGAGTTGTAGATATTGAATATTTAGTCGGTTTAATAACGACTTTTTAAATTTAATTGGTAAGTCCCATTATCGCAATCGTCAGAATGGATAAAGACTACTAAGCATTGTATGTTTAGAGAAAGATAAAGATCCTTTCTTCAGCTGATATGAGTGCTGATACATGTACACTATGTGATCTCCCAACCCCTGATCCTCCTGTAACAGATCCTGGCGTAGAGGGTACCTTTTGTTGCCAGGGATGCCTACACGTGTATGAGCTTTTGCAGGAACTCGATGCCGAACAGGCAGAACGGGTTCGCCGGGAAACCATCAATCGTAAACACCGTGAGTGGGAAGCCAAAGCCGAGGAGCCGCCCGATAAAGCCGAACAGGCATTTTTGAAAGTGGACGGTATGCACTGCTCGACCTGCGAATCGTTCATCGAGGCGATGGCGCGGCGGCAGAACGGCATCTACAAAAGCGAAGCCAGTTACGCTTCCGAGATGGTAAAGGTGTACTATGATCCCGACCGCCTGAGCAAGGAAGAATTGCCTGATCTTATTAGCAAAATGGGGTATAGGGCACACCTAAGGGGAAGTGATTTGGGGGATGAAAAATCTAATACTACTATTCGTCTGATTTTGGGGACTATCTTCAGCCTTTACGGTTTAATTGTGTACATCCTCGTACTGTATCCGCTTTATTTGACCGGAGACTTTGTTATTCCTTTCGCCCCCGAAGTCCGATACTTTTTCCTGGGTAACGTATGGGCAATGACCTCAATCGTGCTGTTTTTTACCGGCTGGCCTATTTTAAGAGGGGCCTGGGTTTCTGTCTCTGTCCTGAAACCGAATATGGATTTGCTAATCTCCATAGCAGCGTTGAGCGCCTATTTGTATAGTACTGTTGCTCTGAGCATGGGATTAAACGAGCTTTATTTTGATGTGACTATGGCCATCATCATAGCGGTATCCTTCGGTAACTATTACGAAAACCGGATCAAAAAAGATAAAAACTCGTTGCTCAATGCGTTAATGGAAAACCGTATTAAGCAGGCTCGTGTGCGGCGAAACGGAAGCTTCGAAATGATGGAAATTGATGAACTGGTCCCTCAGGATGAAGTATTTGTTAAAGCGGGAGAACGAATTCCTGTCGATGGTACGATTATCAAAGGTAAAGGCGTGGTGAATGAAGCGCTTATCACGGGCGAATCCCTGCCGGTTTCCAAAGAGCCGGGCGACCGAGCTATGAGCGGAACGGTGCTCACACAAAATGCCCTTACCATTCAGACGGATCAGCAGGTGCAAAGTACCATTGAAAACATGATTCGCCTGATGTGGGATATTCAAGCCAGTCGTCCGGGCAAACAGCGTCTGGCTGATAAGATTGCTGCCTGGTTTGTTCCCGGAGTTCTGCTATTAGGCTTTGTTACTTTTGTGTTTTACCTAGTAGGTGGTACCGCAGCCAGCTCAGCTCTTCTCGTGGCTCTTTCAGTACTCATTGTTTCCTGTCCATGCGCATTGGGATTGGCTACGCCGCTTGCGGTCGCCTCGGGTCTTCGGGATGCTTTTAAAAATAACATCATTTTCAAGACGGGAGCCGCTTTTGAAGAGGAAAGTGATATGGATATCCTCGCATTTGATAAAACCGGAACATTGACCACCGGCAACATGCGCTTGCTCGACGAAGGCAATTCACCGAAAGCCTTGGAGTACGCCCGTGCCTTGGAGCAATATTCCTCGCATCCGGTAGCCGAGGCAATCACTGGAGAATCACCTGATGCAATCAATGTGCATCAGTTCCAAAACTCGTCCCGAGGGGTAAGCGGTAAGGTAGACGAGAAAACAATGTATGTCGGCCAGCCCGAATGGCTCCAGGAGAATGGATGCCAAATTACATCTAAACAGTGGTCCCGCATTTCTCGAGCCCGACGGCAGGGATATGTTTCAACGGGTGTAGCCTGGAATGAACAGGTTCAGAGTTTGTTGGTTGTGGGAGACCAAATACGGGAAGAGGCCGAAGGTTTTATTCGATCTCTGAAACGGCAAGGCAAAAAAATTGCTATCATCACCGGTGATAGTGAAGAGGCGGCACGCCCCATCCGCCAGAAACTGCAGCCCGACTTTCTCTTTACTGAAGTGCGCCCGGAATCCAAAACGGAAATTATCAAAAACCTGAAAGAAAAGGGTTCGGTAGCGATGATCGGCGACGGAAGCAATGACGCGCTGGCTCTGGCCGATGCTGATCTGGGAATTGCTTTTGGAGATCTGACCGCCATTGCGGCCGACTCGGCCCAGGTTGTCATCCCTGAAGACAATCTGCTTAAAATAACAATGGCCTTCCGTGCGGTTGAACAGACCAAGAAACGCATTCGGCAGAATCTCGGCTGGGCGTTCCTATATAACATCACTGCGATCCCCCTGGCAATTGCCGGGCTTATCAATCCGCTGTTTGCTGCCATAGCAATGGCTGGCAGCAGCTTGTTAGTAGTAGCAAATTCATCGCGGAAAATGAAATTTGAATCCGTTAGTTAACATCTGTTATGGAGTGGATCATGGCCGGTATGACATTCGGATTTTTGGGCAGCTTTCATTGCATAGGAATGTGCGGCCCGCTGGCATTGGCGCTGCCGGGAAGCGACAGAAAAACGTCTTCTTTGGTAGCATCCCGGCTGGTCTACAATGTTGGCCGGGTCATTACCTACTCCTTTTTGGGTGCTGCGGTTGGGCTGTTAAGCAAGATGATTTCCATCGGTGGTTTTCAGCAGTGGCTGTCGATAGGTGTTGGAGTATTTATTTTGCTTGGACTTTCCATTTCAAGGCTACGGAACAAACTAAACCAATTGAAAACATATCCCTCCAAGCTGATGAAAAAAGCGGGGTCTCCCATTAAATCCCTGTTTAAAAAGGGAACCACAGGATCGCTCTTTGTAATCGGTCTCCTGAACGGGCTGCTGCCCTGCGGGTTTGTCTATATGGGATTAGCCACGGCCCTAACTTCGGGCACTGTAATCAAAAGCGTTTACTTTATGATGGGATTCGGCTTTGGTACTATCCCAGCCATGCTGGGGGTAAGCCTAGCAGGTGGGCTTATCTCGGTATCGGTGCGAAGAAAGCTCAAAAACTATTCGCCCTATTTTATTGCATTCGTTGGAATATTGCTAATCATTCGGGGGTTAAACCTGGCAATTCCCTTTTTGAGTCCGGGATTGTAGAGTACTTCATTGGATCCAGATTACAATATGATTATGAAGATTGAAATTGATGTGCTTTGAAAAAAATTACGTAAGATATCTACCGGGAAAACTTTCTATTTAATAATGGGAAAGGTATTTCACTATTAAGTAATAACATTACACTGCAGTATTTATGAAGCTCCCAAACAAAAAAGTGTTTATTACCGGCGGAAGTGCTGGAATAGGCAAGGCACTAATTGAGGAATTATCAACTTATGGTGTTGAAGAGATCGCCGTATTTATCCATGACGGTTCTGTCGGTGTCGATGTACATAGGGTAGGTGACATCATACTTCTCTATAAAGGGACGAACTACCGATTCGCCTTGCTCATCAACCGATACCCCGAGGGTCACAAAGCCTTCGTCTTTATACTTCTCGTACAAATCCACCAGGTCGGCTGTTTCCTCTCGGCATGGGGCGCACCAAGTAGCCCAGATATTCATCAGCACGACCTTTCCCTGTTGATTGGAAAGGCGAAAGGTCTCTTCGTTCAGAAGATCCACTTCAAAATTAGTAGCCTGTGCCTCTTTTTGGGCCGGATACAACGGAGACGAAGCAGGGTCAAGCCGTTTAACAGGTTCGGTTTTCCCATCACTCTGGGCCTGCTGTTGAGGACCATTGTCTTGTTTGGCTCCACAAGCAGTGATAAATAGCAACGAAGTTAAGTAGATAACGTATTTCATAGTTATATCAATCTATTGAACAATCAATTTTCTCCATATACCCATAGTAAAGGAGCTAGATGACAAGCAGTATTGTGTTATTAGTCTCAAGGTTTTTGAGTTACCGAATCCGCTTGTTGAGACTTCCATTTATCCTTTAGGACGATTTGCCCGGTTGGCGTAATTATCTCTCTGGGTCCTGGTTTCTCCATGGGGAATTTGTTGATGCCGACCCCGGAATCTCGGTTTTCAGGGACGTAATGATTGTGTGAGCCGTGATTTACGGCTGTGTACGGTTTGGGGTTAAAAAAGCCCAGTGAGTCTGCCAGGGCAAAGCCGGCGGCAATGAGCACTCCCAGTATAAACAGGTATTTATATTTATTTTTTGATGTCATAGCGTCATTTATGATTTAATCTTTCCAAAATATGCGACTTGGTCGGGTCCATTAAAAAAGTATACGTCAACGGGTCCAGGCTCTTCCGCCATACCCGGGGATTGAGACGGCATGCCGGGTACAGTAATACCCTTGGTGTTGGGTTGTTTTTTAAGCAGTTCCCGAACTGCCTTGGCCGGGACATGCCCTTCTACGATGTATCCCCCGACAACTGCCGTATGGCAGGCACTGAGTTTATCTGGAACACCTTTTTGTTTCTTAACGGAGGAAAGCGTATCCGTCGGCTGTTCGGTCACCGAAAATCCATTTTCCTCCATATAGGTAGCCCATTTGGAGCAACACTGACAGTTCGGATTTTTGTACATAGTCACATTGACTGGTTCGGCTTTTATCGACTTTGTTTTAGGCTCTTCTTCTTGAGTACAAGCTGACGTTCCAACAATTAGAAAGAGCGCCGCCAAGATATATGATGGAAAAAGTTTGTAATTCATTTTTTAGAGAGTCTAAGGTTACAGATTTATAATTTTTGGGATTATGTTGATTTTTTTCGCTCGCGATCCCAGTGGCGGAGAATAGAGACACTGAATCCGGCTATCAGCACAAAGGTGCCCAGCCATACCAGCGACACAAACGGTTTTTCTTCGGCCGTCAGCAGTATCCATTCTTCTTTAGGTTTTTCGGTGATTCCTTTGAGGGTCAGTTCAATCTTGCCGGATTCTGGAAAAACGCGGGTAAATTGGACTTCAATATCATGATTGGCAAGTTTAGCAGGTGGCGAATATACCCAGTTTTTACCTCCGTCGGAATAAAGAGCGAATAAAGGGTTAATGCGGTATGGGGTTTGGTTGGCGTCATATGTTATGTCTACCAGCGCTCGTACAGCTATAGAGGTACTGTCGGGAAGCTGAGATTGATCTACGGAGTTGTATTCCTGAAAGGTAAACGTATAATTCCCCATCTGAACCGAGTCTCCATTTGCAAGATTGATTTTTTGTGTCGGGATCGAGTCCTGTTGTGCCTTCTCCAGTTTTTTTGAGCCTGGTTGCATTACATTTTTGCCTTTATCTTCTTGCCTTTTTCTGAATTGTTCATTCTTGTGTTCCACATAGGAGCTGCCGGCCACATAGAGATAGATATCACTGAAAAACCCTGCCATCACATCTACATCTACCGACCAATTAATAGTGGTATCGGCCCTGCCCATAGGATATACCTGGGGAGACAAATAAAAGGTATCATCATTTCCAGGTTCGTTCAGTCGTTCAAATTTGATCTTATATTCCTGTTGGCCGGGGCGCTCTTGATTGCTGAGGGTGTACCCTTGATAGGTAACCTTGTATTTGTTGTTCACAACTTTGGGTTCATTCAACTTCAGCTCCAAAAAATTGACCGGCTGTGTAACCATGGTTCCATCTTCGTCTGTTACCTTGCCTTGTTTTATTGCTCGATTGTATTGTCTCACGGAATGATCTAATAAATTGCCGTCATAAGCCGAGGAGGCCAGAAAGCCCAGCAGCATGATGCCAAATCCTATATGGCTCAAGGAGCCGCCGATCAGTCGCGGCTTTTGACGGGCCAGCCGAAACATAATGGAAGCATTTCCGAACAGGGCAAACCAGGCCGAAAGCAGGTATACCATGTAGTAAAGATCGCGTACCTCGCTAATAAAAATGGTTGCCAGGGTTGCCATACATGCACCAGCAACAGGCCAGAGCAGTTCTTGGGCCAGTGACTCAGCGTCCTGCCGTTTCCAGAACAGATATTGGCCGAATACCGTAAGAATAGCAGCCAATATAGCCAGCGGCATCGTCCACTCGTTATAAAAACTGATTTCCGGCGGTGTCGGATTTTCCACAAAAAGGCGTCCGATAATCGGGGAGCTAGTGCCGAGCGCGATAACCAAACTAATTAAGAACAACACCATAGCACCGGCGAAGGTCATGAATTCCCGACTTAACAATTTGGATTCATTTCGCTGTGATGGAAGATCCTTGTACCGATATCCCAGCATGGCAATGCCTGTTCCCAGAATGACGATCATAAAAATGATAAGCTGATTGTATAGACCCAGGTCCACAAAACTGTGGACGGAGGAATCGGCAAGCACGCCCGACCGGGTCAGAAAAGTTTCATAAACCACGGCCACATAGGCCAGCATGGCCAGAATGATGGACGCCTTCTGGGAGGTGGAGCTTTTCCGCTGGATGAGCATGGTATGGATGCCAGCCGTCCCGATTAGCCAGGGAATAAAAGAGGCATTTTCTACGGGGTCCCAAGCCCAATAACCGCCGAATGAGAGGGTGACGTAGGCCCAGTACCCTCCCAAGAAGATCGCGGTAAACAGCGAAAGGTTAGCCCCGAGCGTCCAGGGCAGTGCTGCGTTTACCCATCCGTGGTATTTGCGTTTCCAGAGGGCGGCCATAGCAAAGCAGTAGGGCACGGCCATCATAGAAAACCCTAAAAATAGTGCTGGAGGGTGAATGACCATCCATGGGCTTTTGAGCAGATCATTCAATCCTTTACCATCAGATGGCATAAAATCGGGATTGGACTGGATAAACGGGGCATTGGGCATGGCTTCGGCCAGCGAGCGGAAGGGGGAAGCGCCCAGGGTAAAACTGCCAAAATCAATGCCCAGAATCATTGAAAGTAGGAACAATTGATTCAGAGTCAGAAAAAACAGTACCGGCCCGCGATACGGTTCACGCACCCACTTCATTAGGCCTAATCCCATCAGCGCCGAAAACAAAATCCACAACATAAAACTACCTTCTTGTCCCCCCCAAAAAGCGGAGATCAGGTATTTAAGTTGCAGGCTACTGCTGGTATAGTTGTAGACATAGTAATAGTTGAACTGGTGGGTTAGGATCAGATAAAGCAGTATCCCGGAAGCAGCCAGAACCAACAGACCTTTGAGGCCAAACAGCCAGTTAGAAATCGTCAGATATTGCGTATTCTCCTTTTGAGAATACAGAAAGTATCCGATCAGGGATAAAAATCCCAGTAGAAAAGCGGTATTGATTAGTATGTTGCCGATTGTACCAAGCATGATAAATCTGAATTAGGAAATAATGATTAATGAGTAACGGATATGCAATACGAAATATGACGGAGTTATCTCGTATTGGTTGAGAGAGTAAAAAACCTGAATAAAATTCTATCTCGTGGCTAATTCAGAAAGGTACTATTTAACAAAAAGATAGGAGGAGTGGGATAGGGAGTGAAAGTATCCAGCGAAAGATGACTGAATGGACCCTCATCGAAAAAGGTATAGATAAATGATTGGGTCGGCCAGGTAGCCTTCGTCAAATCTTTTTCGACAGGTAGCAGAGTCTTAAGATCAATAAAAGAATGGGAGAAAGTTTGCTGGCAAACTTCCCTGAAGGTACAACTATCTATTGGGTCTGTATTAGTCGAACTATTCGCATTCTCTACGTTACTCTCTGGACAGCATTCCACAGACTCATTAGAAACACTAGCCACAAGTTGTGGCGTGGTTTCCATTTGACAGTACAGATTAACCGCGTGAAGTACGGATGGCAAAGTTATATTTGCTGCAAACATGATCAGCAGCAAAAGTACAGCATGACGGTATTTCCTAATATTTCTTTCCAACGGATAGTTTCAATTCTAGAATGAAAAGAAGATAAGAAATTAGGTAATCATAATAAATTAAGAAAACAACAGGACCCAATGCTGGTCATTAGTTCAGAAGGAATTACAAACCACTATCTTCTTAATCGTTTTGTTTGCGTTCATATTGGTTGTGGTTTATTTCTACTCCTGAAGTATAAGTTGGTTAGATAGGAGAAAATATATCCATCCCCTAAAAATCAAGAGAACAAATAAGGGATAGATGGCAGCGGGGATGTTTTGGTGAATCAAGAAAAATGTCATGGAAATAAGTAAAACTCCGAGGATGATTAGTTCAGTAAGTCGCCATGCTTCTGAAGGGCTTTTCTTTTTAGTGGTGAATAAAAAGAAACCTACAGGTGCTATTAGTGTCCATACGATATTTGCATTCCATTTGGTGACTGGATATGCAGAGAACAGCCAAAAGAAGACAATGAGGATTCCCACTCCGCCAACAATATTAAAGAGAATGCGATCGACCCAACTCCAGAATAATGTCTTTTCGGGGAAGGCAATTCCGAACGGAACCATAACAAAAAACAGTGACCAGAACGCAAGTTTTGGTGTTAAAAGTGGAGGGATGAGGCCCGTGTTATTCGAGGGAGCATAAATCGTTTGGCTAGTAACCAAAGCAACAGAAGTGTCAGTCTTTTGAATATTAGCATTGCCAAAAATCTTTTTGAGTATGTCAGGTAGAAATAACGTTTTGGGACCGGTGGGAATATCGTCTGCAGGAAGCCCTAACAATATATTGATACCTAATTTAACCCATGGAACAGGTCTAAGATAGCTGTTAATAAATTGCCGATAACTTTTTTGATCGGCGTTTAATGATCTTTGTAATAGGAGGCTATCACCGGTTGCGGCCTTAATAGCTTTAAATATTCGAGTCGTGCAATTATCATAGAAGAACTCGTAGGAATAGTACCGGTTTTCAGGTTGGGCATTAGTCTGCAGGTAATTGTATAATCGCTTGGTTTGCTTCGAACTAAGGTTGAGTCGTTGTTCAATTACAGCACGTCCATTTCTCAGGTAATCTTTCTTTGCGTTTTCAAAAGGAGTTATCGAAAGAAAGTATTGCAAGTTACCCAGCGCGAACTTCCAATAGAAGTCATCGGTATTAAAATCGAAAGTGCCATAATTATAGGTTTGGTCAATACCAGTTACCGGATCCTTAATCCGCAATGAGGTATGCCCAAAAAGGCTAAATAGTTGATCTCCCGGTTCAATGGTAAGAAGACTTGCTTTAGCTTTGCTTGAAAGGTCCTGCAGATTTGAGGGGGAAGATCCCTTTGCAGGAGATAAACCTGTAAACAGTAATAGAATTAATAGGTTTAATCCGCAGAAGATCATCCGCCGCATAAATAGTCAACCGTTCCTTACATAAATAGTTATTCCTTCAGGATAAAGCTCATTATTCATATCCCAACAACCGGAGAGCATTGAAAACAACCAAAATAGTAGATCCTTCGTGCCCAACCACAGCCGGTCCAATATTAAGTCCAAAGATGGTCGCCGGTACCAGAATGGCAACCATGCCCAGGCTGATCCAGAGGTTTTGTTTAATAATAGATTTTGTTTTACGGCTGAGTCCAATCGCAAAAGGAAGTACGGAAATCTTGTCAGCCATGAGTGCTACGTCGGCGGTTTCTAGGGCTACATCAGAGCCAGCCGCGCCCATAGCGATGCCCACTGTGCTATTTGCCATAGCGGGTGCATCATTTACTCCGTCACCCACCATGGCAACATGGCCTTCGCCTTCACGCAGTTTTTTAACAGCCTCTACCTTGTTTTCCGGCAGCAGGTTCCCCTTGGGATCATCAATTCCAATAACTTCAGCCACCGCATTAGCTACGCGCTGGTTGTCGCCGGTAAGCATAATGAGGTGAGCGAGACCGATATTGCGCAGTTTTTGTATCACTTCTTTGGCATCATCTCGAGGAGTATCCATCAATCCCAAAATCCCCAAGTAGCGATCACCGCTTCTAACAATCATAGTAGTTTTGCCCTCGCTTTCCAGGGTTTCAACCTGTTTTCTTAGTTCATCAGATAATTTTATACCCTCTGATTCTTCAAATAATTCCAGGTTGCCAATATGTATAAGGGAACCGTTAAGTTTGGCTTTTACGCCGCGCCCGGTGATCGACTCCAGGTCTTCAGCGTCTGGCAAATCCGGGTTATTTAATTTTTCTTTTCCATCACGAACGACCGCAGCCGCCAGTGGGTGATCGCTGAGTGTCTCTACGGCCACTGCTATGCGTAGAAGTTCGGCTTCGTTTGATCCGTTGACCGGAATTATATCGGTCATTTTAGGTTCACCTTCCGTCAGGGTCCCGGTTTTGTCAAAGGCCAGCGCTTTTAAAATACCCAGATTTTCCAGCGGACGCCCTCCTTTGATAAGAACCCCACCACGAGCCGCGCGTCCTATACCGCTGAGTACGGCACTGGGAGTAGATATTGCCAGCGCACATGGACTTGCAGCCACCAGCACTGCCATCGACCGGTAAAAACTGTCAGCATATGATTCATCAATTACTAAGAAAGCAAAATTGAGCAAGACCACGAGGCCCAGTACGGCAGGGACAAAATATTTTTCAAATTTGTCAGTAAATTGCTGCGTTGGAGATTTTTGAGCTTCCGCTTCATTAACCAGATTTATAAGTCGTGATAATGTAGAATCCTTGGAGAGTTTGGTTACTCGGACCTCCAAGCTACCGCTTCCGTTGATTGTTCCGGCAAATACCCGGTGTTTGTCTTTGATGGATTTTGGATCCTGCTCGATAACTTCCATATCCGTATATTCATGCTTGTCAATGGGAACGCTTTCGCCAGTGATAGGTGCTTGATTTACGTTACTTTCCCCATTAATGATGATTCCATCAGCGGAAATCTTGTTATTGGGACGCACAACAATGGTGTCACCTACCTTTAGGTCTTCGACGGGAACTTCTTTGGTTTCTCCATTCTTTTTTTTCAGGGCCGTTTTGGGAGCTAGGTCCGCTAACCCTTTGATTGCCTCTCGGGCACGTCCCATTGCATAGTGTTCCAGAGAATGGCCGAGGCTGAATAAGAACAGCAGCAAGGATCCTTCCGCCCAAGCCCCAAGAATTGCGGCTCCTATGGCTGCTACGAGCATCAGGAAGTCGATTTCAAAATTTTCGGCTTTTATTTCAGTGTAAGCTTCTTGAACCAGGTAATACCCACCGAAGAAGTAAGCGCCGCAATACAGGACAAGTGATAACCAGCCGGGGATACCGCTGAAAAACGAGAGTCCGAATCCCACAGTAAGCAGGCCACCGCCAATAAGCGATAAAATAAGCTCGGTTTTCTCTCCAAAGATACCGCTGTGTTGTTGATCATGTGATTCGCCATCTCCATGGGCATCATTATTATGAGTCCGTTTGTCAGCATGGTCTTTTGATGTATCATACGATACGTCTTTTTGTGACCCATCCTTTTCGTCAATTATTGGCTTTTTATCATTGAAACCATCTGCCTGTTGTTTTACCGACAGGTTCATGGATTTCAACATGTTCAGAATTTCCTGTTCTGTAATTTTACTTTTGTTGAACTCAATACGAATCCACCCCGTTGCTCCAGCATAGGCATCAACAATTCCTTGTAGTTCTTCCAAGCGGCGGGTAATTGAACGAGCCCGCCGAGGATGAGGAATTTCTTCCACTTCTACTAACAGGTGTCCAAATTTGTCATGGAGCTCAGCTCCAGCCTGCCGGGCAAGAGATTTAATTCGATGCAGCGTAATTATATCGGGATCAAAATGTATGCAGAGTTTGGGCTTTCCGTTACTTTTTATATGTACTCGAAGAACTCCTTCACGCCCCTCCACCATATTTATCAGCCGGGAAACACATTGATCCTCAGTATCGGGAATATCAGGCAGTAAAAGGGGAAGCTCGAGCGTTAGTTTCTCCATGGCATTTCTTGTTAATGTTCTTCTCGGGTCCATTTCCACGCGTCTCCAGCCCGGTCGATAGGAAAGAATTTAAGTTCCTCTTTTGTAATAGGGTCCATAAGCTGGGTGCCCCACTGTTGCCATTTCTTTTCGCCAACAATGGCTATACGATCAAAATAACCCATGTATTCGGCATCAAGCTGCAGGTCTTTCCAAAACGATGCAGTATCGTGCCATCCCCCAAAATCTTCCAGAATCATAATTAAATGGGGGTCATCAGATGCAGTTGTAAATTTGTTTAAAGCCGGTTCGAGGTCATCCAGGTCTTCCTTCGAAAGTGTTCCGGATGCTTTAATGGCAAGAATATCGTCATCAGTATGGGCATTCACTTCAATCATAATACTCTGTGGTTTTCTTCGACCTTTAATTTCTACTCCCAAAATAACTTCCGGCACCAAGAGGCTCTTGCATCTTTTTGTTATTCTTGTGCAAAATTATGAGGAAAATGATCCGGGACAGCGTGTTATAAGGCATCATGCAGTCAGCAGACTTGTTAGTGATTGATAGAAAAGTGGATTCCTGCTAACAGCAATGTTGCTCTTCCTGTTGAACAGGAGGACAGGGCGTATCACCAAACGAACAAAACACGCAACAATCACCTTTGTTGGGCTTAAGTAGGGTACCACAGCTGGGGCATTCCCAAAAATATTGGCAGGAATCGGTCGGCATGGTTTCAGTCAGTTCTTCTCTGCATTCAGGACAGGTAATTGTTGACTTTAACTGCAGATTGTTCATAATCGATCAATTGAATTTCGTTTATTTTCCTTGATCTCTTTGAAATGCGACGGCGACAACCCGGTTTCTTTTTTGAACTGCCGGGAAAAATGTTGCTGGCTGCTGTAGTCGAGTTCCAGGGCGATCTGGCTTAGTGGTTTTTCACCGTACACGATGAGTTCTTTGGCCCGTTCAATTTTCTGCAGGATAAAGTAACGCTCGATAGACTTGCCTTCGACTCCGGAAAACAGGCGGCTGAGGTGTTGGTAGTCTTTGTGAATGTTCTCAGAGAGATAATCTGACAAGTTCTTTTCCAATGGTTCATCTGATCGAACTTGTCGGATAATGAGCTGCTTAATCTGTTCTACAATACGGCTGTTTTCATCATCGATAATGTCAAAGCCATTATTGCGAATAATAGATACCAATCGCTCATAATCTTTCTCGCTAACAGCTTCGGAAAGATATAGCTCACCAAGTTCAATCTTTTGGACATCGAAACCGGCATCGGTGAGTTTTTCCTGCAGAACTTCAGCACAATGGCTGCACACCATGTTTTTGATATGAAAATGTTTGTTATCCATAGACTAAAAGTATGATAATTTGAGAAAACTGCCACTGCGGTCAAGCAGTGACAGTCTCGGGGATGGTCATGGGATTTTGGTCATCGTATGACATCGTCATCAGTTTCCCCGGTTCGGATTCGTACGGCTTTTTCAATATTGGATACGAAAATTTTTCCGTCCCCGTAATTACCGGTCTGCCCTTCCTCAACGATCACAGAGATTATTTCTTCTACTCGCTCTGTCGGGATCACAGTTTCCAGCTTGACCATTTCAACTAATTTTGCCGGTCCCTCTTTGGGATGTCCCCAGCCGCGCACGTCACTCAGGGTAATACCGGGAGCGTCTTCAAGAGATTCCAGTGCATCCACGACATATCTAATCATATTTGGTTTAATAAATGCTTTTAGTTCTTTCATAGCAGTAAAGGTTTAATTAAGACCTGCCAGGTTTCCCAAAACCGACAGGTCTATCTAATTGGAAATTTACAGTTCAACTTCTGTCTTCGTCTCGGCAAACCACCGATAAATTGATGGCAACACGACCAGCGTTAGCAACGTGGAGGTAAACAAGCCGCCGACTACCACGGCCGCGAGTGGTCGCTGCACGTTGGAGCCGATATCATTCGCCAGCAGCAAGGGAATAAGCCCCAATATGGCTACGGTAGCCGTCATCAGTACGGGGCGCAATCGGTGTTCGGCGCCTGTTTTTACCGCCTCCATCATCTCCATGCCGCGATCGCGCAGCTCATTGATGTAATCAACCATGACCACACCGTTGAGTACGGCCACACCGAATACGGCGATAAAGCCAACGGCGGCAGGTACCGACAGGTAAAGTCCGCTAACGAATAGCGCAACAATACCGCCAATAACGGCAAACGGGACGTTGAAATAAATGAGCAGCGCATATCGCAGGCTGCCGAACGCCAGGAATAGCATGAGAAAAATAAGTCCCATCGTGATCGGAACTACGACATAAAGCCGGTTCATGGCTCGGCGCTGGTTTTCAAACTGCCCTCCGTATTCCATAAAATAGCCGGGCGGCAGATCCACTTGTGCTTTAACTTTTTGTTGTATCTCGTTTACCACGCTACCCATATCGCGTCCGCGGACGTTCATCTGCACATAGGTACGCCTGCTGGCCTTGTTACGCGAGATGGTTTTCGGCCCGGTGAATGTTTCTACATCAGCCAGTTGAGAAAGCGGGACTAGGGCTCCTTTAGCCGTACGAATAGGTAGCTCTCGGATTTGTTCAATACGAGAGCGTTGTCCTTCTTGAAGTCGCAGGAATACATTGAACCGCCGGATACCTTCAAACACCTGTCCAGCAACGGATCCGCCAATGCCGGTTTCAACCGTGCTCAGGAAATTATCTATGCTGATGCCCAATCGGGCTAATTGATCGCGGTCAGGCCGTACTAGGATCTGCGGTTTACCGCCCTGTTGTTGGGCACGAACATCCACCGCTCCAGGCACCGTTTGGATAACTTCTTTGATTCGCTGTGCTTTTTGAGCCAGCGTATCCAAGTCCTCTCCATACAGGCTGGCAACAACTTGGGCGCGCACGCCGCTGAGCATCTCGTCGGTACGCAGCTGAATGGGCTGGGAAAAGTTGGAGGATACGCCCGGCAGATCGGCAGAAAGCTTTTCGGCCATGGCCGACTGCAGCTCTTCGTAATCTCGTCCAGATTCCCATTGGCCTAATGGTTTTAAGTTTACAATGTTAAAAGCCACATTAACCGGCTCGGGGTCGCCGCCTACTTCGGCACGACCTACGCGAGAATACACGCCGGTAACCTCTGGAAATATTTCCATCGACTTCTGCATACGCTTCGTGTATTCTTTGGTTGTAGGTAAGTTGGCACCTGGCGGCAGCACCGACCGAACGGCAAAGGTGCCTTCCCTAAGCGTGGGAACAAACTCGGAACCCAAAAAAGGCGTCAGAGCCAGGCTTGCAACGAGCATCACTACCGCACCACTTACCACGCTAACGGGATGTTGTACCACCTTGTCAACAAGGGGTCGATATTTGTCCTTCAGCCACTCTACCAATTTTGGTTCCGATACTTTTGTAGTCTTGGTAAAAACAAAACTTGCCACAACCGGAACATAGGTTAGTGCCAGAATCAAGGCTCCCAGCAGTGCAAATGATATCGTATAGGCCATCGGTGAAAACAGCTTGCCTTCGACCCCCTGAAGCGTAAACAGTGGTAGGAATACAGTAATGATGATGCTAATAGCAAAAACCACCGGGCGGCCAACCTCCCGCGTGGCCTCTCCAACCAAGCGAACCATAGAGATGCCCTCCTCTTCGAGGTCCCGTTCCTCAAGGTGCCTAAAGATGTTTTCGACGACCACCACGGCCCCATCAACCATCATGCCGATGCCAATGGCCAAGCCCCCCAGACTCATCAGGTTACCGGACAGGCCAATCCAGTTCATTCCGATAAAGGCCACAAGGACTGACATCGGCAGGGTAAGAATGACAATGATGGTAGATCGAATATTACCCAAAAACAGGTAGAGAAAAATGAGTACCAGGAAAATACCTTCAAGCAAAGCACTTTGGACCGTACTCATCGCTTTTTCTACCAATTGCCCCTGGGAATAAAAGGGCTCAACAGTCATTCCTTCCGGCAGAGCTTCGTTGATCGATGATATTTTTTGATTGACTTCTGTTAACAGCTCCTGAGTGTTCGTGCCAATTAATTTCAGAATGAATCCTCCTACAGATTCTTCCTGGTTGGCAATCATCGTACCTCTTTTTATTTCGGATCCGAACTCGATTTTAGCAACGTCACGCACATAAACAGGTGTACCATTATGATTTCCAATAATCACATTTTTGATATCTTTCAATCCCTGTTTGTCCGGGCGGAACCAACCGTAGCCACGAACGAGATATTCTTCTCCGCCGCGCTCAAGAAAAGAACCTCCGACATTTTTGTTGTTTGTGCCTAGCGCCTTCTTTACGTCTTTGAGAGTAAGTCCCCGGGATACCAGCGCATTCATATCCACATTGACTTGGTATTGACGTACATCTCCTCCAAGAGAAAGGACGCCTGTCACACCTTGAACGGTTCGTAGTTGAGGTTTAACGAGCCAGTCTTGCGCCGTCCGCAAATCCATCAAAGAATTGTCAGCTCCTTTCTTGTTTTTGACCTGGTACATCATCACATTACCCAAACCGGTTGTAAGTGGACCAAGCTGGGGATCCCCAAGACCAGAGGGAATTTTATTCTCTGCTTTGGCAAGCCGTTCGTTAACCAGCCGTCGGGCAAAATAGATATCGGTTCCTTCTTCAAAATAAATATTCACCCGAGAGAGCCCGAAAATAGAGGTGCTTTGGACCCGCTTTAGCTTGGGGATTCCATACATCGAAATTTCAATGGGGTAGCTGATTTGCTTTTCTACATCCACCGGCGAAAGTCCGGGACTCACGGTAAATACCTGTACCATGGGAGGCGTCACATCCGGGTAAGAATCGGTCGGAACTTCCTGGAATGACCAGTATCCCGCACCGATCAGGGCAACCAGTCCAATGGTGACCAGCAATCGATTCTTCAGTGCGTAATCAATTAACTTGTTAATCATAGTTGGTTAAATAGTTTTGAAATTCTTGAAAAAATAATGCAATGCGTTTTTCAAATGGTTTGTCTTTTTTAATGAGCAGCACTACGGCTTTGTGAAGTAAGAGCAGATTTCAAATCAAAAGCTCCTGCTATAACAGCCTGATCACCGGGTTGCAAGCCAGAGGCAACTTCAACATAGCCTTCATTTTCGTTGCCTAACATAACCTCAACTGGTTTATAGCTGCCGTCTTCTTTGCCGGGTACAAACACCATCTTGTTACTGTTGATGGTTTGTACCGCATCCACTGGAATCATGGCTACGTTGCGTTCTTTCCCTGTTGATATGCGAGCAGTACCGAACATCCCAGCCCTCAGTTTTCGATTCGGGTTTTCAACAACCGCGCGAACCGGCATAGTGCGTGTCTGTTCTTCAAGGCTATAAGAGACCCAGTCTGTTGTTCCCTCAAAGGTTTCTCCGGGGATGCTTCGGACCGAGAGGCTTACGCTTTGTCCTTTGCTCAAATACCGGATATCCTGCTCGTAGGCATTAATCATCACCCACATTTTGGAAAGGTTCGCTACGTGGATGGGGGTCTCACTGGGACTGATGGTTTGTCCGGGCGAAATATCCCGCTCCTGGATCACCCCGTCGAGTGGACTCGTTAGGTAAAAGTGAGATAAGGGCTGATCGCTGCCTGCCTGAATATTTTCGATGTCCTTTTGTGACATACCGTACAGCCGCAGAGCTTCAGCCGCAGAATTCAATTCAGCTTTAGCCTCCTGGTAGTTGGCCTCAGCATCCAGCAGTTCGGCCTGTGAGGATATTTCCTGCTTATACAGCGACTGCTCGCGTTCATAGCGCGCCTGTTCGGCCTTCAGCTGTGCCCTCAACCGAATGTAGTCGGCCTTGGCTTTGCCTAGTTTCACGCTGCTCATCAGGGCAATGGGCCTTTCCTTTTGGACGCGTTCGCCCAAATCTTTCATGACTTTTACCACTTTTGCCTCAATACGCGGGCCAACCTTGGCAATCTGATCCAGATCGTACATCACGCTGGCCGGCCGCGAAATAGTTGAAGAAGCGCTGCCGCCCGTTAGCGTTTCCACTTTAATGCCCAGGCTATTTTCCTGCTTCTGCGTTAGGTGTACTTCTTGAGCATGCTGTTCGGTTTCTTCATTGTGTTGCGATTCCTGTTGATGTTGTTCGGTTTGCGTGTTGGCCTGGGAATCGGAATTAGATCCACAGCCTGTCAAAAGACTTCCTAATAGAAGTCCGATAAGTGATAATACCGTTAGATTCTTCATAATTGGTGGTGCTATATTCGTTCAAAAATTAGTTTGCAGAAATTTCAGAGAGCGGTGTGCCGATGAGGCGTTCAACTTCGGCCACGGCACGATTGTATTCGGCCAGCGCCTGTATGTATCGGGTTTCGGTGGAGAAGAGCGTGCGTTGCGCATCCAGCACTTCCAGGTAGTCAAACTTTCCCTGTCGGTAGCCGGTCTGGGCTGCCTCGAATGCCGTTTTAGCACCAGGCAGTACCTGCTCTTGCAGCTGGTTTACTTCGTGCGCTGCTGCTTCAAGCTGATTGTATGCCGTTTGCAAAGCCTTATAGGTTTGCGAAATGGCGCCTTCTCGCTGCGTCTCCAGCCGATTTAAATTGTACCTGGCCGCCCTGACATTTCCCTGGTTGCGATCAAAGAACGGCAGTGGGATGGAAACGCCTACAATGGCAGCACTGGCGCCCAAATCCTCAGCGCGTTTGTATCCTCCGCTAAGCGTGATATCAGGGATGCCTTTGGCTTTCGCCAGGTCAAGCGCCGATTCGCGCTGCTGCAGTTCGGCAGCCCAGCGTGCCACATCAGGATTCCGCTGAATATACTGTCGCACGCTTGCATATTCGGGAACTGCAGACGGCATGCTCAGCTGGCCTTCCAGGCGTTGAAACTGCGGCTGCTTATTTCCCCAGTAGGAAGCCAGCGTGCTTCTTGCCGATTGCAGGCGACTGCGTGCGTTCTCCAGATCAATCCTGGCGCGGGAAAGCTCAACCTGCGCCTTCGTCTGCGCCAGCTTCGATACCTTTCCAGCCTTAACTTGTGCAGAGACGGAGTTATAGAGGTTCTCCGCAACACCCACCAGCTCTTTCTGCTGTTGCCACTGCCGCTGGGCTTCCAAGGCAGAAATATACGCCTTGGTAACACCGGTAAGCACATCAAGCCGTTGAGCTTCATAATTCCATCCGGCCAGCTCTTTGGTGGCACCGGCCAAACGTTTGCGCTTGAGGCGATCAGCACCAAGCAGGATCTTCTGTCCCAGCTTTATTTTGATTTCCCGGGCATCGTATCCTTCAAACGGACCTGTGCCGCCGAAGTTTTCCATTTCGGCATTCAGTTGCGGGTTGGGAAGCAGGGAAGCCTGAATGCGTTCTGCTTCTTTCACCCGCACCTGCCAGCCGTAGCTTTGCAGCTGGGGATTTTCGAGTAGGGCTTTGGACAGCGCATCCGAGAATGTCAACGTATCTGAAATGGTGACCTGGGATGCCGCATCTTGAGGGTTCACATTCTGATTTAAGGCGGGAGACGCCTCATAGGTTTTATCTCCCAGTGTGCTTTCTGAAGGTGGTTCGATAAGGGTTTCTTCTGTGGCGCAACCGGCAGCAAGCATGAGCATGCCGAGAGCCAGTAATGGTCTTAATAATTTCATATAGTCCAGCCAATTTTTGCTGTTATAAAGGAGCAAGCAGAACCGGCAGGATATAACTGTTCCTCACCTGATTACATTACTTGCAAATGAAATAGCGATATGGAAAGGGCTGGAACTACTTAGTTGTAGAGAATGCGGACAACTGTTTTGAGCGAAGCTGTTATGGTATCCTCAATTAAAGGAGGGGAGTAAGAAACAAGTTGAAAGATTCGTGATTGCGGGAGGCTTTCAACCTTAGTGTAAAGAATACTATCAAGAAACTTGAGCGTGCGTTCCTGATCAAAACGGGTTGTTTGTTGTTCTTTAGTACAGTTCAGCGACAACGGTATATCGTTATGATTGTCCAGATTCGCCTTAAGAGTAGGGGTAGTATGTTGATGTGTATCTTTAGCATGTATCACATCTTCCGCGGGGATGGAGAAAATGCTGCCGGCCTCAGACTCGATATTGATCTGCCCGTCTTCTTCAAAACAATAGACAAGACTATCAACAAACCCGTGAATGCTTAGAAAATGCAGTCCAAACAGGAAAAGAAGGGCAAGGGTTATGCCCTTCAGGCTTTTCTTGTATGTGGATTTAATCTTCTGCATTTGAAATGCTTTATTAGATCGAACCCAAAGTTAGGGAATAGCTGGAAGGGAAAAAAACTAAAAAGGCAGTCTTTGTTTATTAGAACTGCCTCTTTTAAAAAGCATATATGCTTATCCAAAAAGTTTATTAAATACCTTTCGGACGAATCCACCAACTCGAATTAAAATACGTCCACCGAACTGATCGATTACAATCCGCAGTTCATGCAAGAAAAGATCCAACAGTCGCTCCTTTTCTTGGGGAGAGAGCTTTCTACCTTTTTCGCTATTGGGATTGGTGTATTGCCCGTACAGGCGAAGAATATCTTGGGCTTTTTCAAACAGAGTTCGGATTTGTAAGGATGCAGAAAGGGTAACCATTCCGAGTATAACCACGCCGATCTCAGCCAGGTTATTCGGAGCTAGCAGGCTGGTTATCCATTCACGGGTGGTAAGTAGCAGGATAGTGGTAAATAAAAATGTTAAGAAAATAGTCATCGGTTGTTCGGTTTTGAGTTTTGGGTTTTATAATGGGAAATATTCATGGCTTCGACTTGGAGGTCGGAGCGGTCGTCATCAAATAAGGAGTTTCCTGGCAGCTTTTGATATTGGTTCTTCCGGATGTGGTTGAGCCACTGCCGTCCCAGGGCTTTTGCCTGTTTGTTTTGTAGGCCTTCTCCCTTGCCTTCAAGTAGTTGGTCTATCCCGTTGGTTTGAGCAGAACCGGAAGAAACAGCTACCATTCCGTACAAATACCCCAGGGTTTCCAAGATGGACAGGACGATCAGTAGGGTTCCGTCAATTCCCGATGTAGAAAGCTTTCCAGTGGAGATAAGTCCAGCTATGGAAAGGCTAGCCACCCCGCTTGTTACGATTCCCTTTCCTTGGTCGGGAGTCTTACTTTTGAACAAACTAATCAAGGACGGTACTGCTTTAATGATGATGCGTATGATCTTTGGCATGGGAGGTGTCTTGGGTTGAAGGGAAGGTGTTTGAGGGTGGTTTGTATGGAAGGACTTCAAATTCGATGGTTCGAATTCGCTTGTTATGGTTGTTGAAACGATCATCCGTCCGTTGGACATGCGTTTCCAAGCTTTCTTCCAATTTACTCAGGTTATTAGCGTGCACTTTGACCTTTTCATTGATGCCAATCATCAGCTGGTACCACTTCTTTATTTCAGCGGTCTGGTTGTTGATGGAATCGTAGATACCGGTCAGAAACAGGCAGATGATCGTGGTAACGATCAGCTCCTTATACTTTTGGAAGAAGCCATCAGTTTGTGGGTTGTTCATGGCCCGTACCTCTTGATTGCCTCATCCAGCGTGATGGATTGCTTGTTTGATTTGCAATAAAAGTGGCCACCGGTTAGCGATTGGTAATAGTACTGGCCGTCGAGTCGGAGCCACCGGAGCGGGCGTTCGGAATGGGTGTTTCCAGACCATCCGTCGACATGGAGGCCAATGGCAGGTACTTTGGCGCCTTCTTCAGGGGTGTATTTCCAATCAAAGTACAAGCCCACGCCCTGGAATCCCCAGGTTGTGGCCAGGAGCCAGTGCTGGAGCGCAGACGGTTGGCTAACTAGCCACTGGTTAAACAACAGCACGTCCACGGCCAACCCTTGGCCGTGGGATTTGGGATCTCCTTTGCGCCAAGCCGAGGAAATCATAGTCGGGAGGCCATGCCACTGTCGCCAGGCCAAAAAGGAGCGCAAAAATCCGATGTCCATACGGTTAATCGTTCCGGGTCCCTGGACTTCCAGTTCGGACAGTGAGAAGTGATTGCCATAGCTGTCTAAGAGGGCTGTAAAATCTTCGGTTTTCATATTAGCGGCCTCGCCTTTTTGCTACTAAAAGTAGTCCGATGACTCCAATGCCTGCTGCCACTTTTACTTTGGTTGGGATTTCTCCGTTAATATATTTTTTGGCTTCCGTAATGAGGTCCTGTTGCGTTTCGGTCGTATCCTCGGCCGGAGATTCTCCCAAGCCTTGCCCACAACCGCAGGGGGTGCTGACAAATCCTGTTGAGCTGCCAAGTCCGCGGCCATTACATCCACATTTGCATGTGTTCCCATGGGTATATGCTGATTTTTCTATCATTGAGTACCTATTTCAGTGTTTAATTTGTAGTGAGTTAAAAAAGTAGTTTCCAAACCAAGAGCCCGACGGCCGTGGCACTACCGGCGACGGCGGCCTGTTTCTTGTCAACTTCCAGTCCTCCGACCTTGATCGTCCCATCCAGTATACCTCCGCTTCCACTGGTCGATTTGTTATTTGCCGTTTTCTGAACGGTGACAGCTGCCGTGGGTTTTGGGGTAGAAGCCGGATTATTGGTTGCATTCGATGATTGCCTAGTTGCCGGTTTCCTGGACACAGGGGTGAGCCTCTTAGGAGGTGGCACGGGATTTTTGTCGATAACCGGTCGCAGTGTTGGTAGGCTGCGCGGTCTTACGATCGGTTTAGGCAAGGGTATTCGTTTGGGTTGGATGAGGCTTCGGCTGCGCACCGTTGGGGCATGAGTGGTTGGTAGATTGCGATTAAGGATAACGGGCCGGATACGTCCGAGTCCGTCATCCTCGTGGGAACCAGAATAGATGTAGCTAGATTCAGTGTTCATTGTTCTTTTGGGTCAGGTGGTTATAAGTGGCAAGGGTGATAAAGGCTATTGGTAGCACGTACACAGACAGGCTGGTTGCTTTGGAAAGGCCGAGTAGCTGGCCGATCTGCTGTTTTCGTTGCCGAATATCCCGGCTGTAATCCCCGCCGGTTGTTACCGAGTCCGGTGGCAGCCCTGCGTAAATGGCGGTCCGCACCTTGTTTGGTCCAGCGTTATAGGCGGCTACGGCTCGGGTGGTATTCCCGTTGAACTGCCGGAGTAGTTTCGCCAGATACTCTGCTCCATAATCGATGTTGGCTTGGTGGTCCAGTGGGCTGTGGCGACCGGTAAACCCGGGATGATATCGCCGGTCGATCTGCATGATACCGATGCCGTTGCCCTGGTCTCCGGTGCCGTCAGCCGATAGGGCAAGACCCATGCGACTTTCCCGGGAAGCGATGGCCAGCAACAATATCAGCGAGATACCATATTGCTTTGAAGCCTGACTGAAGTAGGGCATCAGGCCGCGCAGGCGCACGTACGTAAGTTCGGTTGACAAGGAAATAGAAGAACCCATCAGGCCACCATCTTTATCTTGTAGCCTACCTTGCGCATCTGCCCGGCCATAATGGTAAACTGGTCGGCTGGTGCCAGGGCTTTACGTGCAATGAGTTTAGGCAAGAAGCGGTTGGTACTATCGTCGTTCTTCGCATATAGTCCAATCTCTTTAACGGTGATATCGGTGGATCCGCGGTTTTCAAATACTCTGGACAGGTTGAAATAGGCTTCATTGTTGGCCTCATCGATGGTCACGTTATCGTCAATCATCATGCCGTGATAAAGAAGTTGTCCGTCCTCGGTGCCGTGTGTAATGCCGCCCAGGTTGTATGGGGTTTCGGGACTAGCATCGGGGGAAAGGCCGGTGTCGGTCATGGAGACGAACTTGTTGCTTTGTCCAAGTCGGAGCCCAAGCTGCCATCCTTTGTCCCCCGTCGAAGCATTGGCCTCCAGTGCACACATCGAGGTGCCACCGCCGCCGATACACATGAGCATCCGCGCCCAACCCGAATGGGTGGTTTCAACGGCTTGCCGGCGGAGCCCCTTGGCAAATTCGGCCAGGAATCCGCCGTTTGTGCCATTCAGATCGGTATCTTGGTTAAAGTTCTCCAGCTCAAAGCGGCATTCGTAATCCAAGGTTAGGGTCTTGCTGTCTGGTAGGTTAATGGCGGATTGCAGGAGGTCCCGGGCATGCAGGGTTGCAATTGTTTTAAGGTCATAACGGGACACGGCGATGTAGGTGACGAGTCCCATCTCACGAATCGTGATGTCCCCACCGGTGCCGTTGGTAAAGGGAGCGGAAATCGTAAAGATTGACTTTTCCTGGTCGGTAACGACGCTGGAAACCGATACGGAACCACGCGAAAGTAGCGCGTCAATGGGATTATGCAGCCCAACATCAGAAATACTCAGCGGCCTTGTGCCCGCCCCCACCGTCGGATATACTTTCCGGAAGGGCATGCAATACCGTTGGGTAGAAGCGATATTTTTATAGGCTTTGGAGATACAGGTGGCGTCATCTTCCAGGTAGGCAGAAGGGTCGATCGTCATAGGTGCGTCTTTAAGACGGATGTAATCATTGTTGGTATGAGCACTTTCAACTTCCCACGTGCCGTTGAGCTCTGGGACGGACTGGCATCCCCAGATATGGACCCATACGGGCTCCTCACCGTTCGGGTCTCCAGAATGGGAACCGCTGAATACATTTCGCAGATAACTGCGATAAATTTCCAGGGCGCCATCTACGATATGAATACTGGTGATGGTGTAATCAGGGACATATTGTTCCAGCGGGGAGATGAGCCGCTCGGTTCGCCCGCCGTGCATCATCCCGTGGATATCACGTAGAAATCCGCCGATAAAGGACTCGCTGTGGAGGCGAAGCAGGTGCTTGCCGTCGATGCGAATGTTGCAGAACAGGTCCATGCCGGACTTTGGGGTGCCAATTGATAAATTGTGGTTAATCGTATCCATAGTTAAGAGATCGTGGTGATTATATTGGTGTGGGCGTTTCCGGTTTCGGGGCGCTGTTCTTCCGAAATATCTGGGTCTGTTTGCAGCGAAGCTGATATCGGCCCGGAGCGAGAGATGGGGTCGTGCTTTCCAGCAGGGGTCGTAAAGGACAACTGCTGGAACTCGAATTCGGTGGTGCCGATAGGAGTAATATCAAGTCGGGCGATGCCGAATGGGGACTCGTTGACTTTCTGTACGTCATCAGGAGTAATCACCGAATAAATGGGGGATTGTCCGATGATGTCACCAGCCGTCTTCGAGCGCACCCGGAAAAAGTGGCGGGCATCCAGGTAAGTAATCGGAAAATAAAGGGTGTGGTAGCGGACCATTTCGGAGGCCTCGCGGTGATATTCCGGAGTTGTGGCTAGGTTATCCGGATCCAGTCCCCAATCCAGCTGGGACGAGGCCTTTTGGCCGGTGGCCCATGACACCTGGATGGAACCGTCGACGAGCATGCCGCTGACCACTCGCATTTTAAATCCTTCGCTGAACTGTTTGCCGGTGATTTCGCTCATAGGGCTATTGGGACCAGAAGAGTTCGGTTACGAGGGCTTTGGACGTTTCCAGCGGGCCGCTGGCTTCGTCCCAAAGGCCCATCATCCCGCCTTTGTAGATTTCTTTGAATTGGCGCTCGTCCATGTGAAGGGTTTCCCCCGGTTTTAGTTTGAAGGTGTAGTGCCGGTCGTCGATGCGACTGCTATCCAAGGCAACCATAAACTCTCCATCGCTGTTGTTATGGACGATGATCCCGAGTCGCTGGGGGTTCCCGTTGACAAGATTTATGGGGTTGACGCCCTGTTTGAGCACAACAGATATAGAGGTGCCAACGCGGTTGCCCTGGGGCATGCCCGAGGAGGGGCCTCCGCTGCGGAGTTCGTCAAGTAGGGCATCCATTTTTCCGGTGAGCTCGCAGAGGGCGTTAAGTAGCGTGTTCCACATAGCTTAGACCGTTAATGGATTATCAGGTTCTGTTTGACCGGCGACATAGGCCTCGCAAAGGAAACTAACGTGGGCTTGGGAAGGGCCTCTGTTCGAGGTGTACACCTGGAAGGGCACATTGGAGCCAACAATAAACGGGACGTTGGCATAGAATTGTCCAAACTCGTCGTTGATCTGCTCCAGAAATACTTCATTGCGAATGGTCGTATTATATACCTTCAGGCTGGCCGTAATATCGCCGGGTCGATCGCTGCTCATCGCCAGCCGGCGGGCCTGCACGTCAATACTTTTGGCCTTGACGCCCATGTCACTATGTACAGCGCCCGAGGGAAGGGTAACATGACCGTAGAGGAATCGGGGTTGCGGCATGGGAGCGGAAATCTCGCTGTAGATGGCTTGTAGCTTTGATAGCCCAAAATGGTCGTAGCCGATGATCTGGATGTTTACTGGTTGTTCGACCGGTCCCACATTTTCGAGTTCAAATACCAGGCTGTTACTTTTTTGGATAATGAACGGAGCAAGCAGGCCTTTGGTCCCTTTGAACAGTTGGTGGACGACGGCAAGCTGCAGGTCTCGAAACAGATACAGGTCTTCATTGAGCCGTGCGGATACCAGAATGTGGTCCATATTCGGGGCATATGGCAATATGCGTTGGACGCCGAAACTCTCTCCACCCATGCCGTTCATCTTAATTTCTTTGCTGTCACCAGCGGGGATATCCACAGTTTTGGCCGGGTTGAAGGGCGTAGATTCGGTCGGGGGAATAAAATTGGTTACAATTTTCATTAGCAGGGTTGGTTAGCGGCGGTTGTAAAAAAACACCACCGGCTGCAGCGGTAGCCGCCGGTGGTGGGTGATGTTACTTCTCAGGTTTCATTTCGGCGACGACAATGCTGGCTCGCAGGTACAGCAAGCCTTGGCTGGAGGTCACCCAGTCGTTATCGCTTGGGAATACCGAGGCATCTTCAAAGTGAACCGACAGCGAAAGCGTTTGGTTGACGGCTAAATCGAACGGATCAGCCAGGCGGTATTCGTCTGCGGATTTCAGAGAAGCAATGCGCTTGAATACCACGGGGGCATCGGCGGTATTGGCCGTACCCGCTACCATATGCATGCCTGTGCCAGAGAAATTGGAATGCTTGGAGATGGGGACCCGCAAGAATTCCTTGTTGTCATTGTCGGCCTGCAGGATACAGCCGGCATCTTTGAGAGAGTTTACGATCCCCCGGGCGTCAATATTGTTGGCCTCGTCATCTTCGATGAACTGCTTGGTTACCTCAAAGGAAAGGGCCAGCACGCGGCGCTTGAGCTCTCCCGGGAAGGGATTTCCGACGTAATTGTTGCGGGTAATCTTCCGGGTGGAGTTCGGAGGGAAAAAGTTAACGACAGCGCCGTTTTGCGTGACTTGTTGCGTATCGAAATAGGTTTTGATGCGCGCGCTGGCGGGTACAATTGCTTTTTTTGAAATTTGGTTGCTCATAGTTCGTAGTTAGTAAAGGGGTTAAGGTGGTGGCCATGGTGGCCTTCTGCTTGTTCCCGCAGGCAGTCCCTTTGGCAGGTGGAGCTATGAGTGGAAAGGTTACACTTCTACCGTGTCCTCAAACACTGTTTCTATTTGAGAAACATGGCCGGTTTCCTTCGGTAGAGGAACGGGAGGCGCAGGTTGTGGGGATAGGTTGTCTTCGTCCCACAGGTATTCGCTGCCTTCCATCAGGCCTTGGGAGGGCGTCCAGTCGGGCATGACGAACTTGATCAGTTCCATCACGCCTTGCACGCCCAGCCCCATGGCCAAGCCGCGGAGGTGCGGGTTTTTGGTGAACATGGTAAAGACCATGCCTAAAGTGAGCGGAAGACCGACGCGTGCGGCCTGTTGGACCGTGGCAGAAGTTCCGCCAAGGATTGCAGGGACGGCCAGCCCGTTGAGCTGCGCACCAATCGCCTGGCCACCCACAATGTATCCGGCAGTGATCAGCTGTTGCTTGAATTCGCCGACAGCTTTTTCCGTTGTTAGTTTTTTTGCCATAGTTGTGCGTTTAGGGGTTGTTGGGTTTTTGATTACATCCAAGTGTGTTGGATTTTTAGCAAATATTCGTTGGGTCATAGGATTGTTGGATAAGGGGTTAGTTAAGAATGCCTCGGCCGTCAATATTTAGGTTGGTTATGATATACACATCTCCGTATTGGAATACCGGTCGCTTCCCGTCGTCGAAATAATGGTAGTAATGGTGGTCATTGCCTTTTTGGTCGCCGGGATATATTACCTTGTCGCTGCTGTACATGATCCGTTCGGCGTGGCCAATGGAAATCAGCTCGGCATCAGCGGGTGGAAAGAGCTCGTAATCATATCCGTCGGCCGGGAAGTGGTGGAACTCCTCGTACATCTGCTCGGCTTGGTCGCTGCCGTATGCGCCTTTAATTAATTTCATGCGGGCTGCCGGGAATCCATACAGGGTTGTTCCAGCTGCATCGATAACCATGGATAGATCCTGGTCTTCGGGCAAAATGCGTTGCATAAATCCGTTAACGTCGATGAATTCCAGTTCACCAATAGTGCCAGCGTAAACCAGCGGATCACCAAATAGGGTCTTAAGAGGCATGGGAAGAGTCGTTAGCTTTGGCTGTTTGCCGGACTGGTTAGGGCGAATTTTTTCATCTGCGGGCTGGTCGCGATAAATACCGATCTCGCGGACGCGTACAGTCCCTTTGACCCCGTATTTGGGGGCAATGCGATTCAGCTCTTCGTAGAGTTCGGAGCGGTCGGTGAATTTGGTTTTGACTAATTCATTGACGACATCCTGCAGCTTGGTCACCGTTTCTTGGTTGGACCTCAAGTTGGTTTTTGCCTGTTGCAACTCCGCCCGCGTTTGCTTGTGTAGTGTTTCAAGCTCTCGCAAGGTTTTCTTGGATCGAGCCAGTTCAGAGGTGATCTGCTCGATGCGGGCTTCGGCCGACTGTTGCCAGCCCTGCTCCAGGGCCAAGAACAGTTCGGCCAGTTTGTGTTTGATGATGGGTAGCCAGCGCTTGGTTTTGTACATGCCCAGCCGCTCTTTGATCTGATCATAGGTGGTTTCCGTGTCGTCAGGATTAGCAGCTTGTTTTTCGGCCTCGATATCTACCTCGTAATGAGCGTAAAAGTCGGACTCATCGGCAATGATGTTGCCTTTATTTCCGGCCAGGCTTCGGCCCGATTGTACCGGCTCGTCTAGGCTCCACCCGAATCTGTTCGTGAGTTGGGAGCCAGCCATTTGTTTGATCGAGCTCCATTTGATCTTGTTATAGAAGCTTCGGTTTGGAGCGTTCGGGTCAGGGATGAGATTAAACAGCACCCGCCCGTTGGCGTTATTTTTGGGCACTTCCAAGGTGAGCTCGTGTCGGAATCGGGGCACGCGTTTTCCATCGGAGGAGAGGTTGTTTTCGATGGTGCCGATTTCATCGCTGTAGTCCAGCCAGCCGACCCGGACCAATCCTTTTTCGAGCGCTTCGGCATGCGTGGTGGGCAGTTGGGAATCAATAAGGGCTTGTTCACGCTCAATAGTGGAGGTCATTTTCTCCGAACGCCGGTCGATATCTCCGCTGGCTTGGCCGAGGGAGGACTCCAGGCGCTGGGACTCGCTGAGAAGCGACTCGATCCGGGCCTTCAGCACCTTGGTTTGGGCCTTGGATTGGAAAAACTCTTTCACTCGTGGGTCGGAGTTGGTAGCGGCGACCATCTGTTCGTATTCCAGTGACTGGCCGTCATTGTCAGCCGAGGTTTCCCGACTATCTCCGAAGAAAAGCTCATCAATCCAGCTTTGCTTTTTGCTGACCAGCTCTAGTCGGTACTGATCGAAGGAGTCTTTCATCAGGTAGAAATGGATATTTACGGTTCCGTACTGGTTGCCCTGGCGGAGTCCACGACCGTTTCGCTGCTGGATTTGCGATGGGGTATAAGGGACATCCATGTGATGTAGGTCGGTGGTCCATTTCTGGAGATTCATGCCTTCGGCGATCGACTGGTTGCCGATAAGCACGCGGTATTTGCCCAGATTAAAATCGTCCTGAACCTCTTTTTTGAGGGCTTCCTTGTCGTCGGAGGAGGAGACGAAATTATCGTTGCCGTTGGTTTTGGTGCCTATAATGGAGCCGTTGATAATGGCAATGTGCTCCGTTGGGATGCCGGCCTTGGACAGTTCCTGCTTTATCAGCTGGTGATAACTGCCGCCTTTTTGGCCTTCCACGGAGATCCAATCGCAGAAAATAATCTGGTTGCGAATGGCAGGGGCCGCCGGATTCTCCCGGCCAGTGTACAGGGCTTCCACGATCATCACCGCTCGGTCGAACGTCTCTTCGGTAAGGTCGCTGCCGTCTGACAGCTTCTCGCGCTGGGACTCAATTTTGTTAAGCAAAAGTTGTTTGCCTACCGGGACCTCGTGGAGGTTCCCTTCGGTGGCGCGAATTTCTTGAACCACCTCATCGAAATGACGTAATGCCTGAAGTTTATCGATAAGTTCATGGCGGGAGATTCGGGGATCCGCGTAGGGGTTCGGATTTTCCCGGGCAGGGGCAGGGTTGTTCTTCGAAAAGTAATCGCCATAAATGCTTTCGGGCGTATATTCGGGGACCGGATTTTCCCGGTGGGCGTAACTTTCGGCTACGTTATCTACCAGTGCTCCAAGTTTCAGGAAGGTCCCATCTACGCCTGCGAAGCTGTTGTCATAGACGCGGAGGTCCGTGGCAATTTTACTGCCGTCGCCGGTGATGACCAAAAAATTGTCTTTGGTCTCACATCCGCGATTGCGCATGCAGTCGAGAATGTTGTCGGCCCGAAGAATAATGTCGTCAAATAACAATTTGTGAATTTCGCTGGGTTCAATGACCTGTTGCTTGCTGGCGGCGTGGGGGCGTTTGAATGATGGTTTGAGCGCTTTGGGTTGGCCCTGCTCGTCTTTTATGACATGGCCGCCCTCATCTTTGAGCAGGTCGGGGAACTTCTCGTAGAATCCTACCAGCTGATCGTAGCTTTTGATGTCCATGACTTCGTCAATGATGGAACGCATTTCCGGGAGGTTGTAATAGCCGGCTACCACGCGCTCGGTGCGGTATTCCCCGTTGGTCTTTTTGACGATCTTTTCTTCCTCGCGGACGAATTGATTAATGAAGTTGTCGAGGTTCGCAATCTGATACTTGTCCAGCAAGTCAGGAGCGCAGAGGTTGAGCATGTGCCAAACTTCGACCGGGGAATTCACTACCGGCGTAGCGGTCAGGACAAATACGTTCTTGTAACCAACTTTTGAAAACAGCCATTTTGTTTTTTGGAGCGCATCCTCGGCTCGTTGGGATGGTTTGTTGGCCGCAATACCCAGTTTAGCTGCTTTTGCGCTGCCGAGGGCATTTTTGTAGAAATGGGCCTCATCAAAGAACAGGGCGTCCACGCCAAGCTCATCAAAGTAGATATCAGTTTCCAGCCGTTGGGCGCTGGATACGTTGCGCAGCTTGGCCTCCCATTCTTCTTTCATCTTCTCCAGGCGTCGTACCATGGACTTTTTGGCCGTGGAGCTGAGCGCATCGTCTTCCTCGATAAGGGCGTCAAAGTTTTCAATCATCTGATCGAAATACGCTACGCGCTCGGCGTACATCTGCTGCTGGACGGCCGGGGACAGCGGGAGGCTCTTGAAGGCATGGTCGGCAATAAAAATCGCGTCCCAGTTGTAGAGCTGGGCCATGGTGAGTTCCTTGTGACGCTCGGGGCCCGACATTTTCATGTTGAGAATCTTCGCTTCGGGAAACAGCATCGAATATTCTTCGACCCATTTCTCCTGGACTTTCCCGGGCACGACAAAGAGCGGTTTGCGGCAGGCGCCCTGTTGGGCCAGTACCTGCGAGGTGATAATAGAGGCCAGCGTCTTCCCGGCGCCCACGTCGTGGCAGTTGGCCCCGCGCCCGTTCCAGACCAGCTTTTCTGCTACCGCTCGGTTGTGTTTGTAGACCGCAAAATCCTTGACGCCATAGAAGGTGTCGGACATGCCACGAACGCGAAGAGTAGCCCCGTCAAATTGGGGATTGATGTGAGCGTTATACTCATGGTTGTAGGCCTGTTCGATCAGTTCCCGAATGTCGCTGGGCGCTTTGGTGCGGACCCAGTGGTTGAACTTTTGCGGCACGCGCGTGAGCATTTGATCATTATGGGTACGCTGTTTGGCTCGTGAGCGCTCAATTAGGGCCGAAAGCCCTTTCTCTTTGGCTCGTTTGAGGGTCATGTTTGGCAGGACATGGTCGTTCTCATCGTAGAAGACCAGCGGAAAACTGGAATCCTGGATATAGTTGGTGATAATTTTGCTAAAGGGCGTCTCCCCCCATCCTTGGTTCCAGTCATCGGAGGTTTCTTCTCCATTTTTAATGTACCGGCCCCCTTTTCTGAGTTTCATGTAGAAGCGGTTCCCAAGATCGGCTTTATCCTTGACCAGGCCGATATGGACATCACGGTAATTAAGCTCGTCGGTAATCCATCGGGTGAGGACATCGGTAGGCAGGTAGGTGAAAATGTGGCGGGGGTCTACGGTGATACTGTAGGCATCGATCCACTCGGGAAGAACCGCCTTGAGCGCCCCGATATTTTTCTCCAGTTGGTTGTCCTCAGCTATTTCCAGCTTATGGCGGACGTTGCCGGCAAGGTACTGATAGCGAAACTCGTAGCCATTGGACTCGGGGTTATAAAAGAAATCCGGGTGCTTCTGGATGGCTTCAATCAGCTCGGCCCGGCTGGCGGTGCCGCCCTTGTAGGTGGACTGGTAAAAGTCGATCGTCAGCTCTTCCCCAATGGAGCGGCCATACATGGCGATCTCGGCCAGGTCGTCAGAGCTGGTGATCGCGGGCACGTAATTGCTGTTGAACATCGAATCTGCCTCGATAATATCGGCGTATGCCAGCTCACCGCTGATGGGATCGCGTTTGACGATAGTCGTGAGTTTGTAGAGGCGGCTGTCGAAGCGGAACACTTGGCGGATATCGTCGTCTTCGTCCGGAATGCCATATTGTTCAATGTGCGTTTCCAGCAACTCCTTGAATTCCCCGCGTAAGGGTTCTTTCTGCTCGGTATCTTGGGCTAAGGCCGTGACGAAATCATCATATTTGTCCAGCATTCGGCAGGCGGAATCGATGCGGTTGCGGAGTCCGTCGCCTGCTTTGTCGTTGCCGCCTATAGTAAGTGGGTTGAAATAATGGCGCTGTTTCTCGTAAAATTTTTCTCCGTGGACAATGATATTGCCGGCGTGATAGTCCCGGCCGGTATCGAGCATGACGCCTTCATCGGGGATGCGGTAGAAAGGCATCTGCCCCGGCAACGGGTAGGGAAATTGGAGTTGGTCTTCGAGGACGCTGTCGGTCATCGCCTGATCCACCTGACCGTTGACGCCCATGCGGGTCAGAAACTGCATGTCATGGCCCTGAATGTGCTCACCTAAAATATGCTGTGGGTATTTGCGGTAATAGGGATTGTAGTAGGCCTCGTAGGACTGGCCGTTATGTTCAGCGGTGCTGACGGCCAGCTCCTCATGGGCAAACAGCCGGTTAAGGTCATGGGCGGCGTCAGGATGCCGGTCGCCCTCAAAATCGTGGTACTTTTGAAACAAAAGCAGATCGGTCGTGACCAGCGTGTCGGCATTATCTTTGAAGGCCGTCGAGGGAAGCCGGTAGGCGCCCACGAATCGAGCCCGCTGGACCATCGCTTGTCGGATGGCCGGATCCTTCTTGTCCATCGTGCCCACCGACGTGATTACGGCCATGACGCCGCCCGGTTGGAGGGCGTCCAGGGACTTCAGGATAAAGTAGTCGTGGATGCGAGGGTTGAGGTGGGCTAGCCGGTCGCGCTGGGTATGAATTTTGATATCCCCGAACGGCACGTTGCCCACGACGCCGGTGATATTATAGCGGGACAGGTCGGTTTGGGCAAAGTTTTCGTGCCGGACCAGCTGGCTCGGATACAGGAGCCTCGCAATGCGCGCGCTCACCGCCGACCGTTCGACCATCAGCATGCGAAAGGTTTCGCGGTCAGGTAGAAATCCGGCGAAGTTTCCCACGCCAGCGCCGGGTTCCAGGATGTTTCCTCCGGTTAGCCCCATGGCCGCCAGTTTATCCCATATAAGCTGGACCAACGGGTAGGAGGTGTAATGCTCATTAAGCAGGCCGCGCTCGGTTCCGGTGCGGTCTTCGCCATATCCTAGTCCACCGGCGCCGGTGTACCTGCGAAGCAGATCCAGATCGGATGTAGTGATGGCGCGGTCTTCTTTTTCGAGGATAGCCAGCGCTGCTTCGTTGGCTTTGCGTCGCTCGGATTTCGAGAGTTTAATAGGGGCGACATTTTCCAGTTGAAGGCCGGAAAAATGGGCCTCAAATTTCGATTCTCCCGGCCGATCTCCAGAGGGTCCGTATGATTGGATGTCTGGTTTTTCCGGGACGGGAGTTTCCTGTTGGGCCCCAGAAAAAATACTATCAAAATCGACGCCAATACTGCTTCCGTGCTCGCGAAACAGCTCGAAGGCGTGGTCGCGATGCTCTTGGGGAAAACGGTCGAGCGAAAAGGCTAGCGCCAGTTTCTTTACCGTTTCCGTAAAAGATTCTTGGAGCACCTGCAGCTCACTGGACGGATTGTCCCGGGTCGCCAGCTGTTGGGTTAGTTTCTTCGGGTCGGCAAGGAGGGAGTCGATATTGTTGGCTGCCTGCTTATCACCTTTATCAGCTTGCCAGGCCAGCTCGGTCAGCTTGGTCATGGCCTCGGTATGTAAGGTGCCTCGCTTGTAAGGCGTATGTGCCGCCTTGGCTATGCCGGCCATGCGCTTGGTTTTGACCTGTACTTCGACGGGAATGTTACCATCGGTGCCAGCCATGACGATAAAATGATGGGCGCGATAGCCGCCTACCGGGTGTTGGTATTTATCCTCATGCTCGAAAACGGCTCCTGCAGCTCCGCGTTTAATTTGGGTGACGACATCCTCCAACTCGGCTTGCTCATCCAACTGGATCATCGCCCCGGCCATGTCGGTCAGCCCCTGGATGTATTGCTCGTCCTTCTTGGCTTTTGTTATCGTTGCCTTGAGTCGCTTGCGGAGCAACTTGTCAACGGTCGAATAAAAGGATTTGACCCGACCCTTGACGATGGCATCCGGGGTTAGCGATTGTAGCTTCTCGATGACCTGCTGGAGAGCAAGCTCGTATTGGGGGCGCGTCTGCTCCAGAAAAGTCTCGGCCGTATCAGCGAATTTCACTTCCTCTACGGTGTCGGTGTCGCCCGGCTGGGTAGGATTGGGATCGTCGATATTGGGAATACCATCGCCATCATAATCTTCGAATATGGCGTGGTAGTCTCGTTTGGTAATATCTTGAAAGGGGGAAATCGCAGGATTGTCTCGCATGGGATATTAGCTAATAATTTTTTCTAGGAAGGCGTCAAGTTTAGCCTGACTTTTTTGGGCGGCCTGGATATCTATTTCCGGTTCGGTTTGTTTTGGAGGTGCCGGCTTTTTGGCAGGCGTGGAAGATTTGGTGGTGGATTTTTTGGGCTTCGCCTTCGGTTGGGGCTTTTTGGGGGCCGGTTGTTGCTGTTGGTTCGCAAATGCTCGCTCCTGTCGCTTGTATTCCCTGGCGCCGAGTACCACTTTCGCGTGGTCCTGTTTGAAAATCCGGATTTCCAGCTCTCCATATTTGCTGACCAGCTTTTTCCAACACGCCAGCACGCCGCCCGCCGAACCTTCAGTGCAAATCTGGTATTCCAGGTGTCCGTCCAGCAGCAGGTCCATGAGGTACCGCTTTTTGGGGTAATCGGCGGTGTACCGGATCGACAGATGCGCGTTTTCGGATTCTCCGGAATGCTTTTGGGCGTAGCAGGACATCTTGCTTCCGAACATCGAATTGATGCGTTTCCAGGAGCGTATTTTGTGAAGCTTGTCCAATTCTTTAAGGGTAATTTTAAACGGGGTATCCACGGGGTTCTCGCGGTCGACTGGGGTCTTTTGTTTCGCTGGCTTAGTTTTGGGGGAAATGTTTCGCTCGGCAGCCGTAAATGGGACGGCAATGGCCGTCAGCTCCCGGTAGCGGTTCTTTTCGGTTTCGGCTCCGCCTTCTTTGGTAACTTTGATTTCGATGTCGCATTCGTGGGCGATGCTGGTATTGCCTTTGTACTGCCCGTCCTTGGTGGCGTGGGAGACCATGACAAACATGATCCCGTTTTCGCGGCACCACTGGGCCAGCTCGACGGTTTCCTTGGCGTTGGCATCAATCACGGAAATCGAGTCGAGGATGCAGGCGAAGGACCGGTTTTTAAGCAGGATTTCTTTGAGCGCCTGAATGGATTTCCATTTGGTAAAATTTAGATTAGAATGTGTGGCCTGTAGTCGCTTCACGCGATCGACCAGGGTTTTTCCGAAATGCTCTTCGGCGGGGATATACTCGATGCGTCCGTGCTCGGCCAGCGCATCGGCCAGCCCCAGACTCATGGTAGACTTTCCGGCTCCTTTTTCACCCCAGATAAAGATAACTGCGTTCTTTTCCGGCTCGCCGACCAGCTTTCCGTACGGAGGGGCGATGGTAATACCTTGTATGTTGAGCTTCGAAAGCTCGCGTGCACTCATTGATTCCATATTATTTAGGGGTCGCTTTTTTGATTGCAATTCCAATTCCGATGATGGCTACGGCTCCCAGGAGCCAAAGGCCAGAGGGCGTAGATGGTTTTTGCTGTTGTGGTTGTAGGGCGTTGTTATCAATCCCGAGTCGGCGGATCAGCATCTGGTCGGCTACGCCGGTTGGGGGCATGCCCAACGCTTGCTGGGCCTGTATGACAGCCGACTCGGTTTCCGAACCAAATATTCCGTCCATCCCATAGTCGGGAAGGGGGATGCCCATTGCTAAGAGGGCGGATTGCAGATGCATGACCTGGGGTCCGTTGCTACCTTTGCGTAAGCTCATGGTTGTTTGCGTTGTCGGTTATACAATGTTACTCCCGCTATTCCGAGCAGGATGCCGGCGCTGACATATCCCGCGCCCCTTAAGGCCGATGAGGATGACTGGACGATGCTGTCCTCTAGGCCCATAAGTTCACCTGCTGCCTGTAGGTCCACATGCTCGAAGTATTCGTTAATTTCTTGCTTGTACTTGCCAAAAGTAGCTCGGAAGGCTTCCTTGTCGGCGGTGAGGTTGGCCAGTAGAATAGCCGTTGTAGCGGCGTTGCCTTTCTTGCCGGCCAGCGCCCGGTTGGCAATGCTCATTGCTTTGCGGACGGCATTGCGGCTGGTGCGAGACAAGTAGCTTTGCAGCCCACCCATTCCGTCGTCCACCACCTGGTAGTCCTGACCTTCTATAAGTTCTTGCATGATCAGGCCTCTCGGGGTTTGGCGTTCTTGGTGGCAAGGTCCGTAACGCTGTCTCGAATGCCGGGCATAAGAGGAGCCAGGAAATACACGCCCGCCCCGATGCCTGCGAGCCAAAGCGCCTTGGTGAGCGTACTGTTGACGCCGCTTAATGCACCACTGGGGTCGGGGAGGTCAATCTGATACCACGGCTCAGTGGGCGGGGCATATACGCCACTTTGCTGGCCTTCGTCGATATCTAAATCGAGCGTCATTACATTAGACGTAGCCAGTGGGTTAGCTTGTGCTATATTCGTTTCGGTAACGTTGCTGTAGTGGAGCTCAAAGATCACGGGGTGGTGACGGTCCGGAACAAACGACCGGTCAAACACGAGACGGGCCTGCCCGCGACATCCTTCCCACATGCTGGTAATTATGCGGGATATCGCAAGCACGTTCCGGGTTTGCGGATCGAGGGCGGCGACCACGACGTCCGGACACACGACCATCAGAAATGAATTCCAAAACGTGCGGTAGATATCCGCCTCGACATCTACGGAAAAGGGGACGCCGGTTTTAGGACGACCGCGCTGGGGGTAACGTCCGATAATGCGGAGCTCACCGGCCTCGGAGCTTATGATATTGCCAGAGATCCCCGCCTCGCCTAATCCGTTGGCAGTGGTAAACGTGGAGTTGCTCATCAGTGTTTTCGTCTGGTTACTATTCGAACGGTGAGATAGCCAAGGCCAATCAAGCCAAGGGTTCCTTTGTGGCGTTGAAACCACTCGGTGAGGGTGGGCGGATTCTGCTCATCAGCCAGGCGTTGGCAAAGCGACATGGATTGGGCGTCTTTTATGGTCGCTCCCTCGGCCACTTGTTGCACCTCGACCGTCGGTTGGAAATAGATTCTGTCGTCGGGATTGCCCGGCGTACGCTGGGGAGCATTCGGAACCTGTCCGTCAGTAAAATGGGAGGTCCCCACGGGATGGGGCGCGAGCGTGTCGGTGGAGGGAGTGATCATGTTATTTGTTGTTCTTTTTAAGCATAGAGAACATGAGGGTCCCGCCGGCGATTGCTACCCCGCCAATAATGAGTGCGGTGGTCAAATTGCCAGAGGAGGCCTTGGCCCGTTGGGCTTGCATCAGCGCCATTTGTTGCTGGGGGGTGAGCCTGCCGGATCCAGAGCCGCTTTTACCGCCATTAATGATCCCATCGACGGTGACAGCGCTGTCGGCGGCGGTCGTCAAAAAGCTGGACAGGTCGTTGAGGATGCTGCCAAACTTGGTTTTCTTGGAGTCGGTCGGCTGGGGTGGCAGCCCGCTGGTGGAAAAACTGGGGGTAAACGGAACGGTTGTCTGAAGGAAATCGAGATTGTCGTAGCTGCTGCTATTCATAGGAGAGGGGAGGTTAGGTCGATTTGGTGTTGGACTTCTTCTTTTTAGCAATAATGGTAATGGCTGCGCCAAGAATGGCAACACCTCCAATGGCGGCACCGGCGATCATGGCCGTCGAGGCCGTGTGCTGTTTTTCGGCGGTGTCGGTGACGTTGTGTTGGAGGGCCGTCATAAGCTGCTGTTTCTCCTGCTCGATTTTTTTCTTTTCGGCAAGCTTCCGACCGTGAGCCTTGCAAAGGGCCTGGGACTTCTCCCGTTTCCGCCGGCAGCGTTTAAGAGCACCAAACATCTTGCCCTTACAGCTCTGGTTGGCATACCGGCAGGGATCATCTTGCTCCCAGCCTTGTAGTCCGTTTGGGATGGGATGGTCGCCGGTCATGACCCCTTGGGGGTCATCCTCGTCGGCAATAATAGCTACGGTGGTTAGGTACGTGCTACTCATAAACAGTGATTAGTGATTAAAGGCCCAGTAGCTAATCCCGCCAAGCGTAAGAAGTCCAGTCGAGAGTCCGCCATACAAAAGCCATTGTTTCTGTTTCGTTTTCTGCCTGCTGGCAATGAACGAGCTACCTAGATCTCCGAATCGGTTCAGGTGATCAATGGCAGGTTGTCCAAATTCTTGGATGATTTGCGCGTATCGCTGGAGGATTTCGTTGTTTTTCTGGGAGAAGGAAATAACGTCCGATCGTACTCCTTGGGCCATCAGATAATCCCTCCACTGCCCGCGGGCGATGCGCTCGTCTTTATCTTTCGCGCCAAACCATTTGGAGAACATGCCTTTCATGGTTACCCCCGTTTGCAGGGCCGTCGTGGCCGCGGCGGTAAGCGTAATCGGGTCGATGCCCAGTCCTTTCGGCAAGGCGTTCGGGACGTGCCGGGATTTCGTGATCAGCGACTCGTCAAACGCAAAGCCAGGATATTTGGCGACTGTGGTATCAAAGGATTTCCATCCCTGAGGGGATCGGTACACCGCGTAGATATGATCATAGGTGCGTCCGTTGCGACTTACAATGCGAAAACCGGTTTGGATACCCAGGCTTTGTAGCAGGCAGGCCCCGAGGATGGCGTGGTCGTCACAATCACCGGCTTTTTGGCGGATAGTCACGTCCGGCGATTGAATACGTTCGACATTCCAGGGGTCGGCTGCGTAATTGATATTACGAACCATCCACGTGTAAATAGCTTCCGCTACCTGCTGGGTATCGCGCAGATTCGGCAGGCCGGTGTTGGCATTGCGGGGGATACGGTTGGTTATACGGAGCGCTAAATTGCGAAGCTGTTCCCGTCCGGTGTAGGTGGTCACCAGCTCGGAGGCAACCATTAGTACCTGGTCGATGCCCGGATACCGCTGGCGGCTGCTGGTAATAAGGGCGGTAGCATCTCCGGTTGGGGAGCCTGCTACCGCCTGTGTGCTCGTCGCCGTACCGTTGGTCGGGACTGCGTTGCGGGAAATCGATATGTCAGAGTAGGCGCTGCTCAATATGAGGAGGATACGTTTGGAATGAAGATCTGCATGCCGTGCGTTGGGGTGGTTCGGATGATCTCGCCAAGGCCGGTCACGGGCTCTTGGTTGACAGTTGGCATAACGAATGGGGGTTATTTCGGTTGAAATGGGGCTTGTCGGCTGGCCTTGACCAGGGTTTGTAGTTGGACAATGACATCAGTCATCAGTCGCCGCACTTGGGGGCTTACTTGCGTGCCGCTAAGACTGAGCAGCTGTTGACAAGCGAAAGGGGCAGGGATATAGGATAGCGTAGTTGCGTATTGCCCTAATCCATCCACAAGGGGATATACGGTTTTTGCAATGCGTTCGGCTCCTATATCCCTGCTTATCGCTTCCATAGAAAGTATTTTGGCCATTCCGACCCAGTCGCCGGTTGTAAGCGGCCGACCACGGGATTGCAGCAGGGTCAGCTGTGATGTAATGCGTTTTGCGTACACCGAAAAATCGCTGGACCGGTCGCCCAGGTATTCGAGGGCCATATTTAAAAGGGTAAGATGTCCGGAGTTCATAGGTGGTGGCGGTTACGGGGTTGGGGTGGGGTCCGAGTGGCCGTTGCGGTGAGGGGGCCTGAACTGGCCATTAAGTGTGGCCTTCCCGCCAGAGATAGTCGGTTTTGCTGAATTGGGATCGTTGTTGGCGGGAAGGTGCCGAGAAGTTTCCTCCTCGGCACCTTTGGATGGTTCGGCTTTGTTGTTGGGGAGAGGTTCTTGTTGGGGTAAAGGGGAAGATTGTGGAGCTTGCATGGACTGGGTCAAGGACACTTTCAATGTCTCGGCCTGCTCGGGGGTCAGTTGGGGGTGGCCGTTTCCGGGCCGCTGGGCAAATAGCCCTGAGATTACCGTGAAAAACATAGGAGCATTTTCTTCCAGCATATCCAGCATGCGGCTTCCGGCGTCACGGCCGCCGGCTCGCTGCTCCATCTCCATGCGAAATTTTATCTTTTCGAGCTCGCCGAGCTCTTTTTCCAGGTCCTTGAGATCGGTTCGGTGACGTTCTTTGAGGCGATCAATGTCGTTGCGGTGGGTCTCCCGGAGTTCGGAAAGTTCTTTCTGGTGGGTAAGCAGGGTGGCCGTTTTGTCTTCGGCCAGCTCGCGTTTTAGGTTCATGATTTCGTCGACCTGCTGGCGAATCTTGCGGTCCCCGTCGTGGAGCTCGCCTTCGAGGCGAAGGATGCGGTTGTGGTAAAAGCTGTTGTCGGGTTTTTCAGCGGACGTTGTGCCAGCGGCTGACGACATAAGGTCATCGCTGTCGGACTCTACCGGTTCAATCCGAAAACCTATTTGAATATCACCGTCCATTCCGGTGTGTAAGGTATAAAGGCCGGGCTGCAAGCGAAACATCGCTTTGACAATATTGAACGGCTGGCGAAAATTGTAGGGAAGCTCTTTGCTGACCTCTTTTAGGTTGTCGGTCATCCCGGTGATGTGCCCAAAGATCGATATTCCCTGCTCCATCTCTTGGAGGGTTTGGGCGTAATCGCGCTCGTCGGCATCGATTTGAACGTCACTTAGCGGTTCAGGTATGGGGTCAGCATTCGTTAGCATAATGCGATAACATCGTTTTAGTTAATCACTGATGCTAACGTAACATAATTTCAAATCAGGGTAAATACCCCGGGATGGGCTGGAATGGCCTGTAACGGTCTGCCAGAGAATGGGACGTATTGGGAACGAATGAAATAAAAGGAAACCCTTAATGAGGTATCTCATATCCAAATATGTACGAATAACATATATTATCTGTACACATTATGTGTATAAGAGCCAATTCAATTTGTACAGATAATGGGTGCAATTTCCTGGATCAGATTACATTACTCCCATTTTTGGATGTTATGCATACAATAAATAGTATTGAAACGGTATGTATAAGACTAGGTTAAAGGGCTTAACTCTTTTCTCATACTTATTTCTACATCAAAAATATTTCTCAACAGCCCCTCTCTTAATAAGCTCATTTCCCACATATAAACTATTGACCTCTTTTATAATGGCAAAAAATAATTAATAATATTGTAAAGCACTATTGACATATATCCAAAATAGCTGTACTATATGTAAAGTTAACTTAACATATAGACAAACAGGTATTACATATGAATAGTGATAAAAGAAAATCAGGTGACAGGGAGAAGAGGAGCAGCGTAAAAACGGTATCCCTGGCAATTTGGACTACCCTATGGGTTTTATCGGTTGCATTAGCAACTTTTGGACACGAGTTGTTATGGGGATCAAATGATCTTTTTAACGTGCTTGTCATACTGCTGAATTTTGGTATTGGTATTGGCATGATCATGGCGATCATCAAACATTTGAGGGAAATGGATGAGATGTTACAAAAAATTCACTTAGAGTCGATGGGAATTTCATTGGGTCTGACCGTTATAGGCGGCATCAGTTATTCAATGTTAGACGCCACAAATGTGATACCCTTTGATGCGGAAATTGCTGGAGTAATTGTTTTAATCAGCCTTTCGTATTTCATTTCTCTGTTAATTAACCTAAGAAGATACAAATGAAAAACCGATTGAAAGTACTTCGGGCTGAACGCGACTGGACACAGGCTGATCTGGCCAGTGCCTTAGATGTATCACGGCAGACCGTCAATGCCATTGAAACAGGAAAGTATGACCCAAGTTTACCCCTGGCATTTAAAATTGCGAGACTTTTTGATAAACAGATCGAAGACATTTTTGATGACGAGGAATAACAGAAGATCTACGATATAAAGAAGCACTTTTACTTTACCTGATACCTTTATTGATAACAACCCTTAAAACAACACGGCTAAATAAAATTTGGCATAGACTCTAACAATTAGAATATAAAGAACATGAAATCATTACTAATAACAACACTTTTAATCGCATTCTCCGTAATGAATGCCCTTTCACAAGATATTTCCGGGGTATGGCACGGTACTGCAAAAAATCCGGACAACAAAGAGGTCCTATTTGTTTTTCTATTTGAGAACACACCCAATGGCCTTATTTCAACGATGGCTGTTCCTACTTTTGAGGTTTCAGAGATCAAACCAAAATCGACCACTTTCGAAAATGGAGTATTGAGTATCGACGGTTCCAATGTTGGAATGGAATATGAAGGTACTTGGAATGAAACCACCGGTCAAATAGAAGGAACTTATAGAGAAGGAAATATGAAACTTACCCTAGCACTAAAACAGGGTAATCCATCGATGACAAAGCTTAACAGGCCTCAGGAACCTGAAAAGCCTTATCCTTATTACGAGGAGAAAGTGCTTTTTACAAATACCGAAGCGGGTATTTCACTTTCCGGTACGTTTACAAGGCCAACTCAAAAAGGAGCCTATCCTGTGGTTATTTTGATTAGTGGAAGCGGACGGCATGACAGAGATGGAAGTATGTACACACACCGGCCTTTTTTAGTGCTGTCGGATTATCTTACTCGGAAAGGTATCGCCGTATTGCGTTATGACGACAGGGGCTTTGGCAAATCTACAGGTGATTTTAATAAAGCCACTACCGCAGATTTTGCTCAAGATGTTTTAAGTGCGGTTAGCTATTTAAAAATGCGAAAAGATATTGATACAAAATATATTGGGCTCATTGGACATAGTGAAGGAGGCATAATTGCTCCTTTAGCTGCCAATCGAAGTTCTGATATCTCATTTATTGTAACATTGGCTGCCACAGGTATACCAGGTAGCGAAGTGGCTATAACACAATCAAAAACGTTACGACCATTTCCGGTTCCTGATGAAGATACATTTGCAGAAAACGTAAGAAAAGCAATAAGAATTGCTACTTCTGATTTAGAGACCACAGCCAAAAGAAATGCATTACATACACATAATGAGGTTTACCTGACACCTATATTAAAATCATTAGGTGCCTCAGATGAAAATATTTCAAAATTTATTGAGAATGAAACGGAGATCGTGTTAAGACCCTGGAGTAAATATTTCTACAACTATAATCCTGCAGATGAATTCGAGAAATTGAATATTCCTGTGCTTTCATTATATGGTAGTAAGGATCAGCAAGTAGTTGCAAGTATTAATCAAAATGCCATTCGTAATGCTTTAATCAAGGGAAATAATGATGCATATAAAGTAGTAGAGCTTGAAAACCTGAACCATCTATTTCAAGAATGTAAAACAGGCAAAATTGAAGAATACAAAGAGTTGGAACAAACAATATCTCCAATAGTGCTAGAGGAAATTTCCAATTGGATTTTTGAAATAATTCAAGCAAAATAAGTGAAACAAAATACTAAACATACAAACAGGAATAACATGAAAAGAGTTCGTGTTATGCAACAAGTAACTAATAGAATAAAACCATGAAAAAAGAAAAAAAAATAGTTCTGGGAATGTCATTTGGTGTTGCAATTGGAGCTGCGATTGGAGTGTTGACGGATAATCTGCCTTTATGGATTTCTTTAGGAATAGCAATCGGTGCCGCATTGGGTATGTCCTTAAGTCAAAAACTGGAAAAAGAAATTGACAATGAAAGCTAATGTTAAAATAACTGTTAAAAGCATATAAACTGTATCATCACGCAGTTTAAAATTACCGTTAGAACTTTTTTACGAATATAAAAAAGCCTTATAACTCGGACAGGCTTCGACATTTGATTGCCTCTCTTTCATTTTATAACTATTTCGACATTCCAGTGCTTCTCGGTTATGCGCCAGATTTTTATAGTGCTTACCATATATTCTAACTTGCTTAAATATTCATAAATGAAACGTATCCATCTATTCGAATTTGAAGATTTTGCCTGGTTCCCCGAGTGGTTACGAAGATGTATGACGAGATTAATTTTAGTTATGCACAAACTACTGGGAACTAGTGAAAAGCTTGCTGATTTGCTTGCTAAAGTTTTAAGAAAATCTGAAACATCAATGATTTTGGATCTATGCTCTGGAAGCGGTGGTCCCATGCCTGACGTTCTACAGATCCTGCGTGATAAGCATGGCATGCCAAACATCAGTTTAATCTTAACGGACCTCTATCCCGATTCTAAAACAGCAGAAATCTATAATAGTCAAGATGAAAATAATATTAACTATCTGACTACCCCCGTTGATGCTACCCAATTAGATAGCCAAATGAGCGGACTCCGAACAATGATCGGAAGTTTTCATCATATGAGACCTCATGAAGCAAGAAATATATTAGCCGCTTTTCAGGAAAGTAGTAAACCTGTCTGCATCTTTGAAGTTAGCGATAATAGTACTCCCATTGGTCTTTGGTGGATAGCCTTTCCCATTAACTTTCTCATGACGTTTTTTATAACTCCCATGGTTAGACCTATGACTTGGCAGCAACTTGTTTTTACTTATATCATTCCTGTTATCCCAATCTGTTTCGGGTGGGATGGTGCTGTTTCAAATGCAAGAGCATATACCCTTAATGATTTGGATGAGTTATTAAGTGGTATTGAGTCCAATAATTATGAATGGGAAAAGGGAATAATCGAAGGAAAGACTAATCAAATTTATTTGCTCGGTCTTCCAAATTAAACTAAAAATATCTTTCAAGCCCTATAACCCGCCTTTAGACAACCACTCTTGTTAGAACGCCATTCGGGATTTAATTCTTGCAGTTCGTCCGTTCTATTTCAAAATTGATTTCGAGTTAACTTTTTGTGGTAATAGATTACTATAGTATAACCGAAATCTAAATTTTGCGAATATGGAATACAATAAAGATAAAGTTGACGAGGTGGTTCTTGCGTTACTGCAGCTTACGGTGTTTGACGACAAATTTAGTACCCGGGCTTGGAAAGGGCATAGCTGGGAGCATCTGGATCGACTGTACGAAAAAGGATTTATTGACAATCCTAAATCGAAGAACAAATCAGTAGTGATCACAGAAGAAGGTGAAAAGAAATCACAAGCATTATTTGAAAAGTATTTTGCCCTATAGTATTCATTACGTTAATAGATAGTTTGCGCTGAAATACCAGCTTCACTAAGTATTCGTCTCATTTTTCAAGAGCATCCCAAAGTTCAACGATAGTATTATTCAGTTTGATGTGAAGGGGAATACGCAATTGCCTGATCGATATACTTTGATGTGGAAAGGTTACTATACCCGAATAAAAAACTGTTAGTTAATAAGGTGAAATGTATAGGCTATTTAACCTTTCGGCCTTTAATATACGATTAATTTAAACTATCGGGATTTAATATTTTGTAGTGGCACCTAAGAAGGCAAACGTAACCGGATACCCTCCTGATCAGCTTCGTTTGGATCCATAAAGGCATTCGTGGTTGTTATCTGAGCTCGTGCCTCATCGTAATGTTCCCAATTAATGTCTTGCACATACTTTTGACCAAAATCGAGCGTTCGGATTAACGGATCTGATTGCCGATTGTGAGTTAAGGCCTTTAATGCAGCCAGGTAGTTATTTCGGTAAACCGTAGGGATGATAATTTTTTGTTGATCAGCTGCAACCAGTTCTGCATTCATCATAATACGAGCTATCCGTCCATTGCCGTCCGAAAAAGGATGTACTTCACTAACCAGGAACATCATAAATACTGCCTTCTGGAACGGGTATTCCAAGCCGCGATAGATCTCAAACCCGCGTTCCAGGGTAGCCATGACAAGCTCGGGTTTTACAAACTGTGTGCTACCGGCCACATTCATTTTGGTCTTAAACTCTCCAGGTTTTTTGTCTTTCCGCAAAGCCATCACGGTAGAATGCCGATTCTTTAACGAGGCTATAAACTCCTCGAAGTCCTCAGGTATTTTTGCCATTTCCGAGTAGTTGGAAACAATTCGAAAGGTCCCCATTACATCATGGGCATCTTCTGGCCGTTCAGCCGGTATCGCATTATTAAAAACGATATCTGCAGCTTCATCTACTTCGAACTCCGTTCCTTCAATAAAATTGGAAAAATAGGCTTCAAAGAAGGAAAGGTTTACTCTTTCGTCCTGCGAAAGGTTGGACGCAGAACGAGTGTGAGGAGCAAAATCCGATAGATCTTCAAAAAGTTTGAGAAACAGATCTACACGATCGGGATCATATGGTTTTTGAGATTTCCGGGCTTTACCGACATCTGATTTGATGTTGGTATCTCGCGTGCCCTGCAGGCTGCCAATGAGATCGTCAAGTTTTTCATATTCTTCTTCCATATCCAGCTGCTGTGCTATCTCCCGGGCTCGGTCGCGGATACTGTTGACGTGGTCGGCCCCGCGAACTCGAAAGAGTTTATCCAGGCGTTCTTCCATTTCTTCCTGCCGAAGCGTCCTTGGAACGGATCCTTTTCGGGCTCGGGAAGGTCGCATGTTTTCAAGATATGCTCTGGGTTCGGAGCTAATGTAGAGGCCATTTATAAAAGGTCGGTCACTATCCAACGGATCGTGGCCTTTACGCGGATTAAAAATCAAGCCGGGAATTTCGGTAATACGCTTTTTGGATGATACGATAAATACCGATCCATCCTCGGCCGGTTTGTTTTCCAATGCCGTCCGGTCAGCAATAAGTGCATCGGGATAGTATTCAGATAGTAGATCGACCCAATGTCGTTTGGCAATAATTTCGGGATCATCGGTCAGGTTCTTTGTGTATAGCCGGGACCCAATCTTTTTAAGTTCTCCGCGTGCTGCTGCCTGTGATACCTGGGAGGAAATATCCGTATGGGATACGAATACTTCCGGCATGTCATCTAAAAAATTTGCCATTTAAGCTACCTTTTTCAGGGAATTTATTAAACTTTCGGGATTTAATAAATAATAAATTTAAATATATGGGATTTAGTGTAGGGTATGGTTCGGAAAACAGGGAAGGTTACAGTATTGCTTCAACTCCTACTTCTTCTCTAATTGATTAATTTGTGGTAACCATTGTATTTGTTACCGGCTCCCAACTCTCGGCAATCTCCTTCAATGAATAGTGTTGAGCCTTTTCAGGATTTACAATATAAAAGTCATCCGAGTCGTGATAGTATATGGTAACTCCACCGCTTTTGGTGCGAAATAGACTCCAATTATCCTTTCCATTCTGATTAACTAACAAATCCTCCTCTGCATGAGGAAATTTCTCTTTCAACAGTCTTTCATGTTTATCCATGTCTACACATTATTTTTATTAGTACCTACATAAAATCCTCTACCTATAAGTGTTCCGAAAAATGGGGTAGCGTACAAAATGACACTAATTATTGAGGAATTTGATTGTATTGGGACGATAGAATTTGTTAATAGTCCCATAGTTCACTGTCATATGAAGTAAGCCTTTTACTTTGAGAATTCTAAAACATGATCGCAATCAATCAGTCCACCTTTTCCTTTTCTATCAAAGCCCATATACCTGTTCCGAATCTCATATGCCCATGAATTTCTTACGGTAAAACCAGCTCTTTGCGCAAGTTTTGAAATAAACTTTGCTGTATTAATTTTGAGTCCACTTACAGAACTATTCCCAACGATCATCACATAGCTACCATTATCTTGTAAAGCATTGAAAGCGGTTTCTAAATGTAATTCCATTTCTTTAAAAAAATCATAAACTATATAGGCGTGCTTTTCTCCATTTTTTTGATCATTGAAATAAATTTGTTCAATATTTTGATCTAGTTCCTCAATGTCTAGCTTATCATTTTCAATATCTAGGGTAGAGTATTCCTTTTTAAGAATATTTTTAGCTCCTAAATACTTTCTCTTTTTTTCATTTTGTTTTGGCTGAGTTTCTAACTGAAATAAGTCACCAACCCAAAAAAGTTCAGCCATTTGATTATATATATAATCAATAGATTTTATATAGGGTGGAGAAGTTATCATTAAGCCTATATCATAATTTTTACCTAGTGTATCTAAATATTCAACATTTTCATTGTATATCTTAGGTAAGATGTAATTACTATTAACTATATCTCCAAGTTCTCTTAAATCTTCTACACCCTTCTTAAAGTTTTTTTCAAATTGCTCGAATACGTCTGCAGGTTCTTTAAACCTAGTATGAGATACGTAGGTTTTTTGAGATCTGTTATCAGCATTTGAAACTTTTCTAATAATTGAAGAAAAGATGATTATCAAAAAATCATATTCATCTTTATTTATCTTTCTTTCCTCATAGAGGCTTTCTATGTGTGTTCTTAATTTGCTTAGTTTTGTTACAGCCTCATCGCTAAACCAATGGCTTAGATTGTCTATTTTGGGTATATGATTCGTCTCTGTTAACTCATGGAAGTTGCTAAACACTTCTTCCAAATAATTTAGTCTATCATCTGGAATTGGTGTTGTTTTAACTTTCGTAATTAGACATGATAATGGATCAATGTCTATACCTATTGATTTAAAATTACGAACTGAACACTCTAATAAGGTTGTCCCCGAACCGCAGAAAGGATCGAGAACATAACTAGAGTTAACTTTTTCTGAATATTTATTTAATGCCCAGGCAGGTAGCTGCGGTATAAACTTGCCTGGATACTTATGTATGCCGTGAGTTAAATGGCTTACATTGTTTTCTTGAATTGAAAGTATTGAATCTTCTTCAATTTTGGGTGGTAACTCTTCTACTTTAGTTACATTCATTTCTTTAATAATATTATACTTTCTCTTAAATAATGATCTATAGGTTCTAAATACTTTTTTTGTTGAGAACTTGTAGTCAGATGTCTAACCTTTGCTGTTTCTTCTAGGTTAAATCCCACTCTTCTACCAATATCTCCTACAAGTAAATCAGTTGGAATTATACAGCCAGAATAAGCAGAATTGCCTACCACGATAGCTACATATCCATTTTGAACTGTATTTTCATATAGTTTATTTAATAAACTATGCATATCATCAAAATAACCGCCAACTACATCAATCAACCTATCGTCCCATAAATCTCTGGATTGAAGTAAGTCTGTTAATTCTGTTATATATTTATTCTTATAAGAAATTCCCTTTCTTCCTAAAGAAGTTGTATTTGACCTGAAACCTGATCTTTTGAGATTTAATAAATCCGATTTACTGTTAACAAATTCCCCCATCCAAAGTTCGACTTTATGTATTTCAAAGTAGTCGAACGCATTGCAGTAGGGTGGTGAAAAATAGGTCAATTCAAAGTTATCATATTGATCATAGTCGAAGTCTATACAGTTTGTATTTTTTATTACTGGTTCTGAACTGGTTGAACCATATCGATTATTTATGTCGTATTTTATTTTTTCTACTACCTCAATGAATGTGTGTTTAACAAATGCGAATTTGTCTTCAGGAAAATAATTTTCTTCCCACTTTTCTTGGTCTAAATTCTTATAGCCATCTTTAGTTCTTTTGGTAAACAGATACTTAATTCCATTCCCTTCTTTTTTTACATTTGATACCCTTTCTAAGATTGATAGCCAGGTTCCAAAAAAAAGATTTTTTATCTTGTCATTTTTAATCTCATCTATTTCATCTCTTATGCATAAAAGACTATCTAAAATTTGATCGTTAAAGACTTTATCGATTAAATTAAAATTTATTTTTCGATCAGATTCTTTGAAATCAAGATTTTTAAATTGTTCTAATTTACCTGATAATAAATCTTTCTCAGTAGCTGTATAGTTTTGGTTTGAAACCTTAGCTATTAAAGTTGGATAAGGATTTATATCTAATCCAAGAGAGGGTAGGTTATTTTGTCTTGCAGATAGTAAAGTCGATCCAGATCCACAGAATGGATCGAGAATATTTCCAGTTATATTTTTTTCTTTAATAAAATCTGATATCAATTTACTTGAATATCCTTCCCGGTATGAAAACCATCTTTGAATGGGGGTTGTAGAAGCTTCCTGAAAATTGACTAAGTTTTCATATTGAGGTGAGTAAGATATGTGTGCTTTTTCTTCAAGCTGATCAAACAATTTTTTTTGTTTTGCTAGAAAAGCATCAAGATTAGTGTTATCAGTATCTGGGAAAAGTTTTTTTTGTTTTGCGTTGATATCAGTCAAACCTAAATCTCTTCTTTTTCACTAAAGATTAAATCGTCAATAGCATCGTCGTTAAATTCTATCCTATAATTAGTAGGGGCTGCATAAAGTTTTTTCTCTTCATTTTTTTCAACTGGATTCTTTATGATTGCTAAATAAACACCTTCAGAGGTAAAGTACACACGGTAAATGAAAAATCGATCTTCCTGTTGAGTAGCTGCGACCCATTCATTTCTAGTAAAATTAACTCTGTCCCAATATTGTTCAAGATCTGGTTTTGTAGTTCTTTTTGTTGATTTCACTTCAATATATCGAGCAAATTCAGGATCAGTTTTATCCCTACTTGCTTCAATACTAAGTATGTCATAACCTAAACCTTTAGAAGTACCTTGATGTTTAACTTTGTTTACTAAGCGCGGATGAAACTCTTTAACAAGTTGTTTCTCATATTCTAATACAAACTCTTCTCCTTCATTGCCTATTTCATGAGTAGTCTTGGTGTCTTCAGGAGATGTGGGTATAGATAAAGCTTTTAAGCTTGTTGCGAAAGCTTTTAAGTCAATATGATCTAAGGAACCGTAGTAATAATTCCAATCAATGGACATTTGTTTACGTTGTTCCTTTGAGGTTACGTCATAACTATAAATTTTGAAGTGTAAAGGGTTTGATAGGTCATTTATAAAGTAATTAATAACTTCTTTTTCATTTCTATTTAAAACTACTTTCTCTCCGTTTTCTCGTATTAGATTTGCAAATTTTAAGTAGTCAAACTGTTCTTTTATATGTTGCCAGTTGTAAGATCTCTTTTTGTCAGGACGTCCAATTTCGAAAGATTTATTTTGCTCTCTGTACTCAATTATTGAGCGAATGACATCTGAGGTTGCAACTTTACCCTGCATAACGTCAAGATTGTTTAAACAAAAATACCCTATTTCTTTTTTGCTTAATTCAATCCCGACGTTATCAGCAGCTTTTAACAAGGCAATTACATAATGGTATGGTTTGAAAGCAATATCATTTTCAAGGTCTTCCTTTATTGTGGTAATTGATTGAGCAGCATTTGGTTGTTGAAAGTTAAAACATACACTTTTAAAGAAGAGGGGTTGATCGTCATCTTCTAGAAACTGCTTAGTCCGTTCGCTCAAATAAACTTTACCTCGATGTTTAAGTACCATGCCAAGGATACTTTCAACATTCTCAGTTCTGTGGTTACTTATTGCCTTTTCAGAAATAGGAAGTTTATCCATTAAAAGTTGATCGAACGTGTCATCGTATAAGGACTCATCAATAGGGCAGATTTCCTCAAGTGTTTCAGCATAGAATGGCAGTAGATCGTCCATTCTAGTAATCGTCTTTCCCCGGATGATTGTACATCTGTATTGGTTCTTTGGATCGTAATCCATTCTCAACTATATTTTTTTGAGATATTGATGGTAAAGTAATCTTAATGGTTGGCGTATTCAAATTGCTTTTGTGAAACTTGGATTTTTCTGTTTTCTATTCAGCCCACTATTTTAATGGGCAAGGACTTCATCCCAATCTGTTTGGCGACAAAATAGGTCGAATTTCCATCCACAATATCATAAAGACCTTTTCCTTTTGCACTTGGTCTAATAGAAATAGGCTTTCGCCTGGGTATTAACCCCTGGTAAGCCTGTCTCATATACATAAATGCATTGGCAATGCCCTTCGGACGTTTTCTGGTTGGACGAAGACAGGAAATAGGTAGGATAGCGGTAGCTTCTGTCATATCGAAAAAACGATCTATACGGTTGTGATCCAGGCAGAACATTCGCTGGTAATTGTGGAGGTATGTCTCAACCTGTTCCATTTCAAGCCAACTGGTGAGCGGAGCATCAATACCAGCGTCACTGGTATAGTTAACCTGAATAAATTGCCCCGTATCATCTATTGATAAATGCAGCTTATTGTAATCGTGATACTGGCGGTTGATTTCATCGAGTTGTCCAGTGATATAATTCAATACAGTAGATGGATTAATGGTATTGGTAGCTGTTTTCATATTTCTCATCTACAGGTTTTCCACCTGCGGATTTTCCCTAATTAGGTTAATTAGGTTGTCAACTTCTGATTTTCGACATAGCTTGATCGCCGAGCGACCGTTCTTCTTGTTACGGCCATAGCTGCGGACCGTCAGCATTTCCCGGTACCCACATCGATAGAAGGAGGTCCGGGATATCCGTCCCAGTTTTTCACACATATAACTGATCGTTTCTCCAATCGTCATGAAGTTCTCATTGCTGGATTCCTTTTTTACCGGAGAACGGTTGGTGTTTTCGAGATTTTCCAAATTAGACATATCCTTTCTTATTTTCTTAGATGGTGGTGTTAAGTGTAATAAAAACTGGCAGTTAACGGTCTAAGAAATCGACAAAGATTCATCTTAGTTATCTAAGACCGATCTTAGACTTCTTCGTCGTTTCTTCGTGGTTTTCTTATATATATTTTTATTTACTAACTAACTATATATTATATACTTACGGGGTGTTGTTTGGTCGGAAATGGAAGGTTCTAAGAAAATAAGATGCTATTTCCAGTTTCTTAGTCGTTCTCATTTTTCCGGCTATTTTGGTTAAAAAGGTGGAGTGTTGTCACCTACGGCCATCGCGAATTCGCTGGACGTTTGTTGGGATTCCCGTTCCATCATCAGCTTGGCTTCCGCCCGTTTCCCGAACGCTCGCAGCCATGAGGGCGTAAGATGTTTCCGGGGAATACGGTAACCATGCCGGTTTTCTTTCACGGTGCCTTTCACCGGATCCTCGTAGCTGTAATAATTGGTTTTGGCTTTTCCATGCAGGTCCAGGGATTCTATTTCTTCCCGAACAATGTCCTGGCTGATATACTCCCGTCCCTTGTTATAGTTGGTATAGGCATCCCAGATGCCGCTCCAGTACATCACCAGTCCATCTCTGCTGTTCCAACCGTAATAGCGTTTGGGAAGCTCCCCGTTTTCATTCATGATTTCTATGCTGGCCAGGAATTGTTGAAGCGGGGTTTGGTGGACTTCGCGCTCTGCAGAATTGGCTAAAAACTCCACCCCGTACCGGAATATCTCGGTGGACACCCGCGACTCACGAAGCAGGTCTTGCATATCCCGGAGATCCTGTTCACTTGCAGCAGCTTTACTTTTGTCATTAAGAGATTGGCCTACGAACTCAGCAAACGCAACATCACTGGGCCGGCATACAAATAGATCAACGGTAATAAGGGACGCCATATTTTCGATTTGCCGGTCTTTAATCTGGAAACGGACCCCTTCTTGGTCACTTCGTCGCCCGAGTTCTTGTTCCACGGCTTCGGTAAGCAAGCGCTTGGTCCAGAGCAGTTCGCTTTTAAACAACTCCCGGTTAAAATTATTATAAGTGTATAGCAGCGACAGGAAGAGACGTTGCATCTCTTTTTTATGATTATCAAACCACCACAGGTTTTGTACATCTCCTCGTTTTTCTTTGGCGTATTCAATCATAATGCATCGCGACCGGAAGTGATCTTCAGTCGGTTTGTAATTGGAGATGAACATCAGCTGCGATCGGACGGGACTCCAGGCGTTTTTGGTCCGGTCATGGGAGGCGCTTACCCCACGTTGTCGCAATTCGTACCACATGTTAAATACTTGTGGCGTGATCTTCCCTTTTCCGGGGACAAACTCGTCCATAATCACCGGAATCTTGCTGTGGTTAGCCAGTTTGTTTTCAGCTGATTTTAGGGTGGGATTGGAATCTACGTCCGTAAACGATTGGCCAAAGAAATTCAGCATGATCTGCGAGAGCTGGCCTTTTCCTGTCGAAGGTTCTCCAAACAGGTACAGAAAGACCACATGTTTAAATACGCCGTAGATTTCGTCAAAAAACAGGAACGAGAGCATATAGGAGAAGATGAGATATCCTTCCGGTTTCTTGTCGGGCTGTTGGCCGGAAATGAGTTCCCCAAATTTGTCGCGAACGGTATCAATAAAATAGTGGAGCTCTTTCTCGACATAGAGATGGTGTTCCTCCTCACTGTAAAATCCATCTGTGGGCGAAGGTAAGTCAAACAGAGGCGCGGGTTCAATTCTTCCGGGTTTCACGTAGAAGGTAGTGTCGGCAGCTACCATGGGGAACAGCCCGGAATCCGGATTGGGGGCGATGATATACTGGGGCTCGCGCAAGTGATCATTGGGAATATTAATTAAGGCATTCCGGGTTAAATAAAATTTGTAGCCGTGATGCTCGATGAATCCGTAGTAATTAAATTCATATACCGTCTGCGGCTGCCACCGGTTACACAGGAAGCTCATAAAAAAGAGGATTTCATCATCGGACTTAAACCGAGCAGACTGGTAGGAATGCTTAAAGATCTGAATCTGGAATGCTTTCTTAGACAGCAGGTCCTCCGGCTCCAAGACAAAGAGCTCGCTTTGGGTCAGGGTTCGGGTTTCCGGCATCAGCCAACTCACCTGGCATTCATAGAGCGTGGAATCCCATTTTAATGTTTCGGGATTATAGCGGATGATCTTAGAGTGTATTTCAATGTCGAAGGTGCCGATCCGGCGACTGGTGCCATCGGTTTCGTTGCGATACCATCCAAAATCCAGGGCATCGGAGCTGTCGACGTATTCAAATGGTTCTTTTTGAGAATCGGATAGGGCAGAGGGTTCAAGCTGGGTTGGTTGTTGCCGGTTGCTTGGGGACAATAGCGTTTGGGATTCTTCCCGGGTGATGCTGTTCATGTAGTTGTCGTTGAGATATTAAAATTTTGTGTTCACTCACATGGTTGAGTTCATAGAGGTTGTCGCCATATCCGTAAATCACCCAGAGGTCGTAACCTTCCACCAGTTGGGTTTCAATCATGCGGACGATTTCCCTGCGCGGCCTTCCTTCGGTATCAATAAATTCGATGGAATCACCAAGGGTATAGCGGGTACGTATTTTGGCCATAGGTAATATGATAGATTAAAGGGTTAGTCGGATTCCTTTCGCCCGACAAAGGGCGTCGATGGGAAGGTCAAACTCACTGTTTATACGTTCGCTAAGTGTGTGCTCTGAAATCCCTAATGCTTGTTCCATTTTACACAGGCGGAGGTCCGAAATGTAGTAGGGTTTCTTGAACCACTGCCGGAACGTATTCAGTTTAATGTTAGGGAAGAGGGTCTCTCGGAACTCGTTATACGTATCATATTGATCGATTATCTCACTCTTTATGATATGTAGTCGCAGTCGGTTTAAATCATATTTGGTTATTGTTGGATGCACTGCAAAATTATCTTTTTAATATTGTAGGTTAGCAGTATTATAAGCGCGTTATAGGTAAGCACTACCGTTACCGCAGGTGCTAATTTAGTGATGTGATAGCATCAAAACAACTAAAAAACGTTGTGATGGTGACTTTTTTTACGAAAAATGAGAGATAGGAAATCAGCAAAAACAAGGACATAAATAGAATAATACCGTGAAAGAAATTGAAGAAGATATTCTCCAGGAAAATATTCAGTATTTGTTAGATGAATATTACGATGGGAACGTATCGGAAATGCAGCGACAAACGGGAGCGAATCGCTCGGTTATATCTGAACTGAAGAATGGGACAAAAAGTGAGGTAAATAGCTCAACCTTACGTCACTTTGCAGAAGCAGGTATTAATATCAACTGGCTATTGACGGGGGAAGGGCCTCATTTTGTGATAGGCAATGAGGAAGAGCTTAAAACTGAGCTGAAGCAAAAAAAGTTATTGGAGAATAGAATGGTCGAAATCAAAGAACTGGTATCGGATATCGATGAGCAGTTGGAGGAGCATCCGGAGCTCAAACTGGATCCGGATGTGATGTCAGCCTTGTTGGATTTATTAAAAAAGGCGATTTAGGGTCATCCGAGAATACTACTCGTTTTGTTTAAATAACCGTTCAATCACATTTCGTTCAAAGTATTTACGTCGAGGACTTGCCTGAAAACTTGGAATGTACTTTTTATGGCCGTGATGAAAATTACTTCGGTTTAAGATGGTGCGATGGGATATGCCATACTCTTTTTGGATTTGTTGCGCCGTCAAATATTTTGACTTATCAGGTTTGAGCATGATAGAGTCTAAAACAAAATCTAGTTTGGCTTCCAGGGTAGCTATGGTTTGGAGAAGAGAATCTTTGGGGTCTTGTTCTGTCATGAATCACTTTTTGATGCGTTATTTTTTAGCCGCAAAAAGAAATGACTTTTCAGAATAAAATGCACTTTTTAAATCAACATTTTTTAAAAAATTTTAATCTTTTGATTCGGTGATAAGTCCGTTTCTGTTTGCCGTATTGAGTAGGTCATTAGCTACCAGGTGGACATATTTGTTGGTTACTTCCAGGCTTTTGTGACCCAACATGTTTTTTACTTCGATCACATTAAATCCATTGCGCAGAAGGAAGGTGGCACAGGAGTGCCGAAGACCGTGAAAATGGATCGAATCTTTTAGGTTGGCTTCTTCGGTTGCATAGTATTTGAATCGTTTTGAAACGTTTCCCCCCATGAGTGCCTTTTCGCCATTGGGAACGGACTTTGGACTTGGGAAGACAAGCCCCTTTTTAGGGGTTCCATTGAATTCATGCCACTGCTTTAGCTCGGTATAAAGGGTATCGAATATGGGAACGGTACGTTCGTATCCGTTTTTGGTATCCGTTACGCGTAGGAATCGATCGTTGAGATTGACGTGCTCCCATCGGAGTTGAATAATCTCTTTCCTGCGAAGGCCGGTGTAAAAGGCAAGAGTGATAAGGGGGATAAACCAATGCTGCATTTGCTCGTCGACTGAAATTGCCCCAGACTCTTGGTGTTTTTGCTGATAGGCTTCGAACTTTTCAAATATTTCGTTGAGCTGTTCTTCATCTATAATTTTATTAACGAGGTTATCTCGCGTTTTAGGTAACCCAATGTTATCGCAGGGATTGGACTCTAATATTTCTTTTTCTACGATCCAGTTGAAAAAAGATTTGAGATGTATCAGGTAGTTTCTTTTTGAGGCGTTGGCTAAATGAGGCTTCAAGCAGAACGATTTGATATCACTGGCATTAATCATAGTAACAGGCATACTGTAACCAACCTGTTCCATAAATTGGTTAATGATTTGTCGGTAGGTCGTTTTCGTTTTCTCAGTGACGTTCGTTTTATCTTTTAAGAACTGTTTTTGAAGGGTATTAATAATTGGACTGGTAAGAGATGTGCCATCGAGCTCTTGCTCTTTTTCGTATTCCTGGAGATTCCAATCATCATCGAAGGGATTTATTTTTCCAGCATCATAGAGCTTTTGATATTCCAGCTTTTTTTGTTCAGCAATCTTTTTGTATTTGGTACCCAGCGCATAGGTCTTTTTATAAGACTTGCCATTTAAGGTGGTTTTGAAAACTAATGAGTAGTTCCCTTTTCTCTTAGTTAGACTTGCCATAAGTATGGATTGGGTTGGTTGAAGAGTACACCAGCAATGTAGTACCAAATGTAGTACCGAGCAAGGAAAATAGGGGCTATTTGGGAAAAGCTTTCCCGAAAAGGTGGGGTGGTAGATAGGGTATATACCAACAAAAAACCCCGCTCATCGTTAAATAAGAGGGGTTTTTGGGATAAAAAAGAAGAGTACGCCTGAGAGGATTCGAACCCCTAACCTCCTGATCCGTAATCAGGTGCTCTATCCAGTTGAGCTACAGGCGCAGTTCAATAAGAGGCCAAAGATACGCCTATATTTATTCCATTTCAACTCTTTTTATAACAAGAATTATTTCTAAATAACCTTAACATTTTAAAACATTTTTCAACTCACACCGTAAGGCATTTCTTATTACATTTAAAATGTCACTTCTTAAACATCAATCAATAAACAATGTTATGAAACACTCATTTCTGATGATACTGTGCATTGGTCTTGTGTTTTCAGCGTGCTCAACGACCGAGCAGGCTGTAGATAAACAGGATGAAAAAGCACAGCAAGAAAATAAATATGAAGAGCTGACCAAAGAAGCTGAAAAGTACGAAGGCTATTTCGACCTTTACCAGAAGGATGGTGAGCTCTATTTGTCGGTTAACAAAGATCAATTGGATGAGCAATTTCTCATGAACTTTGAGCTGGCACGGGGTATTGGAGCTGCAGGGCTTTACGGTGGTAGCATGCTTTCTGTTTTTGAGGGATTGGTCGTATCTATGGAAAAACATGAAGGAAAAGTGATGTTGGTACAGCACCCTCATCGATACACGGCCGGGGGGAATGAAACCTTGGAAAATGCCCTTAACCTCGCATACGGAAGCTCGGTTCTCGAAACGGCCAAAGTGGAAGCTTTTAATGCTGACAGTTCCCAGATGCTGATCAATGTATACGATTGGTTTGTGGGGGACTTGTCGGGCATTTCACAACGCCTGAAATATGCTGTTGGGGAAAATGGTCGTCCGGGCCGGGTGACATTTGATAAAAGTCGTTCCCACCTTGAAAAGGTGCAGGCCTTTCCGGAGAATGTAAATATTCAAGCCAAACTTACCTTTAATAATGCTGAGGATAACGCTCCTCGAACGGTAGCCGATGGTCGTTACATTCCCCTATCGTTGTTTTATACGATGGTGAAGCTTCCTGAAGATCCAATGGAACCGCGTATAGCTGATGATCGCGCGGGTTATTTCATGACCGTCCACAAGGATTTTTCGGATGAATCCGATGATTTTTTCAAACGCTACGTTAACCGTTGGCGATTGGAATGTGAAGGGGAGGTGGATAAAGGAGAATTGTGCACACCCAAAAAGCCGATCACATATTATATTGATCATACCGTGCCCGAAAAATATCGTGAGGCCATGATGAATGGCGTTGAGGCATGGTCTGATGCTTTTGAAGATGCAGGCTTTAAAAATGCGGTACGGGCTAAAATGTTGCCCGATAGCGTAATGGCCGAAGATATTCGCTATCCGACTCTTCGTTGGAGTACCTCCGATCAGCCTTACTATGGAGCCATAGGCCCCTCGGTGGTAGACCCTCGTACCGGGGAAATCATGGATGCTGATATCCTTTTTGAAGCAAGCATGCTACTTGGTGACAAGAACACTTACCGAAATTTAGTTGAGCCACGATCTGCCATTGATGAGGTCTTTAATGTAAGTGAGAAGGAGCTGGCACTGATGAGTAAAGGAGTAAAGACAAAATCCTTTTACAGTGAAATGAATGCTCAGTTTGATTTAATTCACAGCTTCTTATTGGCTAATGGAGAGATTAAAGTAGGAGATCCCGTGCCGAAAGAATTTGTTGATCAGGCTTTGAAATGGGTTGCGATGCACGAGGTGGGGCATACGTTGGGACTGCGACACAACTTCCGGTCTTCTATCGATACACCGCTCGATAAACTCTATGATGAAGAGTGGGGTGAAGAAAAAGGAGTGTTCAGTTCGGCTATGGAATATCCTTCTATTAATTTACATCCCGAAGATAAATCCGAAGATGCCTATTATTATAATCCGGGAGTGGGTTCATACGATCGATGGGTGATTTCGTACGGATATACCCCTGATGATGAAAGGGCAAAAGAAATTGCACGTCAGGCTGCACAGCCGGGACATGCGTATGGCACTGATGAAGATGCTCGCGGAGCCGGGGCTGTAGATCCTCATGTAAACGTGTTTGATTTAGGTGCTGATCCGCTGGCTTGGGGAAAAGAGCGGGCCCAATTATTACAGGGACTTATTCCCAAGATTAGTGACATAAAATTGGAGGACAATGCGCCATACTACGAGGCAACGGATCTGTTTCAAAGTTATCTCTATCAGTATGCTCGTGTATTGACGCCGGCTGTAAAATATATCGGCGGACAGCATCAGTATCGTGATCATGTTGGTGATCCCGATGGACGTATGCCGTTTGAGCCAGTCGAATATGAAGAACAAAGGGAAGCACTCGATATGATTGTGAACTATGCTTTTGCTGCGGATGCGATGAGGTTGCCACAGGATATCTTCCAGAAAATGGGTGCCAACCGCTGGAGTCACTGGGGCAATAGTACTACCTACGGCGGACGCGTAGATTACCCGCTTCATGGAACCATGCTCGGTATTCAAAGTTCACTTTTGGAGGAGCTGTTAGATCCGGTTCGGTTGTCGCGTATCCGGGATACAGAGGTTAAATTCGGCACGGAAAAGACAGTGACTATTCCGGAGTTGATGAGTGCACTGACAGAGTCAATCTGGTCAGAGGTTCTTACATCACCCGGCCAGAATATTGAAACCAATCGACGAGACTTACAGCGTAATCATCTGAATCGAATGGTGAAACTGGTAACTGATGCTCCGGATGAGATGCCTGCCGATGCTCGGTCTATAGCAAGACAGCAGCTTCAAATGTTGCAAAATCAGTTAGACGCTCGTCTTGCTCCGCCGACGTTTGATTTTAATGATTATACGCAGGCTCATTTAGAAGAATCTGTTTCAAGAATTGAAGCAGCTTTAGAAGCGAGCTATGATATCGAGAGTTAGTTTTTACTTAGCTCGTAAAAAAATAAAAGGGAGTCCACTTCAAATTGGGCTCCCTTTTTTAATTTAAACTAATCAGTAGATATGCTTCGGTTTGCAATTCTGTCGAAGCATCCCCAGAACCTGCTGGAAATCGCCCGGCAGATCAGAATCAAATTCAACCATCTCTCCGGTTGTGGGATGTTCAAAACCCAGTGTTTTGGCATGTAGGCACTGTCGCTGCAGCGAGGCAAATAAATTTTGAAACATTTGCTTTCGGCTTCCGGTGTTAGGACCATATCGAACCGAATCTCCGCCGTATTGTCGATCTCCGAAAACCCAAAGGTTATTATCGGCAAGGTGCACCCGAATTTGGTGTGTGCGTCCGGTTTCCAGTTTTAGTTCGAGAAGGGTTAAGTGATCAAAGTATTCGACTACTTTGTAATGTGTTGTGGCATGTTTACCTTCCTCATCTGGTACAACCGCCATCCGTTTTCTATTATGTGGATCGCGACCAATAGCCCCGGTAATTGTACCTTCCTTTTCTTCGGGAGTACCCCAGACGATAGCCCAATAGGTGCGTTCAATATCTTTTGTACGAAAATACTCACTTAGAATGCGATGGGTTTCATCATTTTTGGCAACCACAAGTAATCCGCTCGTATCTTTATCTAGTCGGTGAACAATACCGGGTCGGACGGTATCCTCCTCAGGTTCCGAGAGATCATCGGTATACCACATTAACCCATTAACCAATGTGCCCGACCAGTTTCCTTTAGCAGGATGGACAACCATGTTGGCACTTTTATTTACGAGCAGCAAATCATCATCTTCATAAACAATGTCAAGGGGCATTTTTTCGGGTGTAACTTCAAGAGGTTGAGGAATAGGAATGCGAACATCCAAAACATCACCGACTTCAATAGGATAGGATGCTTTTTCTTGTTTCCCGTTAACTGTTACAAGCCCTTCTTTTATGGCTTTTTGTATCTTGGTTCGGGAGGTATCTTCTATTTTTGCTGCCAGATACTTATCTAAACGAGTGTCCGAGGTTTCTTCTCCGGAAATTTCGAAATGATATTCTTGGTATTGCTCGCTGTTATTATTGGACATCAGATGGTTTAAATAAGGATTTAGATTAATTTCTGAAAAAACTACAAAAAAACTGAAATTATTTTGTAAGGATTGCCTTCCTTAAGGGTCTTACTAATGACTGTTCATTAAGATAGATACCTTGAGGGCACAAACAAATTAGGCTCCCGTAAAAAGCGGGGGCCTTTTTTATTTTGGTGAAATTTTAAAGCAATAATTAGTCTTTTTGTATTCTCCTTAGAGATACAGAGGATTTTTTTGATAAAGATAGAGCGAAGAAAATTATTGAACGGATAAAGGTGATTAATCAGTGTTCATTTTTTTGTACTTTTACGGCCTAACTAAACACCGACGGCTATGATACAATCACTTTATATAAAAGATTTTGCATTGATTGATGAGCTGGAAGTTTCCTTTCAGGAGGGGCTCAATATTTTAACCGGTCAAACAGGGGCGGGTAAATCAATTATTGTTGGAGCACTGAACATGATTTTAGGTGAACGTGCTGATACAGAAGTGATTCGCCAAGGAGCAGATAAAGCTATTGCCGAAGCTATCATCGAGATAGGAGAATACGAAGAAGTTAATAAATTACTCGAAGAAAACGCTGTTGAGACACGGCCTGAGCTAATTCTCAGGCGGGAAATACGTTCATCGGGCAGCCGCGGTTTTATCAACGATACACCAGTAAATATTTCAGTATTGCGACAGGTAGGTAATTATTTGGTCGATCTGCATGGACAGCACGATCACCAAATGTTACTCAAAGAAGAAAATCACCGCGGAGTTATTGATGGGTTTACCCAAGTACGCCCTGCATTAAAAGACTATAGGCAGTCGTATGATGAGATGGTGGGGCTTCGAAAGGAATTGCGCAGTTTGCAAAAACGAGAGCGTGAGCTTCAGGAAAAGGTGGAGCTGTATCAATTCCAGGTTGAAGAACTTGAAGATGCCGACCTTGATCCGGAAGAAGAAGAAAAACTTGAGGAGGAAATACATCTGCTGGATAATGCTGAGGAGCTCGATCAAAAAGCTGGGGAAATTGTAGAGATGGGCGATCGCAATGAGATCAATGTGATGGAATTGTTAAACCAGATTAAATTGCACCTCGAAGATATTGCTCGCATTGAGCCGGAGTTTGAAAGCTATTTGGAAGAAATTTCCTCAGCGCGTATTAGTATTCGGGAGACAGTACAGTTTGCCGAACGCTACCGAAGTAAGATTGAATTCAATGCCAGTCGCTTGGAAAAGTTACGCAAGCGTCAGAACCAGTTAAATAGTCTGCAGAAAAAATACCATCGAAGCATTCCGGAGCTGATTGAATATCTACATGAAATCAAAAAAGAGTTAAGTTTGGCAGAAAATTTTGATCTTGAGATTGAAAAGTTAGAGAAGCAGATAAGTGATCAGGCTGATGTGCTGGCTGAGAAGGCCAAGGAGCTACATAAAGTTCGTGAAAAAGTGGGTGGGCAACTTTCACAACAGATTGAGGATGAGCTGAGCAAGTTGGGAATACCACACGCTAATTTTGAGGTTCGTGTGGATTGGATGGTGACCTCGGAGTCGCAGGGATGGATCACAATTGACGGCCAGCCAGTAGAGTGTACCGAACACGGTTGTGATGAGGTTCGGTTATACATTTCTACGAATAAAGGCGAAGAACCAAAACCTTTGGCCAAGATCGCATCGGGTGGAGAGATTAGCCGCGTGATGCTGGCCCTTAAATCCATAATAGCCCGCGAGCAGAGCCTGCCGGTGATGATCTTTGACGAAATTGATACGGGAATAAGTGGCGAGATCTCTGAAAAGGTGGGGCGCACGATGCGACGGCTGTCCGAGCGATGCCAGATTATTGCGATTACCCATCAGCCGCAAATTGCCAGTCAGGCGCACAAGCACTATAAAGTACAGAAAATAGAACAGGATGGACGAACGGTTTCGCGTATCGTTCCATTGGATGACAATGAGCATGTGACAGAAGTGGCAACGCTGATGAGCGGCGAGGATATAACGGATGCAGCTCTTGAAAGTGCTCAGGAACTAATTAATAAGAATACCTTTTCAAATTAAGTTTGCTTGTCATCCTGAAATTGTTTCGGGATCTCAAAAATTGCCGAGCTATTAAATAAGAGTTTTGAATGAATCCAGGGTAATAAATTTTTAAAGCTAAATTATCATGGGAAAACATCACTCGGATCGTTTTGTAACGCTTGTTGATGACGCTAAAACTCGTATTGAGGAAATTACACCAGAAGAAGTACGGCAGAAACAGAAATCTAATGATGATTTTGTGTTGTTAGATGTTCGTGAGCAAGATGAATGGGAAAAGGCACGGATTGCTGGAGCCGAATACCTCGGTCGCGGAGTTATAGAGCGTGATATTGAAGAAGAGTATTCCGATTTAGAGAAAGAAATTGTACTGTATTGCGGGGGTGGATATCGTTCGGCTTTGGCTGCTGATAACCTGCAGAAAATGGGATATCGAAACGTAAAGTCATTGGCCGGTGGATTTCGATCTTGGACAGAAGCAGGATATCCCATTAAAAAGCAAGAGGCATAAAAAAGAGGTTGGATGCGTATGCACCCAACCTCAAATCAAGGTATGGTAATAGAAGTCTGCAGATGCAGATGAGCTTAGTATGTAGTCGTGTTTTGACTTCAGGTTAATAGTTTGGGTCGTCTCCGTTATCGCCTGACGAGGGAGTACCTGTTTGTATATCGTGGTTGTGGTCTTCATTGTTAACCCATACGACCTCGGTATTGGGTGCAACTTCAAGATTTTCGGGTACAAACTGGTTGTTTTCCATTGAAACGGTATCTCTATTTACTGCTTCTACATTACTCGTCACCGTAATTTTACCGGTCATGTCCGGAGTATGGATAGTACAGTAATAATCAACGGTTCCCTCTTCCTGAAAGGTATAACTATAGGTTTCTCCGGGTGCAATGGATCCGCTTGAAAAGTTTGCAGATTGATTCTGGTTGTTACTACTCTCGTTGTTAGGGTCGGTACTTGAATCACTACATCCTGTAACAATAAGAAATAGTGAAACAAAAATAGTAAATAGCATACTTCGCTGGTTGCTTATTAGCATAATAAATCCCCCATAATTGTGACTAGACTGTTAAGGCTTGTTTCTTACCTATACAGCAGTTTTGTGATGAGGGTTGCCTATCAATTAGGAATTTTATTTGGCGAAAGCTTTAGCAAGTAGCTGAGCAGGATGAACGGCCTGCAAGTTTATACCATCTTTAATCTGGTGACGACACGAAAAACCAGGTGCGCAGACCAATGCATCTTCGGGGAGATCGTGTAGGGCGGGAAACAACCGTTGCTTTCCGATATCCATCGATACCTCATAATGATCATATTCATACCCAAAACTGCCCGCCATCCCGCAGCATCCGGTGTCTCCGATTGTGACTTCATAGCCGGCACGTTCCAGCGATTTTTGTATGGCTGAATTTCCAATGAGTGATTCAGCATGGCAATGGCCGTGTACGAATACCTTCTTGTTTTTTGAGGATACAGGAGAGTTTGCTAGCAAGTCAGCGGCGAATTCCTCAAAGGTATAGCTGGCATCGGCCACGATTTGTGCTGAGTGAACCTGATCTTCGTCACAAAGATCGAGGTATTCATCGCGAAGCGTTAAAATTTCTGAGGGTTCGAGACCGATAATGGGGATGCTCAGATCGGCAAAATTGGCTAATTTGGGTAAATTGGTATCCAAGATTTTTTTGGCGTGAGCAAGCATGCCCTTGGATATTTGTGGTCGCCCTACCTCGTGAAAATCGGGGATAATGACCCGACAATCTTGAGATTCTAAAAACTGAACGGCTGCCTTTCCAATTTTGGGTTCGTGGTAATTAGTAAAAATATCAATTAGCAGGACGACCTCTCGTCTGCTGGTTGGATTTGCTGTTGGATGAGCGTTGCGATTATTCCACCAATCCATGAATGTTTTATGAGCAAAGGTCGGCAAGTTGCGTCGCTTGTCAATCCCCAAGAACTGTTGCATTAATTCTTTGGTTACAGGTTGTTTTATAGCCCAGTTTGAAAGCTGTGGGAACTGTGAAGCAAGTGGATACAGTTTAGCTGCCTGACCAAAGAATCGTTTGCCCAACGATATCCCATGTTCTTCATGCCATCCCTGTGTAAATTCGGCTTTCATCTTAGCCATATCCACATTAGCGGGACATTCGCTTTTGCAGGCTTTGCAGCTTAGGCACAAGTCGAGTGCATCCTTCAGTTCTTCAGATTTAAAAGCCTCTTTTTGCTTGCCCGAAAATAGCTGACGAAATAGGTTTGCCCGTCCGCGGGTAGAATCCTTTTCCTCTCTGGTAGTCATATAGCTGGGACACATAGTGCCACCACTTTCTGACAGTTTTCGGCAAACGCCCGCCCCGTTGCAAAGTTCTATCGCATCCGCAAAACTGTCTTCCTTGCGCCAGTTGAAATGGGTATGCACCTTGGGCTTTTGGTACGATGGAGAATACCGAAGGTCCTGCTCCATAGGTTTGGGATCAGTAATTTTACCGGGATTGAATATATTTTGTGGATCCCATATCTGCTTGACCTTTTTGAGCAGTGGCATCATGTCAGGACCAAGCACCTTTTCGATGTATGGAGCACGGGCCCGTCCGTCACCATGTTCACCGGATAGTGATCCGCGATAACTGCGTACTAAGTCGGCAATTTCCCCAGCCATCTTTTTCATCTTTTCAATTTCTTCTGGCTTCTGCAAATTAATAACCGGACGCAAATGCAGTTCTCCAACTGAAGCGTGTGCATAAAACACGCAGTCGGTTTCATGCTTGTCCAATATCTTTTGAAAGTCATCGATGTAATCGGGCAGGTCGGGAACACGAACAGCCGTATCTTCACAGAAAGTAGGAGTACGCCCCTCCGAGCCAAGCCCCATTAATAATCCCAATCCTGCTTTGCGCAGGTTCCATACACGCTTCATTTTATCTTCATCAGTGATGATAGGCGTCGCTTCACTGAGCCCGATATTTTGAAGTCGTTGAGAAAGCTTTTCTGCTTTTTGGTGAAGAGTATTAGCATTGTCACCATCAAATTGGACGATAAGAATTACTTTGGGATCACCTTCTAAAAAAAAGCGGTTCTCCCGCTGCTCGATATTTCCTTTGGTTGCATTTAGGATGACATCGTCAACCAATTCAACGGCGGCAGGGGCTTCCTTCACAATTTCAACAGTTGCTTCAAGAGCTTTGCGAATGCTTGAAAAATGCGGCACTAAAATGATGGATTCGGAATCACAGGGGACGAGCCTCAACTTTGCTGAAGCCGTCATAGCTAAGGTGCCTTCACTGCCACAAAGCAATTCAGCCATATTGAATTTTCTCCCGTCGGGATTGAAGGGCTGCATCTCGCAAAGACGATCAAGCGCATAGCCGGTATTTCGTCTGATAATTTCGGGATGAGGGTAGTTTTCTAAGATCTGATCGCGATGTTCACGAACAAGTGCGATAATCTCTCTATAGATGTGTCCCTCGAGCGTATCAAGTTCCATCTTGGCAGCCAGTTCAGTTTCGGTAAGCGGCTGGAAGGTAACCTGAGAACCGTCGCTTAAAACGGCATCGATCTCAAGGATATGTTCTCGCGTAGTTTTATATTTGATCGAAAAGATTCCGCATGAGTTATTTCCAATCATGCCGCCGATCATACAGCGATTCGTAGTGGCGGTATCGGGACCAAAGAGTAGGTTATATTGTTGAGCTTTCCGGTTTAAAGTATCCCGAATGACGCCCGGCTGTACCTGTGCAAACTGCTCGTGTTCGTTAACTTCAATAATCCGGTTCATATTGTGTCCTACATCCATGACGATGCCACCGCCTGTTGTTTGTCCCGCAAGGCTGGTTCCCGCACCACGTGCAGTAATACTCTCCCCTTGTTTTTGAGCCCACTGTACAAGTTTGACAATATCATGTTGCGACTCCGGAAAAGCTACGCCTTTGGGTAACTCTTCATAACTGGAGGCATCGTTGGCATACAGGCGGCGGGTTTGGTCGTCTGTATGAATGCGTGGAGTAGAGGGTTGAACAGATATATCCATAGGAGGAAGATATACCAATATTTGAAGGCCTTTGCAAGGGATAGGAAAGTCCTCGGAACGTTAGATGTGTCGGGGACTTGAACTATAAAGCAAATTATATAAAAGTGTTTTCGGCGCGCTTTAGGATCTCATCACCAATCGCAAGGCCGGCCGTAGCGGCAGGGCTCGGTGCATTAAGGACATGAATTTCGCGATCGGTAACCTCAAACTGGAAATCATCCAGAATTTCGCCATTAGGCTTTAGGGCCATTGCACGAACGCCTGAGGGAGAAGGTTTGAGGTGTTCGGGCCGAATAGAGGGAATGAGCTTTTGAAGGTCTTTCACAAAAGCTCTTTTGGAAAATGAACGATACCACTCATCCAATCCCATTTTCCAGTACTTTCTGGCTAAATTATAGAATCCCGGGAAGTTAAGCGTTTCGATGGTCTCCTCAAGATCAAAAGAGAACTTTTCGTACCCTTCGCGTTTAAAAGCAAAAACGGCATTGGGCCCGCATTCTATTGCGCCACGGACCATCTTGGTAAAGTGTACCCCAAGAAATGGGAATGCGGGATTAGGCATGGGATAAATCAACCCATTAACAAAATGCTCGACTTCTGCCTTAAGCTCGTAGTACTCTCCTCGGAAGGGCACGATTTGTATATCCGGTTGAATGCCCGCCGATTCGGCCACATGATCACTGTACAAACCGGCGCAGTTAATGAGATAGCTTCCGTAGAAAGAATCGGTCGTGGTTTTTACGGAAAGTTCATCTTTACTTTGATCAATGTTTGTGACTTCTTGTCCACATGCCACCCGGTTGCCGTTTTGTTTAATAAGCGTACGCAGTTGTTGGCAAACACCCACAAAATCCACAATACCGGAGCAGGGTACGTGAATGCCTTTTACACTATTGGTTACGTAGGGTTCAATCTCGGTAACTTCCTGTGGATCGATCTTTTTGATGCCTTCGATACCATTGATTTGGCCCGTTTCAAAAATATTATTCAGTCGGGGAATATCCTCTTCTTCGGTGGCAACGATCACTTTACCGCAGATTTCGTAATCAACCCCATGTTGTTCGCAAAAGTCTACAAGTTGATGGCGCCCGTCAACGCAGTTTTTTGCGCGATAGCTGTTGGGCTTGTAGTAGATACCGGAGTGAATAACACCTGAGTTGTTGCCGGTCTGGTGAGCAGCAACACTATTTTCTTTTTCGAGCACCAGGATATCTAAATCGGGGTAGGACTCTGAAATTTTATAAGCCGTTGAAAGCCCGACGATGCCGGCTCCTACTATAATAAAATCGTATGTGGCCATGAGCTATATTTTGTTCATCCCTAAAATTAGTCGCCTAAAATACAAAAACGAAGACTGGGGATAAATAAAAAAGGCCATCCCAAATTTCTTGAGATGGCCTGCTAATAGTGAGGTGGAATTATTGGCTTATATTTTCATTCTCGGGAATGGGAAATGAAACCCAAACATTGTCATCGGGTCGATCAATAGGTAGTTCTCCCAATCGGTCATATCGACGCATATCCACCCAGCGGTGCCCTTCGAAGAAGAGTTCATAGCGACGCTGGTTGAGCATCTCGTCAATAACTTCGGCCTGGCCTCCCGCACCGCGGCTGAAGTTGCCGAGCCCGGCGGCATTGCGGATGACATTCAGATCGTTTTCGGCGGCATCCAAATCACCTGCATTATTTCGCTGTGCCAATGCTTCGGCTCGGATTAACAGTAGCTCAGCATTGCGAATAATCGGCATGGGAGCGGTTTGTGTTTGATAAACAAACAGTCCGTAATCACTGGTGAGATCATCAAGAGCAGCGGGTTCATCGCGGAGCTGTACTTTCTCATCGACTCGCAGATCACCGGTTTCGGAATCTGCTACCCAGGAGTTATGTGCTACCCAGCTGTCGCCCGATCCCGCTTGCGGATCAGCGAAAACCTGATTTAACAAGTCGTTGGTAGCTGTTGAGAATAGATGATAAGACCCGAAACGGAGGTCTGTCGTTTCGTCGATAAACGATTCCGGCAGATAGCTTGTAAGAACCGCGTTCCAGTCTGGCTGCGGTCGATATACTTCAACGCGTGCACGAAGAGCACGGTTAAATTCCCTAAACGTTGCCGGTGTATTTAATCCATTAAACCCACTCGATAGGTTAAAAGGAAATATCGTTCCTGCATTTGTCAGGTTTGTCGCAGCTTCATCCAGGAGGTCAGCAATAAGTTGGTACGATTCGGCAGTATTTAGCAGTTCGCCGGCGTTGAAAATATCAGTTTCGAGTTGCTCACGAATACCATTTTCATTGGTCTGGGTGATAGCCATCAAATATTGGTAGGCTTTCATGGTTTTGGCAAAACCCAGTACACTGTTGAGTTCTTGATCCGAATAAACACCGTTATCGTTGAGTGTTGTGGAAGCTTGAATGGTTATATTTGCGTTGCGGATGACTCGATAGAACGAGGCCCATGTTCGGGTGATGTAATATGATCCGGCATCAAGCTGTGCGTTACCTTTACCGAGTAAATCTCCGGTATTACGGGGTTCAGCAGAAAGGAAACGGTACATTTCTCGGCCTATCATCCCCATATTAATATGATAGATGCGTAGTTCGGTGCGGAGTCCGGCTTCGGTTCCTACAGCAAGAGTGCTAATATCTGCTCGCGTAGGATTATCAAGAATACTCTGAAGTTCTGAATTATTGGGATCGGCACGGTCGTCGATTTTGACTATATCGCAGCTGAAGCCCCAAAACATCATTACTGCAGTTAACAGTGCAATTTTGGTAAATCCTTGGTTAGATAGTTTCATAATAATATACCTGCTTGATTAAAAGTCGATCTTGAAATGGAAATAATATTGCTTGGATGAGGGATAGGGTGCTACCTCAATGCCTTGTGCAATAGGTTGATTTCCAAAGTTGGAGGCCTCAGGGTCATAACTGCGATAGGGCGACACGGTAAAGAGGTTGGTTGCCGAAGCACCCAGTCGAATGCCGCGAATGCCGTTGCTGACGTTAGCCAGCCATGCGCTGGGAACGGTGTAATACAATCCTATTTCCCGCAGGCGTAGGTACGAAGCATCCTGTACGAATTGGTCGGTGCTGATACCCAGCAGACTTAGTCGTTTAATACCGTTAGGTGTGTCATCGGTAATTCCTGCTGCTTGATTCTGGTATTCGGCAAAGGTTAAGTCTGTATCATCATAATCAGGTGTTGTCCCGTTGAGATCGAACAATAGCTCCGTGAGGTTGATCATGTCGCCGCCCTGTTTCCAGTGGAGCAGGAATGAAAAATCTACGTTTCTGAAGATTTTAAACTCATTCTGCATCGACATCTGGAAGTCAGGTTCACCGTCCCCCAGTTTCTTCGTTAGAATGTTCGGGTTACCGTTTGTATCGGTGACCAGGTTTCCATTACCGTCGACTTCAGGATCAAGGCCAACGATTTGAGTAGCTGATTTCCCCTCTTCGATTCGATATACTCCTAATGAGGTGCCGAAACCACCTACATCAAAAGCGGGTACAGGTAAGTCAGTTACTTTGGAGACATTTTTCCAAAAGTTGATGTTTGTATTCCAATTAAAGTTTCGTCTGTTCACAGGGAGCAGGTTCAAGCTTACCTCAATGCCTCGATTTCTCATTTTTCCCGCATTAAAGCTTTCGAAGCTAAATCCGGTTGAGGGTTCCAGCTCGCGCTGCAATAACATGTCTTCAATCTGTTTTTGATAGACCGTAAGCTCGAGTGATGCGAATCCATCTTTGACGGAGATATCAAAACCTGCTTCGATCTCTTTCTGACGTTCGGGTTTAATGTCATCGACTCCACGAATATTGGTCAGCAGAACGCCTCCCAATCCACCGGTATTGGAGGGCGCCAGGGATGTAAATTTAGCTCCGAACGTGGAAAGGTTACCAGTTTGTCCGTAAGCAACACGGAACTTGAGGTTGTCAATGGCATCGGCTGACCAGAAGTTTTCGTTGGTAATATTCCATGCCAGTGAGGCTTTCGGGTACAGATATATTTTGTTCACGTCACCGTTTCTATCAGATTTATCCCCACGTAATCCCACGGTTGCGATATAAGTATCGGCATAGTTTACTTCTTCCTGGAAGAAGTAACCGCGGTCACGCTGAAATATTTTAGTCTGATCTACTCGCACAGATACGGCCTGATCTACATTGGTCTGCGTACCAAGCACTCCATTTGATACATTTAGAACCCGGTTTTGGTCATTATTAAAGGAGGTGTATCCGGCCTGTGAAACAAATGAAAGCTGATTGCTTGCTGTAAAATTATGTACCAGCAGTGCTGAGGTATTGGTGTTTAAATTATTGGTGTTGGTTTCTATCAGGGTACCGGGTGCTCCACTGGCTTGTTCAAACTGTAATTCGCTAGGAAATACGAGCTTGTTATTTTGACTGAAGTGATCCACACCGCCCGTAAATCTGAAGTTTAACGTATGTTTTGATTGCTGTATGATGCTGTAATCTACGTCAACCGACGTTAGTATTCTATTTACGAATTCACCGTTTGAAAACAGGTCACGTGTTTGTAGCTGGTTGGCTGAGTTAAACGGATGATTGGGATATATTCTGTTGGCATCGGGACGCAAATCAATGAAGTTAGGAGTAGCTACCATCGATACTCCGAAGGTCGTGCCGGTGTTGTCGTTATTGGTTAATCCCCGAAACGTTTCGGAGTGGATATAATTTGAGGATACTTTAATATTTAGATCGTTAGTAAACCGATGATCTATATTAGCTCGTATTGATTGTTTCTCATATCCTGTCGTTGTAATAATTCCTTCATCATCCTGCAAACTGCCGCTGATATAGAAGCTGGTAGATTCATTGCCAAAGCTACTGCTTATTTGAGTACGAGCCAGCATACCTTCTTGACCATACATTAACTCTTCGTAATCGAGGAATCTTCCTGAGCTTTGGGCTTCATTAAAAAGCGCTAATCCCGTAGGTCCGAAAGCACCTTCGGCTGTTTGGGCTGTAAAATCACGTGCACCCAGTTTTTTGATGATGGTATTGAAACCTACAGACTGGGAAACGCTGAATTGTGGCTGTCCTCCACTACCACGTTTTGTTTGAATGATTACCACACCACTGGAGGCTCGTTGTCCATAAATGGCTGCAGCTGAGGCTCCTTTTAAAATCTCAATACTTGCAATTTCATCGGGATTAAGGTCAGCTATTCGATTTACAGGGTTATCTTGATTGGAAGCACTACCGCCGGCCGCGGCCGCCGTTACAGCATTGGATCCATTTGGAATAGCATCGTTATTAAGGTAAATGCCATCTACAATATATAATGGCTCCGAAGATCCGTTAATCGTTGTAACACCGCGTAATTTCATCGAAATACCACCACCGGGCGCTCCTGAGTTGGCACTGATATTAGCCCCGGGAATTTTGCCATACAAATCCGAGCTCAGCGTTTGGGATTGCGTAGTCCCTCTCAATTCAGCGGATGAGATAGAGGTGACCGCATTAGCCAGATTTTCTCTTTTTATGGAGCTGGCAAGACCGGTTACCACTACTTCTTCCAGGTTCGCTACATCAGAAGATAACTCGACTACGAGGTCTTCTGTATTGGTATCTACATTAATGTTTTTTGCGATATAACCCACATAACTAATGCGAAGAATGGCCTCAGTTCCGGGTAATTCAATCGTAAACTCTCCATCGACATCTGTTGTCGTGCCTGCACTTGTTTCGGCATGAAATATATTTGCTCCTACAAGTAGCTCTCCGGTGCGCTCGTCTACTACTGAACCGGTTACTGTAAATTGTGCTAAGGCTATATTAGAATACAATAGCATTATAGCCAGCGCTAAAAGTGATTTGTAACGGTTGTACATAGCTATAAATTAGTGTTATTATTATACTTATATGCAATATACTCGCAATAAGTATATGGGTGAACTTTTTTTAGCTGAAGGAGAGAAAAACAGAAAAAAGTCAATAATTGAACCTGTTTTCCTAAATTGGGTAAAGAAAAAAAGCTCTTTTCTTTATTTATTACGGCTGGATGTCAAGAGTGTGCCACCATTGTATCCCCGGATGATATTATTTGAATGCTTATCTTATGATCTCTGTTTTGTATCTTTGATAAAACAAAATAATCAATAAGATTTGATAAGATGAGAAATTATTCTTGGGTATTTATACTTTTATTCGCAATCAGTTCAATTGCTTGTGGTGGAGCAGATAAACAGCAGAAGGAAGCGGCAAACACAACTGAAAATGGCAATCAAGCCGATCAAAATTTAACAGAAGCCGAATATGTAGAACAGGCTACGTTTACTGATTTTGACGGGAACAAAGTCTCTATTTCAGATTTTGAAGGGAAGGTTGTACTCATTGATTTTTGGGAGACATGGTGCAAGCCCTGCCTGGCAAGTTTTCCAACCATGCAAAAAGTGCAGGATGAATACCCTGACAGTTTTGTTGTTCTGGCCGTTACACCCGGATTTACAGATACAAAGGAAGATGCCGAAGCTTTTGCTCAAGAGCATGATTATACCTTTAAATACCTGATGGATTCAAATAATCTGCATCGTAAGTTAGGCGTGCAGGGTATTCCCTTTAAGGTATATGTAGATGCCGAAGGGAATTTTATAGAGAAATCGATGGGAACATCCGGTCCACAGGGAGATTACAAGAAGCTGAAAAAGATCATTAAGAAGCATAAATAAAAAGTAGCCTTGCTAAGGAATGTATTTTTATTTGCTGTTGTTGAGTAAGGTCGGTAAATCTTGTATTTTTAGAAACTTTCACAAAACGGAAATTAAGTAATAAAATTCATGGCACAGAAGGTAAAAGAGAAACTTCCTTACAAAGTTAAGGACATTGAACTGGCTGATTTCGGTCGAAAAGAGATACGTTTGGCCGAGGCAGAGATGCCTGGTTTGATGGCACTCCGCGAAGAGTATGCGGATGAACAACCGTTGGAAGGAGCACGCATTGCGGGCTGCCTGCATATGACGGTACAAACAGCAGTATTAATTGAAACACTCGTTGAGCTGGGAGCCGATGTACAGTGGTCTTCCTGTAATATTTTTTCAACGCAGGATCACGCTGCAGCAGCCATAGCTGACCAAGGTATTCCCGTGTACGCCTGGAAGGGAATGAACGAAGAGGAGTTTTGGTGGGCGATCGAGCAGACTCTCTTCTTTGAAGATGGTAAGCCATTGAATATGATTTTAGATGATGGCGGAGATCTAACAAAATTAGTACATGAAGATTATCCGGAACTGCTCGACGGCATCAACGGAATTTCTGAGGAGACTACTACCGGTGTGAATCGCCTTTACAAAATGGCGAAAAACGGAACGCTTGGTGCTCCCGCAATCAACGTTAATGATTCGGTAACCAAATCGAAGTTTGATAACAAGTATGGCTGCCGCGAGTCTTGTGTAGATGCGGTTAAGCGCGCTACCGATATTATGTTGGCTGGAAAAGTAGCGGTTGTTGCCGGATACGGTGATGTCGGTAAAGGTTCTGCTGCCTCGTTGCGTGGAGCCGGTGCCCGTGTAATTGTTACAGAAATTGATCCTATCTGCGCACTACAAGCAGCCATGGAAGGCTATGAAGTGATGAAGATGGATGATGCTGTCAAAGAAGCTGATATTGTCGTGACGGCAACCGGTAATAAGGATATCATTACTGAGCGTCACTTCAAGAATATGAAGGACAAGACGATTGTCGGTAATATCGGTCACTTTGATAATGAGATTGATGTGACCTGGCTTAAAGAAAATTCTGAGCGCGATAATATTAAGCCTCAAGTTGACCTGTTTAAGCTTGATGACAATGGAAAAGAGATTATTCTCCTTTCTGAAGGTCGCTTGATGAATTTAGGAAACGCAACTGGACATCCATCTTTTGTGATGTCAAACAGCTTTACCAACCAGACGTTGGCTCAGATTGCACTCTGGAATCGTCCTGAAGATTTTGATCTGGAGGTAAGTGTACTTCCTAAAGAGCTTGATGAGAAAGTCGCTCGTTTGCACCTTAAGAAAATTGGTGTAGAGCTTGATGAACTTTCTGAAGATCAGGCTGAATATATTGATGTTCCTAAGGAAGGACCATACAAGCCTGATCATTATCGCTATTAATGGTTTAATAGCAGATTAGCAATTAATATTGGCCTCATTCATCTTGCGATGGATGAGGCCTTTTATTTGCAGGGTTAAAAGCTGTTTAAAAGTGATTTAGCATCACTTCCATACGAAATTAGTTCGCTGCCATATAAAACTTCTCCCTCTCTTGAAGTTTCGTATTTAACAACGCCGCCCGGAACTTCTTTGTCCGCACGCCACATTTTAAGAGAGGTTCCTCCGGTGATTCCAAAGTTCAGCAAGTCGGTTGTAAATGTTCCTGCCGGCGTTTCAACAGATACATTGGTTTGTTCTTGAGCCCCTTCAATTGATTCTTGGGTCAGCTCTGTGGGTTGACTGTACCAACCTTCGGAAACCGGCTTTTCCTGTACTTTTCCACCTTCTACCTGTTCCCGGTATCGGAGTATGGACTTTCGATTTTCGGAAAAGAGTATTTCAGCGATATACTTTGGTTGTTCGGAATCTTTTTCAAGAAGTGCGACTTGCCACCACTGTTTGCCATTATCCAACTCTTTCAGAAAGGCTTTTTTCATAATTAGCCCGTCATCATCATCGGTTGTGATTCTCCATTTAGTCATTTCTGATTGTTCATAAGAGTCTAACTCAAGGCCATAACCGAAGCTGCTAAATAAATAGTTGAACATCATGGGATACATGTTGGCTGAGCCAAACGTTATTCCACTCATTCCAGTATACGTAACCTGCTGCGTTAGATGGCGGGTAAACGTTTCATTATTGTCGGATGGCATGGTAAGCGTAAAGTTTGAAGGCATATAATTATCTGCCATTACGCTAACAGTGTAAAGGCCAACGCTTCCAAAGCGTATGGTAGCTACACCCTTTGAATTCGTGGTAGATTTACGGCCGTTTGAAGCTTCAACCTGTGCACCTTCTACAGGTTCATCATTTTGATTTAGAACTTTTATTTCTGCTGAATGCACGGGTATATCATTTAGCAATTGGGCACTGGGCGAACATCCAATGAAGAGAAAAATTATAAGAACGACTGCAGTAAGTAATTTGTAAATTGAGGAACGCTTCATCGTATAGGTAAACAACTTCATAATAGATGTTATTTTGTTGAGTTTAGAATCAAGATTATTGGCATGTACATGATTTGTATTACTAAGGTTTTGCAGAAATCTTCTTTAGCATTATGAGAAGTATGTGTGATTATTATAAATACTGAAACTGCTAATGCTTCAGTAGTATATGCGTGATTGATGAATAAAATAGGTCAAATACTTTGCTGTACTTTTTAAAAAAATGAGAAGTTTTGAATATTTTAAACCAAAATTTTTAATAAAATGATATTATGTCTGATAACAAGAAGGAAATAAGTATTACGGTAGAGCTTGACGATAATAATGTGCCCGAAAAAATTGATTGGAATGCTACCGACAAAGAGGGGGAAGGTATTGCCAACTGTAAAGCGATGTTTTTATCAATGTGGGACCCCAAGAAACAGGATACTCTGCGTCTGGATTTGTGGACGAAAGAGATGACCAAAGACGAGATGAAAATATTTTTTCACCAGACGTTGGTAACAATGGCCGATACACTGGAAAATGCTACTGAAGAAGAGGGGATGGCCGAAGATATGCGTGATTTCACTGCCTACTTCGCTGATAAAATGGAAATTCTCGATAAGTAGGGTAGCGAAGTGGTTTGTCATTTCGAGCCCAACGTAGTGAGGCGAGAAATCTATGTTTTGCAGTGATAAAACAAAGATCTCATACTCACGTTCGAGATGACAGGTGTTCACTAAAGAGAATTGAGCCAAATGTTACGGCACTATCGCGCTCACGCTCATCCCATAAGTCATAGCTTAAAATTTCTCCCCCGATGTTAGGCATAGTCTGAAGGAAGGTATATAAAGGGGGGAAGCCACAAATACGATAGGGATCATATTCTTTTTTCATCAATTCGAGCATAGATTCTTGCTGATTCTTAGAGCCATATTCCAAAAACTGTTTGTCAAAATTCGCTACATCATCAAACATTGTTGCAGCAGGAGCGTCATCTCCAAACTTTTGACCAAAGTGAGCTAAGTCTCCACTAATCAAAAAGAAGGTTTCACTATCGTCACCGTACCTGTCTCTCAGAAATGTGGAGAAGTGATCAAGCTGCTGACCTAAATGACCATTTTCCATATAATACAAGTCGTCGAGCCCGCGAATAACAAAAGGCAAAATTTCGTATTGGTGATCCCAAAGGTAGCTCAAAAAAAGCAGGTGTAGTTCAATACTATGTTCCATGCGGTGGGCGCGATCATTAAATGAAATTCCGAGGTCAGTATTGGCCTGTTGTAATTCCTGAATAGCTTTCTGATCTCGGGAAATTCTGCCCAATGGCATATTAAAATCTTTATCAATCAGAATAAATGGATTGTTTTGATATAAGTTGGGATAAAGTCCGGCATAATGAGAGGTGGCCAGCATAATTATGCGCTTGGGTTTCAAATCCCGAATGGGTGCAAAAGCTTTTACATAACTTTCCAGTGCTACCCGTGGATCGATATGGGGAGCATAAAGGGCTTTGGCTGAATCGGCAGCTTTGATATTGTCTTCAGCATGTTTGGCAAAAGCATCATCCAGATAATCTTTTAGTTCATTGGGATCGGCAGGGTAGGAGCTGCCAACTGTTACGGAGTGATGGATTGGTGAGGCCTCATATTCAGCCTCGAGTGTTTCAGCATGATGCTCAAAATAATCGGAAGCCAGCACCCGGTTCTTATCCAATAGCTGTATGAATTGTAACAGATCATCTTTGCTGATGCCCTTTCCTAAATGTTGCTCCAGGTCATTAATGCTTTTTTGTCCATCGAACAGCGAAAGAAGTTGTCCCGCCTCCCGTTTTAAGGCAAAGTCTTGGGTAGTATATCCCCGTTGATCATGAAAGTACAGTAAAGTACTGCCATTATCTTGCACGGGGATGATCTGAAGGTCACGACGTAGTTCCGGAATGGGTTTTGTTTTTGAACTAAATAGCTTTTCGTGACTCATAAAATCATATCTTAATACTTGAGTCATTCTGAATTCGTTTCAGCATCTTTACGTAAGGAATAGATCCTGAAACGAATTCAGAATGATATATAGGTAGTTGGTCAATTTTCTCTCATCGCTTGGCATTCGCAGTCAATCCCATACTCTTTGCACAGTGGATGATCAGGCGGTTCAGAAATACGCGATTTACAGGCATTCCGTCCATGGTGAATCATCAAATGCGAAAGATTAGTCCAGTGTTCCCTGGGAAATAAGGCCATCAGGTCACGCTCAATTTTATCCGTATTTTTTTCGTGTTCGGTAAGGCCATATCTGTTGGAAAAACGACGCACGTGCGTATCCACAACAACTCCCTTATTTATGTTAAAGGCATTGCCAAGAACCACATTGGCTGTTTTTCGAGCTACGCCATAAAATTCCAGAAGGTCATCCATATTTTGTGGTACTTCCCCATCATGCTTTTCAACAATAGCTTGTGCCGATCGTTTTAGCGCTTTGGCTTTATTGCGATAAAATCCGGTGGAACGGACCAGTTCTTCCAGTTCCTGGATGGGAGCATTGGCCATAGCTTTGGGAGTTGGATAAGCTTCAAATAAATCCGGGGTAGTCTTATTAACGCGAACATCAGTACACTGTGCACTTAAAATAGTAGCACATAAAAGTTCAAACGGATTTCTGTAGTCTAATGCACAATGTGGATTGGGATAGTGTTCATAAAGTTTATCCAGTATTTCTTTGGCACGGGCTTTTTGCTTTTTCGTTTTTTCGGGAAGCTTTGGGAGGTCGTCGTACTGCTTTTTTTTCGCCATTTGTGATGATTCTGCGGTGAATTATTCTTTTGATGTCATCCTGAATTTGTTTCAGGATATAAAACTCTAAATAATTTGAATAACTAAGGATAATGTAAATCCAGTGTTATTTAAGGTGGAAATAAACAAACATTTTATCCTACCTTTAGCTTCACTAAATAAAGGAAAACAAATGCAATGACGCTACCTAAACAGAAAGCTAAAGAGTTGGTTTCTTCTCCCTACGCTTGGTTGGTGCTGGGATTACTAACGCTTATCTACATTTCCAGTTTTGTTGATCGCCAAATTATTGCGGTGCTGGCGCCAGCCATTCAGGATGAGCTTTCACTAAGTAATTTCCAAGTCGGAATTCTATATGGTACTGCTTTTTCATTCATTTATGCATTGTGTGGCATTCCGATGGGCCGGCTGGCTGATATCTATTCTCGAAAGCTGATGATTGTAGCTGGATTGGTAGTCTGGAGTTTGATGACGGCCGTCAGTGGATTTGCAACTTCACTCACCTTTCTAATTGTTGCTCGTTTTTTTGTGGGGATGAGTGAGTCAGCCTTGAGTCCGGCGGTGTATTCCTTGCTCTCGGATTATTTTAAACCTGAACAGAGGGGTACTGTTTTTTCCATTTATGCTGCAGGAATTTTCGTGGGAATCGGGGTATCCTTTTTAGTTGGCGGAGGAATTGCCGAAGCCTACGATTGGCGCACCTCGTTAATAGCTGTGGGAGCACTTGGACTATTGATTGCTGTCGTAGCTTGGATTGTCATTAAGGAATTTCCCAGAGGGATTACGCAGTCCGAAGAAAATCGGCGATTTGATACCGAACAGAGTTTTAAAGAAGTAGTACGATATATCATCCGCAAAAAAACGGTACGTTATCACTTTCTTGGATTTTCTTTTATGGCCTTTACCGGTTATACCATTTTAGGATTTATTGGTATTGTCCTTACTGATATCCATCAAGCTGGATCTCTTGTTCCGCAGTATGGCTGGTTCATGATGGCTACGGGGTTAAGCGTGATGGCTTCAGGAAAAGCTGCTGATTGGCTGGCGCAAAAATTTACGGCTTCTTATCGATTCGTCCCGGGTATTATAGCGGCTTTGGGATGCCTGCCGCTGTTTTACTTTGGATTGTTTGCAGAGTCAGCGACGACAGCACTGATCTTAATTGGGCTGGCAAATGTAATTTCATCATCCTATAACGGAATATCGGTAGCAATCCTGCAATATTTGGTAAAGCCGAATATGCGGGCCCTGGCCAGCGGGTTATATTTATTCGTAATTAGCGTTGTGGGATTTGGTATTGGCCCCCCGCTTACCGGTTGGCTGATGGATACCATTTTTACCGGGAACTACGGTGCGGCTAAGGCACTGATGACGGTATTTATCTGCTGCGGAATATTGGCAACAGTGTTCTTTTTGATGGCCATGCAGTATTACGATCGTGATGAAGAAGAAGGTTAATCCACAATTTATATAGCCAAAAGAGTTTTTTTAATGGCAATAAATGCTCTTTGCCGTGATCTATACATTTGTTTATGAATACAAAGCTCTTAACTTTTGAGTGCTATAAGTGAAATTTTAATCATTATTAATTCAGCAAGAAATGACTATGAGATCATTAATCGTAAAACTCGGAAGCTTCGCTTTGTTATTGGTATTTATGGTGGCATGTGGCGGTGAATCCACAGAAACAGTGGAAAGCGGAACATATGAAGGAACTATTCAGGAGGTTAATGCAGAAGAATCTGAAATATATGTAAACATTTCAGACGAGCAGACTTTGGAACTCTATTTCATTGAAGAGACCGAGCTTGTCAAAGATACTACTGCGGTTCCGTTTGATAGCTTGGCGGCGGGACAAAAAGTGCGCATTGAGGTTGAAAAAGTAGGACAGCGTTTAGATCCGCTACGCGTAGAGATTCTTGAATAAATAATTTAATTAAATGCAAGAGCCGTTAAGTATGTGGCGGGTGGAGTTGATCCACCCGTTTGTTATTCATATCCCTCTCGCACTACTGATAGTTGGGAGTATCTTTTGGATTAGCAGTCTTTGGCTGCATGAGCGTTATGATTTTCTTCGCCCGTCAGCGCGTTTATTACTAGTTATTGGCACAATTGGTGCGTGGATTGCGGTATATACGGGTTCGCTTGCCGATGCCGAGGTTGCACGCACATTATGTGATCCAACGATAGTAGAACAGCACGAAAACCTGGCCTATATCACAGGATATTTATTTTCAGCTTTTATCACAATTGATTGGTTGGCTTTGAAAGGGTACTTGGCTTTTTTTAAAAAGCGATATCTGCGTTTTGGATTGGCAGTTTTGCTTGTTGCAGGATGTGGATTTTTAGGATACGTGGGACACTTGGGAAGTACCCTTGTCTATCAGCAATCGGCCGCGGTATACCAACCCACTGAAGAATGTGTTGAATTTGAGTAAGATAAGACTTAAAGGTTGTAGGAAATCATCTATTTTGGTTGGGATAGTCTATTTGTCATTTTTATCAGAATGTATCCTGTATGGCTGACCTTTTAGCCATCCTAAAGTGAAAAGGTAAGCTAAACCATGTATTAACGGGTTTGGTGTCTATTTTCCCCGGAGTGAACTTGGTTCCTTTAACAAGGTGAAGAGCCTCTTTTGATAGCATTGGATGGGGTGAATATTCAATATAATGTCCGATTCCATTTCCCTCTTTAGTAACCAAAAAGTTGACAATTACTTTTCCTTTGATCCCTCTATCCCTGGCTTCTTGGGGATATTCCATTTTGGACAACAAGTATTTGTATCCGCCTATCGGCTCAGGTTTTGAATCTACATCAGCTACAGAATATGTTTCAAGAGAATCGACAGGGATAGTATTATTTCGGGGAATCTGATAGCTTGAACCGCAACTCAAGATCCAGATGCTGAGAGCCAAAAATAGTACAAGAAGCGAGATATTTTTGTTATACATCATCTAAGGATTTTGCCAGGGACTGCAAGGTTTTCTTAGCATCCCCGAAAAACATCTGGTTGGATTCTTTATAAAAGAGCGGATTGTCAATGCCGGCAAAACCGGGGCTAAGGCTTCGTTTAAAGACAATCGTTCGCTCCGCTTCATCCACATCCATAATCGGCATCCCGTAAATGGGACTGCCGGGCTCTGTTTTGGCAACGGGATTAACTACATCATTAGCCCCGATTATTAGCACAACATCTGTTGATTTAAATTCCGGATTAATTTGCTCCATATCATAGAGTTGGTCATAGGGCACATCGGCCTCGGCCAAAAGTACATTCATGTGTCCGGGCATTCGTCCTGCAACAGGATGAATACCGTACTTCACTTCCACGCCTCGTTTTTCAAGTTTATCAGCGACTTCTTTAAGTACGTGCTGAGCCTGGGCAACAGCTAATCCATAACCGGGCACAATTACAACGCGATCAGAATAGGCACATTGCAGGGCTACATCATCGGGCGTAGTTTCTCGTACTGTTTTGTCGGTGTCTGCTGCCGGTCCGCTTCCCGATCCTCCGTCTCCGCCAAACGCTCCAAAAAGCACGTTGCCAAGCGTGCGATTCATCGCTTTACACATAATATTTGTGAGAATAAGTCCCGCGGCTCCAACCAGTGCACCACTGATAATCAGCAGATTGTTGTTGATTACAAATCCGGCCATCGAGGCAGCGATCCCCGAGTAGGAGTTCAATAACGAAATGACGACCGGCATATCAGCACCGCCGATGGGAATGACTGTTAAAACTCCGAGCAGCAGGGCAATCCCGAATAAAAGCCAAAAGGTCAGTTGGCTGGTGGGATCATACGTAAGCCAGCCTACCAGTCCCAGGGTACCAATGGTTAATAATCCGTTAAAAATGTTGTGACCGGGAAAGGTGATGGGGTTACCGCTGATGAATCCTTTGAGTTTTCCAAATGCAATAAAGCTTCCGGTAAACGTAATCGAACCGATGAGAATACTGAGACCAATCGTTACTAAGTCCTGCGTGGCAATAGCAGAAGCTTCGAAGCGGGTGAATTCACCCCAGGCAACTACCGCTGATGCGCCACCGCCAAACCCATTAAAAATGGCAACCATCTCGGGCATGGCCGTCATTTCTACTTTTTTTGCTGCATAGGCACCGATCGCGGCTCCAAATACGATACCTGCAATAATGTATTCATAAGTGATAATTTGCTGATCGAATAAGGTGACGACAACACCAATAAACATGCCGAGTGCTGCCAACTGATTGCCCGATCGCGCAGTTGCGGGGGAACCGAGCCGCTTAATCCCAATAATAAAAATACCGGTAGCTACCAGGTAGACCAGCTGGATTAAATCAGGTAGAATCGATTGGATAGATGGTGGTAAAAAATCACTCATTGTTCTTATCTTTTTTCTTGAACATTTCAAGCATACGGTCAGTTACCATAAATCCGCCTACCACATTGATCGTTGCAAAAATGATGGCAACGAATCCGATATATTGGGCGATTTGACTATCTATTTGTCCCGCAACAATGAGCGCACCCAAAATGGTAATCCCCGAAATAGCGTTGGCCCCCGACATTAGTGGAGTATGCAGCGTAGGAGGTACTTTTGAGATGAGTTCAAAGCCAATAAATGAGGCCAGTACGAAGATAAATAAATTAAAAATGAGTCCTGACATGACTGTGTAATTAAATTAGGAATGAAGAATTAGGAATGGGATAAAAACCATTAACTCCAAATTCTCCATTTTTAATTATCCTTTAGCATAGGGCTGATAATTTCACCCTGGTGCGTAATAGTAGTATTTAGTGTAATTTCATCTTCAAAGTCGAATGTTGCTTTACCGTCTTGAATCAGATGACTCAACAGCGATAGCATGTTCTTTGAATATAACTGGCTTGCGTGATAGGCCAGCTGGCTTGGAATATTCAGCGGCCCGATAATTTTCACATCATTTTTTACGGTTGTTTCACCGGGATCGGTAAGTTCACAGTTACCTCCTTGTTCGGCAGCTATATCTACAATAACCGCTCCGGCGTGCATATCTTTAACCATCTCTTTGGTTACCAAAAGCGGCGCAGGTTTTCCGGGAATGAGCGCTGTTGTAATAATGATATCTGATTTTTTTGCGTGCTCGTGAATAACTTGCCGCTGTCGTTCCTGCTCATCTTCAGCCAATTCTTTGGCATAGCCGCCCTCAGTTTCTGATTCCTCATCTAATTCAGGGACTTCTACAAAGGAAGCTCCCAGACTTTCCACTTGTTCTTTGACGGCGGGCCGGATGTCAAAAGCTTCTACCTTGGCTCCCAGTCGTTTGGCCGTAGCGATAGCCTGCAGTCCGGCGACTCCCGCACCCAGAACTAAAACTTTAGCCGGAGCCACGGTGCCTGCTGCCGTCATCATCATAGGCATATAGCGATCTAATTCGTTGGCGGCAATAAGGGCAGATTTATATCCGGCGATTGAACTCATCGAAGAAAGTGCGTCCATACTTTGAGCGCGCGAAATACGCGGGACGGCATCCATCCCCAATGCTGTAATATTATTTTCTTGTAGGAAGGAAACAGTATCCTCGTTTTGAAGTGCCCACAGGAAACAGATTAGTATGCTTTCGGACTTCATTTGTTTGAGATCATCTTCCGGCGGTGTTTGGATACTGATAAGGATATCGGAATCAGTAAAAAGTTTGGTACGATCGGTAATAATTTCAGCCCCCGCCGACTGGTAGGCTTCGTCTAAATAGCTGGAAGCGTTACCGGCATCAGATTCCACCCATATCTCGTGGCCATTTTCGATAAGCTTTGAAATGGTATCCGGAATAAGAGCCACCCGGTTTTCTCGTTCGTCCGTTTCTTTTGGAATAGCTATAATCACAGTAGATACCCGAAAGTTTAAGGTTAAAGCACAACTTATTGAAAAGTCACAGTATTGCAAATAGGATTTATAAAATAGAATCATTGTAAAATCTATATTTATGGTTCCCCTCTGAACGTGTAACCCTCCGGAGTAAGATTTATGTTGCTTAAATCATCGAAGAGAATAAGCAGGATCTTAATTGATGTGTTCTATGAAGGGGATAGGAAATATCGACTCAATTCTTACCTCTTATTTTTGTACTTTTACATGAAATTATTAAGTGAAAACAGATAAAGTTACTCATGGAAGATATTGCAGGAAAAACGTTTGATGTTGTCATCGTGGGAAGTGGACCCGCAGGGTTAACGGCTGCACTGTATGCGGCACGGGCTGATTTGAATCCCATTGTATTTGAAGGTCCCGAACCCGGCGGACAATTGATGCAGACCACGGATGTAGAAAACTATCCTGGATATCCCGAAGGCGTAATGGGGCCCCAGATGATGCAGGACTTTCGCGAACAAGCGCAGCGCTTTGGTGCCGATACCCGTTACGGAATGGTGACCAATATCGAGTTCGATGAGCGGCCCTATAAGATGACCATTGATGAAGAAGTAGAAATACAAGCTAAGTCTATTATTATATCTACAGGTGCATCCGCGAAATGGCTGGGCCTTGACAGCGAACAAAAAATGCGCGGTAAAGGTGTTTCGGCATGCGCCACATGTGATGGTGCTTTTTTCCGTGACCAACATGTAATTGTGGTCGGCGGTGGAGATACAGCCATGGAAGAAGCAACGTTTTTAACCAAGTTTGCCAGTAAAGTTACGGTATTGCACCGACGACAGGAGCTACGTGCTTCAAAAACTATGCAGCAGCGTGCTTTTAATGATGACAAAATTGAGTTTATGTGGGATACCGAACTCGAAGAGGTGCTGGGTGAAGATGCCGTTGACGGTGTAAAAGTCATCAACAATGAGACTCAAGAGGTTACTACGCTCGAAGATGTGAAAGGAGTTTTCATTGCGATTGGACACAAGCCCAATACTGATCTGTTTAAAGGGGTTTTGGAAATGGATGATGTCGGATATATCCAAACAAAAGGACAGTCTACAAAAACGGATATGCCGGGCATCTTTGCTTCTGGCGATGCAATGGATGCGGTATATCGTCAGGCTGTTACGGCAGCGGGCACCGGTTGTAAGGCTGCGCTCGATGCGGAAAGCTACCTGGCTGAAATGGAAGTTTCCAGAGAAGCCGTAGCCGAAGAACACTGGAAATAATTTGCAGTAGGCAGTTGGCGGATTGCAGGAATATCTTGCCAACTGCTCACTGCTCACTTCTTTTCATTCTTTCCAACCGTTTTATCTGTCTTTTCTTCTGATCGGGATTGTTCATTTTTGTCGGATGTTTCAGTTTCTTCCTCATCTCGAATTTCTATAAAGTCAGCTTCGACTTCATATTCGTCCCCATGTTCGCCGTTTTCTTCATCAGGATAGCGTTCAACGATGACTTTCACATCGTTCATAAACAGGGCAAACATTCCAATAGCCGAAACGACAGGCGCAATGCTTGTCAAAACAGCTGCTCCGCCTACGCCAACAGTAAGTTGAGACTGAAATAAGACTTTGCCTTCCGAGTTTTTGATCATTACTCGTCGAGCATTGCCTTCCTTAATTATTTTTTTGACTTGATTGATAATTTCAGAAACGGTACCTCGTATTTCTTCCGTAAATGTTTTGCGAGAGTTTGAAGTATTCATAATGTAAGTTTTCATCTTGGTATTCGGTGCTATATTGCTGAAAAACAAACTCCTTTTGTAAGGAATCATTTGCTACATGGTCTTACTACGTTAAATAATTGTAAATGATTCACCAGGAGCTATTATGTTATCACGTGTATATTGTGCCTCTACCATCGGCGTTGATGCCCGTCTTATAGAGGTGGAAACAAATATGTCAACCGGTGTGCCAAAATATTTTTTAGTCGGATTGCCGGATCGGGCGGTAAGCGAGTCAAGTGATCGTATTGAAGCAGCACTAAAGAATTCCAATGCTGAATTTCCAAAGGGACGCATAACAGTAAATTTAGCTCCTGCTGATCTACCCAAGGAGGGGAGTGCTTTTGATTTACCCATTGCTGTAACACTGCTTAATGTATCCGGACAAATTAAAACAGATAAGGTTGAGGAAACGTTAATTTTAGGAGAACTGGCGCTCGACGGTAAATTGCGTCCGGTAAATGGCGTATTGCCAATGGCGGTACAGGCACGTGATAAAGGATTGGAAAATGTGGTAGTTCCGGCTGCCAATGGTCCGGAAGCTGCCGTGGTGGAGGGTATCGATGTCTATGCATTTGAACATTTGACAGAGGTGATGGGCTGGTTGCATGATATAAATTCGTATCAGCCATTGAACATAGACGTCAAAAAGATGTTTAGGCAAAATGGAGAGGGAGAAATATTAGACTTTAGTGATGTGCGTGGACAGGAAAATGTTAAACGTGCATTGGAAGTTGCCGCGGCCGGCGGACATAATGTAATTATGGTTGGGCCGCCGGGATCGGGAAAGACCATGATGGCACGAAGGTTACCCACAATATTACCGCCGTTAACACTTAACGAAGCCTTGGAAACAACGAAGATCCACTCCGTAGCGGGATTATTACCAACGGGAGAAGCGTTGGTAACGAAACGACCGTTTCGTTCTCCCCACCACACGGTCTCGGATGTGGCTTTGGTTGGAGGAGGAAGTATTCCGATGCCGGGTGAAATTTCAATGGCCCACAACGGAGTTCTGTTTTTAGATGAGCTGCCCGAATTTAAACGCAGTGCCTTGGAAGTGATGAGGCAACCGCTTGAAGATGGGTCTGTTAGTATATCGCGTGTGCGCATGAGCGTGAGTTATCCCAGTAGAATAATGTTGGTGGCTTCCATGAATCCGTCTCCGACAGGCGATTGGTATAATCCAACAGATCCCGGTGGCGCCTCTCCGTCACAAATGCAGCGTTATCTGAGTAAAATAAGCGGTCCCATGCTCGATCGCATCGATCTCCATATAGAAGTGCAAAAAGTTAGTTATGATGAATTGTCAAGTAAATCAAAGGGAGAGCCGTCGCTTGAAATAAGAAAAAGGGTCATTCGGGCACGTGAGGTGCAAACACAACGTTTTATGGGGATAGAGGATGTATATTGTAATGCGCAGATGAATACCAAGATGTCGCGTAAAATATGTACGCTTGATGATGCCGGAAAGCAAATGCTGAATAAAGCTATTACTTCATTGGGGCTATCGGCTCGTGCATATGATCGTATTCTCAAGGTATCCCGAACCATTGCAGATCTTGAGCGATTGGAAAAAATCCATTCCAATCACATAGCTGAAGCAATCCAATATCGTAGTTTGGATCGGGAGGGCTGGTTGGGGTAGGGATAAGCAGAGATTTCGTCAATACTTTAATTTATTTTCAAAGTTATTCTTCATCATAGTTTGTTCTATGTTCCTTATTGTAAAGGAGAAGCCGCCTTTACTTATTGTTAATTAGTTTGTACCATTTTTATCGGGAAAATTTAAAAGAAAAAGAATATTGATATGAGAGTTTTAAATAAAGGGATAAAGCTAATCATTGTGGCATCGCTTTTAATGATGGCTGGATGTGCAACCAGCGGTACTACAGGCCAAGAAAGTACTGCTGGTACTGATGGAACAGAAAACATGACATTAGAAGATCATCTTCGTCGCATAAACGGTGTTCGGATTTCCGGAAGCGGTGATTATGCTAAGGTAGTATTGCGTCCCAGAGGAATTTCGGGAGTGAGCCGAGGAACAACCTCTTCAGGAAAAGGTGATCTTGCAACAGGAGATAGCGACCAGCGCCAGCCATTGTTTGTTGTTGACGGTCAGAAAGTGGGACGAGATTTTCCGAATGTAGCTCAGATGTTTTCTCCGGGAGAAATAAAGTCCGTACAGCTATTATCCGATTCAGAAGCTTCACAGTACGGGAGCCAATCGGGTTATGGTGTGATTGAAATTATTACAAAGGCTGGAGCAAACAATAACAAATAGGAGATACACAGGTAATTTTCAGCACCGGATTATATTAAGCTCGGTGCTTTTTTATTGTGTAGGTGTTTTTCTTACAAATATCTGAGGTATTAGAGAATTTTTTAAAGGAATAGCATTTGATACAAAAATAAATAGGTCAAATTATCTGGATAATGGTAATATTCAATTAAAACTCACCTTAGTAAGCCTCAGGCTTTGATAACGTCCTCTCTACATTTATGTATATGAACATGTAAAACACTTTTACATGAAGGTGGCGCCTAATTTATAGGATACTTTTAAATGGAATTGGTATTTAAGGATTCTTTTAATTCGATGCGTTACAAGTAGATATAGCTTTTTGTTTAGCTTTTGTGGTGTCAAGTTAGTTGTGATGACTGAAAATTGTAGAATATTTTACACTTTGAATAATTTTACATATCTAAGAGAGTGGTTAAAAGACCATTAAGAGAGTGTTAAGTCTATTTGCTTGGCACTCTCTTGGATTTATTCTAATCATAACTAAAACAAATCAGGGCTATGGTAAAAAGACTACTATCTCTATTTACGTTATGCCTGATATTTTCCGCTACTGCCTTTGCGCAGTCCGGGACAATAACAGGTACAGTAACCGACCAAAGTTCGGGTGAAACATTGCCTAGTGTAAACGTCTATGTGGTTGAGTTGCAGCGAGGAGCTGCCACCAACGCGCAGGGTGAGTTTACAATAGAAGGAGTTGAGTACGGTACATATACCGTGCGCGCCAGCTTCGTAGGCTATGACACATTCGAGCAACAGGTCACAGTTGACCAGTCTACGGTCACACTAGACATTGGACTAACCTCTTCAATGCAACAACTCGACGATGTTGTTGTAACTGCTTATGGGGTGGAGCAAAGCATGAACGATCTTCCCTATTCTGCACAGCAGGTAGATGGTGAGATTGTTGCTGAAAGTCGAAGTGATAATTTTGCTGCATCTTTGAGTGGGCGTGTAGCCGGTCTTAAAGTGAGCCAGACAAGCGGAATGGGCGGATCCACGAATATTGTAATGCGTGGATATAAGTCTATTTCCGGAGATAACCAGGTACTATTCGTCGTTGACGGTGTGCCTTATGCGAACCAGGAATTTAATGATGCAAGTACTGAAGCTGGTTTTGCAGGGTATGACTATGGAAATACCGGTGTCGATATCAATCCGGATAACATTGCATCCATTAACGTGCTGAAAGGACCTGCAGCGGCAGCGCTCTATGGTTCACGTGCATCAAACGGTGCGATTGTTATTGAAACCAAAGGTGGAAAGACGGGTGATCGTCCTGTTGAAGTAACATTCAACTCCAGTGCCACTATCCAGAAGATTAATAAGAACACATTTATTGATCACCAGATGGAATATGGTGGTGGATATGTGCCTTCTTTTGGGGCAATTGATATAGATGGAGATGGTACTGATGAAACCATAGGTAACCCTTGGGATGACGGATCTTATGGTCCGAAATTTGAAGGACAATCTGTCTATCAATGGGATGCCTTTGTAGAAGGAGGGCCTAACTTTATGACTGCTACTCCTTGGGTTGCTCCTGAGAATACACCAATAGATTTCTTTGATACGGGTACAGACTTTACTAATAGTATCCAGATTAATGGTGGTTTTGAAGGTGGATACTATAACATGGGGTATAACCAGACCAATACGACCGGTATCCTTCCCAATGCTAAGCTTGACAAGAATAAGCTGAACTTCTCTGCCGGCTATGATGTAAGCGATAAGTTTACGGTCTCCGGTAAAATTCAGTATTCTCAGACTGAAGGTCGTGCACGCCCTGCTCGCGGTTACAGCACAATGATGAGTATGTTCCGCCAGTGGTGGAATACATCAGTAGATATAGAAGATCAGCGTCGTGCTTATTTCCGCAATCGCACGAACGAAACGTGGAACTGGGCCCAAGGTAGTTTAGGTGAAAGTCCAATTTACTGGGACAATCCTTACTGGACCCGGTACGAAAACTTCTCTACTGATGAGCGTAACCGTTATTTTGGAAACGTGGAAGCGAATTACGAATTCACCGATTGGTTGAATGTAACCGGTCGAGTAAGTATTGACAGTTACAGTCAGCTTATCGAGGAGCGTAATAACGTTGGTAGTATTGGCCACGGATCCGACTGGACAGGTTATCATAAGCGAGTGCAAGACTTTGCTGAGTTTAACTATGACCTTCTTGCCAACTATAATAAACAGCTAAACGAAGATGTTCGTATTAGCGGTGTAGTTGGAATGAACTTGCGTCGTAATCACACGCAAAGTACTGTTGCTGAAACAAATGGCGGTTTGCTTGTTCCCGGTGTTTACTCACTGAACAACTCGGCAAGCCCAATTCAGTTTCCAGCAGAAACAGATGAACAACTTGCAGTAAATGGTTATTTCGCGAGTTTGAAATTGAATTATGGCGGATTCTTGAACGTAGAGGCTACAGGCCGACGCGACAAGTCATCCAGTTTGCCTGACGGAGAAAATGTGTATTATTATCCGTCTGTTTCAGCCGGATTTACTTTCAGTGAGTTTATTGATGCTGACTGGTTATCATTCGGTAAAATTCGTGGTAGTTGGGCCGAAGTTGGTAATACAGCACCGCCCCATAGTTTGAACGATACCTATAATCGTCCTTCAAACTTTGGGCCTACAGGTCTTTATACACTACCAAGTACCAAGAATAACCCCAACCTGAAGCCTGAACGTACAAAAAGTTGGGAAGTTGGTATGCAACTGGGCGTATTCAACGATCGTGCTACTATTGACGTGAACTACTACGATCAGAATACTATTGACCAGATTCTTGCTACCGAGGTTTCTCGTGCATCCGGTTATGCAACGAAGTTTGTAAATGCCGGTAACGTAGAAAACCGTGGTTGGGAGGTTTCTGCAACGTTACGTCCACTTGTACAACGTAATTTTACTTGGACTATGAATATCAACTGGAGCAAAAACATCAACGAAGTTAAAGAGCTTGCTCCGGGTGTAGATAATTACCAGTTGGCTTCGCCACAGGGTGCTGTTACAATTAGTGCTGCAAAGGGTGAACCTTATGGTGCAATCCGAGGCACTGACTTTGTTAACCTTGATGGAGAATCCTGGAGTGAAAATGGCGGTAAGCGTTTGATTCAAGGTTCAGGTTTTTATGCCGGTACATACGAGGTAACTTCTTCCTCTAATAACATTATCGGTAATATGAACCCCGATTGGACTGGTGGTATTTCCAACCGTTTGAATTACCAAAACTGGTCATTGAACTTCTTGGTAGATGTTCGATGGGGTGGAGATATCTTCTCTCTTGACCAATACTATGGTCAGGGAACTGGATTATATCCTAAAACAGCAGGTACAAACGATTTGGGTAATCCCAAGCGTGATGCTGTGACAGGCGGAAATGATAGCGGTGGGGTTGTCCTCGATGGCTATCTCGCTGATGGAAGCAAAAATGATATACGGACGCGTGCTAATGTCTACTATGGAGCTTACGGATGGGTTACAAATCCCGCTGCACAGTTCATTTATGACGGCAGTTACGTGAAGCTTCGTGAAGTAGGTTTAACGTATAATCTGCCACAGAACCTGATTGACAAAGTGGGGCCAATTAAAGGTGCATCTGTATCTGCTATTGGTCGTAACTTGTGGATTATCCACAAGAACCTACCACATGCCGATCCTGAGCAAGGAATTGTTGCAGGTAACGTGCGGGGTTATCAAGGTGGTGCATATCCGACCACACGTAACTTCACGTTTAACTTGAAACTTGAATTTTAGGATTGAATACCATGAGAAAACTATTATTACCTTTATTAGTATTTGCACTGGTACTCAGTTCGTGCGAGGATGATTTAACAAGCTTGAATGAAGATCCTAAAGCCGCGTCTGAAGTAACAGCAGATCCTTTGTTTTCCAACGCTCTCGTTAGTCTGGGAACGTTGAAAACAAGCGTTAACTATAACATCAACATGTTTATGTTCATGTCTCAGTACTGGGCAGCAACGACTTATGCTGATGAATCCCAGTACAATTTGACGGGACGATCTATTCCCTCAAATTACTGGAGTGAGGTTTACCGTGATATTCTAAACGACCTCAAGCGAGCAGAGACTCTCGTTGATGATGAGCAGTTTACGCCTGATGCGCAGAAGACGGCCATGAAGGCTCAAGCGGAAGTTATCAATGTTATGGCTTACCACCAGTTGGTAACCATCTTTGGTAATATTCCGTACTCTGAAGCCTTGGATCCGGATAATGTTTCCCCGGCCTATGATGATCAGGCTGAGATTTATTCAAACCTGATGAGTCGTCTAAATACGGCCATTGGCAACTTGGAGACTGCAGTTGCGAATGATACTCCCGGTTTCAGTGATGCTGCTGATGTATTCTATGCGGGTAACATGGAAGCATGGTTAATGTTTGCCAATTCGTTAAAAATGAGGATGGCCATTCAGGTAGCAGAAACACCGGGTGCGGTTGATTTTGACCCGCAAACGGCTATTGAAGATGCTTCCCCGGCTGCATTCCAGTCTAACGCAGATAATTTAGCGTTGACATTCACAAATACCCCACCAAACAGAAATCCGGTGTGGGAAGATGTGATCAATACAGGTCGTAATGACTTTGTAGCAGCCAATACGATCATCGACATGATGAATAACCTGGAGGATCCCCGTCGTCAAATCCAGTTCACAAAGATTGATACGACAGGTGATACCACTCCGGATGCGTATGTGGGAGGACTATATGGTGAGTCTAATGACTACATCGACTATTCCCATGTAAGAGGTCCATTACTTCAGCCTGATTTTGAAGGTATGCTCCTTGAGTATGCTGAGGTTGAATTCATCCGGGCCGAAGCAGCTGTTTATGGCTGGAACGTCAGCGGAAGTGCCTTAGAGCATTATAACAATGGTGTTGAAGCTGATATGCAGTACTGGGATAATGCAGCTTCCGACTCAAGTATAACCCAGTCGGAGATAGATGCTTATCTGCAGCAAGCGCCAACTCAAGGTCCTGCAGCATTTCCTGTAGCAGGTTCGGAGCGAGATCAGATTGAAGCCATAGCCCAACAAAAGTGGTTAGGTCAATACATGAATGACAATCTGCAGGCATGGACTGACTGGCGACGATTGGATCATCCAACGTGGTATTTTGCCGATAATCCCGGCGCTGATACCGAGGATGATATCCCCGTTCGTTTTATTTATCCTGTTGACGAGCAGAACCTGAACTCGTCTAACTGGAGTGATGCTGAGTCAGCACTTGGTGGTGATGGAGACGAAACATCAACACTCTTGTTCTGGGATATTGATTACGCAAGTAGTAGATAATGTAACTTAAGCTTATCGTAAGGTAAGTATTCTATTAAAAGGGCTCCGAGGAATCGGAGCCCTTTTTTTATTGGTATTATATATTGACTCACAGCCACAGAATGAATATGCTTTGCAGCAGTTCGTAACGATAAATAAAAGCAATAGATAGCCTTGTCTTTATACGCAGATATTGTATTCCCAACCGCCGTTCGGCGGCAGTTTACCTATAGCTTGCCCGAAGAATTTCAGGCAGATGCTGAAATTGGTAAACGGGTATGGGTACCCCTGCAAAAGCATAAAAAAATAGGGGTTATCGTAAATATTCATGATGAGGAGCCAGATTTTAATACGCGTCCGGTTCAGCAGGTGCTTGATGAAAAACCGATTATTTCCAAAGAATTATTAGAGCTTACCGAATGGATACACCGTTTTTATTATTGTGGATGGGGGGAGGTGATACAAGCAGCCCTTCCGGTAGGATTAAATTTTTATGCTCAAAAATATCTACAAGCAATAGAACGTGAACTGCCTAATTTTCTTGATGATGATGAGACTGAAATTGTAAAAGAAATTCAGCAGAACGAATCCTACCTGCTTGTGGAAGCACAAAAAAGATGGGGCGATAAGATCATTGATAAGCTGGTGGGACAAAAAGTGCTGGAAGTTTGGGAGCAGCCGGCCATGAAGATGGATCCCAGTACGGATAAACTGTGGCAATGGAAGGAAGAAAAAAGTAGAAAAGAGGCCAACAGTATTGTCAAAGAGCATCAAGAAGAGGGTAAGAATTATAAGTGGATACAAGCATTAGAAGTCTTGCTTGATTTAGAACTGCCTGAGTTCCAAAAGGAATTAACCGACTTTGAGTTGCTTGAATACTATACGCTCAATCGAATTTCTGAAGAGGGATTACTTACATATGATGAGGTAGAGACTACAAATTTGAGTATGAAGCTGGAGTATGATCCTTCACAGCTTAATACCTTGAATGATGAGCAGCAGGATGCTTTTGATGAAATCAAGAAATCTATTGGTGAAGAATCTTTTGGCAGTTATTTATTATACGGCATAACCGGTAGTGGAAAAACAGAAGTTTATATACACGCCTTAAAGAAAGTCGTGGAGCAGGGAAAGGGGGGATTGGTTCTTGTTCCTGAGATTGGTCTGACACCACAGATCGTAAAACGATTTCACCTTATATTTGGTGACGACATTGCGGTGCTTCACAGTAGGCTTACCGACCGTGAGCGATATGATTCATGGCGCGCGCTGCAAAAGGGAGAAAAACGTATTGCTATAGGTGCGCGTTCTGCTGTGTTTGCCCCCGTTCAAAACTTGGGTCTCATTGTAGTGGATGAGGAGCACGATATGTCGTATAAGCAGGAAGATCCCGCCCCCCGTTATAATGGTCGCGATGTAGCAATAATGCGAGCTAATATCAATAATGTGCCGGTGGTTATGGGGTCGGCAACGCCAAGTATGGTTTCTTTATGTGGGACCAAGAAAGGTAAAAGCGAATACTTAGAACTTAATGAGCGTCCCTTTGATGCGAAGCTTCCTGAAGTAAAACTGCTTGATCTAAAGCAGTATCGATCAGCAATGAAAGGACCACTTGCCATTCCTCTTTATAAGGCAATTGAGGAGGCTTTGGAAAAGGATGAACAAGCCATTCTATTGTATAACAGGAGAGGATTTGCGTCCTACCTGCAGTGCGCCACGTGTGGAGAAATACCCGAATGTCCGAACTGTTCGGTAAGCTTGACCTACCATAAATCAAAAAAACAGCTGCGATGCCACTATTGTGGTTATTCTGAACGTCAGCCCAGCCGATGTAAAGAGTGTGGGAATGATTCGGTGGAATCTCGGGGAAGCGGGACGCAGCAACTTGAGGAGCAGATTGCAGATTTGTATCCCGAAGCGGAAACGCTGCGGATGGACTTTGACACGACTTCGGGTAAAAATGCGCATTCAAAAATTCTTAAAGCATTCGGAAGAAAAGAGGCAGATATATTGGTGGGAACACAGATTGTCGGTAAAGGATTGGATTTTCCTGATGTTACGGTTGTCGGAGTGATCGATGCTGATACCGAGCTGGCGTTCCCGTCCTTTCGTTCGGGAGAGCGGATGTATCAACTGTTGAGCCAGGTGGCCGGGCGTTCGGGCCGAGCCGAGAAAGAGGGGAGGGTATTTTTTCAGACCTGGCAGCCCGATCATCCTGCAATACAGCAAGCAAAAAATCACGACTATAAATCATTTGCCCGACAGGAGCTCGCTTACCGTAAAATGTTACAGTATCCACCGTATTCTCGCATAATCAGGTTTATATTTAAGGGAGAACAGGAGGGACGCGTTCGGAGGGTGGCTGAAACCTATACCGAATGTCTGACAGAGGTACTGGGAAGCTTTGATTCGATATTGGGGCCATCACCGGCAGCCATTGCAAAAATGCAGAATTTTTTCCGTTGGGAGAGCTTTATTAAAATACATCCTTCCAATGGAGCCTCAGCAATTGAGCAAATGCTTGATAATACGTTTGATCTATTTGATGATCGAAAACCCAAAGGGGCCAGCTCAGTCCGCATCAATGTTAATGTGGATGCGCTGGAGTAGATTTTCAGTCAATAGTATGATCGGGTTTTTGGGACCTGATATCTGGTTTAGGAATAAAAAAATGACCCTTCTTTAGATTGGTTTTACGTATTAGGTAAGGGGAGTCTGAATTTGGTAGGTAGAGAATCCCTCGAGAGCTAATACTAAAAAAACTAATATAAAACCATTTCTTGTTATGAAACGATTGTTACCCATATTCATCATCTCTATCTCACTCATCTTTATGTCATGCGGTGATAACAGCACCGGTCCTGATCCAGAGGAGGGCGGTGGCACTACAGAAACTGCGACCTATGATATATCTCTGTCCGCTAATCCGTCTGAGGGAGGAACTGTATCACCATCGGGACAAAGTACTTACGAAGAAGGAGTGCAGGTCGACCTACAGGCGCAGGCAAATGAGGGCTATGTTTTTGCAGGGTGGACGGGTGATATAAGCAGTTCGGATAATCCCCATTCGCTCACAGTTGATCAGGACTATTCAATTGCGGCAAATTTTGAGTTAAAAAATTATGAGCTTATGATCAATACTGAAGGAGAGGGGACAGTTAGCGAAAAAATCATTGAGCAACAATCCAAAGAGTACGAGTACGGAACCGTTGTAGAATTAACGGCAAATCCGGCTAAGGGATACAAATTTGTTGAGTGGACCGGTGATATTACCGGTACTGATAATCCGATTCAGATTACGGTGGATAATCCCCGAGAAGTAACAGCTGTGTTTGAGAAAAAATATTTTGGAATATCCATTACCAAAAACGGGGAGGGTTCGGTAGTCTTAAGTCCCGATCAGCAGGAGTTTTTGTATAATTCGACCGTTGAATTAGAAGCTAATCCCGCTAATGGATGGTCATTTGTAGAGTGGCAGGGCGATGTTTCTGGTACTGATACTCTTATTACAGTAACGGTAGATACTGCAAAGACAATAACGGCTTTATTTGAGAATCATTTCTCTGGAGGGAATGGGACGGAATCGAACCCTTATAAAATTTCGACAATCGAGGAACTGCAGAAAATTGGAGAGAATAGCATATATTGGGAATCTCATTTTATTCAAATTAATGATATTGATGCTTCAGAAACGGCAAATTGGAACAATGGGAAAGGATTTTTCCCAATAAGTTTGGTTGGTTCTTATGACGGGCAGGAGTTTGTGATTTCGAATTTAACCATTGATCGAGACCAGGGCTATGTGGCGTTATTTGGATATATAGACGAAGCAGAAGTAACAAATGTAAAACTCGAAAATGTAAATCTTAACGGTGACGGTTCCACGGGAGGACTTGTTGGAATGAGTGGAAAAGATAGTAGAATTTCTGATTCTTATGTGACCGGAAAGGTACATTGTACCAGTGGACGCTGTGGAGGCTTGGTAGGGGATAATTATGGAACAATAGAAAACTCTTTTGCTGATGTTGAAGTTACTTCAATAGCTAACGACGTAGGGGGATTGGTTGGGATTAATTGGTCTGAAATCAGGTATAGTTACGCAGCCGGAAATGCATCAGGGATAAATGGAATCGGAGGGCTGGTTGGAAAGAATCTAAAAGGAAGCGCTGGCCGTAACCAAATATTTAAATCTTATGCACAGGGGCAGGTAACTGGAAAAGACGATATCGGGGGACTTATCGGTGATAATCGGGCGGATACTCGCATTGATTATTCGTATGCAACAGGAACGGTTTCACCCTCAACTTCCAATTCTCCTACAGGAATAGGTGGATTAATAGGAAGGTTTAGTACTACAAATACTACACTCAGTAATTGTTATTGGGACACTGAAAATACCGGCCAAGCCGAGGGGGTGCCGGGCGGTGGTGGATATAATATTGTGGGGCTTACAACAGCAGAAATGACTGGAAGTGCAGCCCAGACCAATATGTCAGAATTTGATTTTGTAAGTATTTGGCAGGTGGCGGATGGTGATTATCCGGTTCTGTTTTGGCAATAATTAACTAAGGTGATCTTAAATAGGGATAGTAGGGTGACCGATTGAGTTCGGTTACCCTTTTTTAATGGATTGAATCGTTAAACAAAGCCTGAATATCGTTTAGTTTGAAAAGATACTTTTAGTTAATAAGCTAACAGCTATTGACTGTTTTTATCAAATTATTTGATTCTATATTGTGTTAGGCGGTATGAATAAAGAAGGCTTGCATTCTGTTTAATAAATTCGATTATTACAGCGGAAAGATACCTTTGTAATTAATAAAGAGGTGCCTATGGGCGAATCCCGGGTAAAATTGGCTGATAGTCAGGAAGAAGTACAGCGCTTTATGAAATATGTGTTGAAAGACCTTCGAGCGCTGGATCGTATGCTTAATGAGGGAGATTGGTTTGAAACTGATCCTATTCGAATAGGGGCTGAGCAGGAGCTTTGTCTGGTTGATCAGCAGGCCAAAGCCTGGCCTCACAATATGGAAGTACTCGAAAAGTTGCAGGAGGGTGAAAACGGAAATTTTACGACGGAATATGCCAAATTCAATCTCGAAATAAATATGGAACCCCTTGAGTTTAAGGGAGATTGCCTTTCGAGAATGGAGGAGAATCTCCAGACGCAGGTTGACAAAGTTCGAGCGGCAACGGAAGAGCTCGGAGGAGAGATTGTATTGACGGGCATTTTGCCGACGATACGCAAGGTTGACATCGATCTGAAAAACCAGACCCCGTTGCAGCGATACAGGGCGCTTACTCAAGCCATCAATAAGTTGCGCGGCGGTGATTATGATCTGCGTATTCAGGGCATGGATGAATTGTTAATGAAGTTTGATTCTCCGTTGTTGGAAGCTTGTAACACTGGTTTTCAGGTGCACCTGCAGGTAGGACCTGAGGAGTTTGTCCCGAAGTATAATATTGCTCAGTTGTTAACCGCTCCGGTACTGGCATCAACGGTGGGTTCACCCATTCTTTTTGGTAAGCGATTATGGAATGAAACCCGCATTGCTCTTTTCCAGCAATCCGTAGATACGCGAACGGTCGGTGATCACTTACGGGAAAGCAGTCCGCGCGTAACATTTGGTAACCAATGGGTGGACGAAAGTATTCTCGAAATTTTCCAGGAAGATACAGCTCGGTATAGGGTCATGCTGAGTTCGGAGGTGACTGAAGATGTGGAGAAGTTATTGGATGAAGGTACGCCCCCTGCTTTGCGAGCGTTACAGGTGCATAATGGGACGGTATATCGCTGGAATCGTCCTTGTTATGGTATTACTGACGGGAAGGCACACCTACGTATCGAGAACAGGGTTTGTCCCTCTGGACCTACTGTTACGGATGAGGTGGCAAATTCTGCCTTTTGGTTGGGGCTGATGAATAAGATGGGAGATTATCATCCCAATGTTTCTGAGGAGATGGATTTTGATGATGCCCGAATGAATTTTATAGCGGTTTCTAAGATGGGCCTCGATACAAAATTGCGATGGTTTGATGATCAGCGTATTAATGCGGTAGATCTGATAACAGAAGAGCTGTTGCCTATAGCCAAAGAAGGACTACAAGAAGTTGGGATAGATGACAGCGATATTACAGAGTATTTGGGCATTATTGAGGAGCGGGTAACGGCTGGACAAACCCCCTCGCACTGGATGCTGAATAATTATGCCTCGCTGATGAAAGAGCATGGATCGAAAGAGCAGACGCTGGCGGCGATAACAACGGCTATGATCAAAAATCAGAAAAAAGGGGAGCCGGTACATAAATGGGGACGTGCTCGGATGGAGGATCTTGAGCACTGGAAGCCTTCGAGTCTTATCGTCGAAGAGTTTATGACTACTGACCTGTTTACGGTACAAAAGGATGACCTGCTGGAGTTTACGTCGAACTTGATAGATTGGCGACGTATCCGGTATGTTCCGGTTGAGGACGATAAAAAACACCTTGTTGGCCTGGTAACGATGCGGATGGTTTTTAATGCTTATTCGAAGTCCGTCAATCATGATGAAAACGTTGTAGAGACGGTTGAGGATATCATGATTGAGAACCCCATCACTATTCATCCGGAGGCTTCTATTATGGAGGCAATGGAAATTATGGACAGCCAGCAGATAGGCTGTTTACCTGTTGTAAAAAATAACAGGCTTGTTGGAATTATTACCGAACAGAATTACATGAGAATTGCACGCAGATTGTTGAAAGTATTACATTTGAATAACGAGGAGAATGAGGAGTCCGACGATTAGTAGCACGGTAACAGAAACAGAAGACGATCGGATTTTAGGGATAGTTGAAGGGGATCCTGATGGGCCTACTGTCGTAGTAGTGACGGGGATGCATGGAAATGAGTTTGCCGGAGTTGATGCGACCCAGAATATATTTGATATGCTTGATGGTATCCGTCCCCGGATTAATGGGCGACTGGTTGCTCTCCGAGCCAATTTGCCGGCTCTTAAGCACAGGGTTCGTTATCTTGACGAGGATATGAATCGTCTGTGGTTTCCTTCAATAATAGAAAAGGTTCGAGCTACCCCGAAAGCTGAGCTCAAATCGAATGAGCGTAGGCAAATGAAGCATTTGCTCCCTATCCTTGATAAGATCGAAAAGCAGAGTGAGGGGCCGGTTGTCCTGGCGGATGTGCATACATTCTCGGCTGAAGGGAGCATGTTTAGTATTACAAGTTCTGATCCTCGTCAACGCAAATTGTTATCAAACTTGTATGTGCCCATGGTTTTTGGGATTGAGAAATCGCTGAGGGGGACGGCATTAGGGTACTATCAACAGCAGGGATTCATCTCATTTGGATTAGAGGGAGGACAACATGAAAATGAGCTTACTGAATATAATATAACAGCTTCCCTTTTACTGTTGTTACATGCAGTAGGAGCTATTGAAAAACAGTATGTAGAGAAAATTAAGGAGTACGAGCGTCACCTGAAGGAACACACACAGCATTTGCCGGTGGAGACTGAACTGGTATATCAGCATATTATTGAACCCGGCGATGGTTTTGCAATGCGGCCGGGCTACTCAAATTTTGAACCTATTAAGAAAGGAGAGTGGCTTGCCAATGATAATGAGGGGAAAATTATCGCACAAACAGATGGGTATATTTTGATGCCCCTGTATCAGAAACAGGGTAACGATGGCTTTTTTATCATTAAAGAGAATGAAGGGTAAAAAATTTGTTATTTTATGCCCTTTGTAAATCAGCCGTAATCTAAAGAAGAATTTTTCCTATAACGGGATATAGTTATGCAAGACTACCAATTTGTTGACGGTACGCGCCTGTCTTCAGTGATCGAGGCGCTAATTTTTGCCAGTCCGGAGCCTATATCGGAGGAAAAGATTTGTGAGATTATTGCCAAAGGGGAGGAAAACTTGGGATTGGAAGTGGATGCAATAGAGCCTTTTGTTGAGAAGCTGAATCAGCGGTACGAAGAAAATGGCTTATCATTTAATATTGAGCATGTAGCGGGTGGTTATACCTTTTCAACCAAGAAGCGTTTTGAACCTTGGCTTAGCATTTTTCAGCACGAAAGTGCCTATCGCAAGTTATCACAGTCGGCTATTGAGACCCTTGCTATCGTAGCGTATAAGCAACCGATTACCAAGCCAGAAGTGGATGATATACGGGGTGTGGATTCGGGTTATATGTTGCGGCAGTTATTGGAGAAGGTTCTTATCGAGGTGTCGGGTCGACTGGATGCTCCTGGGAAGCCCCTGTTGTATCGCACGACTAAACACTTTTTAAAGCATTTTGGTATAAATTCAATTGATGAGCTTCCGAAGCCGCGCGAAATTGATGAGATTCTCAAAGATGATGATATGGCTGAGCACCGGCAGTTTTTGTTTGATCGCCAGTTAGAGCTTAAAGAGCTGCAGGAGACCGCGGAAGATGAGGATGCTACCGAAACGGCGATATCATTAATTGAGGCCGTTGAAAAAATTGATGAGGAGGAAGTGCCTGACCTGGATGAATATACAGCGGATGTATTGCAGCTTGATGACGAGGAGGAAGAAAGTGATGAGAACGATGAAGCAAGTGATGAATTGGAAAATGAATCGGATAAGATCCGGAAAAATTTAGAGGATGAGTCGACGAAGAAAGAAGAGGAATAAAAGAGGAAAAATTGAGGAGCCTGATCATCAGGTTGACCAGAATTATGATGAAGACGAGGAGATTCGTCTGAATAAATATATTGCCCACTGTGGCTTTACCTCCCGACGTAAAGCGGATGATTATATTGCTGCGGGAAAGGTGAAAGTAAATGATGAGGTGGTCACCCAGATGGGGGTCAAAGTGCAGCGTACCGATAAGGTGGAGGTAGAGGGACAGGTCTTAAGTCTCGAAAAGTTTGTCTACATCTTGTTGAATAAGCCAAAGGATACGATCACAACGACCGATGATCCCCGCAATCGGGATACAGTAATGGATAAGATTGAGAATGCTACAGGGAAGCGCGTATATCCCGTAGGGCGACTCGATCGTCATACGATGGGGCTGTTAATTTTAACCAATGACGGTGACTTGGCGAACAGGCTGATGCATCCCAGTTACGAGGTGCGAAAAACATACGAGGTAGAAACGGAACGCGGCCTGAAAGATGATGAGCTTCAAAAGTTGTCGCAAGGCATTGAGCTTGAGGATGGTACCGCCCAGGCGTACAACATCGCCCGCACACCGGATGGTTTTATGCTTTCCATTTTTGAAGGACGAAATCGACTTGTACGCCGAATGGTGGAGTATTTTGGTACTGAAGTGACGAAGTTAAAACGCGTTGAATACGCCGGTCTCACGCTCAACAATGTTAAGATGGGTCGCTGGCGCTACCTCAAGAAAGGTGAAATTAATGGTCTGCGTAAGTTAGTAAAACTTGATCCACTCGATTTTGATTAACAACTGATCTTAAACGATTATGCTGAGTTTTTTCTCGGGATCTCTTTAAGAAGTTTCTCCAGTTGCCACGCTACAGTGATGAAATAAATTCAGCATGACAGGATTTAGTCCTTTACCCTACATCGGTTCGAGATTACATGAAATTGTAAAACAAGTTTAAAATCATATAGACGTAATTATCTTCATGAAGAATGTAAAAGTATCCAAAATTTCCGGTTCTATACCATCTACTGAAGATCTTCCCATTTATTATGATTTCTATTATCCTGAAGTTGATAAAGCAGCATCCCTGCCTGTGATATTGTTTCTGCATGGATTTAAGGGATTTAAAGACTGGGGAGCCTTTCCGGAGGGTTGTCAAGAGCTAAGCAAGGCTGGATTTGCAGTTTTAGCAATAAACTTTTCGTTGAATGGGGTAGGTGAGAGTATGACTGAGTTTGATCAGTTAGATCTGTTTGCCCGTGAGACACTGACTCAGGATTTGGAAGATGTGGGAACGGCCATCGAAGCATTAAAGGAAAATGAGATTACTGCACGAAATATTTCTTTAGATACAGATACTATTGGCGTTTTGGGACATTCTCGCGGTGGACATACAGCCGTGGCTGCATCAGCGGAATATCCCGAAATAAAAGGGGTGGTTACGTGGTCTGCTGTTGCCGATTACAATGCCCGGTGGAGTGAGGATATGATTAAGGATTGGGAAGAAAAGGGCGTTACTGAAAAAAAAAATGGTCGAACCGGACAAATAATGCCCGTTAAAGAGTTGGTTTATAAAGATGCTATAAAAAATGCTGATCGTCTGATGGCTGTAAAGCGTGTCCAAGAATTAGATATACCTGCCCTTTTTATTCATTCCAAAGGTGATGAAGGAGTACCCTACAGTGAAGCGGAAAAGTTGTATGAACATTGTAATTCAGAGGATAAGAAAATAGAGTTAATCCCTGATTCCGGCCATACCTTTGATACTGCCCATCCATTTGAGGACGAGGAATTTTCTAAACCATTTGAAAACGTTTTAACTATAACGGCAAACTGGTTTAAGACACATCTAAAATAAGTTAGGTTTGAATCAGTTATTAGAGTAAAAAAGTGAAGATTATCCGCTACCTATTTCTTCTATTCTTTGTATTGGTTGTTGCCCTGCCGGTGCCAGCACAAGTTCCCGAACTTATAAATAATCCGGATTTTAGAACGGATGCCAAGGCCGCTGTAGATTCGGTGTATAATTTGAATTTTGCGGGTGCAGAGGAACAGCTAGCTACATGGAAAGATAAACATCCGAATCATCCTCTATGGACTCTTTTTGAGGGTATGCAACTATGGTGGAGAGTATTGACGGATCTTCACGATCGCTCCCATGATAAGCAGTTTTTTGAGATGATGAAAAAGACTGACTATCAAGCGGGCAAGTTGCTCCATCGTCAGCCGAAACACGTAGACGGCCTATTAATTCGAGCAATAAGTAACGGTTATATGGCTCGGCAATACGCAAATCGCGAAGAGTGGATAACCAGCATAAATTATGGTCGTAAAGCGATACAGGCTTATAATTATCTTCTTGATATCCAGCCGGAGCTTAATGACTTGAAACTGGCGGAGGGGCTCAAGCTTTATTATTTGGACTATATCCCTGATGAATATCCCGTGGTAAGAACCGTTAGCTGGGCATTGCCGGATGGCGATAAGGAAAAAGGATTAAAAGCTATAGAGGAGGCATCAAAAACCGCAATTTTTGCCCGGGCAGAAGCCATTTATTTTTTAGGGAATATACACTACAACTATGAGAATAATTTTGGTGTAGCAGTTCGTAATTTTGAGAAGCTCCACCAGCAATATCCTGATAACAGTTACTATGTTCGGATTTTAGCGAAGAGTTATTTTAAGCAGGCTCGGCATGACAAGGCACTGGAATTTATAGAAGACAATTTACAGCGGTGGGAAGCTAACGAACTTCCGGATCTAAAAGTGGTGCAAGAAGAATTGCTGACATGGAAGGGACGTCTTCTGGAAAAGAAAGGGCGTACTGACGCAGCTATCGATTGTTATACCAGGGCTTTTACATTGGGGGAAGAACTGCCGGACACAGCGAATCGCTCTTTTTATGTTGTTTCAGGATATTTAGGTGGAAAGTTATTGGCAAAAAATGGCAGTAAGGATAAAGCAAAGAGTATGTTACATAATGTAATAGAAGCGGAGGCTGAAAAAGAATATCGCAGACAGGCAGAAGAGTTGCTTACAACAATAAATTAAAAAAGCGACATCCTTATCAGAGTGTCGCTTTTGCAAAATGAGTAAATACTAAGGATTTAATTCCGGTTTTGCATTCCCTTCATCATCCCACTCATATCACGATATCCTTCCGGTACTTCAAAGAGATCATCAGAAAGTGATTTTTCTTCAATCTTTGTGGCCTTCATCTGAACGGTTCGCTTCCCGTTCTTTATTTCAACAATCTCAAGAGGCATAGATCCCTCTGCTGCAAATTTTTGAGCCCAAGTCGGTGCATTGCGTTTTTGCATTTGGTTTTGTGGCATCATAAAAGTACCCATACCTTTAGCCATACAAGTCTCAAAGGTGCCATCTTTGGAGTCCATTCTCCAGACTTCACATGCCCTGCCGGCAATAGTCTTGGTTTTACCGGTATTGGTCATGTCTGCGTCCGATGCTTTATCATTTTCGTTATTACCTACGTCATTATTTAGATCCATTTCTATATAACCCTTCATCTGTCCAATAATCATCACCATTTTGGATTGCTCGGGAAGCATAAGCATGGCATTTTTTTGGCCTTGTTGATTTATCTCCATTCTTCCCTTATTTCCTTTCACCATGTAAGGCATTTCGCCCATCCCTTGTTTCGCCATATCTGCCATCTCAAAATAAATAATACCCTCAAAATCTTGTGCAGTGGAGGTGGTTGGCATACCAATGAAACAGATAATTGATAATATGAATACGAATAGTGATAACTTCTTCATAATAGTAGCGCCTCTGTTTTAAATTAATAGTAGAACTGTGATAATAATAGACATTACTTTTTTTAAAGCCAATAATATTAACCAGGTGCCGATCATTTGAAATCTCCATTAAAATCTTATAACTATCTAAAAAGTTAAGAACAGAAGAAAAATACTATGTTGATTGGACTTATTTCAGACTCTCATGACCATGTTCAAAATATTGAAACGGCCGTTACTATTTTTAAGGAGCGTGAGGTTGAGCTCGTATTACATGCCGGTGATTTTTGCAGTCCTTTTACCATTCCTCCTTTTGAGGGATTAACTCTTAAAGGAGTTTTTGGTAATAATGACGGGGATCATTATTTGATCTTGCAAAAGTTTAGCAAAATAGGAGCGACACATTTGGGGAGTTTTGGTGAAGTAGTCGTTGATGACAGAACCATTGCCTTATATCACGGGACCGATGCCCCTATTACGGAAGCATTAGAGCAGAGTGGAAAGTATGATGTGGTTGTCTCAGGGCATACCCATGAAAAGAAGGTCGAATTTATTGGCAATACCTTGGCAATAAATCCCGGAACGGTCCATGGATTTAACGAGGAAGCTACTGTAGCACTGTTGGATACAGAAGCTATGGATGTTTCGTTTGTGACGTTGAATTAAAAAAGCGCATTGGCATTTCAACAAAAGTTCTTTGAAATACACAATGCGCTAAACAAGAGGGATGAATAAGAAGTTATTTTTTTAGATTCTTAACGACCGCCTCGGTAAACGTAGTTGTTGACCCGGTTCCACCAATATCCGGCGTACAAACCGATTTGTTTTCTAATGTGTAGTACACAGCCTGTCGTATTCTGTCTGCACGATTTTCTTCACCGATATGTTCAAGCATCATCAGGGCAGAGAACAAAAAGGCAATAGGGTTTGCTTTATCTTGTCCTGCAATATCAGGTGCAGAGCCGTGAACTGCTTCGAACATGGCAGTATCATCGCCAATGTTAGCAGCACCCGTCAAGCCGAGTCCACCAACCAATCCCGAAGCCAGATCTGAGAGAATATCCCCAAAAAGATTTGTTGTTACGATAACATCGAACTGTTCAGGTTGCAATACCATCTGCATCGCCATGTTATCAACAATAAGATCTTCATACTCAATTTCAGGATAATCCTTTGAAATCTGTTCGCCGACCTCCATGAAAAGGCCACAAGTAAATTTAAGAATATTGGCCTTGTGTACGAGCGTAACTTTTTTGCGATTTTTCTTTTTTGCGTATTCAAAGGCAGCGCGAATTATTTTTTCACTCGCACTTCGGGTAACAACAGCAATACTTTCGGCGTGGTTATTTTCTTTCACCCACTGTTCTTTACCTATATACAGACCCTCTGTATTCTCCCGGAACATAACCAGATTTACATCATCGAACCGGCTTTTGATATGAGGTAAGGTTTTGGCCGGACGTATGTTACTATAGAGTTCAAACTTTTTGCGCATTGCCACATTAACAGAACGGAAGCCAGCCCCAACAGGAGTGGTCAGTGGTCCCTTAAGTGCAATACGGTGTTTTTCGATAGCAGCAATGGTATCACCGGGCAGAGGATCCCCCAATTCTTCATGGGCAGAGAGGCCAGCGGTGCAGCGTATCCAGTTAATATCTGCACCGGCTTCATCTAATATTGTGGTTACTGATTCTGTGATTTCGGGGCCAATGCCGTCTCCGGGAATTAAAACAATATCGTGCATGAGAATGTAGGGGGTTTTGAATGACTCGAATTAAATTTCATCTGCTAATATAGCCCGCAAAGATACAAATAATAGGACTTTATGTCATAACTTATCTAAGCATCAATGTTACTCCTTGCCGATAGTTAGCACAGCCGATCCATCAAAGTTACCGGCTCGTAAATCATCAAGTGCTTGGTTGGCTTCGGTTAGAGGATAGGTTGTAACTTGAGATTTAATCGGAACTTCAGGAGCAATCTGCATGAACTCGGCCCCATCGCGACGGGTAAGGTTGGCTACAGACTCGATGGAACGCTCTTCCCAGAGATCGTTGTACGGAAAACTTGGGATGTCACTCATATGAATGCCGGCACAGACGACTTTTCCTCCTTTCTTTATTGCTTTTAATGCTTGTGGGACAAGTGGACCTATGGGGGCAAAGATAATGGCGGCATCCAACTTTTGAGGGGGCAAGGTTTCAGATCCGCCGGCCCATATAGCTCCAATATTTTTGGCGAACTGTTGTCCTTTTTTATCCCCGGGACGAGTGAAAGCATAAACCTCCTTATCTTGATGGAGCGCGACTTGTGTAAGAATATGGGCCGCTGAGCCAAAGCCATAAAATCCCAACCGTTGTGCATTGTGGGTTTTTCGTAAGGATCGATAACCGATGAGCCCGGCACAGAGCAGCGGAGCGGCCTGAGTAGCCGGGTAATCCTGAGGGATCGAAAAGCAAAAGCGGGCGTTGGCTACGGTATATTCAGCAAATCCTCCATCGATATCGTATCCAGTAAATCGAGCATTATCGCAAAGATTTTCTTGGTCCTGTTGACAGAATTCGCATTCACCGCAGGTATATCCGAGCCAGGGAACGCCCACTTTATCACCTCTTTTGAAACCTGTAACGTTTTCTCCTACTTTTTCTACTGTACCTACAATTTGATGTCCCAATACAAGGGGCACATTGGGATATTCCAGCTCTCCGTCAATAATATGAAGATCTGTTCGGCAAACACCACAGGTATGTACGTTTAATAATAGCTGGTTTTTGTCGGCATTCGGAATGGGAATATCCCGAAGCTCCAAAGGCTTGCCCACGGTATGTAAAACCATTGCTTTCATAGAAGTCGTGTTTGTTTAATAACGTCTTCTATTTCTTTTTTGTAGCTTGCGATCCAAACTGTATTTGCCGGGACCGATGAATAATAAACCTGCCATTACGATGGCAATTTCAATGCTGTGGGAATAGCTTACAAAGCCATCTCCGGCTCCAATATGCTTGATAGTAGCTACCACCATTACAATAAAAAGAAATATAACACTGGGCGTAAAAAATAAGCCACATAGTAAAAATATGCCCCCAAAAAATTCCGTAACTCCGGCCATGAACCCAAAGAACATAGGAGCAAAATTAATACCTAAAAATTGCATGGCCGACCCTACCTCAACCCAGGTGTCGGGCCCGCCGAACATTTTGGGGTAACCATGTAAAATGAACATGATGCCCAGCCCAATTCGAATAATTAAAAGTCCTACATTTCGATAAACGCCTCGTTTTCGAAGTGGTGTCATTTATATAATTTATTTAACCGTTTTGATAACTAATGCGATAAATTATGCCGCTGTGATCGTCAGAGATAAGTACTGATCCATCCGGCAGTTGTAATAAATCGACAGGACGTCCCCATACCGATTCATTTTCCTGAAGCCAACCTTCTATGAACGGTTCATACGAAGTGGTTTTGCCGTTTTTAAGAGTAACCTTCATTATACGATACCCGATTTTCTCTGTTCTGTTCCAACTTCCATGCTCGGCAATTAATATTTGGTTGTGATACGCCTCCGGGAACATTTTTCCGGTATAAAAAATCATCCCCAGAGGGGCCACGTGGGGTCCTAAAGCTTGGGCCGGGTCTTTGAATTTTCGATCTATAGCTTTTCCCTTTTCTCCAAACTCAGGATCCCAAATATTGTGGCCGTGTTTGTAGGGATATCCGAAATGCTGACCTGTTTTGGATAGATGATTTAATTCACAGGGTGGACGGTTATCACCCATCCAGTCGCGACCATTATCAGTAAACCACAAGTCATCTGTTTTTGGATGCCAGCCGAAGCCTACCGTATTGCGAATTCCTTCCGCAATAATTTCGCGATTGGTTCCGTCGGGATTGATACGGGTAATACTGGCAAAAATTTTGTCATCGGGCTTACAGATATTGCAAGGTGCACCTATCGGTACGTAGAGATTGTTATCAGGTCCGAAAGCAATAAATTTCCAGCCGTGATGTCCATCATCGGGATAATTATCGGTGATAACGGTAGGTTCTGGAGGGTTCTGCAGGTTGTTTGCAATATTATCAAAGCGGTATATGGTACTAACAGCAGCCACATAAAGCGATCCGTTTCGGTAAGCAATACCGCTCGGCATGCGGAGATCTTTGGCAATAGTATAAACCGTATCTGCTTTGTAATCTTTATTTTTATCTACTATAGCATACACAACACCCGCCTCTCTGCTTCCGGCGTAAATAATTCTATTTTCTCCCATGGCAAGCTGACGAGCGTTGGGTACTTGATCGGCAAAAACCTGTGCCGAAAATCCCTCCGGTAGCTCAAGTTTTTCGAGAATATTGTCTGTGCTGGGAGATGTGGAAGTGCAACCCCAGAGAAAGGCGGTAATAAACAGCAGAATGCTGTGATGGGAAACTCGTATAAGCCTATTGACCATTCCTTTAATTTTTTGCAGCCAATATTTAAATGCTATTTCCTAATATACTGCACCATTATACAATCCTTTCGCATTAATATCGAGTGGCGTGGCTGTTTTGTTATTTAGGAATTGGAAATATGAATGCAAGAATAACAGGGGGCAGTAGAGGAAGTTAAGTTTTGGAATAATTTGCGACTTTACGATGGGATATCCTAACAGCAGTAATCTGTTTGGAATATTGATACAAGGATTAGGTAGAGAACTTTGTAATGGAATGTCCTCTGAGACTGCCAGTCAAAATACGGTTTGTGATGTAATATAGGAACTGTGCAGTTAACCGGTGGTTAAATAATATAATAACCATTGTCTGCTGAATATTTGAATAGCTTACAATGGAATGAATAAAATAACTAACTAATGGTTAAACATTATGAAAGCTTTAAAAATTGTACTGTTACTGCTAATATCACTTGCAATATTAGCAGCAAACTCAGTTTTAAATCCTGAAAAAACAATATCAGATAAAGTGGCTGAGAAAGAAGATCTTTCAACGTTATTAACTGCTTTAGAAGCAGCTGATTTAGTTGAAGTCTTTAAAAGTGAAGGACCTTATACGGTGTTCGCTCCTACGAACAAGGCATTTAACAATTTACCTAAAGGTAAACTTGAGAGTCTGCTGAAAGCCGAGAATAAAGAAGAGCTTATCAAGATTCTCAAATATCATGTCTTTGCTGGGAAAATCCATGCTGGCGATATTGGTGAAGAAACTATGATTGAGACGTTAGAAGGAACTCAACTCAAACTCACGGCTCAAAGCTCAGCAGGTGAATACATGGGTGATGAGGTTCAAGCGATGAATAAAGTTATGGTTAACAATGCTATTGTGATCGAAGCAGATATTATGGCATCAAATGGTGTGATCCACATTATAGATGGTGTTGTTATGCCTACAGATATGGAAGTACTGGGAGCAAAAGATTAGCAAATCTTTCCTAAAATAAGGATGGAAATATATTCGCATCCCCAAATAATGCTTCTTGTTAGAAGAAATAAAAAGGCCGGAGAAATTTAAGAAATCTCCGGCCCAAGTGAATGGTGATCAATGTAATAGCGTTAATCGATCACAATGCCAAACATTAAATAAGAATGTTTGGCAACTCACAATCCTAAATAAAAAATAGAAGGTAAATATGAAGCTTTCAAGAACTTTAGCATTAATGCTGGTAGCCGTTGTGTTAGTGGCGTTTACACAAAATTCCGTAACCGAGCAAAAGATTGATCACCATAATAAAATTGTATCAATTGCGCAGGATACCGACCAGTTGTCTACTTTAGTGACTGCTGTAAAAGCAGCTAATCTGGTTGAAACATTGAATGGAGAAGGCCCTTTCACAGTTTTTGCACCTACCAATCAGGCATTTAGTAATTTGCCGGATGGTACGCTAGATATGCTGCTGAAAGAAGAAAACAAAGGGCAGCTGCAGAGTATTTTAACATACCATGTGGTTTCCGGGAAAATTATGGCTTCCGATCTTAAGGACGGGCAAATGGTAGAAACCGTTCAAGGGAATAAAATCAAGGTTTCGTTGTCTGACGGGGCGATGATAAATGGTGCCAAAGTAGTGAAGGCAGATGTTGAAGCATCAAATGGTGTAGTTCACATTATTGATGCAGTAGTTATGCCATCTGACAATGAGAAAAAAGAAGATATGGACTCAGGTTATTAATATCTTGAATCCCTGAAAATGAAAAAGCGAGGAGTATTGAACTCCTCGCTTTTTTTATTGTAAATAGTTTTAATGTGTGATTTTGGTTCCAAGTACATCAAGAAAAGCACTTAACCACTTGGGATGGCCCGGCCAGGCCGGCGAAGTAACTAAATTCTCATCAACCACTACTTCGGTTGCTTCCACATCCTTGTAGTTAGCTCCGGCTGCTTCCATCTCGGGACCGCAAGCAGGATAGGCTGTTAATGTTTTCCCATTAATAACATCGGCAGCGGATAAGATTTGGAGCCCATGACAAATAGCTGCAACGGGTTTGTCCTCTTCAAAGAAGTGACGCACCATATCCAACACGCCATCTTCGCGACGCAGGTATTCGGGGGCACGTCCGCCGGCAACAACCAGTCCGTCGTAGTCAGCGGGATCAGCTTTATCAAAAGTAGCATTAAGGGCAAAGTTATGACCCGGTTTTTCGGTATAGGTTTGATCACCTTCAAAATCGTGAATAGCTGTTTTTACGGTATCACCCTTCTTTTTGCCAGGACAAACAGCATGCACGGTATGACCGACCATCTGTAATGCCTGAAAGGGAACCATGATTTCATAATCCTCTCCAAAATCTCCTACGAGCATTAATAATTTTTTACCATCCATAATAACTTGTTGATATTATTAATATTAATAGTGTTTTCGCACCTTTTGGTTTGTAGCTATTGTATTAACTTTAGATTGATAAGCAGCGTTCTGTATTCGTTATTCTGATTGTAACAATACAATCGAATAGACGTAATTATAGCTGAATAAGAAGCGGGATGGAAATGAAAAATTGGATACGATATGCGTAAGAAATATGGGCTTTTGATAGCACTCTTGATATTAGTTATAGGTTTTTCTTCTGGTGATATTTTTGCACAACAAACGCAGGACGAATCAATAATTGCAGATATTGATTCGCTGAAAACAACCGTCGATTCTTTACTGCAGGAACACCATATACCGGGCGCAGGAATAGCCTTGGTGCATCAAGATTCTATTATTTGGTCTGGCGGTGTAGGTTATGCAGATTATGACGATAAAAACTCGGTAACGGCGGATCATCTGTTTCGGGTGGGATCTATCTCGAAAACATTCGTGGCTATGGGCATAATGCAACTTGTGGAAGAGGGAAAACTAAGCCTCGATGACAAGGTTCAGGAGTTAGTACCCGGTGTTGAAATTAAGAATCATTGGAAAGAAACGGATCCGGTTCGGGTAAAACATCTGCTTGAGCATACTTCGGGATTTGATGATATGCACTTCAGTGAGTTTTATAACACGCAAGATGACCCTAATATATCTCTTGAAAAAGCCCTGAGTATTAATCCGAAATCAAGAGTTGTGCGCTGGCGGCCGGGTACGCGTTATTCATATTCCAATCCTGGCTATGCGGTGGCGGGCTATATCATCGAAAAAGTAACCGGGAAGTCTTATGAAGATTACCTTCGTAAAAGCATTTTAAAACCGCTGGGTATGAGTCAATCTTCGTTTGCTTACGGTGATTCTGTAAAAGGGGCGATGGTTACCGGATACAAGGGAACATATGATCCTGTGGAATATCAGCATATTTATTTGCGCCCGGCGGGCATGTTACATTCTTCACCCATTGATATGGCAAAGTTTGTACAACTATTGTTAAATGACGGATCGCTTGATGGACAAGAACTCATTGCTGATAGTTTACTTAGCAGGATGGAAACAACTGAAACAACACTGGCTGCCAAACATGGATTTACTAAGGGATACGGTTTAGGGATTACCCATTCTGAAATGGCTGGCTATCCCAACTTGAATCATAATGGCGGTATTGACGGATTTCGAGCTCAGTATATGTATTTTCCGGAGTATGAGTTAGGATATGTGCTGCTCTTGAATAGCTCTAACGGTTTTGGAAATATCCGAGAAGCGATCACAAAGTTTTTGCTGGATAATACCGAAAAGCCGGAGCCACAATCCACTGTTAAAATATCCGGTAAAAAGCTGGACCAATATGAGGGGTATTATGCATATCGCAGTCCACGGAATCAGTTGTTTATGCCGTTGAATGTTTTGTTTGAGGGATTAACGCTTGAAGTGTTAAATGATACGCTGCGTACGCGAGGATTTATGGGGTCTCCAAAGCCACTGTTACCGGTTTCAGAAAATGAATTTCGCAGGGAAGACAAAATAATGTCCTCTACCTTTTTTATGAGCACGGAAGAGTATGGACAGGTGATGCAGCATGACAGTAATTTTTATGTCAAAACCGGAAGTTGGAAAAAATATGTCTACCGTGGCGCGTTTTTCGGCGGCCTTGGGATGCTGGCAACCTTACTATTATTTAGCATATTTTGGATACCATTTGAGAGTTATCGCAAATACAGCACAAAACATACCACATTTTCATATCAATCCCTTTTTGGGTGGCCCTTTACAGCATTGTGCAGCATCGGGTTGATAGTATTGGGAGCATCACAACTTGAATTGCTGACAATCGGTGAACGCACCATGGAAGCCATGGCTATCACCGTAGCTACCTATCTGTTTGGGATCAGTTCTGTTGGTGCGCTATGGACAAGCATGCGAAGTTGGCAAAAGGATATTCATCCTATAATGAAAATTTACTTCTCCATAATTTCAGTCACCTTAATAGGGTTCACCCTGTTTTTCATCTACTGGGATTGGATGGGACTGCGACTTTGGGCTTATTGATTACGACTGCAATGATCAATAAGTCGACTAATAAACTCACGCTGAGCAGGATTGACTTTCTTGCGTGCCTCGAAAGGGCCAAAATATTCGATGCGATCAATTTCGGGGAATAGTTCAGTTTTCCCCGAATTGGGCGGCCATTCCATTTCGAATTCATTGGGAGCGAAGATAAAATCATCGGGGATTTGATATTCTACGGCCCAACAGTAAACGGTTTTGCCGCCTTTCTGTTTAACCGAATCCAGATCAATAAATTCCCCTTCCGGGATGAATCCAAGCTCCTCTTGAAATTCCCGTTTGGCGGCATCCAGCAGATCCTCATCATCTTCAACTTCTCCCTTTGGGATCGACCATGCTCCCTCATCTTTATCCCACCAATAGGGTCCGCCCGGATGAGCTAACAGTACTTCCAGGCTGGGCTTACGATTGAATAGCAGTATGCCGGCACTTAAATTTGACACTTTTGTGAAAATAGTTTTAAAGTTCAAGAATTACATTCGATTCCATACCCAGTTTGGTATCAGTTTTGCCAGCCACCCTACAAATCGCCATCGCTTAGTGATATAAGCTTCATTCTTTGTTTGTTCAATGGCGTCGGCAATCTGTGTTGCAGCCTTGTCCGTCTTTTGTACCCAGAACATACCCTTTTTATTTTCAGTCATCTCGGATTCTACAAAGCCCGGCAAAATAGTTGAGACGGAAATATCTGCATCCGAGTGGTTAGCTTTTTGACGGTATCCCTGCAGGTAAGTGTTGACGAACGATTTGGAAGCGTTATAGGGAATGTTTAATCCCCATCCAAAAAGTCCGGCTACTGATGATATTCCCACGATATGACCGTGACCCTGTTCCTCGAATAGATTGAAGCTGTAGCTGGTCAGGTTGGCAAAACCGCGTATATTAACATCGACTACGTGTAGATCGGCCTCCCGACCTACCGACTCTTTTTGATAGTTCGAAACGCCTGCATTGAGTACAATGATATCCATTCCCCCCATATTCTCTTTAAGTTGGTGGAGCTGGTTGATGGTATCATCTAACTCCACAACATCCATAAACTGAGTATGGATTCGCGATTCAAGTTGGTGTTCTAATTCTTGCAGTCGCTCGACCCGGCGACCGGTGGCACCAACTACATATCCGCGTTTATGCAATTCAATTGCCAACGCCCGTCCGATGCCAGAAGTAGCACCAACAATAACTATTCTCTTTTTCATAATGATGTCACTTTTTCTCGGAATTGATGGGTGGCAAGATTAATCCACTCGGGATGCTTTTCTTTTCGGAATAGTGAGGGGTGAATGATCTCAGCCAAGATACGAGCTGAATCTACAAGGCGAGGTCCCGGACGGTTGAAATAATGATCACCGTCAGCAATGTATACCTGTTTATTTTGGACAGCATGCAGTTGCTCCCATCCATTACGAGAGGTAAGTTCCGAAACCCCTGAGAGGGTCTGTTCAATAGAATAGCCGCAGGGTATGATCGTGATGATATCCGGATTGAGTCGTTTTATCTTCTTCCAAGATATTTCGGGAGAATGTTCTCCCGATTCAGATCCAACCGGAATGCCTCCCGCAACTAGAACCAGCTCGGGAATCCAGTTTCCGGCCGTCATCAGTGGATCCATCCATTCAATAGAAAGCACCTTCGGGGGTGTAAGTTCAATGGTTTTCTGCTGGATGCTCTGCAGCTCCGATTTCATGCGACTGGTAAGTTCTTCGGCTGCTTCTTGGGCATCAATGGCCTCAGCTATTGTTCGGATCGACTGTACCCAGCTTGACAAGTCAGTGGGTGATACCGAAACCACGTCTACATCGCTGTCCAACGTTGATTGCACCGCCGATTGAACCTCATCAAACGAAGCTGCACACACCTCGCAGTGGTCTTGCGTTAAAATGATATCAGGGTTCAAGGTTTTTAGCTGATCTTCATCCACGCGATACACGGACAAGCCTTCCTGCAAAAGGGCCTTCACCCGCTGGTCAATTGCATAGCTGTTACCGTCGGGATTGAATTTTAGTTCGGTACAGGAGGGGAGTGAGGTAATTCCATCAGGATAATTACACTCATGAGAACGGCCGACGAGCTCATCCTTTTTGCCGAGAGAAGTGACGATTTCAGTAGTGCTGGGCAAAAGGGAAACGATTCGCATATTCAAATAGTTGTTTGCGGTATCAGTTAGTTAAATATCCCAAAATAAAATAGGGAATTTTAGTTATTCCAAATGCTGTCTGAGGTAAATTTTAAGATCAAATATTTAAGGCATTGAACTATTTGGAGAAATTTGTCTATATTCCGTTTCTATTTTTGAATATTATTTATTTCAAAGCGTTTTGATCACTCTTAAAAAAACATATCAATTTGCAGCGGTTGTTACACTGTTGTTTCTTGCAAGCAATATTCTGTTGCCTGCTGGAGCAGCAGCCGTAAACTTAACCTGCGATATGGATAAGGAAGTGCATAACGTACGCGATTGTTGTGAAGCTTCCGAAACAATGCATGACAATTGGTCGAATGATGTTGATGATTGCCTGAGTTTATCGTACTGTGAGCAGGCCGTTGATGGTGAACAATCGGATGTTCCAGCGATATTACAGCATAAAATTACTATTGTTGCTGTAGATTTAGCTAATAGATTCGATATTTCTTTGTTGGATGATGAAGAGCCTGAAATATTCGAGGATCAATTTGTCCAGCAACAACACACTCTTCCCCTCTTTTTGCTGAACAGCGTTTTTCTGAATTAGCGATTACCCCTCTCTTTCTTAGCCTGCATTTCATTTCAGGCAATAATCTTACGCAATACGCAATACGCACTAAGCAATAATTTAAGCGTATTTGTATTGCGTATTTCTACTCATTCCACTGATCAAATAATTCATCGCTAATTCAATGCTCGACAAAACCATACGTTTCTTTCTTGAAAACAAATTAATCGCCGTTCTATTATTGTTAGGAATGGTTGTTTGGGGGATTACCGTTGCTCCTTTTTCCTGGGATATCGACATGCTGCCTCAAGATCCTGTAGCGGTCGATGCTATCCCTAACCTGGGGCAAAATAAGCAAATTGTATACACCTCATGGCCGGGGCGTTCCCCCCAAGATGTAGAAGATCAGATTACCTATCCGCTTACTACACAACTGCTTACTGTGCCCGGTGTTAAAACAGTGCGAAGCAGTTCTATGATGGGTACTTCAAGCATTTACGTCATTTTTGAAGAGGACGTAGATTTCTATTGGAGCCGTTCGCGAATTCTCGAAAAATTAAACTCTCTGCCGTCGGGAACGCTGCCACAGGGCGTGCAGCCATCACTGGGGCCCGATGCCACAGGGCTGGGTCAAATTTTCTGGTATACGCTCGAAGGACGGGATAGTAAAGGAAATGCTACCGGAGGATGGGATCTGCAGGAGCTGCGAAGTATCCAGGATTTCTATGTCGGATACGGCTTGTCTGCCGTTGAGGGGGTAGCAGAAGTGGCGCCAATCGGCGGATATGTCAGCGAATACCAGGTGGATGTGGATCCGGAAAAGATGCAGGAGTATGGTATTGCTATGTCAGAAATATTCAAGGCCGTGAAAGAAAGCAACGCTGAAGTTGGGGCGCGAACTATTGAAATGAATAACGTGGAGTACCTGGTGCGAGGACTTGGATATATCAAAAGTATTGAAGACCTCGAGCAGGCAGTGGTAAAAGTGGTTGACAATATACCTGTTCGAATCAGCGAAATTGCGAATGTCAGTCGCGGACCTTCACTGCGGCGCGGTGCTCTTGACAAAGGTGGGGCCGAAGTGGTTGGAGCCGTTGTTACGGCCCGCGAAGGTGCGAATCCTATGCAGGTGATTGAAAATGTGAAGGCGAAAATAAAGGAAATTGAGCCGGGACTTCCTTCGAAAACGTTAGCTAATGGTACAGAGTCACAGGTTTCAATTGTTCCTTTTTATGATCGCAGTACGCTCATTCAGGAAACGCTCGGCACACTTGAAGAAGCGCTTTCACTTGAGGTGCTGATTACTATCATTGTGATTGTGGTGATGGTACTGAATTTACGGACGTCCATTCTTATTTCTGGGATGCTTCCTGTTGCTGTATTGATGACCTTTATCGCAATGAAGTTGGCCGGGGTGGATGCTAACATTGTATCCCTCTCGGGAATAGCCATTGCCATCGGTACCATCGTGGATATGGGGATTGTGCTGTCGGAAAATATGCTGCAGCATATGAATCGGGCTGACCCGGAAGAGTCGCTGCTCGAGGTTATTTACCGAGCATCCAGCGAGGTGGCGCATGCTATTATTACGGCGATTACGATGACTATTGTCAGTTTTCTGCCGGTGTTCACTATGGTAGCAGCGGAGGGTAAGCTGTTTCGACCCCTGGCATTCACAAAGACCTTTGCCCTTGTGGCAGCGATTATTATTGTGATTACGCTCATTCCGCCTTTTGCCCACTGGTTTTTCTCCATCAAGATTAAGAAACGACCTATTCGCATAGTTTGGAATAGCTTGTTAATTGTAGGGGGAGTATTTATCGCAGCCAGTTTTGTGGCTTGGGCCGGTATCGTACTGGTAGGTTTCGGATTGATCAATGGTGCATCATTATTTATTAATGATAAGCGGTACCAACTTTGGCTACCCAGATTAAATATGGGCTTGATTGTTTTAGCAGTTAGTTGGTTGCTAACAAGTGAATGGCTTCCCTTGGGACCCGGCGTTTCATTTGCCGGTAATTTTATTACGGTGGGGCTACTTCTTACCGTTATTATGGGCAGTTTTTGGCTGGTGATCTATTATTATCGTCCTATTTTGGATTGGTGTTTGACCAATAAAAAACTCTTTCTCTCAATTCCAACATCCCTTGTCGTATTGTCAATGGTTATCTGGCTTGGATTCTCGGGGGTATTCGGTTTTATCTCCAGTGGATTTAACTCAGTTGGTCTCGATATTGAAGAAACATCTGTATGGCAGGCGGCCGAGTCTACATTCCCGGGGTTGGGCGAAGAATTTATGCCACCGCTGGATGAGGGTTCATTTTTGTTGATGCCGACGACGATGCCTCATGCCGGTATTGAAGAGGCCAAGGATGTCATGCAAAAGTTGGATATGCGTGTGTCTTCCATCCCCGAGGTTAAAACGGTTGTTGGTAAAATGGGGCGTACCGAATCGGCTTTGGATCCTGCTCCTATTTCTATGTTTGAGAATATCATTACTTATAAAACGGAGTATAAGACCGATGAAAATGGGCATCGGGTGCGATTTCGTACAGATTCCCGGGGTGATTTCGTCCGCAATGACAGTGGAGAACTTATTCCCGATCCCGATGGTCAATATTATCGACAATGGCGCGATCACATTAAGTCGCCCGATGATATTTGGGATGAGATTGTACAAGCTGCTGATATTCCGGGGACGACATCGGCTCCCAAGCTGCAGCCAATTCAAACGCGTCAGATTATGTTACAATCGGGCATGCGTGCTCCGATGGGTATCAAGGTCAAGGGATCAGATCTACAAACAATAGAGAATTTTGGGCTTCGCCTTGAGGAAGAGCTTAAGCAGGTTCCGAGCATCAAGCCATCGTCGGTTTTTGCAGATCGCATTGTGGGAAAACCCTATCTGGAAATCGATGTCAAAAGAGAAAAGATAGCTCGCTATGGATTGTCAATGCAGGATGTGCAACATTACCTGGAGGTAGCTCTGGGCGGCATTCAGCTCACGAACACGGTAGAGGGACGAGAACGATATCCTGTGCGGGTGCGCTATGCGAGGGAGCAGCGTGACGATCCGGAGAAGATCAAACGGATGCTCGTGCCTACAGGAACAGGATCGCAAGTTCCGTTGGAACAGCTGGCAGAGATTCGTTACCGGCAAGGGCCACAGGCGATTAAAAGTGAGGATACATTTTTAGTGGGATATGTAATCTTTGACAGCGAGGATTCTGTGGCTGAGGTTGATGCGGTTGAGAATGCGCAAAATTATTTGGATGAGCAGATCGATGCCGGAAACCTAACAGTACCGTCAGGGATTAGTTACGAGTTTGCCGGCAACTACGAAAATCAGGTACGTGCCTCAAAGCGTCTGTCCATTATTTTACCTATAGCTCTGCTGATGATCTTCTTGATCATCTACTTCCAGTTTAAGTCAGTGCCCACCTCTATGATGATTTTTAGCAGTATCTTTGTGGCTTGGGCCGGAGGATTTATTCTGGTCTGGCTCTACGGACAGCCATGGTTCATGGATTTTAACATGTTTGGAACAAATATGCGTGAGCTATTCCAGATGGGAACTGTAAACCTGAGTATCGCTGTGTGGGTCGGGTTTATTGCGCTCTTCGGTATTGCGGCCGAGGGGGGAGTGGTTATGGCTACCTATTTGGATCAGGTGTTCGACCGTGACAATCCCGGAACCCTGCAGGAGATAAAGTCGGCCGTAGAAGAGGCCGCCGGCCGACGAATACGTCCCACTATGATGACTACCGCAACTACAATTTTGGCCTTAATCCCTGTGCTAACTTCTACTGGCCGTGGTGCAGACATTATGGTGCCGATGGCAATCCCCAGCGTGGGCGGGATGTTCTTGCAAATTATTACCCTGTTTGTGGTGCCGGTGCTCTATGCCATGTGGCAAGAGTGGAGGTTGAAACGTCAGTTAGAAAGCAGTGAGGTTTAAAATGATAATTCCTAAGAGATTCAAAATGATGAAGTTTGTTGAGATTCCAACAGTATCAAACTTATTCCAAAGTAGGACATCAAAACGAGATATTATTGCTATTAAGTCCCCTTTTGAAGGGGGTTTAAGGGGGGTAATCATATTTTTGATATTTATGATTACTCCATTCTTTGTGATGGGTCAACAGGCAGATACAACTGATGCTCAGATTGATCAGTATCTACGAGAGGCCGCTCAAAACAATCCCGAGCTTAAGGCACAGTACCGGCAGTATTTGTCGGCCTTGCAGGAATCGCCCCAGGTAAGTACACTGCCCGATCCTGAATTGGCTTTTGGATATTTTATTAATCCGATAGAGACTCGGGTTGGTCCCCAACAGGCACGATTTGGAATTACACAGATGTTCCCCTGGTTTGGCACCCTGAACGCCCGTGGTAATGCGGCAACTGAAAAAGCCCAGGCAAAATTTGAGGCATTTCAGGATGTGCGAAATAAATTATTCTATAATGTGCAAAAGAGTTGGTACAACCTTTACAGAATTGAGGAGTCTATCCGCATTGTGCAGGAGAATATTGAGCTTTTGGATATTTACGAATCGCTGGCTACGCAGAAATACGAGACCAACCAAGTTGGTCAGGCCGATGTACTGCGGGTACAAATCGAAAAAGAGGATCTAAAATCTCGGCTCGAGCTTCAAAAAGATAATAAAGAGGTTGCAATACAGGAGTTTAATGAGCTGCTCAATCGCTCTGCACATACAAAAGTTCAAACACCTGATAGCCTGGATAGCACAATACTACAAAAGTCATCTAAGGAGCTTCAACAGATTGTAGTACAGAAGAATCCAACACTTGAGAAAATGCATTTTGAGGCAGCCTCGGCACGCAGCTCAATCAGGGCTGCCCAAAAAGAGGGTATGCCCAAATTTGGAGTTGGGGTTGATTATATGATAACGGGTGAACGTGATATGTCACTGACGGATAATGGTAGGGATGCTCTTCTTGCTCGCATAGGTATTCAGATACCGTTGTATCGTAAAAAGTACCGGGCAAAAGAAAAGCAGGCTCATATCCAATTGCGTACTGTCCAAGATCGCCGACAGGCGGCAGAAAATCGATTGTTGACCCAGCTCAATCAGGCGCTGCGTGACTATCGTGATGGTCAGCGCCGTCTGAATCTTTATAAGGATATCCAAATACAGCGTACCCAGCAGACCATCGATATTTTGACCGAACAGTATGGTACGGCGGCTACGGATTTTGAAGAGTTGTTGCGACTTCAGCGCAAACTGTTGGATTACGAACTTGCTCAACAGCAGGCCTTGGTGGATTTAAATACAGCGGTTGCACGCATCGAGTATTTGTATGGCAAGCATAATACCAACCCCAAAGAAATTGAACTGGAGTAGCGAAGTAAAATGGCTCTCATTGTTGCTCCCATCACACGATTTATTATTTAATACTAAATATCAAACATCATGAAATCACTTAATTTTAAACAAATTGGAAAAACAACCGGAATATTAGCCGCAGGACTCTTGTTGGGTTGGTTGTTTTTTGGCGGAGCCTCTCCCGATCAGTCGAAAAATATGGATGAGCATATTGAAGAAGCTCATACCAATGACCAGGGTGAAATTATGTATACGTGCAGTATGCATCCCAATGTAAGACAATCAGAGCCGGGCAACTGTCCCATTTGTGGAATGGAGCTTATTCCGGCTGGTGAGACGGACTCTGGGAGTAGTGCCGGAACCGGTGATTATGAATTAAAAATGACCGAGGCAGCCGCCCGACTGGCGGAAGTTCAGACTACAAAAGTCGTTAAAGATATAGCAGTTAAAAAGGTGCGCATGCCCGGAAAAATTGCGGTTGATGAGCGGCTCGTGTCAAATGTGACGGCCCATTTCCCCGGTCGTATTACTCAGCTCTATGTGGATTACAAGGGGGCCCGAATACAGAAGGGAGAACGCCTGGCTTCAATCTATTCTCCACAACTCTTATCGGCTCAGCGCGAACTCCTCGAAACCAGGAAACACAAAGAAAGTAATGAATCGTTGTATAAGTCGACTCGTCGCAAGTTGGAACTTTGGGAGCTTCCTGAAGAAGAGATCCAGAAGATCGAACGTAGTGGTGAGGTAATTAATGAGCTCGATATCGTATCGCCGGCCGAGGGGTACGTGCTGAAACGGAATGTCTCGGAACAGGATCACGTGATGGAAGGTACCGTCATGTATGAAATTGCGAACCTTTCAACAGTTTGGGTGACCTTCGAGGCCTATGAACACGATTTGGCCGGGTTGTCAGAAGGCGACGATGTATTATTTACGGTAGAAGCTTATCCGGGCAAAACATTTGAAGCCGAGATTACCTATATCGATCCTACGCTAGATCCGCAGTCGCGAACAGCAACTGTTCGGGTAGAGACTCCGAACCCTGAGAGGCGGTTGAAGCCGCAGATGCTCGCAGAAGGCGTCATCTCATCAGAAATTTCAGGTGGCAAAGAGCAGACGCTTATCCCAAGATCGGCAGTACTGTGGACGGGCGAACGCTCGGTGGTTTACGTGCAAAAGCCTAACACTGAACAGCCGACGTTTGAGTTTCGGGAGGTTGAGCTTGGTCCACGGGTTGGTGATCAGTATGTGGTTAAATCCGGAGTTGAAGAAGGAGAAGAGGTTGTCACGAAAGGTAACTTCAAAATTGACAGTGCTGCACAGTTAGCTGGAAAAGCCAGTATGATGAATAAAAATCCGGATGGGAGTAAACCTGCGGGACATAATCACGGTTCCATGGAAGAGACAAATGAGCAAGATGAGCATATGAATATGGACCAATAAAATATTAGAATGTGTGTTTTATATCCGGAATACAAGTCATTTTTGTATTTCAGCAGTGAAACCGAGATTAACACTGGAAATATCAAAATACTGTAGAATTGATTTTATAATGTAAATAGAGGCTTAAAATAGAATATCATTCGAAAGTATGCGTTGCCTGTTTGAAAGCCATTACGTTTAGGGAATAATTTGAAACTCAACATATGAGTTGGGCGGTTATTTTATTTCGGAATAAATAATCTCTATCTTATTAGGGCTTAATTCAAAGCAAGATCTATTTAATTTTAAATCACTCAATTATTTTATGAAGTTTTTTAAACAATCCGCGGCTTTTGTACTTGGTTTTTTATTAATGGCCGGTTCGGTTTTTGCGCAAGGAAATCCTATGCAGCAGAAAATGCAGCAAGCACAGCCAGATAGTATTACCAATGAAGAGCTGAAAAAATTCGCCTCTGTCACCAGTGATGTTAATGAAAAAATTGATGCCGAGATAGTCTCGTTACTAGCTGACAAAGAAATGGATCCCGAGCGGTTTCAAGAAATTATGATGAAGCAAAGAAATCCTCGAACTGATTCTGCGGATGTTACTGAACAAGAGCAGAAAACGATTGATGAAGTTCAGCCGAAACTGATGAAAGTTCAGCAAAAAGAAATTATGAACGCAATGGAGAAAAACGGACTCCAGCCTCAGCGTTTTCAAGCAATTGTAAAGGCCTTGCAATCAAATCCTGAGGTCGTTAAGCGCTATCGGAAAATCACACAAGAACAGCAGCAAAAAAGCGGTCAGAACTAACGCTCTTTGTTGAGATTCTTTTAAAGCCTGTTTCGCTCAGCGAGACAGGCTTTTTTATTTTTGGCTTACCCAATTGCTTTCTTGAGGATAAAATCGCCAGGGGAGTTTAGCATCTTCGCCGGCGTAATCCACTCCAATCCGTTCCGTTGCTACCAGGGAAGAACCAGAACCTAACTGTCGATCCTCTATCCAGATCGTATTTTCTTTAAGTATTGTCCCATCAAAGTCAGTAGTGATGCCCAATGCCTGGGACAATCGACCGGGACCCGCAGTTAGTGCAGGATTGATGTTTTGTTTGTTGCGCCGCTGCAACATCTCTTTTTTTCCATCAAGAGGTTGGATAGCACGGATAAGAACAGCATCAGCTTTGTTTTCAACATTGGTAACCACATTAAAAAGGTGATGGATGCCATAACACAGATAGATGTATGCAATGCCTCCGGCTTGATACATGGTTTCTGTTCGATCAGTTCGGGTGCCGTTGTTTGCGTGGCAGGCTTTATCGCCTCTTCCGCAGTAGGCTTCTGTTTCGGTAATTATACCGCTGGTTACAGGTTCTCCATTAATTTGGGTGCACAATACCTTGCCCACAAGTTCTTGGGCTATTGTTACCACATCTTGCCGTTGATAAAATGAAGGTGAAAGCTTTGCGTTGCTCATTCTTAGGAGATCGTCGTGTATGGATTTTCTTGTCTGCTTGTATCCTCCAGAAATACTTCTTGATATGATTTGGCTATAATGGTCGTAAAAACGAAAAGGGCTGCTGAATAGAACGCCCAGACACCAATGATAACAAGAATCGTATATCCTTGGTAAAAATAGCGATAGGAGCTCAAGGCATAATCGAGATAGTAACCGACTCCCATCTTTGCAAGTTCAAAGAGAGCCGTATAAACGACTGTCGCTAGTAATGCTACTCGGGGTTTCATCCGCTTTTCACTGATATATCGGAAAATGATATAGAAGAGGATGAGGGTAAAAAGAATGGGAATAAGCAGGTTTAAAAAATCATATACCCAGCTGAGCTCAAACACGATATCGGTATAGGGCAGGGAGAATTTATCTATCGATACTAGTGATACTAATGAAATTACAAGGCTAAAGAATAGAAAAGCTCCACCTACCAAACCAAACGTAAAAAAGTTATAAACCATCTCGAGGATGGGGTGGCGCCGGTCTTCAATTTCAAAAATATCGAAGACAACGTGCTTAAGGGTATGGAAAAAACCTTGAGAGAAAAAGACCAGAATAACCGTACCTATAATCCCGAAGATGCGTCGCACCCCGATCAGTGGTTCAAGGAGTGTTTCCAGCGTTACGGCTCCTCGAAATACATCACTGCTGCGTGATTCGTAAGTAAAACTCGGAAATAGCTCGCGTCCATAGCGTAATATTTCGGCAAATGCTTTTTCATAGGAGAGAATATACCCGATGATCGAAATCATCAGCAGTATAAATGGAATAGCACAAATAAAGATATTAAACGTGATGGCGGAGGCGTTAAAAAAGACGTCTTTCTTTTTTACCAATTTTACGATGAGCCGCCAGAAATCCTTATACTTCTGCACTGATCAATAAATGCTGATTAATGAGTTTACGAAAGTTACATTGTTCGCTTTTGTTTTGCTACTCTAATTTGATCAAAAGATAACGAACTTTACAAAATTAAATTCTAAGCACAAAAATACTGCTTGTAAATGAGTACCAAGTCCAAATCACTAACCCCGCTGATGCGCCAGTATCACCATATAAAGGAAGAACATGAGGGTGCTATATTGCTTTTTCGAGTGGGTGATTTTTATGAGTGCTTTGCTGATGACGCAGAGTTGGTCAGTAAAGAGTTGGGTATAACGCTTACCAAGCGTAATAACGGGGGGGATCAAACTCCTATGGCAGGGTTTCCTCATCACGCGTTGGATACGTACCTGCCCAAGTTAGTAAAGAAAGGGTACCGGGTGGCCGTTTGTGAACAGGTAGAAAATCCATCCGAGGCGAAGGAGGCCGGACGTAAGATTGTGAATCGCGAGGTGACGGAGATTACTACGCCCGGTGTAACGATGTCGGAAAAACTGTTGGAACACAAGCGGAATAATTACGCCGCGGCCGTATATTGGGATGGACAAACCGCGGGTGCCGCTTTTGCTGATGTTTCGACCGGAGAATTTTCGGTAAGCGAAGTTCCCAAAGATCGGCTCGATGATTTGATGCAGTCCATTGCTCCGGCAGAGCTCTTGTTGCCACAAAATCTAAAAAATAATGTGCCCGAATTTCTGCTCGATTATAACATGACGTTTATCGAGGAGTGGGTGTATGAGGGCGATTATGGATATAATTTATTGACCGATCATTTCGAAACCCATTCGCTCAAAGGTTTTGGCGTTGAGGATTTGGAGGTAGCCCATGTAGCGGCCGGCGCGCTGATGCATTATATCCAAGAAACACAGAAGGCTTCGCTGGGACATATTAAGCAGATTCAAAAGTTTGAAAGCAACGATTTTATGTCGCTTGACGGCTCCACAAAACGGAATCTGGAGCTTACAACGACGATTCAGGAGGGAGCCGGCAGTGAGGGGACGCTGATCTCTATTTTGGATGATACTGCTACGGCTATGGGCGGACGAATGCTCCGAAAGTGGATTATGCGTCCGCTCAAGCGGATGAAGCCTATCCGTGCGCGCTTAAATGCGGTGGAATCATTGAATGTAAATCACGATGTGCGGGAAAAGGTACGGGAAGAGCTTGATAAGGTCGGTGATCTGGAGCGCTTAATTTCACGGATTTGTGTTGGCCGTGCAAATCCCCGTGATTTGGTGAAGCTGAAAGACTCGTTGGCACAGACGCCAATCATAAAATCACAGTTTAATCACCTCGATGAGTATCTGCTCAACGATATACTGGGGCGCATGAAGTTGCTTATTGAGGTTCAGGAAAAGATTGAAGAAGCCATTGTTGAAGATCCGCCTACCAGCTTGCGCGATGGTGATATTTTTAAGGATGGCTATAATGATGAGTTGGATGAGCTGCGTAATATCGCTCGAAACGGCAAGGACTATATCGCCGATATTAAAAATGAGTTGGCCGAAGAAACGGGAATTGATTCGCTGAAAATCGGCTATAACAAAGTGTATGGGTATTATATTGAAGTGACGAATACCCATGCTGATAAAGTGCCGGAGCATTTCATCCGAAAGCAGACACTGGTGAATTCCGAACGCTACATTACCCCCGATCTTAAGGAGGTGGAGGAGCGTATTTTATCTTCTGAAGAGCAGAGCAAGAGTTTGGAGTATGATCTTTTTGAGGAGTTGCGGATCGAGATTGCAGAGTATGCTGAGGATGTTCAGCAGGTAGCACGGGCAATCGCTGAACTGGATTGTCTGCAGAGTTTTGCTGAGGTCGCCTACCACAATAATTACTGTAAGCCGGCTATTGCTGACGATCAGAAAATTGATATCACAAAAGGGCGTCATCCGGTCGTGGAAAAAACGCTTCCGCCGGGCGATCCTTTTATTCCAAATGACATTCATGTGGAAAATGAGGATGAGCAGATCCTGATTATTACCGGTCCCAATATGGCAGGGAAGAGTATTATTCTGCGGCAGACTGGGTTGATTGTCCTATTAGCTCAGATCGGTTGTTTTGTGCCTGCTGAGGAGGCGCATATTGGTTTGGTGGATAAAATATTTACCCGCGTGGGAGCGTCGGATAACTTGGCGGCGGGGGAAAGTACCTTCCTCGTTGAGATGAACGAAGCTGCTAATATCTTAAATAATGCCACACGTAACTCATTGATATTGCTTGATGAGGTAGGGCGAGGAACGAGTACTTTTGACGGACTCAGTATTGCTTGGGCGCTGGCCGAGTACCTTCATAATCAACCGTCGGTTGCTGCAAAAACATTGTTTGCTACGCACTACCACGAGCTGAATGAGCTCGAAAACATGTATGACCATATTGTTAATTATAACGTGTCGGTGAAAGAGCACGACGATAAAGTGATTTTTTTGCGTAAGCTGGTGCGTGGCGGGGCCGATCACAGCTACGGTATACAAGTGGCTGATATGGCAGGTTTGCCTTCTATTGTGATTGAGCGTGCCAAAGAAATTCTATCAAACCTCGAAAGTCATAGTTTAGATCTTACGGACAGTAATGGTACGCTCGAAGAGGGCGCTAAGAAAAAGAAAGCGGCGGTTAAAAAAGCTGCCAAAGAGATGGAAAAGCAGGAGCAGATCACTCAGCCATCGTTGTTTCAGGCACAGCTCGATCCCAACACGGAGCAGCTTATCGATAAGCTGGAGGCTTGTGATCCCAACCGAATGACTCCCATTGAGTCGCTGATGCTGGTCTCGGAGCTGAAAAAGCTCGTTGAAAAACGAAGTTAATTATTCAGTACACCTACTTTGTGTTGAAAGGTAGATTTGTAACTATGACCAAAGTTTTGGGGTAGGTCAAACCCATCAGTTTGACTGTTAATCCTGATAATCCGGTCACGCAATGAAGTCCCTTTCCATTTGGTATGGCCAATTCTGTCTTCAAAGTCACCTTGGTGGCTTCGTATTCTTTTTAACAGCTTCAGTGCGCCGGTTGGATCATATCCCGCCCGATACATATATATGATACCCCAATAGTCTGCTGAAAACTCATATTTCTCCAGTCGATCTTTGATCGTATATTCATACATTTCGTTTGCCAGCTGATTGAGGTTTTCTTCTGTTTCCTCATATTTTTTCTCTCGGTCTCCCAATTCATTTTCCAGCTCTTCGAAGCGCCTGTCTGCCTTAATTTTAGTTTTCCGCTGCTTGCTTTCCTTAATGCCGTGATTATGTACGATGTGGGCTAATTCATGGGCAACAAAGAAGGTGAATTCTGTTTCGCTTTGCATAAGTTGCAAGGCTCCTTTTGAAACAAATATCATTCCGTTGGGCGATGCATACCCACTTATTTCATTTGTATCGAGTATATAAACTCGAACAGGTGTTTCGTAGCGATGGGAATTCTCTGCCAAAACCAAAGCTATATGCGTTAGGTACTGCTGCAATTCTTTGTTGTCAACCAATCCCTGTTGAGCAATTACATTGGCAATACCCCATCCCGCTTGTTCTTGCATAGGATTTAATCCTGGTACATTGTCGGGATTTATCTCGAGTCGATCCTGTGCTTTTTGCCAGCTCCAGTGTTGGAGTCTGAGCTCTCGAAATTGCCGGTATTCACTGGGTTCGAAAAAACCGTTGAAATCATTGAGAATGGGGCTTTTCTTATTACCGGTTTTACGAGATGTAAAGTCTGTTGCAAAGCCTTTAACTGCTGCAGCAACCTGGGCCGGCGAAGCATATGGATCTTCGTTTGTGCTATCTTGCTCACCCAGTTCTTTAAAAGCTGCCTGTGCTTCTTGGGATATCTGTTCTTGGTCGGGAGATGTTTGTTTTTCGTCTTTTTCTACATAGGCTGCCCGTTGCGGAATCCAGCCTTCTTTTTCTTTAGCTTTTATCTTTAGCCATTGTTGTTCTTTTTCAATTTCGGATACCTCCGTCTCGGTATTAAGCCGCAGCACAAGTTCATAGTATGATCCCGGCCCATTTCGCATATCAACAGTATTTTTAATCGTAAGTGTTTCGGTCTGTTTTACAAACGCGGTAATTCCGGTAATGAATAGTACAAGCAGTGAAAATAGTATGTATCTGCGTGCCATAAGATTACCTCATTTTGTTTTTAGGTGAAAAACCCCATCCCAATCTTTTGGTGGAGGCTCTTCTTTGAATTTTAAACATCTCTCGATATATGTTTCAGAAGGTCCATCCTCTGGTTTGAGCGAAAGTACTTGCCGAAACTTTTCAATTGCTTGATCCCAGTTTTTAGCCAGGTAGTAATCCAACCCCTCTTGGTAAATGGATATGATTTCTTGGGTATGTTCGGCACCGGGGGCTGATCTTTTAGCCATTAATTCAAAAACCCGAACAGGTTCTGTTTTGCCTTTCACAACCAGCAGGTCGAGCTGACGACAATAAAAATGTTCTTTTACACCTTCATAGGTCTGTTCCGAAATCATAGTGCTGCTGCCAAACTGTTTATTAGCAGCTTCGAGGCGTGCTGCTAAATTCACCGTATCTCCCAAGACGGTATAATTAAATCGATTGTAAGAGCCGATATTCCCGACAATCATATCACCGGTAGCAATGCCAAAACGAGAGTGAATATTGGTATTCTGTGGAGCTAATTCTTTTACTTTTTTCATCATTTTCAAGGTGCTTTGACATGCCAGCTCGGCATGATTGTCTTGACCGATGGGAGCTCCCCAGAATGCCATAACAGCATCACCAATATATTTGTCCACGGTACCGGAATGCTCAAAAATAATATCGGTCATGGCCCCAAGGTATTCATTTAGAAATGAGACCAGTTCTTCGGGTTCTTTTTTCTCAGAAATTGATGTGAATCCGGCAATATCAGAAAAAAGAACGGTTAGTCTTTTTTTCTGTCCGCCCAGTTTCAATAGATCCGGCTGCGCAATAAGTTGTTCTACAAATTCAGGTTGTACGTATTGACCAAAGGCCGATCGAATTTCTTTTTTCTGTTTTTCTTCTGCAAAATATTTATAGGCTGCCGAACCACTGTATGCTATTGTTGCTGTAATAATGTATAGGCCTGTAGAAAACCAGATGCGTTCATAAATGAAGAGTGTTAAGCCTACTCCAATAATCAAGAATAGAATCCCCAAAATTGCAGCCCCACCTTTTGCAGGTCGGGAGTAGGCAACAGTAAAGGGTATGCCAATAGAAATTAGCAGAAGTATCAGTATTGCTATCCAGGTGGGAGGTTGGGTGATAAAATTGGTCCCTATTAAATTGTTGAGGATCGTTGCCTGTATTTCCATGCCGGGAAATGGTTCCAGCGAACTCATAGGGGTGCTTTTTATATCTCCCAACCCGGCAGCAGAAGCTCCAACAATAATAATTTTATCCTCAAGTTCTGATGGGGGAACTGATACCTTAGCCTTGGGGTTACGTATTTTTTGAGTGGCACTTTTGACAATAGCTTGAAATGAATAATAGGGGAATGTGCCATTCCTTACGCCCCCTTTTTCGTACCAGTTGATTAGATAGTCGCCATTGTCTTGCAGAGGTATATTCTGTTTGCCTATGCGTAATCCGGTGTTGGTCCATTCAAGAGAAACTGAGTCTGGTTGCAGCTCTAAATATGCTGCCATGGATAGGGTGGGAACAAATCCCTTGTGAGCAAGGCTGTCAAAAAGATGAGCCGATCGAATAAGTCCGTCTTCATCAGGATTCATAACGGTGTTGCCGAGACCGGTTGCAGCTTTGGTAAATGCGTCCAGAGGCTTTGATGTTAAAAGGTGAGGCTCTTTGTAGGGCGGCTCATTTTTAATATCGTTGGCTTCGATAAGTGGTTCATTATTTATGGAAATATCAGCAGAAGGATCTTCATTTGCTGTAGATTTGAACGCAAGAATCGCCTTATTGCTTTGTTCAAGCGATTGTACAAAGCGCCTATCACTCATCTGGCCCGATAAATTTCTGCGATCAAAATCAGGGGTATCAAAAAGAATATCGTATACTATTAGCTCAGCTCCAGATTGATGGAAATAGTCTGTAACAATCTGATAAAATTCCCTCGGCCAAGGCCAGTACATCCCATTGCTATTGAAATAGGAAAGACTTTTTTCATCAATGGATACCAGCACAATTTTGTCGTTTGGGTCTTCCTGTTGAAGATATCGGAACTTATAATCGAGAACCATTCGATCAATTCCATTAAATACTCCCGTGTAAATGCTTAAAAATCCTATCAAGAAGAAAAGGGAGGCTAACAGTGATAAGCTGATATTTTTGTTTGAACTAATAGCAGTCTCCTCAATTATACTGGGTTATAATTTTGTGGATCTTTCTATGGAGCCCCACCCCGACTATTGTTTTGAATAATGTTAGAAAGAAAAAAATGAATTGCAACTGCCCGACTGGATCAGCAAATAGCTGAAAAGAAAATAAATGTCATTTTGTTTGCAAAAATTTCAAAAGTTTCAAATTATAGGACTGCACTTTAGCACAGTAGTAATTATCAATATTATTTATGTCAAAGAATAGAGATCTTACCCAACAGATTGTAGCTGATTTTGCTGAGGGATACAGTAATTTTGGGCTGAATCCATTAATGGGGCGCATAGTAGGACTCCTAATTATATCCAAAGACCCACAATCGCTCGATGATATTGTTGAACAGCTGGAGATGAGCAAAGGGCCCATTTCACAAATTTGTCGGCGCCTTAAGGAACGCGGACTGATTGAGAAAGTTTGGATTCCAGGGGATCGCAAAGATTATTATCAAGCAACAGATGATATTTTTGGCAAGGCCTATGCCAACCAGATCAATAAGATGCAGGGTAACATAGAGATTGCGGAAAAATATCTTACCATGGCTCAATCGATGGATTCAGAGAATGCTGAGTTCATTAAAAAGCAGATGAAAGTTATGAAATCCTTTTATGAGCTAATGGATGAGTACAATAAAAAGTTTGTTGAGGCGTGGGAGGAAAAGCATGAGGAATTAAGGGAGTAATTTTTTTATTGATTATCGTTTGGAACTTTTCAAATATTTAATAAATTAATTTTCTATGACTGATAAAAAACGAAATACAGTATTTTTATTAGGCTGTATACTGTTTCTGGTCTTTTCTTCAGGCAGTATACAGGCTCAGGTTTCCCGTTTTGCAGATCTGGATTACCCCTATTCCGTTCAGTATCAACAGGTAGAAGATGGACAAGAGGTTGCCTATGTGGATAAGGGGCGTGGACCGGCGGTCATCCTTATTCATGGTCTCGGTAGTTACATTCCTGCCTGGAAACAGACGATCCCTGCATTATCTGAAAAGTATCGTGTAATCGCGTTAGACTTGCCCGGATTTGGCAAGTCATCCAAAGATATAGAAGCTTACTCGATCCCGTTTTTTGTTAAAACAGTGGCAAGCCTGCAAGATTCCTTAGGGATTGAAAAAGCTGCGTGGGTTGGACATTCCATGGGGGGGCAAGTTGCGTTGCGTGCAGCGATAAGTTATCCAGAGAAAATCAGTAAGCTGGTATTGTTAGCTCCTGCCGGGTTCGAAACCTTCACGGAACAGGAAGGCACAATGATGAGCAATTTTGTAACGCCTGAATCTGTTAAGCATACTCCCGATTCCCTCATCAGCCAGACCTTTAAGGCAACGTTTTTTGATTTCCCAAAGGAGGCCCAGTTCATGATAGACGACCGGGTAGCTATTCGATTAGCAGAAAATTTTGATGGTTATGCCCGAGCCTATGCTGGGTCAGTACAGGCCATGTTGGATGGACCGGTATTGGGAGAGTTATCAAGTATATCACACCCGTCGCTTATCATTTTTGGTAGACAGGATATGCTGATTCCAAACCGACAGCTCCACCCTAATTTATCTACAAAAAAAGTAGCGGAATCGGGACATGAGAAATTGCCAAACAGCCAGCTAAAGATGGTCGATAAGGCCGGGCATTTCATTCACTTTGAGCAGTCAGAAATAGTAAACAAAGAGATTCTAAATTTTTTAAATGACAAATAGATTATGGCGGATTTCACAGGAAAAATAGTATTAATAACAGGCGGTGCCGGTGGCATTGGTCGGGAGACGGCCCAACAATTTTTAGATAAGGGCGCCCATGTTGAACTATGGGATATGGATAAGGAAACCGGTGATAAGATAGTAACGAAATGGGCAAATGACGGTCACAAAGTTCATTTTGAAAAGGTGGATGTCACCGATTTTGATGCCGTAAAGCAAGCAATGAGCAATCTGAAGGAACGCTGGGGAGAGTTAGATGTACTGATTAATAATGCCGGAATAACACGCGATGCTACACTTAAGAAAATGAGTCCCGACGAATGGCAGCAGGTCGTAGATGTAAATCTAAACGGTGTGTTTTACTGTGGAAAGGCGGCAGCAGAGTTAATGAGGGAGCAGGAGTCGGGCGTTATCCTCAATGCCAGTTCCGTTGTAGGAGTATATGGGAATTTTGGACAAAGTAATTATGTAGCCACGAAGTCCGGTGTAATCGGTCTTACCAAGACATGGGCCAGGGAGCTTGGTCGAAAAGGCGTGCGCGTCAATGCTGTAGCACCCGGATTTATTGAGACGCCGATGGTCAATACTGTTCCCGACAAGGTATTAGAGAAATTAAAAGGGCAGACGCCTTTGGGACGCCTCGGAAAACCGGAAGACATCGCTTCGGCGTATGTCTTTCTGGCTTCCGAGCAGGCAGCCTTCATTACCGGAACCGTACTGCAAGTGGATGGGGGGCTCGTATTTTAATGGGATATTCCAAAATTATTGCAAGTGGTTCATACGCCCCCGAGCAGGTTATTAAAAATGAATGGTTCAATGAGCAGCTGGGTGAGGACGTCGATACCTGGCTCCGCGAAAATCTAACGATACGCGAGCGTCGGTGGATGGAGGAAGATCAGTCGACCAGTGACCTGTGTGTAGAAGCAGGTAAAGCGGCATTGGATATGGCAGGTCTTCAGGAAGAAGACATCGATCTGTTGATTATAGCCACCGATACTCCTGATTTTATTTCACCTTCAACCGCATCGGTAGTACAGCAAAAGATGGGATTGGTGAATGCAACCTCGCTGGATACCAATACCGCCTGCGCGGGCTTTCCCACGGCATTGACAATAGCCAATAGTATGATGGTTGCCGATGAGGTCTATAAAAAGGTAATGGTGATTGGAGCTTACGGGATGAGTCGGTTTTTAGATCTGAATGATAAAAAGACGGTTACGCTTTTTGCTGACGGAGCCGGAGCAGTAATATTAGAGCCTGCAGAAAATAAAGATGAAGGATTTTTAGCTTCTGACTTACGGACGAAACCGGAGTATTATAAGCACATGGGTATTTATGGAGGTGGCGCAGCTGCTCCCGCAGCGCGAAGTGAGTCGAAGGGTGGAATGCAGTGTCTTCAGTTTGTTGAGAAGTTTCCCAAGGAAATCAATCCAAAAGTGTGGACCGAAATGATTCGGACCGTAGCTCAAAAAGGGAATTTTGATACGAATGATATTGCCGGTGCTTATATGACACAGATAAATATCAACCAGATTTGGGAGACGATGGATAATCTTTCATTGAAGCGTGAGACAGCTCCAACTATTATGGACAAGTTTGGTTATACCGGTTCGGCAGCTATCCCGATGGTGTTCGATAAGGCACTTCGCAGTGATTCGATTTCAAAAGGCGATATTTTAGTATTTGTAGGATCCGGTGGAGGACTCCATTTCGGAGCCTGTGCCTATAGATGGTAATCTAATTACAATGTTATCCTGAGCTTTGCTGAGCTAAAATAAGAAATACCAATTTGATCAGGATCTAATAGTAAACTATAAATAATGGAATTAGCGTCATCATCAATGGTAACAGCAGGCTGGGTGCTTATCCTGTGCTATGCTGGAGTAATCCTATATTTTGTTATTCGTGGTGCGGGCCAGACCAAAGAGATGGACGATTACGCGCTTGGCAGTGTATTGTTTTCGCCCACTGCCGTAGGACTTTCATTGGCGGCCTCCATAACCAGTGCGGCGACGTTTATTATCAATCCCGGTTTCGTTTCGCTGTATGGATTTAGTGGCGTTATTGCTATGGGATTGGCACTCCCGTTGGCAACACTGGGTTCGCTCATCTTGTTTACCAAGGGGTTTCGGAATTTTGGGACCAATGTCAAAGCTCTGAGTATGGCCGACTGGATCCGAAAAATGTACGACAGCCGACGCTTTGGAATTCTGTTCGGATTTCTTTCTTTCCTGCTTATTACGTTTATCGTTCTTATTTGTGTGGGTCTTACTAAGGTACTTGCAAGTACCCTCAATATCAGAGAATTTTACGTTCTGTTGGGCATCGTCATTTTTATTTTTGGATACATGATGTACGGTGGTGCGAACTCTATGGTGTATACCAATACCATTCAAGCCATCCTTATGGTCATTGTCGCAATTATGTTATTGGGATCGGGATATGATCACTTTAGTAATGGTGTAACCGGTTTCATGGAGAAGCTCAATGCTATAGACCCGAAGCTTACACAGCTGACCAACGACAGCAGCTTTCTGTTTCGTGATTACTTCGAGATTTTTGTGGCACCATTTATTGTGGGTATCGCCATCGTTTGTCAGCCGCACATTCTGACGAAATCACTTCTCCTGGATCGCGAAGAAGATGTGAATCGCTATTTGATTGTCGGTATCACGACGCAATTCTTATTCTTTTTAGTAGTAATTGCAGGACTTTATGCACGAATTAGTTTTCCTGATTTATCAGTAGATGGTGAAGCCCTTGCTATGGATGGCATTGTTTCGGCGTATGTCGTTAAAGAATTTAAGGTTGCTATAGCCCTTATTATTGTATTGGGATTAATTTCAGCTGGTGTATCAACGCTTGAGAGTCTTATTCAGTCACTTTCTACTTCTATCACCAATGATATTATCGAGCCCTTGTTCGGGAAAGGAATTTTTGAAAAAGATATTTTTGGTCTCCCGGCCAAGCTGGTGTACAATCGTTTTGTGATTGTGGCTATGGGGATCGTTACCGTGTTTCTATCCTGGCAGCAGTTGGTTAATCCAAAGTTAAGCGTGGGTATTTTTGCCCAAAACGGAGTTTATGCCTACTTCTCAGCAGCTTTTGTCCCTATTTTGATGGGCATGTTTTTTAAGAATGTCCCCAAAGAAGCGCCCATTTGGGCTTCTCTTGTAGCGGTTACCGTGCACTTTACGGTGTACTACGGACAGATTCGCGTACCGTTTTCTGAGGCCGATGGCGAAAATCCTGCCGTTGCAGCAGCTTTGGCTATTACAAGTGCGGTTATGGCAGGATTTGCTATCTACGCGATAAAGAACAAAGGCATTCAACTTCGAAGTGATAACGAGAAAGCAACAGCCTCGGTATAGATTATGAATTACAACAACTGGCTTACAAAAAGAGAGCGATATGCGCCGCAGAAAGAGGCTGTGATTGATACAGTTGGTGGCAAGCGGTATTCGTATCAAGAGCTCAATCAAAAAGCGAATCGACTGGCAGGATACCTGCAGCAGGAATGCGGGTTGAAAGCAGGAGACCGTCTGGCGGTTGTCTCAAAAAATAATGTCGAATATGTGATCCTATTTTTTGCCTGTGCCAAGGTTGGAGTGATTATGGTGCCGTTGAATTATCGATTGCCGAAAGCCGGGCTGAATGAACTGTTGGAGGATGCAGATCCTCACTTGGTTGTTTATTCTGATGAGTTTTCTTTTGTGAAAGAGGATACTGCCGAAGTTGTTTCGTTTAATTCGATTGCAAAGGTTTTGGACAGTTCTCAGCAAGATCTTGAATTATATGAGGCTGATGCCGAAGACATTGCCATGATTCTGTATACGTCGGGCACGACAGGGAAGTCGAAGGGAGCGATGATCTCATGGCGGCAGATTCACTGGAATTCCATAAATACTGAGATTAGCCTTGAGCTTACCGGACAGGATTGTGCTTTCGTCAACACGCCTTTCTATCATACCGGTGGCTGGCATGTCCTTTTGATGCCGCTTATCCACCACGGAGGAAAACTGGTGCTACAGCGTGAGTTTGATGCTGCTGAATGTAATGAGCTTATTGAAAAAGAGGGTATTACCATTCTGTTTGGGATTCCTACGATGCTTCGAATGATGATGGAGGAGTCCAATTTTGATGAAGTAGATACAAGCAGTGTTCGATTTGCGATATGTGGGGGCGAATCGTGTCCCATTCCCATTATTAATCGCTATAAAGAGAAAGGAATTCCTATCCGCCAGGGATATGGATTGACAGAGGCAGGCCCTAACTGTTATTCATTACCGGCCGAGGATGCCATTCGCAAAAAGGGATCCGTAGGCTTTCCGAACTTCCATATTGGGGTTAAAATTGTGAATGATAACAATGAGGAGGTTCCGCAGGGAGAAGTGGGCGAACTGCTGATGAAAGGTCCGCATGTGTTTGCCGGCTACTGGAAAAATCCGGAAGCCACCGAAGAAAATATTGATGAGGGCTGGGTACATACGGGCGACTTGTTTCGCTGCGATGATGACGGCTACTATTATATGGTGGGACGTAAGAAAGAGATGTATATCAGCGGCGGAGAAAATGTATATCCCGTGCAGGTTGAAAAAGTTATTTACGAGCATGACGCCGTTGCGCAAGTGGCCGTTATTGGCGTGCCCGATGAGCAGTGGGGCGAAACCGGATGCGCTTTTGTGGTCCTCAAGGATGATGCTTCTTTGACAAAGAATGAGTTGCAAAGCTATTGTCGGGAGTATCTGGCCGGATATCAGATACCAAAGCATATATTCTTTAAGGATTCGCTGCCGATCGGAGATTCAAATAAAATCCAGAAGCGTGATCTGGAAGAAGAATTTAAGGAGATAATGCATGAGTAGAATCAACCATCTTCCGGGAATATCGTCGCAGTTTATAGAAACCAGCCGCTTGAGCATGCATCTGCTTACGGTAGGCAGTAAACAGAATACACCAATGTTATTTTTGCACGGTAATACGTGTACTTCCACGATATGGGAGGAGTTCATGCTGCGATTTGCAGATGAGTTTTATTGTATTGCACCCGACCTGCGTGGGTTTGGAGACACCGAAAAAAAAGTTATTGATGCAACACGAGGTATCGGGGATTGGCTGGATGATATAACGGCACTTATTAAAAAAATGGATCTGTCCCCATTTCACCTGGTGGGACATTCATTGGGTGGTTTTGTCTGTTGGGGACTTATTGCACGGCATGCGGCAGATATTTTAACAGTAACGCTTATTTCTCCGGGTCCTCCGATGGGATTCGGCGGCATCCACGGTGAGCAGGGGGAGGCTAATAATCCTAATTATTCGGGTTCCGGAGGAGGTATTGTTGTGGATGCATTTGCTGATCGATTAATTGCGGGCGACCGTTCGAAAGATCATCCCCTGTATTCGCCCAGAAATATGATGAATAGGCTTTTTTGGAAAGAGGGGTTTAAAGCGGACCGCGAGGATGATATTCTCACGGCGATGTTGCAAATCCATACCGGGGATAAGCATTATCCCGGCGATTCTGAGAAATCTGAATACTGGCCGGGTGTGGCACCGGGTAGATATGGGCCTGTGAATGCGCTTTCACCGAAGTATAATAAAACGTTGTTGAACAATTTTTTAAATGCCGAACCCAAGCCCCCACTACTGTGGATACATGGCAAGGATGATAATATCATTTCGGATACATCTTTTTCGGATCCGGGGTATCAAGGTAAAATGAGTTTGCGAGGGGGTTGGCCTGGTGAGGATAAGTATCCGCCCCAGCCAATGGAATCACAGATTAAATACAGCCTTGCTGAATATCAGTCGAAGGGAGGTAGGGTTTATCGTAAGAAAATAAGCGATTGTGGTCATACACCTTTTATTGAAAAGCCAGATATAACGAACCAGGCACTATTGAATCATGTCCAAAAAATCATAAAACAATAATTTTTTTCGGAATAGTATTTGAAAGTTTTAAAAACTTTGATAACCATAGAAGTAAAGTATGTAGATTTTCAACCTTAATAATAAATCCCAACAAAAAGGGGAATACCTATGAAAATACAATCAATAATAGCAGTGTTTTGCTTTCTGTTGTTCTCGGCGATGGGGGCGACAGCGCAAAATACAGGGACTATAGAGGGTACGGTAACAGACCAAGAATCCGGAGAGGTGATGCCGGGTGTTAATGTTGCTCTAATCGGGACCACGAAAGGAGCAGCAACGAATGAGGCCGGCGAATATGCAATTACAGAAGTTGAGCCGGGTACTTATACCGTAAAAGCAACGTACTTGGGCTATGCCACATTCGAGAGCGATGAATTAACGGTAGAGGCGGGCGAAACGGTCACGCTTAATATCGGTTTGGAACAAACGGTGTGGCGTGGCAATGAAGTGGTAGTATCCGGATCACGCAGACCGGAAAAGCTGCTTGAATCGCCGACAACCATTGAGCGGGTTTCCCTGGAGGATATCGAAACCTCAGGCGGATCTACATTTATGTCTACGCTGTCGAATTTAAAAGGGGTTAACTACACCAATGCCGGTATGAATACGCAGTTGATTTCTGCCCGTGGGTTTAACAGCAGCTTTAATACACGTATGCTGTTTCTAATTGACGGTCGACTGGCAACTCTCGGTGGTACAGGGTTGCCGCAGGGTAACTTCTTGCCGTCCAGTAAAATTGATTTAAAAAGCATAGAGGTGGTGTTAGGACCTGCAGCTGCACTCTATGGACCCAACTCAGGTTCGGGGGTAGTAAATGTAACTACGAAAGATCCTTGGGACCAGTCCGGTGTAGCAGTTGAGGCACGAGCGGGGAATCAGTCGCTTCGTGATATCAATTATCGTATAGCCGGGACAGTGAACGAGAATTTCGGCTACAAAGTGACCGGTCAATATATGCAGGCCGTTGATTTTAAACCTCAGCGTGAAGATAGCCTACATTTCTATCAGGCAGCCGGGACAAAACCTACCGCTGCAAATACAGTATTTGAAACCGATGTAGTTGAAGATTACGATGTAGGGGCGACTAAGATTAATGGATCACTGTATTACAAATTAGGTGATTGGAAAGTGAGCGGTACCTATGGATGGTCGTCGACTGATCAATTTTCACTGACCGGAAACGGACGTAATCGTATTGAGGATTGGCAGGTAGATTACCAGACATTCCAGGTAAGCCATGCGAATTGGTTTGCACAGGTTACTCGTACCGGGAATAAGGCGGGAAGTTATCAATTGAACCAGGTAGTACCAGCCGTGCAAGCGATGGTGAATGCCGGTATGTCGCTAGATCAGATTGATATTGAAAGCATTCGGGAAAGCGTTGCTTTTATCGATGATACCGAAATTTATGACTCAGAACTACAATACAACGACCAGTTCGGTGATTTGAATGTAGTAGCGGGAGTGAATTACCGAAATTACTTGCCGGAGTCGCAGGGAACGTATCTCGCAGATGGACAAGGACAGGATATAAGTCGTGAGTTGTTCGGCGGGTATGCGCAACTTGATTACGATGTAGTGCCAGACAAACTGCAGCTGGTAGCAGCGGCACGCGTAGATGCCAATACTGATTATGATACACAGTTTAGTCCCAAGGGGTCGGTTGTTTATACCGCCGTGCCGGGACACAATATTCGTGCGACATATAATCGTGCATTTACAACACCAACAATCCTGCAGAGTCATGCCTATATACCAGTACCTGATCTATTTGCACCGGGATATTCGTTTCTAATTGGCGGTAATACCGAGGGATATACTATTGAAGATCCTTCGGGCAATGTTGTAAATACGATTGACCCTACTTCACCGGAAGAAGTTAATTCTATGGAATTAGGCTACAAAGGAGCTTTTGGAGAGAAGCTTTTTATCGATGTGGTAGGATATTATTCGTGGTATCAGAATTTCATTGGTACGGATGTTGTTGCCGATGGAATCAATACTGTCGCATATCGTAATGGAGAACAAGTAATGGTAGATGGTAGCACTTTCACAGCCTTGCAAACCTATATTAACTTTGGAGAGGCTGAGGTGCAGGGCTTCGATCTTGGATTAAATTACTACTTCAACGATCGATACAGTATGAATGCAAATTTATCTACGATCAAGTTGGTTGATTTCACAAATGAGACTACCGATGCTCAGCTGCCGTTGAATACACCACCCCTAAAAATTAAGGGTGGATTTACAGCTAAACAGCTCTTTGACAGTGATGCACTTCGAAATCCTTTTGTTAAGATCAACGGTCGCTGGCAAGACAGTTACCAGTTTCTATCCGGCTACTGGAATACGAATGTCTTGTTGGATGATAATGGGGATTTTACGGATAAAGAAGAGCTTCCTTCAAAGTTTGAGCTCGATGTTTCGCTTGGATTCGATGTTATGGATACCGGTCTTTCATTACAGGCCAGTGTAAATAATGTGTTCGATACTGAGAAAGTAGACCAGCTGGGAACTCCACCGATGGGACGTACATTCTGGATATCCCTCAAGTATAACTTCGAGGGGCTGCGCTTATAGTAACTTCTTTAGCATTGATGAAAAGCCTGCTTCGGTAATCGGAGCAGGCTTTTTTTATTTTTAATTCATCTGTGAGAAAGAGCAGTGAAACACCTATCTTTTGTGCGTTAATTGTTAACATTATTCGTACCCGTTGAAAACCTCTGCAAAATATATAGCTGATCGCATCCGCCTGATGATTGCAACCAAGCAGTTCCAGGTGGGCGAAACTTTGCCGTCGACCCGTGAGCTGGGTCAACAGCTTGAATCCAGTTTCCATACGGTTCGAAAAGCGTATCATATTTTAGCAGACGAAGGACTTATTCGCGGAGAACGTGGTAAAGGCTTTATCGTAGAAAGGCAGAATACGAATCTCGACAAAGCAGATCGGCTTGAAATTGGGGCTGAGAAGATGCGAAAGCTCTTGGAAGAGTTGATTGGCTATGGGCTGGATGAATCAGAAATTGATGAGTTATTTCAGGAACAGCTTAGCTTTATGGATTGGCCCGATCGTATTGAAACCTGTGCCAGTATTGGCGAAACCAACGAGCTTGGACACATGCTGGCGGAGGCTATTAAAAAAGAAGTGGGAGTCCGTAGTAAAATTTTAAATGCTAATCAGTATAACGAAACGGTTAAGTTTGATGCCCTTTTTGTACCGGTTCAACTGGTAAATAAGTTTCGGGGATTTGCCGAAAAAGGTCGGCTGTTACCCATTGTGTATAACATCAATCCCGATACGCTATTATCTATTGTGGATCGTGCAGCCATTGACACTATAGGGTTAGTAACATCTGATGATCAGTCAATACCCAAGATTATTGATGAGCTAAAGGTAAGCATCAAGTTTGGCGGATCGTTTGTAGCCGGAGCTACCTATGGCGAATCGTTACCCCTTTTTGTCCGAGAAACTGACCTGATTTTATACACTTCAGAAAGTGCCAAGCTGGTAGAAAAAAAGATTCCTGAACGCAGGCGAACGAAGCTTGAGTACAGCATTTCTGAGCAGAGTGCAAATACGATTCGTGCCGAGCTTTGGGATCAGTAGGAAATTAAGAATTTTAAATGAAAAAATAGGAATTATAGAAGCGGTTGACTTTTCATATTCTACCTTCACATTCCAGTAACCAGTAACCAGTAACCAGTAACCAGTAACCAGTTGTCTGATAAGAACATAAAAAAGTTGTTGAATCGCGCGATCGAGGCGGTTTCCTCAGAGATTGATACCGTACGCGCAAAGCCGGCTCGGGATGTGCTTTTTGATGGCAAGCGGCGCGAAGATCATCCTCCGAATACGTTTTATTATGAGTTTGAATCACGTAATACGTCTCTCCGATTTGCGGAAGTCATCAAGGGGGAAATGGAAGATCATGAGGATGAGCTGGAGCTGTATCCGGTGACGGTGGAGGATGAAAAGGTGGTGCTTCACTTTCCGCATAATTTTGGATCCACGTTGCCTAAAGTGAAATTGGAGTGGGAAAATGATTTCGTATTGCGTCGGCTGCGGATGGAGCTGGAAAAGCTGCTCGATTCAAATAATAAAGAAGCTCGTAAACGAATGGGGCGCTTGTTTTACCCGGATTCCCAAAAATATCATACAGATGATGAGAGTACTCGGATACTGGATGACAGCCGTAGAAATGAATCACAGCATGAGTCACTTATAAAGTCCTTGCAAAATGAAGTGCTCTACGTTTGGGGTCCACCGGGTACGGGCAAGACTTCTACACTTGGATTTATGATTGCCAACTATCTGATCAAGGGTAAGCGCGTATTGTTTGCCGCCAACACAAATCGGGCGGTGGATGTAGGATTGTTGAGTGCATTACAGGCTTTAACTTCAGTAGAAAAGGAGCACCTTGAAGAAAAGGTAACACGATTTGGTGAGATGGCCCTGGACAGTGATCGTCTGGCGAATGTGCTTTTTGATCAGCATGTTGAACAGAAGAAACAGGAGGGCAAGGAAAAGGCAGGGAATTTAGATAATCTATTGGGGGAATATCAAAAGCTGCAGAAAGAAATTGATAACCTGATGGAGCACGGTGAAAGTGTTCCTCAGGAGCTGGATGAACGTATCAATATGCTGGGGGAACGTGTAGATGAACATGGGGGTGAAGCTGCTCTCGAAGAAAAAATTGATCGATTGATTACGGTTAATGAACGAGTTGAGTTAGAAAAAAAGCAGTTGGTGGCTACTACCTTAGCCAAGGTATGTACGTCTGATCTTTTCGACGGACAAACGTTTGATGCGGTAGTGATTGATGAGGCTTCAATGGCCAATTTGCCCTACTTGATGGTGCTTGCAGCCAAGGCTAAGTCGCATATTGTGGTAGTTGGGGATCCCATGCAGTTGCCCCCGATTGCGTTGACGGATGATACGCATGCACGTAAATTTCTGGAAGAAGATATTTTTACTTTTGCATCCGGTGCTGATACCACTGAAGATTTGTTTAAATGGCATGATAAGAATCGTCCCTTAACTACTTTTTATGATACACAGTACCGATTGAATGAAGATCTGGCTGAAGTGTTGAGCACGGTGTTTTATGAAGGGCGATTGAAAACAGCAGAAGCAGATGAGGATTTAGATCCGGCTATCACTCCGCAAGAGAGTAGTGCGCCCACAGTTAATGTGATTGATAGCCAAAAGTATGGTCCGGTTCTAACGCAAAAGGATGAAGGGCGTGGATTTAGCCCCGTTAATGAAGTACACAGTCATATTTTGATTAAAATGGTAAGGCGACTGGTTCTGAAAAATCAGGTGCCGGTCGAGGAGATCGGAATTATTGTGCCGTTTCGAAGTACGGTGTATGATATTCGAAATGAGCTGTATGAAAATGATTTTGGAATGATCGAGGTTGGGACGATCCATACTTTTCAGGGACGAGAAAAAGACGTCATCCTTTTTGATACGGTAATGAGCGGTGAGCAGCAATACGGCCGACGCCGTCATTATTCGGTACGACCATTCGATGAAGAGAAAAACGGACTGGCTGTGCCGCGATTATTGAATGTGGCATTTTCGCGCAGCAAAGAGCGGTTGGTGTTACTGGCAGACATGGATCATATCAACAAGGTATATGCCGAAAAGTTTTTAGGGCGATTGCTGCGGCGTTTTCAGAGCCAGGAAAAAAGCCAATAACTTTTATTGATAGCTGTAGTTGCTATCGGGAAGGGAAGCTAATCAAAATCTCCTTCTTGATAACGGCGGGCGTAGTGCTCTTCGTTGATGCGACTAAAGTCTGCCAGCGGTTCCTCACTTTGGGAAGCAACAATCATTTCTCGTTTACCCAAAGCGCCCTGTGTTTTGGCAACCTTCCATCCAGCCCACGCCATAGCTCCCTGCGCCTGCGAGGCCGCACAATAGGTGGTCAGTACTGCATAACTGCTGCTGACATTGCCTAACTTTTTAAATGTATCACCCGTCCACAATTCAGGATTTACATCTGGAGAAAAAGCATCATGGAAAATGTAATCAGCTTGTAAGTTATTTGGATGGAACTTCTCAAAAAGTCCGTTAAATAAACGAAGGGTAATATTAGAGGTGATCGAAATATCATTCATCCCGTCAGATAACTCATTAAATATAACGGGTAAATGATCAGCCAGTTCGGGATGATTGAGATGCTGGTCGTAGTTTAGGTTATCTACAGTGTGGGGGCTGATTGGAAACCCCTCAACAGAGTAGAAATCAATAGTAGACTCTGATCCCGCTTCCCGCATATAGTCCATCAGCAAAAGAAAATTAAGCCCGGTGCCAAAGCCCACTTCCAAGATGGTAACAGAATTGGAACTTCTAATATCATCCAACAGTGAAGACTGCTCAAAAAAAACATGCTTGCTCTCTGCTACAGCACCGTTGGGATTGTGGTAGTGCTGCTCAAACTGAGAAGAATAAACTGTGTGGGAGCCGTCGCGTGTAATTACCAGTTTTGATTGTTGTTCCGTTGGGTCAGTCATTAATTATTCGTGCTGATATTTACATTTCCATATCCGCAGTTGATAACGATTGGCAGCCCGCCACTGTTAAGTGTGCCGGTAATACTACCCCTATTTTTAGTACCATTAAAATTAAATCCGTCCTCCAAATTTACTGACGTGCCGGATATATCCAAGTCGGCATCGATGTCTTTTGGCAATGATAACGAGATATTACCGGCAGAAGTGGAGAAGCGCAACTGATCTTGAACTGATTTAATAGAGGAAGATATATTGCCGCCGGAGGTTTTGGCAGTAATGCTTCCTTCGGCATCTTGTATGTCAATATGACCGCCGCCTGTCTTAACATTGAGGTTTCCGCCAGTTTGGTCCATCTTGATATGTCCACCTCCTGTACTCATTGTTATGTCACCAAAAACTCTATTGGCGGTGATGTGTCCGCCACCTGTTTTGGCATTGGTTGTTCCGTCAATATCTGACAGGGTAATATGTCCGCCGGAGGTATTTAGTTTTTGGGACTTCTTTAATTGGCTTGCGGTAATATGTCCGCCGGATGTTTTAGCTAAAAGAGCAATATTCTGGGGGACAGACAAGGTGGCCTCCAGATTTATCATTTCAGAAATTGAGCTTCCTTTGACAGTGGTAACCTCAAATTTCCCTTCAGAATTAGCACTATTTTTCAGGATGTTCAGTTGTTTGGTAATTACAGCGGGATTTTCAATATCTCCGGTCGCGCGAAGGGTGACTTTACTGTTAGATGACCCATTGCCTACGATGTTCAGGTTTCCAAATTCAATTGAGAAGTCGACCGATTGTAAATCTTCGGCAGAGAACGAGTCTTGATATACAAAAACGCCGGAGCTCACTTCTGTCCACTGCGATTCATCTACATCGTACTTTTGATTGATATACAGTTTTTGATCTTGGAGCTTGACGTTGAATTCATTTTGGTTAACTTTTTGCAGTTCCTGCTCGAGTTGTTGCAATTCAACTTCTAAACTTTCCTCATTGATCTCATTCTGTGCATGCTGCTGTATAAACTTATCGAGATTCTTGATTTCAAATTCGACTTCTTTGAGCTTCTCCAAATCTTTGATGTTACGAAGCTGGTCAAGATTCTTAAGCGATTTAAGATTTTGGAGGTCTATTACGATGGCACTCGGCATCGAAGGGGGTGTTGGAGCTGTTCGAAGGTTTTTTTCTGAATCCGATACGGCATATGTAGAAGAGGAATCAGAAGGGATATTAGCAAGCAGATAAATGGCAATGCCGATAAAGGCGATACCGGCTAATACAATTTCCCAGGAAATATTACGCTTAATCATAGTTTTCTGGCTAAGTCATTGAATGATACATTTGTTTAACTTGAAAAGTGTACGATAAATGCATCGATATTGTTGCAGAATTATCTTCATACACTGTCAATAAAATTTCTATTTTCAAGAACAACTCATCTCAACAAAAAAAGAATATATGGAAGTAACTAAATTTAAAGAGAAGGCAAAAACATATCACAGCAAAATGGTGGATATGCGTCGCCACCTGCATCGCCATCCGGAGTTGAGTTATCAAGAGTATGAGACGACTGAGTATATTATTGAGCAGCTTGAAGAACTTGATATTGCTGTTGACCGTCCCCTTGAGACAGGGTGTGTTGGGATAATTGAAGGTGGAAAGTCTTCTCAAAAAGTTGTGGCGTTACGAGCCGATATCGATGCTTTGCCTATAAGCGAAGAAGGAGATCACAAACGTGATTTTTTATCTAAGAATGCAGGGATTGCTCACTGCTGCGGACATGATGCTCATACAGCAAATTTGCTGGGAGCCGCTCACATTCTTTCCGATCTGAGAGATGAAATAGAAGGGACGGTATTACTGGTTTTTCAACCCGGTGAAGAAAAACTTCCGGGGGGCGGTCGAATTCTCTGTGAGACGGGATACCTTCAGCAAAAGGGGGTAGATGTTATTTATGGATTACATTCCTACCCAGGCTTGGAGCCCGGGCAAATTGCCGTAAAAGAGGGACCGCTGATGGCACGTCCTGATGAGTTCAAGGTCGAAATTGTTGGAAAGGGCGGACATGCTGCATCCCCACATGAGGCGGTGGATCCCATAGTAATGGCATCACAAGTTGTGAGCCAACTGCAAACGATTGTTAGTAGAGATGTGAATCCCACTGAGCCAGCAGTTGTAACAGTGGGAAAGATCAGCGGAGGATCAGCACATAATATTATCCCCGAAAAGGTTGAGTTGCTGGGGACAGTTAGAACATTTGCCCAGGAAACAGCTGATATGATTAAAACTCGTATTGAGGCAATTGTTAAGGGAGTAACAGAAGCTTCGGGAGGTGAGTACACTTTTGACTTTGACTATGGATACCCTGCGGTAACAAATACTGATTGGGCGACGAATAATTTGGTGCAAGTTGCTCAAAATATTTTGGGTGAGGAGCAGGTGCATTTGTTGGATGATCCCATTATGGCCGGTGAAGACTTTGCTTTTTATCAGCAAGAGTTTCCGGGAGCGTTCTTCTTTTTGGGAAGTGGCAGTAAAAAAACACAATCGACTTATAGCTGGCACCATCCCAAGTACAATATTGATGAAGAATGCTTTTTAACGGGTGCGGCTTTAATGGCCTCAGTGGTTTTTGAGCCGCTTCCGAAAAGCTAAGGAGCTTTATTTATTTTGTTTTGATATGACCAATTAGTTTGTAAATAATGATAAACATATGAGTTATTCGTCATCGTTCTGGGAAGAAGATTCATTCTTGAAACCGTATGATCTTGCTATTGTCGGAGCCGGGATAGTGGGATTATCGTCGGCTTTGTTTTATAAGCAAAAAAATCCATCCGCCAGAGTGACGGTACTTGAACGGGGATTTTTGCCAAAGGGAGCCAGTACTCGCAATGCTGGTTTTGCTTGTGTAGGCTCGATTGGAGAACACTTGGCAGATATGAAAAAGGAATCCGAGAAGAATATTAAAAGACGAATTAAGCGTCGTTATGAAGGGCTTCAGCTATTGAAGAAAACGCTCGGGGAAGAGGCAATTGGGTATGAACACTGTGGAGGATTTGAGTTTTTTAGATCCGAAAAAGAGTTCGAAGAAGTAGTTAGCCAAATTGATAGTTTTAATGATTGGATGAGTGAGCTGATCAATGAAGATGAGGTATATTCCAAAGGTGAGCTTCAGGGTTATCCGGTTATACGAAACAGGCTGGAAGGTGCGCTTCATCCTGGTAAAATGATGGAGGCGCTGGTCCGAAAGGTAAGCGAGCTGGGTATAGATATTAAATGGAGTAGTCCCGTGCAGAGCGTGGCTGAGAATGGGTTGGTAAACATTGAAAATGGTCCGAGTTTGCGAGCAGGTAAGGTATTATTTGCAGCGAATGGGTTTGTGAAAAGATTGTTGTCGGATATTGAGATCAATCCGGCGCGCGGATTTGTAATGGTCACGGATGAACAAGAGAGTTTGCCTTGGAAGGGGATCTTTCATCATGATCGCGGTTATATCTATTTCAGGAATATCGGGGACAGGTTGTTAATCGGCGGTGCCCGTAACTTGGATAAAGATGGAGAACAGACGGATCAGTTTGGGAACAACGAAATGATTAAGGCTCATCTTAAAGATTTTGTCTCTCAAACCTTAATGCTTGGGAACACTTGGGAGATTGACAACGAGTGGTCGGGTATTATGGGATTTTCATCTACCAAAACACCTATTATAAAACAGCTCGATCAAAAACGATTTATAGCTGCGGGGTTAAGTGGTATGGGCATTGCTATTGGAATGGAAGTAGGGCGGAGTGCATCGTCAATGATAGTATTGTAAGGCATATACTCTTTTGATAAGCTGGATGTTATTTTTGTGAAAGAGGTTAAACACATCCAAACAACTTATTTTTGGGAGGCTGATCCATTTTGTTGAGTTGGTTGGACGTGGAAGCTTTTATAGATAAAAGGCCTTTTTAAAAGTTTTTATGATTTTACAGCAAATTGAATCTAAATAAATTTATGGCTTGAAGTTATATTAATTTAATACTTAATTGCCTCCAAACAATTGGGCATGCTAAATCAAAATAAAGTCTCTTGTTATGCCAGACGAAGCAAGTAAATCAACGAACAGTAACGAATCTGGAAAGAGTTGGGAAGAACAAGATCCGGATATTGTTCGCGAAGTAACCATCGATGAGTATAAACCTTACGGAACATTAACGCTCACGTTAATCTACTTTGCCATTGTAGCATTGATGTGGGTATTTATGTATTTCGTAGAGTTTGCCGGAAATGCACCTTCCATCATAGAATAGTTAACACACTAAAAATATGCATATACATAAGTTCGAACAGTTCTGGATAAAACTATCCTTTGTACTGATTGCCTTTTTTGTCGCTACCGTAGTGTATGGTTTTGTAGCGATGGATTTAAAGGTAATTGGAGATCATGCAACCATTGATCCTCAAAACCTAGCTGACACTAAGTTTGGCAATCCGGGTGTACGCGAAGTTACTCGTAATGGTCAGACTGAATATGAAGTTTATGTACAAACTATTCAGTTTGCCTTTAATCCGGGTACCGCCCAGCCGATTGAAGTACCAGTAGATACCAGGGTTACCTTTTATATAACAAGCCCTGATGTGTTGCACGGTTTTGATGTCGCGGGTACCAATCTAAATACGATGGCTATACCGGGACAGGTGGCAAAATTTACGACGATCTTTCCTGAAGTACGAGAATATGGAATCGTTTGTAATGAGTATTGTGGACCGGCCCACCATGTTATGGAGGGTAAAATAAAGGTAGTACCTAAATCTGAGTTTGATAAAAGTAATCTGGTAGAATGACATTTATACACAAGTATCCGAAAGCTGCAAAAGTTGCCAAAGCTAATTTCATTGTCGCTTTTATAGCGCTTGCTATTGGAGGGTTCTTTGGATTTGTCCAAGCCCTGCACCGCACCAATGTATTTCGCGGATTCTTCAACTCCGGCGAATATTATACGCTACTGACAGGACACGGCGTGTTACTGGCCCTCATTTTCACCACCTTTTTTATTGCCGGATTGTTTGTCTGGGGGGTAACCCGAAGTCTTGACCGCGAGCCTGAAAATTTGGCTTATACCTGGTCGTGGTTTTGGTTAATGACGATCGGTACGATTATGGCTACTGTGGCCATTCTGGGTGGTCTTGTGCCGGATAGTTCGATCCGAGCTGCGGTCCTGTATACTTTTTATCCTCCCTTACAGGCGCATCCCCTATTTTATATAGGTTTGGCGCTGGTCGTTGTCGGATCATGGATGGCGGGTGCCGACTGGTTTTGGTCATACCGAAAATGGCGTGGAGAAAATCCGAATGAACGGATTCCTATCCTCTCATTTATGACCCTCTTTACGATGCTGATGTGGTATGTTTGTACCATTGGCTTAGCGCTCGAGGTTGTGGGACTATTGATTCCATGGTCGCTTGGGTTGGTTACAGAAATCGAACCCTTACTGCCAAGAACGCTATTCTGGTTCTTTGGTCATGCTGTTGTGTACTTCTGGCTGTTACCGGCTTATTATGTATGGTATGCTATTTTGCCAAAGCTTTCAGGCGGACGCTTATTCAGTGATTCAATGACTCGGATTGTCTTTATCATTTTCTTGCTGCTTTCTACTCCGGTAGGGTACCATCACCAATATGCTGATCCAGGTATCTCGGTTGGATTTAAGTTCTATGCTATGGCAAGTACGCTTCTGCTTCTGTTGCCAAGTTTAATTACGTTGTTTACGGTTGTGGCAAGTATGGAGCACGGAGCGCGTCAGCGCGGAGGAAAAGGATATCTCAAATGGATTGGAAAGTTGCCGTGGGATCGACCTGCTTTTGTAGGTTGCGCTTTGGCGGGAATTATGTTTGCTGCCGGTGGATTCAGTGGTATGATCAACGCGTCGATGAATATAAATCTGTTGATTCACAATACAATCTGGGTGCCCGGACACTTTCACTTGACCGTGGGAACAGCAGTAGCCCTAACCTTTATGGCCATTACATATTGGCTACTCCCACAGCTTACCGGTAGAAAGCTCAAGCATAAAACGCTGGCCTTGATACAACCCTACGCCTGGTTTTTGGGAATGACGTTAATGTCAAACGCAATGCACCGTGCCGGACTTGCAGGGGTACCCCGACGAACTGCAGAGCCTGAATATATGGGCTTCGAGTTTGAGCCTATTTTTGGAACGATGACTGAAATGAAATGGCAGATTGCTATTGGTGGAACCATACTTACTATTTCACTGATACTCTTTCTTTGGGTAGTAGTGGCGTCATGGCTTGCCGGCGAAAAATCTGATAAACCTGTTGATGATCATATTCCGGAACCATTATCAGGTGTTGAACATACACCGGCTATATTGGATAACATGAAACTCTGGTTTACATTAGCACTTGTGCTGGTAATTCTGGCTTACGCCTTCCCGCTTTGGGAGATGGTGGCCGATGGCATCTTTTCACCCGGAGCATTGCCAAGGCCCTCTTGATAACCTGAAATTTGTTAGATGAAAGAAAGTCCTTGTCTGTTATCAGTTTTAAAACGGACAAGGGCTTTTTGTTTTTGGATAAAGTCTTATTTGCCGAATTAAGAATCTTTTATTGAGACGTTATGTATGAGGAAAAATCCGATAATTCTACTAAGAAGTTGGTTAAAATTTTAGTGATTGTAGGAATTGGAATTCCTGTACTGGTGGAGTTGATGACCCTTTTTAACCTCATTAATGTTCAGATTTTTGAAGACGAAAAAGATGTTAATAGCAATGATACCAATGTAACAGAGGTACGGGGATTTGGTGAGGGAGATACCCTTTTCGCTAATCAGGAATCGGCAGTTCTTATTGATCAGCTTCGTGTAAAAGTGAGTGCACAGGAGTGGCGGTTTGCGTTGGGGATAACTTCAATGGATAGTACAAGTCAGGAGAAGCTGCAAATCCGAGTTGATAGCCTAAGGCTACAGAGTAAAAAAATATTACTGGGTATTGATAGTAGCAGTTGGGAGGTAAGGCAAACAGTACCCGCACAAATATATGGGGAATGGGCTTTGCCCAATGGCGATATTCCTACAAAGCTTTTTGTAAGCATTGAACAGCAAGAAGCAGATTCTACAACTCGGGTAAGCCAAGAGATCCCATTACATAAAATACCGGTTCGCTATAATCAGGAATAAAACGTATCGGTTTTAAGATTCATATCTCGCGAAGAATTTCCTACTACCAAAAGACTACTTGTTGCCATGGCAACGGCGGCAAAGAGTGGGTTGATTGTTCCTGCAATAGCGAGAGGTATCGTAATGATGTTATAGAGGAAGGCCCATCCCAGATTTTGGCGTATACGATTTTTAGTTAGTGATATGGCGTTAAAGGCAGCAGGGATCAGTGTTAATCGCTCGTTTGGAATAACAACATGAGCAGAGTCAGCGGCAATAGCCGTTAGGTTGCCGAAAGCAATACCAAGATCGGCTTGAGCAAGAGCTGGAGCGTCGTTGCTTCCATCACCGATCATTGCAATGCGCCCAAATTTACGTAGTTCCTCAACAATATTTGACTTGGAATCGGGACGTGTTTCCGTAAAAAGAAAATCTGGATTTAACTTTTCACGTATTGCATTTCCCGCTTGTTTGCTGTCACCGGTAATAATAGCCACCCTCTTGCCGGCTGCTTGCAGACTTTTGACGATGTCTGAAGCTTCTGTCCGAATTTGATCTCCGACAACAAGTATGCTTTCTACCTGTCCATTCCATCCCACTGCAACCGGGATATTTCCTTCATTTCTGCATACATTAACTTTTTCCCATTGGGGTTCAGTAACTTTTAGTTGATCGCTAATCCATTCAGGCTGTCCGACAAAAATTTGGTTGCCATCTATTTGTCCGTAGACTCCCGTAGAACAGGAGGTGAAATTTTCAACATTGGTTTGATCGATTGCATATACAGCAATAGGTTCTGCAATTGGGTGCGTTGCATATTGCTCTAACTGGGCCGCATAGCGCAATGCTTGTTCATTTTCTCCTTGATCAAGGAGTTGCATTGTACCTGTTGTTAAAGTACCGGTTTTATCAAAAGCGACCGTAGACGTTTCCAGCTTTTCCTCAAACACCGCTGCTGTTTTAAAAATGATTTTGTGTTCAAGTCCGCTGCGAATACCCGAGGCAATGGCAAGGGGAGTGGCCAATCCCAACGCACAGGGACAAGAAACAATAAGTACCGCCAGTGATGAGAGCATGGATTCAGTGGCCCCGGCACCACTTAACATATGGTAGCTGAAGGTGGCTATTCCCAAAAGGATGACAACAGGAACGAACCAGGCAGCAATGCGATCAGCCAATCGCTGTTGGCCGGGTCGGGCCGACTGTATATTCCACATTGTTCGCATCAGGTTCTCAATAGTACTTTCAACGGTGTCGCCTATTTCGATAGTGAGGGCATTTTGGGTAAGAATAGTGCCGCTCAGTACAGAATCCCCAATATTTTTGGAAACAGGCTTTGATTCACCTGTCATCAGTGCTTCATTAACAACGCCTTGACCATTTATAATAGTACCATCAATGGGGATACGTTCACCGGCTTTTACCAAGACACGATCACCCGGCTCAAGGTCTTCAATGGATATTTTCTTGGACTCACTATTTTCAAGAAGTCGCGCGTATTGAAGTTGTTTCTCGGTAAGCTTTTCCAATAAATCTTGTTTGCCCGCCTTGATCTTTTTTTCATAATAATTACCGATTGAAACGACCAGAATAATGGCCATAGTAACGTCAAAATAGACTTCCGTAGATCCGGTCAATAGTGCTCCGACACTATATAAATAGGCGCTTACGGCCGCAATGGTAATGAGTAAATCCATGTTCGGTTTTAGCACAGAAATAGAAACCCATGCCCCCCGTAAAATAGGAAGGCCGGTGTATCCCAAAACAAAGGTAGTCATCACAAAAATGTTGGAGGTAAAGAACAGCTTTTCTGAGGTTGTCAAAGGAACGATACCTCCACTGCCTAAGTAAGTGGGATACAGAAAAAGTACATATAGCAGTAGCCCAATAATCCCAAAAAATCCACCGATGATAATTCTGGCCACTTCGTTGAGTTGCTCTTCTTGTCCTGATGATTCCACAGGTTTAACCTTGTAGCCCATCTTACTTAATTTATCCGGCAGAGACTCAGGGCTTATTGATTGCGGATCATAATAAACCTTTATCATTTCCGAAGCATAACTGGCTTCGCTTTTATAAATACCATCTTCTCGATCTGCCAATGTTTCTACGAATGATTCGCAGGTTGAGCAGTGCATACCATTGACCTTAAAAAAAGCTTCAGCATAATCTTCAGGAAGGGGGCCTTTTTCCTGCTCTTCATGTCTTTTTTGAATGGTTTGCCGGCGAAGTTGCTCGGCCTGTTCCCCCTCCATATTTTGCAGTAGTTTATATACATGCAGGCACCCCGTGCAGCAAAAAACGCCATCAACTTCGGAATCAGTAATGGGCGGATCTGGAGTTTCAAGTTCACAAAGAGTACAGTATTCGGCCTTCATTATGGCGTAAGGGAGTTAGCTTTTTTTATTAGCAAATTCTCGGCACAGGTCGAGGAATTCATTGAGCATCATAGCAGTGGCTCCCCAGAGGGGAACTTGGTGGACATCCCAGTAAGGGACCCGGTAGGTGTAAGAGTGGAGATCCCAGTCTTCGACGGTGATATTTTTTTTATGTAGCAGAGACTGTAATTCTACAGCAAAAACCTCCTCTACTTCAGCGGGGTTTGTGATAAAATCAGGTTTTCTATTTGTAAAGCCAACAAAGGGTGTAACGAGATTATTTGAGTGACTTACATATAGATCGCTTAGTTCTCCAATGATCGTTACGCTATCAGTGGGTACTCCAATTTCTTCTTTTGCTTCGCGGAGTGCTGTTTGTTGCAGGGACTCCCCTTTCTCAGTACGTCCTCCGGGAAAGCTGATCTGTCCACCGTGATCAATATCATGGCTTCTGAGTGTTAACACCAGCTCCAAATCATCTTTTTCATTGGGGAAAAGTAAAATTAAAACACTGCTTTTATTGACCTCCGGTGGGGGTTCCATTTCTCGGATTTCACCCCCATCGACCGGTTCCGGGGCCATCTCGATTTGAGCCTTTCTACCCGGCAGATTTTGGGATAAGCGTTGTTCTAAAAACTGGATGAGCTGGTGCACGATAGCAGAAAAGTGTTAAAAATTAGTAGCAGCCTTATTATATAAAATCGACTTCGGCATTTCTTGTTAAAGAAACCTAAAGGTGTAAAATAAACAAGTGAAATTAGGATTAAATGAGTGACAAATGTGGCTTCTTGTTGGAGTAAAGTCTACAATAGAGCTATTGAAATGTTTCGACAGAACTTGATGAGATGCTTGCGAGAGAAATATTAAGATATTTTAATGTTTATTATTTGTTTTATCCGTAACGGATGGGGTGTTTTACAATCTTTTAAATCTATAGCGGGAAGTTTTGGTTGCAAAATTAATTTAGGGTAATAGATCAAAACATTTAATCCTGCTCTTTCATTTTCGCTAAAATGGCGAATGTAATTTTAATAAATCAGGGATAAATTATGCAAAACGCATTATTTAGAGGAACCTTGGTTGTAGCATTGGTTGTTTTTGGGATCACCGCATGTGATCAACCAACTACTAATGTCGATCAGGAAGATCAACAAGAAGAACTAAAATCAGAAACCACACAGCCTATCGAGGGACAATACATTGTGGTCTTCAAGGATGAAGATACGCAAGGTAAATCTTTGGCTGGTAATGTTGAAAGAACAAAGGAGGTACGTAATCAAATTCTTACGGATAACAACATAGAGGAGAAGTCTCTTCTTAACGAGTACGATGTTGCACTGCAGGGATTCGCTGCTTCGTTGTCAGAAAGCCAGTTGGCAGACCTCAGGAATGATGATCGTATTGACTACATAGAAGAGGATCAAATGTTTACGTTGGCGCCTCCGGGAGCTTGTTCACCATGGCCGGGCTGTAAAGATGGAGATGATGGCGGTGATGGTGGAAGTAACCAAGTAACCCCATGGGGTATTGACCGTGTTGGCGGTGCTACAGCAAGCAGCGGTACTGCTTGGGTAATTGATACAGGGGTTGATCTGGATCATCCCGACTTGAATGTAGACGAAACCCGAAGCGCAACGTTTATTACTAGCGGTAAGGATTCTAAAAGTGCTGATGATGGCAATGGTCACGGTACTCACGTAGCTGGTACTATTGCCGCACTGGATAATGATAGTGGCGTTGTAGGTGTTGCAGCTGGTGCCTCGGTAGTAGGTGTTAAAGTGCTGGATAGTCGTGGAAGTGGTTCTTATTCTGGTGTTATTGATGGTATTGATTATGTTGCTCAAAATGCATCTGCGGGAGATGTTGCTAATATGAGTCTCGGCGGTGGAACTTCTAATGCTGTAGATGATGCGGTACGAAATGCAGCTGACCAAGGCGTATATTTTGCCGTGGCTGCTGGTAATGATGGTGATGATGCTAATAATTATTCACCGGCCCGTGTTGAGTATAATAATGTCTGGACAATTTCCGCTACGGATGAAAGTGATGTATTTGCATCATTCTCGAACTGGTCAGGACCTACCGATCCCCCAGTTGAATATGCTGCACCTGGTGTTGACATTCTTTCTACTTGGAATGATGGAGGTACAAATACAATCAGCGGTACCTCAATGGCAAGTCCACATGCAGCAGGAGTGCTGTTGGTTACAGGTGGTAATCCAACAAGTAACGGATCTGCCTCAAGTGATCCGGATGGTGATCCTGATCCGATTATTTCCCAATAAGGATTAGTGTCGAGTTTTATTGTTTTTGGCATCTGCCTTTAATTAGGCAGGTGCCTTTTTTATTTGCAGATCTGAACTTTATTGAACCGTTAAGAGTTCGTATTTTCCGCTCATTATTTGATAGACATAATTTCAGTATGAATAATTAAATCCCTATATGAAAAAGAAGTACAACGTTTACGGTATTGGAAATGCGCTGGTGGATATGGAGTTCGAAATTGATGATGCGTTTCTCGATAAGCACGATGTCGAGAAGGGGGTTATGACATTGGTGGATGAGGAAACCCAGTCGCGCCTTATTAATGACATTAGCAGAGAGGAAACGGTTGAAAAGCCGGGTGGTTCAGCAGCCAATACTGTTTTTGCTGTTAGTCAATTTGGAGGGAAAGCATTTTATTCTTGCAAGGTGGCTAAGGACCACTTTGGTGATCTGTATTTGGAGGATATGAAAGAGGCCGGTATTGATACCAACTTTGATCGACAGGAGCGAGAAGACGGTATAACCGGTAAGTGTTTGGTGATGGTTACTGACGATGCCGAGCGAACAATGAATACCTATTTGGGGATTACCCAAAACCTTTCAACCAAAGAAATTGATGAACTGGCCATTCGTGATTCCGAGTATGTATATATCGAAGGTTATTTGGTTACTTCAGAAAATGGTTTTGAGGCTATGAATAAGACGAAGAAAATAGCCCAGCAAAATGATGCAAAAACAGCACTCACCTTATCTGATCCTGCTATTGTAGAGGGATTCAAAGGTCGTTTTGATGAGATTATTGGGGCTTCGGTTGATCTTCTTTTTTGCAATGAAAAAGAGGCAAAAATTTATACCGGTAAGGAAGATTTAAAAGAGGCACGAGAAGCCCTGAAAAAGGAGGCTAAGCGTTTTGTCATTACACAGGGGGCCAATGGTGCTATGATCTACGATGGCGACACCTTTATTGATATCGAGCCCTACGATGTAAGTGCTATTGATACCAATGGGGCAGGCGATATGTATGCCGGGGCCTTCTTGTATGGTATTACAAACGGAATGGGATTTGCCGGAGCCGGGAAATTGGCAAGCCTTGCCGGATCAAAAGTTGTATCTCAATTCGGTCCTCGCTTGAAATGGCATCAAATGCAGGAAATATTGAATGAAGCAAAAGGTGCCGAGTAAGGGAGGGGACAATTAAAAATTATGGATACTATTGTTTTAGCTTCGCGCAACGAGCATAAAATTGAAGAGCTTCGTGCGACACTGGCCCCCTTGGGTATTGAGTTGAAATCAACCTATGATTTCCCTGCTTTGGAAGAAGTCGAGGAGGACGCCGATACACTTGAGGGTAACGCTCTAAAAAAAGCACGATACGTGCATAATGAGACGGGTTTCCCTGCTTTATCTGATGATACCGGACTGGAAGTTGATGCTTTGAATGGACGTCCCGGGGTGTATTCGGCCCGTTATGCCGGCGAAAATGCATCCTATCAGGAAAATGTAGACAAGCTGTTGGAAGAGCTATCGGGTGTTCCCATGGAGCGTCGGGGTGCTCAATTTCGAACTGTTGCCGCGTTAGTTACGGATGAAGGATTCTATACCTTCGAGGGTGTTTGTCGAGGTACTATTAGAACAAAAGAGCAAGGGGCCGGAGGATTTGGATATGATCCGGTTTTTGTCCCTGCTTCTTACAAAAAGACATTTGCCGAATTGGATCCCAAAATAAAAAACAAGATCAGCCATCGAGGCAAAGCCATTCAAAAGTTTTATGAGTGGGTAGAGGAGCAATAGAGTCCATTTATTATAGGAAAGATAAAATCAGATAGGGTTTTATCTTTTATCTAGTTTTTTATATCTGACAAAACCCTCTATGGCCTCGTATTCGGCAAAACCAAGTTTATCATATAGCAGGGCAGTTTTTCGGTTACGCTGTTCGGCACGTTGCCAGAACTCACGTTCATCAGGTCCGGGGAATAGCGGACGATCCTTCTGGGATTGGTGTTTAAAAATGGCACGCCGCTTTTTTGCTAATTCTTGGGGGCTTAAGGGTACAGCCATCTCAATCTCGTTGATATCCCATTCCTGCCAGGCTCCGCGGTAAAGCCAAACGTAGCAATCACCTATCCAGTCATCGTTTTTGCATATGTCGAGGGCAGAAAGAATCGCTTTTAAACAAACGCGATGTGTGCCATGGGGATCAGATAAGTCTCCGGCAGCATAAACCTGGTTTGGTTTTACTTTGCGCAGAAGGTCAACAATAATATCAACATCGGCTTGGGATAGGGGTTTTTTCTTGACGCGTCCCGTTTCGTAAAAGGGCATGTCCAGAAAGTGTAAGTGTTCCTCAGGGAGCCCACAATAGCGGGCGGCAGCTTTAGCTTCACCCCGTCGAATGAGTCCTTTAATTTTCTTTATTTCATCGATGTCGACCTCGGCTGGTTCCTTTTCATTTATAAATTGCTTGACGTTGGAGAGCATCTTTTCGGCTTCCTCCTGCTCTATATCAAAAATCTTGTTGTAATCAGATACAAAATCCACAAAGCGAATAACATCATCGTCAAAGACAGCGATATTGCCGGACGTTTGGTAAGCTACATGTACCTCATGATTATGTTCCACAAGACGAATTAGCGTGCCACCCATCGAGATAACGTCGTCATCTGGATGGGGACTAAATACAATGACCCTTTTGGGGTAGGGCTCAGCACGTTCCGGGCGGTTTATATCTTCTGCATTGGGTTTTCCACCGGGCCATCCGGTGATAGTATGCTGTAATTCGTTAAAAACTTTCAGGTTGATGTCGTAAGCCGGCCCAAATTGGGTTAGAAGGTCTCCCATCCCGTGTTCATTATAGTCTTCATCGGTTAGTTTTAAGACCGGTTTTTGCGTTTCCTGGCAGAGCCATACCACACCTTTGTGGATGAGGTGATCATCCCAGTTGCAGGTGGTTAACAACCAAGGCGTTTTACGCCGCGTCAAATGTTCGGATGCCGCCTCATCCAAGATTACTTGAGCGTTGTCGTGCTCTTGGAGATAGGTGGCAGGAATGCTTTCGCGTACTGATCCTTCCACAGCATCTTGTATGACGGGCGCTTTGCCTTCGCCCCATGCCATCATGATAATACGATCAGCATCTAAAATGGTACCCACTCCCATGGTTATAGCACGTCGTGGCACATGTTCTTCTCCAAAGAAATCACTTGCTGCGTCTTTGCGGGTTATGCGGTCAAGCGTAATGAGTCGGGTACGTGAATCAGGGCGCGATCCCGGTTCATTAAATCCAATGTGGCCCGTACGTCCTATGCCCAGCAGTTGAATGTCAATACCGCCCGCATCTTGTATCTTTTGTTCGTAAGAGCTACAGTATTCATTTATTTCTTCCTCGTCGATTGTTCCGTCGGGGATATGAATTTGATCATCAGGAATATCGATGTGATTGAAAAGATGTTCATGCATAAATCGCACATAACTCTGTAGTGAGTTAGGCTGCATGGGATAGTATTCATCCAGGTTAAATGTAATAACATGCTCGAAGGAAAGCCCTTCTTCTTGATGCAGGCGGATAAGTTCCTCATAAACTTGTTTAGGCGTTGAACCGGTAGCAAACCCCAATACGGTGGCTTGGCCAACGGCATTGTTATCTCGGATAAGGTTTGCAATCTCTTGACCGACATGTTTTGAGGCTACTGTTGCATCCTTAAATATATTGGTGGGAATATTTTCGTAGTATGTTAAACGATTTTTCGAGGCGTTACTGGGCATAATAATGTTATTTGATTAAGTCCAAGTCAGAGTCAAACCCGGAAATTTTAAATTTCCACAAAATTATTTGGGACATAAAGCTTGCTTTTACTGCTGAATAAAAGTCGATGTAAGTATTCATGCAGGGAAAGAAATCTTCCCAAAATTAATGGTTTTATTGCCGGTTGAATCTATTGAAAATCCATCACCGGCAAGCATCTCGTTTGCTAATATTGCAAAAATGACGGCCTCTTTGGCATCGGGATTGAAACCAATGTTTGCAAATGAATCAATATTAAAGTTGGGCAACAGCTCCTGAAGCCACTCCATCAGTACCGGATTATGAACCCCGCCACCACTTACAAAAAGTGAGGAGTGAGAATCTTCTTTCAAAGTGATTTTTATCGTCTCAGCAATGGTTTCTGCTGTAAACCGCGTTAGGGTGGCAACTAAATCCTCAGCAGAGAGGTTGGTACTGCCCGCTTTTGATAGCTGGCTTTCAACCCAATCAAGATTAAAAACTTCAGGGCCGGTAGTTTTGGGTATTGGTCTATGGAAATAGGAATCCGATTTGAGGACTTTAACCGTAGCAGCATGTACTGTGCCTCGTTTTGCAATACGACCGTCATGATCATAATCCTTATCAAAATATTTTTTGACAGTCCGGTCAATGAGCGTATTACCGGGACCGGTATCGGTAGTAATTGCTTTTGTATCGGATGAGTGAGGTGGCAGGTAGGTAAAGTTGGCAATGCCCCCGATATTTAAAAGAATGCGCTCTTCGGTTTCATGCGTAAATAGTATCTCATCAATAAAACCGGCCATCGGCGCTCCTTCACCTCCGGCTGCTGTATGTTTTTGACGAAAGTCGCTGATGGTTAGAATACCTGTTTTATGAGCTATATGATCGCCATCCCCAATTTGAAGGGTGGCATTGGGCATATCGGGTTGATTGTGCTGTTTTTTGGGAGCATGGTAGACAGTTTGGCCATGACTGGCAATACAGTCGATCTCTGTTTGGTCAACTCCCCATTTCGAAAGTGTTTTAAGTATTAGTTTTCCGTGATAATTACCGAGATGGCTGTGTAGTAGACAAACCTCTTCCATTGAAGCTTTTGGGACGGAGGTAATATTTTTGAGAGGTTTTTTAAAGCTTGGTTCATAGGAAAGGGTCTCAAAATTTTGGAGTTCAATATCAGTATGTTTGCCACTCCCATGAATTTGACATAAGGCGATATCAAGTCCGTCCAGCGAAGTTCCCGACATTAAGCCGATAATAGTTCTGCTCGGTTTTTGAGCAATCTGATAGAGTTTTTCCACAAGGGGATTCATAAATATGCCATGTTGGATTTATGAGATATCAAGTAGTTGTAATCAATGGTATTTAAGTATTGATAGCAATGAAAACTTATGCCAATCAGTTTTGTAAAATTGAATTGCACATGATTCATGAGGATAATTCAGCTTAATAATATTGTATGTTCTGTAATCCTAAAAATAAATCGCTATAATGACGACTTTGAAATAATCGGTATAAATATCAATAAATGAACGCATAGGTGGAATTTTCCATAATAGATTATATTGTCGTTGTAGTATATCTTGTTGGAGTAGCGGGTTTGGGGATATACGCTGCCGGTCGTCAGTCCTCTACTTCCGATTATTTTTTGGGAGGGGAAGGGCTGCCGTGGTGGGCAGTTATGTTTTCAGTAGTGGCAACCGAAACAAGCACCCTTACGTTTATCAGTATTCCCGCGGTAGCCTACGGAGGGAATCTCACATTTCTGCAAATTACGTTAGGTTATATTGTGGGGCGTATTTTGGTCAGCAAGTTTCTGCTGCCGGCCTATTTTAAAGGGAAGCAGACTACGGCTTACCAGTTTTTGGAGCAGCGATTTGGACCCTCCATGCGTAATGCAACAAGTACTACCTTTATGATAACCCGGTTGTTGGCCGATGGTGTGCGTCTTTTTGCAACAGCTATTCCCCTCGCCATTATACTTCGCCTGGGAGGTGCTTTTGTAGGATGGACTGACTTCGAAGTGTATCTGTTATCTATTGCGGCGATATCTATTATTACACTTATTTATACCCTTATTGGAGGGATTAAGGCTGTTGTATGGATGGATGTAATGCAGATGGGAGTGTATATCGGGGGGGCGGCGCTGGCCATAGGAATTATACTTGTTGATTTGTCGAATGGCCTGAGTGGCGCAATGTCCATTGCTGCAGATGCAGGGAAGTTGCAAATTCTTGATTTCGGATTCGGACAGTCATTTTCGGATTTTATTGCCCAGCCTTATACCTTTTTTACAGCCTTAATTGGTGGGGCGATATTTTCCGTAGCCTCGCACGGGACGGATCAACTTATTGTTCAGCGTCTTCTTACTACTCGTAACGTGAATAACAGTCAGCGTGCTTTGGTATGGAGTGGTGTAGTAGTAGCGTTACAGTTCGGACTGTTTTTGTTTATTGGATTGTTGCTCTACGCTTTTTACGATGCACAGTCCGCTCAGGAATTGGGATTGGCAACAACCGATGAAATTTTTGCGAAGTTTATTGTAGAGCAGTTACCGGTTGGTCTGTCCGGATTAATTATTGCTTCACTGTTTGCGGCAGCAATGAGTAGTCTCAGTTCGTCTCTTAATTCGCTGGCATCCTCAACAACACTGGATCTGTATAAGCCTTATTTTGGGAGTGATAATACCCAAGCCGAAGATCTTAAAATATCGCGTATCATTACGATGATATGGGCCGTAATTTTAACCGGATCGGCCTTCTTTTTTGCCTATCTGCAGTTGCAGGAGGGAGAGCGTCCTGCCGTTGTAGAGCTTGGTCTTGGGATTGCATCGTATACCTATGGGGGATTACTCGGAGCCTTTCTACTCGGGCGATTTTTTACAGAACCCGACAAGACCGATGCCATGATTGGTTTCTTCGTGGGTTTAGTCTCGTTGCTGTTTATGGTAGAGGGACCTATTCATACTATTCTACCCGGGGAACCGCTTGTGATTGCTTGGCCACTGTACACTGTTGTTGGCAGTGCTATTGTGATATTAGTTGGGAACGTGTCGTGTTGGATTCGTAGGAAAATTAAATAAAGATATGACTTGCTGAAGTTTGAAAGCTTCATAAGCCTTGGTTAAAAATAACACTTCCCCTTACTCCGGATCATAATTCAAGTTAGGTCCCAGCCAACGTTCTACTTCCTTAATGCTCATTGCTTTGCGTTCGGCATAGTCTTCAACTTGGTCTTTCGTAAGATTACCCACGTTAAAATAATCCGATTCCGGATTGGCAAAATATAATCCGCTAACCGAGGCGGCGGGATGCATAGCAAAAGATTCTGTTAATGTAATTCCTGCTTTATCTTCCACATCCAGCAGATCAAATAGAATACGCTTTTCGGTATGGTCGGGTTGTGCCGGATAACCGGGAGCTGGCCGAATACCATCGTACTGCTCTTTAATGAGTTCTTTATTGGTTAATTCTTCATCCGGTGCGTATCCCCAGATATTTGTTCTTACCTTTTCATGTAGCAGTTCGGTAAAAGCTTCGGCCAGCCGGTCGGCCAGTGCTTTAGTGAGTATGGCATTGTAATCATCGTGATTGTCCTCAAACTGCTTGACCAGTTCGGGAGCCCCAATGCCACAGGTCACTGCAAAACCGCCCATATAATCTTTAATTCCTGAATTTTTGGGAGCTACAAAATCAGAAAGTGCTTTATTGGGTTGTCCCTTTCGCTTCTTGGCTTGCTGACGTAGCATATGAAACGTTGTGAGTACTTCTTCGCGATCGTCGTCGGTATAGAGCTCTATATCATCACCTACCGAATTAGCAGGATACAATCCAAGAACTGCCCGGGCTTTGAGCAATTTCTGATCGATAATTTTATCCAACAATTCATTCGCATCCTTGTATAATTTGCGTGCCTCTTCGCCGTACTTTTCGTCTTCTAGGATATCCGGGAACTTGCCTTTCATTTGCCAGGCAATGAAAAATGGTCCCCAGTCAATATAATTTCGGATTTCTTCCAGTGGATAGTTATCAAACTCTTGTATGCCCAGCTGGTTTGGTTTGATGATTTCTGATGAGTCCCAGTCGATTTGAGTGGCATTTTCTCGGGCTTCTTGTATCGGCAAATAGGTCTTGCGGCTGGAACGCCCCTCATGACGTTCTCGCAGCTTCACGTAATCATTTTTAATTTTCTTAACGAATTCATCATGTAGTGTTTTAGATACGAGGTTCCCCGTTACCGATACACTTCGTGAGGCATCAAGAACATGTACAACAGGTTGATCATAGTTTGGTTCAATTTTGACTGCTGTATGTGTGCGTGAGGTTGTAGCACCCCCAATCATTAAGGGTTGTTCGAAGTTTTCTCGCTTCAGCTCTTTGGCTACGTGCACCATCTCATCCAGTGAGGGCGTAATGAGGCCGCTCAGCCCAATAATATCTACATTGTGTTTGCGAGCCTCCTCCAGGATTTTATCAGCCGGAACCATAACGCCGAGGTCAATCACGTCAAAGTTGTTACAGCGCAGTACTACCGAAACGATATTTTTCCCAATGTCGTGGACGTCGCCTTTAACAGTTGCCAGAAGTACTTTGGCTTTGGGTTCGCTATTTTGATTTTTTTCTTTCTCTTTTTCGATATAGGGGATGAGATGTGCCACGCCTTTCTTCATCACGCGCGCACTTTTTACTACCTGCGGCAGAAACATCTTCCCCGATCCAAAAAGGTCGCCAACGACATCCATTCCGGACATCATCGGACCTTCAATCACTTCAATAGGATGATCATATTTCTGTCGGGCTTCCTCCACATCGTCTACAATATGATCGACAATGCCTTTAACCAGCGCATGCTCTATCCGTTTTTCGACGGATTTGGTGCGCCATTCCTGAGTTTTCTCTTTTGTTTCGGTTTTATCATCCTTGATCTTCTCAGCATAATCTACCAGGCGTTCAGTGGCGTCATCCCGACGGTTGAGGATGACATCCTCCACAAGTTCACGCAGTTTTTCGGGAATCTCTTCATAGATTTCAAGTTGGCCGGCATTAACGATAGCCATATCGAGCCCCGCTTTGATGGCATGATAAAGAAACACCGAATGCATGGCTTCGCGGACTTTATTATTGCCACGAAAAGAAAAGGAGATGTTACTGAGTCCGCCACTTACTTTTGCAAGGGGGAGGTTCTCCTTGATCCATTTAGTAGCTTTAATAAAATCTACCCCATAGTTGTTGTGTTCTTCGATGCCGGTCGCAACGGTAAGGATATTGGGGTCTAAGATAATATCTTGGGGTGCAAAGCCAACCTCATTGGTGAGAATATTGTAAGCACGTTCGGCAATCTCAATACGCCGCTCGTAGCTGTCGGCCTGTCCTTTTTCATCGAAGCCCATGACCACAACAGCACCACCAAAGTTGAGGATTTCGCGCGCATGTTCCTTAAACTCTTCTTCTCCTTCTTTTAGTGAGATAGAATTTACAACACATTTTCCCTGGGCAGCTTTTAGACCTGCCTTAAGTACCGACCATTTGGAGGAGTCGATCATGATGGGGACACGTGAAATATCGGGTTCTGCGGCAATAAGCTGCAGAAAGTCGACCATCACTTCTTCGGATTCGAGCATGCCCTCATCCATATTGATGTCAATGACCTGGGCACCGTTTTCTACCTGTTGACGTGCAACAGAGAGTGCTTCTTCGTACTCTTCATTTTTGATGAGCCGCTTGAATTTTCGCGATCCCATCACGTTGGTGCGTTCACCGATATTTACAAAGTTAGTGTCAGGACGAACAACCAGCGGCTCCAGTCCGCTGAGTCGTAAGTATGGCTTTTGCTCAGGAATTTCGCGGGGCGTACAATCTTGAGCTTCTTCGGCAATAGCTTCAATATGTTCGGGAGTTGTTCCACAACATCCGCCTACAAGATTCACAAAATTCGATTTGGCATAATCGCGAAGCTGATCAGCCATAAACTCAGGCGTCTCATTGTAATCGCCCATCTCATCGGGCAGACCCGCATTGGGGTAGAGACTTGTATGGCAATCTGCGATATTGGCCAACTCCTCGATATAGGGACGCATCTGTTTGGATCCGAGGGAGCAGTTGAGGCCTACACTCAGTAGATTCTTGGTGTGGGATACTGAAATCCAAAAAGCTTCGGTCGTCTGCCCGGATAAGGTTCGCCCGCTTTGATCTACGATGGTTCCCGAAATCATGACGGGAATTTCGTTACCGGTTTCTTCCTGGAATTTGTGAATAGCGTAAATGGCAGCCTTGGCATTCAGCGTATCAAATATTGTTTCTACAAGCAGGATATCAGCCCCGCCATCAACTAATCCGCGAATTTGTTCGCTGTAAGCTTCTTTGAGTTGGTCAAATGTAATTGCACGATAGCCGGGATCTTCCACATCCGGTGACAGCGACAGCGTTTTATTTGTAGGTCCGACAGCACCGGCTACGAAGCGGGGCTTATCGGGATTTTTATCCGTAAATTCGTCGGCTACTTCCCGAGCGTTTTCTGCAGCCGCAACATTGAGCTCATAGGCTAAATCTTCCATCTGATAGTCGGCCTGTGAAATGGAAGTACTGTTAAAGGTGTTTGTCTCTATGATATCAGATCCCGCAGAAAGGAACTGGCGGTGAATATCTTTAATGATATCGGGCTGGGTGATACTCAGCAGGTCGTTATTACCTTTGAGATCATCAGCTTTATCAAAATTGGCAAAACGTTTGCCGCGATAGTCGTCTTCGGTGAGATTATGATTCTGAATCATAGTGCCCATGGCGCCATCCAGAATCAAGATGCGATCTTTTAACAGATCGGTAATTTGATCAAATTTCATGTAAGTTATTTCCAGGTAATAGGTTATAAGGTGCTTGTGGTTGCACAAAAACTTTTCAACTAAGCTACGAAGTGATTACCTTAGACACTGTTAGATTTTCTCTATGAAAATCGCGTAACTTGCAGAAAAGTTTTTGGATCCCAAAGGTACAAAGAAAAGTATAGTAAATGAAAGTCATTGAGCATTACAGTAGAGCAACGGAACCATTAATTTCTTTTGAGATTATTCCTCCAAAGAGAGGAGGATCGGTGGATAAGGTTTTTGAGTCACTGGACAAAGTGATGAAGTATAACCCGCCCTTTATTGATGTGACATATCATGCCGCGGAATCATATTACGAGGAGCTGCCGGATGGAACAATAAAGCGTCACATCAAACGAAAGCGTCCCGGTACGATAGGACTCTGTGCGGCCATAAAGCATAAATACGATGTGGATCCTGTTCCTCATTTAATTTGTGAAGGGTTTACGAAAGAGGAAACGGAAGATGCCTTGATCGAGCTTAATTTTCTTGGGATCGATAATGTGCTGGCTATTCGCGGAGATGCCAACGATGATTCTACTCCCCGTATCAAAAATGGCACTTACAATAAATATGCTATTGATCTGGTAAAACAGGTAAAGGATATGAACCGAGGAGAATACCTTGAAGATATTGTTAATGCCCATGAGACGAATTTTTGCGTTGGGGTAGCCGGGTATCCCGAGAAGCATTTTGAGGCACCTAATCTTGATTTTGATATCGCAAGACTGAAAGAGAAAGTTGATGCCGGCGGCGATTACATTGTTACACAGATGTTTTTCAACAATGATGCCTATTTTCGTTTTGTTGAAAAATGTCGAGATGCCGGAATAGAGTGTCCGATAGTGCCGGGGTTAAAGGTTCTTACACGCAAGCGACATCTTAACTTTCTGCCTAAGTTTTTCCATTTGAATATACCGGAAGCTCTGTCGAATGAAGTACAGGCCGATCCTGATAATGCTCGAGAAATTGGTGTTGAATGGGCAGCTCAACAATGCACCGAATTGTTAGAAGGTGGCGCTCCGGGAATCCACTTTTATATTATGGGAGATCCTACTCCTGCGCTTGATGCGGTTGATAAAATTCCACTTGGAAAGACTGCTAAGGCAGGCAGTTAATAGTATTAAACTTCCGATCCCTGATTAGAGCGAACTTAGCCGAATATAAATATTATAAGGGCACGCTTAGCGTGCCCCTACTTGATGGAAGGTAGTTGTTAGCGAATAAAGACAGGTTTCGTTTTGTCTTCAGTGTGTTCTTCGCTGTAGCTGTAGTCATTGCCGTTAAAGCCCAATAATCCTTCATAGCTATCCACCTCATTTTCGATAAGGTAACGTGCCATGGTACCTCGGTTCTTCTTAGCGTAAAAGCCAATCGTTTTTAAGTTGCCATTTTTGTAATCTTTAAACTTTGGCTTGATGACATCTACTTTTAATTTATCGGGTTGCAGCGCTTTGAAATACTCCTTACTGGCAAGGTTCACAAACAGTTCATCATCTTCAAGTTCATCATTGAGGGCTTCGGTGAGACTGTTTCCCCAGTAGTCGTATAGTCGATCATGTCCATTAACTTGTAGCTTAGTTCCCATTTCAAGTCGGTAGGGTTGCATCAAATCCAGTGGACGAAGGATACCATACATCCCGGATAAAACACGCAGGCTATTTTGAAGGGTATCAATATGAGACTCATCAATGGAGTACGCGTCTAATTCTTTATAGGCTGATCCGTCAAATGCATATATACAGGGACGAGCGTTATCTTTATTGAAGGGAGTAGAGAATTTCTGGTAACGTTCGTAGTTCAGGTCAGCCAGGTTCTGACTGATATCCATGAGGTCTTTAAGTTCATCCTTTGATTTTTGAGCCAGTTCGTTGTTGAGTGTTTCTGCCTCATCTAAAAACCGTGGTTGTGTGGCTTTATCAGTTGGCAGTTCGCTTTCATAGTCCAGTGATTTTGCCGGTGAAATAACAATTTTCATAAAATAATGTTGTCAGCGTTTAATATTTATTTTCTGATTTTGGAGAGTATAACCTGTTTTCTAAAAGAGTAATTCCATAAAATGTGGGATCAAATATAATCATTCTCCCATAGGTCCAATATTTCCCCGCAGTTCTCCTTTTTGATTATCAAATGTGCTGATATTGATATAAAGTTCACCTTTTTTCAATAGTGCTTTTTGGGCCGGTGAAAGTATAAATCGATTTTGTTTGCCCAGTAGCTTTCCGCCTGTTTTCTTATCGTTGAGGTCGGCTTTTAAGCGGTACAGCTGATTACCACCCTGACCACGAATGCTCACCATCAGGTAAGCCCCGGAGTAGTTAGTACTCAAATCTTCAAATTTACCTTGTACTGTTAAGGTGTCGCCATGCAGGGTAACGGTAGCGAGGCCTGATCCGGTGGTAGAAACGGGCGGTTTAAGTTTATAGCCTGCCAAAATTATCTTTTTGGATTGTTGAGCTTTAATATCCGTTGTATTACTCAACAGCCAAAATATTCCCAGCAACAGCGTAAACGTGAAAGTTAATGTCCTTTTCATAATTGCAGGTTTCTATAACGGTGTTTATCTAATTAACTCGTAATATGCCTGTTTTATTTTGTAGTTTAAATAGTTCATCAAAAATATGTACTATCCAAATTGTGCTGTAAGACTTGTTATATAAAATAATAAAGTGAACGGATTATATTTTGAAGCGAGATAATTGCTTGTGCTATGGCTAAGAAACCTACCATTTACGAAATTGCAAAAAAAGTTGGGGTAAGTACAGCTACTGTTTCCCGGGTACTTAATGATTCACCGCGGGTTTCAGACAAAACAAAGAAGCGTATTTTAAAAGCAATGCGTGAGATGAATTATGCTCCGCGCTTAACAGCTCGGAAGCTGGCCAGCAGCAAGGCGGAGCTTCTGGGGGTAGTGGTGCCATCATTTACAACGCCCTATTTTAATGAGGTACTTAAAGGGATTAAAGACGAGATCGGTCACACCGATTTGGATATGATGATTTACAATACCGGATCGGATACTCCTCAACAAGGCCTGAAAGAGTTTTTCGGACGAGGGATTGCCGATTCGCTGATTATTATTTCAATTGATATTCCCGAACGGATCCACAAGCAGCTGCAAGCTACTGAAGTAAAAACAGTACTGGTTAATGCCACACATCCCGAGCACAGCTATTTTCAGGTTGATGATTATCAGGGTGGATATATTGCTGCTGAGCATTTGGTGAGTCAGGGATATGAATCAATCGGTATTATTTCGGCAGCAGAAAAATCAGCTATGACGAAAGAGCGTACCCGAGGATTTCAGGACTATCTAAGTGAACAGGGGCTTGAGGTAAAAGAGGAGTACTTTGTTCGGGGGTCTATAAGTAAGCATGCCGGATTTTCAGAAGAATCTGGTTTTGAGGCTATCCACAAATTCGATAAGCAAGGAGCATTTCCGGAAGCTATTTTCTGCTTGAATGATACCCTTGCTACGGGAGCAATGTACGCGCTGTCACGCTTGGGTATATCGGTGCCTGAGGATGTCGCTGTCATGGGATATGACAATATTAAGCTAAGTAAATACCTTGACTTGACAACCGTTGATCAAAAAATGTATACCATTGGTGTTAATGCTATAAAGCAGATGACCAAACTGATTGGTGCAGCTGACAGTCCCATTGTTCAAGAGGTTTCTGATCCGATTTTGGTCAAGCGAGGATCGACGGAAAAACACGCCTAATTGCTACCGGTGGTTTTGAAACCAATCGATAAGTTGCTCCGTAGTTTTGGTATTTAGAATACGCTCCTTTTCGAACTTGCCTTTGCGGGCGATGCGCACCCCGTAGGAAATGTAATCAATGCCTTTTTTACGGTGTGCGTCTGGGTTAATAGAAGACATCAGGTCTACTTCTTTGGCTTTGTTGCCATGACGCCAGTCCAAATCAAGTCGGCGGGGATTAGCATTGATTTCAATTGCCGTATTGTGTTCTGCGGCCAGCTCAATGAGTTCGTTCATATCTAAATCACTGCCGTCGCGCTGGAGTAAAAGGCGCCCGGTAGGATGCCCGACGATATCTGTATATGGGTTTTTGATGGCATTGCGAAAGCGTGTCATCATTTTATCGCGCGACATATCCAGTCCGTTATGTACGCTGGCGATAACAAAATCGAATCCTTCAAGAACCTCGTCTTCATAATCTAAGCTTCCGTCGCTCAGAATATCTGATTCGATTCCCTTAAATATTTTGAAGTTAATGCCGTTATCATCGAACTCTTTATTAAGCTCATCAATCTCTTTCCACTGCTGTTTGATTTCATCAATCGACAGCCCGCCGGCATACGCAGCGGTTTGAGAGTGATCACTCATTCCTAAATACTCATAGCCGCGATCGATACAGGCTTGGGCCATCTCCCTTATAGAAAATTTACCATCGCTGTATGTGCTATGGGCATGAAGGACTCCTCGGATATCATCTTCAGTTACCAAATTCAGGGACTCATGGGATTCATAGAACTCGATCTCCCCGCGGTCTTCGCGCAGCTCCGGAGGTACAAAATGAAGGTCCAACTCTTCATAAATATCCGTTTCGGAATTGTAATCTATAGGCTGATCGAAATCGGTATCCCCATTGTCGTCAAGCTGGAATAGCCCGTATTCATTGAGTGAAAGTCCTCGTTCTCTTGCGCGTTGACGCAGTACCACGTTATGTTCTTTGCTGCCTGTGAAATACATGAGAGCGGCGGGAAACTGTTCGGGTTTTACGATACGAAGGTCGACCTGTCTCCCGTTCCCGGTTCGGATAGAGCTTTTTGTTTCTCCGCGACCCAGCACTTCGACAACCAATTCGTGATTCACAAAGGCATCGAAAAGATTTGAGATATGCTTTTCGTTGGCTCCAATGAGAATGTCCACATCGCCAATGGTTTCCTTAGATCGACGGAGTGAGCCTGCAATTTCAATGTCCTCAACGCCTTTCTGATCTTTGAGAAAGTCGTACATGGGCTCTGCAATTTCGGTGGCTTCGTCAAGACGGCAGCGTTCGTCAAACTGTTCCATCCATTCAATAGATTTCAGAATTTTCTGCGCCGATTTTTCTCCCAGTCCGTCGAGAGAAGCTACCCGGCCATCTTTACAAGCTTCTTTTAGTTCTTCAAGTTCTGATATTCCCAGTTGGTCATGAATTTTTGCAATATTCTTAGGTCCTAAGCCCGAAATGTCTAACCATTTGATAATGCCCTCGGGAATACGTTCGCGCAGGCTGTCCAGCACTTCAATAGTCCCTGTTTGGGCGTATGATTTGATGTCTTCTGCAATTGAGTTGCCGATGCCTTTGATATCAGTCAGCGAATCATTCTCAATATAGTTGCTAATATCCTCATTTAACGATTCTATCGTTTGCGCGGCGCGGTCAAAAGCTATAGCACGAAATCTGTTTTCGCCGGCAAGTTGCATCAGTTGATAAATTTCACGCAGACGATCAGCAATTTCATCATTTGTTACAGACATAAAAAGCGGGTAGTTTTGTTCTTAATTTTCTGATAGATAAAGGTAACAAATAGCACTCTTTTTTAGCAGCGCTATAATGGATTAATTACTTCCTTTTGGCTTTGAAATTTTTTATACATTCCACAAAACAAATTCACTCTTTATTATGACGCAAAAAAGGATCACCTATATCGTAATCATTCCTCTTCTTGTTATGTTGATGACCGGTTGCTCGGCAGGGGATGACCAATCTCGGAAAGTGCAGAAAAAAGCAATTAACACCATTTTGGATGATTGGCACTTGGCCGCCTCGGAAGCTAATTTTGAGCGCTATTTTATGCATTTTGCAAGTGACAACTCCATTTTTATGGGCACAGATGCTACCGAACGATGGACCGTTGCTGAATTCAAACCTTGGGCTAAGCCTTATTTTGATGAAGGTAAGGCCTGGGATTTTACTCCCGTTGAACGACACGTTTATCTATCTGATAACGGACAAACGGCTTGGTTTGATGAGTCGCTGAACACGCCTAACTTGGGGCCGGCGCGTGGATCCGGGGTGCTCGTTAAAAAGGCAGAATCCTGGAAAATTGCTCATTATAACTTGTCGATTTCTATCCCCAATGCCATTGTAGATACCGTTGTAAAGCAGGTTGATGAGGCGTTAAGCGAATAACAGAAGACGTTTTTAGAATCGATGAATACGCTCCATTCTATGCATTGCTAACTATTGATCACCAACAAATATTATGAAATTAATCTCTCGCACACTTTTATGTTTGTTATTTCTTATAACGCTTAGTACTTCGGTACAAGCGCAAAATGAGATCCAATCGCCATCCGAATTTTTAGGTTATGAGTTAGGTAGCCAGTGGACCCCCCATTATAAGGTAATGGATTACTTTTGGTATGTCGCTGAAACATCAAATATGGTAAAAGCCAAGGAATATGGAGAATCCTATGAAGGACGGGAGTTAATGCTGGCATATGTATCAGATGAAGAAAATATTGCTCGTCTGAAAGAGATAAGAACTAATAATTTAAAGCGGACGGGACTAATAGAGGGTGACCCTTCCACAGACTCTACAGCAATCGTTTGGCTCAGCTATAATGTGCATGGTAATGAAACATCCAGTAGTGAGGCGGCCATGAAAACAATTTATGAGCTAACACGTCTCGATAACCAGAAGACCAAATCGTGGTTGCGAAATACCGTTGTGATTATGGATCCGATGTTGAATCCGGACGGGAGGCAACGATATGTGAGTTGGTTCAGGCAGATGGTAGGTGAAGATTTTAATGCCCACGTGGAAGCTCGCGAGCATCACGAGCCGTGGCCGGGCGGACGTACTAATCATTATTATTTTGATCTGAATCGTGACTGGGCTTGGCTCACGCAGAAGGAGAGTCGTCAGCGTGTGGACGAATATCAAAAGTGGATGCCGCATATTCACGTTGATTTCCACGAACAGGATTATAATTCGCCCTATTACTTTGCCCCTGCTGCTAAGCCCTTTCATAAGGCCATTACGGACTGGCAGACTGAGTTTCAGTACACGATCGGCGAAAATAATGCCAAGTATTTTGATAAAAATAACTGGCTCTATTTTACCCGCGAAGTATTTGATCTTTTCTATCCCAGTTATGGAGATACTTATCCAACTTTTAACGGGGCCATTGGCATGACCTACGAGCAGGCCGGCCACAGTATGGCGGGGCTGGGCATTGTCCAGGCTGAAGGGGATACACTAACCCTTGACGATCGATTGACTCACCATTTTACAACCGGACTTTCGACCATAGAGGTTAGCTCAAAAAATGCAGAGAAACTGGTAAGAGAGTTTTCGGATTACTATCAGACAGCCCGGAATAATCCCCGTGGAGAGTACAAGACATTTGTAGTTAAAGGTGATAATAATCCCGATAAATTGGAGGCCCTCTTTGGCTTGTTAGACAAGCACCGGATTGATTACGGGAAAGCGACCCGTGAGCAAACGTTGGGCGGGTATAACTACCAAACCGGCGAAACAGAACGTATCCGGGTCACTGAAGACGATTATTTGGTGAGTGTTCATCAACCAAAGGGGGTAATGGCTCGTATATTGTTTGAACCTCGTCCCGATCTGGCTGATTCAGTGACCTATGATATTACGGCATGGGAGCAGCATTATGCTTATGGAATTGAAGGATATGCCCTGAAGAAACAACTGGAGGTAGAAAAGGTTGATTACTCAAAAGAAGAAATGGAAAGCAGTTTTGGGGAATCCCCTTATGCATATTTAGCTCGCTGGCAGGATTTAACGGATGTTCGAATGTTGTCTGATTTATTGAATAACAATATAAAAGTGCGTTATGCCAGCGAAGAATTTAAAATTGATGATCGCATGTATGATCGGGGAACGTTGATCATTGCACGAGCTGATAATAAAAGTATGGGCGAACGGTTTGACCAAGTAGTACAACGGCTTGCTGCCAAGCATAGTCAACAAATTCAGACCGCTGAAACCGGATTTGTACAGTCGGGACCTGATTTTGGATCATCTTCGGTCCTCTACCTCAAAAAGCCACGAGTAGCTTTACTGGCCGGTGAGGGGACAAGCTCAAACAGGGTGGGAGAAGTCTGGCACTATTTTGACCGGCAAATTACTTATCCCATCACGCTGCTTGATACCAGCTATTTTGATGATGTTAATCTCAATAATTATGATGTGCTGATTTTGCCATCTGCAATTGATGATGATAAGTTGAGCGACGAGCGATTTCAGGAAGTTCGAAAATGGGTAGAAGCGGGCGGTAAGCTCATTGCGTTAAAAGAGGCTAACAATATGCTGGTCGGCAAGGATGGGTTTGATCTTCAGTGGAAGGAGAATAACGAGGATTCTACTGCTGAAACATCCTCGAATGCTAAATTAGATCGTTATGGAGAACAGCAGCGCGAATATATCACCGGCAGTAATACCGGATCTGTTTTTGAGATATCGATGGATACGAGCCACCCCCTTGCTTTTGGGTATGAAGATAGCTACTTCTCCCTAAAACTTGACGCTGATGCCTACGGCTATCTGGATGACGGATGGAATGTAGGGGTTGCCAAAGAAGATGCTCATATGAGTGGGTTTGTAGGATATAAGGCAGAAGAAGAGCTCGAAAACACCCTAACATTTGGAGTGCAGAATATGGGGCAGGGTTCGGTGGTTTATATGGTTGATAATCCGCTGTTTCGTGCTTTTTGGTACAACGGGAAACTGTTGTTTGGCAATGCTGTATTTATGGTAGGGCAATAGATAGTGAGGCTATCCAATGGCTTGTAAAGAAATATTTTCGTGAAATCTGATGGATTTTGCTCAGGTTGATCAGAGGATGTTGGGTAGCCCCAATCTTATTTGGAAAACTCAGTTAGTGTGAGTCAAAATATTCAAGGTTCTGATTTAAAGAGGGATCGCTATCATTTTCTATTTATTCCATCCCTGTACACCTTCCAGAAGTGCATCGTCTAAATCATGGTTAGGATCGTCATGATGAAGTACTGCTATGTCACCGGTTGACTCCATTACTACGGCCTGTACCTGGGTCATCTTTGTTACATTTGCTTCCCGAAGCTTAGCTCGTAAATCGGAGTGTGTTACTTTCGCTCTTTTTAAGTTCTCTTCAATAATTTCCGTGTTTTTCATTAGTAGCAATGGTTCATTATCAACCAATTTGCGCATTATTGCAGAATTGCCTCGGAAATAAGCTACAAGCATCTGGATTCCGAAAAGTGATCCCATCGCAACCGCGGCATGTACTAAAGATGGAGGCCTGAATAAAATAGTACTGGCCAGGACAGAACCAATAGCGACCGTGATAGCAAAGTCAAAACTCGACATTTTGGAAAAAGAACGAAGGCCGGATATGCGGGTGAATACAATTAAAACAATATAAATACCAATTGTTGATATAAGCGCCATAAAAACGGTCTGCCAAGAGGTAAAAATCCAAGAACTATCCATAATAAACTCTATTTGTATTTTTAAACAAGTCTGATGAAGGTTGTGAAGAGAAAGAAACTAATTCTGAACTTATATCATAGTATCAGTACATATTCGATTAATCTAAAATTATCCACGCAACCCTGTATTTACTCATAAATAGCATGCTCCTGAGATAGAATAAATATTTCTGATAAGGTTGTAGGATCTTTGATGTGATTTCTATACAAGAATCCTGTTCAACGTGATTGTTTTATGTTAAGAGTGGTGTTCGAGGATACGCACCTGAGCCTATTAATTTTTCAAACTTATTTTGAAGATACGAGCTAGGGCTCTTATCTTTGGACTGAATAAAAATCACCCAAGGTTGGGGGTGCTTGCAACAGCAGGCTGAGATCATACCCTGAGAACCTGAACCGGATAACACTGGCGTAGGGAAACCAAGGCAGCGTAAATAATCATTCCGCTGCTGGATTGATCAGCATTTCTTGCAAGTTCATCTCCCGCTCTTATGAACCTAATAAGACGGAGGAACTTATGTTTTCCAAACTACTTAAAAGCACAATATTCCTGTGCTTAATATTTATTAGCAGCACATCTCTTTTTGCCCAAACAATAACGGGTAAGGTACTCAACGAGGAAACGGAACAACCCATTGTTGGGGCAAATGTTTACGTGGTAGACTCTAATGATGGAGCAGTAACGAACGAAAGTGGAACGTTTAGGATCGATATTCCCGAGGATGCCGAGACATTGAGAGTCAGTTATGTAGGCTACAAAACGAGGGAGGTCTCGGTAAAAGATAATCTTACGATTTACCTAAGTCCGTCGCTAAGTCTGGAAGAGATTATTATACAGGGCGTACGGGCTGAATCGGATGACCCTGTGGCCCAAAGTATTGTTGAAAAGGAAGAGCTCGAGGAGGTATATAATGGAGAGCAGCCCACATATTACCTGGAGGATTTGACACCGGCTATATTTTCATACTCGGAGTCTGGTACTAAGTTGGCCAATTACGGTAGTATGCGTTTGCGGGGCATCAGCCAGGAACGCATTAATATTACCTTAAATGGTGTTCCGCTCAACGACATGATCGATCACGGGGTATTCTTTTCTAATTTTACCGACATCAGCAATAGTTTTGAGTCGGTGCAGGTACAGCGCGGCGTTGGCACCAGTAGCAATGGCGTTGCCTCCTATGCCGGATCTATCAATTTTGAGTCGATTAATATCGAGGGACGCGAGCAGGGTGGACAGTTGGAAGTTGGGCTGGGATCCTACGATAGTTACCGCGTAAATACCAGCATGTCTTCTGGCATGATTGACGATAAATGGTCGTTATATGGCAGCTTTAGCAAAATTATGTCAGACGGCTACCGGTATAACACTGAAACGAATTCACACTCATTTTTCTTTTCCGGTGGCTATTTTGGTGAAAATGATATGATCAAGATCAATGCGTTTGATGCGGGATCCAAAAATGGGCTGGGCTATATGGCCGTGGCTGAGAGTGATCTGGAAGAGGATCCCCGAACGAATTATTTGAACGAAAACGACGACGATGATTTTGGGCAGCGGTTGGTACAGCTGCAGCATACTCATATTTTTAGTGATAAATTTTCGACAACGGCGTCACTGTACTACGGCGGATCGGGAGGCGACTATTTTTATACCTATTCTGATACGGACTCTACGCTGGAGCAAATTAACTATCCCCTTTACAATGATCGTTACGGATTAATGATCAACGGGTTTTGGGATTCTGGGAACTGGGAGGTTAGCTCCGGTATTCACGGCTACCTTTTTTATCGGATAAATGAAGAGTCATTTGCCCCTGATTTTGATAATCCTTACTACTTCGAGAAATCAGACAAGAACGAGTTCAGCTGGTTTGCGAATGTAGAATGGTCGAAGAGCGACTGGAAGGTATTCGCCGATCTGCAAATCCGAACTCAGCAGCTATCAATTAATCCGGATTACAGTTTTATCGGTATTTCACCGGAGGGGCCAATTGAGAAGAGTTGGACGTTTATCAATCCCAAGATAGGATTCAGTTATTCAGTTACCGAAAATACCACTGCCTATGCCTCTGCCGGAAGGATGGGCAGAGAACCTACTCGTATTGATATTCTTGGCGGATTCCGGTTGGGACCCCCAAATTACAGTCAGGCCCGTGCCGATAATTTTGACCCGGAACATGTGGATGATTACGAGGCAGGACTCAAACTGAATTATCAGGATCTGGCCTTTAAGGCGAACTATTTTTATATGGATTTCCAGGATGAAATTGCGCCCATCGGTGAAGTGATTGCTTTTGGAGTACAGAAGCGTCGGAATATCCCCGATAGTTACCGTACAGGATTAGAGTTGCAATGGAATTATCTGCCCGTAGACTTTTTGACGTTTAAAGGTAACATGACATATATGCAAAGTAAGATAGATTCATTTACTACGGGAGCGGGAAATACGTTTACAGATAAAACACCGATTTTGAGTCCGGAATGGATCGTTAATGGAAAGCTAAAGGTTTTTCCGATCGATCACTTGACTATTGGTCTGTCTGGTAAATTTGTTAGCGAATCATTTTTAGAACTTACCAATAATCCTGAAATGACCTTGCCCTCTTATACGGTTTTTAATGCCTCTCTGGGCTATGAGTTAAATAAACTCTCATTCCATTTAGAGGTTAAAAATCTGGAAGATGAAATTTATTACACGAGTGGAGCGCCCGTTGATACCAACTTTGATGGTGTCCCTGACGAGCCAGGGTATTTTGTCAATGCGGATCGTCACTTTTTCTTTTCGGTGAAATACGAATTATAAAAGAGGCGCAATATCATGCTGCAGCTTTCGTTTAATTTCTAGATAGTTATGTTTAGATGATTAGTTTGGAAAGGCGGGTCGGCAGGCCCGCCTTTTTATTTTGCGTTATTAGGTCAGCTTTCCTGTTTTGTTTCGGTGAAGAAGGTTAAGTCCTCCTCTTTTTGTGTACGCATTGTTGATGTAGCTCCTGCGTCACTGTCGATGACTTGAATAAATATTGCACCGGTGATAATAAAGGCCGCGGAAATGATTTCCATCAGGCTGGGATTTTCACCGATACTAAACCAAGCTATTACCAAGGCTGCAATAGGTACCATATTCCCATAGAGCACTACCTGGGTTGGTCCCAGTATTTTTAGTGCTCGTACCTTTACCCATTGACCTATCCCTACTCCGATAGCTCCACCGGCTAAAATGGCGATCCATGTCCAAAAGCCTAACGACAGCCAACTTACTTCAATTAAATCCGGGGTGGCAATTAAAATGTATAATGATCCCCCAATAGCAGTACGAAGAGCTACGATAGAAACAGACCCGTATTCGCGTGCCAAGGGCTTAATAGCATGCAGCTCAATAACAGTGAGAGCTAATGCCACTATAAGAATGAGGTCGCCCAACCAATAGCCTTGTTCGGGTTGCAGTCCATCCCAAGCCAAAATAACAGTACCTATTACGGCAAGCAGGACTCCGGCATATCCGAATATTCCCATTTGTTCGGTGCGGAACAGGTATCCGATACCCGTACTGATAGCTGGTCCGAGAGCCAACCAGAGCGAAGCACGTGCTCCATGGGTTAGTCCTAATCCTTCAATTCCGAGCCATGGGGCTAGTGTAGCACCGATTACAGAGACAAATAGCAGTCGGGGCCAGTCATCCCTTTGAATTTTCGGTAAAAAAGGAACCGCAGATGAAGTATTACTGCATTCGGTTCGGTATTGCAGGTACATCACCAAAAACATAGCAATGCCTCCCATCGCAAAGCGCGAAACACTGAATGCAATGGGAGACATTTCGGTAAGAGCAATTTCGGCTAATATAAAATTAGCGCCCCAGAAAAAAACGAATAATACAAGTAGACCGTGATGGGGTAAGGCTTCCCCGCTTACCGATGATTTAAGAGGATTAAGTTTCGAAATAATGTGCTTTATATATTAATTGTAAAGGGCACTTTGGTCGTATCCCAGCGTAATACCACGGTTGCTGATTCATTTGAGACATCCTCAAAATAGAATAGCAGACGCTCCATAAAGTCTGCTTCTTGAGGTTCTACCGTAAATCGGAATACGTCTTTAGATTTATCGTACTGAGTACCCCATGAAAGCTTTGAGTTAATAATGATGGTCCATTCGTCCTTTCCTGGGATAGTATAGAGTGAATAGGTGCCAGCTTCCAGTTCGTTTCCTTCAATTGTTACGTTATCAGAAACAACTAAAGCCGTTGATTCATTAGCTCCTGTTCGCCAAACTTCGCCGTAGGGGACCAAATTACCAAAGATGGTTCGGTCATTGACAGCAGGACGCCCATATGTAATAGTAATATCCGTAGTGCCAATAGTTTGGCTCACCGTGGCATTAGGACTTACCCGAGGTTCATCATTAGCGCGCTCTTGTGCAATTGTAGTTGTAGCTATAAATAAGCTCATGAACGCAATAAGCGAAATCTTGTAAAAGGTTGATACAATAGTTTTCATAATAAAGATGATTGGTTTAGGATTGTTGGTACACAGGTTTTTAACTTAAAATGTAATGCGATCGTTTAATTTTAATGTTCTGAAATTGTTCGTAAATAACCTATTCCAGTTTGAGAGAGTAGTTTGGTGATTGAAATTTAAACATTAGTATTTTCTAATAAGAAATTTAATCCTTATATATACGATAATAGGTTTTGGTGATTTAACAAACTGACATTAGGGGTATATAATAGATGGAGGAAAAACCAGGCACTCGTTTTTCTGACGATATAGAACAGCTTTTTAGCAGCGGAACGGTCATTTTATTTACGTGTGCGGTTACATCGGATTTTCCCATTCTTTCTGTTAGTCAGAATTCCGAAAATATTTTGGGATTCAAGCCTTCTTATTTTGTTGAAAACAAGAACGGCTGGTCGAATCGCATTCACCCGGAGGATAAAGAAGATGTTTTTAGACAGTTCACCAGAGTGATTAAAGAGGATGGTGGAGCTATTAACGAGTATCGCTTCAAGACGAAAGGGGGAGAATATATTTGGCTTCGGGATGAAATAAAAGTTATTGAAAATGAGGATGGAGATCGGCTTATTTATGGCTCTTCTATAGATATTACCGAACGAAAGAAAGCAGAGATAGCCCTAAAAGAAAATAAAACGGAAGAGCTGAAGCAGGAGATTACTCGGAGAACAAAGGCAGAAGAAAAGTTGCAGAAACGCCTTGAATATGAAAAAGTGATTTCTCAAAGCTCAAAATTACTGTTGGAGAGTAATTCGTCAGAGGCGCTCGAAAAGAGTTTGGATCTGCTTCAGGATGTAACTGATGCTGATCGTGTGTTTCTGTATAAGAATAAAGAAATTGAAGATGAGCTCTATTTGGATCCGGTATTGGAGGTAACCAAAGACGGAGTTGAGCCCATCATCGAAAACCTCGATCGAACGTTTAAATATTCTGATGTTCCCTGGTTGCATGAAAAGTTGTCATCCCTTCAAAAGGTCCATGCACAGATCGATGAGTTGCCGGATCCCGAACAATCTATTTTACAGGACCAAGAGGTAGAATCAATTTTGGTTATTCCCTTTTCCATTGAAGGCGAGTGGAAGGGATATATTGGGGCGGCAGATACGCAAAAGAAGCGTACTTGGGATGAGGAAGAAATTTCGCTGTTGAAAACCGTTTCTCGAATTATAGCTGCTTTTGAGAAACGGAAAGCTATTGAAGGATCGCTTGTTAAGCAGCGAAACTACACTAATACGATTTTAGACAGCTTGCCAAGTATCTACCTGTTGATGGATGAGGATTTCCATTTTATTGAGTGGAATAGTTATGCCGAGCGCTACACCGGTTATTCAGGTGATGAGTTAAAAACAAAAACAGCTTTTGATATTATTAAGCCTGAACACCATGAGTTGCTGAAAGAAGCGATAGAGCGGGTTAGACGAAAAAAAGGAAAGGGCACAGAGTTAGATCTGTTAACAAAATCGGGGGAAACCGCTCCCTTTTTCTGGCGGGGGTATTTCATTGAAATCGATAATGAACAGTATTTTTTGTGTGTTGGGATTGATATTACGGAGCAAAAAAGGACGGAAAAGGAGCTGCGGCATGAGAAACGATTTAACGAGGCTTTGTTAGAAAGTTTGCCCGGTGTTTTCTACATGTTTGATGAGGATGGAAATTATCACCGATGGAATCAGAACCTGCTTGACGAAACAGGCTATACGGCAGAAGATATGCAGCAGATTTCGCCGGAGGTATTTTTTGGAGAGGAAGAATTGGATGCTGCACGCCGAGAGATCGGTAAAGTTTTCGAAGTTGGGCAGGCAGAGATAGAATCGAAGCTCAAAACAAAAGATGGACAGGAGATACCTTATTATTTCACGGGTAAGCTATTTAAACAAGATGGAAACAATTATTTGCTCGGCGTTGGTCATGACATGTCGGAGCAGGTAAAAGCCAGAGAAAAATTACGCCGGAGTGAGAAACTTTTCCGCGATCTGTTTTTGAATGCGCCGGCGGGTATTGTAATGGTGGATCCTGATAACAAGGTGGTGAATATTAATAAGAGCTTTGAAGATATGTTTGGATTTGCCGAGGAAGAGCTCAAGGGTAAAGATGTTGATGAGTTTATTGTTCCGAAAGAAGAACGTGAACAGATTCCCCGAATGCCATTGAAAGAATATGCTTCCGACAGTTTTAACAGGGAAGCCAAGCGTCTGACCAAAGATGGAGAACCGATCGACGTGATTATGGCAGCTATTCCTGTTTATATTGATGGTGATCCTATAGCGGGGTTTGGAATGTATATTGATATTACGGAAGAGAAGAAGTATGAACAGGAGATAACCAGCTCACTTAAAGAAAAAAAGGTGATGCTGAAGGAAATTCACCACCGGGTAAAGAATAACCTGGCTATTGTTTCGGGATTACTTCAGCTACAGATGTATGAAACTGACAATCCCCTCTTGCGTGATACGCTGGAGGAAAGTGAGCGCCGTATTCAAACGATGGCGCTTATCCATGAGCAGCTCTACAATTCCGAAAGCCTGGGTAATATATCTTGTGATCAATATATCGGGGATTTGGTAGAAACGATTCGAAATACCATTGGTTCTTCCCAAGATGTCAATGTAAGGACTGATATCGAAAGCATTGAGTTGGATATTGAGCGGGCGGTGCCCTTTGCACTTTTGGTGAATGAAGTGGTCACCAACTCATTTAAACATGCCTTTGATGGTCAAAGTGACAGTACAAACACGATAGCGATCCGTATAACGGAAGATAGTGGACAGGTGCATGCCCGGTTACGTGATAATGGCAAAGGGTTGCCAGATGATTTGCAGCCCGAAATGAGTGATACACTGGGTATGAACCTTATCGACAACTTTGCTCAGCAGTTAGAAGCAGATTGGGAGATAGGTAGTGATAATGGCACCTATGTCCAGTTACGGTTCAGCAAAAATGGAGAAGCGTAAAGGACCTGTGTATCCTTCCTTGTCAGATGTATCGCGGCTGATTTTTGGTATTAGTCTTTCACCTTATCTTTAAGCAAGTGTGGAAAGTCCTTTCGGAACTTTTTGAGCTTGGGAGCGATGACTACCTGGCAATATCCCGCATTGGGATTATTTTCGTAATAGTTCTGATGATAGTTCTCGGCTACCGAATAATTTGAAAGAGGCTCTATTTCAGTAACAATAGGATCTTCCCAGAGGTCAGACTTGTCGGTCTTTTTAAGCGATTTTTCAGCAATTTCTTTCTGTTCTTCATTATGATAAAAAATAGCTGATCGATATTGGGGGCCTACATCAGCACCTTGTCGGTTCTTGGTGGTTGGATTGTGCGTGTGCCAAAAGACTTCAAGAAGCTGTTCGTAAGATATAATGGAGGGATCGAAAGTAATGCGTGCCACTTCGGCGTGTCCGGTTTGCCCCGAAGATACCTGGCGGTAGGTGGGATTCGGGAGCTCCCCGCCTGCATACCCGGCGACGGCTGATTTTACACCCTTGACCTCCTCAAAAACAGCTTCGACGCACCAGAAACAGCCGGCTCCGAAGGTAGCTTCTTCCATTGTTGTTGAGCTCATGGTTTCAGTATTCTTATTGGTTTGAGCCTGTACCACAGCCGATGAACATATTACCAAAGCAATAGCTGTAAACAGTAAGGCCGTAATTCTATTAGGTTCCATATTATATGTAATTATAAGTCGTCCGTCTTGGTTACATCCAGTAACACAAAAGCTGGCCCTACCGTTTATAAAAGAGAAGTAAATGTAAGGGGATCTATTTACGTATCTCTTCGTATGCTTCTATAAACTCATCCGGCGTATGTTTACCTATGATGGTTGCGATAGGCTCCAGGGGCAAATCAGTAACCATGTTGAAGCGAAGGCAAGAACGACCCATATCCATTTTTTTACCGGCCTTTTCAAACTCTTCTTCTAACCATTCTTGGAGTTCCTCATCCTGATATACCGACATCAGGTAAAGTGAGTTGTGATTCTCTTGTGCGGCTAAACCTATATAGTTGAGCGGCTGATTGTTATAGGTGTCCGGGTATTTTTCAAGTGGAATTTCATAGCTGATCATTCCCCAATTAATGGTTTCTTCATAGCCCTCGGGAATATTATCCAGAATCAGTTCCCGAATTTGTTCTATCGGTTCTCTGCGATACTCGGGAAGTTCTTCAATGTATTCTTCTACAGTTTGAGCCATACTCTTTGCCATGACAGAAATTCGTTGGTTAATTTTTGAAAATTAGATCATACCGAGAAAAATGAGCGCAGTAAATTACTATAGTAAAAAAAATAGTATTGTTCGTGCGATCATATTCATAACCGGATTTCTATCTCGTAGAAACCCATTCATGTTGCACACAATATAAGTGCTATAAATGCCAATTTCCGCCCTAAACTGTTCTTGTTAATTTGTCCAATATTTAAACGATTTTACGTTGAAAATCCTTGTAGTTGTATATTGTAAAACACTATTAATTAAATTATCAATGAGCCAAGAATATTATTATGGAATATAGATTTTTAGGACGATCAGGACTTAAAGTTTCCGCGCTATCATTTGGATCATGGGTTACTTTCGGTGATCAGATTGACGAAGACGCAGCTTACGAGTCGATGAAAGAAGCCTATGACGCGGGAGTCAACTTTTTTGATAATGCTGAAGTCTATGCTGAAGGACGGTCAGAAATTATGATGGGTAATATTATTCAAAAAGCAGGATGGAAGCGTACAGATTTGGTACTGTCCACGAAAATATTTTGGGGCGGAGAAGGTCCCAACGATCAGGGACTTTCTTTTAAACATATCAAAGAGGGTACCGAAGCCGCATTAGAACGCCTCCAAACTGATTATGTGGATCTTATTTTTTGCCATCGGCCGGACAAGCATACTCCTATTGAGGAAACGGTCCGGGGCATGCATCAGATGATACAAGAAGGGAAGGCCTTATATTGGGGAACCAGTGAATGGTCGGCTCGTCAAATCCGTCAGGCATATGATTTTGCACGCCAAGAGCATCTTCGCCCACCGTTGATGGATCAGCCCCAGTATAATATGTTTCGGCGCGACAAGGTGGAAAAGGAATTTGCTCCGCTGTATGATGAGATCGGTCTGGGTACTACTATCTGGAGTCCGCTGGCCAGCGGGTTATTAACGGGCAAATATAACGATGGGGTGCCTGAAGGAAGCCGGTTGTCGCTCGATAAATACGACTGGCTGCGTGAAAAACTTCTCGAAACCGAAAGTGGTCGTCAAAAGCTAAATAAAGTGAAGGAGTTGGCTGAAGTAGCAGAAGGAGCTGGAATTCCCATGCCGCAGTTCGCACTGGCTTGGTGCTTAAAAAATGAGGACGTAAGCACCGTGATTACCGGGGCCTCAAAGCCAGAGCAGGTAAAGCAAAATATGAAAGCTATTGATGTAGTAGATCAGATGACACCGGATATTATGGAGCGAATTGAAGAGATCCTTGATAATAAACCGGAGCCCGAACCTGATTTTAGGAACAACTAAAGATTAGTTTCTATTGATTTCTAATTTCATGCCCGGGGATAACACTCCGGGCGTTATTTTTTAAAAATGATATCCCAGATTAAGCTTTACGGCATAGCCGCTGGTAAGATTTGGAGTTGACAGAGCCACCTCAATGGGGCCTACAATTGAAGTGGCACCAACAGCAAGGGAATATCCGGTTTCCAGCCGTTCTTGATCCAGATTAAATGTCCATTGTTCGGCAAGATGTGCAAGGTTCATACCCCCGCTGATATAGATTTTTTTATTTATCCTGAACTGAAGGTTTGAACGGAGGCCTTTGATATTTGCAGCACGAAGCTGTTGCGCAGGATGCCCCATAAAAGGTAGCTGTTTGAGGTCAAAAACCGGGTTTTGAGACAGGCCTCCTAAATAATAATAGTAATGCAGAGGCAACTCTGAGGTAGAAGAATATCCGGCAAAAAGTTCGTTGGAAATATTTACTCCGTCAAAAAGCTTAATGGTAGAGAACCACCTGCCGGAAGTCTGAAAAAAGGTTGACGAGCTTCCCCATCCGGGCTCTGAAATTTCGGTTTTTAAACTGAGATCTTGTCCTTTCGTCGGGAAATAGGGGCGATTCAGCGTATTGAAATCAACACTCAAAAAGGGTTTGAGTAAAAATGTAGTATTGCCGAATACAAGCGTATTTCCAATGGCTTCATTTAAGTTATAGAGCTCCGTTTCGAAGCCAACTTCAAAATCGACTTGTTGCCAGAACCGCATGGTGAATGAGGGTTGAAATGACAGCTTTTCCACATCAATGCTTGATAAAGCCTGGTTTTGGTCGTAATAATTGATGGGAGAGCGCTGGAGGTTAAACCTTGTTTTCATGTGAGTAAGTGGAACAAGGCTGGTTGGAATGCTGTAATCTGCGGTAAGCTCCAATATCTCACCGGCTCTCAGCTGCATGGTTAACCGATCGTTCAAAAAGATATTGTCTGTAAATGAGGCACCGAATAATAGCGCCGCTTTATATTGGCTGTCGTATCGCATGCTAAAACCGGCATATTCCTGTTCTTTGTGTTGGAATTCCATGACTAGATGACTGCCCTTGTTATTCTGATCTTTTTGCAGGCGATATGATATTTGGCTGAAGAGCCCTGAGGCGTAGAGTTGGTTTATCTTTTGTTCGAGTTGTGAGAGGGTAAGTGTTTCCGGTGGTTGTATATCAAGCCCAAGAAATACTTGTCGCTGCTGTACTAATCCGGTTAGATTATTAAGTGAAATACTTGAGACAAGGATGGTATCCTGACGTGTTGATCGTATGGGTTTAAATTCGGAAGGTGCTGTTTGGTGTTTTGCCAGTGCTTTCTGGATTTTCGGGAGTGCTTTCCGGGTGGCCTGTTCTCCGCGGCGAATAATCTCATCTACCTTTTCATAGCTGAATGTAGAAAAGCCGCTGATATTCGGACGGATATAGATATCCGTTTTTTCTTTTTGGATAGTATCTGATTCCTGTTGATGAAATCCTACAGATTGGAAGAGTATATCAACAAATGTTTTAAGGCTGTCGACATTTTTAATGGGTTCTCCCACATCGGATGCAATAACGAAGTCGGCCCCCAAATTTTCTACATCTTCGACGGGTATATTTCGAGCAACACCTCCGTCAATATATGTTTCTCCGTCAATGCTAACCGGTTTAAAAATGCTGGGAATGGCAATGCTGGCTCGGACAACGTCGGGCAGATAGCCACTGGAAAAGCTTTTTGGTTTTCCCGTAGCCAAGTTGGTTGCCACCGCCGAGAATGGGATGGGGAGCTCTGTAAAATCTCTAGCATCATGAAAGGGAAGCATCAGCCGATAGAGCATCATTGAGATGTTTTGACCATCAATAAGGCCGGTCGGCAGCGAAAGCTTATTGTTATCGAAGGGAAACGTAACAAGATAGGTATCCTTTTTTAGGATACTGTTTGAGATTTGCTGTGGATTAATTTGATAACTGTCATTTAAAAGAATATTCCAGTTCGTAGTTCGAGCTATTTCCTCGATTTCTTGTGGGGAATAACCGATGGCATATAAAGAGCCTATTATTGATCCCATGCTGGTGCCACTGACCATATGGACCGGAATTCCTTCTTCTTCCAGTACTTTAAGCACGCCGATATGTGCAAATCCCTTGGCGCCTCCTCCACTTAAGGCAAGTCCCAGTTTTATTTCTTTTTGAGCCTTAGTGGTTGTGTTTTCCTGCCGGTCTTGTTGGGCAATTCCTAAAAAAGGTATGAACAAAAAGCATAGTAGAAGTACGGAGCTTCGTATGTAGAATTTTTGTAAGGTTAGACCTGCCATCCGTGTCGAATTTGATGAATTTTATTGGAATAAATATATAGTAATATAAAAAGATCAGCTGACGAGAGATATTAAATTACATTTATTTGGAGCGTTCTCTTCCAAGAATATTACATAGGATTTGAGGGATGGGTTGATCCTTAGAGAGTAGTTTTATTCGAGGGAAAAATTCAATTTTTGCTCATAAGCAAAACCACTTTGAAGGGGATCTGAAAGCTCTCTGAATGTTACCGGTACCGACTTTGATCCGGCCAGAACAACAAAATGCAAATGTGGGGTGGTCGAGAATCCGGTATTGCCGCTAAAGCCGATAACTTCCCCGGCGTAAACTTGTTCACCAACATCGACGAGGGCTCCCTTATGTCGCAGATGGGCATAGACGGCTATGGTTCCGTCATTATGGCAAACCATAATTTTATTGGCTTGTTGCAAATAATCCTCATTGTCGCCGCCCTTTTTATTATTAACACTTACAAATCCGACCGTTCCACCGCGAGCAGCACTGATCAGACTGTTTTCGGGCATCTTAAAATCGAAGGCATACTTTGAGTTTGGCATGTTGTGGGTAAAAGCCGAGTTATTTCCCTGTATAAGTATATGAGACTTTCCCTTGGGGTAGGGCAGTAAATATTTATAGCTTGAATCGTGAATTGCATTGGGATTACCAAGCGTGAGATGGTATCGCACCTGTCCTTTGAATTCGGAAGGAGAATCTAATGAATCGATGGGCAGTTGAATAAGCTTGTCTTTCCCTCCCTTTGGTACAAAGCGCTCAAACTTGGTATCCAGTGAATCGGGTTCAGCTTTTAAATAAACAGGGCAGGGGAGATTGTTTTGAGCCCATAGGGTGAACTCCTCGTTAGAGATATCGTCCCAAATAAAGACTGCCTGGGCATTGGAGTCCTGAACAGTACCCACTAATGGGAGAAGAAATAAAAGTAGGATAAGTGTACGCATATGACCATTTGATAATAGTTGGTTTCCCTACCCAGTTTAGACTATGTAACAGTATTTTGTATTACGAAGTTTAACCGTTAACTAAGTTTGCTGCCATCAGGGATATTTTTATCGGGCACTGCCAGTACTACGCCTTCATCGTCTCGGTAAAAGCCGGTAATGAGACATTCAGAAATAAAGGGTCCAATTTGTTTGGGAGGAAAATTTATGACGCCAATAACTTGTTTATCGATGAGATCGGTTGTTGAGTACAGGGATGTAATTTGGGCACTGCTCTTCTTGATCCCAATTTCTTTGCCGAAATGTATCCACAGCTTATAAGCAGGTTTGTTCGCTTCTGGAAATTCCTCGGCCTTGATGATCGTTCCGACTCGAAGGTCGACCTGTTCAAATTCTTCCCAACTAATTGTTGACATTAATTGACTATTGGTTTTGCCATTCGAATGATTCAGTTCGCGGAAACTGCATAACAACATCTAATAATTTATCAGGAGGTTTTCCTAACTTTCGTTGTTTCAGATTTAGCCAGGCTCCATCAACAATGATTTGGGCTGCTTGGTCACCGTTCTGCTTAAATATCTCGTGGAGAAAAGACCAACGCGAACCATCCTTACGCATCGTCAGCACTTTACAAGTAACTGTAATTTGTTCTGATAGCCCGATCTCTTTAAAAAACTTTGTTTCTTCCCTGAATAAGATAGGCCCAAGATTCATTTCGGCAATGTCTTTAATGGGTAGCCCAAAACTCTGGAACATAGCGATACGTGTTTGGGCAGCATAGTCATTATATACCGAATGCCGCATGTGACGATTGGGATCCATATCGGCCCAGATCACTTCGTATGTTTTGCTATAATCTTTTTTCTGCATAAGAAGGCTATTCGTTGTATATCAAGATAGATGAAAGTGATCTGATGATGTAGTGTTATTGCAAATAGAGTTTCGTTTTTACTGGTTGTATACACTATTGTAAAAGAAATTCTTTCGATAAGCGAGCAATATTTAAATGAGGGAGTTAACTATGTTAATAGTAGCCCTTGCCCAAAAAGGTAACATAGAGATATTAATGGGAGGGGAATTGAGTGGGCGGGATGGGGTATAGTTTAAATTGATTCACGTAATTTTCCGATCATTTTTTATCGGGGAGTTTATCAGGATTTAGGATCGAGAATATTCTTATGATTGTATTTTTCTTGAGGCTAAATGTCCAGATGCTGTGGAGTTCTCCCTTGATGTAGACTTTAAACCCAAGCCGATTGTTTACATGGGTGAACTCTATTTCGACATGCCCTTCATTTTTATCGGCGATGCTTACTAAGAATTTGCTTATTTTTTTAGCACTTATAATAGGTTTGGGAGCAGCCTCAGCCTTGCCGCCACCGTCAGAATATAAAACAGCATCATCGGTTAAAAGAGCTTGGAGCTTGTCAATATTCCTATCCTGCAGCGCTTGGAGAAATTGCTCAATAATGTATTGTTCTTCTTCTTTGGGTAGATCATCCGGAAGAGTATTACTTTGAATTCGTTGGCGGGCCCGTTGTGCCGCTTTCCGACAAGCTGCGGCGTTCTTATCGACCATCTCAGCAACTTCCTCAAAGGTATATCCGAAGATATCGTGGAGCAAGTAAATGGCCCGCTGATCAACCGGCAAGTTTTCAAGCAGGTGTAATAAGGCAATAGTTAGTTCATCGTGGAGCTCGATATTGCTATCAGGTTGGTTGTTGCTGACCCCTATTATTGGTTGTGGCAGCCATGGACCGTAATACTCTTCTCTCTGATTCTTTGCAGATCGAAGGCGATCAATACAGAGGCGACTAATAATGGTTTTGAGGTATCCCTCCGGGTTCTTAATATCATCGGTAGAAACGTTTGTCCATCTTAGATATCCATCTTGCACAATATCTTTTGCATCGTGTAGACTGCCCAGCATGCCATAAGCAATATTGGTAAGTTCAGATCGATAACTGTTAAAGATCTTAGTCTTATTATTCATGGTTTAAGGCTGTGAGTTACAAAGGCTGTCAGATGCTATTCCAAGAGGTCGGTTTATCAGGTTATAGTAATTTTCCAGGGCATTGAGCCAGGTTATCTCTACTATTTCTTTCTCATTATAATGGGTTTGCAGCTCTTCAAATACCACATCACCAACTTGTTTTTCAAGGGTAGCTTGTTCGACATATTGGAGCGCTGCTTTTTCGGATTTATCAAATACATCGCTGGATTGGTAATTCAACAGCTGCTCATATTTGCTGATATCAATATTCTCTTGGGCATCTGCTTTAGCAATGTCGATACAAAATGAACAGCCATTAAGTGTGGCCACAAAGCTTTTGATATAAAATATAAGTTCATCTGAAAGCGAAAGGTTATCCTCAATACTCATCAGTTTTTGCGAGAGAGAAAGCGTCTCGGGCATGCGAGCCTGAACAACCTTTACAGGTGTTATGACCTTGCCAAGCTTCTTTTTGGTGAACCAGTAAGCCAGCTTTTTTTTAATGCCGGTGGGATTATCAATGGGTTTGAGCCGGGGTTCATCTTTTGATGACAACTCGGTTATTTCGTCAGTAGTATCCATAATGCTACGTTTTAATTCAATGGTAACATTAATAGACGAAATGGAGAGCTTGAGTGTGACAATAATTCCCGAACTTTTTTTATGCGCTACTATTCCACTCTGATTTAAGAGTACGGTAAATGATGCGGTCTTTAAATTTGTCCTTCAATTGAATGGTTTCCTTTTGGCTCCCTTCTTGGGTGAACCCAAGGCGTTCCGGAATTGCTCTGCTCTTTTTATTATCGATGGCACAATAAATTTCAACGCGGTTCAGATCCAGCTTATTAAAAGCGTGGCGAACCACTTCGGAACAGCATTTTGTCATAATTCCCCGTCCCTGATAGGATTTGCCCAACCAATATCCCAGCGAGGTTTTCTGGTTTTGCCAATCTATTTTGTGGTGTCCAATGGTTCCTGCAATATTATTATCTACAAGGATGGCAGCCTGAAAGCTTTGATTTTCAACCCACTGTTTTTGGGTCTGTTTTATGAAATCAACAGTATCGTCTGGCTGTTGGACCGAATCAACCCAGGGAAGCCATTGAGCAAGGTATTCTCGATTCTGGTCTGTAAGCTGAAAGAGCTCCTGGGCGTGTCGCACTTCTAACTGTTCAAGACGTTTATGATCAGTTATCTGCCAATCGAACATGAAAATGGATGATAGTCTTGCTTAAAAGCCATTCGATAAACAGAATCATTTAGGAGTTAACCTTTATAAATCGACCGGAGTATTCCAGGCAGAGTAACAAGGTAATGCCATACCCAAGATGCATAATCAATCCTGCTGCTATATTGAGTACCGGAAACCAGGTATCCATATAAAATATGCCGAATGATTCGCCTCCGGCCATAGAAATTGCGGGGGATACTATAACAGCAGCAATAATTGATATCACAACACCATAGATAATGCCTTGTGCCAGCCAGTTAACCGGGAGTTTGTTATCCAGAAAGACAACCCATATTAAGGCTAATAAAATACCACCTATATAGTATGCTGCATTGCCCCATAGAATGTTGTAGGGGGCCTGTTCATGGATATGATTAAAAATTTCCTTTAGCATGTATCCTACATCAATAACAGGCAGGCCAATGCCGCTTGATAAAAATGATAGCATCGACATCATAAATGTAGCAATGAGCCCGCAAATAACTGTTTCCGAAAAAGAATAAGTGCGTTCCATAACAGGTGTACCCAACGTAATTAGTTTAAAAGTTTATTTATATATAGATACTATATTACACAGAAACAAATAAGAGCTGTTTTTGTAAAGAGATTCTTCCAGAATATTTATTCGTGAATAAATTTAGAGAGGTATAATAAACGATTATTAATTTTTATATCGGTATGGGATTGGTGTCAATTTAAAGGAGGTAACCGTACATGCAGAAACGATAAGGAAGACTATGTTACCTTGAAAGCAAGAGGGGGGGTAAAGTTTTGATGTTTACAATGAGAGTTCAAGCCAACCTTGCCTAAATAATAAAAGCCCGGAGCAGTACTCCGGGCTTTTCAGCGTTTAACAGATAATGTTATTTAATCACGGGCTAATCATCATTATCATCTTCGTCGTCCTCATCCTCATCATCATCGAAATCATCTTCGTCTACCTCAATTTCTTCAACGCCATCTTCGAATTCGGCTTCAAACTCCAACAGTTCGCCGTATTCACTCCAGTCGTACTGTGAAAGATCATAAACGGACCCGTCTTCTTGCTGCAGCCATCGGGTAGGATTGATACGGACTGATACAACTTGTTGTACGTTCTCTTCGGTGATTTCGAGAGGCGGTTCAAATTCCCGTTCAATTTCGATTTCAGCTTCGGCAAATACGTTAAACGATTGTGGGTCTCCATCGCTGGGAGTAAAAGAACCCGTAATCACCATACTGGCTTCATCCGGCCATTCGGGAAATACCGTTCGAATGGAATCAGCCAAGGCTGTGTGTTCTTGTTCTTCCCCTTCTTCTCCATCGTCGAAGTCGAGGTCTTCGACTTCAAATTCAAGTTCTTCATAAAGGCCGGCCTGTATAGCGCTGTTGCCCAGGCTTAATGTCTCCTCGCCAAGCGGCAGGTCGACCCAGAAAGCTTTTGATTCAAATTCATCGGGTTCAACCTCAACGCTGTCATTGTCGCTGTCGGCGGCTTCCAACTTGAACTTTGCGACGATAAACCGGATGTCATCAATCCGAAGGGTGCCATTCGACCCTTCAATAACTAACGAGTCATGGGATGATGAAGTGGTAATGCCAGATGAGACAGTTTTAGCAGAAGTGTTGCCAGAAATGGTTTTAAATTGGAGGGCAACATTTCCTTCTCCCGGTTCCGGGTTAGTATTGGTGGTATCACAACCGGTAAGAAAAGAGATCAGTAGGAAAGATAGCGCAGTGAAGGATAGTAGCTTTGTAAATTTCATGATTCTGATATTATAGATGATAATTTATGCTTTGAAGAAGCAGGGAACGTATATGACGATCGAACTGTAAAAAGGTTACCTGTCTTCTAAAAGTTGACGTATATGCGTTTATTTCAACTGACTACGGGTACAAATGTTTCAAAGTACCTAAGCTCCCTCAATGAAAGATGGATATGCTATAACAATTTCATGAAAGCGTATAGGTAATTAGCCAGGGCAACAGAGGTTGCTATCATATTGATTAATCTCCCGATATAGAGTATTCTGAATTAATTAAGAACAGAGTAGTTGAGTGAAAGTAGTTATAAGGTAAAAAGCCAAAAGAAGAGGAAAGGATACTGTTACAGGCTTTTGATATGATCTGTAATCGAAGTATTTAGAGGATGAAATAAAAAAGCTGTAAACCATTTTGTGCAACGATTTACAGCTTTTCGAGTGGTGCCCTGGACTGGAGTCGAACCAGCACTCCCTAAATGGGAACTGACCCCTCAAGCCAGCGCGTCTACCAATTCCGCCACCAGGGCAATAAGTAAAATAAGGAACTAAACCTGTTAAGTCCGCCGAAACGTCAGTGTAGGCGGACCATCAGGGTAAAGGTCAAAATTTTCGAGGCCTCAAATATAGGAGTTAATCCCGAAAATTAGAAACAAAATTTATGCGGAAAAAGGCCTGCTACATTTCGCCCAGCTGCTCCTTGACGTATTCGTTGTCCGGATCCATTTTTCTGGCTTGCTGATAGAACCCTTGAGCCTTTTCATCTTGGCCGGCGCGCTGTAAAAGGTCGCCCATCAAGATCCAGTTTTCTACATCCTGTGGATCTTGTTTGATACGATTGAGCAGGTATTCATTGGCCTTGCTGGCTTCTCCATTCATGATCATATACAGCACCTTGTTACGGTGAGCAGCCGGAGAATCATCCAGGTCGATGGCCTTATCGAAGTCTTCTATAGCTTTATCAAGGTTCTCGAGCTGCATGTTGGCAAAACCGCGCAAGTTATAGTATCCGCTGTTTTCCTCTTCCAACTCAATGGCTTTTTCGAGTGCTTCAATACTTTTTTCCCATTGGTTGAGCTTTTGGAATACCAATCCTTCCAGGTGGAAGCCATCAGAGTATTCAGGCTCCTTTTTTTGTAGCTGATGGGCAATATCCAGCGCATGATCAAAGTCGCCTTCGTGCAGTAGCGATAATCCTTCTTCGAGCTGATCTTCGTAGTTCATGAGAAATAGCTGCTTTCGAGGTTATGGGTAAATGAAATAATGCTTCGAAAGATAAGGAATGTTGAAGCGTTAATCAGATGATTTTGAGGTCGTTTTTTCCTCGTCGGTGATTTCCTCAAATTCGGCCTCTTCAATTTGATCAAAATTCTGTTTCGAAGAATTCTGGGACCGTGAATTGCGGTTCTGCTGATTCTGTTGCTGCTGATACATCTGATAGAAAAAGTTTGATCCTTTTCTGCTTTTTTTCTTTGAATCGGAAGGCAGAAAAAGTCGGCTGATGACCTTAATAAGAAGATACATCACCAAAAAAAATAAAAGGGTGCGAAAAATCATTACGGTTAATCTGTGATGTGTATATGCGTATTGCCGCGAATGGGCTGATTGAAAATTTGTTCTTCTATATAATCTAAGTGTTTTTCGTTACTAACGAAATCAATCTCTGATGTATTAATGATCATCAGGGGTGATTTATTGTAATGGTGGAAAAAATGATTGTAAGCATCACTGAGTTCCTTCAGGTATGATCGGGAGATGTCGCGCTCGTAATCCCGGTCGCGCTCCTTAATATTCTGCATGAGTCGATCCACGTTGGATTGCAGGTAAATGACAAGATCAGGCTGTGCAGAAATGCCCGCCATAATTTTGAAAATGGTATCGTAGAGCGCCAGTTCATCATCTTCAAGATTGAGCCGGGCAAAGATGCGGTCTTTTTCAAAGATATAATCCGAGATGGTCATCTGTTGAAACAGATCCTTACTGAGCATCTCTTGCTGCTGCTGAAAACGACTTGCTAAAAATGACATCTGAGTGGGAAAAGCATATCGCTCCCTATCTTTATAAAACTTGGGCAGAAAGGGGTTTTCTTCGAACTGTTCAAGGACGAGACGTGCATTATGACGTTCGGTTAGCAGTTTTGCCAGGGATGTTTTGCCTACTCCAATGACTCCTTCAATGGCAATAAAATCGAACTCGTTTTTCATAGTTACCAACGTAGATCTGTTTTTTCAAGTCTCAGCTCTGGTGCCGCGGACGTTAGTTGTGCTATGGAAGTTCCGGATTTGGGGTCGTTCCAGTCGGGCATAACTTCTGCCAGGGGCGTTAACACAAAAAGTCGTTTCTGATATTCCGGATGCGGAATGATAAGATTATCCGTTTGAATCACCAAGTCGCCATACGAAATAATATCGAGATCGATCGTGCGAGCACTCCATCTTGGCTGATCAGCACTGCGCCCATGTTGCCGTTCAAAATCTTTAAACGTTTTGATCAGCGGTTTCGGATTTTTGTTACTCTCCATTACTACAACCGCATTATAAAAGTCCCGCGTAGAGGGACCTACCGGCGCTGTAATATAGATCGATGACTTTTGCAACGGATATTCTGATTGCTGCTCCAAAAAATCAGCGGCATCCATCAGGTGTTGATGCCGGTTGCCTACGTTTGATCCCAGTGCTACAACTACCGTTGCCATTGCATCGTAATCTCAGAATATGCGGTTTCTACGTCGAGAGGTGGATGAAGCTTGCGTACAGATACTTTAAGGGATGCGACCGTGGGAAATTGCTCGAAAAGTTGGTCACCAATTTTCTTGGTGAGTGTTTCAATGAGCTTAAGGGAAGGGCCGTTCATCACTTTTTTAATGGTGCCGAGCACCTTTTGGTAATCAATTGTATCTTCGAGTTGATCTGTTTCTCCAGCTTTGCGTAAGTCGGCTGAAAATATGATGTCAACTTCAAAATCATTTCCCTGCTTGCGCTCTTCCTCATAATATCCATGATATCCTTTAAAGGAGAGACTTTTAAGCGTCAGGGTTTCCATAAGTTACAGCGTGGATACTTCAATTTTCTGATGCAACTCTTCTACGATGCGCTTGTGCTTGGCAGTGGTCTGCATGCGTTCTTCAACAGTAGATATGGCATGAATAACGGTTGAGTGGTCGCGTCCGCCAAAGTGAAGTCCGATGGTTTTTAAGCTCGAGTCGGTAAACTGTTTCGACAGATACATCGCAATTTGCCGAGCTTCTACGATTTCCTGCTTGCGCGTTTTTTCGCGTACCTTGTTGGTGTCAATGCCAAAGTAGTCGCACACATAATCTTGGATCTGCTCAATAGAAATGGTGGTCTGTGACTCCTGGATCATATCTTTGAGCACGCGCTTGGCCATCTGAGGCTCAATTTCATCAACATGTTGCAGCGATGCAAAAGCAAGCAATTTAATAATAGCGCCTTCCAGATCGCGGACGTTCGACTTGAAATTATGAGCAATAAATTCGAGTACTTTGTGTGAGAGCTCGATGCCATTATCCGAGGCTTTGCGTTCCAGGATAGCGTATCGGGTTTCGTATTCCGGAACTTGCAGGTCGGCGCTGAGTCCCCAGCTGAATCGCGAGATAAGGCGCTCCTCGATGTCAGGAATTTCACGTGGGGCACGATCACTACTCAGAATAATCTGTTTGCCATCCTGATGGAGGGCATTGAAAATATGGAAAAACTCTTCCTGTGTTTTTTCCTTACCGCTGAAAAACTGGATATCATCGACAATAAGCACATCAATCTGCCGATAAAACATTGTGAATTCACTGGCTCGGTTATTTCGAATAGCCTGAACAAATTCATTCGTAAAGCTTTCGGAAGAAATATAAAGGACGGCAAGCTCATTGCCGTGTTCCTGCTTTACCTTATTACCAATACTTTGGATAAGGTGTGTTTTGCCCAGCCCGGTGCCGCCATAAATAAAGAAGGGATTGAAGGAACTGCTCCCCGGATTTTCTGCAATAGCCATCGCTGCCGACCGTGCCAGCCTGTTACAGTCACCCTCTATATAGCGATCAAATACATAGCTTGAATTAAGATTTGAGTCGATCTTTGTTTTTTGGATACCCGGAATAACAAAGGGGTTTTCAATTTTACCCGGGCTATACTCCGAATATCCTTTAATTTCCTGACCCTGATTATTTTCCGGCGGCATGGGGCGTTGCGGTAGTCGAACCGATCGGTTATCGGTATTATCATCAGACTTTTCAAGGACTACCGAATATTCAAGTTTGCCATCCTCACCCAGTACTTTCGCCAGTGTAGATCGCAACATCCCATAATAGTGTTCCTCTAACCACTCATACCAGAACTGGCTGGGAACTTGAATAGTAAGCGTATTTTCCTCCAGCTTCACCGGTTCGATAGGCTCGAACCACGACTTGAACTTCTGGTAGCTGATATTGTCTTTAATAATTTCTAAGCACTGCTCCCATGCAGCCTCGGAAGAAATATTACTCAACGTCTCTTAACCTCTTGTATATTTAAAATTATTACTCAGAATACCCTACAGTTATCCACACATTTTTGTGCTGTCCCAATTTTATCTGAAACGAAGATGATAATTTCGAGGACAGATGTCAAAAAAATATTACCCGCGTGCGTAAAAGTTATCCACATTGCTCTAAACATTGTAAATGTATGCGAGGCAAGGGATTAGTATTTTATGCACATTTCTATCAAATTTCACTTGACAGTACATAATATTACGCTAACAATGATTTTACCTAAAAGTAATATGCAGAAACCAGCCGAAAAAAAGTTTTCCACAAGTTTTCCACAAGTTTATTATGGAGTAAATAGTCCAAAATATGTAACTAATATAAATGGCTTAAAAGGGAAGGAAATATCGGTTCAGCGCTTCTGAGCTATAATAAAACGAGGCTTCTTATCATAGTCATTTTCTACATGTGCTGACCACTGTTGTTCATCAAAAAGAGCTAAAATTTGATCACTATATTTTTCGTGCAGTTCCAAATATAAAGAGCCGTTTTTTGTCAGATTCTGGAATGCAAATTCAATGATGCTATTATACATTTTTTCGAGATCATTGAAGAATAATGCTTCGGCCGGCTCATAGTCTTTCACTTGGGGCTCCAGTATATCTTTTTCTTCTGGCTTAACATAAGGAGGGTTAGAAACAATAAGATCTAAAGGATCTTGAATAGAAATACTGGTAGGATTTAAAATATCCCCCTTAGAAAAAGAAACGTCAGTATCATTGTGTTCAGCATTTTTCCGGGCCAGACTTAATGCCCCTTCAGAAATATCGATCCCGGAGACTTCCCAGTTGGGTTGCTCCATTTTTAAAGCGATGGGAATACATCCCGATCCGGTACCAACATCGAGTGCAGATAGCTCCTCTTCTGACTGATGTTTCTCCAGAATAATCTCAACAAGTTGTTCGGTTTCAATACGGGGGATAAGCACCTGCTCGTTGACCGAAATCCGGGTATTCATAAAGTCGGTATACCCAATAATGTATTGCAGGGGTTCGTGCTGAGCTCGGCGTTTAACCATCGGTCGTAAGGTGTCGAGCTCCTGAGGAGAGAGCGGCCGGTCAAACTTGAGATACAGGTCCAGCCGCTTAATATCGAGTGTTTCGGCTAAAAGCCATTCAATGCTATGCCGGGGATCGGGAATGTTCTTATTCTCAAAAAACTCAGTACCCCATTCCAACATGGAAAGGACAGTCCATTCCTCGACCTTTTTACTCATATTATGGAGATGAAGTAGTTACGACTCGCCTTCTTCGACTTGTTGTTCTTTTTCTTGCTGAACGGTAAGCCCAAAACGTTTGCCAAAGTCTAATATAAAATCAATTACTTCATCATCAATAGTGCGTTTCTCTTCGTCCAGAGAGCTTCCCCGAAAACCCATGCGTCCACCGGTTTTCTTAAGTTCAAACCGATTTTGTTTACCGGTAAATTCAATAATACAGGTGAGGGTAACGCTTGCGTTAATTTGTTTTTCATACTCTTCATAAACAGCAACATGAACTTCGTCGCCGTTGTCTGATGATTGGTATTTATATAAATACTTAGGCTCAATATCATTAAAGAGCTGTTCGGGCATTCTACGCAGTGTATCTGCTGGCCCAAAAACAAGATACTTGCTTACAGTAGCCATAATATGTTAACTTCGATTGGTAGATTGATAGGTTGTAAAGAGCCTGAATAAAAGTTTTTCTATACTCAGAGTCAAATTTGTTTGTAGGTTCGTATATATTTATTTATAACTACTAAATTATCTTCATAATTTTTTGGTTGAACGATTGTTATCTTAATACGTTTATTACTTAGTGAAAGTTCAACACAGCGGATCCACACATGAATGAATCGATGACAAAATATATATTTTCTGTACTTGTCTTGGCACTGCTGTTGAGTGGGTTGTCAGATACAGCTCTTGCCCAGATTAAAGAGCCTGAAGTTATTGACATGTCAGACCCTAAAACGCCATTGTCAGAAGGTTATCATAATAGTCTTGGGTTTGATGTGTTTGTCAATAATTTTGGATTCGGAATTGGGGGTACCTATGGTCGTATGGTAGCTCCATTCACAGAAGTTACTTTTCGTACCGGAATAACAGGTATAAGAGATGCAAGTGAGCAAAATTTTCAGAGCTTTTTGACAGGCCAGCAAATTGTGCCTAATAAATATAAGCGTGGGTTAGGTTTTCCCTTTCTGCTGGGAGTAAAACAGCGTCTCTTTGCTCGCCATATTGAGGATAATATGCGCTTCTTTGTTAGCGCAGCCGGCGGTCCTGCTTTGGCTTTTACTTATCCCTATGTAAGTGACACCGTAGTTCCGGAGTACGGGGAGCCCAATGGATTTCGAGATTTTCAAGTAGGCCCCAATGGATTTTTATATCCCGTAGAACGAGTGAATGACTTTTTCACCGGATGGAGTGAGGGAGAAACCACGTGGGGATATAGTGGTGCAATTAAAATAGGAGTGGATTTAGGTAGTGAGTTTGATTCACGAACAACCATTGAGTTTGGATATTTCTTTTATTACTTCAGCGATGGGCTGCAAATTATGGAGCCATACAAGCCTACCGAATATAACGCAGACGGAGAACCGATTTTTGAGTCAAGGGTGGAGTTTTTTGATGCCCAAAAATACTTTGGGACACCACAGATTAAATTTACGTTCGGCGGTATGTGGTAAGACCCTTGACAACCAGTATGCCACACAGTCGGGGCTTAAACTACCCGATTCTTCAATACATTTAGCCGATTTGTTGTGAAGTCTTAAAAACTGCTACTGGCCTTTCTTTTCTCTTTATCTGTAGATAAAAACCTTGTACCTTTGTCTACAATTTCCACGACAATAAATAAGATATTACAATGAGTTTTATTGAAGAAATTATAGGGCGACAAATAATTGACTCAAGAGGAAATCCTACCGTTGAAGTCGATGTGATTTTAACGAACGATATGGTGGGTCGAGCAGCGGTGCCATCGGGTGCATCCACCGGAGAACACGAAGCAGTTGAGCTCCGTGATACTGAATCGGATCATTATCTGGGGAAGGGGGTCAGCAAGGCGGTTGAAAATGTAAATACTGTGATTGCCAACGAACTACGCGGTCATGAGGTCTTTAATCAGGTAGAGATTGATAACACCCTTCTCGAAGTTGACGGTACCGAAAACAAAGGAAACTTAGGAGCGAATGCTATTTTAGGAGTATCGCTTGCTGCGGCCGATGCAGCTTCAAATGCTCTTAATTTACCACTTTGGCGCTATATCGGAGGGGTGAACGCAAAGGTCCTTCCACTGCCGATGATGAATATTATCAACGGGGGGTCGCATGCAGATAACAATGTAGACCTGCAGGAATTTATGATTATGCCCAGCGGAGCAAAGTCGTTTTCCGAAGCAGTTCGCATGGGATCAGAAATTTTTCATCACCTAAAGAAAGTATTGAAAGATAAAAACTATAATACTGCTGTTGGTGATGAGGGCGGTTTTGCACCGGACTTGGACTCCAATGAAGAGGCCGTGGAAGTAATTTTAAATGCAATTGAAAAGGCCGGTTATATTCCGGGTGATGAAGTGGTGATTGCCCTTGATCCCGCAACCGCCGAATTTTACAATGCCGATAAAGGAGTGTATGAATTCCTATGGAGCGATGGCAGTGAGCGAAGCAGCGAAGACATGGTTGAATTCTGGAGCAACTGGGTTGAAAAATATCCCATTGTTTCAATCGAAGACGCTCTTGATGAAAATGACTGGGATGGCTGGAAAAAGCTAACCGATGCTATTGGAGATAAAGTTCAGCTGGTTGGGGACGATCTTTTTGTAACTAACACTGAGCGCTTGGCACGCGGTATAAAGCAGGGAGTGGCCAATTCAATCCTTATTAAAGTAAATCAAATCGGTACACTTACCGAGACACTTGATGCCATTGAGATGGCGCATAAGAATGATTACACCGCTGTTATCTCACATCGATCTGGTGAAACGGAAGATACGACCATTGCTGATCTGGCAGTGGCTACAAATGCCGGTCAGATTAAGACAGGTTCCATGAGCCGTACGGATCGCATTGCAAAGTACAATCAGTTGCTTCGAATCGAAGAGCAGTTGGGTGAAAATGCAATATTTATGGGTAGTGATGCCTTTGGATTCTAACGGACTTCAAATTAGGTAATTAAGGTATGATAGCGCGGGTCTTTGCCCGCGCTATTTTTTTAGTTGATAGCAGGTGCCAATGAAGATCACAAAGTTAAAATTGCAGAACTTTCGGAACCACGAGGAAACCGTGGTTGAATGGGCACCGCACATGAATGTGATCGTTGGCCAAAATGGTGCGGGTAAGACGAACCTGATTGATGCAATTCATTACCTGTGCATGAGTCGCAGTTTTGTATCCAGCAGTGATATGTACGTAGTTAATCAGGATGCTACGTTCTTTATGATTAAAGGGCATTTTGAGGGAAATATACGCGCTAGTTTTGATGTGGGATGTTCCTATTCCCGTGGAGAAGGGAAGAAGATATTTGTCAATGAAAGTCCGCTCGATCGCCTGTCTGATCTCATTGGAATGGTGCCGGTGGTGGTACTTTCTCCATCCGATAAAAAGTTAACCAGTGAAGGTCCCAAGCAGCGTCGATCATTTATTGATTCGTTTATTAGCCAGATTTCACCGGCCTACCTGCAGGATTTACTCGATTTTCGCAAAGCCCGCAAGCAGCGTAATAAATTGCTGCAGGAGTTTAGGGGGAATCGCGAAGTTTTACTGGCTTACCTTGAGCCGTGGAATGTGCAGTTGATGGAGTACGGATCGCGTATTGTGGCTAAGCGTACCGAGGTGTTGAATAAATTCCGTGAGTACCTGGCGAAGGAGTACGAGGTGATATCCGGAATGCGGCACGAACCCCATTTGGAATATCAGACGTTTTGTGAACCATCCGAGGATGAAGAAACCGTACGAGAGCGTTACAAGGCAGAGCTTGAAAAAGAGCAGGATCATGAGCTTGAACGAGAACTGACGCTCATCGGGCCGCACCGCGACGAGATTGTTTTTTATCTGGATGACTTTGAACTACGTAAGTTTGGCTCCCAGGGGCAGCATCGCCTGTTTGCTCTTGCTTTGAAACTGGCCCAGCTTTTGTATTTTTCAGATGAGTTGGATGATCTGCCTATATTTCTGCTGGATGATGTATTTGGTGATCTGGATGCCCAGCGTACCGAAGTGTTGCTTAATGCGCTAATTGAACATGCCGGACAGACCTTTGTTACGGCGGCCAATCCTATTCCGTTTGATGAATACATAACCTTTGATGGTGAACGGAATAGAAAATACAAAGTAGAGCAAGGACAGGTTTCTGTTGTTAAACCGTAATCAATAGTAGCAGTTATGGGACGGTATAAATCAAATTCTCCGAAATCTTTAAAAGAGGCATTAAAAGATTTTTTGGATACATATCCTCATCGCAAAAGATTAAAGCGGGGGATGATCTTATCGCTCTGGGAACAGACGGTGGGTGAACGAATTGCTGAACAGACAGAGAATCTGCACTTTGAACATGGAAACTTAGTAGTTCACGTTAAAAATCCGGCATGGCGGCAAGAGATCCATATGAAGCGTTATAGCATCGCCAAAAAGTTAAATGATCAGGTGGACGAGAAAATAATCAAAGAGATTGTTGTGCGCTCATAATGTATATTTGATTATTGACATGGGCTCAAAAATGATCGATTGATCTGAAAATTATTTATGGATACATCAAAAATTGAGGAATATAAAGAGAAGTTACTGGCGGGTTGGGAGTCACTCCTTCAAAAGTCAAGTGAGGATGAGATTGCCGGCTTTGGTCGTGAACGCATTATCGTTTTTATCGTAGCACTTATTTTGGCACTGGCTTTATGGATGATGGTCAACCTAAGCCGTGATTATACATTAAATATTGAGCTGCCTATTGAACTTGGAGGTGTTCCCGCCGAAAAAGCATTAGTTGAGGATCTCCCTTCCACAGCAACGGTAAGCGTGACGGGAGAGGGATGGAAGCTGATAAATCTATATAATAATCCACCTACCATAAATATAGATGTGAGTGATACTGAGGTAGATCTATTTGATCAGGTACAGCAAAAAATGAATGCGATGCTGAATATTAATATTCAGCGTGTGCAGCCCCAGGACCTAACCGTGAAGTTGGGAGATCGGGTTTCAAAAAAAGTACCTGTGCGTTCTGCTGTAAACGTTAATTTCAATGAGCAATACGGGTTTTTAGGTTCACCGATCATAAAGCCCGATAGTGTTACTATTGACGGTGCGGCATCACTTCTCGAAGATGTTGAAGAGTGGTCTACTGATTCCGTACGAATTAACAATGTCAGAAAGGATATTTCTCGGTCTGTGCCTTTAGAGTCTTCACCGAATGGACTAATCAGTTTATCGAAAAGTGAGGTTAGTTTTGAGGCTGAAGTTGCTGAATATACTGAAGGAGAGGTGCAGGTCAATATAACTACGCGCAACTTGCCTCCGGGACGTATGGTCAGTTACAGTCCACTCGCTATTACCATCAAATATGATGTGCCCATTGAAGAGTACACGGATGTGCAGGATGAAAATCCTTTTAACGTGTATGTGAGTTACCAGCAGATTTTAGAGGATTCGACTGGTTTCGTGACTCCGCATATTGAGGAAAAAAATGATCGTTATCATATCAAGTTGCGATCATTTCAACCGCGGCGCGTAGCATACTTTATTGTACTTGATAGTTAGTAATCCCGTTACGCTACTTCGTCCAGCTTTTCCTCAAATGGTTCAATCACTTCTTCTACTGATCGGGTATCTTCAAAATAATCGAGGATCTTAAGCATAACTTCGTCTACCAACACATCGGGACATGAGGCTCCGGACGTGATAGCAATATCAACCGGCTGATCTTTGGACGACAGCCAGTTATCAGTTTGTTTGATCTCTTTTTCCCACTGATTAAAGTGCTGGATTTTTTCGGGAGATTCGATTTCCTCTGCATCCCTAACGTGATAGGTAGAAAAGGAATCCTCCAGAATTTCAACCAAGTGCATGGTATTTGATGAATTATATCCGCCTACCACGATTGACAGGTCGGCATCGGTCTCAGCCAAGGCAAGAGTTGCCGATTGGTTCTCGTTGGTGGCATAGCAAAGAGTATCCGATGTGTCGGCAAAGTGATCAAGAATGTCGGCCTCACCGTATTTTTCGATAGCCGCTTCTTTGAGAATTTCCATCACTTCTTCCGTTTCGGTAGCCAGCATGGTTGTCTGGTTGATGACCCCGAAGTGTTCGAGATCTTTTTGAGGGTCAAAGCCATCCGTGCTCTTATGGCCAAAATACTCTTCAAAATCTGATTGCGGACGTTCACCTGTCATAATATCCGCTAAAATTTGGGCCTCTTCCGGATTCAGGACAACGACACATTCCGAGTGGTCTGCGCTGTGCGAAAAGGTAGCCCGGGTTTCTTCGTGATAATGTTTTCCGTGAATTACCAGCGAATAGCCTTTTTTACCCAACTGCTTACCCCGCCGCCAAACTTTCTCTACAAAGGGACAAGTGGTATTGTATTCGTAGGGATCGATGCCCTGTTTTTTTAGCTTTTTCTGAATTTCAATAGTGGTTCCAAAGGCGGGAACAATCACAATGTCATCCTCGTTCAGCGACTCGATGGGAATGATCTCGGTTCCATCGGTTTCGAAAAGAAATTTAACGCCCCGAGCCTGTAGATCTTCATTCACCGTTGGATTGTGAATCATTTCGCTCAGCAGGTAAATATCTTTTTCCGGATAGTTTTTTACGGTGTCGTAGGCGATATCAATTGCATTTTCTACGCCGTAACAAAAGCCGAAATGTCGCGGTACAAAAAACCGAACAGGGCCAAAGTCGAGTACGCTGGGTTCAAGATCTTTTTTGGTAGGATCTATTACTTTATTGGCATCTTTGACCTTGCTGATAATAGGCGATTGATAAATGTCGGGGATGTTAAATTTTTTGCGAGCCATAACTATTTGCTGGATTTTCTTTAGCCTTTAAATATACGGAGATGAGCGCGAAACATCACAAATAATAACAGTAAAACTGTTGCTTTCGATCGTGATAACAACAGGGATATAAAGGGAAGGCTAAACGGTAATGTTGCAGACGAATTATTTAGACTTCGGCAACTTCATCCAGCTTAACGCCAACAAGGCGACTGATGCCTGTTTCCGGCATCGTTACACCGTACATCATTTCAGCTTTGCTCATCGTCTTTTTATTGTGGGTGATGATGATGAATTGGGTTTCTTCACTGAAATTACGAATCATGTCAGCAAACCGCTCGATGTTGGCATCATCCAATGGGGCATCAACCTCGTCAAGAACACAAAATGGAGAGGGCTTAACAAGATAGATGGCAAACAAGAGGGCTATAGCTGTAAGCGTTTTTTCGCCACCCGAGAGCTGATTAATGGTTGAGGGTCGCTTCCCCTTGGGGTTGGCCTTAATTTCAATGCTCGCATCAAGCGGATCTTCGGCCTCCTCGTCAATTACGAGGTCGCAGTAATCATCCTCGTTAAACAGCGTGTGAAATACTTTTTGGAAATTGACGCGGATCTTTTCGAACGTTTTGTTAAACCGCTCAACGGCTGTTTTGTTAATCTCATTTATTGTTTCCTGAAGTTCTTCAGCGGCTTGGTGCAGATCGCCAACCTGCTCTTCGTAAAAATCGAGCCGCTCTTTTTCCTCTTCATATTCTTCGATGGCCAGCGGATTAACTTCCCCGATTTTATTGAGTCTTTGCCGCAGCCAAGCGATACGTTCTTTGGCTTCATCGGGCTCGGTATCCTCGGGAAGTTCTTTATCGATCTGATCCATTAATACGCCATAGGTTTCCCAGATGTGATCAGATAGATTTTCGATCTGCATTTCATACTTTTCCTTGGACATCGCAAGGTGGTGGACGAGTTCCATATTTACTTCCTTGCGTCGGCGAACTTCCTTCAGGTCCTTCTCAACCTCATTAATGCGTCCGCGCTGCTTGCCCGACGCCTCCTCAGCTTGTTCCAGCTGCTTGTCAGCCTCCTGCTTTTTCTCTTTAAGGGTACTGAGATCGTCTTTAAGCTGCTCAATGGTCGACTGGTACTTGTCGATACGTTCTTTCGCCTCTTCGGTCTTCTCTGAGCGAATTTTGAGCCGTTTCTTTAGGTTTTTAATTCCTTCTTGCGCTCGTTTAATATCCCGCTCGTGATTCTCAACTTTGTTTTTCAGATCCTGATGCTTCAGCTGTGCGTCGTTGTATCGGCTTTGAGCAATCGAACGCTCTTCATCAAGTTCGTGGAGTGTTTCTTTTTTCTTCTCCTGCTGTTCATGCAGATCCTTTAGCTTTTGCTGTAATTCTTTTTGTTTAGGTTGCAGTTGATCCAGCTGTTGTTGAGAAGAATCCTCATTATCAATTAGTGATTCTCTTCTATTTTTAAGCTCCCCAATATTTTTCTGATAGATTTCAATCTTGTGCTCAAAGCTGTTAATATTGTTTTCAATTTTTCGAACTTGCTTTTCTTTTTCTTTGAGCTCCTGCTCCAGTTCGTTCAGATCAATAGCTTCATATTGCTGTTGAACGTCCTCGAGATGATCTTCAGATGATTGAATCTCACTGCTGATGGATCCGGCCTTATCTTCCAGCTTGGTAATTTTATCTTTTAAACCAACACGGATGCCGGCATTTTTGCTTTTACTTCCACTTTTTAAAAACTGTGCATTTGTGATGACTTCCCCATCAAGGGTTACGCCCGTCTGTCCGTTATTGTTGAGCGAAGAGTAGGCTTCATCGACAGAGCTGAAAACACGGACATTGCCCAGCAATAGTTCTTTTAAGGCATTGAACTTTGATTCGGTTTCAACTTGATTGGCAAGGGAGTCAGAAGCAGTATTATATGAGTTTGAAAGCTGGTCGAGCGGGATAAAAGTTGCCCGGCCCTTATCATGCTCTTTGAGCAGTGTTGCTGCTTTTCGAGCATCATCAAGCGTATCAACCACTATATAATTGAGCGCATCAGCTAAGACCGCTTCAAGGGCAACGGCGTGTTTTTCATCCGTTGAAAGTACATTCGATACGACCTCTAACTGGGAAAACTGGGCAGCATGATTTTCCAACAGAAACTGTACACTGCTTGGGAAAGCTTCATTGGAGTTTGCAATATCCTGCAGTAGCTGAATTTCGGACTGTACGGAATCCAGTTTGCTTTGGTGGCTGCGGATCTGATCCTTGAGGGTATTGCGTTTTTCACTGAGTTTCTCGCGCTGCTCACGAGCAGATTGCAGTTTTTCTTGTTGCTGGTCGCGTGCTTTTATTGCTTTTTCAAGTTTTTCGTTTGCCAGCTTTTTCTCTCCGCGAAAGTTCATGATCTCGTTTTCAAGATCTTCAATCTCTTCACGGATGCGAATTAGGTCCCCTTCGGTATTTTCTAGTCGCGACTCAATTTTAATGCGCTTGGTCTGCAGATCATTAAGATCCTGGTTCGCCTGAGAAAATTCTTGTTCCAGTCGATTTAGTTTTTCCTGCTCCTTGTTATACTCTTGCTGAATTTCTGAGTAACGCTCTTTGGATTCCGCAAGATTTTTTTCCGCTTTTTCAAGATCATCATCGAAGGTAGCGAGCTTCTTTTTGCTGCTTTCAAAGGCTTCCCGGAGATCTTCCAAATCTTTCTCGCTCTGCTCAATATCGTTGGTGTACTGCTCAATTACGTTCTCTTCATTAGAGATCTTCTCCTGCGTAATCTCGAGGGTTGTTTCGGTATCCCGAATTTTAGAGTTGAGCTGGCTTACTCGTCGTTGGGCTTCAGATTGCTGACGTTCTTTTTTGCTTAATGCCTTGCGAGCTTCTTCGGCTTCTTCTTCAAGCTTTTCCGCCTTGGCAATAATCTCCTTCTTTTCTTTGTCCGCATTGTCAATACGTTCTTCAAGCGGTTCAAGCTCTTCTTTTATTTTAGAATATTCGTGCTTGTTTAATGCTTTGTCGAGATGTTCTAACTCTTTTTTGAATTTCTTCGCTTTTTGAGCTTTTTCAGCCTGTTTTTCGAGGGAGTTGGTTTTCTTACGAACCTCAACAAGAATATCTTCAACACGTTGAAGATCGGCTTGGGTTTCGTCGAGTTTGCGAAATGTTTTCTTTCGTTTTTCCTTGTACCGGGTAACGCCCGCAGCTTCCTCAAAAAGTCGACGCCGATCGTTGTTTTTATCATTAAGGATTTCTTCGACCATCTTCAGCTCAATTACCGAGTAGGCGTCCGAGCTCATGCCGGTATCCATAAACAGATCGGTAATATCCTTGAGCCGGCAGGTCGTGCCGTTGATGAGATATTCACTTTCTCCAGAACGATACAGGCGTCGGCCAATAGTAACTTCGTTATATTCGGTGGGAAGCAGGCCTTTGTTATTGACAAAGGTTAGGTAGACTTCTGCCATGCCCAGGGCATTTTTCTTGGCAGTTCCGTTAAAGATAACGTTTGACATGCTTGAAGAACGGAGCAGGGTAGGGCGCTGTTCGCCGAGTACCCAACGCATAGCATCAACAATGTTGGATTTACCGCAGCCGTTGGGTCCTACAATAGCGGTTATGCCTTTATCAAAAGAGACATTGGTTTTGTAGGCAAAACTCTTGAAGCCCTGAAGTTCAAGTTCGGATATATACATGTATTATGATTCAAGTAACAATGTTCTAATAACAGTCTTCACTCCGTTCAAGCCCCTGATTTGAAGCTGTTATTGCTTAGGCAACAGGACCTTTTAAACGGTCATTATCTCTTTTTCCTTTTTCTCAGAAAGGTCTTCTACCTTATCAGTATGCTGATCAGTTAATTTCTGAATTTCCTCTTCGGCCTCGTATAAAGAATCTTCGGGAAGTGATTCTTTCTGTACTTTCTTTTTTACTTCGTCATTGGCATCGCGACGAGTATTTCTAATAGAAATGCGTGCTTCTTCAGCCAGTTCGTTAACACGCTTCACGAGTTCCTTACGGCGTTCTTCGGAAAGTATTGGCAAAGGTATCCGAATAATATTGCCATCATTATTGGGATTTAATCCCAGCCCGGCAGACATAATGGCTTTTTCAATCTCTTCCATAGCTGATTTGTCAAAAGGCTCCACGGTAAGGAGACGGGCTTCAGGAGCACTGACGTTAGCTAATTGGTTTAAGGGTGTTTGCGACCCATAATATTCAACCTTGACGCCATCAAGAATCGAAGGTTGAGCCTTGCCGGCGCGAATATGAGAAAGTTCCTTCTTATAGTGTGCAACAGCCTGGTCCATTTTTTTGTCGGCAGATTTAATAATGGGCTCTAACTCTGGTGGTATCATAATATTGGCGTGTTGTTTGATTCTTTTTTGATGATGCTATTATTTAGTCAAAATGAATTTAAGAAATCTACGAATCTTCCCAAACCACCTTTGACCCCACTGATGCATCTTCCTGCAAGACTTTTTTCAGGTTTCCAACTTTGTTCATATCAAAAACAATAATGGGCGTTTTGTTTTCTCGACAAAGGGTAAAGGCTGTTAAATCCATAATGTCGAGCTGACGTTTTAATACTTCTTCGCCAGTGATAGTGGGAAATTTTTCAGCATCAGGGTTTATTTCAGGATCAGAATCAAAAATACCGTCTACCCGGGTTCCTTTGAGTATAACATCGGCTTCAATTTCAATGGCACGAAGTGAAGCAGCGGTATCAGTTGTAAAATAGGGATTCCCGGTTCCCGCCCCGAAAATGACTACGCGTCCTTTTTCAAGATGCCGGGTAGCACGCCGACGAATATAGGGCTCGGCAATTTCTTCCATTCTAATGGCCGACATCAGCCGTGTTTGCACTCCCATTCGTTCCAGAGAATCTTGAAGTGCCATACTGTTAATCATGGTTGCAAGCATGCCCATATAATCTCCTTGAACGCGATCCATTCCTTCAGTGGCACCCTTAACACCTCGAAAGATATTTCCACCACCCACAACAACAGAAACTTCAAATCCTTCGTCGTGTATAGATTTAATCTCCTCGGAATACTGGGTAAGAATATCTCCGTCAATACCGTGTCCCTGTTCTCCTAAAAGTGCTTCTCCGCTTACTTTTAATAAAATCCGATGATATGTGCTGTTCACTTTGCTATCCTAACTAATTATTGAATTGACTGTCTTTTTAATACGATCTGATCAATCTTATAATCCCTTAAGCATAAAAAAAAGGCTACCGAATTGGTAGCCTTTTTTTGAGAATCAAAATGATTACGAGTCGTCTCCGAGCTGGAGTCGATGAAACGCTTTCACCAGCGGAGTATCGTTGTTTTTGAGATACTCCTCAACAGAGAGACTGTTATCCTTCACAAACTTCTGTTCCAGAAGAACACGTTCTTCGTAGAAGCGTCGCAGTTTACCCTGAGAGGCTTTCTCAGCAATCTCTTCGGATTTTCCTTCTTCGAGAAGCTGATCTTTAGCTATTTCGAGTTCTTTCTCAACAATCGAGCTGTCAACGCCCTCTCGTGTAACCGCCAGTGGACTCATAGCTGCAATCTGCATCGCAACATCTTTTCCTACTTCCGGATCTTCTACATCATCTTTAAATTCAACCAATACACCGAGTTGATTGCCGGGGTGAATGTAAGAGATGAAGAAACCATCCGTTTCAGCATATACTACACGGTTGATCTTAATCTTCTCACCGATTTTGCCAACCATGTCTTTTACGTGATCAGCGATAGTAAGTCCATCATGTTCGGTTTCAAGCAGTTCATCAACAGATTCGATTTGGTTTTCAAAAACGATGTCTAAAAACTGTTGTGCACGGTTTTGAAAGTCATCATTGCGAGCAACGAAATCAGTTTCACAGTTGATTTCGAGTGCTGCAGCTTTACTTCCGTCATCGCTTACGCGTGTAACTATTAAGCCTTGGTTGGCTTCACGATCGGCACGCTTTTCAGAGAGCTTTTGTCCCTTTTTGCGAAGAATTTCAGTTGCTTTTTCAAAATCACCGTCAGCTTCTTGGAGGGCCTTCTTGCAGTCCATCATGCCGGCCCCGGTTTGTTCGCGCAGTTCTTTTACGTCTTTTGCAGAAATACTCATTGTTCGAGTTACGCTATTTAAATTGTTGTTCTAGGTTTAAAAAAGGATAGTACAGCCGTTTATTACTCTTCTTCGTTCGAAGAGTCGTCGTCAGAATCTTTCTTCTTGCGACGTTTACGGCGTTTGCCTGTAGCTTTGGTTTTTTCTTTTACTTGTTGCTCCTCAGCTTTTCGAGCTTCTTCAGTAGCTTGATCCATAATTTGCTCTTCACTTTGAGCTTCTCGCTCAGCATTGCCTTCAATAATGGCATCGGCAATTTTAGAAGTGACAAGCTGAATACTGCGGGCAGAGTCATCATTGCAGGGAATGATGTAATCCGGAATATCGGGATCACTGTTGGTATCTACCATTGCAATAAGAGGAATATTGAGTTTAACCGCTTCGTTTACGGCAATGTCCTCCTTGATTGTATCGACTACAAAGATTGCTCCGGGAAGATGTCCCATATTGGCAATACCACCCAAAGTATTTTCGAGCTTCTCATACTCACGCTCAAGCATCAGGGCTTCTTTCTTTGTAAGCTCTTCAAAAGTACCGTCTTTGCTCATTCGATCAATCTCTTCCATTCGAGAGATACTCTTTTTAACGGTACTGAAGTTGGTCATCATTCCTCCTAACCAACGGTGAGTAACAAAAGGCATACCGCATCGGATAGCCTCTGTTCTAACAATGTCTTGCGCTTGCTTTTTTGTTCCTACAAAAAGGATAGACTTTCCGGCACGGGCAAGCTTGGTAACTTCGTCCAGTGCTTCCTGGAAAAACTTCTGTGTCTTTTTGAGGTCTATGATGTGAATCCCGTTACGTTCCATGAAGATGAATTCCTTCATTTTGGGATTCCATCGGCGGGTAAGGTGTCCAAAATGGGCACCGGATTTCAATAGTTCTTCTAAGTCAGGTGTAGTAGGCATAGGTTAGATTTATTTTTGAGTTAATCCTCTATGCAGATCATCCCCGGCGCTAATCCCAACAGATGTTGGGACACTCGGCGCACTGAGTAGCTGCATATGTGTGATTGAATGTTGTATATGTGGAAAAAGAAAACGTATAAACGCGATCTATTAACGCTTGGAGAACTGGAACTTCTTACGTGCACCAGGTTGACCGTATTTCTTACGCTCTACCATACGATCGTCGCGTGTAAGTAGATCATGCGCTTTCAATACATCGTGCCACTCTTCATTATGATCGTCAAGAGCGCGGGCCAAAGCGTGCTGTATGGCACCGGACTGACCGGTAATACCACCGCCGCTTACGTTAACTAAAATATCAAACTGTCCGTCTGATTCGGTAACGTCAAGCGGAAGCTTGGCTATATTGCGATGTGCCTGAGTGCAAAAGTATTCATCCAGCGGTCGTTTGTTTACAACAAACTCACCTGATCCTGGTTGAATATAGAGTCGCGCAGTAGAAGTCTTTCTTCTTCCGATGAAATTTTTCTGTTCCATTCGTGATTAAAGCTCGATTTTTTCTGGTTGTTGTGCTTCTTGTTCATGAACCGGACCGGCATAAATTCGAATATTGGTCATAAGCTTGTCGCCCATCTTGTTCTTTGGCAACATTCCTTTTACAGCTTTTTCAATAACCAATTCAGGATTATGGTCCAGCATTTCTTCTGCCGAAGTAAAGCTTTCGCTGCCGGGGTATCCGGAATAACGGAAATATTCTTTCTGCTGTAATTTCTTGCCGCTCAGTTTAACTTTGCTGGCATTAATTACAACAACGTTGTCACCGGTGTCCATATGCGGAGCGAAGTTTGGCTTGTGCTTGCCTCTAAGTAGACTTGCTACTTTAGAAGCAACTCTTCCAAGCGCCTGATCTTCGGCATCAACAAGAACCCAATTCTTTTCGATATCACTCGGTTTTGGGGAGTAGGTCTTGTAACTGTTAGTATCCACGGTTAAAACTTGTTTATAATTGCTTTTATGTGAAGTCTCGAAAAATAGGCTTATTTAAATCCATTTGCAACGGTGAAGTCATGAATATTTTCTAAGCCATACTTAAATGCTTTGATTGCAGGATTTTTTTGTTGAAATAAGGGTATTATAGATGAAATTTCTAAGGTTTAAGATAAGATATTCTTAAAAATTAATTGTATCTTACGGGCACGAAATAGGCCTATTTAAATAGGTTAAGCCAAGTTTAAAAAGGACAATCAAGAACCATGAGTAAAGAGAATAAATTTTTACAGACGAAGACCCCGTTTGATACAGGCAACGGTCAAGCGCACCTGTATAGTTTAAAAAAGTTGGAAGAAATGGGGTATGGAAATGTGAGTAAGCTTCCATTTACCATCCGTATATTACTGGAAGCTGTGCTCAGAGAGTACGATGGCTATGTCTTTTCCGAAAATGATGTAGATGTTTTAGCGAATTATAATGCCAAAAACCCTGAGGGAGAGATTCCATTTAAGCCTTCGCGAGTTGTGCTTCAGGATTTTACCGGCGTGCCGGCCATTGTTGATTTGGCGGCACTGCGTTCTGCCATGGAGCGTATGGGCGGTAATCCGACTTCCATAAATCCGCAGGTGCCGGTGGATCTGGTGATTGACCATTCGGTACAGGTCGATGAATTTGGTCAGGAGTATGCGTTTATGCATAACGTAGAAAAAGAGTTTGAGCGAAATCGTGAGCGGTATGAGTTTTTGAAGTGGGGACAAAAATCGTTCGATAATTTTCGAGTTGTTCCTCCCGGACGCGGAATTGTTCACCAGGTAAATCTTGAATACTTGGCAAAAGGAGCATTCAGCAGAGAGGAAGAAGATGGAACTACGGTTGTATATCCCGATACGCTTGTAGGTACTGATTCGCATACCACGATGATTAACGGTCTCGGTATTTTAGGCTGGGGCGTTGGTGGTATTGAGGCCGAAGCCGCCATGTTGGGACAACCTATATATATGCTCGTGCCCGAAGTGGTAGGCATGAAGTTAACCGGCAAGCTTCGTGAGGGCATAACCGCCACTGATTTGACGCTGACCGTAACGCAGATGCTTCGAAAGCATGGTGTTGTCGGGAAGTTTGTGGAATTTTATGGTGAGGGGCTCAGCAACATGAGTTTACCCGATCGTGCAACAATTGCCAATATGTCTCCGGAATACGGAGCTACGATGGGCTTCTTCCCAATGGATGATGAGGCAATGCGCTATATGCGTCGTACCGGTCGTGATCCCGAGCATGTGGAAATGGTCGAGCGCTATATGAAGGAGCAGGGACTGTATCGCACGGATGATACGCCCGATCCTGAATTTACGGATACGCTTGAGCTTGACCTTGGTGATGTGGAAACATCGTTGGCCGGCCCTAAGCTTCCCCACGATCGTATTGCATTGCCGAATATGAAAGAAACATTTGAGAGCAGCCTGACCAGTGATGACCCAACGATGGGCTTTAACCTGGCACAGGAGAAACTTGCCAATAAGGGAACGTTCAAAAATGGACAGGAAATTGAGATGGAGCATGGTGATGTTGTTATTGCTGCCATTACGTCCTGTACTAACACTTCTAACCCAAGTGTAATGCTGGGTGCTGGAATTGTGGCAAAGAAAGCTTTCGAAAAAGGATTAGAAGTTCCCCCATATGTCAAAACTTCCTTGGCACCCGGTTCTCGTGTAGTTACGGATTATCTTGAAGAAGCCGGACTAACAGATTATATGGATCGACTCGGATTCAACTTGGTGGGTTATGGATGTACAACCTGTATCGGTAATTCCGGTCCGTTGCCGCAGGCGGTTGAAGATGCCGTAAAAGAAGGCGACCTGATCGTAGCAGGAGTGCTCTCGGGTAACCGTAACTTTGAAGGACGTATCCATCCCTATGTAAAAGCCAATTACTTGGCTTCGCCCCCATTGGTTGTAGCTTATGCATTGGCCGGTACGGTAGATATTGATCTGGAACAAGAGCCGCTGGGTAAAGACAAAGATGGTAATGATGTATACCTTAAAGATATATGGCCAACATCTGAAGAGATTGCCGAGCATCTCGACAATGCTATCCGTCCCGAGCTTTTTGAAAAGCAATATGGAGATATTTTCAAATCTGAAGAGTGGGATGAAATTCCAGTAGGCGGAGGAGAGCTTTATGAGTGGAAGGATGAATCCACCTACATTCAGGAGCCGCCGTTCTTCATGGATATGGGTGAAGATCCGGATCCTATTACTTCTATTAACGGAGCGCGTGCGCTGGTTAAAGTAGGTGATTCTATAACTACTGATCATATTTCACCGGCTGGAAATATTCCAAAAGACAGTCCTGCTGGAGAATATCTGATTGAGCATGGTGTAGAGCCGAAAGATTTCAACTCTTATGGATCACGCCGTGGTAATGATCGCGTGATGACCCGGGGGACGTTTGCCAATGTGCGTTTTAAAAATCAATTGGCACCGGGCAAAGAGGGCGGTTATACGAAGTACTTCCCCGAAGATGAGATCACAACCATCTACGATGCAGCGATGCGATATAAAGAAAATGATACGCCGCTGGTAGCATTGGCCGGAGATCAGTACGGTACCGGTTCATCCCGAGACTGGGCTGCCAAAGGTACAATTCTATTAGGTGTTGAAGCTGTTATTGCAACATCCTATGAGCGTATTCACCGTTCTAATCTTGTTGGAATGGGTGTACTGCCGCTGCAGTTCAAAGAAGGCGAATCAGCTGATTCACTCGGACTGGATGGTTCGGAAGAGTTTGATATCCATTTGGATGATGAGCTCGAAGCACAACAGATGGTGAAAGTGGACGCTAAAAAAGAAAACGGAGAAACGGTTTCTTTTGAAACGGTCTGCCGTATTGATACTCCTGTTGAAGTAGATTACTATCGCAATGGCGGAATCCTGCATTACGTCTTGCGGGAATACTATCGAGCTGAACAATCATAGCAGAGTTTATTACCTGCTAATTTAGAATACGAAATAGTCAAAGCCCAGACTTGATCAGAGTCTGGGCTTTTTTTATTGATATCAAGTTGTAATTCCTTTATATATTCTAAATAAGATCAAGAATATTAAATAGATAGAGAAAAGAGAGTAAAAAACATCAGGTTAAACGGGCTTTGAGGTTAAAATGTCATTATCAAATAGGGATAAGATTGCAGGAAAAATATCATACGACGAAAAAACAAGCAGTAGTCTTCAAATTCTGCTGAAAAATATCAGCAGTGTTAATAGGGCTGTTGAGCTTAACACTGTTTTGCGAGAGAGTGTTGAGGTTGTACAAAACGTGATGAATGCAGAAGCCAGTTCTTTAATGCTTTTGGATGAAAATACCGATGAGTTAATTATAAGCATGCCTACGGGTCCGGTTAGAAAAGAGGTCAAGGGCAAAAGAATTAAAAAAGATGAGGGTATCGCAGGATGGGTTGTTAAAAAGGGAAAGCCATTCTATTCAAATGATGTAACTGAAAGCGATTTGTTTGACGGTGATATAGCTGAAGATTTCACCAGTGAAAACATTATCTGTGTACCTCTTCGAGACAGCCATAAAAAAGTGATTGGAGTGTTACAGGCTATAAATAGGCGCGATAGTGATTTTACTGATCAGGATATTCCGGTATTTGAGGCACTGGCCGATCATGTAGCATTAGCGATTGAACGGACCAAAGAATTGCAGGAAGCTCAAAACAAGATCGAAGAACGAGATTTAATGCTAACGGAGGTACATCACAGGTTAAAGAATAATTTATCTACGATAACCGCGCTAATTGAACTGGAGCTACCTGATATTGAGGACCAGACGGCAAAGGAAACGTTACAGAAAACGATGGCTCGTATTAAATCAATGACAGAGGTCCATGATTTTCTGTATAACAATAAGCCTGGTAATGAGATTAGGTTAAAGTTATATGTCGAGCGATTGTCTGATAAGATTGCTAACATTCTTTCACATGCCTCTCAAGATGTTAAAATAAAAGTTAAGGCTGATGATGTATCTCTGGATACCGATCGCGCCATGAGTTGTGGATTACTGCTCAACGAATTATTGGTTAATTGCTATAAGCATGCCTTTAGTAATGAAATCGAAAATCCCAGGATTATTATTGAGCTTCGGGAAATAAATAATGAGACTATTGAGTTTAAAGTTTCTGATAACGGGACCGGAATTGGCGAAGATTTTTCTATTACAGAGTCAGGTTCCATCGGGGGATGGCTTATTGATGTCCTTATTCGCAGACTTGAGGCAAACATAGATATTCAACGAGGGGACGGGACAACTTTTTTAATTCGTTTTGACAAATAAGGGGGCAGTTTAAATGGGCCATCGCTCAATGCCGCGCATCGTAAATATATTCGCCATAAGTTGAGAGATAGGAGACTTTAGCATAAGAGAAACCAATATTTTTCGAAAAAAAGGGGTATTTATTTTTCTGCCTAATTTCATGTTCATTTCTGCTCTTCGGATAGCCACTTTAGCGGCGTGGACTCTGCGTTTTTGATATTGATTTAGGATGGTATCTTTCTGTAAATTATTATATAGCGCCTGAGGTAATGTTTCTGCTAAATCACGGGCATCAAGCCATCCTAAGTTCATTCCCTGTCCGCCTATGGGGCTAACGATATGAGCCGCATCCCCAATTAAAATTATACGCCCTTTAACCATAGGATCGGCCAACAGTTTTTGTACCCCAAAGCTACTGAGCATCGTATGTTCGGTATTGTTCATAGAATGACCAATTCTGCTCAAAACGCTTGAGGTCAGTTGCTCTCTTGAAACCTGATCAACATAATCATCTGTTTTGACAACCCACCGACGGCGATTATTGGGTAATGGAAAAGACTCAATGAGCCCTTTGTCACATAAAAAAATAGCTGCATCAGAACCGAACTGGGTGTTATCAGTAAAATCTCCCATAATATACGTATCGGGATAGTATTGTCCTTTAAAAGAAATGCCAGACTGCCTGCGAATCGAGCTGTTTTTTCCGTCACATCCTACAAGGTACTCAGCTTTGGCAGTATGTTTTTTTCCTTTGTATTCAAAATGGACGTCGACATGGTGTGCATGCTCCCTAATGGTATGGACTGTTGCGTTACGGAGCAGAGCGCTGGTATTTTTTTCAGTCAAGGCTTGTTCCAGCAACAATTCAGTTCGGTATTGAGGAAGAGCCAGAATAAAGTTGAATGGTTTTGGACAGCTTTTAAATGATAGAACGCCCAGCTTTTTTTTATTTAAAAAGGTGTGTCCTTTTTGAATTGTAACTCCATCACGAATAAAACTGCTGGCTATATTCAACTCCTCAAATAATTCCAGTGAGACTGGATGAATACCCAACGACCGCGAGCCGGGGCGTGGTGCAGATCTCTTTTCGAGGATGATATAGGAAATACCTGCCTGCTCAAGACACAAGCCAAGGTAGAGTCCCACCGGTCCTCCACCAACAATAACTACCTGGTATGTATTAGAAAAGTTATTCGTGGTCATAGGTTAACAATAGTCGAAAGGGGAAGAGGTTTTGTACTTTCCAGTTCGGCGGGACAATCGCTTGTAATTCTTTTTGGGTGTAGCTTCGTTTAATGGAAGTAAGTCCATCTTCGGTTATGAAGGAACTGCGAAAAATAGGTCGTGAGAAAATATTAAAAAAAAGATAAGCCCAGTCGCTGCGACGGAGATCATTAAAAATAACAGAAGTCGTGCTTAGTGCACGAGATTGTTTTAAAATGTTATGAAGCTCTTCGATTTTGAGATGATGTATGAGATGATTAGAAATTACGAAATCAAACTGTTCTTCAGAGGGATTTAATTCGGAAATACCACATTGCAAAAACGTTATATTTGGAGGATAATCAAGCTCCGCCACAAAGTTTATGGCCCGTGGATCAGGATCTACAGCTGTAATGGAAAGATTAAATCCATCTTCTGTAGCCCATCGAGTCAATGCAATTGGAATATCGCCGCCTCCAAATCCAATATCCAGAAGGGTATTTGGGGCGTTATGCTGCAGCTGTGGACGAATTTTAGATTTGTAAATATAGCTCCATTGCGAAATCCAGGCGTTGACTCGTCCAAATTGGTGGTAGGTATTTTGGAGTTCATCCGGATCACAATCGCGGCTATCCATGCGTTCCCGGCTTTCAGTATCCCGCTGAGATAGAAACAAAGGCATCAATTTGGTTGAATTTTTTGAAGGAGTCCGCTTTCGATGGTTAAGCCGGGACCAAAAGCCATCGCCAGAACAATTTCCTGATTTTGCGAAGCCGGCTGATCTAACAACTCTTTAAGTACAAATAGGATCGTAGCGCTACTCATATTTCCATATTCTGCCAGTACTTTTCTTGATGGAGATATCTGTTTTTCTTCAAGTCCAAAGTTTTTCTGTACTTTATCGAGAATTGCACGTCCGCCGGGATGTAGTGCCCAGTGATTGATATCATTTGCAGTAAGTTGGTAGTCGGTAAAAAGTGGTTGGATAGACTGTCTGAGATTTGCCTCAATAATATCTGGGACATAGGTAGATAATACCATATCAAAACCGGTATCGCCGATCGTCCATGCCATATCTTTTTCACTTTCTTGGGCGATAGCAGTAGAAAATTGGGTCAGCTCGAAACTGCTGGTAGCTTGTGGTTTATTACTGTTGATTATTACTCCTGCTGCACCATCAGCAAACACAGATGCGGAAATCAAGTTATCGGTGACTTCCGAGGGTTGCAGATGGATCGAGCAGAGTTCGAGACAAACGATAAGAATATTTGCATCAGGTTGAGAGGTGCAAAATGATTTGGCCATCTTCATTGCGGGAAAAGCGGCAAAACATCCCATGAAGCCAAGATGAAAGCGCTGTGTAGAGGTTGGTAACCCCAGTTTTTGGATGATTTCAAATCCGGGTTCCGGGGCAAAGAATCCAGTGCAGGAAACGGTAATAACGTGGGTAATATCAGCACGATCAACGTTCGGATTTTCGTCAATCGTTTGGCGGGCCGTTTCTACAAAAAGCTCCTTGGCTTTTTGGGTGTATAACTTATTTCGAGCTCCGGTAGAAGGTACGTTTAGGGTGCCATCCTCTTGAAAGAAAAATCGGGGATCGCCGTTGGCATTAAAATCTGGAATAACGGTATGACGTTTGTCAATGCCTGACTTTGAATAAATGCGATGGATAATACGCTGCGTAATTTCTTTATCGCTGATATATTCCTTCATGCGGTCACGCAAAAAGGCCTGATCATATGAGCGTTCAGGAACCACTGTGGAAATATTTTGAATATATGCTGACATCTACCACTATAATTAGAGGATTAGAGAATGTACTCTATAATACCCTAATTTTGTGGTAAAAATTCCGAATTCCTAATTATGACCTATTTTTTGTGAGCAGGTAAAATCGGATATTGTGTAAAATAGCGGCGATTGTCAGGCCGGCAATGAGTCCCATCCATAATCCCTGGGGACCAATACCGCGAGTAATTCCTAAATAATACCCAAGTGGCAGTCCCACCATCCAGTAGGCAATAAAATTAACGACCATAGGTACGGTGGTATCTTTAAGGCCGCGCAATGCACCGTAACCGCTGACTTGCAGTCCGTCCGAAATTTGGAAGATAGCGGCCATATATAGCAGACTGACTGCTACTTTTTGTACTTCCGCATCCTGAGTGTACATGCTGGTAATGAGTTCGGGGAAGAGGTACATAATTATAGCGGTAATACTCATAAAAAAGGTAGCCATGGTAATACCAAGATAGCCTCGCTTGCGAGCTTCACTTATTGACCCCTTACCGATGGCATTACCGACGCGTGTAGTAATAGCCGTTGAAAGTCCGAAGGGGACCATAAAAGTCATCGCTGAAAAGTTAATGGCGACCTGGTGGCCGGCTACGGCCACAGCGCTAAGTGATCCCATCAGCAGGCTGACAAGAGCAAACATAGTGACTTCCATAGTAGAACTGAGTCCGATTGGGATGCCCACCTGCAGAAGTTCTTTTAGGTACTTCCATTCCGGAAGCCGCCAAGTAGAAAAGATTTCGAATCGGTCGTAAGGTTTGTGATTCATGGTAAAAAGAAGCATTCCCAAGAACATTACATAACCTACGAGTGAGGAGGCGTATCCGCATCCGACCGCACCGAGTTCAGGAAAACCCAGTTTCCCATACATTAACACATAGTTGGCTCCAATATTGACAAAGACCCCGACGAGGGCGAAGTACATGGCCGGACGTGTTGCTGACATCCCTTCGTTAAAAAAGCGCAGGGCCATATATCCACAGACGCCGAAAACACCCCATGAAATAGCATTCAGGTATCCTTGTGCAAGCGGAATAATATCCGGCGTTACATCAAGAAAATGCATGACAAACTCAAGATTACGAATAAGAAAAAAGATGGGAACAGCCAGCATCAGGCAGAGCCACAAACCCTGCCGGACATTAACACCAATTTTATCGAAATTACGTCCGCCAACATGTTGCGCTACGATAGGAGTGAGAGCCATAAGCGTACCCGCAGCAAGCATCATAAAAGGCATAAAAACAGCCCCGCCCACAGCTACTGCCGCAAGATCTTGTGCAGAAAGGTTCCCTGCCATCACGGTATCCACAAAGTTCATCGACATTTGTAAGAGTTGGGCGATGATTACCGGCAGACCGATCTTTAGTGTAATGCCGGCCTCTTTACGAAGGCTATATTTTTCGGATTTCAAATAAGCGAGCATTTAAGGGTATACTGCTTTAGGAAAGAGAAAATTTCGATTTCAGGGAATCGCGTATGGTACAAAAAAAGAGAAGGAAAAGTAAGCCGGGAGCGGATGTTATTTCTGTGGCAGTTTAATCACAAAGGTGGTGCCTTCGCCTTCGACTGATGCAAAGCTGATACCGCCTTCGTGGGCCTCAATAATTTTTTTACAAATTGCCAGTCCCAGACCGGTGCCACTCGATTTGGTCGAGAAGTTGGGTACAAAGATATTGGGACGATCGTCTTCGGCAATACCACTGCCGTTGTCTTCCACTTCTATAAATACATTTTGCTGATGATGGTACAGCCGAAGTACAATCTCTCCGTTTTCATCGGGCATCGCTTCGTACGCATTTTTTACCAGGTTAATGATGACACGCTTCAGTTCATCTTGAATTCCTTGAACCTGGACAGGGTGCGGTGGTACTTCCAGGTTAATAGTAACTTTTTCATCGTGCTCATACAGTTTTGCGACTGAGGTTAAAATGGTTTTTAAATTGACCTCCTTAAAATCTTCGGTCAGGGGTTGCGAAAACTTTGAAAAGTCAGATGCTATATTGCTGAGCGACTGGATTTGTTCGATTAAGTTGGCAGTAATTTTCTGTACCCGTTTTTTAAGCTCTTCCGGATTTTGACTATCGCTTTTGAGTTGTCGTTCCAAGTGTTGAACATTTAGTTTCATTGGGGTAAGCGGATTCTTAATCTCATGGGCTACCTGCTGGGCCATCTCTTTCCAGGCGGCTTCGCGTTCGGCAGCAGCCAACTCTTTTTGAAGCTTTTTGAGTCGGGTAACCATGTTGTTATAAGCTTCGGCAAGGTTTCCGATTTCATCGTCACTGGTAACCGGAATAGTGGTATCAAGATTCCCGCCCGATATCTTATTGAGTCCGCGCTGGATATAAACTAAAGGACGCGTAAGTTGTTTTGAAATAAAGGTTGAGGCAAGGATAAATAATCCAAAAACAAACAAGTAAACGAGTATAAGATAGCTGATGGTCTCTAATAATTGTTGGTCGTACTTTGGTGATTCTAAAAACGTAGGAATGGCAATAGTAGCTATCGGTGTACTTTGATTGTTTAGGATGGTGCGATAGCCGATAAGTAGGTTCTGTCCGGCCAGCCGTACATTTGAGTAAGCATCCTGCCGGTCGCGATTGATTAGCTGGTTATATATATCATAAGGCAGTGCTGCGGGCAAAAGATGCTGCTGATAAATCTGTGGAGTTGTGGTTTCTGTAACGGTTCGTCCGGTATAAAAGCTGGCGTCCACGTCAAGGGGAGTAGTTAACGAGTCTAATGAGAATGAGGATCCGAGCTGGTTTTTATTGCGAATAACTTGGTTCGACTCAATGGTGTTAGATAGGCGTTCAAGCTTATCAACCAGCTCTTGTCGTACAATATCACGATTTTGCTGTTTTATAGCATAATGGGAGGAGGCGATAAGAAATCCCAGAAAGATTAGGGTAGCCAGTAGGAAACTGTCGATCAGGCGATCTTGAAAACTTATGTTAGAGCCAAGAAATCGGGAAGTGAAATTTGGCAGTGCCTGCCTGATTAACAAAATGAGACCACCGATCAACAAGAGAAAAAAGCTGAAACGGAAAAATGAAAAAAGAATGACCCTGTAACCCGGCAGGGTAGTACTTGCTTTGATGATGTTGTCTTGGGATTCATTCCAAAACAAAGTACGGTACGAGAATGTGTCAGTTTGGTTAGTTACATAGATGAGGGTATCATTTTGTAAAGCATTAAGTTGACTCTCGTCTAAGGTACGGTACTTTGGAAAATAGTTGGTAAAGCCCTGCTGCACTGAATTTACAAGCTTTGCGTTTTGGAAGGTTTGCAAGAGATAAGGCGTGTTCAGGTCTTCAAAGCTAAGCCTGGACATGACCGTACGGATAGGCTTATTGTATTCTGGACGCTCCTGGTATACCGAGCAAAGAATCCAGGCGATGGGCTCTTGATCAGAAATACCGAAAATGGGTATCCATCCACGATAAAAAGTGCGATACTCTTGCTGGTTGACAAGTTGTGGTAATTGCACAACCGGTCGGATTGTGGATTTGGTAATCTGTTCAATTTCGGTGACAACCTGCAGTGTCGATATGTTATACCTATTCACCCAATTAGGCGAGTTGAGGTCAGTAGCATAATCTCCAATCAGTTCTCCTGAGGAGTTGACAAGCTGAAGGTTTAAGGAATAGGTATTGCTTCTGGGAGAAATATAATCACTTATCGTCTGGGTAAATCGGGTTTGTAAATTGGATCTGTTTTCTTGCAGGTCTTGTGTGGTAATCCCTCGAAAACTTTCCTCAAGTCTGATGAGCAGGTTACGAGTAAGGCGTTCTGCAAAGTGATCTTCTTCTTGAGCATAGCTTGATGCCCTCTTCCACAGTTTGTCATCGGTGCTATTGAGGGCTGCCTGATATATTGTTGGCAAACAGACAATGGCAATGAGAAAGGATCCAATAATGGTTTTTCTGAGGTGTGATTTGTTAGTTAGATTGTTTAGATCCCTTTCATAAGTGATGGCAATGGTCAGTACAATGATAAATCCCATAATGCTGCTGTAGAACAGCCAGTTGAAGATAAACCGCTCGGGAATAAATAGCTGGGCAACAAATAGGCTGATGATAAAACTGACAGATAATACTGAGGAAGTAAGCTTGAGATGTTCGCGAGAAAATCGAAATAACATACGATTTATAACAACCAGTATGTTGCCAGCAGCTAAGGTTGCCATGCCCAGTACAAGGTATAAAATGATGGTTCCCGGTTCGGGGAAAATGCGTAAGTCGAGAAGGGCGACGCCTGCATCATTGGTTGCCTGAAATAGCATCTTAAAGAAGCTAAGAATGGCTAAGGTATTAACAACTCCAAAAATGCCAGCTAAACTAATGACGCTTAGATACCAGTCGGCTTTGAGTTCGTGCTTGTATTCCTGCAGCTTTCGTGTTATCACTAAAGAGGCAAAAAGTGCAAATGCAGCATTTGTAAATGAATAACTTAAATTGGTGACTAAATTAACCCACTCTGTACTATCCGATGATGAGATCGAAAGTATCCAGTAGGATAGTAGGTTTGAATAGGAGAAAATTGCCCATCCAATGATGACAAAGAACAGTTGTACCAAGAGGGCTTTCCATAAAGAAAGATTTTCGGCAGCTATAAAGAGGATGAAAATAATGATTGCAAAACTGAGGGCGGCAAAGATGGATCGCCAAAAGGTATTGTTTGCTTCCCACTCTGCCCGGTTTTGTTCAAATTCATCGGCGGTAGCGTAAACTACACCAACAGAATCTCCCTGAAGATTTGTTAGGGGCTTACTTTGAACGGTTTGGGCCGGCGGATCACTAAAAATGCTAAAGCCAAGGGGATACGAAGTTGAGAAATTATCAGAGTTAAACAGGCTGAATTCGCTATTGTCGCCTATAGAGAGAGGATTGTTTTGTTGGACCCGATAGGTGGTAAATAGGTCGTATTCGACTGTGCCTGAACTGTCTTGAATACTGAACGGAATATGGCACTCCCAAAAAATAACATTGTTATGTCTTCTGAGGGTGAGATTAGGGGTGGATGAATCTTGATCGTGAGCTTGGGAAGTGTTTTGTAGCGCAAATCCTCTCCAGATGACAGGTTCATTATCATGATATAAAGCTGCACCCCATAAGTCGGGAATCTGGTTAATAGTATTATAAAGATACTGGTCGGATCTGTGTTGAAGAAGCGGTACTTGAAGAGTATTCGCCAGATTCTGTGTGTTAGATAGTAGTCTTTCTTGCCTTTCCTGAAAATAATCGGAGGCTTGGGTAAGGCTGTTCTCTATGACTTCTTTATTCGTTGCGGCTGATGGCTTTATCCCATAGCGCCATCCCTCGAGGAGTAATAGCGTTACAAGCAAGACCAGTAACGACCAGCCCAGCCAGCGATAAAATTGTTTATTTGAAGAAAAGTTAACCATAGCCTCAACAATCAGTTCCTTGATACGGAATATGAACCGAAATTAAGGCTGAATCAAGTTGGGAATTTCTGAAGCTGGCTGGCCTTCTAATACGCCAATGATGGCATCGGCTGCGAGCATGCCGATGGCTTCACGGGTTTTATGGCTGGCACTGGCAATATGTGGTGTTCGAATGCAGTTTGGCGCAGTTTTGAGTTTGGGATGCAGATCAGGTTCATTTTCAAAGACATCAAGGCCAGCCCCTCCAATTGTTTCGTTATGCAGGGCATGAGCAAGAGCCTCTTCATCAACGACGGGTCCGCGTGAAGTATTAATTAAAATAGCATCTTCCGGCATCAGGGAGAGTATCTCTTCATTTATCAGGTGATGCGTTTCTTCGGTGAGCGGACAGTGAAGGGTTGTGATATCCGACTCTGCAACGAGCTCTTGAAGAGTTGAACAGTATTGGGCGTCAAGTTGCTTCTCTAATTCAGAGTCCACTTTACTTCGGTTGTGGTAAGTGATTTGCATTCCCAGTGCTTTCGCCCTGCGAGCTACGCCCGTTCCAATACGTCCCATGCCGATGACGCCAAGCGTGCTGCCGTTCAGTTCTTTTCCCAGAAAACCGAGCGGTTCCCAGTTATTGAACTTTCCGTCCAACAGGTATTTCTGCGCTTCAACTAAGCGGCGCGATACGGCAAGCATAAGTCCGATCGTAAATTCTGCACAGGAATCGGTGAGTACGTCCGGCGTATTGGCCACCGCCACGTCGTATTTTTGGGCTGCTTCAAGATCAATATTGTTATAGCCGACTGCGTGATTGGCAATAATATCAAGATTAGCACCCGCAGCAATAACCTTTTCTGTTATTGGATTAGAGAGCATTGGCAACAATGCATCATAGGCGGGAATATCATCAATTAATTTCTGCTCGTTGTTATAAGTGCCTCGCTCTCCTACATCTACTTGATATCGTTTTTTGAGCTTATCAATTACGGACGGAATGATGGGTTCTGTAATGAGGACTCGTTTAGACATAAATCTTACAAATGATATGAGCTGCCGTTAACGATTACTTTTGTTTGAGTGCTTATTTCTTCTTCGGCGATGTCATTATAGATATATGAGAAAGGAGTGAGCACTTGAGAGCACATCATGTCGGGATTCCGCCATGCCTGTATATCCAAATGCAGCGAGTCGTCGACAGTGCGATGGCTAACATGCTGGAGTTTTGTGCAGGCATCCGGAAAAGTTCCACTGATCAACAATGCGGGCTCGTCGTGATTTGATAATTTTTTAACAGAGTCGATATACACTTTTGATTGCTGATACGGTTCATCGCCGGGCTTCTGAATAGTTACCAGGTTTTCATAGGAGTCCACAGTATCACTTTTTTGTGACGAGGAAGCGCAGCCAATGATCAAAATAAAAATTGTAACAGTATAAAGTAGTAGTCGCACGCTATTGGTTGTCTTCTATTTTTCGAACAGGAGCATCGTTCCACATCCGTTCAAGAGCATAATATTCACGCAGCTCCTTTTTAAAGATATGAACCACAACGTTTACGTAATCAAGAATAACCCATCGGCGTGTTTCCCGACCCTCTTCTTGCCAGGCTTTTTCATTTAGTTGCTCTTTGGTTTCTTTATTGACGTTGTCAGCAATCGCTTTAATTTGCACATCGGTATTAGCATGACAAATAACAAATTTGTCGGCCAATGTAGTTAGTTCATGTACGTCAAGCACGGTAATGTCTTCGGCCTTGCGGTCGAGGAGGGCTTCACCAATAACCTCGATAAGTTTGTCAGAATCAACCGTTCTCTGGTCACTGGAACTACTAAACTGTTGATTTGTTTTGGGGGATGTTTTTGTCATATAGTATATATTATAATTTAAGTGATTTGTAATCGGAACCGATTACCACGGTAGCATCCAGGTAAAAGTCTTCTGATGCTTCTATGAAAACATGTTCTTCTGCGATGCCAAGTGCATCGGCAACGCGCTTAGCATTTTTTGTGTCGAAAGTCCGGGCAATAACAACGGTATTCTGCATATCAAAATTTTTGAAATTCCCGGTTTCAACCACGTCAAAGCCATTTTTACGCAATGCTGAGGTAAAGTTGTTGGCCAGGCCCGGAACGCCACAACCGTTTAGGACTTCAAGTTGGATAATATCTCCAATTAGCTCTGGATTATTTGTAGCTCGCTGATTTTCGATACGCGGATAGATGATTCGTGTAAATAATCCGAAGATAAGAATCGCCAATAAAAGGCTTAGAAAGCCAATGGTAGCGTTTAGGGCAAAAGAGTTCGTTTCGCTATTCTTTGATGTCATTAATTATTATTGAATCCGAGACTCAAAAGTTGCGATCATGGAATGGTGATACAAAAGGATTATGTCGCATGCCCGAAGACCATGGATTCATTCCGTATCCATAACTGGGTAGCTGTTGGAACTGAATGCTGATGTTACTCCGATCGCTAATCTGATAATTAAGTTCAGCGTTGCGGATTAAAAACTGGGTATCCATACCGCTGCTGGAATTTGGAGACATCATGCTGTTTCCAAACGGTGAATGCAGCAGGGATAAGTCTACTCGTCCGGTCAGATCTTCCGAAAAGAAGAAATGCATAGTGTTGGTATAGGCATTCATGTTTTGAAATTGTCCGCCGGCGCTCGAAAACATCATCGAGTAGGAGTGATCCATCTGCATGTTAAACAAGTTGCCAAGATCAGCACCTTGGCTGGGATCGTTTTGCTTGATGATGGGGCCCATCAATTCAGAGCTATTATTGACTTCTGATCTCAGTTGAGCATGAGAAACCGAGCTTAACCCGATCAAAAATAAAACAACTAAGCTTACCGTTGATATAAATGCTGTTTTTTTCATCATAAGACAGATACTAGTTTTTGAATCTCTTAACAGCTAATATTCTCTTAACAGCTAATATAACGATTAGCTCTCAAAGAAAGTATAATAAAGTCTCTATCTAAGATAAAGAACTGAGTACGATAAATTAATAGGTAATAAAAACCGTAGAAGATACAATTGCGGGACTTGCCAAAGCGTGATTAACTGGCAGGGTAATAGTAGGTCTATGCGGAGGTGGAGGGATTCGAACCCCCGGAACCCAAAAAGGTTCAACGGTTTTCGAGACCGCCCCATTCGACCGCTCTGGCACACCTCCATGCTAAATATTGCCGTTTGTCCTACGGAATAAAATAGAGTATATTTGGAACGCTTTGAATCTGACTAAAATACCGGTTAAGCAAAACAAATAAAAGCCCATAGTTCGATAATGAAACTTACCGATTTTAAATTTGAGACAGAAGACTTTAATGTTCCCGAAGAACCTGTACAGCCCCGTGATGCTGCTAAGCTGATGGTTTTGAATCGAGAAGATCAATCCATCAAGCATGAAACATTTGCAGACATTCACAAATACATGGATGAGGGTGATGTTTTAGTATATAACAACACGAAGGTTTTCCCCGCACGATTAAAGGGTAAGAAAGAAAAAACCGATGCCGATATTGAGGTATTTTTACTTCGGGAACTTGTGCCGGAGAACATGCTTTGGGATGTATTGGTAGAGCCTGCTCGAAAAATTCGTATTGGGAACAAATTATATTTTGGCCCCAATCTGATGGCTGAAGTGATCGATAATACAACCTCCCGTGGCCGAACAATCCGTTTTCTTTTTGAGGGGTCAAACGAAGAGTTGTATCATATTCTGGATAATATCGGTGAGATGCCCCTCCCTCCATATATAGAGCGTGAAGCACGTGAGGAGGACAAAGAGCAGTATCAGACTATATTTGCCAAAGAACGCGGGTCGGTTGCGGCACCTTTTGCAGCCATGCATTTTACCGAAGAGCTGGTTGAAAAATTGGAGGATAAAGGCGTTGAGATGTTACCTATCACTATGCATATCGGATGGGGAACATTTCGTCCGTGCGAGGTAGAAGATTTGACGAAACATCGAACCGATTCTGAGAACTATTATATATCTGAAGAAACATCGTCCAAAATTAATGAAGCTCTGGCTGATGATGATCGCAAAGTTGTAGGATGTGGGACAACCTCGGTACGAACTATTGAAACAAGTATTACTGCAAGCGGTATTTCAAAGCCGGGTACAGGCTGGACCGATAAATTTATCTTTCCGCCATATGATTTTAAAATAACCGAAGGCGTTATTACTAATTTCCATCGCCCGGAGTCAACAATGTTAATGTTGGGTGCTGCTTTTGCCGGGTATGACTTTTTGATGGAAGCCTATGAGGAAGCGCAGGAAAAAGATTATCGTTTCTTTGCTTTCGGTGACTCAATATTGATACTCTAAGTTGTGACTACCAAAGTTCTTATTATTCCAGCTGCTGGAGCGGGGAGTCGTATGCAGAAAGATACTCCCAAGCCTTTTTTGCAGCTGGGAAATCAGACTATTCTTGAGCAGACTATCCGTCGCTTTTTACCGCTCGATGGGTTGCAGCAAGTGTTAGTTGCCACCTCGGGATCTTTTGTACAGAAAACGGAAAATATTCTTAAAAAGGTTCTTCCGTCGGAGATTAAAGGAGGTTGCCTGGTCGGTGGAAAAACACGACAGGAGTCTATATATAATGCTCTGCAAGAAGTATTTGCGGCTGATCTTGTCATAGTTCATGATGCTGTTCGTCCCTTTGTGAAGCTTCAGCACGTTCAACATTGTTGCAGTGCGGCCCGGCAATACGGTGGGGCAGTCTTGGGGGTACCCGCGAAGGATACGATCAAAAGGATTAATGATCAGCAGGAAATAAAGGAAACGCCGTCGCGCAAATATTTATGGCAGACTCAAACGCCACAGGTATTTCAAAGAGATTTGCTTGTTCGGGCTTACAAGCAGGCACTCGAAGATGATTTTGTTGGAACGGATGATTCCTCTTTGGTAGAACGACTGGAGGAAACGGTGAAAATGGTAGAGGGAGATCGATCCAACTTTAAGATTACCTATCCGTTGGATTTGGAAGTCGCAGAATTGTTAATCAAAAAAGATAAATAGTATGCGTATCGGATATGGATACGACGTACACCGGTTTGAAGACGGTGGTTCGCTTATTTTAGGAGGGGTGAAGATCCCCTTTGAAAAAAGTTTGTCCGGTCATTCCGATGCCGATGTTTTGCTCCATGCCATTACGGATGCGTTACTCGGCGCTTGTGCATTAGGCGACTTAGGAAAGCATTTTCCAGATACCTCTGATGATTATAAAGACATTGACAGCAGGGTGCTGCTGCGAGATGCATTAGCACTTATAGAGGAAAGAGGATTATCCGTTGGAAATGTCGATGCAACCGTTGTAGCTGAAAAGCCCAGGCTAGCTCCTTATATAGCGGAAATGCGTGAAGTAATTGCAGGAGATTTAAGCGCTGATATTGATCAGGTATCCGTAAAGGCAACAACATCCGAGGGGTTAGGATTTGAGGGTAGGGGCAAAGGGATATCAGCAAGAGCAGTAGTTTTATTAATGGAGAGTGAATAATGGCTGAGCAATTTGTTCAGGAAACGGTACAGTTTATTAATACGCTTCCTCCGTCAAGTATTTACCTTGTTTTCTTTTTGGTGGCCTATGTCGAAAATATTGTACCGCCCATACCCGGTGATGTGTTGGTTGCATTTGGCGGATACTTAGCTGCAGAGTCAGTCATTGGATTGGTTCCGGTTTTGTTGCTTACCACTGTAGCCTCAGTAATAGGATTTATGAGTATGTATTGGATTGGCAGTCGCTGGGGAATGTTGATTCAGGAAAAGAAAAAGCAATTCTGGTTGCTTCGATTTATACCACTAAAATATGTCAACAAGGTACGGGCATGGATGCGAAGGTGGGGGATGGGGGTGATTTTGGCAAATCGTTTTTTGGCCGGTACCCGATCTGTTATTTCATTAACGGCGGGATTAAGTCACACCCGTATTGGCAGCACTATTTTTTATTCAACAGTAAGTTCTCTTTTATGGAATAGTATTTTACTCGGCTTTGGATGGATCGTGCACGAGAATTGGCAACTTATTGGGAAGTATCTGTCAATTTATGGAAGAATTATTTTAGCAGCTATTGCCATATTTATAATTATTAAGGTGATACTCTACTATTACAACAAACGGAGCACGAATTGATAGATTTATAAAGCCTCTAAAGAAAAAAGATTTAATTACCAATTTTGTGTTGACAAAAATAAAAACTGTACTTAGTTTTGGAGTCTTTCGGCCAAGGGCTGATTGTTGCATTGGAACGTCGGCCTAAATATTGAAAAGAGACTCGATAAGCCAGCGTAGCTCAGGGGTAGAGCAGCTGTCTTGTAAACAGCCGGTCATCGGTTCGAATCCGGTCGCTGGCTCACTTGGTTCGTCGAGTATTCTGAAAGTTTGGCTGAAATTAATTTTGACATACTGATTTCGCTGGGGGGATACCAAAGTGGCCAACTGGGGCAGACTGTAAATCTGTTGGCGTGAGCCTTCGTAGGTTCGAATCCTACTCCCCCCACATTAAGCGGGCGTAACTCAATTGGTAGAGTGTCACCCTTCCAAGGTGAATGTTGCCGGTTCGACTCCGGTCGCCCGCTCAGCCCCATGCGGGATACGCACAAGCCGTTATAGCTCAGGGGTAGAGCACTTCCATGGTAAGGAAGGGGTCGTCGGTTCAATTCCGACTAACGG
>CAJXMJ010000004.1 GCA_913056455.1 uncultured Fodinibius sp.
GTCTGAATAGAATCAACAACTAACAGATCGGGATCAAGTTTCTGTGCTTGTTTAAGCACTTTATTAATGTCCGTTTCTGTATAAATGTAGAAGTTATCTGAACTTACTCCCAAGCGTTTTGCGCGCTGCTTAATTTGTCCCGCGGATTCTTCTCCCGCACAGTAAAGTATTTCTAAATCCGGACGTGCCTTCCCAATCTGCAAGGTAAGCGTACTTTTTCCTATCCCCGGATCGCCGCCAATCAATACAAAAGAACCGGAAACAAATCCCCCACCAAGTACCCGATCAAATTCCTGGATATTACTCAAAAACCGTTCTTGAGAATCCATATCAATTTCTTCGAGCTTTTGCGGCGGCTGGGAATCCTCAATCCCATCAACCTTACCTTTATGTTCCTTCTCGGACTTGGTCTTCCGTTCTACCTTGAATTCCTTAAACGTATGCCAAGCGCCGCAATTGGGACAGTTCCCCAACCATTTGGTAGAAGTGTGTCCACAATCTCCACAAACATATTGTATCCGATCTTTAGGCATAAATACTCGTTATTTTAGGATGGTAAATCGCTCTCAATCTTTTCTTCGGCAGCCTCATCACTCAAAGTATCTACCATGGAACGGTTGATATACCAGGTCGTGGCCATCATTCCCAATCCAATACTTATATAATAACTGATCACCCGCCAGGCAAAAACGGCTAATCCAATAAAGGCTTTTCGATCCATAAGCGGACCTTGAAAAATTGCAAACAGTCCCTCTACCCCACCACTACCGCCCGGAGTAGGCATTATAAGAAAGGCCAGATTCATAGCCAGGCTGCGCAAAACTGACAAGATAACATCAGCCGGGAGTAAACTCAGTACTACAATTGTCGGCAGGGCAATTCGACATAACCACGACATTGTAGATAGAAAAAATGCTTTGAACAGAAAGCTCTTGGGTTTCTTCCGAAGCTCGTGTGCATACTCAACCAAATTATCAACTTCACCGGCCACAGTATCTTTCCAACGTCGCAAAAAGGGAAGTTTAAATAACCAGTATACAACTTTGCGAATAGCATTGGGATTTTTCAATACACCGTAAGCCATCAGGCCAGCATAACTTAGCAAGCCCACATATAGTAACATCATAGACGCATGGCCGATGAACCCTGTATTGTTGGGAACTACCTCAAAGAAAAGACCTGAAACCAGCAAAATTGGGACAGCCATTGCAAACCAAAGCTGATCTAAAAGCAGGCTATAAAGCATGATGGCTGTAGATTGCCCAAAATTAAATCCCTCTTTAGTCAATGCATAAGTCGCCATGGGAGCACCACCGACTACCGATGGGGTAATTGAGGATGTAAAATCCCAGCTCAACATTACCCTGAAAGATGCCACCCAATCCAGCGCTTTCTCTGATAAATACCTGATCTTTGCAGCTGAAAACCCCAATCGCATAAAAGAAACTACTACCGCAATAAAAATACCCGGAAGTCGCTTCGCCTTAAGATGCGTTAATACCCCGGGTGTGTATGTTAGCCAAATGACAAATGCCATTGTGGCTACACTTAATCCAATAGAAATAAAGAGATATTTTTTGGAAAAATATCTCTTTGGATCCTCTTGTATTTGTTCTTCTTTCTTTGACAAAAAAGTAGGTCTACAGTAATTAAATAGTATCTATTTAACGTAGGGATTTGGTATAAATCAATGAAAAATACATGAGATACACCACAAAACGAATAAAACGATTTCACTTCATAAAAAAGGCCTTATGGAAAACTCCATAAGGCCTTAAAAGTTAGGATACTTATTATGCTACCGTAATATCGTCATCAAGGTAAACATCCTGGATGAAGTTCAGCAGTTGAATGCCCTCTTCCATAGGACGCTGAAATGCCTTACGCCCACTGATTAAGCCCATGCCACCGGCACGTTTATTAATCACAGCTGTACGTACAGCCTGGGCAAAATCATTTTTGCCGGAAGAACCGCCCGAGTTAATCAATCCCGCACGCCCCATGTAATCATTAGCTACTTGGTAACGAGTCAAGTCGATGGGGTGGTCACTGGAGAGCTCGTCATAAATATCCTCATCCAACTTTCCATACGAAGAATCGCCCATATTAAGCGCCTTGTATCCTCCATTAGTGGTTGGCTGTTTCTGCTTGATGATATCAGCCTGAATAGTAACACCCAAGTGATTCGCCTGACCGGTAAGATCTGCCGCAGCATGGTAATCTTCACCATCTACTTTAAATGCAGAATTCCGAGTATAACACCAGAGAATAGTAGCCATTCCCAGTTCATGCGCCCGCTCAAATGCTTTCGCCACTTCCTGAATTTGCCGGCTTGATTCTTGAGATCCGAAGTAAATAGTTGCTCCAACAGCAACAGCACCCATATCAAAGGCACGTTCTACCGACCCAAACATAATCTGATTGTACTCATTGGGATAGGTCATCAACTCGTTGTGATTGATCTTAACAATAAATGGAATCTTATGAGCATATTTGCGCGCCACAGATCCCAACACTCCAAAAGTGGATGCTACACCATTGCATCCACCTTCAATAGCAAGTTGAACAATTTTTTCCGGATCAAAATAATCGGGATTAGGTGCAAAAGACGCTCCGCCCGAGTGCTCAACACCCTGATCAACAGGTAAAATGGACAAGTATCCTGTTCCCCCCAATCGACCATTATCCAACAATGTTTGCAAACTTCGCAATACACGCGGATTTCGATCAGATCCTCCCAGCATATCATCGACATATGTTGGGCTGGGTAAATGCAATTTATCTTTTGGAATCGTTTCACATTCGTGTGTCAGCAGATCTTCCGCTTCATCACCAAGTAATTCTTCAATACTTTTCTTTGCTAAAGCCATAGCGTAGCTCCCGGGTTTAACTAAAATTATTTCGTTTTAAAAGGTAATTAATATAAGTGATTCAACAGGAAATGACTAGTCAACAATAAAACAATATCGTTGATCAAACTGTGAATTACCGCTATCGATGTTCAGCAAAAAAATCAATATCTTTATTAGTCATTAGAAGAAAACAAATAAGCAATTGTATGAAAATAGGTGATATAGATCTCGGTAATAAACCCATTTTACTTGCTCCGATGGAAGATGTGACGGATTCTCCATTTCGTACTATCTGCCGCCGCAAGGGGGCTTCTGTGGTATATACCGAATTTATCAGTTCAGAAGCCATTGTCCGAGACAACGATCAAGCCCTGCACAAAATGGATTTCACTGAAGAACAACGTCCATTTGGCGTACAAATTTTTGGCGGACGGGAAGAAGCGATGGAAGATGCTGCCCAAACAGCCGAAAAAGAAAATCCTGATATCATTGACATCAATTTTGGATGTCCTGTTTATAAGATTGCAAAAAAAGGAGCGGGTGCAGGATGCCTGCGTGATCTCGACATGATGCAGCGCATGGCCGCCAGTGTTGTTGATGCAGTTGGTGATGTTCCGGTAACCGCCAAGACCCGTCTTGGCTGGGATGATCAAACCATTAAAATCCGCGAAGTTGCTCTGCGCCTGCAATCTGTTGGCATCAAAGCTCTTGCCATACACGCCCGAACTCGCAGTCAAAAATATAAAGGCGACGCCCGCTGGGATTATCTGAAGTATGTAAAAGAAACACCCGGTCTCGAAATTCCCATTATTGGCAATGGTGATGTTACTTCACCCGAAGACGCCAAGCGTATGTTTGACGAAACCGGTGTTGACGGGGTAATGATTGGCCGCGGCGCTATCGGCAATCCCTGGATTTTCGAACGTACGCGCCACTATATTGAGACCGGTGAATTACTCCCCGAACCTACAATCGAGGATCGCATAGACCTCTGCGCGGAACAGCTGAGGCGATCAGTTGATCATCATGGTGAGCGGTACGGTGTTATAATTATGAAAAAACATTACGGCCAATATCTGAAAGGAATCCGTAACAGCCGTCAACTGCGTGCCGAAATTATGAAAGAGTCTGAGATGGATCCCATCATAGATTTACTCATGAACTTTAAAGAACAGGAAATGTTCGCAGTGGCATCATAACCTCTCTTTGATAACACTCACAGTATTAACTTAGCATTTCACGTAGCATGCGAGCACTTTCTATGGCATTGCCACCCGGATTGTTAAAATAAATCTGTGCTGTCCTTCCTTTGTCGAGCTGCTTTTGTACAATCTTGGCCCAAGGCTCTAAATCCGACTTTTTGTAATTGTATCGATACCCCATAAGTCCGTGAAATCTGATATAAATAACGTCTGCTGTAGGTATACAATCGTTCGGGAATTCACCTGAACTCTGCCACACAATAGCTGCATTTTTATCTGCAAGCATATCATATACTTCCTCATCTAACCATGAAGTATGTCTAAACTCAAAAGCGAACTTCTGATCTTCTGGAAGTTTCTGCAAGAATTTATCAAGGCGTTCAGCATTCTTCTTAAAACTGGGTGGAAATTGCCAAAAAACAGTTTTAAGGGATTCTCCCAACCGACGGACGCGACTTAAATATTGATTTAAAGCATCATCAATATCTTTCATCTTATTGTAGTGTGTAATCCGCCGATGACCTTTTACGGAAAAACGAAAATTGGCAATAGCTGTTTCTTTCCAATTGTCAACTGCATTTTCTGTAGGGATATTATAATAGGTTGCATTAACCTCTACAGAGTTAAACTGCTGTGTATAATACTCAAGGTAATCTTTTTGCGAAACATCCTCCGGATAAAAGTCGCCCCAATTTTTATACGACCAACCGCTTGTTCCAATCCACAAATCTGTCATAATTACCGTGAAAGTTCAGGAATCTATTTGAAAATGTAATCCAATGGAAAAGAATAGTGGCTCGTAATCAAAAGTAACCTCATCCTGCAGCAATCTTGCAACTCCCAACTGCGATTCAACTTTAACATTTTTCCAACCTAATCTGGCAAATACAGCCGGCTCCAAAAATGTTCCGGACTCCGTTTCTCCCAAACTCATACCGGAAGTTTCAAACTCTGAAAAGGTCACCTGAGATAAACGTAATAGCAATCCTGTTTCAACGACTGAAGTTTCCAATCCAATATTTGTTTGAGCAAACACTTTGTTATAACTGCCTTCCGCTCGTACCTCATTAGGACCAAAAACATCATACTGATCAACCGCTTCTGCTTTTCCTAACCCAATACCGCCAAGGGCTTCAAAGCGCCCGATATCTCCGATAGGGTGAAAATATATTGCGCCAAATTCTCCATATCGATGCTTGTGGTAATCCTCTTCAGTGTCATTGGTTGTTTCATCAGTTTTAAACGATGCAGATCCAAAGATACCGACATGATCAAACATCGAATAAGCTAATTGTATATCACCGCCGTTGGTACCGGCATGTGCGGCACCGTGTAGTTCCCCTTGTTCCTCCATCAGATTAGTTTGGCGGGCATTAGGTACATACACCGGTGCACAAGAAGCCAATATCACTATAGCAGCTAATAATAAAACTGAAAGTTTTACATCCCACATAAATCCCCCATTCCATTTTGCTGTGATTGCTAATAGTCAAAATACCATTAGCCAGCCAAATTTCAACTCTCCAAGGTCAGTCCATGAATTAAATGAATCAAATGGGCTTCTCATTCGTATAGTGGGAAGCAACATTCCAATAAAACAAAGCCATATGTTTAACCGATTCCTTCGTCTGCTTACAGTGGGCATCAACGCTTATAGCTTCTACTCCAACCCAGTCCGCTTTTTCGCAACACTTTTTAGTTTACTCCTAATCCCCTATCTGACTTATATTTTATGGGGCAGCATACTCATAATAATACTGGCAATACTGGGAGCCTACTTTTTATACAAAGTAATCCAAACTTCCCTCCAAATTAGATCAACCTATCACTGATCGTTACCCTGATTCAGTGTTTCACTATTTTTGACGAGCTCAATTGGCAGTGGCTTGGATTCTGAGCCCGTATAAAAAGAGACGTGCGGAAACGGAATTTCGATTCCTTCTTCATCAAACCGTTTTTTTATCTCTTCCTGTATAGAATTTTTTAAAAATATCCACTCATCAACGGGAGCCCATATTCTAAAATCCAGATCGATAGAAGAAGTACCAAATGCCTCAAAAATAATCTGCGGCTCCGGCTCGCTAAGTGAATGCTTATTCTTTTCGGCTACATCCAGCAAGATCTCACGCACTTTTTCTATATCCTCCTTATAAGCTACTGAGACCTTTGCATTAAATCGACGAATCGGAAACCGAGTCAAGTTAATAACCTCTGTCTTAATGATGGTCTCATTAGGGATACGCACAAACATATTGTCAAAAGTGCGAAGCTTCACTGATAGCACATCAATAGACATGACAATACCTATAGTGCCCCCAACATTAATAATATCATCTACCTTGAACGGTTGTTCTGCAATCAGGAATAAACCACTTATAATATTTGAAACGCTCGTCTGCGAGGCAAAACCAAGAGCTACCCCTACAATTCCCGCACCGGCAAGCAGCGGAGCCAGGCTGATGCCCAGCTGACCCATCACGGTAATGATCATCAAAATGATACCTGAATAAAAAACCACCTTCCCAGCCAGCATACCATAGTGAGGAGCATATTTTTTGGTGAAGAATCGACGAGCCCATCCCCTCAGTAGTAACAAAACGGGAATACTTGTCACAATAATTAGCAGCACCCTTATAATCTGGTGCACTGTTTCTTCCGGCAAATAATTGTAAATATTAAATAGATCCATTGGTATAAAATAATTTAACGATCAATCAGAGGAGAGTCTTTAAAAAAGCGTTTAAACGTTCTAGTAGCTAAACTCTTTTGTACCTGTTTGCGCGGCTTGGTGAGCAGCTGCTTCTTTGTCATCCCATCGGGAAGTTTGCCTGTCATGATTACCTCGCTGTGCAAATCTTCTCCTTGAAAAATAATCTGGGTTTCATCCGCCCAAAGCTCATTATCATGTAAATACATACTCAAACGTTCAACCCGGAAGCAAAAATTGGAAAAGGTGAGCTCTTCATCAGATTTATTGACAATTTTTATCGGACAACTTACCAAATAAGGCTTTTTATCTACCTGGGATAAATCTCTGCGCGCTTTAGTCATAGCATGATAACAAAGCTCTCCTTCAGTAAATGTGCCAAACCAGGTACGCGAGAGCTTAGCAGTAGGCAATTCGATCAATTGATAATTATTGTTAGCCAGCGATATACGAACCCAAATAGGTATACGCGTAAATATTTGTATCCGGGTTTCAGAACTCACTTTTAAACTATATTCCGATTGAACAACAAGTGGTAGATCGGGATAAACCGGCGAAACATTAACTTCAGGAGAACTATTTTTATGCGCCCAACGCGACCATTCCACATTTTTAGGAGGCTGATCGGACATAGCTTTTCGTTTTAGCTCATCTTTATACCCATGGGCAATCCAAACCTCTTCATTCCTATATTTCATCCACAGATGCAGATCCCCAATGGTAAAATATTCCACTTTGTTTTCTGCAAGCGATCTATTTCCCCAAATCTCGTGCTCCATATATCACCGTCTTATTAAACATTTTATATTTCCGATGTGATAACATCTGTACCCATAAACGGCTGTAAGACATCAGGAATTTTAATGCTACCATCTTCCTGCTGATAGATCTCCAAAATAGCTGCCACAACTCGGGGCAATGCCAGTCCCGATCCGTTGAGCGTATGCACAATTTCGGTATCTCCATTTTCTTTACGCCGACGAATCATCATTCGTCGTGCCTGGAAGCTCCCAAAATTAGAGCAAGAACTTACCTCCAGCCATTGCTGTTGGCCCGGACTCCATACCTCAAGATCGTACTTTTTAGATTGTGTAAAGCCCATATCTCCGGTACACATTAACAAGGTGCGATACGGGATATCCAGCTCTTCCAGCAATGATTCAGCATGCTTTCGCAGACTTTCCAGCTCGTCATAGGCCGTTTCAGGATGAACAATCTTAACCAGTTCAACCTTGTCAAACTGGTGCAGCCTATTTAAGCCCCGTACGTCTTTGCCGTATGATCCTGCCTCACGTCTCCAGCAAGGTGTATAGGAGGTATAATAAAGCGGAAGATCGTCATCCTCTAAAATCTCATCACGGTGGAAATTTGTTACCGGGACCTCGGCCGTGGGAATTGCAAAAAACTCATCCCGGGGAATTTCATACATCATATCTTCTTTGTCGGGAATTTGTCCGGTACCCCGCGCCGAATCTTCATTTACAAAATAAGGCACCTGCAACTCGGTGTACCCAGCCTCAGCACCTCTATTCAAAAAGTAGTTAATCAGCGCACGCTGCAACCGTGCTAACGGACCTACATAAAAAGGAAAGCCCGCTCCCGTTACTTTGGCACCACGATCAAAATCAATCCAACCCTGCTCCTCGACCAGTTCCCAATGGGGCTTGCGCCAGTCTTCCTTATCAGGATCTCCCCACGTCTTAAACACCTCATTATCATTTTCGGTTTGTCCAACGGGTACAGATTCATGCGGAACATTAGGTATTTTGAGCAACAGATCTTCACGGGCTCTTTTTAATGACCGCAGCTTATCTTCTTTTTCCTGAATCTGTTCCTTAAGCTCGGTGGTATAAGAAATAATTTCTTGAGCTTCCTCTTTTTTGCCCTGCCCCATTAACTCACCAATTTTCTTGGCTTTTGTGTTGCTTTCGTTGCGCAGGTTATCCGTTTCTTCCACCAGTGAACGCCACTGCTCATCAATACTGATGACTTCATCAACAATCTGGGGATTTTCCTCCCCCTTATTTTTCATAGCTTGCTTAACTAAATCAGGATTATTTCGGATATACGTGACGTCTAACATCGAGTAAATTCTTTAAAAATTTCGTTGGCAGTTTGGCTTAAGATAAGAGAGTTTAACGAAAGGTTTGAACCCAAAATATTTGAAAAACCTTTTTCCTAAAATCATCAAAAACTCTTCAGCAACCCCACTCTAAAAGCTTGATATCCTAATTTATTTAGGCTATTTTCATAAAAAAATAGAAAATTAAGGACAAGTAAGATATTATGGCTCAAGGATTAGATGAAATTGATATTAAAATATTAAACCATCTCCAAAAAGATGGGCGGTCACAGCGCAATAAACTGGCAGAAATTGTTCACCTGTCCGTTCCCTCTGTGTCAGAGAGAATGCGTAAGCTGGAAGAAAAGGAACTAATTAAAGGCTACACAGCACTTCTTGATTCCAAGAAATTTAAATTTGATATCACTGCTTTTGTGTTTGTGGAAGTAGACGGCTCAGATAATTATCCTATTTTTATTGAAAATGCAGTGGCAGAACCGGAAATTCTGGAATGTCACTCTATAACCGGAGACGGATCACACATTTTAAAAATTCGAACTGAAAACACCTCATCGTTCGAACAGTTGCTCTCGAAAATTCAATCCTGGGATGGGGTTAGTAAAAGCCGATCAAATGTTGTTCTCAGTAGTTTTAAAGAAACTACTAAACTGCCTATTGAAAAGACCGTTGATCCCAAATAAATCTCTTTTCCCTGTACATTGAAAAACGCTTGCTTACGTTATTTCTTCGTTTCGCTTTTATTACTCGGAGTCTCACAAACTGAACTTTACGGTCAGACCAGACTGGGGGTAATTTGGGATACCCCCAATAATCCTGACTCAGCGAATGTACAGTTGCAACAATTTCACCAACTTGGCATCACGACCTTGGAAATAGATACTCCACCAGCACCTCAGGTGTGGAGTCAGATCGACAGTTTGGGATTCGGAGTGTATGGTAACTTGGGTATTAACTTTCCTCTTACCCACACTTTTGCCCATCCCGATTCCAGTCTCATTACCTATATCGAAAAAAACGTCACAAACTATCTCTCAAAGCCCTCAGTAAAGGCAATAGGACTATTTAATTACGGCAGTATATACGAACCTGCTTTTTGGCAAGCAGTTGTTTCATATGCTAATAATATAAAGCAGGCAAAGGAAATAGATTTATATCACAAAAGTAGAACGACTCTCCCTACAGACAGCACTATCGTTGCATTCACAATTATTAACGTTCCGGTTACACCCGAAAACTTTAATTCACTATCTTTTTCACCTACAGATACAAGCAACTATCTTTATTATGCTCCCTCAGATGAACTAAAACCTTTTTTAAGACCGTTCAAAAATTTTGTATCAGCAGTAAATCAATCTAAAAACAATACTATTTTTATAGAATCCGGATGGCTTCTTATGATGATTGAAAAGCATCCGGAATTTAAAAACGTACTCCAGAGCCTTTCTTCTGAGTCAGAACTGGTTTTTCCTCTTCCTAATGAAACCGTTCCCGCACCCGACCATTCGGCCTTACCCATGGTCTTACTTTTGTTTATCTGGGGAACCGTAGCGCTACACTATAATACGAGCCCATTGTACCGAAAATCGATATTTCGATATTTCACAGCACACAAGTTTTTTGTCGATGATATTTTCAAACGACTCATCCGGTCTCCGGTACCTGCTATTATTATCATTCTGCAAAATGCACTATTGTTATCAATATCCACATATGCCGTATTCTCGGCATTGTTAACTCCACTGGGGCAGGAAGCTTTTTTCTATCACTTTCCAGGGCTTTCGGTAGTCGGTAGCAGTCCGATATCAATTTTTATATGGACTTTGTTACTGGCATTGCTTTTTTCGCTTCTCTGTATAGTATGGCTCTATTTTAGTCACAAGCAAGTAAAATCAATCACACAGATAGCAACTATTTTTGCATGGCCGTTACAGCTAAATTTTCTCCTTTGTACCGGGACAATAACTTTCTTCTCAGCATCAGAAACTGGAAGTGCTACTCTCTTTACAGCTCTGGCTCTGCTACTATTCTTACTAAGTTATACCTTTTCAGGACTGGATATCAGTCGATTTGCAAGATCTAAAACCAAGCATCTGTTTAAAACAATTATTCCTTACGTGATATTAATTGCAGGATTTACTATATGGTTTTTTACTAATGATCAGTGGATAGATATTCTAACCCTGACATTGAATCTCACATAATCTGCTTTCGGAGTCTTGCTACGGGAATATTCAGCTTCTTTCGATATTTACTGACCGTACGACGTGCTACTTTATAACCTCGCTCTTTCAGTTTTTTAACAATTGCTTGGTCGCTGAGCGGATCCTGCTTATCCTCATTATCAACAATTTCCTGCACAGCATTTTTCACCTCTGTACTTGATACTTCCTCTCCGTCTTGCGTCTCGATCCCTTCACTAAAGAAATACTTCAACTCAAAAACCCCAAAATGAGTCTGCACATACTTACCATTAACCACACGTGAAATAGTCGAAATATCCAGATTTACCCGCTCGGCAATATCTTTCAGAATCATTGGCTTTAGCCCTTCTCCGTGCTTAAAGAAATCTTCCTGCAGAGCCACTATCGTTTTCATCGTATTCATCAATGTATTTTGCCGTTGACGAATAGAATCAATAAACCACTGGGCCGACTCTATCTTATTCTTGATAAAATTCTTCGTCTCTTTCGTCTGTTTCTTGGGCTTCTTCTTTTTCTTGAGGTCGTCCCACATTTCTTTATAGCGTGGAGAAATTCGCAGCGGAGGCACATTTCCATTATTAAGCGTAATTACAAAATCCCCTTCCTCTTCCCCTTCAATATCTCCCTTTTCAGCCGGTTGATAATAAACCTCAAAATCAGGCTCAATATAGTTGGACGTGTCATCGACTGCAGTTCCCACGGCTCCCGGCTTGGGATCCAATCCCGTAACACAATCAAAGGCCGTTTGCAGTTCTTCATTATCAATATCAAGCTTCTTTTTAAGCTTCTTAAAGTGCTTTTTCTCAAAAAGATCCCAGTGATCACGCAACATTTTAATCGCGTCATCACGCCCTTTCTCATCATCCATCAATTCAAGCTGTACAAGCAGGCAATCCCGTAGATCGCGTGAAGCGATACCTGGTGGATCTAACCGCTGAATCTCTTTCCGTACTTTCTCGACTTCCTCTTCATTGGTTAGCGTGCCATGGTTAAACGCGATATTGTCTACTACTGCCTCAATCTCCCGGCGAAAATATCCATCCTGATCCAGCGAGCCTAGAATCTGATCTGCAATTAATTTTTGTTCTTCATTGAAATCAAGTAGGCTAACCTGCTGTTCAAGTTCTTCCAATAATGATTCGTGATAAGGATTCGGCAAGTCCCGCCAGCTTTCATCTCCTCCACCACCGGAATAACTGGAGCCACGACTATAATTTTCTCCGTCGTACTCTGTGTTTTGCATAAACTCATCCCAATCGATCTCTTCATTTTGATCAACGGGATCCAGCTCCTGCTCATCGTTCTTCTCTTCTTCCCATTCTGTCTGTTCTAACTCATCAAAAGAATCTTCAGGCTCCCCCTCCTCCAATACCGGATTCTCTTCCAGTTCGTCTTTGATACGCTGCTCCAAGGCCACCGTTGGTAGCTGCAGCAACTTAATATATTGTATCTGCTGTGGCGACAGCCGCTGCTGTTGCGACTGCTTTTGGTTCATCTGCTGGCCCGTTTTAATCATAGTACAGCGGCCTCACTATTTTCGATTCTCATTTCGTGACATCTTTCTTCAAACTCATCATACCAATCCTTGCCGTATCGACGGAGAAGAGGTTCTTTTAGAAATTCAGACAAATAAATATTCTCTTTTTCCCCTTTCTTACAAGCCGCCGAACATAATTTGTTAATATATTCAAAATTTGCGTACTCTGTTTCGCCCACCTTTTTCAGTCGAATGGGATACAAATGACAACTTATCGGTTTTTCCCATTCAATGCGACATTCAAGAAATGCTTTTTGAATAGCACAATAGGCTACATCATCATCGTAAGTAACAAAAATACATTCTTCATTATCACGGCACGATAATTCTAATCCATTTTTCGATTGTTCTACAAGACCCTGCTTTTCAACTGTTTTTCGAGCTCCAGGATGCAGCTCTTCCTCCAAAAGTTCAAAAGCCTGTTCTAAATGAGGAAGCTCATCCTCCGCAACAGGAGCCCCCGCATCACCTACTACACAACACGCTCCTTTGCACTTCGGCAAATCACATGCAAAACGCGCCGTAGCAATATCGTCAGATAATATGGTGTCTTGAACTCGAAACATTTCAAATTAAAATACCTTTTCTGACGACTAATTTAAAAACAGAATAGAAACAATAGCAGATTATAATAATTCAAAATTTTTGCCTGCTGTTTGTCGGATAGCGCCCTGCATTTCGAGCTCCAGAAGCTTTGGCATCAACTTATGGGTTTTTATTTCCAGCTGTTCAGCCAATTGGTCGATGTGCAAAGGTTGTTCATCCAACGCTTCACAAATACCTGTCGATAGATTATCCAACTCCATAGATTGCCATTTATCTTGAGAAGATCGGGACTTATCCTCAGAATCTGATTCAGCCTCCTTCTCCTCGATATGGATACTTATTTCGCACAGGATATCCTCAACATTCTGTACGAGCTTCCCCATACCTCTCTTAATAAGGCTATTGCAACCAATGGCATTGGGATGACCGACCGGATGGGGAATTACGAATACCTCACGGTTCTGATCTAATGCGGATTTTGCAGTAATCATGCTTCCGCCCTCCAAACCCGATGCTACTACAAGCGTTCCCAAGCTCATTCCGCTTACAATACGATTACGAACGGGAAAGTTCCCCATCTCTGGGGCAGTACCCAGCGGAAACTCAGAGATAATAGCACCACCGGTCTCTACAATCTCTTTTGCCAGTCCTTTATGATCACTCGGATAAATCCAATCGATGCCCGATCCCAGAACAGCCACTGTTTTTCCTCCGGCATCCACCGTAGCCTGATGGGCTGCTCCATCGGTCCCATATGCTAATCCGCTGATAATCGTTAAATCATGGTCAACCAGCTCTTTTGCAAATTTCTGGGCCATCTTCTTTCCATAGTTCCCTACACGACGTGTACCAACAATAGAAACGGCATCAGTATCGAGCACCGAGCGATCACCTTTGATCCAGAGCATGAGGGGTGGATCGTAAATTTCACGCAATAATTGGGGATAATCATCATCCCAATACGTCATAATTTGTGCGCCGGTCCGTTCGGTCTTTTCAAGAATACGGTCGACCTCATCCCACTCATTAAAACCCAGAACCTCCTCGGCCGTTTTGGGACCAATTCCGCGTATGGATTCCAACTCGTGGCGATCAAGGCGAAAGATAAGCTGTGGATGCTCAACAGACTGCAACAGCAGCCGAATGCGCTGTGCACCCAAATTATCTAACAGATGTAAGGCTACAAATTCTCTTACCGGTGGTTTATACGTCTTCTCTCGTTGATTCAACTTCTTGTAATTTCTCCCAGATGATTTCTTTAAGTTCATCTATATGGTAGTTGGTTGCAGACGAAATTTCAACTACCGGGATATCTAAATCAACTTTTTTCTCTTCATCGAGCTCATAATTCTCTTGGAGATCCATTTTTGTGATCGCCAAAACTCGGGGTTTATCCAATAAGTCGGCCCGATATTGCTCCAATTCCTCAAGCAGGGCCTTATATTCATACTCGATATCTTGTTGCGAACTAACCATAAACAGCAGCACGTTATTGCGTTCAATATGACGCAAAAACTGAATGCCCAGTCCGCGCCCGTCGTGCGCTTCCTCAATAATTCCGGGAATATCCGCCATCACAAATGTACGGTAATCCGGCATTGTAACCACTCCAAGGTTAGGCTGAAGGGTAGTAAACGGATAGGAGTCAATTTTTGGCTTTGCACCGGACATTGTTGAAAGGAGTGTGCTTTTACCTGCATTAGGGAACCCAACAAGACCGACATCAGCAATAAGCTTAAGCTCAATTTCGATCGCTCGTTCTTCACCCTCTTCTCCGTCTTGGGCATGTTGTGGGGTCTGGTTGGTAGCACTTCGGAAGTGCCAGTTTCCCAGTCCACCTTTTCCACCCTGTGCGACTACAATTTCCTGCTCATGTTCAGTAATTTCACCGAGTCTTTCTTTCGTATCGGCATCATAAACCACACAGCCAAGTGGCGCTTCCAGGATCTCATCTTTCCCGCTCTTGCCCTTCTTTTTGCTCGGGCCTCCACGCTCTCCGTCTTTGGCATTTACGTATTTCCGATACCGAAGGTCAAGAAGCGTATTCAACTGCTCATTTCCTTTCAGAATCACATCCCCGCCGTCACCGCCATCGCCCCCGTCGGGTCCACCTTTAGGTACGTACTTTTCACGGCGGAAATGAACCGATCCCGGTCCACCGTCCCCACCCGTAACATAAATTTTTGCGTAATCGGCAAATTGAACTCTACCCATATTATAAATTTTCTAAGATAAAATTGTTCATCATTTTATAGAGGTGGCTGCGTGCATTGCCTCCATAAATGGCATGACTTCTATTCGGATAATACATCGACTCAAACTGAACGCCTTCAGCCACCAACTTATTCACTAGCTCAACAGAATTCTGAAAATGAACATTGTCATCACCGGTGCCGTGTACTAACAAATAATTTCCTTCAATCTGATCGGCATAGGTCAGAGGAGATCCTTTTTCATATCCCTCGGGATTCATTTGTGGCGTCTGCATAAAGCGCTCGGTATAAATAGTATCATAAAATCGCCAGTTTGTTACCGGTGCTACTGCAATTGCCGTATCAAAAAGATCACCAGCTTGCGCCAGTACCAAGCTCGACATATAACCACCATAGCTCCATCCCCAGATACCTAATCGATCTTCATCAATAAAGTCATAGGTTTGCGTTAGATACTTGGCAGCATCAATCTGATCGACAACTTCATACTGACCCAACTTTTTATAGATCTGTTTCTCAAAATCACGACCACGAGCACCTGTCCCGCGATTATCAACACTCACCACAATATAGCCTTGCTCGGCAAGATATTTGTGCCACATCGCCCGCTGTCCGGAACTAAAACTCTTTGTTACCGTCTGGCTACCCGGACCGCCATATACATAAAACAGCGTAGGGTATTTCTTATCAGGATTAAAATCAGAAGGCTTCATAACATACCCGTTAAGTGTAGCCTGCTCTAACGGTATCTCGATATACTCCTTAGATGGCATTGCATACTCCGTTAGCTTTTGGTCCAGCTTTTCATTCTCTTCAAGCATCCGTACTTGTGTTCCATCCCCTTCGTGCAGGGTAAAGGTTGGCGGACTTCCGGGCGACGAAGTCGTCTTAATATAGTACTCATAATCACGACTCATATTAACGCTGTTCCAAGTTTCGCCATCGCTCAGCTTTTTCTTTCCGCTGCCATCAATATTGATACTGTACAAGTGCCGCTGTAGAGGAGATACTTCTGTGCTTACATAGTAGATTTTATCTGAATTCTCATCATATCCCAGATAATTAGTGACCTCCCAGTCTCCTTTCGTAATCTGACGAATCAGCTTGCCGGACATATCATAAAGATAGACATGGTTATATCCAGACTCCTCGCTCACATAGATAAACTGCTCACCGTTCTCCAAGAATTTCAGATCATCATTCACATCTATCCAGGCATCCGATTTTTCTGTTTTGATAATCTCAGTATCTCCGGTATTCACATCAGCCAGCATCAAATCCTGTTTATTCTGTAGACGATTCATCCGCCGGATAGCTAAAACTTCAGGATCTTTCGTCCAATTGATTCGAGGAATATACTGATCGTTTTCGGATCCCACATCCATCCACGTGGTTTCCTCAGATTTAAGATCATAAACGCCGATTTTGACAACGGCATTTTTTTCACCGGCTTTGGGATATTTAAATCGTGTTAGCCCGGGATACAACTCCCCCCAGTCTGTCATAAAGAACTCCTTCACATGAGACTCATCAAATCGATAAAAAGCAATTTTTTCTCCATCGGGAGACCAGTACCACGCCTTCGCGATGCCAAACTCCTCTTCATAAACCCAGTCGGTGGCTCCATTTATAATATGATTGAATTTACCATCCGTAGTAATGGCCTTCTCTTTTCCGGTTTCTAAATCCACCAGGTATAGATTATTATCCTGTACATAAGCCGCTTTGTTTCCCGAAGGTGATAACTGCGCGTACTGCTGCTTCTGATCAGATTGTGTCAGCTTTTGGGTTTCTCCGGTTTCAAGATCATAGACAAAATAGTTTTCCCGCGTACTTCGTCTCCAGATCTGTTCAACATCAGATTTAATTAAAATTTTCTTCTCATCCGAAGAAAACTGGTATCCCTGAATAGGTATTGGCTTATCTCTGCCTTCAACCTTCAGATCGGTAGCTGATACAAGAACTTCGTAATCCCCTTTAACGATATTGTACTTCCGAAGTTCAATATCGTTTTGTGTACGCTCCAGAGCCGTGTAAAACTGTCCATCCTGCATCCAGTTTACATTGCGTATTTCTTCTGGAGAAAACGTTTGATCAATAACATGCTTAAATGCAATTTGTTTCTTGTCCTGTGCCAGAGATGGCTGAACCAGCCAACCTATTGCAAAAACAACTAAAATCAGTTTTTTCATATAAAAGATGATTTTAATACTAAGAATGGCGCCCCGAAACATCGGAGTGCCATTCCAACAAACATTGGGCGATAGGAGATCGCGCTATTAATTATATTGAAATTGTATTTACTCCTCGAATTTGTGAAGCAAAATTTTAATGAGCTTGGTAAGCTTCCCTTTTAACTGTGGTCGAGGTGTAATAAAATCCAGAAAACCATGCTCAAGCAGATATTCTGAGCGTTGAAACCCTTCCGGTAAATCACGACCTATAGTCTGGCGAATTACCCGAGGGCCGGCAAAACCGATAAGTGCTTCCGGTTCGGCAATATTGAAATCACCGAGCATTGCAAAGCTTGCTGTCACGCCACCCGTTGTTGGATTCGTCATCAATGAAATGTAGGGGACACCGGATTCTTCGAGCTGTGCCAGCTTGGCCGAAGTTTTGGCCATCTGCATCAGGCTCAAAACACTCTCCATCATGCGCGCACCACCAGACTGAGAAATAATAATAAGGGGTTTTTCATGTTCTCGGGCATGATCAATAGCCATACCGATTCGCTCACCTACAACCGAACCCATACTACCACCGATAAAATTGAAATCCATACAGGTAATTACGACATCCAGATCGTTCATCTTGCCAATGCCTACTCGTACAGCATCAGTTTTCCCTGTCTTTTCCTGATACTCATCGAGGCGATCGCTGTATTTCTTACGGTCTTCAAATTCCAACGGATCAGTAGGAACAATATCCTGGCCGATCTCCTCAAACTCTCCCTTATCAAATAGGAAAGAAAAATATTCGTCGCTCCCAATCCGGAAATGATAACCGCTCAACGGATCTACCCAGAGATTATCCTCCAATTCTCGTCGGTGCACCGTTTCACCGGTTTTGGGCACTTTAACCCATACGCCCTCCGGCATTTCTTTACGCTGATTGGTTTGTATATTTTTGTCTTTTCTCTTAAACCAAGCCATATTTGTCCTGTTTCTTTTAAATGATTCCCAAAAATAATGATTATCGGTCGAAGCTAAAATCTTTTATTTAAAACGCTTTTTACTTGCACACAAACTATCTTTTTCAGTTATAAGCTAAGGTTTTGTCCAAAGAAAATTGCATTTAGAAATAATCGACTTGTTGTATGCCAATAACTTCGAAAATTTGGATCATCTGCAAATAAGATAACATTCCCCTCTCCCTCATTTCGAACTACAATAGCAGAAGTTCCGCTGACCTTTTCCAGGTTTTCTTCATTAATATGTCCTCCCACAAACGGCTCTTCGGTATATTGAGCCACAGTACCATAGGGATTTTTACTTTGCTTAAGAAACAACTTGCTATTTTTTATAAACAACTGTCGTCGATCTGGCACCCCAAAAGCGATTGGGTTAGAGGGATCAATATCAGCTTCCAGAATAGTACCCGGAATGGTATCTGCCCGCCATCGGTCAGCCTGTTCCTCGTAGTTATAACGCTCTTTTGATTCAGTCGTATCCTCGGGAAACGTCTTAATTAAATCCTCACTAACCAACTCCTTCTCAATAGCCCACTGAGAGGCGTCTTCGTTAGTAATAAGCACTCCACCGGTCTGTACCCAACGGTGCAGTTTTTCTACAGTATCCTCGCTCCAGTCACTATAATTACCATCCACAAGCACAATCGTATTATACCGCTGCAGGTCAGTTCGAGGAAATTGTCGGTTACGAATCTTGGTGACTTCCATTCCAACATGCTTATTTAACAAAAACCAAGCTTCTCCAACTTCGTAACTGCTGGTTCCTTCCCCTACCACCATAGCTACTTCAGGTTTATCTATGGGACGAATATTCGTACTTCCCAAATCAATGCCTGACGGAGTCATCCCGGTATCTACCGAATAAAATGTAACGTTATGTGTATCAGCTATAGAACGTAACTTCCGGTATAGTTCATTAGGACTGATCTCCTGCTCACGCACTGACACCACAATACTTCCATACCCAAATTCTTCTTTATTATTTGATGCGATATTTGCTGTAAAGGGTTTATGCGCTACACGTGTTACCAGATCCGAATCCAGCATATCATACAAGGCCGGCGATGAGTTATAGTCAGACCACTTCAGCAAGTAGGCATAGTCCGATGGTCCGCCCTTAACGGTTCCGTTACGTTCGGGTAGTTTGGTAACCTGATCTCCTTGAAAGTTCTGAACTTTTTCCGACTTCAACTCTTCATACTCTATTCCATAACCATGCACCAGCGACCAACCGGTAATATCATAAAACACACTATCGGGGAATGAGGTATTGGCCTCAAAAATATCATGGATCACCCGGTAATGAATTTGATCCGTCGGAACCATATAACTGCTTCCGGTCTTAAACTCTTTACCATCTTGTTTGATATCCGAGCTTAGTTCATAAACATCCAGACGATGCTTGAGCATTAAATCTAAAAATTCATGGGTTAGAGAAGGGTTATCTTTATCCCCAAAAACGTAAGCTTCCACAGGCTGTGATTGAGCTTCTTCAAGTGCCGAACGGAAAAAATCTTTTTGATACTCGAAGAGTTTTTGTTTCTCATTCACCGCCGCCCGAACCGTAGCAATACCTGTATGCAGATGCTTGCGGATCGTTGAACGAAATGTTACTTCTCCAGCATTGCTTTCTTGCACTAATCCCCGCGAACTACCCACTTCAAAAGTAACGCCTATACCGCCCTGTATATCGGGATAGGTAGAGCCATAAATAGGAGAAATATTATCAAATATCTCCTTTGTCCAATACAATGCTCCAAGCTGATCAAGGGCATCTGTATGGTATTCAGCCAGCAGAGGATTCATAACCTCATAATGATAATCCGGGATGATGGGATTCCAGGTCCGAACCGGCTTGGTCGGCTCTAAATAATAAGTGCTATTGGTTCCCATTTCATGAAAATCTATCTGAATATTGGGATACCACTGATGGTAAAAGTCCACGCGGTGTTCACTCTCCTGCTGTGTTACAGCAAACCAGTCTCGATTCAAATCATGCAGAAAATGATTTGTTCTTCCGCTCGGCCAAGGCTGATTGTGTTCGGCATCAGCCGGATCAGCAACCGGCGGGAAGGATTTGAAACTGTTGTGATAATGTGCAGCCCGATCACGTCCGTCGGGATTTTGAGCCGGATCAATATGTATTACCAACTCATCCAAAAACTTTTGCGTTTCTTCGCTTTGATTAGCAATTAAATAATAAGCTGTTAACATCGCTGCCTCACCACTCGAGGTTTCATCTCCATGCACACTGTAGTTCAGAGCAACAATAGACTTTCCCTTTTCGGGATCCAAGACCGGAACGTCGGGATCAAGTAGCGTAAGATGTTCTTCTCGAATATTATCGATATTTGAATGATTTTGGGGCGATGTAACTGTCAAAACTACTTGTGGACGTTTTTCATAGGTTTCTCCAATTACTTGGAAACTTGCCTTATCTGAGATACGGTCCAGTTCTTTTAAATATGCTACAATGCGATCATGCCTTGTATAATGCGTACCAATATCGTATCCCAAAAACTGTGCAGGCGATGGTATCTGTTTATCAAATTCTCCTTCACTCACTTCGGGAAAGTAATAATCGTTTTGCGCAGTGGCATTACCCGGGAGCAGTATTCCAGCTGTAATCCCCAATATTGCTATTACCGTTGCTATATTTTTAATGCGTAATTTCATTTTTTCCCTTTTTTTTATAATTGTAGAAATCCTATACAACAGTTTTTAAACCATCATCCAAATTGGACAAGGGCTATTTTATTTCACCTGATTCGATGTATAATACTTTGGCTCAAATAATTCAGGATCCTCTTCTCGATAAAAATCAGAGAAACCGGCTTGGTATAATTTAATGAGTGATTTTGCCGTTATTGAAGTGATACCAGAGGTAGTTGCCTTAGCCAACACCTGCTGATCAATTCTATCTAAGCCTGTTCCAATAACGATATCACCCTTTCTCAACATCTTTTCAAATGCCTTAATCGGTATAACTTCGACCTCATCTTCTGTTGATAATATTCCATCAGTAAAAGTAAACTGCTGATGATACACATGAACACGCCGGGCATCAATAATGCTGTGAATACGATTAGCTTTAGCATTTTCCCGGCTTGCCTGCATGGCAAACGAAGCCAGCGTATTTATCCCCACTAAGGGTACCTTAGTTTGAAAAAGGAATCCTTTAACTGCACTTGCACTGATGCGCAAACCCGTATAAGAGCCCGGACCCTCACTCACTAAAACAGCATCAAGGTCTTCAATTCGAAAGTTGTGCTCATCCTGCAGTTGTTCAATAAAAAGAAAAAGTTGTTCAGAATGGGTACCCCGTTTATTTGTCCGTTGCTCATAAATATCTCCACTCTCATCACAATAAGCAACGGAGCATACATTGGTTGCCGTTTCTAAAGCAAGCAGCATTTTGATATTTCTTTTATTATAACGATTCCTGTTAGAAGAATATCAACCCGTATGATAACTCTTATTCTTCGATAAGCCATGAGCTGTTACTGAGTTCAACCCAGCGGTTGTATAACTTATACAACGATGGAAAATAATTAGGGGAAAAATTCCGCTGATCAATATTTATCTGATATCGATAATTAAGCTGTCCGGCCGTATTATTATATCGCTCCACAAACTCAGCACCGGAAAACCTTATTGTTCGATCATCATTGGTATCTACGCTGTAGCCCTGTGGTAACTTAATTGAGTATGACAAGTTTAGTTTTTCGGGAGCATCAAGAGTGATCGGCAGATTTCGGTCGGGGCCTGAGAATGGATTTTCATCTCTGTATCCCACAACCAACGGGCTGAACTCAAGTCCATCGGTAAAACTCGTAGCATAATTCCCAATCTCAAAATCAGCGCTAATTACAATTGGCCTTCCATATCTATCTGCATTATTAACTACCACATCAGAGGTACTCATTTGAGGATATCCATCGAATAAGGTTTGGCGCAAAATATCGCTATCGCTGCTCCCATCCGCCCTTTTCTGTCGTATTATCTGGGCCGGATAGCCCTTCTGCACGGCTTCTACCGTTCCCCGAAGCGCACCATCCCGATCAAGTTGGGCATCAATTTGAACCTGTATATCAAAAAGGCTTTTATCGGGATTAATATCGATCCATTCATATTCATTTTTTCTCAGTACCAGACCACGACTCCCATAAGTATCAACAGGAATCAGCCCCGGTTGACTATAGGGAAATCCCGCATCCATCAGGTATAATTTTCCGTTAATCTTTGAACGGACCATCATCCCGTTAAACTGATAAAAAGAAGGGAAATCCATGTTGATTTTTCCTGATTGTCGGGTCGAAATCAACACAGGATTTGCTTCTATATCGGCCGCACGAAGCATCGCAACAAGCGTCTGGTTGATGGCCGCCTGATTGGAAGGCTCACCAGATAGAACTTCTTCTCCGGGAGTTTGACTAAAAGCCGTATGCTGACCCGAAAAATTAACGCGCTTATTCAGATGGTGATAAATACTGTCCTGAACCTGATAGAGGGGAGCACCATCCAGTGTCTCCGCTATTGAATCTCCCACAGCTTCAGCTTCTTTATTATTGTTAATAAGCTCCCAGGGATCTGTTTTTTCTCGAATTCGGGCGACAACAACTTCCCAGTTATTCTCAAGCTGTTGTCGCGGTATCCCAAATTCGCTCAGCAACAGTTTAATCTTTCCCCGATAATCATCCAGCGTAGATATATAAGCCTCTTCCTTGACGGGTGGAATATCTCGGGCCATCCAGCGCTCAGTAACAATTGGCGGGGGCTGAGGAATGGTAAACACTTTGGGAACCGAACTCGTATCGGTATACACTACATCGTGCACTATCTTTCCATCAAAGTTTTCAGTATACGACTTATATCGTAAATATCTGGGATAAGTGACTGTAAGTTTCGCGATGTCTGTTGGCACCTTGTGAGAAAAATAAAAATCGGGCAGCTCTTCGATATAACGGCGCTCGATCGTATAGCGATATTCAATAACCGCTCCATCCTCAACAGCAGGCATGGCAAATTCTTTGACATTGTAACGCGAGTTAATATTTATAGTCCGAATATCCTGCTCCGATAAAGCTATGCGTTCACCGGTGGGCAAATACGTATAGGCTTCAAGGGAAGTAATGCGCTCCATATCATCCTCAAAGTAATATGGTATCGCGACCACCGAAGCTTCTCGAACCGAATCATCGAAAACCTTAATTCGAACATGATGCTCTAACACTGCTAATATTGACTCATCGGCTTCTTGAAAGGATACATTCAGTTCCTTGTTAGTAATTCGGTACGGGGTATTTTCATCCGGTTGCTGCATCTGAAACAACGAGTCGGGAATATTACCAAATTCGGCATCCGGCATATTTTGGGCTGAAGCCCCGCCGATACCAAACAGAAAAAAACATACAGCTATTAGAAAAAATCGATCCAAAAGAAATGCCATCAATTCAAATTTAGAACTCAATAACGTGTAACAAGCCGATTCATTCTGTAATTAAATTTCATTGATCACAAATCGGCCGTTATTATATATGGCCTCAGCCCGTCCCTTTAGCGTTTCACCCAAATAAGGTGAGTTTTTGGATTTAGATTGCACCGTTGATTCAGCAAACACCCACTCCTCATCAACATTGAAAAGGGTTAGATTCGCTTCTGTACCTTCTTGTATTATAGGGATCTCTAAATTCAAAATCTCACGCGGCTTTTCTACAAATTTGGCTAATAATGTTTGCAGATCAAGGACATCAGAATCCAACAGTCGTTTTACACTTATGGCCCAAGCCGTTTCCAAGCCAATAATTCCATTAGGAGCATAAATGAACTCAACTTCTTTTTCTTCAATCGCATGGGGCGCATGATCGGTGCAGATTGCATCAATCGTACCATCGGCCAATCCCTCAATCATTGCATCCACATCTTCCTGCGTTCGCAGCGGGGGATGCATTTTTACATTGGTATCAAAATCACGCCGTTCAATCTCCTCGTCCGTTAAATCAAAATGGTGGGGACAAACTTCGGTCGTTACATTGATGCCATCAGCCTTAGCTTGTCGAACCAAGTCTACCGCTTTGGCCGTACTAATATGCGCTACATGTATATGTCCACCGGTAAATTCGGCCAGAAGAATATCGCGGGCAATCATCGTCTCTTCAGCTATGCCCGGCGTACCATCGATTCCAAGGCGTGCCGATACTTTTCCTTCGTGCATGTGGCCTGGACGCGAAAGCTTTAGATCCTCTTCGTGATTAATTATCGGCATCTCCAACATCGAAGAATATTCCAGCGCTACACGCATCAGCTGTGAATTATAAACCGGATCACCGTCATCACTAAACGCTACGGCGCCGCCCGCTTTCATATCACCCATCTCCGCAATCGATTTGCCTTCACGCTCTTTAGACACACAGCCAATGGGATGCACATCGACAGCTAATTTCTCTGAATTTTTCTTAATAAACTCAACAACGTCTCGGGTATGTATGGGTGGGTTCGTATTGGGCATACAAGCTACTTCCGTAAATCCCCCAAAAGCTGCAGCAGCACAACCGGTTTCTATCGTCTCTTTATGCTCGTAACCGGGCTCACGCAGGTGAACATGCATATCCATCCATCCTCCAGAAAGATATGATCCACTTGCATCAAAGATCGTCTCATTATCTTTTTGGGGATTTAATGCATCACCAATTTTAGAAATAGTCCCATCCTCTATACGAATGTCAACCGTCTCCGAACCATCAAAATCTCCGCCGACCGGCCTGACGTTCTGGAGTAATAAATTAGGCGTGTAACTCATAAAAACTTTCCGTTATTTTTGTGAGCAAATATACATGTTTTCAATAGAATTCAATAACCCGTAAATAGCTGTCAGTTATAAATCATCAAAAAATAAAGATAACTGCTGAATATTGACTACTTAACGCTTTTTTAAAAATGGATCAATCGGATCTTTTTACGCCCCAAATTCTATCGGTTTCAGAGTTAACCAACGAAATAAAAACCCTGCTCGAAGGTAACTTTCTTGATATCAAGGTAGAGGGGGAAGTGAGTAACGCCTCTACCAGCCGGGCAGGACACACCTATTTTACTGTTAAAGATGAGGATGCACAACTTTCTTGTGTTATTTGGCGCGGGGTTAATCAGCGGCTTGGTATTGAGCTTGAAGATGGACAACAAATTATTGCCGGTGGTGATATCCAGGTATATCCTCCCCATGGGAAATATCAGCTTATCGTACGATCCGTTGAACAAGCAGGTAAGGGTGCGCTGCAGGAAGCCTTCGAAAAACTGAAGAAAGAACTCAAGGAAGAAGGCCTTTTTGATGACGAGCACAAACAAGCATTGCCAAAATTCCCTTTTAAAATAGGTGTTATTACCTCTGCCACTGGAGCTGCCTTTCACGATATCCGTGACACGCTTCAGCGTCGCTGGCCAGTGGCTGAAGTGTTACTCCATCATGCAAGCGTACAGGGCGTAAATGCTGCCCCACAGTTGGTTAAAGCAATCAACTGGTTTTCTCAGGAACAAAATGTAGATTTGCTCATAATAGGTCGAGGGGGCGGTTCGCTGGAAGATCTCTGGCCCTTCAATGAAGAAGCAGTAGCTCGTGCGCTATTTAATTGCAACATTCCAACCATCAGCGCTGTGGGACACGAAGTGGATTTCAGCATCACCGATTTTGTGGCGGATGCCCGTGCTGCAACACCAACCCAGGCCGCAATTCTGGCGGCGCCTGACATTAACGAAGTACGTATGTTTGCCGATGACCTAACTACCCGCCTTCACGATATTATAGAAGAGCGAACAACTGAACAAAAAGAACGTATCCAACAGCTGGTGCAGTCACATGCCCTGCAAGTAGTACAGCAAAAGGTGGCAAACAATCATGAAAAAGTTAATAGTTTGGTAGATCGTATTCACCACCGACGTGAAGTCCACTTTATGCAAAAACGCAATAAATTTAAGGAGTTACATCACAGACTGGAACTACAAAATCCCAATGCAGCCCTTGAACAAGGGTATTCACGTATATGGCAAAACGAAAAATGGATCCGTTCTGTTGATGAATTTGACGCTAATAAAAAAGCAACTATCGAATGGAAGGATGGTAAAACAACCATACATTAAAATGAATACCATGTTGCGACCGTTTATCGGCACAAGTTTTTTAATGAAATACTCATCTCATAATTAACATTTTGAAGGAACTCGTTACTATCTAAAAGAAATAAATTAATTTTATGGAAATGTATTTACGATTATTGGGCGGGGTCATTCTCCTTCTCCTTAATGCATTTTTTGTAGCTGCTGAGTTTGCCCTTACGCGTCTCCGTCAATACAAACGTGAAGAGCTAGAAGACAGTGCCGGCCTTAATCGTGCCTGGAAAATGACGGAAACTCTGGAAATCTATCTTACATCCTGCCAGATTGGTATTACTACAACAAGTATTCTTCTGGGAGTTATTGCAGAGCCTGCTGTTACTCAACTAATAGAATTAGTTATGCCGGCAGGAACTATCGGTTCCTTCTCTTCCCATACCATATCAATCATACTGTCAGTTACAGTTATTAATCTCGTTCATACGATCTGGGGCGAACAAGCTCCTACCTACCTGGGGATAGAGCGCGCCGAAACGGTAGCCCGTTATTCTTCTTTTCCACTCTACTGGTGGACCTATGCTATTTATCCTGTTCTGTTGTTTGGGGATCGGGTAACAAAAGCAACATTAAAACTCATTGGCGTAGAAATAGATCGTACCTGGCTTAAAGAAGACTCCGCCTCCGGTGATATCCGTTCGGAAATGGTCAACCTTCTTAAAACAGAAGGAGTCTCAGATGACCGTCGTGAAGAGGTCATTAATGCACTCGATATTGATGAGATTACCGTCAAAGAAATTATGGTGCCACGAGAAGATATTATTAGCCTAAGTACAGAGAAGTCATTCCCAGAAAACCTGAATGTCATCCGAAGTCACATGCATGCCCGGTACCCGCTGGTTGGCCAAACACTTGATGATTTCAAAGGCATACTATATACCCCTCAAATAACAGCTAACACCGAGAACCTTATAAAGGGAGAAAAAGAACTTGATGATTTTGATTGGCCTAAAATGACTGTCGAACATGACTTGCCTGTCAGTAAATTGATTGACCATTTTCAGCAAAAAAATCATGAGTTAGCATTGGTACAAGAGCAGGGAGAGATTATTGGACTTGTCACACTCACCGATGCCATAGAAACGATTGTAGGTAGTGCCGAAGATCCGCTGGATCTACTAAATAATTGATTAGTGCAAATTGTAATAATTTGCTTTTTTACATTATTGCTTTCAACATTTTTAACAAATTATGAGGTAATTGCTTGTACTTCAATTATATAACCCCATTTAACTTTTTCAGTCTCTATGCTTGAGCAATATCGCATTCAAATCGACTACAAAACACGTGAGCGTCAAATTTTAAATGCCCTGTTGGCACTGGTTACCGGATGTCTCACGCTCATTTACCCGAATTTCCTTTACCTGATTACAGGCGGATATCTTGTTTCTTTGGGCTTATTATTTATAGTATTTCGACTTTCACCTACGCTTTCAGCAATACCCATCGTAACGGGAGTACTTATTTTTATTTTTCCGGAGCTAATTCCCGTCACTTTTGCGGCCTTTTTAGGGCTGTTTGGTTTTATCCTGCTATTCGGTTTTCAATTTTCCATTGTAGGCGCCATTACGCTGATAATTGCCTTACTTATAGTTGCAAACCCTGATTCTGTGGCATATTTCGTTGCCACCTTTTTGCTGATCTATGCTGTTTCAAATCTTATTCGATTTTATCAGGATTGGAAGGGTCAGAGCACACAGTAACTCCATAAAAATTTCAGAAAATCTTGCGGATTCTACACTCAAAGACTAAATAACTAATGCCATGAAAAACCGAGATCAATCTGTAGAATTGCTACAAACGTTTATTGAAAACAAAAACCTCAGGCATCATTGCCATATGGTAGCTACCGCTATGGAGGCCTATGCCCGTAAGCTGGATAAATTTCACAAGGAGATTGAAGCGTGGTGGACGGCCGGACTGCTGCACGATCTGGACTGGGAGAAGTTTCCTGAGGAACATCCTAAAAAGGCGGTTGAAGATATCCTCCCCGAGGAGGGATATCCCGAAACAGTTATTAATGCAATTGAAGCGCACGCCCCCGGTCGAACGGGACGAGAACCTGAAACCGAGATAGAACGTTATCTGTTTGCCTGTGATGAACTTTCCGGATTTATGAATGCCGTTTCTCTGGTGCGTCCCAATGGTTTTGCCGATATGCGAGTGAAATCAGTTACCAAAAAGCTTAAAGACAGCAGTTTTGCAGCGGATGTACCACGCGACGATATCAAAAAAGGGGCCCAGCTGATTGATACCGATCTTAATGATCATATCTCCTTCTTAATTGAAGTGTTCAAACAAAAGCCCCAAACTCAGTAGAAGTATTTTACTCATCAGGAGTTCCCACTTGGGCGGGATAGCACCCAAGCACCTTTAGCGAACTGGCTTCTTGTTCTAACTCCTGAAGGGCCACTTGAACCTCCGGATTGGCAATATTTCCTTCAATATCCAGATAAAACTGGTATTTCCACGGTTCGTTGGGCTTGGGTCGTGACTCGAGCTTTGTCATATCAATGCCGTGATCTGCTATAATATTCAGGCAACCAACAAGCGCTCCCTGTTGGTGCGTAGTAACCATCAGCAAAGAGGTTTTGCATGGTATCTGCGGATCAACCTCCACCGGTTGACGACTAACCACCACAAAACGGGTAAAGTTTTCGGATTGATTGGCTAAATCACGCTTCAAAATTTTAAGCCCATAAATATCTGCTGCGTAACTTCCGGCGATGGCAGCTTGGGATAAATCTCCATCTTCCAGCACTTTCTTGGCCGACATCGCAGTGTCGATGTAAGATTCGACTCGACAATCATGGAGCTTTGCCAAAAAGTTACTGCACTGTGCAATAGCCTGGGGATGTGACATAATTCGGCGGATGCGATTAATGGGAATGTCTTCCAATGCCAATAAGCAATGAATAATCCGAATCGCTTCTTCTCCAACAATATGCAAATCATCATCAGCTAAAAGATCATAGGTTTCATTAATGGAACCTGCGGTCGTATTCTCGATAGGCAAAATAGCGTAATCCACCTTTTTGGCTTTTACCGCCTCAGCAGCCTCACGAAAGGTGTCATAGCCGAAACAATCAACCTTGCTATAGCGCTCTTCAAAATGTCGATATGCAGCCTGATGACTGAAAGCTCCATCAGTTCCCTGATATGCTACCTGAACAAGATCTGCCTCCTTATCAACGTTCTGATGATCAACTAATGAATGTCTCTGAAAACGTACCGAATGATGGATAATATCCTTAAACAATTGCTCGGCAAAATAGGGGTCAAGACCGGCTTCACGAGCCAACTTTGTAATTTTGGACAGCAGTTCTTCTTCCCTTTCAGTATCTCTTATATCAGAATCATCACCGATTTTTAACTCCGAAATTTCACGTACTAATTCCTGCCGCCTGGCCAAAGAATCGACAATCTTTTTATCGGTTTCATCGAGTAATTTACGTATGGAGTCAAGTTTATCAGACATTAATAATAAGATGGTATTAAACTGAATAGGAGTTCATAGAATATTGTATTCCCATCTTTAATGAAAGAATTATTGACTGATTCCTTACTATAAAAACAAGTTATCCCCCTAAGACCTTAGACAAATAGGTCTTATTAAGGCAGCTTCAATTTGCAGTCAATTTATCTGGGGATGACTTAAGATCAAGACGTCGATTTACGATACCGGAAAATTGCGGCAGGTAATATTAGTGCTGCCATAAGGGTTAACATGCCAACAAGATGTTGAATATCAACCCAGCCCGCTCCCTTGAGCATCACCCTTCGCATAATTTCAATAAAGTGTGCAACGGGATTTAAAATGGTGAGCTCCTGTGCCCAAACCGGCATACTTTCAATAGGAGTGAACAAACCACCCATCAGGATAAAAACAACCATAATAAACCAAGCAATAAACATCGCCTGTTGTTGGGTGTGAGTAATTGTGGAAATAAAGAGTCCTATCCCCTCTACTACTAAGAGGTATATGCCCCCGATAGCAAGCAATAACCATACACTGCCCACAAAAGGAACACCAAACCCAAAGCGAGCAATGGCAAGCCCCAAGCCAAGCTCAAACAACCCAATCACCCAAAACGGCAGCAACTTGCCGGTAATAAATTGGTAGCGCTTGATAGGAGTCACATTCAACTGTTCGATGGTACCTATTTCCCTTTCGCGTACTATATTCATTCCTGACAAAAACATCCCAATCATAGAAACCAGCACGACCAATATACCCGGTACCATATATTGAATATAATCCAGGTTCGGGTTATACCAGCTTGCAGGAATAATATCCAAACCAGCCCTTTTTGCTAACTGATTCGTTGTAGCTTCAGTAGTTATTTCATTGCTAAAATCTTGGATAATCGACTGACCGTAGCCCTGTATTAAACCGGCGGTCGCTCCATCTACCGCATCAATATTCATTTGGACCGTGCTGGGCTGCGCAGATGAAAGATTCCGTTCAAAACCTTCGGGAATTACTAACACCATCCTGATCTCATTTTTACGCATCTCCTCAATGCCCTGATCCACATCAAAAGAGCGGCTTTGCAGGTTAAAATATCCAGAAGCTTCAAGCTTATTGACCAATCGTTGTGAAGTAGCCGACTGATCAAAATCAACCAGGTGAAAGTTCACTTCCCGGAGTTCATAGGTAGCTGCAAAAGACAATAGCACCAGCTGCACAATGGGCATTAAAAAAATGATAGGCAACATGCCCTTATTACGAAAAACTTGGAGAAACTCTTTTTGCAACAAAAATCTAATGGTTCTCATTGTAATCTCTCATTAAAACTTTTGATACTTAACACTATAAAAAGAAGGGTCATGCCTCCCAGAATTGCCGTTTCTTTCCAAATCATAAGTAACCCTACATCCTTCAGCATAATACTTCGTACGATCACCAGAAACCAGCGCGCAGGAATAATATTACTTATGACCTGCAGGAATACCGGCATACTCGAAATAGGAAATATAAATCCGGAAAGTAATACGGTCGGCAATAGTAACCCTGCCAGAGAAACCATCATAGCCGTTTGTTGGTCGTCTGCTCGCGCAGAAATAAATACCCCCAAAGCAAGGGCAGTAAAAATAAACAGCAATGATTCAGCCAGAAATAGGCCATAAGAACCTCGAAACGGTACTCCAAAAACCCAACGTGCCAGGGCTAAAATAGTTAGTACATTTACGAACGCCAGAACTAAATATGGTAATACCTTTCCAATAATGATCTGCCCCGGTCGTAAGGGAGATACGAGTAAAATCTCCATATTCCCCATCTCCTTTTCACGGGTAATCGAAATGGAGGTCATCAACGTAGAAATGAGCATTAGAATAACGGCAATGAGACCAGGCACAAACAAGTTTACACTCTCTAGCTGAGGATTAAACAGCATATTGGCATTGGTGATAATACCACTTTTTTGGGGCTGCCCTTTGTCAGCCATCTCCTGCTGGAAATCCACCATAATAGCGCTGGAGTACTGCTGAATAAGCTGAGCCAAATTAGGATTTGAGGCATCTGTAATCACATTAACCGAAGGGCGTTCACCACGCTGTATCTTCCGGGCGAAATCAGCTTCAAAGACCAGTACCTCATCAATTTCTCCTTTCTGAAAAAGGTCGTCAATCTTATCGTATCGCTGTACCTCTCCCACCACCGTAAAATAGTTGGAGGCATCGATTTTATTAATCAGTTCATGTGTAACTTGATCTTGCGAGGCATCCAAAACCATTATATTGGCATTTTCCACCTCATTTCGGATGGCAAACCCAAACAATAGCATCTGAATAATCGGCATCCCAAAAAGTACTACAAGGGTACGCTTATCACGATAGATCTGCTTAAATTCTTTGACGACGAAGCCGACAAAAGCCGCAATTTTATTTTGTATTCGATTATTCACCACGATCGGCACCCCGGGCCAGCCTTATAAATACTTCTTCAATATCATCGGCATCAAATTGCTCTTTGAGTCCGGCCGGTGTATCTAAAGCATCAATACGACCATCCACCATAATTGAAACCCGATCGCAATACTCGGCTTCATCCATATAGTGTGTAGTCACAAAAACGGTGGTTCCTTCTTCAGCCACTTTGTAGATCTGCTCCCAAAACTGTCGCCGTGTAATGGGATCAACACCGCCGGTGGGCTCATCGAGAAATACAATATCCGGTTCATGGAGAAGTGCCACCGAAAAAGCCAGCTTCTGCTTCCATCCCAAGGGTAATGAACCGATCATTTTATTTTGAAGCTCTTTCATCCCAAGCATATTCACGAGTTCATCCGACTTCTGCTTAATCTGTTGGTCTCCCAAACCATAGATACCACCATACAGCCGGATATTTTCGCGTACTGTTAGATCCTCGTAAAGTGAAAACTTCTGACTCATGTAGCCAATACGTTTCTTAATCTGCTCAGGCTGCTCATACACGTCATAACCGGCAACGGTTGCCCCTCCCTCAGTGGGGACGAGCAAGCCGGTAAGCATGCGCATGGCTGTCGTCTTACCGGCCCCATTAGCGCCCAGGAATCCAAAAATCTCTCCCGCTCCCACTTCAAATGAAATATGGTCTACCGCGGTAAAGTCTCCGAATTTTCGTGTTAACTTTTCTGCTTTTATCATCGGGTTATTCATAGGTCCTCTCCTGTTCCATCAGGCGCATAAAGGTATCTTCAATATCGGGCTCAATAGTTACAACTTTTGGATTGATCACCCCCTTTGATTTCAAATAACCCATTATATGCTCGGTCTGTACCTCTTCACGCTTATCGGTGTAATGCACATACTCACCAAAAGGCTGTACTGATTCTGCATGCTTATAGGAACGAAGTAGTTGAATAAGCTGATATTTGTTCTCTGTCTTTATAGCCCAAAGCTTGTTATCAAATGTCTCTGTGATACGCTCCGGAGTATCTATAGAAAGAATTTGCCCATCTTGCATGAGAGCAACGCGATCGCACTGCTCAGCCTCATCCATATAAGGGGTTGATACCAAAATGGTAATATCTTCTTCTTTTAGGCGATGCAGCATCTGCCAGAACTCTTTGCGGGATACCGCATCTACCCCAGTGGTCGGTTCATCCAGAAATAATACTTCCGGTTTATGAATGAGTGCACAGCTCAAGGCCAGTTTCTGTTTCATTCCCCCGGACAATGCCCCGGCCAATCGATCTTTGAAGGGTTCCAGCTGACTATAAATAGGTTTAATCAAATCGTAGTTGGCATCAACGGTAGTGCCAAACACAGATGCAAAAAACTTCACATTTTCTTCCACCGACAGATCTTGGTAGAGCGAAAAACGGCCGGGCATATATCCTACACGTTCACGAATCTGGCGATAGCCGTCCACCACATCCAAGCCTAAAACCGAGGCTTCACCTCCGTCGGGCTTGATCAGGGTAGTTAGTATTCGAAAAATGGTTGTTTTCCCTGCACCGTCGGGCCCTATCAAGCCAAAGAGTTCTCCTTCATCCACTTCAAAAGATACTCTCTTAACTGCTTCTTTGGCACCATATCCTTTGTGCGTATTTTGTACACTTATTGGTTTCATAATAAAAACGTGTTATGCTGAATTTATTTCAGCGTCTACAATTATAAGCAGTGTTCAAGATCCTTAAACCCCGAATCCTCGGGACGCAGCAAATTCAGGGCGGCATTATAGCTAATGGCTAAAAGTTCACCTCACCCGGTATACCAATTTTTAAAACTCCATCGGGATTTGGCACTTTTATCTTTAGAGCGTAAACCTGCGTGACACGCTCCTCCTTCGTCTGAATCATCTTGGGTGTAAACTCTGCCTGTGATGCAATCCAGCTTATTTTACCATTCAGTTGTTGATTCTCTTCCGCATTTTTATCAACCAATACCTCAACCGATTGTCCTAACGTTATCGATCGTAGCTGAGCACCACTCACGTACGCTCGCAATTCCAGCGTATCTAAATTTGCAATCTGATAGAGTGGTTGTCCCTGACCAACTAGCTCATGCGGCTCAACAAAGGTCGTAAGCACTGTCCCATTTACAGGATTGATTACATGGGCATCGTCAATCTGTTGCTCAACCTGATTAAATCGAGCATCTATCGATTTAATTTCTGCACGCACCGACTTTTTCTGCGTTTCCAACGACTGAATTTGTTTCTTCATGGTTTGCACATTTCCTTCAGCATCATCCAATTGCTGTTCAGTAGCTGCGTTATCCTTTCGCATTGCTTGAATTCTCTGCAGTTTTTTTTGAGCCGTCTCCAATTTTTGTTGCTGAACGGCAATCTCTGCATCAATAGTCGCTATCTTTGACTCAGCTGCTTCCCGCTGTGAACGCAACTCATCTTGCTTCAGATTCAGCTGTACCGTATCAATTACTCCTACCTCTTTGCCGACCGCAATAGTTGCTCCTTCTGACACAGTAAATGATAACAGTTCCCCGGACGTTTTTGCCGAAATAGTTGTTTCTACTGCTTCAAACTGCCCGTAGGCATCCGACTTTTCATCATTTGCGCATCCACTAATCATCAAAATTGAGAGGATACTCATAAATACTATATGCAATCTATTTATTTTCAATTTCATCATGTTGTCTTTACCTGTGTTCTGAAATGCCTAATGTTGTTTTATAATCGATTTTAGATTGAACCAACTTTGTTCGATGAATCATCTGCGACAGCCGAGCCTGCGTAACCTTATTCAGCTCTGTGATATATTCCGTAGCAGTAACATTTCCGTTTTTCATCTGACTCTGTTTCTCATTCACCACTTTTTTTCGCAACGCTATAATCTGGTGATCCTGCTTCAACTTCTTCTCAAACAATCTTATCTGCTCTCTAATCTCACTCAACCTTGCTTTCAGCTGACGCTCAAATGCCCGTTCTTCTTCGGATATTGTTTTCTGCTGCTTCCGAATAATCTGTTCTTTTCTTGTTGCATTCTGTGCATTCCAAAAGTTCCATCGTAGTCGCAAACCAACCATGTAAAAGGCATGAAACTCATCGTCAAATACGTTGTAGCCCGGACGTCCGTAAGAAGCACTCCCAAATGCAGATAGCGTAGGCCATTTCTCAGTTTCAACTAATTCTTTCTGATAGCTCAACGCTTTCCGATTATTTTCAAAAAGGGCGAATTCAGGTCGTTGCTTCGGCATTTCCTCCCCAATAGGCAAATCAACTTGTGGCATTTCCAGTCTACTTTCGGAACTTAATTCCTCTCCGATAAGATCACTCAACATTTGATATCCCGAAACAATATTAGATCGGATTTCCGTAGAATCCTGTCGGGAGTTGATGAGCTCGGCTTCCAGCGTGTATCTTTGACTGGGCAGTAGCACCCCATGCTCTACTTTAGAGGAAACCTCTTTGATTTGGGTTCTAAGGTTTTCCATCAGCGTGCTGATAACGCGAAGCTGCTCCTGAGCTAACAGTATCCCAAAGAACACTTGGTTAACCTGATCTCTAATTTGGCGCAATTGTACTTCAGTAGCTTTGTTCTTTCCCTGCCCGTTGATTTCCTCAATCTCTTTTTTGATGCCTATAGCACCACTATTGTAAATAGTCTGCGAAGCCTCTACTGTAGCTTTATATTGATCCTTGCTGAGCTCAGGAGCGGTAAACTGGCCCCCTGAAGGAAATGGGAGGTCAGTTACCTCAGACTGGTAAGTTGCAGTAGCACTGAAATTGAGCTGTGGATATCCCGCCGAACCCGCAATTTTTTTGTTGAGCTCCGTGATCTCGTTTTGCAGATCAATCTTTTGCGCAAGCGGATAATTATTTACAATCTCCCTGTGAATATCATCGAGCGTAAGGGTATCCACAGGTTCAGGTTGCAAACCTATGAGGGTAATGAGGAAAAGTAATGCGGTTACCATGGCAATTATTTTTTAACTGCATTCAAAATAAATTTCGGGAGCTCCTTCTTGCGTTGCTCCAAAAACTGCTGATACTGTTCATTGTTCATCTTAAAAACCGTCTCAATCATAGGCCGAGCAATTAATGGGAATACACAAAGGCCAATCGTGTTGATGATAAATTCGCGGGGATCAATATTTAGCATGCTATCCGATTCAATTTCTTGCCGAATTTGCTTCACAAATGTCTCTGGGATTTCAAAACCCATATTTTTTACAAACTCTTTGAATCGATCGGGGTGCTGATTCATCTCATGAATAACAAAGCGCGGCAGATGAGGATGCTTTCTAAACATCTCGTAATAGGTTTCTACCAGCTTTTCTATTTTGGGAGTAAGCGCCAAATCTGCATGCAGTACTTTTAGTATTTCCGGGAAGAATTGGCGGATACTATCCTGAAATACTTTTTGAAAAAGCTTGTCCTTGCTACGGAAATAATAATGCAGCATCGATTTGTTAATATCTGCCTCGTCGGCAATTTCCTGCATTCGTGCCCCGGCAAAACCACGTTCCTGGAATATCTGTTTTGCCGCTTCTAATATCTGTTGTTCGGTCTCTATTTCTTCTGACATAATTAAATCTAATTCAAATTCGTCACTAATTTATAATATCTAACCATACAATTCAACTATTTAGTTGAACTTATTAGTTAGTAAAAATTAAAATCATTACTCTGGGCTTTTACCCGGATATTTAAACAAGCTTAGCATGATATTGAGAGGAGACTTATGGCCTTCAAATAAAAAACCCCGACAGCACTCAAAACGCTGTCAGGGTTAGTCAAATAGACGTACTGTCTTTACTCATCGGATTCTATGCTCAGCTATCCGATACGGTATTTTAATTCTTCGATCTTGCTGAGAATTTCGCCTCGATCCATTTCCTGGTATCGCTCAGGCAACAATTCTTTAGAGGTGCATTCAATAACAGCACTGAGGGTTTGCAGCTCAATCTCCTCGGGATAGGTGGGAGGAAGGAAATCGTTTAGAGCTATATCTAAAATTTCTGGCGTAACCTTGTCTAAATCACGTGCAGCTGCGCGGAATTTTGCCCGTGTGAGTGCGGCTTCCATATCTGCACCGGAGAACGTTTTTAACCCCTGCTCAATAACCTGCGGGATATATTCTTCAGTCAGCTGTAAGCCAGTTTTCTTTTTCATGGCATTAAAAAGATCTACCCGTTCTTCTTTGGTATGGGGTGGAAATAATGCCAAGTGCTCCTCAGCTCTTCCCTGGCGCTTAAGGTCCACCGGCATCAGATCGGGACGTGCCGTCATCAAAAACCAGATAATTTCACCGCGATTTCGAGTATCACTCATAAAAGTAGCGATTTGCGAAAATACGCGACTGGAAACGCCACTGTCTCCACTCGCATCTCGATCTCCCAAATAGGCATCGGCCTCATCAATCATCACTGCTACCGGTGACATCGCTTTAAGCAACCCAAGAATTTTCTCCAGATTCCCTTCCGTCACTCCCTGCCATTGGCTCCGAAAGTTTTTCAGTTTTACCATTGGAATACCTACCTCACTTGCAAAACAGGTCACCAAAAAAGTTTTCCCAGTCCCAACAGGACCGCAAACCAGGTATCCCATGGGAAGCACATCTTGTCGGCCAGACTTTAAGGCCTTAACAGCATGTCGTAGATGTTCTTTGACCTTAGTATGCCCCGCTACATTCTCAAGGGTATATTCTGTTTCTACAAACTCCAACAGTCCATACGCCTCGGCCTCAATCAATTCTTTCTTTGCCTCAGATAATCGATCGTGGGTGATATTTTCTTTATTCTCTCGGGCATTGGAAAGAATGCTTCGAAGATTTATAAAATTTAATCCGGCCGTCTGCTGAGCCACAACTTTCTCGCTGACATTAGAAAATGCCTGAAATTCTTCATCAGAAGATTCAAAATTGATAAACTGCCGGCGTTGCCGCTCATCCGGAATATTGATTTTGATATCTGTGGTGTAAGGGTTTTGTACCAGCGTTTTATTTAAATCTGCGAGATTTTCGGTGAGTAGTACTGTTGTAAAATCTGCCGCTAAAAACATGGGATCATGCGCCCATCGTGAGAGATATACCATTGCTGTACGATCTTCTGATCCGCTGGTTCCGGCTTCGTTCATAGGCACAATGGTATCAGCATAATCAACAATCAAAGCAATACTCTTTTTATCGTCTATGCGAAGTCGAAAATACTGCTCCAGCAGCGAAAAAACCCGCACCGGATCTTTAGGCACCTTATTGGCGTAGTCCGTACCCATCAATGAATCACGTCCCGACAAAGCACGGTTAAAATCTTTTTTCGACTCCCCATCGCGAAAGTAAATACCCGATGAACGATCATAGAAAATGACATAATCACGTGCGCCGAAAAATTCTTCAGACAAAAATGATTTAAGACGCACAAAATCTGTTTGGTCTTTTCGCTGCAGTGGAACCAAATCATGTACATTTCCATGCAGGATAAACTGGTTAATCGTACGACTTAAATATTTCTGGGCAAACTCCTGCGCCCAACTGGGATAATGGTCAAACATAAACGTTGAATTTGGTAGAAATGATCAGAGTTGATCCATCACAATTACTTTGACGGTCTCGATACGACTTGGCGTGGCTTTGCTAATAATAATTTTTTTTCCATCAATTAAAAGCTCTTCATTCACTTTGGGAATACGCCCCAATTCATTGATGATATACCCGGCTATCGTTTCATACTCCGTAGATTCCTCCGGCATATCAATCTCGGGAAATTGTTGGAGCAAATCTTCGATCTCGACTCCTCCACTCAAAATATAACTGTTGCCCGATATCTTTTTCAGGATTCGATCTTCTGTATCATATTCGTCCTGAATATCTCCGACGACCTCTTCTAAAAGATCCTCGATGGTAATCATCCCGGCCGTACCTCCATATTCGTCGATAACGATGGCCACCGAAATATTGGAACTACGGAATTCTGAAAGCAGATCTTTCGACTTTTGTGACGCGGGAACTAACTTAATTGGACGTATTATCTCAGACAAACTCTTGGGATTACTAAACAGGTCATAGGCAAAAATAACCCCAATAATATCATCGATAGATTCTTGGTAAACCGGTAGCTTTGAAAAACCCGATGAAATAAAAAGCTTTAGCGTTTCGTCGATACTGGCATTTTTTTCAACTGCTACAATATCAGTACGCGGTATCATCGATTCCTTCACGCGTTTATTCGAAAGCTCAAGCACATTGTGAAGGATTTCAGAATCATCTTTATCCAAATCATGCCCTCCGGAATCACGCAGCTCCTGAAATATCAGCTCTACATCTTCTCGTCGAAACACTTTGCCCGAGCGATCCACATCCGGATTAATAAACTTAATAATCAAATCGGAAAATTTATCAGCTATAAAGATAAGAGGCTTAAATAATTGATTGCATATTTTTTGAGGAATCGCAATTATCTTCATCCACCAGTCGGCATTTATGCGAAAAAGTGCCTTCGGAACTATCTCACCAAAAAGCATAATCACGACGGAGGCAATCACCGTCTGAATTACCAACACCAACGCCTCGGAAGGCATTGTTCCCATCCAACCTTGATATATTTCGGTAATGGGACCTACCAGAAATATCGTCATCAAGGTAGCATACACTACATTTACTACATTATTGCCCACCAATGTAGTGGTTAAAAAGGTTTCCGGGTTATGGATAAAATCATTTACTATACGGCCCGTCCATGAAGCTTTTCGGGATTCTATCTCCAGCTTTAACCTGTTAGAGCTGACAAAAGCTATCTCCGACCCTGAAAAAAATCCACTGAGAAGAATAGTTAATATAATGATAAGTATTTCAGTCACTTAAAACAGTTTTATTTCTTGGGCAATTTGGGGCGTCTTCGTGAAACTTGCTACAACAGCAATACCATTGAATAATCCTAAGAGGATATAAATATCAGGAATCCTTATTTTCCTTTAAACTCAGGTTTCCGTTTTTCGAGAAATGCGGACGTTCCTTCCATACAATCTTCGGTTTCGCAGAGTTCACCAAACAGATCCGCTTCTACCTGGTAGCCCGAACGGTGATCAGAATGATAAACAGCCTTGATAGCATTTCGTATAGCAATAGGGCCATTTTTCAAAATATTATTTAAAAGCTCTTTTGATGATTCAAATGGATCAGCACTTACTTCATTAACCAAACCAAGCTGGAGAGCCTCTTCTGCCTTCACCTGTTTACCGGTCAAAATCATTTCTAAGGCACGAGCTTTCCCTATCAAATCGGGAAGTCGTTGCGTACCGCCATATCCCGGTATCAATCCCAATCCAACTTCAGGCAATCCAAAAACTGCATCTTCACCAGCAATACGTAAGTGGCACGCCATGGCCAACTCTGCACCACCACCTAAAGCATATCCGTTTACGGCAGCAATAACAGGCTTGCGGGTATCTTCAATAAGCTGAAAGATCTGCTGTCCCTTTTGAGAAGCCATTCGCCCCGACCGATCATCCAGCTCACGGAGCTCCTTGATATCAGCACCAGCCACAAAAGCCTTGTCACCAGCTCCCTTCACAATAACAGCATTGATTTCTTCGTCTATTTGAATAGCCTTAAACACATCGGCAAGCTCATTTAAAACCCCATCATTTAAGGCATTGAGTTTTTTGGGTCGATTGATAGTAACAGTGGATATTCCCCTGTCATCGGTTTCCAACGTAATAGTACTAAACGATTCACTCATAAATATTTTATCCCTTAACACGACTTGAGGAGTCAACCTTAGAGTCGGTTTCTTTTTCCTGTTTTAGTTCATCTTCGATTTCCAAAAAATCAGAATCTAAATCAATATCGTCAAGATCAGAATGAAAAGGCAAAATATCTCGATCCAGGTCATCAATCAACTGGGAGGTTTCCTCAACTTCCTCAAGAAGATTATCAAGCTGGAATCCAATTTCTTCAGGATTACTCATTGTCATAGATTGCTCATAAATGTATCGAATGGCATCTTCTATCGTTTCAAGATGCGTCTCACAAATCAGATACTTTTCTTTGGCTACCTCAAACTTTTTAAGGCGTTTCTTCAAAATACCTACGCGCCGAGCTGTAGTTCGCTTTAACCGTTCCGACTCCATATTCTGCATCTCGCGTTCTTCTTTCTGGACCTCCTGTTTCAAACTTTCCTCTACCGAGGTATCCATATATAGTCGATATCGCTTATGCAGATCCAATAAGGTAAGATAATTCGAGAGAAGTTCTTCAATCTTATCTCTAATATTTTCCAATAAGCCTTGTGAACTGTATGGCAGCTTATCAAAATTTTCTTTAATTAATTTTGCAAGGTGCTTCAACACCAAAAAGCGTTTCTGGCTTTTTTTATCGAGGTCCTGGAACGTAGATTTTTCCCTCGCAGCAGGGTTTTGTTCCCGCACCTTTTTCAACTTTATGTTTTTTCTAAAACGGGGCAGTCGCGGAACAATACCCAGATACATTAGCTCTACAGCAAATGTCATCGTCAGGACTAGGCTCGAAATAAGCCCCATACCACTCATCGCAAAAGCAGAAATAGCCGAAATTAGCAGTACTCCTAAATTAACAGGGTGTAAAAATGCTTCACGCGTAAAATTTATGGTGTTATCATCACTCATAATCACTACTCGTCTTCAAGTTCATTGCCAGGCTTGTCAGAAACTGCTGACGAATTCCTGCCAATTGTTTTATTTACCTGGATATTATTTGCCTGCTCTTCGATCTCATTATATAAGAGTCCCATTTCTAACTTGACTTGCCGCAGGGTATCTTTTGCTTTCGACTTCCTTATCTCTTCATCCATTTCTTGCTGACTTATATTATCCTCACTTTCCTCTACAAGGCTGTCCATAGCCAAGTCAAGGCGAGCCTCGACTGAAGCCAACTTATGCTTCACCGAATAAAGAAAATCATCAAAAGAGTTCAGCATCTCTGTTTTATCCATATTTTTTAACGCACTGGCGATATTTTGCGTACGCTTGGCCCGTGATGCGCGTTCTTTTATCTCACGCATCTTGCGATAGTGCGCCTTGTATTCTTCTTTGAGGCGTTCCCGTTCACTTTTGCTATCGTTAGCCATGGTTAAAAGCCACATTTAGGATTTAGATCGCTCTTTGTTCCCAATCGTTTTACCCTGTTGTTTCTCAGATGTTTGCTCATCAATTTCAATTTCTTCCTCATCGTCAGATGAACCTACACTCTTTTCTTTTTCCGGGGCATCTACTTTACCCATTTCGGCCTTGAATTGCTCTACCAGCTCATGGGCACGCAGTTTTTCCGCATTAGCTTCGATCTCCATCGTTTCTGTGTCGATGCTATCCAATGCCAGTTCCATACGAGCTTCATTCTTTGCGGTTTGCTCATTAAGCCGGTTAACCATTTCATCATGGGTCTGATCAAGTCCCCCGGTTTCAAATTGCTCTAGCGCATCGGCAATTTTACCCTGCCATTCAGCACGTTCACTGGCACGCATCGCTTCTTTTGCTTCTTGAATCTTGCGATCCTTTTCGCGCATAAATGCTTTTTTAACTTTGATCGCCTTTTCATAAGCCTGCTCAGCAAACTTTAACTGCTCTTTTGATGTCTCCAGATTCTCTTTGGCCTTCTCAAGCTGCATGGCATATCCTTCGGCGATATCGTCACGATCTGCCTGGATAGCAGATTTTATCTTAGCCGTTAAATCCTCAATCTTCTTCTCCAGCTTGTTCACCTCTTTCTGGAGCATAATTTTATTCGCCTTTACTGTGGCGATATTCTCATTCATCTGGGGAATCTGATCGTTTAAATCCCGAATATTCTGCTCCAGAATTAGTTTCGGGTCTTCCATTGAACTTACGAATCCACCAAATAGCGACTTGATTGCTCGAACGAATCTTTTAAACATAATATTATCGATTTTATTAATCTTTGCCCTGCCCTTTAGTACTATTTTAATACCCTTAGTACTATAAAGTTATGTTAATTTAGTGATATTGCAATTAATTAGTGCTTACGCTTTATAATTCATGCACGCCGTCTTTATCAACGCGATGCGTAATCATAGTCAATCTTTCTGTCGTCTTATCACGAATTGAAAACGCATTTTTCAACTCATCAATTGCTGTGTCTGTTAACTGCTTGTTATTCGTATATCCCACAGCTAATGTTTCACCCTTTTTAACAGAATCACCTATTTTCTTCTTTAACTCTATACCTGCAGCCGGATCGACATCATCTTCCTTTTTCTTACGTCCGGCTCCCAACTCAAGCGAAGCCATCCCTATACTGTAAGCATCGATTTCAGAAATATATCCTGCTTCTGTAGCTGAAAACTCAAAAGAGTATTCAGCATGATCATAAGCCGAAAAATCTTTCAATACACTTGTATCTCCGCTCTGCTCTTCCGTCAACTCTAGCCACTTATCAAAAGCCTGACCATTTTGCACCGCTTTCCGACTCATTTTGACCCCTTCTTCAATGGTATTAGCCTTACCGCCCAGCATAATCATCGTCCCGGCCAACATGTGCGTAACTTCCATAACATCTTCCGGCCCCTTCCCTTGTAGTCCCTCCATAGATTCTTCAACTTCCAGCCAGTTCCCAACTTTATATCCCAATGGCTGATTCATATTGGTCAGATAAGCCACAGTTTCTTTGCCGAAATCCTCACCTATAGCAACCAAGGTTTCAGCCAACTCCTGGGCATCTTCGTGCGTTTTCATGAACGCGCCGGACCCAAATTTTACATCAAGTACCAACGCATCTATGCCCTCAGCCAACTTTTTACTCATAATACTCCCGGCAATCAATGGAATAGACTCTACCGTAGCCGTCACATCGCGCAGTGAATAGAGACGTTTATCAGCCGGAGCCACCTCTTCAGTTTGTCCCGCCATCACCATGTTACACTTTGCCAATATCTGTTGATACCGCTCCAAGCTTATATCAACTGTAAAACCAGGAATGGATTCCATCTTATCAAGGGTACCGCCGGTATGTCCCAATCCCCGCCCGGAAATCATCGGCACAGGTACGCCATAACTGGCAACGATGGGTGCCAAAATCAACGACAACTTATCCCCCACACCACCTGTTGAGTGTTTATCCACCTTCTTCCCGGGGATATCACTAAGGTCAAGTACGCGCCCCGAATGAAGCATAGAATGAGTCAAGGCCGATGCCTCATCTTCATTCATGCCATTTAAAAAAGAGGCCATCAAAAAGGAACTCATCTGATAATCAGGAACTTCATCTTTCGTATATTTATCAATGAGATAAGAGATTTCATCTCTTGTTAATGTATTGCCGTCTCTTTTTTTTCGGATTAAGGAAACAATATTATACCCTTTGGTACTCATAAAATAATGCTGTTAAATTAGTTTTACAGTGACTTAAATAAATTAATCGCTATAAGTAAAATCCCTGATGATCAACGTTTTAGCCGATCAATATCTGTATAATATACAGTCTTATCTACCTGAAAGTGTAAATTTACAACTTTTTGATCCTGCTGAAGGATTACCGGGCGAGGTTGAAAAAGCTCATGCCCTTCTCATTCGCACGGTAATCCCCATAAATAAAGAGACACTGCCAAATATTCCAAAGAACTTACGTTTTATAGGTACTGGTTCATCAGGCACAGACCATGTGGATCGACAATATCTTATAGAAAATAATATTCACTTGGCTGATGCCGCCGGTTGTAACGCTCGATCAGTTGCTGAGTACATAGCAACATCACTTATACTTTGGACGGAAAAAAGAAACAGAGATTTAACCAGCCTTTCGGTCGGCATTATTGGGATGGGGCATGTTGGCTCAGAAGTAATCAATATCTTGAATAACATAGAATTACAAACGGTAGCATACGACCCTCCTCGTGACCAACGCGATCCCGACTTTTCAACAGCATACCTTGATGAGGTATTGAGTTGTGATATACTAACCTTTCATACACCGCTTAATAAAAAAAGCAAATACCCCACGTATCACTGGTTAGACCAAGAAAAATTGAAAGGACGAACATTTGATCTAATTATAAATTCAGCCCGCGGTGGGGTAGTGGACGAAAAAGCCCTGCTCGCCGCAATGAAAAAAGGAATTATCAGAGATATAATTATTGACACTTGGGAAAATGAGCCAAAAATTCATCTTGAGACTGCAGGAGCTGCATTTCTAAAAACCCCCCATATCGCAGGGTATTCGGTACAGGCCAAAGAGAATGCCTCAAAATTTATTGCAGATAAACTGATTAATGTCTTTGAATTAGATTATCCAGTTCAAGCCAACGCAACTGGGAATATCACTTTTAATAAAAACCTTTCCCAGATTGATTCACTTTCCTCCCTTTTGGCAGAACTTCATCCCATCAAGGAATATGAGAAACAATTAGCAAACATTGTCAGGGATCATCCCGAAAAACGGGGGGAACTGTTCAATAAATTACGTGCAGAATTTCCGCTGCGACAGCAATTTGCACAAATTCATCTGCCCAAAATCTACTTCGATCATTTTTACACCCTAAAAGGGTTGGGATTTTCAGCAATTAACTGATTTTAAAAAGCCGTTTAGCATTTTCATCGGTAATCGATTCCACTTCGTCAACTGACATATCCATCACCTCAGCCAAACGCACGGCGGTATATTTTACAAAGGCTGGTTCATTGCGTTTGCCCCGCTTGGGATCCGGCGCCAAATAAGGAGCATCGGTTTCAAGCATCATACGGTCAATTGGCAGCTGAGCTACTGCTTTATCCACACCGGCATTTTTAAAGGTGAAAATCCCCCCAATGCCTAACTCCAGTCCCAGATCAATAGTACGTTTCCCTTCATCCGAGGACCCGGTAAATGAATGCCAGATTCCTTGTAAACTACCATCCTGCTCTTCCTCAATGATATCAAGCAGATCGTCGGTACTTTCACGATTGTGTAATACAATAGGCTTCTGCACTTCTTTAGCTACCCTGCAATGCATCCGCAGGCTTTCTTTTTGCCGGGATTTATAATCCTCACTCCAATAATAATCCAATCCTGTTTCACCCACTGCAACGTATTCCGACTGGCTACAGAGGTCATACAGTTTTTGTTCAGATATCCCTTTGCCGTCATTCACACTGGTGGGATGAATGCCCGCCATTTTATGAAAGGTAATCTCAGGATGTTGAAGCTGATCCATTTTCGGAAGCGAATCCAAGTCGATAGCCGGCAAACAAATATGAGATACACCTGCTTGGGCTGCACAATCTAAAACGGCATCAAGATCCTCTTCAAATTGGTCGAGATAAAGATGACAATGGGTATCAATCACGACTGTTGGAGGGTTGTATCTGAGTGAAAAGTTACCAGTCGATCCATCGGGTTCTTTACAAACAAGCCCGGCTTAAGATTATGTTTATGCAAAATCTCTTTGATTAATTCCTGATGGGCATAAGCAACTGAACCAATAAAACGAACTTCGTAATCTGTCGCATCATTATAATTTAGTAAGATACGAGAAATAAAACTCTCGAACCCCTCATACAACATTTCTTTGACAAAAGGATGATCGGGATGATCGCCCAAAAATGCCCCATAAGAAGCGACGAACCTACTTTTCTGTTCACCGTCATACAATTCCCTGGTAATATGATCGAGCGACATATTATAATTTTGTTCGAGATCTTGTTTTAGATCTTCGGGAACCTCAAAACGAAAATATTTATTAATTAGCTTCTTGCCGAAATAGCCCGCACTCCCTTCATCCCCCAAAATAAAGGCCAATGAAGGTATATGTTCGACAATTTTCTCTCCATCATAGAGGCAAGAATTGGAACCGGTTCCAAGGATACAGGCAATACCGGGCTTATTGTGAAAACAAGCTCTTGCTGCCCCTAGCAAATCGTGATACACATTGTTATTGGAATCCGTAAAACAGGAATCCAGCGCTTCTTTTACAACCTGCTCTTTTTCGTCGCTGTCACACCCCGCTCCGTAAAAGAATACCTCATCAATAGATTCTTCGAGTTTGGGCAATAAGTTTTGGCGAACAACGTCTTCAATACTATCTGTTGTATGATAGTAAGGGTTTAACCCTTCCGTAAAATGCGTTTCGGTCTCATCATTAACCAGACACCATTCCGTTTTTGTAGCACCACTATCAGCAATTAGAATACTCATCATCAATTTTCTTTTATTAATTCCGCGCCAAATCTAAGCAATTTTAGGGTCATCCTACAACCATAGATCAAAGATAGAGACTATCACAAATTCTACCTATTATTAGTTGCTTTGCAAATGTATAAAAATACTTATTGGGGATGAAACTTACCTATAGCAACTATCTGAAAATCGATGAGCTTCTGGAGCTACAACAGCTTCAGTCTGATCCGGAAGAGCACGACGAAATGCTCTTTATCATCATTCATCAAACCTATGAGCTCTGGTTTAAGCAAATTTTACACGAAATGGATAAGCTTCGTGATGATTTAAAAACGGGCAAAACCTGGGCGGCTGTCAAAACGATGAAACGCATATTAACCATACTAAAAACGATGGTTGCCCAGATTGATATTCTGGAAACCATGACTCCACTGGAGTTTGAGAGCTTCCGTGGGTTTTTAGATGAAGCCAGCGGATTCCAATCAGTACAATTTCGCGAACTGGAAATAGTATGCGGACATCGGTCCGAACACATCCTTAAAGTCCACGAGCATCAACCTCAATACGTCAATCGGATGAAAGAGCGGATGGCTGAACCTACGCTCTGGGAATGTTTCTGTAAGTACCTTCAGCAAAAAGGGTACGACGCCAAAATGCCGGAGCGTAAACACAAGAATGGGTTACTTTATGATCCATCAGAAAAAAACCAGGAAATCTTACTCGATATCATGCAGAACGATCAAGAAACGGCTATGCTCTGTGAGTTGTTTGTAGATTTTGATGAGGGAATGCAGGAATGGCGCTATCGACATGTTAAAATGGTGGAACGTACTATTGGAAATAAAATGGGTACCGGAGGCTCAAGCGGTGTAGACTACCTCCGGGAAACGCTGCACCAACGCATATTCCCTGATTTATGGGAAATTCGATCAGAAATTTAAAACCATAGCATTAAAAAACTGTTTAAATGTCACACGATATAGATCAACTTGCGCAAGAACTGGCTCCCCATTATTCCCACTTTGATGTAGGCAATCGGTTACTTTTTACAGGTCATTCCCATCAAGCCTGGCCCGATATTGCCAGAGAAGGGCTGCAAGAAGCATTCGATGTTGCAGCTTCTGATGTAGATAACAAATGGGAAGTAGCATTTGAAAAAGTTGAACAATTGCGCAGCTACCTCCGCAACTTTTACGACGATCCCAACGGGATGTACTGCCTGGGAGAAAACACCCATCACTTGCTGGTATCGTGGCTATCCAGCTTTGACCTGCAGAACAAACCGAAAATTATTACGACCGACAGTGAATTTCACTCTATGTCGCGACAGTTAAAACGACTGAAAGAGGAGGGGCTTGAGATCGTTACGGTAGAAGGTCATGCCGATAATATAGTTGAACAGATTGACAACCAAATCGATGATCGGGTATCGGCCGTAATGCTGTCGCGAGTCTACTTTAACAGTGGAATCATAAATCAATATATCAGTAAAATAGCTGAGATCACCAGAAAGCAGGACATCCCCTTACTGATTGATGATTATCACGGAACAAACGTGGTACCACTTTCTCTTTCCGATGAAAACCTCGAGGATTGTTTCGTTCTAATCGGTGGTTACAAATATCTGCAATGGGGTGAAGGAAATTGTTTTTTACGATATCCCAAAGATTGCGAATTACGCCCTGCAATAACCGGCTGGTTTTCTTCCTTTAGTGAACTTGATGAATCGAAGGAAGACGAAAAAGTATCTTATGCAGATCCCAACCAGCTTTTTGCCAGTGGCACTTTTGATTCCACCTCCCAATTCAGAGCGGCTAAAGTTGTAGAGTTTTTCGACAAAATGGGTTTGACTCCTCAGGTACTCTACAAGCAGTATCAAACCCAAATAACATTACTGCGAAATACCTTTTTAAACAAAGATTTTGATACTGAAGTTATTCAGCTTGCACATCAACAACCGGTCAAGAATATTGGTGGATTCATAGCCCTACAATCCCCTTTTGCACGAACTATCAGGGCAAAACTAATGGAAAAAGAAGTTTATACTGATGCCCGGGGCGATATCCTCCGCTTTGGCGTAGCCCCTTACATAACCACTCAACAGATCAGCAAAGCAATGGATGAGCTGGAAAGTGTAGTCTCCAAAATAAATCCATAGTGTAAGGATTCGCGGCCTAACTGATCTTACTAAATAGACTACCGATAAGTTACAAGAATGAATTTTAGGAACATATCTTGGTGATGGGTGGTGCGCTTTAAGATTATGAGAAGATAAACTGACACTACGTTGTCATTATTATTTAATATATTGACCGGTGAAAACACAAAAATCTAATTACTCTTTCATTTATGTCTGACAATAAAGATCGCGAAAAGGCACTCGAAATGGCCATCGGCCAAATTGAAAAACAGCACGGCAAAGGTACGATTATGCGGCTTGGCGATGAAGCCACCCAAGATGTACCAAGCATTTCTACCGGATCTCTCATGGTAGATTATGCACTGGGCGTGGGCGGTGTTCCGCGTGGACGTGTTACCGAAATTTACGGGCCTGAAGCCAGTGGTAAGACAACACTTGCACTTCATATTATTGCCGAAGCACAAAAAGCCGGAGGATATGCCGCTTTTGTCGATGCCGAGCATGCTTTCGATCCCCGTTATGCCAAAAACCTGGGAATTAACACCGATGAGCTACTTGTATCACAACCTGACAGCGGTGAACAGGCCCTCGAAATTACCGAAACTCTTATCCGATCTGCAGCTCTTGATGTTATTGTTGTTGATTCTGTTGCGGCCCTTGTTCCCCGCGCTGAGCTTGAAGGAGAAATGGGAGACTCCCATATGGGGCTGCAAGCTCGTTTGATGTCGCAGGCAATGCGGAAAATCACCGGTATCATCAATAAAACCCGCACATCGGTAATTTTCATTAACCAAATTCGTGAAAAAATCGGGGTTATGTTCGGTAATCCTGAAACGACATCCGGCGGACGTGCTCTCAAGTTTTATTCTTCTGTCAGGATGGATATCCGTCGCATTGGCTCGCTCAAAAAAGGCGACGATATGGTTGGAAACCGTACTAAAGTAAAAGTGGTTAAGAACAAGGTTGCCCCTCCCTTTAAAGAAGTTGAGTTCAATATTATTTATGGCGAGGGAATTTCGCGCATGGCTGAAATCCTCGATATGGCTGTTGAGTTTGATATCATTGAAAAACGTGGCAGCTGGTATCGCTATGACGGAGAACCTATTGGTCAGGGTACCGATAATGCCATCGAATTTCTTGAATCTGATCCCGAACTTACCGAGAAAATAGAAAAGCAGGTTCGAGAGCAGATGAATCCTTCTGAAGAGAGTGAAAAAGCAGAAGAAAACGGCCAGGAAAAAAATGAGGAAGAAGATTCTGACAGCGACGATTAGTCATGGCCGATGAATCAGATCAACAATTACCCGGAGCAATAAGCTCCATCAGCGTTCAAAAAAAGAATAAAGAGCGCTATTCTATTTTTGTTGATGAGGAGTTTCTGGTCGGTGTTTCTGAGCAGACGCTCCTCAAATTCAACCTTGCCAAGGGGGATACTATTACGCATGCTTTACTCAGAAAAATTGAACGTGAAGAGGGACGATTTGCTGTTAAATCATATATGATGAAGCGTCTGGGGAGTCGCGACCACTCTCGGAAAGAATTATTTACCAAAGCAATACGCAAAGAATATCCCAAAAATATTATTGAAAACGTTCTTGATGAGCTCGAGGAAAAAGGATATTTGAATGATACCGGGTTTGCTGAAAAATTTGCGCAAGATAAAAGCCATCTCAATAAATGGGGTCCCAATAAAATAAAAGCGCACCTCTATAAAAAAGGAATTTCGGGCGATGTAGCAGAGCAAAGCATTCAAAAAGTATTTCAGGATAAAAATATTAAAGAGGTTTTATTACATTTGGTTTTAAAGGGGAAAAGGCGCTTTTTGAGAGAAGAAGACCCCTATAAACGAAAGAAAAAAGTGGTCGACCATTTAGCCCGAAAAGGATACCGAGCCTCAAATATCTATAGACACATAGATGAGCTAATGAAAGCTATTGAGCAATGAACAATATTACCCTTGAGCGCGTAATAAAATCAATACTGGGACTTGCTGGTATTGCTGTCATCGGATATTTACTATTTAGATACGGTACGCTGGTAGGATACGCAATAGTAGCCATGATATTCAGCTACATTCTTGATCCGCTGGTAAATCGGATGCAATCAGCCGGCATGAATCGGACCTTTTCCATCACGCTCACATTAAGCGCACTTGGGTTAATCCTCGTATGGATCTCGACCAATGTTATTCCAATTGTTGCAAATCAGATGGTGGAATTGGCCAGCCAGCTGAACATGGAGAATATTCAAAGTATTACCCAAAAAATTGAGGGTCGACTAAGCCAAAAGTTTACATTTATTCCTGATAAATTTCTCAGCACCAATATCTCATCGGTGCTCCAAGAATTATTTGATGTCGGTGAAATCCCCTCTGCGGTTAGTAACATCATCGGCATTTTCACGAATATCTTTTCAGCTGCACTTATTATTCCCTTCGCAACCTTCTTCTTCTTAAAAGATGGAACTAAAATTCGTCGCGATATACTAAAGTTAGTTCCGAATAAATATTTTGAAACAACACTTAGTCTTATTGATAAAATTGAAAGTCGTTTAGGGCTTTATTTTAGAGGAGTAATGCTCCAAAGCCTCATTATTGCTTTCACTTCTTGGGTTGGATTATCAATAGTTGGCCTCAATAATTCTCTTTCCGTGGGTATTGCCGTGGGTATTGCTAACACCATACCCTACTTTGGACCCATTATCGGATACATTTTATCGATTGTAGTTTCTATAATTGAAATTGGAAATTTTTCTCTGGTCCTACCTTGTATTCTTGCTATACTGGCAGTACAAATCCTTGACAATGTAGTGCTACAACCACTCATCTTTTCGCGCTCTGCCGATATTCATCCTGTCGCCATCCTGTTTATTATTATGATCGGTGCCGAAACTGCCGGCATCCTTGGAATGTTAATTGCTGTACCCATAGCAACTATCATCAAAATTACATTTAATCAGATTAGCTGGAGCTTCAATAATTACTATGTTTTTAGAGCGGGCAATTCCTCAGAAACAGAATAGAACATCTAAAATCGACTCTTAATCTGTCTGCTTTTTTATTTATCTTTGCGGGCAAACCGATAACTATCTTGCTCCTTTATCTTGATTAATATTGTAGTATTTGCCTCGGGATCGGGCACGAATTTTCAAGCTATCATTGATGCTGTCAAAAGCGGACAGATTAATGGACGCATTGTCGGTCTTATTACCAATAAAAAGGGAATTCAAGCTATAGATCGCGCCCAAAAACACAACATTGATCACCAATACTTAAACCCCTCCGACTTTTCTTCCTATGCCAAGTATATTGAAGCTTTGATCGAGCAACTTGAAAAATGGGATACACAGCTTATTGCCCTGGCTGGTTATATGATTAAAATTCCATCTGAGATAATTAACAAGTACGAAGCACGCATTGTAAATATTCATCCTTCTTTATTACCAAAATATGGAGGAAAAGGATTTTATGGGATGAACGTGCACCAAGCTGTTATTGAAAATGAAGAAACAACATCGGGCTGCACAGTGCATGTTGTTACCGAAGAATACGACCAAGGACCCATTTTGGGACAGAAAGAAGTTCCGGTAAAGAGATCGGACGATCCCGAATCCCTGGCTCAACGGATATTGAAGGAAGAGCATAAATTATTTCCCAAAGTAATTGCCAAATTAGCTGACCAAATCAACAAGAAATCTAACCCTTAATTACACTTTCAAATCGTGTCATTACAACCACTCGATTCTCTCCCCACAAACCCTCTAAAAATAAAAAGAGCCCTTCTCTCTGTTTCAGATAAAACCGGCATTGTTGAACTTGCCCGCCAGTTACATAAATCAAATGTAGAAATTATTTCTACCGGTGGAACAGCCCAAAAGATACGCGAAGCCAACATTCCGGTAACCGATGTCAGTGACATTACCGGATTTGAAGAATGCCTGGATGGGCGAGTCAAAACGCTTCATCCCATAATTCACGGAGGGATCTTGGGGCGTACTAGTTATCAACCTGATGTTGATGAAATGAATCGTCTGGATATTGCTCCCATCGAATTGGTTGTGGTTAACTTATATCCCTTTGAAGAAACAATAGCAGATCCTAATTGCAACCCCGCCATTGCCACAGAAAATATTGATATCGGCGGTCCAACGATGATTCGTGCTGCGGCCAAAAACTTTGCTCACGTCTGCGTATTGACATCCCCCAAACAATATAAAGAGTTTGGCAAAGAGCTTAGTACACACACTGAAATTTCATTCACAAATCGCCAGCAATGGGCCACCGAAGCTTTTAATCATACTGCCCAATACGATGCAGCCATTGCCAACTACTTTAATGATCTGGAAAAGAAAGACGGTAAACTTCCTCAACAGCTAAATATTTCATTACCTAAGTCTCAATCTCTTCGATACGGTGAGAATCCTCATCAAGAAGCAGCGGTTTACGGGAATCAAAATGGATTTATCGACTGCTTCCACGGCAAGCAGCTCAGCTTCAATAATTTTACAGATGTTGACGCAGCACTTAATCTTATTGCCGATTTTAGAAATGACGATCCAACCTGCGCCATATTCAAGCATACCGTTCCGTGTGGCGTAGCCGTCTCTGATAAACTTGCTGATGCTTGGGACAAGGCATTTGCTACAGATACAATGTCTCCTTTTGGCGGTATTGTTGCTGTTAATAAAGAGCTGGATATCGAAACAGCCCAGAAGATTGATGAAATTTTTACAGAAATTATCATCGCACCATCCTACAGCAAAAAAGCGTTAGAACTATTTCAGCAAAAGAAAAACCGAAGGCTTATCCGCATCAAGAAGCTTCCAAACACAACGCAAAACCTTCAGTTCAAATCTATTTTTGGCGGGGCTTTGATCCAAGATGCCGATGTTAAAACGATCAGTAAGGAAGAGCTAAAAACAGTTACTGAAAGAAAACCAACAGAACAGGAGATCAAAGATCTGCTTTTTTCCTGGAAAGTTGTGAAACATGTTAAGTCAAATGCAATTGTATATGCAAGGGATGGGCAAACAATTGGCATTGGTACCGGGCAAACGAGTCGCGTCGAAGCATCGGAAATTGCTATTGCAAAAGCTAACCAAGAAGGACTTTCACTGGAAGGAACGGCCATTGCCTCAGATGCCTTTTTCCCATTTGCCGATGGTGTTGAAGCAGCGGCCAAAGCAGGTGCAAGCTGTGTAATCCAACCTGGTGGCAGCATCCGCGATGACGAAGTAATTGAAGCTGCTAACGAGCTAAATCTGGCCATGGTCTTCACCGGTAACAGACATTTTAGACACTAAAATAATCAACAATTTGGTTTTTACTATTAATCCTGATTAATTCGCAAATAGACTTACAAAATTGTATTTTCATTCTTTGAAATTATTCAGGCGATCAACTTGATTACAATTAGCTCATCTACATAACATAATCATGGACAAACACGCATCTAAAAAGAAGAAGGATCAGCAAAAGGCAGGCTGGTTTGATTGGCTATATACCGACATAGCTATTGACCTCGGTACCGCAAACACACTCATTTACTCGCGCGGCGAAGGCATTGTACTCAATGAGCCTTCTATCGTAGCGCTGAACTCACAAAATGAGCCGGTAGCAACGGGTCACGAAGCCCGACTAATGCACGAAAAAACACATAAAAATATCCGTACCGTTCGCCCGCTCCGCGATGGTGTCATCGCTGATTTCGAAGTTGCCGAGCAGATGATCCGTGGTATGATTGACAAGGTTAAAATGAAATGGTACTCAAGCACGAGACAGATGGTTGTTTGCGTGCCCAGCGGTATTACAGAAGTAGAACGCCGAGCCGTTCGTGACAGTGCAGAACATGCCGGAGCTAAAGAAGTACATCTAGTTGATGAACCAATGGCAGCCGCTATTGGAATTGGCCTCAACGTCCATGAACCTATTGGAAATATGATCGTGGATATTGGGGGCGGTACTACTGAAATTGCCGTTATTGCTCTTTCAGGTATCGTGTATGCACAATCTGTGCGCCTTGGCGGTGATGAGCTTAATGATGACATCATCAATTACTTTCGGCGAAATCACAATTTATTAATCGGTGAGCGAACAGCCGAAAAGATTAAGTGTGAAATAGGTTCTGCTGCTCCTTTGGATGAGGAGTTGGATATGGAAACCAAAGGACGTGATTTAGTCAATGGTGTCCCCCGAATTCGTCACGTCTCTTCGAAAGACGTTCGAGAAGCGATCTCTGAATCGGTCAACACCATTGTGGAATCGATCACCAAATCGCTTGAACAAACTCCTCCCGAACTTTCGGCTGATATTCTTGATCGGGGGATAATGCTTACCGGTGGTGGCGCAAAATTAAAAAATCTAGATAAGCTAATTATTGAAACTACTGATCTTCCTGTCCATATTGCTGAAGACCCATTGACAGCCGTAGTACGCGGAACGGGAGCAATTCTGGAAGATATCGAATATTACAGAACGGTCATTTCTTAAATCCAGAGAAGGTGAATGCGATTCAAACTTCCCAGCATAGCTGATGCGAAAGATCATATAATAACAGCCCTGATTCTGATTATTGCTGTGGCACTGATGATCGGACGATATCAAGGAGGGCTCAACAACCTGCGAAAAGCATCAATAACAATATTCAGCTACTTGGAAGAACCACTTTCAAATGTTAGGGTATACCGTCGGGCCCTAAAAACGAATACCTATTTGCGGAAACAGAACGTCTTACTCTTAGATGAACTAAGCCGCCTAAGAGCTGCAGAGCAACGAAATGAACAGCTACGGGAGCTACTGCAATTTAGCAGCGAGAGTAATCTAAGCCTATATCCTGTTCAAATCGTGGGCAAAGAACTTAATCAAATTACCAACTCTCTTACCGTGGATGCCGGACAAGAAGAAGGTATTACCAATGGCATGCCCATGGTTTCATCCGAAGGACTTGTCGGAAAAGTGATCTTGTCGGCAAACGGCTATTCGCAAGTTATGCCCTATTTCAATACCCTGTTTAGGGTCAGTGCAAAACTTCAGCAATCCAACGCCTACGGCATCGTCTCATGGGATGGTGATAGCAAAAAAGAACTACAGCTTAATTATGTTCCTCAAACTACAGATGTTGACACGGGCGAAGTTGTCGTCACCTCAGGATACAGCAACCAATTTCCGCCTGATATTCCTATCGGAAAAGTACTGAGAACCGAACCACAGCAAGGAAAAGAAACGCAACGCGTATATATAGAGCCGTTTGTGAACCTATTTGAAATTGCCGAAGGCTTTATTGTAAAGTTTAAGCCGGATACTACTATCAAGAATCTCAACGAAGATTATGAAAATCTTTTACAATGAATCCTGAACGTTTTAAAAACTTTGGCATCGGGGTTGGCTTCCTTCTAATTCAAGTAATGCTTTTTCGGCATCTTAAAATCATACAAATCCAACCCGACCTGATACTTATTTTTTTGGTGTGGTACATGGCACGTAAAGACCGCACAGCCGCTTTACTTATGGCTGCAGGATTGGGATTTTTACAAGATGCAATACTTGATCTTTGGGGACTAAATATGTTCTCCAAAACGTTATTAGTATTCATGAGTTACAACTTCATCCCAAGCGGATCAAAAAAACAATTATTAATTGGACAGGTTTTTTTGACTATTGCTATTGCAGCTTTAATTCATAATCTCATATTTCTTGGGCTCAATGTCGCTATTCAAAGTTACACCGGAGAACAGTACTTCTGGCAACATCTGATTGGTAGCAGTCTGTATACTGCTTTTGTAGCAAGTTTCATCCAATTATTCAGAACAAACTAATACAATGCCATCCCGAAAAAAAATACGTACTAAAACCTCCCTCCGGGTACTACAGGTATGTATTATACTTTTGGGGCTTATCATTTTAGGCAGATTATTCCAGTTACAAATACTTCAGTACGATACCTATAATCCCCTCAGTCGAGAAAATTCACTACGTCAAGAGGTTATCAATCCTGCCCGGGGATTGATCTATGATCGCAATGGCAACCTTATTGTTGACAATCAACCGATCTATACCATAACCGTAACACCAGCCAGTTATGATCCTAAGAACACTCCAATTCTGGCTGAACTTATGGATGTGCCGGTAGAAGAAGTCGAAAAAAGAGTACAGGAGGCCCGCGACTATTCCTATTATCGATCGTCCCGCATTTTTACCGAGGTCGATTTTGAAACATTTTCGATCATCCAGGAAAGCATTTGGCAACTCCCGGGTGTTGGTCACCAGATAGAAAGCAAACGCGACTACCCCATAGACAGCTTAAAGGCATCTCACATTTTGGGATATTTGCGCGAAGTATCTAAAGAAGAATACCTGAGGACAGAGAGTTATCATCTTGGTGATAAAACGGGCAAAAGCGGGCTTGAAATGGCTTATGAAGAACACTTAAGGGGTACGCTCGGTACCAAGTATATTAAAATTAACGCCATGGGACAGAATCTGGGCCCGTATCAGGATGGAGCCATAGATGAAAATCCTGAAAAAGGATCTGACTTATATACGACTATTGATACCGAGCTACAACTCTTGGCCGAAGATCTTATGCAGGGCAAACAAGGAGCTGTCGTGGCATTAAATCCCGATAATGGAGCTGTACTTAGCATGGTAAGTGCTCCCGAATATGATATCCGAAAATTGTCGGGCCGTCTCGACAAAACCTATTGGGATAGCATCAACGCCGACACGACCAACCCACTATACAACCGCGCAGTCTCAGGGAAACAACCTCCCGGCTCTACCTTTAAGCCTCTTATGGCGCTGATGGGATTGGAACTCGGAATTATCACCCCTGAAACAGAAATTGACAATCCTGGTTATTATTCTCGCGGGCGCCGCTATAACGACCTTGCTGATCCCGGAAAGTATGATGTGGGCAAAGCTCTCCAGGAGTCCAGTAATACCTTTTTCTTCTGGTTAATGGATAAAATTGCCACTCAAAAAGGTCTTGATAAGTGGCACGAACTGGCCACCTCTTTTGGACTTGGGCGTCACAATAATATTGATATACCTAATGAAGTAGCAGGAACCATTCCGGACAGTACCTTTTTTAACCGGGTGCTGGGCGAAGGTAAATGGGGCATTGGCGACCAGCTTAGCTTAGGTGTTGGTCAGGGATTTGTAGCTGTATCCCCTCTGCAAATGGCATTAGTAGCTGCTCAAATTGGTAATGGGGGACATAAGGTCCAACCTCACTTTGTTAGTGCAATTAGACAAAATGACGGAACCATGATGTTGACTAATCCCGAAAAGGACAAAATTGAATGGGTCGATGCCAGTGAAATATCAGTAGTAAAGGACGGTATGCGCAGAGTTGTTACCGAAGGCAGCGGTCGCTATTATGCCGATCTGGACAGCGTTAAGGTTGCCGGAAAAACTGGAACAGCTCAGAATCCGCATGGACAGGATCATGGATGGTTTATTAGTTTTGCTCCGGTTGACGATCCGAAAATTGCCGTTGCTGTTCTTGTTGAAAACGGAGGCTATGGGTCAATTTCTGCTGCCCCTATTGCCTCTCTACTCATTGAGCAATACCTGACTGGAGAAATTGACCGATCGTATGTATACAATTATGTGAAGACTTTTGAGCCAAGAAAACAAACGACTGATGAAGAAGAGGAAGAAAATATAGATGATCAATCTCAAGGAACTTAGCTGGTCGCTTGTCATTATTTGGGCAAGCCTTATTGCCGTGGGATTGGTAGCTATTTACAGTGCTACACAAGGTCCCGTAGCTGAATTTCTACCCAGTTATATTCAATTCAATTTTTATAAACAATTAATTTCCTTTGGGATTGCGGTACTCCTTTTAATAGGACTTCAATTTATCAACCCGCGAACCTTTCAAGAGGGTTCCTATGTATTTTATGGAATTGGTATACTGTTGATGATTCTCACGCTCTTAATCGGAAAGGAAGTAAACGGGGCGAGAAGCTGGCTTGTATTGGGTCCTTTCAACCTGCAAGTAAGCGAATTGATGAAAATTGCTACCATCCTTGCTGTAGCTAACTACTTGACCAGCGGACGAAATATATCGGCAGAGAATTTAAAATCAGCCATTATTGCGGTTTCACTTATAGTCCTACCCGCCATCTTAATCATTATGCAAAACGATATGGGGACGGCAATTATCTTTTTTGCATTAATTCCGGTAGTGCTGTTTTGGTCAGGACTGCCCTACGGCATTTCATTATTTATTATATCTCCTGCCATCATCGGTTACCTCACTATTATCTCATGGTACTGGGGACTTATTGCCGCAATAATCATTACACTTGCGATCTTTATAATACAGCGACGTACATGGTTGACCTTTACGTCATTCGTTACCGGAGTTTTACTTGTTATTGGTATTCAAGTTGCCCTTAACCAGGTATTACAACCCCACCAGCGAGCTCGCATAGAAGCCTTTACAAACCCTTCTTTTGACCCCCAAGGTGCAGGATGGAACGTCATACAAGCTAAAACAGCAATAGGATCGGGCGGGATATACGGGAAGGGATTTCTTGAAGGCACACAAACACAACTTCGTTTTCTACCCGAACAATGGACTGACTTTATTTTCTGCGTGATCGGAGAAGAGTTTGGGTTTATTGGTGCCGGATTTACTGTTCTACTACTGCTTGCACTGACATTACGGTTATTGCGAATGGCCTCTGTCCATAAACATCCCTTTGCTCAATTGGTCATGGTAGGAGTATTAACCATTTTCTTCACTCACTTCTTTATAAATGTAGGGTCGGCCACAGGCTTATTACCAGTCATTGGGATTCCCTTACCATTTATCAGCTATGGAGGATCAGCACTTATCACCAACACACTGATGCTGGGAATTTGCTTGAATCTCGATTTCTATAAACGGCAGTTCAGTATTTACCGATAATTTTTATTCTTCTAACTTCTTATCGGTGCGTAAGTTGAAACTCTGTCGATGAAATTTTGTTGCACCGTACTTCTTTAGACCCTCAAAATGCTTAGCTGTAGGATATCCTACATTGGTATCCCAGCCATAATAGGGATAATCTTGGTGGAGCTTAATCATCCACTCATCGCGATACACCTTTGCAATGATTGAAGCTGCAGCAATACTCATCGATCGGTCATCACCCCCAACAATACATCTGTGCGGGCACAATCCTGAACTAAACCGATTCCCATCAACAAGCAGATAATCCGGATTCGCCTCCTCAGCTTCGGCACATTTTGTCATCGCTTTAATAGATGCATGCAGGATATTCAGTTTATCAATTTCGGTGGGGCTGCACCATTGAATAGTCCAATACAATGCTTCTTTTTTGATTTGCTTTGTTAGTTGTTTGCGTTCGCTAAGAGTAAGCTTTTTGCTGTCACGAATCGCCTCTACATAAGTCCCCGGCTCAAAAATAACCCCCGCTGCTACCACTGGGCCCGACAAACAGCCTCGACCCACTTCATCAAGCCCCATAACCCGTTCATATTCTTCTCCCCAAAGCTGGCGTTCGAACATAATGCGGTCTGTGGAACCAATCTTATTTAAATTACTCGAATTATTCATTACTATGAATTAAAAAGGTTTCTAAAGCGTTAGGATTACGCAAGCTAAAGTCAATCTTTTTACTATGCATTTCAAGTACCAACAATGGGATGAACGGTTCGCAAAGGACAAGGGGAAATCCCCTTTTGATTCCCTTTGGGATACTTTCCAAGAATTACTAACTATTGCCAGCGGTGATGTTCAACAAGCCCTCCGTTGGCTTACAGAGCTTGATAATGATTATGATCTGACGGATCAATTTGATGATTATAATATTGGTGATTTTGTCGATGAACTGAAAGAACGTGGTTACATCGAGCAAGATGATAACCAAGAAATATATGTAATCACACGCAAAACAGAGCGAAGCCTGCGCCAGCGATCACTGGAAGAAATATTCAATAATCTTAAAAAAGGCGCTACCGGCAACCACCAAACTGACCATACCGGCAAAGGCCTGGAACGGCAGCCAGAAACGCGTAAGTGGCAGCAAGGTGATGATATTGCCAATATCGACAGTGTAGGTACCATGATGAATATGTTGCGACACAGCAACATTGATCAAATGCAGCTGCACGAAGACGATATACGCGTTCATGACACCGATCACTACACATCAGTAGCTACGGTATTGCTGATCGATCTAAGCCACTCTATGGTGCTTTATGGCGAAGATCGCATTACTCCCGCTAAGAAAGTGGCCATGGCACTATCGGAGCTTATTTTGAATAATTATGCCAAAGATTCACTGGATATCGTAGCTTTTGGTAATGAAGCATGGAAAGTAGAAATTGAAGATCTTCCCTATCTAAAAGTCGGTCCATACCACACAAATACCCAGCAGGCACTTGAGCTGGCTCGTCACACCCTACATCGTCGCAAATTTGCCAACAAGCAGATTTTTATGATCACAGACGGTAAACCTTCCTGCATTATCGAGAATGGCAAAATGTACAAAAACAGCTTTGGACTCGACCGAAAAATTGTGAACAGGGTATTAGATGAGGCTGTTAAATGTCGACGCGATGATATTGACATCACTACCTTTATGATTGCCAGAGATCCTTATCTACAAGATTTTGTTCGAGAGCTCACCGAAGCAAACAAAGGACGTGCTTATTTTGCATCACTCGATAACTTGGGTGGGTATATTTTTGAAGATTATATCAAAAACAGAAAGCGAAGGGTTAAATAAAAAAGGCAGCCCGTTATGAGCTGCCTTATAATATTCTCCTATGATTACCTGCCTTAAATTCCCAGCTCCTGCATTACCTGATCGGTAATATTATATTTCTCCTGGGCTTCGTCAGAAGCATAAAGAATAATCATATCACCTTGGCTAGTCGTTGTGTTAATCACATACGTTAGTCCCATATCTTCGGCAACTGTACCAACAGCATTATCAATCTGATCGAGAAGCGGACCTACCAATTCTTGCTGTTTCTGTTGTATCTCCTGCTGAATCTGTGATTGATACTGCTGCAACTCAGAATTCAACTTACCAAGCCGTTCTTCTTCACGTTTACGAGCAGACTCATTGATTACATCCGCTTTTTGCTGATACTCAGTAAGCTGTTGTTGAAAGTCTTGTTGCTTTTTACTGAATTCATTTCGCTTGCGTTCTATGAAGTTTTGCAAGCGCTGCTGAACAGCCTTCATTTCAGGCATTTTATTTAAAATGGCTTGCGGGTCAACATAACCTATTTCCATTTGTTGACCTTGTGCCTGTGCGCTAGAAAGACCTGTAAAGCCAACAGCCAAAAAACAAAGTAGTGATATAGAAAGTATTCGTTTTAACATAGTATGATGTGTTTTCAATTAATTCTGGTCAGATGTTTCGTTGATATATTGTAATACTTGCTCAGTAATATCCAGTTTTTCGCTAGCAGCGTAGTAGACAACACTTTCGCCATTTGTAGTTGCCTCGTTAATAACAAAGTCGAGATCATTTCTTTCTGCAACTGTGCTAATAGCCTCGTTCATCTTATTGTACAGTGGTTCTAACAGCTTGGCTCTACGCTGCTGAATTTGTTGCTGGAGCCCCTGCCGAAATTGGGTCATTTCAGTTTCCATTTGGGCAAGCTGCTGTTCTCTGTTTTGTATTTCGGTCTCAGACATACTATCCTGGTTCTGCTGAAATTCAGCAACAGCATCCTGGAATTCAGTTGTTTTCTGTTGCAGCTCTTGTCGCTTTTCTTGAATAAAACTATTTAATTCCTGCTGTACTTGTGAACGTTCAGGCATCTGAGTCATTACTTCCTGGGTATTCAAATACCCGATATTCAGCTGTCCAAATGCCGATGTACTTACAACAAAAAGAAATAGGAAAAATAAACTTGCTAATTTTCTAAACATCAGATCAATTTAGCTTTAGGGTTCAATTATTTCGGCTTGTGAGTATAAAAACTATTTTTATCAATTGCTTGGTTCATTTAACGTAATACCAAGCTCTTGTAGTACCTCTTCATTTAAATTCCATTCTTGTTCGCCAAAAAGCATGTTAGAATTTTGGGCACGATCAAATACAAAGTCGAAATTTTGATCGTTGGCTACCTTATTGATAGCTTTAAAAACCTTTCGCTGAATTGGTTCAAGCAGTTCTCTCTGCTTTTGAAAATATTCACCTTTAGCACCAAATTTTTCATCTAAATACTGTTGGCGCTGCTGTATTTTATTTTGAATTTCCTGCTGTTTTTTCTTTTTAAGCTCTTCAGTATATAAAATTTCTTTAGCTTTAAAATCTTCCTTCAGCTGCTCAATCTCCTGTTCCATCTTATCCAGCTGTTTATTCCATTCTGAACTGATCGTACTCAATTGTTCCTGAATTCCCTGGTATTCAGACATTTGTGACAAAATCTGATCAGTATTCACATAGCCTATTTTCTGATCTTGAGCAGCAGTAATGCTCGCACAGATCATCAATAAAAAGCATGCAATAGCGGTATGTGAAACTAAGTTTCTCACTATTCAAAAGGAGCTCCAATGTTAAACAAGAACTGCCATTCGCCTGCCGGAATAGGATTGTTCGGGATAGCTACCCCATCTAAACGGTATCCGTAGCTAAGATCAACCAATCCAAGAATTGGCAGATAAATTCGAGTACCAAAACCCACCGCTCGTTTTACGTCAAATGGTGAGAATTCCTGTGTATTAGCGAATGCATTTCCGGAATCAAGAAACATATATGGATGAACCTGTGCCTGCTGCTCAGTTATTGCAGGATAACGAAGTTCAAACGAATACTTTGTATATAATCGTCCGCCGACCGGTTCTCCATTTTGTATTGGGGAGATGGAACCATTACGTCCACCGGGGAAACCACGAAGATCTATATTATCATCCAGAAAACTTTGGCGCTGCTGCATCTGGGTACCTCCCAACTTAAATCGTTGAAAATCGCTTCGCTGGCTATCAGTCAGATAACCCAAATAACCATACTCAATCGTATTGGTCATTACCAGTTTACCGGCTACAGTGGTGTGGTTTTGATACTTCGTCTTCAACTTATAGAACTGTGAAAAACCAGGGAATGGAGGTGCAATTTCACCGGAGAGACTCAACTTCGATCCTGTGGTAGGAGCAATAGGATTATCTACAGAATTACGCTCCAATACCTGCTTTATACTTGCAATGCTTGACGTTCCTTCTGCAAGAAATGAGGCCCCGCCTGCAACATCATACAGTTGATAAGAAATTACCGAACGATGGGTAAAATAGTCATCAGGCCAGTTCAAGCGCCTGCCGAGAGAGACACTCCCCGAAAGTAATTCATTACGAGAAGACATTCCCCGATAGCTGATTAAATCATAGCTCATATTTACGCCCAGTGATAAAGGTCTTCCACCTAACCAGGGTTCTTGAAAACCAAGGCTGTAACTCTGATAACCACTGCCCGTAACCTGTACGCCCAAAGATAATTTCTGACCATCACCAGAGGGGATTGGATTCCATCCCTCACCTTTAACAGCACGCTGGATAGAAAAGTTGTTAAAATTCAATCGTGCGGATAAAATAAGTCCAATACCTTGTCCGCCAAAACCACCGGAAAACTCAAAATTATCGGTACTCTGTGATTCATCAAGCTGATAATTAATATCAACAGTGTGGTTTTCGCGATCAGGTGAAAGGTTAGGTGTAATTGCTTGCGGACGAAAATATCCCAACTGACCCAGTTCGCGAATAGTTCTTACAATGGCCTGCTGGCTATATTTCTGACCCGGCACCGTTCGTAGCGTACGCCGTACAACATCGTCGTGCGTTTTATTATTACCGGAAAAAGACACCTCCTCGATATATGCAATCTCATCTTCGTAGATGTTCATATTTAAATCCACAGAGTCTTCACCTACAACCTCAATCTCAGGCTCAACTCTGAAAAACAAGTATCCAATATCTCGATAGAGACTGGTTATATCAGTACCTTGCTGAGAGAATTGTATCTTATCTTGAAACTTTTTCTGATTAAAAACATCTCCTTTTTCAAAGCCTAATACCTCAGTAAGCCGCTCATCGTTATACACGGTATTTCCTTCCCATCTAATATCCCGCACCTTGTATTGCGGCCCCTCATCAACTGTTAAGTTAACCTTTATCCCTTCTGCAGGGGTTTCCAGAAACAACAATCTATGCTGCGTATATGGAAACGTATAAACCGAGTCACTTGTAATGCGGAAATCAAGGAATCCATGTTCGCCATAGAAATCGCGCAAATTTTCTTTAGCTGTCTCAAAATCTTCTTCTTTAAAAAGCTTTTTGGAGAAAAACTTCCACCAACGATCTTCATTAATCTCGTCAAGTTCTTTCCGTAATTTTCGATCGGCAAACTCCTCATTGCCATCAAATGTAATCTCTTTAACCTCTAACCGTTCACCGGGATCAATATTAAAATGAACCGTTACACGATTACGAACCGTATCCGGTTGAGATTTCTCAATTTCGATATCAGTATACCAATATCCTTTATTGTCGTAATATCGCTGTATAGTATTCCTGGCCTGGGCTAATGAGGATTCGGTTACGGCATAACCTCTTAGCAGAGTAATCTCCTCTTCAAGATCTTTTCGATGAGATCGTTTTGTGCCGTGAATCTCAAAACCTTCTAACCGTGGCTGTTCTTGCACTACGATCTTTAGATAAATACCACCCTGTTCACGATCGGTCTCAATTATTTCAACATCAGAAAACAATCCAGTTCTGTGCAGACTCTTAATAGCTCTCGACAAGTCCTGTCCCGGAATGGTAATCTGGGTACCAACCTGCAGGCCACTGGTACCAATCACAAACTCCTCTCTCGATGTTGTTAATCCCTCCACCTCTACTCCCAGCACTTCGTACTGCTGGGGACGATTATTCATCGGATTCTCGATATCTATTGAGGTATCCTGAGAAAAGCCAGGATTATAAATGAAACAGAGGACGAAAAGAGTAACTAATAATTTCTTCACGTGGGTTCGTTGTTGAAACAAAATTGAGCTTACGATATTTATATGAAAGGTTAGGGTGTCAGCTCTTGAACGTATAGACCTGAGGATTTCTTTTGTGAATCCTCAGAAACTTTACCAAATCTACGTTCTCGTTGTTGAAATGATTGAATGGCTTTATATAATTCCTCTCGGCGAAAATCCGGCCAATAGGTTTCTGTTATATATAGTTCGGAATAAGCCAACTGCCACAATAAAAAGTTACTAATTCGATATTCACCGCTTGTTCGGATAATCAGTTCCGGATCCGGGATATCAGCCGTAGACAAATGAGCACTTATCATCTCATCATCGATCTCATCAGGATCAATATCACCATCTTTCACTGATTGGGCCAGCTTTTTAACCGCTTCCGTAATATCCCAGCGCCCCGAATAACTGAGTGCCAGACAGAGTTGTAGCCGACCATTATCCTTGGTTAAATCGATAGCTTCCCGCAATTCTCGCTGACAACTTTTAGGAAACCGATCGATCTGTCCAATTGTTTCAAGCTTAATATTATTTTCATCCAGATTGTCGGCCTCATTTCGCAATGATCGAGCCAATAAACGCATCAGAGCACTGACTTCCATCTTGGGACGCCCCCAATTCTCAGTCGAAAACGCATATAACGTCAAATATTTAACTCCTATTTGTGCGCATGCCTCGGTCACATCCCGAACAGAATCTACACCAACTTTGTGCCCATAAGAACGAATATTGCCGCGACTTTTAGCCCAACGTCCATTGCCATCCATAATAATAGCGATGTGTTCAGGGATTGCCCCCTGCTCTATCAGTGTGGACTGTGACTCCTTGTCACTGCTATTCTGTTCTTTATTTGTGAGCGAAATTGGTTCCAATACGTAGTATCCGTGTTTTATTAAGCTATCAATATTAGAGTATTATACCCGTTATTTCAAGCTAATAAGAATTATAATTTTTCAAATTTTTTAGTCAATGAAATCATTTCAATAAGGGCAAGCGCAGCTTCTGCACCCTTATTTCCTTTATCTCCTTTTAGCCCGGCGCGTTCCTGTGCCTGTGCTACGTTGTCCGTTGTTAAAACGCCAAAAACCACGGGCTTATTACCCTCTAAATTAAGATTGGTAACTCCTCGGTTTGCGGCCTCACAAACATAGTCAAAATGGGGCGTATCACCTCGTATAACAGCTCCAAGCGTTATTACGCCATCGGTGTGGTCTAACAATTTCCGGGCTGTAAATGGCAGTTCATACGCTCCGGGACAATGCGCAATCAATATCTGTTCGTCAGCAAACCCTTTACTTTTGAGGGTTTTTAGTGCTCCCTCCAATAATTCATCCGTGATAAAAGAATTCCATTTTGCAATGGCAATACCAATACTAAACTCATTACTATCGGTATCACCCTGTAAAATATTTTCTGCCATAATTTAAACTTTGAGTGCTTTTCGCTGATCGGTCAACCGAACCAATCGATGCACATATTTGGTATTAATAGTGACGACTCCAAAAAATTTCTGGTATTCTTTATCCCCACCATGAAAATCACTGCCACCGGTCTTCAGCAAATTATGTTTTTTAGCAAATGCCTCTATTTGTTTTTGTCGATCGTAATCGTGGCTTGGGTGAATAAACTCAATACCGTCAACTCCAGCGTCAACAAGTTCTTCGAGTTCGCTCTCAGAATATAAATTCCCGGGATGGGCTACGATAATAGCACCACCGGCCTCTTTCACACTTTCAATAACTTCATGGTGGGAATAATACTCATTATAAATGCTACCGAGAGACTGATCACTCAGGTAACGAATAAATGCTTCTTTAAAGGAAGCCACATAGCCCTTGTCAATAAGTACAGAAGCAATGTGCGGGCGGCCAATATTACTACCGTTCGCCTCGGCCTTAACCTCTTCAATATCTACATCGAGTCCTTTTTTTGTGAGCTCATTAACAATCCATTTACCGCGTTCCAACCGAGAGCGATAATGCTGAACCAACAAATCAGTTATGACCGAATGATCCGGATCAAAGCAATATGCCAACAGGTGGCACTCACGACCATTAAAATCCGAGGTGATCTCGACTCCGGGAAGCAATGTTATATCATTTTCTTCAGCTTCCGCCACCGCTTTTCGATAGCCACGAATAGTATCATGATCCGTGATAGAAATGACATCCAAATTATGCTTTTTCGCATTTTTTATAATTTGCTGCGGCGTTGAATGTCCGTCGGATGCTGTTGTATGAATATGTAGATCTGCTTTAGCCACTCTTAATTAGATCCTGCTAAAATACCGTTATAGTGTTCATTATTCTGCAATATCGAAAGGGCTTCCTTGACCACCTTATCATGTGGCAGCCATGCAGCCGTTTGTCCCCGCTGACCTTTATATCGTGCTATTAATTCCAGGTATAACCTTCTTTCGAGATCAGAACGTTCTCGGACAAATTGTTGTTTCTTTTTTTCTCCAATAACATTTTTCAATCTCTGTATATGTTTCTTGTCCTCATCCTCTATCCCATTGAGCAACGAATCGATTTTCGACAAATGCTTTTCGGAGGGCGTTTGGTATTGGAAATCCGTCTCGGAGACGAATGACAGAAATTCGTTGTATAAAACATCCGAACCAAAAGATTCACTCAAGCTATCATGTGTTGCCGCATACTGATTGGCAAAATTAAAAAACATATTTTCTCTCAAAAGAGATGTTTCCAGTAGTGAGGGTTCCTCGTCGACCACCTTTACATCCGGAGCAATGCCATTGCCGTCATATACCGTTCTCCCATTACGGGTTTTAAATTTTTTTCGCAAAGAATCGGGTTTCAAGACTGCACTATTATCGTCGTCATGGGTATAGGTTATCGACTGAATGCTACGCCCGCTGGGTATGTAATATCTCGAAATCGTCATCTTAAGCGCAGTATTATAAGAAAGTTGAGTCACAGTCTGCACCAACCCTTTTCCAAAACTTTGCTCTCCTACAATAACAGCCCTATCGTAATCCTGAAATGCTCCGGCCACAATTTCAGATGCGCTGGCACTACCGCCATTTTGGAGTACCGCCAGTGGCATATCCGGCACAATGGGCGTTTCTCCCGTTCTGAAAAGGTTATTGTGCTGGCTTTGACGCCCCCGCGTTTCTACAACCACTTTGTTTTGGGGTATAAATTTATCAACAATCCCCACCGCCTCCTCTAATAATCCACCGGGATTATTACGCAGGTCTAAAATAATCCCCTTAAGCTGAGTATTTGTGGTAAGGCCTTCAATTGCCTTCCGGACTTCGTCTGCCGTGCCTCTTGAGAAGCGATTCAATAGGATATAACCTATATTCTCAGACTCTCCCACCAAACCCGCATATCCTACATTGTTTACCTCAATACGCTGGCGTTCCAATTCAAATTCTAAGGGGTTGTCTAAACCGTACCGTTTAATCGTTAACGTAACAGTGGATCCCAGTTCTCCATCTATTAATCCCTGCACTTCCTCAGGCATCAAATCCTCGACCGATACGCCATCAACTTTCTTAATAACATCCCCCGCTCGAATACCTTTGCGATGGGCGGAGTATCCTTCTATTGGAGCAATAACTACGATTTTGCCGTCCCGAAACCCCACATTCAACCCCACCCCACCGTAACTGCCACGACTGATGATTTCCATATTTTGCTGTTGCGCCTCATCAACCATGACGGTATAGGGATCGAGCGATTCCAACATCGCATCAATCCCTTTGCGCATCAGTTTTTCGGGGTCTACTTCATCCACATACTCCAGAGAAACCGTTCGATACACTTCACTGAAGATGGTGAAATTCTTTTTGATGAGGAAATATATATCCGGATTACGTGCTACACCTATAAGCGCCAAAGATGTCAGCGCCAGTAAGCCGGCAACTATAAATTTCCTCATTTTACTCATTGAAGAATATCTTATTTAATCTTCAACTGTTGACCAACAAAAATTCTTGATCCATTGAGATTATTTAAGCGCTTTATCTGATTTACTGACACACCAAACGAGTTCGCAATCTGAATAAGCGTATCATTAGATTGTACGGTGTATGTAATATTTTCCCCATCATCAGCTGATGCCAAATAGGCCTCCGTTATGTCTTTGCCGGATCGTTGCTCACGTTCCAACTGCTGCTTCTTGCTAAACGACATACTGTTAATCTGACTGTAGTACGACTGTTTTGACTGGGGAACGTAAATGGTCAGATTTTCTCCCGGACGAATATAATTTGATGTGCCATTCCAGGAACGTATTTGCCATGCCCGTACATCGTACCACTCAGCTATATGCCCGATTGTATCACCTTTTTTTACCTTATAACTAAGCTTGGCTGAGTTCGCAGGAGCTTTCGATTTTGATCGTCCCTTACTTGTTGATGTATTCCCTCTTGGCTGGTGGGTTGGTTTGTTAACAGCAATCTTTTCACTGCTTCCCGGTGCCAATGGCACTACAATTTTTTGACCGGGATAAATGGTATTTGACAGACTTTCATTCGTCTCATAAAGCGCTCGTACCGAAGTTCCGTATTTCCGAGCTATATATCCCAAAGTTTCTCCTCTATTCACTGTGTGCATAGCGACATTCTGACTACGTTGTTCTTTGGGGATATCTTCGTAATTCGCTGCAAATTGTTCCTTCGTTCCTGTCGGCAATTTTAATGGATAGCTATTTCCCGGCGGTGTTGCCCATCGAAGCAGCTCGGGATTATACTCTTTCAATTTTTCTGTAGTAATACCTGCCGCATCAGCTAAGGCATCAAGCGGCATCAGAGGCGCCACCTCAAAAACTTCATAGTCATATTCATCAGCCTCGTAGGTTCCTGTGAACCCAAACTGTTCCGGATTCATCTCAATCATCGTCGCTGCGATAAATCCTGGCACATATCCCTGTGTTTCACGTGGTAAATAAGGCAATGCTGCCCAGTAATCCTCCTCTCCGGCAGCTCTAATCGCTCTTTTCAAACCACGGGGACTAATATTGTAATTAGCAATAGCCAGATGCCAATCGCCCCAGATATTATAGAGATCTTTTAAATGTCGGGCTGCTGCTCGGGTGGCTTTTTCGGGATCTTTTCGCTCATCAATCCACCAATTGACTTCCAGTCCGTACATGGAACCTGTTGCCCGAATAAACTGCCACATTCCAACGGCCGAAGCCCAGCTTCTTGCCTCTGGATTCAATCCACTTTCTACCATTGCAAGGTGAATGAGCTCAGTTGGTACTCCCTCATCTTGAAATATCTTTTCCATCATCGGAAAATACTTCTTTGTACGCTGCAACCATGTTTCCATGACTTCAGGACGTTTAAGCGTATAATACATCAGATGACGATTTACCTGGCGGTTTTGAACCAGCGGCACTTCGGTTTTGGGAGTTGTAATGTTATCCGGGAGTACGTATCCCTCATTTTCACTCATCCAGTCATCCTCCTTAGAGTACAGCTCTTTTTGTATAGCAAAGATTTCGCCCTTAACCTTCTTCGAAGAATCTTCAACTCCATAAAACTCTCGGTATTCGGTCATTACCGATCGATACAAGGCACTAAAACGCTGATTAGACTGTACTTCAGGATAAGTATCTAAAAGAGTCTGCATAGCATTAAGGGCATCAGTGATATGAGTCTCGGCACTCAGCGGATCATCCTGAATTTGGGCCTCAATCGCATTCACGTGCATACGATATATATCGGCAATACGGCGCATCAAATCTTTTTGGAAATTATCGAGCTTCGCTTTCGGCTCGATTCTTTCCGCTGAAAAATCATCATCGCCCGATACCATAGGATTATTATAGGGAAGCAGCTTGGCAGGCATCGGGCTTTCCTCCAGCTGAATATCTTCATCCTGTTGTTGTGCCAATGCGGGAGTAAGACCTATGATTAAAACAAAAACAAGTAAAAACTGTAGCTTATTCTGCATAGAATTCGTCGATTATAAAATTAAATTTTTCGATACCCTCTTAATAATAACGTCAATTTCGATTAGTTGTCCAACGTTGTACCAAAGGCCATCTCCGACCAGTCCCGAAAGCCTTATCACTAACTTTTAATACAGGAACCGCCTGAAAACGCTTGTACTCATTGCGATCAACCAGCGCAATAACTTCTTGTACAGTATCAATATCAAATCCCTGATCAGTAATTTCTTCAATTGAGAGCTGCTTTTCAATATAAGCCTCCAGAATAGGATCTAAAATATCATATTTTGGCAAACTATCTGCATCTTTTTGATCGGGACGCAATTCAGCACTTGGTGGCTTCTTAATTATAGCTGATGGGATGATCTCCTCTCCATAATATTCTTCATTCAGCCAACGAGCCATCTCGTACACTTCAAGCTTATACAGATCTGCTATCACCCCTAATCCTCCGGCCATATCGCCATATAGCGTACAATAACCGGTAGCCAGCTCAGATTTATTGCCGGTATTTAACAACATATTTCCAAACTTGTTGGAGTATGCCATCAATAATGTACCCCGAATGCGCGGCTGCAAATTCTCCTCGGCTACCCCAAAAAGATCATCTCCGAATATTGGACTTAAAGCAGTATTAAACTGATCATACAGATCTTTGACTGCTATTTTATGGAGATCAATTCCAAGATTTTTCGCCAGCTGTTGAGAATCAGTAACGCTTCCTCCTGATGAAAATTCTGATGGCATGGTGATACCAACCACATTGTTACTACCTAACGCCTCCGTTGCAATAGCTGCGACCAATGCAGAATCAATGCCTCCGCTTAATCCCAACACAACATCATTGGCAATACCTGTTTTATCGAGATAGTCTTGTAATCCTAACTTCAAAGCACTAAACATCTGATCAATCTTTTTGGGAACCTGTGCAGGAGGTAAAGCAATACTTTCTAAGATATCTGCCTCAGGCTGCCAGCTAAGATCAATATGAGCCTCTTCAAAAAGCGGTGCCCGTCCCACCACCTCTGCATTACTGTTAATAGCCATTGAGTCGCCATCCGAAATCAACTCCGTGTTTCCTCCTACCTGATTGGCATAGAAGATAGGTACCTCTAACCTTTCAGCATGTTGCTGCAACATTTGTTGACGTTTACTCGGCTTTTCTTTGGCATAGGGTGATGCTGAAAGATTGAAAATTGCCTCTGCCCCTCTTTCCACCAACTCTTTTGCGGGGTTTACATCATAGGTCAAATAAGACAGCTCAAAGTTATGCCATATATCTTCACAGACGGTAATACCAATTTTCGTACCTTGAAACTCAATACATTCAAAATCATCATTGGGTTCAAAATACCGAAGCTCATCATACACGTCATAAGTAGGAAGCAGCGTTTTGTGTACTTCTGCTATTATTTCTCCGCTCTGGGCCAGTAAAGCGCTATTAAAACATTTTCGGCCGGTATTATCATTGGGAGTTGCTGTCCCAAATAAAACAGCAGTATCGGCAGAATTTGAAATGATACGATCATTCGCTTGATAAATAGCATCCAAAAAAGACTGGCGTTCAATCAAATCCATTGGCGAATATCCACAAACCACTAACTCCGGCAAAACCAACAGATCCACATTATCTGCTTCTGCCTTTGCCATAGCCTGTTCAATTAGTACAATATTGCCACTAATATCACCTATAGTTGGATTTAATTGTTCTAAACGGATGATCATGAATCAATGATTACTTATCTGCAGAATATACTTTTTTACCATCCATCCAGGTCTCGAGCACGTTGATTTGCCAGATCTCAATTTCCGGCACTTCAAAATAGTCACGATCTATGAGGATGAAATCAGCCCATTTCCCCGGCTCTAAACTCCCGAGCATATCTTCCTGATGTGCAGCATAAGCAGCATCCAATGTAAATGAACGAAGGGCCTGTTTACGTGTCAAACTTTCAGATGGGTACCAACCGCCTTCGGGATTTCCTTGATGATCTTGCCGTGTTACCGCTGAGTATAAGCCGTAAAATGGATTCACATGCTCGACAGGGAAATCTGATCCGGAAGCCAACGTGGTCCCCTGATCAAGAAATGTTTTCCAGGCATAACCCCCTTTAATGCGTTCAGGGCCTACGCGATCTTCTGCCATATTCATATCACTTGTAGCATGCGTGGGTTGCATAGACGCGATAATATCAAGCTCATTGAATCGTGGAATATCTTTTGGTGAGACAATCTGTGCATGTTCAATCCTGTTTCTAAGACCTTGTTCATCCAGACTGTCTTTCGCATTTTCAAAGGCGTTGAGCACCTGTCGATTGGCTGCATCTCCAATAGCATGAACGTTTGTCTGGAATCCATTCGACATTGTTTTTAAAACCATCTTATTCATCTCCTCCTGAGTATGGAACAGTAAGCCCGTATTGTCGGGATCGTCAGAATAAGGTTCCAGCATAGCGGCCCCGCGACTGCCCAACGCGCCGTCACCATATATTTTAACGCTTCGCAATGCCAGAAGGTCATCAGCGTAAGAAGTAATAGGACCATTCTCTGCAAGCTTATCAAAGGTATCTCCGGCACCGCCAATCATCGCATAAATGCGCGTCGACAATTTTCCTTCATCGGCAAACTTTTTGTAAAGCTCCCATGTGTCTGCTGAAACACCCGCATCATGAACACTCGTCAACCCTTTGCTACGCATTCGCTGAAGAGCGTTTTTCAACGCCAGCTGTTGCTCTTCATCTGTTGGCTCTGGAATGTGTGAAGCAATAAGTTGCTCAGCTTCATCGACAAAAACCCCCGTGGGTTTCCCGTTTTCATCTCGAATAATTTTTCCACCTTCCGGCGCTTCCGTTTCTGCGGTAATTCCTGCAATTTCCATTGCTTTGCTGTTTGCCCATCCCGCATGACCATCGACCCGGCTCAACCAAACCGGTCGATCACTAACCACCTCATCAAGATCTTCGGCTGTGGGGAAATCGCCATCGCCCCAATGCGTATGATTCCAGCCCCGACCTTCAATCCACTTCAGATTGGGATTTTCAGATGCATATTCCTCGATATGCGTCAATGCCGAGTCCAGCGACTTGATACCCATCAAATCTACATTCATAAGCATATTGCCTAATCCCATTACGTGGGCATGGGCGTCAATCAGACCGGGTAACATAACCTTTCCCTCCCCATCAATCACCTCTGTAGAAGCATCAGCAGTGAATGTGGTATCACTATAAACATCTACAACCTTACCCCCTTTGAATTCGAGGGCACTAAATTGCATCATATCGCCATCATAGAAGGTATATCCTGTAACATTTTGGATGACTGTTGTTTTTGAAGATTGATCACTCTGGCAAGCAAAACCTACAAAAGCCACACAAAAAACAGCTATAACTGAAAGTCGAAGAGTATACATAAGAATAGATGTGGTTAAAAATTAAGCTTCTAAATTTATGACAATCCCATTAGGATTAAAAAATAGATTATTATCCTACACGTAAGAAGCTATTAAAATACAGGATAGTTAAACCGTCGGTCCCAATTTTGTATTTTTTCTATAAGGCTGGAAGGAGCAAAATCTAACTCCGAGAGTTTATCAACAGGCATCCATTGCAGATCGTGCAGTAGCTGACGATCCCAAGATAGCTCAGGATCTTTACCTAATTTTTCGGTACCGCTCGTTTTTTTTACTTCAAAGAAACATTCCACAGCGTGATACGGCTGACGCAAAAGCTCATTCACATGCACTAACTCATGGACTTCCACAGAAAGATTCGTCTCTTCTTTAAATTCTCGTTTAAGACAATCCTTCATCGGTTCGCCAAACGTAAGCCCGCCGCCCGGTGGCATCCAAACCAATTTATCAGTAATGGGAGAGTGGATTTGCGCTAACAATACTTCGTCATTTTGGATCAGCACTCCACAAATCCGTACTCGCAATTTATTGGTAAATGTCTGGTCTGCCACCATAACTTGTCCTAATTAATTGATAACAACCTTTTCCCTTTTAATAGGCTCCGCCAAATCATTCTCTTTGGCATGCTTAAGACTGGCCTTCACAAAGTCTACAAAGAGCGGCTGAGGATTATTTACTGTTGAGCAATATTCGGGATGGAACTGAACACCCACAAACCACGGATGATCGGGCAATTCAATAATTTCAACCAGATCGCGTTCGGGATTAAAACCGACCAGGTTCATTCCGTCTTCCACCAGCTTGTATCGCAAGTTGTTGTTCACCTCATAACGATGGCGATGACGTTCCTGTACAAGCTCTTTGCCATAGGCCTTATACGTCTTGGAGTCCTTTTTGATCTTACAATCATACAATCCCAGCCGCATAGTACCCCCCTTATCCTCAATGTTTTTTTGATCCGGCATCAAATCAATAATCGGATACTCGGTATCTTCATCAAACTCAGTACTGCTGGCCGTTTCCCATCCACATACGTTTCGCGCAAATTCGATAACGGCACATTGCATTCCCAGGCAAATTCCAAAATAAGGGATTCCATTTTTCCGAGAATAGTTGGCCGCCGCCAACTTCCCGTCGATACCGCGTCCGCCAAAACCGGGAGCTACCAAAACGCCCGAAACCCCTTTCAGTTTCTCATCAACATTTTCGGTAGTCAAATCATCCGATTGTATCCAGCGTATATTTACTTCGCAGTCGTTAACTGCTCCTCCGTGTATCAATGCTTCCACAATAGATTTATACGCATCGTGATGCTCCACATACTTACCAACAAGAGCAACCGTAATTTGTGTAGATGGATTTCTTACCGCTTCCACAAATCCTTTCCAACGATCCAGGTCTGCTTCACCGGCATTGAGCTTTAGTTTCTCAATCACGCGCTTATCCAATCCCTCATCCTGCATTAAGAGCGGAACCTGATAAATACTTTCGGCATCCAGTGATGCAATCACATCATCGTACTCCACATTACAAAACTGGGCAATTTTATTGCGGATGGTATCATCAAGGGCATACTCAGAACGCGCCACTATGATATCGGGTTGCAAACCACTTTCAGAAAGTGTTTTTACCGAGTGTTGCGTAGGTTTTGTTTTGAGCTCACGTGCTGCTGATAAATACGGTACCAGCGTTAAATGAATAGAAAGCGTATTCGCTCTTCCCACATCATACCGCAACTGACGAACAGCCTCAATGTAGGGTAAACTTTCGATATCCCCTACAGTACCCCCGATTTCCGTAATCACCACATCATAATCATCGGATTCACCCAGTTCAATAATATGTGATTTAATTTCATCGGTGATATGGGGAATCACCTGAACGGTTTTTCCCAAATATGCACCCTGACGCTCTTTGGAAATAACGTCATTGTAAATACGTCCGGTGGTTACATTATTCTCTTGAGAAGTTTTTATATCCAGGAAACGCTCATAATGGCCCAAATCAAGGTCGGTTTCCGCGCCGTCCTCGGTTACATAAACTTCCCCGTGTTCGTAGGGATTCATTGTGCCGGGGTCCACATTAATATATGGATCAAGCTTTTGAACCGTCACGCTCAATCCGCGTGCGACCAACAAGCGTCCCAGCGATGCACAAATAATTCCCTTTCCCAATGAAGATGTAACTCCGCCCGTTACGAAGATATATTTGGTGGACATATCAGATCAGTTTGATTAGGTAAAATTAAAAATAGAATGTTTCCGCTCACCATTCAAACCCGAATGAATATTTTTTGAAAATTTATCCCAAAATACGCCTTAATATTGTCGGCCAGGAATAGTATTATTATTCCAATCTAAGGATCAAAAGAAAAGCCTCCTAAATGAATTTCTCACACCTCCATAATCATACACAGTTTAGTATGCTCGACGGTGCCGCGAGCATCAACCAGCTGATCAAGAAATCCAAAAAGCACGGCATGCCCGGAATTGCCATTACTGATCATGGCAACATGTTTGGAGTACCAGAATTCGTAAACACAGCTAATAAACATGACGTCAAACCTATTATCGGCTGTGAATTCTATGTAACCCCTTCCGGGATGGAGGACAAAAAAGATCGCACCCGCTATCATCAGGTGCTGCTGGCTAAAAACATGACCGGGTATAAAAACCTATCCAAACTGTGTTCATTAGGTTATACCGAGGGGCTATATTACAAACCGCGCATTGATAAAGAGACCCTGGCCGAGCATGCTGAAGGACTTATTGCCACTACCTGTTGTATTGCCAGCGAAATTAACCAGACAATTATCAATAAAGGTGAGAAAGAAGCACGTGCCATTTTTGAATGGTACCTCAATCTTTTTGGGGATGATTATTACATCGAACTGCAGCGTCACGGACTCAATGACCAAGATCGTTGCAACGAAATCCTCGTAAAATGGTCGAAAGAATATAATGTCAAAATGGTGGCCACAAATGATTGCCACTATGTAGATGAAGAGGATTCAGAAGCTCATGACATTTTGCTGGCCCTGCAGACAAATGCAGACATCAATGATCCCAATCGGTTTCGATTTACGGATGACAACAACAACCTGAATACCGATTTCTACCTGAAAACACCTGAGGAGATGGAGGAACTGTTCAGCGATCTTCCCCAGGCTATTGACAATACCAACGAGATCATCGAAAAGGTCGACAATATTGATCTCAGTTCTGAGCTCTTGCTTCCGCATTACAGCATCCCGGACCAGTTTGACTCGATGGATGAATACCTTCGTCATTTGACGTATGAGGGAGCAAAAAAGCGCTACGGAGAAATCACACAGGAAGTTAGCGAACGAATTGAGCAGGAACTAGGCATTATTAGTCGGATGGATTTCTCCGGCTACTTTCTAATTACCCAGGATTTTACGACTGAAGCTCGAAAACGCGATGTTTTCGTTGGACCGGGGCGAGGTTCCGCTGCAGGCTCCGTTGTTGCCTACTGCTTGGGAATTATCAATGTAGATCCTATGCGGCACGATTTGCTATTTGAGCGTTTTCTAAATCCCGAGCGCGTTAGCCCGCCGGATATTGATATCGACTTTGATGACAGCGGCCGCCAGGAAGTAATTGATTACGTTGTTGAAGAATACGGCCGCCAGAATGTGGCTCAGATTGTAACCTATGGCACGATGAAAGCCAAAACGGCCATTCGTGATGTGGGGCGTGTCTTGGGAGTACCGCTGCAGGAAGTAAATCGAATCACGAAACTTTTTCCAGACCAACCGGGCCTTAATACTTTTGATAAGGTCTTGGATAAATCAAGGAATCCGGAGTCGGCAAATGATATTCAGGAATTATTTGAACATCCGGATCCCCAGATTCAGAAGATGATGCGATTTGCCCGCACGCTGGAAGGTTCGGCCCGACAGACGGGAGTGCACGCTGCGGGCGTGATTATCGCACCGGGTGAAATCAGCGAATATGTGCCGGTGGCACTATCCAAAGACAAAGAGTTGATTACCCAGTACGACGGTCCGCATGCTGAGGAATGCGGATTACTTAAAATGGATTTTCTTGGACTAAAAACACTGTCCATTCTTAAAACATCCATAAAATACGTCGAGAAAAATCACGGTATCCATTACGAGTTAGATGAAATCCCTGAGAACGACGAAAAGACCTTTGAGCTCTATCAGAAGGGAAACACCATTGGCACTTTTCAGTTTGAGTCGGATGGCATGCGCAAGTATCTCAAACAGCTGAAACCGACCGAACTCGATGACTTAATTGCCATGAACGCCCTCTATCGTCCGGGTCCCATGCAATTTATCCCGGAATATATCGACCGTAAGCACGGGCGCTCAGACGTAGAATACCCACATCCTGATTTGGAAGAGCTCCTGAAGCCGACCTACGGCATTATGATCTACCAGGAGCAGATTATGAAGGCAGCTCAAAAAATCGCCAATTACTCCCTCGGTGAAGCGGATTTGCTACGTCGGGCCATGGGTAAGAAGAAGAAAAAGGTGATGGATGAGCAGCGCGAAATTTTTACCAAGCGCGCTATCGACAACGGCGTTTCCGAAGAAAAAGCCGAAGAGCTTTTCGATATCATGGCCGAATTTGCCAATTACGGCTTTAATAAATCGCACTCTGCGGCTTACTCCGTAGTCGCATATCAGACCGCCTTTTTTAAAGCCAATTACCCGGCAGAATATATGGCGGCTGTCCTCAGCCATAACATGGGTGACATTGACAAAGTGTCGAAATTTATTGAGGAGTGTAACCGTATGGGCATTACCGTGGATCCACCCAACATTAACAGCGGACAAGGTAAATTTGTGGCTGTGGATGGACGCATTCAATACGGTATGGAAGCTATTAAGGGTGTAGGATCAAATGTAGTTGAGGAGATTGTCAAAGAGCGTGAAGAAAACGGGACATTTGAATCTATCTATGATTTCGCACGGCGTGTGGACTCCAGCGTCTGCAACAAACGAACCCTGGAAAGTCTTTTCCAGGCTGGAGCATTTGATGAGCTGAATCCCAATCGTCGGCAGCTTTTACAGCATATGGAGATTCTACTCAGTTATGGTTCGCGTGTACAGGAGATGGAAAACTCCAACCAATCAGATCTATTCGGCGATGGTGGCGATAATTCATCAGCCATAGATGAACCTCAACTGGAGCCGGTTGAGCAATGGTCAAATATTGAACGTCTTAATAAGGAACGAGAACTGATCGGCTTCTATCTAAGCGGCCATCCCTTAGATAAATTTCAGGAAGATGTTCGTATTTTTTGTTCGCATACCTTAGATGCCGAAAAACTCAACCAACTTAATGATGGAACAGACGTCCGTGTTGCCGGCATTATTACCAAAGTAAATCGTGTAACAGATAAAAAAGGACGTCCCTTTGCTTTCCTCGAAATGGAGGATCGCCACGGACATGTGGAAGTTGTTGTATTTAATGAAGTCTATGATCGGTGCCTCGGTATGATCCAAGAAGATACGCGTGTTGTAGTTGATGGCAGCTTTGACTCATCCCGCGGAAAGCTACAGGTTATCGCCAATGGCTTTGAACGTATTGAGAGTATGCGCGAAAAATACCAGGATCAGATAGAGTTGAAGCTGGATATCGACACTAACTATGTTGATGAAGATGATCTGGAGCAAATGGCGCAACTTTTTAAAGAGAATCAGGGAGAAACGAATGTACGCTTCAACGTGTTGAGCAGTGAGGCTAAACGGCCATTTGCTATGCACGTTCGTAAATTTGTTATTGATCCCAATGAAGAATTGTTGGAAGGTTTAAGATCTATTGTAGGAAAAGAAGCCGTTGCTTTAAACCGTTATAATGGTAACGGCAGGTAAGATAAGTTTTGATAATGAATTCTATAATAAGAAACGATGTGATAATTGGATGATATTATCCGATATTAACATTGTTGAATTGAAGGTTATTTAAATAACAATTAATGAAGATGAAAGAAATATTATGAGTAAAGCAATCGAATTCACAGACGATTCTTTTGAAGACGAAGTCATTAATGCCGATGCTGAAAAACCTGTATTGGTCGATTTCTGGGCAGAATGGTGTGGCCCCTGCAAAATGGTTGGACCAGTAGTTGAAGAACTGGCCGAGGAGTTTGAAGGAAAAGCAAAAATTGGCAAAGTAGATGTTGACTCTAATCCTGAAACTTCTACAAAATACGGTATTAGAAGCATTCCGTCCCTGCTTATTTTCAAGGACGGCGAAGTAGTTGATCAAATTGTTGGAGCAGTACCAAAAGCACAACTAAAGAAACAGCTGGAAGCTCAACTGGCGAACTAAACCGCTTTCAGTTATATTGAGCAATTTAAACAAAGGGCGATGAGGTTTTTACTTCATCGCCCTTTTGTTTTTAAGTTTTTATCCTTTTTTCAGTTATCTAACCGAAAAATAATCGTTGCCTTGGAACCCCCTTTCGAAAATTCCAAATCATCGGCATACTGCCTGATCAGATAAACTCCTCTTCCGCTCTCATTCAATAAGTTCTCTTCTTTTAGGGGGTCAGGAATTTCTTCGGGATCAAAACCTTCGCCTTCATCTTCAACACTGATTGTCAGAATCCGATTTTCTTCGTCCAATGCTGAATGTACAACAACTTGCTTTTCCGGATTCTTATTATTGCCATGAATAATTGCATTATTTACGGCCTCGCTAAGTGAGAGCATAATACGACTGGAATCCTCATCATTTATATCAGCCCATTGCTTGAGTTCATTGATAAACGGCTCTAACCGCTCCATCTCTTCAAACTTGGAATCTAAAACAAGTTTTTTAGTATCAGATTTTGACATGAATAAAAGGTATAAGGCTGATTGTCTCTCATCGAGATATTCCTAAAATGCAAAATGACTAAGCATACAATCCGCGAAGTTTTAGCGTCATAGCTACTTTATTAATTCCAAACACGTATGCAGCCTGACGTAGCGTAATATCATATTCATTACGTACTTCAAACAGGTTGTCAAATGCATTGCGCATCATCCTGTTAAGACGACGATTTACACGTTCTTCAGTCCAGAAATATCCTTGTCTATCCTGCACCCATTCGAAGTACGAAACGGTTACACCGCCTGCATTTGCAAGAATATCAGGTACTACCATAATTCCTTTATCCTCCAGTATGGAATCGGCATTGGCCGTTACCGGACCGTTTGCACCTTCAGAAATAATTCGGGCATTGATATCACCGGCGTTTTCGCGATTAATCTGATCCTCTTTTGCCGCAGGAATTAATACATCGCACTCCATCTGCAGCAGCTCGTCGTTGGAGATCTTCTCAGCTTCAGGATATCCCTCAAGCGAATTATCGTTATTTTTGGCATACTCTATTGCCGCTGGAATATCGATACCGTTTTCATTGTAATAGCCACCTGAGATGTCACTGATAGCAATAACCTTCGCACCCTGCTCGTACATAAGCTTTGCACTTACAGAACCAACATTCCCAAAACCCTGAACGGCAACAGTGCACTTGTTGGGCAAAATACCAACCTTATTAAGTGCCGCCAATGTAACCGTTACCACGCCGCGACCTGTAGCTTCCTTACGTCCATGGGAGCCACCCAGAATAATAGGCTTACCCGTAACTACTGCCGTTTCCGTTTTATGAGCATTCATGCTATAGGTATCCATCACCCATGCCATAACTTGCTCATTTGTATTCATATCCGGAGCAGGAATATCACGGTCAGGCCCAAATACCTCGAGCATGTTCGCTGTATAACGACGGGTAAGCCGCTCCAGCTCACCATCCGAAAGCTGTTTCGGGTCAACACGCACACCACCTTTGGCTCCACCAAAAGGCACATTGACGATAGCACACTTCCAGGTCATCCACGCGGCCAATGCATTCACTTCTTCAAGCGTTACATCCGGTGCATAACGAATTCCACCCTTAGAGGGTCCCAGCAAATTATTGTGGATAACACGATATCCTTCAAAAACACGAATATCCCCACTGTCCATAACAATGGGGATAGAAACGGTAACCTGCTTAACAGGGCTAGCCAAATATTGGAACATTCCTTCATCAAGCTCAAGCACTTCGGCAGCAAAACGAAAACGCTCTAACATTGATTCAAAAGGAGATTCTTCATCAAGTTTGGGCCCGGGTTCCTTATAATAACCGGTGGTGTACATATTTTTGTTGTAAGGCATAAATTGAGATTAAAAAAGTCTGATCTTGTTACTGTTAAATACTATAAATCTTTTGTGATATTAATTGTCTTTACAGCAATTTTTAAGAGACAGAAAGGTATAAAAAAATTATTAGATGATATAGGTAAGATTTGAGAAGCACATGTTCTTAATTTCTGTCGTCACGTCTTAGATAATATAACATCATTCCCCCATTGTTACACAATAGCATGTTGCATTTGAATAAAATTTAATGTTGATTCTACACATTAAACATACAGAGATACGTTATAACGTCTTTTCGAGGTTAATATCATTGCTGTAATAATAACATGGATACTATGGACGCAAATGTTCTGGTATTAAATAAAGATTACCAACCATTAAGTATTTGCTCGGTACACCGATCGGTAAAACTTCTGTTCTTGGATAAAGCCGAAATGGTTCACGACTATCCTGAGCGAACCATTAGTACAGTGTCTAAGGATTTTTCATATCCCTCGGTTATCCGCTTACGGCGATATATTAACATTCCTTATAATAAGATCGTCTTGTCACGCCACAATATTATGAAGCGAGACCATAAAACCTGCCAGTATTGTGGTTCTTCGAGAAATCTCACGATTGATCATGTATTACCGAAAAGTCGTGGTGGTAAAGACACGTGGGAGAACCTCGTAACAGCCTGTAACACCTGCAATGTTGAAAAAGGAAATCGCACGCCCGAAGAAGCAAAAATGCCGTTGAATCAAAAACCATTTCGCCCCATCCATATTACCTTTCTACAATCTATTCTTGGTGGTGTTCAGGAGGATTGGAAACCTTATCTCTACATGTAATATGCTAGACATATCTCCGTTAAGGAATACCAAATTCTCTTCATAAGATATACATAAAAAACCCTTATCTTTGGGGTTCATTCACACTTTATAGAATTCAACCAGTATCATGAGCAGTAAAGGACGAGTATTAGTAGCTATGAGCGGAGGAGTAGATTCCTCTGTTGCAGCTGTTATGCTCAAAGAACAAGGATATGATGTCATCGGAATTACGATGAAAACATGGGACTATTCCCGTGTAGGTGGTAAATCCGATAAAGAAACCGGATGCTGCACCCTTGAATCCATGAATGATGCGCGACAGATTGCCGTCAACCATGGCTTCAAACATTTTATTGTGGATATCCGAGACGAATTTGGCGATTGGGTTATCGATCGTTTTGTGGATGACTACATGAATGGACGCACACCCAATCCCTGTGTTCTATGCAACACGCATATCAAGTGGGCGGCATTGTTGCGCCGAGCCGATAACCTTGGATGCGATTATATCGCTACTGGTCACTATGCCAATGTACGCGAAGAAAACGGTCGATACGTTATTTCGAAGGGACTTGATCCCAAAAAAGATCAGTCGTATGCACTTTGGGGCGTCGAACAAAAGCATTTGGCGCGTACCATATTTCCGTTGGGAAGCTACGAAAAGACTGAAATTCGTGACATGGCAGAAGAATTTGGCCTAACAAAAGTAGCCGATAAGCCTGACTCCTACGAAATCTGCTTTGTTCCTGATGATGACTACCGGCGATTCTTAAAAGATCGTGTTGATGGCCTTGAAGAACGTGTCAAAGGCGGTAAGTTTGTTGATCAGGATGGAAATATTGTAGGCGAACATGAAGGATATCCCTTTTACACCATTGGCCAGCGCCGGGGTTTAGATCTGGCACTCGGTAAGCGTGTATATGTCACCGACATAGATCCAGAAACCAATATTATTACCATTGGTGAAAAAGAAGATCTGGTCGCTACTACATGCAAAGCCAAAAATATCAATTTGAGTAAATATGGCAAAGTGCCTGGTGGTGAAATGGAAATTACTGGGAAAATTCGCTATAACGATGACGGCGTTGTTGGTCAGCTAAAACAATTGGGCGATGACGAAATCGAAGTTACCTTCCCAACCGGACGTGAAGCAATTACGCCCGGTCAGGCGGTTGTATGTTACGAAGGCGATGATGTTGTCGGCGGAGGCTGGATCCACAAAGTAAATGTGGATACCAACGTTCTGCAAGAAGTATAATCTTTTACAGTTACGAAACGTTAAATAGCCTGCTCGTTAATTCGGGCAGGCTTTTTATTTTTAGTGAAACTTTGTATTTGTTTTTGATGTAAGAAAAAATAACCCAATTATTTACCTAAACTATTTTGACCATGAAAAAAGCGTCTTATTACCTATCGGCCATGCTCTTGGTTGCTTCTTTTAGTCAACAGCCAGCCTCAGCACAATTCGAGGGCAAAATAAGTTATACCAGCTACAATTATTCTTCTGAAGGCGTTGAGCAAAAAGACGATAATTTTACGCTGTATATAACCCCGGATCGCATTCTATTGCAAGGAGAAAAGGAATATGGGTTTATGGAATCCATCCAAACAGAGGGAGTGCTGGTTCGCCTCGACTTCGAAGATTTTGTATTCCTAACCGGCAGCAATGAAGCACTCAAAATTTCCAAATCTGATATTACCTCCATGATGAATATGTTTGGAAATGGACAGAGTGCCACTAAAGCATCTGACAAAGCCGATAATGTTGATTACGAACGTACCGGTGAATCATCGACTATTCACGGATATAAGGCAGATAAATTTATTTTTAGAGACGATGAAGAGCCTAACGAACATACGGAAGTATGGATGACGAAACAGCTGGATGTAAACTGGGGCATGCTGGCCGAATCCTGGAGCGGCAGCGCTGAAACTATTATCAGTAGCTTGCCCACAAACCTTGTTTTTAAAGAAAAATATTTTCCACTCAAGGTTGAAGTATTTGAAGATGATCAGCTGGTCTCACGGTTAGAAACTACCGAAGTAAACCCTTCTTCTGTTGCCAGGGCTATGGTTCAGGTTCCCTCAGGTGTTAAAGTACTCAGTTTTCAAGATTATCTCTTCCAAAAAATGAGTCAGCAGTAGATCGTATATTTAAGTAATGAGTATTGAGATAACATTTTGCTAAACCTTGCTCAATACTCATTACTGATCATTGCCCATCAAAGCTTCCCATCAGGTGCATTTCTCCATCCGGTTGAGATGAACCTCCATCAGACTCCAGCGTAACGGCAAATGAAAAATCCTTGCGTTTATTCAAGCCATCCAAATTTTCAATCAGAAATAACACTTCTCCATGATTATTCACTGAAAATGAGCGGATATCTATGGCCTTGTTATCAAAAATAGCCCAAAACTGGTATTGTCCACCCTTACCCGCATCCGGTAACTCAGCAAGCTGTACAACAGCTCTATTATTCTGCGAATCCCAAATTACGTTGCCATATCCAAAGGGGTTCGCCTCCATTCCCAGTAACCTCACCACATGCAGCTGACGGGAATCCATCACCGAAAGCATCTCCTGCAGCTCATTCATCTCATTTTCAAGATCAGCTATCTCCTCTTCCTGGCTAACGATAGTACTTTCCTGGTCACTGATCTCTGATCGCAATGAAAAGGCATAGAATACCAAGCTCAAACAAATAAAACCTAACACAATTGATGTAACTAGGGTAAGAGATACATGAGTTTCCCCTGAATCAGCTTCTTCTTCAAAAGTTTCCTCATCTGATGCCGCCCCCACATGTTCCAAGGAGTGGTCGCTATCCCCTTTATCCTTATCTTCCACCGCTTCAAGCAGCTCTTCTCTCAGCTGCTCCGGCGATGGGTCATCCCTATCAGAAAACAAGAGATCATTACCCTTCGTGCGCATCTGCTGATAAAGCTTGCGCTCCTCTTCTGTCGCCTCATCCAGCATCTCTTCGAACCGCATTCGTTCATCCTGCTCAAGAATATTTAACACATAGTCCGCGCAAAGCTCTTTGAACGTTCTCCTATTCCCTTGTTGTTTAGCCATCGCACAATGTATATTTGATGAATATTACGTAAGTCTTTATCACACACAATAGATATTAGCAAACCAGAACCAAAAAAACTATTAATACGTGCCCTGGCTTCTTAGAATGACACTCGTGGTAGCTTCGTTAATGCTACCCGCCATACTTTACCTATCATTTCGCTATTACGCAACCTTCAAATCACACCTTCAAAAATGGCTGGTCTCCATATTGCTGCTCACATTCTACGCTTATCCCCTCTGTGCTCTTATCGACTTTTACAGTACCGGCAGTATTGATCTTCTCGACTATCCCCAACCTTTGGCCTACTGGTTCTGGTTTGGACTTATATTCGTATTTCAGCTGGCAACCTGGGTTATAGTCACCGACCTCATTAAATTAGTTGCAACCTATTTTTATGGGGATAAAAACGTGATTAGCCGGTGGTATCCTCACCTAATCGCAGTACTTTTCACAACTATATTCCTGTTTACCGCAGCAACAACTTACCTCCACACAACTCAGGTGCAAGCTCAGCATCACACTATTTCCATAGAAAATCTCTCTAAATCACTCCAAGGATTTAAGATCGTTCATATCACTGATATCCAGGGTGATGAATATACCGGAAGTGATGAAATCCGGAACTATATCAAGCATGTAAATAAGCAAAGTCCCGACCTCATCATTTTTACGGGAGATCTAATCTCATACGGCACTGACTTTATTGATATGTCGGCCCAAGAGTTGGGCAAAGCAAAGTCAAAATATGGAACCATTGCTGTCGTCGGTGATCACGATTACTGGGCAGGACTCGACAATATAGAACCTGCGCTCAACAATCAGAACATCCCCCTGCTGCAGGATGAAAACCACACCATCCAAATTAACAGTACCAGCAACATTACCATTACCGGTGTTACCGAGGTGTACAGTAAACAAGCCGATCCCACCGTCGTAGATTCCCTGACCAAAAGTACTGGCAACAGTGCTCTCAAGATATTTGCCTCCCACCAGGTCAATGACCAATTGATATCAAAAGCACAACAACAGAACTATCATCTTATGCTATCCGGGCACACGCACGGCGGACAAATACATGTGCCATTCATGAGTATGAATTTCTCGGCTTCACAGCAAGAAACCCAATACGTACAGGGACTCTACTGGGAAAACAGTCTGCCGATCAATGTGAATAACGGACTCGGATTTACACTGGCGCCCATTCGATACGAAGCACCGCCCAATATTTCAGTCATTACGCTACAAAAGAAAGAGGACTAATCAAACTAAGAAAGAAGCTCCATCATTTTATCAGGATCATTTGTTGGTAACTCACAAGCATAGTTCTGACAGACATAGGCAGTAGGCTTACCATCTTGCATTCCAAAATCAGACAGGTAGGGGGCTAAGTCACGAATCGTATTGTCCTCCGGATCATGGAGAATAATAACCGATCGCGGTAAAAAGCGGTCGTGCAGCGAACGTTTAAATTGATTTATCCTAGAATCATTTTGGGAACCGGTGATAACAATTTCCCTGGTATCTCCCTCCAGAAAATCCACACCCTGCAGAGCTGCACCAAAGCTCGTCGGTGCTTTTTCAATACTGTGGGAAAACAACTTGAGCGATTCATCCGCCATCTGTTCCCACTCCGTATTTGCAGTCATTCGCCCTAAGCGAAGCAGATTCATCAAGGCAATAGAATTCCCCGAAGGCATGGCCCCATCATAAATTTCTTTCTTACGTCCCAGCAGTTCCTCTGCGGATTCATCCGTGAAGTAAAAACCGCCGTTTTCATCATCCCAAAATTGTTTTACAAATTGTTCATTTAACGAAACAGCATGCTGTAGATATGTCGTTTTAAATGTAGCTTCATACAGTTCCAAAAGACCCCAGACGACAAATGCATAATCATCGGCATGTCCATCAATAGCTACATCTCCATTGCGATACCGATGTTTCAAGCGCCCATCTTCAGTTAGTATTTCATTTTTGATAAATAACCAGCACTGCTCCGCTTTTGTTACATATTCCCGATTGTCAAAAGCTGATCCCGCCTTAGCCAATGCCGAAATTATCAATCCATTCCAGTCGGTAAGAATCTTATCATCAAGCAGCGGATGTACTCGTTTTTTGCGCTCCTCTAATAATTTCTCTCGAATTGATGCTAATACAGAACGGAGCTTTTCAGTCTTCATATCTCGTTCCCGGGCAAGCTCCTCGAATGACTTTTGGAGATGCGGGATATTCTTGCCGGTTTTGCGACCCGTAGCCTCATCATGATAATTACCTTCATCAGTCAGGTTATAGGCTTCAATAAAAAGCTCCGCCTCAGCCAACGGCAAAAGATCTCGAATTTCTTCAGTGCCCCACACATAAAACTTACCTTCTTCTCCCTCACTGTCGGCATCCTCAGCAGAATAAAATCCACCGTTTTCGTCCTGCATCTTACGTATCAGGTAACTGCAAATTTCATCTGCCGTCTGCCTGAATAAGTCGTTCTTGGTGCACTGCCAACCTTCGGTATAAGCCATCAGCAGCATCGCTTGATCATAGAGCATTTTCTCGAAGTGCGGTACCAGCCACTGCTGGTCTGTTGAGTAGCGGTGAAATCCTCCACCCACTTGGTCAAAAACGCCGCCCCTCCGCATTTGGGTAAGGGTTTTCTCCACCATCGGCAAAGCTTTTGAATTTTGATGACGATCGGCATACCGAAGTAAAAACATCAAATTATGCGGACTCGGAAACTTGGGGGATGAACCAAAACCGCCATACTCTTCATCAAATTGCTGCTCGTACTGGTGATAAGCCTCATCTAAGATATCACTATCTAAAGGACCGGCCGGTGTAAATGCATTCGACTTCTGAAAAGCAGTGACAATTTCATCTGTAGAATTGATAATCTTCTCCCGATTATTATGCCAGAGTTCAGAAATCCATGGAATAAGCTCTCGCATGCCCGGGCGACCCTGACGCCCGACTTTTGGGATATACGTCGCCGCATAAAAAGGCTTTTTATCAGGCGTCAAAAAAACGTTGAGCGGCCATCCGCCACTACCGGTAAGCATCTGACAAACCAACATATACGTATTGTCAATGTCGGGACGCTCTTCACGATCCACCTTAATATTCACAAAAGCACGATTCATCAGTTTCGCAACCTCTTCATCCTCAAAAGACTCATGTGCCATTACATGACACCAGTGACACGTCGCATACCCGATTGATACGAGCACCGGTTTGTCTTCTTCCTTTGCCTTTTTAAATGCTTCTTCTCCCCAAGGATACCAATTCACCGGGTTATCGGCATGCTGCAGCAAATACGGACTCGATTCATTGGCCAGGCGATTTTGATTGTGATCAGGAGAATCCATCATCTACTTTTTATCTACATCTTTTGAAAAACGTTCGCTGTAATCCACGATAAAACGATCATACTCTTCATCAATAAGATCCGTTGAAATCAGGAAATCGGCCGACGAGCGATTGCACGCCATCGGAATATTATAAAGCACTCCAATTCTCAGCAATGCTTTCACATCTACATCGTGCGGTTGAGCTTGCAACGGATCCCAAAAAAAGATCATCATCTCAATCTTATTCTCTGCAATAGCGGCTCCTATTTGCAGGTCGCCCCCCAGCGGTCCACTGTTAAAACGATTTACATCCAAACCCACAGTTTCGGCAATCATCTTGCCTGTCGTTCCAGTCCCAAACAAGTTGTGTTTAGAAAGCGATCCCTTATTAAAATCGCACCAGTCAATTAAATCCTTCTTGCGGTTATCATGGGCAATGAGAGCAATATTCTTCTTTTTCTTCATCTTTTTTGCCCCAGGAGCTACAGGCTGCTGAGAATTTTCTTTTGCGTTCATATCAAATATGTATTTAAAATGGTTAATTCAGGCAGGTAAGCTACGGTAAGTAGCGGTAGCTCTCAAGCTATATTTTGATATGGAAACAGCCCTAAATCGCCAGTCGTAATGGAGAATCACCAACCTGAATCCGCTTGATGGAAAACGACTCCTTCTCAAATCCTTTGAGACGAATATTTATATCCTCAACCCTACCTTTGCTATCAGAATCCTCAAGCATTTCTTGCAGATCGTACCTGCTGAATACTTTCTGAGAAATGATAAGCTCGTTTTCCGATGCATAATCCACAAACCGGGAAGCAATATTTACTGTGGAGCCAAAATAATCAATGCGGCTGTTAAGATTAACAGCTACACAACTTCCGTGATGGATTCCGGCCTTAAGCTGAAAATCATCAGTAAAGCGCTTGTCATCATCGATCATCTTTTGAGCTCTTAAATAAGCTCGCAGGGCTTGTTCAGGCTCACAAAACACTGCCATCACCGAATCACCAATTGTTTTAACAACAGCCCCATGCTCTCTGGCTACAGCCTGGTGTAGAATTTCAAAGTGATCGATGACTCGACCCACTGCTTTATCGTCTCCTTCTTCGTTATACATACCGGTCGAGTCAAACAAATCAGTAAACATCAAGGTCAAATTATCTACTGAAATCTTTTCACCCTTACGCAATACTTCATCCGCAAACAGATTTCTAAACAGTTGCGAAGAAGTTGCCTGCGCAGCACTTACTCCATGTAATGACCAACTCTTGCGCTCAAGGGTAATTAGTTGATTTTTATCAGTTGTATTTTCAACACTTAAATTGGGACTATGTGCAATATGCACCTCTTCACCGGAGAGCCCTGAGGGACTAATATTCACGTGCACGGTATCATCCCCACCCTTATCAACATGCACTATTGCCGAACCCTTTGACTGAGTTGACCGCAATATATACTCCCCGGATGGCAAATCCGTCATCAAATAACGCTTCTGCCCGGGCTTCAAAAACTGCTGTAACATCACATGTGACTTCTCTTGGGGTCCCCGGATGCAATATTGATCCTTGTTAATTTTTCGAATAAGCGGATGCGGGGTAAAGCTGAGCTGAACTGTTTTATTAAAGTTGACCTTGAATTCCTCCTCACACTTATCACAATAAATCGGCTCATGAATCTGATTCAATGTTTTTACCGACTCTTGGATACTTCTGCAAGCAGGACAATACAGATCCCAATTAAAGTTTAACAAATCAGCTTTAGCCGCGTAGACAAAAACCTTAAAAACCTTCTCTTCGGATAACCCCCACTGCTCGGCAAGTTTAAGTGGGGAAATCTGTTTTAGTTCCACATCATCAGCACGACGAATAAAATCGATTATTCGCTCTAACACAGCGGCATCAACCTGACTATTATAGAGTTGTTCCTGAATCTGTTTGAGCCGCTTTTCACCACCACGTACCAGTCCTTTGTCCTTAGCGATTTGATAGGGAAGCCGATCACTTATAGCCAGCCGGTCATATGTATCGATCACCTTTTTTAAGCGACGCTTTACCAGTATTTTAAGCTTTAAAGTTGTCCAAAACGAAAGGAACTTATTCCGGGGAATAGCCCAAAGCTTAACAAGTAATCGGGTTCCCCTCTCATTTTCTTTTAAGTCAATCTGAATTTTTAAATCCTTGTATGCTCCAGACTGGTAATGTCGAACAACACCAAAGCGGAACGGGTATTCCCATTCATAAGGCTCTTCTTCCCAAACCTCATATCGATTAATTCCATTATATGATAGCTGGATTAAATCCTGATCTACCGACTGCGTAATATGAGCTTTCTGAATACTCGGCTGTTTCAAATCCTTAAACAAACGATTTGTATCAGTGATAAATGGCCATATATCTTGCGGAAGTGCATTAATCTGCCTATTCCAAGATAATTGTACCGTCTTATCAATCATTGATCTATACCCACTTATAAGCTTAAAAGTTCTGCACAATTGACTTCGTAAATTAATGCAGTAAGCGTTATATTTATGCCCTTCTTTATTTAAAAGAGCATAGAAATCATAATCTGTTACAAATCTTTAAATTCATTTTATGGCAGTTGAACGAACTCTTACAATCCTAAAACCAGATTGCGTACGAAAAAATCTAATTGGCGAAGTTACCCGCCGCATACAAGAGGCCGGATTTCGCATTGTTGCAATGAAAATGACTCGTCTGACGAAAGATACTGCAAGCGGATTTTATGCCGTTCACAAAGAACGTCCATTTTTTGATGAGCTTGTTGAATTCATGAGCAGCGGTCCCTGCGTACCTATGATTCTCGAAAAAGAAAATGCTATTGAAGATTTTCGCGAATTCATTGGTGCTACCGATCCAAGTGAAGCAGAAGAAGGGACTATTCGCGCCGATTTTGCGGACAGCGTAGGTGAAAATATCATTCACGGTTCAGACTCCGTTGAAAATGGAAAAAAAGAAGCTTCCTATTTCTTTTCTGAAGCTGAAGTAGTGGCTAACAAAGCCTAACTAAATTTCGGGGATATGCGAGCTTCTACTGTCCTACTTGCCATTTGTAGTTCCTTAATCTTATGGGGGTGCAACTTAACGCATTCCCAGCCAACGGTAAAAGTAGGTGCTCACGTTTTGCTCGACAATCATCTTAAAGAGATTGAAGACAAACGCGTAGGGCTTGTAATGAATCCTACCGCCCGCGTAGAAGGCTCGCATATGCTTGATACTCTCCTTGCTCGAGACGTTAATATTACCGCACTCTTTGCCCCCGAACATGGTTTTCGCGGAGATATTGGAGCCGGAGAAACTATAGAAGATGGCATTGACCAATCTACCGGGCTACCTGTTTTTTCACTCTATGGAAAAACACGTATCCCCACTCCCAAAATGCTTGAAAAAGTAGACATGTTACTTTTCGATATTCAGGATGTGGGAGGGCGATTCTATACCTATAATGCTACGCTTGGTAATATTATCGAAGCAGCGGCTGCAAAGGATATTCCGGTCTGGGTTTTGGATCGCCCAAATCCTGCCGGTGACTTGATTTCTGGATGGATGATGCAAAAGAAACACCACTCTTTTGTGGGGAAATATCCTATTCCCATGGTTCATGGCATGACGCTTGGAGAATTGGCTAAAATGATGGTGGGTGAACAATGGGTTAAAAATGCCAAACAAGCTACTGTTCGGGTTATCCCCATGAAGGGATGGAAGCGCACGATGAAATGGTCTAAAACAGGATTGGATTGGATTCCTCCGTCTCCCAACCTGCCCAGCTTTTATCACGCCTATGTCTATTTGGGAACCGTTCTTTTCGAAGGCACCACTATATCTGAAGGGCGTGGCACAGATAATCCCTTTCTGCGAGCTGGATCACCGCAAACGAACCTAACTACTTCCCATATTGCAAAACTACGTCGCCAATTTTCAGGGGTCAATATTGAACGGCGCACTTTTACTCCGGAAGCTATTCCCGGCAAGGCTTCAAACCCCAAATTTGAGGGCCAACGGTGTCACGGAATTGCCATACAAGTGACCAACCCTGATGCATTTAACCCGGTCGTTCTTGGAGTCGAGCTTTTATCAACAATTCTCGATGCCACTCCAAACGCTTCACTCAATGATTATATGCCCAAGCTCAGCGGTATTGACAATGCGATGCTAAAAGAACAGCTTGAAGATGATACTTATTCCAATAATTGGAAGAAAACAGCTACCGAGTTTAAGAAAAAGCGCAAACAATATCTCTTATACGAATAATACTTTAGTCCTGTACTTTCCGTTTCCACTCATAACAAAGTAGCGCAGCGCTAACCGAAGCATTCAGCGACTCCACATTGTTTTCCATAGGGATACGAAACTTATAATCACAGTGCTCCAGGGTTTTTTGACTGATGCCACTACCTTCATTACCGACAACAAATGCCAACGGGCGATCGACCTCCAAATCCCACAACTCTTGATCCCCATCCATATCCAGTCCACCAATCCAAAAGCCTTCATCTTTAAGCTTCATAATGGACTGATTAAGATTGCCTGCACGGACAATGGGAATGCGTCCCGCCGTACCGGCTGATGTCTTATGAACAGTAGCATTTATAGGCGCCTGCCGATGCTTGGGAACCAACACAGCTGAAATTCCCGCCGCAGCAGCAGTTCGCAACATCGCCCCCAAATTTCCGGGATCCTCAATTTCATCCAGTAAAAGAATAGCCGGGTAGTTGGAAGTGTCTATAGTATCAAGCCAGCTTCCAAAATCCATATACGATATTTGGCTCATCAGCGCTACTATGCCCTGGTCATTTACGCTGCCCACAAGATCATTAAGTTTGGAACCTGGAACGTGTGAAATAGGTATACGATGTTGGGATGCTAACTTGAAAATCTCGGGGAGTTGAGAATCGTGCAACGAATCACGAACAAAAATCTTTTGCATGCGTTCGGCTTCGTTCCTCAATGCCTCTTCAATAGAATTGCGACCATAAACGTAAATATTTGTCTCACTTTCTGTCATGATAAATCGGGGAATTGAAATATTAATTATTTCGTTTAACTTATAACTACTTAACGGCTTATTAAATAAAATAAGGGGATACCTATGAAAAATAAGAATCCAAAAGATGATTCATTTCCATCCTCTGAATCTCCCAATATAAAGGATTCCATACAGAATTCTGTTATTTCTCATTATGTAGAACAAACCCACTCACTTTCAACATTCTACATGATAGCTGCGATATCCCAAATCGTTCTGGGATTGACAATCGTTACGGTTTCCGTGCTTGGACTTATCCAACCACAATGGCTTGCTACCGTATTGATAATGATCGCCAGCGTAACAACTATGATTGGTCTTTATCTTCTGTATATTACGGCTGCAAAAAGAAATAACCATAATTCTTTGCTACGCAACGCTATGCAGCGGATTATGCAACACAAAAACTGATATGACAGATTTTAGCGATTCTGAAACACAGGAACGACTTCAATCTTACCTTACTGTACACCTTAAAAAAGATGAACTGTCACTCTCCGAAAACGAACAGGTGGATGCCCTTCAAAAGAAAAAACGAAATAAGTGGATTCAACTTGCCGTAAATATTGCGGCTATTCTATTTTTTGGCTACTCCTTTTATTTCGATATCACCCAGCTTGGGCAAACCTTTTTCATCATCATTTTTGCTGTTTTTGTAATCAATGTAGGTCTAATATTCTATCAAAAGAATCAAATTGATGAGCTATTGGAATACCTACAATGGAAAATACAGCATGAGAATTAAGTTTCTCTGTCTTATTTTTGCTCTTGGCTCAACTTTTACTGTTAACAGTCCGGCCCAATCATCTATGATGCAAAAATATAACTTACCTTTGCTTTACAATGATGATGGTGACGATTTTATCATTATAGCTCATCGCGGTGCCAGCGCTTACTACCCCGAGAATACAATGGTGGCATTTCAAAAGGCTGTGGAGATGGGGGCTGAGATGATCGAGCTGGACATCATGATGAGCAAAGATGGAGTTCCCATCGTATTTCACGATGCTAAACTAAATAAGCACACCAATGGTAACAGTTATGTAAGGAATTACACTCTTAATGAGCTGAAAAAGCTGGATGCGGGTTCTTGGTTCGACTCCAAATTTTCTGATCAAAAAATTCCTACTCTCGAAGAAGTTTTGGAGTTTGCATCAGGAAAGATTGCACTCAATATCGAAATTAAAACTGAGGCAGTTTCTGATAAAATTGAAAACGGTATTGAACAAAAAGCACTACAACTTGTTAAAAAACATGGGATGGAAAACCACGTGCTGTTTTCCAGTTTTGACTACCGCGCCGTTCGTCGCATCAAACAATTTGATTCCAATGTGCCGGTAGCACTACTCTACGATAAAAGTCAATCAAACCGATTATTACCGCACCAGCTGGTCGAAAAATATAATGTGGACGCATTCAACTGCAGCTATCGACAACTGAAAAGAAAGTGGATGACTGACCTCAACGAACATGATATCCCAACGTTTATTTATACCGTAAATAGCAAAAGAAAAATGCAAAAGCTTATTGCGGGTAGCGTTACCGGGATATTTACCAATAAACCTGATCTGCTAAAATCCGTAGTAGAAAATTATCATCTAAACAATACAACAGATTAGTCAGCACGTTTACCAGCCTATTTTCCTATTACCTGCAAAAAGATCCTACGGTCCCTCGATTTATTATCATGATTTAAAATTACGACTTGTTGCCAAGTGCCCAGTACCGGTTTACCATCCTGCAACGGCACCGTTATTCCAGGTCCCATCATTGTAGCCCGCATATGTGAAAAACCATTATCATCACCCCAGGTTTCCCCGTGACGGGTAGTCTGATCATGTGGAGCAAACTCTTCCAGTTTATCTTTCATATCTTGCACCAACGCAGGCTCAAACTCTATTGTTGAAATTGAAGCAGTAGAGCCGATCGGAAAAACATGGATGATCCCTTCCGAGAATCCGCTTTCCTCAGCAAATTGCCTCACTTGTTCGGTAATATTTTTAATATCAGAAAATCCCTCAGCTCCAATCGTAATCTCTTTACTAATAATATCCATATCCTTAATTCCTTAAGTTATCATATAAGAATTCCTGCAGTGCTAAACGATACTTTTCTCCTGTTTCCCAGAATCCGGAACCGTGCGAACCTCGAAGTTCAACAAACGTTTTGGGTTCATTGGCCGCTTCAAAAAGTTTTTCGCCGTGCTGGTACGGGACAATTTCATCATCTCTGCTGTGGGCCATAAATAGTGGCGACTCAATCTGCCTAATATTCGCAAGTGTGTTATAATCATATTTTATGATGGAGCGTACCGGCAGCCAGGGATATAAATCAGCACCCAAATCAGCAGCTGAGGTAAACGTTGATTCCAGAATGGTAGCAGCTGGCTGTTTTTGTACTGCAAGCCACGAAGCAACTGCTCCGCCCAGCGATCTTCCCATAATCACAATGTTATCATCCTCTATTTCTCTTTCTGCCACCAAATAATTCCAGGCTGCTCGAGCATCTTTATACGTTCCCTGTTCGCTGGGACGTCCCTCGCTTTTTCCATATCCGCGATAATCAAAAATAAAAACATTCAGTCCCAAATTATGCAACAGTTGAATCGTTTGCAGTCGACCTGAAATATTTCCTGCATTCCCATGGAAATATAAAAGGGTATTCTTACTGTCGGACGGAATATACCAGCCGTGAAGACTCAAGTTATTTTCAGTTTGGAAAGTAACGTCTTCATATGACAATCCAACATCCTCGGGTGTATAGGTGATTGATTTTTGAGGATGATAAATCATCTGTGACTGCAGAAAATACATCAAGATAACCAGTAAAAGATATCCGACAGCAACACTTAACAGGATCCATAAAAATGACTGCACAATTCGCAAAATTGATTAGATGAATTGAAATTCATTGCCCCCAAAGATAACAAAAACTATTCGCCCGTCTTCAGTACATAAGTTTGCAATCGTTGATGGCGTGCCCCATCAGGATGCAACTTGCTCTCATAAAGGACAAATTTACTGACGGGGGTATCTGTAATGGCAAACTTTTTATGCTGTTTAATAAATGAGGTAACCGCTCGTTTCGATGTATTCTTTGTGCGTCCTAACGTAATGTGTGGTTTATACGATCTATTTTCAGGAGCGATCCCCATTTTCTCACACCGCCCCTCCACTTTTTGATGCAGCTCCTGAAGGTTCTCATTTTTTTTAATACCTGCCCACACCACTTTGGGCTGTTTACCCTCCGGGAAATACCCAATCCCTGCAATCGTCATGGTAAAATCCGGATGAACAATGTTATCCAGCTCACCCCGCAACTCACTGGCAGTCGTTTTATCAACATCTCCTACAAATTTTAGGGTGAGATGCATCTGCTCTTGAGGCTGCCACCGCATCCCATCAATAGGCTGCTGCAAGTCCAGCAACTTTTGTTTTACCCGCTTTGGCAAAGGAATAGCAATAAATAAACGCATAGAAAAGAGTTAATGATAGCGAACCTCAAATTCTTCGTACTCATCATCAGCTTCCTCTACCGTAACGTCAATATTGTCAACCCGACTGGCACCCGGCCCCTGCTCACAACGGTTTACCATCTCCCTGATGTGATCCATTGGTCCCGCAAAAATAGCTTCTACACGACCATCGGGTAGATTCTTGACCCATCCGAAAACCCCTACTTCTTCAGCATTTACTTTTGCAAAATGACGGAATCCAACTCCTTGTACACGTCCTTCGATAAATACATGCGCCTGTTGCATAATTGTTATATCTATGCTTTTTATTAAATCTTGAACTCTCAATTGTTTAGTGATCCACGGCTAATGTACTAATCTGAAAGGAAATCTCGAACTTTCACGAATTAAAGTTCTAAAGTTTGTATAATTCCGTCAAATAGATTGTTCAAATTTTTGCTCTGAAATAGATTTACTTATGACCCTCACGCAACTGAAATATATTATTGCCGTCGATCGATACCGCCATTTTGCCACTGCTGCAGAAAAATCCTACGTCACCCAGCCCACTCTTAGTATGCAAATTCACAAGCTGGAAGAAGAGCTCGGAATAACTATTTTTGATCGATCCAAATCACCCGTTATTCCCACGGAAATCGGAGAAGAAATTATTGAGGAGGCTAAAAAAATTATCAAGCAGTCTAAGCATATTGAAGATATCGCTGCCCTAAATGATGATGAGCTGCGAGGTACTTTCCGTATCGGAATTATTCCCACAGTTGCTCCCTATCTGCTGCCACTCTTTTTGCGCAACTTCCGGAAAAAACATCCCGAAGTTCGACTCATATTCGAAGAAGTGGTAACCGATGAACTTCTCGATCTCCTTAACCAGGATCACCTTGATATCGGTATCATAGCTACTCCAGCCGATCGTGGTAATATTTTTGAAGAAGATCTCTATTACGAACCTTTTTTAGGCTATGTATCAGAAGATCATCCGCTTGCAAAAAAAGATCGTCTTTCGGTAGACGACTTGGAAGTTACCAATTTATGGCTGCTTAACGAGGGACATTGCTTTCGTGATCAGACCGTAAAATTGTGCAAGAAGTTCAGGAAAAATAAGCTCGATAATCCAAAAATTGAGTTTGAAAGCGGCAACCTGGAAACGCTGAAACAACTGGTCGAACAAAATTTTGGGATGACCCTTCTTCCATACCTTGCTAAAAACCAAATAAACGATCGATGCGCTAAAGCCCATTTGCGAGAATTTGACGATCCTGTTCCACGCCGAAAAGTGCGCATTGTATATGGACGCGAATATCTCAAGAAAAATATCATTGAGGCTTTCAAAAAAGAAGTGATGTCATCCATCCCTGATGTACTCAAGAAAGAGGAGGAAGGATTTTTAGTGGAATAGCTTGTACCCGACTCAGCTATTAATTTTGTCAAATATTACCTACTTTTGAGGCTTATTTTTAAATCTCAAAAATAGATCTCCATCTTGGACCATTCCGTTCTACTGTGGTCGATATTCAATGTGTTTATAATTGCGATGCTCATTGTCGACCTCGTCGTACTTCACAAAGAGGATGAGCCTGTCAGTATTAAAGAAGCCCTCTACTGGACGGCCGCCTGGATTGTCCTGGCACTTATTTTTGGTATTGGGGTCTATTACTATATGGGAACCCAAACGGCCCTTGATTATTATACCGGCTACCTGATCGAAAAGTCCCTCAGTGTCGATAACATCTTTGTCTTCCTGCTGGTCTTTACCTATTTCAAAGTTCCTGATGAGTTTCAGCACAAGGTACTTTTCTGGGGTATCTTTGGAGCCCTCGTTATGCGCCTGATCTTTATCTTTACCGGTGTGGCACTCATAGAACGTTTTCACTGGATTATTTATGTGTTTGGGGGCTTCCTCGTCTTTACAGGCATTAAATTAGCCATGGAAAAAGACAAAGAAGTACATCCCGAACGAAACCCCGTATTAATCTTGGTTCGCCGCTTTTTCCCAACGACCAAGAATTATCATGGCTCCAAATTTTTCATCCGTAAAATGGGTCGGCTTATTGCCACTCCTCTATTCATTGTTTTGGTGGTTATCGAGACAACCGACCTCGTCTTTGCCCTTGATTCCATTCCCGCAATTTTAGCAATTACACGTGATGAGTTTATTATCTACAGCTCTAATGCTTTTGCAATATTGGGACTTCGAGCCCTCTACTTTGCCGTCTCAGGTATTATGCGTCTTTTCCACTACCTGCACTATGGACTTTCCCTAATACTTATCTTTGTAGGAATTAAAATGCTACTTTCAGACTTTTATCATATTCCTACTCCCTACGCATTAGTATTTATAGGTGGCACACTTGCTCTCTCGGTTATTGCTTCCATCTTATATCCAAAAGAAGAAGATCCAATCAAAGACGAAAACCTCCGCGACGAATAATTCCACATTATGGATTTGGAAAGCTTTTCGACAAAATGGTTCACCCTTTACTATTCGGTACTGGCTATCTGTTTGATTGGTGCCGGAGGATATCTTACTCTAAAAAAAGATAAGGTAACTGCCTATTTGATTAATAAAGCGGACCAAAAAAGACCGCCTATACTGCTCATCCGGATCTTAAAGTATTTCTTTTTTTTCACTCTTCCCGGCCTCATATTATCGTTTACCCCTTTTTCATGGATTGAACTTCTCTTTACTATTTGGAGTTTATTGGTTGTATACATCGCCGGGCTACAGCTGGTTCGGTGGGAGCAGAGTCGAACGCTTATTAAATCCAACAAACAACTGCCCCACATTATTAAGAGAAGCGGTGCCATTATGGTGGCAGTGGGTTTAGCTATATTTCTGCTGGCATACATAGTAATAACCCGACATCCAATGTCATGAATATCACTAAGGCGGGATACCACGGTATTCTGCTTCCAAATCTTAATATCGGTTTTGACTATAATGGGACTGACACCCAGCATACCTTTATTTCCCACGCCCATGCCGACCACATGCCACGAAATCGCACGAGCAGCGTTTACTGTACGTCCAATACGCTAAAACTGATGCAGCGCCGTGGTTACAAAGGCGATGCTACGGTTTTGGATTTCGGCGAATCCATAGAAACTGAAAAGGCAAAGGTCACCCTATATCCTGCTGGACATATACTTGGCTCTGCAATGGTATATGTAGAATCTGATGACGGCTCTGTGCTCTATACCGGCGACTATCGCACGCCTCCGTCCCCGGCTTCAGAGGGATTTTCTATACCCGAACAAGTCGACCATTTCATTACGGAAGCCACCTTTGGACTGCCTATCTATAAATGGGATTCCCATGAAAACCTTGGACAAGAAATTCGTTCATTTGCTTCAAACTCTCTCAGGGATGGATACACACCTGTATTTTTAGCCTATAACTTGGGCAAAGCACAAGAAGTAATGCATCTACTGGCACCGCTGAAACAAAAAGTCCAAGTTCATGGGGCAGGATACAAGATGTGTGATGTATATGAAGAAGCTGGAATTGATTTGGGGAATTACGAAACGTATGATCGAAATACCTGCGAGGGCAAAATCCTGATTACTACCAACTCTGCACTTAATAACGGTTTTGCATCCAACGTCCGAAAGAAGCGAATTGCCTATTGCTCTGGCTGGGCGACCCGAGAAGCGGCTCGCAATCAGTTGACTGTTCACAAACTCATTCCCCTTTCCGATCACCTAGACTTTTTTGAGCTGATTCGCCTGTGTGAAGAATTGAGACTTCAAAAAGTCCATATTACCCATACCCCCAATGCCGATGTTGTTCAGCATTATTTGGATAAACGTCATATCGAGTCACGATTTTTAGATATGGAAATGGAAGAAGATGACTAGCTATGGCTGAGAACTCTTTTCAACAACTGGCTGAAACCGCGCAACGGATCAACGAAACGCGTAGTACCAACGCGAAGATTGTTTGTTGTGCTCAATACTTTCAGTCGCTTGAGGAAGATGATTTAAATCTTGCAGCTCAATTCCTGGGTGAAGGAGCTTTTTCATCGATTTCCGGGAAAAGAACAACAGTGGGAAGTCGCACATACTCAACCTGCGCGGCCGAATTCTGTGAGATCAACTATGAAAAAGTGTTTAAACCATGCAAAACAGCACTTGGCAGCGCTTCCGAAGCTATTGAAAAGTTGATGCAAAACATTGAAGCTGCTCGCAATAAACGCGAACCAACTCAGCTAACCCTTCAAGATATCAAATCGATCTACAAGGATATTTATAGCGTTTCTTCTCGGGCAGATAAGCAACAAATTCTCTGGAATACCTGGAAACAAATGACCCCAGTCGAAATCAAGTTCTTCATCCGAATTATGACCCGTGGGTCACTACGTATCGGCTTCGAAACAAAAAGCGTGGTTTCTGCACTAGCCAAAGCTTTTAGTAAAAATATTGAGGAAGTCCGTTATGCCCATATGATTACCGGAAGCGTTGGGAAAACGGCTGTGCTCTGTAAAAATAACAACTTAGATAAGGCCACATTCAAGCTCTTCCATCCACTGTCATTTATGCTCGCTTCACCAATAGAGAGTCGCGCTGTTGAAAACCTGGATGGATACGTAGCTGAAGAAAAATTTGACGGCATGCGGGCTCAGGCACATATCAGCGGACAACAAGTAGAACTATATTCTCGTGACCTCAATGACATCACCCATTCATTTCCTGAAATTGTACAGTTTTTTATAAAAAAAGATTTGCCCGATTTGGTCTTGGATGGCGAAATATGCGTGTATAAAAACGATGAAATCCTACCCTTCCAGCTACTCCAAAAACGGATGGGACGAAAAAAGCCTGGGAATAAGATCATAGAAAAATACCCGGTCTTATTTATCTCCTATGATCTACTTTATCATGTTAACCAGCCTATTTTCGAAAAAGAACTCTGGGAGCGTCGCAATTTACTTTCCGATCTCTCTCAACTTTACGAGCTGCCCATCACTAATCAGTTTGAGGTCGAAGGTAATGATCATGTTGACGAACTATTTGAACGTGCTTTGGCCCACGGCAACGAGGGTTTAATGCTCAAAAAAATTGACAGTACTTATGAGTACGGTCAGCGCAAAAAATCATGGCTTAAGGTCAAAAAACCTGGCGGCACACTCGATACGGTCATGATGTATGCGCATGCCGGATCAGGAAAACGCGGGGGATATTATTCAGATTTCACGCTCGGCATCAGGGTAGCAGAAGATGAGCGCTATGAAGAAGAGTTCATTCCCATTGGTAAAGCATATGGTGGTTATACGGACGAGGAAATGAAGCGATTAAACGAACGTATCAAAGATCTGACGGTAGAAAAGTACGGACCTACCTTGGGACTAATTCCAGAAATTGTTATTGAGCTTGAATTCGATGACATCCAAAAAAATAAGCGGACCAAAGCAAATTATTCACTTCGACTTCCTCGTTTTAAGGCTATTCGTTGGGATTTATCGCCCAAAGATGCCGATACGCTCAAGGATGTAGAGCAATTATATCAAAAGAAAATTGATAAAGAGCGATTGAAACAAGAAGAAAATCCATCTTTTTATATTGAACAGAAAGATCAGGAAACAAACACTGAATGACAGGGATTAAAATATTTTATCCCAATCATGTATTTTTAATTTACAACATATTATTATGAGTAACTGGACACTTAAATCCATACCACCGCACGACTGGTTTCTTTGCTTGGATATTGATCAGTACTTCGATCATGAACACGATCCTGAACGTGTGTTTGAAGAAGGATTTACCCGCCCCATTCCTTTAGAAAATCGTGACATACTTGTAACCTCTTTTTTTAATGGGAATCCGGATAACCCTGAGTTTCACTTTGAAAGTCCCGAATCACTAAGCAAAGATGAAATTGAACAAGCCAACAAAAGCTTGGCCCGTATTTTAGGTACCAATATCGATCTACGCCCTTTCTACGATCAAGCCAGTAATGATCCTGTTTTAGGTCCACTGCTCACAGAGTACTATGGATTCAAACGCATGGCCCGCGCCAACCTCTTTGAGGATACGGTCAATCGCATCATCCAGATGCGGCTTTCGCATAAACCTACAGCCAAAAAGATGGTCTATAATGTCCGCAAAAGCTATGGCTCGCTTCTAAATACCGGACCAGATAACATTCCGGCCTGGCCCCGACCTCATCAGCTTATTAAAGCCACTCCGATGAGCATACGACAACTCGATCCCGGTCCTACCAAACGCAAAGGAGAGTTCATCATTGGCTTTGCCGAAGATTTGCTATCAGGGGAACGAGACTTACATCATCTGGAAACGTGCCGGCCTCAAGTGTTTTACGACACTATTTCAAAAGTACGAGGCGTTGGCCCGACTTCTGCCCAGCAGCTAATGCTTTTCCGAGAACGCCCCGACGCTATTTTCCCCAGCAACAAAAAGAAAGGCAAAGAAAAGGGCCATAGACGCTGGATTATCCTTAATTATGGCGGCGATCCGGATAATACCTCCGAAAAGGAATTTCAGAACATGATTTCTAACTGGGAAGGATATGAGGCAGCGGGTCTCGAGTTTTTATTCATAGACTGGATAATGAGTGAGAAGGAAAAACAACAGAAAAGTTAGAAATCTTTGTATATCAACTATCCCTCTTCAAACAGCTCTTCGTCCGGGCGAATTTTAATCAGCGTCCGCCATGCCTTATAGAGCAATCCGGACGACACAACTGCTACTACAGTAATCAACGAAGCCAACATCCACTTTCCATAAATCCAATAGCCGGTTGCAAAAAGGGCTCCGTAAACGGCAATACACCCCAGGACCATGCAAAGCAAACCCTGAGGAACGCGCCACGCCTCATCTTCGAGGGGTTCCAGATCTTCTCCCTTTTCTTTAGCACGGTTTATTACCTTCTGCCAACCTGGTCCCCCGGGCCGTGCTGCCTCACAAAAATTAACGAGTGTTTTATGATCAGTGGGTCGTGTCATAAATGTTACCGCCAGCCAACCGATAGTTGTAATAATCACGCCGATGATGAGTTCTTGCCAGCCGGTTACTTCCGGAAGTCCTGTATAGGAATGGACAAACTGAAAATATAAAGCGACGGCAAAAGCAATAAACATAGCAGCAATTTCACTCCCCGCATTAATACGCCACCAAAACCAGCGAAGAATAAACAGAAGGCCGGTACCGGCTCCAATCTGTAAGATAATCTGAAAACTATCGAGCGCATTTTGCAAAAGCAATGCAAGTGCCCCGGCTACAATCATCAAAATCACAGTGGAGATACGGCCAACAGCTACTAATTCTTTTTCTGAGCTATCAGGACGCACAAACCGCTTATAAAAGTCGTTCACCAAATATGAAGATCCCCAATTAAGGTGTGTGGAAATAGTAGACATATAGGCAGCTGTCAACGACGCAACGACTAAGCCCAGCCACCCTGTCGGGATAAACGTAAGCATTGCCGGGTATCCCATATCGTGATCGGCTACCCCCGAAGCATTGGGAAAAGCCTCTTTTAGATCTGCCACTTCCGGAAAGACAATAATTGAACACAATCCAACAATAATCCAGGGCCATGGGCGCAAGGCATAATGGGCAGCATTGAAAAAGAAGACTGCAGCAATGGAGTTATTTTCATCTTTGGCAGCAAACATGCGCTGTGCAATATATCCCCCTCCTCCCGGTTCAGCGCCCGGATAATAGACGCTCCACCACTGTATAACCAACGGGATGATAAAGATACCAATGGCCTGCGAAGGATCAGAGAAGTCAGGTAAAATATTAAGCTGACTGACTACTTCTTTGTGTTCCAGTAGTCCACTTAATCCGCCAACTTCAGGGTGATTTAATGCCACATAGGCAGCAATTAAACTTCCGCCGATAGCTAAAAAGAACTGAAAAAAATCAGTAAGCAGTACCCCACGCAATCCTCCGAGCGAGCTGTATATAACCGTTATAAGACCGCCAATTACTACTGTTTCTACGGGCGTCAAGCCCATTAATACACCACTTATTTTTATCGCTGCCAGAGATACCGTTGCCATTACAACCACGTTAAAAATAAACCCAAGATATACCGCACGAAATCCACGCAGAAAAGCGGCCATTTTACCGCTGTAACGCAGCTCATAAAATTCAACATCTGTCAACACACCAGATCGTTTCCAAAGATTAGCATAAACAAAAACGGTAAGCATACCCGTAAGCAGAAAGGCCCACCACACCCAATTACCCGAAACACCATCAGTACGGACAATATTAGCAACCAAGTTGGGGGTATCTGTTGAAAAGGTAGTGGCTACCATTGATATCCCCAACAGCCACCACGGCATGTTTTTCCCGGCAGCAAAAAATTGCTCAGAATTCTTACCCGCCTTGCGCATTACCCACACACCAATAAGCAAAGAAAATAATAGATAGGCTCCTATTATAGCCCAATCAATGGGTGCAAGAATCATGGTTATGGTATAAGATTATGATTGCTTATCCGAATGATCTCTAACAAACGTAATTTTAATCAGATGCTCAACGGCTATTTTAATATCACCATATCAAACTTTTATTGCTCATAGCTCAGTGCGTTGTGAGTAAATACAGATTTATCCCCTCGATAATGTACTTGTTTCGTACCTCCGTGTGAATCGCAGTGATTTCATTCTCTAAAACCAGATTATGAAGCAAAACCTATTCCAATACATCGGGAGCCGGATGACACCAAATTGGAATTAAAATAAAAAAGCCCCGTCCCCAAATGGGGACGAGGCTTATAAATCGTCTTATGAAAGACGGTTTGTCAAGAACGGCTAGCTTACATCATGCCACCCATTCCGCCCATTCCGCCGGGCATTCCGCCTCCCATACCGCCGCCGGGCATACCACCACCGCCGGCAGGTCCGTCATCATCATCGTCGCCTTCAGAAGGCTTGTCAGAGATGAGGGCTTCAGTTGTCAGCATTAAGCCGGCAACAGAAGCTGCATTTTCAAGAGCAGTGCGCGTTACTTTTGTAGGATCGATAACGCCTGCTTCGATAAGATCTTCATACTGCTCGGTTCGTGCGTTGTATCCAAAGCCGCCTTCACCTTCAAGGACTTTCTGTACAACAATGGAACCTTCAGCACCAGCATTATTGGCAATAATTCGAAGCGGCTCTTCAAGCGCACGACGAACTATTTTAAAGCCAACTTCTTGATCTGGCACTTCACCTTCTAGCTCATCAAGTGCTTTGCGAGCACGGAGCAGCGCAACACCACCACCAGCTACAATGCCTTCTTCAACAGCGGCACGAGTAGCGTGGAGTGCATCTTCAACACGGGCTTTCTTCTCTTTCATTTCTACTTCAGAAGCAGCTCCAATGTTAAGTACTGCAACACCGCCGCTCAACTTAGCGAGACGCTCTTGCAGTTTCTCACGATCATAATCAGATGTGCTGGACTCAATTTGTCCTTTAATCTGATTTACACGCGCTTGGATGTCGTCATCTTTTCCTTGTCCGCCAACGATTGTAGTATCGTCTTTGGTGATGTTTACGCGATCAGCAGTACCTAAGAAATCAAGCGTAGCATTTTCAAGCTTGTATCCACGCTCTTCAGAGATAACGGTACCGTCTGTCAAGATCGCGATGTCTTCCAACATCTGCTTGCGACGATCGCCAAATCCAGGCGCTTTAACAGCTGCAATCTTGAGCGATCCGCGCAGCTTGTTAACAACCAATGTAGCCAGCGCTTCGCCTTCAATATCTTCAGCGATGATAAGCAGCGGCTTACCGGTTTGAATCACTTTTTCAAGGATAGGTAGCAGATCCTTCATGTTACTAATCTTCTTATCGAAGATCAGAATGTAAGGTTCCTCCATCTCTGCGACCATATTTTCGGAATCAGTCACGAAATAAGGTGACAGATATCCGCGGTCGAACTGCATACCTTCAACCGTTTCGAGATAAGTTTCAGTACCTTTGGCTTCTTCAACAGTGATAACACCATCTTGACCAACTTTTTCCATTGCATCTGCAATGTTTTGGCCAATTTCTTCGTCACCGTTGGCAGAAATAGTACCAATTTGCTTGATACTTTCGAGGCTGTCTCCAACAGGTTGGCTATTTTTACGAAGCTCTTCGACAATAGCTTTCACTGCTATGTCGATACCTCGCTTCAATTCCATCGGATTAGCACCGGCAGTAACATTCTTCAGACCGGTTTGAATGATAGATTGAGCAAGAACAGTAGCCGTCGTTGTTCCGTCACCGGCATTGTCACTGGTTTTGGAAGCAACTTCTTTTACCATTTGAGCGCCCATATTTTGTCGCTTATTGGACAGCTCAATTTCTTTTGCTACCGTAACACCATCTTTTGTAACTGTTGGTGCACCGAATGATTTCTCGATTACTACGTTTCGTCCACGCGGTCCCAAGGTGACCTTGACAGCATTCGCAAGCTTGTCAACGCCCTGCTTGAGAGCATCGCGCGCTTCCATATCGTAATGAACTAATTTTGCAGACATAATTGCCTATTTAATTTTTTTGAGTTTTTATTTGAAAAAATGTTGAAAGAATTGCGTTAGTCAACGATTCCAAGAATGTCGGATTCTCTCATAATCAGATATTCTTCGCCATCCAGCGTAACTTCAGTGCCGGAATACTTTCCATACAGCACTTTATCGCCTTCTGATACCGACATATCAATCTTGTTACCGTTTTCTACCTTGCCAGGACCTGCAGCAACTACAGTTCCTTCCTGAGGTTTTTCTTTTGCTGAATCGGGAATAATAATTCCAGATTCGGTCTTATCTTCCGCAGGTGCTGGCTGAACCAGAACACGATCGCTTAACGGTTTAATTTTAGATTTAGCCATAAGTATGACTCCTAATTTTAGTTATTAGTTGAAATTTGAAATTCTTAAATCCAGCAATATTGCTGTAAATACGTTTATGAAATCCTCTGTTTGAAATCACATCAATTTCAACAGGGTTATAGATGAGCAAGTACCATACCAAACTTTGAGAGAAATATACTTTTATCCCAGCACCGCCGCTAAAAGCCTTAAAACAGCTAATTAGCGATAGTTTAAATTCCGATCAATAAAACACTAAAAAAGAGTGGTCGAAATTTCAGGTCAAAATGCCATCTTCTACAAGTTGTGCTGTCAACTTTTCATATTCGGAGGGCTCCCAAGCCTCGGCCCGCTTGTCAAAGTCGAAGCCATTGGGCTGGTTGTCTTTACTAACGACTGGCTTTAAAGAGTTACTTAACTTTTTACGGCGCTGATTGAACGCGGTTCGAACTACTGATTTTAGATTTTTATCCGAACAGTTTAACTCCCCTTTGTCAAAAGTCAGCTTTACAATAGCACTTTCTACATTGGGCTGCGGACTAAAGCAGTGACGAGAAACCGGAAAAAGAATTTCGGGCGTACACATCAGCTGTGTTTGTACACTCAATATTCCATAATCTTTGGTTCGAATATCGGCCACTAATCGCTCGGCTACTTCTTTCTGCATCATCAGTAATGCATCGGCCATAAGATATCGATTCTCAAGTAATGAAAACAAAATCTGACTAGTGATATAATACGGAAGGTTACCTACCACATGCGTGTTTTCTTTTCCAACAGATAATTCATCCCAATCAATATCCAACACGTTTTCGTGATGAATCTTCAGATCATCAAATTTTTGCTCCAGTACTTCTATCGCCCGCTGATCGAGTTCTACAGCAACCACATCTTTAAAACGATCAAGCAATGCCCCCGTCAACGCCCCTGTTCCGGGACCAATTTCGATCACACGATCCCCTGCTTTAGCGGGAATAGCCTCAGCAATTTTATTGATGATATTCTCATCAGTTAAAAAATGTTGCCCTAAACTCTTCTTTGGTCTAATACTCATATATATTATTTGAAAATGTGGGGGTTAATTATTAGGAATTACAGTAGTTACATTTTAAATCCTAATTCTTAGTTTCGAACAAAACCCCGAGGATTTAAATAAACAATTTAAACTTAAGTTGTCTTTTTGCTTAGCGTCAGTAGGTAGATTAAATTAGGCTATGTTACTTCTCGTAAAATAAATCAATATGGACATTAATCCCCTGGAAACAGAACAAATTGGAATACAGACGCTGGAAAAACGTCTGATGAAATCAGAATCTAATATTTCCCTAAAGATAGGAGTACCAAAGGAAGTCTCCAATGATGAGCGCCGAATTTGTTTAACTCCGGGCGGTGCTTCGGTATTGATAGCCAACGGGCATGAAGTATTTATCGAACAAGATGCCGGTGCCGAAGCCAACTTTACCGATCAGGAATTCGCCGATGCCGGTGCCGAGATTGCATTTAGTATTGACGAGGTATATAAAAAATCGGACATGATTGTGAAGGTTGCCCCTCCGTCAGATGCTGAATTAGAACTTCTTGAGCAAGATCAAACGCTCCTTTCTGCACTACATCTGGGCAATACCTCCGAAGAATTTATTGATCTGCTAATCAATAAGAATATTACAGCCATCGGCTTTGAGTTTATCAAAGGAGATGATAAAGAGTTCCCCATTGTTCGCATGATGCATGAAATAACTGGGTCCATGTCTGTACAAATTGGTGCTCACTACCTGGAGAAGACCGAAGGCGGACAGGGTATTATGCTGGGTGGCATTTCCGGAATTCCTCCTGCTACTGTTGTAATTCTGGGAGCCGGCATTACCGCCGAATATGCCGCACGAACCGCATTGGGATATGGGGCCCAGGTATTTGTGATGGACAATGATCTGGCGCGGCTCCGACATCTTGAAAATGCCCTTGACCGACGCATCATTACCGCTACAGCCAATTACCAATACCTGTCATCAGCATTACAGTATGCTGATGTTGTAATAGGGGCAGCAATGTTTGAAGGAGAGCGCGCCCCCTGTCTCGTCACCGAACCTATGGTAGCTTCCATGAAACCCGGAAGCGTTATAGTAGATACGGTAATTGACCAGGGCGGATGTATCGCCACCAGCAGAGCTACCACACATTCAAAGCCTACATTTATGGCACATGATGTAATTCACTACTGCGTACCCAATATTCCATCCAATGTTGCCCGCACTGCTACCTATGCTCTTAACAACGTGATAGTGCCGTACTTGTTAGCTATCGGTGATGCGGGAGGAATTCGAGAATGCCTATGGACAAACACCGCACTGCGCAACGGTACCTACGTTTACAAAAAGCATCTCACAAAAAAGTCACTTTCTAAAATTTTTGACATGCCTTACCGCGAAATTGAGATGCTGATTGCCAGTCAAATCTAACACTCTATCTATGAATTTAAACAAATCGGCAAAAATAGTTCTGGGTATATTAACGTTCCTCCCTTTGCTATTTTTAATTAGTACGCTGGGCTTTTTTGTTTTTAATTTTTTCTCAGTGTTTTTCTCTCAAGAACCGGAAATGCCCATGATGCTGTTTTCCTACCTGAGCTATGTCCTTCCCTATCTCTTTCTTATGATTCTGCTTGCTCTGGGGCTATTCGTTTTTTATATCGTTCATATTATTCGAAACTCTTCTTTGGACACTGAAAAGCGAATTCTATGGATCGTAGTTGTGTTTTTTGCTTATGGAGTTGCTTTACCTATCTACTGGTATATTCACATTTGGAAAAACAACGCTGCCAAAGCAACAAAAACTGATCAAATAACAGGCGATTACTATGAACCAGGAGCTCAATCCCAAGAATTTTAAACGTATCAGCATCATAAACTGGTTCCTGAGCGTACCTTTTTTCATGCTTTTTGCCTGGCCCTACTGGTATCTTGCAAATTTATCAGGAATCGAGCAATTCATTATTTATACAGGATGTTGCCTATTTTCCATCCCCTTTATGATTACCATTCTTCATGGACATGTTACCATGGCACTGGGCGAAGCACATCGCCATCACTATTACAATTGGCTGACCGATCATCCTCTTACCTACGGCTTGTTCTTTCATCCTATGATGGTTCGAACGAGATTTCGACTTATCCTATTAGTGATAAGTATTTTACTTTTCATTATTGGTTCTTTTCTCTCAAAATAAAAAAGGACACACCAACCTAATGATGTGTCCTCACAATATTGCTGAATTAAATTACCGATCAGTATGCAGTTCCTTTTATGATTTCTTCTACCACACTGGGATCAAGCAACGTTGAAGTATCGCCCATATCATCGGTTTCTCCGGCCGCAATTTTACGTAGAATACGACGCATAATTTTACCCGAGCGCGTTTTCGGCAATCCATCAACAATCTGAATTTTATCCGGTTTAGCTATCGGACTAATTATTTTTGAAACCAAATCATCGACTTCCTTCTTAAACGTTTCCGGCTCCGAAACACCGTCATCGCATGTCATAAAGGCAAAAATACCTTCGCCCTTCACATCATGTGGGTATCCCACAATGGCAGCTTCTACTACTTTGGGATGTTCATCAATGGCATTTTCGATTTCAGCTGTACCCAATCGGTGACCAGAAACATTAAGCACGTCATCAACACGACCGGTGATACGATAGTAGCCGTCCTCATCACGCCGACAGCCATCACCTGTAAAATAATAGCCGGGATAATCCTTAAAGTAGGTTTCCATATACCGCTCTTGGTTACCCCATATTCCGCGTGTCATGCCCGGCCATGGCTGTTTAATCACAAGATTCCCTTTAACACCATTGCCACCAACCTCTTTTCCGTCATCATCCATTAATGCAGGCTCAATGCCGGGTAGTGGCAACGTAGCAAACCCCGGTTTTGTTGGCGTCACTCCCGCCAGTGGGGAGATCATAATGCCACCCGTTTCTGTTTGCCACCACGTGTCCACAATTGGACATTTCCCATTTCCGATCTTGTCGTGATACCAGTGCCACGCCTCTTCGTTAATAGGCTCTCCAACCGTTCCAAGCACTTCCAGCGAGCTAAGATCGTACTTGTTGACATATTCAATATCTTCTTTCATCAGCGCCCGAATAGCTGTTGGAGATGTATAGAAATGCGTTACATTGTACTTCTCACAAACCTCCCACAGACGACCGGGATCAGGATATGTTGGCGTTCCCTCGAAAATGATACCGGTTGCACCGTTCAGAAGCGGACCGTATAAAATGTAGGAGTGCCCTGTAATCCAACCCGCATCGGCCGTACACCAATAAACAGAATCCTCTTCAACCTGAAATACATTGCGGAAAGTATAGCTTGTATACACCATATATCCACCACAAGTATGAACTTGTCCCTTAGGCTTACCGGTCGACCCAGAGGTATAAAGAATAAACAGAGGATCTTCGGCATCCATCTCTACGGCTTCGTGCTCTTTGGATGCATTTCGAATTAAAAGGTGCCACCATTCATCGCGTCCTTCCTCCCAGTTGATATCGCGGTTTGTGCGCTGGCATACGATTACTTTTTCGACGGTAGGGCATTCTTCGAGTGCTTCATCAGAAATATCTTTAAGCGGCACGTGTTTTTCTCCGCGACGCAATCCATCATTGGTGATTAGCATTTTAGCATCACAATCCTGGATACGCTCGGCCAGCGATTGTGCAGAAAATCCGGCAAACACAATAGAATGCACCGCACCAATGCGAGCACAGGCAAGTGCTGCAATCATCAGCTCGGGTGTCATGGCCATATAAATTGCTACGCGGTCGCCCTTTTCAATCCCTTTGTTTTCGAGGACATTGGCAAAACGACAGACATCCTCATGCAACTGTCGATAGGTAATCGTCCTACGAAAAGAATCTGGGTGGTTCGGCTCGAAAATAAATGCCGTTTTATTACCGATGGTATTCAAGTGGCGGTCTAAACAGTTTTCAGTAATGTTTAACTTCCCACCCTCAAACCACTTCACATTCCCATCTTTGAAACTTCCGCTATGCGTTTCATCCCATCGCTCACGCCAATAGAACGTTCCTGCCTCATGCTCCCAAAATTTTTCTGGATTTTTAATGCTATCGTTATAAACCTCTTTGTACTCTTCAAACGAATCAATATTTAACCACATAGCAATTGTATTTTAGTTGGAAATATTCTTGTCTCTCAAACCACCTTATTTTAAATAATTAAAGCAGATAATCAAGTCAACTAAAGAAACAAATTATATTTAAATCATTTCCGTTAATAAATCTTACCCGATTTGAAATAAACAAGATTTCCATCTTAATGAAAAGCAGCGGCTATCAAAAAATCGAACAATGGTTTTCCCGCCGGGGGTGGAACCCATTTGACTATCAACGAGAAGTCTGGAAAGCTTTTTTATCCGGAAAACATGGATTACTGAATGCCCCCACCGGGAGTGGTAAAACATACGCCCTCTATATGCCTGTGCTCATCAACTGGATTGATAAGCATCCCAAAACCTATACCGAACTCGCTGACAACGGACTCCAGCTTCTATGGATTACTCCGCTCAGAGCATTAGCCCGCGATATTGAGCAGGCCCTTCAACAGGTTGTTGATGATTTGGATATCCCCTGGCAGGTAGCCCGACGCACAGGTGATGTCTCATCCTATCAAAAGCAGAAAATGAAAGAGCAGATGCCCGAGGTGCTCATTACCACCCCCGAAAGCCTCCATATCCTGATGGCTCAAAAAGGGTATCAAGATTACTTCTCTAACTTGAATGCGGTTGTCATTGATGAATGGCACGAACTCCTGGGATCCAAACGCGGTATTCAGGTAGAGCTTGGATTGTCTCGATTAAAACACCTGCGACCTGAAATAAATATTTGGGGCATTTCGGCAACGATCGGCAACCTCCAGGAAGCACACGATGTATTGCTGGGAATCGACGAGAACAAAAATGATTCTACAATCATCAGAGCAGATGTAGAAAAGAAGTTACAAGTACAATCTGTTCTGCCCGATGATGTCGAAAAATTTCCATGGTCCGGACATTTAGGCACAAAACTTCTCCCAAAGGTTTTGCCCATTATTGAAGAAAGTCGCTCTACGCTCATTTTTACTAACACCCGTTCCCAATCCGAGATTTGGTTTCAACAACTATTAGAGGCAAAGCCTGAACTCGCTGGTACTATAGCATTGCACCATGGGTCATTGAGCAAAGAAGTTCGTCGTTGGGTTGAAGACGCATTGCATAAAGGCAAACTAAAGGCAGTAGTTTGTACTTCAAGTCTCGATCTCGGGGTTGATTTCGCTCCTGTTGAAACGGTGGTACAAGTAGGAAGTCCCAAGGGAGTGGCGCGTTTTTTACAGCGGGCCGGACGCAGTGGCCATCAGCCGGGGTCAACCAGCCGCATTTTCTTTGTCCCAACCAATGCCCTTGAACTCATCGAAGCTGCTGCACTCAAGACGGCAGCGACACAAAAAGTAGCGCTGGAAAGTCGTGATCCTATCCTTAAACCATACGATGTACTAATCCAATACCTGATCACTCTGGCCGTTTCAGATGGATTTAAACCCAATCAAATATATGAGGAGATCAAAACGACCTTTGCCTACCAAACTCTGACTCAAAAGGAGTGGAACTGGATAATGGATTTTATAACAACAGGTGGTCAATCACTGACGGCCTATGACGAGTATTCCAAAGTGATTGAAGAGGAAGGTCTTTACAAAGTTGTTGATAAGAAAATTAAGCGTCGCCATCGCATGTCGATCGGAACAATAATAAGCGACACGATGATGAGCGTGAAATATCTGAAAGGCGCACGTCTGGGAAGCATTGAAGAATGGTTTATTGCATCACTAAAACCGGGAGATACATTCTGGTTTGCAGGACGAAGTCTGGAACTTGTACGAACCAAGCAAATGACCGCTTACGTTCGCAGGGCAAATACATCCAAAGCCAAAGTACCCAGCTGGATGGGCGGACGTATGTCGTTGTCTTCAAATATGAGCACCATGCTCCGCCGTAAAATACATCAGGCTATTGAAGGCTCGGCCAATGATATCGAACTAAAAACGATCCAACCTATTTTAGATGTGCAAAATGACTGGTCAACCTTGCCCGATGAGGATGAACTACTTATTGAACAAACCACTTCTCGCGAAGGCCACCATCTATTCTTTTATCCATTTGAAGGACGTTACGTCCACGAAGGGATGTCAGCCCTAATTGCCTACCGCATTTCACAGCTCACGCCGATCACTTTTTCCATTGCCATGAATGATTACGGATTTGAATTGCTATCAGATAAGAAAATCCCCATAAAAGAAGCACTTGAGCAAAACCTTTTTTCTGATGTAAATCTCGTCGAAGATATCTTTTCGAGCCTTAATGATACCGAGCTGGCCAAGCGGCGATTCCGAGGTATTTGCCATATATCCGGACTTATTTTCAAAGGATTTCCGGGTCAGCAAAAAGCCAGTCGACACCTGCAATCTTCATCGAGTCTGTTTTTTGATGTATTTGACCAATACGAGCCAGACAATCTACTGCTCCAGCAGGCCTATGACGAAGTACTTTCCTATCAGCTTGATGAAGTCCGATTACGGAAAGCTTTAAAACGTATCCAATCCCAACAAATAACACTTAAAACCACCGAGCGATTTACTCCGCTGGCTTTTCCAATTATGGTTGATAGGTTACGTGAACGACTGAGTTCTGAGAACCTAATAGATCGAGTACAGCGAATGCAATTACAGCTCGAAAAACATGTATAAATTACTACCTTATGGCTCCCAACGTTACACCATGAAACATGTATTTTCTTTTTTAAAACAAGATAATCACCTTTCCATCCTCTTATGATACCCAATGCCCGGGCCTTTAAATTAAGGCATCAACGTCTCTGGCTATTAGCTCAAAAGGCAATCTACTGGCAAAAGCGAAACATACTTTTGATTGCTGATCTGCACCTCGGAAAATCCGGGCATTTTAGAAAGAGTGGGATTGCCGTTCCTGAGGAAGTAGCACAATCAAACCTCAACAAACTTGACGACATTCTCGAGCTGACGAGTCCCGAGCATCTCATTATCTTAGGTGATCTCTTTCACAGTAATATTAATAATGAGTGGAAGCAATTTATTGAGTGGCGGAAAAACCATGCCCAACTGGAAATAAGTCTGGTTATTGGAAATCATGATATTCTTGACGCCGAAAATTATCACAAAGGCCTTATAAATGTATTCAAAAAGTTATCGATAGATCCTTTTCTATTTGTACACGATATTGAAAATCTCTCTAATCAAAATAATAATGAATACACCCTATGCGGCCATATTCACCCAGCCGTTCAACTGAAAGGCCGTGGGCGACAAGCAATGAAATTACCTTGTTTTTATTTTAGAAAGGAATACGGAGTCTTACCTGCCTTTGGCAGTTTCACAGGTACACATGTGATAGAACCAACCACTGAAGACCAGGTTTTTATGATTGTTGATTCTACAATACTCTCCCAAAAAGAACTGCAAAACTAATATTCTATTGACGCCATTTTCGTTTAAAACAGTGATGCAATCGACTTAAAATACGCGACTTCTTAGTACGTACATTGGCACCACTTATATCAAAGTGAGCACTGGCTTCTTTGGTAGTTGCATCGGGCTTATCAATAAAGTATTCGATAAAATTACGTGATTTTTCCCGGAGTTCATTCAAGCAGGCTTCAAGAATAGCCTGTCGATCCTTATCCATTAGATTCTGAAACTGCTCAGCGGGATCCACCAGATGATCCTGATGATCTTCGACAGGATTATTAAACCGATGCTGCTCTTTGGAAAGACGGAAATACTCGTGCCGACATGCACGTATCATATAGCTGAAAATATATTTTTCTTCTCGAATATTATCTTTCTTTATCTGTTCATAGACATTAAGAAATGCCTGCTGCGTACATTCCTCTGCGTCTTTTTCATTGGCATTTAACACCACTTGTAAGTAATCCTTAAGTCGATGCATCAGTTCTTCCAGCAGCTCATTGGCCTCACCTTCCCTATTCTGCTGAAGAGCATGTACTAATTCCGAATAATCAACTCTGGAGTTACTCAAAGTACCCTATAAACCTAAAATTAACTGATCCACTCATCACGAACTGAACAAATAAAGCCTTCCGTAGTCATTCTGTTTTCTAATATATAACTATTGAATTGGCAAACAAATATTAGAATATAATTCTATAATAGAAACTGAATTAATTTTAAATTATTTAAAATATTATTTATCTAAATATTGATATTTCTTGTAACATATTATCATTTATTACTCTTGTAATCTGGAGTAAAACATAATTAGAAATAAAAATTTAAATTATAATATAAATTTGTTACAAAATAATTTTATACATAATAGCTTTCAGGCAAAGCTTTTTTTGTAACAAACCGAACTTTGATTACTCTTGTAATCAACTACCAGTATATCCTGAAAGTACGAATATGGCTTTTCGGGGATACACTGACATCAAAAACGTTACAAATTTAATCTAAACACAAAATCAGGAATCAGTTATGAAATCTTTGACCCACAAACTTCTCGCTATGATCTTCTCCGTTGCCTTGTTCACCGGCTGTGCCTCAGTTACCGACCCCGGCCTTGACACCCAGGTCCAATCTGACATCGAGCAGCCTGCCGAAGTTAACAGCCCTGACTTTGGGACCGAAGCCGGCATGGACCCTATCGTTGATCGACCTGAATAACTTCTACAGTTAAATCTTAACTCTCTCGTTTTTAATTAAAAAACTCTCTCTATTATGAAATCTTTGACCCACAAACTTCTCGCTATGATCTTCTCCGTTGCCTTGTTCACCGGCTGTGCCTCAGTTACCGACCCCGGCCTTGACACCCAGGTCCAATCTGACATCGAGCAGCCTGCCGAAGTTAACAGCCCTGACTTTGGGACCGAAGCCGGCATGGACCCTATCGTTGATCGACCTGAATA
>CAJXMJ010000005.1 GCA_913056455.1 uncultured Fodinibius sp.
CCGTGACACCCGGCAGCGCCGATGGTACTTCCCATACCGGGAGGAAGCGTAGGTCCCCGCCCGCTCTTTTTTTTATTATAGGCCCTTTACGCTAAGCGTGAAGGGCTTTTTTGTTGTAGAGATTGTACTAAATCTTAGTAGCTAATATCTCAGCTTTTCCCTCGTACCAGTTGTGGAAGGTGTCATTGGCAATTCGCTCTTTTACTCTGTTCATAAGCCATAAGTAAAAGGTAAGATTATGGAGAGAGGCTAATTCTAATCCAAGCAATTCATCATTACGGAATAGATGATGAATGTATGACATCTTATACTTTTGACACAAATCAGTAGGAAAGTCAGGGTCTAACGGTTTCTGGTGGTTTTTCCATTTTGCATTTCGGATATTTATATATCCATTACGAGTAAATATTTGACCATTTCGCGCATTTCTGGTTGGCAGTACGCAATCAAACATGTCAATACCGCGAGCAATAGCGTGTAGTAAATTTTCAGGTTTTCCTACTCCCATTAAGTATCGGGGCTTCTCTTCTGGTAAATAATCAGTATTTAAATCAGTCATCTCGTACATCAGCTCAGTAGGCTCTCCCACACTAAGGCCGCCAATGGCGATACCTTCAAAATCAAGATCGGTCACATATTTAGAGGATTCTATTCTTAGATCTTCGTAGGTGCCTCCTTGTACTATACCAAATTGAGCCTGTTTGTGACCGTACTTAGGTTGTGATTTTAGAAATGCTTCACGACCACGTTTTTCCCAACGATGGGTGAGTTCCATGGACTCTTTGGCATATTCATAGCTACTGGGATAGGGAGGACATTCATCCAGAACCATCATAATATCTGAACCGAGCGTGCGCTGAATATCAACAATATTTTCTGGGGTAAACATATGTTTTGATCCGTCCAGGTGACTTTTAAACTTGGCTCCCTCTTCAGTTAATTCCCGATTATCGGACAACGAGAATATTTGATACCCCCCGGAGTCTGTCAAAATAGGCCGATCCCAATTGATAAAGGAATGAAGGCCGCCGGCATTTTCGATGATATCACAGCCGGGGCGCAGATAAAGATGGTAGGTATTACCGAGTATTATCTGAGCTTTTACTTTATCAATTAGTTCATCTTGTTTTACGGCTTTTACCGTGCCTAAGGTGCCTACCGGCATGAAAATAGGGGTATTGATCTTTCCGTGATCAGTGGTAAGCGTACCGAGACGAGCTTTTGTAGAGGTAGCAGTCTTTTCTAGATTAAACAATGGCAATAAATATTAATAAGTTTATAATTCTTTTATATTCTTGGGCGCTGAAGATAGTAAAATTATTTGTGCAACATTAATAAGCTATTTCGTATCCTTAGTGCAGATTAAGAGAAAATAAGGTATCCATTAATAGTAGAAATAATTATTTCAAAAAGGTTTATGTCGAAAGAGACATTAGTAATTATTCCCACATACAATGAAGCCAATAATATTACAGAGCTTATTGACCAGGTATTAAATCAAGATGAAAATATTGATTTACTCATTGTGGATGACGGATCGCCTGATGGAACAGCTGATTTAATAAAAGAAGCTCAAACTAAATATGCGGATCGCTTGCACTTGATTGAACGATCCGGCAAACAGGGATTGGGAACAGCTTATGTGGAAGGATTTAAATACGGACTTAATCGAGGGTATTCGTATATCTGTGAAATGGATGCCGATTTTTCTCATAATCCCGAAGATCTCCAGAGATTAATTACAGAAGTTAAGGAGGGAAATGCTGATGTGGCTATTGGGTCACGATATGCCAAAGGAATAAGTATTATCAATTGGCCCTTGAGTCGACTTATTTTGTCATATGGTGCTAATCTCTATGCCCGATTCATTACAGGTCTGCCCATTTTTGATACTACAGCCGGATTTAAGTGCATACATCGGAAAGTGCTTGAGGATATTTCGGTAGATAAAATTCGGTCGAATGGTTATGCTTTTCAAATTGAGCTGCATTTTAGGGCATGGCAAGCGGGATTTTCGCTAAAAGAAGTAGCTATTATTTTTCGTGAACGCGAAGAAGGGGTCTCCAAGATGTCGAAGTCTATTGTTTGGGAAGCTATTTGGCGGGTTTGGACATTAAAAATTCAAAGTATATTTGGGACACTTTAATCAGTAATATATCTTCTTAATATCTTCTGATTTGTTCTTATATTTGAAGTCATTTTTAAGTGATAAAATTCATTTATGCAGTATTTAGATTTTGAACAACCTATTGCCGATCTGGAAAAGAAGATCAAAGAGTTGAGTGAGTTATCTGTTGCGGATGATGATGTTCTTTCGCCAGAGATAAAACGGCTCGAAAAGCGTGTTGATGAACTGCGAGAATCGATATTTACAAATTTAACACGTTGGCAGCGTGTGCAGTTAGCACGTCATCCCGATCGCCCGTATACCTTGGATTATATCTATAAAATCACTGAAAACTTTGTTGAGATCCATGGAGATCGGTATGAGAGTGATGATAAAGCGATCGTCGGTGGGTTTGCTACGATCGACGGACAATCGGTCGTTATTATGGGTCACCAAAAAGGCAGGGATACCGAGAGCCGCCAATACCGTCGTTTTGGGATGGCCAATCCCGAAGGTTATCGTAAGGCCCATCGGTTGATGAAGCTGGGCGAAAAGTTTGATATTCCGGTTGTTACCCTCCTTGATACCCCCGGTGCTTATCCCGGATTGGAGGCTGAAGAGCGCGGGCAGGCCGAAGCTATTGCAAAAAATCTTAAGATGATGGCAACGCTTAAGGTCCCTATTATCACGGTTGTCATTGGAGAGGGGGCCAGTGGAGGCGCCATCGGTATTGGCATGGGTAATGAGGTATATATGATGGAGAACACTTGGTATTCGGTTATTTCTCCGGAATCATGCTCATCTATCCTGTGGAAAACATGGGATTACAAAGAACAGGCCGCAGCAGTATTAAAGCTTACGGCCGAAGATTTGGAAGGTATGGATATTATCGATGGTATCATTAAGGAGCCGCTTGGTGGGGCTCATCGTGATCCTGATCAAGCCGCTAAAGCAGTAAAAGAGCAAATATTGGAATCCTTAAACCGGCTCAAGAAAAAGTCAGCCGAGAAACTGGTTGAATCCCGTATTGATAAGTATGCCAATATGGGTGAGTTCAAAAAAGTGTCTAACAAGAAGTAGACGAGGATTCATTGTTTCCTGATAAAGATCCAATTTATAGCTATACCCATCAGTTACGCAGTCGATATGGCGAAACCGACCAGATGGGGTATGTTTACTACGGACGATACCTGGAATATTTTGAGGAAGCGCGTACGGAGATGATACGGTCACTTGGATTACCATACGCCAAATTAGAGCAGAATGGCATTATGCTACCGGTCATCCATACGCAAGTGGATTATAAATCCCCGGTATTTTATGATGAACTGATGGACGTGGAGGTATTGCTGTTTGATATCCCTACGGTACGGCTTGAAACGTTTTATTATGTTAAGACAGAACGCAGAGAAGCGCCCCATATTCAAGGGAAAGTGGAACTTTGCTTTATGAAAGAAGAAACGCGCAAGCCGTGTCGGGCTCCGTCTGAATTTGTAAATGGATTACAGAAAGTAGTTATCAGATAATGCTGTTATGCAAATACGCCAGCCAATATTATATGGGTCAGTATTATTATTGGCCGTAGTCGTTGTATTTGTTGCTACTGGTGGGGGACTGTTTAACCAATCTACTCCGTGGCCTGTACAATGGCAGCACCAGACTTTTCATAGCTTATGTCACCAAATTGCTGATCGTTCGTTTTGGATCAACGGCCAGCCCATGGCTGTATGCAGCAGATGTATGGGGATTTATTCCGGTTTTGCTTTGGGATGGGGTTTGTTACCAATACTATCGTTCGCAGACATAACAAGGTTGGCATATGTAAAGAAAATTGCAGTAGTTATGCTATTATTTAATTTTATTGACGCTGCTGGGAATTTATTTGGATTGTGGCATAATACATTGATTTCACGAACGGTCTTAGGTGGGATGCTGGGAAGTTCAGCAGCGTTAATTTTTGTCGGTGACTTTTTTCATCATAACTAAAAACAAAAGGGGATCATTATGGATGAAGTAGCAGAACAACAAGCAGAGCAGAATAATCAACCATCGTATTGGCCATCAGTCGGGATAGCAGGAGTAATATTTGGGATTATTGTTTTTGCACTCTCGTTAGTAACGGGCTATACAATGATTAATTCAGAACCCACCGGATCATTATTTTCTCCGGTACAGATAATACTGTGGGTTACAGTTTGTCTTGTTGGTGCTTTTGGGGGGATGTTGGCTATTTGGCATTATGCTAATGAATATGATATAAGTATTAAGCTGGGTAAGGGAGCGCTCATTGGCTTGTTTACCGGTGTTTGTCTTGCATTGGTAACCGTTTTGCTTAATCAGCTCTGGCAGGTAATCGATCCTGACATGACGCAAAAGATGATCGACAGTACCATTGCAAATTTTGAGGCGGCTGATTTGCCCGATGCTCAAAAGCAGCAGATGATTGATTCTACCGTTCAGAGTATGCGTAACCAAAATAGTATTGGCAAACAGCTTTTATATAACCTTCCCATGTATGGCATCTTAAATGTTATTACGGGGATGATAGGAGCTAAAGTTTTTGGAAAGCAGGAAGAATAATTTAGGCAACAAGTAACGTTAGTGAATAATCATTCGTCGGAATCGGGTATTTTTAATACGAATTATCAATCTTGGGCCGAGCGCAACGGTTTTTCTGACTGGGCGCTGGCCCTGCTTTGGATTGTAGCAGCTTTTATCCTTTTTCAGGCTACGGCCTCGGTTGTGGCTGTTGCATTAGTTTTGATGAAAGGGGGGATCAGCGCGGATGCCAACGAGATGATGTCACAACTTACGGAAAACCTGGATCTGCTTTTTATTGGTAACTCAACGGGACAAATACTATTTCTGGGATTGGCAACTTGGTTTTTTACACGCTTGCACACATCCAAGAAGGGGCGTAAAGAGTTCCTTCGGTTTTCTGTTCAGCCCGATACGCTTCAAAAGTCGGCCATAACAGTTGTATTGATTATTGCAATACAACCTACAATTTGGTTTCTATCCTGGATTAATGCTTTTATTCCCGTGCCCGAAGTGTTTAGCAATATGCAAAATACCCAGATGCAGATGATCGAAAACTATCTGCGTGGCGATCACTTGCTGATGCTCACTTTGTTTCATGTAGGACTTGTACCGGCTATTTGCGAGGAAACTCTTTATCGTGGATATGTAATGCGAGCCTTCCAAAAAAGTTGGGGGATCTGGCCGGCTATTATTGTCTCGGGATTACTTTTTGGGTTATATCACATTCAACTTAGTAATTTAATTCCCCTTGCTACACTGGGTATGTTGTTTGCCTATATCACTTGGGTTTCAGAAAGTATTATTCCAGCTATTATTGCACATCTCGTTAACAATGGAGGCAGTGTTCTGGTAGGGACTTATTATCCGGAATCAGCTTTTGCAGAAATTACCCCTGAATCGATGCCACCGCTTTGGGCTGTAATAATCAGTCTGTTAATTACTGCTTATATTGTATATTGGATGTACGGTCAAAATAAGAAATCTATAGCCTAAGGAGGTTATTATGTTAAAAGGTTCTGAACCAAACGATATTGAAAACTGGGCTTGTGTTTTGGAAGGAGGTACTGAATACGAAGTTGAAAGTGCAAAAAATTACCTTGCCAGCCTCGAGATACCTTCTAATATCTTATCCAAACGAGATTCCTCATTTAGTGTGAACTATGGTGAAATGGGAATGGTGTATTTATATGTTCCCAATGAGTACGAGGAAGAGGCTCGAAAAGCATTGGCTGAATTTGAGTTGCCGGAAGAAGGAAACAACGAAGAAGAATAATTGATCCGTGACTGAGCTTGCCAAACGAATTCTATTTGCTGTCCCAGCCGCAGCATTCTTTATATTTATTACATGGCTTGGTGATTTTTATTTTGTTGGACTAATTATTCTCGTTGCCCTTTTTATTCAACGGGAGCTGTCTATGCTGGCTGCTGGAGCCGGATTCGAGCCGGATAGCCTCTTTCCGTATACCATCGGATTGTGGATACTTTTGAGTCCTTATTTACCCCATGCACTCGCAATTGGAATGGGCATCTTTCTGCTGTTTGTAGCCATTCAAATTTTTAAGTCCGGTGACCATGCGCTAAAACAGGTTATTGGCACGTTCTTTTGTGGGATTTATGCTCCGCTTGGCTTTTTGGCCATTATTTTGATCAGAAACACGGGTGCTGCTGAAGTTGGGTTTACATTGACCATTGGATTATTGTTGATGGTTTGGGGAAATGATGTTTTTGCCTACTTCGGAGGCAAGTATCTCGGGAAGCATAAATTGGCTCCATCTATAAGCCCCAATAAAACCTGGGAGGGATTTTTCTTTGGAATCCTTGGAGCACTGGTCGGCCTAACCATCGCTTACTATGCCGTGCCGGTTGCCCTTTCGATATCATTACTTGTGTTAGCTCCGGCTACACTGTTAGTTAGCTTCTTTGGTCCTATCGGTGACTTAACAGCGAGTAGAATAAAGCGGGCGGCTAACGCTAAAGATGCTTCTGATATTTTACCCGGCCATGGTGGATTCTTTGATCGTTTCGACGCATTTATTTTAGCAAGCCCCGCATTTTATCTTTACATATACGTACTTAAAATATTAGGATATGTCTCGTTTTAAGCTCGAACTTGAAAAGTTAGAACTTGTCCCTTCCCATCCATTCACAATTGCACGAGGAACCAAAGAAACGGTTCCCAATGTGTTGGTAAAATTAACGGCTGAAGGCGTTACAGGGTTGGGTGAAGCCGGTCCTAATAGCCGATATGATGAAGATGCAGATAGCGTCATTGAATTTTTGAATCAACTGTCTACCTCATTTTTTGATGAGGTGGATTCTACAGATGTACTTCGGGAGAAACTTCAGCAACTGGATAGGCCCGTCCAATCGGCGAAGACAGCAGTAGAGATGGCTTGGCTGGATTGGTGGGGTAAAAGCCAGGAAAAACCACTGTGGAAATTATGGGATGCTCCTTCTCAAACTACACCGCCGACTTCTTTTACAATTGGTCTTGATGATATTGACGTCATGCAACAAAAGGTAGAGGGAGCTAAAGGTTATCCCATATTAAAAGTAAAGCTTGGCACCGATCGAGATAAAGAAATTATTAAGGGTATACGAGAAGTGTCAGATCAGATTATTCGGGTAGATGCCAATGAAGGGTGGGAAGATTTGGACTCGGCCAAGCAAGCTATTCGGTTTTTAGTTGATCAAAATGTAGAATTTATTGAGCAGCCGATGCCTGCTTCCTGTAAGGAGGAGTTGGTTCAGTTAAAGCAATGGTCGCCGTTACCTATTATAGCTGATGAAAGCTTTGTAGGCCGAGAATATATGGATGAAATAGGTGATCAATTTGATGGGATCAATATCAAGCTTCAGAAAGTAGGTAGTTTGATTGAAGCTTCTGAGCTCATTGAGAAGGCTCGGGAGCAAAACCTTAAAGTGATGATTGGATGTATGATCGAAAGTTCTCTAGGGATATCTGCAGGAGCGTTATTGGGAACCTGGGCCGACTATGTAGATCTGGATGGCCATTTGTTGATTAGTAATGACCCGTTTTCCGGTTTAATACTGACCGATGAAAAAAGAATAAAACTATCGAATTCCCCGGGATTAGGGGTATCTCGAAATTAATTAGGCAGTATCACTAATTTGTTTGTTGTTTATTATTGCAATCAGTACGAATGCAATAATAGTAAGCAAAATAAGTACCGCATTTCGGATGAGAGTAAATTCGAGTCCGGATGCAAAACCAAAGGCGCCAAAGCATCCACAATTTTCTACTGACATCCCCTGGAAGTAAAAGTACGAAAGCACGGAAGAGAAACCCATGAGCATAGCCAAGGTGCCTGTTAAGGCCCATTTAAGAAACTTATTCCAGATCAGTAAAATGGCCAGAACAATTTCAATAATGGATGTTGTAATCACGATACTATTGGCATATTCAATAAGCCAATAGTATTCAGTAGCTAACAACTCAACCAGGTATCGGGCATCAGAACCGCTGATGAGTTTCCCTATTCCGGAAATCAGGAATAGAATTCCCAAGAGCAAACGAATAATTGTTAATGATTTATTGAGATATGATTGGTTCATTACAAAACTTGTTCTTAATGGAATGCTACTGAGATTCTAAATGTAATAGCTTCATACGAATAAAAAAGAAAAATATTTATGAATATTGTAATAACCGGCGGTACGGGGTTTATAGGGTCTTATTTGCGAACGATGTTGCTGCAAGACGGGCATTTTTTAACCATTGTGAGCAGATCTCCCAAAGAGTATGAGGATGAAACAGCCAAAAATCAGCAATTTGTTTCTTGGGATGATAACCTTGTGCCGGAAATGGAAAAAGCAGATGCCGTAATCAATTTAGCAGGATCTTCAATATTTGGAACGCGATGGACCGATGAAGTGAAGAAGAAGATCTATAACAGTCGAATTGAGTGTACAGAGCAACTTGTTGAAGCTATAAGACATGCAGAAAACACTCCTTCGGTAATGGTTTCAGCTTCGGGAGCGGATTATTATGATCCGGCTGGTGATATGGTATTGGATGAATCGGCTCCTTCGGGAGACAGTTTCCTGTCCAAAGTATGTGTGGATTGGGAGAAAGCTGCACAGCCGGTGACTGAATACGGAGTGCGTTTGGCCAATCCGCGTATCGGGGTGGTGCTTGAAAAAGAAGGAGGGGCTTTACAACAGATGTTGCTGCCCTTTAAGCTTTTTGTAGGCGGTCCTATTGGAAGTGGCAAGCAATACTTTCCCTGGATTCATATGTTGGATTTGTGTCGCGGGTTAATATTTCCATTGCAAAATGAAGCATTCGAAGGTCCCTATAATTTAAATGCGCCCAATCCTGTGACAATGAACGAATTTGCTGATGAACTGGCCTCCCAGTTGCACCGGCCATCTTTGTTCAGAGTTCCGGAATTTGTATTGGATCTTGTGCTGGGAGAAGCTGCGAATCCGGTAGTGACAAGTAAACGCATGCAGCCTAAAAAGTTGCAGCAACACGGCTTTGAGTTCAAGTTTGGTTACCTGCGACAAGCTTTGGGAGATATTCTTTAGCAGTTGGGGATTAATCTCTAAAGCTTTTACTGCCCGGGACTATTGTTTTCTTCATTAGTACCAAAAATCGTCCATGTGCGAAGCCCCTCACTTGTTTGGGCGATTAGTTCATTGTACCCGTCTTCATCAATATCTGTAACAATAGGATATTGCATGCCGCTTGTAGGAACTGAATAGATCCGTTCGCCATCCATAATCTCCCAAGCATATAGGCGGCCAAAGTTTGCCAGGGCTACAATATCTTTTTGCTCATTTTTGTCGATATCTGAGACAAAAGGAGAAAACATCTGAGCAGCCGGTTGTCCCATACTTTTCGTGAATCGTAATTGTCCTTGCTGACTAATTAAAAATACCGAGCCGTTTGAACTCATTGTCAAAATCATGGGTTCACGATGGATTTTGTTTTCATCCTGTACGCTTAAATCGTGAACTGATGGAGTTCCTACTAATGCACTATTTGAAGCGTAAACAGCTTCGATATCAGAAGATTCAGTACTTGTTTCGAAGACATTGAGAGAATCAGCAAAAAGCTGATTGGGACCTATCGAATACAGATAACCGTCGGCTGCATTTCCTAAAATATTACCTTCATACAATACGGGAGAACCGTTTAATGAGGCATTAATAAATTTTGGAAAACCGTCCCTTTCATTGCCATTTGCACGCCACCCATGCAGGGCATTTTCTGCAAATGCAAAAATAGTTGTTGCTCCTTGATAATTCGTAATTGTCGGGGTCGTTTTGATCTCAGCATTTGTTGTAATAGGCCAACCATTAATATTTTCACCGCGACCATTTAAAATATGCAGCTTTCTATCTGCGGTGGCAGCCATCGCATTCGGCAGTCCATCTCTGTCGATATCTTCTACCACCAATGGCGAAGTAATTTTTTCGTTAAGTTCAAAAGGAAACTTTGGAAGCAGTTCCCCGTTGTCATTCCATCCGAATATTTTATTACCGGCCGCAAGAAGAATCACATTTTGGTTGGTCCCATACCAGTCGTAAACTACGGGAGCTCCAATCGGAGTGTCAGATCCGGTATTTGTTTGCAGTACAACCGTTCCATCAGCAGCCAACGCATATAAATTGCCGGATTTTGTGGCAAAAATAACCTCATTCCTATCATTGCCCCCAATATCAGCTAAAATTGGTTTCCCCGTTAAATCGGAACCGGTGGGGAATAACCATTTTTCCTGATAGGGAGCCGAACGGTCTTCGGTTTGATACGCTTTTAAGCTAAAGGAGAAGGTGCTGTCGTTGGCTGCAGTAGTGGATGCCGTTATTAGATCAAACTTAGACGTGAGCGCATTCAGATAATTATTAGGGGATAGAAAGGGTTCTATAAAGGAATAGAAATCATTGTTGCCAATAAAGAACGCACTAATTTCTTTGGGTAGATCCTTTTTTATATCCCGAAAGGTTTGTTCATAATATAAGGTGCGACGGCGACTGCGGTCAGAGGCAACTCCCTCGACAAGTCCTTTCCGTTTTGAGATTGCAACGACATTTCCGATGATCTCCAGATAGAAATTTTGAAACGTGCAAAATGAACTACCTATCAGCTGGGCAATAGCATTACTTTGGATCACGTATGAACCGTTGCTGCGTTGGATATGATCATCGCGAACCAGTGAATTAAGGGCACGTCGCAGGGCGGAGACATCCGAAACCTTACGCAGAAATAAATGTTCACCGGTAGAAAGAAATCCAGACTGTGAATACATCACCAGTGAAAACTCCGGATCGAGCGTTTTAGCGATATCCGAATATGCAATTTGGTCATCGATCAGAACTGAATCCAGTCGTGTAGTGTCTGCCATAGTAGTGGGAGGAACACGTCGCGGTGCGAGACGAAACAGACCTGCTGCAGCAGCATTTGATGCAATATACCGATCTAAAATAATGGGAGCATTGGTAGAAGATACGGCTGCTATCAGGTCGGACGGAATTTTTTTGTTGAGGGGGACAGTGCCGGTTAGTTCAAGCATGCTGCCTTGGCCTTCTCCCTCTTTTGTAACCGATAATAATGTTGGCTCCGTACCTTTTAAGGCTTCTTTAATCATAGGACGATAGGTAACCATCGACAGCTGCTCTGCCCATTTGTCAAGAGAGGGCGTATTCATGATGATGTTACCCGCCTGGGGTGTAATATTTGACAGGTTTGCCCGCGCATGAGAACCTGTATATGCTCGGATTGTTTCTTCAAGGGCCAGACTGGATTCGGATATGAATAAATCGTCGTGAAGTTGGGCTGCAAAAAGTCTTCGATCGCCAAGATGTAGAATATGTATTTTGACGTTCTTAAAGGAGTACTGGTTTTGTGCAAAATCCAAATAAAAATTATTCTGCATCCGCTCCATAAATCTATCGGATGCCTGTGCCATCCAAACGATTGCAAGCTGGTTATCGGCGTCTGGATATAGTGTTATAGCATTTAATGGGATCGGGGACTGTGCCGTAGAGTCGACTCGTGATAATAGTTGAACGGCTGAAGAAGTAATGTCATCCAATAATGGAGTGTGAGATGCGTCAAGAACAGAATTAAGTGAAGCTGCGTCATTGGGAACGATTACAAAGGGAGCATCCTCCGGTACGGCATCCGACCAATCGCGATCGGGAATATCTGAACATGATGCCAAGAGTAAAATGGTAAATACAAAGAAACCTGCAGCTTTAAACGTGTTCATGAATGGGTGATAAATTTTTCTCTGTAATAATTATTAAAATATCGGTGTTTATTTAATAGCTTATGTGTAGGCAACTTTTTAAAGCCTACAAAAGTAACAATTTTGATATAAATGAACTTTCTAAATCCTTTATTTTTGTTGGGGCTATTGGCCGTCGTATTACCTGTTATTATTCACTTGGTCAATCTGAAAAAGCCACAAAAAGTTGCCTTTTCAACCCTGTCTTTTTTTAATGAGCTTCGTAAAAGTACAATTCGTCGCATACGAATCAAACAATATTTGTTACTTGCACTGAGAGCATTAGCTATATTGTTTTTAGCTCTTGCGCTGGCCCGTCCTTTTTTACCTCCAACCATAACGGGCTCAGCAAGTTCCGGAGAATCTCGTTCCGTTGCAATATTGATCGATAACAGTGCCAGTATGAGCCGGGTTGGAACAGATGGTCCCCTAATAGAACAGGCTAAGAATGTTGTTAATCGCATAATAAGTAACGGGAACTCTGATGATAAATTTCTTATAAAAACGACAAATAATTCTGATGCAACAGGTGCTGGTTTTGTGAGTGGCATCCGGGCGATTTCTCAGCTGGATGATATAACATCAGTAAATCGTGGGCATTATACCTCCCAAAAGTTTAAAGAGGTGTATCAGCAGCTTAAAGATACACCGGAGGAACAGTCGGTATTGTATATTGTTTCTGATGGGCAGGTCAGTCAGCTATCATCTTTAGAAGAGGTGGAGTTTGGTGATGAGTCACAAGAAAAATCAATATCGGTACAGTTAATCCGACTGGAAGAGGTCAAACAACAGAATGTGGCAATCAAATCAGTTTCTCTTGAGAGTCAACTGCTAAGCTCAGATTCACCGATAACCTTGTCGGTGAGCGTAGAAAATACGGGAGATGCAGCTGTCACCAATCAGTTTGTTTCGTTACAGGTAAAAGAGGAGATGACAGGTCAATATGAAACCTCATTAGAGTCGGGTGAGACTGAAGATTTTCTATTTGAGATCGTTCCGGAAGAAGTTGGTTACATTTCCGGCCGAATACTTTTGGAGGGAGATGAAATAGATTTTGATAACACAAGGCATTTTGTAGTGCATATTCCCCGGCAGCGGTCAATTTTGTTAGTGAACAATAACCAAAAGTCTTCTTTTACCTCGTATATAGCTCCGGCATTAGAAGCGGCACGACAGAATAATGCCCGTATCTTATTTGAAGAAAAACAGGTTGATGACATTAAACAAGGGGAATGGAAAGACTACGATGGGCTGATACTAAATGGGCTTATTTCCATTCCTGCATATTGGCATCAGGGACTCCGGCAATATGTTCAAGAGGGAGGAGGTATCCTATTTTTTCCTTCAGAACAAGGAAAAGTAGAAAGTTATAATCAATTCTTTTCCCTATTAAATGCCGGACAATTTGATAATGTGATAGGAGAGTACGGTTCCTTTGAATCCATTTCAAAGATGGGGGAACTCGAAGAAGGCCATCCTGTGTTGGATGGTATTTTCAATAAAGAAGAGGATGAGGAAATTCGGGTTGACTTGCCTTCGCTGTTCTACTACTACCATTATACCCCTTCTGCAAATTCCAATAGCTTGACGGTATTAGATGCTGAAAACGATGATATTATACTTACTGAGAACAGGTTTGGGGAAGGAAGGGTGCTCATTTCAACGTTGGGGGCTGATCCCGGTTGGTCAAACTTGCCGGTTAATCCGCTTTTTGCGCCCTTGTTTTACCGAACGATATTGTATGCATCGTCATCCGAAAGCGGTGGTCTTCAGCAGCATCAGCTTGGTTCTACCTTTGAATGGGTGGAACCCACATCAGAGACAGATATCACACTATCAATAAACGGAACGGATTATAAGCCGACGGTTCAGCGACAGTCCAATGGTATGAAAATAACCTATGAAGGCAGAGAATGGGAACCGGGAATATTAGAAATATTGGCGGGAGACCTGGAAATTAAGGTAGCAGTAAATCAAGATATAATGGAATCATACTTTGATACGTTAGATGAAGAGCAGTGGCAAGATATCCTGGATGACAAAGTCCATAGGGCCGATGTTATTGCTGCGGATGACCTCACAAACGAGAAATTGGATGAACAACTGATGTCTTCCGTTTTCGGAAAAGAAATTTGGAATTGGTTTGTTTGGATAGCATTGCTTTTTTTAGTTACAGAAACTTTGGTTACGCGGTTATACAAGGCCGAATCAACATCCTTATGATATGATAAATACCGATCCAGATATTATTCTTTGGTTTGTGTTGGGTATCTTTACCCTGGGTTCAGCTGTATTGGCAACTACATCTGTAGTGAATGTTATTCGATTGCGTAACGTGAGGTTGAGCTGGAAGACCGGTAAACTGGGCGGATACCCGTTATTTTCGACCCTGTTTATGATTACCGTTTTTATTGCAGGTGGAGCAGCAGTATACCGTGAAGCAACCAGTGAGATGGTGTTAGCCGGGATGTATAGCTGGCTGGGTTTCTGTTGGTTTACAGCCAGTTTTTTGGCAACAAAACGATTTGTTACCGATCACGGTATTGTAAAAAATGTGAATGAACCATCGCAAACCGTAGCATGGCACCAGATTCGTGATTTTGTAGAAACCGAACATAAAACCCACACACATTATATTTTCATATATAGTGCCGATAAAAGTGATAGTACCGAGGAGCTTATTCGGTTGGAACTGAATGTGCCCCATTATCGGGAAGAATCTTTTAAAAAATTAATTTCACATAAACTCGGACGCCGAATTCGTTGTTATATTAAGGATGATATAAACATCCAGCAGTTTAAACAGCTGTAGCAATTACAATCAAAACTTTTAGACTTAACTCATTTGTTTGAAGAGATACGAAATTCCGACATTGTTCAAGAGCGGGCCATTCTTGTAGGTGTATATGGTCCCGAGACGCCGCGCATCCAAGCTGAAGAGTATTTGGATGAGCTTGAGCTGCTCACTTATACCGCTGGCGGCAAGACGATAGACAAAGTCTTGCAAAACCGAATGCATCCTGATCCTTCCTCGTATGTTGGTTCAGGTAAGCTTCGACAACTGAAATCGATGAAGGGCGCAAAAAATATCGATACCTTTATTTTTGATGATGATCTTTCGCCCACGCAGATACGGAATATTGAAAAGGAAACAAAGGCCAAGGTATTGGATCGCAGTGGATTGATCCTGGATATTTTTGCTTCACGAGCAAAAACCGCAGCCGCTAAAACACAGGTAGAGCTTGCACAGCTTCAATATTTGTTGCCGCGATTAACGCGATTTTGGACACACTTGTCGCGCCAGCAGGGTGGTATCGGAACTCGAGGACCGGGTGAATCACAGATTGAGATGGACCGCCGTATGATTGACAAGCGTATTGCTACGCTTAAAGATAAGCTTGATAAAATTGATCAGCAGCGGCAGACTCAGCGCAAGGGACGCTCCGAGAAGGAACGAATATCACTCGTTGGCTATACTAATGCTGGTAAATCGACCTTGATGAATGCGCTGACAAATACTGAAGTATTAGCTGAAAACCGTTTATTTGCTACTCTCGATTCTACAGTGCGGCAATATGAGATTGGTAACCACGAAGCGCTTTTATCAGATACTGTGGGATTTATCCGAAAGCTGCCGCATGATCTCATTGCCAGTTTTAAGTCTACACTCGATGAAGTACGGGAATGTGATATTCTTTTACACGTAGTAGATGCTTCAGCACGAGTAGTACAGGACTATATTGATGTAGTAGATGATACTCTTGAGGATATGGATGTAAACGATAAAAAAAGCCTGCTGGTGTTTAATAAAATGGACGCTATCGATTCACATCGCATTAATGAACTGAAGCGGGCTTATCCTGATGCGGTGTTTATTTCTGCCGAGCGGGGCATTGGTCTCGATAAACTGGAAAAAAGAATTAAGGAACTTATTGAGGAAGATTTCGTTACAGAAACCAGAACCATTCCCGCAGCGAAGTATGAAGGGGTCGCGTTTTTACATCGCGAAGCAAATATTATTGAAAAAAAGTACGAAGGTTCAGATATAAAGCTTACGTTTAGTATAGATAAAGCAGATTTGATGCGACTTAACGCAATACTCGACAATACTGATACTGCCGAATCGGTTATGTAACAAATTGTATTATATTATCTACTGATGCTTGCAAATAAATCCATAACAAAGTCTGAGTTTGAACCTCTTCGAGGTACCGATACCGTTGCAACGGTAAGGAAGCGTATGAAGGAGGAGCAGGTAAATGCTTTACCGGTAGTAGATCCTACTACCCAAAAGCTAATAGGTCAGATAAATCGTGATCAACTTTCTCGCGCAGAGAACAACCAGCAGGTTTCGGATCTGCAGATGGATAAAGCTGTCAAAATTTTTGAAGGTCAGCATGTCTTTGAAGGTGGTCGACTGATGTTACAGTATGAATTGAATTTGCTTCCGTTGGTAAATAAAGAAGCAACCTTCTTGGGAGTGATTACTAAGCAACAAATCTTGGAGATGATCTCCAAGATGTTGAATCTTGAACAAAAAGGGTCTGTGCTGGCAATAGAAATTGAACCCATTGATTTTTCCCTTTCCGAAATAGTACAAATTATTGAGGCCGAAGGGGCCAAAATTCTTGGGGTTGCGGTAGAAAGTCCCGACAGCAATCATCAAGCATTCGAAGTATCTGTAAAGCTTAATTTGAAAGATATCTCTCGTGTAACCGCTGCTTTAAAACGGTACGGGTATTCTGTTATCACTGAATCGGAGAGCACAGTACTCGAAAATGATTTGGAACACCGCGCTGATGAACTGCTTAAGTACATAGATATGTAAATCTATGTATAATGAAATTCCTTTCTTGTATTTGCGGAACAAAACTACAATTCTTGATATATTCAGTAATAACTGGAACCTGAATTTTACTTGATCAATGGTAAACGTGCGCCGAATAATTAGCTTATTAGTCATCTGCATACTCACCGGATTTTTGCAACTTCAAGCGCAGGAAGTACAAGAGTCTGCTTCTCAGGATTTTAATAATGGCGTTACCCTTTTTGATAAAGGACTTTTCGAAGAGTCTATTACCGAATTTGAGCATTTCATACAAAAGCACGGGAATCATCAGCTTGTCACAACTGCAAATTATTATTTAGCACGTGCCAAGGCTAAAGTGGATACGACGAACAAATCAGTATACTTTGAAGAGTTTATCGATGAGTTCCCATTTTCTAACTATTCTTCAAAGTTACTTTTTGATCTTGGCCAACAGGCCGACAGTGCAGGGCAGTACAGACAAGCTGAAACATATTACAGTCGCGCCCTAAAATTAGGTCTTAATAAAAAACAGTCAGCGAAGGCGTATTATTGGATGGGAGAATCAGCTGCAGCTGATAGTAGTTTTGTACAGGCCCGACAGTATTTTATGACGTTGGCGGATGAATATCCAAAAAGCGAGTGGGCAGCGAAGGCATTATATGCCCGGGGGCGACTGTACCTTAGTGAAAATAAGTACGACTCTTCAAGTGTTGCTTTTGAAATTTTAAAAGAGCGTTATCCCAACAACGAAATGTCCCGTCGGGTCGGAACAGCACTGGGAGAGTCTTATTACCAGCAAGGCCGTTACAAAGAAGCCATAGAAGCTCTCAAAAATGCAATGCCTCATCTTGATGATGAGCTGCGTTCCAAAGCCGTTTATTTGATCGCAGAAAGCAGTAATTATCTGGGTAACTATGATGAAGCGTCAAGGTATTATAAGCAGTATATCAATTTAAATGAGGGAACTGATAAAGTACGCGTGGCTCACTATGGATTGGGATGGTTGTATCATAAGCAGGAGATTTATCATTGGGCAGCCGATGAATTTGGAAAAGCGGCTGAGGGAGAGGATGAGACGGCTCGAAAAGCACTTTATTACAAGGCTGTTAATGAAAAACTTGGCTCACGTTATGGAGATGCCTTAAATACGTTCCGCACCTATGGTGATCGTTTCCAGCAAGGCCTCTGGGTGGAGCGGGCCTATTATGAATGGGCTGTTACGGCTTATGAAGTTGGACGTCATACCGAAGCCATTGAAGCATTGTTGCCGTTGGTTCGAAGTGATCGCGAGCTGGATTGGAAAGGGAAGGTCTATACCTTGCTGGGCGAAGCCTATTTTGCGAACAAAGAATATACCCGGGCTTTACAAGCTTTTGAAGCTGCAGAGAAAGTTACGGATGTTGATCCTGCTATCAAGCGTCAGGCGAAGTTCCAAAAAGCATGGGTTCAGTATAGTAATCACGCCTATGAGCAGGCTCAACCCATTTTCAGATCGGTATATACTGAAGCACCTGATACCAAACTGGGACAGGAAGCACTTTTCTGGAGTGCTGATGCCCTTTACCAGTCACAGCAATATGGCCAAGCTGCCAACCAATTTGCTGAGTTTATTAAACGCTATCCTGACCATGAGATGATTGGTCCGGCGAATTATGCCTTGGGCTGGAGCTATTTCAAAAACGGTAATTATCAGCAGGCTATTGATCCATTTAAAACCTTTTATCAGGATTACGAAGCGCCGGACGTAGCCTTATACCCTTATGATACTGATACGCAACTGCGTATTGGGGATGCCTACTATGCGATTAGCGATTATGAAAATGCTGTTTCTTATTACCAGGAAGCAATAGGGGCCGAGCCCGGTGGCGATTATGCAATGTATCAAATGGCGAACAGTTACTATCGAGATGAACAAACCTACGAAGCAGTAACTACGTTTAGACGGTTTCTTAGAATTTATCCCTACAGTCAATTTGTGGAGCAGGCCCAATATAATATCGCTTATATTTATTTAAATACCGGAAATTATACGCAAGCGGTCGAAGAATTCCAGGAGGTCATTAATAAGTACCCGAATACCGAATGGGCGGCCCGTGCCCAATACAATATCGGGGATGCCTATTATAATGCCGGTGATTACAAAAAAGCTATTGCCGCTTATAAAGATGTGATGGAGGGATATCCGCAGAGTGAGTATATTATTGAAGCTGTAAACGGCATTCAGTATTCACAGATGTCGTTGGGACAACCAGATTCAAGTTCGGCTATTCTGGAAGACTTTATTGCGGATCACCCACAGACATCAATGGCTGACAGACTTCGGTTCCGTCAGGCTGATAACCGAATGCAGTCGGGTAATTACCAGGCAGCTATCGATGAATTTCAGCAATATATCAGGATTACGAATAACCAGGAGTTATTGCCGGATGCTCATTTTAACCTTGCCAATGCTTACGAACAGACCGACCAAATTGCCAAGGCAGTGGATGAGTATGAGATGATTGTCAATGAATTTTCCGATTCAGAACGTGTAGGCCCCTCTCTAGCTTCTTTGGGACGAATTGCCTATTCGCGGGTTAATTATAAGCAGTCATTTAAATACTTTAGCCAACTTGCTGAACAGGAACAGAAGTACAGAGGAGAGGCCTATATCGGTATGGGGAATGCTCAGTTGGCGATGAATAATTTATCTGAGGCTGAAAAATATTATCAGGCAGCGCTGGATAATAACAGTGGTTATGCCCCTGCCAAAGTAGGGCTGGCCAAGATCGCTATTGAAAGAGAAGATTATCAACGAGCACAAGAACTGTTATCACCCATTGCCGAATCAAATACAACTGAGGTAGGAGCTGAAGCCCAATACTATCTGGGAGAAATCCATCAGCAGCAGGGTAATTATAAACAAGCTGTAAAAGCTTATGCCAATGTAAATATTTTATATGAGGCGTTTAGCAATTGGGTTGCCAGAGCATTGTTACGGCAGGCAGAAAGCTATATTCAAATGGGACAGCGGGGAGAGGCTCGTTCTACACTCAATACTTTGATAGAAGATTATCCCGGTACGCCACAAGCAAAAGATGCACAGGAATTATTGGATTCACAGTAGATTATGAATAAGAAAGTTGATCCTGCCAATGGGCTAAATGGAACAATTAAATTGCCTCCTGACAAGTCAATTTCGCACCGTTCGGTGATGTTTGCTTCGTTACACGAAGGCCAATCTGTTATTCGCAACTTTTCTGCTGCTGCTGACCCTCACAGTACTATTGAATGTATGCGTGGCTTGGGAGTAACGATTCATGAAGATAATAGCACGGTAGAAGTCGAAGGGGTGGGAAGGGAAGGATTACAGGCCCCGCAAGGGGATTTAGACTGTGGAAACTCCGGCACCACCATGCGTTTGCTGAGCGGTATTATTGCTGGGGCCGGAGTGTCAGCGCGTCTTGTTGGAGATGAATCATTGTCAGCCCGTACCATGAAACGCATTATTGATCCGCTTACCGAAATGGGGGCTGAAATAAATGCTCGGGAAGATGATTTTGCCCCGTTGGAAATCAGTCGGCCGAGACCAATAAAGCCGCTGCACTTTCCGCTGCCCATCCCCAGTGCCCAGCTAAAATCGTGCGTGCTGTTAGCGGGATTATTTGGCAATGAGCAGACTGAAGTGATAGAAACGCTTTCCAGTCGTGACCATACTGAGCGACTATTGAGTCTGACGATCGAAGAAAAAGATGGACAAAAGCATATTTATTCATCGCAGAAGGATGATATTCCTGAGCAAACGTATCGTATTCCCAACGATTTTTCAGCTGCCGCTTTTTGGTTGGTAGCAGGTGCAATTCATTCCAATGCAGAAATTACGCTGCCCAATGTAGGAATGAATCCAACACGTTTCGGGGCTCTTGATATTTTGAAACGGATGGGGGCTGATGTTACTGTTAGTAATGAACATGACGAAGGCGCTGAACCGGTAGCAGATTTAAGCATAGTAAGTTCAGCGTTACAACCCGTTAATATTACCGAAGAAATAGTCCCCAACTGTATTGATGAAATTCCAATTCTGATGATCGCCATGCTTTATGCCGACGGTGTTTCTCGCGTATCTGGTGCAGAGGAACTACGTCACAAAGAAACGGATCGACTTTCTGCAATGGCTGAAGTGCTTGAGAGAGCCGGGGCTGATTTTACCGAACACGAGGATGGGTTTGAAATTAAAGGCAATCACGACTTTGTGCCTGAATCGACATCCTTTAAAAGTTACCATGATCATCGAATTGCTATGTCGGCCGCGATATTGAGTTTAATGGGAGATCAATCATCACAGATACTCCATGCTGAATGTACTGCCATTTCTTACCCATCGTTCTGGGATGATCTATTACTTCTGACGAATTGATTGCCCAATCCGCAAATCTGACAATTCACTCTTATTGATGACGTAATAATGCCAATACGTCATAAAAGTACCCCACCTTTATAACTTGGCATTGTGATTGCTCATATAAAAGTGAATTTAGAATAAATGGGTAAATCCATGAATGATTTTACAGTTGATATAGAGCGACAGTTAAACAAGCTGGGAAAGGATATACAAAATTTTGTAGAACGCATTGTACCTCTCGAAGATAGAGGTCACGATTTTGCTCCAGCTTGTGATATTGTAGAAAGTGACGAAACTTATGCGATTAAACTGGATTTGCCTGGGTTGTCAAAGAAAGAAATTAATATTGCTCTCAAAGAGCATGTTTTAACAGTGAAGGGTGAGCGGGCTGAGGAATTAGATGATTCCGAGGTCTATCGCCGACAGGAGCGTTCAACGGGTGTGTTTTCTCGTTCGTTTGCGCTACCGGAAAATGTGAATACTGCTGAAATTGATGCGGTATTTCGTAATGGGGTATTGACAATTACAATGCCCAAATCGGATGTTCTTAATGATGCAGAATCTATTCCGATTAAGTAAAACAATTTTTATCAGTGTCATGCTGAACTTGTTTCAGCATCAGCACTAACAACTTGTTATAAAGATCCCGAAACAAGTTCGGGATGACATGAAACACAAGAAATTGCACAAAGAATTAAACAAACAACAAAAAATCATAAACTACTATTATGGGTAAGATTATAGGAATTGACTTAGGTACAACCAACTCCTGCGTTGCCGTAATGGAGGGCAATGAGCCTACTGTTATTCAAAATTCAGAAGGCGGCCGAACAACCCCATCGGTTGTGGCTTTCTCCAAAGACGGTGAGCGGTTAGTTGGGGCACCTGCAAAACGACAAGCAATTACGAATCCGGAAAAAACAATTTCATCAATTAAACGCTTTATGGGCCGCTTCTATGATGAAGTGGATGAAGAGGCCAATCAAGCTTCTTACGAGATTGTAAAGGGTGACAATGATACGGCCCGCGTTCAGATTGAAGACCGTACATATACGCCTCAGGAAATTTCAGCCATGGTGCTCCAGAAGATGAAGCAAACAGCTGAAGAGTACCTGGGGGATGATGTAACGGAAGCGGTTATTACCGTTCCTGCATATTTTAACGATGCACAACGTAAAGCAACACAAGAAGCAGGAGAAATTGCCGGTCTTGATGTAAAACGAATTATTAACGAGCCAACCGCTGCTTCATTAGCTTATGGTCTTGACAAGAAAGATCAGGATATGACCATTGCTGTCTACGACCTTGGTGGCGGTACATTTGATATCTCGATTCTTGAACTTGGTGACGGCGTGTTTGAAGTTAAATCTACCTTCGGAGATACCCATCTCGGTGGGGATGACTTTGACTCCCGTCTGATCGATCACTTGGCTAAAGAGTTCAAGAAAGATGAAGGCATTGATCTGAGAGACGATCCCATGGCTATGCAGCGACTCAAAGATGCTGCTGAGAAAGCCAAGATAGAGCTTTCAAGCTCACAAAAAACAAATGTAAATCTGCCATTTATTACAGCTACGGATTCTGGACCCAAGCATCTGAACATTGACATTACTCGGTCAGAGTTTGAAAAGATGATTGATGATCTGGTTCAGAAGACGCTTGATCCGTGCAAGAAAGTGCTGAGTGATGCAGACCTGTCACAGAATGATATCGACGAAGTTATTTTGGTTGGCGGATCTACTCGAATTCCAAAAATTCAAGAAATTGTCAAAGATTTCTTCGGCAAAGATCCAAGTAAGGGTGTAAATCCCGATGAAGTTGTAGCGGTAGGTGCTGCAATTCAGGGTGGTGTAATGTCTGGCGATGTTGACGATGTTGTTCTGTTGGATGTTACTCCACTGTCACTCGGTATTGAAACGCTCGGTGGAGTTACTACCGAACTTATTGAGGCAAATACGACCATCCCAACCAGCAAAACTGAAACATTTTCTACCGCTGCTGATAATCAGACCAGCGTAGAAATTCATGTGTTGCAGGGTGAACGTGCCAAAGCCCAGGATAATAGAACGCTCGGACGTTTCCACTTGGATGGCATACCGCCAGCACCGCGAGGTGTGCCTCAAATTGAGGTCACATTTGATATCGACGCCGACGGTGTGCTCAATGTAAGTGCCAAGGACAAAGGTACTGGCAAAGAGCAAAGCATTCGTATCGAAGCCTCTTCTGGTCTTTCGGAAGATGAAATCGAGAAGATGAAAGAAGAAGCTGAGAAGCACGAAGAAGAAGACGAGCGTATTCGCGAGCGGGCAGAGAAATTAAACAAGGCAGACAGTCTTGTATTTTCAACGCGCAAGCAGCTTGATGAGCACGAAGATAAAATCTCTGACGAAAATAAAGAGAAAATCGAAGCTGCACTTGAGAAAGTGAAAGAGCTCCACGATCAGGAGAAAGTGGACGAGCTTGACGATGCCATGGAAGAATTGAATAACGCATGGTCAGAAGCTTCGCAAGAGATTTATCAGGGCGCTGCCCAAGGGCAACCCGGAGCTGGTGCTGCCGGACCGGGAGCCGCTGCTGGAGCAGCCGCCGGAGCTGGAGCTCCAAACGGAGCCGCCGGCGCCGAAGCTGATCAAGACAGTGAAGATGATGAAGATGCTGTTGACGCCGACTTTGAAGTCGTCGATGAAGACGAAAACGAATAACAGCTGATCCATCAATCATAAAATTGGAAAAGCCCTTCGCCGACCGGCGAAGGGCTTTTTTTTATTCTATATACTCTCAAGATATAATAGCATGAATTTAGTTGTTCTGATTACGCATCTCAGGAATGTGATAAGATCATTGACATAAGTTTTGCAAAGTTGGTTACAGCAAGGTGATATATTATATTTGGCTCGAAAATTGATTACAGAATATTTAATATTTTTTGACTGATTTGGACCGTCCGAAGATTTCACTCATTGAGGAACTTGTTAATCGTGCTTTCAAGGAGGATATTTCTGACGGTGATGTAACGACAAATGCTATTGTTGATGAAATGCAACAGGCACAGGCTGTATGGATAGCCAAAGAACAAGGTATTGTTGCAGGACTCGATGTGGCCAAACAAATTTTTGAACATTTGGATCCTAAGATACGATGGGATCCGAATGTCAGGGATGGTACACCGGTAGATAAGGGCAGTGAGATTCTCATCATAAAGGGTAAAGCCCGAGCACTGTTGACTGCCGAGCGCATTGCTTTAAACATAGTTCAGCGTATGTCTGGCATTGCTACCAAGACTCGTCAATTTGTAAATGCTGTTGAAGGGTATTCCACAAAAATTTTAGATACTCGCAAAACCGTACCGGGCTTTCGTAAACTGGATAAATACGCAGTTAAAGCCGGAGGAGGGACAAACCATCGCATGGGTTTATTTGATATGGCGATGATCAAGGATAATCACATTATTGCCGCGGGAAGTATTGCTAAAGCAGTGTCTGATGTGCGAAATACCAATCCGAATATTACAATTGAAGTTGAAACAACCGGTATTGAAGAAGTACAGCAAGCATTATCTGCTAAGGCTGATATTATTATGCTTGATAATATGGGTATAGAAGAAATGAAACAGGCCGTAGAAATTATAGGTACGAAGGCTGAATCTGAAGCTTCCGGAAATGTCACTCTTGAAACCGTTAAGGATGTAGCAGCTACCGGGGTCGACTATATTTCGGTAGGAGCCTTAACACACTCTGTCAAAGCTTTCGATATTAGTCAACGTTTAACGTATTTCAATAATCATACTAAGTAGAATTCAATCACAATGATGGAGACCCAAGAACTTGTTGAGGGAATTAAAGAATTAAAAGAAAAAAAGAATGCCGTAATTTTAGGGCATAACTATATGGTGCCCGAAGTTCAGGGTATCGCTGATTATTTGGGGGATTCGCTTGGACTCTCGCACCAGGCCGCCGAAACTGAAGCGGATATGATAGTGTTTTGCGGAGTACATTTTATGGCAGAAACGGCTTCCATTATTTCGCCGAACAAAAAGGTTTTGATCCCTGATCTGGATGCCGGTTGTTCACTGGCCGACAGCATTACTGTCGAGCAGCTTCGAAAGTGGAAGGCGGAGCATCCGGATGCAGTGGTTGTTACCTATATTAATACCACAGCAGCTGTCAAAGCAGAGTGTGATTATTGTTGCACTTCTTCGAATGCGGTGGATATAGTGGAATCCATTCCGGAAGATAAAGAAATTTTGTTTTTACCTGATAAGTTTCTGGGATCTTATGTGGAGATGGTTACCGGGCGGGAGCTCAACATTTGGGACGGTGCGTGCCATGTGCACGAAAAAATCGGCGAGCTGAACCTGGCTGAAAAGCAGAAAGAGTATCCCGATGCAGAGGTATTAATTCATCCGGAATGTGGTTGTTCAACCTCGTGCATGATGAAATCAGCGATGTATTTCGATTGTAAAGATGGTCATATTCATTCTACAAGCGGGATGTTAAAGCAAGCACAAGAATCGGAGGCCGAAGAATTTGTAGTGGCTACAGAGACCGGTATTTTACATCGCATGCGCAAAGAGAATCCGGGAAAGCAATTCTATCCTGCGAATGAGAATTCGGTTTGTGAATATATGAAGATGATAAACCTTGAAAAGTTATATGATGCCTTGAAGTATGAGCAGTATGAGGTCAAAGTAGATGCCGAATTGGCCGAACGAGCTCACCTGCCGATCGAGCGCATGTTGAGTATTGCATAGGATATATAGGCGATTGTCGTAGTGTTATTTCAGGTTTATAAACGAGTTTGAAATGAGATCAAGTTAATTTTTATGAATATTTTGGGTATTGAGTCATCGTGTGACGAGACAGCCGCTGCTGTTTATACTGATGATGGCCTCCAGTCGAATATAATAGCGTCTCAGGCCGTTCATCAGCAGTATGGCGGGGTTGTGCCCGAGCTCGCATCGCGGGCGCATCACAAGACTATCTGGCATACGGTGCAGCAGGCCCTTGAAGAGGGAGCTATACCGCTTTCTGATATCAATGCAGTGGCGGTAACGCAGGGGCCGGGGTTAATGGGTTCACTGTTGGTTGGACTTTGTTTTGCTAAAGGACTATGCCTATCCCGTAATATTCCTTTGGTGGGTGTTAATCATATGGATGCCCATATCTATGCCAACTTTATCGATGATAAACCTGAATATCCGTTTGTATCATTAACAGTTTCCGGAGGTCATACCCAGCTCGTGCATGTTACGGCTCCCTTTGAGCATACCTTGTTGGGACAAACCCGTGATGATGCGGCTGGGGAAGCGTTTGATAAAATTGGCAAAATTTTAGGGCTGCCTTATCCGGCGGGGCCTGTTATAGACGAGCGATCAGAGCATGGAGATCCAAACTTCCATGACTTTCCCCAGGCAATGTTGGATAATGATTTTGAGTTTAGTTTCTCGGGACTCAAAACATCAGTTAAGTACTTTTTAGAAGATCAGGACAATGAAAAACAATTTTTGGATGAACACTTGGATGATATTTGTGCCAGTGTATCGCATGCGATTACCGAGGTATTGGTTAAGAAACTTCGCAATGCAATTGAGTATACTGGGGTAAATACAATCGCTTTGGCAGGAGGGGTATCAGCTAATTCCATGTTGCGAAGAAAAACTAATAAATTGGCAGAGCAAACCGGTTGTGAACTGCATATTCCCAAATTGGCTTATTGCACTGATAACGCTGCTATGATTGCCATCACGGGTTATATGATGGCTCAGCGCCAGATGTTTTCAGATATGAAGACCAAACCTTTTGCAAATTTGAAAGCGTTGGAAAGGAGAAAGATTTAAAGGGATGTTTGGCAGGGATTTATTGCAATAAATCCCTGCAAGGTAGGATTATTGAAACCGCTTCGAAGCCTCTACTGCCAACGCATCTACTCGGTTGTTACGCTCATTATCAGAATGTCCTTTAACTTTTATCCATTCGACATCATGCGGTTGCATAGCAGTGAGCATCTCCTCCCACAAGTCTCGATTTTCAACCGGTTTCTTATTGGCCTTTTTCCATCCTCGTTTAAGCCAGGCATCTATCCAGCCTTGTTTAAAGGCGTTCACAATTAGAGCACTGTCGCTGTGAATTTTTACGTGGCAGGGCTGGTTAAGCGCATTCAGTGCCTCAATTACGGCGCGCATCTCCATGCGATTGTTGGTAGTATCTTTTGCACCGCCCGTTAATTCTCTTTCTTCTCCATTCCACTGTAGCAGTACGCCCCATCCACCGGGACCGGGGTTTCCACTGCAGGCGCCATCTGTAAATACAATAACCGTTTTTTTCTTCTGTTTAGACATAGCGTTTTGTGATTGGGGCTAATTTCGTTTTTAGATTCTTTGCAGCGTCAGCTACCTGGCGATGCCAGTTAATTTCATTGTTGCCTGCATAAATGATACTCCTGCTGGAGTTGATAAGGGGAATACCAGAGTGTTGTTCCAGAGATTTGTTGAGTTCTTCAATCGAGCCTCCCTGTTTGCCAACTCCCGGAATAAGCAATGGAGATTCGGAAAATTCCTTGATGACAGGTTCTAACATGTTTGCTTTTGTTGCTCCTACGACCATCCCGATAGAGGTTTTGCTTGATTGCTGCTTTATCTTTAGCTCTCCGGAAATAAAGCTCGAAATAGTTTGTCCTCCCGCTAATTCTTTTAGCAGGATGTCTTTAGCTCCGGGATTTGAAGTCAACGTCAGTACGTAAATGCCTTTAGAGGTATCATTCAGAAATGGATCCAGGGTTTCAAAACCCATGAGAGGATTCAAGGTTACGGCATCTACATCAAAGTGATCAAAAAAGGCATTGGCATAATGCTGAGCAGTAGAATTGATGTCCCCGCGTTTGGCATCGGCGATTATGATCTTGTTATCCGGGATATAGTTTAAGATGGCCTCAAACGTCTGCCATCCGGCCGTACCCAATGCTTCAAAAAAACCGAGATTTGGTTTATATGCTGCACAGTATTCAGTTGTTACATCAATTACCTTTTTAAGGAATTGTTCTACTTTGAGATGATCAGGGTTATGCTTAGAAGTGATCGGATCCGGCATCAAATCCAGGTTGGGATCAAGTCCCACACAAAGGGCGGACTCGGTATTTTGTACAGCTGATCTTAGTTTTTCGCTGAAAGTCATAGGGTTAATCATTTTAAGTTCAGCGGAAGATACAAAGGGCAGGGAGGAATCGAAATCCAACAAATAAAAAAAGCGGAGGGAAAGTCCCTCCGCTTTGAACTCATTGAACAAATTGTTGCTTATTAATTTGCAACAGGAATACCTTCAGGGATCTTAGCTATATTTATTTTATCGATGTCCCCATTGGTTGCACTGTTAAGTGTTTCAATCAGCTCATTAGTCAAGGCCGCATGAGCGCGATTAGAGGGATGGATGCCATCCAGACTAAACAAGCTTCCAATGGTAGGTTGTAAAGTTACATTGGAGTTGGGATCAGTATACTGACCATCCTGGATGACCTGATCAAAAAAGCTGTTCACATCAAACTGGACATCACCTTGTGAGGCAATAACAGAATTGAAGATTCCGGTTACTGTATTGGTGATGCTAATCTCATTTGTACCAAGTACAAATTGATTTGGAAATGGATTTTGGCCGCTCAATCCAAATGGCTCATCAAAATTAAATCCATCATAGTTTGCTGCGAATGTTTGGGCTTCTGCAGGACCAAACGTTTGTTCGTACTGTCCAATGGTAATTTGGGTCATGGTATCCTCAATATCTGATTGAGAATAATTCGCAACTTCCTGCTCTGTTGCTACACCAGCATTGACGATATACCCTCTCCAATAATTGAGAATAGCAGTAACGGCTGCTTCATCATATGATGGAGCCTGAGGATTAGCACTTACTCCTATATAAGGCAGATAGTCTCGTGCCGTCAATAAGATAAGTGCTTGAGAAGGATCATCTAGATTAACTTTTTCAATCAAACCAGCCGGTTCTCGATTCTCTGATGCTCCAATTTGCTGATTTTCCTGATAGAAAGTTTTCTGAACGACCAACCCAGGTACTTGTTCATTGCCTTCAATTTGAGCTTGGAACTGGGGGCCAACGGTTGTAGCGAAAGGAATACTTGCTACGGATGGTATATTTGCTGTGATTACTGTTGGATCAGATTCCAGATTTTGAATCTGGGTAATGGCAGAAACATACTGCGTCTGGAAATTGGATGGATTCGTAAATTGACGGAGTCCACCACTTGTTACGTAAGTAAGGATATCGTTATTTCCCAGCCAGAATGATACAACTGTTGGTTGCAATGCCTCAACAGCAGCATGGATATTTGGTAATGGGCTTTGTGGATTTCCTTCATTTACAATTAGTGGATAAAAGGGATTGTTGTCAGGGGCATTAAGGTATGCATCAACTTTTATGCCGGGTACGCCCAGATTATTATAAGGTTGACCAATTCCGGTATTAATTGGTTGTCCTTGGTTGGTATTGTATTGTGTAGTACTATTCTCCAAACTGGTAAGCTCAATACGTCCGGGATCACCAATACCAGGATTACCAATTAATGGTTGTTCAAAGTTTTCGATCTGTAGTTGACGAGCCAGTAGGTTTGGGAACGAGTACTCCTGAGCATCTTCATAGAGAGCATTGCTTTGAAAGCCTGCCGTCAAGCTGTTCCCAACCGCAACGTACGAAGAAAAGTCAGCGTCGCCGGTATCTACCGGTTCAACATCCAGATCCTGATAATCCTTACAACTTGTAATGAGCGCCAGTACAAGAACCAGCGACAGAAGTTTCTTGGAATGTTTTATTAAATAATTCATAGCGTAATATCCTTAATTCAATTATAAATTCAGTGTGAAGCCGAGGCCGGGAAGATTGGCATAGGTGGTATAAACACCGTCAATGCCGCCTTCATGAGTGTTTGTAACTTTTCGTTGCTTAGCCCGGATAAAGATATAAGAGGCATCAACAGCAAGATAATCAGTAACCTGATAGCTTAAACCACCGGAAAATAACCAGCGATCGGAATCCGGAAGGGTTGGATCTACATAACGATCGCGAATGGGATTTTCGTCATAGGCAATACCCCCGCGGACCGTTAAGCCTTCAACAGGTAACTCAGTATATTCAGCCCCAAAACGCAGCTGCCATGAATTGTCATAATTTCGCTCGTTTACGATTGTACTGCCTCCGAGTGCAGGTATGGGTTGATCAAATTCAATAGCAAGTTCATCGTAACTTGACCAGCCCCACCAGACGTAGTCGAGCTCAGTTCTTAAGCCTTCAATGGGCTCTACATTAAGAGCTACTACATAGCTTGCGGGTAGCGTAATTTCTGCACCGCCCTGAGCAGAGGAGGGGAAGCCGACACTCAGATTTTGAAATGTGGCATCACCTTCAAACTCAGTAGTAACTTCACTTCGATAGGTAAATCCAAGTGTAACTTTGTCTGTGGGTTCGTATTGAAGGCCGGCATTAAATCCGAAGGCAGGCTCTTTAAGATCTCCGTCCAGAGCAAACGTACCTTCAGGGGAGAAGTTGGTGACGGCGCGGCTCAGTTTTACCTTTCCGTGTGCCGCAATGCGCAAGCCGGCCCCAACTCGGATATTACCGATCCCCGTATCGGAAAACTCGTACCCTACCGAAGGGGTAACAAAAATAGTTTCAATGCTGGTTTCTATTGAAGATCCTCTGCCTACCCAGTCTTCAGGCCATTTGGTACCGAGTCCAAATGGAGCATAAACTCCAATTCCCGCGGTTAAATTGTTGGTAATTTGATAGGAGCCATAAAAGTTTGGAACCAAGAATTCCTGTTTCTCCATCTTGGTTTCTTGCCCCATAGGGCCTAATGGTGAGAGATTTCGAAAAGAAGAGCGGGGAGCAATAATAGTGGCGCCGCCGGTTATATTTATTCCTTCCAATCCACCTAAACCAGCGGGATTATAAAAGATAGTTGATGCGTCATCAGCATAGGCCGAAAAAGCGCCGAGCACTCCGTTGGCTCGTACACTGGCCTCATAGATCGAAAATCCGCTGGCAAATGCGGATCCTGCACACAAAAATACAAGACAAATAGTAGCAATTAGTTTTCGCATAGATTTTTGATGTTTATTTAGTTGTTGAGATGATCGTTATTCAAACTATTGAGGTGTAACCGGTTTCATTTTGCCGTTTACTCATAGTTAACAGCGTTAACTATAAATAATCAAAACCTTGGCAAATATAAAAGTATCAGTTTGCAATAAGCGTACTTTTTTACTTCATTCGTGCATAAAATAATGTAAATAGCAATAAAATTGCCTTATGGATTGGTTCGAAGAGTGGTTCAACAGTCCCCTTTACGAAAAACTGTATGCCGATCGGGATGAAAAGGAAGCAGAACAGCTAATTGAATTTTTAGAAGAAACCCTGCTATCAGAGCAGTATCACTCTATTCTTGATTTGGGGTGTGGCCGGGGACGACACTCGCATAACTTGGCAAAACGCGGGTATGAGGTTACAGGTATTGACCTATCCCCGGAAGCGATAAAAACAGCGAAAGAGAAAGCCAGCGAACTTGGATTGCAAAATACGGAATTTAAGGTGCGTGATATGCGAGATCCATTGCCCCAGAAATTTGACGCCATCGTAAACTTATTTACGACCTTCGGCTATTTTAAAAGTGACGAAGAAAATGCTTCTGTGTTGGATAGTGTCATAAAAATGCTGAAAAAGGAGGGGCTTTTTGTGCTCGACTATCTAAATGCGGAGAAGGTAAAACAAGATTTTGTGTCCGAGGAGGAAGGAGAGTTTCAAGGAATACAATATGAGATTAAGCGCTATATCAAAAATGGAGCAATTCATAAAGATATTGCATTTGCGGGAGATAAATTAGATAAACCCCGTGTTTACTGGGAGCGTGTGAAGTTGTATGGATTGGATTGGTTTAAAAAAGAGATGGATAAGAGAAACCTGGAGATTATAGATGTAAATGGGGATTATCAAGGCGGAAATTATGATCCGCAGTCAAGCCCACGGTTATTGATAATTAGTAGGTTATCAAAATAAGAGTCGAAAAAAGAGAGGTCATCTCAATATTGAGATGACCTCTTTATAAGTGTTATATCTGGGAAGAATTTATTTTACAGAAATTCCGAAGGTGAAATTTTCTGATACTCTTTTCTCCTGCTGTTGGCTTACACAATTTCCTGCACAAAGCTGGACGCTTGGTAAATCAAGTACATCTACTTCCGGAATACTCGCTCCGAATGCGCTTTCAATAACACGGATAAACTCATTAGCCAAAATGGCATTTCCTCTTGGGTTGGGATGGATGCCGTCCGTGGAAAATACGCCATTGGGAGAAAAATCGGGCTGTAGTAGCGTACCCTGAACACGGATTCCCAACTCACCGTCAACGCCAAATAGGTCCGCAAAAGCACCCAAATTGGTATTGGGGTTTCCAGGAAAACCGGCATTGATATCGAAAAGTGCCAACCGGTCGGAGTTTTGGGCAACAGTGGTGGCAATAATTGTATTAAAGGCTGTGGTTCTGCTTTGAATTTGCTGTTGTTCAGGGACGGTCAAGTAGTAAGCATCACCAAAAGCCGACTCCTGCGAGTCATACCCCAAAGGAATAACCACGCCTATGGTAGTTGGTGTCTGACTTTGTGGATTTAACTCTGTCCCCAGCACGGCTCCGGCTGATAAGGTAACCAGTTCATTGGCATTTAGTGGACGTGATTGTTCATATGGTTTCAAAGCTTGGCGTTGTTCTGGAGGTAGACCCAGAGCGTCAAATTCATTATCTAGCTTGGGCAAGTCAGGATCATTGACTAAAATAGGATTGGATCCTTCTTGGTAATTAACCTTTCGGGCATCCATATCCTCTTGAGAGCGATTAGGGAATTGGTCAGCTACTGCTTGCAGGGCAGCATTGACACTGGCTAATCCCTGATTGAGTTGTGTTGCTTCTTCGGCCGATAACTCTACTGCATCATAGGAAACTGCTTGGAAAAAGGGGACCGTAGAAACAGGGGGGATTGTTGCTACGACACCACTTGCGGTGGTATTGTTCATTAGTTGACTTATAGTCGTAGTAAAATAGTTTTCAAAATCCTGCTCCGATGTTAAAATATTAGGATTTGATGCTCCTGATACTGCGTATCCCAACACATCATTGTTCCCAATCCAAAGTGTAAAAAATGAAGGTTGTGTGGCGACCGCATCTCCCAGTATGGTTGATGAACCTGGATTTGAAGCAAATCGAGCATAAAAGGGATTAAACGCAGGGTCCGACTGTGGCCCACCGGTAGCAGGAGTTAACAATTGACCAACAAGTATCCCGGGTACACCAAAATTGTTGAGTTCACCGGTATCTCCTTCGTAGGGAGTGATTTCATCGCCTCCTACTGTCGGGGATGGGCCCGGAATACTGGTATCCAGCTTATATCGACCTAAAATCGGCCCTCCCTGCGGTTGTTCAACGGACGTATTAAACCCGAGTTCAGAATTAATATCAGGCTGGTTAAAATTGCCGGGGGCTCCCGCATATTGCATTTGCTGGTGGAGGAGAGCAGCAAGGGAATATTCTTGTCCCATGTTATAAAGCGCTCCGTCCATGTAACCGGCCGTCAACGAATTACCGATGGCTATATAGTTGCTGAAATCAGCTGACCCCGCATCTCCGGAAATAGGTTCGGGGGTTGGATTTTCTTCGAGCTGATCTTCAACAAGAGAATCATAACTGCCTTCACATGAAAACAAAAAGGCAGCGATAAATAATAAAGCAAATAATGTTTTTAAATAAGATATCATGGTATCAGTAGTTTAATTCATGAATTGATCGAAAGTGAAGGAGATCAAATAGATGGCTCCCAGCCGAGGGTTGCCAAATGATGTCACATGGTGGCTGTTTAAAATATTACTGCCGCTCAATTTTATTGAGGTATTCAATGATGGCAGTCGATAGCTTATTTGGGCATCAAGTGTGCCATAGGCATCGATCACACCTTTTCCGAATGACGATTCCCAAAGGAAGGCATCCTGCCAGCGATACACCACATTAAACCCGATATTTGGGGTGACTTTACGATTTTCTAAGTTGATGTTATATCGCCATTCGGGAGTATTATATTCGGCGCGAAAACCTTGATCAATGAGATCCTGTTGCGAGATCAGCTTATTAAACGCCATGTTTCCTCCCAATGAATACCCGTTACCGATTACGTATTTGGCTTCAAATGCAAAGCCATGCGCTTCAACGGTACCATCAGCATTAACATCGACACCGTACGATTGCAGACGTCCATTGGGCACGCTATTGTTGATAATGTCCTCTTTGCCGCTGTCGGAATCTGGATTGAAACCCGGAGCAGGATCGAAACCGTCACGAGCATCTTCATTTCCTCGTTCATTGATATCAACAGCTTGGGTAAACTGGATTTCGGCGATGAAGTCTTCATAGGCACTGTAATAGTAATAAGCGTCTAAGAATAACTTGTTATTGATGAGTGTCTTGTAGCCAATTTCGAATGAATTCACCTTTTCGGTTTCAAACTCATCAAATGTAACCGGTTCCAGCAAATCACGAGCTTCGGCCATTGATTGCCCGGCATTAAGAGCTCCCCGTGCTTCTTCGATACTGTCTTCGTAATAAACAGTATTGGTTTCAAAGTTATAACGATCGATAAGCACCGGATTGCTACCGATCAGCCGTCGAGTTACCACATCCAGGTCAATCAACTGGGTTTGTGTACTGGGGATCCGGAAGCCTCGCTGGAAGGAGGCTCTGATATTATGATTGTTGGCAATTGTAAAAACGGCTGAAAATCGAGGACTGAACTGCCCGTCGAAATATTCGTTTTTATCATATCGAAGCGATCCCTGGAGATCTAATTTTTCGTCAGCTAATGTTTTTGATGCTTGCACGTAAGCCCCAAACTCATCGATATCGAACTCTTCGCCATTATCTTGGAGGGCAAAAAGGGTGCCTTCTGAATTTAAGTCATACCTGCGGACATTACCTCCCACAATTAGTTCCACAGTAGAAGGATCAATAATATCTGCGAAGTTGTATTTTGTTTCGGCATGCCATAATCCTGTCTTCTCGATAAACAGGGCGCCGCCTTCAGAAATGGGTGCGTTTCTCAGTTCATTGGAGAGCGTTTGGAATCCCTGGCTGTCCGGTTGAGGTTGCGCCTGATTCCCTGCGACACGGGCTTGGGCATGCGCTTCTTCAACGGTTGCTCCCTGTGTACGAGCATTTGCAAATGTTTGAAAATAAGCCGGTACAAAAGTTTCTACGTTAATAAGTGTAGCCAGGGTGTTGGCAGCATAGGTATCGCCTGCATCTTCTTGGGTGGTATAGGCGCGGACAAAGAAATTAGGATTTTTGATCTCAAATTTAGCCGTCCAGATATTAAAATCATCAAGAACGAAACGGTCGTTGGCTGTATATACTGAACTTCCGGTACCCCAGTTAAATTGACCTAAGATCTCATAGTCATCAGTTATACGATAATGTAGTGCAGAACCAAGTTTTAAGCTCTCGGAGGTGTTATCTACGAAGGATGATTCAGGAAATCCTGTGGGCGTAAAAGCTCCGGCTGAGCCGTCGGGCAATAAATTTCTGATGGCAGCTACATCTTGGTTGCCTGCTGCGATCTGCTGGTCGGCAATTTGGCCGATGGTAAGCAGTTGGTTCCCATAAACGTTAACTCCATTATAAACACGATTACCGTTGCGTGAGGTAGCGCCGCGTTCTACGACACCGTATGAGGCTGGACCGGTATCGCGCGTGTCTTGGGCCACAAAGTCTTGAGCACGCAAATAGGAGAAATTGAATTTATAAGCGAACTTGTTATTTATGGCGTTGGCATAACGCAGTCCGTAGTCTTGATATAGAGAGGGATCTTCAACATTGGAGTCGAAGTGATTTGCTCCCATTTTAACTTGTGCCGAGAGCCCTTGGTACTTAAACGGACTTTTGCTGTTCAGCAGAAGAATTCCGTTGATAGCATTTGGGCCGTAGAGCGCTGATGCCACACCCGGAATCAATTCTGCACTTTCCAAATCAAGCTCGGGAATACCCACTACATTACCAACAGGGAAGTTTAATCCCGGGGCCTGATTATCAATTCCGTCAATAAGTTGAACAAAGCGAGTGTTGCCATTAGCATTAAATCCACGGGTATTGATCGATTTAAATGTGATACTCTGTGTGCTAAAATCGACGCCCTTTAGATTGGCAAGAGATTCATAAAAGCTGGGTGATGCAGATTGTTGTATACTTATTGCATCCAACTTTTCGATGGAGACGGGAGATTCTAGAATATTTTCTTCTACTCGTGATGCAGATACAACGACCTCATCTCCTACAATTGCTGCTTCTGAAAGTTCGACTGTTAAGTCAGTCACTGTGCTTTCAGTAATTTGGACCTCTTTAGTTTTAAAACCCACCATGGTAAATACGAGTGTCAGTGGGGGATCTTGTTGTGTATTAAGCGAAAACTCCCCATTCGTTTCCGTGGATGTTCCTATTACTTTTCCCTTTACGCTTACATTGACACCTCCCAGCGGGGAGTTATCTTCGGCATCGACAACGGATCCCGAAATTTGTGTTTGAGCGTAAGCCTGTGTGGTAATTACCAGAGTGAATGAAAAGACCATCACCAGTGCCACCGATAACTTTTTGAACATTGCTCTATTCATATAGGTATAATTTTAATGAAGGTTTGAAATAAGAGGAAAAGGGTATAGCAATCTCAGCCGTCTCTTAACTGGATGATTATTGGTAAATTTGCTATACAAATTCCGATCCCTAATACATAGTCGTTCTAATCAGTATATCTATTGAAAGAAATCTGATCTTAAATAAATGTAATGTATCCCTGTAGTACTTAATAATATTAAGTACTAAGTAACGAAAAGCCGAGGTAATTTAAAAATTATAGGAATAGCAAGGATGGAATAGCCAATGGTTCGGGCCAAAACGATTGGCTATTAGTTATAACGTTGTTTCAGAAAAGACCTCTTCGGCACCATGCGGGGGGTTATCCAGCGTCCATGTCTCAAAATAGAAATGTCTCTCTGAACGCATACGCTTGTTGTTAATACTGAAAAACCGGAACTCATTATCAATCAAGGGTTTGAAAGCTTCAAACAAAAGCGGATAAATATTTTCCTCAGAAAAAAGGTGAAGATCAAAGCCGTGGTGGGCCGGCTCTTTATATAGGAGATATGCTCCTGACTCTATTACCGATCTTATTTCATCTTTTTTATGTCCCACTTTTGTTTCTTCATCAATAGTCAAGGTTGCTAAATCTACATCGGGCAAATTGTTGGTATCTGAGAGTAACAAGGCTTCTCCAATCTGCATGTTTTTTAGGCCATCTGTTAGAGAATCGAAGGATTCGTTTGTCGTAGAGGTAAAGCGATGATTTTTAAAAGCAGTGTTGAGATTTTGAAGTATGGCGTCGCTTTTGGAAAGTACGTTTATCCCAAACTTTTCTTTATCGAGATCTGTGCCGGTAATATAAAACTTAGAATAAGTGGGATCCGGCTGCATAAAATCTTCAAGGGTAGCCTCGACTTCTTCTTTTGTTTTATTAGCATTGCGTTTGGCCAGTTTATCCAGCCGCAGATCATGATTAAAGAACAGCTTAAATATATCCATACAAGTGATGCCTGTTTGGGATTGCGTTAGAAGATTTTATCAGAGGGAAAAGATAGGCAATACACATCCCGCAATAAACTCAAATAAAAAAGCCCTGTCCCAAAAGTCGGGGCAGGGCTTAAAGTCTTAAGTGCTTCAACTTAGATCATTGTTGCAATTACAAGAGCAACAACCGACATAAGCTTAATAAGAATATTGAGTGATGGACCTGAGGTATCCTTGAATGGATCGCCTACAGTATCACCAACAACAGAAGCTTTATGAGCATCAGAGCCTTTGTTTAGCATTTCTCCGTTATACTCATAACCTTCTTCAATCATTTTCTTGGCGTTATCCCAAGCACCGCCGGCATTTGATTGGAATAGTGCCATTAGCACACCGGAAGCGGTAACACCAGCAAGTAATCCACCGAGCATTTCGGCCCCGCCAAGGAATCCGAAAGCAACAGGTACTACCACAGCAAGAACGCCGGGAGCAACCATTTCTCGGAGTGAAGCCGTAGTAGAAATGGCAACACATTTTTCATATTCAGCTTTACCAATAGCCGTTTCAAAGGTATCCTGATCTTCTTCGGACCAGTTTTCGAGCTTGGTGCCTTCGTTGCGATTCATGGCATCAAGACCCGCCCGAAGTTCCGGAATATCATTGAACTGTCGTCGTACCTCTTCAATCATTGACATGGCTGCACGTCCTACCGCTTTCATAGAAAGCGCTGAGAACAGGAAGGGTAACATAGCTCCTATAAAAAGGGCTCCCATTACTTTGGGTTGGGTGATATTAATACCCGTTAGTGCTACTTCGTGGGTTGCATTATAAGAAGTGATAAATGCGGCAAACAATGCAAGTGCTGTTAATGCCGCAGAGCCAATGGCAAATCCTTTACCGATGGCAGCAGTCGTGTTCCCTACTGCATCAAGCTTATCTGTGCGTTCACGTACTTCGCCAGGCAATTCCGACATTTCGGCAATACCACCAGCATTGTCAGAAATAGGTCCGTAAGCATCAACTGCCAGCTGAATACCGGTATTGGAGAGCATGCCTACTGCAGCAATAGCGATTCCATATAATCCTGCAAACTCGTATGAAGCAATCATTGCAGTAGCAATGATTACAATAGGAATAGCAGTAGAGATCATTCCTACGCCTACGCCGGCAATAATATTTGTAGCAGCACCAGTTGATGATTGCTCTACAATGGATTTGACGGGACCAGTACCGGTTCCAGTATAGTGCTCAGTGATAAGGCCAATGAGCAATCCGGCTGCAAGTCCAAAAATAGTTGACCAAAAAACTCCCATGCTGGTAATAGTTAGTTCATCACCAAAGATAGTAGTATGAGCCCAGCTCTCAGGGAGCATCCACTGAATCAAGAGATATGATGCTATCAACATTACAGCAGCGGAAACAAATTCTCCAATATTAAGAGCAGTTTGAGGATTACCGCCTTCTTTAACGCGTACAAAGAAGGTTCCCAGAATAGAGGTGAGAATTCCTGTTCCAGCTAAAACAAGAGGAAGCAATACGGCAGAAAGTCCGCTAAAATTATCCGACCATTCAGGATTGGCCATAAAAGCAGCCCCAAGGACCATGGTACCGATGATAGATCCTACATATGATTCAAAAAGGTCGGCGCCCATTCCGGCAACATCGCCTACATTATCACCAACGTTATCGGCAATGGTAGCAGGGTTTAAGGGATGATCTTCAGGAATACCCGCTTCAACCTTACCAACAAGGTCGGCGCCTACATCTGCCGCCTTGGTGTAAATACCGCCACCTACACGAGCAAATAGTGCGATGGAAGAGGCTCCAAATGAAAAGCCGGTTACAACGGCCAGTACTTTATTAACACTTGCAGCCGATCCGGTTCCAAACATCTCACCAAATACGAGGAATAAAAAGCCAAGACCGAGCACACCTAATCCAACAACACCGAGCCCCATTACAGAACCACCGGCAAAAGCGATTTTTAGACCTTCGCTAAGACTGCTTCTTGCGGCATTGGTTGTACGTACATTTGCTTTGGTAGCAACACGCATGCCGATAAAACCTGCAAGGCCTGAACAAAAAGCACCTACAACAAATGAGACAGATACAAGCCAGTGCGATGTTTGGGCATTAGCTGTAACGGCCAACAGGATTGCTACAGCAATTACAAATATAGATAGAACTTTATATTCGGCTTTTAGAAAAGCCATTGCTCCACGTTGTATGTGTGAGCTGATAGTCGCCATTTTTTTCGTGCCGGTGTCTTGTTTGTTAACCCAAGACGATTTTAAGAAGGTATACAGTAGCGCAAGTATACCACTAACCGGTATTAAGTAGGTTAATAAGGTATTCATGTCAGCTTTGGTTTATTTGGATAAGTTAGTAGTTGATTAGTTAAACTTGTTCATTGACTGATCAATGCCTTCTCTGACAAAACAGAGAGCGGCATCCACCGCATTGTCCAAGGTTGATTCAATAGTTGTACGCTCATCATCAGAAAAGGAGGAAAGTACGTGCTGTACTTGTTGTCCTCTTGGAAAGTCATTTCCAATTCCAATACGCAACCGGGGGAAAGAGTTCGTCCCTAATTTATTGATAATATCTTTTATTCCGTTATGTCCGCCTGCACTTCCTCCCGGACGCAAACGAATCGTTCCCACATCCAGATCCAGATCATCATAGCAAACCAAGCAGTTGCCAACATCTTCTTTATACCAGTTTACTGCCTGTTGTAGCGCATCACCACTGTTGTTCATATAAGTAGTGGGTTTGATCAGGTAAATCGAATGTCCTGCATGATTTCCTTTGCCTACATAAAAAGGGCCTTTTCCAGGCCCCATTCGTACTGACAACGAGGTTGCCAGCTTATCGATAAATTCAAAACCGATATTATGACGTGTGCCAGCGTACTTACTTCCGGGGTTTCCCAGACCTATGATTAACGGCATAAAGCAGTTACGCTGGTTTGGTCAATACTATTATTCGGTTGTTTCTTCGTCGCCTTCGGTTTCTTCACCCTCTTCGGCTTCTTCACCTTCTGCAAGCTCTTCGCCTTCTTCGAGTGCTTCTTCGCCTTCTTCGAGCTCTTCTTCTGGCTCTTCGGTAATAAGTGAAGAAGTAAGGAGCGCTTCGGATTTTGGAGGACGAATAGTAACCAGCGTTCGTCCCAGATCATCGAGCGGAATAATTCCTTCAAGCTCAAGATCGCGGACGTGTAGAGAATCACCAATTTCTAGTTCACTAATATCAACGGTATAGGCTCCAGGAATGAGATCTGGCTTCACGCGGATGCGCAAGATATGCATAGGTTGGAAAATACGACCGCCGCCTTCTGTAACACCAACAGGAGTTCCTTCCAGTTTAATAGGTACACTCAATGTTACCTTATGATCATCGGCCATTACATAAAAATCTGCATGTACTGGACGATCGGTCAACGGGTGAAATTCCACCTCTTTAAGAAGTGTTTCGTACTCCTCGCCATCAATCGTAATGTTAAGGATCTGACGTTTGCTTTCGCTCAATACTTTTTCGAATTCCAGCTCATCAATCGAAAAATGAACATTTTCGTCCACCTCCGGTCCATACATAACACACGGTACGCGCATAGCATCCCGGAGAGCGTCAGCGGCTTTACGGCCTGTTTCTCGTTTTTTTCCTTCTAAATCTACTACTTCTGGAGTAATCATAATCCTAAAACGTTAGTTTAATCGTCAAAAAGTGCACTTATTGTATCGTTGGTGTGGATACGCTGTATTGCTTCAGCAAAAATACCCGCTACGCTCAAAACCTTAATTTTGCTCGACGGCTTACGCAGCGGCACCGTATCAGTAACCAACAGCTGATCAATAGGTGAATCTTCAATTCGTTGGTACGCAGGCCCAGACAAAATAGGATGCGTACATGTTGCTATAATATTAAGTGCTCCGCGATCTTTCAGTGCGGAAGCCGCATTTGTTAATGTGCCTGCTGTGTCAATAAGATCATCAACAATCAGCACATTTTTATTTTCAACTTCACCGACAATATTCATTACTTCGGCTACATTCTGTTTAGGCCTTCTCTTATCAATAAAAGCAAGGCGTGCTCCCAGACGTTTAGCATATGCACGAGCCATTTTAAGACTTCCCACATCGGGAGCTACCACTACCAAATTTTCAATTGGGTGGTCACTAAAATAATCAATAAATAACCGGCTTGCATATAGATGGTCAACCGGAATATCAAAAAAGCCCTGAATTTGTGCTGCATGCAGATCCATTGTCAAAATACGATCAGCACCGGCCTCGGTAAGCAGATTTGCCATCAGCTTAGAGGCAATAGAAACGCGAGGCTGATCTTTTCGATCTTGCCGGGCATACCCAAAATAGGGAATTACAGCTGTTACTCGCTTTGCCGAAGCCCGCTTTGCAGCATCCAAGAGTAATAATAACTCCATGATGTTATTGCCCGGCGGCGGGGTAGATTGTACCACAAAAATATCTTCGCCGCGAATGCTCTGCTCATATTTTACATAGAGCTCACCATCTGAAAACGGCTTGATGGTAACTTCACCTAAATCAGTACCGTATTTTTCAGCAATAGCTCTTGAAAGAGCAAGATTGCTGCGTCCGGCAAATATGGCTAAGGGCGTATCCAACGAAGCGAGTTTTCAGGAAGTTATAAAAAACAGAAAAGGATGGCTGTGAAGTCATCCTTTATAATTTTGTTGCCCGGGGAGGACTCGAACCCCCACTGACGGTACCAAAAACCGCTGTCCTGCCATTAGACGACCGGGCAATTTCATGCCTTTTTCAACAGATGCAGATGATATGAATTTACACGTTCTGAATCAAGAAGAAATTACACTTTTAAAAACTTTACAATCTTGACAGTTGCGCGGTCGACAATAGGATCGGAGTTGATAGATGGATCCGAGCTTCTTCTTATAGAGAGAAGAGGGCATATCAGTATTATTAAAAAGTTTAAGCAGTGAGGAGGGAATTTGAGCCTCATGTTTTTGCCAAAGTGACCAACAATGGCTTTTAAGCCCTTCTTTGAAAAATAGGTTTCCGAGGAAATACATCGAGGGCAGAAATACGGTTCCGAATAGAATCGATGCCCGTTCCTGGCCGATTCCGGGTTTTGTTTGTACCTCATCGAGCAGTTCTTCCCACAATTTGTCAAGATCACCCTGCAACCATTGTTCGAATGGGCGTTGGTAAATGTGCCAGAAGAGTTCTGTGGCTTGTTGGATGCGAAGCCTCGGATGGTTGCCGGGACGGCATCCTTTGTGGTTCCAGTTAATAAATTCTTGGGGATTATCGTTGGCTGTAGCATTGACCCCGGCAAGCCTTAAAGCCCGAATGCGAAATGTGTTTTTTGAGTAAGCGTCAATGGTTTTATTAAATAGAAGATTAGCCAATTTGCGCATCTGAGCTCTATTATGAGATATCCCAAGGCCGTCAAAGAGACCAATGGTAAGCATTTTCTGCCATGCCTTTGATGGAGGAAGAGAAGCTTCATAGAAAGCAATAAGGTCATCTACTTTTTGTTCAAAATATTCTTTGTGAGCTTTTTGAAGCTGTTGAGCAAAGGCTTCTTCTGATATGAAAGAAAGTTGACCCGCACAGGGTAGTTCCGGGTTGCGTTGATATTGTTTGAGAAAAGATTGCAGTGGTCGGGAGAGGTATGGAGCTAAACAAAGAGTGGGTATCTGTGTCTCATCACTTCTTCGGCTGTGACTATCGGTAGTATTGTAGACGACATGAAGAATAACATTGTCGTAATTCGGATCATTGTGATGATTGTGAGCCCGCCAGTCGGGTAGCGACCAATGCAATTCAACATTTCCAAACCATCGGAGCTGCTCGACTGTAATTTCTGCAGATAAAAAGTCGGGCCCGTCGGACTTATTAATCCGCCCCGGATCATGAATGCGAATTTTTTGCCCGTCAATTGTTTCGAGATTGTGAAAGTTGAAGTGTCGGTTTACCCAGATCTTATGTAGTAACTTTTCATGATATGGAGAGGCTGACTTACTCATTCAAAATATTATCATCGCTTAACGGAATAGTATCAGTGGCTTCATAAAGATCGGGTATGTTTTTGCGGATACCCTGCTGGATATTTTTTCGAAGTTTGTCAATTTCTCTTGAGCTTTTATGTTCAGCTATTCGGCGTTGTATCCTAGCCCACCGTGATAATTCTAAGGCATTTTCTGAAAGCCAGGCTCTGTTTTGTTTTCCTTTCTTAGGTGATAACAGAAGGCCGGCAGCTAATCCCCCTATAAATGAAGTGGTAAATAACAGAAAACTTGTTTTACGACTCATATTGAACCTCTCTTTTTTAATAGTAAAGTTGTAATGTTTTCATTATTAATAATGTACAAAGCTGTTTCTTTATTATAAATTATTTGCAGCAGTTTATTTCTAATAAATAAAAGAGTCAAAGTTGATGAATTCTGGGTCAGAGTTAGTATTGATGGACAGGGAACGTATTTCGCGATCCCTGAATCGAATGGCACACGAAATAGCAGAGCATAATGTGGAGGATACTCCCATAGATCTTTTCGGCATTAATGATCGAGGCTATGTGGTTGCCGTTGCTCTGGAAAATATTTTAACGCCCATGTTTAATGATAAGGTGCGATTATTTCAATTGCCTTTGAAAAAGAAAAATACACATAGCGATTTGGAGGCTATTAGCCTGCCGGATAAAAGCTATCCTGTTATTGTGGATGATGTTATTTTTTCTGGAAAGACGATGTTTGAGGCACTAAATATTATCTCAAGCTATATGAATCCCTCAGAAATACACACTGCAGTATTAGTTGATCGCGGACACCGTAAATTTCCTATAAAGGCAGAATTTTATGGTATGGAGTTGCCTACTAAATTAGATGAACATGTTTCTGTTGTGGTAGAAAGTCAGCAAATCGAATCAGTTAAATTGACCAAATCTGCGTAATGCAACTTTTATCGGGGTAAAAATGTCCATATATTTAGTCCGATAAAATAAAAGTCAAGTCCTTACAAGCGATCAAACATTTTATGCAAAAATATTTCTCTTTCATTGCCATTCTTATCATGATCTTTGTAGTCATTCCGCCGGCTTTAGGTCAGGAAGCTATTGAGATCAGTAAATTGCTGGAGAACGATTCTGATATTTCGGTACGTGATATGTCAGATGTTAATAGTAAAGTTGTTGTTGCGGATACATTAAGAGGATGGCAGGTTGATTGGATTAGTGATTTAAGCGGTTCTCAGGCTTCCTATGATAACTGGAGTCAAGGTGGTGTAAACACAATAAGTGTTACTGCTTCTACCGTGTTTAATGCGAAATATCGAAAAGGGCAGTTCGCTTATGCTCTGGGAACGAATTTTAAGTATGGGAAGGCACGAATAGAAGATGAAGGAACGCGCAAGACCAACGACCGTATTGCTATCAACAATAAGTTTAGTTACTTATTTGAAGATGAACGATGGAGTGCTTTCGGTAATATAAACTTTAGCACACAGTTTGATCAGGGGTATGATTATTCTACTGATCCCCCCGTTGTAATTTCCCGCTTTTTCGCCCCGGCATATTTTACGCAGATAGGAGGTATTGCATTTCAACCGGAAGAATACTTTACGGCTGAAGCCGGCTTGGCGATGAAACAAACTATTGTAAATGATACTGACTTGTCTACACGTTATGGACTTGAGCCGGGTGAAACTTTCCGATTTGAGCCAGGTTATTCGTTGGCAATGAACTTTGAAAAGAAGATTGTGTCTAATGTTCGATTGATCAGCTCAGTTGAAACTTTTACGAATATGCAGCGCCATATAGACAATACTGATGTTAACTTTTCAAACGAGCTGATAGGAAAAATAAATAATTACCTGAATATGTCATTCCAGTTTGTGATGGTATATGACAGTGATTTTTCTCGTGAGGTGCAAATAAAGCAGGTACTTTCAGCTGGGTTCTCGTACAGTATTCTTTAAAACTATTAGGCAAGTATATTATAACAAAAAGCCCCGATGTCGGGGCTTTTTGTTTTGGCATAAGGTTATTTATAAGTAGAAGTCTATTCTACATCAAACTCAATACCTTGAGCTAATGGCATTTCATCGCTCCAGTTGATGGTGTTTGTTTGTCGGCGCATATATGCTTTCCAGGCATCGGATCCGGATTCACGTCCACCGCCCGTTTCTTTTTCGCCGCCAAATGCACCACCGATTTCGGCCCCGCTGGTTCCTACATTAATGTTGGCAATACCACAATCTGAGCCACGGGCACTCAAGAACGTTTCAGCTTCTCTCATATTTAAGGTAAACATGGATGAGCTAAGTCCCTGTTTAACACCATTGTGCTTGGCGATGGCTTCGTCGAGATCACTGTATTTAATCAAGTAAAGTATAGGTGCAAAAGTCTCTTCCTGTACAATATCGTAGTCGTTTTCAGCAATTACGATAGCGGGATTCACATAATGCCCTCCGTTAAGCTTCTTCTTTTCCAGTATTTCTCCGCCGTAAACGACTTCGCCGCCGGCCTCTTGAACTTCCTCAAGAGCTTGCTGCATACTTTCAGCTGCTTGCTTATCAATAAGAGGTCCTACCAGTGTATCTTCATCCAGGGGATTCCCAATATTTACATCTTTATAAATTTCAACCAGACGATCTTTTAGCTCATCAAAAACGTCTTCGTGAACAATAAGGCGTCGGGTAGAAGTACAGCGTTGGCCACAGGTTCCTACCGATCCAAAGACGGTTGCTCGAGCGGCCATTTCAAGATCGGCATTTTCGGAAACAATAATTGCGTTGTTGCCACCAAGTTCCAGAATGGTTTTGCCAAGGCGTGCACCAACGGTTTTGGCCACTTCTTTGCCCATCCGAATAGAACCGGTTGCTGAAATTAGGGGAATACGCTCATCCTCTGTCATCCATTCGCCAACTTCACGTCCTCCGGTAATGAGATTGAAGATACCTTCGGGCAGATCATTACGCTTTAATACTTTGGCAATAATATTTTGGACGGCAATGCCGCACAGGGGAGTTTTTTCGGATCCTTTCCAGATCATCACATTGCCACAGATAGCAGCGATCATAGCATTCCAGCTGTAGACAGCCACCGGAAAATTAAAAGCTGAGATAATACCGGTAATGCCCAACGGGTGCCACTGTTCATACATGCGGTGTTTGGGGCGTTCCGACTGCATCGTTTTACCGTACAACATACGAGATTGTCCTACTGCAAAGTCACAAATGTCGATCATTTCCTGGACTTCGCCAAGCCCCTCTTGGTAGATCTTCCCCATCTCGTAGGTGACCAAGCGGCCGAGATCTTCTTTATGCTTGCGCAGTTCAAGTCCTATTTGGCGGACGATTTCACCGCGTTTCGGAGCGGGAACCATTCGCCACTCTTTAAATGCCTCCTGCGCTTTGGCTACAACCTTATCGTAATCTTCGCGAGAAGTAACGGTGGTGTCGGCTATTTGCGAGCCGTCAATTGGCGTGTGGCTCGAAATTGTTTCTTCACTTCCTGATCCAAAAAACTTTTGCCCGGTACTTGTGGCTAAGTTCGTACCTTCGATACCTAATTTCTTGAGAAAATCCATAGCTTTGGCTTCATGATTTATTAAATTTTGATATTAAAATAAGGATCATTTTCATGATATGAAGCTAAGTTCACAAATAATTTTCAGCCGATATTTTTGTGGTCTTATTTTTAGGAATTCAAATTTAAACAAGAACCAAGCAGCGATACATTGAATTTGCCAACGGCATCTAATCGTCAACAAACTCTTCTTCGTAAATTAAATCGAAAAAAGTATCGGTATAAAGAGCGTCTTTTCCTTTTGGAGGGGGCTCGTGCGGTACAGCAGGTAATATCGAATAGGGAAATACAGATTCGGGCACTTTTTTTTGATGAAAGTCAGCGGTATTGGGAGCAAGCTGATTGGAAAAGGGTAACTGATGAGTTTGAGGTTGCTACGTTATCACGGGAGCTGTTTATGGAAGTTTCGGATACGGATACGCCGCAAGGGGTATTGGCATTGTGTGAGATGCCTACAGAGGCTACTGCTAAAGAGTTAGCCAAAAAGTCGGGACTGATCATTGCGTTGGATGGGTTACAGGATCCGGGCAACTTGGGTACAATTATTCGTACCGCCGGATGGTTTGGAATCTCAGGCATTATCTCGGGTAAAGGGACCGTAGATATGTTTCATCCTAAGGTTGTGCGGGGAACGGCCGGGGCAACAGGGGCGATACCATTTATGAATGGCGAACTGTCCGAGATTTTTGATACCCTGGAAAGTGAAGACTGGAAGGCTTTTCTGCTGGATGCCGGACCGCAATCGCAACCGCTTCATAATATATCATCCATTAAAAAGGGGATAATTGTAGTGGGGAATGAAGGACATGGCATTCGTAATGAGCTGCTGACAACGAATCGAACAAAAGTACGGATTCCGTCGCCGGTAGGCCAGCAAAATGTAGAGAGCTTGAATGCGGCCATTGCTGCGTCAATTGCACTTTATGATTTATCCGGAAAAGTCTAAAGTTTTTAATTTCTAAACGGTGACCTATTGATTCTGACTGGCTTATTCAATAACCTGTTAGAAGCATTTACGATGTGGCTATTTACTCCAATCTAAATCATTATTGGTATGACAAAATCCAAGAAAAAGAAAATTTACGTTCTGGATACTTCCGTTCTTTTGTATGATTCGGATGCGGTAAAAAACTTTCATAAAAATGATATCGCTATTCCTATTACGGTTCTTGAGGAGATTGATACCTTTAAAAAGGGAAATGATGTCATAAATTTACATGCGCGGGAATTTAGTCGCTATCTCGATAAGATATCTGACAAGAATTTGTTACAGAAATGGATACCTCTGAATGGGAAAACGCATGGCAGGTTGCGGGTTATCAGTAATGAAAATAGTGAGCTTGATGCCGGAAAAGTGTTCGGGAATGAGAAGAATGATCATCGCATTTTGAATTCGGTATTGAAATTGATGGAGGAGGAGCCGAATAAAAAAGTGATTCTGGTTTCAAAGGATATCAATCTGCGGATCAAAGCACGGTCGCTGAATATTGATGCGGAAGATTATGAGACTATCCAGATAAAGGATCTTGATCATCTGTATCAGGGCAAGAAAGAGGTTGCCTGTGATGATGCTATCATTGATAAGATGTACGATGAGGGAAAGTTGTCGTATACGGATTTACAGAATGAGCAGCCCAATAACAATCAGTTCTTTATTTTAAAGGGGCAGTCGGGCTCGGCCCTAGGGTATTATAGCAAGAAAAGCGATTCCGTGGAGTTAGTTCAAAAAAAGACGGCTTATGGAGTCACCCCGCGTAATGCCGAGCAGACTTTTGCGTTGAACGCTATTTTGGATCCGGATAATTTGTTAGTAACGATTACCGGTGCTGCGGGTACCGGAAAAACGCTGCTAGCCTTGGCCGGTGCGTTGGAACAGCGACGCAATTTTCACCAGATATTTCTGGCACGTCCCATTGTTCCGCTAAGTAATAATGATATTGGCTATTTGCCGGGTGATATCAGCTCGAAGATTGATCCTTACATGCAACCGCTCTGGGATAATTTATCGTTTATTAAGAATCAATTCCCGGAGAGCAGCAAGAAGTTTCAAAAGGTAGATGATATGCTGGAGAATGATAAACTGCGCATTATTCCGCTGGCATATATCCGCGGTCGCAGCTTATCGAATGTTATTTTTATAGTGGATGAGGCGCAAAACCTGACGCCGCACGAGGTAAAAACGATTATTACTCGAGCAGGGGAAAATACGAAGATTATTTTTACGGGCGATATATTCCAGATTGACACGCCCTACTTGGATACCCAGAGCAACGGTCTGTCGTTTCTGGTGGATCGCATGCACGACAACGAGCTATATGCACATATTAATTTGGAAAAGGGAGAGCGATCTGAGCTGGCAAACCTGGCCAGCAAGTTGTTATGAGTCTTAGACCGAGGTTTGCGGACTACTAAAAGGTAAACAAAGATTTCTCATAGCGTTATGTTTGAAATGACAGGATAAGTTTTTAACAATAAAGCGTTATCTCAACCAGTAGGAGAGTTGTATTTTAAATTCTTTAAAATATACGCTTACTTTGATCCAATATTTTGGGCAGCAATCCACCCGGTGGTCCAGGCTGATTGAAAATTATATCCCCCGGTGATACCGTCAATGTTCAACACTTCGCCAGCAAAATAAAGGTTGTCTGTTTTTTCACTTTCCATGGTACCCATGTTTACTTCATCCAATGGAATGCCGCCGCTGGTGACAAACTCTTCTTTGTAAGTGGTTTTCCCCTCAATCTCGTAGCTTGCATTCGTCAGCTCTTGCGTAAAGTCATGTAGGTTTTCGTTAGATAGTTCGGCCCACCTTGTTTTGGGATCAATTTTACTCAGCTCCAAGAATCGATTCCATAAACGGTTGGGGATAGGGAAGGTGTCTTGTTTTTGCGTAGTTTTTCGAGCGTTGGTATCACGAAGCTTTTTAAGCTTTTGCTGAACTTCTTGTGAATTAAGAGGATGCAGCCAGTTAACCCGAATAGTAAAATTGTAATTCTGTTCGTTGAGATATCGTGCTGCCCAAGCTGACGTTTTTAGTACCGCCGGTCCGCTAAGTCCCCAATGCGTAATTAAAATTGGTCCGTCATGTTGATAGGAGGTTCCCTCAATACTAACAGATCCATTTTCTATTGATATGCCAGACAGACTCTCAAATACTTTCTCTTTGAAATTGAATGTAAATAATGACGGCACCGGCTCAACAATAGAATGCCCTAACTCTTCGAGCCACTCGTAAGTACTGCGGCGATTAGAGCCGCCGGTGGCTATAACTACCGCATCAAAAACTTGGGATTCATGGTTTCTGATTAACAGCTTAAATTGTTTATCGTCGGTGAGTTTTACTGCTTCAACCCGATAGCGATTGAGAACATTAATATTATACTTGTTTGCTTCATTTTTTAAACAATTGATAATTGTTGCGGAGTCATCGGTGGTCGGAAACATGCGCCCATCACTCTCTGTTTTAAGCTCCACGCCTCGATCTTCAAACCATGATACGGTGTCGCTCGGCTGAAATTGCTCGAAAGCCCAGCGGAGTTCACGCCCACCTCTGGGATACGCTTTTGACATAATTTCCGGATCAAAACAGTGGTGGGTGACATTGCAACGTCCCCCACCTGAAATACGAACCTTTGAAAGGACTTCGCGACTTTTTTCAAAAATGGTGACGTTGAGGGCAGGGTCGAGGCGTGTGGCATTTACGGCAGCGAAAAAACCGGCAGCCCCACCGCCAATAACGGCAAGTTTCTTAGATGATGTCATATTTCCTAAAGTTCAATGAACTCAGAAGTTATATTGTTACCCCAGAAAACGTTGGCATGTGCATCGAAATCCTCGGTAGAATCGGTGGTCAGAAATCTGCGGGTTCTGTTTTGAGAGCAGTTTTCTGCAATTTCCGGATGTCGATTTAAATAATCAGCAAGACTTTGGGCAACAATCTCCCCCTGACTTAAAATAGTAATATCATCCCGTACAAACTGTTTCATTTTATCAATGAGGAGGGGATAGTGCGTACAAGCCAATAGGAGTGTGTCTATTTCTTTAGACTGGGATAGAATGTTATCGATATGTTGCTTTACAAAATAGTCGGCGCCGTCACTATCAAATTCTTGGTTCTCTACAAGCGGTACCCACATTGGACAGGCTTCCTGATAAACTGTCAATTCAGGGAATTGTTTTTTTATCTCCATTACATATGATTGTGAATTTACAGTACCGCTTGTTCCAAGAATTCCAACATGACCTGTTTGGGAGTAGTTGCCAATAACTTCGGCCGTGGGGCGGATAACGCCGAGGACCCTTCGATTGGGATTGATAGTTGGCAAATCCTTTTGTTGGATTGTTCGCAGGGCTTTAGCCGAAGCGGTATTGCAGGCCAAGATTACTAAGTGACAGTTTTGGTCGAAAAGATACTTGACGCACTCCAGCGTATAGTGATAAATGGTTTCAAATGAGCGGGTTCCATAGGGAGATCGTGCGTTATCACCAAGATAAAGATAGTCGTATTGTGGCAGCTCACTGACGATATCTTTCATAACCGTCAGTCCACCGAAGCCGGAGTCGAAAATACCGATTGGGGCAGAACTCATGAAGTAAGTAAAAGGTCAAGGATATTGGGATTTTATAAATGATCTAAAACTAAGAAAAATATCCCAATTCCTAATTTACTTATCCTAATTAAGTTGACGGGCAAGCACCACAGTCTTTTTAAAGCTCAGATCATTTCCTGAGGTACTATCATAAGCTTCGAAAATAACGATATAAATGCCGATACGGTTTCGACTTCCGTCATCCTTTCGTCCATTCCAGATTAGCTGTCCCTCAAATCCGGCTTGCTTACCGTCGGCCAATGTGCGTACCAGGCGTCCGTAGCGATCATAAATACGAACCTTGATCAGGTAATCCTGATGGTCGAGTTTATAGTTAATAAATAGGTTGTCTTCATAGCCGTCATCATCCGGGGAAAACGGATTGGGGTTTAAGGTAATACCTGTTTCCTGATTGTTTTGGGTATTTTCTTGATAGATAGAGTTCTCTGAATTTGGAGTCCCGCCCTTTTCGGTCACACTGGATCCCCAGTTTGTCTAATTATTACCGGGACCATTAGGAGCAATACGTTCCAGAGCGATACCACGGGTATCGATGATGTTAGGGTTGTGCCAATTTTCATCATAAAAAAAGGAATCGATGGTAGCTCCCGTACTATCTGCTAAATAGACAGCATCATCAGTAGAAGCTAAACTAAGGCTGGAGCGATCTGCCTGTATAACAGATTGCATATTTGGTGCTTCCAGATCAAAAAAGATGGCAGTTTGACTCTGTTCAAAACTTGTACCTTCATCTGCATGAATAAGAACATGGCCTTGAGGTTGGACCCAATTTTGCCGTTGTTGATACCGGTTGTATCTCACGTATATCACCGTTTTCGTTAGGTTCATCATGTAGAAACAGTCCCTCCAGAGAAATGGCATAATCCTGGGTATTCCGAAGTTCAATATATTCGGCTTGATCGGGCTGATTGTCATCAGCATCATCCAGTGGATTAAACATAATTTCATTAATGACAAGGTCTCCTCTCTTCATCTTTTGTGCTATAGGAATTTCAGAGGATTGCGTGATATTACCCTTTACATCGCTAAGCTCTTCAGCTCTCAGGATAGTACTGCTATTGTTCGAAGTTGAACTTTTAGCTGTCGGTGTTTCAAGAAGAATGAAATTAGCATTGGTTGAATCAAAGGAAATAACAGAGAGTTGTTGCTCCTCATTATAAAAGGTGACCTCATCGGTAAGGCGAATGAATTCATTAAAACGAACTTCAAAAGTACCGTCTGCAAAGACCTTTGAGAAAATAATTTCTGGCGGATTCGTATCTTCCTGAAAGCTGATGTTTTGGGTTCCCGCGGAAATACCGCTATCAGAATGGTTGGTCTGCCAGTTTGAGTTATCATTTGAAGCCCCTAAAGGATCTTTGCGCTCGAGGGAAGCCCCATCGGTATCGCCGCCCCAGCTTTGATAGTAACGCAGTGAATCAATTGTTAAGCCGTTTTTATTTCTAATATAGATGTCATCAGGCGTGTTATTATTTAAAGCTGGGAATCCACTTATCGCTTTTCCGTTTGAGATACCGGCGGCAAAATTTTGATTGCCGGTAAGGACGACATATTCACCGGCTTCGATATTCAGAGGCTCTTCAATTGCTATTTCGGTGCTATAATCACCGATAATCCAATCGGTTAAATTGAAATTTTTATTTGTGGTATTATAAAGTTCAATGAAATCAGCCTTTCCTTCGGTTCCCGGGTTATATAATATTTCATTAATAACGATTTGTCTCGACCGGGCATTATCGATTTGAAGGTATTTAAACTCCTGGGTAGTATTCAGAAGTGTGTTGCCAAATAGGTCAGTGATATTTGAAGCTGTCACTTCATAAGTTTGGCCGTCCGTAAGCTCCTGATCTAAAAATAGAGTTACTGTTTCATCTTGAGCTGAAATAAGCTGGATTCCAATAGACGGGGAAATTTGGTAGTTTTGTTTATCAGTTGCTGATGAGGTTACCTTTTCTGTAAATGTAAGTTCAATTTTATTATTTCCAATGCTGGTCAGGTTTTCCAGAGAAGGCGGAGTTTGATCTTGAGACACTTCATTCTGGGAGCCCGGAGTACCAAAACCACTTGGAGCGTTACCCCAGTTTTCACGAAATGTTCCGGATACTTCTGTTGAACGTCGTTCTAGGGCGACGTCGTCACCACCCCAGTCGGAGGTGTATTCCAGTGAATCCAGAAGGGTTTCATTTTGATCCCGGATGATAATTTGGTCACCGCCGTTGTTGAGAGCCGGAAAACTACCCATAGTTACCAGGGATATATCAGGTACTTCTGATTCAATGGTGTTGTCAGGAGCAATGACGATGAAACTGTCAGGTGGAACTATGAAATAATCGCTGGTGATTGTTTCCTCAAAGGTTTCCCGGTTATCGCTCAGCGTCCAATCCTGAATATTGAGTGATTTGTTAGAATGGTTGTATAGTTCAATATACTCTGTATTCCCAGAGGGTGGAGCATACATGAATTCGTTGATAGCAACATCACCCGAGTCCACCGGTGACGGCTCATAATAGGTGAAAGAGGTATCGGTTGGAGATATAGTATTACCGAAAATATCTTTGGTATCTCCGATGGATAAGGTGTAATCCTGTGCATTTTGCAGTCCCGCCCCCAGTGAGAGCTCAACAGTATCGGCCGCAGTTTGAGTCACTGATGAAATACTGTTATTTGTGATACTGTAGTTGCCGGGTTGGTCCAGGCGCTCATTGAAAACGACTTGCAGTGTTTGGGTAGACCGGATATTAAACCCGGTGAGATGGGGTGGGGTATTATCCTTGGCTATTTCGTTAGCAACGCCGGGCGTTCCTCCATCTGTATTTGGTGAGTTGCCCCAATTTTCCTGGTAAATACTAGGAGTTGATGCTGAACGTCGTTCCAATGCCACATCCGTACCGCCCCAATCGGAGTTGTATGTCAAGGAATCTGCTTTAGCACCGGTATCAGTAAGCAACTGTACCGCGTCAGGCGTAGTATTATTAAGAGCCGGAAAGCTTGATTCGTGATATGCCCGATCTCCGAAGACATTAGATAGTTCAGTGGTATCAGCTGAAATAACCAAGAAGGTGTCAGGTTCTATGGGGATAGGATTAGAGCCTAAGTTCGAACTGCTGTTGTTATCTGCTATTTGCCAATTGGCAAGATTTAGATATTTGTTGCTGGTATTTCTGATCTCGATATATTCTTCATTGATTGTTGGCGGATAATCGTATACAAACTCATTGATGATAATATCGCCTTGGGCAAAGGTGTCAAAAAGCTAAAAATCAAACTCGGTGTTAGGGGCGATGGTGTTACCATCACTGTCGGTAATATCGCTAACATTCAGGGTGTATTCATCGCCGGATATAGAATTGTTAAAAACGAGTTCTACAACATTTCCTGAAGTGCTGGTGTTATCGGGATTTCCAACATTGGGAGTGATGGTAAAATCTGAGGGTTGAACGCTTGCCGGATCAACATCAAGATTAAAAGCGACGTCAATGGTTTGAGTATCTACGACGGTAACACTCTGAATATCGAGTGGTGGATTAACTTTGGTTACTTTAATATCATCGTATTCAAACAGCGAAGATCGTGTACTGGTATAGTCACTGAATAGACCAATGAAATCACTTTGAGCATAGGTATCATCAGTGGAGGTACCCTGTGAGTTATATGAAGTACCTCCGGTCGGATCAGCAAAAAGCTCCCAATTGCCATTGAGGTCTCTTGTTACCCGAATGCGGACAGTAACAGGATCAGTATCAACAAGCCCGTCAGTACCATCTATAATTTTTGTAGTACTACTCCCGTCCTGGCGATAAAGGCTTACTTCATCCTCAGTATCACCTATTTGAACAAAATATCCATTTATATCACCTTTCATGTCTTGTTGATTGGCAATAACATAGATTCTTGAGAGGTTACTGCTTGATGGATTGAAATCAAGCTCTATATATGCCTCCCATTCCCCATAAGCTGCTGTTGATGTTGTACTGATTACAGCCTCAGCACTTTCACTGGGTGCATCAAGTTGAAGCCTGTTCGAACCATTTACAATATGCTTTGATTCGCTATCAGTCCAAGTGGGATTATTGGTAAAGTCACCATCGCTGAAATCTTCATCGATGATAAGGGTTTGTGCGAATACAGAAGATGAGAGGAATAGTCCGGTTACGAACAGTAGTGATGCAATGGTATATTTCATAATAATTTGATCCCGAAAAATTTGCTCATAGGATACCACACAAGGCCGTAAATGGCAAGGAAGTCAAGATGAATTAAAAAAAAGAGGGTGAAACTGCTATCAACAGTTTCACCCCGGAAGGACATTTGATATTGCTCTCTATTTCAACGGCTTATACGCTTTTCAGCGTTTCTGTTAGTAAGACCACTGAGATTGCAAATCCTTACAAAGTTTTTTCGATAATTTTCATATACTTCTATTAATTAATTCTGAACCCAAAGCGTCACCAATGAATTATTCTTCCAGCCCATCGGTTCCCGTTGAAATACCAAATATTAAACATGGTTTCCAGGTTGCAAAGGGATTATTAAAGGTAAAAGAAGATGGGATTCATTTTGAGTTTGAGGTTAAGGATAGCTTTGTGGGATTGATAACCTCTGGTGTACAGTCATCGGTCTTTTCCTATGATGATTTAGAAAATTTGCGTTTTGAGAAAGGATGGTGGAACGGGAAAATTATTTTGGAGGGCACCTCGATGAAGACGTTTGAAGACTTGCCGGGAAGCGAGCAGGGAAGGTTGAAGTTAAAGGTTAAACGTTCCGATCGAGATGATGCTCAAAATGCGGTTTCATCGGCTCGTGTTCACCTTTCTGAGCATAAGCTCAAGGAATTGGATGCAGAGCAGTGAGAGCCATTAGAAATAAAAGATCCTGCCGGAATATAGAATTCCGACAGGGCATAAAGGATGAGAGAGAAATTATATTAGCTGATATATCCTTTTGCAGCCAAGAGTTCAGCGTTTAGGATAGCTCCGCCGGCGGCACCGCGAATAGTATTGTGAGCCATCGTTACATATCCCAAATCCATGACGGTACCTTTACGAAGTCGCCCGACAGCCGTTTGCATTCCGCCTTCGCGATCAGCGTGAAGGCGTGGTTGGGGATATCGATTCTCTTTATATAGCCGTACGGGATTTTCGGGTGATGAGGGCAGATCCAGATCTGCAATGGGATTCTTCCAGTCGGTAAATGCTTGTTCGGCTTCTTCGATCGATGACGGCGCATTTTTTAGTTTCACCGATACCGAAAGGAGGTGACCCTCAATTGTGGGGACACGTACCGCTGTAGCTTGAATGGAGAAATCATTAAAGTTGATTGAATTACCCGAGAGTGTACCTAGAACTTTTGTCGCTTCGGTCTGTACTTTAGACTCTTCACCGCCAATGTGGGGAACAACATTAGCAACGATATCCATGCTTGAAACGCCGGGATAACCAGCTCCTGAAACGGATTGCATAGAAGTGACGATTAAGGAGTCGATGCCGAAAGCATCATGTAGCGGGCGCAAAGACATCGAAAGGGGCACAGAAACACAGTTGGGATTGGTGACAATCCAACCGTTACCGTTTGGATCAAAAGATTGCTTTTTAATTAGTTCGGCATGGTCGGGGTTTACTTCGGGAACCAGCAGAGGCACCTGATCGTGCATCCGGTAGTTCTTGGCATTCGAAATGACGGGGATACCCGCTTCTGCAAAGTTTTTTTCTATGTCTCCGGCTACAGATGAATCTAAGCCTGAGAAAACGAAATCAACATCTTCAAATTCGGAAGGATTGCATGCTTTAACTTCCAGATCAGCTGCGGAAGAAGGTTGCTCGGTTTTTTCAATCCAGTGGGCGGCCTGTTTATAGGTTTTTCCGGCAGATCGTTTTGAGGCCCCCAATACTTTTACTGAGAACCATGGATGATTGTCGAGCAAGCGAATAAATTTTTGTCCGACGGCACCGGTAGCACCGAGCACACCAACTTGATATGAATGCATAAATAGATCTTGTTTTAAACTGTAGTTTAAGATTCTTAATAAATTATTGAGGGGTGAGTTTATTCAATTACTTCCTTCAAAAGCTTCTAAAATACGGATAAAAGGATAATTAATTAAAGCAGTAATTTTTTCTATCTTTGGGCATCTTAAAAATTATTATTGAACCCAAATTTTAGCACGCACATGTCAGTTACCGAACTCGATAGTTTAGATACGCTTGTATCGTTGGCGAAGTCTCGCGCCTTTATTTATCAATCTTCCGAAATATATGGCGGACTCGGAGCCGTCTACGATTATGGCCCGCTGGGTACAGAGCTCAAACGCAATATTCGCGATTTCTGGTGGAAAGAGATGACCCAGCGACATGACAATATTGTGGGGCTTGATTCAGCTATTTTTATGCATCCCAAAGTGTGGGAGGCCAGCGGTCATTTGGATGGATTTAATGATCCCATGATTGATGACAAGCAGTCAAATAAACGCTATCGAGCGGATATGCTCATAGAAAACCACATCGCAAAATTACGCAGTGATGGTAAGGCAGAAAAGGCAGATGAACTCCAAGAGCGGCTTGATACAGCAGGATCACGAGAAGGCGTATGCGAGGATTTATATCAAATTATTATAGATGAAGAGATCCGTGCTCCTGAATCCGGCGCGTTTGAATGGACCGAGGTGCGTCAGTTTAACCTGATGTTCAAGACACAGTTTGGTGCAACTTCTTCGGGGAGAGATGACGATGATGCGGTTTACTTGCGTCCCGAGACGGCGCAGGGTATTTTTGTGAACTTTAAAAATGTGATGGATACAGCCCGTCAGCAGGTTCCGTTTGGGATTGCACAGATTGGAAAGGCCTTTCGAAATGAGGTGGTTGCCCGTCAGTTTGTATTTCGCATGCGGGAGTTTGAACAGATGGAGATGCAGTATTTTGTAGAGCCGGGGACCGATGAGGAAAGCTATGATCATTGGCTTAAGAAGCGTCTCGACTGGCACAAGAGATTGGGTATTCGAGAAAGTAAGCTCCGGACGCATCCGCATCCCGAAGATAAATTGGCGCACTATGCCGAACAAGCTGCCGATATTCAGTACGAATATCCTATTGGTTGGCAAGAGGTAGAGGGTGTTCATAATCGTACTGACTTTGATCTCTCTCAGCACATGGAGCATTCGGGTAAAAAGCTGGAGTATTACGATCAGCAAAAGCAGGAGAAATATGTACCCTATGTAATAGAGACATCAATCGGTCTTGACCGCACGGTGATGATGGTGCTGTGTGATGCCTACCGAGAGGAGGAAGTGGACGGGGATACCCGAACGGTGCTGAAGATGAATCCACAGTTAGCGCCTACGAAAGTTGGAGTTTTCCCGCTTATCAAAAAGGATAAGTTGCAGGATCTGGCTCACAAAATTACCGATGATCTTCGAGAGGATTACAACGTGCTGTATGATGAATCCGGATCAATTGGTAAGCGCTATCGTCGGCAAGATGAAGCGGGCACACCGTTTTGTATTACGGTTGATTTTGACGGTGTTGAATCCGAAGGTGAAGATACCGTGACCATTCGATACCGAGATGATATGACCCAAGACCGTGTCCCGGTCAGTCGTCTTAAAGAAGTGATTGATGAGAAAATGAAAAGCTGGAAGCCGGAGTAGGTTTTAAGGTGATGTGCTTGGGTGCTTAGCACATAATAAACTTGAAATAAGAAAAGGAGTTCACTTCAAAAGTGAACTCCTTTTTATTTGAGTGAGATAGGCGGAATTACATATCAGTGTTGGCCACGCCAATTACTCCACATCCCATACGTGGACCAGCTGCACCAGATGGTTGTGATTCAAAATCGTCTTCACCGCCATGAATTACAATTCCACGTCCAATAATGCTGTTGGGACCATTTAATTCAATTTTGGTGTCAACATAGTTAATGTTGGCAGAGTCCCCTTCGGCAACTAAAAGGTTGCCCATATCGCCCATGTGGCGATTATCTTGGGTAGGAGATCCGTGATCATTTCCTGACGGATTATAATGGCCGCCCGCGGAAGTACCATCGCCAGCTGTGCAATCGCCGTATTTATGAATATGGAATCCGTGCTTGCCTTTACTGAGTCCTTCAAATTTACCTTGAACACGCACGCTATCCCCTTCTTTATGGAAGGTGACGGTTCCTGTGACGTCCCCATTATCCGTGGGATGAACGACTGCTACAGCTTTTGTAAAGTCAGTAGCCGGTTCCGTTGTGGTTTCTTCTTGTTCCATTTCCTGTTGAGCGCATCCTATAGCAAAAAAGAGCAGTACAAATGACAGCAAATACTTTTTTGATGATTGCATGAGCAAATGTGTGTTTTGTTTTGAGTTAATGTTTTAATCCAATCTAATAACAATAGCTAATGTATTGGCATTCAATGGATTTTAAAAATGACAGACAAGGCAGGCGATGGGGCCTTATTTGCGATTATTTATCGCAAGAGTGGTCTTTGATTTATATCTTGTTATATGGTTATTTGAAATTAAAAGTTTATAAATCGTTATTAATTATGGCAGAAGAAACGACACCACTTTTCCACTTGGCATTTCCGGTTTCCGATCTGGAAGAAACACTCACTTTTTATCGGGATATACTCGGCTGTGACACGGGGCGGAGTTCAGATCATTGGATCGATTTTGATTTTTGGGGACACCAGGTTGTGGCGCATTTAAGTCCTGAGGAAGCGGGTAAATCAAGCATGAATGATGTGGACGGTCATGCGGTACCGGCCAAACATTTTGGGTTAATTTTAGAATGGGAGCAGTGGGAAGAACTGGCCGAACGATTAGAGAACGAAGGAATCGATTTTATTATCGAACCGTATGTTCGATTTGAGGGCAAGCCCGGTGAACAGGCCACCATGTTTTTTAAGGATCCAAGTGGTAACGCACTCGAGTTCAAGGCTTTCCGAAATAAAGACCAGATTTTTGCGACGTAATGACAATCATATGTAGTGAGATGTGAGTATTGAGATGACGGCTTTCTAACTATCCAATACTCATGAATCACTACTATTCACTAAACTCTTCTTCGATTTCGCTCATTTTCATGGCCAGTTCTTCCCATTCGGAATAAACTTCAACAAGTTTTCCTTTTAGCTTTTCATATTCCATGGAGATTTCTTTGACCTGTTCTTCATCATCATAGAAGTCCGGTTGGGCCATAAGATCTTCAATCTCGTCTTTGCGCTCTTCTAATTTTTCAATCTGTTCCTCAAGCGGATCGATTTTCTTTTTCAGCGGCTTTAGCTTGTCGTATTTTTTCTGCCGCTTTTGAGCAGCAATTCGTCGTTCTTCCTTGCGCGATAATCCGTCACTGGATGAGTCAGTTTTGTTATTTGTCTGGCCATCCTTTTCTTCATTTTCACGTTCCTCAACTTTGTCCAGATAATAAGAGACGTTGCCATGAAATGTGTTCGTCTCATTGGAACGTACTTCCAACACTTTATCCACGATGGGATCCAGGAAGTCGCGATCGTGACTCACAATCATGTAGGTACCTTCGTATTGGTCAAGAGCCTGTTGCAAGATCTCCTTGGATTGCATGTCGAGGTGATTGGTAGGCTCGTCAAAAATCAGGAAATTTGCCGGCTGCACAAGCATACGTGCCAAGGCAAGCCGACTTTTCTCTCCGCCCGATAGCACTGATACTTTTTTAAATACGTCATCCCCCTGGAAAAGGAAACATCCCAAAATGGTACGCAGGCGCGTCTCATCGGTTTTGGGAGCGGCCTCCCGCATAATTTCGAATACTGTTTTATCGAGATCCAGTTCATCAGCCTGGTGTTGGGCAAAGTAAGAGGTCGTCACATTATGACCGGGTTCACGTTCACCGGCATCAAAATCCTCAAGCCCGGCCAGCATACGAATCATTGTAGATTTACCCGCACCATTGGGTCCTACAACTGCAATTTTATTACCCCGATCGATGGAGTACGAGAGGTCGTTAAAAACAATATTATTATCATATTGCTTACGGATATTTTTGAGCTTCATCACAACAGCACCGCTGCGCTCAGGAGGAGGGAATTCAAAGAAAATTTCCTCCTCACGTTCATCGAGCTCAATTTTATCCATTTTTTCCAGCTGTTTTATCCGACTCTGTACCTGTGCGGCCTTGCTGGCGTTATAGCGGAACTTGTCAATGAATTCTTGAATCTCTTTAATCTCCTGCTGCTGATTTTCATAGGCCTTGCGAAGGTGCTCTTTGCGCTCGGCATGTTTCTCCTCATAGTAATCATAGTTTCCGGCGTAATCGTGTAGATCGCCACGTTCCAGCGCCAGCGTGCGGGTAGTAATTTTATTCAGGAAAGCTTTATCGTGCGAGACAATAATGACTGCACCCTCATAGCCATTCAAAAACTGTTCGATCCACCGCAGCGATTCAATATCCAGATGGTTCGTAGGTTCATCTAGTAACAGGTACATGGGGCGCTGTAGCAACAACTTACCGAGCGCAATACGCATCAGCCAGCCTCCGCTGAATTCAGTCGTTGAACGTTCAAAATCATCGGGTGTAAATCCAAGTCCCATTAATACCTTTTCGATATTGGATTCCAGTGCATAGGCCCCGGATTGTTCAATACGATTCTGGAGCTTACCCACCTGCTCCATGGCCGTTATATATTCCTGACTTCCTTCATCAAGGGTTGCTAACTCTTCGCGTGCTTTTTGCACTTTTGCTTCCAGCTCTTGGATATTAGCAAAAGCACTTTCCATCTCCTCATAAACCGTTAAGTCCGGATCAGGATCTACACCATCCTGTGGCAGATAACCCACGGTTGCGGCTTTCGACATAGTTATATTACCACCATTAGGTTCAACTTCCCCGGCAATGATTTTGAGCAGCGTTGATTTGCCGGCACCATTCGGGCCTACAAGACCAACTCGCTCACCGGGATTAATGATAGTACTAATGCCATCGAGCAGTGTTTCGTCGCCGAATGAAAGAGATATGTTTTCGAGTTGAAGCAAGAATATAAGTTCTTTAAAATTGGCACTTAATATAACCATCAAAGCAGTGGAGCTAAATGATTTTTTGTAATTTTTTTTGATAAATCTACAATCTCGAATTCTATGATGGAGGCTTTTTAATCAGGTACAATTGTTCTATTTTTGACCTATGTATTTACTGATTTTTTATTTGGCGCTTGCTATCGGGGTATCGTTTATGTGTTCTATTCTCGAAGCGGTACTTCTGTCGGTAAGCCATTCCTATATTGCTATTATGGAGCGAAAGGGGAATACGTCCGGCAAATTGTTGCATAGTTACAAGGAAGATGTCGATCGCCCGCTTTCTGCTATTCTTAGTTTAAATACTATTGCCCATACTGTTGGTGCTGCCGGGGTGGGAGCTCAAGCGCAAATTGTTTTTGGGGATGCGTACGTGGCTATTACATCAGCAGTGCTGACGTTTTTAATTTTAGTGCTTTCTGAAATTATTCCTAAAACGATAGGGGCAACTTATTGGCGAAGTTTAGCGCCGATGGCAGCGAAGACCCTTCGTGTGCTTATGTTCTTAATGTATCCCCTGGTAGTGATGTCGCAAGCGATTACAAGATGGCTTGCACAGGATGAAAAGGTTCCAAGTTTTAGCCGTGAGGAATTCGGAGCTATGGCTGATCGTGGAGTGGAAGAGGGTATTTTTGAAGAGGAGGAGTCACGCATCTTTAAGAATTTGATTCGCTTTAATTCACTGCGGGTCAAAGATATTATGACGCCCCGGACAGTGGTGGTTGGTTTTAATGAGACACTGAAGGTCAGTGATGTCAGTGAAAATGTTGAGCGACTTCATTTTTCACGATTGCCTGTTTATGGTACCGGCCGTGATGAAGTTACCGGCTATGTGCTTAAGAATGACTTATTGTTGATGTTGGCCCGGGGTGAAACCGATAAGGAGCTGAAGGAGTTAAAACGCGATATCCTTATTGTTCCTGAGATGATGCCACTTCAGGATTTCTTTGAGCAGCTGATGAAAAAACAGGAACACATCGCCATAGTCGTTGATGAGTACGGAGGTTTTGCCGGGGTTGTAACGATGGAAGACCTTGTGGAAACCCTTCTGGGAATGGAAATTATTGATGAGGTGGATACTATAGAGGATATGCAGAAGATGGCGCGCAAAAAGTGGATGGAGCGAGCAAAGCGGTTGGGCATTGTTCCCGAAGATGCCGAAGAGACTTCTTCTCTGGATTCAGCTCAGTAACCGGTAAAAAGCCATCCTATAAATCTTCGTGCACTAATTAATCACTTGGTTCGCATTTTGTGTGGCTTATCAGGGGCATTTCATTTTTCATATCTCTTACATTTTTTTACTGTATCAGCTTCGGCATTTACAGAATTATTTATAAGGTTTTCATCAAACGTTTTTAAAATTGCATGAAAGAACAGCCTATAGCTGATCGTTCCTTCAGGAACAAGGCGTTCGATAGTCTCAATATCTAAGAAAGGAACAGGGAGAATTTAGGTGGAAAACTTTATAACAAAACGAGGAAGATTGTGTTTGGCTGAATGTCAGCTTAATTCATGGGACTACTTAAATATTTAAATGAGATAATTGATAGTATCTATTCTGATTTATTTTTTTAATTATAAGGAGATGAACTGCTAATAATATTTACCCAACCTTTTATTAGCTTTTGATGGGAATGGAATATTAGGTATAGGACGACTGACTACAACATCGGTTTTCGTTAACATATGAATATTGCAAAAGGAAAAAAGGACATGTCTGGCAGTAATCTGGTGAAAAGGATTCGTCAGGGTGATGAACAGGCTTTCGAGGAGCTCTTTTGTGAGTATTATTATGACTTATATTCTTTTGCGTATCAGTTTACAAGCTGTGAGGAACGGGCTAAAGATCTTGTCCAGGATGTGTTTATAAAAGTCTGGAAGCGCCGTGAAAAGTGGAAGATTAACCGATCTGTTAAGGCCTATCTTTTTAAAGCTATTCGCAATTCTGCCATTAATCACATTAACAAAAGAGGACGTCGTAGTGAAGTTCGGGAGATATTTTCAAGAGAAGAATTTCAGAATATAAAAGATTCGGTTGGTTTCGGGCATGAAGAAGATGATTTGATTGACCAAATTTGGAATGCTGTTGAAGCAATGCCTAAACGCCGACGAAGAGTATTTATCTTATATCATCGAAATGGTCTTAGTTATGACGAAATTTCTGATGTGTTGGATATCAGTCGTAAAACTGTTGAAAACCATATGGGATTGGCTCTTAAAGATATTCGCGCACAAATAGGGTGAGACAGCCGATCTATTCAACAATTTTTTTTGTTGAAACTCTTCAAAAAGCCCTTCAGATTATTTTAAACATAGTTTTATCCATTCTAAGTTTTTATTGGGGGGGACGCCTTTTACAGCTGTCTTATAGATGAAGAAAAGATGGATCATTAAAAGACAGTGTGATGGAGCTAAACGGAAAAGAATATCAATTGATTGCAAATTACCTTGCAGGTGAATGTACCGACGAGGAGCAAAGAAAGGTTGAGCAATGGATTGATCAGAGTCAAGAGAATAAGAGACAGTTTCAAGAATTAAAACGCATCTGGCAGCTGTCGGGTGATGCGGTTTCGTCCCGGGATATGGAATGGAATATTGAACAGGAATGGAATCGGTTGGATAGTCAAATAAGTAAAGAGAAATTATCATCAAGAAGTAAGAACTCCGATCAAAAGCGTTACTGGTCTTTTCGAAGTTCATCTATTCATTCGGGAACCCAGAAATTTATTCGAATAGCAGCGGTTTTTTTAGTCGCAGCGCTTTTGGGAGTACTTTCCTATCAGGGCTGGTACCAGCCGGAACAAGAAGGGCAGGAACCGGTTCTCAGGCAAATTAGCACTGAAAATGGACAGAGAGCCAATCTAACGCTGGCTGATGGTACCGAAGTTATGCTGAATGCCGATAGTGAGCTTAAGATTCCCACCAAATTCGCCTCGGATGTGCGTGAAGTTCAACTGGATGGCGAAGCTTACTTTAACGTTTCAGAGAATAAGGATAAGCCATTTTTAGTTCGCTCGAACGGGTCGTTGATTCGAGTGTTGGGAACAGCTTTTTCGGTGCGGGCATACCCCGAAGATCAACAGGTGCAAGTTGTTGTTGAAGAAGGACGAGTTTCGTTTGGACAGGAAGAAGAGCACGGGGGCCAAAAGGCAATTTTAAACCGTAGTGAGTTGGGAACATTTGATCTTGCAACACATACTGTGGCTACTCGAACAGTGGAAGATATTGAGCTGTATATGAGCTGGAGGAATGGCTATTTGAAGTTTGAAAAAACACAGTTGAAAGATGTAGGTACGGCTTTGGAGCGGCGATATGATGTTGAAGTCTTTTTCGAGGCCCCTTCTCTGAAGAAGCTATTACTTACCGCATATTTAAAGAGTCGGTCGCTGCGGAATGTATTGGATGTTATTAAAACATCTTTGGAAATAGAATATCAATTAGACGAAAATAAAGTCACGTTTATGAAATAATTAGCCAAGATTATAAATGATGTTTTGTAACCGGTTTCATCAAAGAAGCAAAGTAGTAACTCTAAATCGATAGTTTTTTAGTAAAAAATCAATCCAAACGGAGGTTCTATGAAAGAATCGTTATTGCATATATTGTCAAAATCAGTGTTATGGTGCCTGGCGGTAATATTGGTTTCGCCAATAGGGTGGGCATTCACCACCGATGCCCAGGGACAGTATCTTACGTCAGCTGCAAATGAGTCCATTAATAAATCATTTTACTCAGTTAGGGAGTATTCAGATCGTATTCCTGAACTGAAGAAATTCGTTTCTATTGATGTGGAGAATGCACCAATACGAGAAGTGTTGGAGAACATCGTAATGCGAGCTGATCTCGGGTTGGCCTATAATGCCGAACTGCTTTCGTTAGGACAGCCAATAACGGTTTCCATGGATGATGTAACTGTTGCAAATGCCCTGCAAAAGGTACTTGCGAATACGACATATGAGGCTGCTATCTCTAAAACAAGAGAAATAGTATTGCGGGACCGTCCGGATCCACAACCTCTGTTGGTACAGTTTCAACAGGAAGTTTCCGGTACTGTGACGGATGCTGAAACAGGTGAGCCGCTGCCGGGTGTAAACGTTAGAGCTACTCAGGAACCTTCTATAGGTACTTCTACAAACCAAGAGGGGGAATATACTTTAGTAGTACCTGATGATATTACTTCGCTTACTTTCTCTTTTGTTGGATATCAAGAACAGGAAGTGAGTATAAATAATCGAACAACGATTAATGTTGCCATGCAGCCGGAAGTTGAAGCCCTTGATGATGTCGTGGTTACAGCATTCGGAGTTGAGCAAGAAAGAAAATCTCTGGGTTACTCTGTACAAGAGGTTTCCGGAGAAGAAATAGCAGAGAGTGGTGAGTCTAACTTAGTCAGTGCTCTGCAAGGAAAGCTCGCAGGAGTAAATGTACAGAACACGAGTGGTGCTGCGGGTGCCGGTATGGATATTACGATTCGGGGGATTTCATCTTTGAGTCCCAGTGGTGATAACCAGCCCCTGTTTGTGATCGATGGTGTGCCTGTGAGTAACGAGACAAACTATGGTAATGTATTACCCAGCGAAGGAACAAATTCGCCAGGCAGTGCTGAGCAGTTCTCATTCTCTAACCGTGGTGCCGATATCAATCCCGATGACATCAAGAATATATCCATACTAAAAGGTCCATCGGCTACGGCTCTTTATGGACAGCGTGCGGCAAATGGCGTTGTTGAAATTACCACTAAGAAGGGACAGGCCGGACGAACGGAGGTGACTTTTAAATCGTCTGTTGGTGTGAGTGAAGTCAATAAGGTCCCTGAAATTCAGGATGATTTTCAGCATGGGTATTATGGGGCTTTACCCTATAGAGAATTTACATTTGAATTTTGGCAATGGGGTCCGCCTACAAATGAATCTTCGGAAATTTGGAACAACTATCGGCGATTCTTTCGACGAGCAACGAACTATAGTAATTCTCTGAGTATTTCCGGTGGTAATGAAAACACCACCTACTTTAGTTCAATGTCTAATGTTAATGAGGAGGGAATCGTACCGAATACTACTTGGGATCGGACAACCTTTAAGTTGACCGGATCGCATAACGTTTCTGATCGTTTTGATATCTCCGGCTCAGTGAATTATTCGAACTCTGGTGGTGTGAGACCGACGGGGGGTGATAAGTCGATTATGAGTTCGTTGAGCTACTGGACTTCTTCGAATGATGTGACCGATTATGAATATCCCGATGGAGATCAGAAAAACTATTCGGGATTAAAAAGTAATCCTCACTCAGGTTTCATTGATAATCCTACGTACTTTGCCTACCACAGTACGCTCGAAGATGATGTAAACCGCGTGTTTGGGAATGTTGGATTGAGCTTTGATATCACAGATTGGGTAACGCTTGATTACAAGTTTGGAGCCGACTACTACAATGACTCGCGTGAGCGTTTTGTGCCACCGAATCTGGATGTCGGTACCCAGGTTAATGGATTTCTTGTGAAAGAACAGATTAACTATCGACAACTGAACTCTAACTTGTATCTGCGAGCTAACAGGAGCTTTACGGAAAAGTTGAAGGGTTCCCTGGTACTGGGTAATCAGATAACGGACATCGATTCTGATCGTTTGAATACCCGTGGTGAGGGGTTAAATATTCCCGGATTCCGATCGATGGCGAATACAACCAATATTTTTACCAACGAAAGCGGATTTCAAAAACGCTTGGTAGGTGTTTTCGCAGATGCCCAGTTAGAATATGATGGAACGTACTTTCTGACTGTTACCGGAAGAAATGACTGGTCTTCTACGCTGCCATCTGATAACCGGTCCTTCTTCTATCCTTCTGCAAGTCTTGGATATGTTTTTACTGAGACGCTTGGACTTTCAGACAGTGAAATTATGCCATTTGGTAAGTTGCGACTATCATGGGCTAAAGTTGGTAAAGATGCGCCGGCATATAGTGTAGGGCAATATTATCAAGCAGCTTCTGGCTTTCCATTTAGTGGAACGGGAGGTTTTAGTAAAGATACAGATGCCGGTGATCCCGATTTGAAGCCGGAAATTACCACTTCATTTGAGATTGGAACTGATCTTCGCTTCCTCAGCAATCGGTTACGATTTGACTTAACCTATTTTAACCAGGTAAGTAAAAATCAGATTGTAGCTTTTCCAGTTAGTAATCCATCGGGATTATCCAGGTATACTACCAACGCTGGTGAGATAAAAAGTCACGGAGTTGAGCTGTTGCTAAATGGTACTCCTATCCAGCAAAATAACTTTAGCTGGGATGTCTCAGTGAATTGGTCATCGGTTGCCAGCGAGGTAACAGAAATGCCAGAAGGACTTGATGTTATTGAATTTGCCAACAGCGGCTTTGCGGGTGTTGTCAATCGCATCGAAGAAGGTGGAGAAATGGGAGACCTCTACGGATATAAGTTTGAATATACTGATGATGGTGAACTATTAATTGCCGATGATGGATTGCCGACAATAAATACAGATTCCTTGGTTAAGGTCGGTAATGCATTGCCAGACTGGAAGGGAGGCATCACCAATACATTTAGGTATAAGAATTTCTCTGCTTCCTTTCTTATGGAGGTTCGATGGGGTGCTGATGCTTATGACAGTGGTCAGAGAAATAGTATCCGGAATGGTATTATTGAACTCACCAAATGGCGAAATGATGAAGTTATTTTTCAAGGGGTAACAGATGATGGATCAGTAAATCAAACACCCGTAAGACTGAATCAAGGATACTACCGAAGCTCAACTCGGTTTAACAGGGCTTCGGAGATACTTGTCCAGGATGCCTCGTGGATTCGACTGCGGCGGGCTCGAATTTCATACTCCTTGCCATCTGACTTATTGCAGACTCTGCCGATCCAATCTGCATCATTCAGCGTAACAGGAAGGAATTTATTCTTGAACACTCCTTTTAGAGGTTACGATCCTGAGGGACAACAATACGCTGCCGGTTCAAACACTTATGGTTTTACAGGTTTGAATATACCGCCTACGCGCAGTCTTTCGTTCAGCATGAACCTTAAGTTTTAAAATAAGTGAGAGTATCCATGGTACGATCAAAAAAATATATTTCGATCTTAGCAAGTATCCTGATTGTTTTCGTTTTCGCAGCATGCGAAAATTATTTGGGTGGTGATACTAATCAAGACCCCAACAGGGTTTTTGAAGATGATATCGGGTTAGATGCATTATTACCGCCGGTATTAGTATCAACAAGTGAAGCTCATTACAATGTGGCCTTTACCTTTTCGAGGTATGCCCAACATATTTCTTTCACCTCTGATATTGCACAGGAAGAAACCCAGTTGACCGGAGCCTGGACAGAAATCTATCTGACGACGCTCAATAACCTGGATGTGATGGAGGAAAAGGCAACAGAAGCAGGCGCCTCGCATTACTTGGGAATAGTAAAAGTAATGCAAGCCTATAATTTGAGTTTAGCTACTCATGCTTGGGAAAACATCCCTTGGTCAAATGCCTTTGAAGATGGAGAGTTTTCTCCGAGCTACGATACGCAGGAGCAAATCTATTCAGATATCCAAACACTTTTAAATGATGGTATTGCGGAGCTTCAAAAATCTACTTCGGGAGATGGTCCGGGCAGTGATGACCTCATTTACGGCGGCGATATTTCCAAGTGGATTAAAACGGCCTATGCCTTAAAGGCCAGAAATGCGATCCATTTAACTGGGAAAGGGGCCGTATCAGCGGCAAATAATGCGCTTTCAGCCCTGTCTAATGCGTATACTGATAATGCCGATGATTTCCAGGTGGCTTATAATACCGATAAAAATCTAAATCCCTGGCATACCAGTGGCTATCTGGCAGCACAGACCGGTAATCCGGCCCCTGATCATGCTGATCAGCTTATCGATATGATGAATGGTGAAACCTATCCTGAAGAAGATCCTCGGCTTCCGATTATTGCCAGCAATGGCGGTGCTGCCGAGTATTACGGCAGCGAGAGCGGCAACCACGGCGTCAACCAAGATGCCCCGGATAACAGTTCAAATACCGCTTTTACTGATGAAACTTTCCATTCAAGAGCAGATGCTCCAATTATTATGATGACCTATGCTGAAATGAAGTTTATTGAAGCTGAAGCGGCATTTCTTAGAGATAACAGTGGTAATGCAATGGCTACCGGTGCTTCCCAGCAAGCTTATGATGCCTACATGGATGGTATACAGGCCAACATGGATAAACTTGGGGTCTCTGAATCAGAACGAGATGATTATATGAGCGAGCCGAGTGTCGATGTGGGACCGGGGAATTTAACCATGGAGCTGATCATGAAAGAGAAGTTTAAGGCACTATTTCTAAATCCCGAAGTGTATAACGACTATCGTCGTTACGATTGGGATAACGCTATCTTCAAAGATCTTGAGCTTCCCGCTAACCATAATCCGCAATTGAACGGGGAATGGATTCAGCGTGCCGTTTATCCGAGTTCAGAGCTGAGTCGTAACTCAGAAGAAGTCAGAAAGGCACAAAAAGACATTGGAACCCCAATGTGGTTTTATAATTAATTGAAAAGAATATAAGATTATGAAAACATTAGCGATTATGAAGAAGTTAGTTTTATTTGTGGCTGTAGGTTTCTTAATGATGTCGTGTCTTGAAGAAGACAATTGGCTGGAGGAAAATATTGAGGAAACAGGTAATCAATATCCTAACATTTCAGACTTTGAGATTGAGAACCTAAAGGATGAATATGCTGAAGGAGAAACGGTTCAGCTGGACCTTCTCTTTTGGTCAGAAGATCCTATCGAGGAAATCGTATTTCGAGATTCAGTCGTTAACGAAAGCGCTCAACAGGTATACAGTCGGTTTTCTCCCGATGAAGCTTCTTTTTCTGAGGCAAGTCAGACTGATTCGTTACGGATTGAATACCAGATTCCAACTGTTCCAAATGATACTTCGCAGATTAATTTGGAGGTTGAAATTGTCAATCAAAATGGATTATCAATTACCAATATTGATGCCGATAATTTTGCAGCAGGGCCTATCAATATTACCGTTATCAAATAATTGAAACTAAGCAGAAGCTAATATTCAATTGTAGCAAAGCTCTTTTTCAAGGAGGGCTTTGCTATTTTTATGGATAGCAAAATTTTGTGTTCTATGGTAGTAAAATTTGTTTGTAGATTACTTTTAGCATCGCTGATATCAGGAATAGCTATTGGTTGTTCACAGCAGGTTCCTAAAACAGCTACTGAATTACAGGAAGAGATCGAGGCTGAATTAAACTTATTGAAAGGGGATTTTGCCGTGGCCTTTAAAACTCTTGATGATTCCGTTGAAACGGTCTTGATTAATGAGAGAGAAATGTTTCATGCTGCGAGCACGATGAAAACACCGGTAATGATCGAATTATTCAAGCAGGCTGAGACTGGACTGTTTTCATTGAATGACTCCATCGAAGTCAGGAATGAGTTTCGAAGTATTGTGGACAGCAGCCGCTATCAGATGGATATCAGTGAGGATAGTGAAGGACAATTATATAAGCAGATTGGTCAGAAGCGTACTATTCGTCAGCTTATTAATGATATGATTACGATGAGTAGTAACCTGGCAACGAATATTCTCATAGAAAAAGTGGGGGCGCAGAATGTAACCCAAACGATGCGAAGTTATGGAGCTGACAGTATCAAGGTACTTCGTGGTGTCGAGGATATTAAGGCTTATGAACGGGGATTAAGTAATCGAACGACAGCTCTCGATGAATCAATAATTTACGAGCGGTTAGGTCGTGGACAAGCGGTAAACAAAGAGGATTCAGAAGAAATGATCAAGATACTGAAACGACAGAAGTTCAATGATATGATACCTGCCCATCTACCCAAAAATGTTGAAGTTGCACATAAAACGGGTTGGATTACAGGGGTACATCACGATTCCGGACTTATCATTTTGCCCGATGGACGAAAATATGTTTTGGTGTTACTCTCAAAGAATGCTCCCAACGGAGAGAAGGTCATATCAATGTTCGCCGACATTTCAAATCTCATTTATAAATTTGTCACGCAATGAACAGCCGAAAAGAGTTTTTAAAAGTATTAGGACTATCCGCTTTAACCCCTTTCTTTAACAATACCGTTACCGGCCTTTCTCGTCCTCAGACTATTGTAAAACCTAAACGGCTGAATAAGGGAGACACTGTTGGGGTTGTAAGCCCGGCAGCACCGGTTTATGGAGAAGAAAAAATTGAGATTATGCAGGAGTCAATGGAGGCTCTGGGCTTTAATGTAGTAATAAGCGATCATGTGACCGATCGGTGGGGATATTTTGCGGGTGAGGATAAATTGCGAGCTGATGAGGTCAATAAAATGTTTGCCAACCCTAATATTGACGGCATTGTTTGTGCGAGAGGGGGTTGGGGATGTAGCCGAATTCTGCCTTACCTTGACTATGAGATGATTTCTAAGAATCCTAAAGTTCTCATTGGCTATAGTGATGTTACGTCGTTACTTCTGGCTCTTCATGCCAAGACGGGGCTCGTAACATTTCATGGACCCGTTGGCACTTCAGAGTGGAAGGATTTTTCTGTGAACTATTTTAAATCCATTTTGATGGAGGGCAGGCAAGTGGAAATGAGGAACCCACAAGAGGTTAAAGATACCCTTACTCAGATTGATGATCGAATAACAACTATTCGGATGGGGACTGCCAAGGGTCGGTTGCTGGGAGGAAACCTCACTGTTTTAACAACTATTATTGGATCAGATTTTCTGCCGGAGTGGGATGACGCAATACTATTTTTGGAAGACGTGAATGAGGGCATCTATCGGGTTGACCGGATGCTAACACAGATGAAATTAGCCGGTATCTTGGATAAGCTCAATGGATTTGTTTTTGGAAAATGTACTGATTGTGATCCCGGCAGCGGGTATGGGAGTTTTACCTTAGATCAAGTTTATGATCACCATATCAAGCCGTTGAAAATTCCGGCCTGGTCCGGAGCCATGATTGGCCATATCAGTGAAAAGTTTACCGTACCTATTGGTGTTCAGGCTCAAATAGATGCTAAAAAAGGAATAATTAAAATGCTTGAACCGGCTGTTCAATAAAATTATTTAATTGCATGTATAATATAATTCAACTGGGATTAGGCCCCATTGGTCAACGGCTAACGCGCTATCTGTCTGAACGTGAAGGTATACAAGTTGTAGGTGCAGTTGACCCTGATCCTGATAAAGTTGGGAAGGATTTAGGAGAACATGCCGAAATCGAAAACATGGGCATTTCTATTTCATCAGATCTGAAATCGTGTCCTAATGTTGACCAAGCCAATATTGCGGTCATATCTACGGTTTCATCGCTGGAAAAGATAGAAACTCAGATCCAGGATGTTGCTGGTTATGGATTAGATATTGTATCCACATGTGAAGAGCTTTCTCACCCCTGGCAAACACAGCCCAAGCTGGCTCACCGTATTGATGGCTATTGCAAAGAAAAGCATATCTCTTGCGTTGGGACTGGTGTTAATCCGGGATTTTTGATGGATTTTCTACCTTCAGTGCTAACGTCAGTTTGTCGAGAAGTAAAGCATATAAAAGTAGAGCGTGTGCAGGATGCGCGTCCGCGCAGAAAGCCATTCCGTGATAAAATTGGTGCGGGGCTTACTGAATCAGAATTTGCAGAGAAAAGAGAAGGAATACGCCATGTGGGGTTGCCCGAGTCGGTGTATTTGATTGCAGATGCCATGAATTGGGAGTTAACAAATGTAGAGGAGAGGTTGGAACCCATTCAGGCTGATAGTGCCATTAATACGGAGAGTGGAACGGTGCGACCGGGAAATGTCGCAGGAGTACGACAGGTTGCATTGGGATTACAGAATGATCGGGAAGTGATTAGGTTGATTTTTGAAGCAGCCGTTGGAATAGAGAAATCTCATGACAGCATCTATATAACCGGAAACCCAACGTTTAGTTCAACCATCGACGGTGGAATAAACGGAGATATTGCTACGTCTGCCATCATCGTGAATGCGATTCGTGCCATACGAAATGCTTCACCCGGACTTAAAACGATGCTTGATATACAAGCTCCGGCTTATTTTTCTTAAACCTAACTTGGAGTTAAATTAATGAGATACTTTTTCTTATCTCTTTTGTTTGTATCATTGATTATTGCTGGTTGTGGAGATAAATATTCATTTAAAATTCACCAGAAGCCTATCCAATTTGATTCCACGCGAGCACAGCTTTCGCTGGATTATTTGTCCAATAGATATGGTATGGATCAGGAGGAGCCAACGATTTCTCCTCAAATGATTGTATTACATTGGACGGCTATTCCTACTTTTGAAGAATCACATGAATTTTTTTACGAGTCACGTCTTAATCCCAAAAGGAAAGATATCGAAGATGAAAGTGCTCTAAACGTATCGGCGCATTATCTGGTAAAAAGAAATGGCGAAATCTATCAGCTGTTACCTGATACTCTTTTTGCACGCCATGTGATAGGATTAAATCACGCTGCTATCGGTATTGAGAATGTCGGTACCCGAAATGAACGGCTTACGGATGCTCAGATGCGGGCAAATGTTTTTTTGGTTCGAACGTTAACCGAGAGACATAATATCGATTATTTGATTGGGCACTATGAATATCCTTTGTTTGAAGATCATCCGCTCTGGAAGGAAAAAGATGATGGATATCGGACAGAGAAAATAGATCCGGGTAAAGAGTTTATGAAAAACATTCGGGATCGCGTTTCTGATCTTGAATTAAAAGGAGCCCCAAGCCTTGATAAATAAAATGGGAGTATTTCTCTATTACATTAAATTTACAAGACAGTAATGAAATTGAAGCAAGTATTAACGATGCGATTATCTATGAGTTCTGTACGTTCTAATATTTTAATCTTGTTGATGTTTAGCCTGTTGGGGATAAGTGCATGCAAGTCAACAGAAGAAACAATCAGTCAAGATGCTCAAAAGCTTCCTACCCGTATATCTCACCTTACTGCAATGCTTGACACATCGGATGTCTTTTCGGCAAATCTAACGGGGTTTGCACTCTTTAACCCGGAGGCTGATTCAATGATTCATAGCCAGAATGCGGATCGTTATTTTACGCCGGCTTCGAATACCAAGCTATTTACTTTTTATACAGGGATGAAACTCCTTCCCGATTCGCTTAAAGCACTTGAATACGAAGTACGGGGGGACTCGCTCATATTCTGGGGAACGGGAGATCCCTCGTTCTTACATCCCGATTTTGGGAATGACAAGGTTTACGAGTTTCTAAAAGATCGTGATGAGAATCTTTATTACTCTGATGCCAATTTTGATGATGAGCTATTGGGTCCAGGATGGTCATGGAGCGATTACCAGTATTACTATCAGACTGAGAAGGTCCCGTTTCCTATTTTTGGTAATATTGCCCGATTTACTATTCAGGAGATTGAACTTCGTAAGATTGCCGAGACTGACAGTGGATTGGCCGTTTCTCCAAAGTACTTTCAGTCTTTTATAGAAGAGAATGGTAAGCGCGATGATTTTCTACATCGCGGCATGACCAATAATACTTTTTTATATGATCAAGAGGCCGATACCAGTACATACACTATCGATAAACCCTTTCACTATAGCCCCAAGTTAGTGACGGAAATGTTATCTGACACACTGGGTAAGACCGTAGAATATGTGAATGTTGAACGCCCGGAATCCCCGAAAAAGATATACAGTATAAAAGCAGATACGGCATACAAGCGAATGTTACAGCCCAGTGATAACTTTATTGCCGAGCAGCTGTTGCTGGTTACGGCTTCAGAGCTGGGGAAGCCGCTGAATTCCAGAAGCGTCATTGATAAGATGAAAGATGATTATTTAGGGTTCCTTCCTAATGAGCCGCAGTGGGTGGATGGATCGGGATTATCGCGCTATAATATGTTTACCCCAAGATCTATGATTTATCTGCTTCGGGCTATAGATGATGAGTTTGTTGATGATAAAAAGCTGTTTCATTTATTACCGGCAGGTGGAGAGCGGGGAACAATAAGCAGTTGGTATGCTCCTCGAAGTGACAGGGAAGAACCCTATGTTTTTGCAAAAACGGGAACCCTCAGTAATAACCATTCACTGAGTGGCTACCTATTGACCAAAAGTGGAAAGAAGCTGTACTTCAGCTTTATGAATAATCACTATGTGGGTTCGTCATCCGTCGTTAAAGAAGAGATGGAGAAGGTGCTCTGGTATATCCATAGTAATTTTTAATACGCACAGAAATTAAGAACTCCACAGGGCCGGTTAGCTAAAGAGCTTGCTATGGATGGTCTTGACAACAGTAAGAACCTGATTGTTATCAACGACAAGGTTAAGGTTTCCCTTGGACTCACTGTAGGAGATTAAATTTTGCGGCACGCTTTTTATCTCAGAAAGAATATCCGTAAGTAGGAAGGTGCCATTGCTACAGCCAACTAAGCTAATGATGCCTTGATTGTTTAAGACATCTACCGATCCATAGCCCCTAAGTTGTTCAATTGCATCATCAAGGTTAGCACCATTTTCTATGCCAATAGAAACAGAGGCTTCAGTTGTTGTTACGACGTCAACAGGTAGATGATGCCAGCGAAGAATGTCAAAAACCCCCGCTAAAAATTCGTATCCCATTACGGTTTGTGATGAGGTGACCGTAACGATGGTACAGTTTTCTTTGTAGGTAATCGCTTTAACCGGTCCGCCATTTGTAGATTCTGTAGAAATGCATGTGCCGGGCTCATGGGGCTCAAATATATTTTTTACCCAGACGGGAATCTGTTTCTTAGAGGCCGGTTTGGTCGTAGAGGGGTGTAGTACCTTGGCGCCAAAATAGGCCAGCTCGGTGGCTTCCTGAAAACTGAGTTGGGGGATTGGTTTTGCATCAGGTACAAAGCGAGGATCACAAGTATAGATACCGCTTACATCAGTCCATATTTCAATGGCTTCGGCATCAAGAGCCGCCCCAACAAGGCTTGCGGAGTAATCGGAGCCCTCAAAGCCCAAAGTCGTGATGTTTTCGTTGTCATCCATTCCGTAGTAGCCTCCCATAACCGGAATGTTATCAGTGGATATCTTCTGTTGCAGTGAATTTATTTTATCGGAAATAAATTCACTGCTCGGGGAAGCTTTACCAAAGTTGGAATCGGTACGTACAATTTGAGTAGCATCCAGCCAAGTGGTATATAATCCCGCTGCGTATCCACACTCGGCGAATAAATACGAAGACAGTCGTTCCCCAATTGATGCTACAACATCTTTGAGCTGTTCTGTAAGCTCTTGCTGATTGTGGATGGTGGCAAGATGTTCTTTTAATTCCTCAGTATGAATATCAATCCAGTTGTGACACGCGTTAAGGGTTTGGGTGGAATCATCATAATCTGCCAAAAAATGTTCGACGATATTATTATGGCGGGTTGCAATATCATCGGCAATTATCTGCGCTTTTTGGGGGTGATCAATAGCCTTATGGGCCGCTTTTATCAGTGATCGGGTAGTACGAGCAGTGGCCGAAACAACAACAAAAGGAGCGTCATAGGTTTTAATAATTTCAATAACCCGTTTCCATGTTTGGGCATCGCCCATTGAGGTGCCGCCGAATTTGAGGATACGCATCAACTGCTAATTTTTGTGATGACAATTAATTAATGAGCTAAAAAAGTAAGGTAGAGCCGATTTCACAAGTAGAATTGCAGAGTAATGGGCTACTGTAAAGTGGATAGTCGTTTAAATCCCTTGCGTTCAAGAAGAGATTGCTGTGCACTCAGAAACTCTTTTATCTGATTAATAGGAATGGCTTGGGTAATGCCATAATTAATGCGAGTTTTTTGTTGTACAAAAACAGAATCGGAGTAGGGACGTATCATTCTGGAGTAGTCGTCATCTTGGGGACGGGGTACAAGTATCTCTTCCCGGGAAGCTGTAGATGAGCTGGCCATTCCCACCCATTCAAAGCTTTCGTAATTGGTGTTTGAAGCCAGTACCAATCCTCCGCTAATACCCGGGTTAAAAGTGGCATCGGTAACGAAAAAGCGATCATTCCAGCTTTCTGAAGAGCTGGCTAATCCACGAGTTACCATGGGATAGCTTTTGGGAAAGCCCATGATATATAGTAACGAACCGAGTTGCAGGAAATCACTATTTCCGGCTTTCACCGAGAGAGGATATAATCCTAAATTTCCTGTTTCTTCAAACCTGACATTTAGCAGAGCTAAGTCGTAACGTTTGTTTGTAGCTAAAATTTCGAATGGTTGTAATTCAGAAGAAGTGTAAACAAGATTGGTCTGATTCTTTTTTATGCTGATGGATTTGATGTAGGTCTCATCAGGAATATCCGGCCCTTCGTAGTAAGTGATCACGGTGTCAGGGAAAAAGACGGTATGTTGACAGGTGATCAGCAGTGAGTTGTTGTTACCCTGATCGAGAATAATAGCTGTACCGCTTGTACTTTCTTCTGTAGATGTCTTTGATGTAGAGATATCTTTTGGTTGGTTTGTTTTAATATCAGCCAACGTTATAGCTTTACCACTAAAGTTGAAATTGTTATAAAATCCGGTAGATACAGTTCGTACGACCGACTGCTGGGCGTTTTTTAACTCCGAGCTGATATCTCTTTGAGGAAATGCAGAAGTATAGTATTCTGAATATTCTGTTTTTGTCTGTGGATCGGCAGATTCCGTAAGGGTTGATTGCTGCGTACTGCTGCAGAACGTAAGTGTCATCCCAACTATAAAGAGTGAGAATATAGCTAACCAATATTTCATGGTATGATCATTTAATTTATAAGCATGTGCTCAAACGTTACAATGAGTTTTGCTCAATTGCACTATTTAAGGTTACAAAATTCTCTAATCTTTATTAAAACGAATTGGTAAAATAGGTTAGTATATAAGAATTTTTATTCTGTTGGCTCTAAATTGTAGAATCGTCAGGTAGTAGGAGCTTCCTGTTTTATTTGTTGACGGATTTCATCATCCAGGTGGATGTAAAATGCTTTGTCGCCACTGGTAGGTGATGGAGGATTATTAACGGTATAAGGATGTATTTCGTTATTTGAAGTGATTAAGAAGAGGGGGATATATTTCTCCCCTATTTGTTCTTCAAATTCAGCTGCCAGATTGTTCTCGTCAAATGTCATTGTTTGAATTTCAGTGTGTTCTGAAAAGAAACGAGATAAATTTTCAAAGTTTAAGCGTTCGTGAAACAAGATTCGCCCACTTAAATGACTGGTAACATCTTTATTCTCCATTTGGCCCTGAACATTGGGGGCAAGTTGAAAAACGTGTGACCGCCCGAATATTTCTCCAAATCGGAGGGCGGCAAGTGAGTTTGTTTCATCATTAGGGGTTAAGGAAAGCATACGTCCAATGCCATCGAGATCAAGGTCCTCCAATGCAAACTCTGATAAAATATTACCGTGGTATGTTTCCAGTCCTCTGGAACGAGCTTTGGAAATGTTTTTCCAGTTTGAATCTGCCACTAAAACCTTTAAATCTTCTTTTTTAATTGCTTCAGCAATTTTCAAAGACCATTTATGGGCACCAAGGATAAGTACGCCGTTGGGAACAGGTTTGGCGACACCAAGTTTTCGGGCTACCCAAGAAGCCGGTAAGCCGTAAATAGCAACGGTGCCAATAATCACCAGAAAAACAATAGGAACCAATTGGTCGGCATGTTCAAAGCCATTTTGTGCCAGGGTTATTGCAAAAATTGAAGAGATGGATGCTGCCACAACACCACGTGGTGCCATCCAGCAGAGGAACAGTTTTTCACGCCAGGTTATATTAGCAAAGTATGTAGAAATATACACGCCAAGGGGTCGAGCAATAAGAATGAGAATAGCAAGAAAAGCTGCAAGGCTCCAGTTTAAATTTTGTACTAAGCTGCTTAATTCTATGCGTGCTGCCAGAAGTATGAATAGAGAAGACAGCAAAAGGACTCGTAAATTTTCTTTGAATTCTGTTATATGATGAATGCGAGCTGTCTTTTGATTTGCCAATGCTATACCCATCAAGGTGGTGGCCCAAAGTCCTGATTCATGCTGAAGCATATTAGAAATGGTAAATACGGTTACAACCACCATTAGGTTTACCGGGTTTTGCAGATAGTCGGGAAGAAGGTGGCGTTTTAATAGAAAATATATCAATGCGGCACCGCCTAAACCTACGAGTGTACCAAAAAAGATTGTTTTCATGATGCTCATTACCGCAACACTGGTAGCGGCTGAAAAGCTGGTACTCAAGATTACCTCAAAAACGAGAACGGCAAGCATAGCTCCAATGGGGTCAATAACAATACCTTCCCATTTAAGAATGGAACCTACTTGACCGGAGGGACGAACCTGACGAAGTAAGGGGATAATAACAGTTGGACCGGTAACAACAAGAATGGCTCCGAGCAGTATGGCCAGTTCCCAGTCGAACGTGAAAAGGTAATAGGCCGAAACAGCGGTGATCCCCCAAGTCAAGACAACGCCTACACTAACCAGATTCCCGACGGTACTGCCGATATCTTCAAGTTCTGAAAAACGAAGGCTTAATCCCCCTTCAAAAAGAATAATAGCAACAGAAACCGAGATGAATGGAGAGAGCAGATCACCCATTAAATGGTCTGGATCCAGAAGGCCAAAGACCGGGCCGGCAAGAACGCCGCTAATTAACAGAAGTAAAATAGCCGGTAATTTGAAGCGCCAGGCCACCCACTGTGCCCCAATACCAAATACTAAAATACTTGTTATACCAATTAAAAGATGTTCACCCATAAATTACGGGGAATAAGGTTATTAAAATTACAAAAGGTGAAAATCTATAAATGAGGTGTCAGAAACAAAATTATTCCAAATTTCTTGTTAAGGATTACTTGTAGATAAAGTCTTTGTTAAGGTATGTTAGGAATGGAATGTTCAAAATTTTACGATATAATTAAAAATAGTTAAAACCTGCTCAATATTTTTAGGAATAAAACAATCCTTGTATCTTAGTTTTTCTTAATCAAGATAAACTGTGAATTAAAGACTGATGGACAGCCAAATTAAAAATAAAATCATTACAGAGTTTTCCTGGCTGTTGGGAATTATTATTATATCAGCTGCATTAGAGTATGCAATCATTGTAGTGTTTGATTTACATCCGATACTCAGTGTTAAAATTCAAGGGTTTATCGGACTTGTTGTGATTGCTTATATTATCCGCATGATTGCACGGATGGGTAAACAGGGAATCTTTGATTTTGAAGACGATAAACAGGAAGAATCCGGTAAACGGGGATAACAATTCTCAGTAAATTATTTTTAAAAGTTGTTTTTCCAATTCTGAACAGCTTTAAAACACAATTAATTAATTTTGGCAGAACTGAAAGATTCTAAAAAACTTAACAAAACGCTTGGGGCATTTGATGTCTTTGCTATAGCAACGGGGGCTATGTTTAGTTCCGGCTTGTTTTTATTACCCGGTTTGGCCGCAAGTGTTACGGGTCCGTCCGTTTTCTTGGCTTACCTGGTGTCAGGTATACTAGTATTGCCTACTATGTTGAGTAAAGCAGAACTGGGAACGGCTTTTCCTCGGGCCGGCGGCACCTACTATATTATTGATCGAACCCTTGGTCCATTGATGGGGAGTATCGGTGGATTTGGGTCATGGTTATCACTGGTTTTCAAGAGTGCTTTCGCACTTATCGGAATGGGAGCCTATATCTCAATCTTTTTCGATGTCCCCATCACCCCGGTTGCCATTACCTTAACAATTGCTTTCGGAGCACTTAATGTTTTTGGAGCGAAGGAAACGAGTAGGCTTCAGAATATTCTTGTAATTACGCTGCTCTCGGTTATGGCTTTTTACTTGGTGCAAGGGTTCTCACACTTTTTTTCCTTGGATATGTTGGATATACACCGAGAAAAGTTTACGCCCTTTTTTAAGGATGGCATGCAAGGGTTCTTTGCCACGGTAGGGATGGTGTTTGTTTCGTATGCCGGTCTCACGAAGGTGGTAAGTGTGGCCGAAGAGGTTGAAGATCCGGACAAAAATATACCTCGTGGGATGTTCCTCTCTATTATTACAGCTATTGTAGTATATGTAGCGGGCGTCTTTTTGATGACATCAGTATTAGAACCTGAAGCCTTCTATAAAGATTTAACTCCTGTGGCTACCGCAGGTGAAGTATTTTTGGATTGGCTGCCGGGGGATACCGGTCTTATTTTAGTGGTTATCGCTGCGATTGCCGCATTTGCATCTACCGGTAATGCCGGTATAATGTCTGCCTCTCGATTTCCTTTAGCTATGGCCCGGGATAAGTTAGTACACTCAAATTTTTCGAAGTTAGGTAAATTTGATACTCCGGTTTATTCGATTGTTGCAACTACCGGAATGATGATATTTTTGCTGTTGGTCTTTAATGTAAAAGAAGTGGCAAAGCTGGCCAGTGCATTTAAGTTATTGCTGTTCGGGCTGCTCAATTTGGCTGTAATTGTGATGCGCGAAAGCCAAATTGAAGAATATGATCCCGGTTACAGATCACCGTTTTATCCCTGGGTGCAAATGCTTGGTATGTTAACTTCGGGGCTGCTTATTTTTGAGATGGGGATTCTTTCCATCTTATTTACCGTTGGAATAATGATCTTGTCAGTAGCATGGTATTATTATTACGCATATAGTAAGATTGATCGTCAGGGAGCTATCTTTCATGTACATGAGCGATTGGGGCAATATAAAGATCGTGGTCTTGAACATGAGATGCGTCATATTTTACAAGAGAAGGGTTTGCGCGATGAAGACCCATACGAGCTGGTTGTTAGTAAGGCGACCATCCTGGATGTAACCGATAGTCAGATATCCTATGAAGATATTGTGGAAAAAGCCTGTACCATATTGGCGACAAAAGTGGGTATGGACAAGGAAGAACTGGTCAAGGCATTCCACAAAGAAGATGATTTCGGAGCTCTTTCAATAGGTCATGGAGCAGCGTTAAATCATACAAGAATACCGGGTGAGACGGAACCAGAGCTGTTTATCGTACGAATAAAAGATGGGTTAGTTACAAGAGATACCTGTTTCGAGGATGACACCAAAGACCAGGAGAAGCATACGTTTTATGCTCTGTTTTTCTTGGTTAGCTCAGAAAAAGATGCTACGCAACACCTGCGATTTTTAGCTCATATGGCTGAAATGATTGATCAGGATAACTTCTTTAATCGTTGGGTTTCAGCCAAGGATGAGGCAGAACTTCGGGAAGTATTACTTCGGAACGAGCGGTTTATCAATCTGTATATCCGCTCTGATGATAAGACCTCTAAATTGATTGGAAAGAAAATATACGAGATCGAACTGCCCGGAGAAAGCCTTGTGGCGATATTGGAAAGAGGAGACAGTGTTAATATTCCCCATGGCAATACAGAAATCCGGGAGGGAGATAAATTGTCGATTATCGGTCAGGTAGAGGATATTAAAGCGATCAAAGAACTAAAGAGTTAAATAGCCAAAGGGCATTTTGGAGCGAAAACTGTAGAAGATATTTTATGGCTCCTCTGAATGTTCTGCCAATAAGATAGATAAGAAGTTTTTTAAGAAAATGACTTATTTTCTTAAACTCTGAATTAAAAATTAACAACCGTTTTAACCTAAAAAGAGCATGCAACACGAAAAACTGGAAAAGCAACTTGGATTGTGGGATGTATATGCAATTGCTACGGGAGCTATGTTCAGTTCTGGATTCTTTCTATTGCCGGGTATTGCAGGAGCAATAACAGGACCGTCGGTATTTATTGCATATTTTGTCTCGGGACTCTTGGTATTGCCAACGATGTTTAGTGTGGCAGAGCTGGCTACAGCCATGCCTAAAGCTGGGGGGACCTATTATATCATTGACCGTAGCCTTGGTCCGGTTATGGGTACTGTTGGGGGATACGGCTCTTGGTTAGCATTGGTGTTAAAAAGTGCTTTTGCACTGATTGGAATGGGTGCATACATCTCAATATTTATCGACCTTCCAATTGTACCCGTTGCCGTAGTTTTGACGATCGCATTTGGGGTCCTCAATATAGTTGGAGCTAAAGAAACAACGGCCCTACAGAAAGTACTAGTTGCTGCCCTGATAAGTATCATGACTTTTTATATTGCTCAAGGGTTATTTTCTGTTTTTTCTGCCGACTTTTTTGAGGTTACCCGTAATCAGTTTACGCCTCTTTTTATTGGCGGTGCTACCGGCTTTTGGGCTACGGTGGGTATGGTTTTCGTTTCATACGCAGGACTTACCAAAGTTGCCAGTGTGGCTGAAGAAGTTAGAAATCCCGATAAAAATATCCCGTGGGGCATGTTCCTCTCTATTATGTCGGCCATATTTGTATATGTTGCCGGGGTTTTTATCATGGTCTCAGTGTTAGACCCTGCCGAATTTCGTGAAGATCTTACCCCTGTTGCTACGGCCGGAGAAGCTTTTATGAGCTGGTTGCCGGGAGAGAGCGGTATAATATTGGTTGTAATAGCTGCTGTTGCTGCATTTGCCTCTACCGGGAATGCGGGCATTATGTCAGCTTCTCGTTATCCTTTGGCGATGGCGCGTGATAAGCTTATTGACAGCCGGTTTTCAAAAATAGGAACAATGGGTACGCCGGTGATTGCGATTATTGCGACTGTCTTCTTAATGATTCTCTTTCTTGTAGCTTTTGATGTTGCCCAGGTAGCAAAATTAGCCAGTGCATTTCAACTGTTGCTGTTTGCGCTCCTGAATTTGGCCGTCATTGTGATGCGTGAAAGTAAAATCGAGGAGTACGATCCCGGTTTTAACTCCCCGTTTTATCCCTGGGTACAGATTATCGGGATGATTCTCTCGGCTGTACTTATTCTGGAAATGGGACTTCTCTCCATTCTCTTTACGTTAGTGGTGAGTATTTTCAGTATAGGATGGTTTTATTACTATGCCTATGGAAAGATCGATCGTGAGGGGGCTATCTTTCATGTAACAGCTCGTCTTGGTAAACGAAAAGACCACGGGTTGGAACGAGAAATGAGAGGTATCCTCCGAGAGAAAGGGCTTCGTGAGGAAGATCCGTATGAGCAGGTAGTGGCCAGTGCTGCAGTTATTGATGAGCCCAATGAAAAACTGAGCTATAGAACAATCATAAAACAGGCCTCAGATATTTTTGCCGATCGTCTGGATCTGGATCAGGAGTTTCTTGTCAATAGTTTTTGCAAGGCTCAGGATATGGGGACGATACCGCTCGGCAATAGTACGGTTATTAACCATATCCGAGTTGAAGAAGACTGTGAGCCACAAATGGTGTTGGTGCGTATTCCGGAAAGTATTACTGTTTCAACCGAGGGGTTTGACGTACTCGATGAGAATGAGACCGGAGAGGTTGAAAACTTATGTGCAATGATCTTTTTGGTGAGTTCAACTCAACATTCCAGTCAACACCTGCGATTAATCGCACATTTGGCAGAGATGATCGACAGTAGACACTTTATAGAACGATGGAAGAGTGCGTCTAATGAATCGGAGTTGCAAGAAATTCTGCTCCGAGATGAACGCTTTATCAATATTACCATTAGCAGAAGTAATAAAACCCAAAAACTGATTGGCAAAAAGATTATGGAGATTGATCTGCCCGGGGAGAGTCTCATTACTATTCTCAAGCGTAACGGAGAGATCAAAATCCCTCATGGGTATACGATACTAGAAGATGGGGACGAGATATCTATTATTGGAGAGGTAGAAGACATAGAGCAAATTAAAGAATGGCGCAAAACCGACGATGATTAATGCAATTCGGCTTATCTAATATTGCGCAAAATGTTATATTCAATAACTAATTTTTAAAGCAAAACAATAGGAAAGTGACAGATAATAGCAACGGTTTAACACAGAAAATTAAGAGTTTTTTTCAAAGAGACTCGGCAGCAGGTATGATGCTCTTGTATGCAACCATACTTGCCTTAGTTGTAGCAAACAGCCCGCTTTATGAGTGGTATCACCACTTGTTGGAACTTCATATAACCTTAGGAGTTGGCGATCTTGTAATTGATAAATCAGTTCATCACTGGATTAACGATGGTTTGATGGCCATATTTTTCTTACTCGTTGGTTTGGAAATTAAACGAGAATTGAAATATGGAGAACTCTCAACCTTTCAATCAGCTTTATTGCCGGCTGTAGCGGCAGTAGGCGGGGCTGTCTTACCGGCGCTAATATACTGGGGCTTCAACGCAGGTACCGGCTACATGGATGGCTGGGCTATTCCGATGGCTACTGATATTGCTTTTGTCATTGGTATTGTAGCACTGCTTGGTTCTCGGGTGCCGGTATGGGCAAAAGTGTTTGTAACAGCTATTGCGGTCGTAGATGACCTTATTGCGGTATTGGTCATTGCCTTTTTCTATACTGAATCTATAAGTATGATGGCATTGGGAGTTGCCGGTGTATGTTTCCTCTTTTTGATGTTGCTTAACTATCGAGGAGTGAATAGAATTTCTCCGTACATGATTATTGGATTTATTATGTGGTGGGCCGTTCTTAAGTCCGGAGTCCATGCTACGATTGCAGGAGTAATGCTTGGCTTTGTGATGCCAGCCAGCCGCGGATGGAGCCTGGAGCGTTTGAAAGAGTATGCTCAGGAAGGGTTTGATCTATTCAAACAGGCTGAAGACGACGATATGCCCGTAACGAAAGAGCAGGCACTACATCATATGGAAGAGACAGTGAGTCACGCTGAATCACCGCTACACCGACTGGAGCACAAGCTACACTTCTCGGTATATTTTCTGATTATGCCAATCTTTGCCTTTGCAAATGCAGGCGTGGTCTTTGATCCTGAAGTGATGGGGCATGCATTTGTTTCTACCTTGACGTGGGGTATTGCAATAGGATTATTTGTAGGTAAGCAGATTGGTATCTTAGGATTTACATGGATACTCACCAAATTAGGTTTTACAGATTTAGCGGACAACAAGGAAACCTGGAAAGTGGTATATGGTGTTGCATTACTCGCAGGTATCGGATTTACGATGTCGTTATTTATTGCCAATCTTTCTTTTGCTGCGGGAAGTGAACTGCTTGAGTTCGGTAAAGTAGGTATTCTGATAGGTTCACTGGTCAGCGGCCTTTTGGGATATTATATTCTCAGCCGACGTCCAGACTATGGTGCCGAAACACAGCAACCTTACGATGTGCCTGAAGGAAGTGAAGTGAACTCGTAAGTTGTTTAGTGTTACTTAATTAGCAGTGCAACGATTTAAAGGCGGCCTTCGGGTCGCCTTTTTTATTTGATTACATAAATCTAAGTTTGCCTGTTCTGCCGAAAGGAATAGGCAAACTTTTTTTAAATCAGCTTATTTGGCGATCCTTGGATTATCGACGGAGCCTTGCAACTGTATAGTAATTCCATCTTTTGATTTAGGAAAGGAGATGGATAAAAGTTTTTCAATGTTGTTCAAAACAGTGGAAAATCTTTTTGAAAAGTCAGAGAGTGCAATATTCATGTTATTGAATTCGGAATTTTGCAGGGGCTGTTTGATAATAATATTTCCCTGCCCCGTAAGTAAAGCCAATTCTGATTTGACAGAAGATTCGATCTCTAAGGTATCATTACCTTGGGAGATGGATTTTGTCATCAGCTGTGCAGATTGTAAGGGGATGGCATCGGTTGGATAGCCAAAACCTTTTATAAAGAAACTATACTTGTTTTGAAATGACTCGGAAGGTGTCCAAAGCAGGGAATCCAAACGGATATGATGCGTACCCTCTTTCCAAAAGCTTGTTTGAGCCTTTGAGATAACACCTGAATAGTTCAGCTTTTGTGCGCTGACTTTTGATAATAGGTTCTGAGGAAAAGAGAAAGTTATATCATGCCCTTTGATTTCAATGGATTGATTTGCCTCAAAAGGGGTGCCATTGACAGCACTTTGTATGCCATCAAGGGCATTGCCCTGATACGTAATGGTAAGCGAATCGGCTTTTATTTCCTGACGTTTTTCTTTGTTTGTATAGGAGGGAGATATCACAGAAATAACGGCATTATCTAAATGAAGTAAACTATATTCCGCTCCCCAAAAATAGATATTGAGGAAGTCGAGATAACTTAGATCGAGCTTGAATTGCTGAGCCCGTTCAATGTGATTACCGAAGATAATATTCAGATCATTTATAGTGATATCTGCCGAGAAAGGGGTGATATCTATCTGGGAATATTGAACTGATATTGCATCAGTTTGGCCAGTTTGTTCCTGAATAGCTTTATCTATTTGCTGTTCAGCCTGTGAAGCCGCTAAATAGTGATAGCCAATGATGGCTATCACAAAAACAAGAGCACCTATGAGGTAATATTTAATATTGTTCATAGATGCGTTAGTCTTAATTGGTTAGTTTATTCAGGATGTCTTCAAAAGTATAAGAATCTTCTTCGCTGGCCTTCATGTTGCGAAGCGTAAATTTACCCTCAGCCAATTCATTGCCACCAACGATAATAACATGCCGGGCATTTTCACGATCGGCGTCTTTCATCTGGGCTTTGATCGAACGACCAATGTAATCCATGGAGGCAGAGAGTCCGGCTTTTCGAAGTTTGGGTAGGTGCTTAAGTCCCCAGGTGCGCGCTTCCTCCCCGAGCGTAACGATATATACATCCAGCATTTCTTCTTCAACGAGATCAATGCCAAGCTCTTCACAAGCAATGAAGAGTCGCTCCATGCCTGCTGCAAATCCTACGGCAGGGGTATGCTGCCCTCCAATTTCTTCAATCAGAAGATCGTAGCGTCCACCTCCGCCAAGTGCATCTTGGGCCCCCAAATCGGGACTAATCAGCTCAAAAGCGGTACGCGTATAGTAATCGAGTCCGCGCACTAAATATGGATCTTCTTCGAAGGGGATCTCGAGTTCATTTAATAACTCTTTGACGCGGGCGTAGTGAGCCTCAGTTTCTTCAGTGAGAAAATCAGTTATAACAGGTGCATCTTCAATAAAAGGCTGATCTTCTTCCTCTTTGGAATCCAGAATTCGCAGGGGATTCTTTTCAAAGCGTTCCTTGGAAATATCGCTCATATCGTCAAGATGAGGACGGAAATAATTTTTGAGTGCTTTGGTGTATGCCTTTCGACTTTCGGGATCTCCGACGGAGTTTATCTTCAGGGAGGTATTGCTGATGCCTACCCGATCATAAATGGACATCATTAGCGCGATAATATCCACGTCGGCAGCAGGATCGTCGGCTCCAATAACTTCGGCACCAAACTGGTGGAACTGCCGCTGGCGACCTTTTTGTGGCTTTTCGGCGCGGAACATTGGTCCAATATAATAGAGATTTTGGGTACCGCCGCGCTGTTCCAGGTGATGTTCAACGAAGGCGCGTGCCACCGGTGCGGTACACTCGGGACGCAGTACATATTGATCCTCACCGCGTTCAAAGGCGAACATTTCCTTTGAGACGATATCCGTCAGCTGACCAACGCCGCGGGCAATGAGTTCAGTCTGCTCCATAATGGGAGTGCGAATCTCCTCAAAGTTAAACTTTTTGGCTTCTTCGTGGATGATACGTTCCAGTGCTTGCCATTTTTCTACTTCGCCGGGCAGGATGTCTACCATTCCCACATGCGTGCTAAAGGTCGGTTGCGCCATGAATAAGAATCAGTTCAGTTATTAAAAAATAATTCGCTCCAAAGATAAGAGTCTGCCTGTAGAAATTCTCACCCAATTTCGTAAGGAATGCTTGGAATACTAATCTTACATATAGTTGGCCATAGATAACACACATTTTAGACAGATGAGGCCACAGGTCATCACCGATTATTGAGAAATCCGTTTAAATCAGTGAAAGTCTGTGACTAAACCTACATCCCCGTTAATATAATTTTGCCGGTGTTCTTGTTGTTCTTCATTCGCTGGTGGGCTGTTTCTGTTTCAGACCAGTCGAAAATGGAATCAACAACAGGGGAGAGGGAACCGGTTTTAAATAGGGAAAGGGTTTTTTGGGCAAAATCTTTGGTGAGGTCAATTTTATATTGTTCGGATCGATTTCGTAAGGTTGATCCCATAATTGAGAGACGTTTTCGGAGGATGGGAATAAGACTCATTTCCTCGACTTTGTGACCACCCAGGAACGAAAGATAAACCACTCGTCCATCCATAGCCAGCACCTCTATATTTTTGTGCCAGTAGGGTTTGCCGATAAAATCGACAACTACATTGACTGAGTCATTCCCAATATCACTGATAATTTCTTCTGCGTAATTTTGTTTTTTATAATTGTAGGCAAAATCGGCGCCCAAATCTCTTGCTGTATCCAACTTGTGCTGCTTGCCGGCCGTAGCAATAATTCGAGCATCATATATTTGATGTGCAAGTTGTATAGCAGAGGTGCCCACGCCACTGCCTGCAGCATGTATGAGTACGGTTTCTTGTTCTTGAAGCTTCCCTAACCATTCCAATGCTTGGAAAGCCGTCAAAAAGGTTTCGGGGATGGCTGCAGCTTCTTCGAAGGATAAGTTCTCCGGGATCTCCATGGCCATGTCTTCGTGGATAGTACAGTATTCAGCATACCCGCCGCCTGCCAGTAATCCAAATACTCGATCGCCGGGTTCCCATTTGGTAACCTCGGAGCCTGTTTTTTTAACCACCCCGGCCATCTCGAGTCCCAATATTTCGCTTGCGCCTTTTGGTGGAGGATAATTTCCCGTGCGTTGAAGGAGGTCGGCACGGTTTACTGCGGTAGCTGCTATTTTTACCTGAATATCACTATCCGAGAGTTCAGGATCCGGGACGGTGCCAATTTCAAGCGTGTTTTTGTCATTTTTATTGATAATCTGTATTGCTTGCATAACAGTAAAAGTTCGTTTAATTCTTTTGAAATATTAATGCTTTTGCCTGGCTGACAATCCCTTCAATAAGTTGATTTAGTTCTTCTGAAATATTCATTGTCCATAGTGGGAGAACGTAAGTAAGAGTAACAACAACAGAACGCAATAGTATATCTAAATAATTGTTCGCGGGATGAGGGATGATATATGCAATGATGAGAGAGAGAATTCCGATAAAAACGATCAGCAACATTTTCCACTGGAAGGGTTGCATGGAGAAGCGTAGCCAGACGTAAAATAATTTAAGCGTATTATAGATGATAATTGCTGTCCCGGTCCCTATCGCTGCGCCAACTATCCCGTATATTGGAATTAATAGATAATTCAAGATTACGGTAATAATAATGAGTAGTACGGTTGAATAGAGATCAAACCGGTAGTGCTTGGAGTTAAGGATAATCGCTCCGTTGATACCGGTTACCATGTCAAACATATTAGCCAGACCGATAATGACAATAACCATTGCACCTCCCGAATATTCCTTGGGAAGTATATCGATAAGATTATAGAGGCTTGCGATTACTCCGCAGAATAGTAAGCCCCCGGCCAGAACTTGGTTTAATGAAGACCGTTTATAAATCTGCTCGATAAGATCAAAATTTTGCTCTTTAAAAGCGTCAGCAATCACCGGGGATGATATTTTATAGATGGATTGTCGGGTTATAGTAATTGCCGAGCCAATATAAAATGCGATGGCATAAATGCCGGTATCATCCAGTCCTGCAAGGGAGCTGAGCATAATAATATCAATGTTGGAGACAATAATAGATGCAATACCCCCGAAAAAAGAGAACAGGCTGTAGTTCATCATCTTTTGAATGAGCGACCTGTCTAAAAAATCAAAATCGGGAATAAGTGATGCACTGGAGGTCCAGAGCATATACACAAAAAGAATGAGGAGAACAATGCCGTAGTTTAGTACAAACAGGATAACAAACTGATAAAATGTAACCCATCCCATTAAATAGATGATGAGCAACAGGGCTGTTAAAACACGAACGGCCACATCCATCAGGAATGAAGAGAGGACGGTATCATAAAGTGCCTGTACAAACTTGGTGATGACGTGAAAAAACAGAATGGAGAAAGCAAGCGGCAGTATAAACCAGTAATAGTCGACAAGAAGCTCGGAACGTTCTACAAAGTATTGGGTGATTTGTGGACGGAAGACATAGAGCCCCAATCCGAGTAGTAGAAAGCCTATAAGAGGGACAATAAGAGCTAAAAATAGAAAGCCATGATGATTTTCTTCTTCGTCTCGAAAGAAGGGGAAGAATCGAATGATTGTATTTTTGATGCCCAGGCTGCCCAACTGGGTTGAAACCATGGCCAGCGATAGTAGCACGCGGGTAAGTCCATATTGCTCGGGAGTAAGAATGTTGGGGTACATCCAGATGGTAATCACAAATCCCAAAGCTACACCTATGTAGGAGATGATTGTGTTTTGAATACTTTGCCTGAATATGACTCCCAAAACGTTATGCGTTATTTAAAAGGTGTGAGAACTTACTAATATTTTTAATTGGTTATTAAAGGAGTTGCCCAGAAAATATCACAATCCAAGTTTACGTTTTAAAATATTTTTGAAAGCAGACAGGATGTACTTCTTATCATGGATTGAAAGTTCACTAAGGTAGCTTAGTTTACCGCTTAAAATTATTTTAAAAGCTGTATATATCTCCTCGAGTGCTATTCGGATGTGAGTACTGTCGTTGTATTTATGATCTGAATATTCATTAAATGCAAAAAGCATGGTTTTTAAGGACTCGAGGTAGTTATTTAAATGCTGTGCCCGGTTGCTCAAATCACTCCAGGAATTGGTATGTCCGCTTCGGTAGCAACTCATTATATCCGGGAGAGCGCCAATTTTGCCATGTTCAATAGCCAGCAGATACAGTGAGTAGTCGCCGACATAGGCATCTACAAACCAGTCTGGCATGTTTAACAGCATATTGCTGCGAAAAAAAGTGCTGTTTGTAGCGCAAAATCCGCCTCCCTTCTCAATAATTCTTTCTGGCTTGATGATTGATTGATACTCTATCTTTGGGAAGATGGATTTCTTCTGTTCGTTTTTATCAACCACATAGGCGTCATGGATAGACATAGAAATGTCTTCATCTGATTCCATGTAGTCATACTGTTTCTGCAGCTTTTGGGAATCGATCCAATAGTCATCACCATCGCAGAAAGCAATATATTTGCCCCGTGCTGCTTTCAAGGTTTCTAAAAAGTTATGTCGTCCGGTGGGATGCCCATTGATATAGCGCACATCTTCTCTGGATCGTAGAAATAGTCGAATGCTATCCTGATGTTGTTCGGCAAACTTTTTGCAAATTTGCCGCGTTCCGTCAGTTGATTCGTCTTCACCAATAATAATTTCTATTGGAAAGGTTGTCTCTTGGTCAAGTGCGCTGTTCACACATTTTTTGATGAACGCTGCATGTTGATAGGTGGTAATACAAACTGATACCTGAGGGTTTATTTTATTTACCGTTTTTTCTGTTCCAAGGTATTCCATCCAAAATGTTTTTCAATTTCGAGAAATCGATCATCCGTTTTGATCTCGTTTATGATAACGGGATTAAGCTGACTTATCCATTCAAATCCGGTTTTATTTTTGCGGTAGACATCATAGGGATCATCAGACGTGGAAGATGTGCTTTCTTGTAAGAATTCTTTTGTTTGCTCTTCAATGGTAAGTCCTGTGAAATTAAAAGCTTCTTTGGTGTATTTTAAGGAGTTTTCGACCAGCTCTTCATAACATAGGAGGTGAAAGCGATTGGGAAAGTCTTTTTGAAGTCGGAGAAACATCCGGGTAGCTTCGAGCCAGCGTTCATACCCATAGAAATCGTGTTTGGAAGTATTTTTTTTATCCCCGTGACGCCACTCTTTTAAAATATCCCATTCCTTATTGAATTCCTTTGGGGCATTTTGCCAGGAATGGATTACTCCACAGGGATGCCGGACAATACCAATAACTTTTGTTTCTGATTGTTTTAAAAGGTTGTGAATGATATTGAGATATCGTACCTCTTTCCATACGAGGTGGGTACATTGCTGTTTGTCAAATATTGGCGTTTGGTTACCGCTTATATTCTTTTCTTGACAAACAAAATCATCATCTGTTCGTAGAAGCATTTCATGAAATTGGGCAATATCTTCCGAGCTGCTCTCAGAGTTAAGGCTTCCGTCAAATGAATAAGCAAAAATCGGCTGGTAGCGATACACTACGTGTGGAGAGCTGTTAAAAATTTGCCCGAGCCAAGAAGTTCCCGATCTGGGCACACCGAAAATTGCTACGTTCTGCATATTATATTATACCAGATTATAGGCTGTTAAAAGATTGGTACGTATTTTTTCCGGAGAATTAAACATCATAACATCAATAATCGATAATCCGGCTATAAAATCGTTATTAAACTGTTCATACTCTTTTAGGGAGGGGGCGATGAATTTTAATGTGATTCCATCTTTCTGAAACTCTTCTTTATTGTATAGCTCTTTTCCACCCGTAGGATTTATATAGGTTGTCATTTTCTCTTGTCTACAAATATCGATAAGTCGTTTTGCTTTCCCAAGGTCGGTATTATTGTATTCTTCCGAGCTTATTTTAAATACGGTATTTAGGTTTAGGTAACTGCTGGTTTCCCGGATACTTTTCATTGCCAAATTTGCAATATAGCTACTATCGGTGTGTAGTACATTTTCAACAATGGGAAAGACGTCATCAAAAAAAGGAGCGTTACTGTAAGAGAATTTGATTTTACGGAGAAGTTTCCCCCGCTTTTTATCGGTCATTGCATGTTTGACCTCGTTGATAAGTTTATTTTGTGAGGCATCTTTGCATGGAATGGTGAAGTAGTTCTCATTTCCATTTACAAGTACTTTGTTCCTGTTTATCCATCCCTGCGTAATAAAATTTACATCATCATAGAAAACGAAGGTATCAACCTCATATATAAGCTGAAAATATCCTATGTAGGGGAAAAGATATGGTTGGACAATTCCGATACTCATATTATAAACTTTTTATAAGTTCGTGCTTCAAATTCTGTCGGTCTTGGAGAAGATCTGAGGTTTCTTTGTTTGATCGTATTTTTTGGGTCAAAAGTTCTTTAACCTTATTGAAGTAGTTATAATTGTGTTCTCCGATGGCAGGAGACCATTGGCCATCTGTTTCCAATTGATAACCAAGTTTTTTCATCTGTTGCTTGCAAACAGATTCAACAATCGAGAGTTGTTTTTGGGAAAGGATATCTACGTAATTTTTTTTGTTTGATGAATCAATGGGTTTGTTCAGGTTCTTCCACAGCACATTTCGATTGGCTTCCTCATTATTTTGCTCATTTTGGAAACACTGTTCGTTGACATTCAAGTCCAGATAAGTTAATAGTGGGGCCAGAGTCTGCTCGGTATCTGTAATAAGTTCTTCATAACTGAGCTCGTGATATGAAAGGTTGTAGGCGTGGTGTAAAGCGAGGCACTTTTTTTGGTCTTCTTTCCATGATTGTGCTGCTTCATAGGCAGTGAAATAAAGCATGTTGTTTTTAAGCCAGGAGCTCACGACATCTCGAGGATCACGGTACAGAAAAACCCAGTTTATATCAGACAAGCCGGCCATCACGAGACCGCTATAATTAAACAGATGTCTTTCTTTGCATACATATCCTCCTTTGTTCTCCTCTCGGGCTTTTGTAGCATATAAGGCATCCACACTTTCAATAAAGTTCTGTGGCGTAAATTCAGAATAGATATCTTCAGCCGATGTTTTCAGGTTCCAGTTGCTGAATGGATGATTAGCATATGTGGACAGCTTTGAAATAAGCGTAATGCTGTTTTCTCTTTTTCTGAGATCTCCAAACTTTTCGATATGAGGGGTAAAGCTGTCAAAAAACTGAGGAGAAACCGGGGCTGAGAGATTGGGATGGTTACCCAGAAGAACGCGCAGCAAGTTGCTGCCAGACCGTTCTGAATAAAGGATAAAAACTCTTTTGAGTTCCATGGTTTAACTGTTTTTTATGATCTTGCAGATTCTTTCAATGGTCTGTTCAGATAGCTCATGATAAAAGGGAAGACATAAAATCTGTTTAGAAATTCGATTTGCAACAGGAGTGGTGTTCTTTCTATCCACATAATCGAGCTCAGAAAGCAAGGGAAAGAAGTACCGGCGCGTTTGAATATTTGCTTCGGCTAACTTTTTCTGAGCTCTGGTAACTTCTCTTTCACTATTGAACAAAACCGGGTAATAAGAAAAGTTGTATTCCGTGTGAGATTGTATGGTAGGCTTGCTAACATCAACCTCTTTTAAATAGTGGTCATAAATCCCACTTAGCTTTTTGCGTTGGGCAAGTACCGAATCAATATACTGAAGGTTGACCAAACCCATAGCTGCATGCAGTTCAGAACTTTTGCCGTTGATGCCGACGCCGGTAAAGTTATTTAGTCCATCGTGACCAAAATTTCGCATAAGGTTTATTTTTCGTTGCAAATCGGGATCATCAGTTACAATCGCGCCCCCTTCTACGGTGTGAAAAAGTTTTGTGGCATGGAAACTGCATGTACTGATATCTCCATAATTAAAGATGGATTTCCCCTTGTATTTTGTCCCGAAACAATGCGCAGCATCATAAATAACTTTAAGGTCATGTCGGTTTGCAATAGTTTGTATTTCTTCAATATCACAAGGATTTCCATAAACATGAGTCGCTATAATAGCTGATGTTTTCGGAGTAATTGCCTCTTCAATTTTTTGGGGATTCAAATTGAAGGTATCTGGATGGATGTCAACAAAAACAGGAGTATTATTTTCCCAAACAATACTGCTTGTGGTTGCTACATACGAAAAGGGTGTTGTAATGATTTCACCTTCCAGGTTCAGTGCTTTCATGGCAATTTGAAGTGCAACGGTACCATTACTGACTAAGCTGAGTTCTTTGACTCCAAGGTAGTCTATTAGCTTATCTTCTAACTCTTGTACTAAAGGCCCGTTATTTGTGAGCCAGTTACGATCCCAAATATCGTCCAGGAAAGACTCGTATTCCTCCTGGGGAGGCAAAAAAGGTTGTGTGACAGGTATTTTATCTTCCATTTAATACATTTTTGATAAGCTAAACGCTCGTCAAGATTTGTTAGAATGCTTGTTATAATTATCATCTACGTTTATACCCAAAAAATCGCCCAGCTTTTGCCACTTATCCGGATCCTTAAGTTGAGCTGTAAAAAGCCTTTCTGGGTTTGAGTCTTCGAAAAAAGTAATAACCTCACTATTGTAGTTCTCATAAATCGTTGTGTAGTGATTTCTTTTACCTCTTAGACTCATAAGATTATCGCTTTCATTTAGTGCCGGATGAAAGTCATCGTCATTTTCAAGTCTTTTGTAGAATTCCGGCAATCGATTATATACTTGACAGTGACGAAAAGTGTTTCCCGGGTTTTTTCCGTCAGTGTGCCTGATCATTGAATCGAACCATTCGTCACTATCCCGCTGAAATAAAATAAATTTACTGTTGGGAAACTGGTGAAATAGCTTTTTAAACATGCCGGGGTGGTACCATGGTGAATCTTCAAAGGCGTTATAGGCATTAAAAGCAGCAGAGTTAAAAATAGCCTTATAATTGCCAGTCGAGTAATAATAGGGCCAATTATAATACTTTGAAACTGGCCATCCGGCAACCGAATAGCCGTGGTCAGCTAAGAAGTCACCCGTTGAAGTCGTACCGGTTCGTTGCATAGATATACAGAAAACGCGGTCTTTGGAAGGTTTGATAAGATTATTGAGTATTCTCCTTGCAAATATCTTTGTCCCCGTAGGAAAATAATTTGCTAATTTCTTTATCATAAAAAATTCATTGTAGGGAGAAGTATCTATGTGTCAGTATTAAAGATAATCCCCAGGAGTTTTAAAACGAATATGATGGAAATAAGTTGAATATTAAGGCTTCTTTCTCCTTAATCAAGTCGATATTATCCTGTGAATAATACTCCCTGTACGAAAAGTCATCTCGGCTGGTATTAACTTTATTGTGTTCATAGATCACCTGAAGTCTTTCTTCGGACCATCCAAACTGTTTTAGATACTGGAAAAGATCATCACGCAGATTTTCTTGGTAAAGGAAGTCGGCATCGTAAAAATGGCTTTCATCCAACTCGTCAATACTGTTGATAGAGGATAGCAACTCCAAATAATTTTTTCCGAAAAGCTTGATATAGTATAGACTGTATATGCCGATATCCAGTGTGATATTATTTTTTTGTTTGGTGTTTTCGAGATTGTAATTCAACACCAAATCAAGATATTCAGAGAAGTCAAGGTTAGGGAAGTTGGGAAAAAACTGTTTGAGCTTTTCTTCTTTTAAAACCGGATTCCTTTTCCACCAGCCAAATTTGTATTGAGATACATATCGGTCAAATGGATTTCGTATGGTGCTTACAATAGGTTTGTGTTGATGCTTCGTTGGAATTTCGTCACATCCTTGGTGCTGGGTCTTAATTTTTTCCCCGGTGTAGGCCAGCGCTTTTGACATGTATTTTTTAGAATAGTTTGTACGTTCTCTGTCGAAGAGGTAATAAAAGTAGTCTGCTATTTTTTTATTCCCAGTTTTATCGGATCTGCCATCATATATTTTTTTTAGGCATTGGGTGACAAATGATCCGGCATTTTTCGGGAAATGAATAAAGACAAAGTCATTGGTTAAAATCATTATCAGGCAAGTTAGTATATGTCTGAACTGATAAAAAGAATTGAATTTATTTGCTAACTGAAAGGTAGCCTTCTATGATCCATTTCCGAAACTTGATAAGCATTACAGCCTTTGAGGGTTGAAAAGTTAGTGAATAAGGCAGAAATAAACCCAGCGTTACTATCATTTTGAAAACTTCGCTCGAACCTTTTAGGAGTTTGTCGGCCATGGCTTTGTCCTGCAACTGTAAAGCAATACTTTGACCTAAGCCAATGGATTGTCTTTTAATGTACTCTTTTGTGAGCCGTTGCTTATCAACTCGGTGATACAGCGTTGCCTTGGGCACATAATAGATATCGGTATTTGTCTTTTTCAGGCGTCGGAAGAACTCTTTCTCTTCGCTGGCTTTTAATTGATTTCCCTTGCGACCGAGTTCCGTGTCAAAAAAGCCGTGTTCCTCAAAAATGGACTGCTTAAATGCCATATTGCCGCCAAAGGGATAATGTTGTCGCTTATATGTTGTAATGTTATCTCCCAAATCGTGGTGTCCCAGCAATGGCAGTAGAAAGTGGGACATCCAATCGGGACGTGGATCGTCAAACTGTACCTCAATTCTGCCTCCGGCGCATTGTGCGTTGGGATGATTATCAAAAAATTGGAGCCAGTTGTTGATAAAGTCTATATCAGTCGAGATATCATCATCGAGAAAAGTGATTATTGGGCTTTTCGCCTCGCTGATGCCGCGGTTGCGTGCAAATGAAAGTCCTTGCTGCGATTCTTTTACGTACCGGATATTGTAATTCGGATAATCATCAATAAATTGGCGAACAACAGCCGGCGTTTGATCTGTGGAATTATTGTCGACAATCAAAAGCTCAAAACGATTGGGATCGGCCTTGTTTTCTACAAGAGATTGAAGGGTATCTTGTAGATATTGTGCCCGGTTATAGGTACATATCACAAAAGAAATGCCGGACGCGTTTGCCATAACTTTTTATGCTTGATCCTGTTTTCGAAAGGATTGAACAACTATTGTGATTCCCAATATATATAGCACAATATGTCCCGCCCAGGCAATGCGTCCGCCCCAAATGTTTGATGTCGGCTCAAATGTTAATCGCACTGTGTGTTCACCAGCCGGAACCTCCAATCCACGTAATACAAAATTGGTTTTGTGAATTTCCGTAGGTTTACCATCAATGGTCGCTTCCCATCCAGTGGGGTAGTAGATTTCACTCAGTACCAGAAACTGTTCTTTTTCGGATGAGGTATTGAGCGTAATTTCATTGCCCTTATATTTTTCTATAGTAATCCGGGCGGTGGTATCAATGGATGTGTTGATCGCCTCGTCAGTCTCTACTATAGCCGTTGTGGAAGGATTAAAATCAGCTGATGGTTTCATACGGTCAACAGCTTGTTGTGCGGAGCCAACGGTTGAGACTGAATCTACAAAAAAGGCTTTGGGAAGCACATCATCATTGCGGTACACCCGCTGGTTGTTTTGATTTAAAACCTGCGTATATCCATTAAAGGGGATTTGCTGCTGAATAGTGAGGTATTTTGTATTCAACATATCCAGTACAGCGTGGTTGAATCCTGTTTGGTTGTCCATTAGCAAGTGGTCAATCAGATCCTGATAGTGTGCCAGTTTTGCTCCGGAATATCCGCCAATTGTTGGATAAAAGTATGATGGGATGGCGTTATTAAATGGATTGCGATTTAATGGGAATACGCGATAGGGATAACCATTTCCGGAATCAATATTCTGCATAATGAAGTTGTCGGCCGGGGTTTGTTGTCGCTGGATCATTTGTTCGGCTTCCAAGTTATCCGACGCCATTTTGTCTTCGTCAACGTATCGGCTGTCAACGCTTAGCATATCGTAAGCTGTAAGAACCAGTAAGCCAATGAGCAGATATCCCTTACTGACTTTTCTCTTTATAAATCCAACTATAAGCCCTCCTGCAAGTAATGTTAAAATAATATATCGGGTGGCGTCACTGCTGGCCATCTCTTTGCGATCAGGCTTTAACCGTGTGTTCATAAAGTTCTGAACACGTTGTTGAACCTGAGGATTATCGGGTGATACATTATTCTGTTGTGCAACCTGTTGGGCATATCGTTGGAATTCTCCAGGTTTTTCAAATGAAAGCAGGGCATTGCTGCCGAAGGCAAAGATTACACCCAGTCCGATAGCGATACCCAGCGGAGTATATAACTCCTTCAGGGATTTCTGTTTGTCTTTGGCGATGTTAAACAGAGCCTCAATGCCGTATACGGCTACTACTGAATAGCAGAAAACCGTGGCGATAAGCCAGGTTTCGGGCACACGGAATTTGTCAAAATAGGGGATATAGTTGAATGCAAATTCATTAAAGGCCGGCAGGTTGTGCCCCAGTGAAAACAGAAGAGTCAGGGAGCCAACGCCAAAGAAGAGGTATTTGATTTTCTTGCGATAGGCAAACAGCCCTATTAAAGCTAAGACAAAAGCAATTGCCCCAAAGTAATGGGGACCGCTGGTAAACGACTTTGGACCCCAATACGCTTCTCCGGATGATCCTCCGTAAAGTCCCGGGATGATGAGTGTTAACAATTCCCCGACACCCTGCGACCAGCTAAAGGCATATTCGAGTGTCAGTCCGTCACTTCCTCCTGAGGATGCAAGCGTGGAGCCGCCTCGGGTACTGTATTGTGAATATTCGTAGAGTCGCCAGTATAGATCGATGCTTGCAATGATTCCCAGAACACCCGCTCCAAAGGCGATACCGGTACGTTGTGCCCAATCCCATAATTCTTCTTTTTTGTATGCCAGCCAACTATCATACATCCACCAAAAGCCCAGTAGGTATAAAAAGTAATAAGTTATTTGAGGATGGTTAGCTCGAAGCTGTAGCGTCACAGCCAGTGCAAAAGTAAAAAAGGCTAATAATTTTTTTTGGGATCTGGAGATCAGATAATAGCCGACGAACATCCATGGGACGAAAGCAAAGGCCATAAACTTAGCATAATGGCCGGCTTCGATAACGATGGGCAGGTAAGTTGTAAAGCCCATAAGGATAGCTCCTATGGCTGCCGAAAACGGACGAACTTTTTGAACGACAAAAAAGACATAGGCGCCGCTTAGTAGGATCCAAAAGAAAGCCAGTGGGTGGGCTTGCCCCCCCATCCATTTGAAGAAAGAATCAATGCTGGGCGGGGGCGGAGGATTATGAATAACAGTTGAAGGCATTCCTGAAAACATGTTGGATGCCCAAAGCGGATGATCACCATAGGTATCAACATGTTCGATGACAGATTCTGCTCCGGCTCGCCACTGAAGAACATCGTTGCCCAAAAATTGTTTATCGCCAAAGAATATGGCTGAGTACAAAAGTAGGGGCAGGACAAAAAGTATAGCCAGCGAAATCCAATGTTTCTTGTTGGCTGATAGTTTTGAAATAAAATCTTCTTTTAGTGAGTGGGGCTGCTTTTTTTTTGAACTCAAGACAATGGAATTAGTGCAATTTAAAAATATGTCATCCTGTATTTCTTTCAGGATCTAAGTTTTGTAGTACCTTCAGATACTGTTCCTGAATATTTGGAACAGCATGACATTATTAATATTACTCAATTACGCGCGGCACGCGGAAGTAATCGGTGTCAGCGTCGGGGGCGTTTTTAAGAGCATCTTCGTGAGAAAGCGGTTCTTTTGCTTTGTCATCACGCAGCCGATATTCCAGGTCAATGACATGTTCGAGTGGTTCCACATCCGAAGTGTCAAGCTCTTCGAGCGTTGTCATATAGTCAAGAATCTGGTTCATGTCACTTACCAACGATTTTGTTTCTTCTTCGCTCAGTTGTAGCCGCGCCAGATCGGCAACGTAGTTCACATCCTTTTTTGTTACTGACATGTAGTTTAATTTAGTAATTATAAATAGCAATTAAGTTAAGAAAACAGCAGCTAAGTTTACAATTCTTTCAAGGCTTCTGGAAACGATGTTTTATTATTAACTGCTGTGGATAGTTACTTCAATAATTGGCATTTTACGGTTTAAATGAAATAATACAGGATGATAAAAAAGAAAGTTACTATTGTGAATGATGCCGGTTTGCATGCGCGACCTGCAGCCGCATTAGTGAAATTAGCATCTAAATTTGAATCTGATTTTTACATCCATTTGTATGGATATAAAGTAAACGGAAAGAGTATTCTTGGGGTCATGACTCTTGCTGCTGAAAAGGGTGCAGAACTCGAGCTGGAGCTTGACGGACCTGATGAGGAAGAGGCTACGGAAGCCATTACCGAACTTATAGCGGATGGATTTGGTGAAGTCTACGAGGATGGAAATGAGTAATCAGGTAAATAATACGGAGATGTATATCACGGGGGCACCTGCCTGTCCCGGTATTGTGATTGGTAATACGAGCCTCTATCAACGTGCACGTCCACATGTTTCTGATACACAAATTACTGATGATGAGACCGAAGTTCATATCCATAAATTCTATGAAGCTCTTGACATAGCTGAGGAGGAACTTGAGGCTTTGCTGGAAAATACAGATATGGAAGATCTGGCTGATCTGATTGAAATGCAGATTGCCATTTTAAAAGATCCCGAACTGCACAATAGGATAGAGCAAGAAATTTCGGCAAATAATAAACCTGTTGATGCAGCAATAGAAAGTATCTTTCGAAATTATCTGCAGGTGATTCGCGAAAATCACGGAGAGACGTTCCAGAATAAATCTGTGGATATTTCTGATATTCGTGACCGACTATTGCAAATTATCCATAATAAAAGGGATGATATTAAGGAGGGGGCCATCTTGGTAGCCCGGGAGCTGAGTCCACGAGAGGTTATTTCATTTTCTAATCGTAATATTAAAGGATTAATTACCGACCGGGGCGGGGCCACTTCGCATGCAGCAATTATTGCCCGGTCGATGAACATCCCAACAGTAGTAGGAACTCAAAGGGCGACCGAAGTTATCAATTCTGATGATGAAGTTGTACTTGACGGACGCAATGGGGAAGTGGTTGTTCATCCCAAAGATGAAACACGAGAAAAATATAAAAGTCTGATTGAACAGCAGTTTAAAAGGCAGGCTGATTTTGAATCCCTATGCAAGAAGCCCAATGAAACTTCTGATGGGAAAACTTTTTCATTGCAGGCTAATATTGAGTTTGCCGAAGAGCTGAGTATTGCCAATAAGTATCAGGCTGAAGGGGTGGGATTGCTACGGACAGAATCTATTTATCTGAGCCGAAAACATTTTCAAAACATCCCTCAGCAGGTAGCTTTTTATAAGTCTATTCTTGAGTTAACTACTCCTCATCAGGTGACAATACGTTTGTTTGATGTGGGCGGGGATAAGTTTTTTGGGGATGAAGGAAAGGAACAGAATCCTTTTCTTGGCTGGCGCGGAATCCGGATGTTATTAGAGCAGCCAGAATTATTAAAGAATCAGTTGCGAGCTATTATTAAAACATCAGAAGACTTTGTGGGGCGCATCCGCATCTTAGTGCCGATGGTTTCAACGATTGATGAGATTCGCAAGCTTAAAGATATTATTAGTGAGGTTCAGAACGAATTACTGAATGAGGGAATTGATATTGACAAAGATATCCCTCTTGGATTAATGGTAGAGGTGCCGAGTGTAGCCCTGAAAGCTGACCTTTTTGCCCGTCATGCCGACTTTCTAAGTATTGGTACCAATGATCTCACACAGTACGTTCTGGCAGTAGATCGGGGCAATGAGCGGATATCGAATTTATATGATCAGCGTCATCCGGCTATTTGGCGGTTAATAAAAGAAGTCGCCGAAGCCGGTGAACGTAATGGTGTACCGGTAAGTGTATGTGGAGAGCTGGCTTCGGATCCCATTGCAGCGAGTTGCTTAATGGGACTTGGAATTAATGCGTTGAGTATGAATGCAGTAGTATTACCATCGGTAAAACAGGTGTTGCGATCAAATTCTTATATTGAAATGCAGCAGCTGGCTGAAAAGGTGTTGGCTGCAGAAACGATGGATGATATTGATAATATATTTTCAAATTGGGAGACAAAGGAATAAGCATATATGAATTTGGAGGATATTAAATCGATTGATACCCAAAATATGTGGGAATTCTTAACGACCTTCCCCGAGCAGTGGAAAGAAGCGGTGGAGAGCACGAAGAATATTGAGTTGACTATTAATAAGGGGGATATTTCCAATATATGTTTTGCGGGAATGGGAGGTTCTGCTATGGGGGCCGATCTTATTCGTTCGTTCTGCTACGAGAGTAGTCCCTATCCAGTTAAGGTTGTGCGACATTATGAAATACCAAACTGGATTGATGAAAATACTCTGTTTATTGCATGTAGCTTTTCTGGGAATACGGAAGAGACGCTCACGGCATTAACGGCTGCGCGTGAAAAGGGAGCACAAACTATTGCTGTTACAGCGGGTGGTGAACTGATGGTTAAGGCAGCAAAAGAAGAGTTTGATTACATCAAAATCCCCGGGGGAATGCCCCCTCGTGCGGCACTTGGATATAGTTTTGTACCGCTCTATCGAATTTTTCAGTATCTGGGAATAGTCGAGGAACGAGATGGGGCTTTGAAAGATACCGCCCGGCTTTTATCGGAGCAGAATGATTTGTTTTCAAATCCCCAGGATAACGAGGCACTTAATTTAGCAGAAGAAATTAATGATACGCTGCCGATTGTTTATTCTGATGCTACGATGATGGAGTCAGTGAATCTGCGGTGGCGCAATCAGTTTGCAGAAAATGCTAAAACACTGGCTTATGGCAATACGCTTCCTGAAATGAATCATAATGAAATTGTTGGTTGGGAACGTATCGTACATTTAACCGGCCGCTTGTCGGTGATCCTGTTGATTGATAAGGAGGATAATCCGAGAGTGCAACGAAGAATGGAAATAGTAGAAGAGCTGGTTGAAGATCAAACTGCTTCGCTTCATGTTTTAAAGACAAGGGGACAAACACGCCTTACACGCATGTTTTCACTTATTCAACTGGCTGATTGGACCAGCTTCTACCTTGCTATTGTGAGTAATGTTGATCCTACGCCCATTGCCAAAATAGATTTATTGAAAAGTAAGTTAGCCTGAACGTAATATTTAATCTTTAATCTTTAGTCTTTTAGAACGTTGAGTTCAATATTTGATCAATCTGTATTTCTACAACACTTGAATACCCAATGGTTGGGACACAGCATTCGTTACTTTGAAGAGTTAGAGTCAACAAATACCTACCTAAAAAAGTTATCACTGCAAGAAATAGAACATGGTCAGATTTGCCTAACGGATCATCAAACCCGCGGAAGGGGACAATATGAGCGGAAATGGGAATCAGAAAAAGGACAAAATTTAACATTCTCTCTTGTGTTAACACCGGCCGATACGGGGCGTTTTCATGTGCTGACGTTAGCATGTGCCTTAGCAATCGTTGAGAAGCTAAATGAGTTTTTAAATGCATCCTGTGCTGCTATAAAATGGCCTAATGATATTATCCTGAACGATAAAAAAACGGCCGGTATCTTGACAGAGACCGTTTTTACCGGTAATTCATTTGATCGTTTAATTCTTGGGATTGGTTTGAATATGAATCAACAAAAGTTTTCTGACGAGTTGGATGATATCGCAACTTCTGTTTCCCTGGAGAAGGGAGAACTTATAAATCGCGAACAATTTTTGGCCGACTTGCTAAATCGTATTGAGTATAAGTATACCACCTGGGAGCAGCAGCAATCATCATTAATAAAAACGATTAATCGAAATATTATTGGCTACGGGCAATGGGTGGGGCTTAAAATAGATGATGAGTTACAAGATGAATTATTTAAGTTGCTCGGTATTGATGAGAACGGCGCATTACTGATGTTAAACAGGGATGGCGGAATAGATTCATTTTCTTATGAGCAGATCCAACTTGTCACAAATTGAGCAGGCTGTTAAGGAATCGATAGATTCCGTTTTTGCTGGTTCAGTTCCTACTTTAGTTATAGCCGTTAGCGGTGGCGTGGATTCGATGAGTCTGCTCCATAGCATGCACAGCCTCAATATTCCGGGCATTGTTGCACATGTAAACTATCAGAAAAGAGGAGCAGCATCCGATAAAGATGCTGAGCTTGTAGCTGAAAAAGCGGAGGATTGGGGATTCCAATTTGAGCTTAAAAAAACGGATCCCAATGAAGCTAAGGGACAAAACTTTCAACAGTGGGCTCGCGAGGTCCGGTATCATTTTTTTAGAGATTTGACTGAGAATTATGGGGCCGACGGAATTGCATTGGCTCATCACAGAGATGATCAGATAGAAACGATATTACAAAAACTTTTCCGTGGGGCGGGCATGGCCAGTTGGAGTGGAATGGAGGTCTGGGACGGAGAACTTTTTCGGCCGTTGTTATCTGTCTCACGTCTGCAGATTGAACAATATGCAGAGCAAAAAGGAATACCATTTCGAACTGACGAATCAAATTTAGAAAATGATTTTGCCCGAAATTTCTTGCGCAACGAATGGACAGATAGATTATCTGAATTTTTCCCGGGATGGAAAGACAATGTCCTTAGCATAGGAGAGGAGGCGAGGAATTATGAAGAGGCACTGAAATGGATTGCAAATCAGATATCAGAAGATAATGGTCTTAATAAAAAGGCGTTTGATCAATTACAACCGGGTTTACAGCGTGCCTTAGTATTGTTTTTGGTTAAGAAACAAAAACCGGGTATCCAGATATCGGAAGCGAATTTGCATCGCGTAAGTGAGCTTAAAAAGCTGCAAACGGGTAAAAAAATTGGACTCACTTCAGAATTTTCGGTTTTCCGAGATCGTGACCACTATGTAATTACTCAAACCCAAGAAGATGCTTTTGGCCCTCAAACATTTACACGAAGTAAGTTGGAGCACTCTAAAGTAGAGGCTGGAAATCATGAATTGACGATAGAACAATTTTTCTCTCCCGATTTGAGCAAGGCTCTATTTATGGATGCCGATAAAATATCTTGGCCCATCACGTTGCGCGAATGGGAAGATGGGGATCGGATGCAGCCATTGGGGATGCAGGGGCACCAAACCGTTGCAGAACACTTGACGAACCGAAAAGTAAGTGCTATTGATAAGGAGAAAGTGCTTGTCATAGAATCTTTTGAAGAATCGATCTGTGCTCTTATCTTTCCGCCAATTAAAAATCAGTCATCCCCGGGCACTATTTCGGAGCAGGTTAAGTGTGATTCCGAAACGAAATGGTGCCTTAAAATAAAGTAATTAGTTCAATACATGTCACTATACACTCCCGAAACCGTTAGTTGTAACGGAGAAACATTCAGCATATATCTTACCCAGCAAGAACTTGAAGAACGAGTGGCGGAATTAGGGGATGAACTTTCGTCTAAGTATGAGGGCAAGAATCCTATTTTTATTGGGGTGCTTAACGGAGCATATATTTTTCTGTCGGATCTGATGCGCCAGGTGGACATCTCCTGCGAGGTCGATTTTTTGAAGCTCAGCAGTTATGGAGATGAAAAAGTATCGTCGGGAGAAGTAACTGACCTTAAAGACATTGATGCTGATATCGAAGGTCGCCATGTAATATTGGTCGAAGATATTGTGGATACCGGGCTGTCGATGAATTATCTGGTGGATAAGTTACAGAAGAAAAATCCTGAATCTATTGCAACAGTAACGCTTTTGCACAAAACGGAAGCAACACACCACGATGTGCAGCTCGATTATGTGGGATTTAAAATTCCAACGCTTTTTGTGTTGGGATATGGGTTAGATTATGCCCAAGAGGGACGAAATTTAGCGCAAATATATATCCTTGATAGTGACACAGAGGAATAAACTATATTTCATAAAAAGAAATATAAGTTAGCTATTGATAAAATTTACTAAGCCGCTTATATTTGCGACTCTTTATTGGAGAGGTGGCTGAGCGGTCGAAAGCGCTCCCCTGCTAAGGGAGTATACCCCCATACGGGGTATCGAGGGTTCGAATCCCTCCCTCTCCGCTCAACTATGCTAAGGCTTCGTTGAGCAGGCTCGGATTAAGCTTGCTGGACGGAGCCTTTTTTATTGGATATCAATAATGAATAGCAGAGTGATTCTTTGTGCCGGTTTAATTATTCCCCGTGCAGTGTAACTACAAGCTTTCGTTTTCCTCCATTGTTTCGGTGCTCACAAAGAAAAATTCCCTGCCAGGTTCCGAAGTTTAATTTTCCGTTAGTGATAGGAATACTAAGGGAATGTCCCAACATTGAGCTTTTTATATGCGAAGTCATATCATCGGGCCCCTCGACCGTATGCTCATAAATTGAGGTATCCTCGGGAACCATTCGTTTAAAATGAGTAGCAAAATCACGCCTTACTGCGGGATCAGCATTTTCGTTTATTGTAATACTGGCACTGGTATGTTGGATAAAGATGTGGGCGATACCTTTGTTTATTTCCTCAATTTTAGGGATTTCTTCTAACACTTCATCCGTGATGATATGAAAGCCCCGTGACTTCGCCGAAAGCGTAACTTCTGTTTGATACCACATTGGAATTTAGAATTAGGAATTGAGAATTTAAACGAAATAACGTTTTCAACAGCGCTGGTTTTTGGGAGTAATCACCCACGGTAATTTATTTGCGATCTTATGCCTAACTTCTGCTTATTATTCATTATACCTAACCGAACAATCCTTGAATATTTCCACCATCGTGACTGATGGTCTGACCGGTAACATAAGAAGCATGTGGAGACAAAATCCAGCCTGCCAGTGAAGCCAACTCTTTTCCTTTTCCAAATCGACCTACCGGGATAGAAGCTTCCATTTCTTCACGAATTTCTTCCATAGATTTGTCGGATTCATCTGCAGCCTTTTTAATAACTCGCTCTATAGCTGGCGTATCGTGTGATCCGGGTGCGAGCACATTAACTGTAACTCCTTGTTTGGCAATTTCTTGAGATAACGATTTGGCAAATCCCACCATGCCGGCGCGAAATGAGTTGCTGAGAACCAGCGAAGGGATAGGTTGTTTTACAGACTGGCTTTCTACAAATAGAATGCGCCCATACTCTTTAGATGTAAAATAGGAAACCAATCGTAGCACCAGTTCAATTTTCCAGCGCATGACATTTTCATAAGCTTCATCCCAATCATATATAGCTGTCTCGAGCGGACTTAGGGCAGGAGGGCCTCCGGCATTAATGACGACGCCATGGAGCTGATTATTACCAATAGCGGCTTCAATTTTATTGTGGGTATCATCATCTGTTAAGTCACCTGCCACGATATCAACGCGCTCATCATACGATTCTTTGAGCTCATTAAGCTTTCTTTCACGACGGGCGACGGCAATAACGCTTGCTCCCTCATCCAGTAAAAGTTTTGCAATAGCACGTCCAAATCCACTGCTTGCACCGCAAACAATAAAGCGCTGATTGTCAATGTTTAAATCCATATCAGTATCAAATCAATAATTTCTATTTAGTAATAATGACTATTAAGGTAATTGTTCAATACCATTGATGCTAAAATTGAACTTTTGATGACCAAAGGAAAATCAGGTAAAGTCAAAGTCTTCAAAATGTATGTTATTATCCGGTATTTGAAGTTTCTGGAATTCCTTTAATAGCGACCGCCTCATTTCTTTGGGACCACAAATTAAGATTTCTTTTCCGTTGTAATTTTGAATCTCTTTAGCGGATAAAAACCCTTCCCGATCAGCACAAGTTAATTTAAATGAAAAGCCTGGCAGTTTATTTTCCAGTTCCTTGAATTTCTCAATATAAATGGCTTCTTCTTTACTATTAACGCAGTAATATAGTTCTGCATCAAATGTAGATGAAGGGGATTCCTCAAGTAGGTCGTTTATCCAGCTGACAAATGGAGCAATTCCTACACCGCCGGCAATCCAAATCTGCGGATGGTTGTGATTTTTATAATCAAATCGACCATAAGGCCCCTCAATTAAAGCTTTAGTATCGGGTTTAAGTGTTTGATAAAGGTGAGTGGTATAATCTCCCAGTGCTTTAACAATAATGTTTATGTTCTCATTTGTAGTGGCACTACAGATAGTAAAAGGGTGAGCTTCGTTACTGATAGAGGGATCCTGATAGCTAAAGAAACAAAACTGTCCGGGAGTAAACGAAAGTTTTTCAGCGTTAGGCGCCAGGGTTATTTCGAAAACCTTTTCGTTAAGTTTATCTACCTTTCTGACGGTGTAAGACTTTCTATCTGCAAGCCATGGAAAGAAGACAGCTTTATATAAAAAGCTGACGACACCGATAAGCGAAAAAAGTCCTAAATAGAGGGTCAGTACTAAATTGGCACTGACTAACTCATCCAGTAGAAAAAAGTGAGCAACGAATAACAGGAAAACGATACCTGTAAGTTTGTGAGTCAACTTCCATTTGTCATAGGGTATTTTAATTACTAACGTGAATATCATTAGTAAGAAAAATCCCAGTAGTGCCCAGCTACCAAGGTCAATTGCCAATCGGCGATGGGTAGGAAGCACATATTGCAAGGCTTTGCTGATATCCTGTGGAATCCATCGGGCTGCTAAGGCTATAGGATGATATAGAATCAGGAAAAATGCAATTTTCCCTATGGTGTGATGCGTTTGATAAACTTTATCTAAACCACCAAACAGATCTTCAATCCAAGTCATCCGGGTAGATAGCACAAGAGAGATTGCATAGAGAACAAAGCCCATAACACCTGATATCTGACTTGTATAGATAAGCCAAGGCTTCAGGTTATGGCGAAAGGTTGTTTCAGGATAGGAGATGAGCCAAAGAGGTATTGCCAGGATGGTAATGCCGAATATTAAACTTATTGCTAATTTTCTCTTCTGGTTCATTATATAATATCAGTTGGCTTTGGTTGCTTGCTAAACACAATGTAGGTTAGGGGTAGTTGTCAGTCAACCAGTTAAAAGGAAGGCATCGATTTAAAAGAATAAAATTTTCAGATAAGGAATTACGCAAATAAAGCCGTATCTTAGCTGGCTAAATTTTATAGGATTGTCGGCACCCATAACCACGCACTTCTGTGTTATTCAAATAAAAATACAGGATGATATTCCAACATTTGAGTGGTTTATGAGGCATTCAATCCGATTTTAATCAATACAGTTTATGTACAAGGATATCAGAAATATCGCGATTATTGCTCACGTTGACCACGGTAAAACTACGCTGGTTGACGAAATGTTGAAACAGAGCGGAACGTTTCACGAGCACGAAGAAGTGGCCGAGCGCGTAATGGACTCGGGCGATCTTGAAAAGGAAAAAGGAATTACTATTAGCTCAAAGAACACTGCCGTTAAGTGGGGGGATACCAAGATAAATATTGTTGATACCCCCGGACACGCTGATTTTGGCGGAGAAGTCGAACGTATTCTTAAAATGGTTAATGGCGTCATTATTTTGGTAGATGCCGCCGAGGGTCCGCTGCCACAGACTAAGTTTGTGCTTCGTAAATCGCTGCAGTTGGGATATGAACCCATCGTTGTTATCAACAAGATTGATCGCAAGGATGCACGTCCCGATGAGGTATTGAATGAGATTTTTGACCTCTTCGTGATGCTCGATGCCACCAATGAACAGCTCGATTTTCCTATTATTTATGCTGAAGGCATCAACGGCATTGCAAAAAATGAGCTTGAAGACGATAACGAAGATTTGAGTCCGCTTTTTGAACAGATTATTGAAACTATTCCTGCCCCTGAACAGGTTATGGATGCACCTTTTAAGATGTTAGTGAGCAGTATGGATTGGAGCGACTATGTGGGCCGTATTGCTATTGGGCGCGTGGAGCAGGGAACTATTGAGCAGGGACAACAGATTGCGCTGCTCGATCGTGATGGGAGTCTCAAAGAGAAAGCCAAGGCGACAAAGCTTTATACCTTTAATGGATTAAAACGTGAACCCGTTGAAAAAGCGATAGCCGGAGATATCTTTGCGCTGGCCGGGTACGAAAAGGTCGATATTGGTGATACCCTGACGGCGACCACTGACATGACTGCATTGGATTACTATGATATTGACCAGCCGACAATGGCTATGTTTTTCCGCGTGAATGATTCGCCATTCGCAGGATTGGAAGGAGATTATGTGACGTCCAATCAAATTAAAGACCGACTGATGCGAGAAACTCGTACTAATGTTTCTATTGAAGTGGAACAGACTGAAGACCCGGATATTTATAAAGTTTCCGGACGCGGGGAGCTTCAGTTGGCTATTCTCATTGAGACGATGCGGCGTGAGGGATATGAGTTTTCAGTATCTCGTCCCGAGGTGCTCTTTAAGGAAATTGATGGCCAAAAGCATGAACCTTTTGAAGAGGTGGTTGTAGATGTTCACGAAGATTATAGTAATCGGGTGATCGACAATCTGCAGAAACGGAAAGGAATTATGACATCAATGACGAAGGAAGGGGAGAATAATCGCCTTGTTTTTAAAGTGCCTTCTCGGGGATTAATTGGGTTCCGTGGCGAAATGCTTACCGAAACGCGCGGCACCGGTATAATGCATCAACAGTTTGATGCTTATGAGCCGTTTGCCGGCAAAATTCCGGGACGTAACAGCGGAACGTTAATAGCATTGGAAAAAGGAGAAGTAACCAGTTATGCTCTTGAAGGATTGCAAGATCGAGGTACGTTTCTGGTTGAGCCCGGAGACAAAGTATATGAGGGACAGGTAGTTGGCATCAATAATCGTTCTGACGATTTGGTCGTTAATGTAGTCAAGAAGAAAAACCTTACGAATCACCGTGCTACTCAAAGTGCTGATGAGGTGAAAATTGCTCCCGCTAAGAAGATGAGCCTGGAGCAGTGCATAGAGTTTATCGATGATGATGAGCTACTGGAGGTAACCCCCAAAAGCTTGCGCATTCGCAAAAAATACCTCGACTTTAACGAGCGGAAACGTGCTAAGAAGCAAAAAGAATTTGCATAAATAGCTTTGAAGCTTATATCGCTTCGATGTAGAGTGTGATGTGTTATTATTTTTATTGGTAATGCTAAAGTAATGCCGGATCAAAAAGGAAATACTGAAAAGCAACTGGCTGTATTTCTCGATAGTAAATTCCGTGTATCCGGCACCAACATCCGTTTTGGTATTGACCCAATACTTGGACTCATCCCTGGAGCGGGAGATGTACTTGCGGGTTTAATTTCTCTCTATTTCTTGATACAGGCTGCCATGTACGGAGGCAAAGCGTCAGTATTAAGCCGAATGTTTTTAAACATCCTGTTGGATGTACTTATTGGATCGGTTCCGATACTGGGAGAAGCTTTCGACGTTTATTGGAAAGCAAATCTTCGAAATGCCCGCATACTGGATGAGCTGCAACAAAATCCTCAGAAAACAACCCGCGAAAGCCGGCTTTGGATCTGGTTTATCGTAGCGCAATTTGTAGGTATTATCATCAGTATTACCTTGCTCGTAGGTTGGGCCATTGCTGAACTGATAGGACTAATTTTTTAGAAGTGGTTATCTGAACTAATAATCATGATTATTCTTATCAGTTAACCGGACTATCCCATTCCATAAAATCTACTCCTCTCTTTATAATAGGGGAGGAAAATTTTCTTTAATTCTTGGTGTTTGGATTTTTTCAGGTTTGGGTCGTCATTTGTAAGTTCCCAAGCCGCTGATTTTGCCTGCTCCAGAATCCACTGGTCTTCGACGATGTCGGCTACGCGAAATTCCGGAAGTCCGCTTTGCTTAGTGCCCAAGAAATCTCCCGGACCGCGTAACTTGAGATCAGCTTCTGCAATTTCAAATCCATCGCTTGTCTGAGCCATTTTTCGAAGACGGAACTTTCCCTCTTTACTTACTTTTTGTCCATGTACTAAAATACAATAGCTTTGTCGCTTGCCTCTACCAATACGACCGCGTAGCTGATGGAGCTGGGAAAGTCCGAAGCGTTCTGCGTGTTCTACAATCATAATGCTGGCGTTTGGTACATCTACTCCTACTTCAATAACCGTAGTAGATACAAGTACTTGGATTTCATCATTAATGAATTGCTGCATTACACTGTCTTTTTCCTCGGATTTCATTTGTCCATGGAGTAATCCTACTTCAAAATCCGAGAAGCGTTTTTTTAGTTTCTCGTATCCGGCAGTAGCATCTTTGAGATCCATTTTTTCGGATTCTTCTACCAATGGATATACCACATATGCTTGTCCGCCTTCTTTAAGTTCTTGTTCTACAAAGTTGTAAATGTCATCGTGTTTACTTTGATGACGAACAGCAGTTTTGATGGGTTTTCGCCCAACGGGCATACCTTTAATAATTGAGATGTCCAGATCACTATATAGGGTCATAGCCAACGATCTGGGAATAGGGGTGGCCGACATGACCAGCACATGAGGATGTGAGCCTTTAGTGAGAATTTCGGCGCGTTGCTTTACGCCAAAGCGATGCTGCTCATCGATAACTGCCAATCCGAGCTTGTTGAAATTAACTTCTTCTTGAATCACGGCATGGGTGCCAACAACGATATCACAATTACCCCCTTCAATATCAGTAAGAATATCCGTTCTCAAACTCGTTTTTTGATTACCAACCAGCAGGCGTACATTTATATCAAGCGGATCTAAAAATTTTGATAGTGTTCGAAAGTGTTGCTCGGCCAGGATTTCTGTGGGAGCCATAAACGAAGCCTGGTAACCATTATCCAGTGCCATCAAAATAGCACCGAGAGCAACGATTGTTTTTCCTGATCCCACATCTCCCTGTATAAGTCGGTTCATCTGTTTACCCGAGCGTACATCTTTTTTGATATCCGAAAGAGCAGTTTTTTGTCCGTCGGTGAGTTCGAAGGGGAGGTGCTCATTAAAAAATCGCTGCGTGTAATTCCCCATATTTTTTAAAAGGGGGCCTTGAGCTTTTTCAATAATTTCATGCTTTGTCTTGGCTACACTTAGCTCAAAAAGAAAGAACTCCTCAAACTTAAATCGCTTCAAGGCCTGTTTGTACTCAGACTGGTCTTCGGGAAAATGAATCATGCGATAACTTTCGTGCCGCTGTGGCAGGCTATGGTTATTCCGAATTTCATCAGGTAAAAATTCCGGCGGACGCTCGTGCTTTAGGATAACCTTCTGCCACTGGTGAATAAGCTTGCTTGTGATTCGGCGCTTAGAAAATGTTTTATTACTGGGATATATGGGTACTATTTGTTTAAGCTCTTGAATATCAGAAGCGTCATCAATTTTATCCCACTCCGGGTGAGCCATTGAAACATAGCGGCCATACTGTTTGGCCTTCCCAAAGAAGGCCACTGCGTCGCCCTCTGAAAATTGTTTTTTTATATAATACCCACCTTTAAACCATACGCCCTTAAGTGAGGCGGTACCATCCTGTAAAATAACTTCGAGCCTTTTCTTTTTTCCGTATCCCTTTTGCTGTATTTTCTTGATGCGCCCAACCACAGTTACTTCTTCGCCCTGACCTTTAACCTGTCGAATAGGGAGGACGGTTGTACGGTCTAAATACCGGTGTGGAAACCAATTCAAGAGGTCCAACAGGGAATCGATTCCACTCTCAGAAAGAGCCTTTAATCGCTTGGTACTTAAGTTGGGAAGATCGACTAATTTCAAAATAGATATACTGATATATTACTTTATACTACTTATTTGAACAAAATTGAGCTGCTTTACGGGCGTTTTGCAAACTAATGAGCCCGATGCGATAAAAATAGAAATAAATCACAATTATTTCTTGCATTAGTAGGTGCAAATTCCTTATCATTGGCAACTCTTGTTCGACCGAAAAATCAATTAAGCGTTTATTAATCGTGCCTACAATACAACAACTTATTCGCAAAGGTAGAAAAAGCAAGCCGAGTAAAACAACGGCGCCTGCCTTGGAAAACTGTCCGCAAAAACGCGGAGTCTGCGTTCGAGTTTATACTACTACGCCCAAAAAGCCAAATTCGGCTTTGCGTAAGGTTGCTCGTGTGCGTTTAACAAATGGATATGAGGTAACTGCATATATTCCCGGTGAGGGACACAACTTGCAAGAGCACAGTATTGTGCTTGTTCGCGGCGGTCGTGTTAAGGACTTGCCTGGTGTTCGTTACCATATCGTAAGAGGAACGCTCGATACTGCTGGTGTTGAAGATCGTAAGCAGGGTCGAAGTCTCTACGGTACTAAAAAGCCAAATTAGATATAATTGTTGAGTAGGAAATAAACCGATAAGAATATGAGAAGAAAGACAGCAGATAAGCGCGATGTACAACCGGATCCCGTATTTGGTGATAAGCAGGTAACGCGCTTCGTAAACAATCTGATGAGAGACGGCAAGAAGAATGTTGCCCGAAAAATTCTTTATCAGGCTTTTGAAATAATTGAAGAAGAAACCGGTGATGAGGGTATGGAAGTGTTTAAGGAAGCCCTTAGTAATGTAACGCCGGTTGTTGAGGTTCGCGCACGACGAGTGGGCGGTTCGACATACCAGGTACCTGTGGAGGTTCGTCCCGATCGCGGTACTGCACTTGGAATGCGTTGGTTGATTTCGGCCAGCAAGGGGCGAAATGATAAGTCAATGGCTCGACGAATTTCTCGCGAGCTGTTGGATGCATCAAATAATGAAGGCGGAGCGGTAAGAAAGAAGGACGAAGTTCACCGCATGGCTGAAGCAAATAAAGCATTTGCACACTTTAGATTTTAAACGATTTACGATAGTAATTTATAGTAATGGCTGAGACGAAGACAAAAACAGATCCAAAAATAGTAGACCGCATCAAGCGTACCCGTAATATTGGTATTGCGGCCCACGTAGATGCGGGTAAAACCACGATGACGGAACGTATCCTGTATTATACAGGTATTACTCATCGAATTGGTGAGACACATGATGGTGCCTCCCAGATGGACTGGATGGATCAGGAGAAGGAGCGAGGTATTACAATTACTTCTGCTGCTACGCACTGCATCTGGAAAGACCATCGTATTAATATTATTGACACACCAGGTCACGTTGACTTTACCGTAGAGGTAGAGCGTTCGCTCCGTGTATTAGATGGTATGATCGGTGTCTTTGATTCAGTTGGTGCTGTTCAGCCGCAGTCCGAAACAGTTTGGCGTCAAGCGAATAAGTACAATGTGCCTCGGATGGCCTTTGTGAATAAGATGGATCGCGTTGGCGCTGATTTCTTCAATGTTGTTGAAGAAATGAGGGAAAAGCTTAATGCGAATCCGGTTCCTATTCAGATACCAATTGGAGTTGAGGATACGTTCCGTGGCGTTGTTGACCTTATTAAGATGAAGGGTATTATCTGGGATGAGGAGTCTCTCGGAATGGAATATGATGAGATTGAAATTCCGGATGACCTTAAGGAGAAGGCCGCAGAGTATCGCAAAATAATGATCGAGTCTATTGCTGATCATGATGACGCTCTGATGGAAAACTATCTGATGGATCAAGAAATTAGTGAAGAGGAGATTGAGAATGCTCTCCGCGAAGCCACGCTGAACAGAGATATTACTGTTGTTATGTGCGGTTCGGCCCTTAAGAACAAGGGGGTTCAGACAGTACTTGACAAAGTGATTAAGTATTTGCCAAGTCCGTACGATATTCCTCCGATTGTGGGTAAGCATCCTCAGGATCACGATAAGAAATTAGAGCGTAAGCCTAGCGTGCAGGAACCGTTTTCTGCCTTGGCTTTTAAAATTATGACAGACCCTTATGTGGGTAAGTTGACATTCTTCCGTGTGTATTCCGGAGAGCTGGAAAAAGGTTCATATATATATAATGCTACAACCGGTGAGAAGGAACGAGTTGGTCGCATACTCGAAATGCACGCCAATGAAAAGAAAGATCTCGAGATTGTACGTGCCGGTGATATTGCTGCTGCAGTTGGAGTTAAGCAGGTAAGAACGGGAGATTCTTTCTGTGATTTGGAAGACCCAATACTTCTTGAAGATATTACATTTCCCGAGCCGGTAATCAAGTTGGCTGTAGAGCCTAAATCGAAAGCTGATGCTGAAAAATTGCAGAACGGATTGATCAAATTGGCTGAAGAGGATCCTACATTCCAGGTAAACACTGATGAGGAAACGGGTCAGACCGTTATTGCCGGAATGGGTGAGCTTCACTTGGAAATTATTGTTGACCGATTGAAGCGCGAGTTCAAAGTTGAGGCTAATGTTGGTGCTCCTCAAGTATCTTATCGGGAGACTATTACTTCAAGCGTTACACACCGCGAAACCTACAAGAAGCAATCTGGTGGACGTGGTAAATTTGCCGATATGGAATTTGAAATCGGCCCGCTTGATCATTTTGAAGAGTTTGACGAAGAGGATAAGAACGTTTCGGTTGATGAAGAAGAAGGATTTAAATTCATCAATGAGATAAAAGGTGGTAATATCCCGACGGAGTTTATTCCTTCTGTAGAAAAAGGATTTAAGGAAGCGATGAATTCTGGTATTCAGGCTGATTACCCGGTCGAAGATATTGGTGTTCGCTTGTTCGACGGTTCATATCACGATGTAGACTCTGATCAGGTGAGTTTTGAGCTTTGTGCGAAGATGGCATTTCGTCATTCAACAAGAAAGGCTTCACCAAAGATTCTTGAGCCAATTATGGATGTCGAGGTGATTACTCCCGAAGACTTTATGGGAGATGTGATTGGAGATCTCAATGGACGACGAGGTATTATTGGCAAGATGGATAACAATAAAGAGGGTTCAGTTGTGAGAGCCAAGGTGCCTCTATCAGAAATGTTTGGATATACGACTGATCTCAGATCAATGACGCAGGGACGTGCAACTTCCACAATGGAGTTTGCTGAGTTTAAGATTGTCCCTGATAATGTAGAAAAAGAAATTCTGGAAGAACGATCTTAAACATCATTAACTAATAGTATTATGGCAAAAGAGACATTTCAGCGAAACAAGCCACATGTAAACATAGGAACGATAGGTCACGTAGACCACGGGAAGAC
>CAJXMJ010000006.1 GCA_913056455.1 uncultured Fodinibius sp.
TTATCGGTGATCAGCTCAAAGCGTTAGGAGAAGACATTAATAAAATCGCCGACCAGACCGTCTATCAGGATTATGAGTTGTTAAACGGTGATGATTCAACGGGTACGATGTCGGGAACATTGTCGCTGACGTTCCAGGTTGGTGAGCGAGAGTCAGACACGATTACTGCAGATCTGAGCGCAGTAAATGTTGGTGAGCTTTTTGCCTCAGGTACGGCAGCCGGTGGTACTGTAAATCTTGGTGACGCTACCGGTGCCGGTGCGACTGGGGATGGATCTGCTATTACAGCAGTAGCCGCTGATACTGACAGTGCCGGTTCGTTAACATTTGGATCTACAGCCAACTCTGCTGATTACCGATCCTTTATTGGAAAGGTTGATGAGGCGATTACGACAATGTCAGAGAACGTAAACGACATTGGAATTACGCAGTCATCGCTGTCGGTACGTGAGCAGACGCTCTCGGAGTCGATCAGTGCGAATGAGTCGGCGAAGTCCCGAATTATGGATACCGACTTTGCGAAGGCGCAGAGTGAATCCGTGAGGTTGCAGATCTTGCAGCAGACGGCGACCTCCTCGTTGGCGCAGGCGAACAACGGCCCGCAGTCCGTTCTTGGATTTATTGGATAATATCCAGTACCCCAATAGTACTATACATGCAAAGCGATACCACGATCAAGTGGTATCGCTTTTTTATTTTGGGGATTCTAAATTTGGTATTTATTCTTTCTGGTACGGTTCAATATCATAATCAGTTGAGAGGATCCACGGCCGGTAATCTGTGATTTCTGCCCGTTCTCGTACACATTCATGGATGATCGGTTGATCAGTTCGTTCATTAGGCCAACTGCGTTCTTTTTGTGTGTAAACGATTTGTTGCCACCATCCACTTCTGGAGTTATGCATGAACGCATCAGCTTGCGGGGTTATCTCTAGCTTCTCTTCATTATAGATTCTTAGGCCGTGCTTCATTGCTTTTCGACACATCCAAAGAAAGGGGATATGCGAAAGGTCATCTTTCTTGTATCCGCCGCCTACATCAGTGTGCATACCTGGAAACCACACTTGTTGTAAGGTCTGATAATTTTCAATAGTTGAATCCCATAATTTGGGATGAAAGGTTTTTCGCTCATCATCAATGGCTAAGGCATGATAAGCATGTTCAACACTTTTGCTAAGCTTGTAATTATGAAAATTATGTTGAAAGAACGGTATTCGATCCAGGATTTCGCTTATCCCTTTAATGGGAAAGCCGAGAGCAGATACCGTGTCAAAACATCCCAGAAATTTAACTCGGGTCCACATCGTGTGATGTTTGTCAATAAATGCTTCTGCTTTGGCATTTCTCTTGTTGCTATTCGTGATCTTGTAAATTTTATACGCTTCGTCAATTAGGTCTTTACGGGATTTGGGAAGAATCCCAAAGTGATGGATAAAACTGGAGAGGCTTCGTACAGTTGCTGCTCCTCTGCTGAATCCAAATAGAAAGATGTTGTCTCCGGCCTGATAATTTTCAAACAAGAAACGATAACAGTCTTTGATGTTTTGAGATATGCCATAGCCGGAAATCTGTTTAACAAGTTCAATGCCACTGGTGCCAATACCGGGGTCATAAAAAACAATTTGATCATCGGTTCGATTTTCGATGGTATTAAAAATCTTATAAATGTTGGTATTAGATCCTTCACCTCCCTTTTGGCCGGTACCGTCCGATAGAATGATAATGTTCTTACCCATAGCTATTAAATTTTAATCCCCAAATCGTGTTAAACTGCGTAGCGAATGTTTGCTAAAATGTACATATGTATGTCGTCCGAAAAAAGATAGTGCTATGCATTTTTTTAAAAAACATGGATATATATCAGAATATTATGGATGACGTTACTATGCCAAGTTATAATTCATTCCGTACTCTCAAAGCTATGCTTTCACGTTTTATCGCTTTCAATAAGGGAGTATCATATACATATAACAAGGGATTCATTTTTGTTGTAGGGCTACGTTTTGTACTATCCAGTCTTAATGTCTGCAATTCGAACCCATTACTCAATATATTCCCTTATGGCTACTTGTGAATTTGAGATCGCCTATTCTAAAAGTACGGATGAGGCGAAACAAATAATTACCGACGAAATCACCAGCAATGATGGAGACATTGATATTATCGATAATAGCGGATCATTTGCCATCTCGGTACCGGGTGGCCAGGTGACCGGTGAGATCACCTTTAATGGGGATACCTTGTCAGTGAGTATTACCGATAAGCCAGCTTTAATTCCTTGCAATATCATCAAGTCAGTGATAGAGGGGTACCTATGATCCTACAAAGGCGTTATTCGCAGGCAATTCTTAGCTTATGAGCGTTCTAGGAAATGTGTCTTGCCGGGTACGCTGTCCATGACGGCGGCCTTGGTGATGGTATCGGCCCCGTGCCGGTTGTTGATGGCATCTTGCACAAGGTGGAAGTTTCGGGACTTTGCCTCTTCTTGGAAAAATAACTCTCGCTGGCCCGAGTGATCCACAGTGACCGTGCCGATGCTCATCCGTCGAAGAGAAAAACCTTTGTTTAATAGAGCCTCAATACGGGGACGTGCTTTTCGCATGCACTCGTAGTGGATATAGTCGTCGAGGTTGGTGAATCCATCGGTGCTGAACCGAAAGCCTAAACCCTTGTGGTCTTTATGCTGTATGCCAATAAAGCAGAAATATTTTCGAGCTCGCATTCCATAGGCTCGCATCCGATAGCCGAGGCGGGTTATGCCCCGCATCATCTCGCCCCGAACCTGGGTAGGATCATCAGTTTGAACGCTGAAGGTATGGTTGTAGCTAAGTTGTTCCTTGGTGGCGTGTTGGCCGGTAAGCACCTTGGCCCGGTCTTTCCCTGCGACCATTTCCCAAATGATCTTCCCAAAGTATTGGCCAAAAAGCTCTTGGAAGATCGGATATCCACGAGCGATACCATCGGCGATGGTTACCAGTCCTTTCTTCCTGAGTTTTGCATAGCGCTTGTGTCCAATGCCCCAGACCTCATCCAGAGGCATTGGGCCAAGTAGGTCAGTGGCCTCCTGTTCATCGAGCACTAATGTTAACCCATGGGGTTTGTTGATATCGCTGGCCAGCTTGCTGTAGGTTTTAGAATAGGAGATGCCGATGGAGCATACGAGCCCGATCTCTCTGTAGATAAGGTTGCGAAGATCCTCTCCAAACTGCTGAATTTCTTCCCGCGACTTATTCTTCAAAAAATTGATGTCGAGGAAGTACTCATCCATCGAATACTTTTCGACGGTGGGGGCAAACTCTTCGAGCACGTCTTCAATCAGGGCACTGACGCCTTTGTACTTTTCGTAGTCGGCCTGTAGGCCTATGACGTATGGACAGATCTGCTCGGCCTCATAGGCGCTCATGGCCGTCTTGATTCCCAAGGCCCGGGCCTCATAGGAGCTGGTGGCCACGATGCCTCTTGGTATTCCTTGTTCTCCTTTGTACCACCCACCAATGTAAATGGGCAGTCCATGGAGCTTAAAGCATTGTTGCTCAACCTGCGCATAAAAACAGTTCATGTCCAAGTGCAGGTACAGTCGCTCTTTGATCGAATGGTGCTGCATGTCCCGGCTTACGCACCGGTAGTCAGTAATCTTGTGGACGTCCTCCTCGGGAGTGTAGGTTCCAACCTGTATAGCGGGATACATTAATATGAAAAGATGTTGAATTAATAATCCATTTATTCGTAATATACATGAAAAGATATATGGAAAGAAGTTTCAAGGTAATGTTATGCAAACCGTCCTCAAAGAAAAGGTGAACGTCGATGCGGTCTTTCGCAGCTTTAAAGATGAAGGACCTTCAACTCGTAGCGGATGGGAGCACAAGCGTATTGAACCCCGCTACGTAAAACGCAAAAAAGGTGAGGTCCTCAAAGTCCAAGAAGTGCGTCGCTCCTATGGCCAGCGGAAGGGAAAGAGGCTACAAGTTCACTTTGTGATCCACTGCCAGGACGACCGTTATTTTCATCTGGTTTATGATGCTGATAAAATTATTTGGATCCTGCTATACGAGTTTGATGACCAGATACTCTTTGACGAGAAGGAAGTCAACGTTGAGATCCAGTGGGATGGGTTATCCGGATCAAAAAATTAAGCCCAAATTATTGTCTTTCTGTCGAGCTTTTGTTGACAGACGTTAATGACTGATACCTACTCTTCTATGTAAGCTATAATATTGCCGAAGATGAGGATTATTTATCAATCTATGGTCGAATAGGTAATTAGATATTAACGCTGTGTGAAATTAGGTCCCTTACACTTTATGTAACAGAACTGAATTTCCTATATGGACTATCCAGGCCGGGTAGTTCCCTTTTTATTTAAGCAGATGCACTAAAATGAATTCATAATTATCCACGCAGAAATGGTTGCAAAGCCAACGAATAAAACAGCATGTCATGCAATAGGAGTGTTAATGTTTTAGAGTTATTCCTTTTTCAATTAATAGTTTATAAAATATATATTATGTCAACTTATTATTGACATAATTATAAAATAATAAACTATTATTTAGGGATGTATTAGCATTATTAAATGATAAATAATTGACTTTATTCAACGTAATTTGATGCTTGTCAAGCAAAGTTAATGGGTGCTGGATAAGCTAAAGACCAGAATAGTACTCTAAAAACACATCAAGCGAACTCCAGGCAATTCTGGGAGAGTTCCCGGAAAACGAATGAATAAGTCTGCTGTTTAATTGAAGTAGACCTAAGTCCTAAGAGTGAACTTAAAAACGTTCGTTTTTTAGACTTGTTCTGAGGGGGTTGATTTATATCTACCGGGACAATAAAAATAGTTTAAAAAATATAATATTTGTCTATATTTTACTTACAAAGTATTAACAATTTAAACTCATAAGTTTAAGAATATTTAAATACGTCTATAAAATATTGACAAGTATTGATAAAAATAAACCAAATATTACAGAAGTGGCCTCAGGGCACTGTTATAACCACTGACTGGTTAAAGAAACAGGGGGTCTCCAGACAATCAGTTAATAACTATAAAAATAGTGGGTGGTTCGAGCGAATAGGCCGAGGCGCATATAAAAGGAAAGGAGAAAACATATCGTGGGCTGGAGGCTTATATGCGTTGCAGAAGCTTCAAGGTATTCCGGTCCACGTGGGAGGCAAGACCTCCTTAGAGATGCAAGGGTATGGGCAATATATCAAAATCTCTTTCTTAGATCGGGTAATATTATGGAAGAACCCTGAGGTAAGACTTTCAGCATGGTTTAAAAATTGTGATGAATGGAAGGATAAATTAGAAATACGTTCAGCCACGCTGTTTCCTAAAGGAGTTGGTGCTCTTTCTGAGGCAAGAATAAGACAGGTAGAAGTTCAGATATCATCCGCTGAAAGAGCGATATTGGAATATCTGTATGATGTACCAAAGCGAGAAGATTTTGATAGGGTAAATAACATTATGGGTAGACTTGCTTCATTGCGTCCAAAAGTATTACAGCAATTACTTGAAGCTTGTAATTCGGTGCGAGTGAAGAGGTTGTTTATGTATATGGCCGAGTATCATGATCATAGTTGGTTTCATAGATTAGATCCTTCAAAAATTAATTTTGGAAAAGGGAAACGGGAAATAGTGAAAGGCGGTAAGCTGAATAAGAACTATATGATTGTAGTGCCGGAACTTCGGAAGGAAGACGGATGATTAAAGAAAAAAGCTAAAAAAAGAGCAAAGAATCGGGTCAAATATTTAGCCGATGATTATGTGTCATTTCGGGAAAAGGGGATACTGTAGTCAGATAAGGCTGAAAAGGTAAGAGACTCCTTCTTTTTTAGATTAAGATTTAGAGTTTATTTCTGTTATCCTATTTCTCAACTTTTTAAAGCTCCCGATTTGCATACTCTACATATCTTTTCGTATATACTTCTTTTGATCATTTACTTAAAGCAAAATAAATAACCAAGACATATAACTATGGATGAAAGCACAGCTAGCCTATTCAATAAAATGAAACAAGAGTGGGAAAAATTGGAAGAAAACCACGAAGACTTCGATCAGAAGGATAATAAAGCTGCTGGTCGTAGAGCCAGGAAGGCTGCCAATAACTTGAAGAAGTTGTTGACTCCCTACAAGAAAGCTTCTGTAGACGAAGCCAAAGAAATTTAGGGAGCAGGTATAGTAAGAGTTAGGCAAGGGGATATGGATTATTCCGTATCCCCTTTTTTGTTATTTAAAAAGGAATTGACGAAGAAAGTACGAGCTCAGCATTATTAATTTAAAGAGATAGCAGAAAGTTGGGAGCCGGTGACGAATTCTATGGTTGCTGTAAGTTAGTCCCGAAGAGATATACAGCTTATTTGGAAAATGAACTATTTAACAAGCTGCTGAGTAGAAGGATTTTGATTTGTGTCATACGCACAATCGGTGCAATTTTACCTTCAGGGTAGTTTTGTTGTACCCTCAGCGTATCCTTAGATATTTTCTGGCTCTTTAATAGAGGTATATTTATCAAAACAAAAAAGCCTCTAACTACTTATAATATAAGTCAGAGGCTTAGTAGAGAGTACGCCTGAGAGGATTCGAACCCCTAACCTCCTGATCCGTAATCTATGCGATATATTCCTGTGCGTGAAATGGGCCGCGATTTTGGGATTCCATGTAGTACTATATGTAGTACCGAAAGGGAATAGAGGGAAACCGTTTCCCGAAAACTATTGGATAAAAATCTGTTCACTTACTATTAGAAATAAGTGAACATTTCTTCTTTTGACTAATATCCATATTTGGGACGGGTAATAACCAGTATATGAATAGAGTTTTTTGAATTTGAACGTATTTGTTTCAAACTTGATTGTTTAGTTGTTGACGAATCAAGTAATCTATTAACGTTATGCCACGAAAAAAAGAATATGATCCAAGCGAAGTCCTTCAAAAAGCGATGTATGTTTTTTGGCAAAATGGATATCGCTCTACTTCGCTTCGCATGTTAGAAAAGGAGCTGGGAATCAATCAATTTTCAATTTATTCCAGCTTTCAAAACAAGCATAATCTTTTTGTAGAAGTGCTGAAGAAGTATCGCGAACACATGCGTGAGGGAATTGTTCAAATCCTCATAAATTCAGAAGGAGATCTTAAAGATATTGAGCATTTTTATAAAGCCTTTATTGATGCTGTCCAAAACGGAGAGTCACCCAATGGATGCCTTGTTGCAAATACCGCCGCCGAGATTGGATCATCAGATAGCCAAATACATGAAGCACTTAAAGCATATTTTGGGATGATGGAAGAGGCCTTTTATGAACTCTTGAGAAAAAGTAAGGCTAAGGGACAGTTGGACGAGGATATCGATCCGCGTGAAAAGGCAAGGTATCTCGTAACTTGTACCGAGGGGTTGTCCCTTTCTTCCAAGGTCATGGATGAGTCTGATCTCCATTCATTTATTTCATCTGTGTTAGCTTCATTGCAACGCTAATTTTTTTTGGACTTGAATCTAAGTGAACGCTTAGAAAAGAACTACTGTTGTTTATGTCTTATTTCTAAGCAATCGTTTAGTAATGTCAAAAATAAATCGATTAATACTATGAGTAATACAGAATCAATATCGCTCGAACCCGCTACACTTGATAATGCACCTGAAAGCTCAAAAGAGATACTGAAAGAGGCGAAAGGGAATCTTGGATTTATTCCAAACATGTACAAATACATGGCTCAAAATCCATCGCTTCTGGATTCGTACTACCATGCTTATAACTCTTTTCGAGAACAAGCAGGTTTTTCTCCACAAGAACAAGAAGTGATTTTGTTATCCATCAGTTATGAAAATGGGTGCCACTATTGCATGGCTGCACACAGCTTTTTAGCAGAGAATGCGTCCAATGTGCCTGAAGATGTAACCCGTGCTATACGCAATGGAGACCTTGTGCCAGATACCAAATTGGCAGCCTTGAGTAAATTTGTTCGCACTATGGTAGTGAACCGTGGAGAGGTTTCCGATGAGGAACTGGCAAACTTTTTGGATGCCGGCTACGAAGACAAACATATTCTTGGTGTGATCACTGCTATAGGCGTAAAAACGTTGTCAAATTATATGAACCACGTTACCAAAACGCCCGTCGATGATGTTTTTGAGGGACACTCATGGAGCAAATAACCTGAATTACTAGGCAAAGCCCCGGCTAAAATCCGGGGTTTTTAAAAAACTGTAAGAAGAATTGGTTACAGGGCGTCAAAATTATCATAAGCGTGGAGAAATAATTTGTTGCCATTCAAAAGTGATAGCGCATTGTTTTATATAGTTGATTTGAAAAATCATATACGCTCTCTGTAACAAACCGATCTCAACAATTTCAACATAACTCTAATGACAATCCCTGACTAACGTCAGCAAAACAAAAGCCAAATGGTTACATCAATGAATAAATTTACCATTCTAACAGTACTTTTAGGTCTATTATTTATAACAGCTGCATGTTCATCTGAGAAATCAGATCCGGCTAATCAGACACAAGAAGCTGATACTGATTCGACATTGCAGGAAGCTCCCAATTTTCAAGTTACTACTATTGAAGGTGACAGCGTTAGTTTAGACCAGTCGATGGCCGAAAATAAGCCCATGGTGGTCTACTTTACTGCTTCTTGGTGTCCTATTTGTGCTAAAAACTGGCCAGTCCTTTCGGAAGTGTATCCCGATTACGAAGATAAGTTAAACCTTATTGCAATTGGTATTGATCCAACTGACACGAAAGACGTAATGACAAAACTTGCCAAGGAAGAGAACTTTAAATTTCCTACTACCTGGGGCCATCCGCAGATTATGGTGGACTTTGGAGTAGAAAGTCAGGCGACAACGGTAGGGATCAACCGCGATGGGAAAATTGCCTTTCAGAAAAATAAGACAGCTCTCAGCGAACAGGAATACCGCCAGCTTTTTGACCAGTTAGTTACTCAATAATTATGGAATTTATTTACTTCTCCTTTATACAAGGGGTATTTGCTTTCTTGGCTCCCTGTGCGGTAGCGCTGCTGCCTGGCTATATCGTTGCCTTTATTTCACGCAACTCGCAGAATGATCCTGGGGTAGGCAGACGGCTGTATCGAGGATTGAAATTGGCACTGTTGAGCATACTGGGAATCTTGGTGGTGTATGCCATCGCCGGCGGACTCATTATCGTAGCTGCCCAGATGCTTAAGGATTACATGAAATGGATTACCATGGGAATGGGAGCCGTTTTAATCGTGATGGGTATGTTTATGGTTGCCGGTAAAGATCTTTCGATTTCCATCAATATGAACAATCCGACTGATAGAACTGAAGCTGTTGAAGCTTTTGTGTTTGGTATCGCTTATGCCATTGGAGCGCTTGGCTGCCTGTTTCCCCTATTCCTCGTAGTCGCCACGCAGGCGATGGCCGCTCCATCGCTATGGTTGGGGGCTTCGTACATTGGGGCCTATTTTGTGGGGATCAGTGGGATGATGATTGCAGCTATTTTGCTTTCCACCTTTGCCAAAAATTGGCTGATGAAGTACCTGCGTAAAATTCTGCCGCACATGGAGCGCATAACCGGAGGATTGCTCATTGTGGCTGGGGTCTATGTGATCTATTATCAAACAGCGCTGCTTTGAAGTAAGAAAGTATGTTCTATTAACCCTGAATTGCCAGCTAAAACATCTAATATAAAGAGGAGTCAAGAGTTGGCCTTTTTATACCTCAGTCGAATAAAAAACTTGAGAGTGTAAAATAAACGACTAACCGTTTTGCTACTTGGCTCACGAAGATGCACTAATAATGATTACCTTTTCCCTGATCGTGTTTCAGTTTTTCGTGTCCTCCTTTGTACAATTTTCTTAAAAAGAGATAAAACTGTAATTCTGATCTTTATTAGGTAACTAATACCTTAGAGCATCTAATGCTAACAAGTAGCCGATTTGAACAAAAAAAGACTTGAACAGAAGTTTATCGACCAAGTTATGGATGCACAGGGGATCATCCATAAAGTGTGTGGTATGTACTGCGACAACGCAGAGGACCGGAAAGATCTGTTTCAGGAAATCCTTGTCAACTTGTGGAATTCGTACTCATCGTTTCGCGGCAACTCAAAGTTTTCAACCTGGATGTACCGCGTGAGTTTGAATGTGGCGATACAGCGGATCCGAAAGGCAAATAAAAAGAAGGAGGATGTCACCCTACCTGCAGATTTTGATGAGATAGCGTATTCCGCTGAAGAGACTTTGCCGGAAAAGGAATTAAAAATGATGCATGCAGCCATCAACCAGTTAAGTGATGTCGAAAAAGCCATCGTAATGTTGTACCTGGAAGAAAGGGGTAATGAGGAAATTGCTGAAATCATGGGGATCAGCCAGAATTATGTACGGGTGAAGATGACGCGCATTCGGAAAAAACTTAAAAAAATGGTGGGGGCTTAACCATGGAACTTGAGCAACTAAAAACCGTGTGGAAAAAAACAAGCAAGCAAGAAGTTGAAGGTTACTTTGTAAGCAAGGAAGAAATTCAGCGGCTGATCGGCAAACGATCAAACACCACAATTTCTCAGATAAAACGGAAGATCAGGAATAAAGTATTTATGGCCGGCGGTATTGGGTTGCTGCTACTGGCATTTGCATCGTATGCGCTAGTCACAAAAGAACCCGTCTTCGATTTTTTTGAATTCATTTCTGACTCGAAGCCAAATTTAGAGGTTGGAATTTTTTACCTGATTTTTGGGCTGGTGATTTGCTTCATATCGGTATTTAATGCATTTAGCTATCGCAAAATTCTGAATATTGAAAAACGGGAAAGCGATTTAAAGTCGTCCATAAATACTATTCTGGCGATCGTAAAAAAAGCCATGAAGGTTAAAGTATACTCAGATTCTCTCGTTGTGCCCGGCACCGTTTTGGCACTTGTAATTATTGATTTAGTACACGGAATTGGTCTATTCCCAAATGTAACTACACTTTTGCTATTCGTTTTAGGGGCAATAGCTTTTACATCATTTTCTTATTTCATAACCAGATATAGCCAGAATAAAAGGTATGGCAGTCAAATTCGTGCCTTGGAAGAGTGTTTACAGGAGCTTGAAGAAGAGAGATAGATGAGCAAAAAGTTTCCGATACCGGCATTTTGAAATCCTACCTGAAGCAAACGTAAATTGGTTTGCAAACCGGTTTAGTAATATGGGTAGTCGTGTGGATCAGCGTTTTTGCAAAAAGTTTAAGCATGAGTGTAATTCTGAAATACTTTTCTGCAACTAACCCTGTGAACCCAAAAATTATTCTAATCCAATACCCGAGAAAATGAATCTATTACAAAAGCTTAAAAAGCAAACGATTGCTCAAACAGTGGGAGGCCTGTTCATTTTGATAAGTGGTATACTCGTGATAGCAAGAATATCTGGTATGGCTCCTGACTTTGAACTAATAAATAATAACTGGTACTGGTCGCCTTACAGTAACTTGTCGTCTTACTTTTTTCTGATAGGTGCCTTTCTGTATTGTTCCCCCAAAATTATTAGGAAGTTAAAAAAACTTAAAAGGAATTCAGTTACCCATTAGCAATGAGGAGGCTAAAATTACTGCGCTGATTTAAAAGTAAGAAAGTATATCCTGTCATCATCAATAGATATCACTCTTAACAACTAAATATCAGGGATTACTCATGGATCAACTAAATAAACTGTCGGGAATAGCACACTGGTTACCGCGCTTATCTTTAGCGGCAATATTTATTTTTCACGGATTTCCAAAAGTGGCGATGACAGGAGATGTCGCCGCGATGATGGGGATGCCGTTTATTATGGTACTTATGCTTGGCCTTGCTGAAATAGGTGGTGCCTTGTTAATGCTTTGGGGAGGATTTGGTCCGGACTGGGCGACACGATTAGGTGGACTTATTTTCACAGTAATAATGATTGGTGCCATCGCGATGGTTCATGCCCAATATGGGTGGAGTTCAATAAATATGGGGAATAACGGTGGACGTGGAATGGAATTTCAAGTGCTTATTATTGCCGTTTCCTTGCTCTATGCCTTTAAAGGAAATGCCATTCAACAAAAAGTAGAGTCAGCTAACTAGATCGACTTACTATACCATACAACATCCCATCACAAACCCGATAGGGGAAGGCTGGAAATGTCTTCCCCTATTTTTATTGGTTTGCTGTCAACTTCGCGGCTAACTGTGGCAAATTCGGTTCAACATAGTGTGGGTCCGGTGCCAAGGGATACAACTGTTGCCCCGGCCGGTTCAGAAAAGCTGCTTTCATTCCTGCCGACATAGCTCCCGCGACATCCCAACCGTGAGCAGCAATAAAAAGGCATTCTTCAGGTACCGTCTGCATCTGCCGTGCGGCCCATCGATAGACATGCCGTTCGGGCTTATACAATCCAATGTCCTCGACGCTAAACTGTTGTTCAAAATAGGTGCCAATGCCGGCATTATTCAGCTGCTGTTCCATCCCACTGCGTGGAGAATTGGTAAGGGCTGCTAATCGGTATCCGTGATCTCTTAACTTTCCAAGTGCTTTGGGAACTTCAGAATGAGGCGGCGTAGTGCGAATTGGTTGCAATACTTCCCGAGCAGATGATAGATTCATAGCAATGTCCCGCTGCTTGGCCAGCATCTGAAGTGTAGCGGCTCCGATATCTCCAAAATTCTGGTATTCATCAGTGGCGTTTGCAACCAGCGAATAATGAAGCATCATCTCAAACCAGAGTGACACGACTTCATCACCGCCCTCCAGAGCCTGGGCTACAGAATTCCGGACCTCGGTTAGATCAAGTAGCGTTTCATTAACGTCAAAAAATAGAACTTTTTTGTTGTAAGTGTTCATAAGAGGTTCACTCTATCAGTTAGCGTTGAGATACCTATGAAAAATGATATTTCCCTTGTTGTCCCAAATTTCTATGCTCTTACCTCTATTTTTGTAGTAGCGAACAGCCATGAATCCTTTAGTCCGAGATGTAAAAGCGTTTGCAAGGTTTTTCTTAACATAAGAAGTTCTTGAAGCTGAACCGCTGACTAAAAAATACTGGTTTGTATTCTTTGACTGATGAGGAATAAACTGAAGACTGTGTTCGTGGCCAGAAGCATAGATGAGGCCGTCTTTACGTTCAAAGCTTTTCAGGAGTCCATCTTTTAAATCATTGTAGTTTGCGACATCCTGATGGTATCCCCAAGTATTACGATAGGCAACATACAATGAGCCCAAAACAGGTGGCAAAAAATGAGTTTGAACGGGGAAGTTTCCTCCATGTCGTCCATAAGAAAATAATGGATGGTGAGCAGTAACAATAACTTCATCATCGTTATGAGCACGAATTATCTTTTCTACATCAGCAATAATCTTTTCTTTTTGCTTTGTTTCACTTGAAATACCTTTAGAAAGTGGTTTGTCGTGTGGATGCAGCCACCATTGCGTATCCAGTACGACCAATTGAATGTTGAAGTTCTTTGCTGAATCTTTTATTGATTTGTGTAATGAAATAGAAGCTGGACCCGGATATCCACTGTCGGGTAGGAAGGTATTACCCCTTTGAAGGTAGTTTTCGATATAGCGCTCTTGCCGCTGTATTTGGTTTAGTCCCTTTCGCTTTGAAGAATGCCAGTCGTGATTGCCGGGGATAAAGATGATGCGGCCAGGATAATCCTCTACGGTTTCTAGTTGAGCCCTTAGACGGCGTTCGGCTCGCTTTCGGGAACGCCGCCCCTCGGCCGGTAAACCGCTGGGGTAGATGTTATCACCAAGGAAAATTACGGCACTTTGCTTACCGCTCTTATCTAGTTGCGATTTGAGGATTTGCAAGGTTTGTTCTCGGGGATTCAGGGAAGATTCTCCGGTATCTCCAATTAAGAATACTGAATAGATAGGTTCTGAGTCCGGTGTCACAGATGAGGCCGTTACCCCAGCACTTGTAGATGGATAGGTAGCCGTGTTGGCACAACCCAATGTAGCAACTACCATGGCAAGGAGCAGAAAGAATCTAGTACGCATATAGGATGGGTATTTATTTTAACCTAAACCACAGCATCGGAAAGTTTAGTTAGTTTACGGATTCGTTTCACAAAGTAGGTGAGCAGTCCCTGACTCATTTGTACACGATCTTCCAAAAGATCGTAGAAATCGATTCTGTCAATAACAAGAAAATGCGATTCTTCTTTACAGATGGCAGATACTAGTCGTTCCTCACCGTCAAAAAATCCCCAGACTCCGATGGCTTTTGATTCTGTGAGCTCTTTGCGTAGCATGCCGTTACGAAGCAATTGGACGTTGCCATCTATTAAAAGGTACATCGACTGGGAGGGGTCTCCCTCTTCAAAAAGAATGTCATCAGTGTCGGCGGTAAAACTTCTAGTGATACCTGCCAGATGAGCCAGTTGCTCAGAGGGAACATCTGCAAACAATTCAATTCCCTGCAGGAAAATTACCCGTTCAATAGTTGTTTCCATAGTGATCTAGTTCGATAGTTTGGTATTTCGTTTAATAACGAGCTCGGCCGTTTCTTTAATCAGCTTGTCGGACGATGTTGCAGCTTCTTTTACTTTTGACTGTAAATGAGTTGGGCAGTGAGGCGACACACTGTAAATAGCACAGATCTGTAGCCAGTGATCTTCCCCGTTAATAAGCTGAAGTAACCCTTCATCATATTGTTGTTCAGAGATTTGAAATAGTTCTTGGCCAACGTTTAATTTTTCTTGCTCTTCTCGATTATCGACAATTGGAAATAGGTACCTGCGATCTTCCTCAGTTAATACATTGTCTAAAAATTCAATAGCTGCCGATTGCTTATCGGAGGAAATACTTTGAAGAGCCAGATAAGTGCCATACATATCTCCGGGGTCGTAAATCAGCCCCAATAAACGGAATATACGTTCTGTGCTTTGTCCCATTTTTTCATCCAGAGCTTTCAGTAAAATTTTGTTTGGATGATGCGGAGGCTGAAGCAGCTTCATCGCGAGTAGCTCAAAAAAGTTGTTGGCTTCACTTTTAAAGGTCCTCCGTACTTTGTCGGTGTTAATATTGATGGAAGGTTGCTCTCTTAACAGCTTATTAAGCGCTTTGATAACATGATAACGAAGATCCGGATCTTGGACTTCAATCATTTTCAAAAGTTGATTAGCCGTAGTTTGGCTGGGTAAGTGAGAGAAAATACCGGGAATACTCTTGCGAACTTCCTTGGAAAGTGTAGCATCAAAAAAACGATCTTTGTATAAGATCAGGTAATCGGTACCATAAGAAGCGAGCGATTTTCTGATTTCAATTTTAAATTCAGTATTTCCCAACTTTTCAAGTAGTATTGGAATGAAACGGTCATTTTGCTGTCTTCCCATACTTTCAATTGACTTTCGTATCACAGAGGGGTGACCATCATTGAGCAGTTGGGAAAGGTATTTCCGAGATATTTGATCATCTTCAATATAACCCAGCGCATCGGCAATCTGGGTTTTAATAACGATTGCATCTTTACCATCCTTATTAAGTAGTTCTTCAAAAAAGTCCATATCCACCAAGTCCGTTGCCGACCCACCGTGCTTACTGGCACAACCGAGGGCTGCTGATTTTAATTTGTAATCATTATGTATCAAATAGGATTTGATAACACTGGTGGGATCTTCTTTTGAATGTTGGCAGAGGTAATAGATCGTTTCGAGCCGAATATCAGGATCTTCATCTTTCAGTAATTCCTTTATTTCTTCCGTGAGATTCAGACTCTCTACATCCTGTAGTAGTTTTAATGCTTTTAGTTTTATCTCCTTGTTGGAGTGATATAGAAGCTGTCGAAGATCATCGGCTAATGATTCTATGTCGCTTTCATCCAACAAAAATAGCGTATGTAAAACCTCAGAGTCTCTAGAACTGTGTAATGATTCCTGAATAATCGAAAAGATAGTAGGCTCATTAAGGTTAAGAGCCATGCTACCCGTGCCGATAAGCTGTTTCTGAACTGAACTTCGAAACTTTTCCACATACCCTCTTTTGACTCGAATAGCGAGTAGAATCCATCCGATCAACAGTGCAATAACAACAAAGGTTAGCCAATATACCGACCAGCTGAGTACAACTATAAATCCCAGTAAAAGCAGTCCTCCCAGTCCGCGGGAAAACCGATCCACAAAAATATCGATAAAGATTTTAGTCTGCTCCTTGGTATGCTGTGAAAGAGGCAAAAAAAGCAGTTCACGACCGGTTTTATCAATAGAATAACGGGTGGCGCCGTCAAATCCATTAAGTATCACAACTGAGGCCAGTACGGGTTCTATGGCCATTAGAACAGCTCCGATCATCATCCCCACGGGTCGGGATAAAACAGCTCCCGAAAGCCCCATTTTTTTGATGATTTGTGAGGAGAGTAGGACCTGTACTGCCAGTGAGGCCAAACTTAGCCCGGCATAAAAGGTACCCATAAAAGCCGTCAATCCGGCTGTATCCGGATAGGCATCAAACGCCAGGGCTTTAAACTGGTAATCGGTAAACGTGGTCGTGATCATAGTCAGACCAATAATTACAGTCAGGGAAAGTTGATAGGGCGAAGAAACAATCTTTTGAGCTGCTTTTATTGTGGATGTATTGGTCGTTTGGTTACGCTTGGGAGTAGTATTACCCTTTTTTGTTGCTTGCCGGGGAATAAACAAAAGCATGATAATTCCAACAACGAGCAAAAAGACACAAATATATAACAGATTTTCAGTGGATAGGTTTAGCAGGGAAACAATAAGACTGGAAGCTTCACTGCCTGCAATAGCCCCCAGGATGGCTCCCAGCGTCAAAAAGGAAAAGATGCGTTTAGACTGAGATGGCTTAAATATGGCATTAGCTAACAACCAGAATAGTGAGATTACCAGTATTCCAAAGATTCCAACCCAGATATAAAATCCCATAAAAATCCACTCCATCTGGTATTGGAACAGCCATCGAATAAACAGGATATTTGCTGCCAGTAGCCCTAGAGTCCATATGAGAACGGTTCGAACAGAGTAACGCTTCATTACGCTAGTGATTAACTGTGTAACGGGCATAGAAACAACTGCCAGCAACATATAGACGTAAGGGAGGTCACCAGGACCATTTTCAGTTAGAAAGAGGCTGTCGCGGGCCGGTTTCAAAAAGTACAGGATCACCATTAGAATAAAATGGAGGCCGAACATTAGCAGTACCGATCGCCATTCATCCCTTCGGATATCATAAAATATGGAGATAAATTTTTTCACTGGCAGTTATTCAGTTTTTAATATCTGATAATTGTGGCTTTTTACAACGCTATCTCTTCGATATTTGCTTTATTTTCAAACTCATGTCCGACATATCGTACTGCTAATATCCAGAATACCAGAATAATTAGGCAGGCAATCGAAAGCCAGCGCACATGTTCCAATCCTACCCAGGCGGCCACCCCAAGGTTAAGTACAACGGCTAGTACTTTGGCGAAGCGCTGTACGAACATATCAATAAAGGCTTTGGCCTTGTACTTCACATCCTGTTCCGTAGGTGTATAGAGTGCCTCTTTGGCCGATTGATTGATAGAATAGTTCAGGCTGTTATCACTTGCAGACATCATTGTTACAAACAGCAGGCTTGGAACTACCAGGAAGCCAACTGATCCGAGCGTGATGACGATAGGCAAAAATAGCAATGCAATACCTACCCCGTACCGCTTCATAACAAAACTGGTCAAAAATAGCTGCACGACGAGGGAGATAATGCTTGTAATTTGTCCTACGAAGCCAAAGTACGCATCCTTCTCAAGGTCACCACTGATGCCGGAAGCGATGGTAGCGGAAAGCTGGAAATCCACAATATTTGAAACCATCTCGTAAAGTGCGATGATACCCACGATAGCCAGCAGGTACTTTGATTTAAAGACGATATTTGCTCCCTCGAAAATGGCATTACAGCGTTTGCCTTCTGCGCATGCTGTTTGTGTATGTTCTTTTTGGGTTTGGGGGGTGCGGCTGTTCACTATATATCCAATAACAATCATCACAGCCAAAGGAATAAGACAAAGGTAAAGAAGGGTGGGTCGCCCCAATTCATTCACATATCCTACTACTACCGTTGAACCCACAATACCCCCAATAATGCCTCCCAGTCCAACTATACCATATGTTCGTTTGGCCTGATCAGAGGAAAAAATATCGTTTGAATAAGCCCAGAAAAAGGTAACCATCGCAGAATTAAACATATCTCCAAGTACGTAAAACGACCAGCTTGTTGCGGGACCGGGATTGCTCATCAGGCTGGCAAAGAGAATAAAAAGACCCGCGAAAAAAAGATTAAGCGTCAGATTCAAATGCTGGCGCTTCAGTTTTCGGGAAAGTAGCGTGAACATTACCACAATTGCATACACCACAACCATATTCACAACTTTGGCAAGTTGTTCTACTTCGGCCCCGGCAAAACTTGTACCCAATAAGTGAAGTGGGTTGTTTTCGTAAAAATTAACTAACAGCCCGCGCTTGAGCGGTTTTAAAACCCAAAAGGTGGCAATCACCATAAAGAAAAAGAGGGACATCATGATGACATTGGGCCACTCCTTCTTTTTAATATCAAAGAAATTTTTACGGATATTATTGATAATTCCTTTTGCAGCCATAATGATACCCGCTTATTCTTCTCGTTGGATCCCCACGACTCTTGGACCTGATGATTCGAGGGCCACATATACCCGGGTAAACTTTTCAGATATATCGGCAGCGGTTCTTCGAGTAAAGATTTCAAACTTCAGAACAACAGGTTTCCCGTTAATATTAGATGCAGAGATATCTGAACTATCTACTGATATTAATGGGTTTTCTGATCTTCGATCTTGCAAAATATTCTTTCGATCCACCAAAGAAACAGTATAATCGTAGTGGGTGTTGCTCGGTTTAAAGAGGGATCCCTCAATCCCCAGATCGCTGAATGAAAGGACGATATCTCTACTACTTTTTTTCACCTCAAACTTGTCAATGGGATTGATTCGGCTAAACCAGTAGCGCCCGATCTTGTCTCTACGTTTTATCAATACTTCAGTAAGATACGCTTCGGCTTTTGGATTAGTAATTTCACCGGTCTCTACAATGGCTCTTATATCTTTATCGCTAAAACTCATGACCTGTTTGGCGCCCCAAAAAGCATCGCGGAGGGTCATGTTTTCATAGGCTGGCAATGGATGGGCAGATACCCATTGACCCGGCTTGAATACTTCGGCACGGAAATAGCCTACGGATGGATGGGCAATGTGCGCCTGTGTATCAACCATTTCCCACGAGTTTACATTAAATCCTAGGGAGATTGCATTTATAGCCATATATCGGGGATCGATAAGGTAGGCCTGCCCGTAGATAGGTTCGTGGATACTGGCTCCGTTGGCCCCGAGTGTATTGCCAAAGTCCTGCACAAAATGTTTAATATAGCCTCCGTCATCGTATACGGCCATGGTGTTTGCGTCACGACGATCAGTATCATTCAGCCAGGAGCTGATTACACGCATGCCTCGGATTTCTCGTCGGTGTTCATGGTCTACTCGGTCGTTGGGATCGTCGCTGCGTGTGCCTTCGAAGGCCCACTGTCCAACGGGAATGCCATCTACAAATTTGCTGGCCAGGGCTCGAATCTTACCCTGCTCATTTCGGGGTTTATTTGCAATGATACTGCGGTAGTCTGCCATAGTCATTTGACGCTCTTTCCCCTTTTCTTCCACCATGACATCTTCACCGACTGTTACTTGGTCGGGATAAAAATAAGTTATAGTGGACTCAGGTACGTTATAGCCGGCACCGTAGAATATTTTGGTGCCTATGACCTCGGCCGAAGTCGTAAGTTCAGGATATTGCGGGCCGTCGAATTTAATGAGAAATCGATTTCCTCTGGCATCTTCGATAAAAAAACCGGGATTAGCTCCTTCCAGCTTAGCGGAGAAAATCGTCCAGGGGCCCGAAGTATCCGGCTTAACTGTATTGGGACCCCGAGCCAGCTCTTCCGGAGTCATAGGATTGTAGTAGTGGCGGTAGTTGTACCAGCTCGATTCGGGAGGTTCATCTAGGCGGTTCACATTGTCAGCCTGTTTAGCATCGGCAACTCCTATTACACGGCCGGCAGTACGAAAAATGTTGTTCAGATCGAGCGGTTTTTCGAGCTGGTGGAAGACGGTATTGTCAATACGATCCCAATACTGATACGATTCATTTTCCGGCGGTCGAGGAATGTCTGTCGTGTCCGGATCAAATGTCTTAATCGGATCCAGGGTGTAGGGTTTGGTACTGCTACAACCCGAAATAGCAGTTATCGCTACTAGTGAGACAAGTAACCATCTGCCGATATGTTTTTGTACTGCAGTCACTGGAATGATCTAAAAATTTGGGTTGATATTAAGTATTACACGAGACGATTCTTTGCTGAAAGCAAATTCAGAGCGGAAGGAAAACCCCTTGGTGGAAATTAAATGAAATCCAAATCCATAACTTGTGTGAAAATCGTTAATTGAAATATCAGAGTACTTATTAAAAACTTGTCCTTCATCTACAAAAAAGACGATATCGGCAAAATTCCACATGGGATAGCGGTATTCCAGGGTAAGCAAAAGGGAGCCGTCGTCCCGAAAACGGTCAGAGGAAAATCCGCGCAAGTTGTATGAGCTTCCGAGACTGGGAGAATCGAAAAAGGGAATTTCTTTGTCTCCCAACGGGGCGGCCTTTTCCACACTTGTTTTGAATGCCAATCGTCTTGAGTTTGGCAGAAAAGGGAGCGGCAGAAATTGCTGCCACTCCAGATTATAGGTCAAATAGTGAAACTGATCGTTGGTCAAAGAGCGGTTCCACTGTAGCCCGGCAATGTACCGGGAACCCCGAAACGTTCTTGGCGTTCCTTTTACAAAATCAAAACGTAAGGTGCTCCCAAACGACAGCAAGCTGGTTGTGCCTCGGAGCTGTTGTGGGATAACCAGAAGGGGATCTTCCGCTATTGTTTTGTTGTTATTTATATCCATCTTCCAATACTGGCTGGCAAGGCTGATTTGCACTGAGGAAGAAATTGCGTTGCGATATTCTATCGCGCCCTCAAGCTCTTCTGTGGCGTAAAGTTGCTCGCTGGATATAGTTGAGCTGTTTCCGCCATATAATGATTTCACCGGATCGTTGGAGTAGCTGGCATCAAGATTAAGCTGGCCGGTATTTGAGATAAAGGAGGGAATGGTGTATTCAAAATCGAAGTCGTTATATTCCTCAGATCCAAAAAGGGCTTCGACTCGTACTTTGTGATCGTATCGCAGAAATTGATTATGGTACAGCAGTAGCCCATATGCAACGCCTACATCGCCGCCCAGTTCAAATAGGGGGTACACACCATAGGGAGCTCGTTCTCCCTGTAGTAGTTCGGGCAGTTTCTTTTCAGCCCATTTTACACCCCACCCGATGGGACGCGTACCCCAATGCAACAGGTAGGATGGGAAAGCCAGTATATGTTCTCCGACCTTTTTTTCTGAAGAGTAGGGTTCAGCCGTTACTCTATCTGGAGCATGATTGGTAGTATCGGATTTGCCAGCTATCGTAGATTGTGCTTGGACCTCTATAATCCCCAAGAATAATAGTATGCAAATGAGGTAGGCTGTTCTCTTAAGTGTAATTAGTCTTAGATTTATCAATTTTAACCCCTACTAAAGTGATCGCCTATTCATTCTACTATTATGAGGAGGCTAAGTAGCAATTTCTTACTTCAATAGTCTTGTAAAATACATTAAGAAAATAATTTAGAGTTATAACTCATCTACAATTTATAGCTAATTGTCGGATAGACTAAGCTGAACATTATTCGGAATTCCGGTCTCAATGGGATTCTCCGGATCATTGCACCACTCAAACCACCCACCGTCATAAACCGAGATCTTGGGCCAATCCATCAGCCAGGCATTCATAAAGGCTTCGCTTCCGCGCCAGCCAGTCCCGCAATAAAAAGCCACATGTTTGTCGGGGGTAATCCCGCCTTCTTTCCAGGCTGATGCAATTTCTTGGTACTCCCGCATCGTATGATCAAAGTTGCGGTAGTTTTCCATATGGTAGGCGTCACTTCCGCAGTTACCAAAAATAGCCCCGGGAATTCGTCCTTTTCGTTCGATATAATGGTAGCCGCTGCGGTTACCGATAAACTCCTCCCAGCTTCGGATGCTTACCAGCTCTCCCTCATTAGATTTTAGCAGTTGCTTACCTTCAGAGGTATCTATCATGTATTCGGGATGGGCAGGAATCGTTGTACCAAAATTGTCAGTGGGAGTGGGTTCTTGTTGATCTGTTGAGAGCTCATAGCCATCTGCCTCCCAGCTCGTAATGCCGCCATTCAGTATCCTGATGTCCTCCACTCCCGCATACAGCATAATCGCTGTACACCGCAGTGCGCCAAGATGTCCGGCGCTTTTACCAGGAAACTTTTCTTCATCATATACAGGAGCGGAAAACCGCCCATAAATCACTACGGTTGTATCGTGACGAATGCCTAGCCCTTCCAGGGTTGCACGGAGCTCTTCGGGGGAGCGACGGTTCCAGGTTTCGGTCGACTCCAAGCTATTGGTATCCACCGGTATTGCACCGGGAATATGTCCATTGTGATAATCCCCGATATGGTCGTAGTGCGAATGGCAAATAACGTAGTCATCATTGTTGTATTGGGGCGGTTGCTGGCCCTCAATTAGCTGTTTTACCCACTGGGGATACACCAGGTGTTTGTATCGCGGCAATTGATCCATGGGAAGGTCTGGATTGCCGGCCCATTCATCCACAAAATGATTATAGGTCGAAACCTGCTCGTAGCCAAGCTCGTCTAATTTCTGGGCCATCTGAAAGTTTTCATCACTGTCGTACCCATATACTACTACAGGCTGTTTTCTGCTGATGTTTTTCTCCTCCAGCACCTCAATCCAGTCCATATACTGGGTCCACTGCAGGGGAAGGCTTTTTGCTTCGGGGATATGACCGCCCCGCTGCTCGTGTTTCAGTGTCCATCCATTATAAGCGGCAATGGGCCGAATATCGATGAGGATAACATTGGTTTCTTCAAGCTTCGAAATAAGTTCTTGGGTAGATAATGTATTCATGAATATTATTTTTTCTGCAGGTATTGAAGTGAAAAATAATCGTTGGTATCAGTCCATATCTTTTCCATCGAAAACCATTCGCTTACCAGGTTTTCAAATTCCGTAATATTATATTTGTAAGAGTTTTCGGTATGAATGGATTCTCCCTTCTCAAAGGAAAACACTTGTCCTTCAATTGTTACCGTTTGATTTAAGCTGGAAATTAAATGCATTTCTATGCGCCCTTTCTCCTCGTTGTAAAATGCTTTATGTCGAAAGTTGCTCAAATTAAAGTTGGCATCCAGCTTACGGTTGATATGCCGGAGTATATTCTTGTTGAATTGTGCCGTCACTCCCTGACGGTCATTATAAGCGGCTTCCAATACGCTGATATCCTTTTTCAGGTCAACGCCCATAAGCATACGATCTCCGGAATCCAAAAGCGCGGAAAGGTTACCTAAAAACCCTTTGGCCTGTGGAGGTTCAAAATTCCCGATCGTAGAGCCCGGGTAAAAGAAAACGATGTTGTTATAGGCTTTTGAAATAGAAGGCAACTGAAAGGGCGTCGTATAATCAGTACAAACCGGATTGATCTGCAAATCGGGGTACTCCCTGTTGAGATTTTGGACGACCTTTGCCAAGTATTGCTCAGATATTTCTATTGGCACATACGAAGTGATACACGACAGGTGATCCAATAGTAGGCGCGTTTTCTTACTACTGCCGCTTCCCAGCTCAGCTAACATGATATCACTGCCAAGTGTACGTATAATATCGGGCATATTGTTTTGCATTATGGACATTTCAGTCCGGGTGGGATAGTACTCATCGAGCTCCGTGATCTCTTCAAAGAGTTGAGACCCGCGTTGATCATAGAAATATTTGCTCGGCAGCGATTTTTGATCTTTTCTTAATCCCTCAATAACCTCCTCCAGCATTGTTGGAGAAGTTAACGTAACCTGCTCATCCATAGAAAACCTACATTCTAATTATTGAATTTAAAATTAGTAACGATTAGCGATGTTCAGGATTGGGGTGATCAAACCGGCAGCCTGCTTCCCATTCCGAACGCTGGTTGCCATGCGCGGGCAGGCCACCCGCCTGATCGAGCATGTGGGCCATGTGCATCAAGTTCCAGGTCATAAAGGTGGTATTGCGCTGGGTGAATTCGTTATCAAAGCCCACGGGACCGTCTTCTGTTTCGTCGCCGTAGCTGGGTCCGGGACCAGCTTCGCCAATCCAGCCGGCATCGGCTTGCGGAGGAATAACGTAGCCCAGGTGCTGCAGGCCGTAGAGGATGCTCATTGAGCAGTGCTTAATGCCGTCTTCATTGCCGGTGATGAGGCATCCGCCCACGCGTCCATAGTAGGCATACTGGCCTTTATCATTGAGGTTGCCGGAATAGCCATACAGCCGTTCAATAACTTTGGTGGCCACCGAAGACTTTTCGCCCAGCCAGATCGGAGATCCGATGACTAAAATATTGGCATCCATCACCTTTTGCTGGATTTCAGGCCAGTCGTCTTCCTCGAACCCGTGTTCGGTCATATCCGGATAGACGCCTGGGGCGATATTGTAATCTACGGGACGGATGACTTCGGTGGAGACATTATTCTTTTCAAAAATGGATTGCGATACCTCGATGAGCGTCTCGGTATGCGAATCGCTGGGATTCGGTTTGAGCGTACAGTTTAGAAAAAGGGCACTCAAATTGGAAAAATCCGTTTCGTTATCGTCGCAAAGTTGCTCTTGTTTTTCTGATAAGGCCATGGTAATTCAGTGTTATTTAATAATGTGGTTTAATAGTGTCAGTTAATTCCCTGCAGCGGTTTGGGCAAACTTTTTGAGGGCGCCGCTTACCTTTTGGAGTTCTTGGTCACATCCCTTTATACCATGTCGCTTTTTTAGGTAATCTGGAGAATTATATCCTACCTGGACCTGTCCATCTTGATCTTCCCAAATCAGCATTTTTTGTGGGAGATCAATAGCAACCTTGGGGGCGCATTGCATCAGTGGCGTACCGAGTTTTGGATTGCCAAAAATGAGTACTGTTGTCGCGGGTAGCTCCATACCGACTGAGGCTGCTCCCTTCTGATGATCGACTTTTCTGAAGATGGTAAGTCCGTTTTCTGTCAACGCACTTTCTAGTCGGTTGGTAGTCTTTTCGACAGAGTAATTACTTTCCAGCGTAACCATACCATCTTGGGCTATGCTTTCGCTGATAAACAACCCTGTTAAGAGTAGAAATGTTAAAAATGAAGTGATTTTCTTCATGATAGCTTGGCTCTTGAATTAATATTTATATCCTTGCATTTCTTCTTCACTAGTCTCTACGCCGAGTCCCAAGACCATGCGATTTACAAAGTTGAAATAACTGATTACCAAAACAGCATCAAGAATAGCTCGGTCTGAGAGGCCAGTATTTTTAAGAGGCTTGATATACTTGTCTTCGTCCATCCTATCAGGATCTTTGGTTAACACCTTGGCCAACTGGCAAAGCCGTTTATCTACATTGTCCAGATCCAGTTTGTTGTAATCTTTGCGGAGTTTCTCTACGCGCTCACGATCTTTCCAGTAATGATTAAGGGCCTGGCCGTGATGCTGTTGACAATATTCACAATCATTTGCAGCCGAAACGACCACCGCCATCATCTCACGCTGGGCCCTGCTCAGTGGTGATTGGCTAAACATGACCGACATATATAGATCCATGTGTGCCGTTATGGTCTCCGGGTTTAGACTCTGGATTTTATGAACCTGTGCCAGTTTGCCCCGCTTCTTTTTAAGATTCTCATAAATTTCTTTGAGTGTTCCCGTTGCATCCTCTGGTTCGATGATATCGATAAATGCCATTTGTAGTATTTTTTATAGTAAGATCGACAGAATTCTCCATCCATATTCAAGATGTACTATAAGTAAGCGTTCTTACGAAGATTGTAAAAACTGTATCCAATCTTTGATATATGGTATTTCGTAAGATTATTAGTGGGTTATTAGTCAGTGTATCTAAAAAGTAACAGATGGGGTATAGTTAATGGATGAAGATCAGCTAAAAGAGAATCGCTTTTATTTGAGCCGCAAGCTTATTGTAGTGGTGGGTATATTTATTGTGGCCGCTAGTGGACTGACGGTGCTCACTAATTTTTCTATCAATATCATTGCGGCAGCCGGGAATTATTCAACCTTACTTTCACAATGGAACCGTCTTCACTACCAGTCTGCTATGTATGTAGAGCGATTGGCTCGAACTGGTAATCCGGAGCATTTCAAATCTTACCAAGAGATACAGACTCAAAAGGATTCGCTTCAACGTACCGTGGATGAGCTTTTTTCGGCTGATCCTGATGTGGCAGGAATATTTCAGACTTTTGATAATGAGCAAATAAAACCCAACGAAATTAGTGGGTTGATTACTGTCTTTGATTATTTTCACTCGTCGGATCAAGTCAGTGAGCTAAACCGGCAATGGAAAACCCTCAAAGAAGTAGAGAATCGGCAGCATGCATTGGTTAAAGAGTGGTACAGAAATCTCCCAAACAAGGATATAAAAGAGAATCGTATCCCAAAAAAGATGGAAAACTATAATGCGTTGCATGAGCAATGGACGCAGCGCAGCAAAACACTGATGGCTTCCGTCGGTGATGCGTCGGGGGTGATCAAACAGTTTGGGCTCTGGATAAGCGTTATTCTGGGCATTTTATTGGTATTGATTGGGATCGTGTTTACAGTTCGCGCGAATAAAAGTATCGGCCGGTGGGAGGAAGCCTTACATGAAAAAGATGTACTACTAGCTGAAATCCACCATCGCGTTAAAAATAATATGGCCGTTATTTCGGGGATGCTGGAGCTTGAAAGTATGAATGGGGGCAATGCAGATCGGGCATTGCGGGAAAGCCGCGATCGCATCAAGTCCATGTCGATGATTCATGAAAAGTTGTATCAGTCTAAGTCGTTTTCAGACATTAATCTGGCTGACTATTTAGACGAGCTTACAGATTATATTTGCAGCACATATATCGGGCATCAAAACGAGATTACTGTCGAGACAAATTTTGATCCTGTGCAGCTAAATATTAATCAGGCCGTGCCGGTGGGACTTATCATCAACGAAATAATGGCTAATGCCATAGAGCACGGCTTTAAAAAAAAGAGTACAGGTACCATTACCATTGCAGTCCATGAAATAGAAGACAAGGTACAAATCCAGATAAGTGACGATGGGGATGGGTTACCTGAAGATGTGGACTTTACCAGTTCGGATAGTACGGGATCTGCTATCGTAGGTGCCTTAATCCAACAAATAAATGGCGATTTGACGGTAGAAAATGACGGAGGGCTGAAGGTGAAAATCATTTTTCAAAAATCGGATGCCTCTGGGTCGAGTAATGCCTTATTCTAACGTTATCTAAAACAGGCTATGGTTATGAGGAATAGAATAAAGCGAATGTTTAACATCGCCTTAACGGGCTTTATGGCGAGCTTAGTTATGTTTTTGTTCATTTATATAGGAACCGATGTCACGGGCATTGCGCCATTTAATGTGGCGCCATCGCAGGCGTTTCTGTATAATCTCGGAGTAGAACAATCGGGGTATGCCCTACTGCTCCATTTTGCCTATGGTATTTTATGGTCCTACGTCTTGGTGTATACCTTTGATGATAACCTTTCAATTATGAAGGCTATTATGTTAGCCATGGTACTCTGGTTGTTCATGATGTTTGTGTACAGCCCGTTAATAGGCTGGGGCGTGTTTGGATTCGGATACGCCCATCACCTACCATCGAATCATCCTCTTTATTTGGAAGGAGCGCTTTCATATATCTTGATAACATTATCTGTTCACCTAGTATACGGATGGGTGCTGGGATATATAAGTGGTCGGTGGCTTGGAAGGGGATATTCTCGGTAAAGTTTACTCTCTTATACGGTCGTTAGTTTCCATTTTCAATCGCTCGAAGAGCTTCGAGCAGGGCTTGGTACTCTTCGCGACAACTGCCACATTTGTCAAGGTGATCCTTGACCAACGGTTTAGCTTCTGCTGGTGATTTGCCCGCAAGTTCCAGTTCGGCAAACTCATGGAGCTCATCAAAACACTCATCGCAACCTATTTCATGGTCGGCCGCCATTTGCGCCGATTTAATCAGGCTTTTTAATATGTCGGGTGTCAATTCCATCTATGATTAGTGATAAATTCTTTATTTATAGCTACTGATGAGGTTAACTCCATAGTTCTTACAGTTTATTCAGCATCTCATCGGGATCGATCCCTTCAATCTCTAACTTGTTCTTAATCTTAAGCCGTGCATCGTGAACCAATTTGTAGAGCGCATTCCGATTGGTATCCATTTGCTTAACAACGACCGGAACGGGCAGTCCCTGAATCATGAGAGCATTAATGGCTTGTTTTTGCTTATCGGTGAGTTCTTCGTTGATGATGGTCATCACCTTATCGACTAAATCCGATTCGTGTAATGAACGGTCGGGGCTGATTTCATTGCCGGCCACTGTAAGGGAAAAGACTTCACGGCTGTCATCATCCGGCTTCAAATCTTCGATGGAGATATCATCATAACGCTTGAGCCGGAGTTCGGTAAGTCCTTCGCGAACGGCAATCTTCATGGCCCAGGTCAGGAGCTTGCTTTCGCCACGGAAGGAATCGATATTGTCCAGCACTTTCAACAAAGCATCTTGGGCAACATCCTCAACAAACTGGTCGAGTTCGCGGTCAACATATTTATGCAGGGCCGGTTTAAGTCCCCGAATTAACTGCTGGCGAAGCAGCTTTACCGCACGCTCATCTACTGGCGGTTTGAGCGCCTCGATCCATTCTTCGTTTGTCTCGTAAGAAGCTTTCTCCTTACGACGTCTTTTAAACCAGTTAAGCATATAAAATTGCTGACTAAGATTAAGCCCGTAAATAATAAGAGCTATGCTTTCATTCAACCCCGTTTGGCTAAGTTATATAATAATCCTGTGGTTTGGAATTGCATTCGTAAATGAGACGAATGCCCAAAAATTGCAGGGATGGGAAACCAATACCGAGAAGTCACTAATCAACCTTGATGAACTTAAACAAGGAGGCCCGCCTAAAGATGGTATTCCTTCTATTGATGATCCGAAATTTGTATCCATTTCGGATGCAGCTTCGTGGATATCAGCACAAGAACCGGTAATTTCAATTGAGTACGAGGACAAAGCTCGTGCTTATCCTTTGCAAATTTTAATATGGCACGAGATAGTAAATGAGAACATTAGTGGTGATCCGCTGCTGGTTACTTTTTGCCCGCTCTGCTATTCGGCACTAGTGTTTGATCGAACAGTAGATGGAGAGGTTTTGGAGTTTGGGGTTTCTGGCTTTCTGCGCCATTCCGATCTGGTGATGTTCGACCGCAAGACCGAGACGTTATGGCAACAGTTTACCGGCAAGGCTATTGTCGGTGATTATATGGGGACGACCTTGAATCAGATACCAAGTCAAATTATCTCGTTTACCCAATTCCGAGAAAACTATCCCGATGGGAAAGTGTTATCTCGTGACACCGGATATGACCGAAACTATGGAGCCAATCCATACACAGGATACGACGATATTAACAATACGCCCTTATTTGGGGCGGGCAATGACGACGGGCGCCTGCCACCCATGGAGAAAGTAATAGGCGTAAAGATGGATGAACAGCAAAAAGCGTATCCCTATTATATTACTCGAAAAGAGCACGTAATTAATGATAAGATTGCTAATACTCCGGTGCTTATTATTCATACAGATGGGGCGACCTCAGCTCTGGATGCGAGTAACATTGCGGAATCCAAAGAATCGGGATCGACCGGCGTTTTTAAGCGCATGATCGAAGGTAAAGAATTATCGTTTGCAGTGAAGGATGGCAATATTGTAGATAAGCAAACAGGTTCGATATGGACCGTAACGGGTCAGGCTATAAAAGGACCACATAAAGGTAAGCAGTTGGAGGCTGTTACCTTTGGGGACTATTTTGCCTTTGCCTGGCTGGTCTTTTGGCCGGAAACAGAAATTTATAGTAATAACTAATACACAATTATTATTTATGAACAGTAAGAAAATCGAATTTCCTGGAAGTCAGGGAGTAAAACTATCAGCGCGCATTGATGAGCCGGATAACGGAATAACAAAAGGAGCCGTTCTTTTTGCACACTGTTTTACCTGCAGTAAAAACCTGCGGGCCGTGGGACATATCAGTCGAACATTAACAGAGCACGGGATGGGGGTTTTTCGCTTTGATTTCACCGGCCTGGGCGAAAGTGAAGGCGACTTCGCCGACACCAATTTTTCATCCAATATTGATGACCTGCAAGCTGCGGCCAAATATATGGAGCAGGAGTGGGCAGCACCTCGCATGTTGATTGGTCACTCGTTAGGAGGAGCCGCAGTCCTTCAAGCAACCCATCATATTTCCTCGGCTGAAGCTGTAGCGACGATTGGCGCTCCATGTAATCCGGAGCATGTCACGCATCACCTGATGGATAAAATGGATGAGATTGAGCAAAAGGGGGAGGCCCGTGTTAAACTGGCCGGACGTGTATTTACGATTAAAAAACAGTTCCTGGATGATCTCAAAGAGCAAGCGATGAACGATGTAATTGAAAACCTCGACCAGCCACTGCTCATTTTTCATTCACCCATTGATCAAACGGTGGGAATTGATAACGCTGCCCATATCTATAAGCTGGCCAAACACCCCAAAAGCTTTATTTCATTGGATGATGCTGACCATCTTCTTACCAATGAAGATGATGCCCAATATGTCGGCTCAGTTACAGCTGCTTGGGTGGATCGATATTTATGATTTAGAAAATAACTTTTAAATAAATTCCTGATGATTCCTGTATTAAGTGGTTTAGGCTATCGATTAGCGCGTTTCCTTACTCAGCCAGACGAAGAACAGGAATCTGTAGCTACTTGTTCCAGAGAAGCCTTGGAGAAGACTTTGCAACCGGGAGATGTGTTGCTAATTGAGGGCAGTAGTCGAATTAGCATGGCCATCAAATATATCACGCAATCAACGTGGTCGCATGCTGCCATTTTTATAGGAAAAGTTGAATCAGAAGACAGGAATTCCGGCAGCGAGCCGTTGCTTATCGAAGCGGATGTTAAGGAGGGTGTTCGTACGGTACCGCTTAGCAGGTATTGCCAAAACCATACCCGCATTTGTCGTCCTTTGGGGCTAGCACCCCAAGAGATGAAGCAGGTAATAGATTTCATGAAGGAGCGGCTTGGCTACAAATATGATTTGAAGAATATTTTTGACTTGGCTCGCTATTTAATCCAAACGCCACCGGTGCCGCAAAAATATCGTCGGCGGCTGTTGGCGTTGGGCAGCGGGGATCCTACAAAGGCCATTTGTTCTTCATTGATTGCCCAGGCGTTTCAGTCAGTAAAGTATCCCATCCTGCCAAGTATTGATATTGATGAATCCAGTAGTAAGGCCGAAATAAGTACTCAAAAAGAAATTCTTTATATTCGTCACCACAGCTTGTTTGCCCCGCGTGATTTTGATGTGTCGCCCTATTTTGAAATTGTTAAGCCCACCCTGCAGAGTAAATTTGATTATCGGAAGCTACGATGGGCCAATAGGTGACACATTTTAGTAACAATCTTTTTCTTGCTGAATAGGTGGGCACGGATGGTCTCCATAAGAACAAAAAACACAGCAGTCTCCCTGTTTTGCTTTTAGGAGCTCACCACAACGGGGGCATTCCCAAAAATACTGGCACGAATCCTCCGGCATAGTTTTTTTGGTCTGTTTCCCACAATTAGGACAGGTTATTTTAGATGTGAGTGAAATCTCATTCATAATGCATCATAGTGGTAAAATTTAAAGCTTCATTTAATCCAAAGGTTCAAGATTCTCCAGCATTGTGGGGATAAGCTCTGAAACCGTCGGGTGGATATGAACCGCATCCCTGATGGTGGTGTATGGTTCATCGGCATACATCATATCAATAATAGAGTGGATAATTTCATCGCCTTCGATACCCAGGATAGCAGCGCCAAGTATTTTTTCGCTGTCGGCATCAACGAGGATTTTCATAAAGCCCTTGGTTTCTCCTTTCTCTTTGGCCCGGGCAATTCGACTCATTGGGCGCTTGCCAATCAGTACATTCCTGTCAGATTCCTTGGCCTGGGCTTCGGTCATTCCCACACGACCCAAGGCGGGATCAATATACAATCCATAACACATAATACGGTCGGACAGGCGGCGGGGATTATCATCAAATAGGTTGGCAGCTACAATTTCGAAATCATTGTATGCTGTGTGAGTAAAGGCCCCTTCGCCGTTACAGTCACCAAGGGCCCAAATGCCGTCTGCGGTGGTTTGCAACTGATTATCAACCTGTATAAAGCCTTTTTCGTTTGTTTTAACGGCTGTGTGTTCAAGTCCCAAGTCATCGGTGTTGGGACGTCGACCAGCTGCCAGCAGCAGATGCGAACCTGTTACTTGGGGAGACCCTTCTTTACAATCCAAATTTACGACCACCTGTCCATTGTTATTGGATCCGCCTATACATTCGGCACCCAACCGAAAAGTAATGCCTTCGTCTTCTAAAATCTCTTGGATAGCATTTGATACATCCTCGTCCTCCTTCGGAATCAGGCGATCAGCCATTTCAACAATGGTAACTTTGCTGCCAAACCGCCGATACATCTGTCCGAATTCCAAGCCGATGTAACTACCGCCAACAATGATCAAATGATCGGGCACTTGATCCAGCTCCATAATGCTGGAGTTGGTAAGATAATCGACCTCTTCAAACCCATCCGGGATAAACGCACGTCCGCCAACATTGATAAAAATTTTATCGGCGGTGAGCTTCTTATCTCCAACGGAGAGGATTTTTTCGTCCTCAAAGCGGGCATGTCCTTCGTACACCGTAAGGTTTTCGGTGCTTTTAAGCCAGTTTTCCACTCCTTCCGTCGACTCTTTCACAATAGCATCTTTTCGGGCTTTTACTTTCTCCATATCCACGGAGATTGATCCGTCGATCTCAACGCCGAAATCGTTCATCCGGTTGGCCATATGCGCCGCACGGGCGCTGGCTACCAATGCTTTGGTGGGCGTACATCCCGTGTTTACACAGGTTCCCCCAAATTTATCACGCTCAATAACTGCTGTATTTAGTCCCTCTTCGGCACAGCGGGCTGCAAGAGAAGGTCCTGCTTGTCCGGTCCCAATAACAATAGCGTCAAACTGTTCCATAGTTGTTGTAGTGGTCTGTTTATTTAATGGATTTCATTTCCATAGATGGGGCTTATTCCAAGATTCTTACAATCTTGTATTACTTATCGTAAGAATATTGAGGGTATAGCTATCTATAGTTTCGATAGAAAGTAAATACTACCAGGTAACAGATGATTAAAACCTACCGAGATACCGAGCTCGACAGTCGGATTGTATTAGCTGACCAGGAGGCTGATCTTCATCGATTTGAAGGACAGGATTTCTTTAAAATAATCTGGAATCGCGGGTCTGAGATGCCTCTCAATATTGACGGCGAACAGCTGCCGCTGGCGGGGGATCAGATGATCTGCCTTACGCCCATCCAAAATCCCGGCCTATCCAACCTTGCCGGAGATTATTATGTGCTGTTGTTTAATCGTGAGTTTTACTGTATCCACGAGAATGACCATGAAGTCTCTTGTGAAGGCCTGCTCTTCTGGGGATCCTCAGAACTGCCGGTAATACAGCTTGATGAGGAAGAACAACCGAAATTCGAAACGCTCTTTCAAATATTAACTGATGAGATGAGCACCAAGGACCGAATCCAGGGAGAGATGCTTCGGATGCTGCTAAAACGTCTGATTATTAAAGGGACGCGCCTAGCTCGCAAGCAGTTATTCCCTGAATCCGTGGGAACCAAACAGACAGAGCTGATCCGACAGTTCAATATTTTGGTGGAGCAACATTTCAGGGAATATCATCAAGTGAGTGATTACGCCGAAATGCTGTATAAATCCCCGAAAACCTTGTCGAATGTATTTGCTGATGCAGGACATAATTCGCCACTGGAGATGATTCATTACCGTATCGCCCTGGAAGCCAAGCGTCAGCTCTCAAAAACTGAGAAATTTGCCAAGGAGATTGGCTTTGAGCTGGGCTTTGAAGAGCCTGCCCATTTCAGCCGTTTTTTCAAGAAAGAGACGGGAATGTCGCCTTCCGCCTATCGAAACTCTTCTGTAAAACTACAAGAAGGGAAAAATTGATAAGGATACGGGAATAGTGGTCATTCGCCTTCTGGTTTGTTTCAGTCATATTGAAGCAGAATCGAAATTGAAACAAACCAACTTGTGCTATGAAAGAACTAAACTGGAAGAAGGCGATTATCGCTGGAATAATCGGAACTATTTTATTTGATATCGTTGGCTTTCTTTTTACAGGCCAATGGTGGGACATTCCCGGTCTGCTGGGACAAAAAACAGGACTGGGATTTGTCTATGGAATCTTTGGGCACTACGGAAACGGAATTTTATTGGCCATTCTTTACACTGCAATTGCTCCTCACCTTTGGGGACCGTATTGGGTCCGCCCGCTCATCTTTGTAACAGCTGAGACGATTGCATTGGTCTGGCTTTTTATGCTGCCGCTGCTGGGAGCAGGGGTTGCCGGTATTAACCAATCACCGATGACGCCAGTTGTAACGCTGTTACGCCACTTCGCTTTTGCCCTGCCACTGATCTTCTGGGTGAATCAAGAATTCATCAACCCACCTAAACAGGCAAAGGCTACGGCATAAGAATATTTCCACTAATAACAATTAACAACAAACCGAATACTACTATGAATTTTCCAATTCACAACATTGATAATGCACCTGAAGACGCTAAACCACTCTTAAAAGCAGCAAAGGAAAATTTCGGCTTCGTCCCCAACCTGTTGGGTGAATTTGCCGAAGCTCCGGCTGTGTTGGAAGGGTATCTCACATTGAATGAGATTGTCGGCAAAACTGACTTTTCTCCCGTCGAACAGCAGTTGGCAATTTTGGCCGTAAGTATTGAAAACAAATGTCATTACTGCTCGGCCATCCATTCTACCATCTTGAAGAATCAGCTAAACGTTGATGAAGGGATCGTGAATGCAGTACGCAATGGTGATCCAGTGCCTGATGAAAAACTTAATGCTCTGGTTACTTATGTTACAAAGGCTGTTACAAGCAGGGGCTTCGTAGAGGAGGAAGATCTACAGGCATTTATCGAGGCCGGATACAGCAAGCAAAATGTGCTGGAGGTCAATCTGATCATAGCCTTAAAAACAATTAGTAACTATACTAATCATCTGGCGAATACTCCGATCGATGAAGCCTTTGAGGCAGAAAAGCTGGAGTTTGAAACAGTATAAAAGTTGATAAACAAATTATCGCACTATGGGCCCGGAATGCTCCGGGCCTGTAATGCGATTAAAATAACAAAGAGCGAAAACATAAAAACTATGAGTTTTTTTGACCGTGTTAGAAATAAAACTTCCAATTCTAAAAACGATAAAATGTGGGATTCGATTTCAGGAACAGGAAAAATATGATTCCATATTGCAGAAATCAGATGAAAAACCTCAGCTGATTTATAAACACAGTCACCGCTGTAGTGTAAGTTTTATGGCTAAACAACAGCTGGAAAAATTTACCAAAGAAATAAGTGACAAAGCCAATTTGTTTATGATTGATGTAATCCATCAACGAGATCTGTCAAATGCAATCGCATCGCAGCTGAATGTACGCCATGAGTCGCCACAGGTTATTATTCTAAAAGACCAAGAGGTCATCTGGAAAGGTTCGCACTGGCAGATCAAAGGGAAGGATATACTGTACACCCTAAATAAGTAAGGTATAACTCTCAGAAAAAGATTCTCTGAGAGTTATATAGATTTTTATTAATAAGTCACTACTAAAAAATATTACTAAATATTTTTCTTAAGATTCCACCTGTACGAACTAATAATCTTCCGCCAAACTGATCAATTGTAATTCGCAGTTCATGTAGAAACAGATCAAGTAGTCGCTCCTTTTCTTTGGGAGAGAGTTTGCTTCCTTTCTCGCTTTTAGGATCTGTGTATTGGGCATACAAGCGAAGAATGTCTTGGGCTTTTTCAAAGAGATCTCGCACTTGAACCGATGCAGAAAGTGCAATCAAGCCAAGGAGAACCACCCCAATTTCAGCTAAATTATTTGGAGCTAGTAGGCTTGATAGCCAGTCTGTAGGGAATAGAACTAAGAGGGTAATGAATAAAGAAGTTAGAAAGATAGTCATCGTTTGTTCTTTTTTGTGTTGTGGGTTTTGTATTGAGAAATATCCATGGCTTTGACTTGAAGGTCGGAGCGGTCGTCATCAAACAGTGAACTGCCAAGATCAGATACTTGGTTTTTTTGAATCTGTTTGAGCCACTGGCGACCTAATGCTGTGGCCTGCTCACCTCGCAGGCCTTCTCCGTTGCCTTTGAGTAGCTGGTCTATGCCATTTACTTGGGACGCTCCGGAGGAAATGGCTACCATTCCGTACAGGTATCCAATGGTTTCCAGAATGGACAGGAGGAGCAGCAGGGTTGCATCAATTCCAGATGCAGACAGTTTTCCTGTTGATATGAGACCGGCGATTGAAAGGCTGGCTACTCCGCTTTTTACAATTCCTTTTCCCTTTTCAGGTGTTTTGCTTTTGAACAAAGCGATTAAAGTCGGTACAGCCTTAATAATCGGTTTTAATATTTTTAGCACTAGAGGTGTCTTCTTTAATTTGAGATTTATACGGGTGGATCCCGCGCGGAATTGTCTCGAATTCAATAGAACGAATTCGCCTGTTTTGATCTTTGAAACGTTCATCCGCATGCTGGACATGCGTTTCTAAGCTTTTTTCCAATCTGTGGAGATTGTCAGCCTGCACTTTCACTTTCTCATTGATGCCAATCATCAGCTGGTACCACTTTTTGATTTCAGCGGTTTGATTATTGATCGAATCGTAGATACCGGTCAAAAACAGGCAGATAATCGTGGTGACTATGAGCTCTTTGTACTTTTTGAAAAAGCTATCCGTTTTTAAGTTGTTCACAGGGCATACCTCCATATCGCGTCATCCAGCGTAATGGATTGTTTATTCGATTTGCAATAGAAGTATCCACCGGTTAGCGACTGGTAGTAATACTGGCCGCCAATTCGCAGCCATCGGAGCGGACGCTGTGAGTGTCTGTTTCCGGACCATCCATCCACATGTAGTCCAATTGCCGGTGTTTCTTCTCCTTCCTTATTAGTAAAAGTCCAGTCGAAGTATAGACCCACGCCACTAAATCCCCAGGTGGTTGCGAGCAGCCAATGCCGGAGCGCGGACGGTTGACTGACCAGCCACTGGTCAAACAGTAGGACATCAAAAGCCAGGCCTTGGCCGTGGGACTTCGGATCTCCTTTGCGCCAAGCCGAGGAAATAAGGGTGGAGATGCCGTGCCACTGGCGCCAAGCTAGAAAAGACCGTAAAAAGCCTATGTCCATGCGACCAATGGTGCCGGGACCTTGGAATTCGAATTCGGAGATCGAAAAATGATTGCCGTAACTGTCGAGGAGGGCCAAGTAATCATTTCTGTTCATATTAGTTTCCTCTCGTGGCTAAGGTGAGAAGGAGGATCAGTGCTACTCCACCAGCAATCTTATAGCTGGTCGGTATTTCGCCGTTAATGTATTTTTTGGCTTCACTGATAAGATCTTTTTGCGTTTCTGGGGCTTTGTCTTCTCCCAGTCCTCCGGTGCAACCGCATCCGGATTGGGAGGTATTACCAGCAAGACCGCTTCCAGCGCATCCACAGGATTGTTCATTTACAAAAGAGGTTTCCATAGTATTTCACCTGAATGTTTTGAGTTTTTAAAAGAGGATTTTCCAAAGAAGCAGGCTGCCTGCAATTCCGCCACCTGCCATTGCCGCATGGGTTTTCTTTACCTGCATGCCGCCAATACTAAAAGTACCCGCTAGGATATCCTTGTGGGAATTAGGCTGCTGCTTGCTGGCAGATTTGTTTGTGGTTTTGGATTTAGTGGTCGGCTGTGACTTTTGAGTAGAGGTTTTCTTAACTGTGTTGATTTTCAGCTTTGGAGGAGCAGGTACCGGATTTTTGTCAATAACCGGCCGAGGTAAAAGAACAGGCTTTGGTTTTGGGATAGGTCGTGGCCGTATTCGTGGCCTAGTTTCCCGGTCTCTATTGCGCGGCATAGGTTCATCCAGTACCGGGCGAAGCATAGTCGGTCGCGTCGGCATTCGTCCCAATCCTTGGGTTTCCGTAGGTTCTTCGTAGATATAACGTGATTCAGAGTTCATGGGCGTTGAGTGGTCATATAGTTATAAGTTGCAAAGGCGATAGCAGCCATCGGAAAGATGTATATGGACAAGCTGGTTGCTTGGGAAAGGCCGAGTAGCCCGCTGATGAGCTTCTTTCGCTCCTGCACATCATGGCTATAATCCCCTCCGGTGGTAACCGAATCCGGTGGTAAGCCCGCGTAGATGGCGGTACGCACTTTATTGGGACCGGCGTTATAGGCGGCAACGGCCCGGGCAGTATTTCCGTTGAACTGTTGGAGCAGTTTAGCCAGATACTCAGCGCCATAATCAATATTGGCCTGATGGTCAAAGGGGCTGTGACTCTCGGTAAACCCGGGATGATATCGCCGGTCTATTTGCATAATCCCGATGGCGTTACCATGATCTCCGGTGCCATCAGTAGATAAGGCAAGGCCCATTCGACTCTCTCGGGAAGCCACTGCCAATAGCAGTGCCAAGGGAACGCCATAGCGCCTAGAGGCTTCGGAGAAATATCCCATCAGTCCGCGAATACGAGCATAGGTAAGTTCAGCCGATATCGAAAAAGAGTTGGTCATTACACCACCATCTTAATCTTGTAGTTAACCTTATGCATTTGACCGGCCATGATGGTAAACTGATCGGCAGGGGCTAGGGCTTTACGAGCAACTAACTTGGGTACCCACTCATCATAATTGTCTCCACGGTTGGCGTAAATCCCTACTTCTTTAATGGTGATGTCGGTAGCACCGCGATTTTCAAATACGCGAGCTAAGTTGAAATATGCTTCATTGTTGGCTTCATCAATGGTTACCTGGTCGTCGATGATCATCCCGTGATGGATCAGCAGGCCATCTCCGCTGCCATGGGTAATGCCCCCGAGGTTGTAGGGCGTCTCTTGGGTAGCATCCGGAGACAGGTCTGCGTCTGTCATCGAGACAAATTTGTTACTTTGGCCCAACCGGAGTCCCAGATGCCATCCTTTGTTGATTTCTGACGCCCGCCGTTCCAGAGAGGTCATCGAGGTGCCTCCACCGGCGATACACATCAGTTCCCGCCAGTTGGTATTGGTGTTTTCGACCGCTTGTCGCCGGAGGGCGCCCACAAATTCAGCGGTAAACCCGCCGTTGGAACCGTTGAGGTCGGTATCTTGGTTGAAGTTTTCAAGCTCAAACCGGCATTCGTAGTCCAAGGTCAGCGTTTTGCCATTCGGTAGATTCAGGGCTGCCGGCAGCACATCGCGGGCATAGAGGGTGGCAATGGTGTTGATTTCATGGCGGTTGACATTGATATGGGTCATCAGCCCCATTTCTGTGATAGCTAGGTCACCCCCGGATCCATTGGTAAACGGGGCCGACACGGTAAAGACGCTTTTCTGCTGGTCGGTAACCACGCCGGAAACCGATCGTGCCCCACGAGCCAGTAACGCGTCAATGGGATTATGAAGGCCCACATCAGAGATGCTTACGGGGCGGCTGCCTTGCCCGATGGTCGGTAAGATAACGCGAAAAGGTGGGCAGTAGCTTTCGGTGGTCGTAATAGGGTGATAGTGTTTGGCAATGACTTTCGCCTGGTCTGGGGCGTACGTCGCCGGATCAAAATTCGTAGGCGCGTCTTTGAGGCGTATGTAGTAGTCGCCATGGGTGCTTTCAACTTCCCAGGTGCCGTTGATCTGTGGGACCGAGCTGCACCCCCAGATGTGTACCCACACCGGCTCCTCGCCGTTGGGATTGACCCCGTGCATGCCGCTGAATATATATTGCAAGTAGTACTGACTGTAGATTTCCAGGGCCCCATCAACGATTTGCATAGACGTTATTTTCCCGTCCTGCACGTAATCGTCCCCGGGGCTAATCAGGCGATTGGTTTTGCCGCCGTGCATCATCCCGTGGACGTCGCGCAGGAGGTTGCCCACGAACGACTCGCAGTGCATCCGAAACAGGTGCTCCCCGTCGATGCTAACGTTGCAAAACAGGTCCATCCCTGATTTCGGGGTGCCAATAGAAAGGGTTTGATTGATGCTATTCATAAGGTTAGCTAATAATGGAAATGGGGTTGGTGGTGGCATTGCTGCTGGTGGCTCCCGTCAGCTCCGACAGGTTATTATCTGTTGATAGTCCACTTGTAAGAGGTTGTGATATGGCTTCCGGCTGGTGGTCGGCCCGGATATCCGTGACTGGGGTGCAAGCCAGATATCCTTCGTGCCCATCGATAGGTTGCAGCTCCAAGATGACCTGGCCGGTCGGAGACTGGGTAGTCCGCTGGACATCATCAGGCGTAATGACCGAATAAATACGAGATTGGCCGACCTGCCCACCTGCGGTCTTGGATCGAACCCGGAAGTAGTGCCGAGCATCCAGGTAGGTGATGGGGAAATAGAGCGTGTGATAACGGACCATCTCCCCGGGCTCGCGGTGATATTCAGGGGTCGTTGCCAGGTTCTCTGGATCCAAGCCCCAATCCATTTGGGATGAGGCTTTTTTGCCGGTGGCCCAAGATACCTGGATAGAGCCGTCGACCAGCATGCCACTGACCACGCGCATTTTAAATCCTTCGGAAAACTCTTTGCCGGTAATTTCGCTCATGCTAGGTGGTCCAGAAGATTTCGGTTACGAGGGCTTTTGAGGTCTCCAGTGCTCCGGAATCTTCATCCCACAGGCCCATCATGCCGCCTTTGTAGAGTTCTTTGAACTGTCGCTCGTCCATGTGGAGGGTTTCGCCGGGCTTCAGCCGAAACGTATAGTACATGTCGTCGATGCGATTCTCGTCCAAGGCAATCATGAATTCGCCGTCGCTGCTGTTTTGGATGATGACTCCAAGGCGCATGGGGTTGCCGTTTACGAGTTTGACAGGACTTGCCCCCTGCTTGAGGACCGGGGAAATAGAGGTCCCAATACGTCCGGCGGGTCCGATCCCGATGGAAGGTGCATTTACCTTGAGTTGATCTAATAGGGCATCCATTTTCTGGGTGAGCTCGCAAAGCGACTGGATGAGGCTATTCCACATCGGTTATACCTCCAGCGGGTTGGCATCGGACTTCTGAACCACGTAGGTCTCTGCAAGGAAGCTTACTTTGGCCTGCTGCGCTCCTTTGTTAGAGGCATACACTTGAAACGGCATGTTGGAGCCAATGATAAAGGGGACGTTAGCATAGAACTGGCCGAACTCGTCGTTAATCTGCTCCAAATACACCTCGTTGCGGATAGTCGTATTATAGACCTTCAGGCTGGCGGTGATATCGCCCGGTCGGTCGCTGCTCATCGCCAGGCGTCGGGCTTCTACATCGATGCTTTTGGCTTTGACGCCCATATCGATATTGACTGCACCCGGGGCCAATGCGGCTTGCCCGTAGAGAAAGCGCGGTTGGGGCATCGGACTGTCAATGTCGGAGTAGATGTTGATCAGCTTGGTAAGGCTGTAATGATCGTAGCCTACCAGCTGGATGTTGACCGTCTGAGCTGCGTTGTGGGTATTGGTCAGCTCGAAGACCAAGCTGTTACTTTTTTGGATAATGAATGGGGCTAACAATCCATCAATGTGGCGGAACAGCTGATGAACAACCGACAATTGCAGGTCGCGGAACAGGTACAAATCCTCGTTAAGTCGAGCGGAGACAAATACCTTGTTCATATCCAAGGCATAGGGCAATATCTTTCGGACGCCGAAACTTTCCCCGCCCATGCCATTCATCATCATGTGCCGGGTGCCACCGGCTGGGATTTCAATTGCTTTGGCCGGATTAAAAGGCGTAGATTCGGTTGGTGGAATAAAATTCTTTACAATTTTCATTTATGGTCAGCTAGGAGTTAGGGCAATAAAAAAGCCGGCAACGACCCGATGGCCGCTGCCGGATAGAGGGATTATTTTTCGGGCTTCATTTCAGCCACGACAATGCTTGCGCGCAGGTACAGCAGGCCTTGGCCAGAAGTCGTCCAGTTTTCGTCACTGGGGAACACCGAGGAATCCTCGAAGTGAACCGAGAGAGACAAGGTTTGATTGACCGCCAGATCGAAGGGATCGGCCAAGCGGTACTCGTCTGCTGAACGAAGGGCTGCGATACGTTTGAAGACCACCGGGGCATCTACGGTATTCGCCGTGCCGGCTACCAACTGCACGTCCGTGCCGGAGAAGTTGGAATGCTTGGAGATGGGCACGCGCAGGAACTCCTTGTTGTCATTATCGGCCTGTAAAATGACGCCAGCATCTTTTAGCGAGTTGACGATCCCGCGGGCATCGATGCCGTTGGTCTCATCGTCCTCGATGAATTGCTTGGTCACCTCGAAGGAAAGCGCGAGGATGCGTCGCTTGAGTTCGCCCGGGAAGGGATTGCCTACGTAATTATTGCGGGTGATTTTCCGCGTCGAGTTAGGAGGAAAGAAGTTAACGACAGCGCCGTTTTGGGTGACTTGCTGGGTATCAAAATAGGTTTTGATGCGCGCGCTGGCGGGGACAATAGCTTTTTTAGAAATTTGGTTACTCATAGTTCGTTATTAGTTAAAAGGGTTATAAGTGGGGCCGTTGTGGCCTACTGCTTGTTCCCGCAGGCAGTCCCTGAACAGTAAGAGCTATGAGAAAAAATGGGTTGCCGATTACACCTCCACGGTATCTTCAAATACAGTTTCGATTTGAGCGACGTGGCCGGTTTCTTTGGGGAGGGGGATCGGTGGCGCTGGTTGTGGCGCTAAGTTCTCCTCATCCCATAGGTATTCGCTGCCTTCCATCAGGCCTTGGGAGGGCGTCCAGTCGGGCATGACGAACTTGATCAGTTCCATTACGCCTTGCACGCCGAGCCCCATGGCCAGACCGCGAAGGTGTTTGTTTTTGGTGAACATGGTAAAGGCCATGCCAAGGGTGAGCGGGAGGCCAACGCGGGCCGCTTGCTGGACGGTAGCCGAGCTTCCGCCAAGGATAGCGGGTACGGCCAGCCCGTTAAGCTGCGCACCAATTGCCTGGCCGCCCACAATGTATCCGGCAGTGATAAGCTGCTGCTTAAATTCGCTTACCGCTTTTTCGGTAGTTGTTTGTTTTGCCATAGTTGCAGGTTTAGGGGTTGTTGGGTTTTCGATTATATCCAAGTGAGTTGGATTTTTTGCAAATATTCGTTGGGTCATAGGTTGGTTCGATAAGGGTTAATTAAGGATGCCTCGGCCGTCAATATTCAGGTTAGTGATGATATACACGTCTCCATACCGGAATATGGGACGCTTCCCATCGTCGAAATAGTGGTAGTACTGGTGGTTTTCGCCCTTCTCGTCGCCAGGGTATATCACCTTATCGCTGTCGTACATAATGCGTTCGGCGTGACCGACCGCCGTTAATTCGGCACCGGAGGGCGGAAACAGCTCGTAGTCGTATTCGTCCGGCGGGAAATGGTGGAACTCCTGGTACATCTGCTCGGCATCCCCGTTGTCAAAGGCTCCTTTTAGGAGCTTCATTCGCTGGGTTGGAAAGGCAAACAGCGTTGTTCCCTCGGCGTCGATAATCATCGCCATGTCTTGGTCCTCCGCAGCGATGCGCTGCATAAATCCTTTGGTGTCGATAAACTCTAGTTCACCGACGCTGCCAGCGTATACCAGCGGGTCACTAAACAAGGTTCTCAGAGGCATGGGGAGAGATTTCGTTGTCTGTTTACCAGACCGATTCGGGCGTATCTTCTTATCTGATGAACTATCGCGATAAATACCAACCTCACGCACCCGAACAGTTCCTGTTACGCCATAAGTGGGCGCAATGCGGTTGAGTTCTTCGTACAATTCAGACCGGTCAGAAAATTTGGTTTTGACCAGCTCATTGACCACATCTTGCAATTTGGTGACAGTATCCTGGTTGGAAGTGAGATCCAATTGAGCCTGTTCCAATTCTTTTTGGGTTTGCTGGTGGGTGGCCTCCAGCTCTCGAAGCGTTTTCTTCGATCGGTCCAGTTCGGAGGTGATTTGCTCGATACGGGCCGGGGCGGACTGTTGCCATCCTTTTTCGAGGGCTAAGAAGAGACCCGCCAGTTTGTGTTTAATGATGGGCAGCCAGCGCTCGGTGTTGTACATGCCCAGCTGTTGCTTGATTTGATCAAAGGTAATTTCAGTGCCATCGCCGTTTGTTTTGGCTTTCTCTTCTTCAATATCAATTTCGTAATGGCTGTAAAAGTCAGACTCATCCGCAATAATATTGCCCTTGTTTCCCGCCAGACTTCGGCCCGATTGGACCGGCTCGTCCATACTCCAGCCGAATACCTCATACAGTTGGTCACCGGCCATCTGTTTTATGGAGCTCCATTTGATCTTGTTGTAGAAGCTTCGATTAGGTGCGTTCGGGTCAGGAATGAGGTTAAACAGCACCCGTCCGTTCGCGTTATTTTTCGGTACTTCGAGGGCAAGATCGTGGCGGAATCGGGGAATGCGCTTGCCGTCCGAGGAGAGGTTGTTTTCGATGGTACCAATCTCTCCGCTGTAATCCAGCCAGCCGATGCGAATGAGTCCTTGGTCAAGGGCGTGTTGGGGTGATTTCGGCAACTCTGAATTAATAAGGGATTGCTCCCGCTGGATTGCCGATTCCATTCGCTCGGAGCGTTTAGTTACATCCTGACTTGCTTGGGACAGTGAAGATTCCAAGCGTTGGGTCTCGCTGAGCAAGGACTCAATACGACTTTTCAGGACCTTCGTTTGGGCCTTGGACTGGAAAAACTCTTTGACGCGGGGATCGGAGTTGGTGGCGGCCACCATTTGCTCATATTCCAGGGATTCCCCGTCCGAGTCAGCGGCGGTCTCCCGTCCGTCGCCAAAGAACAGCTCATCAATCCAGCTTTGCTTCTTGCTGACCAGCTCCAGGCGGTACTGATCAAACGAATCCTTCATCAGGTAAAAGTGGATATTCACTTTTCTGTGTTGGTTGCCCTGGCGGAGCCCGCGCCCGTTGCGCTGCTGAATCTGTGAGGGCGTGTAGGGCACGTCCATGTGATGTAGGTCAGTGGTCCATTTTTGCAGGTTCATGCCTTCGGCAATGGATTGGTTGCCAATCAGAACGCGGTACTTGCCAATGTTGAAATCGTCCTGCACCTCTTTTTTGAGGGCTTCTTTATCATCGGAGGAAGAGACAAAATAGTCGTCTCCTTTAGAATTAGTACCAATAATCGACCCGTTAATAATGGCGATTTCTTTGGCCGGAATACCGGCTTCGGCCAGTTCCTGCTTTATCAGTTGATGATAGCTCCCGCCTTTTTGGCCTTCCACGGAGATCCAGTCGCAGAAGATAATTTGGTTGCGGAATACGGGAGCATCTGGATTTTCTCGGGTCTCATACAGGGCCTCTACGATCATCACCGCCCCATCGAAGGTTTCTTCCATAGAGTCTGATCCATCGGAGAGCTTTTCCCGCTGCTTATCGATTTTATTCAATAGGAATTGTTTGCCTACAGGAACGGCGTGGAGGTCACCCTCGGTAGCTTCGATTTCACGGGCTACTTCTTCGAAGTATCTCAGAGATTTTAACTCCTTAATAAGTTTGTGGCGGGACTGACCATTATATGGGTTCGGATTTTCTCGCATATGACGAGTACCTTTGGAGAAGAAGTCTCCATAGATGCTTTCCGGAACTGGAGCAGGGTTGGGATTTTCGCGGTAGGCGTAACTTTCGGCTACGTTATCGACCAGGGCGCCCAGCTTCAGGAATTTCCCATCTACGCCTGCAAAACTGTGGTCATAGACGCGGAGATCCGTAGCTATCTTGCTACCGTCCCCGGTAATAACCAGGAAGTTGTCTTTGGTCTGGCACCCGCGCTGGCGCATACAGTCCAAGATGTTATCGGCCCGGAGAATGATATCGTCGAATAACAATTTGTGAATTTCGCTGGGTTCAATAACCTGCTGCTTTGTCGCGGCTTCGGGGCGCTTGAATTTCGGTTTTAGCGCTTGGGGATTGCCTTGGTTATCGGTTACTACATTTCCGGACTCATCTTTGAGCTGGTCTGGAAACTTCTCGTAGAATCCCACCAGCTGATCATAGCTTTTGATGTCCATAACCTCGTCGATAATCGCCCGCATTTCGGGGAGGTTGTAGTAGCCGGCTACCACACGTTCGGTCCGGTATTCGCCGTTGGTCTTTTTGACGATCTTTTCTTCCTCGCGGACAAACTGATTGATAAAGTTGTCCAGGTTGGCAATCTGGTATTTTTCGAGCAGATCCGGGGCGCAGAGGTTGAGCATGTGCCACACCTCCACCGGGGAATTCACGACCGGCGTAGCAGTCAAAACAAAGACGTTTTTAAAACCTATTTTCGAAAACAGCCACTTGGTTTTTTGGAGGGCATTTTCTGCGCGCTGAGACGGTTTGTTTGCCGCAATGCCAAGTTTAGTGGCTTTGGCGCTGCCAAGGGCATTTTTGTAGAAGTGGGCTTCGTCAAAGAACAGAGCGTCCACGCCGAGTTCATCAAAAAAGATATCGGTGTCTAGTCGTTTAGCAGTTGCTACATTTCGAAGCTTGGCCTCCCATTCTTCTTTCATCTTCTCCAGTCGCGTGACCATCGACTTTTTGGCCGTCGAGCTGAGGGCATCATCTTCTTCGATGAGCTCGTCGAAGCTATCAATCATTTGATCGAAGTACTCAACGCGCTCTGAGTACATCTGCTGCTGCACCGCTGGGGACAACGGCAGGCTCTTGAACGCATGGTCAGCAATAAAGATCGCATCCCAGTTGTAGAGCTGAGCCATGGTGAGCTCTTTGTGGCGCTCGGAGCCCGTCATTTTCATATTGAGGATTTTGGCTTCCGGGAACAGCATGGCGTATTCCTCGACCCACTTTTCCTGGACTTTCCCGGGCACCACAAACATGGGCTTGTTGCAGGCTCCCTGTTGCAGCAGGACTTGGGAGGTAATAATGGAGGAGAGCGTTTTCCCGGCGCCCACGTCGTGGCAGTTGGCCCCGCGCCCGTTCCAAACTAGTTTCTCGGCGACCGCGCGGTTGTGTTTGTACACCGCAAAGTCTTTGACGCCGTAGAAGGTATCGGACATGCCCCGAACGCGGAGGGTGGCCCCATCGAATTGGGGATTGATGTGGGCATTATATTCGTGGTTATAGGCCTCTTCGATCAGTTCGCGAATCTCCGTGGAAGCCTTGGTACGTACCCATTGGTTGAACTTTTGTGGCACGCGCGTGAGCATCTGGTCGTTATGGGTCCGTTGTTTGGCGCGGGAACGCTCGATCAAAGCTGTAAGGCCTTTTTCTTCGGCTCGTTTGAGCGTCATATTCGGGAGCACGTTGTAGTCCTCATCGTAGAAGACCAGCGGGAAACTGGAATCCTGAATGTAATTATTGATGATCTTGCTGAACGGCGTCTCGCCCCAACCCTGGTTCCAGTCATCGGCCGTTTCTTCTCCATTTTTAATATACCGCCCGCCTTTGCGAAGTTTCATATAGAAGCGGTTACCGAGATCGGCTTTATCCTTGACGAGGCCGATATGTACATCCCGATAGCCCAGCTCGTCTTTTATCCACTGGGTAAGGACTTTTGTGGGCAAGTAGGTAAAAATGTGGCGGGGAACCACGGTGATGCTGTAGGCATCAATCCATTCGGGAAGGACTGCCTTCAGGGCTTCGGTATTTTTCTCCAGTTGATTGTCTTCGGCTATTTCCAGCTTGCGGCGGACATTACCGGCCAGGTATTGATAGCGAAACTCGTAGTTATTGGACTCTGGGTTATAGAAGAAATCCGGGTGCTGCTTAATAGCTTGAAGAAGTTCGGCTCGACTGGCGGTTCCGCCCTTATAGGTAGACCCGTAGAAATCAAGCGTGAGCTCTTCGCCGATGGAGCGGCCGTACATGGCAATTTCGGCCAGATCATCGGAGTCGGAGACCGCAGGCACGTAATTGCGGTTGAATAGGGAATCCGCATCGATGATGTCAGCGTAAACCAGGTCTCTGCTGATGGGATTGCGCTTCACAAAGGTCGTAAGCTTATACAACCGGTTGTCGTAACGGAATATCTCGCGGATATCCTCGTCTTCATCGGGAATGCCGTAGGCATTGATATGGTTTTCGAGTAGCTCCTTAAACTCCCCGCGGAGTGGCTCTTTTTGCTCGGTGCCACGGGCCAGCGCCGTCACGAAATCATCGTATTTGTCTAGCATCTGGCAGGCGGAGCTTATCTTGGCGCGAAGCCCTTCACCCGTTTTACCCGATCCACCTACGGTAATAGGTTTGAAGTAGTGGCGCTGTTTTTCGTAGAAGGTTTCCTCGTGCCAGACAATATTCCCGGCGTGATAATCGCGGGTCGTCTCCAGGCGCACGCCCTCATCGGGGATCCTGTAGAACGGCATCTTTCCCGGAAGCGGGTACGGGAAGCGAAGATCATCTCCAAGTACCTTGCCGGTCATGGCCTGATCTACTTGACCTTTTACGCCCATGCGGGTCAGAAACTGCATGTCGTGTCCCTGAATATGCTCACCTAATACTTGTTGGGGGTATTTCTGATAATAGGGATTGTAGTAGGCCCCGTAAGACTGGTCCTTATATTCGGTGATACTTACCGTGAGATCCTCATAGGCAAACAGCTGGTTTAATTCACTGTTTACGTCAGGATGGGTTTCGCCGTCAACATCGGGGTATTTCTGAAACAGGATGAGATCCGTCGTGACCAGCGTATCGGCATTGTCCTTGAATGCGGTCGAGGGCAACCGGTAAGCACCCACAAACCGGGCGCGCTGGACCATCGCCTGGCGGATGGCCGGATCCTTCTTGTCCATGGTACCGACCGAAGTAATCACGGCTAAAAATCCGCCGGGCTGAAGGGCATCCAGGGATTTTAGGATAAAGTAGTCGTGGATGCGGGGATTCAGGGAAGCCAGCGGGTCGCGCTGGGTGTGAATTTTGATATCCCCAAAAGGGACATTGCCTATGGCGCCGGTCAGATTATATAGCGACAGGTCGGTCTGGGCAAAGTTTTCGTGGCGGACCAGCTGGCTCGGGTACAACAGCCCCGCAATGCGAGAGCTCACTGCAGACCGTTCAACCATCAGCATGCGATAAGCATCACGGTTGGGAAGAAAGCCTGCAAAATTGCCGACGCCTGCCCCGGGTTCTAAAATGTTGCCACCATCCACGCCCATGGCTCCGAGTTTATCCCAGATGAGTTTCACCAACGGGTAGGAGGTGTAATGTTCGTTGAGCAGGCCACGCTCGGTTCCGGTTGCGTCTTCGCCATATCCGAGCCCACCGGCACCGGTGTATTGTCGGAGTAGATCCAGGTCCGATTCGGTAATCGCCCGGTCCTCTTTTTCCAAAACGGCTAGCGCCGCCTCGTTGGCTTTCCGGCGCTGGGGCTTCGACAGTTTGATAGGCTGAAAATTCTTCAGATCGAGGCCAGAAAAATGGCTTTCAAATTCGGCTTCTCCCGCGCGATCTATAGAAGGTTGGTATGCTTGATCGTCTTCTTTTTCAGGGGTTTTCGTGTCCTGTTGGGCCGCCGAGAAAACTTGGTCAAAATCGACGCCGATTACTTTTCCATGACCACGAAATAGCTCCAAGGCTTGCTCGCGATGTTCGTTGGGAAACCTGTCGAGGGAAAAGGCGAGGGCCAGTTTCTTTACGGTTTCGGTGAATGACTCTTGGAGCTGTTGCAGCTGGCTCGAAGGATTCTCGCGGGTCGTCAATTCGCTGGTTAGTGTTTCTGGATTTCCAAGGAGGGAGTCAATAGTACTGGCTGCCTGCTCATCACCTTGATCAGCTTGCCAGGCCAGGTTGGTAAGCTGATGCATTCGATTAGTGTTAAGCTGTCCTTTCTTGTACGGCGTGTGAGCGGCTTTTGCTATTTGTGCCATCCGCTGGGTCTTCACCTGAATCTCAACCGGAATATCACCAGCGGTGCCAGCCATCACGATAAAGTGATGCGCTCGGTAGCCACCGACCGGTTCGGCGTATTTGTCTTCATGTTCAAATACTTCTCCGATTGCTCCTGATACAATTTGTTTTACCACCTGGTTCAGCTCGGTTTGACCAGACAGTACGATCATGCATCCGGCCATATCGGTCAGCCCCTGGGTGTAGCTCTCACCAGCATTAGTCTGCTTGATATCAGCCTTAATGCGTTTTCGACGCAATTTGTTGATGACCGAGTAGGGAGACTTTACGCGGCCCTTGACCGTAGCTTTTGGTTGCAGGGTTTTGAGCTTGCTGGTTACCTCGTCCAAGGCCTGCTGGTAGTCGCCTCGAAGGTCGATCAGCTGTTTGATTTCGTCGGTGAGTTTGGTCTCTTCGACGGTATCGATGTCGCCAGCCCGTTGTGGGTTGGGATCGTCGGCATTCGGGATCCCGTCTCCATCGAAATCGCCGAAGATTCCGGGATAGTCCTCGGTTGTAATGTCTTCAAAAGGAGTAACAGTAGGATTGTCTCGCATGGGGTTAGCCCAATACTTTGGTTAGGAAGGCATCCAGTTTGGCTTGGCTTTCTTTGGCCGTTTGAATGTCTACTTGCTGCTGGGATTTGGCATCAGATGTACTGCCCTTCTCTTTTGGTTTTTCTTTCGCAGTAGTTTTCTTCGATTGCTTAGCAGGAGTTGGTTTCTTTTCAGCAGCTGGTTTCTTCTTGGTCTTTGGCGCAGGTGAGTCGGCCGCAGTAGATTTCTCCTTTTTGCCAAGCGCGCGTTCTTGGCGTTTATACTCTTTGGCGCCCAACACCACTTTGGCGTGATCTTGCTTAAAAATCCGCACTTCCAGATCGCCATATTTGTTGACCAGTTTTTTCCAGCACGCTTTGAGCCCGCCCCCTTTGCCTTCCGTGCAGGCTTGGTATTCCAGATGACCGTCCAGCAGCAGATCCATGATGTACCGCTTCTTTGGATAGTCGGCTGTGTATCGAATCGACAGGTGGGCATTTTCAGATTCCCCGGAATGCTTGGGCGCATAGCACGGCATTTTGCTGCCAAACATGGAGTTGATGCGTTTCCAAGAGCGAATCTTGTGGAGGGTGTCGATCTCTTTGAGGGTGATCTTAAAAGGGGTATCCACCGGATTTTCGCGGGTCTCTGGGTTGCTTTCTTCTTTGGTAGTAGGTTTGGTTGGTGCCACCGCGCGGTCTTGGGCCGTAAAGGGAACGGCGATAGCGGTTAGTTCCCGGTAGCGATTCTTTTCGGTTTCGGCTCCACCTTCTTTAGTGACTTTGATCTCGATATCACACTCGTGGGCAATGCTGGTGTTGCCTTTGTATTGCCCGTCCTTGGTGGCATGGGAGACCATGACAAACATGATCCCGTTTTCGCGGCACCACTGGGCCAGCTCCACGGTTTCTTTGGCGTTGGCATCAATCACCGAAATGGAATCCAGGATGCAGGCGAAGGACCGGTTCTTGAGCAGAATTTCTTTGAGGTCCTGAATCGATTTCCATTTGGTGAAATTCAGGTTCCGGTGAGTAGCTCCCAAGCGTTTTACGCGGTCGACTAGGGTTTTGCCAAAATGTTCTTCGGCGGGGATATATTCGATGCGGCCATGTTCGGCTAATGCGTCAGCGAGTCCCAGGCTCATCGTTGATTTGCCGGCTCCTTTTTCGCCCCAGATAAAAATGACGGCATTCTTTTCGGGTTCACCGAGCAGCCGCCCGTAGGGTTGTGCTACTCGAATGCCTTTGATATTCAGTTTTGCAAGCTGCTGGGCAGTCATGGATTCCATATTAATCTCGTTTCGTTCGTTTGATTGCGATTCCAATTCCAATGAGGGCGATGGCCCCAATAGCAAGGAGAGCTGGTTTGGGTAAGGCCCCTTTTGTTGGCACTTGTAGGGATTGTTGGGTAATGCCGAGCCTATTGAACAATTCTTCATCAGCTATACCGCTGGTCGGGAGTCCCAGTTGTTGTTGGGCCCCTTTGACGGCTGCCTGCGTTTCTGGGCCAAAGATGCCGTCGACGCCATATTCGGGAAGCCCGATACCAAGGGCCTTCAGTGCTGATTGCAGGTGCATAACCTGGGGACCTTTGTCGCCTATGCTAAGAGTCATGTTGAAGATCGTTTTCTGTTATATTATATAAGGAGAGACCGGCGACACCGATGGCAATACCGGCCGAGAGAATACCTGCATGTTTGATTATTGTCGCAGGGTTGCTTTTAGCGACCGAGTCCTCTAAGCCGATCATATCGCTTACCGCCTGCAGGTCGACGTGTTCGAAGTACTGGTTGATGACGTCGGCATTTTGGTTGAATACTTGCTGGAAGGAGCGCCTGTCTTTGGTCAGATCAGCCAGGACAAGGGCCGTAGTAGCAGCTTGTCCTTTTCGACCGCTCAGGGCGCGGTCGGCTAGACCGATTGCTTTTTTAAAAGCGTTTCGACTGGTTTGGCGCAGGTAACTGCTGAGATCGCCCATTCCGTCATCAACGATCTGGTAGTCTCGGCCTTCAATTAATTCATGCATTAGATTTCTCCTTCTGTTTCTTGTTGCGCCCGGCCAACTGCTTTACGCTGTCTCGAAGTCCGGGCATGAGGGGAGCCAGGAAATACGCGCCCGCGCCAATACCAACCAGCCACAAGGCTTTGGTGAGCGTACTATTGACGCCGCTAAATGCCCTTTGTGGGTCCGGTAGATTGATGTCATACCAGGACTCGGTGGGCTGGGCATACACTCCGCTTTGTTGACCTTCCTCGATATCCAGGTCAAGGGTCATCACATTCGAGGAGGCCAGTGGCGTGGCTTGGGAGATATTTGCCTCGGTAACGTTGCTGTAGTGAAGCTCAAATATGACGGGATGATTTCGGTCGGGCCGGAACGAACGCCCAAAAACGAGGCGGGCTTGGCCGCGACAGCCGTCCCACATGCTGGTAACAATACGGGATATCGCTAAGACCGATCGGTTTTGGGGATCCAGGGCCGCGACTACCACATCCGGGCAAACGACCAAAAGAAACGAGTTCCAAAAGGTGCGATAGATATCGACCTCCACATCCACTGAAAAGGGTACTCCGGATTTCGGCAGCCCGCGCTCGGGGTGACGTCCGATGATGCGGAGTTCTCCGGCTTCCGAGCTAATAATATTGCCCGATATACTCGCCGAGCCTAAGCCGTTGTCACTATAGTTAGAATAGCTCACTGGTTACCTCCTTCGGGTTATGATTCGCAGCGCCAGGTATCCCCCGGCAATCCATCCCAGCGTAGCTTTGTTGCGACCAAACCACGCGCGAATGCCTTTGGTGGGATCCTCTTCGGCCAGGCGGCCGCAGAGGGTTTGTTTGGGTTGATCCGTTACCTCCGCACCCTTTGCTACTTCTTGCAACTGCACGGTGGGTTGCAGATACATGGTTTCTTGCGAGGTCGTTGGGTTGGGATACCGTCCGTTGGGAATATGTCCGTCAATAAAGTGAGAGATCCCTATCGGATGGGTTGTTGTTTGGATAGCTTCGGTCATATTAGGACTTCTTTTTTAACAGGGTATACGTGACAGCTCCACCAACGATGACAACGCCGCCAATCAGCAGGAGGGAGGTCATATTTCCGCCCGACTTCTGGGCTTGCATCAGCGCCATCTGTTGCTCGGGCGTCAAGCTAGTGCCCCCAGATTGGGATTTCCCGCCATTGATAACTCCATCCACAGTTACGGCGGTATCGGCCGCTGTGGTTAAAAAGCTGGACAGGTCATTGAGGATACTGCCAAACTTGGTTTTCTTTGAGGTGGTGGCCCCGGATCCCACGGGAGGGAGGAAACTGTTTGTGTAGTTAAACGGCTGGGTCGTTTGTAAAAAGTCTAACTGATCGTAGGAGCTGTTGTTCATAGGGGTTGGGATAAGCTATTGCGATTTGGATTTTTTCTTTTTGGCGACCAGCAAAATGGAGGCTCCCAAAATGGCAACCCCGCCCACCGCTGCGCCCGCAATCATGGCCGTACTTGCGGTCTCTTGCTTGGCAGCCGTATCGGTGACGTTGTGCTGTAAGGCCGTCATGAGCTGCTGTTTTTCCTGTTCGATTTTTTTCTTTTCGGCTAGCTTGCGCTCGTGGGCTTTGCAGAGGGCTTGCGATTTTTCGCGCTTGCGTCGGCATCTTTTTAGGGCCCCGAACATTTTGCCCTTGCAGCTTTGGTTGGCATACCGGCAGGGATCATCTTCTTCCCAGCCTTCCAATCCACCGCCAGGTAGGTGGCTGGATATGATCAATTGATCATTTTCGGGTTGTATTGCAACGGGTTGCAGGTAGGAACTACTCATAAACAGTTGTTAGTGGTTGAAGGCCCAGTAGCTGATCCCGCCGAGCGCGGCAAGCCCGGCTGAGAGTCCGCCGTACAGGAGCCATTTTTTGTTTCGGGATTGTTGTTGGCTGGCCAGAAAGCTGTTGTCCAAACTTCCAAATTTGTTTAGGTAATCAACGGCTGGTTGCCCATGCTCTTGGATAACCTGGGCGTACTGCTGGAGGATGGCATTATCCTTTTGGGAAAACGAAATCACGTCCGAACGAACTCCTCGGGCCATTAGGTAATCCCGCCATTGCCCGCGTTGGGTGCGTTCGCCTTTATCTTTGGCGCCAAACCATTTGGAAAACAGCGGTTTCATAGCGGCTCCCGTTTTCAGAGCTGTCGTGGCAGCAGCCGTCAGGGTAATGGGGTCAATGCCTAATCCATCCGGCATCCGGTTGGGCAGGTGCTTGGACTTTTTGATCAGTCGCTCGTCAAATTCGAAACCGGCATATTTAGCGACGGTTGTATCAAAAGATTTCCACCCTTCTGGGGATCGGAAAACGGTATAAATATGATCGTAGGTTCGCCCCGTTCGGCTCACAATGCGAAAGCCGGTTTGGATGCCCAGGCTTTGCAGCAGGGCCGCCGACAAGATCGCGTGGTCGTCGCAATCTCCGGCTTGTTGCCGGATGGTGACATCGGGGGATTGGATCCGCTCGATATTCCATGGATCGCGCACGTAGTTGATATTTTTGGTTATCCACTTATAAATGGCACCCGCAATTTGATGTACATTCCGCAGGTCAGGAAGACCGGTGTTAATATTCCTGGGAACCTTCCGGGTAATTTTTAGCGCTAACCCGCGGATATCCTCGCGCCCGGTATATTTGGTAACCAGCTTTGAAGCCAGTTCTAGGACGTCTTCGATCCCAGGATAACGCCTGCGACTTGCAATAATAGAGGCGGCAGCATCTCCGCGGGGGGAGCTTGCTGCCGCCTTAGTGCTCATCACTGAACCATGGGTCGTGACTGCGTTGCGGGAAGTCGGTATGGGATAGCTGCTACTCAATAGTTGTTGATAGCGTTAATATGGATATGATTACCGGTTGGTTTTGACGAGCTTCTGCAGTTCACTTATGACATCGGTGAGCAGTCTCCGGACCTGCGGGCTGACGCTGGTGCCCGTAAAACTTAGCAGTTGGTTGCAAGCGAAAGGGGCAGGGATATAGCAAAGCGTATTAGCGTGTTGCCCTAATCCATCCACAAGGGGATATATTGTTTTTGCAATGCGTTCGGCTCCTATATCCCTGCTTATCGCTTCCACAGAAAGTATCTTTGCCATTCGAACCCAGTCGGCCGCGGTGATCGGTTGCCCGCCAGCCTGCAACAAGGTCAGCTGCGAGGTTATGCGCTTGGCATAGCAGGCGTATCCGCAGGATTGACCCGCCAGGTATTCCAAGGCCATTTTCAAAAGGGTTAGTTGTCCGGGGTTCATCGTGGTCGTTACAGGCTAATGGTTGGTTCGGCTTGGCCGTTGGTTGGAGGTGCCCCGAACATACCGTTTAGAGTGGCTGGGGTTTCAAAATCGTCGGATTCCTCTGAGTTCTCATGGGAGGGAAGGTGCCGAGGAGTCTCCTCCCTGGCACCTTTGGGTTGGCTCGCCTCGTCGGTAGAGGGGCTATGGGGTTGTTGGGGTAGCGAGCCAGAAGTAGGTTGAAGTTGGGTTTTGAGCGATTCAGCCATGGCCTTGGCCTGCTCTTCGCTGATATCAGGGGTGGCAGACGTGGGGTTCAATTGTTGATTTTGCCCGCCCTGACCGGCAAAAAGTTGGGTGATCACAGTAAAAAACATCGGGGCATTTTCTTCCAGCATATCCAGCATGCGGCTTCCGGCATCGCGTCCGCCGGCCCGCTGCTCCATTTCCATGCGGAATTTCACCTTTTCCAGTTCTCCAAGTTCTTTTTCGAGGGCCTTGAGGTTACTGCGTTGAATTTCTTTGAGGCGGTCAATTTCGTTGCGGTGGGATTCCTTGAGGTCGCCCAGCTCTTTTTGGTGGGTCAATAGCGTGGCCGTTTTGTCTTCGGAGAGCTGTCGCTTAAGTCCCATGATTTCATCGACGAGCTGACGAATCTTGCGGTCGGCGTCATGCAGCTCGCCTTCCAGGCGCAGGGCTCGTTGCTGGTAATAATTTTCAGGTGCGGTTCCGCTGGCGTCAGCCGGTGTTTGGGCTAGAGTATCTGGTTGCTCGTCAGGCGGGTCAATGCGAAAGCCTATAACAATATCTTCGTCAATGCCCGTGTGGAGAGAATACAGCCCGGGTTCTAATTTGAATATCGCTTTGACCACGTTAAAGGGCTGCCGGAAATTAAAGGGGAGCTCTTTCTCAACTTGCTGGAGCCCGTCGGTGGTACCGGTGATGCGTCCAAAGATGGGCAGCCCCTGCTCCAGCTCCTGTAGGCAAGTGGCATAATCCCGCTCTTGGGTTTCGTTCGGCAACTTTTCCAGCGTTTCAAGCATCGGCATAGCGTTGGTTGGCGTAATGCAAAAGCATCACTGTGATCAGTAACTGATGCTAACGTAACACTAATTCAAATCAGGAAAAATACCCCGGGATAGGCTGGAACGGGGTGCAATGGGCTGTTAAAGAATGGGACAGATTGGGATTAAAAGGGATGGGCAAGCTTCATTATTTTAAAATTTCAGTAGATTTATTAGATTTAAAAAGAAATTAATCAAGGGCTTGGCTCTTTCGGTTGGATTAGGATTCTTAAATCCGATGTGGAGCGTGATAATTGTGGCCCTCTTAATACTCATGATAGTTGTAAACTTGAATGATAAATGGAGAAAAGCCATGGTTAGTACAGCAAAAATCATAGGAGCGGTTGGTGGAGCTTCCACGGAGGGCAATTTCACCACACTCGTATGTAAGGATTCTTCCAATTCGAATTCCAAGGTTGGAAGCGCGGGGCGAGAGCCCCCACCCTCCGCCATTAAAACTCAAATTTAATATATTGCTATGAGTAAAAGAGAAAGATATCACGTCACAAAAACGGAAGATGGTTGGAAAGGTAAGAAAGAAGGAGGAGAACGAGCCTCAGCCACTGGAAAAACCAAGAAAGAGGTCCTAAAGAAAACTACCGATATTGCTAAAAAGAAAGGTAATAGTTCAGTAGTCATTCATAAGTCGGATGGCAAAATCCAAGAAGAGAGAACGTATCCTAAGAAAAGCGATCCTTATCCACCTAAAGGATAATCTTTGAAAGCCCAACCGGCCTTTACGCGGACAACCTTCGCTGGTTCTTGTTTTTAACCCCATCTTCGTTAGTTGCGAATAACAGTAATTCCGTGTGTAGGATTGCGCTATTTTTTTAAATATGGCAGAATTAGAATTCGAGAAGAGAAAGATTAAGGAGCTACAACGTCAGTGTTTACATCACAATATATTTCCAATTTTTCTTAATCATTGCTTAGATGGAGAGCCTCCAGCTGTATACTCAATTTTAAAACCCCTATTAGAAGAAGCGAGAGAACAGCTGTTAATATTAGACAACGTTGAATTAAAGAATGTTATTAATTCCCTTCCTTCTGGGCTCAGAATGTATCTTTTGCCAATTCATAAACCAATTACAGAGGAGTATTTGAGAAGAGTTGCTGAGTATTGTATAGCAGCAGAAGTTCAAAAGGGTTATTCTCCAATCTCTTCAGTATTAGATCAAGAAGTTGGGAGTGAAGTTTTGGCCAAATGTCCAGAGTTAGAAAGACGATTTGATGATGATGGGCTGCTTATTTTGAATGAAGACTTCACTTTGCTTGATGGTGGAATAAAATACGAAGAATATTTTCTTCATTATCATCAATTTCTAAGAAGAGGTTTCGCTTCTAATCCTAATTTTGATTTCACTGGTAAACTTGCACGTTATCGACAAGAAACGGGGGATAAAAATTCTTTCAGGGTGGCAATAGATCATCGTCGAATCATGAAATTCGAGGATTATCGAAGTTTTGTTGAAATGGATACTTGGTTTGGTCCTGATTTTAATCCTGAAAAACTGGATGACCCGAACTATGTTGGACTTACTGTGGTTGGCCGAAGTTATCGTACTTTGCTAGATAGCTATCCATTAATCAAAACAGAATTCTTGTGGAAGACTAATGAAGGAGAAGCTATTAAAACCTTAGAAATTGAAGAAATATCTGATCCAGAAAAGCCCTACGATAAATGGCAAATTAACAGGTATGTTCATTCAGAAAGAGATATGAGTCATCAAATTTTTCAGCATCTTGATGGTGCTGCAAAAGTTTATCCCAGTAATACTTACAAAGAGCGTTTAGATGAAAATATGCCTAATAATATTAAGCCTGCCCATTACATAAAACTTTTTCGTATTGATGGGCAAATCGAAATAAATGACTGGATTAGTTTAATATCTATGTTCTATAAAGGAAATGAGATGGTGGTAGAATACTTTGATCCGAAACTCTACAAAGAGAAAATTGAGCCTCGTAGAAAATTAATGTGGGAAAATTAGCACTGAACAAAAATGTAGCAAGTTCACATATTTAATCAAACAAATCTCCCTCATCTCTTTGCCTCCCTTTAATTTATTAATTAATCTTCGTTTTAAACTAAGTCAATGCTCCAGAGCGGTAGGGCACCTTGTCATTTTAGATCTTCAAAATAAACTAATCATCAGATATGAATAGAGATTACAAAAAATTAACTCAAGAAATAATTGATAGACAAAACCCCGAGAACATTGCTATTTCAAAAGCATTAAGGGAAGAACTCAGATCAATAGAATACAGTGATGTGTTGCTATTTATTAGGACATCAATGAATGAGGTTGATCCTGATTATACAAAAAAAAGTAAAGAAGCTGGTAAAAGGGTTAAGGATCATCTAAAAGGTCACTTGGAGAATGTTGAATATCGATATCAAGGATCTGTAATGACCGATACTCATATAAAAGGCTACAGTGATATTGATTTACTTACAATTTGCAAGAAGTTTTATTCCTATGATTCTAATTCCGTTAAAAAAGTATTAGGACGGAAAGATATTAGGAGTCAATTAAATGAGAACCAGCAAAAAAAGTTAAAGCGTGAAAGAGATGTACCCTCTTACAAAGGAAATGCTATAGAAGATTTAAGAACACTTCGATTAGAAAGTGAAAGTAAATTAACTCAAGTTTATTCAAAGTGTGACACAACACACCCCAAAGCTATTAAAATTGAAAACCTTGACTTGCATCGAGAGGTCGATATCGTAACTGCTAACTGGTACGATGATATAGCTTCAATTTTAAATGACAAAGGTGACTTTAGAGGGGTTCAAATCTATAATAAAAGGAAAAATAAAAAAGGACCTGTTGATTTCCCTTTTTTAACAATAGAAAGGATTAACACAAGGAGTTCAGAAACAAATGGCAGGCTTAAAAAAATGATTCGATTTCTTAAGAATGTTAAAGTACAAAGTGACGTAGATATTGATCTTAGCAGTTTTGATATCAATGCAATTTGCTATGACTTATCTACTTCTAGATACAATAATGCAAGCTTCCAAGAACTTGTGCCAATATTATGCGACCATCTTAATAGTATTTGTACCAATTCATCTCATGCAAATAACTTAAAATCTGTTGACGGCCGTGAAACAATATTTAAAGATGAACTCGATAAATTAAGGCACTTAGAATTGTTGCTGAATGAAGTTGAAACTATTAATAAAGACCTACAAAAAGTTATCCAGTCATGAGAGAACAACGAATTTTCATAGGAAGTACGACCGAGGAATTAGATTTAGCTGAAGAAGCTGAATCGATTTTAGAATCAGATTTTGATGTAACAATATGGAATGATGACGTTTGGGAATCGTCCGTGTTTAAAATAAATAATAGTTTCTTATCAGATTTGCTCAAAGCTTCTTTGAAATTCGACTACGGCATCTTAATAGGCACATGTGATGATAAAGTTACCTATAGAGGTAAGGAGGTTCTGCAACCAAGGGATAATGTATTATTTGAATTGGGGTTATTTGTAGGTAGGCTTGGAATATCCAAATGTGCGTTTGTAATTGAAGAAGAACTAAAAGTTTTGAGTGATTTACAGGGAATTTCTTTAGCTCGTTTTACAAAAAAAGATCCTGATTCCTTTAGTGAAGCTATTAATAAGGTCAAGGATTTTTTTACTGCAAGTAAAACTCCTGACATAAACTTCTTTCCTTCATCTACATTAGCCGCAGTTTACTTTGAAAATCTTTTAAAACCAACATGCGAGTATTTAATTAAAAATAGTGGTTTCCAATATGAGCAGAAAAAATATGAGAGTTATGAAATTAATGTAGTTCTCCCAAACAGGATTAACACAAACGTTAATCTTCAGTTTGAAAAACTAAAATCTAAGATAGATACTGAGACTGTTAGTTTTGAACATGAAGGGCGACCTAGATCAATAAATCTAGATTCACAAATTGAGGATGGGAAATTAAAGTTTGTGGATTTTCCAACAATTATAACAGGTATCAATTATTCACTTGCTAATCTTTTGCCTCAAGAATTTAACCAGCTAAATCAAGATTACAATTTAGTATTAGAACGAGAATTAAAAAGATTCGAAGTTACCCTAAAACAATTGTTGCTTCGGGATGGTTTTGAAGAAATAGTGAAGATTGTAGGTGAAGAAGATCTATAAGTAACGTATTTACTGGCAGTAGGGTTGGAATTTTTTTCAAGAAATTCTTTGATTAAATTTTAGTTAGTTATCTTTTTATAAATCAAAAAGAGATAAATATGGCTGTTAAACATAAACCATCTGGAGAAGTTCATCGAGGCAGAAAAGGTGGAACAACAGGTTGTGGAGTAGATACAAGAAAAAATCCGTTACATTGGGTTAATTCTTATGAGAGAATTACTTGTAGTAAGAATGGTTGCAAAAATTAGATACCCAATCAGCGGCCGTCAACTATAAACATAGTGGGGTGAGTTGTATGTGTACTCTTCTCAGCTAGTTACAATATCTATCTAAGCTCCCAATCAATAGCTTTGAGCCGTTCGGATAACCTCTGAATATCTCTCAGTACAGCATCATCTTCCGGAAGATCACCAATAACCAATTCTTTAAAAGTACCGTTATAAACAGACTTGATCTTATCCCAAGTCTGTTCGGGTTTGTCAAAAAGCAGGGCTGAGGCAGGATGCTCATACAGCCAGTCGTATTTGTCGCCATAACTTTCGATATCATCGGCTCCGACTTGAAGCAGCATCTCATCCAGCTTTTTGCTTTCAAAGAAGTCTTGAATCGCGGGTTGCTTTAGCAGCATGTGAATATCGTAGATATGGCGGACTTTATTTCCGAGATCCTCATACGGGTTTTCGGCATATGAAAACCGGACCAGAGACATTATTTTTTCGCAAAAGGTCCGTTCTATCGTTAGTACTTTCAAGAGGAAGGGAGCTAATCCATATTTTTCAATTAATCCTTCCTGGCCTCTCGCTTTCATCATATCGGCAATAAAAGAATGAACCGCTACTTCTTCATGAGGCTCGAAATGTCCCAGCCTTGATACTTCTACAATAATTTTATCACGAACCTGGCCATAGGTTTGGCCGTATCCATGTTTCGCATACTCGTAGGCTACTTTTCTATTCTTCCCACGTTTCATGGTAATTCCAGGTAATTCTACTTCCTCCAAATCAGTATTATCAACCACCTTGCTGACGTCCCGGACTCTTTTGTCCATTTGGTTGTTGGATAGGTCGGGATCTTCTAACACCACAAGATCGATATCTTCCGAAAACCGGTTGATCGCCTGGTAACATTTGGAAAGCGAGGTGCCGCCCTTAAATACGGCAATGTCTTTCATGTCGGAATGAAAGATGGCGTGAAGGGCATAGGTTACCCAGTAGTCTTTCTCGATATAGATTTCTCGAATATTCTTATGATCGGCGGTAGCCCTGATGGCATCCCGAAAGATTTCGGCATCTTCGTGTAGGTTCATCTAAACAATATTCCAGTTTTGAGCTGTAGGCAAGCTACTGCTTAGACTACCGAATTCATAACTCGACAAGGGATTCAAGCTATTCTTCAGTTTGGGGAAAGCGCTGTTGAACTCCTGGTCGGTAAGCAAGGCTCCCAGCAGCGCCCGTACGCGGGGAGGGTATTGCAGAGCATAAGTAATCAGCTTGTTTCTGTCGGCATCATTCAAATCATGTATGCGGCCTTGTAGTTGCCCGATAGCATTATCGATATCCAGATCTGGGATTTTTTTGAAATCCTTTATGGCATCCAGGATCTCCAGAAAGCGGATGTTCTCGTCAGTGGGATCCACGTAACTTTTGACCGATTTTATCTTCAGGTTATCGATCTCTGTATTGATCCTCTTTTTATTACAGGCCAGGGTAACGGTTTTGGGAACCTGCGTCGTAAGCCCCATCCGATTGTACAGAGACAGGCCGGTGATATAAGCGATACGGTTGTCGCCTTCGTACATATAGGGTTTGAGTAGCTGCTCTTCATTAGGTTTTAAATCGCCAAATACAGACTTCTTGGGTTTGTAAAACAGGCCTTTGGAAATCCTTTTTACCACATCGTTAGCTATCAACCGCTCGATGGCCTTGGTAGCAGCCCCGTACTCGCTGTTATCTATACCGAGCTGGTCATATTTAAAAATCGTTCCTTCGTTAAAGGAAGAAACTTTATCTTTTATTCTTTGTGCAGTACTCATAATGCTACATGTTATGCGAATGGTCTTTTAACAGCTTGTATTAATATAGCATTAAATCGTTAAATATGTCAAGTATTTTACGTTGTTTACTTGACATACTGATTCATCATATTCACTATTTGGGCGTGTTTTGGGAAAGAAATCTTTGAATTCGTCATTGAATGTGCTGTAGCTATCCTATGAATAGATAGGTGTAGGTTCCTAACTGTTTGCTCTGATCTTTCTGGAACTATTGGGGATTGGCTTCTTTTTCTTCTTGGTAGTTTTTGATGTGCTTTTGTAGGAGGTCTTTGTTCATCGATTCCAATGTTCATTATAAATAATTCAGTCTCTGCGAAGTAGGGAAAAATAAAAGGAGATCAATTATCAATCTAAGTTGCAAACTTGCGTTAGTAAAGAGCTACCTATTGTCTATTATTTGTTTTAATGAATTTATAGCTTCTTTCTTTGTTTCCATGTTAACATAAATATCACTGCCATTTTCTTTGTAAGAAGCTCTCCAGTAAAAACCAATATCATTTCGGGCATTGAGATAAATCTTTTTCCCTTTATAAGTAATGGAATCTTTTTTAGGCTCTTCATACTGAGGATCTCTGATCATCCACTTATCCACTTCGCGCTGATGGAATATCTCTTCATCAAGTGACATAAACTGTGAATAATCAATGTATGTACCCGCATGCTTTTTCCCATCATTAGTTATAAAGTAAATTGATCCTTGAACCTGAGGAGTTGGATTCTCTGAAGCTTTATACCATTTATCACGTTCATAATTAATAGACATAGTATAATCTTTTGTACTATTTAAATTCTTAATTCATTTAAATGAACTCTCAATTGCACTTTGATGCTTCTTTGAAGAGGTAATAATTTTTGTAGCAATTTCATCCCATCTATCATCTTCAAAAATTCTATCGCTATTTCTTCCTTTATCTATATCAACCAAGGCATGCTTTAAGTCCTTACCATTAACATCACCCCAATCAGATAAAGTGTCGATACCAAATTCTTTCTTTAATCGATCATAGTGATCTATAATCAGATTCTTAGGCTTTTTACCAATATTAGGTACAAATACATTGAATGGAATTACCGATAATAACTCATCAACTTTAATTTCTTCCTGAAGATTATCGATATAAAATTCAACTAAATTGAATGACATCCCAGTCTTATAAGCTGTAATAGTTTCAAAACCCTCTCTAACATTTTCACTCTCGATATTATCTACTTTCGTTGGATAGCTGTATATCTCTGTACCTTCAATCGGTAGAATTGAAATAAATCCATTTCCATCCCTGTCTTCAGGTATTAAAGGCTTAATTTTATTCTCTATAAAACGCTGCGGATTTTGCGAATCTTCTGGAGGATAGATGATACGAGTATGCAAGTACTGGATTGACTCGGGTAAAAAATGAGGCTTTTTATAAGAATAAACTACACCAGGATAGCTGTCTAATAAATTTTTAATTGCAGGAATTCTTTGATAGTTATTAGCAAAAATAAGGAACGCTTTTCCAGATTTATTGTGGATTTGCTTTGATAGTTTTTCTCTTATTCTTTTTTCAATTTGATCAATATTTAATTTTCCTCTGCTAATTAAAATCGCTAATGTTTTTCTAAATTCTTCTATTTGATCCTTTTCAAATTTTAATTTAAGACTCAGATTATAAGTCTTGTCATATTTATTAGTCATTGCATCAATCTGTTTGGCGTAATCCAAACTATCAGATTTAGCATTTAACTTTTCACCCATTTTATAATTGTAATAATATTGGGTAATAAGTTTCGATTCATCACTAATGTTCAGGAAATCATATTTCTCAAAAATTCCTGCTATTATTTTTTTATATGAATCTACTCTTAGTAGATTTTCCTCTCTATCAATTTCATAGCACAATAAAGCACAAAATATTCCATCCTTTTCAACTTTACTTGCTTTATCCAATTTATTCCGAATAAGCCAATCATAAACTTTCTCCTTTTTTTGATGATCAATGTTCGTATCATCAATTTCCCTAACAAGATCCTTGGGAATAGCCTTATATGAGGTGTAGTTCTTCAAAAATTCGTTAAAGTCTCGGATATGGTTTTTAATATTTTTTCGTCGAGCTTTTTGAACTTTTCGATTCTCATAAAATTCAATTAGTGGATCAATGAACAAAAAAAGAGTAGCCGCAATTATTGAGAAAATTGTGCTGTAGAAATACTCTCCTGGTTTATCTAAGAAGGACGCAAGAAATATACTTGCTGCTACTATGATGGCTCCTAAAATCTTAATAAACAATTTAACTGTAATCTTGATCATTGTTTTTTAGACCTTAAAACATATTGCTGAATTGTACCCGAAAATATGCATCCTATTTTGTAAGTTCTTTTTATAGCTTACCGATTTGATTAAAAAGGCAAATCATCATCAATTTCGTCAAAATCAACTTCATCATCAGTATTATTATTCTGTTCCTCAGATTGGTCATTATCAGTAATTTCCGGGGGTTTGAATTCTTCTCGGAAAACTTCTCGAAAATCATCCTGGTCATTTAATCTTAACTGCACAGGGTTATCACAGCTCGATGCTTTCCCATAAAAAACAGCCTGACGTGCTTCTAAATTTTGCAATATATTGGCGTAGTCTTCCCCAATATAATTGGCTAAAAAGTCTTTGCCTGTCTGGTCAAAAGTACGCATAGCAAAGATAGTGTTACATTGATTTAGGATAGTTTTTGTAACATTAGCAGTACGTTGGGTTATCAAAAGACAACCCATCCCAAATTTTCGTCCTTGTAAAATTGCTCTGGCTGTCCCATTAGTTGCTGCTTTATCACCTTCTACTGCTACTGATGTCCACTCCGGTACAAGAGAGTGAGCTTCTTCAAATACTAAGCATACCCTTGCTTTATCTGTCATTCCTTGTTCCTGACAAACTTCTAATACACTTTCACTTATAATCTGTGTTAATTCTGTAGGTGTTAAAGAAGCCATTGCCGCTTCTCCTTCATATATTCCTCCTGTCTGTCTCCATACTTCAAATTCGGTTGGATTATAAATTTTTAAAACTTCATCATCATTATCTTGATCTAAAAAACTTTCCATCTCTTTTTGAAATTCAGCTTTAAACTCATTTACTCCCCCTCCCTCTTCAACATTCTTTTGAAAATTTCTTCGCCCTCCATCAGGTACTACATTTTGCAATTCCTCTATCCTCTTTTGTTCATATTGTGGTCTGTAGAAATCTGATAAATGTTCTGCATATTGATTTGTTAAATCAATACAAACGACTTTTATATCCTCACTTATCATTCTTTCAACTAATTCTATCGATAACATAGATTTACCAATACCCAATATTCCAAGAATAGCAGTATTATGGGTGACTAACTCATTAATATTATCTATTTCAGTTACATAGTTTGTATTTGGGAATCTCCCAACTGTATCTACTGTTGGCTGATAATCGGTCGAGGACTTAAGATATACCGGTGAATTTAATTGAGGGAACCAATTAGCTTTTTTAAACTTTTTCTCCTCATCATCCCAAACACCAATCTTTCTTGCTTCGGCTCTTGCATAACCATATTTATTTTTCTGCTTTATAGTTTCTTCTTTGGTTAATCCATCAATTACTTGGTAAAGCACCTTTTGATCACGTAAATCAACTTCTACCAATCTACCTTCCGCTATCTCTCTATCTTTTACCACTTCCATGTAAAGTTTTTCAACAGAGGTATTAACCCCAACTAAGCCAACGAATTCATTTTGATTATTTAACAGATAATTATGAGCTGTAAGATTTTTGATTGCTTCGTCATCTTCTAAAATCGCTGCGGTATTATTACTAATAGATTTTAAAGTGTTAGAAATATTTTCTTCGATTTCTGGAGGGACATCAATTTCTAATACACGCAATAATATGGATTCATCACGACCTGTATAATCTATAGTGACTCCTAATTTTACTGGAGCATAGGGGTCTTTGAGTAGTAAAACCTTACCAAAATCTAATTTTTGATTATCAAACTGTCTTATTAAGACTATCCTTGGTGATTGATATGCTATTATTTCGCCAATAATTTTTTTAGAAAAGCTCTGAACCCAAATTCCTTTAATTCTTCGCCAAATTTCTAAAAGATTCTCTAATGGATTAATTACAACAACAATAATCCAAGCTGCTCCAACAAATATTAGTTCTTGTGGATCATTCCTGTGAAAAACAAGTAAAGCGAAAATTATTAATACACTAAAAATTGCATTGGGACTTCCCAACTTTTCGGAAAGTATTCTAAATGTATTAGATAGATTTTCCACCCATTCTCTTGAACTGTCTTTGGTATAAATCTGGGCAAAACTTAATAGTAAAACCAATGTAAAGTAGGATAATGCGAACCAAAATATAGTCCGATCAAAAACTAGCCAATTACTAAGATCATTAACTATATATAAAGCTATAATTGAAGCAAATGCGTATGAAATTGCATTTCTTGGTTTAGAATAGAAAGGTGTGATTAAACTATTAGCCAGCAAAGCATTTAAAAGAGCTGAATAAAACCATAGGCCCTGTTCTCCTGGTGGTGGGAGTAGAGAACCAAATGCCCATTTGTTAATAGCTATTAGCAACAAGCATTCAATTATAAATAACGTCGCTCTCGTTTTTTGATCTTTATATTTTGCCATAGTTTAATTTGATTTTATTCCACACTCTCCTCCACTATCCCAATTTCCTCCTCACTCAACCCATAAAGTTCATATACAAGCTGGTCTATTTCTTCCTCCAGCTCGCTGGTATCGGTTTCGGGATCTTCTTCTTTGGCGGTGAGGATTTGATCGACTAGAGATCTTAACTCCTTATTATTTTCAAAGGAATCAGGTAACGGCATATCCATTAAATACTGTCTCTTCCAACGTAAATAGCCACCTCGAATTTCTGAGCTTATCAATGCAAATAGATAAGTCCAAAGTTTGGAATTCAGTATGCCAACTAACTGCTTTGAATTATTATCAATCATATAACCAGTGGCATCTAAAAATTGATTATCTGTATCAATTGTAAATTGCCCTGTAGTAGCAATCTCAGTAAATATTATTTTATCCTTCTCAAATACATCATAATAACTACAAGCTCTCAACTCCCACCAATATTCACCTTGATCATACCTCTGTTCTGCTCTTTCTTTGTATTGTTCTAAATGGTTAGCTATTGCCTTAACATTCTTTTTTATCCACTTCCATTTATTTGAAGCAGATACATTTTCATTGGTCCATCCGTTAGGAAACAGAATGACATACTTTTCGGCTTTTGGACTTGCATATCTTTTTATGTCTTTTCCCTTAAGATAAGGCTCAATAAACTTGGCGCTCTCCGAGTCCTTTGAAATTAAGTTTTCTTTTTCTTGCTCGGTAATTACAAAGGCATCATTTAAACCTGTTAATAACCCCCTGTAAATATTTTTATCTATAAAGTCTTCAAGCGTTCGATTTTTATTTATTAATTTTTCAATCAATACTTGTTGCTTTTCATCCACCAACATCCATGAGTCATCCAATAACTTTTTAGGATTTACATCAAAACTATACTCTTTGAAATAAGTTTTTAAGTCTGAAAACCCAAGAGTTTCAACTTCTACAGCCTTGAAATTTGAAGTATCGTTATTTCCTTTGAATTGAAGTAAACATGGATAGGCACTTGCAGCTTCAAAAACAGGTAAATCTTTAAAATCTATGATTGATTGAAGGTTAATTGACTTAAGCCACTTTCTAAATGTTTCTCCATAACTAGCTCTCATCCATTTATTAGAAATTATATAATGAAAGTAGCCTTGTTCTTTAATCAGATCTCTACCCAATTCAACAAAATATGTATATAGATCAGCTCTACTGTGATAAGCTGTATAGTTTTCTTTAAAATATTCTTTAATAATATTTAAATCTTCTTGACGAATATACGGTGGATTCCCAATCACTGCATTAAAGCCGGTAAAATTGCCATCTTCATCTAACACTTCTGGAAACTCAAACCGCCATTCAAAGGCCTGATCATAGAAGGTCGCATTTTCGAGTTCTTCCAGCTCTTTTTCTAATTTTCCAATTTTCTTCTTGACCTTTTTAATCTTCTTCTGCTCCTTTTTGCTCTTCTTTTCCCCTTCAAAAAGATCTAGCTTTGCCTCTTCCTTAATCAGAACCTCGCGTTGTTTCTTCAGTTTTTGTCGGACGGGGTGCAGTTCTTTCAGTCCCACCGAAAAACTTTCCTTAATGGAGCTGATCTGTTCTTTCAGCGCCCGCTTGTCCTCTAGGTCGCCGGTTTCTTTATAGCTTCGGACGGCCTGCTTGTATTCCTCAATCGTCAGGTCGTCGTTGTTGGCCAGTATCTGAGAGAGGTCTGCATCGAGGTCGAATCGGCTTACCAGTGAGTTGCCCTGTTTGATGTTAATATCAATATTGGGCAGCACTTCGAGCTGTTGAAAGTCCGTACTTTCCTTATAATAGGCATGTTTGAGCAGCTCAATCCACAGGCGTAGGCGGCAGATATTCACTGAGTTGGGATTGATATCCACCCCAAACAAACAGTTTTCAATAAGGATATTCTTTTCGCGGAACAGGGCTTTCTGCAGGCGCTGGGTGTCGGGGCCCACGGTACGTTCAATGGTTCCATTCTCTTTCCACTCGGAATGCACGCGGTATTCGAAAAACGGATCTTGTCCCACCGAGATGCTGAGCTCATCATTGTCCACGCTGATCTCCACATCCCGGATGCGGTGGTTATCCTCATCCACAAAGATGCGAAGATCACTTTTAATGGCAATTAGCTCATTCAGAGCCGAGACCAAAAAGTGTCCGGATCCCACGGCCGGATCACAAATAGTGATGCTATTAACAACTTCGTTGGCTTTATCATATGGGATGTCATGGCGGGATATCTTGGCGGCTACATCGTCAATGTCCTCACAGTCCCAGTCCTCGTAGGTTTCATTAAACTTTTGTACCACCGCCCGACGAATGGTTTCGCGGCACATGTATTCGGTGATATAGCCGGGCGTAAAGAACGACCCATCTTTATAGCCGTTAATCTTCTCAAAGATGCGTCCCAGCACCGAAGCGTTAATAAGCGTTTTAGCTTCTTTCTGGACCTCAGCCGTACCTTCCGTGTTAAAGTTATAGGCATCCAGGAAACGTAGCAGGTATTCGAGAGCAGACAGTTTTTCTCCTTTGAGGCGCTCCCCGTCCCGGTTGCGAATTTTACTGCGACTGTACACCGGCATCTGTAATCCGTCCTCCAGCTCCGAGATACGAATAGTATCTTGCTCGATATCAGCCACATCAAACAAGGAGCTGTTTAGGTAGGGGATATGACCAAAGTGTTTGTTGATGCGATCGGAGCGATCTTCCTGAGGGACGGCCAATACCTGGAAGAAGAGTTTATTTAGTCCATCATACTCATGAATGTCGCGGTGACTTAAAAACCGAAACCTATCGTCTTCCCGGTGATATTTAAAAAGTTGGGATTCCAGCAATTTCAAGAAAAGGATGCGGTTGATCCAAGTGATCAATAGCTGAATGGCTACATTGAACAGTTGCTTGTCTTCATCTTCGCCAAACTCCGATCGGTTGGGAAGCCGCGAAATCACATTCAGGCTTTTAAGCTGGGTAATGGTGTTTTCAATCAGGGAAGCATGCTGGCGGTTTTCCTCATCCAACCGGGTAATGTAGTGGGAGCCTTTCTCCTTGTATTCCTTCAGGCCCATGATATAGAGCAGCTCACGGTAAAAAGCCTTGTTGAGCTCATTGCTGTCGCTGGCAAACGGTTGTTTGAGTAGGTGCGTAGGCGTAAATAGTTTAAAAACCGGAACCAACTTTTTCTGCTCGTCGCGGCTGAGCTCATCCTTTTCCAGCAATTTTCGATAGTTGCTCAGATCTAATTCAGCTGCTGTAATGTTTGCCTCAAGCTCATCCACAAATTCCGAGAGGTGATCATAGACAAACTGCGTGCGGGAGCTTACTTTTTGTCCCTGTTTCCATTCTTCATACCAGCCGGTTAGTTTCTTGGACTCGTAGAAATGCCGTTCGAAATCTTGGGCGTCAAAGATATGCCAGCTGTACACATCGGTAATAATGATGTGTTTAATATCTTCGTTACCGTTATCGATGCGTTCCCGAAGGTAGTAGAGAATAGCCTCGTGAAAGGCTTTCCGGTTTAGATCATCCCCGGTAATCATTTCCGAGCTGTTGGAGGGGCGCTTGGCTTCGATAATAACGCCTACGTTCGACTTTCGGGTTTTGCCATTATGGATGGCCAAATCCTGTCGCTCCTTGGTGTTGATGTAGTGGTCTTCTTCAAAATTGGTATTGCTGAAGAAGGGTTTGATCAGGTTTTTTAAATGCTCTTCGGATTCGCCTTCCTCCACGGCATCGTCAGCCTGACTCAATAGCTTTAACAGTCGCTGGCGAAAGGTTTCAAATTCCGTCTCGGTAATCGACTCTTGCAGGAATGCATTGTCAACAGCTCGTCTTGGGGATATCGTCTCTATCTGCATCAGAAATTGTAAATAAACCAACTTTTTTGTTTGACCTCATTCTAAGGACTGGGAGGGGAACAAGCAAAAAAGATAGATACGAACTAAAGTATTATAATTTAGGTATTGATTTTTTCTGATAGATTTCGCGCAGTTTCTGCTACATGCCCCAACAATGTCGTTTGTGATTTTGAATCCTTTGTAAGTTTACCAGATTGGATATTACCGAACCACTTATCTGCTAGGTCCTCTTTAATTTGAAGCTGTTTTTCATCATCAAACTTAGCTAAATACATATCAATTGAAGAGAGCTCTAACTCCATTTGTCTATTAACTCGTTCAATCTTCGAATTAGTATCTGCTTGCTTTGCTGAATATCCAGCAAATAAGGCAATCGCAACCGTAACAAATATGCGGATACTAGCTGATCCTAAGGTTAGTTCAGTTCCATTTGATGTAGCTGTTTGATACATATCAACTGAAAACCAAATCAATACCCCTAATGAAAGTACTGTTGCTATCTGCCATATTCTTTTAGTCCACATTGCTTGATTAGCAACCTTTTGATAACCACCGGCCATCCCTGCATTTGCAATAACGCCAACTCTGGTTAATGCTTCCTCCTCTTTTTCTTTTAGAACATCAACTATTTCAGATGTTTGAGAGGATATAGATTCTAATTCTTGTTTTGACTTTTCTTTCAGGGATTCAAGCTGTTGGTTAAAGTCAGTAGTAAACTTTTCTATTTTTTCCTGAAAATCAGATTGTCTTGCATTTTCATTCTCTTGGAAATTTTGGACTTGTTTTTGTTGAAGTTCTGAAAGTTGATTTTGGAAGTTATCTACAACTCCATCAATACGTTTATTCTGTTCAGAGATTTGGTTTTGGAGTGCTTTTAGATCACTATTTATAGTTTCTTTCGTAGTAGTGAAACTTTGTTTTAGTTCATTTAGCTCATCTTTAAAGTATCTTAGGTGTTGGCTAGCTGAACTCCTGAAGCTCTTTAAAACTTCAGCATAATCCTTTTCAATGTCTTCGGTTCCCACGAATAAGTTTTTTGAATTAACCAGCGTGGCTTCTACAGCCCTTTCAATTTTATCTAGATGGCTGGTGTTATTTCTTGATTTGTAATTGTTATATTCATTTTGTGCTTTCTTAAGATTATTTTGCAGAGAACTAACCAAATACGTAGGTGCAGTATAAAAATCTACCGATTCAAGTCTTTCCTGTATAATATTACATAGTTGATGAATCCTCTTGAAGAATTCACTATGCTCACCCTCTTTTTCAGATTTAAATTTATTGATGCAATCATCTAAAGTGTTAAAAACCTGATGATTTGTGTATTGATCCTTTGAATACATAGTTCTTTATTTTTGTAATTGTCTGTTTACTTAAATTTAATCCCGAAATGTTTGAATAGCTTCCTTAAGAAGCTCTTTAAATTGCCAAAAGAAAAGCTATCTTGGTCAAGATTATGCTGGCGCCATAACTTTATTACATAACGTGCACCCCGATTAAACTCTTCATCTCTTTTATTTCCTTTTTTCGGGCAGTTTCCGCAAGGTAGAGATAGGTCAACTTGACCATGACGGATATGAATATTTACACAAATTACATTAGTATCAACTATTCGATCATGGTAGGCATCTTGTAACCATTTTGTAGTTATATTTGGGGTGCTTCGCCTCTCATCTCCTCCGAAATCGATAGTAATAATAATATTGTGTCTCTTTTTGTTAGTCGTTGCTTATTTCGATACATAAGCAGGTTGACCGACAACATGATGTCACCACATTTGATTAGAAGTCTTTAATATAAAGGCGTATTAACACTTAACGGGCAAAGATTTCATACCAATCTGCTTGGCTACAAAATAGGTCGAATTCCCATCTACAATATCAAAAAGATCTATTTCTGTTCTATTTGGTCTAATAGAAATAGATTTTCGTCTAGGTATTAATCCCTGATATGCCTGACGCATATAGATAAAACCGTTGGCAATTCCTTTCGGGCGCTTTCTCGTAGGTCGAAGCCAGTCGATAGGCAGAATAGCTGTAGCTTCATCCATTTCGAAAAAACGATCTATACGGTTGGGATCCAGGCAGAACATCTGCTTGTAGTTTTCAAGGTACGTCCCAACTTGTTCCATATCGAGCCAACTGGTGAGAGGTGCCTCTACTTCCTTGTCATTTGTATAGCTGATCTGTATGAATTGGCCTGTTTTATCTATAGACAGATGCAATTTGTTGTAATCATGATACTGGGAATTGATTCCATCTACTTGTTTCTGCAAAAGATCAACTTCTGTAGCTGGTACTGTTATCGTATTGATCATTCTATCTACATCATTATAGGTTTTCGGCCTGCGGATTCTCCCTAATTAGCCTAATTATGCCGTCCACTTCCGACTTTTTGCATAGTTTAATAGCCTTACGTCCGTTTGTTATGTTTCGGCCATAGCTTCGGACGGTCAGCAGTTCGCGATATCCACATCGATAAAAGGAGGTGCGAGAAATTCGGCCAAGCTGCTCACACATATAACTAATTGCTTCGCCAATAGTCATGAAATCCTCATTGCCCGACGGGTTGTTTGGGACTTGAGATAGATCGTTTTCAGGATTTTCAAAATTAGACATAACCTTTCTTATTTTCTTAGACGCCATAGTTAAGTGTAGTAAAAACTGATAGTTAACCGCCTAAGAAATCGCCAAAGATTCATCTTAGATGTCTTAGGTCAATCTTAGAGTTCTTGGGCGTTTCTTAGGTGATTTCTTAGATATATTATTATTAACTAACTTATTATTTATTATATACTTACAGGGTGTTGTTTTGGTAGAGAAATGAGGATCTAAGAAAATAAGACGCTTTTTTAACATTCTTAGATAATCTCATGTTTCTGGGAAATTCCTTAAAATGGTGGTTCAATTTTTGAACCACCCGTAACAATGTGCTCATCGGTTTGTTGGGATTGTTGTTTCATCATGATTGCTGCTTCTTCGCGTTTGCCAAAGGCCCGAAGCCAGGATGGTGTTAAGTTCGTTCTGGGAATATGGTATCCATGCCGGTTCTCTTGAACGGTACCTTTTATAGGATCCTCATAGCTGTAATAGTTGGTTTTTGCCTTTCCGTGCTGGTCTAAGGCTTCTATTTCTTCCCGGATAATATCCTGGCTGATATACTCGCGTCCTTTATTGTAATTAGTGTAGGCGTCCCAGATACCACTCCAATACATAACGAGTCCATCTTTGCTGTTCCACCCGTAATAACGTTTGGGGAGTTCCCCGTTATCATTCATGATCTCAATGCTGGCCAAGAACTGTTGCAGGGGCGTTTGGTGGACCTCCTTTTCTGCTGAATTGGCTAAAAAAGTGACCCCATAACGGAAAATCTCTGTGGAGATGCGGTTGTCACGAAGCAGCTGTTGCATTTCCTGTCGATCCTCAGGACTTACCGTGAGTTTGTTGTCCTCTTCTAAGGACTGTTGGACGAATTCAGCTAATTCGACATCACTGGGTCGGCAAACAAATAGATCTACCGTAATAAGAGCCGCCATATTTTCGATCTGCCGGTCTTTAATCTGAAATCGCACGCCTTCCTGGTCACTTCGACGCCCCAATTCCTGTTCCACGGCTTCCGTAAGCAAGCGTTTGGTCCAGAGTAGCTCACTTTTGAACAGCTCGCGATTGAAATCATTAAACTTGTACAGCAGAGATAGAAAGAGCCGTTGCAGTTCCTTTTTATGGTTGTCAAACCACCACAAATTGTGAACAGAGCCCCGTTTGTCTTTGGCATATTCAATCATAATGCAACGCGACCGGAAATGGTCTTCGGTAGGCTTATAGTTTGAGATAAACATCAGCTGTGACCGTACCGGGCTCCAGGCGTTTTTAGATCGATCATGGGAAGCACTTACACCACGCTGTCTCAATTCGTACCACATGTTAAAAACTTGTGGCGTGATCTTGCCTTTTCCGGGGACAAATTCATCCATGATTACGGGAATCTTGCTGTGGTTGGCCAGCTTGTTTTCGGCAGACTTCAGCGTAGGGTTGGAATCAACATCCGTAAACGACTGCCCAAAAAAGTTCAGCATGATCTGCGAGAGCTGTCCTTTACCTGTAGAAGGCTCTCCATACAGGTAGAGAAAGATTACGTGCTTAAATACATCGTAGATCTCATCGAAAAACAGAAAGGAGAGCATATAGGAGAAAATAAGGTAGCCCTCGGATTTCTTTTCGGGTTGTTGTCCAGCGATGAGTTCCCCGAATCTATCGCGGACGGTATCGGTAAAGTACCGGAGCTCATTGCCGGTAAAAAGATGGTGTTCGTCCTCACTGTAGAATCCTTCCTTGGCTGGGGACAGGTCTAACAGTGGCGATGGTTCTATGCGGCCGGGCTTCACGTAAAAGGTAGTGTCGGCAGCTACCATTGGGAATAGTCCGGAATCACGGTCAGGGGCGATAATATACTGCGGCTGGTGCAGATGATCGTCGGGTATCGTAATAAGGGCATTACGCGTCAGATAGAACTTGTAGCCATGGTGCTCGACAAATCCGTAATAATTGAATTCGTAGACCGTCTGTGGTTGCCACCGGTTGCAAAGAAAACTCATGAAAAAGAGAATTTCATCATCGGACTTGAACCGAGCCGACTGGTAGGAGTGCTTAAAAATCTGAATCTGGAATGCTTTCTTGGACAGCAGGTCTTCCGGCTCCAGTACAAAGAGCTCGCTTTGGGTCAAGGTGCGCGTCTCCGGGGTAAGCCAGCTCACCTGGCATTCGTAGAGCGTCGAATCCCACTTCAGTGTTTCAGGATTGTAGCGGATGATCTTGGAGTGTATTTCAATGTCGAAGGTCCCGATCCGTCGGCTGGTGCCATCGGTTTCATTGCGATACCAACCAAAGTCCAGGGGATCGGAGCTGTCCACATATTCAAACGGTTCTTTTTGGGAATTGGAAACGCCAGATGGTTCAAATTCATCTGGACTGTTACGACTTTTAGGTGGTAGTAGCTTTAGAGAGCCTTCCCGGCTTTTGCTGCTGCTCATTTAGTTGTTTTTGAGATATTAAAATTTTGTGTTCACTCACGTGGTTGAGTTCATAGAGGTTGTCTCCATATCCATAAATCACCCAGAGGTCATAACCTTGTACAATTTGGGTTTCAATCATGCGGACGATCTCCTTGCGCTCGATCCCCTCGCTATCAATAAATTCAATCGTATCGCCGAGAGTATAGTTGGTACGTATATTGGCCATAGTAATTTGTCAGGTAGATAGTTGAATGCCTTTGGCCTTACAGAGAGCATTGGCCGAAAGGTCAAACTCATTGGTAAGACGAGAGGCGAGTGTCTGCTCAGATATCCCTAATGCTTGCTCCATGGTGCACAAGCGCTGGTCTGAAATGTAGTATGGTTTTTTGAACCACTGCCGAAAAGTGTTAAGCTTTACTTGCGGGTAAAGAGCCCGGCGAAACTCATCAATGGTGTCGTATTGATCGATTATTTCACCTTTGATGATGCTTAGCCGAAGCTGATTTATATCATATTTGGTTATAGCTGGATGCACTGAAAAATTCTCTTTTTAATATTGTTGGTTAGCATTATTATAAGCGCGTTATCGGTAAACATTACCGTTACCGCAGGGCCTAATTTAGTGACGCGATAACAACGAAACAACATAAAAATGTTGCTATCACAACTTTACTATAAAAGAGAGAGCATAAGTACGGTTAAAAAAATTATTTAAAGAAGGACATATAACGTGAAAGAATTTGAAGAAGACATTCTCCAGGAAAATATTCAGTACTTGTTAGATGAATATTACGATGGAAACGTATCGGAAATGCAGCGACAAACCGGGGCTAATCGCTCGGTAATATCTGAACTGAAAAATGGGACTAAGAGTGAGGTAAACAGTTCGACCTTACGCCATTTTGCAGAGGCAGGTATCAATATTAATTGGCTATTGACCGGAGAAGGGCCTCATTTTGTGATCGGCAATGAGGAAGAGCTTAAAACAGAGCTGAAGCAAAAGCAGCTGCTTGAGAATAGAATGGTCGAGATCAAGGAATTGGTATCAGAGATCGATCAGCAGCTGGAAGAACATCCGGAGTTAAAACTGGATCCGGATGTTATGTCAGCCTTACTGGACTTGCTAAAAAGAGCACTGTAGGAGCGACGAGGAGTTCTATCCATTCTGCTTAAACATTCGTTCTATAACACGACGCTCAAAGTATTTTCGACGTGCACCTGCCTGAAAACTCGGGATATGCTTTTTGTGGCCGGGAAGAAAATTGCTACGATTTAGAATCGTGCGATGTGAAATGCCAAACTCTGCCTGAATCTCTTGGGCCGTCATATATTTCGATTTATCAGGTTTGACCATGATGGAATCTAACACAAAATCTAGCTTGGCTTCCAGGGTAGCTATTGTTTGGAGTAGAGAATCTTTGGGGTCTGATGCTGTCATGAAGTTCCTTTGATGCGTGATTTTTTGGACGCAAAAAGAAATGACTTTTCAGAACAAAATGCACTTTTTAAATCAACATTTTTTAAAAAATTTTAATCTTTAATTCCGGTAATAAGTCCATTTCTATTAGCCGTGTTGAGCAGGTCATTAGCTACGAGGTGGACATATTTATTGGTTACCTCCAAGCTTTTGTGTCCCAACATATTCTTTACCTCGATTACATTAAATCCGTTGCGTAATAGAAAGGTAGCACAGGAGTGCCGCAGGCCGTGAAAGTGGATCGAATCTTTTAGGTTGGCTTCCTCAGTCGCAAAGTATTTGAAGCGTTTTGATACATTACCCCCTCTGAGAGCTTTATCACCACGGGGAACTGACATGGGACTTGGAAATACGAGTCCTTTCTTAGGGTTATCGTTGAATTTTTTCCACTGTTTAAGCTCGGTATAAAGTTTGTCAAAAATAGGAACCGTGCGTTCATATCCATTTTTGGTATCGGTAACGCGAAGAAACCGACTGTTAAGGTTTACATGCTCCCATCGAAGCTGAATGATTTCTTTTCTTCGTAGTCCGGTATAAAAGGCGAGGGTAATGAGGGGAATAAACCAATGTTGTTTTTGCTGATCGGTTTTGATAGCTCCTGACTCTTGGTGTTTCTTCTGATAGGCTTTGAACTTCTCAAATATTTCATTGAGCTGTTCCTCATCAATAATTTTATCTACGAGGTTATCACGCGTTTTAGGTATGCCAATATTATCACAGGGATTAGATTCTAGAATCTCTTTATCAACTATCCAATTGAAAAAAGCTTTAAGATGTATGAGGTAGTTCTTTTTGGAAGCGTTGGCCAGATGAGGCTTCAAGCAAAATTTTTTGATATCACTACTGTTGATCATGGTTACAGGCATACTGTATCCCACCTCCTCCATGAATTGGCTAATAATTTGCCGGTAAGTTTTTTTGGTCTTTGCTGTTACGTTTGTTTTATCCTGCAAAAACTGTTTCTGTAGGGTGCTAATAATTGGACTGGTAAGCGAGGTGCCATCAAGCTCTTGTTCTTTTTCATATTCCTGGAGATTCCAGTCATCATCGAATGGATTTATTTTACCAGCATCATAAAGCTTTTCGTATTCGAGCTTTTTTTGTTCTGCTACCTTTTTGTATTTGGTCCCGAGGGCGTAGGTCTTTTTATAAGACTTACCATTCAGGGTGGTTTTAAAGACGATCGAATAGTTCCCACTTCTCTTAGTTAGACTTGCCATATGTATTTGATCGGATTGGTTAAGAGTACACCAGAAATGTAGTACCAAATGTAGTACCGAGCAAGGAAAATAGGGGCTATTTGGGAAAAGGTTTCCCGAAAAGGAGGGATGGTAACTAGTGTATATACCAACAAAAAACCCCGCTCATCGTTAAATAAACGGGGTTTTGGGATAAAAAAAGAAGAGTACGCCTGAGAGGATTCGAACCCCTAACCTCCTGATCCGTAATCAGGTAAGAAGAAATATCTATAAGCTATCATATCTTTACTTAAGATGTTATAAATATATGTTATTCATGTATTTAATCAAATAATTAGGTATCATAGCTATTCAAATGTATGCAACAGTGAATGATATTTTGTGACCCAACTGTGACCCAAAGTACATTTAACAATTAATTTCTAACACTATCTGTTGAATCTAAATCTTCCTTAGGATGACAGGTTGTATAAATTATTGAGATAACATGCCGAAAATAAAGCTAACTCATCATGGTGTTTCTTCCTTTAAGGGAAGTGATAGGCCAATTTCTTATTATGATACTGTAGTTAGAGGCTTAATACTGCGAGTTTCTAAGGCGGGAACCAAAACTTTTAGCTATCGCTATCGCCATCAAGGTCGGAAAAAAAGATTTAAGATTGGACGTTTTCCTGATATTAGCCTTTCAGATGCAAGGAGTCGAGCGAGAGAGCTAAAGGTAGCAGTTAACGATGGTAATGATCCACAGGCAGAGAAGCAGAAACGGAAACGCGTACCAGATTCGATACGATTTAAGAAAATAGTTCAAGAATATAAGGATCGGTATTTGCCAGATCTTAGAAGGTCAACTCAAGAAGAATACAAGCGAATTATTGATGTTGAGATACTCCCTAAACTTAAAAATATGCATATAAATGAAATAGAGGAGTATCACATAAGAGAAATATTAGAAGCAAAAGCTATAAAAGGTAAATCACCAACAATGGCTAATCGTATTCGTTCAGTGATTTCCAGCATATTTAGTTTTACCCAAAAAAATATGGGAATCCAACTAAAAAAAGACCCAATAAAAAATACTAAAATCTATAAATCAGGAGAGAATAAGAGAGATCGTGTTTACACTGAGGAAGAGATTCGTGAGTTATGGGGTTATTTTGTCGAGTTTGATGAGCCCATTCAATCAGTATTTAAGATGTTACTACTCACTGCACAGCGCAAGACAGAGACTATGCATATGAAATGGGAGGATATAGAGAAAAATAAACCTTATAGGCGAAACAGAATTAATGAAAATAGAGAGCAGGTTTCAGAGGCGTTTTTGGTTGATGTTTGGACTATCCCAGGTAGTATAACTAAGAATAAACAAACACATGAAGTTCCGTTTTCAAAGGACGCCATGACTATTGTTAATAAAATGAGGGAGATTTCAGGAGATTGTGATTATGTCTTCGAATCTCCCAGAAAGAATAACAAACCAATAGAATGGATTAAATCATCAGTAAAATTGATCAAAGATACTTCTAATGTGCCAGACTTTAGGATTCATGATTTACGTAGGACTGCAGCTACATATATGGCAGAGGGTGGTATTGATCCCATGATCATTGGTAAGGTTTTGAATCATAAAGGCCTGGCACAAGAGAATAACATTACAGCTCGTTATAACCGGCATAATTACATGGAAAAAAAACGCCGAGCTTTGAATCATTGGGCCCATAGATTAAACCAAATACTGGAAGGAAAATAAGAATAAAGTGTTAGTTGGAGAGTACAAAGTGTTAACTTTCAAAGTGATTGGGTTTTTATAAGTTCTCGCACAGACTCTTAAAAAGGTGATGAGTGAATTATGATTGATAGTTGATTAACAACTGATTAACAACTAATTAGAAAAAAATGGAAAGAACTTTTAGAAGCTATCAGGAAGGATTTTATAACTAAATAAGTTAGCAAAAACTTTTTCCGAGATTGAGTTTTATAGATCTTAAATTGTAGTAGTTAAAAAAGCCAACCCTGTTAGAGCAGGATTGGCCTAAAAATTACTAACTGGCATTAGAGCCAATTGTCCATCTGAATATATCAAATATACTTTTTTAATGACAGCTTCAAAGAATAGTATTTGATATATCAGTTCCTGTCTCTTTTGCTAAAATATTGATCTTATGAAAAATCTTAGAATTATTCGAGCTAATGAGCTGGCTGAGCTTCTCAGTGTGTCTATTACTACTATTTTCAGAATGTATAAAAACGGGGACCTCCCGCCTAAGGTTAAAATTTCTAAACGAGCGGTTGGCTGGACTGAATCCGATATTGAAGAATGGATTCAAGAGAGAACAATTGATAAAGAAATAAATTAATGAAAAAGCCAACCCGAAATGGGCTGGCTTTCGCAAAAAGTATCTTCTCGGATGACAAGGCCGAAATTACTGATTGCAATTTAGTCACCCCACCAGAAATATACAAGATTTATGTTTTGGAGTACTCTGCATTGCAGCAGTGCTTCCACATAGAGGAACTTCAGTCGATGGTAGAAGGCAACGTGCAGGCATATCTGCATGGAAGGTCCAATGACTTTGTGACCATAGCGGTCTCTTTAGATGTTCAGAGCTTAGAAAGCCTCATTGATACACTGCGAGAGGTACGGCCATGAAGCATACGATAAACCCATATCGAAAGTGGATTGGCTGTCAAATACCCAACTGGCTGCTTAAGAGAACGGAGCCGTCGCAAGGTGCAAAGCTTTGCTATGGTCGCCTAACGCAATATGCTGGCAAAAATGGTAAAGCATTTCCAAAGCAAAAGGAAATAGCCAAGGAGCTCGGGGTGTCTTCAGATCGAACCGTCCGGAAATATCTTAAAGAGTTGCAAGACTATGGACTTATTAAGATTAGACAGATGGGGAAAAAGCAAAGTAATACCTACCACTTTTTAAACCATAAGTGGATGGAAGGTGATAGGAACAATACGGCCACTCAATGCGGAACGAACGTTCCACTCACTGAGGAACAGGAGTTCCAGTCACACAGGAACAATAGTTCCGATCCATATGAAGAGAATCAGTTAAGTGAATCAATTAAGAGTAGTGCCCAGGAGATAATTGATTTCATTGCGTCAGATTTAGAAGAAGTGCAAAAGCTGGAAAAGCAGTTGACCCCTAAAGAGGCAGCTAAGCTGGTTGAGGCTTATGGAATAGATTTGGTAAGGCAAAAACTGGAGGAGATGGAAAACTACAAAAAGCTTACGAAGAGCTACAATGCAGTATACTTTACTGTAAAACGGTGGTGTAAAAGAGATCAAGATAACAAGCCTTCGAGCTCAACACTCAGGCCGGGGGCCATGGACTTATGAAACCAATAGCCGAAGAAATGGAAGCAGCGGTATTGGGGCTTGCCATGCAGGATCCGAAAGCCAGCGTTGGAATGCTCAGTGAGCTGACCATAAATGATTTTGCAGAACCTCGCCACCGTGTCATCTTTGAAGGGATTAAAACCCTGTTCAACGAGGGGAAAGAGGTTAATTCAGTAACGGTTCGAATGTACCTAAAAGAAACCAGCCAGTTGAATAAGGTGGATGGAGAGCACCTCACGGATCGACTTGTTGAGGCTGGTAGGAGTGTTAATGCGGAAGGCATACTTCAAGCATGTAGGTACCTGAAAGAATACACAACCCGTCGGGCATTTATGCATCTTTGCCATAATTATTGGCAGAAAGCCCAGGACCGGGCGAATGCTAATAGCGACCTTTTCTCAAAAGCAGGTGCGGAATTTTTTGCTCTTTTAAGCAAAGGCAGAACGAATCGAGAGTCAGATAGTACGGAAAGTATTATTGACGCTGTGACCACTGTACAGCAACCCTTTGATGATAGCGAACGCATTTATATCGGAAATGATGTCGATCAAATCATCAAAGGGTTCCAGCCCGGGGAGTTAGTCATCGTTGCCGGAAAGACGTCCCATGGGAAAAGCGCATTTACCCAAAACCTGATGGTCAACTGTGCCAAGCACCACGGTCATGTCGCCTTATTTACCTTAGAAATGACCAAGCAGGAAGTGAATGAACGGGTACTGGCGATGGAGTCAGGGGTCCCGTTGGAGGTAATAACAGAGAGAACGCTTAACGATCAGGAATCAGAGCAACTTGAAAAAACAGGCTCCAGGATCAAAAACTTTCCATACAGCTACACGATTGTAGACGATGGAGGCATAACAATAGAGCGCTTATATGCTTCGGCGCGCCGGATAAAATTGCAAAAAGATACGAAGCTGATCATTGTAGATTACCTGCAAAAGGTGAACGCTCAGGCCAATACCCGAGAGCAAGAAGTAGCAAAGATATCTGGCATGCTCAAAGAAATCGCCATGGAACTTGAGATAGTGGTAATCGGCTTAAGTCAGTTTAATCGGCAAGCTTCGAGCGGCTACAGTGATCGCCCGCAGTTGCATCAACTCCGGGAGTCCGGGGCCATAGAGCAAGATGCCAATAAAGCCTTGATCCTATGGAACCCAACCGTTGATGGGATAACACATTTTAAAACCGGCAGTGCGGAAGGACGTTGGGCAGGCAAGCCAACGAGAAATGTCGTTGAGGTCCATGTCGCTAAAAACAGAGGGGGTCGAACGGGGCGCGCAAAGGTGGGATTTGATGGTAGTAAACAGCGGTTCTATAATCTAAACCAGTAATGGGATAACAGTAATGATTTCCGCTGAAGAGTTACATCAAAAGATACTTGAGAAGTATCCTGACTTTCAGGTACCTAAACATAATACCTGTGAAGAATTTTATTATCCCCCAAGGCCACCACTGACACTGGAAGAATTGGAATTACTGGAAATGGGATATCCTGTGAAGCCGAGTTTTGATCCCTTTAGAGACGATGAATCAAAAGAATATTCGCACAAAATAGTAGGTCAGATATTTAACAAAATGGATAAGAAAATTGAGATTGATTTTTTTGAGTCTGTGAGCATAGGCCCTAAAAACTTGAATTTACTTGAACCAATTTAGACCGTATGGCCACCCTTAAAAACAACCATAAGTCGTTTATAGTCAAAGAGTTAGCATGCTTTACGACCCCCTCTGAGATTGCTGGGCGAGTTCAAGAAGAATATGGGGTTACCGTTACGCTCTCTCAGCTCTCTTTTTATAACCCCGAGAACGCTCAGGCGTGCTATCAGCTATCAGAAAAATGGAGGCATCTGTTCCAGGAGACGCGGGACGATTTTATAGAGGGAATCATCCAAATCCCGATAGTCCATAAGCAATATCGGTTGTCACAGCTGCAGAAGAACTATGAGATGCTATATGAGAGAGGGGAGTATATACAAGCCGTGAAAGTACTGGAGCAAGCGGCCAAAGAGATGGGAGGAGTGTACGGAGATATCCAATCAATGACTGAAAGCCAAAGGTAGGAAAAAAAGAAAAACTTTTATGAAGAGATTAACGAGAAAATCAGAAGAACTATTTTGGAGGAAGATGGCGAGTTGTGACCTAAATTCTCGTGCAATACCCATCCTTCCTGGTCTAAAGATGGAAGGCTTTCCTATTTAGAATCTTGGTATGGTATATGGATTGATGGGAAATTATTTTATCCCCATAACACAAGCCTTAGCACCCCATCTTGGTCGTATGATAGCAAACATCTGGTTGCTTCGATTGGAGATTCGACTTCACAAGGATCACTCTATTAAATCAGTCTTACTGATACAACAGCAACACCGCTTGTTCAAGGAACTGGGTCATATAATTAAATGATCATTTTTACTTTATTTTGGCCAATTTTCACCTTCATTTCTAGATTCTTGACGTCTTTGCCAACCTTCTTCAAGAGAATCTATTCGTTCCTGTAACCCCTCTATTCTACTTTTAAGAGATTGCAAAACAGATTTAAGTTCATCTTCTGAATCAATTAAAAAGTAACCATTAGTATTACTACCAATTGGTATACTCTCATCGAGAATAGCTTCTCTGATTAGTTCGCGCGTAGGTTCTGCTGTTCTTCCTGCATCTAATCCGAGTGATGCGCCTATATCATCAGCATTTTGATAATTTTGAGAGCCATCATCGAGTTGTTGAATTAAATCTTGGATAGTTGCCATAATCATTTATTAAAATAGTTGAAAAGATTATTTGACCGTATAACGACCAGGCGCATAAGCTGCACACGCACTTCTATTGAATTAACAACTAACGAAAGATGAATTTTAAAACCAAGAGCGGCAAAGAATTGGCGAGGCGTGTCCGCTTAATGCGTTGGTTAGGGGTTGTTTTCTATGCGTATTTTGTTAAAATCTTCTCGAATATTCTTGACATACCATATTGAAAACTCTTTGACTTTATCTGGCTTGAAGTGATTTAAATAGGATGTATAAATTTCTATATTTATTGAAACCAATAAACTTGTTGTAACATTTAGCTTTTCCCATGTACGTAATAAAGGGAGACTTAATTCAGGCCTTTTAGAGGATAGATCAAATCTGGAATGCAAAAGATTATTGTGATGGACATCTCCTGAAAAATATCTATAGAAAATTTGATACCAGCTTGATAAACCTACTTCTGAAGCAAGTTGTTCAATATCTTTTGGTCCATCACGTAAATAATACCAATCGGGGTTAAAATTATATTCCTTATTAAATGCTTTGATTTCCTCTCTAATCTTTTTAAAAGTGCCATCCGATAATATTTTTCGGACTAACTTGAGACGTTTTTTCACATCTTCTTCTTTGTAAAAAGAATCCATATCTGGAGGATCAAATTTTCCTCCTTTCATTTTAGATCTAAAGTCCTTTCCCTGTTGTGAAGATTTCAAAAACTTCTTTAATGTTTTTTCTTCATCCTTCCAGTAAAAATAGAAGTAGGATTTACCTCTAAATTCGCTGTTTTCATCCATTATATATTTGACATAGAAAGTGTTCTCAATAAGCACTCTCATTAAAGGATTGCAGGACTCTTCTATTCCATTTCCAACTAAAGTGGTTATTGAATCAGTTAATTCAATATTTTTATGTAAAAATGGAATTAATGGGAGAGTCTCTGAAAAATTATTTCGTTCTTCAAGACAATGTTCTAAAACTTCAAATCCATAGTTGTTAACTTTTTGTAAAAGGTTAAGATAGAACTCTAATTCTGGATGGTCTTTGAATGATTCTCCATCGATGAATCTGCTCATTGTTAATGGAATTAATTTAAAAATACCCTAACGACATTGCGTATAAGCTGCAGGCGCCATCGTGTTGAAATTATTTACAAGTGAAAGGTTAACTATTAAATTGGGAGTTGCAAGGATAGGCGAGGGCTGTCCGCTTAATGCGCGAGTTAGCCAGCTACTTATTTGAGTTTATGTAACTATAAAGGGTTAATTGCAAAATGAAACGAAACAGAATAATAGTATTAGGTGCAGGCTTTTCCCGTCCAGCTGGACTACCACTGGGGAATGAACTTTTCCCAGAAATTTATAAAAGAATTGAAGATCAGAATAGTACTGATAACATTTTTCAAGCCGAATTAGAAAGATACATTAACTATCGGAAAATTTGTGACAATGTAAGTTTACAGATTGAAGATATTGACTTCGAAGACTTCTTGTCCTTTTTGGATATAGAATTTGCGTTGGGGTTGAAAGGGAGTGAAACATGGAGCGAGGATGGGAATAAAGCACAAGTTTTAGCCAAAAAAATGATCGGTAAAATCATCCACGAAAAAACACCTTCGAAAGAAAATATCCCAGATTTATATCTGAAATTTGCTGATAATTTAATGCCGGGTGACTTTGTTATAACTTTCAACTACGATGTGTTACTTGAGAGAGCTCTTGAAGCAGTTGGGAAGTCTTATCGCTTATTTCCGCACCGATATAAAGAAATTGGGAGACACTCTAATATTGTAGATAGTTCCAAAGATGAGGTTGTAGTTCTCAAAATGCATGGTTCATTAGATTGGTTTAGTCGGGCTACGTATTCAAAGTTGGAAGAAGAGTTTGAAGAGAAAAGCCATAATTTTAAACCAAGGGATCCGATTTTTGAAGATCCGGAAGTTTTTCGACCTGAGAAAATACTTTCTGGAGTTCGAAGCGATGATGACCCATTAAGAAATATGTATAGAATTAGGGAAGTTGACTTGTTCTATTCTACAAGTGAACCATCAAGTGCTCCTTGGATTCTATCACCTTCCTATGCAAAAATATTATACGCTGATACTTTTAGAGATTTTTGGTATGGACTTGGACAAACGGGAGGATGGAATCTCGGTTTAGGTATTATTGGTTTTTCCATTCCAGAGCATGATGAATATATCCGGCAAGTACTTTACAGTATGATCAGAAATTACCAAGAATCTTGGTGGGATGATGAAATTGCTGGTATGAAAAAAAGTAATGTTAAAATTGTCGATAAAAGAGCTGGAGAAGAGGCCAAGAATAGATTGAGGAACAGATATAATTTCGTTGACTGGGGGAAAGCCGAATTATTTTTCGACGGGCTAAGCCCTGAAACGGTGGATAGGTTTTTTGAGCATACTCGGTAGCTGGCTAACAACATTGCGCATAAGCTGCACGCGAATGAATGTTGAGTTGATAAATAATGAACGGTGAGCTAAAAAGCCAGAAAAGTGGCAAGTCTTGGCGAGGCGTGTCCGCTTAATGCACTGGTTAGGCAAATTAGTTCTCTCTTTTTTGTTTTTGGTGAGTGATGTACTCTTGAAAAACCTCCGGTAGTTCCTCTTCAACTGTTTCAAGAAGGTTACTTAACTCTTCTTCTGTTACTATATTTACAATAGTAAACGGAGTACCAAGAATATCATCATACCAAACTAAAGTACTTCTCTTTACTTCTGTAAGAACAGGTTCATTACTACTATCCAACTTACATTCAAACAACTTTTCATCAGTTACAATTAATGGATAAGCTATCATATCCAACCCAAATCGGCCTTCATCCTCATTATCAATATTGGCTTTAACGGCATTTATTACTTGATTGACACTTTCATATGCAGAATCCTTTCCAGTATTGAAGGATTGTACCACACTATGACCTGCTTCATGAGGGATTCTAAATAATTCTAGTTGGGCTTTGAACTTTACCTTTTTTGAGAGCTCCCACATAAATTCGTTGAGTGTTCCAGTATGAGGAGTAATCGCAACATTTAGTCCAGGAGATGAAGGATGATTATGTGGAGAAGTAAAAATAATCCAAGGCTTATCAATAGATGATTTACATTCAACAAAAAATTTGAATCTAATATTTTGCTTTAAATCTTTCGGTCTTTTGGTAGCAACTACATCGAGCTCTCTCGATTTTTCTGTAAAAGGGTCTTTATAATATGATGATTGAGTAACCTGATATCTATATTTTGAAAATTCTTTAGCTACCCTCATTTCGAAAGGATAGCCTTCATTATTTAACCAATCTGCAACATTATCTTTCAATGAGTTTTCTTCTGACATGATTTATGAAACGGCTTAAAATTTAATTTGCCTAACCTATTCTTATACATATGAATTAATCAATATAGCTGGGACACATAATATTGCAAATGCTCCAATAAAGAGTTCAGAGGTGGTTATTCAACGTATTATGTGTATTTTTTTTCCATCCAAAATACATAGCATGTATGCATAATAGGTATTATCTGTACTGAGTATCAGGCTTTTTGCTCAAGTAATTCTTCCGAATTAATCTTTACGCTATTGACAGCTTTGCTGACCTGATAATAATCGATGATATCATCGGGAAAGAGGGGGAGCTTACAGTAGCACGAAAAATTAACACAATTGATAATCTTATAAATAATAAGATTGATATGGTAAGGATAAATCTATTTATTGAATTGAATTATATAAGAATAAAGCCTTTAACTAAATAATAAAAATGGCGAGAAAACCATATACTGGAGGTCCTTTAAACAAGTTGAATGGGAAAGCAGGTATTAGTGCCCCATACAGGTCTGTTCCAGTAAGCAAGCTTGTAAGGAAACATAATCCTAAAAGTGCAGCTGAACTCGAAAAATTAATAGAAGAACATGTTGGTGGCGGATGTTCTTGTGGGGTGATTAGTCAAGGAACTATTCAGGACTTTGGCAAAAATTTATATGAAGCTCAAAAAGAATATTGGGGTGAATATAAATTTACTTTAGATGAATGTATCCAATGGGAATATGATCTCTTTATTCTTCAAATGTTAAAAGGAACAAGGATGGAAGATAAATGCAAGGAAGAACTTACTTCTAAATTAGGAAAAGATTATTCGGTAAAGGATACCAGTAATTTTATAGATGAAGAATTACGTGTAGACCTTGAAGTATATAGGGGTGAAAAATTGATAGCAGGTATTCAAGTTAAGCCTGAATCATTTAATAAAGTTCGTTCAAGTGTCCAGTTATTTAACAAAAATGCCAATGAACAATATGGATATCCTGTCTTGTACGCTGATTACAATTATGAGAAAGAAAAATTTTTAGAGCTTGATGAAATAACAACCGAAATAAGGAAACTATAAGAGTTTACCCTTTGTAGACTTTAAGTAACATTTGTATATTATTTTATGATGATTGAAGAGACTCAACACAGCATATTTTTTGGTAACGCGAAAAATTTATCGCGTATAGACGATAATTCAGTATCATTAGTTATTACCTCTCCTCCCTATCCAATGATAGAAATGTGGGATGATAGTTTTTCCTCTCAGAACCCACAAATTAAAAAGGCATTAGATGGTGATAAACCAATGCAAGCATTTGAGTTAATGCATAAGGAATTAGATGAAGTTTGGAAAGAATGTAAGAGGGTTCTGTGTGATGGGGGATACGCTTGTATTAATATTGGTGATGCGACCAGAACAGTTAATAAAAAATTTCAATTATTTCCGAATCACGCGAGAATAATTTCAGCATTTCTTGATCTTGGATTTTCTGACTTGCCTAATATCATATGGAGAAAACAAACTAATGCTCCAAATAAATTTATGGGTTCTGGTATGTTGCCTCCTGGGGCATACGTAACTTTAGAACATGAATATATCTTAGTATTTCGTAATGGAAATAAGCGGGAATTTAAGTCGGAAAATAAGTCGAATCGTAGAAAAAGTGCATATTTTTGGGAAGAGCGGAATCAATGGTTTTCAGATCTATGGGATCTAAAAGGTGCACGTCAATATTTGAGTGATAATGAAGCACGAGAGCGAAGCGGTGCATTCCCTTTTGAGGTACCTTTCCGTTTAGTCAATATGTTTTCTGTAAAAGGTGATACTGTTTTAGATCCTTTTGTAGGTACTGGTACAACTTTACTTGCTGCAATGTCATCAGGCAGGAATAGTATAGGCTATGAGATTGAAAAAAGCTTTGCACCTATTATCCAAAATACGCTGACATCAGATTCGAGTCTTGAAATAATAAATAATGCTGTTCGTAATCGAATTGTTAGTCACAAAGAGTTTGTTAAAAAAAGAATTGATGAAAAGGGAGCTGATAGTTTAAAATATACTAATGAATGGTTCGATTTTCCTGTAATGACTCGGCAAGAGAAAACATTAGCTATTCAATTTATTAAGTCTATTGAGGAGTCAGGGAATAACACGTTTACGGCATCTTATATTGAAGATGCAGTGTTAGACTATCTTGGTGAGCAAACTCTTTTCTCGGAAGCCGTGGATTAGAAATCAAACTGTATCGTTATACCACCTTTCTTCTTTTCGTAGTAAATAATATCTGCATTTATTGATTCTGATAAACTATCTTTTGACCAACATACTTGGGACGTGTAGCTTGGGAGTTTTGGTTAGTAAGAGTTATTAATTGAGTTGTAGATTTTGGAAAGTTTGGAGCATCAGTTACAATCGCTTTTTTAAGCTCATTATTTTTGATTTTGCTCTCTTTCATAAAGTTAATACTTGATTTGAATAGTGCTTAGAATTATTAAAGGCTTTGATGATATTGATAAGGAGAGTCAATGCAAAAGTTATGGTATTTCGACACTGGTAATAAGTTTATTTAACTGGTGATATCAATCTCGAAAATTGTTATAATGGCATTCGATGTTAATTACTCTTTAAAACGAAATAATTTTAGTTAAAACCCGGGAGCTACGCTATGGCTTTAGCAAAAAAAAGTATTGAAGAATTACTTGGTGATGAAGCGGAAGATCTGCTGACACACGAATGTGAAACGATTCCAAAAGATAAATTGCATTTACCCAGCCCAACATATGTCGATGATATGCTGGGAGGATCTGATCGAAATCCGCGTGTATTGCGAAGTTTGCAAACATTGTTGGATAATGGTCGATTGGGGGGCACAGGATACTTGTCTATTTTACCTGTTGATCAAGGTGTTGAGCATTCGGGTGGAGCTTCATTTGCCCCTAATCCTGATTATTTTGATCCGGAAAAAATTGTTCAACTTGCTATTGAAGGTGGATGCAATGGCGTAGCATCGACATTTGGAGTGTTGGGATCTGTAGCGCGCAAATATGCCCACAAGATTCCTTTTATCGTTAAGATTAATCATAACGAGCTGATGACCTATCCCAATGAGTACGATCAGATTATGTTCGGATCGGTAGAGCGTGCTTTTGATATGGGAGCTGTTGCGGTTGGAGCAACTATTTACTTCGGATCTAAGGAATCAAACCGTCAAATTCAGGAAGTGGCCAAAGCATTTGAGCGGGCGCATGAGTTGGGAATGGCTACTATACTATGGTGCTATACGAGAAACTCAGCGTTTAAAGTGGATGGTAAAGATTATCATTCTGCGGCTGATCTTACCGGTCAGGCGAATCACTTGGGTGTAACCATGCAGGCAGATATCATCAAACAAAAACAGCCAACTACAAATGGAGGATACAAGGCGCTTAATATGGGCGATTCTTCGTATGGAAAGTTGGATGAGGATATTTATGACGAGCTCTCCAGTGACCATCCCATCGACTTGACACGTTACCAAGTAGCTAATGATTACATGGGGCGTGCGGGATTGATTAACTCGGGCGGCTCTTCCGGCAAAAATGATTTTGCCCAAGCAGTCCGTACTGCAGTAATTAATAAAAGAGCTGGTGGTATGGGATTGATCAGTGGGCGTAAGGCATTTCAGCGTCCTATGGAAGAAGGCGTTCAGCTATTGAACTTTATTCAGGATGTTTATCTTGATGACGATATTACGGTAGCATAACAAGTCTCCTAACTTTTTAGGCCTTATGGAGTTTTCCATAAGGCCTTTTTTATGAAATAGTTTGTAGTCATATTATGGAGTAATCATTTATTTTTTGATGATTTATATCAAATCCACACGAGGAAAAATAGCTACTTAATTCTACTGTAGAACTACTTTTTTGTCAAAGAAAGAAGAACAAATACAAGAGGATCCAAAGAGATATTTTTCCAAAAAATATCTCTTTATTTCTATTGGATTAAGTGTAGCCACAATGGCATTTGTCATTTGGCTAACATACACACCCGGGGTATTAACGCATCTTAAGGCGAAGCGACTTCCGGGTATTTTTATTGCGGTAGTAGTTTCTTTTATGCGATTGGGGTTTTCAGCTGCAAAGATCAGGTATTTATCAGAGAAAGCGCTCGATTGGGTGGCATCTTTCAGGGTAATGCTGAGTTGGGATTTCACCTCCTCGATCACGCCATCGGTCGTTGGTGGCGCCCCCATGGCTACTTATGCTTTGACAAAGGAGGGATTTAATTTTGGACAATCTACGGCCATCATGCTTTATAGCCTGCTGCTTGATCAGCTATGGTTTGCAATGGCGGTACCAATTCTATTAATTTCCGGAATTTTCTTCGAGGTAGTGCCGAATAATACCGGATTTATTGGCCACGCTTCGATGATGTTACTTTATGTTGGCTTATTAAGTTATGCCGGCCTGATGGCTTACGGTGTATTGAAAAATCCCAATGCTATTCGCAAAGTTGTACACTGGTTATTTAAACTTCCCTTTTTGCGACGTTGGAAAGATACCGTTGCCGGTGAAGTGGATAATTTGGTTGAGTATGCACACGAGCTTCGGAAGAAACCCAAGAGCTTTCTGTTCAAAGCATTTTTTCTGTCTACAATGTCGTGGTTATGTCGCATTGCCCTGCCGACAATTGTAGTACTGAGTTTACTCCCGGCTGATGTTATCTTATCAGTTTTGCGCAGCCTGGCTATGAATCTGGCCTTTCTTATAATGCCTACTCCCGGCGGTAGTGGTGGAGTTGAGGGACTGTTCGCTATTTTCCAGGGGCCACTTATGGATCGGAAAGCCTTTATCGGATTGGCGGTTTTTGCCTGGCGGGTAATTAGTTACTATATCAGCATCGGATTGGGAATGATGGCCACGACCTGGTATATCAACCGTTCCATGGTAGATACTTTGAGTGATGAGGCTGCCGAAGA
>CAJXMJ010000007.1 GCA_913056455.1 uncultured Fodinibius sp.
CCCGCGACTTGCATGTGTTAAGCCCGCCGCCAGCGTTCGTCCTGAGCCAGGATCAAACTCTCCATGGTAAATACACCTAATAAATTGTTTGAGTCTCTGGCCTTAGCTTCACTGTACTTCTATCAATTGATCTCTCATCGGCTCCGATAACTCGGAGCTGACAAGGGCTCGACGTGCGATCGTCTGTATGTTCTCAGTCTGTCAAAGAACGAATTGTTCTTCCCAATTTTGGCTAATTTCTTAGAGCCAAAAAAACGGAGTTGAACTCATTTGCTGCTGGGCTCAACCCCGTTTCAAATTGGAATCCTAATGTAAGACCAAACCGGGGTATATGTCAATGTTTTTCTGGGATTAATTTTACTTTTTTTGCTAACCTAAGCCAACGTTATTTAAACCGTACTTTGCCATTCAAAACTTACTCATAAAGGCTATTTCCACTCGGATCTTCCTCGAATTTTCGGAAGATTTTGACCCCCAAATAACAAAGTGGAGTATCGAATAGTGCGAAGAAGAATTTAAAGAGGTAAGAATTCAAAATTAAGATGACTAATTTACCAATTGTATCGACGTCTTGCCCCAAGTTTCCGGCAAAGTAAAGGATCGATAAAATGGCTGTTGAATCCACTAATTGACTCACTGTTGTAGATGCATTATTGCGCAACCACAAGTGTTTCCCATCCGTCAAATCTTTCCAAAAATGAAACAACCGTACATCTACTGTTTGTGCAACCAAGTACGCAATCATGCTGGCAATGGTATTGCCAATCATAAATTCATACACGCCCTCGAAAAGCTGAAGCCCTCCACTTACGCCTGTAGTGCTGGGCAACCAATGGTTCACAGTCATCAAAAAAAGCATAAACACATTCATCCAGAAACCTATCCATACGACCAATTGTGCTTTTTTTCGTCCATACAATTCCGATAACAGATCCGTGGCCAAAAAGGTAAAAGGATACGCAATGACTCCTACCGGCACACTCATCGTATAAACACTGTTATCACGAATTAACTCGGGAACAACAGTTAGCATCCAATCAGAAAGTTCAACGGAAAATATCGTGACAAACTTGGTGGTACCAATGACATTCCCCAGTACCAGGGATGTCAAAAATATACCAGCCAATGATAAGAACAGAGCATCTCTTTTATAGGTAGCAATAGGGGGCGTATTTTCACCGTCCATCTGTAAGTAAAAGGTTGACTTGCTTGCTATTTCTTTTTCTTATGATTGTTTCTAATAATAAATTAAATAAAAGCAATTTCCACTCTCATCGTTTCAATTATATACGAGTAAATCTATTTACGCTCTAATCGACTGTACCAATTTAAACGCTTCGCGCGAACGTGTTTTTAACCCACAGCGTTATGAAAAGATATTACCCATTATTTCGAATGATGACGAATGGATTATCGCCAGACCTGATTAAGCCAAAAAACGTCTGTAAATCTTACAGATATTTTAGCAGTGTCGGAAGCGCTGCAAAATCTGTCTATCAAAAAATCACAATACTAAAACTGAATACAACTTGATGCGAAAAGTCGATGAAACCAATACAAGGTATACTACAACATGGTGGGATCTTGCAGAAATTCAGACTTCCCAAATATTAACTATTAAATATCTGAACTGTTGACTGCAATGAGTTGCCAATATCTTTTTGTAATTGTTTCCATTCTTCTTTCAAGGAGGATTCCGTAAAACGCTGATTTACCTCAATCTCCAAGCCCAAATAGTTATCACCGGAAAACTGTTTCCTAAGATAGGTTGTAAATCCATCCATGGTACCACGATAAGGCTCATTCATTTTAAGGCGAAGATCTGCTGAACGCTGGTTAAGTTCATGACGCCAAAGATAACAGAAGTGTTGTTCTGCTTTACTTCTGGGATCAAATAGAAACCCCACATCAACCTCTCGTTCTTCATTATTCCAGATTGGAGTGAACGTATGGACGCCTACATGAACAGCCTGCTCCTCATCTTCTATGACCTGACTAATTTTTTCTTCAATTTTCTTACGATGTGGTTGATAGTATTTTTTGAATATTTTCTCTCGTACATGCAACGGCTGCTCCCTGGTAAACTCCGAAAAAAGAGTCGGGCTTTGAGTAGAACGATTTAGATCCACAAGTAACCGGGTAACCGTATTCAAATAAGGCTTTTTTTTGAGTATCTCAGAAATAGTATTGGTTAACTCCAAAGCCCCGATATCAATGCCCCGATGTGTCTCCAACACTTCCGGGTTATACTTAAAGAGATGTTGGAATTCTTCCGGAACTTCATTGCCGGCATGCTCACATGTAATAATAAGCTGGGTTCCCATTTTCTAATGGATCCTTTTGTTTTGATCTGTCTTTCATATAAATAACAAACGATTCAAGAATATTTCATTCCCTGACCAGTCTAAAAACAATTACTATTTTTCATACCTTTGCCTGTGACTGTAAATTCAACCATTCATTTTTATATGTCCCTATTATTTATTGCCCCCGATCGAGATCTTTCTTCCTGGGAAAGTGCTATTCAAGATATTGATCCAAATATTGAAATTGATATTTGGCCGGCCATAAAGGATAAAGAACGTGTACAGTTTGCGGTATGTTGGAATCATCCCCAGCATCTGCTCGACGGCTTTCCTAACCTCAAAGCCGTTTCTTCGTTGGGAGCCGGAGCTGATCACCTCCTTTCAGACGAGTCGCTACCAGAATCTGTTGATATATGTCGGGTTGTTTCACCATCGCTGGTCCAACAGATGAAAGAATATATTTTAGCGGCTGTTTTAAATATTCAACGAAATTTTGTGCAGTATATACGACAAAATGATCAGCGAAAATGGCAACCTCATAATCATCCCTCACCACAAGAACTACAGGTAGGCGTCATGGGATTGGGCGAACTCGGCAAGCCAACAGCCAAACAGCTGGCACAGTTGGGATACGAAGTTTCCGGGTGGTCACGATCAGCCAAAGAAATTGAGGGTGTTACCACTTTTGCCAAAACTGAGGAACTACATCCATTTCTCAACAACACTCACATTCTTATCTGCCTGCTTCCTCTCACCGAAGAGACCAAGGGTATTCTTAATCTCGATATCTTTAAACAGATAGATGAACGTGGCTGGATTATCAATGCGGCACGGGGTGAACACCTGGTAGACGAAGACTTGATTTACGCATTGGACAGCAATATCCTGCAAGGAGCTTGGCTGGATGTTTTTTCCGAAGAACCACTGCCCGATAAACACGCATTCTGGAATCGCAATAACGTCATCATAACTCCCCACGTTGCCAGCATTACCAAACCCGACGAAGTGGCTGATCAGATTGTTGAAAATTATAAGAGGGCACTTTCGGGCCTGGAGCTAAACCACAAGGTGAATCGGGAGCTCGGATACTAAATCATATTAATCAGTGATTTGGAAGAGGTAAAGAACCTTGCTTCACTCTTTATTCAATATCTATCACTTATTAACGTTGACCGATGTAATCCAATCAAATGGATCTTCGGCCTGTCCGTACTGAATATCAGTTATTGCCTTGTAGAACTTTTGCCCAACCGGTCCCCTGCCATCGATATCAAAAGTCACAGATTGCCCATCGTGATGAACTTCCTCGACCGGAGCCACTACAGCCGCGGTGCCGGCACCGAATACTTCGTCCAACTTTCCATCTTTGCCGGCCTGCATCACTTCTTCAATACTTATTCGACGCTCCTCCACCGGCATATCCCACTGCTTAGCTAATTGGATTACGGAGTCGCGCGTAACCCCCGGTAAGATAGTGCCCCTCAAATTCGGGGTTACCAATACTCCATCAATGACAAAAAAGATATTCATCGTCCCCACTTCCTCAACATATTTATGCTCGTCGGCATCCAGCCACAAAATCTGATCAAACCCCTCTTTTTTCGCCTGTTGTGCCGGATATAAACTGGCTGCATAATTGCCGGCTGTTTTGGCAGCCCCCACCCCACCTTTTACAGCTCGCACATACTGCTGAGTGGTCGTCAGTTTCACCGGACGATCATAATAAGACCCTACAGGAGAGGTAATAATATAAAATCTATATTCTTCTGCTACTCGTGCCGAAATGATGGGATCAAAAGCACAGGCAAAGGGACGAATATATAATGAGTTACCACCCTTTTGGGGTACCCATTTATGATCCAATTTTATAAGCTCTTTAATTCCTTCTAAGAATACTTCTCGTTGAACCTTGGGAATACACATGCGCTCACAAGATCGGACCATGCGTTCGTAGTTCTTTTCCACCCGAAACAGGTTTACCGTATTCTCATTAACATAATAGGCCTTAGTACCCTCAAATACCGACTGAGCATAATGCAGCGCACTTAGAGCCGGTGTTACCTCGATAGAACCATAGGGCTTAATTTCAGGCTGCTGCCAATTGCCATCCCGATATTCCATTTCGAGCATATGATCGGCAAATTCACGCCCAAAACCCGGTTTATCCAGATCTACATTGTCTATTCTACTCGAGGATGTTTCTGTTACACTAAAAATAGTATCAGTAGTCATAATAAAATCTTTCTTTTCAAGTATCCTAAAATACGGTTTTTGTGAATGAATTTCTTCAGAAAATAACTTCAGCAATAATTAAAACTTCATTCAAAAATATTAGCAGAGACTCCGGGTAACCCATCAAAACTATTTGTATTTCAACCTTTTAATAGTTGACAAACTTAATCGGTTTCTGCTTTTTAGAAATGCTTGTTCCCTTTTACAAAACATCTATCGCCAATGAAAACATTATCGAAGTCCTTTATTCTTATTTCAATCCTCTTATGGGTAGCTGCACCTATTTCATTGGCACAACAAACTACACCTCCTAACATATTATCAATGCAGGAACGCGCCGATGTAATAAATAACTGGCTCGAATATCGACTCGATAATATCGTTCCAGAACTCATGCAGCGAGAAAATATTGATATGTGGATTATTATTGCGCGAGAATATAATGAAGATCCTGTTATTAGAACGATGCTTCCGGCCACATGGCAATCTGCGCGCCGCCGAACAATACTTGTTTTTTCGGACAACGACAAAGAGATAGAACGACTGGCCGTTGCGCGATATGATATCGGAAAATTTTTTAAAACGGCATGGGATAAAGAGGAAGAACCGAACCAATGGAAACGATTGGTTAATGTTATCGAAGAGCGTGATCCAGATAACATTGCCTTAAATTATTCCTCGACTTTTGCATTGGCGGACGGTATTAGTCACTCAGAGTATAAAGCCTTTACCTCTGCCCTACCTGATCGCTATCAAAGTCGAATTGTATCAGGAGAAAAGCTGGCAATCGGGTGGCTTGAAACCCGAACCGAGCCCGAAATGCAGGTATATCCTATGATCTGCCATATTGCCCACGATATTATTACTGAGGGATTTTCAGAGAAAGCTATCCAACCCGGTATTACGACTACCAAGGACCTGGAGTGGTGGTACCGTGAGCGAATTCGAGACCTTAATTTAACGGTGTGGTTCCAACCAAGCGTATCGATACAGCGGGCTGTCGAAGCCGACACCTCGTTTTTAGCCAACTTTTCAAAACGTCCGGCTGAAAATGTAATCCGTCCCGGTGACCTTCTGCATGTAGATTTTGGCATTGCTTATCTTGGACTAAATACTGATACCCAACAACATGCTTACGTTTTGAAAGCCGGAGAAACGGAAGCTCCAAAAGGATTGCAAAAAGCATTAGCAACTGGGAATCAACTGCAGGACATTTTAACCAATAATTTTAAAGAGGGCTTAACCGGTAACGAGATTTTATCAAAAAGCCGCAAAGAAGCTATTGATCATAATATTGACCCAAGTATCTATACGCACCCGATTGGGTATCACGGTCACGGGGCCGGACCAACAATCGGACTTTGGGATCAACAGGATGGCGTGCCCGGCAAAGGTGATTATCCACTTTATGCGAACACTGCACACTCCATCGAACTTAATGCAACGGTACATATTCCAGAATGGGAGAAAGATATTCGCATTATGCTCGAAGAAGATGCCTTTTTTGATGGCGATTCTGTTCGATATATTGACGGCCGCCAGACCAAACTTTGGCTTATTCCACGACAACAATAATTCTAACTGATTTATCTTTTTGATGAGCAGTATCGACTCCTTATTAACTCTTCTACAAAACACTCCGGATGGTCCGTTCTTTAACCCTTGGTATCAAAAGGATCCCGAACATGATTTAAATGATAACAGCCCTGAAATCCGTAAAACCCAGTTAGCATACTATCTCAAAGAACGACTCGATACCGCCAAATACCTATTTATTGCTGAAGCATTGGGATATCAGGGCGGCCATTTTACCGGTATTGCCATGACCTCCGAGCGCATTTTACTGGGGCATCATAAGCCCGTACACGGCATTCCGGCCGACGGGGCTTTTCAATCCATTGAAGCACAACGCACCAGCAAGCCGGAAGTCAATAAAAAAGGAATGTCGGAGCCTACTGCTACTATCATGTGGAAAGCGATCTATCAGCTTGGGATTGATCCGTACGAAACGGTACTCTGGAACGCCCTCCCCTGGCATCCGTATGATTCTGATGACGGGCTTCTGAGTAATCGCACCCCTACCGACCATGAACTCGAGCAGGGATATCCATCTCTGAAGGCTTTTTTGGATCTCTTCCCAGATGGACAAATTATTGCAGTAGGGAGAAAATGCGAGCAGAGTCTGGACGCCTTCGGTATATCAGATTACACCCCTGTTCGCCATCCTGCCAATGGTGGTGCGCCAAAATTTCGAAAACAGATGAAAGAGTTAATTAGGAATTAACCTGTGCTTTGCATGGCAGCGGCTACCCCATTAATGCTCAAGAACAAGGCATCACGTAGCTTTTCTTCATTTTTATTTCCCACTTCTTCTTTGTTTCTCCACCGTTCCAGCAGCTCAGTTTGCATCATATTCAGCGGATAGGTAAACGGATTCCGAAATCGTATCGATTTCTTTATTACAGGATTAATATCAAGGAGCTCTTCTTGTCCGGTAATCTGCTTAATAGCATCTTCTGCTTTATCAAAATCTTCTGTGATACGATTATGGAATCTCCCATCATCAATATCATGATAAATACTTGCAGTTGGAATGTGCGTCCGAGCCATTTCTCGCTGGGCATTATCAAGTACCGTTTTAAAAAAAATGACCTCATCATACCATTCCTGAAGCTGAGAAAGCATACCTTCTTTCTGTAGCATCTGCTGTAAAGCCATTCCGATGCCATACCAACCCGGCACGTTGTAGCGAACCTGGGTCCATGCAAAAACCCATGGAATAGCTCGCAGGTTTTCAAAATCAGCAGCTTTGGCACTGCCCCGTGAAACCGGACGTGATGCAATAGGCAACCTGCTGATATGTTCGATGGGCGTCTTTGCTGTGTACCATCCCCAAAAGTCTTCATCATCAATAAGATCCCGATACCCTTTCATCGATGTTGCTGCCAGCTTTTCCATAGCCTTATTAAACTTCGGTTGCTGCTGCATTTCAGACTGTTCTGATATTGTGACGCGAATCATGGCATTTACAATTTGCTCCAGGTGACGCCGTGTAATAGGTGCAAGTGAATATCGAAACGAGATCACTTCTCCCTGTTCCGTAAAGCGAATGCGTCCATTATTACTTACGGGCGGTAGTGCCAGAATGGCCTGATTCGACCGACCGCCGCCTCGACCAACAGTGCCACCCCGACCGTGAAACAGCCTAAAATCAACCTCATATTTTCGACATACTTTGCCGAGATTACGCTGTGCTTTCTCGAGGGCCCAATTGGCCATCCAATATCCGCCATCTTTATTACTGTCAGAATAACCAAGCATAATTTCCTGTAGGTTATCACGCGCTTTTAGCTGTTTCTGATAGACCGGGCTCTCATAAATTTCAGTCATTAATCTCCCGCACTCCTCCAGATCCTTAATCGTTTCAAAGAGCGGAACCACATCAATCTTACTCTCAACCTTCTCATCCTCATAACTCCAGAGCCCGGTTTCTTTTGCCAGAATAAGCACCTCCAACATATCACTCACTCCGTGGGTCATGCTGATGATATAATTTCCAAAGCTATTTTCATCCAGCTTCAACATTTGATCCACAACCTGAAACACCTCCAGCATTTGCGAAGTGTTTTCACTCAAATGTGCCCTAACCGGAGAAAGTGGCCGCGGATTTTTCAGCTCTTTAGTTAACATCTGGACCTTTTCTTCTTCGGACAGAGATTGATATTCATCCGTAACCTGCCCTACTTCCAAAAGCTCAGTCACAGCAGCCTCATGCTTTTCGGAATGTTGACGGATATCCAATCCCGCTAAATGAAAACCAAATGTTTGAGCGCGAAGTCGCAAATGCCGCAGTTTTCCCTGAGATGCAACACACTCTAAGCCAGATCTTTGCAAACTCGTAGATATCAAGTCTAAATCATGGATAAAATCGGACAGTTGATATTTTTGCGCTTCCTCTAACACTTCATTGGGGCGCCCTTTTTTTATCATATCGAGCTGATGCTGCAGCTTGTGCATCATGTGTGTAACTTTTCGGCGATACGGCTCTTGATTATATAGTCGCTGATACCGATCGGAAAGTGAATCTTCTTGCTCATCCTGCTCCAATGAAGCGCCCAATTCATCTGATATATTAAACTTGTTTTGAGAAATGCTCAGGTAACGTCGCAAGTCGTCGAGTTCATTTAAGTATAACTCCATCACATTTTTACGCTGCTCCAAAATAGTCTCCCAAGTTACCTCCGGGGTTACGTTAGGATTTCCGTCCCGGTCACTGCCAATCCAAGATCGGTACTGTAAAATTGTATCAAAATCCGGCACCTCATCATAATACATTTCAAAAGCATTTTGCAGATCATCATATAAAATTGGAATGGTCTGCCAGATAGCATTTCTGAAATAAAAAATCCCGTTTTCAACTTCGTCTTCGACAGTCACCCGCTCGGTTCGCACTTCATCAGTAGCAAGCAGCAGATAAATCTCATTAAAAATATCCATGGTTAATGTCTTGCGCTCGTCCGGCGTCAAATCATCAGCTTTAAACTGTTCAATCATCTCGGTTATATGCTGCTGTTTAATAAGCACACTATGGCGCCGTGCTTCTGTGGGATGTGCCGTAATGGTCGGTTGGATATCAAGCTTTGCAATTACTTCAGCAGCCTCGTCAGCTGAAAATCCTTCCTCTTTCAGATGATAAACAGCCTCTGCAATACTTTCACTGCGGGGCGAATCCGGCCCTGTATTCATCGCCCGTTCGTGATTGATACGCGTAATTTCTCGCTGCTCCTGCGAATTCATTAAGTGAAAGAAAACAGTAAAATAACGTAGAAATTGAGCAATTTGATCAGTCGAAAGATCCGCTATGCTCGACTCCAACTTCGACAGAGCCTCATCATCATTTTCATCAAAAGCTTGGTAAGCAATGCTTGGAAATGAAACCAGCAGTTCTAAAAACTTCTGATCTTCTTTGTCTTCAATAATCTTCTCCAAAAAATCTGCCAGCAACTCCAGACGCCCCGAAAGTTTTTCACTAATACCGCTCTGTCTGCTTCGCTCTTTTATAAGGTTATCCCACTTCATAGATTTTCTTTTTCGTACATTAAAATGTATTCCCAAAATGGGATATTAATTCTTAAAAACACAATTATGCCAAAACGATGTGACTGGTGCGAAAATACGTTTTATGAATATATCCGTTATCACGATGAAGAATGGGGAATTCCCGTTTTTGATGACGAAACACAGTTTGAATCTTTAGTACTTGAAAGTTCTCAGGCAGGCTTAAGATGGAGCACCATCTTAAAAAAACGCAAAGGATATCGAAAAGCTTTTGCTAACTTTGATGTCGAAAAGGTAGCTACTTTTGGTGAGGACAACGTCCAGCAACTTCTCACTAATCCGGAAATAATCCGTAATGAAAACAAAATACGGTCAACGATTAATAACGCCCGCCAATTTATTCAAATCCAAAGGGAGTTTGGAAATTTTTGTGATTATATCTGGGATTTTGTGGGTGGCAAACCAATTCATAACCATTGGGATTCCATGGACCAGGTTCCGGCAACAACCGAAATTTCCGACAAATTAAGCAGAGACCTAAAGAAACGCGGGTTCAAATTCATCGGCAGTACCACTATCTATGCCCACATGCAGGCTACAGGATTGGTTAGCGATCATTTGACGTCATGTTTTCGCCATCAGCAAATTATAGATCAATATTGACAGCAAAATTATGCACAGGATTTACAATAATTTTACCTCTTGCTCCAAAACAACCGTTTTGAGGGGTATTAAAAAAGTTGAATTTTTCTATCTTTGAGGCAAAATAAATTTACCAGCTAACTTTAAAAGAGATACCACTGTTATGCGTTCAATGTTTTCACTGGAAGAGGTTGGAGAAATGTTAGATATGAAAACCAGTGAGGTGGAAAAAGAAATTGAAACTGGTCATCTTACTTATTCATTTCATGATGGAGAGAAAATGATTACGCTATACGATTTGGAAAAGTATATGGGAGCTGAACAAACACGTAAAATAACCAACGAATATTTGGAGAAAGAAGATACCGAATAAAGCGTATTTCCGCTTCTCTTATATTGTAACCGGACGATAGAATATTATTTCCTTACTTCTTCGCGCTGTCTATTGGCCAGCCACGCCTCTACATCGTCATTCACATATTTGACATCAAAGCCATCTCGGTGTAACAGTGAGGTAGCTACTGACGCACGAACCCCCGTACGGCAATAAACCAACCATGTTTTTTCTTTATCCAACTCTTGCTTACGCTCCAGCAAACGAGTATGTGCAATATTAAACGCCCCATCAACATGCCCCTCATTAAACTCCGTCAATTTTCTAACATCAAGCGCCTGATATTGGCTATCCTCAATTAACGTAGCCACATCATCAAAGGTAATGGTTTCTACTCGTTCTGTATTTTTACTATCCTCCAAAAACTGTTCTAACTCATCCGGCGTCACATATCCTTCAATATTATCCAATCCAATTCTAATCAGATCACGAACTGCTTTTTCCAGATTATTTTCATCAATAATCAAATAAATATCCTCATCTTCTTGTACATACGATCCAACCACCGTGTTAAAAGCCTTGTTGTATGTAGCAAGTAACGATCCTTTCAGATGTCTATCCATAAACTCGGTTCGCTCTCGGGTATCAACTACAGCACTTGCCTGCTGCATTGCTCGATTCGCCAAACCTTCAACGGTCATCTTTTGGGGATTCGGCAAGCTGCCAAGCACTTTGGGGCCTCCCCTGTTATCACGTTTCATGCGAGCAAAATAGAGAGGGGGTTCGGGCTGTCCCTCCAAAATGAAATCAACAAACTCTTGCTCACTTTCAGAAGCTTGAATAGATGGATTATAACGCAATTCATATCCTACTGTTGACTCAGGCACCGCCCCCAAAGCCTTTCCGCATGCACTTCCGGATCCATGCCCCGGCCATACCTGTAAATATTCAGGCATCGACTTAAATTTTTCTACTGATTTATATAACGTGCGGGCGGATGACTGCATCACTCCTTTTTGTCCGGCCGCCGTTTCAAGCAGGTCAGGCCGGCCGACATCACCCACAAAAACAAAATCACCGGTAAGCATACCCATGGGATCACTTGCTGCAGCCCCGTCTGTCACCAGGTAACTTACATGCTCAGGCGTATGCCCCGGTGTATGCTTCACCTCGAAATGGATGTTTCCAATGCTAAATCGGTCTCCGTCTTTAACCAAATCGTAATTGTAATCACTCCCCTTTACCCATTCATATTTCCAATCCTCGTTTCCCTCATCCGAGGCATATATCATAACACTTTCCTCAGCAAATTCCCGAAGCCCCGTTAAATAGTCCGCATGGATATGGGTCTCAGCAGCTGCAACAATGTCCAAGCCCTCAGCCTCAGCTATTTTCTTATACCGATCGATATCCCGCATAGGATCAATAATAATAGCTTCGCCGGTAGCTTGACATCCAATTAAGTAGGAATACTGAGCTAAATTTTCTTCAAATATCTGCTTGAAATACATAGGTAGGGATTACAAGTAATTTTAAATTTCATGAAAACGTATATGTCAATCATCTATCAAAAATACCAATCATAAATAAAAAATATAAAGAATTTTACTGATCCCCTGTGACGTTATGGCAGTTTGTTATTCCAAAATTAATTAACCCTCTATTCTCCATAATTAACACTGATTAAATTTCATTATTAGCCTCTCACCATTAAAATAATTTAATATCGTAACAAACCCCCTTTTTGCCTTTCTTTAATATCTAAGTTGTTTAAGTTAGTTCGTTTTGAGATTCAAACTATTCATTTACAAATCATTTAGGGGCATCTCTTCCACTATACATTAATCATAAACTATCAATCATAAACTGGAGTACATATGAAAGTAAAACACAGTACCTGGATTTTGGGGATGCTATTGTTTGTTATCTCATTTACCCAATCTACCCAGGCACAATCGTTAGACGAGTTCGAAGAAAAAGTAACAGAATTTACCCTCGATAATGGATTGACCTTTCTCATTATTGAGCGACCGGTTGCACCGGTGGTCAGTTTTGCTACTTATGTAAATGTAGGTGGAGCAAACGAACCTATGGGACACACAGGGATGGCTCATATTTTTGAGCACATGGCCTTTAAGGGTACACATACCGTAGGGACTACCAACTGGCAAAAAGAGAAAAAAGTGCTAAAAGAGCTTGATAACACCTATCAAGAATGGTTAGCTGAAAAATACAGTACGCAACCCGATTCCGCCAAGATGGATACGCTATGGAGTCAGTTTAAAGCACTTCAGGAAGAAGCAGGAAAATATGTAGTCAATAATGAGTTCTCAGAAATTATCGACCGTAATGGTGGCACCGGCATGAATGCAACTACCAGTCAGGATCGTACAAACTATTTTTACAATCTGCCCGAAAACAGGTTAGAGCTGTGGTTCAGTCTTGAATCGGATAGATTCAAGAACCCCGTCTTTCGTGAGTTTTATAAAGAAAAAGAAGTGGTTCGTGAAGAACGTCGTATGCGTTCTGAATCGCAGCCTCTCGGACGCCTAATTGAAGAATTTGCAGCTGTTGCCTATACCGCTCATCCCTATGGACGTCCAACCGTCGGTTGGCATTCTGATATTACAGCCACTACGATGGAAGACGCGCGCCAGTTTTACAATACTTACTATGTACCCAATAATATCACAATGGCCATTGCCGGTGATGTAGATCCAAAAGAAGCAAAAAAACTGGCCAAAAAATATTTCGGTGATATGAAAGAAGGACCTGAACCTCCCCCTGTTTATACCAAAGAGCCGGAACAGCGAGGGGAACGTCGATTTACCATCAAAGGACAATCCCAGCCATTTTTCATCATGGGATATCATACCGTTGCTCAGGATCATCCAGATTCAAAAGCTCTGCAACTGCTGGGTAGTATTCTCTCCGGTGGTCGTACTTCTATCCTTTATAAGCGTATGGTGGAAGAAGAACAAACAGCGATGCAAGTTAGTGCTTTTAACGGATACCCCGGCCAAAAATATGAAACACTCTTTGCTACCTTGGCGATTCCCAATCAAAATTTTAGGGTAGATACCATGGAGACCTCCATTCTTGAAGAGATTGAAAAGATAAAAAATGAAGGAGTATCCCAAGAAGCGCTTGACCGAGCCAGAACCAACGCGCGAGCCAATTTAATTCGTAGTCTTGATTCGAACTCCGGACTGGCTTCTTCCCTTGCATCCGCGGAAAACCTACGAGGCGACTGGCGAAAGGTCTTTACCGATATTGAAGAACTCAACAAAGTAACGGTTGATGATATCCAACGCGTTGCTACTAAATATCTCACTAAGGACAATCGAACGGTTGGAGCTATCGTAAACGAAGAAGATAACTCATCCAAGGAGGTTGCCGATGCAAAGAACTAACTCATCATTTTCAAAAATTTTGAATAACCATAATTCAACTATTATGAAGAGGTTAAGCTTATTTTTACTTATGGCTGTTTTTGCGTTCGCCTGTTCACAAACCGAACAGATGACGGACACGCAACAGTCTGACGATACTTCAACGAATCCATATGAAAATATGGACTTCCCGGAACTGAATAACTTTCAGAAACCCGAGGTAGAAACATTTACAACTGAAAACGGGGTGACGTTTTATCTGGTAGAAGATAATGAACTGCCTCTTATTAACGTGAGCACTCGTGTTCGTACCGGCGGTGTTCTTAATTCCAATGAAAAAACAGGTCTCGCTTCTATTACCGGAACCGTTATGCGATCCGGTGGAACCGAAACGTATCCTGCCGACACACTTAATACACTTCTCGAAAACAGAGCAGCCAGTATCGAAACCGGGATTGGGTTTACCAGCGGGAACGCCAGCATGGATGTTTTAAAAGAAGATTTTGATGATCTTCTTCCGATATTTATTGATGTGCTGACAAATCCCGCATTTCCGGAAGACAAAATTGAGCTGGCTAAAACACAGCAAAAGTCATCCATATCGCGCCGGAATGATAATCCACAACAGATCGGTGTTCGGGAATTCCAGGCATTAATTTATGGGGAAGATTCTCCCTATGGCCGAACCACCGAATATTCAACCATCAATAACATTACTCGGGAGGATTTAGTTAATTTTCACGACAAACACTTCTCAGCAAGTAATATGATGGTTGGCGTTGTTGGAGATTTCAATGCCAAAGAGATGAAGCAAAAACTCCGTAATACCTTTGGAGAACTTCCTTCTGGAGACGAAACCACATTGAAATTTCCAGAAGTGGATTATGAACCACAAAGCACTATCAACTTTATTGAGAAGTCTGATGTAAATCAGAGCTTTGTGATGATGGGTCACATTGGCGGTATGCGTGACAATCCTGATTATGCCAAAATACAAGTTATGAACCGCGTACTCAGTGGTGGTTTTTCGGGACGATTGATGCAGGTAGTACGTACTGAAATGGGACTGGCCTATTCGGTATTCGGTCAATATGGAATGAATAGTTTCTATCCAGGCCTTTTTTACGCTGGTGTAATGACTAAAAGCTCTACTACGGCTGAAGCTATTGATGCCATTATCAAACAAATTGAACGTCTGCAAAACGAACCTATCACCAAACAAGAGCTGCAAGACGTGAAGGATCAAATTCTCAATTCTGCGGTCTTTGAGTATGATAGCTACGAAGAAGTACTTAGCGAGCGTATGTCTAACGAGTACCGTGGATTGCCGGCTGATGCTTTTGAACAATATATCGAAGGCGTTAAGGCTACCACTATCGAAGATGTACAGGCGGTAGCCCAAGAATACTTGAATCCCGATAATCTTCAAATTCTCGTGGTTGGTAACAAAGAAGAAATCGGTGATCAGCTAGAAAAATATGGAGATGTCAATAAGATAGATATCAGCATTCCTGAGCCCGGCAGCGGTGACGAGCAAATGGTTAAAGGTGATGCTGAAAAAGGAGAAGAATGGCTATCAAAAATGACCAGTGCTGTCATTAATGACAACACGGAACTTAACAGCATTTCCCTTTCCGGAGAAATGAATATGCAAGGTCGAAAAATGCCAATGTCCACAACCATCAACTATCCCGACGCCATTAACCAAACTATTAAGGGTCCAATGGGAGAAATTAAAGTGAATTATAAAGATGGATCTGGCAAAATGATTGTCGGCGGCCAGGAACGTCCCCTCCCTCCCCAAATGGCGAAGAATCTTCAAAGTACACTCAACAGAAGCTTTCTCTCCATCGCCCTAAATGCGGAAAATGTAAATCCGCAATACTTGGGTACCGAGAAAGTTGATGGAATGAGCTACGAAAAAGTTAACGTAACGGTAGATGGCTCGAACGTTGAACTTCTACTGGATACAGAAACTCATTATCCGGACATCATCCGCTATAAACAATTTAATCCACAGATGGGTGAACAGGTTACCGTAGAGAATCATAATTCTAACTGGCAAACAGTCGACGGTGTAGCCTATCCTTATCTACAAGAAACAATAATTAATGGAAATAAATCTGGTGAGGCGGTGTACAAAAGTCACGAGGTAAATAAATAACACAAAGTCTCCCATACTTATTCTAAAAGGCCGGTATACTCCGGCCTTTTTTTATTTTACATTGAAAGTTTTTCGGGAGTACTTCAACAAAGGAAGAAGAGATAAAAAATTACAAAAAGAACCAAATGGCACTTTTAGATTGGGAAGACCAAAGACCTCAACCCGATGAATTCGGTGAGTTCTATGAAGACTATATCAATCTTGTTGATGAACTAAACGTAATTCAGTCACTTATTCAGCAAGGACAACGAGTTTACACATTTATTCGTCAGCTTTCTGCAGATAAGGCAAAACATCGCTATGCCGATGACAAATGGAGCGTTAAAGAAATCATTGGCCACTTAGTAGATACCGAACGTATTATGGCATACAGGGCACTTTGTATCAGCCGGGGAGAACAAACAGCACTGCCGGGATATGATCATGAAGCTTACGTTGAGCAGGGTAACTTTGATCAACGGAGTCTGCAAAATTTATCTGTAGAATATGATGCATTGCGTAATGCCAATATCAGCATGTTCAGCAGCTTTACGAAAGACCAAATGCTGCGAAAAGGAACTGCAAATGGTGTAACCATTTCGGTTCGGGCATTAGCTTTTATAATTGCAGGACATGAAAAACACCACTTGACTGTCTTGAAAGACAAGTACAATGTTACGGGTCTAAACTAACTCGTCGATCAGATGATTCAGTTGACTGAACCTGGGCTTTTCGCTCATTTATTCCAATTTCTAATATATTCCGGACTACTTCGTGGGGATCAGCAATCTTTTTTATTTCTGTAATCTTCTGCTCTTCCAGCCAATACCGAATGTTATCACAATTTTCTTCTAAATTGTTAACAACACTTATCCCCATTTGTTTTAGTGCCGCCGCATTACATTCTTGTTCATACTGTCTTAGGATTGGAATAGTTAGCAACTTCTTTCCAAGGTACATTGCTTCTGCACAGGTTTCAAAACCTGCATTACAAATAACCCCTTGGCAAGAAGCCAAACTATCTAAAAATGGTTCGTTGCTAACCGGATATACACGAATATGATCGTGTTGGACAGGGGTTCGACAGTATGGAGAAAATATGTGCCAATCGACTTCTGTAATCGGACCCAAAAACTTTTTCAATGCCCCGTGATGATAGGCCGATAAATAAACGGTAATGTGATCTTCATTCGTTGCTTTCAACTTTCGAATTGGTGAACGGATGATGGGTGGCTCAATAAACCTATCATATTGTTGAAAATGGAATCCAATGGCACGATCAGCAGGTGCAAAGTGCTGCAAAATAACTTCTGCTATCCTGGATTGCTGTTTCGGTCGTGGTGTATTAGGAGATAAAAACGAAGCTTGGTGACTTAAAGCAATACAAGGTATGTTTTTAAGCTTGGCCGCCCATGCAGATATTGGCTCATAATCACTCACAACCAGATCATAGTGCTGTAGTGAAATTCTATTAACATCTTTGATAAAAGAGATTGGCCGCAGTTTCAGTAACGTATCTATAAATGATATTCCTCCCTCGTCATCATAAGAAAGGCTTACTCCATGCTTTATATATGCTACGAAGTCCTCTATCCCCATGGCACTATTCCCACCACTGAGAAGAACATCAACCGAGACATATTTTGCTAACTGCGGTAATAATTCTTTTGCGCGACTTACATGTCCGTGACCGGTGCCCTGTATGCCGTAGAGTATTTTCATCGTATCACTGCGGTATTTCTTAATCTCTTTCTAATGGGCACCATTACGGAACTATTTTTATCGAGAAAATCATCTTCGGCATATTTATACATTGACCATTCGCCCTCATCGAATTCGAGTGCAGTCAAATTTTCAACCCAATCTCCTGAATTCATGTAAATAACCGTGCCTTCCTCATTTTCATATCCCCGTATTTTTGGCTGATGAATATGTCCGCATATCACATAATCGTAGTTGTTTTGGATAGCGAGATCCATGGCCGCAACCTCAAAATCATCAATAAAGCGAACAGCCTTCTTGATGCTGTCTTTTATTCGTTTAGAAAGGGATACCTTACTTCGTCCCAACTTTTCCAGCATCCAGTTAACAACACGGTTAAATAGAATAAGCAGATCGTAGCCTTTCCCTCCTAACTTAGCCACCCATTTCGTCTGCTTCATTGTGATATCGAAGATGTCACCATGAAAGATCCAGCATTTTTCGCCATTTAAATCCAACACCAATTTGTCTCTCACAAAAAGTGGCCCCAGCTGCAGACCTGATATTTTTCGAATGACCTCGTCATGATTTCCCGTCAGGTAATAAATATCCGTACCATTGGCCATCATGCTTAAAAAGCACTTTACTACCCTCATGTGCGAATCGGGCCAGTAGTACTTTTTGAAATTCTAGATATCAAAAATATCCCCGTTCAGAATAAGTTTATCGGGAGCGATAGAATTCAAATACCTTGTAAGTTCAATGGCATGGCAACCTACGGTCCCCAAATGAAGGTCTGATAGAACAACTATGTCAACTGATCGCTTACTAGCCATATTCTGTAGTAATTTTTGGTATAATAAACGGTAGTTATGTTATTGAACTATAATCTCAGTATTACTAATAGATCATCCATAAAAGCAGTTAACGACCCTTACTTCTTTCCAAGGCAAGGATATGTTAGCTTTTAAGTTCCAATTTTTAATTCAAGATAGCTGATAATCATGGCTAAAGATTCTGATAAGAAGAAAATTGTACACGCGCATCTCCCCAAAGAAGAAACCTATACCACAACACTCACAGCCGGCAAACATGAATTTAAGGGCGACGAACCCGAAACAGTGGACGGTGGAAAAGATAAAGGTCCCGATCCTTACGATTACCTATTGATGTCATTAGGCTCATGTACAGTAATGACCATCAAGATGTACGTTCAGCACAAAGGATGGGAAAACGTGGAAGACATCTATATGGAGCTTCGCCACAACAAACGTCATGACGAGGATTGTCAAAACTGTGAGGACCCCAAAAGCAGAATTGATGTTATTGAAAAAGAAGTGATTGTAGAAGGAGATATTTCTGACGAACAGCTCGACCGTATCCTGGATATCTCCCAAAAATGTCCCGTACATCGTACATTGATGAGTGATATCAAATTAGAGAGCAGCATAACTCGAAAATAGATTTGCTCCTCTAACAACTGCTTAAATAGAGAAGCCCACGGATTCACCGTGGGCAAGAAATGGATTAATTTAAGCATTAGGCTTCTATTCAAATCCAATAATTTAGTCCACAGCTGCCGGTTCTTGTCCCTCACTGTAAGCGTCCATAGGCACACAATTACACATCAGGTTACGATCACCATAGGCATCATCAACGCGACTGACTGCCGGCCAGAATTTATTGAACTGTAGATAATCCAGCGGGAATATTGCCTTTTCGCGACTATAGGGACGATCCCAATCATCGGCCATTGCTACGCGCATTGTATGAGGTGCATGCTTAAGCACATTATTTTCGGGATCGGCATTCCCCTCTTCAATTTCTTTTATTTCTTCGCGAATAGAGATCATCGCCTCACAAAAACGATCAAGCTCTTCTTTCGTTTCACTTTCGGTAGGCTCAATCATGAGGGTTCCGGGTACCGGGAATGACATGGTGGGAGCATGGAACCCATAATCCATCAAGCGCTTAGCTACATCAATTGATTCTATGCCTGCGGATTGTTTAAAGGGACGTATATCCACAATAAATTCATGAGCAGTACGCCCGTTTTTCCCAGTGTATAAAATGGGATAATGATCCTTTAACCGTTCCTTCAAATAGTTCGCATTAAGAATAGCCGTTTCAGAGACCTTAGTTAGCCCTTCGGCTCCCATCATTTTGATATACGCATATGAAATAGATAAAATACTGGCACTGCCCCATGGCGCTGCCGAAATACTTTTAATAGCATGTTCACCTCCGGTTTCCTTCACGGGATTACCCGGCAAAAACGGAGCCAATTCCTGGGTAGCAGCAATCGGTCCCATTCCCGGCCCACCGCCGCCGTGTGGAATACAGAACGTTTTATGAAGGTTCAAGTGACAAACATCAGCACCAATTTCGGCCGGACTGGTAAGTCCAACCTGGGCATTCATATTCGCTCCATCCATGTATACTAAGCCGCCATTATCATGAATGACCTGGCAAATCTCTTTGATATCTTCCTCAAATACGCCGTGCGTTGAAGGATAGGTCACCATGAGTGCTGCCAGATTATCCTTATTAGCCTCAACCTTCTGCCGCAAGTCATCGAGATCAATATTTCCATGTTCATCGCACTCTGTAACAACCACGTCCATCCCAGCCATAACCGCACTGGCAGGATTCGTTCCATGAGCAGAATCAGGGACAATCGTCACATTGCGATGATCTTCACCGCGATGCTTGTGATAAGCACGGATGGTCATAAGCCCCGAAAATTCACCCTGTGCTCCCGAGTTTGGCTGCAGCGAGACTGCCGGAAATCCGGTAATAGCGCCAAGCTGATGCTCTAACTTATCAAACAAATCATGATATCCTTCAGCCTGATCTTTGGGCGCAAAAGGATGTAATTTACCAAACTCCGTCCACGTAAGTGGAATCATCTCCGAGGTAGCATTGAGCTTCATCGTACAAGAGCCCAATGATATCATAGAATGAACTAATGAGAGGTCCTTATTTTCCAGCTTCTTTAAATAACGAAGCATCTCATGTTCAGAGTGATATAGATTAAATACCGGATGCTCTAAATATTCTGATGTTCGAGACAGCTTGTCCGGATAATTGACCTCAACAGATTTGGACAGCTTGGCTACATTAACCTTTTCCTCACTGTTAATCAGGGATGCAAAAATTGAGAGCAGTTCCTCAACGTGATCCAGATCTTTCACTTCATCAAAAGCAATACCAACAGCCGGTTCGTCGAAATAGCGTAAGTTTAGTTTGTGATCAAGCGCTTTACGGCGGAGCTTTTCTTTCTGATCATCGTCTTGAAGCCTTACTTTAAGTGTATCAAAATAGAGGTCGTTTGCTACTTCAAAACCAAGTTTCTCAAGACCTTTATCCATTATCTTTGCCAATCCGTGTATTCGCTCAGCAATGCGTCGCAAACCTTTTGGCCCGTGATATACTGCATAAAACCCGGCAATCACAGCAAGAAGAACCTGGGCCGTACAGATGTTGGATGTAGCCTTTTCACGCCGTATGTGTTGCTCCCTCGTTTGAAGTGCCATACGATAGACAGGATTCTCTTCAGTATCTTGAGTAACCCCAATAATACGTCCCGGAATCTTGCGCTTATATTTTTCCCGAGTTGCAAAATATGCGGCATGCGGGCCGCCATATCCCATGGGCACACCAAATCGCTGGGTAGAACCCACAACAACATCAGCTCCCATTTCACCAGGCGGGGTCAATAAAGTAAGACTCAATAAATCAGCAGCTACTACCGACTGCACATTATTCTCCTCACAAGCGGCAATTAAATCCGAGTAATCTTCAACGGTCCCATCCGTAGCAGGATACTGTAACAAGACACCAAAAAGCTCCTTGTCTGTGACATCAAGCTCTTTATGGTCACCGACCACTACCTCGATATCAAGCGGCTCAGCACGTCCTTCCACCACATCTATTGTTTGGGGATGACAAAGCTCCGAGACAAAAAACTTATGGGCTTTCTTACGCTTGGCACCGCGCCGCATAGAATAGAGCATCGACATGGCTTCTGCTGCTGAGGTTCCCTCATCCAACAACGAAGCATTGGCCAGTTCCCTTCCGGTCAAATCAGAAACCATCGTCTGAAAATTAATAAGCGCTTCGAGTCGTCCTTGGGCAATCTCAGCCTGGTAGGGAGTATAAGCCGTATACCATCCGGGATTTTCGAGCACATTGCGCAAAATTACATTGGGAGTCAACGTATCGTGATAGCCCATGCCAATGTACGATTCAAAAATCTTATTCTTATTTGCAAGCTCACGAAACTCCTCCAAAAACCGATATTCACTCATCGGTTCATCAAGGTCAATTTTTTGCTGCAATCGAATACCTTTGGGGATGGTTTGACTAATTAACTCATCAATAGAATCAGCACCAATGGCCGAAAGCATTTCATTTTCCTGCTCTTCATCGGGACCATTATGGCGGTTCATAAAGCGTTCTTTCTCAAAATCGATGCTCATCGAAAAGGATTTTTTATTAAAAAAGCGTTGAAATAAATAACAATCCCGCCTTACTAAAGGTTCTTCTTTGAATAAAGAAATCACCAATCTTAACGGAGATTATATAAGTGCAAGAAGGTAAGGAAAAGTCTCCGAAATAAACAGCCTATAACTCTTCTCATGATCGACTTTTAAGTATAAGATTGGTACTGAGTGAAAGAAAGGCATATTCAGTAATTAGAGCTCTCCGCATGAGCTCTTATCATCCAAGAACACCGAATCCCATGCTGGCATATGGCCAGAAATAGTATATCAAAACTCCCACAATCAGGGCCGGTATTGTCGTATAGATAGTAGCAATAATAGCCGCTTTCATATCGATAGCCATGAGGGGAAACAGCGCATCCCCATCTTGACTAATAGCATTGGCTACTAAAGCAGAAAAAGGGATTTGGTTACTGGCATAAAGCGTGGCAAAAATGATCTGAGGACCACATCCAGGCACAATACCCAATGCAGCTCCGGCTATCGGTGCCCAAATTCCTACGGCCGTTGCCAGTGCTCCAATATTCAGAGAGAAAATAACGATCGAATATTCATAAATAAGGTACGCAACAATTACCCAGACCGTGACCATACTTGTTTCCATTGCGGCATGTTTAAACGCAGCATAGGTGTTGGAAAAATTACGCATTCGGCCAGAGCACTCCTCTCCAATAATACGCCGTCCAACGATATAAAGATAGAATGATAACGTTGTACCTAAAAGTCCTGCCACAGTGAAGAGAGTCGGAAAATCGAGCCCAAAAGCAAGGGGGACCTCCGGGGCTCCACGACGTAAATACTCAATACCTGCAATCAATCCGGCAATTGCCAATCCCCACCAGGCAATATGAATTGCGTGGCTGACCTTGTGCCAAAATCCACCTTTACGCAAATTAGTAGAGGTATCATGATCACAACTTCTATCAATATTGGGAATACTTGGCTTATCATTGCTTACATTAGTTGTTTTAAAACTACCGTTCATCACCGAGTCCCCAATCTGTTGAAAAGCACGATCGAGGCGGCCGGTACCCAATCCCCAATAGTCGATAGCATAACCAAAGAGAATCCCCGCTAATGCTGCCAACCCATAAGCATATAACGCCGCAACCGGGGCCTGGGTGAGAATAACAAAAGCAGAATCACCGGCTGTTGCTGTAAGCGTTGCCACAACCGTTCCAAAACTAATAGAACCACGCACATACAACGGCATGGCAATTATCGCTCCTCCGCACCCGGGAGTTAATCCAAGCAATGCGCCTGCGAGAGGCTGTAAATGTTTGTTCTTCTCAAGAAACCGTACCAGCCGTCCGCCTGACTGATACTGTATATAGCTAAATAACAATACCGTAATTGCTACAAACGCGCTTACCTGAACAAACCCATCGCGGACTGAAAATATAAAGATATCAGTAAGCTCTTGGACTGTAATCATATCTAATAACTATACCTTGCTACTTTCACTTAGCTCACAAATAATGTTGTTAAGACCATTAAATAATTAATAAGCTTAATATAATATAAATTTTAGACTAAGCTAAACTTATGACTGGGATATCATTTTCCTACTTTTGCAAACAGCGAATGGCTTACAACAACACTTGAAGAAAAAAAAGCAAGTCCCAATAATTAGATTATTAGATCAAACTAAAATTTTCTTTCATTAAACATTTAATAGAAGTAAAATCATTGTTTAACCTCTTTCGTTTACAAATACGGATTACAACCTATGGACATCACAGTTATACAAGAATGGTTTTTATCTATCGGTGCTGTTTACCAAAGCCTCTTTGGGGGACTCTTTACCTGGGGATTAACCGCCCTGGGGGCAGCACTTGTATTTCTTACCAAATCAGTAAATTATAAGTTGCTCGATACAATGATGGGTTTTGCTGCTGGTGTAATGATTGCCGCCAGCTTTTGGTCATTGTTAGTACCATCCATAGACATGGCTTCTGCACAAGGTATGATAGAATGGCTGCCGGCGGTCATTGGATTTCTAACCGGTGGCATTTTTCTGCGGATCTGTGATGCCTATCTCCCCCACCTACACATCGGATTGCCCATTGAAGAAGCAGAAGGGGTCCCAACATCGTGGCGCAGAGCAACGTTATTGGTACTGGCCATTACTCTCCACAATATTCCTGAGGGCCTCGCTATTGGCGTTCTCTTCGGTGCTGCAGCATCTGGCATTGAAGCAGCAGGAGGCGCTACAGTAATTGGGGCTGTTACCTTAGCAATAGGTATTGGCATCCAAAACTTCCCGGAGGGAACAGCCGTATCTATGCCTTTGCGTCGTGAGGGGCTATCAGCCGGCAAAAGTTTTTGGTATGGACAACTATCAGGCATTGTGGAACCCATATCAGCAGTTATTGGTGCCGCAGCAGTACTAATGGTTCAACCTCTTTTGCCCTATGCCCTCGCTTTTGCAGCCGGGGCTATGATTTACGTTGTCATTGAGGAACTAATACCCGAATCTCAACTCCATGGTAATACCGACTTAGCTACCCTCGGCACCATGATTGGTTTTAGTGTCATGATGATTCTGGATGTTGCCTTAGGTTAAGTCCAAAAAAATTATTTTATTACTTACAACTTAAAATAAGGTGGGATCAAGTGACGCAAGATGGCTAATTCAGTAACAGACAAAAAAGTTCTTATCGTTGAAGATGACATGATCATTTCTATGGTCCTGGAGCGAATGATAAAAAAACTCGGCCACCAGGTTGTCAAAAAGGTTATCGCCGGCCAAGATGCAATCGACTCTACTTTTGAGCTCGAGCCTGATTTAATCCTCATGGATATACAGCTCAAAGACGATATTGACGGCATTATGGCGATGCAAAAAATCCGCGAAAAATCGGACGTACATGTAATTTACATTACCGGTAACTCCGACCAGTATAACCTTGAGCGGGCCAAAAAAACTGATTTTGTAGATTACTTGGTAAAACCTATTCAAATGAGCCACCTGAAGAAGTCTATCAGTAAAGCTTTTGCTGAACAGATGTCTTAAAAAAGCAGTACTCCCTCTCTGTACAGGACTTAATTCTCCTTATTGCTATTTAACAAAAGAGTAATAACATTGTTATAGCAGGATATTATTACTTAACATTCTTCGCAGCTGTTACTTCTTAATAAACAGGAGGAGTTATGGAAGCTAATCTTTTGATCGCTGCAATTTCAGGTTTAATAGGTGCACTAATATTAACCCTTCTTATCTACCTGTTAAAACTATTCGGACAAGATCTTGATATCCCCTACCTCATTGGGACGCGATTCGTAGATATAAAAAACAAAACACAAGTTTATCTTGTGGGTATATTACTACACCTGCTAATTGGGGCCGGATGGGGTGTCTTATATGTGATACTACTTACCGCCATGGTAGTAACGCCCAATTGGCCGGCTGGCATTCTTTGGGGATTCGGGCATGGTATTTTTGTAGGTGCTATGATTGGAATAATTGCAGATACCCATCCCTATATAGGGGAAGATCAACCCATTAAAAGCCCGGGCATTTTAGGTCAAGAATGGGGTGCCCTTATGCCCTACTGGATTTTAGTTCTCCATATCATTTTTGGGGTATGCACGCTGTCTATTTATCATTGGTGGCTTATTGGATAGCATCGCGATTATCAGAATCCTCACTTAACAGTTCACGATCCCCTTCATTAGCTGTGTTACTTTCACTTTCTCTGCCATTGGATAACCATCTCCGATAATCCATTGCCTTGGCAATATCAATATCTCTGACTGTAAAAGCGCGTCCCTGATTCCCGCTGGCTACATGTACCGTAAAATTACTTAACTCCAATCTCTTTTGGAAAGGATTTTGTTGAATTTGACATGACTGCATTCGGTACTTCTTAACCATAGCAGTTGTTTTGCTCAGTAACCGAAAAGTAAGTACCACGGTATCTTTCCCCCTGGCTATTCCAGCATCACGATACTGTTGATATCCTAACAGTAGGGCAGGCACCAACAAAAACCAGCTATAAACTCCATAAGGAATGCTGCTCCAAACGATCAAAATTACAGGCACGGAGATCCATAACATCCTAAATAAATAACGACGCAAGCCTCTCAGTGGCACATTACTTTTTTCTGATATCTCCGTTTGGTAATCGGGAATGACTTCGTTGATAAAACTATAAATTTGGGGCCTTGCTAACAATGGAAACAAGGTAGTAGAATTCCCTTCACTTTCTCCATAACCTGCGCTTTCAAGCACCAACGAAGCATATCCCAAAGGTTGGCGTAATAATTCTTCTTTAATTTGTACCGCCTGGATACGATTGAATGGAATTGTTAACTGTGTACGCTCAAATAATCCGCGACTTATTAGCAATTCGTTTTCACGAACCTCCACTACAAAATCGTAGTACTTAATAATTGTACTTGCAAACGAAAACAGCCATGCTATAGCAATAACTGCAAAAATAGACATGGCAATCATAGAAGCATTGGTACTTCGGGGAATGATTGATTCTACAAAATAGATCATCTGTTCCTCAGAAATTAACTGCTCTACCTGAGAGAAAGCTACCCCCACCACCGAAAGTGCTACCCCAAATCGACCTGACGTTGAGGCCGCAATAAGCAAGTCTTTTGTATCCAGTGCATATACTTTCCGATGATCAATAGGATCAGCTTTCTGCGCATCATCAGATCTTTCAGCTTTCTTTCGAAGTAAAGCTTTTAACTTCTCCGCTTTTCCTCGAGAAATAGCACTAATTTTAGCCTCTTTTGAACTACTGCCTGCTGTTTTCACCTCTACCGCTACCAAGCCAAATAATCGCTGGACTACTCCAGCAGAAATATCAATTACCTGGATACGATCGGAGGTAAGATATAACTTCTTGCGCACCAACACGCCCTGTTCAATACGAAGCTCTCCTTCTTCAACACTGAATTCAAACCGGTACCATGAAATAACACCCCAAATCAGCAAAAATAGAAAGGTCCCGATAATCCAGTAGAGCGTAAAGTTAGCCTCTCTTCCACCGCTTCCTACAAAAATAAGTATTAGGATAGTAACAAAGTTCGCCCGGATTATATCAAAGGCATTAGCCAGTGCTGCAGCAGGATGTTGTCGCTGTAATTCAAACATCTTCTTCGGCTAATCGGGCAAATTCAGAAATTTGATTACGTACTTGGTCCGCAACCTCTTCGTTCAATGCCGGAATACGGTGTGTTGTTGCCGCCGTGGAAATTGTTACATCCGCCAAATCATAAGATCGAAGAATTGGCCCCTGACGGGTATCTACATGCTGCACTCTTTTGATCGGCACTAATGTACGGGTGATAATAAAAATACCGCTTTGCAGGTCAACCTCATGCTCATCAACCTCATAAGACCAACGCTGCCAGCGAATTTCAGGGATAAAAAATATACCCAGTCCCGTAATAACTACAAGTATTACCGAAATGGCAGTAAGAGTCCATATAGAGAAAAACTCGGATTCGGGTGAAAGCAATTTATATCCCCAAACAAAAAATAAACCGAGAACTAAGAATAAAATTAAAATCGATAATGACACGCGCCATGCTTTAATGGCGTCATGTGATAATTTTCTTTTCGGAGATGAACGCATGAAATTCTGTCCTTCAAAATTGCAGCGAAAAAAGTATATAAAAAAAGCCACTATTAAGTGGCTTTTCAAAATAAGATAGAAAAAAAATTATCCGTTGTTCTTGATATCCTGAATTTCAAGTCGGACTTCCTGAGCAAGCTTCTTTAATCCCTGTAGCCCTTTACGTGCACGAGTGCCAGCAGCTTTGTTTCCTTTTTTATAAAACTTCACCATGTCATCCTCTATTCCGGTGATGATACCTTTAATTTCGTCTAATCGACTCATTTTTTCTCTGTTAGTTAGTTGTTAATGGATGGGCATCCCCATCCCGGATATTATCATCCTTTATAATTATCAGCATAAGTTAGCATTTTCCGCATCAAAAACACGGTTTATTTTAAAATTATCTACTTTCCTCATTTGGGCGTGCATCTTCAGCATTCGGCACGAAGTAAAGAGTTATAAAACCAATCACAAATAAAACGACAATTACACTCATCCCAATACGCTGACTATCAGCTATATAAGTGAGCCACCCCACTAATAGTGGACCTGCAAACGAGGTTACCTTTCCTGAAAGCGCCATTAGCCCAAACATTTGATTCTCTAAGTCCGGGGGAGATACCCGAGCCATATACGTTCTACTGGCGGCCTGTACAGGTCCTACAAATATTCCCAGTATCAGCCCAAACACCCAGAACCAAGTTAGCTCTGTAACTATCAAAACACCGGTGGTAGTCACAATAAGTCCGACCAACGATAACAACATTGTTGTGCGGCTCCCCAGCTTATCATCCAGCCAGGCAAACAAAACTGCTCCCAGCCCGGCTGTAACGTTTAATCCAATACCAAATATCAACACCTCCCGCTCACTGAAGTCAAAAGTTCCCGCCGCATAAATACCCCCAAATGCAAAAACAGTTGCCAGTGCATCAATAAAAATCATTCGGGCAATAAGAAAACGAACGATATATTTATACTTGCGTACATTTGCTATGGATGTTTTAAGCTGCTGCCAACCAGACTTGGCAGCCTTTTTCAAGGTAACCCCTGACCTTGGTCGATCTTGGGAAAACCCAAACAGCGGAAGCGAAAAAAGAGCATACCAAACCGCTACCATCAAAAAGGTGGCGCGCACGTGCTCAGCCATCGCTTTTTCTAAGCCAAAGGGTGGGTTCTCCACATCCACAAAAACGAAAAGAGCCACGACCAGACAGGCCAGCCCACCAGCGTATCCAAGCCCCCATGCCCAACCTGACCAGCGTCCCATTCGTTCTCTGGAAGCTAAATCCGGGAGCATTGCATTATAAAAAATAATGGCAAATTCAGAACCAACGGTTCCAATAAATACCAATACCAGTGCCAATATTATAAAATCTTGCGACGGTTCTACGAACCAAAGGCCGGATGTAGCCAAAATGCACAATAGGGAAAACCAAGCTATCCATGGTTTTCGACGTCCCATCTGGTCGGCAATAGCTCCAACAAAAGGAGCAGAAACAGCAATTAAAAGTCCTGCGGCACCAATAGTATTTCCCCATAATGTGCTACCTAAGGTTTCATCCTGAACCACTGACTGCATAAAGTATGTGGCAAAAACAAAGGTTTGGATAACTGTGAAAAAGGCACTATTCGCCCAATCAAATAGTGCCCAAGAAAACAATGAGCGTGTGTTATCTTTTGTTTGTTGAGACATCTGAATCACTATCTTTCAAATTTTGCCATATTATGGATGGAATAGTTGGGAAATGCAATTTGTTATTGTAAACTCAAACAGTAACGTAAGAAAGAATTCTTTTATGAAGCACAAAAAGCAAGATCTAATTTATATCTACGATACCGAGCATCACAAAATCATTGTAATTGATGGTGAGACAGGCAATCGAGTTAAAGAAGAGGATGACCAAGTCACATCACTACTCAAATATCTTCATGAAGAGGACAACCCTATTCTTCTTCGAAGATTTGCCGTATGGTGTGCCCGACAGATAAATGACGAACTGAAACCAATACAGAAAAAGATACTTGATCTTGCAGAAAAGGCTATTCAACAAGAGACCGAAGAGAAAGAGCTGCGAGAACTATACGAAGAAACCGAAGGAACTGCTATTGCTACCGATACTACCGGAATGATGCAGGGAAATAAAAATGCTCCTGCCTATCTTGCCGCCCGCGAATGTATCAATCCAGACCCATTAGAAGGTGCCATACAAGCTGCCCGCTTTCACCGGCTTTGGGCCGAAATGAAGGACACAGAAGAAGACCTTAACGATGTGGCACTGAAAGAGGTAAAAGCAGAAGCATCGAAATCAAATATTCAAAAAGTAGAGCAGAAACAAACCAATTATTTGCTTGATTTGATGAATGAGTAGGCGTATACACTCTTAAAACCCTTCTAAAGGAGCATATTCCCAAAAATTGGGAATATAAACCCCTTTACCTATATTAGCTGATACGTATATACTTATCATACGCTAACTGTATGTATCAAAATAACGGGAACATATTATTTATTTCTGATGACCAGCAGGTCTTGAACCGTTTTCGGCAGGCCTATGTTGATTCATATAATGTGTTTACGGCATCTTCAATCCAAAAAGCCCACCGCATTCTTACCGACTATGATATTCATGTAGTCACAGTTGAACATATGATGCCGGAAATGAGTGGATTGCAATTCTGTGAAAGTATTTCTCATGAGTTCTCAGACTTAACCAACATAATCATAAGCAGATCAAAGGATACGAACTCTTTGGAAAGAGCCTATAAAACGGGGCTTATTTTTAGGTTTATCTCTGAACCTTTCACGAACGTGGACCTACAAATGGCCATTGATAACGCCTTGCAAATTCATAAGGCCCACTTTGAAAATAAAAAACTATCAGAAAAAATATCTTCGTATGAAGAAGAGCAGCAAGATATCCTGGATCTATTTAAGAAATATGTCCCCGGAGAAGTAGTATCACAGGCTTTAAAAACAAAAAAAGAAGATATTATGAAACCCGGAGAATCCCGGGTGGTTTCTGTTTTATTCGCAGATATGCGGGATTTTACTAAAATGACCAGCGAGTTACCTCCTTCAGAGGTAGTTCAGTTTCTAAATGACTACTGGGATGTACTTTCTATTGCTATTAAAGAAAATAAAGGATCTATCAATAAATATATCGGGGATGGATTGTTAGCTGTTTTCGGCGCTCCGGTATCCCATCTCAACAATCACAAAAATGCCGTTTCCGCTGCACTCGATATGGTTGGCCTACTGGATCGAATCAATATAAAGTACAGTGAAAAAATGGGTACTGAAATAAGTATCGGTATTGGTATCAATAGCGGAGAGGTTATTGTCGGAAATGTTGGTACTGATGACTTTATGGAATATACCGTTATTGGAAATACGGTAAATACAGCTTCGAGACTGGAAAAAATAAGCAAGAACAAACCGAATTCAATTATTATAAGCGAACGAACTTATAATCTTGTTAAAGACTCTTTCCAAACATCAGACCTTAAGGAAAAAACGCTTCCTGAAAAAAATGAAGTCATCAGATATTGCGAGGTACTCAGTCCAAAGCCCGGCAATATTTTTCCTATGAACTCAAAGAGTAATATTCAGTAAGGCTTTCTTCTCTCTTTCTTTTTGATCAAACATCCTTAGAAAAAGTAAATGTAAACTTAGACCCCCTCTCCGTACTTTTTATGCCAATTGCTGCACCAAGTTGTGCAGCAAAGGTATCAATGAGCATCGACCCAAGATTATCTTCCCCTTTAAAGTCAAAATCCTCGGGTAGGCCGGGACCGTTATCGGCAATACTTAGTTTGATATTACCGTTCTCTTGCAAAAGCTCTACTTCTAATATTCCTTTCTTATCTTTTTTAAATGCATGTTTAAATGCATTTACTACAAGTTCATTAATTAAGAGCCCACAAGGTATTACCCGGTCAATATCCAGCTCAACTTTCTCTAAATTAAATCTTAAATCAACTGCTTCTTGATATTCTGTAAACGTCTCATGGATAGCTTCTACTAACTCTTTTATATAGATATCCAACTCAATATCTGAAAGTGATTTCGTCTGGTATAACTTTTCATGAATCAAAGCCATAGAACGAATTCGGGTTTGGCTATCCTGCAATACATGTCTGGCCACATCATTATCCGTACCATCCAACTGTAGATCAATAAGACCCGAGACAATAGCCAAGCTATTTTTTACTCGGTGATGAATCTCCTGGAGCAGGATCTCTTTTTCTTTAAGCGACTGTTTAATTTCACTCGTCTTACTATCTACCCGTTTGCGCAATATCAGAACCCAACCTACAATGAGTACTGTTACAACGATCAAGCCACCAATAATCAGTAACATATAGTATTTTGGAACCCCCACATAATCCAGGTCCTCAGGTGTTCGCAAAAACACCTTATAGGTTTGCTCTTTTGGAAATTCCGGATTGTTCTCAGTGATAATTCCTTTCACTGATATTTGATCTCCGGTACTAAGAATATCAAAATTAAACTGGTCAAATAAGTAATGGAAGTTTGATACATACACCATTATAGTACCACTTGCCAGCTCTCCTGGTGATATCCTCAGATATTTTCCATTGAAGGTACTTCCCTTTTCAATGATACTTCCCTCTCCTTCAACTAACATGCCTAAATATTCAGATGGATTAGCAATAGCCTTATTCAAAGGTTTGGGCTCCGGCACTTTTGAGACTTCACGCAATACTTGGTAAGAATCTACATCAACCTCCACTAAACCGTTGTAACGTTTAATTTTACCACTCACAACTAAACTGTCCCCGGGCTTAAAAGGGGTATCAATTTGCATTGCAAAAATAGACATTCCCGCCGAATCATTTTGAATAAATGCCTGTAAATAATGTTCATGCAGCAGGCCGGTATTAATATTAGCAATACCTGTTGTTGTTACCTCTTCACCAAGATAGTCAAGCTTATTATCGGCATTCGTATCTGTTCTGATTTTTGAAAATGACCAAAGAGAATCACCCGACACCTGCCCAAAGCAATATTCCATAGGAGATAAGAACAGTACCAAAAAAAATGCTGTACATACCACAGTGCCTGGTAAGTATTTTTGCCAACCTAATTTTTTCATCGCCAAATTTTAATGAAATTTCCCTAAAGCAGATAATAATTTGACCTATTCTACAAAAGTTGATCATCTATTGAAAATGAATTAATAAGATTTTTTTCTTCAGCGGACTTTTTTCATCCTTTATGCTGTTACATTCCTTAACCCTTAACCAACAATATTTACATTGAAAAAACAGCTGCGATGTCTTGTTACCGGAGTAACCGGTTATATCGGTGGACGTCTTGTACCAGAATTACTTAACAAAGGATATCACGTTCGTGTACTCTCTCGAGATACCAATCGCCTGCAAGGGCGCTCCTGGATTGATGATGTCGAGGTCGTTGAAGCGGATGTTCTACAACCTGAAACATTGCCAGCTGCTTTAAAAGATATTGATGTTGCTTATTACCTGATTCACAGCATGAGTGGAAAGAGCAGTGCTGAGTTTCATGATCGGGACATACAAGCCGCTCGTAATTTTGGAAATATTGCAAAGCAACAAAACGTGTATCGAATACTTTACCTGGGAGGACTTGGTGATCCTAGTGATCAATTATCTGAACACCTGGCTTCACGACAAAAAACGGGCTCCATCTTAAGAGAATCAGGAGTGTCGGTAACTGAATTTCGTGCAGCAATTGTAGTTGGGTCTGGTAGCAAATCATTTGAGATGGTCCGTTATCTTACAGAACGAGTCCCCTTGATGGTTTGCCCTTCCTGGGTATACAGCAAGGTTCAACCTATTGCCATCCGCAATGTATTGCAATATTTGGTATCCGCCATCGAAAAACCCCAAACACGTGATGAAATTATAGAAATTGGAGGCAGCAGTGTTATTACCTATGCTGATATGATGAAAATTTACGCAGAGGTTAATGAATTAAAACGTATTTTAATTCCGGTTCCGGTCTTATCACCCACTCTTTCATCACACTGGGTCCACTGGATGACCCCCATTCCCGCCTCATTAGCTCGACCATTAATCGAAGGGCTTAAAAACGACGTAATTGTACAAAGTGATAAAGCTCAAAAACTATTCCCCGAAATCAGCCCTCTTTCCTATAAACGAGCTGTTGAACTCGCCATAGCCCGCATTGACACCGACGATGTTGAAACAACATGGAATGATGCCCTTATCAGTAGCAAAGGAGATGAAGAGCCGGTTATCTTAAAAACAAAAGAGGGACTTAATATCGAACGACGTATAAAAACTGTACATGTTCCTTCACAACAGGTATTTGAAACTTTCTCAAGCTTGGGAGGAGAAAAAGGATGGCCGGTATTCCAATGGGCTTGGAAATTACGTGGTATCCTGGATAGGCTTGTTGGCGGTGTAGGGTTTAGACGTGGCCGACGCCACCCGAAAGAGTTGCGCGTCGGAGATGCCCTCGACTTTTGGCGTGTAGAAGCCATAAAACCGGGTGAATTGTTACGACTACGCGCCGAAATGAAGCTTCCCGGAAAAGCGTGGCTTGAATTTCAGGCTATCGAACAAGATACAGAAACAACAAAATTAGTGCAGACAGCTTATTTTGCTCCCAAAGGGTTGTTAGGACTCCTCTATTGGTATGGAATATATCCATTACATTCGCTCATATTTTCCAGAATGATAGAAAGACTGGCTGAACAGTCAGAAAATAATAAAAGCACATAACTTCGTTACTAATTTCTATATCTGTATTGTCATTTGAAACATACTCAGCTCTTTGTAGCTTTCAGGCCATTTAAATGACCGACTATGCTTTATTATAAGACATTCTTTAAAAACGACGACACCGACTGGGTCGTATTTATTCACGGAGCAGGTGGAAGCTCTTCGATCTGGTTCAAACAGCTTCGGGCCTATAAAAAAGAGTTTAACGTGCTAATGGTAGATCTCCGAGGACACGGCAAGTCAAAAGGGATGCTTCAAAAATATTATGAGGATGAATACTCTTTTAAGTTAGCAAGTCAGGATATCATTGATGTTTTGGACGAAATCGGCATTACGAAAGCACATTTTGTCGGTGTTTCATTGGGCACTATTATTATCCGAACGATTGGTGAAATGCAGCCCGAACGAGTTCAATCGCTCATAATGTGCGGAGCCATAATGCGGCTTAATATCAGATCACGTTTTTTAGTTTGGCTGGGACACCTTTTCAAAAAAGTAGTCCCCTTTATGTGGCTATACAAACTTTTTGCATGGATTATTATGCCCCGGAAACGACATTCAGAGTCCCGAAATCTTTTTATCAGGGAAGCCAAAAACCTCTATAAAAAGGAGTTCCTCAAGTGGTTTAATATGACACACGAGGTAAATCCGCTCTTAAAATACTTTCGAGAAAAAGAATTAAAAACACGCACCCTATATATCATGGGCGGGGAGGATTACCTGTTCTTACCACCGGTTAAAAACGTAGTACAAGAACACAAGAAATCTATGTTAGAAGTGGTAGAAAAATGTGGTCATGTGGTAAACGTGGAAAAACCAGAAGTTTTCAATCGTATAACGCTCAACTTTATCAAATCTCAGAAGCTAAGTCCCAATACCTCCTAACTGGCCGGGAAGATAGCCTCAGCCTCACAGACTACTTAAGCAGATAACCTAATACAGCATCCCAGTCGAGAAATGGCTCTTCCCCAAAATGGATGTGTTCACCCGGAAAGTCCCCGGCTCCATTTGCTGTTCTGTCATCAATAAGATAGTCCCCCCTGTTAAGATGCTTGTTATGACTCAGAATAAGACGCTTATGTGCTACCTCGGGCAGGTGTTTTTTTACCCACAGCAATTTATCAATCCAAGCAGAGGGATTTCGCCACGGGGCCGTTGACAAAATATAGACATCATACTGGGCACTCAGTTTGTGAAATGCATCAATAGCTCCTTCCACCGGTGGGAGATCTCGAAAAAAACCGGGCACTTCATCAAGATCATCTTGATACTCCTGATACGTTTCCTCAGAAAGTTGATCGATCCCACTTTCAAAATCGACCAGTACATTGTCCATATCTACATAAATAATTTGCATATACCAGTATAATCTAATCTTAAGGTGTTAAAATAACTTTCCCGATATTTTTCCGATTCTCAATATACCGATGAGCCTTATCCACATTTTCAAAATCAAATGTCGCATCCACATGTGGATTGATCCAACCATCTTCCACTCCTTGTAGTATTTCCTGCATCCAGACTTTTGCCTTTTCCGGCTCGTGCCAAAGATGCCCCAAATTTACGCCAAACACACCTCGATTTTTACCAATCAATGGCAGTGGGTGATAAAATGGCATCTGCACAACTGTTTTTAGCATACCCCACATAGCGCTAATTCCCCCGCTGGTCCCCTCACTTGCAGATGAAATTCCAAACATCCCCAAACGTCCGGTTGCTCGCAGTGCTTTATAACTGCGCTTCCATTCTTTTCCACCCAAGGGGTCGGTAATGAGTTCAACACCTTTTCCATCAGTCAAATCCATCAGTTCTTCATACCAATCCTTGTTCCGGTAATCGATGGTATAATCTAACCCGCGCTCAATCAAGAATTCGTGCTTTCGTTTACTGGCAGTACCATAGGTCGTGGCTCCGATATGCTCAGCTATCTCCAAAGCGGCAATCCCGACCCCACCACCCACATTGTGAATCAAAATAGATTCATAAGATTTCAATGATCCCATCACCTCAATCAAAATATGAGCTGTTAAGTAATTCACAGGCAAAGTAGCCGCTTCCTCAAATGATAATCGTTCAGGTTTTTCGAATAATTGCGATTCGCGAGTTGCTACCTGCTCGGCCTGTCCCTTAAAACGTGTGAAGGTAATAACCTCTTTCCCCAGCCATTTATCGTCAACCCGACTGCCCACTGAACTTACTACCCCCGAAACCTCATATCCCATTACGCAAGGCTTATCGGGCCCATCAGGATACTGGCCTTTTCGAGCAAGAATATCTGCAAAATTTAACCCGGCTGTTTTGACATTTATAATAACTTCATTTGATTCAGGCTCCAGGTCAGGGACTTCTTGAACTTCCAGCACTTCATATCCACCATTTGACGTGTTCACAATTTGTCTCATATATATCCAGTTTTTTACAATTCTTCTCTTTGGGGTTATGCTATACTAAGATTATCAACAGCTAGCAGCCAAGCTACAACGAGCAATATTACTCATGAATACTCATCTCAGTTTTGTATCTTTGGCTCGCCTTATTATAACGATATAAATTTTAGAATTCTGAACTTTACGGATGGCTGCATCTTCCCCATTTGAACAAAATTCTCGTCTCAAAAACATTTTACTTATTTCAGGCATTGTCCTTATCGCTCTGAATCTTCGTCCCGCACTGGCGGGGGTCGGACCATTGGTAAGTACAATCCGAGAAGCCACCGGACTTTCTAACGCCATGCTGGGATTACTCACCACCCTGCCCTTGTTGGCATTTGGAGTGCTTTCAACATTAACGCCACTTTTCACAAAACGCATGGGTATTGAAGGTACCCTTGCCTTAGCAATGGCACTTCTTTCCGGAGGTATCCTTCTTCGAGTTATTCCGACAAACTGGGCACTTTTCGCGGGCACACTACTACTGGGAATTGCAATAGCTTTTGGCAATGTACTTTTGCCCAGCCTGGTTAAGCGCGACTTTCCCAATCACACTGGAATTATGACAAGCGTGTATTCCAGCATGCTGGGACTTGGAGCTACTATTGCAGCCGGCGTTAGCGTGCCATTAGCCCATGATTTAGATTGGGGCTGGCGATGGTCACTCGGATCTTGGGCAGCCCTTGCAATTCTTGCTTTCATTGTTTGGCTCCCTCAGCTGAAAGATCTGACGGTTCCCAAGCAGGAGCGCAATTTTTTGACCTCTATGAAAGAGCTGGGCGGTTCACTCGTAGCCTGGCAAGTAGCATTATTTATGGGGCTACAATCGCTCGCATTTTATGTAGTCTTAGCTTGGCTTCCAGAAATTCTCCAAGATCGCGGACTTTCACCCAATAATGCCGGATGGATGCTTTCTCTCTCTCAGGCCATGGGGGTAGTCGGCACCATCTTTATTCCAGTCTGGGCAGAAAAAATAAACGATCAGCGAAAGTTAGTTTGGGGGCTCATGATTGCCGAAGCCATAAGCTTAATAGGTTTGATGTTCCCGGATCCATTTTTGGTTGCCCTATGGGCATCAATAATTGGACTGACACTCGGTGGAAGCTTTGGACTGGCACTCCTGTTTATTGTACTTCGGTCATCTAACAGTGAAACAGCCACCGAACTTTCAGGGATGGCACAATCAATCGGATATTTGTTGGCTGCTATTGGTCCCACGTTATTCGGAGCCATGCACGACTTTACCGGCGCATGGTTTATTCCCCTTCTCTTTCTATTAATAATTGTAGGAGCAAAACTTATTTTTGGATTGGGAGCCGCTCGTCCGCAGGAAATAAAATAGTGTTAAAAAAAAAAGTGGATACCCATCGCTGGATACCCACTTTAATTGCTTTATCAATAATAAGATTACTAAGCTACTTTAACATGCACTTTTTTGCCCTTCACCCTGTTTTTATTCATCCCGTTGAGCACCTGATTTACGTATTGACCAGGAACGTCAACAAAAGAGTGCTTTGGAAAAATATCGATATTCCCGATCACTTTTCCGGGGATACCTGATTCACCGGCAATCGCTCCGACTAAATCACCGGGATAAACATTGTTCTTTTTACCCACGTTAAAGTGAACTTTTATCATCGCTGAATCATCATACTGAGCAACTTGCGCATTATCATTAGAAGATTCCTCTACTGAAGTGTTCATTTTTAGCAGAGCAGCTGCAATTTCAATGGTCGTAAACCGATCGTCGGTGAACCCTTCGAGCTGCTCGATATACGGACGCAAATCTCCTTTTTCGAGCACTTCTACAACTTCTTCCATACGTCCGGCCATTTGTGACATTCGAACATCGACCATGGAAGGCATCTCAAGGGGATTCAACTGATTCTTAATCTGCTTCTCAATAGTATGCAGCTCCTTCCTTTTGCGACGCGTGGTGAATGTAATCGCCATGCCCGATCGTCCGGCACGTCCGGTTCGACCGATGCGATGCACATAATACTCAGGATCTTGAGGGATATCATAATTGAATACTACTTCAATATCCTCAATATCCAATCCGCGGGCAGCTACATCTGTTCCAACTAAAATATCAATCGCACCAGATCGAAACTTTGCCATGACGCGATCACGCTGATTCTGATTCAAATCACCGTTGATAAAGTCCGAAGAATATCCTCTTGACTTGAGTTCTCGTGTTACTTGCTCGGTTTTGCGCTTGGTATTACAAAAAACTAGCGCCAGCTTGAAATCATTAATATCCATAAATCGACAAATGGCTTCAGTACGAACAGAGTCGCGCACCTCTACCACATATTGCTCAATATTAGGGGCGGTAACTTTTTTGCGTTCAATTCTAATCGTCTGGGGATTATTCATATAGCGATTCATGATCTTGCGAATCCCTTTCGACATCGTTGCAGAAAACATAATCGTTTGTACCGGCTGATCAGAATAAGATAGAATCTGTTCCATATCATCCCGAAAACCCATGTTGAGCATTTCGTCAGCTTCGTCAAAAACTACGCGTTTTAGATCATTTAGCTTCATCGTTCCCCGACGCAGGTGATCTATTGTTCGGCCCGGCGTACCAACGACGATATGGGCTCCTCGTTTAAGCGCTTTTATCTGTCGCGATATCGATTGTCCGCCATAAATAGGAATAACATTCAATCCATTAAGGTGCTTTCCTATCTTGATAAGTTCTCCCGTCACCTGTATAGCAAGTTCACGTGTGGGACACATTATTATAGTCTGTACATTTGCAATAGTAAGATCGGTTTTCTGGACTACTGGAATTCCGAATGCGGCGGTCTTTCCAGTTCCTGTTTGAGCTTGGCCAACAACATCCTTCTCCTCTAAAAGCGAAGGTATACATTGCACCTGTACGGGCGTAGGCTTTTCGAATCCCATCTGTTCTATGCCCTTAAGAATAGGATCGGTAATATTAAGTTCGTTGAAATCTAAATCTGTCATAAATAAATATAATTGAGTATTAGTGAATACCTGACGCCACAAAAACATACTTATAGTACCGGTCTTCTAAACCGCTATCCAAAAACCGTATATATTAGAGGCGCCGACAGACCAAAGAAAGGATTGCAAGAACCTGTTTAACGAGTAGGTGGGATATTAAGTAACACCAGCTGGCGGGTAAGATACGTAATAATCGGCAGAACAACACTTTATTCTTTTGCTAAGTTGGTTACAGAACGAAACACCTACATTCCAATCTTTAATTTTCTATAATATAATCTTCAATAACCAAAAATATACTCTCTATTACCTTTAAACACTGCTTGTGAGATAAGTTAAAATCCGCTAATTGTTTTTTACACGAAAATATTTGTTCCGTAATTGTTAATAACTATTGATTTAACATCCATTTATGGGACAACAACAACTACTTTTAGCCATTTTAGTAACTATTCTGGTAGGCATAGCGGCAGTCGTTGCGATTAATACAATGCAAGAATCCCGGACTAATTCAAATGAGTCGGCTGTTCGCCAGGATATACTCATGATAATCAATGATGCTCAAATCTATTACAAGAAACCTAACATGCTGGATGGCGGTGGAGGCTCCTTCGATGGCATATCTAAAGAGAACATTTTATCCATCGAACCTGAAAACGAAAACGGCAGTTACGAAGTTTCCGGAACAGGCAACACTCTAACAGTTACTGGCACCGGAACGGATGAAAATGTCGAAGTGGTTGCAACAGCCGTGATGACATCGGACGGGTTAGAAGTATCATGGCCTACCCCTTAAACTCACTAAGAGTATACTCGCAGCAAAAAGAAAATTACCACTCCCGTTACTGATACATACAACCATACCGGCAAGGTAATTTTTGATACTTTTCGGTGCAATCTTAGCTTACCGGAAAAAGCCAGATAAAAACTGGTCAATATCATTGGCATAACAAGTGCTGATAAAATGATGTGAGTTATGAGGATAAAGAAATATATCGGTCGAACAATTCCCTCTCCTGTAAATGATGTATGACCCTGAAAGTTATGATAGATCACATAACTAATCAGAAAAAAGGTTGACGTTACAAAAGCAGTGAGATTAAATTTCATATGCCTGCTAAAATCTCTCTGAAGTATTGCCTGATATCCAAATAGCAACAATACAGCACTCGCACTATTGAGTAATGCGTTCAGAGCTGGCAAACTTGTAATCAGGTTTGAACTATAGTCGCTGCCTCCTTTATAATAAATCAACCAGATCAAAAAGCCGAACACCACACTACTTATTAACAGTATTACAGCAATAGCTTTGGTTAGACTAATATTTTTCAAAAGTTCAATCGTAGCAGGTTTTTCAGAATTCATGAACTGGTATTAATGGTACATAATTTCGAGTGGAGTGAAGATACATATATATTGGATTTTTCTACAGGTTCGTCTTTGTTTAAACACCTGTCAAGTTTTCAGATATAATTCCCGGGATTCCCTGAATTCAATTAGGCATCTTTGATAAATAGATTATATTTTAGGCACCAAAATTTCGGACATGGTGAAGCGACTCCATCTATTTAGATTCGATTTAAATATGAGAAAGCTCATTTTTATGGGTTCTAAAAGAGTTGGATTTTCCATACTTTCATGCCGAAACTTTTAGAGGACAATTGACTCAAGTAACGATAAATTTTACTTAACCCATGGCTCAGATTTTTCCCCGATGGGCAAATGAAGTACCCCAACGTATTTTGCTCGGGCTCATTATTTTCGCGACGGCAACAGTAGCAGGAGTTTGGTATTACTTTTCTCCAGAATATACCGATGTTGGCTATGCTCCCGAGCAGCCCATCGAATACAGCCACAAACTGCACGCTGGTGAACTTGATATTGATTGTCAATACTGTCATACCAACGTCTTTGATTCTAAGTTCGCGAATGTGCCACCTACAGAAACATGCATGAATTGCCACAATCAGGTTGATGGCTCACAAAATCCTGAAGAAGTACAAAAAATTCGAGACAGCTGGGAGTCCGGTGAGTCTATCGAGTGGGTACGCGTGCACAACCTACCAGATTATGCTTACTTCAATCACGCAGCGCACGTCAACGTAGGGGTAGGTTGTGAAAGTTGCCATGGCAGGGTAGATCGAATGGAGGTTGTTCGACAAGTTGAACCTTTAAGTATGAGTTGGTGTCTTGACTGCCACCGAAACCCGGAACAAAATGTTCGGCCGGTTGAGGAAGTCACTACAATGGGATATGAACCGGAAAAAGATCAGATTGAAATGGGACGTGAGCTCGTAGCAAAACACAATATTGCTCCCCCTACCTACTGTCAAAGCTGTCATTATTAAAAAGAAGAAATATTTAAGCGAACGAATCTGAATTAACGCAATCGTAACGGAATGAGCGAAGAAGTAAAAAATCCCAATTACTGGAAAAGCCTTGGTGAACTTGCTCGCAATGAAGAGTATGAAAAGTTCGTCGAGCGCGAATTCCCTGAAAATGCCACTGAACTTAACGACAAAGTATCACGACGTAGTTTTCTGCGTGTGATGGGAGCTTCCATTGCGCTTGCGGGTTTTGCTGCCTGTCGTCGTCCAGTGCAAAAAATTGTCCCTTTTAGTAAGCAACCAGAAGATCTGGTAGAAGGGGTACCTCAATATTACGCTTCGGCCTCCCCATTTCAGGATGCTCTAAACGGTATCGTCGTTGAAAGTAATTCGGGGCGACCTACAAAAATTGAAGGTAATGAGATGCATCCGGCCAGTAGCGGAAATACCAGCATCTTTGGTCAGTCCGAGATATTAAACATGTTTGATCCTGACCGTTCACGCTATGTCCGAAAAGACGGAGAGCGTTCTTCGGTCAGTGCTTTTGCAGAATTTTGTAACGACCATTTTTCTAACACAGATCAAAACATTGCCTTTGTCTCAGAAGCAAACTCCTCTCCTACTTATAATAGATTGAAGGATCAGGCAATGAATCAATTCTCCAATGCTCAATGGATCACCTACGAACCATTTGGAGAGGACAACGCCCTTGAAGGTACTAATATCGCATTCGGGGAGCGATTGCGAACATATAATAAGTATGATGAGGCCGATGTCATCGTAAGTTTTGATGATGATTTTCTGAATCCGGCTGGTGACAAAAACAGTGTTGAAAACACCAAGCGTTTTACGGACCGACGTCGTGTAATGTCTGAAGACGATGACATGTCACGGTTTTATGCTGTTGAAAGTACATTTAGCATTACCGGTTCCAATGCTGACAACCGTCTGCGTATAAAATCAGGTGAAGTTGAACTCTTTATATATGCATTAGCCGCTGAGCTTTCTAATTCTGTAAATGAATTATCCGCATTTAGTGGTTATAGCAACAAGTTTTCTGATCACGAATGGATCCCTGTTCTTGCTGAAGAACTACTCAACAGTCAAGGAAATTCTATACTAACAGTCGGACGCGATCACAATTCGGAGCTTCATGCTACCGTTGCAGCGATGAATGTTGCACTTGGCAACGACGGTGAAACTGTTGATTATCTTGATGTTCCACATATTGACAACCAAAGTAACAGTGAAGCTTTTACCGGCTTAGTTGAAGACTTGAATAACGGAAATGTTGATACTGTTGTACTGGTTGGCACCAACCCTGCCTTTACGGCACCGGCTGACTTAAAGTTTGATAAAGCCCTTGCCAACGCAGAACAGGTTATTCATCTCTCTGACTATTATGATGAAACCTCAAAACTGGCCAACTGGCATATAAATCGGGCTCATTTTCTTGAGGCATGGGGCGACGGCTATTCCTATTCCGGAACACGTTCTATTATTCAGCCACAAATTGAGCCGCTATATTCCGGGATCAGCGAAATTGAATTTTTGAATGTCATTCTGAGCGGTGAACAGGCAAAAGGTTATGACTTAGTTCAGAATACATGGAAAGATTATTACTCAAATAATTTTACAAGTCAATGGAATAAAGCCCTGCATGATGGAGTAGCAGGCAAAGAAACATTTTCTGTCGCTTCTGTTAGTATTTCAAACGGATTTAGCTCACAAGCCAGCGACTTCATTAGTAATGCAAACCCTTCTGAAGGCATGGAGCTGGTTATTCGACCAGATTCAACGGTCTTTGACGGGCGTTTTGCCAATAACGGCTGGCTGCAAGAGCTTCCCAAGCCGATGACGAAAATTACTTGGGATAACGTCGCTTTGATGAGTAAGAAAACAGCCGATGAGCTGGGCGTTAAAGAAGCCGGGCTTGGGAAATCAGAAGTTGAAATTGTTTCTATTACTGTTGACGGTACTACTATTGAGATTCCGGCTTGGGTTCAGCCCGGTCATGCTGACGACAGCATCACTATTACCGTAGGATATGGGCGTGAAGGTATAGGGCGCGTAGCAAATAAAACAGGCGTTGACACCTATCCGCTTCGTACAACAACTAACATGCATTTTGCCAGTAATGTATCAGTAGAAAAAACTGGCGAAACGTATGAAATAGCTTGTACACAAGACCATAACACGATGGAAGGGCGATCGTTACTGCGACATGCCACCCTTCAAGAATATAAGGAGAACCCCAACTTCTCGACGTACGAATCTGCTTACGATGCCGAGATGCCGGGTCTTGCCTATGCCGATGAGCACGGAGAAGATGAACCTCTATCCATTTTTAACTCTATTGATGAACAGGAATACCCCGAGGATGAACCGCAATGGGGTATGTCTATCGACTTAAATACCTGTACCGGCTGTGGAGTCTGTACAATTGCATGTACGGCTGAAAACAACATACCGGTAGTAGGTAAGCGCGAAGTGAGTCGAGGGCGTGAAATGCACTGGATCAGAAATGATCGCTATTTTGATGGTGATGTTAACGATCCGAAAGCGCTACACCAGCCCGTGCCTTGTATGCACTGTGAGCTCGCTCCTTGTGAGCAAGTTTGTCCTGTAGCGGCAACTACTCACAGCGATGATGGAATGAATCAGATGACTTATAATCGCTGTATTGGAACACGTTATTGCGCAAATAACTGTCCTTATAAGGTTCGTCGCTTTAACTTCTTTAATTACTCAGAAGAATTTTTAACCGGTGGAGATGACCCGGAAATCATCCAGATGGCGATGAATCCGGAAGTAACCGTACGATTCCGCGGTGTGATGGAGAAATGTACTTATTGTGTACAACGTGTCAACCGCGCCAAGATCAATCGCAGCATTGAAACAAACGGCGAAACCAAGAAACCTAAAGATGGAGCTGTAGAGACGGCTTGTCAGCAAGCTTGTCCCGCAGATGCTATCTACTTTGGTGATCTCACCGATCCCGAAAGCGAAGTAGTGAAAACCAAAAAGAACAATCGAAACTACTTACTGCTTGAAGAACTTAACACGCGACCAAGAACGTCGTATCTTGCTAAAGTTCGTAATCCCAATCCCAAATTGGCTTAATTTTCAACATACTTTACGATGAGCACAGATTATCAATACGCACCAGAGCCAGCACTCGTAAAAGGAGACCATTCCTTTGGGAGTATAACTGATCTTATTGCTAAGACTCCATTATCTCCCACTCCTAAACTATGGTATTTAGCGTTTGGCCTTGCCAATATTCTAATGATTACTCTTTTAGGAGCTATCGGTTATCTCGTTTGGGATGGTACCGGAATTTGGGGACTCAACAACCCGGCCGGATGGGGTTGGGCTATTATTAACTTTGTTTGGTGGGTTGGTATTGGTCACGCCGGAACACTTATTTCTGCAATTCTTTTCCTCTTTCGACAGGGGTGGCGAACGGCCATTAACCGTTTTGCTGAGGCGATGACTATCTTTGCCGTAATGTGTGCCGGGATCTTTCCTGCTATCCACGTGGGACGTATCTGGGTTATCTACTGGGTATTTCCAATTCCCAACCAGATGGCAGCCTGGCCGAACTTCTCCAGTCCACTACTTTGGGATGTTTTTGCAGTAAGTACATACTTTACCGTTTCACTCCTCTTCTGGTATGTTGGATTGATTCCTGACTTCGCCACACTACGAGATAAGGCCAAGAGTAAGATTGCTAAAATATCGTACGGAATTGCTTCTCTGGGCTGGACAGGAAGTTTTCGAAACTGGTGGAACTATGAAAAGGCCTACATGATTCTGGCCGGCCTTGCTACTCCGCTGGTACTTTCGGTCCACACTATTGTATCTTTTGACTTTGCCGTCTCCGTTATTCCGGGCTGGCACAGTACCATTTTCCCACCCTACTTCGTTGCCGGTGCTATTTACTCCGGTTTTGCCATGGTATTAACACTGATGTTGATCGCTCGAAAGATTTATGGTCTTGAAGACATCATGAACATTGATATCATGGAAAAGATGAATCTGGTGATGATGATAACAGGTAATCTGGTTGCATTTGCTTACCTGATGGAAGGATTTATTGCTTGGTACAGTGGATATATTTACGAACAAGGAATTTTCTGGCTCTACGTCGTTGGTCCTTATGCATGGGGTTTCTGGATCTTGATGTTCTGTAATGTGGTAACCCCGCAGTTCCTCTGGTTCAAGAAAATACGGCGCAATGTAGCTATCACTTTTGTTATTTCGATTATTGTGAACATCGGTATGTGGTTCGAACGCTTTATGATTTCCGTTGCTTCACTCTCAACAGACTTTATGCCCTCTGCGTGGGACTATTATTCCCCCACCTTCTGGGATATCATCACCTATATCGGAACATTCGGACTATTCTTCACTTTCTTCCTGCTCTTCCTCCGCTTTCTGCCAATGGTTGCCATTGCAGAAGTTAAAGGAGTTATGCCGCAGGCAGATCCGCATAATTATGATGAAGAAACCAACGAATTTGATATAGAGAAAACCAAACCTGTTGTTGTTCAACAAGAGCAAACTGTTTAGTAACTGATATTTATGGACGCAGAAAACAAACAAATTTACGGTGTATTAGCCGAGTTCAGAAATCCAAAGGAACTCGTTGATGCCGCTTCTTCCGTTAAAAAATCCGGGTATCAGGATTTCGACACCTATGCCCCCTTCCCCATCCACGGGATGGAAAAAGCCATGGGATTAAAAAAATCTCCCCTCGGCTGGATTGTATTAGGTGGAGCCCTGACCGGTATGATAGGTGCCCTTGCATTAATGATATGGGTAATGGGCTACGAATATCCAATGAACATTAGTGGTAAGCCCTATATCAATTTCCCAATTTATATACCAATAACATTCGAATTAACGGTTCTATTGGCCGCTTTTGCCACTACTTTTGGAATGCTTGCTCTCAATAAATTGCCACGCCTACATAATCCGCTGTTTAATGTAGACCGTTTCTCAAAAGCATCGGATGATGGCTTTTTTGTTCATATTGAGGCTTCTGATGATCTATTTTCGGAAGAGAAAGTAAAAAAACTGTTCCAGGATAATGGGGCAACGCATATTGAAACCGTATACGATTCGGAATAATTGATCACAAAAACTTTAGTTCGCATAACGATCCGATGAAAGTTTCCAAATATTTATTATTAGCTGTTATTGTCCTTCCATTGGCTTTAGCTGGATGCAGGGGTGAGAAATTTCAATCTCAGCCTGTTCATCCTGTTATGGATATGGACCAGCAGAAACGATTCGAGGCACAAGAAAAAAATGAATTCTTTGCTGATAATCGTGCCATGCGTAAACCTGTTGAGGGAACGATTGCCCGGGGCAACCTTAAAGCAGATAAAGCACTGTACCAAGGTATCAATAAAGACAGCAGCTTTGTAGAAGAAATTCCTGTTGATGTTACTAAATCCTTTATATATCGAGGTAAAGACCAGTACGAGGTATTTTGCACCCCCTGCCATGGTATAGCTGGTGATGGTAACGGCATTATTATGGCAAACAACTATGGATATGTACCTGCCCCAAGTTTTCATCTTGATCGATTAAGAAATCAAAGTGATGGCTATATTTATTCAACTATTTCCAACGGTATTCGAAATATGCCGTCGTATGCTACACAGATTCCTGTAAAAGACCGATGGGCCATTGTAGCCTATGTGCGAGCACTTCAGACAAGTCAAAACGTTTCTGAAGACGAGATTCAACAATATGATGTGGATATTGCTGCACTGGAAGAAGATTATCAAGAAAAGTTAGCTGCGGAACAAGCCAAAGAAGAAGCACAAGCAGGCGGCGACGGGGGTGAAGTTTCTGTTGAAAGAGGTAAAACAATTGCCCAAAATAATGGTTGCATGACTTGCCACTCTACTGATGGTTCGAAGATGGTTGGTCCAACCTGGCAAAATTTATACGGTTCCGAACGAACGTTCGACGATGGATCCACAGCTACCGCTGATGATGAGTATTTAGTACAATCTATTGTAGAACCATCTGCAAAAGTCGTAGAAGGATATCCTCCTTCTATGGTTTCATATGACTTTCTGAGTGATAGCGAAATAAATTCACTTGTTGAGTACATAAAGTCTCTGAGTGAAAACGCTGAATAATATTTTAAAACGTATTTAACGTATATAAACGATTGGTTTAACCTATGAGCAAGCCTAAAATAACTGATACTCTGGAGTTTCCTTCTGATTTGAATGTAACCAAATCATTATTTGGTGTGGGAATTGTTGGCCTTCTGGCTACCGGTGTTGGATATTTTCTGGATCATGATCAGTTTTTCTTTTCCTACCTTGTAAGTTTTTCTTTTTTCTCAAGTATAGCACTGGCAAGTTTGTTTTTTGTAATGGTTCAACATCTGACGCGTTCAGAATGGAGTGCCGTACTGAGAAGAATTCCGGAGACATTCTCATCCTATTTCTGGGTCTGGGGATTATTTATTATTCCCATATTTTTTGGAATGCATTCTCTTTATCACTGGACGCACGCTGATGCTGTCGCCGCTGATCCGGTTTTACAGGGGAAAGAACCCTATTTGAATACGACATTCTTTATCATTCGTCAGTTCATCTACTTCGCTCTCTGGAGTTTCCTTGGATATCGACTCTATTCTAAATCGGTTGAAATGGATGAGACCGGCGACTGGGGACTACAAACACTCCTTCGAAGAACCAGCGGTCCGGGATTATTTTTCTTTGCCATTACCCTTGCTTTCGCCTCTTTTGATTGGATTATGTCACTTGATCCACACTGGTACTCAACTATTTTTGGCGTTTATTATTTCGCAATGAGTTTTCAAGGGTTATTCGCCGCCTTAATTCTCGTGATATTTTTCCTCTGGAAAAATGATTTACTTACTAACACCATCCAGAAAGGACATATATATGATCTGGGAGTCCAAATGTTCGGTTTTACCGTATTTTATGCTTACATCGCATTCAGCCAATTTTTACTGATTTATTATGCAAATATCCCGGAAGAAACCGTATGGTATTTAGAACGACTCAGCGGCGGATATGAATATTTAGCATGGTTTTACCTATTTGGGCGTTTTGTAATACCATTTGTAGTTTTACTCCCGAAAGGGCCAAAGTCCAACCCCAAAATTGTTGGCAGTATGGCCGTATTGATTTTAGTGTCACACTTGGTTGAACTCTACTGGCTTGTAATGCCGGTACTGAATCATCACGGGTTCCATCTTAATTGGATGACTATTACAAGCTTTATTGGACTTGGCGGTATCTTTTTAGGCTTATTCTTCTATAAGTTTAAACAAAATAAAATGGTACCAATTAAAGATCCGAAATTGGGAGACTCTCTTAATAAACATTAACCCTGTAGCTAACAAATAACGCAGTAGAAGTGATACTGCAAACAAAGCTTTTATTTTCATGGCTAACGAGAAGCAAAATTATTCTGCTGATTTTAAAAAAGAAGTTGCGCAAAAAGCATTAGATCAGTCCAAGAAGAATCTGGATAAGCTGTCAAAAAAGTATGATGTCCCAGTTTCTGTTATTCTAATGTGGGCAACAGAGCTCGAAAAAGGTGGAGAAGATGTTTTTGAAACGGAAGAAGATGAAAACACATCATCCCATGAGCAATCGGATGAAGGTATTAGTGTTGAGGTAACTGATGAACAGTTAGCCGATTCTGTTGAACACGGGGTAATGCAGGATAAGCTGAATTACAAACGCCTTATATTTTGGAGCGTTTTTGGAACTACTTTAGTTATAGTATTTGTATGGGGCCTTATTCAAATGTATCAATATAACACTGGGGTTACACAAGACCGAGTATCTTCAGAAAGTGAATATTACCAAGTTAATCAGATGAAAAGAGAAGCAACGCAACAACTCGACAGTTTTGGTGTTGTTGATCTTGAAAACGGTACTTACAGAATCCCCATCGACAGCGCCATTAATAAAATGGCTGCCAATGAAGAATAGCTAAACATCTATGAAACATTTTGGGCTTACAATAGCAGTAATAAGCCTATTCTTACTCCCTTATTCTTCCGAAGCTCAACTGAATCAAAAAAAACCAAGCCAATTGGAAGATGTAGGAGTTGAAGAACGGTTAGGTGACCAAATACCGCTTGATCTTACTTTCGCCAATGCAAAAGGCGATTCCATAAAACTTAAAGAGTTATTTGCTAACGGCAAGCCGGTACTCTTAAATCCTGTATATTATGAGTGCCCACAGCTATGCTCAATGATCAAAGAGGCCATTTTTAAAGGCGTCAAAGATTTAAAATGGTCGCCGGGCAAAGAATACAATATTGTTACTTTTAGTTTTGATCCCAGTGAAAAAACAGCTTTAGCTGCAGAAAACAGGGAACGTTTTTTAAACAAGTTGGATAGAGAAGGGGCCGATGAAGGATGGCACTTTCTAACTGGTAATAAAGAAAATATTGATAAACTTACTGAGTCTATTGGATTTAACAAGAAGCGCCTGCAAGATGGACAATATGCACACGGCGCTGCTATTATGTTTCTCAGTCCCGATGGTGTAATAACACGCTATCTTTATGGACTCAAATTTGATGAATTTAATTTGCGGAATGCGCTATACGATGCAGCGGATGGTAACATCGGAAGTGCTGCAGAACAAGTATTACTTTATTGTTATCAGTACGATGCGGATTCCAACACATATGTCCCCGTAGCCTGGAGGATCATGCAGATTGGTGGCTTTGCTACCATGTTAATTCTGGGTATATTCCTCGGTTTTATGTGGTTGCGGCACCAATATTCAAATAATGAAAAGCAAATAAAAGAAACGAATGAACGCGATTAGAGATTTCTTGTTACCCCCGGCAAAATCTACACTGGCCGAACAACACGATACCCTTTTCTGGTTCGTACATGGAAGCAGCCTTATTTTAACAATCGGGCTCATTGCGGTATTAATTTATTTCATTTATAAATATCGCCGTAAGTCTGAAGATGAGGTAACCCCTCTTATCACTCATAATAGTGCTTTAGAAGTTACATGGTCGGTTATTCCCTTGATATTAGTTCTTATCGTTTTCGGCTGGGGATACCAGGTATTTATGAACCAACAAATTGTCCCCGATGACGCCTATGAAGTTAAGGTCACGGCACAAAAATGGATCTGGCAGTTTCAATATGAGAATGGCGCTCAGTCGACCGGTAAACTGCACGTACCGGCTGATCGACCGGTAAAACTTATCATGAGCTCAAAAGATGTTATCCACTCCTTTTTTGTACCCGACTATCGCCTAAAACAAGATGTTGTACCGGGACGATATACCGAAATGTGGTTTAATGCTCCCGAACCCGGTGAATCAATCATATTCTGTACAGAATATTGCGGTGATGGTCACTCCGATATGCTGGGTGAAGTTATTGTACATGAGCAAGACGAATTTGAAAACTGGCTTGCCGAAAATGCCGGTGGTGGTTCACAACCTGAAGATCTTGCCCCTGAAGAATGGGGTGAACAACTGGCTCAGGAGTGGGCATGTACAACGTGTCACTCTACAGATGGCAGCCAAATGACCGGTCCAACCTGGCAAGGGAAATTTGGTAGTGAGCAAACCTTTGAAGACGGTTCAACGGTAACAGTAGATGAAAACTATCTCCGTGAATCCATCCTAGAACCGAATGCAAAAATCGTTGAAGGCTACCCTGCCGTTATGAATACTTACCAGGGACAACTTAACGACGATCAGATTAATGCGATTATCGAATACATTAAAACATTGAAGTAATATGGACACAGCAGAATCAAGTTCTACATCTAAAAAAATACAGGTTCAGCGGTTTAAACCCGATGATAACCCTGACAAGCATTATCTAAATGAGGAGACAGGCCTGTGGGCTTGGCTTACAACGGTCGATCACAAAAAGATCGGCGTTATGTTCCTCAGTGCTGTTACTTTCTTCTTCTTCATTGGTGGAATAATGGCATTATTGGTCCGTACTGAATTATGGACACCCGCTAAAACTTTTATAGAGGCTAACACATACAATCAGCTTTTTACTCTGCACGGTGCCATCATGGTTTTCCTCTTCCTGGTGCCTGCAGTACCTGCAGCTCTCGGTAACTTTATATTGCCCCTGCAGCTTGGAGCCAAGGATGTAGCATTCCCGAAGCTTAACTTATTAAGCTTTTATCTGTATTTAACAGGAGCATTTGTTGCTATCTTTGCCATTCTCAATGGTGGCATTGATACCGGATGGACTTTTTACACTCCCTATTCCTCCACTACCGGCGGCGCTGTCACGACTATGGTCTTTGGAGTATTTATAATCGGATTTTCGTCTATCCTAACAGGAGTAAACTTTATTACTACGATCCACAAATTGCGAGCTCCCGGTCTTACCTGGGATAAACTGTCGCTGTTTAGCTGGAGCTTATATGCTACAAGCATTATTCAGATTTTAGCAACGCCGGTGCTTGCCATTACGCTTGCACTTATAGGCATGGAACGAATTCTGGGTATTGGAATCTTCGATCCGGCAATGGGTGGTGACCCCGTTCTGTTTCAACACTTCTTCTGGTTCTACAGTCACCCGGCTGTTTATATTATGATTGTTCCCGGCTTTGGCGTTGTTTCAGAAGTTATTTCTACGTTCTCTCGCAAACATATTTTCGGATACTGGGCTATTGCTCTATCATCATTAGCTATTGCTTTTATTAGCTTCCTTGTTTGGGGACACCACATGTTTGTATCTGGCCAGGCATCATTGGCCTCTATGGTCTTCTCATTTCTAACCTTTTTGGTTGGTATCCCCACAGGTATTAAGATGTTTAACTGGACCGCCACCCTGTACAAAGGTTCAATCGATATCAAATCACCGTTGCTTTATATTTTTGGATTTTTCTTCCTCTTCTTGGTAGGTGGCCTTACAGGTATTGTACTTGCTTCTATCGCGCTTGATGTGCACCTGCACGATACCTATTACGTCGTTGCACACTTTCACTTTGTAATGGTAGGTGGTATGGTAATGGCGTTATTAGCCGGTGTGCATTACTGGTGGCCTAAAATTACCGGACGCATGTACAACGAAGTAATGGCAAAAATTGCGTGCGGTATTATCTTCGTAGGATTTAATGTTACCTTCCTTCCCCAGTTCGTGATGGGATCGCAGGGTATGCCACGACGTTATTTCAACTATATCGAACAGTTTCAGCCATTCCACCAGGTTTCAACAATTGGATCATATATTCTTGGCTTGGGCTTTCTGATGGTGTTTTACTATTTAGTTAAATCACTATTCACCGGTAAAAAAGCTACGGCAAACCCTTGGGGAAGCCGTGCACTCGAATGGCAAATAAACACACGCCCCCCATTGCATAACTTCCATCATATACCTGTGATTATTAACGGTCCATACGACTATCACAAACCGATGGAAGAATTTCAGTTGGGCTTAGCGGAATCTACGGGTGATGGGCACGGCCAACAAAGTGATATCAAGGTAACAAGCGACGGGAAAGAAATTAACGCTGAGTAAGTAAAAACGTATTAACCTGAAAATCATTAATAACTGATTATGGCAGATCATTCATCTTCCACAACACATTCAAGATTTTTCCAGCATCATTTTGTGGATGCCGACCAGCAGTTTGAAACTGCAAAAATGGGAATGTGGATATTTTTGGTAACAGAAATTCTGATGTTTGGCGGCTTGTTTGCTGCCTATATCGTCTTCCGATTATGGTATCCAGATCTGTTTACGCAGGCCTCTACACAGCTTAATACATTCTGGGGCGGCGTTAACACCGTAGTACTTATTGGCAGTAGTTTAACCGTAGCTATGGCCATTAAGTCAGCCCAACTAAATCAGAAAAAGAACATTGCCATAAACTTGGGAATTACGCTGGCTCTTGCCGCAGTGTTCATGGTTATTAAGTACTTTGAATGGACACATAAGTTTGAACTTGGCATTTTCCCTGGTCAGTTTTACGACTTTGGAGGTATTGAACATGAGAAGGCCAATGTGTTTTTTAGTTTATATTACCTGATGACCGGCCTGCACGGCATCCACGTTTTAATAGGTATGGGACTAATGGGATGGCTGCTATGGAGATCCCTTAAAAATCATTTCGACAGCGAATACTATACTCCTATTGAAATTACGGGGCTATATTGGCACCTCGTCGATATCATCTGGATTTTCCTTTTCCCCCTTTTCTATCTAATTGAATAATAACTCAAAATTTTTTAAAGCTCATGAGCGGACATCATATATCCACAGATAAAACTTTACTCAGCGTTGCAGCAGCATTGCTGGCACTAACAATACTTACCGTTGGAGTAACATATATCCACATACCCGCCCCATGGAATATTATCACGGCAATGGGAATAGCTGTTGTTAAAGCAGGGTTAGTTGCCCTATTCTTTATGAATCTTTATTGGGATGAGCGCTTTAATTCCATGCTTTTAATAGCAGGGTTAGCCTTTTTTGGGTTATTGGTAGCACTTACACTTTTGGATACCCTATTTCGGGCTGAAGTTATACCAGCTTTCTAAAAAAACGATTCATACTTTTGTAAACACTTAGAGCCGATCGTATCCTCGATCGGCTTTTTTTATTACCCTTTGTTGGCAATTTTAAACTCTACAGCAACTAATTGTCAGACAATAATTGATTTACCTGTTATTTTCGGAAACCAATAAACTCATTCCACAAAAAGAATTATCATGCTTAGAAGGGTAACAATTTTCATTATAAATCAGTACATTTGCACCTGATAAAATTATGGATCTGATATGAAACAAACCCAAACATTCTCCCTTTCAAAGCTTTTTGATTCCCAGCAGTTAGCAGCCTACTACGAGCTTACCAAACCGGGTATCACCTTAACAGTTTTAGCAAGTATGGTGATTGGGTTTATATTGGGATCCGCCGGTCAAATTGATTACATCACCCTCATACATGCCACTCTCGGAACATGGCTAATTGCATCCGGTACCGCAGCACATAATCAGTTTTTGGAATGGCGCTACGACGGACAAATGAAACGAACTCAGAAACGTCCGGTCCCAGCAAGTAAAATTTCACCCAAAAAAAGTGTACTATTTTCTCTCACATTAATCACTGTTGGACTATTTTATTTACTGCTTGCAGTAAATGCCGTTGCCGGGTTAGTATCACTACTGACAACCCTCATCTATTTAGGAATTTATACGCCTATGAAGCGTATTTCGGTCGCTAACGTATTTATTGGCGCGATACCGGGTGCACTACCCCCAGTAGGAGGTTGGGCCGCTGCAACAGGCCATCTGGGAAGCACAGGCATGTGGCTGCTGTTTGGCATCGTATTTCTATGGCAAATACCACACGTAATGGCTATCGCCTGGGTCTGCAAAGATGACTACTCAAATGCAGGATTTCAGATGCTCCCTAAGGATGATCCCAAAGGTATTAAGGCCACGATATTGATAGTGGGATGTTTAGTAGCCTTACTACCGGTCTCATACGGTCTCTATCATGTTGGAATGAACAGCTGGATCTACTTAGTTGGGGGGCTCTTGAGTAGTATCGTTTTCTTATATTATGGACTTATCTTTGCCAAAGATCGTGACAAACCTTCCGCCAAAAAACTAATGTTTGCTTCGTTTGGATACCTTCCTGTCATTTGGACATTCGTAATTGTCGATATTATTATTCTGTAATTTTGTTTCTTCTTTTCTAAATTGCATAAGAGTTTAGCGATTAGCCGACGATGTAGTCATCTATATCCCAATGAGACGTTCAATTCTGCTTTTATTTATTATCGGATTTTTGGTAAATGCATGCGGATGGAACCTAAATGCCCCAGATGGCGGAAATGGTGGATCAGAACCCGGTGATGAAACACCCTACTTCAATAATGTAAGTTCTTCGAACCTTCCCGATGAGAGTAATTTCCAGTCAAACGCCGCCAAAGCCGTTGATATTAACAAAGATAACAACCTCGATCTTGTTTTAGCCATTGGTCTCCAGCAAAATAAAGTTCTTATTAATAACGGCAACGGTCTGTTTAATGACGAAAGCTCTGATCGGTTAGCAACCCGAAATTTAAATTCGCAAGATATTGCCATCGCTGATTTTAATACCGATGGAAATATCGATCTGTTCTTTCCGAGCGAACAAAATCAATCAAGTGGGCTTGCGATCAATAATAGCTCCGGCACATTTTCGGATCTGTCTAACCGAATTCCTGTTGCAGGCAATTTCACCGCTGCAGTACCTCTCGACTTTGATAACGATGGAACAATAGATCTATTTATTGGAAATCGAGGACAAAATATTTTGCTCGAAAACAGTGGAAATGCTTTTTTTAATAATCAAACCACACAGCGGCTTCCACAAATCCTGGATACCACCTATGATATCACAGTTGGGGACATCACCGGGAATAACATGCCTGACCTTTTAGCTGCTAATGAAGGCCCAAACCTAATACTTATAAATACCGGGTCCGGTTTCTTTTCTAACCAATCCGGGAATCGTATCCCTTATATTGATGCTGTGGAAGAAAGCCATCACGTTTCACTTGCTGATGTAGATAATGATGGTGATCTGGATATCTATTACGGCAATACCGGTTTTCAAGAAAACTCAAATCCTCAAGATCGCCTGCTGATCAATAACGGACAGGGATCTTTCTCTGATCAGACATCCGATCGATTACCTGCGATTACCACCAATACCTTTGATGTCGAACTCAAAGATTTAGATAATGACGGTGATCTCGATCTTGTAGTCGGAAATTATAACGGAGGCTTACGTATTCTTTTAAATAATGGGAACGGTTATTTTACAGACCAATCAGACGACTGGCTGCCCAATAATCTGACGCCTCTCGTTAAGGATATTGAAGTAGCTGATTTTAATGGGGATGGACTGCTCGATATCTATATAGCAATCCGCAGCGGACAAGATCAGCTACTTTTGCAGCAAGAGGTTGACTGATTTTCTCTTAGAAGCTGCCTACTTTAGTCGTAAATCGGTGGATATTTTGCCGGGTTAGCCTCACTCATAAGGGCATATACCGCTTCAAATATGTCTTCTTCATTAGGTTTTGAGAAGTAATCACCATCCGAACCGTATGCAGCACGGTGTTCTTTAGCAGTAAGGCACTGAGGTTCAGAATCCAGATAGTAATACCCTTTCTGATCCTGAATCACCTTATTCATCATAAAGGCTGAAGCACCACCGGGGACATCCTCATCCACAAATAAAATACGATTGGTTTTCTTCAGGGATTCCACAATCTCTTGGTTACGATCGAATGGGAGTAATGTTCGCACGTCAATGAGCTCAGCAGATATACCCACATCTTCTAATTCCGGCAGTACATCCTCACAAATATTGCAGGTCGATCCATATGAAACAATCGTAATATCCGTACCTTCGGATACCACATTGGGAATACCAAGAGGAACTGTGAATTCTCCAAGGTTTTCGGGCAGACCTTCTTTCAATCGATAGGCATTGAGCGGCTCAATCACCAGTGCCGGATCATCACCCTGAAGCAACGTATTATACATTCCAGCAGCTTCAGTTAAATTCCGTGGCACGCATACATGCACCCCTCTGATTCCATTAATAATCATTCCCATGGGCGATCCGGTATGCCAAATCCCCTCCAAGCGATGTCCGCGCGTTCGAACAATAAGCGGAGCCTTTTGTCCACCCATACTTCGATAGCGAACAGTGGCAAGGTCATCACTCAACCCCTGGAAACAGTAGAGCAGATAATCCAAATACTGAATTTCAGCGATGGGCCGAAGACCACGTAGTGCCATCCCAATACCCTGTCCGAGAATAGTAGCTTCACGAATACCGGTATCGCTGACGCGGAGCTTACCGTATTTATCCTGCATATTCTCGAGCCCCTTGTTTACGTCACCCAGCTTCCCGGTATCTTCACCGAAAACAAGCGTTTCAGGATATTTATCGAACAGCTTGTCAAAATTATCGCGCAGTACAACACGTCCGTCTACACTTTTGGGATCATCACTGTATACAGGTGGGTTTTCTTCTACATTTAGCGGAGACTGCTCACCTTCGCTGTATAAATAACTATCGTAGCGATAACTGTTGGCCTCTATGCTTTTTTCCAACCATTGCATCAGTTTTTTGCGCGAAGAAGTATTTTCATTCCTTGTCAATCGCAATGCTTTGCGAACTCCTGAAACGATATATTTTCGTAACGGTACAATAGGAGCCTTCATATCATTTATTACTTCCTTCAACTCCTCCGACTTGCTACTCTCAGAAGACAAACCTTCAATCAGCGTAGTAACTGTTTCAAGCTCTTCCTTTAGCTCTGATTTAAAAGACTTCCAAGCTGCTTTCTGGGCTTCTTTAACTTCTTCCTCAGCTTCTTTTTCAATGGTTTCAATCTCCTCTTTCGAAGCGATATCCTCTTGGATCATCCAGCTTCGGGTTTTGTTGAGGCAGCAATACTCTTCTTCCCATTCAAGGCGCTCATCAGACTTATAACGCTCATGTGATCCCGAAGTAGAATGTCCCTGCGGCTGTGTAACCTCGGTTACGTGAACCAACACCGGCACATGTTCTTCGCGGGCGATCTTTTCCGCTTTTTCATAAGTTTGCATGAGAGCAGGATAATCCCAGGCATTTACTTTCAGGATCTCGATACCCTCTTGCTCTTCCGTTCGCTGGAAGCCTTTAAGAACTTCAGAAATACTTTCTTTCGTTGTTTGATACTTCCGTGGTACAGAAATACCGTAGCCGTCATCCCAGACAGACATCACCATAGGAACCTGTAGAACACCCGCTGCATTGATGGTTTCCCAGAAAATGCCCTCAGAAGTACTCGCATCTCCAATAGTACCCCATGCAACTTCATTTCCTCCATCCGAAAACTTCTGGAACTCTTCTTTATCCAAAAGCGACTCATGATTGCGATATACTTTGGATGCTTCGGCTAAGCCGAGCAAGCGGGACATCTGTCCAGCAGTCGGGGAAAGGTCCGGAGATGTATTTTTCATCTCAGTAAGATTTTTCCAGCTGCCATCATCATTGAGACTACGTGTGCTAAAATGAGCATTCATCTGGCGTCCACCGGAGTGAGGCTCTTCCTCAACATTTGCATGTGCATAGAGCTGGGCAAAAAACTGCTGCACCGTAACCTGGTCGATTGCCATCATAAACGTTTGATCGCGGTAGTATCCGGCACGAAAATCTCCTTCTTTGAAATATTTAGCCATCGCAATCTGCGGCATCTCTTTACCATCACCGAAAATTCCAAACTTGGCTTTTCCGGTTAGTGTTTCTTTGCGGCCTAAATAAGAAGCTTCTCTACTTTTATAAGCTAATTTATAATCACGTAAAACCTCTTTCTTCTGCTCTTGAGAGTAAGAAATGTCTGAGGATTTCTTCTCTTTTTTAGTCTTTGTAGATGCCATAATATCCGTATTCAGTTAAAACTTTTGCAGCAGTATAAATTATATTTCAATAGCTAGATCTTAAAAAACTACTCCATAAAACCGCCCTTAGTCATTTTAATGGGATCTAATGCCTGATCCAACTCTTCATCGCTCAAGTCTGTCATTTCACGCGCCACCTCTTTAACCGGACGACTTTCTGCAAAGGCCTTCTTCGCGATTTTTGCCGCTTTGTCGTATCCAATCAGCGGATTCAGAGCGGTTACCAGTACTGGATTTCGCCCAACCATATCAGCAACCCGTTCTTTATTAACATCCAATCTAGAAACAGACCGATCTGCCAAATTTTGCACGGCATTTCCTAAAATGTTGATAGACTCCAGTAAATTATGAGCAACAACCGGCAGCATAACATTCAGTTCAAAGTTACCTGATTGTCCCGCTACGGTGATAGCAGAATCGTTACCAATAACCTGGGCACAAACCATGGTAATAGATTCTTCGATTACGGGATTTATTTTACCTGGCATAATTGATGAGCCTGGTTGGAGTGCTTCAAGTTCAATTTCTCCAATTCCGCTATTAGGACCGGAATTCATCCAACGAAGATCATTGCCAATTTTCATTAATCCGGTAGCAATCGTTTTTAATTGACTGCTTAATTCAACAGGCGCATCAACCGTTGCCTGTGCTTCAAAATGATTTTGGGCTTCCCTTAAATCGGCATCAACTTCTTTCGAAAGGGCTTTAGCCATTTCTGCCCCAAACTTCGGATTTGTATTCAATCCCGTTCCTACTGCTGTTCCACCCTGAGGAAGTTCTGTTAGTCGTTCCAACGCTGATTCCAATCGCTCAACACCAAGCTCAAGCTGACGAGCATAGCCATCAAACTCCTGTTTGATTGTTACCGGCATAGCATCCATCAGATGCGTGCGACCAGTTTTAACGACATCAGCAAACTCTTCGCCCTTTTTCTCAAAAGTTTTTTGCAGATGCTTGAGCGCGGGAATTAAATTATTCTCTACAGCTAATATTGCCGCAATACGAATGGAAGTAGGAATAACATCATTGGAACTCTGTCCATAGTTCACATGATCATTGGGATGAATTTCGGTATTAACATCATCTCCCTTAAGCTCATTCGCCCGTTTTGCAATAATTTCATTGGCGTTCATATTGGTTGATGTCCCCGACCCTGTCTGAAATATATCAATGGGGAAATCCTCGTCAAACTTTCCTTCTGCAACTTCCGATGCCGCTTTTTGAATAGCTTCCGCAACACCTTCTTCAAGTTCACCCAATTCTGCATTAACTTTTGCAGCATTTTTCTTAACCAACCCAAGCGCCTCAATAAATCCCCGGCTAAATGGTATTCCACTTACCGGAAAGTTATCAACAGCACGCTGGGTTTGCGCGCCGTAATATGCGTCCTTCGGAACTTTAACTTCTCCCATTGAATCAGTTTCAATACGATAATCACTCATAATACTCGATTTTTAGTCAAAAATTCTTTTCAATGCTACAGAAAGTACGTTCTGCACAGGCATTCAAAGGTAGGAAATTTTTCGGAAATTTCGGAGTTTTGGAAGGTAGTAAAATCAACTCCGTTTGGGGATACAGTAGGTTAGTACAGCAAAGAAGCTAAAGCTCCTTTGTATACATGCGGTAGGTCTTTTCAATATTTGCACCAAGCTTTTCAGCAACACGAATCATATTTTTATTGGATTCCAAAACCCAACTTAATTCAGACGAGTTATACCCAACTTCCCTACCGTTAATTATTGCTTCTTTATGAAGCAATGCATCTATTCCCTTGCCCTGATATTCTGGTATAACCCCCATCAAAGCTGTACGAAGTTGATTAATATTTCGACGATGCCAAAGCAATTTAAAAATCCCGGTCGGAAACAATGTTCCGTCAGTATGCTTTAAAGCCTGATTTAAATCCGGAAGAGCAATAGAAAAGGCAACCGGCTCTCCATCAACTTCAGCAATATGAGCTACCTTTGGATCCAAGATAAGTTTCAGATCATTGGCTAAATCTTCCAACTCTTCTTTTGAAAGCGGAATAAACCCCCAATTTTGGGACCAAGCCTGATTAAATATATTTCGGACAATTTCTACTTCTTGATCAAGATTTTTGGTATCAATCTCACGGATCTTGAGTTTAGGCAAGCGTCGGCGGACAATCTCCTCGGCTCGATAAATCCGATCAAGTGTTACGTTGGCCTGCGTGACCCGAAAAGCATACAAATCCATCTCCTTTTCAAGTCCCGCAGAGGTAATTAAGTTATTGTAATAAGGCTTATGGTATGGCATCATAAAACTGGGTTCGTATTCAAACCCATCTATTAAAACACCAATCTCATCCATCATACTCGGATTTGCAGGCCCCAAAACATCCGTATGCCCACGCTGCTTCAGCCAGTCGCCGGCAACTTTAAACAAAAGGTTTGCTACCGACTGATCATTAATACACTCGAAGAATCCAAAAAAACCAGTCTTGTTTTTGTGATGTTCGTTGTAGCGACGGTCTTGTATAGCAGCTATTCTTCCACAGGGTTCACCATCCTGCTCTGCTAAGAACAAGGCAATATCAGCATTGTTGTAAAACGGATTTTTTTCTGTATCAATGAGCTTTTTCTGCTCCATTTTCAATGGAGGAATCCAGTTCTCATCTTCAGAATAATGCTGGTAAGGGAATTCTATAAACTGCTTACGCTCATTTTTCGTAGTTGCAAGCGTAATGCCATTTATTCGCTGAGTGGTTTTCACAACTTAATCCATTTCGAGAAGTGAGTGGCCGTTCTGATCAATAATACCCTGTTCAATACCCACTTTACGGAAGGCTTCGAGTATTCGATCCAAATGCTCATCAGTATGCGTAGCCATGTAACTGGTACGGACCAGTGACTGACCGCGTGGTACTCCGGGAGGAACTACTGCATTTACATAAACACCCGCTTCAAAAAGACCTTTCCAAAACTTGAAGCAGTCCATCATTTCACCGATTACCACAGGGATAATGGGTGTTTGACTGCTCCAGACATTAAAACCCATATCGCGAAGCGAATCCCGCATATAATTAGAAATCTCGTCCAATCGCTCCAGACGCCAGGTTTCGTCCTTCAAAATTTCAAGGGCTTTAAGGACTGTTGCCACGTTGGCGGGAGGCATAGACGCACTAAAAATATGGGCGGGTGAGTTGTGTCTGATATATTCAATTACTTCATGGTCACCAACCAAAAATCCACCAAGTGAGGCAAATGATTTTGAAAACGTTCCACTAACTAAGTCGACCTCATCCAGCAAATCAAATGTAGATGCCGAACCACGTCCACCTTCACCGATCACCCCAATGGCATGGGCATCATCGAGATATAAACGAGCATCAAATTTTTTCTTCAATCGTACCAGCTCCGGAACGTTTGCAATAGTTCCCGACATCGAAAATACACCGTCACTAACAATGATTTTGCCGGCATTTTCGTCAGCCCTTTCCATCAACATTTCCAGCTGCTCCATATCATTGTGCTGAAAACGCATTGTCTTGGCATTGGAAACAAGGGTCCCCGTTACAATACAGGCATGATTATCTTTGTCCGAAAAGATTACATCCTTACGACCTGCAATAGTCTGAATTGCACCTTCATTGGTTTGGTACCCTGTGCTAAACAATACACAGGAATCCTTGTGCATAAACTCTGCTAATTTCTCTTCAAGCTCAATATGCAAATCAAGCGTTCCATTCAAATACCGGGAACCTGTACATCCTGTTCCATAAACTTTCAAAACATCGGTAGCAGCTTCAATAACACGGGGATCATTTGTCAATCCCAAGTAGTTATTGGAACCGGCCATAATTACTTCACGACCGTCTATCTGTACCGTTGTACCGTCGGTTGCTTGAAGGGGCTTGAAATAGGGATAAAGTCCCTCGGCTTTAATTTCCTCGGCTTTGGTAAAATCGTAAGCCTTGGCAAAAATATCGTTTGATTTTACATCTGATTTAGAATCAGCCATTCGTTCCATTTTTCGGCTTTTAAAAAAGTGCTTATCGTTGCAAATATACTTCCATATTAACCATCAATCAAATTATCAATAAGATAATATTAATTCGGGTACCGGTGGGTATATCTGTTGATTATAGTTTGAAAAAAGTCAATATACTGATGTGCTACATGCTTCCAGCTAAATTGCTCCTGCACATAAGTACGCGTTTGCTTTGAAAATTGTTCCAAATTATTAGAAAGAATACCTTTAATAGCTTTCGCAAATTTATCGGCATCACGAGTTGGCACGCGGTAACCATTTTTACCTGAAGCAATTACATCCTTTATGCCCTCAAGGTCAGCAGCTACTGCAGGAGTATATGCCATATTCGCTTCCAGCAAAACGATACCAAAACCTTCCATATCGCCTTCTACCGGAATGTTAGGCATCACAAAAAGGTCAGCTGCTGCATATGCCTGACTCAATACTTCATCAGGTTGACGTCCTAATAAGAAAATACGGTCTTCACATTCTGATTGATCAACTGCCTCTTCAATATTGTCAAACTCCGGACCATCCCCCACCGTTACATAAACAATGTTATCTTCCAGTTTGGGCATAACTTCACGTACAAACCACTCATGACCCTTACGTTTAACTTTTCGACCAACCGTAAGGAGCATAAATTTATTCTCCAATGGAATACGAAAGTTCTGCTGGATTCGATTACGGGATTCTTGTTTGGGCGGAAAATTGTTCAGCTTTTTGAAGTCAAATCCGTTCGGCAATGCCACTCCCTTTTCGGGATCCATTCCCCGCTTAATACATTCTTCACGCGTAGCACGGGAAACAGAAATCACGCCATCCAGACTTTTAAAAACTTTGGGAACAAACCACTGGTAAATGCTAACCGGCAAGGTAACATCACGTCCGTGATTAATCGTAATCATGGGTACAGAAATCTTACTGCGAATAAAATAAGCCAGGCTTGCAGTCACCATAGATGAAAATACCACTACATCTGCATTGCATTCACGGACTCTATGGGGTAATTCAAACAGGTTTCTAAACAGAAAACCGGCCGTACGTAATGCTATCTTGCCATCTTCAGAAACATTAATTGTTTCGGGAATAACTTCTACATTATCTTTTTTCTTGAGTTCATTGATCAACTGCTGACTTACCCGTTGCATGCCACCTACATTTTCAAGAATTTCTCCCTTTGGCGGATGGGTATGAGAAACGTATAAAATTCGCACGATAAGAATGGTTAAACTAAAATTTGAGGGCAGGACGAGGTTCGTTGAGCGCTTCCCGGTAATCCTCTAACAACTTGTTGTTTACATTTTCCCAGGAGTAGGCCAAGGCTTTTTGGCGCGCTGCTTTACTCATCTCCTCCCAAAGCTTTTCATCTGTTATAAGATCAGCCACACGTTGTGCAAATCCCTGGGTATCACGGGGAGCAGCTAAAAATCCATTAACACCCGATTCAACCAGCGAGCGACTTCCTGTGGCATCGGCCACAACACAGGGCAACCCACTCGACATCGCCTCAAGCGTTACATTTCCAAAGGTTTCCGTTTCTGATGGAAACAGAAATATATCACTGCTGGCATAAGCGCGACTCAACTCATCTCCGGTGATAAATCCGGTAAAATGGGCTTCCGGCAACATGTGCTCGAGCTCTTTTTTTGCCGGTCCATCTCCCACTATCATCGCCCTAATATTGGAATAATCCTGCTGCAGACGCTTTACCGTATCAACAAAAGTCTGGAGGTTCTTTTCCCAAACCAATCGAGAAACAAACGTTACAACTTTATCGGAATCATCAAATCCAACCGACCGACGCCATTCCATATCCCGAAAGTCAGGATTAAACTGATCAGTATTTACGCCGCGTGCCCAAATTCGAATACCATCGTCGATACCTTCTTCATTAAGTTCATTGGCCATAGAAGGCGAAGGCACATAGATATGTTTGCACTGACTGTAAAACCAACCGATATATTTCCAGCCCAGCACTTCCAGCATATCCAGATTGTAATACTTCAGATAACTGGTAAAATGAGTATGATAGGAGGCTACAAGCTGAATATTATTAGCCTGTGCCCACCGCATGGCACGAAATCCCAAGACATCGGGGGTGGCCAAATGAATAAGTGTAGGTTCGAATTCTCGAAGTCTCCGCTGAGCTTTTTCGGGAAATCCAACGGTAATCCGGTATTCGGATCGTCCGGGAACCGGAACAGATGGGACAGATACAAATTCTCCTTCATGGTCAATAGCCGGCTCGTCAACTGTGGGGCCAAATACAATTACCGGGATTCCTTTTTCTTCCAAAAACCCAACCAGCCTATTCAGAGTCAACGAAACACCATCCTGAATATGATTATAATTCCCGGTAAAGATGGCAACTCTAAGTTCTTTCATAAATTTTCCAATACATCTTTGATATTTGTATCTTAATAACTGTTTTAAACTTGAGATGTTTTGACGATCACAGTTTAATTTAGGCCCCAAATATACAAAATTTGATGAAAGCCTTCGTAACCGGTGGCACAGGTTTTATTGGAAGTCATCTTGCCGATGCGTTAATTGATTCTGACGACTACTCTGAGGTACGATGCCTTATTCGTAATAATGAGAAGTGGCTAAAGGATAAGGATTTTACTCGTGTGCACGGTGACCTTGATGACCTCCCCGTGCTCAAGAAGGCCGTCAAAGATGTAGATGTAATCTTTCATATTGCCGGGCGCGTAAAAGCCCCCACATATGATGAACTTAGGCATGCCAATGTAGATGCAACCGAAAATCTTCTTCGCATCGCTCAAAAAGAAGGCGTTCCCAAAGTTATTGTACTCTCATCCCTGGCTGCAGCCGGCCCCAGCGAAGACGGCCCCGTAACCGAAGAAAGGTCGATGAATCCTATCAGTAATTATGGGAAATCCAAGAAAGAAATGGAGGAAGTAATCCACAAGGTATCAAATGATACTACCTCTATCACCATTTTGCGTCCACCCGCTGTTTATGGCCCGCGCGAAGATCAAATTTACAGTTTCTTCAAAATGGTTAATAAACGCATATGTCCGATTATCGGCGATGGCAAACATCCTAAAATATCAATGATATATGTAGGGGATGTAATTAATGGGATTTTTAAAGCGGTAGATCAAACCGCTAAAGGGGTTCACACGTATTTCATATCCGGACCGGAAATCTACACTTGGAATCAGATTCGTGGAACTACTTCTAAAGTATTAGGTAAAAAAACGTTACCCATTTATGTAAAACCCAAACTTGTAAAAACCATCGCGGGCACTGTTGAAAAAGCTGCATCATTTTTTGGAGTTTATCCCGTTCTTAACAAGGAAAAAGCAAAAGAATTAATATTAGAATGGACGTGCTCTCATGAAAAAGCACACCGTGAGCTTGGCTATACCCCGCAATATTCACTGGCCGAAGGAATTTCGCGCACGATCCATTGGTATCAAAAACATCATTGGCTATAATTCTATGAAGAACAAACTATTCACTTTTTTTGTCGGCTTATTGTTTTGCACTACCATAAATGTGCAGGCGCAACCGACCCTACAAAAAGACTTCTCTTATGTATTAGAAATCCCTTCAACAATAACAGTAGGCAGTTCAGCTGCTCATGTTTATATTTTGTCTGACAGTGAAGGAATGGCCGTATTTCGCACACAGCAAGATACTCTGCAATGGCTATATTCATCTACCGGCATGGAACAACGGGGCCATACTATGACGGCTGATATTCGCTTCGCTTATCTGTGGGGCGATAGCCGGCGCCTAACAGTTCTGGAACCCACTTCGGTCTTGGGGGTCTACTCCTCTACCCTTTTACCTGCCAATCCCCGCGATGCTGAACGGATTGACAACAATCTTTATGTGGCACTTGGGGAGAAAGGGCTGGGAAAGCTTTCACTGCGTACACCTGCTGCAGTGGACTCTACCATGGATTATATTGAACGTTCTCGCTTAAGTCGCGAAAATATTATTGACCTGGAGGCCTCAAATGATCAGCTTTTTGCCCTTTCATCCAGCCAGAAACTCTATCATTTTAATTATGAGGATGAACAACTGATACTGACCAAAGAACTAAAACTCTCTGAAAGTATCAGTAAAATATTTTTAATTGATAACACCGTATATAGTTCGGATGAACGGGGGAATATATACGAACTTGACAGCTCAGGAAATACATCTAAACTCGGTAGCATCAACGAATCTGTAGTTAAAATAGCGTCTTGGAAAAACTGGCTCATTATTCAAGGGAACTCTAACAGAGTTTGGACTTCCTATCAGAACAGAAGCCCTGAATTATGGAAAGAGGACAAAGATGCTGGAAACTATTTTACTGTAACAAATAGTGATCTATGGATTTCTGAATACAACAAGCTTAGCCGTATAATAACATCTGTGCCCGGGGGCTCTGATGATGATGTAAGTACAGAATCAAGTGAAATATATTCCGGCGAACTTACATTGAAAAACATTTCAAACCAGGTAGTTCCCCATACCAAACCACTTTTATTTCCTATCAGGTTTGAACAGGATATTCCTGCTAATGCCGTTCAAATTTCATATCAATCTAACAATATATCTCATGCCGAAATACGTGGACAGAGTTTTTACTGGCAACCCACGGCTGATGATGTTGGCAACCATCGCGTTAAAATCATTGCATCAACTAACAGCGGAAAAATGGACAGTGCCATAGTAGATGTTGAAATAACCTCTTTCAACTCACCTCCGAGATTTGCCCCGATACGAACGATAAGTATCCCTATAAACGAGGAATTTTCTCTACCTATCAAAGCAACTGATCCTGACGGGAGCGACAAAGAACTGATTCGGTACCTCGGAGTAGATTTACCTGAGGGTGCTTCTATTGATGAAAAAACAGGCGCGTTTACATGGACTCCAACCCCGCGTCAAATAGGTGAAAATGAATTCCGTGTCATTGCAACCGATCAATATGGAGCGGCAAAATCGATTGACATCACTATCAATGTGGTTGAAAATCCCCGAAATGATCAAACCGAAAATTAACGCAGATCACTTTAACTTTTAGGAAGTAAAAATATTGAATAAGGGTAGATTTCAAAACCTTTTGTTGGATTGGTATGATCAAAACAAGCGTAATATGCCCTGGCGCGATTGTGGGGATCCTTACAAAATATGGGTTTCTGAGATTATGCTCCAACAGACCCGCGTTGATCAGGCCACACCCTACTTTAAACGATTTATGGAGCACTTTCCCACAGTTTACGACCTGGCTAATGCCGACCAACAAGAAGTACTCAAAGTCTGGGAGGGACTCGGTTATTACAGCAGGGCGCGACACCTACATGCTGCAGCAAAGCTTGTTGTGAATGAATTTGACGGCAACGTACCGGATAATTGGGATGATATTACTGAACTCAAAGGCGTGGGACCTTATACCGCTTCGGCTGTGCTAAGTATTGCCTTTCAGAAGAAACATGCCGTTGTGGATGGAAATGTTACTCGCGTGCTCAGCCGCTATTTGGGAATTGAAGAGGATGTACGCAGTTCATCTACAAAAAATACTATTCAAGATGCGGCAGATGAGCTCATCTCTGATGAACGACCCGGTGATTTTAATCAAGCTGTTATGGAATTGGGTGCAACCATCTGTACCCCATCAAACCCAGACTGTGAACAATGCCCCATCCAAGCCAATTGCGTAGCCTATAAAACGGCTAAAACTGACGAAATTCCTTACAAATCATCTGCCAAAAAACGTCCTCACCATCATATTGGCGTAGGTATTGTGATGAATGACGATGAAGAAGTTCTCATTGCACTGCGACCTGAGGATGCTATGCTGGGGGGCATGTGGGAATTCCCCGGCGGAAAACAGGAAGAGGATGAGGATATGAAAGATACTGTAAGACGGGAGCTTAAAGAAGAGTTGGATATTGATATCTCTATTAAGAAACCGTTTATGAAACTCGATCATGCCTATTCCCATTTTAAAATTACGCTGCATGCCTATTTATGTGAGTTGGCGGATGGAATCCCCAAACCTAAATCAAGCCAGGAAATCCGTTGGATTACAATTAATGAACTCCAGGATTATCCCTTTCCCAAAGCAAATCGCAAGCTTACCGAAAAGCTGATGAATCTTAATAAAGGACAGCAACAGCTGGAAATTTAGACTCATGTCATCAAAACTCGTTTTTAAGATTTTTCATCTCTTACTTTTTGATGCTGAACCAAAGCTTGTCCCGGCACCTCGGGATTCAGTATGACACTATATTTATCAGATAAACACAATCCTATAAATGCCGCCCGAGTTTACTAAACGATCTCCAAAAGAAATTAAAGAGCTACAATCTTTTCTGGATACATGGGTAGAAAAAGTCGAACAGCCCCAGTATATCGATGATGACCCCGTATTATTTATGCACGCCTTTAATCAGAAAGAAGATCAACTTCTGGCAGGATTTTTTGCAGCAACAATGGCGTGGGGGCGTCGTGATGTAGTTATTCGGAAAGTACGTGATTTTTTGGACCGCATGGATAATCGTCCCGCCGACTTCATCACTAACTTTTCTGATCGTGATGCGCAACGTTTTGAGGGATTTAAACATCGAACCTTCAAGCCTGTTGACATGAAGTGGCTGGTGAAAATATTGCAATCCATTTTATTAAAATACGATTCTTTTGAGCGTTTTTGGGCTGACTGCCATCAAAAAGCAACTGAAAACCAGCGCCCGCTGATGTCCGTTTTTCACGAGCAGTTCTTTGCCCAGCATCCCGAAGCGCCACAGCGTACGCGCAAGCACGTATCCAATGCCGACAAAAAAAGCTCCTGCAAGCGACTTTATTTATTTCTGCGGTGGGCACTCCGTAATAACAGCCCCGTTGACTTGGGAGTGATGGATTTTATGCCTCAATCACAATTAATGATCCCTCTCGACGTCCACGTAGCTCGCCAAGCCCGGGCACTCGGTCTTCTTTCCCGAACATACAACGACTGGTGGGCCGTGCAAGAACTCACCGAAGCACTTCGCTTGTTGGATCCCAAAGATCCTGCCAAATACGACTATGCACTTTTTGGTTTAGGTGTAAACCAAGATCAAATCCCCCAAGAGTTTATTAAAAACCCGACAATGCTGGATTAAACTTTTGCACTCCTTAAAATTTTTGTACTCTTATTTTTAATGTGTAACTGAAGCTACTTGCTCCAGCCTAAAACATCATCAATATGAGATTTGTAAAAGCTACTATCATACCCCTCCTATTTTTTATCCTTTTATCAACTACAACGAATACCCAAGCTCAAACAACCTATGAAGATAAGCCGGGATTTTTTACGCCCGTTATAGAATCTCTTTATCTGCAAGGGGGTATTTTTGAAGATACACAGCTTATTGGCCCTGCTGTAGGATATCGGTTTAATAACCAATATGATATAAGTCTGCACGCCGAACTTCTATTTTCCAAGCTGAAATATCGCAGCATAAATAATCCAACGTTATCGATCCTAAACCTAGGCGTAACAGCCGGACAAACCAATCGTTGGACTAAAAGCTTGCTGCTCCGAAATGAGCTATCTATTTATCATAGCCTCAATTTAAATCTTGAAAACCATCAGGGATTAACTGATCCTGCCTTAACATCAATACTTGGCGTATCATCACTATATAAATCATTTCGCATTTCTGATGATATTACGTTCATGCCCAATGTGGGTGTTTTAGCAGGGCTCGGCGATTATCAACCACCGGTCTCGTCCGGAAACTTACGTCAGGGATTTGACGGGTTTGTCGCCGGTCCACAGTTGGGATTAGATACCAAATTTAGCCTCGGGACTTCTTTTTCCATTACTCTCAAACCACTATATAGACTTCGATATAATTTCAAGTACGAACAGTCAGGAGGCACGCTCACTTTAAATGTGATCTTTAACCTTTAGTACCAATGCGGCTATTCGTCCTCTCTTTTATTTTTTTGATAGGTTTCAACTGCCTGCAGGCGCAAGTCGTTGAAGATGATATGATACCCAATGCCAGTTTCGGGATTCATCTCAATGGCCACCATAATTTTCAGCTCAATAGTGTTAGCCAAGGTTACATTCAATCCCAAGGTATTAGTTTGTCGATTTACGATTATGATCAATATCCAATTGGTATTGACTTTATACTTTTTAGGGGATTTCACTCATCCGTAGACTTTTTATATGGATTCAATATTATTCGCGCCTTCATAAACAATGATCGCTACCGCCTTAAGGGTGGAATCGGCTTAAATCGTTTTGCAGTCAATGACTACAAACGGGAATATGAGGTGGTCGGCGGAAAAATCGAAGACCAATTCCCGGATTCTATTAAACCTTATCTTGAACTTGAATGGCAATTTACACCGCTGATATCACTCCGTGCTGCTACAGGGTATAGACTATCTAATGGCAATTTTGGTACCGTCACGGAAATAGTAGACCGATATCCGAATGGTGAACCCAAGCGCGTCAACGTTTCAAATGATTTCAGATGGTATGGCTCTGGCTGGGAATTTGGAATAGGAATAGACATCCAACTTTATTAGAAATGATACACGATTTTTCTTTGTTATAAATATGTACATTTACAAAAGAATCCTTATATTTCGCGTCCGAGAATTGAAAGTAAAACAATTTACATTATATGGTTGGAGTTAAAGTAAAAGATAACGAAAGCATTGACAGAGCCGTTAACCGGTTCAAAAAACTGGTTGCACGTTCACGAATTCTCAACGAATACAAAGAGAATCAACAGTATACCAAGCCTTCGAAAGAACGTCGTGAGGCATTGAAGAAAAGCATTCGTGAACAACGCAGAAGAGAGCGAAACCAGTACTAAAATATTACTTGATCTGAAAAAGGCTCTTTAGTTTGATACTAAAGGGCTTTTTTTATCGCTGATGAGATATTGGCAACCCCGCTGGTTTTGAGATCACTATTATCCTGTACAGTATTAGATTTGGGAATAATGGCATGGCCAAATCCCAGTTTATTGATTTCGGTAAGGCGGTGATCAATTTTATTTACTGTACGAACTTCTCCTCCCAGTCCCACTTCACCTAAAAATGCAACTTTATTAGAAATCGGCTTATCCAAAAAGCTTGATACTAATGCCAGAGTTACCCCTAAATCAGCAGCAGGATCGTTCACTTTTAATCCCCCCGCTATATTTAGGTATACATCCTGACCAGAAAACTGATAGCCCCCACGTTTTTC